>JAJDDJ010000023.1 GCA_029260395.1 Phycisphaerales bacterium | reverse complement strand
GCGCGGCAGCGGCCTTGCGGACGGTCTCGATGAGTGAGGCGCTCGCGTGGTCGAGGGGTGTGTTGGTGATCTCGGCGAGCCGTGCGAGTGCTGAGCGCGCGGCCTGGCTTGCGAGGTGCGCCGCTCGCTGCTGGCGTATCGCTTCGAGGTCGTTGAGCGCCTTGGTGAATTCGGTCGCGTTGATGGTCTCGCGGAGCTGGGCGAGGGTGAGGCTGTGGCGCTCGCAGAGGCGAAGCTCGGAGAGATCGGGATCGAGGTAGTCCTCGAGCAGTTGGTTGTTGTGCACGCGTCGTCCCCCTGATGCAATCGTCGCACGGAGCGGGAGCGGGATCAACGGGTAAGTTGAGAGGTGCCGAATGTTGCGCGCGCGGGAGGTTGGTGAGAGGAGGGAACGCGGAGGCGCGGAGTGAAGACGCGGAGAGTGCGGCGAAGCGAGGCCTGCTTTCGAGCCCCGGGCGGAAGCCATGCAGCCTCTTCAAGAGACTTCACCACAGAGACACAGAGGGCACAGAGAAGAGGGGGCCATGGTGGGTGGGCAAGAGGCAATGACAGAGAGAGAGAGAGAGAGAGAGAGAGAGAGAGAGAAGAAACCCCCTGCGGCCCGCTCATCAAGCCCCGAGCGCTCTCGCCCCCAAACACTTCATCAAACCGGGCAAACAACTCTTGAGCCACACCCGCTGCGTCGGGTAGGCTGGGGCTTACCCTTGAGAGGAGCCAGAGATGAGACTCACAGATGCGATGGTGGCCCTTTGTCTTATCGCTGTTGTCTCCGCCGCCAGCGGCCAGGCGCTCAATGAGGACTTCAAGCTCCTCGCGAGCGACGGAGCGGCGAGTAACCAGTTCGGTTCCTCGATCGCCGTCGACAGAGGGGTCGTCGCCGTCGGGGCTCGCTTTGACAATGACAACGGGGCCAACTCTGGTTCGGGATATCTCTTTGATGCGGCGACCGGGCTTCAGCTCTTTAAGCTCCTTTCGAGCGACGGCGCGGCGGTCGACCAGTTTGGATATTCGATTGCCATCGATAGCGGAGTCGTCGCGGTCGGGGCGATTGGCGACGATGCCAGCGGCGATTTCTCTGGCTCGGCGTATCTTTTCGATGCGGTGACCGGCGCGCAGCTCTTCAAGCTCGTCCCGAACGACGGCGCGGCGTTTGACAGCTTTGGCTATTCGATTGCGATCGCCGACGGCGTTGTCGCCGTCGGCGCGACTCAAGACGACGACAGCGGCAGTGACTCAGGCTCGGCGTATCTCTTTGACGCGACCACCGGCGGACAGATCGCCAAGCTCCTGCCAACCGACGGTGCGGCGGACAACATGTTCGGTTGGTCTATCGGCATAGCCGATGGTGTTGTTGCTGTTGGGGCGATTGGCGACAATGACAACGGCAGCAACTCTGGTTCGGCGTATCTCTTTGATGCCTCTACGGGTGCCCAGCTCTCCAAGCTCCTGCCTAGCGACGGGGGCTTGGCTGACCAGTTTGGATACGCGATCGCCATCGACGGCGGCGTTGTCGCCGTGAGTGCATGGGTCGACGATGACAATGGCGACAACTCCGGCTCGGCGTACCTCTTCGATGCGTCCACGGGTGGGCAGCTCTTCAAACTCCTCCCGAGCGACGGCGCGGCGTTTGACTCCTTCGGCAACTCCATCGCCATCGACGGAGATGTCGTCGCCGTTGGGTCATGGCTGGACGACGACAGCGGCGCCGGATCCGGCTCGGCGTACCTCTTCGATTCGTCCACCGGCAGGCAGATCGCGAAGCTCCTTCCAACCGACGGGGCGAGTGATGCGTGGTTCGGCTGGTCTGTCGCGGTTGGCGACGGCGTGGTCGGGGCCGGTGCGATTGGAGATGACACGCACGGCAGCTTCTCCGGGTCGGCCTACGTCTACTCGTTCGATAGCGACGGCGACGGTCTGCTCGACACGTGGGAGACCAACGGAATTCCATACTCCGATGGGGGCGGCGATGAGCAACACTACATGTTGCCGGGTGCCGACCCGATGCACAAGGATCTCTACATTGAGATCGACTCGATGTTTGGGCTCGGCTTCGCACCAGCCGCGCAGGCCGATGTCATCGCTGCGTTCGCCAATGCGCCCAACGATCTGGTTGACAATCCCGACGGTCTCGACGGCATCACTCTTCACCTCCTGGTCGATGAACAGAGTCTTCCCATCACACCGTTTCCCAACAACTGGGTCGGGTTCGACTCGTTCAAAGCGGCCCACTATGGAACCGTGGCAGAACACGGCAACGCGCCCTTGCTCGAAGCGAAAGCCAAGGCCTATCGCTACTGCGTCTTCGGCTACTCACACGGCGCTGGTGCGTCATCAGGCCTAGCCGAACTTCCCGGCAATGACTTCATGGTGACATTGGGGCTGTGGCCCATCCCGGGCGGAACCGCCGCCCAACAGGCGGGCACCTTCATGCACGAACTCGGCCACACCCTGAATCTCGGTCACGGCGGTGTTTCCGATCTCGGTGCGGCCGACCATAAGAATCGCAAACCCAATTACTACAGCGTAATGAGCTACACATGGCAGATCCCGGTCGCGTCATATACTCATTTCTGGCGTTTGGACTATTCACATGTGGCGGCCGCCGATCTTGACGAAGGCAGCCTGATCGAGGGTGACGGGATCGACGGGAGCGGCTCCGATCTGGCGACCAACTTGACGCCCTACGGCGACGGTGGCGAGCCGCCTCAACTGCGCTGGGACGCGGCCGATGGGACACCGGTGGACTGGAACGGGAACGGTGCCATAGATCCCGATCCCGTTGCGGTGGACATCAACTACCTCTTCCAATGCAGCCATGGTTCCTGCCCGACGCCGGGCGACCAGCTATCGGGACGTGCCGACTGGCCCAACCTTCGCTACCGGGTTTTGGGCCACGCGAGTTTTGAAGACGGCGTTCATGACGTGACTACTGAAGATACCGAGATGACCCTAGAGATCTTTGAGCAGATGGCGGAGGCACCCCCGCCGCCTTCGTCCTGCCCTGGCGACATCGCCGACGACTTCGGCACTTTGGGTGCAGATGCCATGGTGAGCTTCGGTGACTTCTTGGCGTTGCTCGGGCTGATCGGGCCGTGCCCGGGCGGCACACCGGGCTGCGTTGGCGACATCGCGGATGACTTCGGCACGCTTAACGGCGGTGACGGCATGGTCAGCTTCGGCGACTTCCTCGCGCTGCTCGGTTTGATTGGACCTTGCCCGTAGAGGCCGATGGACGAGCAGGGCCCTCGGAAACGGAGCGAATGGATAGAAAGTTCTTGGGCGTTACCCGTCGGATCGGGTAGTCTGGAGGCTGACGCCCGAGAGGAGCCTCTGATGAAGATCGCGATGATTGCCTTGTGCCTTGCAGCCGCGGCCCCCTTTGCCATCGCGCAGGTGCTCAACGAGGACTTCAAACTCCTACCTAACGATGGTGCTGCAGATGATAACTTTGCCTATTCCGTCGCGGTCAGCGGCACGAGGGCTGTTGTCGGGGCTCACTTTGACGACGACAACGGCGGCAACTCCGGCTCTGCGTACGTCCTCGACACGAGCAACGGCCTGCAGCTCGTCAAGCTACTGCCCAATGACGGTACGTGGTTTGATCGTTTCGGCGTCTCCGTCGCCATCAGCGGCAACACGGTAGTGGTTGGAGCTCCGCAGGACAGCGACAATGGAGAACACTCCGGGGCGGCGTACCTGTTCAACGCGACCACCGGCCTGCAGCTCGCCAAGCTCCTGCCCAACGACGGTGCGGCGGCGGATATCTTTGGCCATTCTGTGGCGATCAGCGGCAACACGGTCGTGGTTGGGGCCCCGCAAGACGACGACAATGGGACTCAGTCTGGGTCGGCGTACGTGTTCAACGCGACCAGCGGCCTGCAGACCGCCAAGCTGCTGCCCAACGATGGCGCAGCGCAGGATTCTTTCGGTTTTTCCGTCGCGATCAGCGGGAGCACGGCCGTGATTGGGGCTTACATAGACGACACCAAGGGGTCGGCGTATGTCTTTAACACGACCAACGGCCTGCAGACCGCCAAGCTCCTCGCGAACGACGGTGCGGCGGACGATCGATTCGGCAGCTCGGTTGCGATGAGCGGCACCACGGCGGTGATTGGGGCTTACCTGGACGACGACAACAACAACGGCAACTCCGGGTCGGTGTACCTCTTCAGCACGACCACCGGCCTGCAGACCGCCAAGCTCTTGCCCAACGACGGCGCAGCGTTTGACTGGTTCGGCTATTCCGTCGCGATCAGCGGCACCACGGCGGTGGTTACGGCCCCCTTCGACGACGACAGCGGCACGCAGTCCGGATCGGCGTACCTCTTTAACACGACCACCGGGCAGCAGGTCGCCAAACTCCTGCCAAGCGACGGTGCGGCGGCGGATAATTTCGGCTGGTGCGTCGCGATGAGCGGCGCCACGGTGGTGGTTGGTGCTTGGCAGGACGACGATAACGGCGGCGAGTCCGGGTCGGCGTACGCCTTTGATGTCACGCCGTGCGTGGGCGATATCGCCGACAGCTTCGGCACCCTCGGTGCCGATGGCATGGTGGACTTTGGTGACTTTTTGGCGTTGCTCGGGCTCCTCGGGCCGTGCCCCGGCAACATCCCCGGCTGCACGGGCGACATCGCCGACGACTTCGGCACGCTTAACGGAGGCGACGGCAAGGTCAGCTTCGGCGACTTCCTCGCGCTGCTCGGACTGATCGGGCCGTGCCCGTAAGCCAGCGGTCCAACACTGACCCGCTTGCGGGTCAGTGGCACCCCAGCCGGACCCTCTCCCACGCCCCCGTGGCCGCCCACGGCGCGGGAGAGGGAGGATGAGCCCATCAGGGTTTGTGCTGCTGGTAAACTCGGAGCCAAGGAGGCCTTGCCATGCCCACCGCTGAGGTTCAGTCCGCGTATCAGGCCGTCATCAAGGCTAAGGCCGAACTGGTCGCTGCGCTCAAGGCGGGTGGGCCACAGTCCGTCGAGGACTGGAGCCTGCTGAACACCGACGGCTCCAAGGTGCGGTTGAGCGAGCTTTTCGGTGAGCACGATGACTTGCTGGTTGTGCACAACATGGGCAGCGGGTGCAACTACTGCACGCTCTGGGCCGACGGCTTCACGGGGTATACGCGGCACATCGAGCGGCGGTGCGCGTTCGTGCTCTGCAGCAACGACCCGCCCGAGCGGACCGCTGAGTTCGCGGCTGAACGAGGGTGGGGCTATCGCTGCGTGAGCGGCTGGGGCTCAGGCTTTGCCAAAGCTATGGGTTACGCGGATGAACACGGCAGGCCGCAACCGGGCGTGTCGTCGTTCCACAAGAATGCCGACGGCAGCATCGTTCGGGTCGGGCATTCGCCGTTCGGACCGGGCGACGATTTCTGTCCGGTATGGCCGTTCTTCGAGCTGCTCGATGGCGGGAAGGGCGACTTCGCGCCGAGGTAGCTTGCCCGCAGTCGTGGCGAGAGCGGCGGCGCTGGATCGGACGGGCTTCTTTGTTGGGGAGCGGGCGGCGTTATGGGGCGGAGCGGGCAGATCGCCGCCGGCAAATGGGCCACTTGAGGCCGCCGGGTGGATTCCCTTAGAAGATGGCGAGCGGCGCTGTAGAATCTTGCAGCAGTTCGCAAGATTTTCTTTGGACCTCCATGCCCGAACCAGCCTTTGTCACAACCACGCTCCTGCTCGAACGGCTGCGGGACAACCGCGACGAGGACGCATGGCAGCAGTTTGACTCCCGGTTCCGGGGAGTGCTCATCTCCACGGGGCTCCGGCTCGGCCTGATACGTGACGACGCAGAGGAAGCCGCCCAAGAGACCATGATGCAGGCGTTCCGCGATTATCGGCAGGGCAAGTACGACCGTTCGCGGGGCCGGTTGTCGTCATGGATCGTTGCGATCGCGCACCACCGCATCGTCGACCTGCGCCGCAAGCGCGGCAGGGCTGATGGCTCGGCAATGGCACGGGCGAAGGACGACGGTGTCCGAGAGCCGGAAGTCGCAGAGGCGTTTGAGCTGGCGCTCGAGCGCCACATCTTTGAGGAGGCCTGGCGGTTTGTGCAGGAGCAGGGCAAGTTCGCTCCGCCGACTCTCGCAGCGTTCGAGCTCACCGCGATGCGAAGCGTTCCCGCAGCCGAGGCGGGCCGGCAGTGCGGGCTCAGCGTCGATCAGGTGTACGTCGCCCGCAACCGCGTGTCGAAACGACTCCAAGAGATCGTCGAGAATCTGAGCCAGTCTGTTCGCGACGGTCTGTAGATCGCGTCCGCCCGAGGAACATTCGTTGTCGAACACCGTTTCCACCTGCCCCACCTTTGATGTGCTCGACGCGCTGGCGGCGGGCCATGACGTGCCCGACGACGTGCGCGCGCACGTCACGCGGTGCAGCCGGTGCGCCGAGTTCCTGCGTTCCGCCAAGTTCGGCCAACGCTTCGGCGACGTGCTTTGCGAGCGCAAGCCCGACCGCGTGTCACTTCTACCGCAGGTGTTCGGCTACGACGTGCTGTCGGAGCTCGCCGGCGGTGGGCAGGGCACGGTGTACCGCGCCACGCAGATCACCTCGGGTCAGGTGGTCGCGATCAAGGTGCTGCGTTCGCTTCCGGGCGGTCAGTCACGTCAGGCCCGAGAGCGGTTCGTACGCGAGATTCAGATCGTCGGCTCGCTCAGCCATCCGGGCATCGCGAGGCTGTTTGATTCGCTGACACTCGACGACGGCCGCGAAGCGCTCGTGATGGAGTTGATCGACGGGGTGCCACTGGACGCGTGGATGACCCCTGCTCGCAGAGCAGATACACGGCTCGTTCTGGAACTGCTCGCGGACATCGCCGACGCGGTCCACCATGCGCACCAACGTGGCATCATCCACCGCGACCTGAAGCCGTCGAACATCCTTATCGATGCAACCGGCAAGCCTCACCTGCTGGACTTTGGCATAGCCAAGCGGGTCGATCCCTCGCATACGGCCGTACCCATCACGCGCACCGGCGAGTTCACCGGCACGCTCGCATACGCGGCGCCCGAACAGGTCTCGGCGGTGGCCGATGCACCGGACATCCGCACGGACCTTTACGCGCTGGGCGTGATCGGGTACGAGGCCGTAGTCGGAGCGATGCCCTACGACGTGCAGGGGTCGCTGGAGACGACGATCAACAGCATCCTGACCCAGAACCCCCCGCCCCGGACCGTCGCGGGCGTCGCCGCCGATCCCTGGACGGTGCTCACCAAGGCGATGGCCAAGGAGCCCCACCGCCGGTACCAGTCCGCGGCGGAACTGGCACGCGACTTTCGGCATGCGGCACGAGGGCAGGCCATCGACGCCCGAGGCGACAGCCGGTGGTACTTGCTCCGCAAGGGCGTGCGCCGGCATCGGGGGTCGATTGCCCTGGGTTCGGCTTTGCTGCTGGGCCTCGCAGGCGTTCTGGTGTCGCTGGCGGTTGGTAACACAAGGCTGAGCGGCGCGCTGCGCGAGAGCCGGCTCAGGCAGGTCCGCGCGCAGATCGCCGCCGAGGGACGGGAACGAGCCGAGCAGGTGCTCTGGAGCGAGTTCGACAGGCTCGTGCCCCGCGGGCTTGATGCCAATCGGACGCTCTGGTCCGCACCGCTCGCACAGCGGGAGCTAATCTGGTGCTTCGTCGAGATGCAGGCCAGAGCGACCTGTCTGGATGTGCTGCACGGCGGGGCCTCGTTCACGGCGGGTGTGTCGGCCAGACCCGACGGCGGGTTCTCTTTGATCACTGCCGATCGCGGCTTTGCCACGCTCTCGATCGACGGCGATCGCCTTGGCACCGGTGCGGTCACCCCGCTCCCTTCTGACGCGGGCGTTGTCTTGCCCCTGCCCTCGGGTCGCTATGTGCTCGCGAGGCAGGAAGGGGGCCTCGCGGTGATCGACACGGAGGCGGGCGGGGCCGTCCATCGGCTCCCGCTGGAGGGCCCGTTCCGGTCGATCGCGGGCCTGCCAGTGGCGGAGTGGGGTTTCGCCATGACCACATCCGACGGCGCGATGCAGGTTCTCGCACTTCCGAGCCTGGTACCCATCGCGCGATTCGATGGCCTGCTTGCATCGCAAACTCCATGGCTCGACCCCGACCGCCGCGTGGTCGCGTTTATCACCAAAGCTCATCGATTGACGGTGATCGACCTCGATGCGGGGACGACCGATCATCCTCTGCCCGATTCGGTCACCGATCCGGGTCCTGAGATCGCGTTCCCACAGCTGCTCATGAGTCCGGACGAGTCGACACTCATTCTCGCGCACGGAGGTGGCATTCTCGCGCGTTCCCTCCACGACCCGGCCGCACGCGCCGTGCTGATGGCCCACCCCGGGTACCGGGTGCGTGTCTCGAATGATCCGGCATGGACCATGCTCTCGGCCACGGCTCACGGCGACCCCACGCTCCACTTGTGGCGCACCAGCGACTGGAGCCGGCTGCCTGGCCTGACGGGCCATCGCGGCACCGTGATCTCGCACGCGTTCAACCAAGACGGCTCGCGCATCATCACAACGGACGCAGCGGGCACCGTCCGATTGTGGGCATCTCCCGGACAGGGCTGGCGAACCGCCTACGGCCCGCCGACGAGCCGCAGCCACCAGATCGCCCTGGACCCGACCGGTGACCGGTTGTTTGCGGCCGACTCCCAGGGCGCGGTGCATCAGTACAACGCGGACGGCTCGTCCGCGGAGCTCGGAGCCTCTGGTCTGCCGCCCGAAGCGGTCCGGGCCGACTTGGATGCTGGGTCCGCGTTGCTCGCGATCGCGGGCCTTGAGAGCCGGCTGTCAGTTGTCTCGTGCGCGGCTGGCGCGAGCGCCGTCGCAAGCTTGATCGACCTCGGCGATCGAGGCAAGGTTGCGGGTATGCGGTTCCGACCTGGTGCCGGCGCGCCGGTGCTCGCGGTCGCCTCGGACGGCGGGCATGTTGTGCTGGTCGACCCGAACAGCGCCGCGGTCCGCGCGGAGCGAGCGCTGCCGGCGGGGGGCACGGTCTCCGAGCTGTGCTGGTCCGGAGATGGATCGCTGCTCGCCGTGACACGGCGCGACGGGTCGCTCGTGGTTCTTGATGCCGACAATCTTCAAGTGGTCGACAACATCAAACTGTCGGCCACGCAGCTGCGGTGCGCCGAATTCTCGCCTGATGGCCGGACGATCGCGGCGGCGGGCGACTCGGGTACGCTGCTCAGGTACGACCTGCGAACCGGTGCCGTAACGGAGTCGGCGCGGTTCAGTGAGCACAGCTTGTTCACGATCGCCTGCCACCCAGCGGGCTCGGTGCTCGCAGCGGGAAGCCGGTCGGGCGTGGTCACGCTGCTGGATTCAGCCACGGGTCGCGAGCTCGCGTCGCTTGATGCGGGCGGCGCGGTGATGAGCTTGCGGTTCTCCGCCAACGGCGATTCGATCTTCGTGGCTGCGCTGGACCGGCCGGTCGAGCGGTGGGACCTCACGAAGCTGGCTCAGACGCTTGCGAGGGTACGGCCGCCGGCATGAGCCCGCAAGCTATTGTGAGCCTTTCGGGTAGCGGGCCGAGCAGCGAGCGTTAGCCATCTGCGGCTAGGGCCACATGGTCCCCGCCATCACCCATGATGAACCCGCTGAGCAATTCCGCTTGCGAGTTCACCTCGAATCGGCGGTAGATGTCTTTTTGATACCCTGCGATCGTGTTCGCCGACAGCCCGAGTTGGTCGGCGATCCGCTTGCGGTTCCAGCCCTGCAATAAGTATGCAAAGACCGTTCGCAGCCGGGGGCTGAGCACCGCGACCCGCGCCGGCGCACCCTCCGGCAGGTCGGCGATGTGCAACCAGTCGATGTTGCTTGCAACCAGGTGAATCATGCGTCGCTCGCGGGCTGTGAAATCTGGCCGCCCCGGCGCGCGGTGCAGACCGATCCCGCTCACGCAGCCCCCCACCATCGGCCAGAGGCTGAAGAGGTAGTGGTCCGAGCCGGCCGGCTCGCGGTAAAGCTTCCAGCTCGGGTGTGCACGGAGTTGCTCGTCGTTGATCCAATCGCTGCGCGTGCGGGTGATGTGGCCGTTCTGCTGGATGTCGGCGATCATCGCTTCATTCTCGGGTATCGGGTAGTCCGCATCCTGCGATGCCTCAAGCAGAAGTCCGAACTGCCGGTCACTGAACCCTCCGTACGAGCAGGCAACCGCTGCGGGCACCTCGCCCGACGAGAAGCCGGTTGACGTGGTCCATATCCAGCCGTCGGCATCGAGCAGTTCGCTGAGCCGGTCCATCAGCACACGCTTGCGGTCGGCCAGCGGAGTCGACAGCCCCGCCACATCACCTATGAGACGGACCAGCGCGTTGAGGTCCGACTCAGAGATGGGAGTCTCGCCTTGCAACTTCTGCGGAATGCTGCACGCTCTTTGCTGACTCGCTTCTTGGTTCATGTTTTGTGCGCTCTCCATTAGAAGTCGTTTCCGCGCAGGCCGCGCCGTGTGTAGCGGTACCAGCCTTGCAAGGTATCGCCCGCTGCGCCGTGACTCGGGGGAGTCTCCCATGCCGGGTCCGGCTCGTACCGATAGGTCGTTGGCGCAGGGCTCTGCTGGGAGCGCGGATCCCAGCCGGGGTTTGAGTCCGATGTCTGCCTCAAGGCCGCCGAGCCGTCAAACATCAGCACGTTGCACTTGGAATCCGCGTACGCAAAGTACTGCGCGGACGGTGCAGCGTGCTGGTCCTGATACTCGTATAGCCAGACCTTGTTAGACGGAAACACCACTTGGCTGATGCGCCGGCCGCCGAGCACCGAGTCTGTCGGCACATCCCATGACAGGTGCGTCGCGCCGTTGGCCACAGGGCTATTGACGTCTTGCGAATAGGCGCTCTCGACCATGAAGTAGAGCGAGTTCAAGCCGGATGCCAGCACAACATCCAGACGCAGCCCTGCGAAAGGACGGTTCGGAAGATCGAGGTACGCCTCGCCCGTCGGATCCGACCGGAACGCGTCGAGCCATTCCTGTTGTAGCCGGTCGGAAGGGCACCCGTTGCCGCTATCGAACACCGGTACATCCGAGTGGTCACGCAGCAGCAGGTAGTACGCGGCGGGGAACGGGAACACGCCGGGCGGTGCGCGGTCAAGCGTTCGGCCAAAGAGTTCGCCCGCGAGCGTCATCGTCTGATCGGCGGCGGCCTCCTGCTGGGTGCTCGCCGCGCCATACGCAGGGTTGTACACAACGTCCGGCTTCCACGAGAACGCCGCGATCGACCCGTCGTTGCTGTTCGCGTAGAGCCCCAGAGCCGCGCTGCGCGATGCGAGGTTCGACACACACACCATCTGCTTGCCCACCTCCCTCGCCCGACCGAGAGACGGCAGCAAGATCCCGATCAACAGTGCGATAATGGCCACCACGACAAGTAACTCGATCAGCGTGAACCCGCGGCTCAGTGCCAGTCGTGTCACGCGATTGGTCATGCGGCATGTTCCCCACTGGTCTGGTGGCTCGGTTCGTCTAGGGCTTCCACCGAGATCATCGCAGACTACACCCCTCCACGTAACCCCTCCAAATGGGGGGTCTAAGTACCCAGCCCCACCGGCACAGATTTCTAACGCAGGCCAGCAGCCATCCGACAAGCGTTGGCATAGCGCAAACCCGCTTTCGCACCTAGCGCGTCCCTCAGCCATCGAGGCCCAACACCGGCCTGTATCTGATTTTTGACTGTGTCTAAATCTCTGTCTACAACTCACCGTGCCTCACGATGCAGAGAAGTTGCTCCGCGACCAAGGGCTCCAGATAACGGCCCAACGCCTGGCCGTCATGCGGGCCGTATCGAACCGGCCTCACGGCACGGCTGACGAGATCGCAGAGGTGGTCCGCGGCGAGATCGGGGCGATCTCTAGGCAGGCCGTGTACGACGCACTGGGCGTGCTCGTTGAGCACGGGCTCGTTCGGCGCATCCAGCCGTCGCGCTCGCCGGCTCGGTACGAAGACCGTGTGGGAGACAACCACCATCACCTCGTTTGCCGAGCGTGCGGCAAGATGGTGGATGTCGACTGCGCTCAAGGTGTGGCACCCTGCCTGGCTCCCACCGATGACGCGGGGTACGAGATCGATGAAGCCGAAGTGATCTACTGGGGCCGGTGCCCCGGCTGCCGCAAGGGCAGCAACACGTGAATGTGCGTGCCGAGCCAGGCACACGATGAACAGCGCGGTGTGCAACAGATAGAGAAACCGAAGGGACTGAGACGATGCCAGCAGAAGTAAACGGTTGCCCATTCTCCGGAGCGCGGACGACCAAAGCGATGTCGAACCGAGACTGGTGGCCCGAGCAATTGAATCTGGATATCTTGCATCAGCACTCGAAGCTGTCGGACCCGATGGACGAGCAGTTCGACTACGCCGCGGCGTTCAAGAGCCTCGACCTTGGTGCCCTGAAGAGTGACCTCTACGCCCTGATGACCGACTCTCAGGACTGGTGGCCCGCCGACTTCGGCCACTACGGGGGCCTGTTCATCCGGATGGCTTGGCACAGCGCGGGCACGTACCGCATCCAGGACGGCCGGGGCGGCGCATCGTCGGGTAGCCAGCGGTTCGCACCGCTTAGTAGCTGGCCCGACAACGCCAACCTCGACAAGGCACGTCGCCTGCTTTGGCCGATCAAGCAGAAGTATGGCCGAAAGATCTCGTGGGCCGATCTCATGGTGCTCGCGGGCAATTGCGCGCTTGAATCCATGGGGTTTAAGACGTTCGGATTCGCCGGTGGACGCCGAGACGTGTGGGAGCCGGAGAAGGACATCGATTGGGGCATCGAGCGCGAGTGGCTCGGCGACAATCGCTACAGCGGCGACCGCGTGCTCGAGAACCCGTACGGCGCGGTCCAAATGGGCCTGATCTATGTGAACCCGCAAGGACCCAACGGCAAGCCCGATCCCATCGGATCGGGGCGAGACATCCGCGAGACCTTTGCACGCATGGCGATGAACGACGAGGAGACGGTCGCGCTGACCGCCGGCGGTCACACGTTCGGCAAGTGCCACGGCGCGGCCTCGGATGCCGAGTACCTGAGCCGCGAGCCCGAGGGCGCTGGCATCGCGGAGCAGGGCCTTGGCTGGAAAAACAGCTTCGGAAGCGGGCTGGGCGACGACACCATCACCAGCGGTATCGAGGGAGCATGGACGCCCAACCCAACCCGATGGGACAACGGCTACTTCGACATGCTGTTTGGCCACGAGTGGGAGCTCGTCAAGAGCCCCGCCGGGGCGTGGCAGTGGCACGCGAAGAATGTCGCGCCCGAGAACATGGTGCCGAGCGCGCACGACCCTTCGGAGAAGCACCCGCCGATGATGACCACAGCGGATATGGCGATGCGGATGGACCCGATCTACGAGCGGATCGCCCGCCGCTTCCACCAGAATCCCAGCGAGTTTGCCGATGCGTTCGCCCGCGCCTGGTTCAAGCTGACCCACCGTGACATGGGGCCGATCGCTCGATACCTCGGGCCGGAAGTTCCTTCCGAGGAACTGCTCTGGCAGGACCCCGTGCCGGCGCTTGATCACGATCTTGTCGGCGCTGAGGACATCGTTTCGCTCAAGGCCAAGCTGCTCGATTCGGGCATTTCCATCGGCAGGCTCGTGTCCACCGCGTGGGCCTCGGCGTCGTCGTTCAGGGGGAGCGACAAGCGGGGCGGTGCGAACGGTGCTCGGATTCGCCTCGCGCCGCAGAAGGACTGGGTCGTCAACGAGCCCGCAGCGCTCGCCGAGACGCTCGCTGTCCTCGAGACGCTTCAGCGTGAGTTCAACGCCGCGCAGTCCAGCGCTACAAGGATCTCGATGGCCGACCTTATCGTCTTGGGAGGGTGTGCTGCGGTCGAAGAAGCGGCTCGCCGGGCGGGGCACCGCGTCGAGGTCCCGTTCAGGCCGGGCCGCACCGACGCGACCCAGGAGCAGACCGATACCGACTCTTTCGCAGCGCTCGAGCTCAAAGCAGACGGATTCCGGAACTTCCTCGGCGCCGGCTTCCGCTCTCCGGCTGAGCACCTGCTGGTCGATCGGGCTCAACTGCTGACGCTGACCGGCCCAGAGATGACGGTTCTGGTTGGCGGCCTGAGGGTGCTGAATACGGGTTTCGGGCGTTCGGAGCATGGCGTGCTTACCGATCAGCCCGAGACACTCACCAACGACTTCTTCGTCAACCTGCTTGACATGCGCACGGCATGGATATCTACTGACGACGCGGAGACCGAGTTCGAGGGGCGTGACCGGGCAACCGGCGAGCGGAAGTGGACCGGTACACGCGTCGATCTTGTCTTCGGGTCTAACTCGCAGTTGCGGGCCCTCGCGGAGGTCTACGCCAGCGACGATGCTCGCCAGGAATTCGTCCTCGACTTTGTCGCGGCATGGGACAAGGTGATGAACCTCGACCGGTTCGACTGAGCGGCGATCGCACTAGGCAGCTTGCTCGCACCGAACCGGCTGCACAAGGCAGTCCGTCACCGTCAGGCTTGGTATCCTTCGCCACGTGAAGTTTCTGCCATCACAACTGGTGTACATCGTTCGAGATCGAGGGGATGTCCGCAACCTCCGGGTGCTGCTGATCTTTGTCGGCGTGCTCGTCGGGCTGGTGACGACCTACAGCGTGCTGTTCCACTACATCATGGCGATGGAGGGTCAGAAGCACACATGGACTACCGGCTTCTACTGGACGCTCACCGTGATGTCGACGCTGGGGTTCGGTGACATCACGTTCGAGAGCGATTTGGGGCGCGCATTCTCGATCCTCGTCCTGATGTCGGGGATCATCTTCCTGCTCATTCTCCTGCCGTTCACCATTATCCAGTTCTTCTATGCGCCGTGGATCGAAGCCCGGGCTGCGGCACGCACTCCCCGGCAGTTGCCCGCCGCGACCGATCACGTCATTCTGACGCAGTACGACGCGGTGTCCGCTGCCCTCATTAGCAAACTCGAACAGTACAAGTACGAGTACGTTCTGCTCGTGCCTGATGCGGAGGAGGCGGCGCGCCTGCACGACATGGGGCTCCGTGTGGTCATAGGTGACTTTGACGACCCACAGACCTACGAGCGCGTGCATGCCGAACGGGCCGCTCTTGTCGCTACAACGCACAACGACTTTGTGAATACGAGCGTGGTGTTCACCGTTCGAGGCATCGCCCCGAGGGTTCCCATCGTTGCAACGGCCATCGAAGCCGCCTCGGTGGACATCCTCCAGCGGGCCGGTGCCTCGCAGGTGCTGCGGCTCGGCGAGCGGATGGGGCAGGCGCTCACTCGCTCCATCTCCGGCGGGGACGCGGTGACCCACGTCGTTGGCAACGTCGACGAGCTGCTCATCGCGGAGGCCAACGCGGCGAAGACCCCTCTCGTCGGCAAGACCCTCCGCGAGAACAGGCTCAATGAGATTGGCGTGTCGGTGATCGGCCTCTGGGAGCGGGGCGTGTTCGAGCCCGCCACGGCCGACACGGTTGTCCGCCCGAACTCGGTGCTGCTGCTCGCGGGCTCGGCTGCTCAGCTGGCCGCGTACGACGAGGCGTTTGTGATCTACAACGCGTCGATTGAACCGATCGTGATCCTCGGCGGCGGCAGGGTTGGGCGTGCCGTATCGCGTGCCGCCTCGGCCCGCAATGTCGATTGGCGAATCGTTGAGAAGGTGAGTGGTCGTGTGCGAGACACTGAGCGCGTGGTCCTGGGCGACGCGGCAGACCTCGAAGTCTTGCGGCAGGCGGGGATCGAGAAGGCACCAACTGTCCTCATCACGACGAAGGACGACGACCTCAACGTCTATCTCACGATCTACTGCCGAAGCCTGAGGCCGAACATCCAGATTATCTGCCGCGCGACGCGCGAGCGGAACGTCGCAGCGATGCACCGCGCGGGCGCCGACTTTGTGCTCTCCTACTCGTCGATGGGTGCATCGGGCATCTTCAACCTGCTGCGGCGAAGCCGAATCCTGTCACTCGCCGAGGGGCTCGAGGTGTTCCGTGTGCCGGTACCCGAATCGCTTGAAGGCAAAGCGATCGTCGACTGTCAGGTCCGCGAAGAGACCGGCTGCACCATCGTGGCGGTTCGCGGTGACACCGGGCTCGTGATCAATCCGCCGCCGCAAACGACGCTCGTAGCTGAACGAGAGATGATCCTCGTGGGAAGCCCGGAATCGGAACGGCGATTCCTCAAGAAGTTCGTGCAGGAGTAGCTCGGCCGCTCGCGACCGAACCGCGAGAATAAGGGCACATCAGTCTCCCCCGCGACAGTCTGATCGATCCAGCTCGTATCCCAGATCTGCTCTGCTGTGTCGCGATGGTGAACCTGTCGCTTCTCCAGATCCGCTTTCGTGAGAGCTCATGGGCACGGATCAGGCCTCGTTCCCCTTCTGGAGTCCGGACGGGCGGCACATCGGGCCGATTCCCTCGGCCGCTGGTCCAAACACTCAGGCAAGGAAGCTTGAAGCGTCTTGTCGCGCGTTACCGAAACGGCACTTCGTCGTCGAATGCTTCGAGGTGAATCGCGGCTTCTTGGGGTTTGCTCTTGAGCTCGTACCGCTCGATGAGCCGCACGCACGTGTTCCACCGCAGCACCGCGTCCTGATTGTCTGTATCTGCGACTTTGGAGGCCTCGTCGTACTCGGTCATCGCGCTTTGCAGAATCTCGAGCACGGTCTGAGAGTCACACCTCACTCGCAGCAGCCCTTTGCCCCAGCGCTCAAGCATCACGCCGGTGTAGTACCGCTTTGAGTAGTCGTCGCTCAGTCCCTCAAGCAATGACTCCGCATCTTTCTTGCGCTCCGATACGCTCTCCCGGTCGCCGTACTCGGAGAACTGGTCGGTGATCGCGAGGATCAGTATCTTGATCGCGTCTGGATGGCCCGGCTCCACCGCGAGAACGTCGCGACAGATGCTCTCGGCACACCTCGGCTCGTTGAGCAGCCTGTACCGCTCCGCCTTGTTGATCGCCCTCGGGATCGACTCCACGCTGATGGTTCTGATCTTGCTCATGGGATGCCTCTCAACACTCACACGGATTAGTCGTGACGGTCCGCCTTCCGCTTGGCCCTAAAGATCTTGAACAGCTTGGTGAGCGGATCGTAAAACTCGTCGTTCACTCGCTCCTTGAGCGGGATGATCGCGTTGTCCGTGATCGTTATGTGCTCGGGGCAGACCTTCGTGCAGCACTTTGTGATGTTGCAGTACCCGATCCCGTTCTCGTCTTTCACCTGCGCGAGCCGTTCCTCTTCATCCAGAGGGTGCATGTCGAGCGCCGCTTGGTACACAAAGTGACGGGGCCCGGCGAACTCGCCGTGCTTGTGGTGCTCCCGAAGCACATGGCACACGTCCTGGCAAAGAAAGCACTCGATGCATTTGCGGAACTCCTGCACTCGCTCCACGTCGGCCTGATCCATCCGCCAGGTCCCGTCCTCGGCGTCCGGCTTTCTCGGCTTGAACGGCTTGATACTCTCTTTCACTCGGTAGTTCCACGAAACGTCCGTCACGAGGTCGCGCACCGACGGGAACGAACGCATCGGCTCGATCGTCACGGGCTTGCTCGTATCGATGGTGTCGATGCGGGTCATGCACATGAGCTTGGGTTTACCGTTGACTTCTGCCGAGCACGACCCGCACTTGCCGGCCTTGCAGTTCCACCGGCACGCCAAGTCGGGCGCACTCTCGGCCTGGATCTGATGCACGGCGTCGAGCACCACCATGCCCTCGCTGATCTCGGTGTGGTAATTCTCGAATCCGCCGCTCTGGTGGTTGCCTCGCCAAACGCTGAAGGTGACCTGCCTGTTCTCACTCATGACCAGCGCCCTTTCGCAGCGTCGCTGCATCGCGACCCACCGCTCTGATGCGTGTCGGCTTGCTCGGCATCATCCCATCTCCTTGATGATCCCGGCGAGATCATCGGGCATCTTCGGGATGGTTCGCCTTTCGACTTTCATTTCCCCATCACCGCCGCGAGACACGATGGTGTTGTGATTCGCGTGGGACGGTTCCTTTGAGGGATGATCCTCGCGGAAGTGCGCCCCCCGGCTCTCCTTGCGGTCCATACCGCATCGAGCCACCGCCTCAGATACCACCATCAGGTTCGGCAGATCGACCGCGGTGTGCCACCCCGGATTGTACTCGATGTTGCCCGGCACCGATGTGTTGGCTGCTTTGGTCTTCAACGCTGCGATGCTCACGACGGCCTGCTCCATCTCGCTCTCGGTGCGGACGATTCCCACTTTCGCTTGCATCATCTCCTGGAGCGAACTCTGGATCTCGTAGGGGCTCTCGCCGGTGTCGCGTTCGAGCGGCTCGAGCGCTGCTCTGCACACTCCCTGAATTTGCCCCTGGTCGAGCGTGGGCGTTGGGTGAGCCTGTGCCCACTTCACCGCATGCTCCCCCGCCAGCTTGCCGAACACCACGAGATCCGAGAGTGAGTTGCCACCAAGTCGGTTCGCCCCGTGAAGACCCGCGGCGACCTCGCCGCACGCAAAGAGCCCGGGCACCGTCGACATCTGCGTCTCGCCATCCACGTTCACCCCGCCCATCGCGTAGTGCGTGGTCGGCCCGACCTCCATCGCGTCCTTTGTTATGTCCACACCGGCGAGTTGCTTGAACTGGTGGTACATGCTCGGCAGCTTTTTGCGGATGTGCGCTTCGGCCTTGCCCATCTTTTCTTTGATCCAAGCGATATCCAGGTACACCCCGCCGTGTGGGCTGCCACGACCTTCACGGATCTCTCGCACAATGCACCGCGCTACGTGGTCTCGCGTGAGCAGCTCGGGCGGGCGCATCGCGTTCTTGTCCCCGGTCACATATCGCCACCCCTCCTCAGGGTCCGTCGCAGTCTGGTCCTTGTAGAGGTCCGGGATGTCGTCGAACATGAACCGGCGACCCTCCGAGTTGCGCAGCACGCCCCCCTCGCCACGCACACCCTCGGTCACCAGTATCCCACGAACCGACGGCGGCCAGACCATCCCGGTCGGATGAAACTGCACGAACTCCATGTCCTTGAGTTCGGCACCCGCCCGGTATGCCAGCGCGTGCCCGTCGCCCGTGTACTCCCACGAGTTTGAGGTGATCTTGAACGCGCGACCGATGCCCCCGGTGGCCATCACGATCGCTGGCGCCTTCCAGACGTGGAAGCGTCCCTTCTCGCGGTCGTACCCGACCGCACCAGCGATCCGCCCGCCGTCGGTGAGCAGTTCAAGGACGGTGTACTCCATATAGAACTTGATGCCTTGGTGGATGCCGTGGTCCTGCAGCGTTCGGATCATCTCCAAACCGGTTCGGTCCCCCACGTGCGCCAATCGGGGGTACTTGTGCCCGCCGAAGTTCCGCTGAAGAATCTTGCCATCTCGCGTCCGATCGAACAACGCCCCCCAAGACTCAAGCTCACGCACGCGGTCGGCGGCCTGTTGGGCGTGGAGTTGGGCCATCCTCCAGTTGTTGAGGTACTGCCCTCCTCGCATGGTGTCGGAGAAGTGCACCCGCCAGTTGTCGCGATCATCGACATTGCCCATCGAGGCAGCCATCCCACCCTCGGCCATCACCGTGTGGGCCTTGCCCAGGAGCGACTTGCAGACCACGCCCACGTTCACGCCGGTGGACGCCGCCTCGATCGCGGCCCGCAGCCCCGCACCGCCCGCGCCAATGATGAGCACTTCGTGCTCATGCGTTATGCATTCAGGAGTGCCCATCAGAAGGTAATCCTCAAGTCAGTGATGTAGCCCATCGAGAGCAGTCGGACATAGAGATCGGTGAGGCCCACCCACACAAGGCTTACCCAGGCCCAGTACATGTGGCGCGAATTTAGGGCACTCACGCACCCGTAGCACTTGGACCGGATCGGCCTTCCCCGCAGCGAGTTCAGGTACCCGCCGATCTGATGACGAGCGCAGTGGCACCCGAATGTGTACCCGCCAAGCAGCAGCGCGTTCATGATCAGCACAACCGAGCCGACCCCGATGCCGAAGTGCGATACGCCCTGATCATCCAAGAACCACAATGACTTGTAACCGTCGTAGAGCAACACCATTACGAATGCTGCCGCCGGGTAGAACACGTACCGGTGGACGTTCTGCATGATCAACGGGAACGAGTTCTCGCCGCGATACCCTTTGCGGGGCTCCCCCACCCCGCACGACACCGGGTCCATCCAGAACGCTTTGTAGTAGGCCCCGCGGTAGTAGTAGCACGTGAACCGCATCAGCCCAGGACCGATGAGGATCAGCATCGCCGGTGAGAACGGCAAGAATGACGGCCACCACCCCGGAACCCCTTCACCGATCCAGTACGGCGAACCCGCCTCGCCGTACAGCAGCGGTGAGTAGAACGGCGAGAGGTAGTGCTCACCGTTCGCGTGCGAGAAGTAGTGCTCGCCCTGGAACGCCGCCCAGGTCGCGTACACCCCGAAGCCGGAGAGCACACAGAACACGACCAAGGGCTGAATCCACCACTTGTCGGTCCGTTGGGTGTTCCCAAACCCGCGCTGTGGGAGATGAAAATTCTCGTCGGGCATCCGCTTGCCTCCAAGCTCCTATGGCAGAGCGGGGCCAGTGTACCAAATGCCCCACCTGGGTGAAGCCGCATCGATCTCCGACGAGATTGCGCACGCGAGACCTTCGGCCTCCACGAGAATGGCCGACCGTCCTGCTGCACTCGAGGGCGGGATGAGCATCCGGCCTCCCTAACCAACGTGGCTGCCCTACAAGCGAGGGCCCCCGCCAAAGACAGCCCGTAACCCCAGCGGTTAACACACCCGCCACCTACTACCTCTGCGCGCCAGAGCAGGACGCGCAGGGAATCCGAGAATTTGGGTGAAGTTTCACCTTGTCTGCCAGCGCTGCCGCTGATCGTTCGGCGATACTCGCGACGTCAGCCCCTACCTCTGTACCCTGGTCTCATGCGAGACCCGACTACTCAGGACGATGTGTCGCGTCTCCTGCTCGTCGCGGCGCAGGGCGACGGGGCTGCCGCGGAGGCGCTCCTGCCGCTGGTCTTCGAGCAGCTCCGGGGCGCAGCCCAGAAGCAGATGATGCACGAGCGGCCCGGGCACACGCTGTCGGCGACCGCCCTTGTGCACGAGGCGTACCTCAAGCTCGCCGGGCCGCGAGAGATCCCGTGGTCCGGACGCGGCCACTTCTACGCCGCGGCCGCCGAGGCGATGCGACGCATCCTGATCGACCACGCCCGGGCCAAGGCGGCGGGCATCCGGGGCGGGCCCGAGGCCCGCCGGGCGGCGGTCAATCTGGCATCGCTGCCCGATCCGGGCTCGGAGACAGAATCTTCCGGATTCCTGATCCTCCACGAGGCGATCGTCCGCTTGGAGAGAGTGGACCCCAAGGCCGCGGAGGTCGTTCGGCTCCGGTACTTCGCGGGGCTGAGCATCGAGCAGACCGCCTCGGCGCTCGGTGTCTCGGCACCGACGGTGAAGCGGACCTGGGCGTTCGCGCGGGGCTGGCTAAAGGAAGCGATCGAGTCCGAGCGAGTCTGACGGAGGACGATATGACCGAGCATCCCCACGAAGACGTACGCCGCCTGTTCGATATGGCGATGGATGTTCCCGCGTCCCAACGCAAGGCCGTGTTGGATCGAGAGTGCGCCGGCGACGATGGGCTCAAGCAACGCATCCTCGCGATGGTCGCGGCGGCCGAGGACGACCAGTTTCTGGGCAACGCGACAGGAGGCGGGCTTGATCAAGTCACAGTTGAATCGCTGCCCGAGCGTGCTCCAGCCTCATTGCCTCGTGAAACCGTCGGTGAGCAGATCGGCCGCTACAAGCTGCTCGAACAGATTGGCGAAGGCGGGTTCGGCACGGTCTGGGCTGCCGAGCAACGTGAGCCGGTCAAGCGGCGAGTGGCCATCAAGATCATCAAGCTGGGCATGGACACCAAGCAGGTAATTGCGCGGTTCGAGGCCGAACGGCAGGCGCTGGCGATGATGGACCACCCGAATATCGCCAGGGTGCTTGATGCTGGTGCAACGGAGACCGGTCGGCCGTTCTTTGCGATGGAACTGGTCAAGGGCGTGCCGATTCTCGAGTACTGCGACAAGGAGAAACTGGACACGCGGGCCCGGCTCGATCTGTTCATGAAGGTGTGCCACGCGATCCAGCACGCGCACCAGAAGGGGATCATCCACCGGGACATCAAGCCGGGCAATGTGCTGGTGACGCTGCATGATGGCGTGCCGGTGCCCAAGGTCATCGACTTCGGCATCGCCAAGGCGACCAATCAGGAGTTGACCGAGCGGACGGTCTATACCCAGCACCACCAGATGATCGGGACGCCCGCGTACATGAGCCCCGAGCAGGCGGAGATGAGCGGGCTCGACATCGACACGCGGAGCGATATCTACGCACTGGGTGTGTTGCTCTATGAGTTGCTCACGGGCACGACGCCGTTTGATACGAAGTCGCTGATGGAAGCAGGATTTGCGGAAATGATGCGGATCATCCGCGAGGAGACGCCGCACAAGCCGAGCACGAGGCTGTCGAGCCTCGGCGAAACGGCGACACGCACGGCTGTCCAGCGGCATGCGGCGAGCCCCGAGAAACTCGGCCTGATCCTCCGGGGTGACCTGGACTGGATCGTGATGAAGTGCCTCGAGAAAGACCGGAGCCGACGGTATGAGACCGCCAACGGGCTGGCGGCGGACATCCAGCGGCACCTGAGCGACGAGCCGGTCGTGGCCGGGCCGCCCAGCGCGGGGTACAAGATGCGCAAGTTCGTCAAACGCAACCGCGGGCAGGTGGTCGCGGGCGGCGTGATCGCGGTCCTGCTGGTGCTGGGTGTGGTCGGCACGAGTTCCGGCATGGTGCGGGCGACCGCCTCGGCCCGGGCAGAGAAGGCGGCCAAACTCAAGGCCGTGGCCAACGAGCAGAAGGCGATCGAGGAGACCGCCAAGGCCGAGCGCGAGCTGGCGCGCGCCACCGAAATCAAGCGGCTGATCACCGACATTCTCCAGAGCGTGAGCCCCGAGAAAGCGAAGGGCGCGGACACGACGCTTCTGCGTGGCATCCTCGATGAGGCTTCGGCAAGACTGGAGACGGACACGATCACGGATGACCTGATCGCGGCCGAGTTGCACGCGGTGGTGGGCGGTGTGTACCAGCGTCTGGGTTTGTACCCACAGGCCCAGGAGCATCTGGAGCTGGCGCTCAAGATGCGCACGCGCACGCTGGGCGCCGAGCACCCGGACACCCTGACCTCCATGATCGACCTGGGGGTGCTGTACTGGCATCAGGGCCGGTACGCCGACGCCGAGCCGTTGTACCTGGGTTCGCTGGAGATCTACAAGCGTGTGCTGAGCGAGGATCACCCGGGCATGCTGCGTTGCCTGAGCAACCTTGGAGTGCTGTACTCGGGCCAGGGCCGGTTCGGCGACGCCGAGCGGTTGTACCTCATGTCGCTCGAGATCAAACCTCGCGTCCTGGGCGAGGATCACCCGAGCACGCTCAACACGATGGACAATCTGTCGTGGATATATGTGTATCAAGGCCGGTACGCCGAGGCGGTGGAGTTGAGCTTCCGCTCGCTGGAGAAGCGGCGTCGCGTGCAGGGCGAGGAACATCCGGACACGCTGACATCGATGATGAGCGTGGCGATGATGTATGCGCAGCAGGGTCAGTATGACAAGGCCGAGCCGTTGTACCTCAAGGCTTTTGAGTTGCAGCGTCGTGTGCTGGGCGAAGAACATCCGAACACGGCGGCATCTTTGCATAGCCTGGCCATTGTGTATTCGGACCAGGGCCGGCACGCCGAGGCCGAGCCGTTGTACCTCAAGGCGCTGGAGATTCGCAGGCGTGTGCTGGGCGAGGAGCACCCTGACACACTGAGAACCATGAACCTGCTGGGGACGGAGCTCTGGAAGCAGGGTCGTTACGCCGAGGCCGAGCCGTGGTACCTCAAGACGCTGGAGATCCAGAAGCGGGTGCTGGGTGAGGAACACAGCGCAACGCTGGGCACGACCACCAACCTCGGCCTGCTCTACAACTCGATGGGGCGGTACGAGGATGCCGCCGCGATGTTCGAAACCAGCCTCCCGATCAAGCGACGCGTGCTGGGCATGCAGCACCCGTGGACGGGCCTCGCGATAAACAGCCTCGCCACGGCGTACATGCAACTAGGCAGGCGAGAGGAGGCCGCGCCGCTGTACCGTGAACTTCTCGAGTTGCAGACCGCCGCGGCGAACAGGCCCGACGCCGACGCCCAGACGCTCAACGCCACCGCGTGGACCCTGCTGACCGTTGAGATCGAAGAGATGCGTGACCCCGTGCGGGCGTTGGGCTTTGCCGAGCGTGCCTGCGCGTGGGCAGAGACCGCGGGCAGCAGCAATCTCCCGGCCTTTCTCGACACCCTCGGGCTTGCGCAGCACCTGACCGGCGATACCGCGTCGGCGGTGCAGACCCAGAGGCGCGCGATCTCGCTCATGCCCGAAGGCGCCGACCTCGACATGGCAGCGAGGCTCGCCGAGTACGAGGCGGCGGTGGCCGGGCCGCCGTAAGGGCTAACGAGCTGATGCCACGGCGTCGGGTGATTGAATCGGGCGCGTTAACCACGCTCCTCTCTCTGCACTTCCGCAGAGAGTCCGTGAACAACTCTTGGTCTCCGCTTGCCGAACGAACGCCCAGGCGGGAGATCGGTCAGCCAAGACCCCTCTCAGAGCCGCCAATCCGCGAACCGCAGCCGATTCGTGCGCAAAGAACAAGCCCGCACGTCAGCGAACCCGAGCCTAGAGAGCGCAGAGAAACTTATGTACGGATGATGGTCATGACCGGTGCGGCAAATCAGCAGCAGTTTTTACCAGCCCGCGCAGCATCCCGCGAAAGACAATCCCGTGCAGCGGCAGGACCGAATACCAGTAAGCGATGCCCAGGAGTCCACGCGGCCGAAATCTGGCAGTCATAGCCAGCTGCGAACCCGCACTTCCGTCGCTCGAAGGGACAACCTCGAAGCTCAGCGTCGCGATGCCTGGAAGTTTCATTTCAGCGGAAAGCACCAAGCATCGCGGCGGATCGATATCGGTAACTCGCCAGAAATCCAGCGCATCGCCCAGTCGCAAGTCGCCCGCGCTGCGCCGACCGCGCCGCAGCCCCGGACCGCCGGTGAGTCGATCGATGATGCCCCGCACTCGCCACAGCCAGTCTACGGCGTAATAACCGCGCTCCCCGCCGAGCGATGACACGGAAGCCCACACCGCGGCGGGCGAGGCTGATGTGGTTACCTCGCGCCGATCAACAAAGACCGTTCCTCCCGCCCAAGACGGATCGCCCGGCATGATCCCGGCGTCTGACCAAGCCGTCTCGACAGTGCCCGCGCGTCTCTCGGCCAGTGCCGCATCCATCGCCTGTCGGATGGTGAGACACGTGTGGGGCATGAGTCGGGCGGCCTCTTCGTTGCGGCAGACGACGCGGTTCTTTAGACCTTCAGCCAGCGGACGCGCGATGCTCGCGTCCAGAGGAGTGATCAGGTGAATCCACAGCGAACTGAGTCGTGGCGTCAAGACCGGCACGGGGATCACCAGCCTCCTCGACAGTTGCATGGCCGATGCCATCTCACGCATGATCTCTGCGTACGACTCCACATCGGGACCGCCTATATCGAGGGTTTTGCCGGTCGTAGCGGGAGCATCTAGGGCTGAGACCAGGTAGTGCAGGACATCGCGCACGGCGATCGGCTGCGACTCTGTGTGGACCCATCGGGGTGTGATCATGATCGGCAATCGCTCAACGAGATAACGGAGAATCTCGAACGATGCCGAGCCGGATCCGATGATCATGGCGGCCCGAAGCACGGTCACGGGCACTCCGCCGCTCCCCAGCGCGGATTCCACCTCGCGCCGCGATGCGAGGTGCTTGCTCAGACCTTCGCCGGTTTCGCCAAGGCCCCCCAGGTAGATGATCCGCGGCACTCCAGCACTCGATGCGGCTCGACCGAAGCCTTCGGCGAGCGCCATGTCGCGGGCGCGATACTCGGGCCCGGCAGCGTCCATGGAGTGCACCAAGTAGTACGCCGCAGCGCAACCGCTCAGGGCCTCCTCAAGCATTGCTTCATCGCCGACATCTCCCTCGACGAGCTCGATTCCTTCTTCAGCACTCCACGGGCGGGCACGAAGCTTTGTGGCACTGCGGGCCAGACACCGCACGCGATAGCCGCGTTCAAGCAGACGTGGGACCAACCGTCCGCCGATATAGCCTGTCGCACCGGTCACGAAAACCGTGGTTGAGGATGCTTGCATGTACGGCATCGTACGTTGTCATAGTGCTCGAACTGTGTTCACCCAGCTTCTGTCAGTGGCGCACCCGAGTTGATCCGGGTCTGCGGCAGTCTGAGGCAGGGGAATCTGGGACTCAACCGTCCGGTGCTTTCAAATCGCCGCTGTGGAGCACACCCCCAGATCTCTGGCGTCACCGCGAGAGTCTGACGCCGCTCCTGAGCCGTTGGCCGATCCCGCCGCGTTCACGTAGATCCCGTCAGATAACAAAGACCCACTCGTATCGCCAAACCGCGCTTCCCAGGTCGATTTACGTGCACAAACAAGCCCTCTCCTCTACGGATGCGGGCCTCGACAGCAAGTCAAAGGTCCCCGATCGGGACGTTTTCAAGCAGATTTTCGATCTCCGCTGGGCGAAAACGTCGATCGGTCTGCCCCACTTTCCCAGATGCGTCCGGACTCGAGCATTGTCGCACAGCGGACGGACTAGATTCCGGGAGGCAGGTCAAATTAAGCACTCACTGAGCGCAAGTTATTGGACTAGGCAAAAAAAAGAGCACCAGCCAGGCAGATATGCACATAACGGGACATCCTGCTCAAAGCTTTTAGATCAAGTCCGCGTCCGTCATGACTTCAATGGTTGCCGGTCCGGGGTAGGCCATCGCCTGCTTGAGCATGTCATCGAGCTCGCTCTTGGAATCGACGCGGAGCCCGAGCCCGCCGCAGGAGGTGACGTATTCAGCGATATTCGGGTTGGTCAGCGATGTCTCCCAGACCTCCCACGCGCCGGCGCGCTGCTCCTTGGAGATCTTGCCCAGCTCGTCGTTGCGCAGCAGCACATGCGTGATGTTCATGCCGTGCTTGACGGCGGTGTTGACCTCCCACGGGTACTGCCCGAACCCGCCGTCGCCGGTGACGGCGAAGACGGGGCGGTCCCTGAACCGGTCCCAGAAGGCGTCCCCGGAGACCTTGTACGCCTGCGTCGCGGCCCATGCGCCGATCGCGGCGGGGTACCCGAATCCGATCGAGCCGAGGTACCCGGACATGAGCACCGCCTGCGCGCCCGAGGCTTCGAAGTACCGGCCGAAGCTGTATGTGTTGTTGCCGACGTCTACAGCGACGATCGCGTTTGAGGGCACGAGCCGGGTCATCGCGTCGAAGACAGCGGCGGAGTTGACGCCGTGCCCGGTGTCATCGGCCAGGCGGGACCGCTTTTCGGCGCGCCAGATGGACCAGCGCTTGGCGATCTCGTCGGTGTGATCGCTCGAGGCGTGCGCGCCGCGGATGGCGTCGAGCATCGCGCGCGCCGTCACGCCGATCTCGCCCCAGAGTGGGACGTCCACACCGTGGAACTTGCCGAGGATCATCCGGTCGGCGTCCACTTGGATGGTCGGCTTCTTGGGCGTGATGCCGGTGTGGTTGCTGAACGAGGCCCCGAAGACGAGGAGTAGGTCGGACTCGTTCATGAACCAGCTGGCGATGGGTGTGCCCGAGCGCCCGAGCACGCCGCCGCCGAGCGGGTGCCCGCCATTGATTGGCGCGCCGCAGTCGCCGATCAGTCCCTTGCCCTTGAAGGTGGTGAGGACCGGGCACTTCAGCTCTTCGGCGAGCGCGATGACGGCGGGCATCTCGAATTGGGCGCCGTGCCCGACGATGATGACGGGGCGCTTGGCTGCGCGGAGCATCGCCGCCGCGCGCTCGAACTCGGCCCTGGGGGGTGAGATCTCGATCGCCGCGATGCGGCCGTCGGGTGTGCCCGCCGGTGCGTCGGGCGCCGCCGGCTGGGTCTGCACGTCGTCGGGGAAGACGATGTGCGCGACGTTCCGCTCTACGATGGCGGTCTTCATCGCCAAGCTCACCAGCTCAGCGTGATTCGACCCCGGCAGGCAAACGTGACTGAACGCGGCGACGGCGCTGAACGCCTCTTGCAATGGCAATTCCTGGAACGCGCCGGGGCCGAAGACCTGCTGGTTGACCTGGCCGGTCAGCGCAAGCATCGGGGCGCGGTCCACCCGCGCGTCCCAGCACCCGGTGAGCAGATTCGTCGCGCCGGGGCCGGCGATGGTCAGGCAGGCGGCGGGCCGTCCGGTGAGCTTGCCAAACGCGCTTGCGGCGAACGCCGCGGCCCCCTCGTGGCGGATACCGATGTACTCCATCTCGCCCGCGAGGCACCGGCGCCGGATCGCGTCGGCGAGCCCGAGGTTGGAGTGCCCGACCATGCCAAAGACGCTCGTGAGCCCCCACGCGACCATCGACTCGGCCATAACGTCCGTGACGGTGCGCTCGTGCGGGGTCTCTGCTTCGACGCCGACGTAGACGCCGTCGTCGCGTTCCTCGACGGGGTACGTCGTGAGCCCGTCGTCGTACCCGCCGGGCGGCTTGCCGGTGAGGGGGTGGAAGTCCCACCCGTGCCAGGGGCACCGGAGGTAGCACTCATTCGTGCCGTCGGCGCACTCGATCGAGCCCTCGCCCAGGGGCCCGCCCTGGTGGGGGCAGGCGTTCTGGAGCGCGCCGTACTGTCCGTCGTGGTGCGTGAGGCAGACCTGCACGACCGAGTCGCCCCGGTCGATCGCGGCGGTCTTGACGCGCCCCTCGGGCAGCTCGCCGGGGTCGGCGACCTTGTGCCAGGTCAGCGTGACCTTCTTCTCAGTCATGGCACTCCTTGATGGCGATCTCGTTGAGCTCGCGTCCGAGCGCGTACCCGGTGACGATGCGCAGCAGCGAGACGCCGCCGAGGATCGCGAGCTGCGAGAGCGTGGGGCGGATCATGGTCTCGATGATGTCCGCGGCGATGAGCAGCTCGAGCCCGAAGAGGAGGTACTGCCCGACGCGCTGTCGGAGGGCGGGCCAGCGTGTCGTGTCGCCCTTGCCCCAGCGGGCCTCGAGGAGGACAAACCGACCAATGCCGACGAGCACGCCCCAGATGAGCACGGCGGCGCAGACGGTGTTGATGCCCAGCACCGCCCACTCGAGCGCGTGCATGACCAGGGCATGGACGCCGTCGATCGCGCCCGCTGCAGGCTCGGAGCTGGCAGCAACCGGCGTCACGAGACCCCCCCGTAGCGCACGCCGGCGAGGTCGGCCATCTCGCGCTTCCACGCGACGAGGTCACGCGGCTCGAGCTTGCCCACCGCGTCGTGCCCACAGGCGCGGGCCATGACGGCGACGAGGTGCGTCGCGGCCTCGAAGAAGTTCTTGAGCTGGTTCGCGGACTCGTCGATCACAAGGCGCTGGCGGAGCCCGGGCTTCTGCGTCGCGATGCCGACGGGGCAGTTGTTCGAGTTGCAGGCGCGCATGCCCAGGCACCCTATCGCTTGGATCGCGGCGTTCGAGACGGCGATCGCGTCGGCGCCCAGGGCGAGCGCCTTGGCGAAGTCCGCGGGGGTGCGGAGGCCGCCGGTGATGACGAGGGTGGTATCGGGAGATTTCGCGTCGAGATGCCTCCGCGCGCGGGCGAGGGCGGGGATGGTGGGCACGGAGATGTTGTCGCGGAAGAGGAGCGGGGCGGCTCCCGTCCCCCCGCCTCGCCCGTCGAGGATGATGTAGTCGGCGCCGGCGTCGAGCGCGAAGTCGATGTCGTCCTCGATGTGCTGGGCGCTGAGCTTGAACCCGATGGGGATGCCGCCGGTCGTCTCGCGGACTTCGTCGGCGATGCGCGCAAAGTCGGCAGGTGTGACGAGGTCGGCGAAGGTCGCGGGGCTGATGGCGGGCGTGCCGACGGGGATGCCGCGGACCGAGGCGATGACGCTGTCCACCTTCTCGCCGGGGAGGTGCCCGCCGGTGCCGGTCTTGGCGCCCTGGCCGCCCTTGAAGTGGAAGGCCTGGCACTTGGCGACCTTGTCCATCGAGAACCCGAATTTGGCGCTGGCGAGCTCGTAGAAGTACCGTGAGTTGGCGGCCTGCTCGTCGGGCAGCATGCCGCCCTCGCCCGAGCAGATGCCCGTGCCGGCGAGCTCGGCGCCCTTGGCCAGCGCGGTCTTGGCTTCGGCCGAGAGTGCGCCGAAGCTCATGTCGCTGACGAACAGCGGGATCTTGAGCGTCAGCGGTTTCTTGGCGCGCGGGCCGATCACGACGCTCGTCTCCACCGGGTGCTCATCGAGCAGCGGCTTGGTCGCCATCTGGGCGGTGACGAACTGCAGGTCGTCCCAGCTGGGCAGTTTCTGGCGTTCGACGCCCATCGCGCCGCTCGGGCCGTGGTGCCCGTACTTAGACAGCCCGTTCTTGGCGAGCGACTGGATGAGCCCGACGTGCGGCTCGGCCTCTTCGGGATGCGTGTCCTGGTAGAGCCCCTGGTACTCGTCGCGCTTGAAGGGCTGGGGGTTTGCGTCCTCCCACGCCGCGATCTCGTCGGCGTCGACCACGACCGAGCGGGCACCGTCGTGGTCCTCGATCCAGGCAGTGAACTTGTGCAACGCCTCTTCGTTGTTGTACTCCGAGACGCCCGAGTCGTACCGATAGTCCCACCCGTGGACGCCACAGATGAGATTATCGCCCTGAACGCTCCCGTCGGACATGAGCGCGCCGCGGTGCAAGCAGCGCCCGTAGAGGACACTCACCTGGTCCTGTCCGTTGCGCTGGTACCGCGTGATGACGAGGTCGACATCGGCCACGAGTGCTCCAACGGGAGTATAAGGAATGAGTTCATCCCAAACGGCGAGTGCGACCTTTTTCATGTGATCTCCGCGTTGGATCGATGCTCGCGATAGTATAGTCTGACGGTCGTTGCGGAGGTCCGCTTATGGGCAAAGTCGAAAAGCGGCTATCCGAGTTGGGCATAGAGCTTGCGCCACCCAAGCAGCCTGTTGCCAATTACCTCGGGTGCAAACGCTCGGGAGAGTTGTTGTATGTCGCGGCCCGCGTGAGCACGCAACGCGGCGAAGTCGGCACCGATCTTGATCGCGATGCGGCCAAGCACGCCGCTCGCGAGACGATCATCTTGTTGCTCAGCATTATTCGTGCAGAAATCGGAAATCTCGATCTCGTTGAGTCCGTCGAGCGGATGCAGGGGTTCGTGCGATCGGCTCCGACCTTCACTGAACAGCCGTATGTGATCGATGGGGCTTCCGAACTGCTCATCGAGGTGTTCGGCGAGAGTGGTCGCCATGCCCGCACCGCGACCGGCGCCGCACAGCTGCCATCCGGCGCTGCGGTGCAGATCGATATGACGCTCCGGCTCAACGCGGGGGCGTGACGGCGTCGGAAGCGAATGGCCTGAGTCGGCTCCGTTCGGTTCCGCAAGGCACATGCATACGTCACACCAGGGTGCAGCGGGTCACATTGCATCGCGATGGAGGTGTCCCGGGTGAACGCGAACTGTTCTTCCGAAGACCTGCTCTTCTTCATCGATCTGACCTCAAAACAGCGGCCGGATTCTTGCTCAATCCCTCACCTTGCGCGCGGACCAAGAAATGGGTTTGAGCGCACTGCTTCCCATGCCACCCGAGGGCTGCAGAGCGTAGCGGAGCAGGCCTCAGCTGCGATGGTCTCCGTTGCCGGCGGCCGATACCCCAGTGATGCGTGCGGCCGTGCCGTGTTGTAGTGCACACGCCATCGTTCGGTGAGCACGTTCGCCTCCAACAATGTGGAGAAGAACTCTCCGTTGCGCAGTTCGTCACGCAGCTTGCCGTTGAAGCTCTCGATGTACCCGTTCTCCCACGGGATATCCCGCTCACCACCCTCGCTTCCCGATCACCTCCAGCACGGCCCACGGCGCGATGTGGTCGAGGTAGTGGGCGGTTGTGGATATTGATCGATGCCCAAGCTGCTTGGAGATGAGGCCGATGTCTACGCCTTCTGCTCGCAACTCGCTGGCGTGGGTGTGGCGGAGACCGTGGGGGTGGACG
>JAJDDJ010000022.1 GCA_029260395.1 Phycisphaerales bacterium | reverse complement strand
CGTCCACCCCCACGGTCTCCGCCACACCCACGCCAGCGAGTTGCGAGCAGAAGGCGTAGACATCGGCCTCATCTCCAAGCAGCTTGGGCATCGATCAATATCCACAACCGCCCACTACCTCGACCACATCGCGCCGTGGGCGGTGGTCGAGGCGATTGCTGGGAGGGAATGGTGAGTCGCCTGTTCAAGAGGCTCGCCGCACGCAGTGGGCGTGTTTTGCCATCCAAGCGGCACCCTGATCGGATCGGATGGTCCAGAAAACCGAGTCCGTCGGGAGAGACCCCGACAATCGGGATCGTCCGGGCTCAGGGCGTGGTCGTGGGGGTTATCCGTCGTATTGTGGTCGTCAAAGAAAATTCTGGAGTTCTCTGACGCCCGGCGACGCGGCCGCTCGCTTCTCATTCAAACCGGATCGCTCCATGTTGAGCGATCACCCATTGAATGCAAAGGAGCGCCCCATGTGCAACGCCTGCGTAGCCGTCCCGGATATCGATACCCCCTTCGTTGAGCGGATGGTCGGGATGCTCGACCAAGCCGCGACCGTCCAAATGATCTCGTTGGGTCACCGCACTGGTCTGTTCGATGCCATGGCGGGGGCGGGGCCGCTGGGTGCGGCGGGGATCGCCGAGAGGGCCGGACTTGTCGAACGGTACGTCCGAGAGTGGCTCGGCTGCATGGCCGCGTCTCGAATCGTCGTCTTCGACGCCCCGAACTCAACATACGAGTTGCCGGAGCAGCACGCGGCGTTCCTGACCCGAGCCGCATCTCCCAACAACCTCGCGGCAACCACGCAGTTCATGCCCGTACTTGCAGGCGCGGAGGACGAAGTCCTTGAGTGCTTTCGAAGCGGCGGCGGCGTGCCCTATTCGTCCTACCCGAGATTCCACGAGGTCATGGCTGAAGAAAGCGACATGACGGTTGTTGCCGGACTGACGGATCACATTCTCCCACTGGTCCCCGGCCTCGTGGGCCGACTTCGCGATGGCATCGATGTGCTCGATGTTGGCTGCGGCAGAGGCCGTGCGATGCTCGCGATGGCTGCCGAATTCCCGCACAGCCGGTTCACCGGGATGGATCTCTCGGCAGAAGCGGTGCGGGCAGCGACAGAAGAAGCGGCCGTACGAGGGCTAACGAATGTCTCGTTTGAGACGCGGGACTTGACCGGATTCAGCGATCAACGCAGGTGGGACTTCGTGACGGCATTCGACGCTGTCCACGACCAATCTGACCCGGCAGGGTTGATCAGCGGTGTCCGAAGCTGCCTTGCACAAGACGGGCTGTTCCTGGTTCAAGACATCGCCGGATCCAGCGATGTCGGCGAGAACATCGGGCGACCTCTCGCCCCCTTCATCTACACCATCTCGTGCATGCACTGCATGACGGTGAGTCTGGCGCAAGGTGGAACTGGCCTTGGGGCGGCGTGGGGTGAGCAACTCGCAGAGCAGATGTTCAGAGAGGGCGGTTTCACCGAAGTTGAGACATTTCACCTCGAGCACGACATCCTGAATGCGTTTTACGTCTGCCGGGTCTGAGGCGGGCCAAGCTATTTAGGTGGCTGAGCGAGTTCGGCCCATCGGGAGGCTTCTTCCGGTGGGCCGACTTGTTCGTAGAACTGGTGGACGTCCGCAGCGCTCGATCTCACCAGTTCTTGGGGCACTCCCGGCAGTTCCGAAAGTGAGCGGTGCGCTTGGAGCAGCAAGGCCTCGGCCTCGTCGAATCGTCCCATCCTTTGGTACAACAGCCCCCGTGAATTGGCGAGCCGCGCAAACGCAGGGTGCCCTTGAGGCAAGGCAAGGGCGGCACGTCGCTCGGCCTCGTCTCTGACATCGAGTGCATCGTCGTACCTTGAGGCGAACGTGAGGCTTGAAGCGATGTTGTTGAGCGAAACAACGGCGTTGATCGTGTTCGGACCGTACTTGGCATCAAGGATGGCGAGCACCTCTTGATAGACCGGCAGCGCATCCTCGTGCCGATCCTGTCGCGTGTACATGCTAGCGAGATTATTCAGCGCCGCGAGGCGGTGCCGACTGGATTGGTTGCCGCTCTCAAGCTCTAGCACGCGACGAAACAACGGCTCAGCTTCCTCCGTGTTTCCCGAGTAGCTATAAGCTAGAGCCAAGTTGCCCATGGCGGAGATGCGGGTTTCGAAGTCGGCGTTGCTGCCTTCATGAACGACAGGTCTCAGAGCATTGATCGCTCTCTGATGCTCTCCGTTCAGAACCCAAGCGTTACCTGCGAGGTTGCTCGCGACCAGAAGCGTCACGCGATGATCTGTTCCGAGATCCCGCCGGCATCGACGTAGCACATCCTCGAGTAATCGAGTGAACTCCGCGATATCACCCTGATCCCACGCGAGCAGCGCGAGGTCATTCTGGGCTTCGTACAGCATCTCCAGCACAGGCGGACTGACGCGCGATAAGCCATCCACAGACCGACCAAGGTGAATCTGGGCGTTCTCAAGATCTCCCAGCGTTCGGAACAGATTGCCTGCTTTGTGGTGCAGCCTCGCAGCGAGGACCGGGCGGTGACCGAACCGCTGATCGATCGCGGATGCCGCGCTTCGAGCAGCTTCGAGCACGGTGGCGTCGCGCCCCAGCACGTCGCCGCTCGCCGCGCCGAAGACGTCCAAGAAGTGTGTGAGGACTAGTTCGGCATCTTCTCGGGCGATGCGTTCTTGCTTGCTCGCGGCGAGCGCCTCATTGCGTGCAGAGTTGACCAATACCAACCCAAGAGCCATCACAATCAGGATCAATGCGAGCGCTGAGAGTGCCACGCCGCCGCCCATCATGATCACAGGATGCCTGCGAGCCAACACCCGAGCCTGATAGCTGATCCCAGGGGGACGCACCTCGACGGCTTGGTGAGTGAGGATTCGGCGCACTTCGCACTCGAGTGCGTAGACAGTCGGATAACGATCCTTAGCACACGGCTCAATCGCCTTGCGGGTTACCCAATCGATAGGACCCGCTAGCTCTCGCTTGAGACGGGCCCGAGTTGTTGACCTGCTCGCGGCCAGAGTCTCTCCGCTGCTCTCGGCTGCGCGAACTGAGAGAAGCGGTGGCGGGGTATCCCGGAGCATCGCCGCGAGCCCGGCGATCCCTGCGTGCCTTAGGGACTCTCGACTCATTGGCGTAGAGCCGCACATCAACTCAAACAAGAGGATGCCGAGGCTGTAGACGTCGGTGCGGGTATCGATCTCGTTGGTATCGAACGAGGCTTGCTCGGGCGACATGTACAGAGGGGTGCCCATCACTTGCATGGCTAAAGTCTGCACGGCCGACTCGGTGAGTGGTGCGTCGGTCGCCTTGGCGATTCCAAAATCGATGATCTTGACCCGTGGCCCGCCATCAAGGTCTTCCACCATCACGTTGGAGGGCTTCAAGTCCCTATGGATGATGCCCTTGGCGTGCGCGTGTTGCACGGCTTGGCAGACCGCGACGAACAGCTCCAGCCGCTTGCTGAGCGAGAGCTTGGCTCGGTCGCAATACTCGGTGATTGGTGCGCCGTCAACGAGCTCCATGACAAAGAACGGACGGCCATCCGGCAGTTCGCCCGCGTCATAAATGCGGGAAATCGCAGGGTGTGTCAGTCGTGCCAGCGCTTGGCGCTCCAACTCGAAGCGGTGAATGAACTCACCGCCTACCGCCGCCGACCTGAGCACCTTCATTGCGACGGCGCGCCTTACCGGCTGTTGCTGCGAAGCACGAAACACGAACCCGAACGCTCCTGTACCCAACAGCGCCTCGATTGTGTATCGACCCACAACCGTTCCGAGCAGGCCGGCCATCTCATGGCCCGGGTCTCGGTCCGTGCTCGGTGCAGTGGAAGCGCCGGGGTGGTCGGCCCAGGTACTCACGTCGAGAAATGTGTCAACCTCATCCGTAGCAGCGACGAGGACGCGTAGGCGCTTACCCATAACGGGATCATCGGCCAAGACTGCTGAGCAGTACGTTTCACGCTCAGACTGAGGCAGATCGAGCGCACGGGCTAGGTGGTCCTTGAGTACTTCCTGATCAAGTTCAGGGCTGGGCCTACTCATCTGCCAGCAGCTCCGACAGCCGTGCTCGGGCATACTTCCAGTCACGGTCGATCGTGCGAGATGAAACGCCGAGCATCTCAGCGATGCGATCGATGTCGAGCCCGCCAAAGATCCGAAGCTGGGCCACCTCAGCGCAACGCGCGTCTTCGGCCTCAAGCGATTGCATGGCCTCTTCCAGCATCAGGAGTCGAGATGGATCGGCTGCGAACAAGGCATCGCCTTCCATTAGCGATACCTGGCCTTGTAGCCCCGCCCGCTTGTCGGTCTGGCGAGCCCGGGCATGATCGATCAGTATGCGGCGCATGGCTTCTGCGGCGACCCGAAAGAAGTGCGTTCGGTCTGCAAAGGCCAGCTTGTCTGCGCCAACAAGCCTCACGTACGCCTCGTTCACGAGGGCAGTGGCTTGCAATGTGTGGTCTCCACGCTCATTCCGCATTTTGGAGGCAGCGAGCCTCTGCAGGTCGGAGTGCACCAGCGCAAAGAGCTCACTGGCAACCTGGGGCTCCGTCCCAAGGCGGTTTAGCAGGATTGTCAGGTCGTTCGCCAAGGCCGCAGTCTACCAAATGAATCCGCAGGGGATCGTCTAGAAAGAGTGGTCGGGCCTGTCGCCCGCGGGCCCGACTTCTCGCTCCTCTAGGTGTGGCAGGCAGCGTGTGCGGCCTGCTCCAACGCCCCAGAACCCTTGCTTAATGGAGCGCAGCCAATATGATGTCCCTCACTTCCCGAGGCCTTCGCCTGTCAGATTTCAAGGTCAACGCTCTACGCCGGGCCAAGAGGCTCCACCGCTTGCCTAAGGCAAGCCTTGAGGCCCTGCGACTCGCGGTTGAAGCCGAGGAGCCCCGGGCAGGCGGGTCGATTGCCGTCTCGGCTGCCCTCGATTGGGGACGCAAAGCAGGAGCATCCTCGTGGGCCATTTGGTGGATCGGCACTGACGGCGAGGTGTACGTTTCTCCTCGGCAGTCGATCGACACCGCTACCAGCGCAGAGGATGAATGCAGCCTCGGCGTGGCACCGGTGATCCACTGCGGAGCCGAGGGTCGATGTCTGCTGCTCAGAGCCCCGGGCTCTGCCAGCGGCGAGAGCACGCCCGAGCCCTTCGCCCGAACGGCCAGCAAATCCACCGCTAAGGCGTGCGTCGCTTTTGAGTGCTCGCCAGCAGACGCCGCGGACAGCCTGATCGATGCCGGAGCCATCGAGACACTCGTCAGCGATCTCTGCGAAACGCTTGCAAGGTGGGGCATCGCGCCCGAGTCGGTTGTGCGCGGAAGGATCGACGGCGTACCCATCCAAATCATTACGCCGAACGTCCCAATCGACCAACTCAGCGAGTATGTGGAACTGGCACATCTGGCGGCACATCTCGAGTGCGTCAGTCGGGGCTGGCAGATGTCAGCGGCCAAGGATGATGGCAGTTGCTGGGTGCGGGTTGAGTCGGTTGATGATGCAGGGCGGCCCGTTCTGGTTCCGGATGGCGGCGAGCGGTATGCGATTGGCATCGCGGCGGCCATATCGATGGTTGACGAGCACGCGGTCGAACTCGCCAGACTTGGAGTAAGCGGTCACAGCATGGTCACGGATCGGCCGTCTCGGTTCATCTCAATCTCGCTGGGAGAGGCCGGGCAGAGGCTCTTGGCGGGTGATGCAGTTTCCGAGCAGGAGTCCGGTGAGTTCGTAGGTCGGCATGGGGCGCCAGTCCGGCTAGTAGGGTCGTCAATCGAGTACATGCTATCCAAAGCGGCACGAGGTCCGGCAGTGGCAAAGTGGACGGATCAGATGTTGCTTCGGAGTATCGAGCGCATCAGTAACCAAGAGTCAAACCTCGAAGCGATCTACCGGGTGCTCACGACTTCGGCACGCGTCTGCTTTGAAGGCGATCCCGCATCGACCGCATGGTTCATCGAAGGTGATCGCCGAGATCTGCCGGCTCACTATCCCTCGGCTTCCTGACCGGAGGCCCAGTCATGCCTTTGCATGAGGACGACGTACGGTTGATCGAGCAGTCTCGGTTTGCTGTTCTTGACCGCAAAGAGTGGACATGCGAGCTTCAGATACGGGTCGCGTGGAGCCTCGTGCGACAGCGCGGATGCACGGAGGCGGCCTCTGCGATGGCCCGCAGGTTTGAACCCGCTCGTATCCCTTGGGCTGAAGTCGCCGCCAGGATTGCGAAAGCTGACCGTGACGACTCAATGCCATCGCTGCGATCCGCCGAATTCGCGTGGAGGCACCCCGAGCTCTGTGATCTGATGGCTCCTGGGCAACTCGGGCTCGCCGCCAATAGCGCTGCGTCGCGCCGGTCCGAGGCTCGGTAGTCTCTCATCGGTTCCCGACTCGTTTCGCTCACGGTTCAGCCAGCACTGTTCGTGAGTCGGTCGCGAGAGCGATCGGCGCTACGTTTACGGCCCGCGCCGTCGAGCGACCTCGGCGGCGTTGTCGTTCTTTGGGCCACCGTGGCCAAGGACTTACGCGAGCCTGTGGCAGTGGGGAGTCTCCCTGCAACAGAGCCTCGATAAACCCGTCTCGCGCGCAGGCGGACGGATAGGGCGGTTTGGCGGCAACGTCTCAGCAGGACCGGAGAGACACCCGCCGGGGTTATGAGGGGGTTGGCTCCGCTGGGCGCTCGCTACTGCGCTCAAAGCCTGGTCAGTTTGGACGCAAACGATCGCTTACGGGCACGGCCCGATCAAGCCCAGCAGCGCGAGGAAGTCACCGAAGCTCACCATGCCGTCGGGGCCGATGAAGCCGAAGTTGTCGGCGATGTCACCCGCGCAGCCCGGCGTTCCTCCCGGGCACGGCCCGATCAGGCCGAGCAGCGCGAGGAAGTCGCCAAAGCTCACCATGCCGTCCGCGCCAAGCGTGCCGAAGTCATCGGCGATGTCGCCGGGGCAGCTGCCGAGGGTGAAGGGGCGGGAGAGGGCGAAGAAGATGTTGCCCTCGCTCTCGATGCGGATGCGGGCAGAGGCAGTGCTCAGCGCGGGAAGCGAGATGGTGGCAGAGCCGGTGTTGGGGAATGCGCCGAGGTCGTGGGGAAAGGTGAAGGCGTCGTCCTCGGAGAGACGGATGCGGACGGACTGGACGGAGATGGGCGGAAGGTCGGTACTACCAACGGACCAGAGTATTTGCGCTTGACCAACACCGAGTGTGTCGTTCTCCGCTGGTGATATGACGGCGAACGGGGAGGCACCGCTTGCGATTTCAAGAGTTACTGGCGGGGAGATGGCGGTGGCGCCAGCGCCGGGAGCGTTGTCCCGGACAAGGACACGGAAGGTACGGGTGACGCCGGTAAACGTGGGGAGTTGTTCGCCGGGGGTTGGCACGGCCTCGAGGATGTCATTCCACTGCGGAAACGTGCGCGAGGGTGAAGATACTGGCGGGAAGATGCGGAAGAGAGAGCCGATGCCATTGTCTTCGGAACCCGCACCGGAGAGTGGCCGCGCAAAGCCGCTATCAGATTGTTCCCATGAGTAGGAGAGTGGATCTGACTCGGGGTCGAAGGCGGTCGCGGTCAGTGTGAAGGGGGTGCCCGGCGGGATAGCGAGATCTGGTGTGACTGAAACGATCACAGGATCAGAATTGCTAGAGGATATCGGCGAAAGACAGGACGCGTTGCCTGTGGCGAGGAACGCCTGCATCTCAAGGATGTTCCCATGATGAAAGAACGGGTCGGCGAACTCGACGATGTTGTCAGAGGGCGGAGCACTTCCGACCGGGCAGCCGCCGGCATAGGCCATGGGAGAGGAACCAGAGCCGGCTTCCCATGCTGTGCTGAGGCGCGCGTTGTCGGCGCAGCGGCCACGGGTGCCGCTGAATGTGTGATTGGCACCAAACTGGTGCCCGAACTCGTGGATCACGACGAGAGCGGAGAGTGGGTCGATGTCTCCTCCGCGCGGTATGCCGGAGATTCCGCCTGCCTTGTTCGCTCCGCAGACGGACCGGAGGTAAGCGACACCGCCGGCGATACGGGTAACGCAATGCCCGATGTCGAAGTTGTCACTGCCGATGGTGTCACGCACATAGGTGCGGTTGACACCGAGGATCGGCGAGGAGCAGTTGGCACCGCCACTGCCGTCGCATGTGTCGGGATAAGGGTCGGTCTGCGGGTCAAAGTGGATGATCTGGTCGTTGTTGGCAACGAGCTGAAATGTGACGGCGAGGTCCGCCTCGAACACGACATTGCTTCGTGACACCACGGTGACGATTGCGGCAAGCGGGTCTGCGGCATTGGGCGGATTGCCTTCAAGGGCGGAGTGATGAAGGCCGTACTCGCCGGTGCAGGCCACGGCGAGTCGGGCGATGCGAGTCTGCGTAATGGGGCGCTCGGCCGCCGCTGGAGATTGAGACTGAGAACTGACCAGGTCTGGAGTTTCGCGGATGAGGCAGGACCAGTCCGTGGAGTTCGGGAGGTCGCGTAGCCAGTAAGCGATGACGTGGCTGGGGTCGCCCGATTGCCAGCGGTCGATCAGCCAGGTGCCGCCGACGGACGCGAGGTCCGCTGGTTCGCGGAGCATGGCGCTGAGGCCGCGCTGAGTAAGCTCGAGCCTGCCCGAAGCGAGCGCATCTGCTGACTGGACGACGAAGGTACGCATCTGAGGAAACTTGGCGGCGAGGGCCGGGTGGAGGATGGACGACTCCGCAACGAAGCACGGCATGAGAATGCCGGAGGGGTGGGGAAGGTCGATTGTGAGGGCGTAAGTGTGGAGTGGGACACCCGGGCGATGAAGGGGCGCTTCCGCGAGCGCCGCGCGGAGGGCTGCGGTGTCGACAACGGCGTGAACCGCATGCGAGGGCCGGGGGCCGGGGGCGCTCCACGCGGGCACGGCAGCCTGCGTGGGCTGAGCGCGGAGCGTGAGGGGCTGACTGGGCTGCGCCATCGCGGAACTGACAAAGAGTGTGGAGAGGAGTGCGGTGAGGGTTTGGCGCATGGCGGTTCCTTTCGGTGCAGGAACCTAGAGCATACCGAAGAACAGGTTTGGGATGAACGGCAATTTTGGGGTCAGAGGGCTTGAGCCACAAATCGAGTTCCGTGCTCCGCACATCCCACCATTTCGAGACCATCACGCAGGTGCGCTTTCGTACAAAAGCGGAACTGCGCGCTTGAGGGATGCTCCGAGCCCGAGGTACTGATGGGGCTCGAAGGCGCCCACCGTGCCGACCCGCTACCCGCCCGGGATACTCACGCCCGACGCAATACGCCGCCTGCTTGATGTTTGCGGCGCTGGCCCGATGGCCTTCCGCGATCGCGCCCTGATCGCCCTGCTGTACCGCTCCGGGCTACGCGTGTCAGAAGCGCTCGCCCTCTACCCCAAGGACGTCGAAGGCGGGGCGGTCCGGGTGCTGCGCGGCAAGGGAGGACGGTCACGTACGGTGGGCCTGACCCCGGCTGGCATGCCGCGCGGGGTCGACGGGTGTTCGGATGGCACTCTTCCATAGTCGGTAGCGAGAGCGATCGGCGCTACGTCTACGGTCCGCGCCGTCGAGTGGCCTCGGCGGCGTTGCCGTTTTGGGGTCACCTATCATGGCAGATGCGGCTATGCCGGCGTGACTCGCACCGACGCGAGGCTGGGAGCTCCAAGCGTCTTGGCGTAGCCCATCCGAAGGGGGAAGCATGACCGATCCAAGCACGCTGGCACGCCGTCTCGAAGGCCTGCTCGAACAGGAACTGCGGGTGTCGGGTGTGGCCGAGTCGCTCGAGGCCGAGGGGCACCTCCGCTCGCTGTGCGCGCCGGCCTCTGCTGGTGAGGCCGGTGAGGGGGGCGGTGAAGCGGGCGGTCAGGTAGTAGGTTTGGACGAGGCGGCCCGCTGGCTCGAAGGGCTCGAAGTCCCGCAGATCCGTTCCATCGTCCAGACGCTCACGATGCGGTTCCATCTCCGCAACAAGGCCGAACAGCTGGTTATCGCCGAGATCAACCGCGAGCGTGAGCGGGCGGCCACGCTCGACCATCCACGAACGGAGAGCATCGGCGAAGCGGTTGCCCAGCTCAAGCAAGCCGGCGCGACAGCGGGGTCGACCCGCGAGACTCTCGCCAGGCTCGACATCCAGCCCACGCTTACCGCGCATCCGACCGAGGCGCGGCGAAGGGCCGTGCTCCGCAAGCAGGCCGAGCTCGCCGAGCTGGTGCAGCGCGATGGCGATCCGCGTCTGACGCCGCCCGAGCGAGAGGCCAACGAGACAGCTCTGCGGCGAGTGCTGCTCGGGCTAGCCGTGACTGACGAGGTGCGGTCGGAGCGGCTCGATGCGCTCGACGAGGTGCGCAACGGGCTGCACTTTCTGACCGGATCGATCTGGCAGACGGTCCCGATGCTCTACACCGACCTTCGCAGAGCGATGCGGGCCTATCACGAGGATGCGGGCGAAGCACTGCCCACGATCCTCCGCTATCGGAGCTGGATCGGCGGCGACCGCGATGGCAACCCGCGGGTGACTCCGGAAGTCACCCGCAGCGCGCTGCAAGAGCACCGAAACGCAGCGGTCTCTAAGTACCTTGAAGAAGTCGAACAGCTTCGGCTGGCGCTGAGCGTATCGACCCGACGCAGGCGGGCAAGCGAGGCGCTTGTGCAGGCGATAAGGGACGATGACGTGCTCGGGGATGCGGTGCACCGGCACCTGAGCCTGGAGCCGTACCGTGTGCGGCTGATGCAGATCGCGGCGCACTTGCGGGGCGTGCTCGGGGGTGAGCTGGGCGGGGGGCTGGGCCGGGGGGCGAGCTACTCCGCGTCGCGATTTGAGCGGGACTTGGAACAGATTGCGCAGTCGCTAGCTGAAACCGGCCTTGGCAGCTTGGCCTCAACCGGCCCGTTGTGCGACTTGTTGATTCGGGTGCGCACGTTCGGGTTCCACCTCGCTGCGTTAGACATCCGCCAGCACAGCGAGGTGTACGAACAGGCGGTCGCCGAGGTGCTGCGCGCTGCGGGCGTGTGCGATGACTACGCATCGCTCGCAGAGCCGGCCCGACTCGAAGTACTCCGCCTGGAGCTGGCCTCGCCGAGGCCGCTTCTTCCACTCGGCGCGTCGTTGTCGGAGGCTTCGGCATCCGTACTGGAGACGCTACGGGTTGTCGCGGCGGCGGTCGAGAGTGACCCGGATTCAATCGGTACGCTGATCGTGAGCATGACACACCAAGTGAGCGACCTGTTTGAGGTCATGCTTCTAGCCAAGGAGGTCGGGCTCTACCAACCCGCGGTAGGTGGCCGCGAGGGCAGGCATCAAGTCGATCTTGCTCCGTTGTTTGAGACGATCGATGACCTGCGCAGGGCCGCACCGATGCTACAAGAGCTCTACCGCGAGCGGCTTTACCGCGAGCACCTGGAGCAACGGGGCTCGATGCAGGAAATCATGCTCGGGTATTCTGACTCCAACAAAGATGGCGGGTACTGGGTTGCGAACTGGCTGCTCCACCAGGCGCAGCGAGAGATCAGCCGCGTCTCGTCGGACGCGGGGATCACGACCAGGCTCTTCCATGGGCGGGGCGGAACGGTTGGACGCGGCGGCGGGCGCGCCAACCACGCGATTCTCGCAGCGCCGCGCGAGAGCCGAACAGGGCGCATCCGGTTTACCGAGCAGGGCGAAGTGATCTCGTTCCGGTACGCGCTGCCCGCGATCGCGCACAGGCACCTCGAGCAGATTGTGCATGCGATGCTGCTGGCGACGCACGCGAGCAGCGAGGAGGCCGACCAGTCGCCCGCGGGCAGCGAGCCGGTGATGAGCCGAATCGCCGAGGCCTCGCTCGAAACGTACAGGGCGCTGATTGATCACCCCGAGTTCTGGAACTGGTACACAACGACGACCCCTGTGATGCACATCAGCCACCTGCCGCTGGCGTCGCGGCCCGTGATGCGTTCACCCGGCACCGCCGACTTTGCTCGGATCCGAGCGATCCCGTGGGGGTTTGCGTGGACGCAGATCAGGGCCGCCGTTCCCGGCTGGTTCGGGCTCGGGTCGGCGATCGATCGAGCGGTCAGCGAGGGCGCTACGGACATCGCCACGCTGCGGGCGTGGTTCGAGTCATGGCCCTTCTTCCGTGCGGTGATCGCCAACGCCGAGCAAGAGCTCGCGCGAGCGAGGCTCGAGATCGCTGAGCGGTACGCGCGGGCCGCGGGCTTTGATCCAAACGAGGGCATCGGGCTGCGCATCCGTGAGGAGTTCGAACTGACCGCCCGGCTTCTGCTGGAGATAACGGGTTCACAATCCTTGCTTGATCGCAGGCCGGTGGTGCAGGGGCTGATCCGCGAGCGCAACCCCGAAACCGATGCGCTCAACCTGTGCCAGATCGAACTGATGAACCGATCGCGCCAGCACGAGGGCGACGACAGCGAACTGCGGTCGGCGATGCTCGCGAGCCTCAACGCGATCGCAGCCGCGATGCAGAGCACGGGCTGATTCTCGGAACATTCTCACTTTGGCTCGTCCATCGCGATGGAGATCGAGGCCAGCGCGGGCCGCAGGCTGCCGAGCGCACCGGGGACGATCGTCAGCCCTCTGAGCGTCTCGCGGACGCAGCATCGTTCCAGGTGCTCGGTCGCTCTTTGTATGAACAGCTTCGGGTGGGCTTCACCGATCGTGCCGAGCACGACCATCTGGGGCTCGAGCACGTTGGCCAGCAGCCCGATCAGTTGGCCGAGGCGATCAGCCACTCGGTTGGTCACTCGCAGAGCTGCAGCATCGCCGGCTTCGGCGATTGCGCACAGCCGCTCGCATGTGAGCGGTGCGCACGCATCAAGCAGCGCGGTGGGTTCGCCCCGCTGCGCGCACGCGAGTGCCTCGGACCGCGCTTGCTGCTCGATGCCCGGCCCGCTCAGAAAGCCCTCAACGGTGCCCGCAGCGCCGAAACCGATGGGGCCGTCATCCGCGAGTTGGATGCGCCCGACCTCGCCCGCGAACCCGCGCGGCCCTTGGTAAACCCGCCCGTCGAGAACCAGCCCGGCGCCGAACCCGGTGGACATGGTCAGAAAGAGCATTGAAGCAGTGCCCTTGCCAGCTCCCCAGCGGTGCTCGGCGAGCGCAGCGGCGTTGGCATCGTTCATGAACTTGCACGGTGCCGGGTGCGCGTTCGCCATGTACGCCCCGATCTCAAAGCCCTGCCAGCGGGGCATGTTGGGCGTGTCGCAGAAGCGTTTGGCCGAGCGATCGAACGGCCCGGGGCACGACACCCCGATGCCGCTCGGCCCCGCAGGCTCGGTCGATCGTTCGGCGAGCAGCCCGAGCGCCCGGTCGATCGTGTGCTCGGGCGACTCGTCGCGGTCAGCCGGGAATCGGCCGGAGAAATGAACGGTGCCGGTCGCATCGCCGATCGCTACCACGACTTTGGTGCCGCCGATGTCGATGCCCCAGAGTTCGCGATTGGCGATGGGCGGGGTGGTCAATGGGGAGCTCGCCTGTGTGCGTTGGGCACGGAGTATTGGTGGCAAAGAGGAGGCCGCCCAGAGCCTACCAGGGGGCGCTCGATCGCAGTGCGAATGGTCGGGCGCTCCCCTACAGTAAGGAGCGGTTCGGGCGGTTCGTTCAGGTCGGTAGCTACCCGCAGCGTGCGAGCGGGGCGAGGGGTTCCAGTGCAAACGCAAAGTCTGGTTGGCGGTAAGTGGATCGGTGCGGACGATGGCTCGACGCTGGCGGTGACGAACCCGGCGACCGATGAGCTGGTCGCCTCGGTCCCATGTGGCGGGGCCGCCGAGACCGGGCGGGCGATCGATGCGGCGTGGGGCGCTTTCAAGCCCTGGGCGGCGCGGACCGCCGCCGACCGGGCGAACCTGCTCCACAAGCTGTCGTCGCTCATGCAGCGAGACACCGATCGACTCGCCAAGCTGATGACGCTCGAACAGGGCAAGCCGCTCGCTGAGGCCAAGGGTGAGATCGGTTACGCGACCTCGTTTCTAGACTGGTCGGCGGAGGAAGCCAAACGCCTTAACGGCGAGATCCTGCCCGCGTCCGCACCCGACAAACGCATCCTCGTTCTCCGCCAGCCGGTGGGGGTGACGGCGATCATCACGCCCTGGAATTTCCCGGCGGCGATGATCACGCGCAAGCTCGGCCCGGCTCTTGCGGCTGGCTGCACGGTTGTCATCAAGCCCGCAGAAGAAACACCGCTTTCGGCGCTGGCTATCGGTGAACTCGCGTGCGAGGCGGGGTTTCCGGACGGGGTCATCAACATCGTCACGGGCAAGCCCGCCGAGATCGGTGGCGCGATCTTCGAGGACCCTCGCGTCCGCAAGCTCTCGTTCACGGGCTCGACGTCGGTCGGTCGGATGCTGATGGCCAGCGCGTCCAAGAACCTGCTGCGGCTCTCGCTCGAGCTGGGCGGGCACGCGCCGTTCATCGTGTTCGATGATGCGGACCTCGACGGGGCTGTGGCGGCCGCTTTGGCGTGCAAGTTCCGCAATGCGGGGCAGACATGCATCTGCGCCAACCGCTTCTACATCCAGGCCGGTGTGTATGAAGAGTTCGCAGCCAAGTTTGCCACCGCCATCGGGGGCCTCCGCGTAGGCGACGGGTTCGAAGAGGGTGTGCACGTCGGGCCGCTGATCAACGACGACGCTGTCACCAAGGTCGAGTCGCACATCGACGATGCGCGTGCGCACGGCGGCAAGCTGCTGACCGGCGGCAAGCGCGTGAAGGTGGACGGCCGAGCCGACCGGTTCTTTGCTCCGACGCTGGTGGGGGAGATGTCGTCTGACATGCTCATCAGCCGGGAGGAGACGTTCGGTCCGGTGGCGCCGCTCGCGAGGTTCGATAGCGAGCAGGAAGTCATCGAACTGGCCAACGCCTCGGAGTACGGCTTGGCGGCGTACTTCTTCACACGCGACGGCGCACGCACCATGCGGGTCGCTGAAGCGCTCGAGTACGGCATCATCGGCGCGAACGACGGCGGGCCCTCTACGGCCCAGGCACCCTTTGGTGGGGTCAAGCACTCGGGCTTCGGGCGCGAGGGCGGCAAGTACGCGATGGACGAGTACACCGAGCTCAAGTACGTATCATGGAAGCTGTGAACGGGCAAGGCGATAGTCCCCGTGAGGAGTTCGAGATGACGGCAAGTGAGAAGCTGGTCGCCAGGCGGCAGCGAGTCGTGTGCCAAGGCGTGGGCATGCAAAGTCCGATGACCGCTGCCCAAGCTAGCGGCGCGATTATCACCGATGAGGACGGCAAGGAGTTCATCGACTTCGCAGGCGGCATCGGCGTGATGAACGTCGGGCACTGCGACCCGGAGGTCGTTCGCGCCATCACCGAGCAGGCTAACCGGCTGTTGCACGCGGGCATCCACGTCGCCACCTACGAGCCCTACGTCGCGCTGTGCGAACGGCTAGTCGAGCTGATCCCGCACGGCGCGAGCACCAAGGCGATGCTGGTTAACACCGGCGCTGAGGCGGTGGAGAACGCGATCAAGATCGCGCGTCAGGCTACCGGCCGCTCTGCGGTCATCTGCTACACCGGCGGGTTTCATGGCCGAACGCTGCTCGCCACCACCCTGACATCCAAACTCACCTACAAAGTGGGTTGCGGCCCGTTCGCTCCGGAGGTCTACCGCCTTCCCTTCCCGCTCTTCAGGTCGCGCAGCGGCCCTAGCGAGGCCGAGGTTGTCGAGCAAGAGCTATCGAGGCTGCGCTCGGCGTTCAAGGACACGGTCGCAGCGAACACGGTCGCCGCAATCATCATCGAACCCGTTCAGGGCGAGGGCGGATTTACCGTCGTGCCCCAGGGCTACATGCAAGGTCTGCGAGAGATCTGCGACGAGCACGGCATCGTGTTGATCGCAGACGAAGTGCAGACGGGCTTTGCGCGCACGGGCCGGTGGTCGGCCATGGAGCACTACGGCATCACCCCCGATCTCTCGACTTGGGCCAAATCGATGGGCGGAGGGCTGCCGATATCAGCGGTGCTCGGTAAGGCCGAGATTATGGACAAGGTGTCGCCCGGCACGCTCGGCGGAACCTACGGCGGCAACCCGGTCGCGTGCGCCGCAGCGCTTGCGACCATCGGCCGCATGGAGCAACTCGGGCTCAACGCCCGCGGCGAGCAGCAGGGCGAACTGATCCGCGGCCGGTTCGAGTCCATCGCGGCAAGGCTTCCGGATGTCTCGGATGTGCGGGGCTTGGGCGCGATGATGGGGATCGAGTTCTGCGAGGGCGGCGATCCATCCAAGCCGAGCGGTGCTCTTGTCAAACACATCATCGACGACTGCAGGGCGAGCGGGCTGCTCCTCATTCCTGCGGGTGTCGATAGCAACGTCATCCGCGTGCTCGCACCGCTCGTTATCACGGACGAGACGCTCAGCCGCGGACTTGATATACTCGAACGTACCATTCTGAAACTGACCAAGGGCCTCGCGCACGCGAGCGCCAAGGGAGCGTAGTTCTCATGCGTCCATTCGCGCTCGCGGGCCTTCAACTCAATATTTCGGGTCGGAAATCAAACCTGGAGCACATCTGCGATCGCATCGAGATGCTTATGTTGCTGTACCCATGGGTGCAGATGGTGGTGGTGAGCGAACTCGCGACGTTCGGCGGCTGGACCGGCAACTCGATGCCCGTGCCCAACGACACGGAGAAGCGCTACTGCGAACTCGCGGCCAAGCACGGGATCTGGCTGATTCCCGGGTCGCTGTACGAGAGCGCAGCCGACGGCATCTACAACACGGCTCCCGTCATCAACCCGGCGGGGCATGTCATCACGCGCTACCGCAAGATGTTCCCGTTCATGCCTTACGAGACCGGGGTCGAACAAGGCACCGAGTTCTGCGTGTTCGATGTGCCGGATGTGGGTCGCTTCGGGCTGAGCATCTGCTACGACATGTGGCTGCCCGAAACCACGCGCACGCTGGCAGCGATGGGCGCGGAGGTCATCATCCATCCGACACTCACGCCGAGCATCGACCGCGAGGTGGAGCTCTCGATCGTGAAGGCGTCCGCAGCGATGAACCAGTGCTTCATCATCGACATCAACGGCATCGGTGACGGCGGCAACGGGCGATCGCTTCTCGTCTCGCCAACGGGCGACGTGCTCTACCAGGCTGGCACCAACGAAGAATTACTTCCAATCGAGATTGATCTGGACCGTGTGCGTCGGTCCCGTGAAGTCGGACTCAAGGGGCTCGGCCAGCCACTCAAGAGCTTCCGCGACCGCAAGGTCGTGTTCAGTGTGTACGACCGTGCATCGGGCGTGGCCTCGTACCTCGACACGCTGGGGCCACTGGAGAAGATGGCGCGCGGATCGCGCGCCGGCCTAACGGAAGAGTCCACGACTGTGCCGCCCATCGCGGCCGTTGCGACTGGGGCCGCTGTGACGCCGGTTACCGCCGACGTCGGCGGGCTACCGCCGACTCCTCCGGTGGGGGGCGCGTGAGCCACATCGACGGGCAACCCGATCCGAGCCATCCCGGGCCGTACACCGTGCCGCAGATCCGCATGGACACCTGGAACGACTTCCAGGTTCGGTGCGCGTGGCTCAACGAGTTCGCGCGCGAGGGGCGGGACCTAACCGAGCCCCGTTCGCTGGTGCAGGAGAGCATCGTTCTGCTGCGAGATTTCGAGGCGTACTGGGCGTTCCCAGGTGTCGCAAAGATCGAAGAGATGGCGGGGATCCTCGCATCAGCGGAGTACGCCGATCTGGCTCATGAGGCCCGTGACCTCGCCAGACAGCTCGTGAGCGATGCCTATCGGCTCCGCGATCGCGACAACGAGGAGCGATCTCAGAACGGACGTCACATAGACGAAATGCGTCATCAGATGACGAGACGCTACGAAACGAGCAACAAGTCCGACAAGCCGTACTTCGAGGTGCTTGTGGTCGATGGGAACGACTCGTATGACCGCGATGAGCTCCGCGAGGGGCTATGGGCCTGCCGGCGCGAGAGCGACGAGTTCACGTATGACGTGGTCACCGTGCCAACGCTCGAAGATGCGCTGATCGCGGTGCAATTCAACTGGACGATCCAGACGGTGTTCCTGCGGTACAACTACTCGTTCCGAACGGCTCACAAGCACCCCGCATTCCAACGCTACCTCGATGTGCTCGAACGCGATCCGATGCCCACCTGCTTCGGGCTTGAGCGCAGTGTTGAGCTGGGCAAGCTGCTCAAGAAGCTAAGGCCCGAGCTCGATCTGTTCCTCGTGACCGATGCGCCGCTGGATCGCGTAGCGGGCAACATGGGCACCGAGTTCCGCAGGGTGTTCTACAGGCTCGAACAGTACATGGAGCAGCACCTGAGCATCATGAAGGGGATCCGCGAGCGGTACGCGACGCCCTTCTTTGATGCGCTTCGCAAATTCAGCGCCAAACCCACCGGCGTCTTTCACGCACTGCCCATCGCGCGCGGCAAGTCGATGAGCAGCGGGCACTGGGCCCGCGACCTGCTCGATTTCTACGGACCGAACATTTTCATGGCCGAGACGTCCGCGACCAGCGGCGGGCTTGATTCACTGCTCCAGCCGCGTGGCCCCATCAAGCGGGCCCAGGATTTTGCCGCGCGAGCGTTCGGTGCGAGAGAGACGTTCTTCGTCACCAACGGCACATCCACCGCCAACAAGATTGTCTCCCAGGCGCTTATCCAGCCGGGAGACATTGTGCTGGTTGATCGCGACTGCCACAAGTCGCATCACTACGCGCTCGTGCTCGCGGGCGCGATGACGGTCTACCTTGATTCGTACGCCCTTCCGCAATACTCGATGTACGGCGCGGTGCCGCTGGACGAAATCGAACGGCAGCTGCTGGAGCTGAAGGACGCCGGCAAGCTCGACCGCGTGCGAATGCTCATTCTGACCAACTGCACGTTCGACGGCATCACTTACGACCCGCAGCAGGTCATGGAACGGGTGCTGGCGATCAAGCCCGATATGGTCTTTCTGTGGGACGAGGCGTGGTTCGCCTACGGCCGGTTCAGTCCGACCCTGCGCCAGCGAACCGCCATGGATGCCGCGGCCAGGCTTCGCAAAAAGTACCGCTCACCCGAGTACCGCAAGGCGTTCGGAGCGAGCCGCGAAACGATGGTCGATCCCGATTCCGTCAAAGTGCGAGTCTACGCGACGCAGTCGACGCACAAGACGCTGACCTCGCTTCGGCAGGGCTCGATGATCCACGTCTTTGACGAAGACTTCGAGCAGAAAGTCAGCGACTCGTTCCACGAGGCGTTCATGACCCACACCTCGACCTCGCCAAATTACCAGATCATCGCATCGCTCGACGCGGGCCGGCGTCAGGTCGAACTCGAAGGGTTCGAGCTTGTCGAGCAGACCATCGGTCTGGCGATGACGCTCAGGCAGCGCATCAGCGAGCACCCGGACCTCACGAGGTTCTTCTCGGTGCTCAAGCCGCAGGACATGATCCCGGCAGAGCATCGACCGTCGGGCATCGAGTTCTATTACGACAGCACGCATGGCTGGGGCCAGATGGAAGTGGCGTACCATCAAGATGAGTTCACGCTCGATCCGACCCGGGTCACGCTGTACATCGGCGCTACGGGCATGGACGGCGATACGTTCCGCCACCTGCTGATGGACAAGTACGACATCCAGATCAACAAAACCTCGCGCAACACCGTGCTGTTCATGCCCAACATCGGGACCACCCGCGGCGACATCGCGTACCTCATCGACGTTCTTGTCGAGATCAGCCACGACATCGCCGATCGGCTCTCGCTCGAGAGCAGCTCGGGCCTCAGTCGGCACTCGGCCAAGGTGGACTCGCTGCTCGACGGGCCGCCCTTGCCCAACTTCAGCCGGTTCCACGAGGCCTTCAAGCCAGACGCATCGGGCACCGCCGAGGGCGATCTACGGCGGGCGTACTTCCTCGCGTATGAGGATGCCAACATCGATCTCGTTTCACTCGATCGCAGCACGCTCAGCGAGATCAAGGCGGGCCGGGAGTACGTTTCGGCGGCGTTTATTACGCCGTACCCGCCGGGTTTCCCGGTGCTCGTGCCCGGGCAGGTCATCAGCCAAGAGATCATCGCGTACCTGCTCGAACTCGATGTCACCGAGATCCACGGCTACGACCCAGAGAAGGGCCTACGCGTCTTCACGCAGGCCGCCATCAAGCGATCGATGGGCATCCAAGCCGCGAGCACTCAACAAGTAGAGAGGAAAGAAAGCCATGGGCGCCATCCGACCGGCATCTAGCCAAGCACCGGCATCGAGTCAAACAACGGTTACCAAGCCCAAACGCGCAGCGCGCCCAGGAAAGCTTCTCACATCCGATCGGATCAAGCCCAAGAAGCCCCGCGCGCTGCGAGGCGTATCTGATGTCAGGCGTTTCTTCTTCCGCAACACGGAGCCCGTGTATTTCATCAGCGCCACGCCGTTCAACCTGCTCGGCATGGACGACTGGATCCGTGGATTCATGTTCATCAACGCCATCGACTGCTTCGACGGCCAGCATCCCAGCGTGTTCGTCCCGCCGGAGATCGACCACAAGCCGTGGACCTCGATCGAGGACATCAACAACTACCTGCTCTCGCATCCCGCGGTCGCCGAACTCATCAAGGAGCGCGGGCCAGGCGGCAAGGCCGTATTCCTCATGTTCGATGAGAAAACCGAGGAGCTCTGCGCCAAGCTTGGACTCGAGGTCTGCTTCCCCACCGCAGAGCTGCGCACACGCATCGACGACAAGATGGAGACGACCCGCATCGCCGACGCTGCGGGCGTGGAGTCGGTGCCGAACGTACTCGCAAAGGTCGATTCTTACAAAGCGCTCCGCAAGGTGTCCAAGAAGCTGGGCGACGATGTCGTCATCCAGACCGCTTACGGCGACTCCGGGCATACCACATTCTTTATCTCTAACGAGGCCGATTTCGAGAAGCACGCCGACGATATCACCTCAGCGCCCGAGGTGAAGGTCATGAAGCGCATCCGCTGTCGGGGTGCCGCTCTTGAGGCCTGCGTGACTCGTCGCGGCACGATCGTCGGCCCGCTCATGACCGAACTCGTCGGGTTCAAGGAACTCACGCCCTACAAGGGCGGTTGGTGCGGCAACGAGGTCTTCGCTGGCACGTTCAGCGCCGAGATCCGTGAAAAGGCGCGTGCCTCGGCCATGGCCTTCGGCGACTCGCTCAAGGATCAGGGCTACCTCGGGTACTTCGAGCTCGACTTCCTGCTCGATCTCGATTCCGAGGAGGTGTTCCTCGGTGAGTGCAACCCCCGCATCACCGGCGCGAGCTCCATGACCAACCTGGCGTGCTTTGCGCACGCGGATGCGCCGCTCTTCCTATTCCACCTCATCGAATGGATGGGCATCAACTACCATGTCGATCCGTCAAAGCTCAGCAAACGCTGGGCAAATCCCGACAACGTTGATTCGTGGTCGCAGCTCGTCATCAAGCACACGGGCGACGATGTCCGGCGGATCACCGCCGCCCCGGCCTCGGGCGTTTGGGAGCTGGACGATGCGGGCAAGATGAGGTACGTGCGCATGCAGACCCATCGCCGAACCGTTCAGCACGAGAACCGTGCGTTCTACCTGCGTATCTCGGGTAAAGGCGACTATTTCTACGAGGGCGCGGACCTGGGCATCCTCGTGAGTCCGGGTCGATTCATGGACGACGACTTCCAGCTCACGCCGCGCGCCAAGGCGTGGATCAACGGCATCAACTCCCATTACGAAGGAGAGGTTGTACCCGTTAGCGAGCACGCGGCCATCGGCGTGGACGATGCCACATTCAAGCTTCTCTAACGGCACCGACGATCTTGCCCCTCGATCAGCCGCACATCCTGACTATTCGTTCGATCGCTGAGGCGCCCGGCGCGGGCGGCGCGCTCGATGCCGCATTCGCGCACGCGTGGCCCGCGTACGAGCGGTGGATGAGCCGCTCCGAGGTCTCTGATTCGTCAGACTGTGTGCGACAGCTCCGTTCGCATATGCCCGAGCTGATGCTGATCTTTGAGTCGCTCTTGCACCGCTTCGGCGGCTCCGATGCCGTGGCCCGCTTTCTCACGCTCTACGCCCCGCCGCGCGTCGTGCGAGCCTGTTCGCAGCTCGTGCTCGACACAGACGATGGACCGGTGCTCCTCCGCACTTACGACCACGCGCCTCACCTCTTCGATGGGCTCGTTCTCCACTCGCGGTGGGGCGGGAAGCGCGGCGCAAAGACGCTCGCCGTCACCGATTGCCTCTGGGGCGCGCTCGACGGCGTCAACGATCGAGGCCTAGCCGTGACACTCGCGTTCGGCGGGCGGAATGCCATTGGCCCCGGGTTCTCGGCGCCGCTGATCGTTCGCTACTTGCTCGAGACCTGCGGCTCCGTCGCCGAGGCGCGCAAGGCCCTCGACCGCCTGCCGGTGTACATGCCCTATACGTTCGTCGTGGTCGATGCGGAGGGCACCTTCGTGACCGCATTTCTCGGCCCCGACAGGCCCGCTCACTTCGTCACCCGCCGGGCGTCGGCGAACCACCAGGGCGAAAACGAGTGGCCCGAGTACGCGGCGCAGACGCAGAGCTTTGAACGTCTAGCCTGCGCCGAGAAACTGATCAAGGCGTCGACCGATCTCGATCGGGCCCGCCGGGCGTTCCTGTCGTCCCCGCTCTGGCGCAGCGACTACGCCAAGGCCAGCGGAACGCTCTACATCGCCGAAACTTCGCCCGCCAAAGGCACGCTCACGCTCCGATGGCCGGATAGATTCGAGGGGTTCCGCCTCGATGCACCGAGCGAACGAACGATCACGGTCGAACTGCCCACAGCACCACAGGTCATGTGAGCTGACTGAGCACCATCGATGCGAACGTCAGCACGATGAAGAACCCGCACATGTCGGTAACCGTCGTGAGGATCGGGCCCGAAGCCAGCGCGGGGTCGGCCTTCATCTTCTTGAGCAGCAGCGGGATCAGCCCGCCGATGCACACTGCGACGACGGTGTTGATCGCCAGCGACCCGCCGACCACCAGGCTCAGGAACAGGTTGCCCTTCCACGCGAATGCCACAGCGCCGATCAGTGTCCCAAGAGCCAGGCCGTTGATCAGCCCGAGCAGGGATTCCTTGACCAGCACCCGCAGCGCATCGCGCGGCTTGGTCACGCCCAGCGTGAGCTCACGCATCGTCACCGCCACCGCCTGATTGCCCGAGCACCCGCTCATGTCCGAGATAATCGGCAGGAACACCGCCAGCGCGATCACGGCTTCCAACGTGTCCTGGTGCAGAGCGATAATGCTCGCCGCCATGATGTTCAGCACGATGTTCGCGCTGAGCCACGCAAGCCGCCGGCGCGACCTCAGCAGCAGCGGCATGCTCCGCAGCTCCTCGCCGCCCACGATGCCTTGCGACTGGCGGTACAGATCATCTGCCTGCTCGGCATCGGCCTGCGCCACATCGCTCGCTTCGATGACCCCCAGCAGCACGTCGTCGGCATCGACCACCGGCAGGCCCATGAACGCGTACTCGTTAAAGACCGCGCGAACATCGTCCATTGTCGCCGTGTCCGTGACACGAATGGGGTACGCGATCATAATGCCGCTCACCGCCGCCGACCGCCGGGCCAACAGCATGTTCCGTAGCGGCAGCACGCCCTTGAGCTTGCCCTGCGTATCGATCACGTACGAGTACTGGATGTTGTAGTTCGCGTACTCCTCGGCGTTGGCCTCGATGTCCGCGAGCACCTCGCGCACCGTCGCGGCCTCATCGAACGCCAAGTACTCGGTGAGCATCAGCCCGCCCGCGGAGTCCTCGTCGTACGCCGCCAGCGTGCGGATGCCACGGGCCAGCTCCGGGTCCATCGCGCCCAGAATCGCGTGGGCGTTGTCGTCGTCGAGCGCTCTGATCAGGCCGGCTCGCTCGTCGCTGTCGAGTTCACCGATGATCCCTGCCGCCACGTGCGCTTCCACGCTCTCGAGCGCGCCCAGCGCCTGCAGCTCGGGCAGCCTTGAGATCACGTCCGACGCCGACTCTGGGCCCAGCAGCCCGAGCAGCTTCGCCCGCTGCTCATCGCTCAGGGCCGACAACGCGTGGACGAGCTCGCCCGCGTCCACCTCGTCGAGCCATCGCTCGCACGCGGGGGCATCGCTTTGCTCGATCGCTGCGATCAACGCATCGCGGTCGGCCTCTTCGGGGGTGAAAGAGGGCGATGAGGGGTCGGCGGTTGCGGTCGTTCCAGGCTCTGCGGGAAGCTGGTTCTGCTCGTCCATGGCGGCACCTTTCCAAGCGCAGCCTAAGAGAGAAGCTACTGCGTTCGCCCACACTAGCTCGATGGCGCATCGGCCGCTTGCACCAACGGGGGCGATGGGTCTGCTAGCGGCACGGGCGTCTCGACAGTGTGGCTTCTAACGAGCCCTTCGCGTAAGCGAGGGGACTTAGTCCACCATGGCCCACTCTCGATCGCTCCCTCTTACGGGCAGGGCCCGATGAGCCCGAGCAGGGCGAGAAAGTCGCCGAAGCTCACCATGGCGTCACCGCCGTTGAGGGTGCCAAAGTCGTCGGCGATGTCGCCATCGCAGCCGGGTGTGCCGCCGGGGCACGGCCCAATCAATCCGAGCAGGGCGAGGAAGTCCCCGAAGCTGACCATGCCGTCTGGGCCGCCAAGGGGGGGGAGCGTGCCGAAGTCGTCGGCGATGTCGCCGGGGCAGGGCAAGGAGTTGAGATTAAACACGTATGCCGATCCGGAGCTGAAGCCCGCGTCGTCGTTAAACTGTGCGCCAACGAGGGCAGTGTTGGCGGAAAAGGCTAAGGAGTAACCGAAGCGGTCAAGCTCTGCGGCGTCGGACGCGGCGAGTTTGAAGAGCTGCTCGCCGGTTCCCACGTCAAAGACGTAACAAGAACCAGAGCCGTCGCCTCCATCGCCGTCGCCCCATGCTCCGACGACAGCTGTGTTGCCGGAGATTCCCACGGAATAGCCGAATGCGTCGTGCCTCGCGGCGTCGGATGCGGTGAGCTTGAAGCGTTGTTGGCCTGTGGTTGTGTCGAAGACATAGGCGGAGCCTGAGCTGGTGCCCGCGTCGTCATCTTGGTACGCCCCGACGATGGCCGCAGTACCCGAGATAGCCACGGAAGAGCCGAACCAGTCATTTACTGCGCGATCCGACGCGGAGAGCTTGAAGAGCTGCTGTCCCGTGGTCGTGTCGAAGACGTACGCAGAGCCAGCGAATCCGTCGTCGCCGAATGCCCCGACAAGGGCGGTGGTGCCGGAGATGGCGACTGACCAGCCGAAGTGGTCATCCGTCTCTGCGTCGTCCGGGGTGAGCTTGAAGAGCGGCTGGCCCGCGGTCGTGTCGAATACGTACGCAGAGCCAGCGAACCCGTCATCGCCCCTCGCGCCGATGATGGCGGTCGTGCCGCTGACGCCCACCGAGCGGCCAAACTCATCGCCCGCTGCGGCATCGGACGCGGTAAGCTTGAAAAACTGCAGTCCGGTGGTGGTATCGAAGACGTAGGCCGAGCCGGACTGCTGACCAGCGTCGTCATCGAGGCGCGCGCCGATGATGACGGTCGTGCCGGAGGTGGCGACAGAGCTGCCGAAGAGGTCACCAAACGCGGCGTCGGACGCTGTGAGCTTGAAGAGCTGCTGCCCCGTAGTGGTATCGAAAATGTAGGCGGAGCCGGAGCTCGAGCCACCGTCGTCGTCACCCGCCGAGCCGACGATACCGGTAGTGCCTGATATGGCGACGGATATGCCGAACTCATCACTCTCCGCCGCGTCGGTCGCGGTGAGCTTCAAGTCCTCCGTCACCTGACCGCTGGCGGCGGCGGCGAGGCACAGAGCGATCATCGCGTACGTCTGCTTCATCTCGGGTTCCTCAAGAAGTTGAACGCCCAGCCTACCCGAACCGGCGGGCCCGGCCCAAGGTTCTTTTGCTCGCGAGATTTCCGCATCTTCGCAGCCTGACCGCCCGCAACCGCTCGGTACGGCTCTCAAAGCGCCCGGTCATGCTCCATCAGATGGCCGCGATGCCCCGCAGCAGCCCTGCGATGCTTCCGCGCTGGGCTGTCCTGCAGATTGGTATCGCAGCCATGCGATGAGGCGGTGCGCGGCTCAGATCGGGCATCAGAGCCTCGCAACTGAGAACGCGGGCAGCAATGAACGCAAGCGAACCAGCGTCCGAGCGAGATGCTTGGCCCGCGTGCAGCACGAGCGGGTGAGACGCGGCTTGTTTGCATCGCCATCAAAGCGGGCCGCCCCAGCAAAGGGACGGCCCGTGGTCATCTCAAAGAGTTCGGCTTCGATCAGCCGCGGCGCGGGCGGGAACGGGGGGCGGCCAGCAGACCGCCCAGGCCGAGCACTGCGACGGAAGCGGGCGTCGGGATGGTCGAGAACCCGACCGTCACCGAAAGCCGGTCGATCATGCCCCCGGTGGAGCCGAGCGTGGTGTGGGTCAGCAGATCGCCGTCGGCCGCGTTGCCCGCGGTTGCCGGGAACGAGCCGGCGCCACCCGCTGTGAAGGTCTTGAGCACATCGGCGCGAAGGAACGAGCCGTCACCGAACACCAGGTCGACGGCCGCGATGTTGTGCCCGCCGCCCGCGCTGCTGGTGAACACCGCATCCACGGTGATGCAGAAACCGTTGGCATTCGGGCTGGCGTCGGCATTCGAGTAGTACAGGTCGTACGACTCGCCCGGCGTGCCGAAGAAGTCTCGCGAGCCCGAGTTGAGCGTCGCGAGCCGGGTGGTTACCACGGTCGATGTAGCGCCAAAGAGGTTCGCCGAAGGTCCGGTGCCGCCGGTCCGCTCCCAGACGCGAACCGAAACAAGGTCGGGCGTGTCGATCAGTCCGGCGTGGGCCGCCCCTGCACCGAGTCCGATCGCCGCCATCAGCAGTGTTGAACGCATTCTCTAATCTCCTCTCAAGCTATTGCTTGCAAGTATCTTACGCCCGTATCGCAGGCAGTACAACCCCGCCCCTGTCGGCGGTCGATGCCCGGCAAGGCAGAGCGTTCGGGCGGAAGCGGGGGTGCGCACAAAAAAGGCCCTCCCGGTGTTCCGGGGGGCCATCCATACGTACGGGCGGAAGGACTCGAACCCTCAACCTCCTGATCCGTAGTCCCGGCTGGGATCCGAAGGAGACGGCCGCGGTGACGCGGGGAGCGTTGCCTCGCCAGTGCTTGCAAGTGAAAGGCCGATCCGAGGCCGCCGAAGCCCGCGTCCCTTGGCCGAACCCACTCGGGCTGTTCATTCTCGTGCGGAAGCCCGAGCCCGAGCCCGAGCCCGAGCCCGACGCACCGCCTCACCGGTCCGGGCTCCAACGATAATGGGAAACGCATCCCCAGGTCACGCGGAAGCACACGGTTCCGTTGCGCGACCTCGACTGCCCTGCATGATCTTCTCGCACGCTCCCACGAACGCAGGACTAATGCCAAACCAAGCAACCGGGCTCGGGACCGATGCTCGGTTACCTCGGCAGCCGCGTTACACTGCGGCCATCGCCACCGCAATCGGAGATCCGCGGGATGCCAACCGACCCCGATCCAGTGATCCACGCGAGACTCCGGGAGTTGTACGAACAGCTCTTCGATCTCGACGAGCCTGACCGGTCCGCGGAACTTGATCGACTGGTCCCAACTGACGACCCCATTCGAGCTCCGCTGATCGAGTTGCTGGGCGGCGAGGGCCCGTCGCTGCTCGATCGGCCGGTGATTGAGCTCTCGTTCTTCGGGTCGGCGTCGAACCAATACGGAGCCACGCCCGAGCCCAGCCAGCTGCCCGAGGTGCCCGGCTTTTCTGTGTTGGAGAAGATCAATGAGGGCGGCATGGGAACTGTCTACCGAGCTCGACAGCACACCCCACGCCGCGAGGTCGCGATCAAGCTCGTCAAGCCCGGGATGGACTCACACGCGGTAGTCACACGCTTTGAAGCCGAGCGACAGGCGCTCGCGCTGATGGACCACCCGAACATCGCGAGGGTGTTCGGCGGCGGCGTAACGGGTGCAGAGCACGGGAGCAGGCCGTACTTTGTGATGGAACTCGTTAGGGGAGTGCCGATCACGGAGCACTGTGACGCGCAGCGGTTGACGGTACATGAGCGGTGCTCGTTGCTCGCGCGGGTTTGTGAGGCGGTGCAGCACGCCCACGCGAAGGGTGTGATCCACCGCGACCTAAAGCCATCCAACGTGCTCGTCGAATACCGCGAGGGCGAGAGCACGCCCAAAGTCATCGACTTCGGTATCGCCAAGGCGCTGCACTCGCGCCTGTCGCAAGATTCCGTCCTCACGCGCCAGGGCCAGCTCATCGGCACGCTCGAGTACATGAGCCCTGAGCAGGCAGAAATGTCGCCTCAGGGCATCGATACCCGGAGTGATGTCTACGGACTTGGCGTGCTGCTCTATGAGCTCTGCTCCGGGTTCAGGCCCTTCGAGCCCGAGTGCATTCGATCGAGCAGTGTGCTTGAGATCCAGCGATTGATCCGTGAGGGTCAGACCCCTAGGCCTAGCGCGAGGCTCTGCGAGGCTGTACGAACCGCCTCGGATTCGGGCGCAGGTCACGACGTGATCAACACAATCGCGCACGCCCGAAGCACTGAACCAGGTGTGCTTGCACGCATTCTGCGGCGCGACCTCGATTGGGTCATTATGCGGTGCCTCGAGAAGGATCGCGAGCGCCGCTACCCGACGGCAAGCGAGTTGGCGGAAGACCTGCAGCGGTTCCTGCGCAGCGAGCCCGTGGTCGCCGGACCTCCGAGCGCGCTGTACCGTGCCGACAAGTTCGTGAGGCGTCATAGCGAAGGTGTGATTATTGCAACTCTCACTGGGGCAGTCTTGGTGGGCGCCAGTATCGTTAGCGTGCGGTCCGCGACGGTCGCGGACCGCGAGCGAGAGCGTGCCTCGTCGGCGCGCGACGACTTTGCCGAGATCGCGGGCTTTCAGCGACGCCTCCTCACCGAGATCGATCTGGCGAGCACAGGGCAGCGGGCGATTCAGCGATTGCGCGACACGGTCGAGGAAGCGAGCGGCTCGGTCGGGCTCGGACGCCTGGATTTACTGCTCAGAGATGTCCATCCGACCGATCTCGCACGGGAAATGATCGAAGCCGCGATTGTTGATCGAGCCGTCGACGAGGCGGACACGGTGTATCGTGATCGTCCCATCGTGCGTTCGGAGTTGATGTCGTCCATCTCTGCCGTATACCTCGCGCTGGGGCGAGTGGAGGAGGCCGCTTCGACGGCTCGCATCGCGTTCGAGACGGCCGAGGCATCACGCGGCCCGGACCACCTGCGGACGCTTTGGTTCATGGTCGATCTCGCGCTGGCCGAACAGGCACGCGGAAACAACGACGCTGCCGAGCTCCTCTACATCGAGTGCCTCAGGCGACGAGAGCAGGCGGGGCAGAGCCGACACCTCCACATGCACACGACGCAAGCCAATTACGCGGTCGCGCTTTACCACACGGGCAGGTTGGACGACGCGGAGCGTCAGATCCGCGCGGCGCTCGGAGGCTTTGCCGACATCGAGGCGCGAGGAGATCATGTGCAGTCGCCCTACGACAACCTCTCGGTCGTCGCGCGGAGAACCGCGGCCCAGCAGATCCTTGCTGCGATTTTGCAAAGAACTGGACGACCAGGGGAAGCGCTCTCATTCATAGAAAAGGGATTCAACGACTACGTCAACTCGGAAGGGGAACAAGGACCGGCAGCGCAGTACTTCCTGCATCGCATGTCGAGCATCCAAACGGATCTCGGTAGACACACCGAGGCCATCGAGTCGGCGAGGCGAGCGTGGGAACGCGCCGACTCGATGCACGGCACCCAGCACAATCTCACTGACCGAGCCGCGTACCAACTTGTCTCGGCGATCGTGAAGGCGGGTGAGTCAGGCGATCGCAGCGACGGGCTCGCCGCGGAAGGCGAGCGCCTTGCAATCGAGCTGCTTGAACGCCCTGGGCCGCAACCTCTCCTGCACGACCTACGCCTGCTCGCGGCGCGCGCCACGGCACAGCAAGGGCGATTCGAAGACGCAGTGGAGCGGCTAAGCACGTTCCACGGTGAGTTGCAGTTGGCCCAACCTGCGTCCGATGAAGCGAGGCGGTACGCCGCCGCCCTCGCGAAGATTTATGAGGAGTGGATCGCGAGCGGAACCTGTACGGGATGTCAGGACCTAGCCGAGCGATGGCGCCAGCTCGCAGAGCCCTGACTAGCACGCCGCGCGGATGCGGTCGCTAGTCATCCCCCATCCGCAGCCCGAGCCACGACTTGGCCATCGACCAGTCGGCCTCGACGGTCCGGATTGATACATCAAGCACCGTCGCGACCTGCTGGTTGGTCATGCCCGCGAAAAACTTTAGTTCGACGATGCGTGATTGGCGTGGATCCAGTTCGGCAAGCGCTCGCAATGCATCGTCCAGCGCGACGAGCTCATCGGGGCGGTTGGTCAGGGTGGCAACTTGGTCCTCAAGCGTGCGACCGGCGACTCCTCCTCCTCGCTTGGCAGCCTTCTTGCCACGAGCATGATCGATCAGGATGCGGCGGACGGCCTGCGCCGCCAGCGCAAAGAAGTGGGCGCGGTCCTCGATCCGGGCCGAGCGCTGATCGACCAGCCGCAAATACACCTCGTTGACGATCGCAGTCGCCTGCAGAGTGTGCCCCGGCGCTTCATGCCTGAGCTTCCACGCCGCGAGCCGACGCAGGTCCTCGTACACCAGAGGCATAAGTGCGTCGGCGGCGCGGATGTCTCCGTCTGCCGCGCTTGCGAGCAGTCGAGTCGCTTCTCCGGGCTCGCTCATGAGCCACCTCGAAGGTTCGATACGCGGGCCGCGCGCCGTGGGCTCTCAGAAAAAGAGAAATTCCTCTGCGGACGGCGCTCGCGGCTTTCGCGAATCTGCATGACCTCTTTCATAAGGAACACCGTCATGAGAAAGATTCAGCACTCAGCAGCCAGCATTCTTGCCGCACTCGCCGTTTCGAGTGCCACCTCAACAGCATCCGCTCAGGGCAGCACAAAGCTCGTTGTCGGGGTGAACAAGTCTCAGCAGTCAATCCGAGTTGCCGTAGTCATCAGGCGCCCCGGAGATTCTTCGGCAACCACCTACGATGCCGGCGTCATCACTCTGTCCGATAAGTATAGCGGGCCTGCCGACGACACGCCCGAGCGACGAGAGCAGATACGAGCAAGCAAAGCTGCGGATATCGCGGCGGCCCTTAACCCGCGGATGCCGAACGGCTACAGCGTGGCCGCGACAGGTCCCGATGTCACCATCGAGGGTCCGGACGGCGCTGTCACCGGTCTGCTCATAACGCGCGACACCACCAGTGAAGATGATCGCATCGAGCCGACTGCGTTCCCGGGAGGCTGGGGATTCTGGTCGCTGGACAACTCGAGCTTCTGCTCGGGAGAGGACCCAAACGGAGAGCCCGGCTACGTCTCGCTCACCGCGTCGGGCATCACCTCGACCGTCCAGACGTCCCCGGGCATGATGGGAATCGACGTGGAATCGCTGCTGTTCGACGACCTCATCAGCCGCGGAGCGAACATTCGCTGGGCCGATGAAGCGGACAACATCCTCACCGTGGTCGACACGTTTGACGGGACCGCCATCCATCTCCTCGATACAAGCGTTTCTGGATTTGCGTGGAGCGTCTCAGATGCGGGACTCATGCTCGGCTCAGCGGGGTCCTTGGGCGAGCCACTGGTAGTCCCGCCGCCCTGTGTCGGCGACATCGCCGACGATTTCGGTTCGCTCGGTGCGGACGGCATGGTGAGTTTCGGCGACTTCCTCGCGCTACTCGGACTTGTCGGGCCCTGCCCATAAGCGGCCCGCCCGCACATCTTTCGATTCGTCAGATGGGCCGCCACCCTCGCAGGGGGAGCGGCCTTTCTCATGGCTCCAGAAACTTCCGAGGCCGCTCCGAGCACCGGTTGCCCAGCAGCCACGATCCCAAAAACAGCACAAGCCCCGGCACGGCCGAGGCTTGCATAAGTACGGGCGGAAGGACTCGAACCCTCAACCTCCTGATCCGTAGTCAGGTGCTCTATCCAATTGAGCTACGCCCGCAGCCGAGTTGTCCGCTCCGAGCCCTCTGGGACCCGAATCGGCCACGATAGTAACCCGCCGCCCGCCCCTCGGCGAGTCCCGCAGGCTGGCCGCGACGCTTTTTCGCACGCTCGGGACTCTCGAAGTCGATTGGCGGCGGGCCGCCGCTTGATATCCAGGCCCCGCCCGCCAACCATCCGTGTTCCCGCCCAGCCACTCGGGCCAGGCGGCGTGTTCTTCGGAGGCTCTCTCGGCATGGCGCACTCGGTTTCAGCAAGCAAGCGGATTCGTCAGAACGCAACCCGTCGCGCCCGCAACAGGTGGCGCGTCAAGTCCATGCGCGACGCGGTCAAGGCCTTCCAGGACCGCCTCACCAAGGGCACGGTCGATGAGGCCCGCGATGCGCTGCGCACCGCCGGGTCGCTGATCGACAAGACCGCCCAGTACGGGGTGATCCACAAGAACGCTGCGGCCCGCACCAAGAGCCGCCTTAACGCGGCGCTGGTCAAGCGCGAAGCCACCAGCGCCTGAACCAGCCCCTGGATCAGACGCCTGAGCCGGGCTGCGTAAGCACGAGACCCTCCATCAAATCGAACGATCAAGAACCCGCGCGCCATGAGCGTGCGTGGTATCGTGCCGACCAGTGAGCCAGCACCCCGACGACCGCGACAGCGTTGACCTCCCGCCGCTCGATCCGAGCGAGCGGATCACCGTCGCAAGCCGGCTCGCGTACTTCACCGATTCCCGCCAGCCGCTCACGATGCTCGTGTTCCTGCTGCCGCTCGTTCTGGTGTACGAACTCGGCGCGTTGTTTTTCATGACCGGCGGCGATGCGGGCAGCTCGTGGGAGGTCTCCGCCCAGCGGGTGTTGTCGTCGGTGTTTGAAGTGTTTGGCGTAGCCGGCCTGCACCTGCCCGCGGTGCTGCTGGTCGTGGTGCTGCTTATCTGGCAGGCGCTCAGCCGCGAGCCCTGGCGCGTCAAGCCAGCCGTGCTGCTGGGGATGACGCTCGAATCCGCCGCGATGGCGATCCCCCTCATCGTGCTCGCTGCGCTCATCGCTCCATCGGCTGCCGCACTGATTCAACATCAAGGCCAAGCCGTCGGCGAGCTGGGCTGGCCCGCGCGGACGACCATCTCCATCGGCGCGGGGCTCTATGAGGAGATGCTGTTCCGGCTCATCGGCATCACCGCGCTTCACTTCCTGCTCGCTGACCTCGTGCGTCTGCCAACGCGCTGGGCGACGGGGCTGGCGGTGGTCATCAGCGCCGGTGCGTTCGCGGCGTACCACGACATCCCCACGGTTGAAGTGGGAGTGTTCTACTTCCTCGCCGGCGCGTACTTCGGCATGCTCTACGTGCTTCGCGGCTTCGGCAGCGTGGTCGCGTGCCACGCCGCTTACGACCTCGTCGCGCTGGTCATCGGCCCCGCAGCGATCACCGTGGCCGCGTGATCATCGGATTCAGTCAACGCAAAACCTACCCGTCGAGCGCGAACGTGAACTCGATCTCGACCGGAGCGTTCAGCGGCAGCGAAGAGACGCCTACCGCCGCCCGCGCGTGCCGGCCCGCCTCACCAAACACCTCGAACAGAACGTCGCTCGCGCCGTTGGCGATCGCTGGTTGGCCGCCAAACCCGGGCCCGCACGCCACGAAGCACCCGAGCCGAATAACGCCGCGGACGCTGTCCAGCGAGCCGAGCTTGCCGCGAAGCGCCGCCAGCGCGTTGAGGGCGCACTGACGGGCGCACGCCTTCGCCCGCTCCTCACTCACCTCGGCGGGCACGCTGCCTACCGCCATCAGTTTGCCGTCCACAAATGGCAACTGCCCGCTGACATACGCCACCCCGGCGTGGAGCCGCACCGGCACATACGAAGCCAAGGGCGGCGGGGCCGACGGCAGTTCGATCCCCAGCGTGCGAACTCTGTCCTCAATCATGGCCAACCTCGTTTGTTCGTAATATGATCGGTATAACACGACGCATTTCGGACCAGATCATTGCAACCGCGCCCCTTGAGCACACGGACATGTCGGCGTAGCGTACTGCGTTACACGGCGGGCGCGGGCTCGGATGAATATCCGTAATCCGCTCTGATGGGTGGCTTCTCAGCCACCAAGTTGTGCCCAACGGGCCCACGCTTGCCAGACATTTCGGGCCTTCGAGCACTCGGCCACCGACCGAACTGCTTGAATGAGCCGAGGCATCACGGCGCGTGTGCGTCACGATGTCGGCAAGCCAACCGCCAGTTGTTTCAACTGACGGACACCGTTGGAAGCGTTCGGATCGGTGCCGAAACGCGCACACCTCATCAGAAGGAAACAGATCATGAAGATTCGCAAGGGATTCACCCTCATCGAGCTGCTGGTGGTTATTGCCATCATCGCGCTGCTCATCGGCATCCTCCTGCCCGCGCTCGGTAAGGCTCGTGCCGCCGCCCGCCAGCTGAAGGACTCCACCCAGGTCCGCGGCATTCTGCAGGCCGTCGTCATCCACGCCCAGAACAACAAGGACAACTACCCGTTGCCCAGCCGTCTGGACCGCAACGACGACACCATTGTCGCTGCTACCGCGTTCCACAAGGACATCACGGGCCAGATCTTCTCGTCCCTGATCTCCGATGGCTCGATCTCGTCCGAGATCCTCATCAGCCCGGCCGAGGCCAACGGTTCCATCGCCGAGTTCGAGGGTTACCAGTTCGATGAGCCCGATGCCGCCGCGATGCCCGACAACGCCCTCTGGGACCCCGCCTTCACCGGCACCCCGTCCGACAGCAGCAGCGGCAATCTCGGAATCACGTACGAGGTTGACACGGGCTCCGTTTCCTACGCTCACGTCGTGCCCGTCGGTGCCCGCAAGGCCCAGTGGAGCAACTCCTTCAAGGCCACCGAGGCCTCGATGGCCAACCGCGGCCCCATGTACATCGGCGGCGGCGCGAGCGGCAACGCGTGGACCCTGCCCACCAACAACGAGTTCGGCGACGGCTCCAACACGCTGCTCATCCACGGCGGCCGCAACACTTGGGAGGGCAACATCGGCTTCAACGACAACCACGTGTCGTTCGAGAACGAGGCCGATCCCGATAGCACCCCCTTCTCGTTCACCGGCATCTCGAACCCCGAGTTCAAGACCCAGAACGACAACATCTTCGTCAACGAGAACGACATGCGTACCGGCGAGAGCGGCAACCCCAGCTCGGGAACCGGCCTGCTCACCTCGGCCATGTACGACGACTTCAACAACATCTACCTGCGTCCCAGCGTCCGGCACACCGGCAACGCAACCAACCCCTCTGTTACTCTCTGGGTTGACTAAGACCATCCGCTCTCGGTGTTAGACCGAGAGCCGCCAAATACAAAGGCCCGCTGGGGAAACCCGGCGGGCCTTGTTCGTTTTGCTGAGCCGTGACTGTCAGGGAGCGCGTGGGTCTCGCGATGTACCAAGACCGCTCCCTCACCGCTGCGGCTCTTCGATCGGGCAAGCGCCACTACTCCACGCCTCATTCCACGTTCAGGTTCGACAGGTACTCAGCGAGTTCCCGATTCCGCCGCTCAAGCAGCTCTTGGCTCGACTGGATCTGGCTGCGGATCGCCTCGATGCGGTTCTCTTGCGTGCTCAGTTGCTGCAGGTATCGCGTCGAAAGGTCGCTGCTGCGGTTGACCACCGCCAGGTTCTGCCTCACCCGTTCCTGATCGCTGAATATCTCGCTCCGCTCCTGTTCGAGCGAGCGGATGCGTTCCCGCACCTCGTTGATCCCGGCCTGCTTGGCCGAGGCCTCGCGGAACGCGTCGCGCACCGCTGCCGAGGCCTGCCCGCCGCGCACCCAGACGGCGAACGTGGCCTCATCGGTCTGCGTGAGCTGCAAGCGCTGGGCATCCGTCCGCCGCTGCTCGATATGCAAAGCGCCCGCCTCGCCCGCCTTGATAGCCAGCTCGAACCGGTCGATGTTGGCCGCGGTGCTCTCGGCGGGCTTTGCCGTGGCGTAGTCCCAGCCGTGCATCTTCGGATGCTCGATCACGATGAGCCGCTCGCGGTCCTCATCGTCGTTGTCGAAGGTGTAGGTCGTTTCCTGCACCTGCTCGATGGTCTGTTCGAGCAGCCCGCGAACGATCCGCACTTTCTGGATGGTCCGCCGCTGCTTGCTGTCGGTCGTGCCGTCGACTTCGAGATCCACGGCGTAGGCGAGCAGCCGGTCGTCGCCCGCTGCTACGTGGCCGATCTGCGCATCGCCCGCGTAGGCTGCGCCGTCGTAGACCGCAATCGGCCCGGGCATGAACTGCAGGTCGCTGTCGTTGGTGATGCGCACGCCCCGCATCGGATGAGCGCTCCCGCCCTGCGGCGAGTAGATGCTCACGCGCTGGGCCCCGAGCGTCGAGTTGATGATCGGCAGCATCGCCGACTGCTGGCGCTCCACGCTTACCGGCAGGTCCAGCGTGTACTGGAACACCTCCCCAGCCTCGCTCGCGCTGGCCATCGAGCCGAGTGCTGCAAAGTTCGCCACCGCCGACTCAGCCGCCTCGTACTCCAGTTCGCTGGCATCAAGGTCCATCAAGGCTCCCCCCATAGCCGAAGGCGATGGGGCAGCGGCCCGCGTCCTGAAGTCGCGGCCGAGTTCCCGGCGAGCGTCGGCCATCTTCGCCTGCTGGTCCTTGTCAACGCTGCCGTCGTACGTCCTAGGCCTCGCCGCGACGCCCGTGGGCACCGGCACCTCGGGCCTCGGGCTGAAGAGCGGCTCGTACAGGTCCATCACAAAGCTCACCGGCTGGCCCGCCACCAAGGACAGCCGAACATCGCTCCAGTCCTCGTCCGTCGTGTTCTCCACGATCGCCCAGCCCTGCATCCGCCCCTCCCCCTCTGATTCCTCGGGCAGCGCGAGCCGGTAGCTCGTCTTCCACACCGGGGTCTCATGCACGTATGTCACCACTACCGGACGCTGGCCGTTGCCACTGAAGCTGACCTCGACCACCTTGGTCGTGTCCGCCCTGTGCTCAGCCACCGCCACCAGCGCCTTGTTCAGCTCCTGGGCCAGCTGCGGGTCGCTGATCTCGAACGAACGAACATCGCTCAGTTCGAACGACTTCACGCCGCTCGTTCCCACCAGCATCAGGCTCCTGACCTGCTCGGTCGAGCCCTCATGGTGGACGGTCCGTGTCTCTACGCCCAGCACCGTGCCCGTGGACTGACCATCGGAGGTCGTCACGGTCACCAGCGCCCCGCGAAGCTGGGCGAGCAGGGCCGCACGATCGGGGTTGTCCGACAGATCCAGCGCAAAGGACGAGAGCCTCCGCGCCAGCGGTTCCCGCGAGCCGTACGTCACGCCCTCGACCTGTCCGCCGCCCGCGTCCACGACCATCATGGACTTGAGGATGTCGTTGATCTGGTCCGTCCTGAACCGCAGGTTGATGATCTGGTCGCCCGTCACATTCCCCTGGCGGAGGAACGATCCAACGCCCGAGCGGTACAGCGTGATCGCCGAGATCGGCAGGTCCTCGGCTTCGTTCGCCGGGGCCTGCGCCAGAACAGGGGTGGCGAACAACGCCGCTGCCAGCACAAGCCTGCGGGCCGGGCTGGGTGAACTGAGACGACGAGCATGGTGCGTGTTGGTGCGCATGGTTTGGGTCCTCCAAGGGCCGTGTGAGCCTGAGCGAGTGACGGGGGGGCGGGGGGGGAGTGTCCGTTCGCTCTATGTACCTCGGCATTCCGTCTCTGGGTTCACCAGACACGGGCCGGAGGCACACCATGTTGCGCAGCCGTGACCCGTCGGCACTAGCATCGACCGCACACGCCCCTTTCCCGACTACGCACGTGCCACGCGGAACCCCGATGGACCCCTCGGCTCTTGAAGCAGCGACCCGCGATCTGGCCAACGCCATCGAGGGCGAGCTGCGCCTCGATCCCGGCGACCGCTTGCTCTACGCGACCGACGCCTCGATCTACCAACAAGAGCCCCTGGCCGTGGTCATCCCGAGGTCGCTGGATGACGTGGTCGCGGCGGTCCGCGTCTGCCACGAGCACGGCCTGCCCATCCTCCCGCGTGGCGGGGGCACGAGTTTGGCGGGCCAGTGTGTGAACCGGGCCGTGGTCTTTGATCTCTCGCCGAACTGCCGGGGCTTGGAGTCACTCGATAAGTCCGCCCGCCGATGCCGCGTGCAAGTCGGCACCACCATCGACGACCTCAACGACGAGATCGCAAGTTCGGGCCTGTTCTTCGCGCCCGACCCGAGCACCGCCCGCCAAGCCACCATCGGCGGGTGCATCGGCAACAACGCCGCCGGTGCTCACTCCATCATGTACGGCCGTACCACCGAGAACCTGCTGGGCGTGCAGGCCTGTCTCGCCGACGGCCGCTTGGTCGAGTTCAGCGCAGGCTCAACCGATCCTGTGGCTATCCAGCTCGGTGAACAGGTCGCCTCGGTCGTGCGCGCTTGCGCGGGGCCCATCCGAGAGCGCTTCCCAACGACCCTTCGCCGAAACGCCGGCTACGCGCTCGACACCATGCTCGATCAACTCGAAGCATCATCCCCCGGCACCACCGACCAGCTCAACCTTGCTCACCTTCTCTGTGGCAGCGAGGGCACGCTCGCCCTCACGCTCCGCGCCGACCTGCTGCTGCGTCCCATCCCTATGGCTACCCGTCTTGCGGTGCTCGCGTTCGAGACCCTCGACGAAGCGATGGAGGCGCTGCTACCGATCCTCGATCTCAAGCCCTCAGCAGTCGAGCTGCTCGACGAACTCATCATGTCGCTCGCTCGGGACAATGCCGAGTACCGCAAGTATGTCGAGCTGCTGCCCTCCACCCCCACCGGGGGCCAGCCCGCGGCGGTGCTCTACATCGAGATGATCGCAGCGAGCGAACACGAAGCCGATGCGAAGCTCGCGGCGGTCATCGATCGATTTCCGTCCGCAGCGGTCTTCGCCGACCAGAAGCACATGGCCCAGGCCTGGAAGCTCCGCAAGGCCGGCGAACCCCTGCTGCACGCGATCCCCGGCAGCCGAAAGCCGCTTGGCTTTGTCGAGGACAACGTGGTCCCGCCCGAGCGCCTTGCCGAATTCGTCAAGCGAGGCCGAGCCATCATCAAGCGTGAGGGCACACGCGCGAGCTTCTACGCGCACGCCTCGGTGGGAGTGCTGCACGTGCGCCCGCTGCTCGATCTGAGGTCGGAGCCCGACCGACAGGCGATGGAGCGCATCGCGATCGAGCTGGCCGATCTCGCGCGCGAGCTGGGCGGCGTGATGAGCGGCGAGCACGGCGACGGCAAGGCCCGTGGCCCGCTGCTCGAACGCCACTTCGGCCCCGAACTGATGGGCGCGTTCCGCGAGATTAAGCGCATCTTTGACCCCGAGGGCCTGCTCAACCCGGGCAACATCGTCGCGCCCGGCTCCATCGAGTCAATCCATGCGCGCACACGCATCAGGCCCGAGGTAGCGCAGACGGACATCGCGCCGGTCGAAACCTACTTTGATTTCAGCGACCAGGGCGACTTCGCCCACGCGGTCGAGATGTGCAACGGCGCGGGCGTCTGCCGAAAGAAACAGGGCGGCACCATGTGCCCCAGCTACATGGCCACGCTCGATGAACGCCACTCCACCCGAGGCCGGGGCAACGCGCTCCGCATGGCCATCAGCGGCCAGCTCGATGGGGCGAACGAAAGCGCGCCCGCTTGGGACGACCCGCACACCATCGAGACGCTCGACCTGTGTCTCAGTTGCAAGGCGTGCAAGACCGAGTGCCCGTCCAACGTCGACATCGCCCGGCTCAAGGCCGAGTACACCGCCCAGCGGTACAAAGAGTCAGGCACACCGATCAGGGCCTGGATCATGGGCCACGCCAGCGAGCTGCTTCGTGCTGCGAGCCTCGCGCCGAGCCTCGTCAATCGGCTCAACTCCGCGGGCCCATCGCGCAAAGTCATCGATGTTCTGCTCGGCACGTCTCCCAAGCGGTCGCTCCCAACCGTGGCCCGCTCCGCTGAATCGTTTTGGAGGCCCGACGCCTCTAGCGCTGAAGCGCCCGCCGTGCTGCTCTACGCCGACGCCTTCGCAAGCTTCACAGAGCCCGCGATCGTCGAAGACGCAGCGTGCCTGCTTCGCGCCTTTGGCTACCGGGTCGAGCCCGTGTGGGGGACCGACGCGGGCCGTGCGCTCATCTCGACGGGCCTGCTTCCTCAGGCCATCAAGCGTGCCGACCGTGAGTGTCGCCATCTAAGTCGAAGGCTTGCCGAGACCGGCGCAGAGGCCGTGCTGTTTCTGGAACCATCGGTGCTCAGCTGCGTGCAAGACGACTGGCTGGAGCTCCGGTGCAAGACCCCGCGTTCGGACCGCCTTGCGCTAGCCAATTCGTGCGCACTCGTCGAGAAGTTTCTTGCTGATCGCTGGGACGAACACCCCGACCATCCGTCATTTGATGAAGCTCCCATCGACCGCGTCCTCTTCCACGGCCACTGCCACCAGAAAGCGCTGTGGGGCAACGCCAGCGGTTCGGCCCTGCTCGAACGCGTGTTCTCCGGCAAGGTCGAAGTGCTTGACACCACCTGCTGCGGCATGGCGGGCAGCTTTGGTTACAGCAAATCCCGCTACGACCTATCCATGAAGATCGCCGAACTCGGCGTGCTGCCCGCGGCAAGGCGGGCCATTGGCGATGCAACCAATCGCACCATCATGTGCGCGCCGGGCACGAGCTGTCGGCATCAGATCCACGACGGCGCAGCGGTCGAGGCAATCCACCCGATCACGCTCGTGCGTAGATCGCTTACGGCCATTGGCTAAGCGGAAGCGTCGCTCGGCTCAGGCTCTTCTTTCTTTTTGAGCAGCTCAAGCTCTGGGGTATCCTTGCCAAGCGCCTCGTTGCCCGCCACCACCCGTGCCATCGTCTCGGGAATGTGCAGCCCATTGGGCGTGGGGCGATGCTGGTGCATGCAGCCCTGCTCGATCTGAATCGTTCGGCTGCACAGCATGTTGATGTCCCGCCGGATGTGGCTCACAAGGAGCACCGTCCGCCCAGAACTGATCAGTTCGTTCATGCGATCCTGGCTCCGCTGGCGAAACTCATCATCGCCCACGCCCAGAACCTCGTCGATGAGCAGAATCTCCGGCTCGATGGTGCTCATCACGCTGAACCCAAGCCGAACACGCATCCCCGTCGAGTACCGCTTCACGGGCACATCGATGTAGTCTCGCACGCCCGCGAACTCGATCATCTCTTCGAGCCGGCTCCTGGCCTCCCGCCGGGGCATGCCGAGCGTCACGGCAGACATCACCGCATTCTCCCGGCCCGTCAGTTCCCCGTTGAAGCCAACGCCAAGTGCCAGAAGCGAGCCCACCCGCCCCTGGATCATGACCCGCCCCGTGGTTGGCAGCGTGAGGTTCGAGATGATCCGCAGCAGCGTGCTCTTACCGGAACCGTTCCGGCCGATCAAACCGACGCATTCGCCGTGCTCGATGCGAAATGAGATATCCCGCAGGGCCCAGTGCACCTGGTCCTCGCGAGGGACCATCAGATTGCGTAGCCGCTTGAGCGGTGCCCGCACCGAGCCGACAACCGCAGCCGACAGCGTCGTGTCGTGCGGGCTTCGGCGGTCAAGCCGGTACCGCTTCGAGACGCCTTCTACCACGATCGCCGATGTCATCGAACGGTCCCCTTCATGGCGTTTGCTCAGAGCACGTCCGCGATGCGTTTCTCAAGTCGATTGAACACAAACAGCCCGCTGATGAGGGCTGTGAGCGACACGCTCAGCGATACAACCCACATGCCCATCGTCGGCGCGACGATCGCCTCGTAGCTGCCACACAGCGCGTGCCGTGTTGCGGAGATCACCGTCACCATCGGGTTCATCGCGTAGAGCAGGTGGTACTCGCTTGGCACTAAGTCGAGCGAGTACAGAATCGGCGATGCGTAGAAACCGAGCCGTAAGACTACCTGCAAGATGTGTGTGATGTCCCGGTAGTGCGCGTTCAGACCCGCGAGCCACAGCCCAAATCCCAACGCGCTCAGAACCGTCACCAGAATGTACACCGGGAGCATCAGCGCCTCGGTCAGTGGCACAACCCCGTAGAACATCATCACACCTGCCACCACCACGAGCGAGATCGCAAAGTCCACCAGCGGGCTCAGCACGCTCGCCACAGGAAGCACCAAACGCGGAAACGACACTTTGTCGATAAGCGCCACATTGGAAATCAGCGAGTCGTTCGACCGTCCCAGCGCCGACTCGAACAGCCGCCACATCACCATCCCGCTAAGCAGAAAGGGAGGGTACGGGACTCCCGCGGGACCGATTCGGCCCAGCACCCCAAAGAAAACACTCAGCACCAGCATCATCAGCAGCGGGTTTAGCACCGCCCACCCGATCCCGACCACCGTCTGCCGGTACCGGATCGTCAGATCCCGTGTTGCCAGCAGGTACAGCAGCTCCCACGCCCCGAGAGCCGCCATCAGCGACGACCACATGCTCCCAGAACGCTGATCAATTACCTGTACAGGGGCGTTCGGGTCCACCAATCGGCTTACCTTGGCGACCGTCTCTGCCAGTTCCGCCGCGCTGCTCATGGGCGCGTTGGGCGGGGTAGAGGCAGGACTCGCTGAATCGGACATCGTGTGGTCGTGGCTCTGAAGGAGCTTCGGGCGGCCAGCGGGCCGCTCACGGGCTCGTGAAAGCACCGGCGTTGGCACGGGCCGCGCCCAACCAACGCCAGCTGCGGATGATAGTCCCTAGCATCGCTCAGCAAGGAGGTCCAGGTGGCCCCGACCATCACCGCGCTCGTGCCCATGAGGCACGATTCTGAGCGAATCCCAGGCAAGAACTACCGGCCCATTGCGGGAAGGCCGCTGTTCGAGCACATCGTCATCGCGCTGCTCAATTCGGGCGCGATCGACCGCGTCGTCATCGATACCGACAGCCCGGTGGTGACCTCCCGCGTCAAGAACTGGGGCGACCCCCGGCTCAGCGTTATTCCCCGCCCCGAGCACCTCCGCGACGGCCGCATCCCGATGAACGACGTGCTGCTCCACGACATCGAGCAGTGCCCCTCCGACTACTACCTCCAGACCCACTCCACCAACCCGCTGCTCAAGGCCGAGACCATCGCGCGAGGCGTCGAGGCGTTCCTCACCGGAGTCAATGCTGGAACCCACGACTCGCTCTTCGGCGTAACCCGATGGCAGACCCGCCTCTACGATGCCGCTGGCCAGCCCATCAACCACGATCCCACCAAGCTCGAACGCACGCAAGACCTCCCACCGGTCTACGAAGAGAACTCCAACCTCTACCTCTTCGCGCCCGAGACCATGCGAACGCGCGGCAGCCGAATCGGTGCCAAACCCATCCTGTTCGAGATCGACCGGCTCGAAGCCACCGACATCGACGACCAAGAGGGCTGGATGCTCGCAGAGGCCCTCATGACCACACCCCGCTTCAAGCCCCAGCAGCACACCGCCACGGAGACCGCCCAGTGACCACCCGCAAGCTCCTCGTCACCGGCCCGCGTCTGCTTCGTGATATGCAGACCTCCGCCGATCTTACTAAGCAGATGGACCGGCTCGCCGCCGATCTCGATGCAGCGCTCGTGCTCCGTCCGCCCGCTCAGCAGTGGTCCGAGGACGAACTCATCGAGATGGTCAGCGATATCGACCTCGCCCTGTGCGGCGGGGACCAGTGGTCCGCCCGTGTCATGGATGCCGCGCCCAAGCTGCTGGCCATCTGCAAGTGGGGCACCGGGGTCAACGCGATCGATCTCGAAGCCGCCGCCGAGCGAGGCATCGAGGTCCGTAACGTGCCCGATGCTTTCAGCGCCCCGGTCTCCGACACCGTGCTCAGCTTCATGCTCTGCTTTGCACGCAAGACCCCGTGGCTCGACCGCGCCATCAAGTCGCCCGCTGTGGGCGGCCAGGGCGGCTGGGAACCCATCGAGGGCGTCAGTCTGTCGGAGTGCACGCTTGGCGTTATCGGCGTCGGCGCCATCGGCTCCACCGTGCTGCACAAGGCCCGCGCCTTCGGCATGCGCACGCTCGGGTTCGATCCGCGCACGCCGCCCGAGCGCGTCATCGACCAGACCGGGGTCGCCATGACCGACCTTAATACGTTGCTCGCGGAATCCGACTTCATCTCCATCAACTGCGACCTGAACAAGTCGAGCCACCACCTGATCGACGCGCGCGCGCTCAGCAGGTGCAAGCCAACAGCGGTGCTCATCAACACCGCGCGCGGCCCGATCGTCAAGCAGGCCGACCTGACCGCGGCGCTCAAGGCTGGAACCATCGCCGGAGCCGGCCTCGACGTCTTCGAGACCGAACCGCTCGCCGTGAGCGACCCGCTCCGCTCGATGGACAGCGTGCTGCTCAGCCCGCACCTCTCGCAGTCGTCACCCCGGTCGTGCTGGCGCACCCACGAGCGGGTGATGGACAACGTGCGAGAGGCCTTCGTAGCCTCGGCCCGCAACCGGTCGTTGCAGGGAGCCTCGTCGTGAGCGATGCCAGGGTCGTGCTCATCACCGGCGCCGCCGGAGGCATCGGCTCAGCCGCCGCTCGCGCGTTCCATGCCGAGGGATGGCGAGTCGTCGGCGTCGACCGCTCGTCCGATTCGGTGCCCGGCGTCGACCACATGATCCATGCCGATATCTCGGACCCGCAGGCACCCGAGCGTATTTTCACCGAGCTGAAAGAGAGCTTTGATCGGCTCGATGCGCTGGTGAACAACGCCGCCATGCAGATCTGCAAACCCATCATCGAGACCACCGTGCAGGAGTGGGACGCGGTGATGGCCTCCAACGTGCGCTCGGTTTTCCTTTCCATGCGGCACGCCTACCCGCTGCTCAAGGCCACCGGCGGCTCGATCGTCAACGTCTCTAGCGTCCACGCAGTCGCCACCAGCGCCAACATCGCCGCCTATGCGGCCAGCAAGGGCGCGCTGCTTGCCTTTACCCGCGCTACCGCTATCGAATTCGGCTCTGACAACATCCGTGTAAACGCCATTCTCCCCGGCGCGGTCGATACGCCCATGCTGCACGAGGGCCTTGCAAGGGGCCACATCGCGGGTGCCTCACTCGATGAACTCGTCCGAGGCCTCGGCGGTCGGCACGTGCTCAACCGCGTCGGCTCGCCCGACGAGATTGGCCGGGCCATCGTGTTTCTGGCCGACAACAACCAGTCGGGATTCATGACCGGCCAGGACCTCATCGTCGACGGCGGCGCCCTGTGCCGACTCAGCACCGAGTAACCACCCGCCCGCGCTCATGCCCACCACCAACCGCCCCAAGGTGTCCGTGATTCTCCCGGTGTACAACGCCGGCGGGTATCTCGATGCCGCGGTGCGGTCCATTCTTGACCAATCATTCTCCGATCTGGAACTGGTCGTGATCGACGACGGTTCCACCGATGGCTCGGGCGACCTGCTTTGTGCGCACGCCGACCGCGACTCGCGTGTCAGGCTCATCCGCCGGGAGAACCAGGGTCTGGTCGCAACGCTCGCCGAGTTGATCGACCGCGCCTCGGGTGAATTGCTCGCGCGCATGGACGCTGACGACATCGCTCTGCCCAACCGCCTCGATGCTCAAGTCCGCTTTCTGGTGGAACACCAGAAAGTCGTCTGCATAGGCGGTGGCGTGATCCTCATCGATGAGCACGACAAGGAACTCCACCACCCGCCGCCCGTGCTCGGCAACGCGCACGTGCAGCGCAGCGCCCTCGAGGGCCGGATGCCCATCTGCCACCCCGCAGCCATGTTCCGCGCGAGCGCCATCAAAGCTGTTGGCGGCTACCGGCCCGAGGCCTACCCGTCCGAAGACCTCGACCTGTGGCTCCGCTTGGGCGAGGTCGGCGAACTTGACAACGTCCCCGAAGCCGTACTGCGGTACCGCGTGCATTCGTCGAGCATCAGCGTTCAGCAGAGCGAAGCTCAGATCGCCAAGATGCTGGAGGCGTGCCAGTCGGCCTGGGCCCGCCGGGGCATCACCAACGGCATCTTCCGCGGGGCCGGTCAGCAGGCGGCCTCGCACCCCGCCGCTTCGACCGTTGAGCCCAAGCCCTCGGCCAACCCGGCCTCAGGCAGTCACAACCCCACGGCTCAATCGCTCATTCTCGCCTCCAATGGCAGGCGGACCGACTGACCCAGCGCCGCGGTGCCCGTACGCTTGTGGGGCATGCAACAACTCGTCCTCGATACCGTTCTCACCACCGCCGATGTGCTCGCCGTGGCCCGCGATGGAGCCAGGGTCACGGTCGCGCCGAATGTCAGGCCGCGCATGGATGCATCGCGCGCGCACGTTGAGGCCGCACTCGGCGGGGGCGATGCTGTCTACGGCATCAACACCGGGTTCGGTTCGTTGAGCCGAAAGCGCATCGCCTCCGATCAGCTCTCCGCGCTCCAGGTCAACCTTGTGCGGTCGCACGCTTCGGGCATCACCGGACCGCTGCCGACCGAGGTCGTCCGCGCGATGCTGCTCGTGCTCGCAGCCTCGCTCGCGAGGGGACGCTCGGGCGCGCGCCCGGTACTGGTCGATGCCATCGCCGCCTTGCTCAACGCGGGCGTGACGCCGGTGGTTCCCGCGATCGGCTCCGTCGGCGCATCGGGCGATCTCGCGCCGCTCGCCCACGCAGCCGAGGTACTCATCGGTGAGGGCCTTGCCGAGTACAAAGGCAAGACCATGCCCGGTGGTGAAGCACTCCGTGCCGCAGCCTTGCAACCGGTCGAGCTCCAGCCCAAAGAAGGTCTCGCGCTGCTCAACGGCACGCACCTGATGGCCGGCGAACTCGCCCTGCTCACCGAGGCAGCGGCCACGCTCTTTGACGCCGCCCTCGTGGCCAACGCATGCACGATCGATGCCTGCCGAGGCTCCTACAGCTTTCTCGATCCACGGCTCTACGAGGCGCGCGGCCAGCGGGGGCCCGCCGCGTGCGCAAACGCGCTGTCGAGCCTGCTCAGCGGGAGCCAGATCGTCGAATCCCACAAGCACGACGACCCCCGCGTGCAGGACCCGTACTCGCTCCGCTGCACAGCGATCGTGCTTGGCTCAACGGCCGACCTGTTCGCCTATGTCCGCGCGCGCGCCGATGCCGAACTGCTCGCGGTGACCGACAACCCGCTCGTGTTCGACGACGGCTCGATCATCAGCGGCGGCAACTTCCACGGCATGCCCGTGGCCTTGCCGCTCGACTCGATGGCGATGGGCCTCGCGCACGTGGCGGGCATCGCCGAGCGCCGTACCTACCACATGGTCTCGGGCTTTGATGAGCAGGCGCACCTCACGCCGTTCCTGAGCCCGAGCCCGGGCCTGAGCTCGGGGTACATGGTCGTGCAGTACGCCGCGGCCGCAGCGTGCAACGAGCTCGCCCAGCTCGCAGCCCCCGCCAGCGTGTACAACCTGAGCACATGCGCCGGCATGGAGGATTACAACTCCTTCGGGCCTCGCTCCGCAGCCAAGGCCCGGCGAGCCGTCGAACTGGCCACGCAGGTCGTCGCCATCGAGCTCTTGTGCGCATCGCAAGGGATGGAAGCCCACCGGCCTCTCCGGAGCGGCAAGGGCGTCGAACGGGCCATAAGCACCATCCGCGAGCGCGTCAGCGTGCTGGAGGCCGACCGCTCGCCCGCGCCGGACATCGCAGCGGTGGCCGAGCTGATCTCGCGGGGAGCATTCCAGCCATCCAACACCAGCGAAGGGAGAATCTGGTGACCAACGCCATCAAGCCGTCGCTCGCCACATGCGACGACCGAACCATCCGCGCGCCGCGTGGCAGGAGCATGACCTGCAAATCGTGGCAGGCGGAGGCCGCCATGCGGATGCTTATGAACAACCTCGACCCCGAGGTCGCGGAGGCACCTCAGAAACTCGTGGTCTACGGCGGTCGCGGTCAGGCCGCCCGCGATTGGCCGAGCTTCGATGCGATCGTGTCGTCGCTCCAGCGGCTCGAACCCGACCAGACGCTGCTCGTGCAGTCGGGCAAGCCGGTCGGGATTGTGCGCACGCACGCGGACGCGCCGCGTGTGCTGATCGCCAATTCGAACCTCGTTCCCCATTGGGGCACGCAGCAGCACTTCGACGAACTGGCCGCCAAAGGCCTGATGATGTACGGCCAGATGACCGCGGGCTCGTGGATCTACATCGGCACGCAGGGGATCTTGCAGGGCACGTTCGAGACCTTCGCCGAGTGCGGACGAATGACATTCGGGGGCGATCTTGCGGGGCGGCTGTGTGTCACCGCAGGCTGCGGGGGCATGGGCGGCGCCCAACCTCTGGCGGTGACGCTCGCCAAGGGCACGTGCCTCATCGCAGACACCGACCGCGCGCGCCTCGACCGCCGATGCGAAGATCGCTACCTCGATGAGATTGTTGATGATCTTGACGAAGCCATCGACCGCGCCTGCAAGCTGCGCGACGAAGCAAAGGCCGTGAGCGTCGGCTGGCACGGCAACGCTGTGGAGCTCCTGAAGAGGCTGATCGAGCGCAACATCACGCCCGAGGTGCTCACCGACCAGACCAGCGCGCACGACCCGCTCGAGGGCTACGTGCCCATCGAGTACACGAATGAGCAGGCCATCGAAGCCCGCCAAGCTGACCCGCAGGCCTACCAAAAGCTCGCCCTCGCCAGCATGCGAAAGCACGTCGAGGCGATGGTCGAGCTTCAGAAACGCGGCGCGGTCACGTTCGACTACGGCAACAACATCCGCCAGCGCGCGCTCGATGAGGGTTTCAAGGACGCGTTCAGCTTCCCGGGGTTCGTGCCGGCGTACATACGCCCGCAGTTCTGTCTGGGGCGAGGGCCCTTCCGGTGGGTGGCGCTGTCCGGCGACCCGGTTGATATCTACAAGACCGACAAGGCCCTGCTCGACTTGTTCCCTGTCAGTGGGGGAGGCTTCAACCAGCGGCTGCGCGACTGGATCCTCGGCTGCCACGCCAACCCCGAGGCGCTGCTCAAGGGCGACTGGGACAACTGCGTTCCCTCGTTCGCGTTCCAGGGCCTGCCCGCGCGCATCTGTTGGTTCGGGCTAGGCGAGCGCGACAAGGCGGGGGTGCTGTTCAATGACATGGTCGCCGACGGCAGGCTTAGCGCGCCGATCGTCATCGGACGCGACCACCTCGATTGTGGCTCTGTCGCCAGCCCCAACCGCGAGACCGAGGCCATGCGCGATGGCACCGACGCGGTCAGCGACTGGCCGCTGCTCAACTTTGGTGTCAACATCGCCAGCGGCGCGAGCTGGGTGAGCTTCCATCACGGCGGGGGCGTCGGCATCGGCTTCAGCCAGCACGCCGGGCAGGTGGTCGTCGCCGACGGCACGCCCGAGGCCCGCGCCCGCGTCGAGCGGGTGCTAACCAACGACCCCATGATGGGCATCTTCCGCCACGCGGACGCGGGCTACGAGGACGCAATCGCTTGCGCACGCGAGCAGCACGTCGATGTGCCGATGCACCGCGAATGACCGTTCACGAGGCCGAACGAGTCAGGGAAAGGGCCTGATTGTGAGAGGCCTAGAGGCCAAGAGGGAATAGCCCGTTGCGATCGAGGCGTAAGGGCAGTACCCATTTTCGCACCATTCTCTCCCATTGTGAAGGAATCCCATGCTCACCAGAATCCTCACCGTCGCTGCCCTCGCAGCATTCGCAGGCCTCGCCCACGCTCAGGCAGACCGCCCGAAAGAAGCCACCGAGATGACCTCAACCGATCTTGAGCCGCGCACGGGGCTGCCCGCTGGCGCTAAGGCCCCAAACGCGGTGCTCACCGATGACGAGGGCAACGAGCACAAGCTGGCGGACCTCATTGCCAAGGCCGACGGCCCGGTCGTGCTGCTGTTCTATCGCGGCGGATGGTGTCCGTACTGCACCAAGCATCTCGCGGAACTCGGCGCGCGCTTCGATGAACTCAAAGCAACGGGGGCCACGGTCTACGCGGTCTCGCCCGAGTCGTGGGAGAAGCTCGGAGTCACCGAAGAGAAGGGCAAGCTGACGGACATCGAGACGGGGTACACGCTGCTGAGCGACCCAAGCCAGAAGGCGGCCCGCGACTACAACCTGATCTTTGATGTCGATGCGGACACGCAGAAGAAGTACAAGGGCTACGGCATCGACTTGGGCTCTTGGAACGCCAACAAGGAGTGGACGCTCCCGGTGCCCGCAGCGTTCGTGATCGACAAGGCCGGCGTGATCCGCTTTGCTCACGTGGATGAGGACTACAAGAAGCGGATCGATGTGGACAAGCTGATCGAGGCAGCGGCCAAGACCGCGGGCTGAGACCGGCGGGGCGCGTTGGCAAGCTCGCTAGACTCCCGGCATGAACGTGCCGAACACAAGTCCTCCAGCGTGGCCCGGGCCGATTGGCTCGGGCCGCTTTGCTGCGCGCATCGAGCCGGGGCTCATGCCCGGGCCGGGCATCGCGCTGCTCGGGATGCCCGACGATACGGGCGTAGGTCTCAACGGGGGCAGGCTGGGCGCACGCGACGGGCCCTCGGCTCTGCGGGCAGCACTCGCTCGGTACGGCTCGGCTGAGCCGTCGGGCTTTGCCTGGCCGAGCGTCTGCGACGCGGGCGATGTTGAGCCCGCGGGCGATGACCTGCACGAGTCACACCGGCGCGTGACGGAGGCGGTCCGGGTCATTATGGAAGCTGGGAGGCTGCCGCTAGGGATCGGCGGCGGACACGACCTGACGTACCCCTTCGTGCGGGGTGTGCAGCAGGCCATTGGCAGGCCCATGGCGGGGGTCTACTTTGACGCCCACCTTGATGTCCGCGAGGAGATCGGCAGCGGCATGCCGTTCAGAAGGCTCATCGAGGGCGGGCACTGCGAGAGGCTCGATGTGCACGGACTCGATGCGATGGCCAACAGCCGCGAGCATATCGACTGGTTCTGCGCGCACGGCGGCCGGGTTGATCCGCACGGGCCGAGCGGTCCTTGGCCCGAGGACGACGTATTCGTGAGCTTTGATCTGGACGTGATCGACCAGTCGTGCGCGCCGGGGGTGAGCGCGATGAACCCCGCAGGGTGGTCGCCCGCTCAGTCGTGTGTGTGGGTGCGGGCAGCGGGCCAATGCGACCGGGTGCGGTGCTTTGATGTGATGGAGCTGAGCCCGCCGAATGATGAACAGGGCCGAACCGCGCGGCTGGCTGCCAGGCTCGTGCTGGAGTTTATCCGCGGGTTTGCCGAGCGGGGGAGTTGAGCATGACCACGCAAGTTCTCAGCAACGCGCGGATTGTGACAATGGCGGATGCCAGTGGACCAGCCAATGGAACAGGCAGTGGTCTCGGCGTGGTCGAGCGAGGCTGGGTCTCGCTGCGAGATGGCGTGATCGATTCGATAGGCGAGGGCGACTGGACCGGGGGCGGTAACGCCACCGATCTTGGCGGGCGTGTGCTCCTGCCGGGCTTTGTCGATGCGCACACGCACGCCTGCTGGGCCGGCGATCGGCGGGCGGAGTGGGAGCAGCGGCTGGCGGGGGCTGGGTATCTGGAGCTGCTCGCAGCGGGCGGCGGGATCATGAGCACGGTGCGGGCGGTGCGCGCCGCGACGCAGGATGAACTCGCTCACGGCCTGCTCGGCAGGCTCAACCAGATGCTCACACACGGGACAACCACGGCGGAAGTCAAGAGCGGCTACGGGCTGGATACGCAGACCGAAATCAAGATGCTGCGCGCGATCCAACAAGCGGGCGAGCAATGGGCCGGCGCGGTCGTGCCCACCGCGTGCATCGGCCACGCGAAGGACCCTGAAGCGACCGACGCTGTGCGCACAACGATCGACGAGACGCTGGCTGCGGTGCACGCGGAGTTCCCGGGCATCGCGCTGGACGCGTACTGCGAGACGGGCGCGTGGAGTGTGGCGGAGTGTGTCGAGCTGTTCGAGAAGGGGCGTGAGCTTAGACACCCGATCCGGGTGCACACCGACCAGTTCAACGCGCTGGGCATGGTGGAGGAAGCGATCGGGCTGGGCGCGCGCAGCGTGGACCACCTAGAAGCCACCGGGCCGGAGTCGATAGCGCGGATCGGTGCAGCGAGCGGCGAAGGCCTGTTCGCGGTGGTGCTCCCGTGTAGCGGGTTCCACTTGGACAACCGCTTCGCCGACGGCCGGGCGCTGCTCGACGCGGGGGCGAGGGTGGTGGTGGCGACGAACTTCAACCCGGGCAGTTCGCCTTGCCCGTCGCTGGCGATGGCAGCGGCACTTGCGGTTCGGCGTTGCGGCCTCTCGCCAAGCGAGGCGTTGCGAGCCATCACGCGCGCGCCAGCGGAACTGCTCGGCTTTGGCGATCGTGGCGCCATCGAGCCCGGCAAGCGGGCGGACCTGGTGCTGCTGGGCTCGGGCGACGAGCGGGCGGTGTCGCACGACTTTGGCGGCTGCGTGGCCCAGAGGGTGATGGTGGGGGGGCAGTGGGTCCGAAGTTGAGCCTCCGCTTGCGGAGGTTGCGGTAAGGGTGCTAGGCTGGGAGCGCTCAAGGTGCTGGCGGGGATGGCCCCGCTGGTGAAGAGGGAAGTGCGGTGAGAAGCCGCCGCGGACGCGCCGCCGTAACGGGTGTGTACCGCCAGCCTATTGGATGCCACTGGCTCGCCGATCGAAGGCGGCTGGGAAGGCAAGGCTGGCGGGGCCCGAAGCCGGAAGACCTGCCTGGAGCATTTGTCGTCGGCCCTCGCGATTCGGGGTCAGGTGGCGACGCGTGCGTGCTCCCTCCTGCGCCGCGTTGTTCCTGGCACATCCCATTGCGAAGGTCCAGCATGGTCCGGAGGGTCGCCCTGCGCGAGCATCGGGGCGGTGCGTGCCGGTGGTTAAACCGGCGGGAGCGAGCGGATGCAGAGAGCAATGAACTTTGGCGTGGCGGCGTTGTGCGCACTTGCGGGTTCGGAGGCGGTGATGGCATCGGCAGACCCCTGGGCCGATACGGTCGTGGATTTTGCAGGCGGCGTCGCGCCTTTCGGCGATGCGTCGGCGTCGTTGGGAGAGCCCACGCGGTTCACTGCTCCGTCGAGCGGGTTTGGTGGGCCGACCACGCCGTTTCAGTCGTCGTTCGGAGCGGATGAGCTGTTCAGCATCGGCGAGGGTGGATTTGTAACGGTTCGCTTCGATGAGCCCGTGACCGACGATCCGGCCAACCCGTTCGGGATCGATCTGCTGGTGTTCGGCAACTCGTTCTACTTCGATCAGGCGTTTCCCGATGGCATCGCGGGCGTGCTCTCAAGCGAGGGCGGCGTGATCGAGGTGAGCGCCGACGGCGCCGACTGGCATGTTGTTCAAGGTGTCGGCGCGGATGGGTTGTTTCCCACACTCGGCTACAGCGACGTGACGCAGGCGTTCCCGACTGATGCGGGTTCGGTGCTGACAGACTTCACGAGGCCGGTGGACCCGGGATTTGATCCATCGGGCAAGAGTCTCAGTGAGATCATCGCGGGGTACAACGGCAGCGGCGGGGGAGCGGGGATCGACCTTGCAACGGTAGGTTTGGCGAGCATCAGCTATGTGCGGGTGAGCAACCCGACGGGCAGCGGGGTTACGCCGGAGATTGATGGGTTTGCGGATGTTGTGCCGTCGCCGGGCGCGGGCGTATTGCTCATGATGGCGGCTTGCGCACGTGCGCGAAGGCGTGGACGGGCTTGCGGTGCGTGAGTTGCTGGTCATGATTCTGGTGATGGTGGCTGGGCCAACTGCGCGCGCGCAGCATGGCGAGATCGGATCTGATGCTGGCCGCACGCGGCCGACGCATGGTCCGACTCCATTAGTTTCGGCGGACCCGGCGTGGGTGTTTCCAGCGTCGGACCCGGGCGTGCCGCAGGTCTTAGGCTGGGACCCGGCGAGCCGGGTCGCGGTGGATGCGGAGCGCGTGTACGCGGTGAGCACACAGCTCGGCAGCGAGCCATCACGTCTGCTCGCGATAGACCGGGCAAGTGGAACGCTCGCGTGGTGGGCGGAACTGCCTGATGCGGTGTTCGACTCGTGGAGCAGCCCGACGTTGGACCGATCCAACGGCACGGTGCTGATCGCGGCGGGAGCACCTGGCTCGGGGGGGGGAACGCTGTTCGCGTTTGGTGCAGTCAGCGGCTCGGTGGTTTGGCAGGTGGTACTGAGCCGGGACGTGGTCAACGCGAGCCCGGTGGTAACGGACGACCTTGGGCCAGCGGACCGGGCGGTCATCGTGGACTATGAGGGGTTCTACCAAGGCGGCAGCGGCGCAGCGGTGGTGTGCATCAACGTCGACGCGTTTGATGCACAACTGAATCCTCACGAGCCGGGCGATGTGGTCTGGAGCGTGGACCTGCATGATGGGGCCTCGGGCGCGACCCCCGCGTATGAGGGCGGTCTGCTGTACGTGGGAACGACAGGCGATGCGCTGTTCGGCACAGACGGTCGCGTGGTGTGCCTAGACGCGCGCGCAGCGGACGCGTTGAGCGCCGTGGTGTGGGATACGAACATCGGAGGGAATGACGGGTTCTATGGCGGGCTGGCACGGGCGGGTGGCAGCGTGTTCGGGGTGACGTACGACTTCTTTGGGGGCGATCGTTCGTCGAGGCTGGTGAAGCTGCGTGCGAGCGACGGCGCCGTGCAATGGAGCGTGGCGAGCGACCGGAGCAGCACGGTGCCTGTTGTGCTAGCCGACGGCCGGGTGCTGGTGTCGGCGGGGATCGAGGGCTTTGGGAGCGTTCCGAGGCTCACGCTGTACCGCGATATGGAGGGCAGCGCTGTCGAGCTATGGGACAGCGCGAGCGATACGTGGCAGGACGATGGCGATGGCATCATGGAGCCGGGCGAGTACCTGCGTGTGGGCGGATGGTCGTACCAGCCGAGTGTTCGGCTGGAACGAGGCAGAACGCTCGCAGCCGTAGGGAGGCTTGGCACGGGCGGCATCTCGGTTGTCGATCTTGAACTCATGCCGACGGATTCGGGCTTCTTGGTTGATACAAGTGATCTGAGTGGCGGGTCGATTTCGCACGGATTTCAGACGTGCTACGTGGTGACGTATGACGGCGTGGCGGCGTTTGGTGTGCCGGTGTGGCCCGATGTGAATGGCGATCTTTGTGCCGATGGAAGCGACCTGCGCGCATGGCACCGAGGCATCGGGCGCCTCGATGTGGAACTTGATGGCGATGTGGACGCGCAGGACGCGGCGACCATCGAGGCTTATCTGCGGCGAAACGAGCTCTGGGACATGCTCGCGGGGAGGCGGCCATGAGCTGTCGCGAACGCGGGTTCACGATGATTGAACTGCTGGTGGTGGTCGCGATCATCGCGCTGTTGATTGGACTGATGCTGCCGGCACTGGGATCGGCGCGCGGGCTCGCGAGGCAGGCGGTGTGTCTGTCGCAGGTGCGCCAGCTAGGGCTGGGATGGGCCTTGTACGCGGGCGACTTTGGCGAGCGGGCCATGCCCCTGGCGTACTTCGAGACGGCGCACATCGGCACCGGCGATGGTCGGTACTGGTTCGGGAGCGACGGGCGATCGACTGGCAGGATTGATTACGGCGAGGGCCTGTTGACGCCCTACCTTGAGGCATCGCACGGCGAGCGATCGGTGTACGAGTGCCCCGAGCAGGCGTGGGGGACGTACTCGGCGCAGACGCGGGTCGATGCGCCGACCACGACGTACGGCTACAACGGGTACTACCTGTCGCCGAGGCACACGCCGGGGTGGGGCGGAGCGCACGGAACAATTCGCAGCCAGCGTTGGCAGATGCTGAGCACGATCGCCCGGCCATCGGACGTGCTGGTGTTCAGCGACACGATGCTGGTGCTGGGGCAGCGGCTGCGTAGCACGGCGCTGCTTGATCCGCCGCGGTTGTTTGATGGGCGAGGCGGCTGGGGCGTGAACGAGTCGCCAACGACGAGCTTCCGGCACGACGGTTCGACGGCGTCGGCGCTGGCGGACGGCTCGGCGCGCGTGTTTGGTGCGCAGCAGGAATGGCTCACTCACGGCGGACAAAGGGTGGGGTCGGTGGGGCTCGATGAGCGTGCGCATTACGTGCCTGATGCTGGCGACTGGAAGTAGTCGGTATCAAGCAGGCTGGCTGTTGAGGAGTTGGAGCAACTCGGTGTGCAGCGGGCCCGCGGTGACGAGACACTGCCCGCTGTGGGCGGTGGGCAGGCCCTGCCAATCGGTGCAGAGGCCGCCGGCTTCGGCGTGGATGACCGTCATCGGGGCGATGTCCCACAGGTTGACAACGGGTTCGATGACCGAGTCGGCTCGTCCGGTCGCGGCGAGCAGGTGGGCATAGCAGTCGCTCCATCCTCGGATCGCGCCGAACGAGCCGAGCAGCCGAGAGAGCAAACCAGCATGTCCTGAAGACGTGAAGTAGTCGGTGGAGGTGGCGCATATGAGGGCACGATCGAGCGAAGCGCACGATCTGAAGCGCGCGGGCTTTGGCACCGACGATTCGGGCGAGAGATGCCAAGCACCCAATCCCTCGGCTGCGAAGACGGTTTCGGCAAGCGCGGGCATGTGGATGATCCCGACGCGCGAGACGCCATCGGTCTCGAGCGCGAGCAGCGTGCCGTAGAGGGGTACGCCGTGAGCGAAAGAGAACGTGCCATCAATGGGATCAGCGATCCAGCGGCGGCCCGAGGTGCCTGTGTGTTCGCCGAATTCTTCGCCCAGAAAGCAATCGGCTGGGAAAGCGCGGAGGCAGCGGTCGCGCAGGAGTTGCTCGGTGGCGAGGTCCGTTTTGGTTACCAGCGAGCCGTCGGGTTTGGTGTCGGGCTCGACACCTTGACGGAAGGCGGGCAGCGTGGAATCTCCCGCGGAACGCACTGCGGCCAGGGCGAATTCGAGTTCGGCGCTGAAGGGTGCTCGGGCCATCCACCGAGCGTAGCGGGTGCAGGGGTTCTCGGACGAGCCCGCGGTAAGGTGCGACGGAACATGCCGACCGACGGTCAATGCGTCGGTTGGCGCAAACACGCGTTGTTCAGCGGCCGATAGTCCGATGCGGGGCCCGCTCGACGGCTCGCAAGGGGATCGCTGCGATGACGACAAGAACTACGAAGACGGTGCGGCGGAGCCACGACCTGGCCATCGTGACACTCGGCATGTTTGTGGCTGGAGCCTGCGGGCTGGGGGCCTCGGTGCTGGCCTCTGGCAACGGACCGTCCGCGACTGAAGGCTGGTGGCCCGGGCTCGCGGCCGGGTGCGCAGCGGGGCTGGTGCTCGCAGCCATCGGGATCGTTCGTCTGCGGTGGGTCGCTTCGTTGGCCACGGCGCTACGCGCGTTCACGGCGGGCGAGCGAAGCCCCGAGGCGCTAATCCTGGCTGGTCCTGCGGTTAGTGGGATGGGCAGCGCGTGGAACGATGTGGTCGCTTGGGTCGGCGCGATGCAGCAGGCAGACAGGGCCGAGCGGGCCGTGGAAGCACTCGCATTGCGAACGGATCGGCCGGGCGATGATTCGCTCGCGTCTGCGGTCGATGCGCTGTGGGTTGGGCTGCTGCTGCTGGATGAATCGCTTGTGATCCGTCAGTGCAACGGGGCGGCAGCCTCGCTACTGCGGCGGGAGAAAGACACACTGGCGAACACGCCGCTCGCGGACATTGTCGACGACGAACGTGTCATGAAGGCGGCCAAATCGGTCGCGTCAGGGCTGGTGCGGCGCAAGTGCTCCGCTGACGTGGAGTTGGTCTCGGACGACGGCGGTCGGAGCGTGCTGCGGTGCTCGGTCCGGCCTGTGCGAAAGACGGAGTCTATGTCAATCCTGATGGTGATCGAGGACGTAACCCAGCAGCACGCGGCCGACCGCGCCCGCAGCGAACTGGTGGCCCAGGCTGCGCACGAGCTGCGGACACCACTGACAAACATCCGGCTGTACACCGAAGAGCTGATCGAAGGGCTCGCGGACATGAGCGAGACTGAGCGGGGCGAGGCGCTGAGCACGGTGAGCCAGGAAACGCGCCGGCTCGAACGGATCGTCTCGGACATGCTCTCGATGAGCGAGATCGAAGCAGGCAAGCTGTCAATCGTTCAGGACGACGTTCGACTGGACGATGTGCTCGCGGTGCTCCGACAGGACTACGCGGCCCAGGCCCGCGAGGGCGGGCTGACGCTGGAGTTTGATCTTGGTCCCAAGCTGCCGGTGTTGCGGGGCGACCGAGACAAAATCACGTTGGCGATGCACAACCTCGTCTCGAACGCGATCAAGTACACGCCGCCCGGGGGTGTGGTGCGGGTGTCGGCTGACTGCGAGGGCGAGCGGTTCGTATTCGAGGTGACCGACACGGGCATCGGGGTCGAACCCGATCAGCTTGAGAGGGTGTTCGAGCGGTTCTACCGGTGCCGGGACCAGCGGACGAGCCACGTCGCGGGTACAGGGCTCGGGCTGTCGCTGGCGCGGGACGTAGCCCGGCTGCACGGGGGCGATGTGCTCGCCGAGTCGGTGCCCGACAAGGGGAGTCGCTTCATTCTGGAGCTGCCGACGGCGGCGTAGGAGGATGGGCCATGCGGATCGAGGAATCACGCCATGGAGCGGTGGCGGTGCTGAGGCCCGTCGGGCCGCTCATTCGCGCCGACGCCGAGCAGGTGCTCGAGCGTTCTCGGCAGACCGCGGAGCGTTCGCTCGGCCGGCTCGTACTGGACATGGAGGGCGTGACATACGCCGACAGCAAGGGGCTTGAATCGCTGGCGGATCTCGCTGAGGAGATGGCGGCGGCGGGCCGGGAGCTAAAGCTAACGGGCGTGAATGAGACGCTGCGAGAGGTGTTCGATCTGACAGAGATCGCGGTGCTGTTCGAGCACTACGACGACGTTGCGTCCGCGGCTAGGAGCTTCCTTTGAGCGCTCAGGGCGGACAACCACGCAAGAGGCTCGGCGAACTGCTGGTTAGCACGGGCGCGCTGACCGCAGCGCAGCTGGAAGCGGCGCTGGCCGAGCAGAAGGCATCGGGCCGTGTGCTCGGCGAGCTGCTGGTCGAGGACGGGATGATCTCCTCGCAGGTTCTGGTGCGGAGCCTGGCTGAGTGCTTGGGCGTTCGCGGGTGCCTGCTGCGGCACGGGCTGATCGATCCGTCGCTGTTGCCATTGATCGGTGAAGAAGAGGCCGAGCGGCTCAAGGTCATCCCGATGTTCCGCGTGCGGGACCAGCTCACGGTGGCGATGGCCGAGCCGCAGTCGATCCCGACGATCGATCGGCTCGCGCACCTGACGGGCTGCCGGGTTCGACCGGTGCTCGCACTCGAACCAAACATACTGGAGTACATCCGCAAGTACGCGGGTGGGAATGTTGATGTCAACGAGTTTCTGACATCGCTTGCTGATACCGACGTGGAGGTGATCGAGCGCGAGCAGGACGAGGGACCCAAGACGAACCTGGACAAGATGGTTCAGGGCAGCCCGATCGTGAACCTTGTGAACGTGGCGCTGCTGACCTCCGTGCGCGAGGGAGCGAGCGATATTCACATCGAGCCCCACGCGGGTGGTACGCGGGTACGGTGCCGAATCGACGGCAAGCTGCGCGATCTGATGAGCCCGCCAGCAGGGATGCATAGCGCGATCGTGTCACGGGTAAAGGTGATCGGACTGATGGACATCGCCGAGCGCCGGCTACCGCAGGAGGGCCGAGTCAAGATCGTGGCCGAAGGGCGCGAGATCGACCTGCGCGTCAGCAGCATGCCGACGCTGATGGGCGAGAAGCTGGTGATCCGTATCCTCGACAAAGAGAACCTGAAGGTCCGGCTGGAGGACCTTGGGTTCCGCGAGTCGGCGCTCAAGACTTTCACTCGGATTCTGAACCAGCCGCACGGCTTGGTGCTCGTGACCGGCCCCACGGGCTCGGGCAAGACGACGACGTTGTATTCAGCGCTTGACCTGTTGCGGAGCCCGGAATCGAACATCGTGACGGTTGAGGACCCGGTCGAGTACCAGCTCGATCTGGTGAACCAGACAAACGTGAACGAGGGCATCGGGCTTACGTTTGCGAGAGTGCTCCGCAGCACGCTCAGGCAGGACCCGGACATCATCATGATCGGCGAGATCCGCGACCACGAGACGGCGCGGGTCGCGGTGCAGGCAGCGCTGACGGGGCACATGGTGCTCGCGACGCTGCACACGAACGATGCGCCGGGCGCGGTAGCCCGGCTGCTCGACATGACCATCGAGTCATACCTGCTCTCGAGCGCTCTCAGTGGTTCGGTGGGTCAGCGTTTGGCGCGCCGTGTGTGCGAGTCATGCTCGATGCGGTACCACCCGTCGGAGAGCGTGTTGGCAGACGCCGGCCTGTCGGAAGTGGGCAGCGCGACGTTCCGCAAAGGCACGGGATGCCAGGCGTGCCATAACAGCGGATTCAAGGGTCGGGTGGGCATCTACGAGGTCATGGAGGTCACCCCTCCTGTTCGGCGTGTGATCCACACAGGCGCGCCGACGCACGAGATCCGCCGGGTGCTTGGCAGTGAGGGCTACGTGCCGATGCGCGATGAGGGCGTTCGCCTCGCACAGGACGGCCATACGAGTCTTGAAGAAGTGCTGCGGGTCACCAAGAGCGACGATGTTGAAGATGTGCCCGACGCGCCGGCCGGGAGGATCGCGGCATGAAGTGGCGATGCACAGCATGGGACCGTGAGGGCCGACGGATCGATGAAACGATCGATGCGCCGACCGAGCACGATGCGCGCGAGGCGATCTCGCACCGGGGGCTGTTTCTCAGCGAGATAGAGAGTGTCGGCGGCGGGAGACGATCAAAGAGCGCCGTTGGATCGCAAGCCGGTAGCAGCACGAAAGCGGGCAAAGCAAAGAAGGCCAAGTGGAAAGCCGGCAAGGTGCGGATGGTCGCGATGTTCTCGCGGCAACTCGCGGTGCTGGTGTCGGCGGGCACGCCGCTGGTCGATGCGCTCGAAGCGGTCGAGTGCCAGGTCTCAGAGGGCGGGTTCAAGGACGCCGTGAGCGACATCAGGCTGCGGGTGGAGGAGGGCGGCACGCTCTCTGACGCGATGGCCCAGCACGTCGATTGGTTCGACTCGGTGTCGCTGAGCCTTGTTGCAGCGGGCGAGTCGGGCGGTCAACTCGACGTGATGCTCCAGCGACTCGGCGTGCTCACTCAGCAGCAGGCGGCGCTGCGGAGCCAACTCGTGGGCGCGATGGTGTACCCGGCGCTGCTGTCGGTGGTCGCTGTGTGCGTGTTCTTTCTGATGACCGCGTTCGTCGTGCCCCGGTTCAGCGGGCTGTTCGAGACGCTCGATGTGCCGCTGCCCGCGACGACCGCGGTGCTGATGTCGTTCAGCGGGTTCCTGCGCGGGTACTGGTGGGCGATCATCCCGGCGGTGCTCGGCTCCATCATCGGAGGTGTGGTATGGATCCGATCACAGCACGGGCGTGAGACACTCGACACAGCATTGGTCCGCGTGCCCAAGCTCTCCAAGATGACGCGATCGCTGGAGGTTGCTCGGATGTCACGGCTCTTAGGCCTGCTGCTGCTGAGCAAAGTACCGATGGTTGAAGCGGTGGACCTGACGCGGGCATCGCTCAACAACCGTCACTACCGGGACTTTATGGACACGCTTCGCGACCGGATTATCGGAGGCGACACACTCAGCGCGGTGATGATCCAGAGCGAGCTGATCCCCCGAGGCGTGTCGCAGGCGGTGCGCAACGCGGAGAAGGCGGGCAAGGTCGGTGAGGTGCTATCGAGTCTCGCCGACTCGATGGAGGACGACAACAAGGTGGTCGTGAAGTCGATGACGAGCCTCCTTGAGCCGCTGATCCTGGTGGTTCTGGGGCTGATGGTGGGCTTCGTGACGGTGAGCATGTTCATGCCGTTGTTTGATGTGACCGCGGCGGCGGGAGGGGCGAGGCCATGAGCAGGCGAACGAACGTCGGGATCGATCTCGGGCAGCGGCTCATCAAGGCAGCATGGGTGGTAGGGCCGGACGACGAGCCAGGGATGCTGCGGCTCGAACGGGGCCAGAGCACGGATGCCGAGGCATTCAGCAGGCTGCGATCAGCACTGGAGCTTCGCGGCGTCCGCAGGCCGTTGGTGGGTTTGCTCGCGCCGAATCACCTCGTGAAATCAACGGTGGTAGATGTTCCAGCCAAGGGCGGGCAGGCACCAAGGGAAGTTATCGCGGCTGGTGAGTTCTACCGCCAGCTCGGGCTTAAGCCCGAGACCTGCAACGTGCGCATAGGGGAGGTCCCTGCGACCGCGCGACGGAGCACGGGCGACCGGATGCTCGTGAGCGGGTTCGATCGCGAGCGTGGTGAGCTGCTTTGCGACGCGGCCGTGCAGAGCGGGCTTGACTTGGTGCACCTGTGCATCGCGAGCGATGCGCTGCTCGCCAGCGGCGTGGTGCCAACCGACAGCGTTGTAACACCATTCATCGATGCCGGATGGGAGAACACGCGGGTGCTGCTGAGCATGAACGGAATCGCGTTTCTCCACAGGGTGGGGACTGGGCTGGGCCTCAAGGATGTGCTCGGTCCGTTGGCCGAGCAGCGTGGGGTGGCGGCCGAGTGCATCGAGGCGCTCATGCTCGATGATGCTCTGAGTGAGCCGATCGGGGATGCCTGGTCGGGGGCGTGCGCACGGTGGGCGATGCTCGCTGCGGAAGACGTTCGCGGCGCTCTTTCATATGCGCACCACCGGTATCCATCGGTGGAATACGGCCCGTGCCGGTGCATCGGCGGGGCCTTCAGCTTGCGTGCGGTGCGAGAGGCGTTCGAGGCGGCCGCCACCTTCAAGTGCTCGGTCGAGAAGCCGGTCCAGGCTAGCTGGGAGGCGGTGGGGGTGGCGCGGGCGGTTGCTCGTGCGGTGGTGAGCGGGGAGGTGGCGGCGTGAGCACGTGGCAAGAGATGAACCTGATTCCAACGAGCGTTACCGCGTCGCGGCTCTGGCGTCGGCGGCTCCGAGTGTGGGTTACGGTGGGCGCGGTGACCGCTGGAGCGTTGGTCGCCACAGATATCGGCCTGCGGGCGGCTGTCCACGGACCCGAAGCGAGCCATCAGGCGGCCCACGCTCGGCTCGTGAACCGTGAGGAAGTGCTGGGCGGTCAGCTTACGGACCACGCCAAGGCCCTGGAGGATGTGCGCCGGAGAACCGAGCTTACCGCAAGGGTCACCACGAGGCCGGACTGGAGCCTCTTGCTCGCGGCTCTGGCGGCCGAGCGCGGCGAAGGGGTATCCCTGACGTCTTGCGCGGTGGACGAGATCGACAAGGGTGAAGGCGTTCGGGTCACGGTTAGCGGGCTGAGCCTTGCTCAGTCGGATGTACAGGCGTTCGTGATCGCGCTGGAGCAGACGGGCTTGTTCGATGAGGTCGTGCTGCTGGACACGCGGCGAGCCATATCGGGCGGGAGCGAGCGGCTGTCGTTCAACATCGCGGCGGCCATCACGGGTGAGCACCAGAGCCGAGCCGATGCCAACGAGAGCGGGAGCAGCGCACCATGAAACGGACTACAGCTTCACTCCACCTGAGCGGATCGGTTGTGCTTCTGGCGCTTGGCGCAGCGTCGTGGGTCGTTAGCATCGGGCCAGCGATGGCGCGCGCGCACGAAGCGGACGCGGTGAAGCGCTCCGTCACCGAGGCATCGCGGACGGTGCTCAACCTCGAGCACCAGGAGCAGCGATCTCGGCAGGAAGTCGAGCAGGCATCGGCTCAGCTGGAGAGCGTGAGCGTGAAACTGGTCTCGATCGATGAACGCAATTCGCGGCTCGCCGACCTGACGGCGCTGGCGACAGGATCCGGGCTCATCGTCGATGAGGTCTCACCGGGCGAGCCCGAAAAGGGTGAGCTCTTCGAGATGGTGACCATTCGCCTTCGCGGCCGGGGCGCGTACTCGGACCTGGCGGGGTTCATGCACAGCCTCGCGAGCGAGCACCCCGATACGGAGATACGGACCTTCCGAACCGCTCGCAGCGGCGACGAGGGCTCGTTCGAGATGCGATTGGTGTGGCGAGCGCTACCCAGCCGCACAAATCGCCGCGCATCTCCTTGACTCACAAGGGTTTATTTGTGCTCATGAGAGCATGAGCCTTACCCCCCAACGCTTGGCGTCCATTGGATTGGTCTGTGTCGCGGTAGGCGGCCTCGCGTGGAGCGAGTTCTCGGGCAAGCCCGTTGGTCCGGCTTCGGCCGCGGCCAGCCCGGGCGCACCGGGAGATGCAGCCGCACCCGCAGAAGCAACCGCGATAGCGGAGGCAGCGGGCAGCGACTGCCGGGTCGTGCTCGCCGGCATGCTCCGCGACTACGCCGGGGCGCAAGGGCTTAGTGCCCAGCACATCGACGACCCGTTCATAGAGCCCGCGTCATGGACACCTGTTAAGGCGAGCACTACTGCGCTCGTGCTCGATGGGCAACAGACAAACGAACAGCCCGCAGCGGGCACCCAAGTGAGTCTCGTGCTGACGGCGGTGCTCGACGGCGCAAACGGGTCGGTGGCTCTGGTCAACGGCGTGGCCTTGAAGCTTGGCCAGCCGGTGGAACTGGCTGGCATGGGCATGGTTGAGCTTGTGGAGGTCGGCGCCGATGGACGCTCAGCGCTGATCAGGACCCCGCGCGGCGTGGTCCGCATCAAGCTCAACGAGGTTATCGGCACGCCCACCGCGTGAATCATCGGTTCGGGTTCACAAACTGCTGAAGCCTGCTCTCGGATGGTCCGATGAGCGGGATGCAGTCGCAGAACCAACAACGATTCTCTTTGGAGCCGATTCCGATGCGCAACTTCACTTCATCCCGCCGCGCGTTCAGCCTGATCGAACTGGTCATTGTCGTAGTGATCCTTGGGATCATCGGGGCGATCGCCATCCCGCGTATGAGCCGAGGTGCCGTGGGCGCTGCCGACTCGGGCGCGATCTCTGACCTGGCCGTGCTCCGCAGCGCGATCGACCTCTACCAGGCCGAGCACGACGGCGCCTACCCGGCGCTGGCCACCTTCGAGGCCCAGCTCACGCTGTACAGCGATGCAGCCGGTGCCACCTCGGCAACGATGGACTCGACGCACATCTATGGCCCGTACCTCCGCAAGGTTCCCGCTCAGAAGGTCGGCCCCAACAAGGGCAGCAACACGCTGACCGGGGCCAAAGGCACCGCGACGTTCGGCTGGTGGTACACCGCCGCCGGCGGCGACATCCGCATCAACGCCGCCGACACGGTTCTGGACTCGTCCGGCACCATGTACAACAGCTATTGAGCCCCGCCGGGCGACCCGTCACCGATTCTGCGACGGGGGCGTCCTAACGGGCGTCCCCTTGTCTTTATGAAGGCAGCCATTATGCAACCAGCGCGCGGCTTCAGCCTGATCGAACTGCTCGTGGTCGTGGTCGTGGTGACGGGCTCGGTAGCAGTCGCCATACCGCGCATGACCGAGCGCGACGCCTCGTATCGGCTCGATCTCTCGACCCGCCGGGTGCACGAGGACATCGTTCACGCGCAGACCACAGCGCGCTTCGAGAGCCGGCCCGTATCGATCACCTTTGATTCGGTGCTCGGCTCGTACTACACCTGGCCCGGCCAGCCTTCGCCGCCCGTCGAGCCGGTGGACCCGAACGCGGTACCCGATCTTAAAACGGTCATCCCGGTCGACGACGTGATCGACAAGGTGGTGAGCGTGTCGGCGAACACCCGGATCGCCTACTCGGCATCGGGCGATGTGCTCGCTCGGCAGGTCAATATCGCGGGGTCGCCCTTCAAGGCCAAGCTGCTCTCCTCTGATTTCGGGGGCGAGACAACCCTTACGTTTGATGGCTTTGGCGTGCCCGTGAGCGCGGGAACCGTATCGATCGGGGTTCGCAAGCGCGCCCGAGAACTCGCGGTTGACGCGACCGGCGGGGCCGTCGTTCAACGCGATCTCGGTTCCGGCGAAGCAACGACGCTCTCAGACGCTCTGGACGACGCGAAAGAAGCCGCGGGAGATCCTAACTGGACCGAGGAACTCGTGGTCGGAACAACCGCCAAAGCTGGTGCTGTCGTTCCGGTGGTGGGTGGACCGTGAGCTTCCCGTCCGGGCAGCGTGCGTTCACCCTCATCGAGATGGTGCTGAGCCTCGCCATCGCCAGCATCCTGGCGCTGGCGGTCAACAGCGCGATCTACATCGCCACCCGATCCATCCCCACGCGCGGCGACGCGATGAGCACCTCCTCTGATCTGCTGTTCCTCGACGATGTGCTGCGGACCGACCTCGAGCTTGCGACCGCGATCATCTCCGCCACGGCGACCTCGGTCGAGTTCGAGGTACCCGACCGCAACGGCGACGACATCGCCGAGCGCATCGAGCTGGATTGGTCCAACATCGCGGGCGACCCGCTGCTCCAGCGGGTCAACAGCGGGAGCTGGTCACCGGTGGTAGGGAGGGTCGACGACCTGGCTTTCACCACGGCGAACACCACCCTGCCCGTGTTTACCGGCACGCAGACGCCCTCGCCCTCGCCCGTCACGATCAACGGCCGGTTTACCAGCGGGGGGTGGTCACCACTCAACGTCGGCAAGCAGATCGCCGTCCAGGTCGATCCCTCCATTCCCGCCGGGACATCCTGGCGCTTGACCGGAGTTGATCTCTATATGCGGTGGGACGGGTCCGGTGCCGACGACGTGCTAGAGGTGAGCGCGGGTAGGGATGTCTTCTCCGTGAGCGACCCGTGGCGCCACACCATGCTTGAGCTTGCCGGTGGAACGATCGTGAGCGGCGGAGCCTGGATCACCGTGCCGTTGAGAACTCCGTGGCTGGATCGCAACGAGAGCATCAAGATCAGGATTCTGAACAAAGCCGGTGATGCGCCGGTGTCGTACCGAATGAAGACGCTGTCCGCAATGCCAACGGGGCTGCTGCTGTTCACAGAGTTGTTTGGTTCCTGGACCACCCTGGGCCTGACCTCCTGCGCGATCGAAGTCCGTTACGAAACGATGGTCACCGGAGCCGTCGAATCAGACACGCTTGCGATCGAATCCGTCAAGCTCGATATGGGCTTCGGCACGGGTGTCTCTGATGCCGCCCTCACCGCCCGCCCGCTGGCCGCCGCCAAGGACCTGCGATGAACCGCCGCGCGTTCAGCATGGTGGAGGTGGCGATCTCTTCGCTCGTGCTCGGGCTGATGATGGCCTCGGCACTCAACGCGACGGGCCTGTCGGCCCGCATACGCGGCGGGCAGACCGCCAAGAGCCGGGCGCTCATTATCTGCACCGAGCTGATGAGCGAGATGCGTGCAGCCCCGCTGCCGGCCGATCCGACCACGCTTCCCGCCAGCGCGACGCCCGGCAGCCGAAGCTCGTACGACGACCTGTTCGACTTCGCGCACTACATGGCGGCCCCGCCGGTGAACGCGAGCGGCGTGGTGATCCCCGGGGCCGAGGGATGGTGGGTGCGCGTGGTGATGGCGTGGGTAGAACCCGACGATCTCGGGCGAACTTCCGTGCCCTACACCGGTGTGCTCAGGGTCCATGTCTCGGTGCGTCGGGGCCAGCTCGTGCTGGCAGAGCTGGACACAATTCGAACTATCGCGGGCGAAGCAGCGCGCGTCGGGAGCGAGCCATGATGAGTCGCACTCGAACGAGCCGGCGCGGCGGGATCTACCTGCTGGTGATGGTTGGCTCGGCGACCGTGACCACCATCGCGCTGGTGGGCCTGTCGCTCTCGGCCGAGCGGCGGCAGGCAGCCCAGCGAGCCGTCAACGCGCAGGCCGCCACGCAGCTCGCCCACGCCTCGATCGAGATGGGTATCCACACCATCGCCACCGACCCGAGCTGGCGCTGGACCTACGGCGATGGCTGGTGGTTCAAGGACCACTGGATCGGCGATGGCAGGCTCGCGCTGGCGGTCGTGGACCGCGACGGGGGCAGCATCACCGATGCCCCATGCAGGCCGGTGGTGCTGCGCGGCGTCGGCATCCAGGGCACGTCCCGAACCATGCTCGAAGTCGAACTCGAGCCCGAGTATGTCTGGCCGGACGATGGGCTGACCGTGGCGCAGGCGCTGGGGGCGATGTGTTACTGGTCGCTCGATTCCGGAGCGAGTCCGGTTGACAGCATTTCTGGCTTCAGCGGTTCATGGGAGGGCGGTAGCCCCAGCGGATCGGCAGAATCTGTGTCGTGCTCAGTTGCAGCTAGATTCGATGGTGTCGATGACTTCGTCGAGATCAGGCAGCAGCGGGCTCTTGAACTCGCACAGGGATCGATCGCGTTCTGGTTCAACCAGAGCACCGGCCAGACCCAGTCTGGTCTGTTCTGCAAAGATGACAGCGTTCAGGGCAAAACAGGCGGTACAGGTCTAACCCTGAGCGCTGGCGGGCTGACCTTCACAATGCGGTCGGGCGGCTCGCAGTACTCGATCAACGGGGACGTGCCTGAGCAGGGCAGGTGGCACCACGTAGTCGCGACGTTTGGTGCAAGTGGCATGTCGTTGTTCCTCGATGGAGCCTTGCAGGGTACGGATCCGATCGCCATCAGCTGGGCTTCGAACAAGGCTTGGCCCGTCGTTGGCGTCGATGCGCACGGACCGGCGATAAGCGGTACAGATTCGCGAAGTCAGTTTCTCGATGGCTCGGTCGCGCACCTGAGCATCTTCGACCGCCAGCTCAGCGAGGGTGAGGTGCTGACGCTCATGGATGCGCAGCGGGCGCCATCGACGATGCGGATCGTGCCGGGCAGTTGGCGCCGCGTGACCGAGTGAAACTGGTCGTTCTTCCGGATAAGTGATGGCTGGCTCGTTGCCTGGATCAGACGGCTGGCTCAGGCAGCTTTGTTCAGGCTGCCTTGACGTTCGCCGAGCGGCTGGCGTTGACCGCGAGCAGCTCATCGAACGCGGTGAAGTCCATCGAAGCGAAGATCGGCGCGAGGTTCGGGTCGAACTGCTTGCCGGCGCACGCCCTGATCTCTTCGATGACCTTCTCGCGTGGCATCGCCGAGCGGTAGGCGCGGTTGGAGCTCATCGCATCAAACGAGTCGGCCAGGCAAAGGATGCGCCCGAACAGCGGGATGTCCTCGCCCGAGGTCTTATCGGGGTAGCCCCTGCCGTCCCAGCGTTCGTGGTGGGTGAGCACGCCGCCAAGAATGTCCTCAAAGCTCGGGATGCCCTTGAGCATGTCGTAGCCCTGGCGGGGATGGCGTTTGATGATCTCGAACTCTTCGTCGGTGAGGCGATCCGTCTTCGTGAGCACGGCCTCGGGCACGCCGACCTTGCCCACATCGTGCAGCAGCCCCGAGAGGTGGATGCGCTCGGTGGTCTCGGTGGGAAGTTCAATGAGCTTTGCGAGCTGGCATGCGAGCAGGGCGACGCGCTCGGAGTGACCGAGCGTGTAGTGGTCCTTGGCATCAACCATGGCGGTGAGCGCGCCGATGGAGCCGACGAACATGGCGTTCCGACGGTGCTCGAGGCGGGCGTTATCGAGAAACGTGCCGACGTAGCCCGAGACGGATGCGATGAGCTTGGTGTCGTAGCTGCTGACCTGCGGGTCGTCTCCGCGCTTGCCGCCCGCGACGAGGATGGCCGAGGTGACGCCGTCGCGCACGATGGGCTGGGCGACGATCTGCCCGCCGCCCGCTATGCCTAGTGAGCTGAGCGACAGAACGTCGGGAGAGCCATCAGCGGGCCTGACCTTGCCCCGAGCCCAGAGAGGCCCGGCAAGGTCATCAGCGCTGACGCGGCCCATGCCGAAGCTGAACGCGCCGCCCGAGACCTCACTGGGAAGATCGGCATCGTCGGTGATGAGCACGCAGAACCAGCGGAAGTGGAGCGTATCGGCGAGGCGTTCGAGCACAGTCTCGAAGAACGTGAGAGGATCCGTAAAGCGGGTCATCGAGTGGCCCAGCTCGTGGAGCAGAGCCATCTGCTCGTAGGCATCGCCCAGGTGGTTCGTAAAGCCGTCGATGGTGCGCTCGTCGAGCGAGGTGCGTTCGAGGTCCCCGCGCATGGCAGCGAGCATCGTGGCCAGGCGTTCGTGTTCGAGCTCGGGCGAGGCGGCGTAGGCGGCCATCGCGTCGCGAACCGCGTCGGGATCGATGAGCGCCGAGGTGCACAGGGCCGCGAACTCGCTGTGGCCGAGCGCCCGGGGTTCGATGTGCGCGACCAGCACGTATCCCGAGACCCTGCCGCGGGTGCGCATCGCGGTGCCAAGCAGCGTGCATCCGGGCCAGAGCTGGGCGCAGCCAGCCGGATCGCCGCCTTCCCAGCTCGTAACGGTCGATTCGAGCAGGCCGGTAAACGCTCCGCTCTTGAGAAACAGGCCCGCGGTATCGCTGACCTTGGGCTCGCGCAGCAGCCGGCCCGCCTTGTCGGTGGTCCACACCAGATACCCGGCTGCGGCGCAGCGCTCGCGGAGCACTTCGCCGGGCAGTCGGCACGACTGGTTGGACGAGGGGCTCATGCGGCGTCTCGCTGCTCAATGGGATCGCCCAGCAGATCGCGGGCGCATTCGACGAGTTCTCTCGCGCTAAAGGGCTTGGCGAGCAGCCGTTGGATGTTGGTGGCACCGAGCTGGGGCTGGTCGACCATGTAGCCGCGCGCGGTGAGCATGACGATCGGGATGTTCGCGGTTTGGTCGTTGGCGCGGAGCTTGGTGGCCATCTCGATACCGTTCATGTACGGCATCTGAAGATCGACAAAGATCATCGCGGGCAGGTGTTCGACGGCTGCGTCGTAGCCCGTGGCCCCGTCGTGCTGTTCTATGGTCGTAAAGCCGGCTTTCTCAAGGCGGGAAGCGACCACGCGCGTGATGTGAGGCTCATCGTCGACCAGCAAGATCAGCGGCTTATCCATGGCAACTCCTACCGCGCCGTCCGGTGCGGGCAGCGCCAGCAGGGAGTATCGGTCCGCTGGTCGGGGCTCTTTCGCCCGACCCTAGAGATCGGACCCGCTGTGTTCGGCGGAGTGGTCGTGGTCGGGCGGCGGGAGCCTTAAGTACTTGGCCAGCCAGTGCGAAGCAAGGTAGAAAGGTCCGGTATCCAAGAGCGCTGCGATCAGCTTGAAGGCGTACCCCGCTGCGATGAACATGCCGAGCTGCGGCCAGAGGCCCCGTCCCGAGTCGATAGGCAGCGCCTGGGCGTAGAAGTGCGTTATCAGGATGACGGCGACCGTGTCGACGAGTTGCGAGATAACCGTCGAGCCGTTGTTGCGCAGCCAGAGGTGCTTGCCGCGGGTGAGCTGCTTCCAGAAGTGGAAGACGTAGACATCGACGAACTGGGCCGCGAGGTAGGCGATCATCGAGGCAGTTACCGCGCCGAAGGCCAGCGCCCGGATCTCGTAGAACACGGGCTGACGGCCCGCAGCATCGAGGGCGAGCGCGCCCGTAGCAGGGTCGATGGTCTCGAATCCGGGCAGCCACCCCCCCAGCCAGAGGATCCCGACGATCCACAGGTTGAGAACGAGCCCGACCCACACGACCTGGCTCGCCCGCCTTCGGCCGAACAGCTCGCTGATGAGGTCCGTGCACAGGAACGTCAATGGGTAGGGCAACACGCCGACCGCCACCGCGAACACCGTCACGCCCGGGGTGGAGGGGTCGAAGTCGTACTCGAAGAGCTTGATGAACCGCGAGATGCCCAAAATGTTGAGCATCGCCAGCGTGCCCAAGAACAGCCCGCTCAGCAGCAGGAACACGCGCTCCCGTCGGTCGTGGAGGATCGCTACGGGCAAGGCCGCCAGCCCCGGCCGGTGGTGCTGCTGGGTGGGGTCCGGGGCTGCGCCAGCGTTGGCATCCGTCATGGGGGTGAGCGTACCCGGCCGCGCGGCGGGCGGGTGTGGTAGCATGAGGGCGATGATCGAGCCTACCGCGTTGACGCAAGAGCCCCAAAACGAGCCCCAACCGCCTATCGCGGACGTTGGGCCAGACCCCGCGTCGATCTCAGCGAGCATCGAGGCGGTGCTCATCAGCCGATCTCGGCCGATCTCGGCTGAGGGTTTGGCCAAGGGCCTCGGGCTCATCACCGAGCAGATGGAACCCCCCGAGCGGAAGGCCGTCGGCGAGGCGGTCCTCGCTGCGGTCGAGGCACTCAACCAGCAGTACGAGGAGACCGGCCGATCGTTCCGCATCGAGCGGGTCGCGGGCGGACTGAGAGTGGTCACGCTCAACGAGTTCGCAGCATCGCTGGAAGCGTTCAACACGACCGAATCGAGCTCCCGATTGAGCAGGCCCGCGATCGAGACGCTGGCAATCATCGCATACCGACAGCCGGTGGCGCGCGCGCAGATCGAGTCGATCCGCGGCGTGGCGTGCGGCGAGGTGCTGAGGAGCCTGCTCGAACGCCGGCTCATCGCGGTAGTGGGGCGGGCCGAGGAACTCGGCAGGCCCTTGCTCTACGGCACAACCAAGCAATTCCTCCAGGCCTTCGGCCTCGGATCGATCCAGGACCTCCCCGAGCGGGAAGAAAGAAGCCCGGCATGATGAAAACGATGATGACCAAGCTGAGCGCTGCGCGTGGTGCGTTCGTCGTCTCGATGGCCCTGGGTGTTGCGGCGGTCTCGGGCTGCGGGAGCACGTCCACGGTGCGCGGCCGAGTTGTGCCGGGCGATATCGGAATCGTGACCATTGTGCCCGAGCAAGATGCACGGCTGGCGTCGACCGACGCCACACGAGGCATAGGCGACGTGAAAGTGTCGCTCAAGAAATCGCAGGCTGTGATCGCCACGGCGCAGACCGGGCCTGACGGCTGGTTCACGATGAAGCTCGATCTGCGCGCCTCGGGCGTGCGGTACGACATCGAGGCGCTCGGTCCGAGCATCTACCCGGTGCGTTCGACGAGCTACCCGCCGGCGGAAGGCCAGGTGATGCTGATTGTCGCCGACGAGCGGGGCGTGGCAGCGGGGCGCTGATGGCGCGTAGCAAGCGGATCAAGCTCCGCAGGCGCTACCACCTGTACACCCCGGGCCTGCTGTTTGTCGGAGCGACGGTGCTCGTGCTGCTCGGCGCGCTCAACAGCGAGAACAACTTGCTGTACTGGCTCTTCGGTGTGGCGATCGGGGTGGTGATTGTCTCGGGCGTCCTGTCAGGCTCGTCGCTGATGGGCCTGCGGATCGAGGGCTACGCGCCCGAATCAGTCACAGCGGGCGGCACCGCCATGCTCCGGTACAGGCTTCGCAACACGAACCGATGGATGCCCGCCGTAGCGCTGTCACTGGAGGATCGTACAGCGGGGCGAAAGTCTGACCACCGGCTGTTCGCAACCGGCTGGGTCGCATCGCTGCCCGCTGGCGCGACGCTCGATGTGACGCTGCCATGCCGAACGCAAACACGCGGGCGGTGGAAGTTCACAGGACTTCGCGCTTCAACGACGTTCCCGTTCGGGCTGACACGCAAGAGCGTGTTCGCCGTGCAATCGCGGGAGCTTGTCGTTCGGCCCCGGCCTGCGCCGGTGCGGTCGGGCGAGCTGCTCGGCCCGCTGGGCGGCGGCTTCAAGACCAAACGGACCAACGCGCACCTCGGGGTCCGTGGCGAGCCCTATGGCCTGCGCGAGTACGTTCCGGGCGATTCAGTCCGGTCCATCGCATGGCGCGCCACCGCACGCACGGGCGACCTGCGTGTGATCGAAGAAAGCCTGCCGACCAAGGCCCTGTTCAAGGTGGCGTTCAGGCTCGCTGCCGGATCGCCGGACAGCTGGGCGGACGCGGCGGTAGAACTTGCAGCGGGGGTGTGCATGGTCGCGGCAAGGGCGGGTGTGCCCGTGCAGATCCAGGGCCTCGACTCGACAGCTGCGACGTATGAGCGGACGCTCGATGCACTGGCGGATATGGATCCGCGGCAAACCCCCGCCGAACCGGTAGACGCTGGGACCGTGGTCATCTCCGATGGCAGCGGCTCGGGCCGGGCGGACGTGGTACTGGATGTCGAGAGCTGGGCGCAGCGGCGGGAGACCGGGGTTTGAGCCAATCGGCTGCGGACAGGGTGCAGCGGGCCAGGCGCGCGGTGACAGCCACGGTGGTGCTTGCGCAGGTGATGTTCGCGGTCGCCGATGACCGGGCAGCGCTTGGGATCATCGTCAGCGCGCTGCTGATCGGGTTGCACAGGATGATGCGCGCGCGGTGGTACATCACAACCCCGCGGTGGGTGCTCAATGGCGTGCTCGTGCTGGTAGCGGGGGCGGGGGCCCTGAGCTGGTCGGCGGCGACGGTAAGCGTGTCGGTATTCGCGTGGTTCCTGATCGCGGTACTGGTGGTCAAGATGTTCGACCGCAGGCTCGCACGGGACGAGGGCCAACTCCTCACCTTGGCGGTATTCCTGGCGCTAGCGACCGCGCTGACGGATGTCGGGCTGCTCGTAGGGCTGATGCTTTTGGTGCTCGTGCCTGTGCTGATCGACGCAGCGGTGCGAGTGCAACTGCTCGTGGCAAGGGAAGCTGCGGGCGGGTCGACCATCGCGGTGACGACCAGCGGACTGGGCAGCAGGCCGCCCCACAAGCGGATCAGCGTGTTTGCAACGGTCGGAGTCGTCGCTATCAGCATTCTGGTCTTCGTGCTCATTCCGCGGCAGCTGTTCCAAGGCGGGCTTGGCAGTCTGCACGCGCCTTTCACGCAGGGAAGCACGTCGAGGTTCACAGACCAGATCAGCCTGGGCGCGCGAGGCATCATCTCGCAGTCGTCCGAGCCGGTGCTCGACCTTCGACTCGAGGATTCCAACGGCAATCTGTTGGGCGGGCCTAACCAAGTGTTCTACCTGCGCGGTGCCGTGCTCGACAAGTACACGCAGGGCCGGTGGGTGCTGAGCGATGTGACCGATCAACGGCCCAAGCTGGATGTTTCGGCGGGTCTGGAAACACCGTTTGCAGCGCCGCCTCCGAGCGAGGTCTCAACGATCGTTCAGCACATCGTACTCAAGCGTTCGGACCCGCTCGATCAAGTGCTCTTCGCCGTGTGGCGACCCTACAGCGTGCAGATCGGGATGCCCGCCACGATCCGGCGGATGAGCGGCGAGGTCATGCGGGCAATCTCAAACTCTGGCCAGTTGTCGTACACCGTGTGGTCGAGCCAGTACGACCGCCGGAGCGCGTCACGGCTCAGGCGTTCGGTCGAGCCCTTGCCCGTGGATAGGCTCAACGAATGGGCGCGCGGCGTGCTCGTGGCCAAGGGGATCGAACCCGATCCAGCCCTTCGGGCGATCGACGCGGACGGCCCAGCGGCTCGCGCACTTGCGGACGCAGCCAGTGCGTGCGCGACCTACACGCTCGACCAGCCGCCGGTTCCTTCCAATACGGATCCAACCGAATGGTTCCTGTTCGAGGCGAAGCGCGGGCACTGCGAATACTTCGCTTCAACGCTCGCGGCTGCGTGCCGAGCGGTTGGGATCGATTCGCGCGTGGTCGCGGGGTATATCGCGGTCGAATACAACGCCGCGGGTGGGTACTACCTCGTGCGACAAAGCCACGCGCACGCCTGGGTGGAGGCGTCGATCGGGGGCGGGGTGTGGATCACTCTGGACCCGACACCGCAGGCCGAGCTTATGGATATTCACGTCCCCAAGCCGACGCTGCGGAGCCGAATCGGAGGCGTGATGCATGCGATCGAGTACGCGTGGGTCACGCAGGTCGTGGACTTCGGCGGTAAGCAGCCCTGGTCGCGGTCGCAGCAGGGGTCGATGGGGCCACGAGCCTCCGATGCCATCGAGCCCGGAGCGGGACGACTGCCGATCGCTCAAGGGCTGGGCGGAGCATTGGGAGTCGGAGCCCTCGTGCTGATGGTGTGGATGGTCCGGCGGCATCGTGCGCGCACCCGGCCGCTGGCTTCGCCCGAACTCGCCAGCCTGTGGCGTTCCGCAGAGCGAGCGCTCAGGAACGCGGGCGTGGCGTGCCCCAGCTGGCGGGGCGGGCTCGAGCATGCGGCGAACGTGCGCGCGGTGTCGCACGAGGCTGGGGCCGCGTTCGAGCGGTTCGTCCACGCGATGTACGAGGCCCGGTACGCGGGCGAGCGTACATCGCCCTCGGCGCAGGCCGAGTGCAGGCGGCTGCTTGATGCGTTCAAGTCGGCGCTGGGCGATTCTCGGACGCGGGGTGGGCGACCGAACGCTCCAGACGCTGCGTGACGCCATGCGATGCAAACCAGCCGGACTCTCGGCTCAAGATCGGACCCCGATGGCACGATGCGGACCCGTGGACGCTGGCATCAACCAACCAGCGCCAAGGGGATGACCAAGTGCCTGCAAACCGATCCCGTACCCAGCGTTGGCGTGACATGCTCGATCAGATCGCACAGCGCGGTGGCGCGATCGAACTGTCGGTCGCGCCCTCCGATGCTCTGGGCGAAGACGCCCTCAACCCCGCCGATCTGGTCTGGCGCGTTCGGCTCCGGCATGTCGCTGACGACGGGCTCATCGTCGAGACGCCCTCGGCGGCGGGTCTGAGCCTGAGCATCGAGCGGGGTGTGCTTCTGATCGGGGCGATGACCGTGGGGCAGAACCGGTGGATGTTCCATGCAACGGTGACGGGCAGCGAGGTCATCGATGGCCGCCAGCACCTGCACCTGAGCGCTCCCGAACAGGTCGAGCGCTGCCAGCGCCGAACGTTCAACCGAATCTCGACGGCGACGCTGCAAGTCCCCGAGGTCACCGCGTGGCCCATGCTCGATCCGGCCTCGGGCGTGGCAGCGGAGGTTGCGTGCAAGGCCTGCCTCGAACAGGGCATCGCCAGCGGCGTGTCGGACGACATGCTGCCCGACGTCGGGCCGTCGTTCAAGGCCAAGCTCGTGAACGTCTCGGGCGGCGGACTTGGCTTGCTCGCACCGCGCGAAGAAGCCGGCGGGTTCGATTCGGCTCGGTACTTCTTCCTTCGCGTCGATCTGCAACCGGTGCTCAAGGCGCCGCTCTGTATGACGACCAAGCTCGTGCATCGTCATCTGGACAGCGCGCAGCTGATCCACGCGGGCATGGCGTTCGACTTCACGTTCCACCCGGAGCATCAGGCGTTCGTGGCTGAGCAGATCGGCCGCTGCATGCAAGCGATGCAGGACCGCAGCTTGCGCGCCGCGGGCTGAGACGATACCAGAAAGCACACGCTTCGCTACTAGTGCTTGGGCCAGCTGCCGCTCTCGAAGGGCGCGTGGATCAGGTCCAGGTTCACGTCGCCGCGTCCTGTGAGCAGCGTGAAAGTTGGTCCGCCGGTGTTGAGCGTGCCCGTGTGGTAACCCGGGCCGACCTGCGCCCCGGTCAACTCGCCTCGATCGCTGCGGATAAACACGCTGCCGTCATCTGAACGCACCTCGACCTGTCCCGCCGACAGTGCGGGGGCGATCGCCTTGATCCAGCCGTCGGTAGTGACGAGGCGGAGGCCATCGCGCAATGGGGTCAGGGTGCGCAGCTCGATGGGGCCTCCCGAATCGGGGCCAGAGCCGACCTCGACATCGATGGGCCCGCCGACGCCGACGAGCCTGGCCGAGCCATGGCTGTTACGGATGCGCACGCCGTCGGAGAAGGGCACCCACACAGTGATATCGATGAGGTCGCGATGGTCTGGTCCTGCGCGCTCGACGGTGAGGGACGAGCCGCTGAGCGATGCCGAAACGAAGTCCGCAGCGGGCAGCTTGCCCCGGGTACGGGCCTGCACGCGCGGGGTCTCGAGCGTGTCGTCCGCGATCACGACCACGCCGCCCGCGGGGTTGGTGACGATGACGTTCAGCGGTCGGTGGTGGTATTCAGAAATGTTCGCTATTTGATCGGATGATACGATCTGCACCTGATTCGACTGTGAAGAGTGGCAGCCGGACAGTGTCAGGAGCCCAAAGGCGAGAGAAGCGGCGAGCGTTAACCGTGTGTTGGTCATGGTCGGGTCCCGGGCGGTGTGTGCGGGGGGAACGGAAAGCGTACCATAGGAAATCCTGACGCCGCGGGCGTGAGGACTATTGAGCACCCGGCGTTGGCCGCGCGTGCGGAACCGATCTTGCCGTCCGGAGAGCCGGGCGTAAAGCCGAAGCCAGGCCGCAGCCTCTTGGTGGGCGGTGCTTTGGCGATCCAGCGTGCCCCGAGCCCGTCCTCCAGTATTTCTCATGGGCGCGGGGAGCAGCGCAGCGAGACTCCGCCGGCAGGTCCGCGCTTAGACATTCAGGCGGGCACGGGCATGGACGCAATTTCTGAAAACATCGGGCTTGTCCCGACGCTGGCGGCCACGGACTTCGCCAGCACTGCGGTCATTCTGGCGGCGGTTGCCATCATCGGCGGCGCGCTGGGTGCGGGTTTCCATTGGTGGACCACGCGCAAGACGGTTTCGAACGCGGTCGTCGCAGCCGAGCAGAAGGCGGAGGCGGACGTCGCCAAACGTCAACTCGAGGCCGAGAAGGAGGCCCGCGAGCGCGCTTCTCAGGTCGAAGCTGAGTTCGATCGCCAGCGCGAGGAGCACCGCGAGACGGAGCGCAGGCTCGCCAAACGCGAAACATCGATCGAGAAGAAAGAAGAATCGCTCGAACAGCGGGACCAGCGGAACCTCAAGCGGGGCGAGCAGCTCGACGGCAGAGAGGGCGAAATCGACAAGCTCCGTGCGCACACCGAACAGGTGCTCGCTTCGCAGAAGGCCGAACTCCACAAGATCAGCGGGCTCAGCGAGCAGCAGGCGCTGGACCAGGTGCTCAAACGGGTCGAGGAAGACTCTCGCCAGGAGGTCGCCAAGCTATCGCGTTCGGTCATCGAGCGGGCCGAGCAGGACGCCCGTGAGAAGGCCACCGAGATCACGCTGCAAGCCATTCAGCGGTATGCAGCTGAGACCACCAGCGAATCGACCGTGCGCACCGTGGCGATCCCCAGCGACGACATGAAAGGCCGCATCATCGGGCGCGAGGGCCGGAACATCCGGGCGTTCGAGAAGGTCAGCGGGGCGGACATCATTGTGGACGACACACCGGGCGTGATCGTGGTGTCGTGCTTCGACAAGGTTCGCCAAGCGGTCGCGGTGGAGGCGCTGGAGAAGCTCGTCGCCGACGGCCGGATGCACCCATCGCGGATCGAGGAAGTCGTCGAGAAGGCTCGCAGCGAGATCAACCAGCGAGTCCTGCAAGCCGGCAAGGAAGCGGTGCTCGAGGTGAACCTACGCGGGCTGAGCCCCAAGATCGTCGAAGCAATGGGCAAGATGCACTACCGCACCAGCTACGGACAGAACGTGCTTCGTCACTCGGTCGAGGTCGCGTTCATGAGCCAGATCATCGCCGAGCAACTCGGGCTTGACGGGCGCCTCGCACGGCGCTGCGGATTCCTACACGACATCGGCAAGGCGATGGACCACGAGATGGAAGGTGGGCACCCGAAGATCGGTATGGAATTCGCCAAGCAGCACGGCGAGACGGACGAGGCGGTGCTCAACGCCATCGGCGGGCACCACGCCGATATCCCGTCAACCACGTTTTACACGCCGATCGTGATGGCGGCCGACGCGGTCAGCTCAGCGAGGCCCGGCGCTCGGCGCGAGAGCATGGAGCGGTACGTGCAGCGGCTCAACGACCTGCAAGATATCGCTCTTGGGTACAAGGGCGTGACCGAGGCGTACGCGATCCAGGCGGGCCGCGAGGTACGGGTAATGATCGACGCCGATCGTGTGAGCGATGACGAGGCGTACCTGATCGCGCACGACATCGCCAAGAAGGTCAGCGCCGAAATGACGTTCCCGGGCGAAATCCGAGTGACGGTTCTCCGAGAGACCCGTGCGATCGAGTACGCGCGGTAGGGCTTGTCGAGAGCCCGATGGGAACCCGGACGGGAAACCGATGGCTCAGGACCAACCAAAGCGAGTCCGCAGGCTGCGACGCTGGCTGTATGCGGCAGCGCTGGCAGTGGTGGGGTTTATCGCTGTGAGCTTTAATGGCTGCGCCGAGCGGCTCTTCTTTTACCCCAGCCGGTCGGCGTTCGAGACGCCAGAGGGCACCGAGGACGTCTGGTTCACCAACGCCCAGGGGCTCAAGCTCCACGGCTGGTTCATCCCGCCCGAAGGCGAGCCGGATGGCCCTTGGCCCGCTGTGCTGCACGTGCACGGCAACGCGGGCAACATGACCGATCACGTGCAGTTCTGCGAGTGGCTCACCGAGCACGGCTACGCGGTGATGCTGTTCGACTACCGCTCCTACGGCAAGAGCGACCGCGGGCCGCTGAACCGGGATGCGGTGCTCACCGATGCCAACGCGGCGCTGGACACCCTGCTAGCGAGAGGCGACATCGACCCGTCGCGCGTGGCCGTGTACGGGTTCAGTCTCGGCGGGGCTACGGCGACGCGGCTGGTCGGCGAGCGAGCCGAGCCCGTGGCACTGGTCGCGGGAGCGCCGTTCTCCGGCTGGCAGCGTGTTTCGGGCGACTACGTCCCGCTGCTGACCAAGGCACTCATCCGCGACCGTGGCAATCCAGAAGAGGCCATCGCACGCATCGGGGATAGGCCCGTGCTCTTGTTGCACGGCACGAGCGACGGCATCGTTCGGCCCTACCACACGGAGCGGCTGCTGGAGGCGGCAACCAATGCGGGGGTGAACACAAGGCGGGAGACCTACGAGGGTCTCGACCACAACGGCTTGCTGGTGGACGACGCGGTCCGCTCTGAGATCCTGCGGTTTCTCACGGATGCAGTCCCTTAGCGCGACCGACGGTTCTTCCACGCCCAATTGAGCGACTCATCGAACGCGGTGATCGAGGCGCTGTCGAGCAGTTGGCGGGCGAGTCTGTCCATCAGCAGGCGCTCCTGCCGCAAACGCACCAAACGTTCGAGATCGTTTCGCACGTTCTCGAATGCGACGCCGTCGGCCGGGATGTCCTGTTCGAGGAGCATGAGCGCAAAGCCGTTGTCGACAGCGACGATCGGGCTGATGCGACCCGGCTCGAGCGACTGGAGCATTCGGCGAACCGTTGGCGCGTACGCGGGATCGAGCGGGCTGATGGGCTCGGTGAGCCCGCCGCGCGCTGCGGTGGCATCGGTTGACGAATCGATTGCAGCTTGAATGAACGCTGCTCGCGGCTCGGTGGCAGCGGACAGCAGCCGAGCACGGATGGTCGAGGCCTCGCGCTGCGTTGAAACGACAATAAGCCGAACCGTGCGGCGCGTGCCGTGGCGGATGTCGAACGCCGTCCGCAGCGAAGCTTCGTCGAGCGCGACTTGGTCGCGGACGAGTGAGCGGAGCATGGCGTTGCGTTCCAAGAGCATCGCGTAGCGGACAGGGCCCAGCCCCCGAGCGTTCTTGAGATCGGCCACGACGGCGGCGACCTGGCTGGTCTCGATGCCGTCGCTTTGGGTGAGCGACACGGCGAGCAACCGCTCTTCTCGACGGGCAGCCTCAGAATCGAGTGTTTGCCCCCGGGCGGCCATCTCAATTTTCAATGAGCGAGTCAGAGCCAGTTCTTCGATGGCTCCAGCCCCGCCAGACTCGGCGAGCACGCCCGCGAGCTCGTCCCAGCTTACCGGCTGGCGGTTGATGACCAACGGCGGCGTCCCCGTGGGGTCGCTGGGGCCGCCACGAGTACGCGGCCGGTCGACCGGGATCGCTCGTTCGGCCTCGTCGAGCCCTGAAAGGGGGTTTCGCTGAGATTGGCAGCCAACGAGTGGGGACAGCGAGAGCCCGATGATGGCAACGATAGGTGTCCTGAAACGGGGCAATCGTGTCATGGTTGGTGAGTCCTCAAGCCTGTCGATATCGGGTTGGGAGCGGCGATAAAAGGCTCACGAGGGACGATTTCGGACGATCAAGTCCGGCTTCCCGAAGTGCTTGGCCTAGTCCGAGAATCAGCCGTTGTTAGCAGAAAGGGTCTCGACAGGCTGCTCACTCCATGGTACGCTGAAACACACACAAGGCTGTGATGCACGCAGCTAAGCGGAGGGTACACCCATGTTGGCATTGATTCCGTCTCGCTCAAAGCGAGCTTTCACACTGATCGAGTTGCTGGTGGTCATCGCGATCATCGCGTTGCTCATCGGGATTCTGCTGCCCGCTCTGGGCAAAGCGCGGCTCGCTGCTTGGCAGGTGAAGGACCTCTCGAACCTGCGTCAGTTTGCCATCGGCAACCAGAGCTACGCAGCGGACTTCAGGGACGCGATCGCGAACCTGACCGATGCAAGCGGCTCGCAATACAACGACCTGGTGCCTGGTGCCAACGACAGCCCCGCTGTGGCTGGCTCGAAGCTCGCGATTGACATCATCCGCCGTCGCGCTGGCCGGGACGACTTCCCGCTCCGTACGGGCTGGATTCCACACGTGCTTTACAGCCACCTCGTGATGGTGGATTACATGGGTGACAACCTGCCCAACGAGACCACGGTCAGCCCCGGCGACCGGTACCGTCTCCAATGGCAGGATTGGCGCGGCTATGAGGAAGACCTCTACGCCCCGTTCCAGCGCACCCCAGGCACCGCAACTCAGAACCGCACTTGGCCTTACTCCTCGTCTTACTACGCGAACATCGCATCATACGATTTCTACGCAAGCACGAACCCGAACTCGAGATCGGGCGACGCTGTGTCACGGCGTGTGCGTCCTTCTACTACCGCCGGAACATTCCTCGTTCCCGGTGCAGGTAAGTTCGGTGATGTCGATCTGAATAAGGTCGCGTTCCCGTCCTCGAAGGTCTACTACAACGCAGGCGAACAGTTCTATGAAGGCCGCCAGCGTGTGTACTACGGCGTTGATGAGGCCAAGGTGACGATGTCGTTCTTCGACGGCTCGGCTGGTCTTAAGCGCACGGGCGATGCCAACCTCGGATGGAACCCCAATAGCCCGACGGTGCCGTTCTTCCGCACCTTCTACCGCCAGGACGACCCGTGGGAGCCGCCAGTGACCGGTCGCTTCTCGCCCGCTCTGGACGAGGTCATGAACCGCTACTCGACCACGCGTGGCGGCCTGCTAGGCAATGACTACGGCGGTGAGTCAGTCGGTTACGGCTTGAACTGATCGTTCGGCCCGTGCCAAACCCATGAGACCCTCTCAGCCACCCGCGACAGCGGGTGGTTTTTTGTAAACACCAGCGGCATCAGAGTCTCGGCAGAGCCACCGAGGCTATACGATGTTGGTGGCTTGATCGACGATGGCGGCGCGTTCGAGGGAGCGATACCGATGGCAGAGATTTTGGTGGCTGATAAGCTCGATCCCTCGACGGTAAAGGTGCTGGTCGAGGCCGGACACACGGTCCGAGTACACCCACAACTCCAGGATCAGACGCTGATCGACGCGGTGGCCGAGCACAGTCCCGAGGTGCTTGTGGTCCGGTCCACCAAGGTGCCCGAGGCTGCGATTAGGGCGAGCGCCCGGCTCGGGCTGATCGTTCGGGCCGGTGCGGGAATCGATAACGTTGATTGCAGCGCGGCGAGTGCTTGCGGGGTGGCGGTGGCGAACTGCCCTGGCATGAACGCCGCGGCGGTCGCGGAACTGGCCATGGGACTGCTGCTGGCGTGCGACCGCAGCTTGCCTGACCAAGCGGCCAAACTCCGAGCGGGCAAGTGGGACAAGCAGGGCTTTGGCGCGACTTGTCGCGGGCTCAAGGGCCGAACACTCGGGCTGGTTGGGGTCGGGTCCATCGGTAAGTTGGTGATCGACCGCGCGCTAGCGTTTGACATGAATGTCGTCGCGTGGTCGCGGAATCTCGACGAGACGTGGTGCGCCGCCAAAGGCGTCGGCTTTGGCGGGCGAAACCGCGCAGCCCTGCTCAAGATGGCCTCCGGCTGCGACGCGGTGAGCGTGCACGTGGCGCTCGTGCCAGAGACCACGCAGCTGTGCGATGGCGAGTTCTTTGCTGCTCTCAAGCCGGGTGCGATTTTCGTGAATACGGCTCGCGCTGGCGTGGTCGATGAGGCGGCCCTGCGTGGAGCGGTGCTCTCGCGGGGCGTGCGGTGCGGGCTAGATGTCCATGAAAACCAGCCGTCGGCCTCTACCGGCCCGTTCAGCTCCGAGACGTGCTCGCTCGCTGGGGTCTACGGGACGCACCACAACGGGGCTTCGACGGCGCAGGCTCAGGAAGCCGTCGGGGAGGAGACCGTGCGTATCATCCGGGCGTTTGCAGAGCACGGTGAACTGGTAAACTGCGTGAATGAGGCTTCGCTCAGGACCCGCGCCAGCGGGTCTGGCGCAAAGAGTCGATGACCGCGAAGATCGATGATTCGTCTGGCCTATGAGCCAGCTTGAGGAGCTCCCAATGGCGACCGCTACGAAAACAGACCGCGTCTTCAACTTCTCTGCTGGTCCCGGCGTATTGCCCGAAACGGTGCTTCGCCAGATCCAGGAAGACGTGTGGGACATCCGTGGCACCGGCACCGGGATTCTGGAGCACTCGCACCGAGGCAAGCTGTTTGATGCGGTGCTTGAGGAAGCCGAGGACCGCTGCCGGCGTATCGCCAACATCGGCGACGACTACGCGGTGCTGTTCATGACGGGCGGGGCGACGAGCCAGAACCACCTGATTCCGATGAATCTGATGCCCGAGGGCGGCTCAGCGGATTACGCCGTCACCGGCAAGTGGGCGGCGGACTCGGTCAAGACCTGCGAGCATTTCGGGACGGCTCGCACCTCGTACACGAGCAAGGAAACGGGCTACGACCGCGTGCCGACGCAGGACCAGCTCAAGCTGGATCCCAAGGCCGCGTACTTCCATTACACGTCGAACAACACGATCATGGGCACGCAGTACCACTACGTTCCCGAAGCTCCCGAGGGCGTGCCGCTGGTCTGCGACGCATCGAGCGACATCTTCTCTGAGCCCATAGACATCAACAAGTACGGGCTGTTGTACGCGGGCGCGCAGAAGAACATCGGCCCGGCGGGCACCACTCTGGTGATCGTGCGAAAGGACCTGCTGGAGGCCTCGGGCCGCAAGCTGCCCGCGATGCTGAGCTACAAGGTGTTCGCGGACAAGGAGAGCCGGCCCAACACGCCGCCGGTGTTCCCGATCTATGCGGTCGGCTTGGTGTTCCAGTGGATTCTTGACCAGGGCGGCCTCGAGCCGATCGCCCAACGGAACAAGGCCAAGGCCAAGCTGATCTACGACGTGATCGATGGCTCCTCGTTCTACACGGGCCACGCCCAGCCCGAATCGCGGTCGCTCATGAACCTCACGTTCAAGACACCGAACGCCGAACTCGACGGCAAGTTCTGCGAGCTGGCGGGCAAAGAAGGCATGTCGACGCTCAAGGGCTACAGGACGCTGGGCGGCGTGCGGGCCAGCATCTACAACGCGTTCCCGGTCGAGGGGTGCGAGGCGATGGCCTCATTCATGCGTGAGTTCGAGCGGACGCACGGCTGAGCCGACGCATCGCTGCTGAGAACACTTCGTCCACGCCGATGCGATCCATCAGCGCTGCGTTGGCCTCGTTCTTGTGGTCAAACACCTGATCGGTGTCGATGTGCTGAATCACGTCGGTGTCGCGGCCATATGGCCCAACGCGGGAGAGGTCCGTCGGGCCGAAGAGTCCAACGAGCGGTCGGTCAAACCCGACGGCCATGTGCAGCGCCGCCGAGTCGTTGGCGATGACCAAACGCGAGCGTTCGATGACCGCCATCAGCTGTCCCACGGACGTCGCGCCCACGAGGTCGATGGTTCCGTCGTGCTGAGCGGCGCGCTCGAGCAGCGTTTCGCACTGCGGCTGTTCCCCCGGTCCACCAACCACGACGAGCGGTCCGATGGCCTCGCGCCTCAGCCTGTCGGCGAGCTGCGCCCATCGCTCGGCGGGCCACCGCTTGGCGGGCCACCGGCTTGTGGGCGCGAGCACGACGGGTTGGGTGGTGCCGACCAGTTGCTCCGCAAACCGGCGATCCGAATCGGCGCAGTGCAGCCGCAGATCGGGGATGGGTTCGGCATCGAGCGGCCTCAGCAAGTCGAGCATCCGGTCAACGGTGTGGGTCTGATCGGAGCGCACCTTGTGCGTGAGCGGCAGCCAGCCGAGCTCGCGTGCGTCTGCGTGGCCTACGCGGATCGGGGCACCGCTCAGCGCCGATAGCAGGCCCGAGCGGGCGAGCCCCTGCGCGTCGATGACGATGTCGTACCGCCGGCGTCGCAGGTCACGCACCAGTGAAACGAGAGAGCCGCTGCGGGCAGCTCGAAGGTCCCGACCGAGCTGCTTGCGAGCGAATGGCACCGCTGAGGTCAGATCGGGATGGGCCGCGATGGCACCGATGAACGAATCCTGTACCAGCCAGTCGATCTCGGATTCGGGATAGGCTCTGCGTAGGCTCACGAGCAGCGGTACGCTGCGGCATACATCGCCCAAAGCACTGGGCCGGATGATCAGGATGCGATCAGGCTTGTTCACCAGCACGGATGGTAGCGTCAGAGCCCGATGGGCCGCTGCGATCGCCGTGCTTGCGTGGCTCGTGCTATGGGCGGTGCCCACTTCCGCGCAGGACCAGCTACAGGGGCGGGCCGCCGTTGAGCTGGCGTGGGATTGGCCAGCACAAGACGACCAGCAGACCGAAGCCGAGGCTGCATGGCTGGCACCTGTGGTCGACACGCTGCAATGGTGGCTCTCGCTTGAACTGGTCGAACCGCCCGAGCGTGTGCCGACGATCGGCCGGCTCAGCGCGGTCATCGATGCTGAAGCGGTATGGTCGTTGCAAATGGCGGCATCGCCAAGGTCTGACGGCCCGGGCGGCGTGGCGCACGTGCGTGCGCCGTTGCATCGAGCGGCGCTGGCCATGCCCGATGGCGAGCGGCTCGTGCTCGCGGAGCTCATGTTCGACTTCAATACGATGCGTTCGGCGGACCCGCAGCGGTCGGGGTGGGGCTCGGTCGGCCGGGCCCTGCAGTACTGGAAGCTGGCCAACGCGCGCGACCTGATGCTGCACGTGCGCGCCCAGCCGAGGCCCGCGCCTCTGCCGATGATCCTTGAAGTGGACCTTACGTGGTCTTCGCGCAGCGAACCGATGGACATGGTGCACACGCGTCGGCTCACCACGGCGATCGGACCGGTCGAGTCGGCGACGCTCACGCCTGCAGGTTCGGCGTGGACCGCTGCATTGCCTCTGGACGTTCGCCTCGTCATTGCCCGCTGCGTGGGCTCGGCGATGGCGGGCCGCGACCCGTACGAGGCGTTCGATCGCAGCGCCATCCGGTGGGCTTCTTCGGTGCGTGACCGAGTGACCCGCCTGAGCGCTGTGCTCGGTGAAAAGGCGTTGATCAGTGGAAGCGGCGACCGCGTCAGCGTGCGGATCCCGCTGGCCCGCGAGCGAGGCGGCCGATCGGTCGCGGCCGACATGAACGGGCTTGGAGCCAGGCTCGGCGATTCGGCAACGGCCGATGAACTGAGTGGCTCGGTCGAGGTCTCTGCACAGCACGCTCTGCGTTGGCACGTGGCCGAGGACGCATCGGGCTCATGGCTGACCATCGAACTGCAACGCGGCGAACTGGGGCTAGCTGATCAGGATTCTGCGGAGTAGCTCGCCGAGGTCCGGGGCGTCTCCCAGACCGTAACCGCTTGCAGTTTGGCGGCGGGCATGTCGCGTGTGAGCGCTGGCTCGAGCAACTCGAAGCACACGCGGGCGATGTTCTCGACGGTGGAGTTGATGCCGCCTTCGCCGAACTCGACGGTGTCAAGGTTCAGATGTTTGTGGTCGAAGCGGTCGATGATGGTCTCCTTGACCAGCTCTTCGATTAGCTCAGATGCCTCGTGGATGGGCTGCTCGGTGGGCACGGCGATGCTGGGCTCAACCTCGTAGTTGTGCCCGTGGCCGCTGGGGTGGGCGCATTTGCCGAACTTCGCTCGGTTCTGCTCGTCGCTCCACTCGCGAACGAACAGACGGTGGGAAGCCGAGAAGTCGAACTTGGCGCGAAGCGTGACGCGGTGGGCTGTGTTGGCGGTCATTTCGTAGCTCGCAAACGGGGTGACGTGCCAGCGGAGAGTGACAAGATCGACATCAAGCGATCGGCCGATCGATTCAAGCAGGTCGCTCAGTACCCATACAGGGTCGCTCGCGGCCTGGTCGTTGGCAGATGCCCAAACGGCGGACGTGATGCGCGGCAGGGCGACCTCACGCACCGCCTCATCGATGGCCTTAATGTTGATGAGGTACCCGATCACAGGGTCGATCGTGCCCGAGCAAACGACGGTCATCTCGTGGTAGGGGGCAAGATGGCGTAGCGGCGGGGCCCCGCCGTAGCCGTTGGTCCCGGGCTGATTCAGCCCCGGCGGGTTGACAACGAACCGTACTGTTCGGCTGAGGTGGAGCATGGGTCTGGAGACTCTAGGTCGAATCCGCCGAAGGCCACGCCCCGAACCCGGTACGATCGGGGCGTTGAACATGGACTCGCACGCACCCGCTGAGGAGGCATTCGGATGAACTCGACGATTTGGATAACGGTCGGTGTGGCTGGGGTGCTGTTGCTGGCCGGGGTTGTCTTCGCCCGCTCGGCCAATGGAGGGAATGACCCCGACCCCGAGCCAGCGGACCCATACGTGCTCGACCACATCGTCAAGGACATCGACGACAAGGAAATCGATCTGCGTAGCTTTGAGGGACGGGTCGTGATGATCGTCAACGTGGCGAGCAAGTGCGGCCTGACGCCCCAGTACGAGCAGCTTCAGGCCTTGCACGACGAGTTCTACGAGCAGGGGTTCGTGGTCATCGGGTTCCCAGCAAACAACTTCATGGGCCAAGAGCCGGGCACCAACGGTGACATCGCGGAGTTCTGCAGCACAACCTACGGCGTGGAGTTCCCGATGATGGCCAAGGTCAGCGTCAAGGGCGAGGACCGAGCTGAGCTGTTTTCTGACCTCTCAGCACAGGCCGAACCCCTCGGCGGGGACCCCAAGTGGAACTTCACGAAGTATTTACTCAACCGCCGGGGCGAGGTCGTGGCTCGGTTTGGCCCCCGCACGAAGCCCGATGACGAGAAAGTGCGTTTGAAGGTGCGTGAGCTCTTGCAAGACAACGAGTTACGCGATGGTGTTGAGCCCTGGACACCGCCCTCCGAGTGACCCTGGATTATCGACAGGGGGGCCTCTGGGTGGTCGCTGACGGGTCTTCTGGCGGGCCAAGGGAACAAGAATGGTGTGCGGCTTCCTACGATCCCTGCGTGCGGGCCGAGGTGCCCGCTGAGCCGAGATTGAACTCGCTGAGGGAGCCGGGCAGGGCCCGGGAAAGAACATGAGCAAGCTCTTTGCGACCGCTCTTTGCACGCTGATTGGTCTGGCGGGGCCGCTGCACGCGGACCCCGAACTGGAGGTCAACGCCGACCCTGAGGCCGCGGTGGACTCCGCGCTGCCCGAGTACAAGGCCGTCACGGGTGTGTCGGGCTCGCTACGGAGCGCTGGCTCCGAAACGATGAACAACATCGTGGCGTTGTGGGGCGAGGAATTCGGCACCTTCTACCGGGGCGTTTCCTTCGGCGTGGAGGGCAAGGGCTCTTCGACCGCCCCGCCGGCGCTGATCGAGGGCCAGGCCCAGTTCGGGCAGATGAGCCGACCGATGAAGGAAGGCGAGATCGCCGAGTTCGAGGCCGCATTCGGCTGGAAGCCCCACGAGATGCGCACGGGCATCGACTGCATCGCGGTGTTCGTCCACAAGGACAATCCGGTGGAGTACCTGACGCTCGAGCAGCTCCGCGAGGTCTTCAGCGTTGACGCGCCGGACCTGACATGGGGCGATCTCGGCGTCAAGCACCCCGATTACGCCCGCGTGCCCGTAGCGCTCTACGGCCGCAACAGCGTGTCGGGCACCTACGGCTTCTTCAAGAGCGTGGCGATGGACAACATCGACTTCAAAGACACCGTCAAGGAGCAGGCTGGCTCGGCGGGTGTGGTCAACGCGGTAGGCGAAGACCGCTTTGGCATGGGCTACTCAGGCCTGGGCAAGATGATCTCCAACGTGAAGGTCGTGCCGATCGCGCTGGATGATTACTCCGAGCCCGTGATGCCCGACGCGGCCTCCGCCCTGGCGGGCGATTATCCGATCGCTCGGTACCTGCTGCTGTACATCAACAAGAACCCCAACGCCGCGCTCGACCCGCTACGCCGGGAGTTCGCCCGGTTGATCTTCAGCCGACAGGGCCAGGAAGCTGTGTACAAAGACGGGTTCATCCCGCTACCCGCCGATGTTGCCCGCAAAGAGCTGGTAAGGCTCGGGATCCAACCCGGGTTCTGAGCAGCGGATTCGTTCCGTCATGGGTGATAGTCGTTGCGGAGTTCGGCGAATGGGTGTGAACGCGAGCCCGAGACGTAGAAAGACGCCTCGGAGCGTGCATCTGGCCGATCAGGTCGCCAACAGCGTGATCCGTTTGGGCGGCGTCGCCGTGATTGCGGCGGTGCTCGGGATCTGCTTCTATCTGGCCGCGGTCGTGGTACCACTGTTCCTGCCGGGAACATCCGAGCTGGCCGATACCGGCGTGTCGAACGCGAGTAACGCCGTCGGTGTGCTTGCTGACGAGTACGGCGGATCGGCTGCTGTGGTTCGGAATGACGGCCGGGTCGATGCCGTCGAACTCGCGACGGGTGAACTGCTCGGAAGCGTGTCGCAGGACAAGCCAGTCTCGGCGGTGGTCACCACGCCGCAGGGCCTGATCGCGTGGGGCTACGAGGACGGCTCATTCCAGCTTGGAGAGGTTTCCTCGCGCGCTTCGGTGCTGTCGGCTGCGCAGGCCTCCGCGCTAGGTGACGCGTCTCGGGTCACCCAGGATGGGCCTTTCGATGGGCTCCGCTCGGTCGCCGAGAGCGGCAGCCAGCGCGTGACCACGTTCGCCATCGAATCGCGCGAGGCGGTCGTGCCCCGGAACGAACCGGGTCGGGTCGAACTGCTGGACTACCGAATGGTGGGCGGGGGCCGCGAGCTGCTGTTTACCGCGTGGGCCGACGGGTCTGCGCGGCTGAGCACGGTCCGAGCGACCACACCGCTCGACGGCAGCGCGCCCAAGCTGAGGCTGTCGGGCCGAGAGGTCGAGCTCGATGCGCAGCGTGGCGCATGGGCGGTCGCGTTCGCCGACGGCGAGAGCGTGCTGACAGTCTCTCGCGATGGCGGGGGTGTGCGTTACGGCCTGCCCTCGGACGCAGGCCGCCGCGACCCACTCATAGCGATGGAATGGCTGCAACTCGCGGGCGGCGCTGGCGTGGCGGCTATTACGGCCCTTCCTGGCGGGCGATCGCTCGTCGCTGGGGGCGATGACGGCTCTCTTTGGGTGTGGACGCTGTCGCGCGATCCGCAAGCAGAGGCGGGCGACGGGCGGAGGCTCATCAGAGTCGAGCGTTTGAGCGCGGGCCGCTCGGCGGTGGTCGCGCTGACCGCGGGCCAGCGCGACCGGACGATCACCGCGGTGACCGAGTCGGGACGTGTCTCGCAGCTCCATCTCACGAGCGGCAAGGTGATCGACTCCTACGACGCGTCGGCGGTGGACGTGCGTGAGCCCGTCGCGGTTGGCATGTCACCCAGACAAGACGGCGTGGTCGTGGTCGGCGCGGGCGGCGCGTACGCACACTGGGCGGTCAATCCGGGCCATCCGGGCGCTGGCTGGCGGGCGCTGTTCGGCAGAATCACCTACGAGGGCGAGACCGAGCCCAAGTGGGTTTACCAGTCATCGTCGGCGGAAGACGCGGCAGAGATCAAGATGAGCCTCGTGCCGTTGATCTTCGGCACGTTCAAAGCGACGATCGTCGCGATGTTTATCGCGGCGCCGCTCTCGGTGCTTGCTGCCATCTACTCCAGCGAGTTTCTGCACAAGCGGGTTCGGAGCACCGTCAAGCCCGCGATCGAGCTGATGGCCTCGCTGCCTTCGGTCGTACTCGGGTTCATCGCTATGGCCGCCGTCGCACCGTGGGTGGGCGACCACCTATCGGGCGTGATGATCGGCCTGCTCGTGGTGCCCGCGGTGGTGCTGCTCGCGGCGCACCTGTGGCAGCTCCTGCCGACGCGCGTGCTGCTAGGCGTGCCAACGTGGGCCCGCATCATGCTGGTCGGCGCGGTCATGCTGGCCGCGGGCGGCGTATCGCTCATGGCGGGCGGGCCGGCGGAGCGTGCGTTCTTCGGGCCGACACGAAGCGATCAACTTCTCGCGGCGGGCTCATACGAACCAGCCCCGCCAGCGGAGATCCCCGCGTGGGTCGGCACGCGCGCCACGATGGCCCCGGATACCGAGCGGCGGCTGCGCACCGACGGCTTCGCGTTCCGAGAAGGAGCCGTTGTGCGCGCGGTCGAACCCGAAGCGGGAAGCCCCGCTGCGGAGGCGATTGCGGCCCGCGTTGAATCACAAGCGACGAATCAGGACCTCCTTCGTAGCTGGCTCGATGGTCAGCACGGCAGAGCGTGGCCGGGCTGGGTGCTGCTGCTCATCCCGTTGGCCGCGCCGTTGTCGTGGTGGTTTGCTTCCGCGGTAAGGCGGCGCACCATCGCATCGGGCCGAAGCAGGCTGGCCATCGGCGCTATCGAGTTGGCGTTGTTCGCGGGTTCGATCGCGGTGGCCGTCGGACTCTCGCTCGCTGCAGCACTCGTGTTGCGGGCCGCTGGCTTCGATCCGCGCGACAGCTTTCTGGGCACGTTCAGCCAGCGCAACACGCTGGTCGTGGGCTTGGTCATGGGCTTTGCGATCATCCCGATCATCTACACGATCAGCGAGGACGCGCTGTCGGCGGTGCCCGATACGCTTCGCAGCGCCTCGCTCGGAGCCGGTGCGACACCCTGGCAGACCGCCTGGCGGGTCGTGCTGCCTGTTGCGACCAGTGGCGTATTCAGCGCGTGCATGATCGGGCTGGGCCGCGCGGCGGGCGAGACCATGATCATGCTCATGGCCACCGGCAACACGCCGCAGATGGACCTGAACCTATTCAGCGGCTTCCGCACGCTGGCGGCCAACATCGCCACCGAACTGCCCGAGGCCGAGCGCGGCGGCACGCACTACCGCGTGCTGTTCTTGTGCGGGCTGGTGCTCTTCGTCGTTACGTTCATCATCAACACATTGGCGGAGATCGTTCGCCAGCGGTTCCGTAAGAAGAGCGCCTCGCTGTGAGTGACATCACCCCCATCATCCAGTCGAAGCTCTCGACAGAGAGCGGCAGGCGCAGGCGGCCGACCTCGCTCGCTGCGCACGGCGAGCCCGCGGTCTGGTTGATGGGCGCCTCGCTCACGCTGTCGCTCATGATGATCGCGGGTCTGCTGTCGCTCATCGCGTACGACGGGTTCAGGGCGTTCTGGCCGCGCGAGATCCAGCGGATCGAGCTCGCATCGGGCGAGGTCGTGCTCGGCGAACCCATCCGCACCGAGACCTTCACGCCAACCGAGGCCCCGACCGAGGAGCGGGAACGCACGCTCTACCGCGTGGGCAACCGCGATACTTCGCAGGCTTCGTTCCGATGGGTCGAGCAGCCACAGGTCGCGACCGCTTCAACGCCCGATGATGTCGTTCTGGTCGAACGGATCGCCTGGGGGCCGTGGCTCGGCGAACTCGAGCGCATGGAGCGGGTGACGGCCGACGGCTCGGTCGAGGTGCTCAGCGAGGGCCACGAGCAGACGCTCTCGGAACTGAGCGAACAACTGCCTCTGGCCAAGCAGCGACTCGCGGAGATCGAATCGCTGCAGCGGTCGGTGATCGACCGCGCCAACAAGCAGCGCGAGGCGTGGCGGCTGAGAGTCGCCGTAGCAAATCGCCAGCTTGCCGATACAGACACAGCGGTACGAGGGCTCAGCAAGGGGGTTTGGACACCAGTGCTCGCTGCGGGCCTGGGCTCTCTGGCAGCGGGGTGGGCCGGTCGCAAGAAACGATGGGCAGTCGTCGCGTGGTGTGCTGCGGGCCTGCTGCTCGTGGGCGCGTGGGTTGAACAGCCGACGGCGGGCATCGCCATGACCGCCGAGCGCGTGGAGCAGATCAAGTCCGATTCAAGCCAAGCCGAGCGTGAGCTTGTTGAGCGCACGAGCGAGGCCGAGGCGAGGATCGCAGCTCTCGTCGCGGCGAATGACGAAGTGCGAGTCCTGATCCGCGAGCCGCGCACGGGCCGAGTCGCACCGACGAGCGTCTCAAAGGTCGACGATCCGCTGCGCGTGGCGCAGGTCGTTCGCGTGGTGCCGGCCAACGAACTGTCACTGGCGCAGAAGTGGGGCGTCTACCTCAGCCGATGGCGTGAGTACCTGACCGACGACCCGCGCGAGGCAAACACCGAAGGCGGCGTGTGGCCCGTGATCTTCGGCACGGTCGTGCTGACGATCCTGCTGAGTCTCGCAGTCGTCCCGCTGGGCGTGATCGCGGCGATCTACCTGCGCGAGTACGCCAAGCAGGGCGTGATCACCAGCGTCCTGCGCATCGCGATCAACAACCTCGCCGGCGTGCCGAGCATCGTGTACGGCGTGTTCGGGCTCGGCTTCTTCTGTTACACACTCGGCGCGTACGTCGATTCCGGGCCGGTCGAGCCGCTGCCCCGGATGCCATGGTGGCTGATGGCCGCCGGGCTTGGGGTGGTGGTATCGACCTCGGTGCTGATGGCGGCTTCGGGCCGGCGCGCGAGCACGCTCGGGAGCACCGCGAGTTCCCGCTGGCTGCAGCGGGGGGCGGGTATCGGCTGGCTGTCTTCGGTCGTGCTCATCGTGGTGCTCGGGTCGACGACGCCTTACTTCCACGGATTTTTCGCCGACCGCGCCGCCGAGAACATCCCCACGTTCCGCAGCAAGGGCATCCTGTGGGCGTCGCTCACGCTCGCGCTGCTCACGCTTCCGGTGGTGATTGTCGCGACCGAGGAGGCCATCGCAGCGGTGCCCGGTTCATCACGGCAGGGCAGCTACGGCTGCGGCGCAAGCCGGTGGCAGACGATCCGCCGGATCGTGCTGCCCGGGGCCATGCCGGGCATCATGACCGGGGCAATTCTGGCGATGGCGCGCGGCGCGGGCGAGGTGGCCCCGCTGATGCTCGTGGGGGCGGTCAAGCTCTCGCCCGATCTGCCGTTCGACCAGACGGCCCCCTACATCCACCTCGACCGGTCGTTCATGCACCTGGGCTTCCATATCTTCGACCTGGGCTACCAGAGCCCGGACCCCGAGGCTTCGAGGCCACTCGTCTGGGTGACGACCCTGCTGCTGGTAGCGATTGTGTTCGCGTTGAATTCCTCGGCCATGCTGCTGCGGGCTAGGCTCCGCAAGCGGATGGGCGGGCCGGTTGTTTGATTCGGTCGACCGAGCCAGCCATGACGACCCTTGAGACGACCATTGCGATGACCAACACCAAGCTGCCCAGGCCACAACCCGCTGCGCCGCGCGAATACCCAGTGGTGGATGCCATTCGGGCGGGCGAGGGTTTCACACCCGAGATCCACGAGGAGATCCTCGAGCAGGATTCGGTGGTGCAGATTTCAGGCTTCAGCCTCTGGTACGGCCAGAGCCGGGCGCTGTTCGATATCTCGATGCCCATTCCCCGTGGCAAGGTCACAGCCCTCGTCGGGCCGTCGGGCTGCGGCAAGAGCACCCTGCTGCGCTCGGTCAATCGACTCAACGACCTGGTCGAGGGCGTCCGTGTGCAGGGCGACATCTCGCTTAACGGCGAGCCGGTCTACGGGCCGAGTGTGGATGTGATCGACCTCCGCAAGCGGCTCGGCATGGTGTTCCAGAAGCCCAACCCGTTCCCGATGTCGATATTCGAGAACGTGATCTACCCCCTGCGGATCGACGGTGAAAAACGCCGGCGGGTGCTCGAAGACGCGTGCAAGAACGCTCTGCAGAAGGCCGCGTTGCTCGATGAGGTCGCCGACCGGCTGCACGAGTCGGCCACCGCGCTGTCGGGCGGTCAGCAGCAGCGGCTCTGCATCGCTCGAGCCATCGTTGCCGAGCCCGAGGTGCTGCTGCTGGACGAGCCGTGCTCGGCTCTCGACCCGATCGCGACGCTGCGGATCGAGGATCTGATCCGCGAGATCGCTGAGTCCTACACGGTGCTGATCGTGACGCACAACATGCAACAGGCCACCAGGGTGAGCGAGGCCACGGCGTTCATGTACCTGGGCAGGCTGGTCGAGTTCGGGCCGACGGAGCAGATCTTCCAGACGCCGCGCCTGGCCGAGACCGAAGACTACGTCACGGGCCGATTCGGCTGAGCAGAAACTTGGCCCAAGTTGAGTCCGGGTCGATTCCATACGGCGAACAAGCCGTATCGGACAACCAGTTGGAATGGTCAGGTGTCGAGCCGAGTTGGTCCTGATAAGTGCGATCAAAGTCGTCAGGAAATCGTCAGGGAGGCCAAGGATTGGCCGATACGAGGGCCTACAGTCGTCCTGAGGTGGGTCCGGTCCAGCCATGCGCACCCACGCATGGAACCCGAGAGGTTCACAAATGAGTCTGCCGCCGAGGGCCGTCTCGTCGTCTATCAACGCTTGGAACCCTGATTACGTCGATGAGGCGTACCAGCGGTACCTGCGTGATCCCCAGTCGGTCTCCGAGACGGACCGCGCGTTCTTCCGGGGCTTCGAGCTTGCTCGCGCCCAGGGAGTCGGTTCGGCTCCAGACGTAGGCACAACTGCGGCCACCCCCTCAACCGGCAACTCCTTTCAGGTCTCGGTCGACCGGCTCATCGAGAGCTACCGGGAACTCGGGCACATCGGGGCTCAACTGGATCCTCTGGGTCGCGGGGGAGACGAACCCAAGGCCCTATCGCTCGAAGCCCACGGCTTGGGCGAGGCCGACCTCGACCTCGTCGCCGACGCAACCTCTGTGCAGCTAGGCCCCAGCGCCCCGCTTAGGGCCATCGTCGAGCACCTCCAGCGGACCTATTGCGGCGCGATGGGCTTCGAGTTCATGCACCTCTCCAACATCGAGGAGCGCTCCTGGCTGCTCGACTGGGTGGAGTCGCGATCCGGACGAGTCCAACTCGACAGCAAGAGCCAGCTCACGATCCTCCGCCAGCTCATCGAGGCTGAAGCGTTCGAGAGCTTCTTGGGCAAGCGGTACCCCGGCGAGAAGCGGTTCAGCCTCGAAGGCTCGGAGTCGGCGATCCCGCTGCTCAGCCGAGTGGTCAACACCGCTTCGACTCTCGGCACGCAGGAACTCGTATTCGGCATGGCCCACCGCGGCCGGCTCAACGTGCTCAGGCACGTCTTGGGCAAGACCCTCGCGCAGATCTTCACCGAGTTCGAGGACAACTTCGACGAGAACTTTGAAGACGGCGGCGGCGATGTTAAATACCACCGCGGGTACTCCGGCTCGGTCCGATACGAAGACGACCGCGAGATCCACCTCACGCTGACCAGCAACCCCAGCCACCTCGAAGCAGTGGACCCAGTCGTGCTCGGCCGGACGCGTGCCAAGCAGCGGATGCGAGGCGACACCAAGCGCAAGCAGGTCATGCCTTTGCTCATCCACGGCGACGCCGCGGTCGCGGGCCAGGGCATCGTCGCCGAGTGCCTCAATCTGTCCGAGCTCGAGGGTTACACCGTTGGCGGCACGATCCACGTGGTCATCAACAACATGATCGGCTTCACGACCGCGCCCGAGTACAGCCGGTCGAGCCGCTATTGCACCGACATCGCCAAGTTCATCGAGGCACCGGTGGTCCACGTCAACGGGGACGATCCCGAGGCCGTCGTAGCGGCAGCCGAGCTGGCCACGCAGTTCCGCCAGAAGTTCGGGCGTGATGTGTTCATCGACCTGTTCTGCTACCGCCGCTACGGGCATAACGAGCAGGACGAGGCCACATTCACCCAGCCCGTGCTGTACAAGCTCATCAAGAAGAAGCCCAGCGTGCTGCGGATCTACGCCGAGCGGCTGCTCGCCGAAGGCGTGATCACCGAGCAAGACATGACGGACATCCGGGCGAGACTTGACGAAGCCCTCAACGAGGCCCAGCGCCACGCCCAAAGCTCGCCTTACGACCCGACGATCGACCCGGGCAGCGCCCGGTGGCACGGCATCAGGCCGCACTACTCCCACACCCCCGTCGAAACCGGCGTGCCGACCAAAATGATCGAGCAGGTCTGTGAGGCGCTGGGAACCGTGCCCGAGGGCTTCCACCTCAACCCCAAGCTCAAGCGTGTGCTTCAGGCCAGAGCCGACCTGCCCAAAACGCTCGACATCAGCTACGCGGACGCCGAGTCGCTCGCGTACGGCACGCTGCTGCTCGAAGGCAACTCCGTGAGGCTGAGCGGTCAGGATTCGCGTCGTGGTACGTTCAGCCATCGACATGCCGTGCTCCGTGACTATGACAACGGCGACCCCTACACCCCGCTCAACCACATCCTTGAACTGTGCAAACCCGAGCACCGCGACGGGTTCACGCCCGGCACCCACCAAGCCGAAATCTGCATCCATGACAGCCCGCTGAGCGAGGTCAGCGTCATGGGGTTTGAGTACGGCTACGCGTTGGCCGACCCGAGCATGCTCGTGCTGTGGGAGGCTCAGTTCGGCGACTTCGTCAACGGCGCGCAGACGATCATCGACCAGTTCATCTCCTCCGCCGAGGCCAAATGGGAGCGGTGGAACGGGCTCGTGTTGCTGCTGCCTCACGGCTATGAGGGCATGGGCCCGGAACACTCGTCGGCGCGGGCCGAACGGTTTCTCGAGCTCTGCGCGGGCGAGAACATCCAGGTCATCTACCCTTCGACCGCCTCGCAGATCTTCCACGCCTTGCGTCGGCAGGTCCGCCGGCCGTTCCGCAAGCCATTGGTGGTTCTCACGCCCAAGAGCATGCTCCGGACGCCCACCAGCAAGATCGACGAATTGGTCTCGGGTCGATTCTGCGAGGTGCTCGACGACCCACGGTTCGAGGCCGAGGGCGGACCCGCGAGATCGGGTGTCAAGCAGATCACGGTTTGCACCGGCAAGTTCTACTGGGAACTCGCAGCGCGCCGGGACGAACTCGGACAGGACGACCACGCGATCGTGCGAATCGAACAGCTGTACCCGTTCCACACGGACATGTTCGCCGAGGTGCTGGCTCGCTACCCGAAGAAGGTCAGGCTCCAGTGGGTCCAGGAAGAGCCCCGCAACTCCGGCTGCGGCCTGTTCGTCGCCGACAAGCTGCGAGAGGAACTCAAGCTGGAGTTCGATCGTTTCATCAGTCGCCACGCGAGCCCGACGCCCGCGGTAGGCTCCAAGAAGGCGCACAAGATCGAGCAGGAGCACCTGCTGACCTCAGCGGTCGGCGCGCCGCCCAAGACCGAGGACCCGCCGAGCGGCGAGTCCGGCAAAGCCCAACGAGTCCCGGCCTCGCAGAGCCGGTGAGCAGGAACCGACGATGCCCACCAACATCGTGATGCCCGAAGCAGGCGAGTCAGTCACCAGCGGCGTGATAGCCGATTGGCACAAAGCCGACGGTGAGTGGGTCGAACGCGACGAGCCAGTCGTCGATGTCGAGACAGACAAGATCACCGTCGAAGTCCTGGCGCCCGCCTCGGGTGTGCTCAAGCGCAGCGTCGGCCCGGGCGACGAGATCGAAGTGGGGGGCGTTGTCGGCAGCGTGGACGAATCAGCGGATAAGCCCGCTGCAGCGACTGCCACAAGCACCGCAGCACCAGAACAAAATGCCGAGGGCGCGGCCGGTGACAAAGCTTCGGCCATGCCAGCAGCGGCCGCCGTCGCCCAGCCGGCAGCCAGCCAGGCCGCGAGCAAGCCAGCGAGTAACGGCACGATTTCAGCCACGCCACTCGCTAAGAAGATCGCAGATGAACGCAGCGTCAATCTGAGCGCTGTCGTTGGCACCGGGGCTTCGGGAAGGGTCCGCGAGCAGGATGTACTCGCTTACATCCAGACCCATGCCGACGGTGCAGCACCTCTGACCAGCGCCAAGCCCGCTGGCTCCCGAAGCACCTCGGTCGAGCGAATGAGCCCGATCCGCCAGCGCATCGCATCGCGCCTCGTCGAGGCCCAGCAGACCGCGGCCATGCTTACCACGTTCAACGAGTGCGACATGACCAACGTCATGAGCCTCCGCAAGCGGTACAAGGAGCAGTTCGCAGAATCCCACGGCGTCGGGCTCGGCTTCATGTCCTTCTTCGTCAAGGCGTGCGTGCAGGCGACGCAGGCGTTTCCCAGGGTCGGCAGCATCATCGTCAACGGCGAGGACGGCAAGCTCGCGGTCAAGAGCCACGACTATTGCGATATCGCGATCGCGGTCTCCAGCCCCAAGGGCCTCGTCGTGCCGGTGCTCCGCAACGCCGAGGGCCTGTCGTTTGCGCAGATCGAGTCGGCCATCAAGGACTTCGCGGTGCGAGCCAAGTCGGGCAAGCTCTCGCTCGACGAGATGGCCGACGGCACGTTCACCATCACCAACGGCGGCATCTTCGGCAGCCTGATGAGCACGCCGATCCTCAACCCGCCGCAGTCCGCCATCCTCGGCATGCACACCATCAAGAGCCGAGCCGTCGAACACCCAGACAAGCCCGGCGAGATCGCACTCCGACCCATGATGTACCTCGCGGTCAGCTACGACCACCGCATCGTCGACGGCGCTGAGGCCGTCCAGTTCCTCGTGCGTATCAAAGACGGCATCGAGAATCCCGAGCGGCTGATGCTGGACCTCTGAGCAACGTCATGCCATACGTCAGTGTCCGAGTAATCAAGGGCGTTTCAACCGAGCAGAAGGCTGAGATTGTCGCGGGTGTAACCAAACTGCTCGGCGACGTTCTTGGAAAGCGGCCCGAGCATACCCACGTGGTCATCGACGAGATTGATCCTGAAAACTGGGGCTTCGCGGGCAAGCTCACGAGCGAACTACTCAAGGGTGCCTCGAACGAGTGATCTAGCTCAGTACGCGTTCTAGCAGCCCATCGCACGCGCCGGTCAACATCTCATACACGTCATCGAATCCGTCGGCACCACCATAATACGGGTCGGGCACGTCCGGCGCCTTGCTCGGCTTGACTGCGTGGTCCGCGTGAAACGCCATCATCAGGTGCGTGCGGCTTGGCTCGCTGCCGTCGGCGAGCAGGTCCGAGTGGTTAGAGCGGTCCATCGCGATGATCCACTCGAACCGCGCAAAGTCAGTCGCGGCGCGAAGCTGCCTCGCTCGGCTCGGCAGGTCAATGCCGTGCTTGCGGGCGACCGCGATCGAGCGCGGGTCGGCGGGATTACCCGCGTGCCAGCCGCCCGTGCCGCAGGAATCGATATCGAACCGGTCGAGCACGCCGCGCTCACGGGCCGCGTGGATAAACAGCCCCTCGGCCAACGGGCTCCGGCAGATGTTGCCCAAGCAGACAAACAGCACGCCCGTGCGCTCAGCCATGGTCTTCTCCCACGCGTGAGCCCCGGACTGCCTCCAGTGCAGCGAGCACTTCCGCGTGGCGAGCCGGGTCTTCCAGAAGCGACACGGCCTTGAACGCAAGCTTCCGCGGCTCATCAGATTCACACCCGAGCATCGCTGCGCACACGCCCGGGTACAACTCGGCGGGCTGGCCCGGGCCGGCCCACAGCACAGGCGTGCGTGCGGCATGAGCCGATGCCACCAGTCCCGTCTGCCGCAGGCGGAGCTTCGCAAGGTCATGATCGAGCACCCAAGGAGCCGCGATCATTACACCCAAATCGATCGCGCCCCAGCACGCGGTGATCGGTTGGTTGAGCACCTTGAACGACCAGCGAGGTCCAGCGGTGCGCACCCACCGGGTCGCGCGTTCGACATTCCAAGACGCCTCGGGCAGCAGGCCCACGACCGGACGGTGCAGCGCTTCGAGCAAGGCTGCGAAAAACACAAACCGACGCGCATCGCCAGCGCTGGCGGGGTCCGTGCACAGCGCGACCACGAAGCTGTCGTCGGCAATAGCAAGCTCGGCTCGGCTCAGCGGCGCGGCTGGCCCCAGTTGAGATCCCGGCCCCGGACCCAGCGCGGGTCCATCGAGCGTGAGCGCCTCGGTCGATCGGGTTGGCCTTAGCTCGCCCAGCCGCACGCTGCTACTCGCCCCCGGGCCGATTGCGCGACACGCTGTCGCGGTCGCGGTCGTAGAACAACTGGGCAAGGCGCAGCCCGGTGAGTTCGGCGAGCTCAAGCTCGGCCTGTCGGATGTCGGACGCGTCCTTGGGCGAGAAGCCAGCAATCGATTCACCCCCCGCGAGCAGCGGGTGACCTTCAGCATCGGCCGGCCAGATGCGCTCGCCGATGGTCTCCTCGTTCTCAGCGGATGCGTCCAGCACGCGGACCCGAAGTTCGGCGCTGGGCGTGAAGGTCTGGCCATCGGGCGAGAGCGTAAACCGCACGATCTGCGCGTACACAATCTGGTCGGCCCCGACCCGTCGGGCCAGATCCGCGATGGGTGTGTCGCGCTCTGCAGGCTGCACGCTCATCATCTGGATCGGTCCGGGGTCGACTGCGGTCCGAACCGCGCCGCGCCGTGTGAGTTCCTGCGTCGCCGACTCGGCGATCCGCCGAATCAGCCGAGAATCTCGAATGATCGGCGGGCTCGCTGTGTCCTCAACCAGCACCACTGTTACGCGGTCCTCGGGCAGATCGAACACCTGCTTGATCTTGGGCGGCCCGGACGCGACCGCCAGAGCCGGCCCGATGATGTTGCACGCGCCGATCGCCGCAGCACCTATCAATAGAGCCCCGAGCATGAATCTCTGTTGCATCGTGCGCAAAGCTGCGTCCTTTCGCTGCCGAGTCTGCGGCTAGTACTCAATGATGTTGGGCTCTTCGTGGTCATAAAATAGCCAGCTCGCGCGGTTCACAAAGCGCCTCAGCAGTTCGGTCGCCACCAGATTTTCGCGCATCTCCGTCGGGCCGACGCCCGTGCCATCGGGGAACCGCACGCGGACCTCGCTCTCGTAGATCGGCCTGTCGGGGTCGAACGCCTCGGGGTCGTAGACCTCGACGCTGCCCCAAGCGAGGCCGTCCCACAGATACGCGTTGCCCGGCTCGTACAGCCGGTAATCGATGATGTCCACGAGCACCACGCGGTCCACGCCCAGCTCTTGCGGAAGCCTCCCCCTTGGCCAAGCACGCCAGCTCGGCGTGTTGCCCAGGTACGCGGTGACCTGATCCGTCGGCGCAAAGCCAGATGCCATAGCGTTCTCGGCCAGCAGTTGCGTCATTCGTGCACCCAGGGTCTCAGCGAGCATGGGCGAAGTCGCAGCCGTGCTGCGGTCAACCGCGACCACCACCGCGAAGGACTTGCCCTCAAGATCGTCGGACACCCGCTCCACCTTGGTCGAGCCCTGCCTGCGGGCAGATTCGGCCATGCCTCCGAAGAGTTCGCCTATGCAGCCCGTTGTGGCGAGTGCGGTCGCTGTCAGAGCCGTGAGGATTGAAGCATTTAGAATCGTTATTCGCGTGCGCACGGTCGGGGCTCCTCTTCGTCGGCTCAGAATGCTCGGCCCAGACTGGTGAGCTCAGACTGCTGGGCTGTCCCACGTGATGATCTTGTAGGCCCAGCTTGCGAGCACCAGCGCTCCAGCGCCCGCCAGCGCCCTGCCGCGAAGCAGGCGTGCGAACGCTGCGTCCACTCGGCTGCCGGTAGAGGCCTGATACACAGCAGCCCAGAATACCGCCGCGACCACCACCGCGAGGAGCATGCCCATCGGCTGGGTCACAAACGAGCCCGCGAGGTCGCCGTCGGCGGCGTGCGCAAAGGCTGTGGTCATCCCGCACGTGGCGCACGGCGAATCCAGCCACACCGCCCAGCCGCAGGGTGGCATGCCGAGCTGGGTGTGCGTGCCGTGCCCGTCGCCCGAGGGCGAGAGCCCCGCCGACACGACTAGCAGCGTCAGGCATGCCAGCGCTGTGAAGGTCGCGATCAGTCTCGGTCGAGGGGTTCTGAACACCGAGGCAAGGATAGCAGGCAGGGCGTCCGAGGGAGCCTGAGCACGTTCAGGCCGATCGGGCCTGCTGGTCCTGATCGTCGAGCACCGTGCTTCGCTCGTTCGGGGCGCCAGCCCGGCGCTGAGACGCGAACTCGAGCACCTGCTTGCCGGTCTCGAAACGGGCTTCAATGCGAGCGACCTCGACCGCGCGCAGGCCGACCGATGCCGCGCCTGGCTCCGAAGCGTTGGCCACCTCGAATCGAGCGAGCAGGTCGCGGATGGCAGCGGGTGCGGTGCCCGATGGAACGGTCAGCAGGTACACCTCAAGGCCGAGGTGCCCGATGAAGCCATCGGGACGCGCCCGGCGGAGCTGATCGCGCAGCCGGGTGACCACTCGCTCGCCCGCGTCGTAGCCCTGCTCATGGTTAAACCGCCCGATGCCCACAAGCTCGACGACCACCGCGTCGTGCTGATGGGGTCCGGTGCTCGCCAGCAGGCTGTCGAGGTGCTGGAGGCACCCGCTGCTACCTGGCAGCGTCGTGGCATTGCCAGCCGATTTGGCGTGTTCCCGGCTCGCCTGTGTGCGCACCATGTCCGCTGCCATCGAGAGCAGCGTGGGCGTGGTGAGCAGCGCCTGCGGCTGGCCCGCAGCGAGCACGATGATCGGAAGGTCAGCTCCGAACTGCGCGTGCGTGGCAGCCAACTCGAAAATCTCGCAGAAGTCGAGCGAGTCCGATTCAGTCACCGGAGCACGCCTCGCCAGAAAGCTCACGGGCATCGCGCTGCGGTCGTCGGTGCGAGCCTCTCGCAGCGCATCCTCACGCCGAACCCAGCCCAGTAGCTCATCGCCCCGCGTCACGCACAAACCGGGCAGCGACGGGTCGCGCAGCAGGTCTTGCGCCGCCGATGCCACAGCGGTCGAGTGGTCCACGCACATCGCGGGCTGCACGCCCCGTAGCAGCGTGACGCTCTCGGGCAGCGCGTCGTGAGCGGCCCCTGCGTTGCGCGTTGGCTGAGGGGGTGGGCACTCAGCCAGCAGGCCCATCGGGCCAGCCGTGGGCCTGCCCAGCAGAAATCCTTGCCCGAAGCACACGCCCAAGTCCCGGCAGACATCCAGTTCCTCGGTCCGTTCGATGCCCTCGGCGATCACCTGAACACCACAGGCGCGCGCAAACCGCACCAAGTGCCGAACCAGGTTCAGCCTGAAACGGTCGCGGTCGATTCCGCCGATGAGCGCGCGGTCGAGCTTGAGCCAGCCCGGCCGAAGCGAGCTGATGCGCACAAGCCCGCTGGCGCCGATGCCAACATCATCAATGGCTATCTGCAGGCCCCGCTGACGGAGCGCATCGATGCGCGCGGGCAGCACGGTCATGTCGAGGTGGGGCGACCGCTCGGTGATCTCGACCACCAGCTGCGCCGGGTAACGTGCGCAAGTGGATTCGAGTTCGCCGATGAGCTGCTTCTCGAAGTCCTCGTGCTCAGCAACGCACGGCGCACAGTTGATGAACAGTTGCACGTGCTCTGGCCACTCGCGTGCGCCGGCCATCGCCGCGCGCCGAGTGGCGCCTTCGAGCTCCCACAGCATGGCCTCTGCCTCGGCCGCCTCGAAGAGCGCAGCAGGCGACTCGAAATTCGAGTCGAGGTGCGGCCTTGTGAGAGCCTCGAATGCCACGATCTGCTGCGTGCGCATGTCGATGATCGGCTGGTAGACGATCGAGAACAACTGCTCATCGATGAGCCGTTGAATCTTGCGACCGAGTTGTGAGTCCGGGCCGGTCTGGCCCGAGAACGAACTTTGCATTTTGCCGCCTCCAACGGGCCCCCGTTGAGGGTGTATCGGCAGCCGCCGCGTCGTCGCCACTTCGTGCGTGGCAAGGACTTACACCGAGCGTTGGCAGAGGTCGACCGGTCTCATTGTGCGGCCTGTTCTCGGCCACCCGGGGCGTTAGGCGGACCGATGCCAGCGTCCCGAAACCCGGCGACGGGGCTGGGCGCGAGCTGTGCAGCCTCGCTCAGTCGAACCTGAAGACGCCCTTGCGGAATCCGTACAAGTACGCCACCACGGTCGTCAGCAAGAAGAAGAGGATTCGGCCCAGCCACAGGGCCGCGTCCTTACCGCCAGTCGCGAGGTCCGTGAAGGTGTCCGCCCAAGGATAGAGGAAGACGACTTCGACATCGAAGACCAAAAAGACCATGGCGATCAGGAAGAACCGCACGTTGAACCGCTTGCGGGCGGTCCCGATCGGGTTCATGCCAGACTCGTAGGCCTGGCCCTTGATCTCGCCGGTGCGTGACGGCCCGATGAGCTTGGTCGCGACGATGTTGCCGATCGCGAAGGTGAGAGCCATGGTCAGGATGACCATGATCGGCAGGTACGCCGCGATGTTGCTCTGAGCCAGCGTGGTAACGAGGGTGAGGCCATCCATGGTTCGATGGTACGTCCCGCATCGGGCCTTGGCGAGCGGAGATTGGCACCCGAGGCACAGGATGCTGTGCCTGCCAAGCTGGCAGGAGGGGCGAGTCGCGTGCTGCCTACTGACAGAGCCATCAAGTTCGCAGCCGCTCTGACGACCCGCCAGTCACGGTGGGAGGCGGTGGTGACCAAGCAGGGGCGTGGCCCGGTCATGGCACGCCTGTTGCCCTACGCCCTGATAGAGAGATGCCGGTGCAGCCCCGCTAGGGGGTGCCCCCGGCTTGACCCGAGTTCGCAGTCCGACAGACCAACCTCCCCTTACGGAGCCCAAGAGCCATGGCAAGCAAAGAGCTGATGTTCGATCTGGAAGCAAGGCAGTCCCTCCTCGCAGGCGTGGAGAAGCTCGCCCGGGCCGTCAAGAGCACCCTCGGCCCGCGCGGCCGAAACGCGGTCCTCGACAAGTCCTGGGGCGGTCCCACCGTCACCAAGGACGGCGTGAGCGTCGCCGAGGAGATCGAGCTCTCCAACAAGGCTGAGAACATGGGCGCCCTGCTCGTCAAAGAGGCAGCCTCGAAGACCTCCGACGACGCGGGCGACGGCACTACCACCGCGACCGTGCTCGCAGAGGCGCTGTTCCGTCAGGGCCTTCGGCAGATCGCAGCGGGCGTTGATGCCAACGCTCTCGTTCGCGGAATGAAGATTGCCGTCGAGGCGGTTTGCAAGTCCATCGACGATCAGGCGGTTCCCGTCAAAGGCAAGGCTGACATTCAGAATGTGGCGGCTATCAGCGCCAACAACGATCCCGAAATCGGCAAGATCATGGCCGACGCCTTCGAGAAAGTCGGCAAGGACGGCGTCATCACCGTCGAAGAGGGCAAGAGCTTCGTCACCGAGGTCGAAGTCGTCGAGGGCATGCAGTTCGACCGCGGCTTCCTCAGCCCGAATTTCGTCACCGATGTCGACAGCATGAAGACCGAGTTCAGCAAGGCGCTCGTGCTCGTCCACGAGGACAAGATCGATAACCTGTCCACGCTCGTGCCGCTGCTCGAGAAGGTCATGGCCTCCAAGAAGCCGCTGCTCATCATCGCCGAGGATGTCACGGGCGAGGCGCTGGCCACGCTCGTCATCAACAAGCTGCGTGGCACGTTGCAGGTCGCGGCCGTCAAGGCCCCCGGCTACGGCGACCGCCGCAAGGCCATGCTCGAAGACATCGCCATCCTCACCGGCGCGACCGCGGTCATGAAAGACCTCGGCACCAAGCTCGACACGCTGGAGATCAGCGATCTCGGCCTCGCCAAGAAGATCGAGATCACCAGCGACACCACGACCGTCATCCAGGGCGCTGGCGAGACCCGTCACATCCAGCACCGAATCGAGCAGATCCGCCGAGAGATCGACGCAGCCACCAGCGACTACGACCGCGAGAAGCTCCAGGAGCGTCTGGCCAAACTCGCAGGCGGCGTGGCGCAGGTCAACGTCGGCGCTGCTTCCGAAGCCGAACTCAAGGAGAAGAAGGCCCGCGTCGAAGACGCGCTGCACGCGACCCGCGCTGCGGTCGCCGAGGGCATCGTCCCCGGCGGCGGAACCAGCTTCATCCGTGGGCGCTCCGCCATCGAGAACCACAAGATCTGGAAGCAGGTCTTTGGTAAGGCGACCGACGTGACCGCGTCCGACATCGGCTCGGCCAAGTACGACGTGGCCGTGGGCATGGAAGTCGTCCGCAAGGCGTTGTCCGTGCCGCTGGAGACCATCGCCAACAACGCAGGCACCAAGGGCTCGGTCGTGGTTGCCCGCGTCTCCGAGAGCACCGATCCCGCGTTCGGCTACAACGCCCTCACCGGCGTCTACGAGAACCTCGTCAAGTCTGGCGTCATCACGCCCGCCAAGGTCGACCGCCTCGCGCTGACCAACGCAGCGAGCGTCGCCGCGATCCTGCTCAGCGCCGATTGCATCATCACCGATTCGCCCGATGCTGCCGAAGCCGAGCCCGCGGGCGCCGGTGGTGGCATGGGCGGCATGGGTGGAATGGGCGGCATGGGTGGCATGGGCGGCATGCCCGGCATGGGCGGGATGGGGTTCTAAGAAGCCCATCGCGTCGTCCTAGTCCAATTGCGATACACCATAAACACCGCGCAGTTGAATGCGCACCGGAGAACAGTAATGGCCATCAAGCCCCTTGAAGATCGAATCGTTGTCAAGCCCATCGAGGCCGAGTCCCGCACCGCCACCGGGCTGTACCTGCCCGAGGGTTCCAAAGAGAAGCCCACCACGGGCAAGGTCGTGACCTGCGGCCCGGGCAAGCTGCTCGATAACGGCAGCCGAGCCAAGCTCAGCGTCAAGAAGGGCGACACCGTCGTCTACAGCAAGTACGCGGGCACCGAGGTCGAGCTCAAGGGCGACACCTGCCTGATCCTCCGCGAGACGGAGCTGCTCGGCGTTCTCGACCGCTAATAACACGCAGGGCGCAAAGGCAACGCGATGACGACATCGGTAGCACATACTGCGGCGGCTCACGGGCTTCGAGGCCCGGGCATCGACCGCGTGCGCTACGGGCGCGAGCTTGCGGGCGAACCGGGCGAGGGCGCTCAGTGGGCGATCGAGCACCAGGGCAGACGGCTCAAGCTGTTCTTCCTGCTCGGCCACCCGAGGAGCGGCACGAACTGGCTCGGCAAACTCGTGAACCTGCACCCCAAGCTGCACTCGGAGGGCGAGTTCCGCCTCGAAGCGCTGCGGGTCGGGTTCAATGATCTTGTGCGGTACAAGCACCACGTGGCGTTCCACGAGCCCAACCGCACCGTCGCCGAGGAATGCTTCCGCGACAGCGTTCGGCGGATCATGGCCGCGAGCTACGCGCGGAGCGGCGGCTCCTTGTGGATCGGTGACCGCACGCCTAGGGCGCTGGAGTTCTACCTGCCCGGCGCGCCGGCCTTGCTCATCTTTCGCGATCCGCGCGATGTGCTCACGAGCTGGGCGCACCTTGAGATCGGTCAGGCCCACCCGCACTACAAGCACTTCGAGAAGCAGCTCGGCCCGATTCACAAGGCCTTTAGCAAGAACCGCAACCACTTCCACGAGCATCCCGAGCAGTTGTTCGCCAATGAAGAATGGATGCGGCACCTCGCGCAGTACTACAAGCGGCACACCGAGCACGATCTCGCCATGCTTGACAAGCTCCAGAGCGGCGAGGTCGACGGTTCGGCCCACGTCATCCGCTACGAGCTGCTTCAGATGGACCCCGAGGGCGAGCGGGCCAAGGTCTACGAGTACTTCGGGCTCGACCCCGCCGAGGCTGCGGCGCTGAGCGATGAAGGCCTGACCAAGCCCGGGTTCACGAAAGAGAACCCCGGTGAGATGTACCGCAAGGGGCGCAGCGGCGACTGGAAGCCGTACTTCACGCCTAAGGCCAAGCAGTGGTTCCTTGATGTGACGGGCGACCTGCTCGTGCGACAGGGATACGAGCAAGACGACAACTGGTAAGCAAGCGATTGGTAAACACAAGACTGGTAAGAAACAACACGGCCCGCTCCGAGCACCGCTCGGCAAGGCCCTGAGGACGAGGTGAAGCGATGGCACAGAAGCAAATCATGTTCGACGACGCCGCCCTGCTCGAAATGAAGAAGGGTTCAGAGCGGCTTGCAGAAGCCGTGCGTTGCACGATGGGCCCGAGCGGCCGGCATGTAGCAATCGAGAAATCTTTCGGCGGCCCGAAGCTGACCAAAGACGGCGTGAGCGTGGCCAAAGAGGTCGAGCTGCCCGAGCCGTTCCAGCAGATGGGCGCGAAGATGATCCACCAGGTCGCCAAGAAGGTCGCCGACAAGGCGGGCGATGGCACCACCTGCGCCACCGTGCTCGCCCACGCGATCTTTAGCCAGGGTCTCAAGCACGTCGCCGCGGGCGCGAACCCGGTCGAACTGCAGCGCGGCATCAACGCTGCGGCAGAAGCCGCGGCCGAAGCCATCAACGCGATGGCGGTGCCGTGCAAGGGCAAGGCCGACTACAAGAAGGTCGCGACCGTTTCCGCCAACCACAACGAACAGGTCGGCGAGCTGATCGCCGAGGCTATCGCCAAGGTCGGTGCCGACGGCGTTGTCGAAGTCGAGGACGGCAAGAGCGCGGACACCACGCTTGAGTACGTCGAGGGCATGCAGTTCGATAAGGGCTACCTCTCGCCCTACTTCATGACCGATCCCAAGACCGCCGAGTGCGTGCTCGAAGATGCGCTCGTGCTGATCTACGAGAAGAAGGTGGGCAACCTGCCCGATCTGCTGCCGCTGCTCAACAAGGTCGCGGGCTCGGGCCAGCCGCTGCTCATTATCGCGGAGGATGTCGAGAACGAGGCGCTCGCCGCGCTGGTCGTCAACCGTCTACGCGGCGTGCTCAAGGTCGCGGCCGTCAAGGCTCCGGGCTTCGGCGACCGCCGCAAGGCCATGCTGCAGGACATCGCCATCCTCACCGGTGGCGAGTTCTTCAGCGAGGACGTGGGCCGCTCGCTCGAATCCATCGAGCTCAACGAACTCGGCAAGGCCAAGAAGATCGCCATCACCAAGGACAACACGACCATCATCGAGGGCGGCGGCAAGAAGAAGGAAATCACCGGCCGCGCCGATCAGATCATGGCTCAGTACAAGAAGTCCACGAGCGATTACGACAAAGAGAAGCTGATGGAGCGCCACGCCAAGCTCACCGGAGGCGTCGCGATCATCAACGTCGGCGGCACCACCGAGCAGGAGCAGAAGGCGCTCAAGGACCTCGTCGATGACGCGCTCCACGCCACCCGCGCCGCAGCCAAAGAGGGCTACATCCCCGGCGGCGGTGTCGCGCTGCTCCGCAGCAAGACCGCCATCGAGGCCGCCAAGAAGAAGGCCAAGGGCGACGAGAAGCTCGGCTTTGACATCGTCGCAGCCGCCGTCGAGGCGCCGCTCAGCCAGATCGCGTCCAACGCGGGCTACGACGGCGACCTCGCTATCGACACCGTGCTCGAAGCGAACGGCAACGTGGGCCTCAACGCCGCCACCGGCGACTATGAGGACCTTGTCAAGGCGGGCATCATCGACCCGGCTCTGGTCGCGACCAGCGCGCTCATCCACGCCGCCAGCGTCGCGGGCCTCATGCTCACCACCGAGGTGCTCATCACCGATCTCAAGGACAACACCAAGCCCGAGGTCGAGGCGGTGAGCTAGTTCAGAATGAGCCGCGACCGTGAGGGAGCGGTAGAAACAAACCCCCGAGCCCCGCCGGGAAACCGGAGGGGCTCGATTCATGACTGTGCCTCTGAACGAAAAGACCGTCATCGATCTCGCAAACGCCTGTGCAGAGGAATATGGAGTCGTGAATCGCGCAGTGCAGCGCGTGCTTCAGTTCCATGTCGCTCAACACCAAGCCGGTACGCCGGAGGCGAATTTCTTCCTGTTCCACTCTCTAAGAGCCCAGCCTGTCGGGTTCTGGGAAGTGCCCGTTCAATCGCACGAAGAGGCGTACAACGCTCTGATCGATTGTGGCATCCTTGAGATCGTTGAAAAGCGGGTCCCAACCTTGGAACTGTTCGGCAATGTGGAACATGAAGTTGATCTGTGCCGAGTTTCGGCGGCTACCGCTGTGCGGATGGGACTGAACTAATGCCAGCCACACGCGACTACTACGAAATTCTCAGCGTCGAACGCACCGCTGACGGCGACGAGATCAAACGCGCTTACCGCCGGCTGGCGATGAAGTACCACCCGGACCGCAACCCGGGCGATGCCGAGGCCGAGGCCGCGTTCAAGGAGTGCGCTGAGGCGTACGAGGTGCTGAGCGATGACGCCAAGCGTCAGCGGTACGACCAGTTCGGCAAAGAAGGCCTGCGCGGCGGCGGGGCGGCGGCCCACGACTTCAGCCGAATGAACGTCGAGGACATCTTCTCGATGTTCGGCGATATCTTTGGCGGCGGCGGTGGTGGGGGGTTCAGCTCGCGCGGCGGCGGGTTCGGTAACGCCAGAGGCGGCCAGCGCGTCGCCAAGGGCTACGACCTCGAGACCGAAGTCCGCATCACGCTCGAAGAAGTCCTCACCGGCTGCGAGCGCGACGTGAACTTCACGAGGCTGGATGTATGCGACACCTGCGCCGGTAGCGGTGCCAAGCCCGGCACCACGCCCGACACCTGCGGCACGTGCAACGGCCAGGGCCGGGTGCAGCAGGCGGGCCTCGGCGGGATGTTCCGCATGGTCACCGTGTGCCCGGGTTGCAAGGGCCGGGGAACGGTTGTCAAGGACAAGTGCTCGACCTGCCACGGCAGCGGTCGCACCAAGAAGGACCGCACGCTATCGGTCAAGATTCCTGCGGGCATCCATGACGGCCAAGCCGTGCGCGTAACGGGCGAGGGCGAGCCCCCGCCTCCTGAAGCGAGCCCCGATGGCAAGGGCCTGCGCGGCAACCTGCACGTGCTGGTGCGCACGAAGAAGCACGACCTGTTCGAACGCGAGGGCGACCACCTGCTCATGGAGATGCCCGTGAGCTTCTCGCAGGCGGCGCTTGGCGCGGAGGTCGAAATACCGACGCTGACCGCCAAGGAAGAACTCAAGATCCACGCGGGTACGCAGCACGGCAAGCTGTTCAGGCTGAACGGCCAGGGCCTGCCCGACTTGCGTAGCGGCCGGCGGGGCGATCTGGTCGCAGTGACCAAGATCGAGATACCCAAGAAGCTCACGGACAAGCAGCGGCAACTGCTGCGCGACTTTGCAGCGACCGAAGACCACGATGTGATGCCCGAGAGCCAGGGGTTTTGGAAGAAGATCAAAGACCTGTTCTGAGCCAATCGGCTGCGAACAGTCCGGAAGGTGCCACACGAGATGAGTAAGCGTGAACCCCAGAGCGAGTACGACCTCGACCAAGAGCCCATCGATCCGATGGCCGAGGAACTCGACAAAGTGCGCCGAGAGCGGGCCGACTTCGAGGGCAAGTTCCTGCGCGCGATGGCGGACTTCCAGAACACCCAGCGCCGGGCCGTCATCGACCAGCAGCTCGCGCGCGAGCAGGGCAAGACCTCGGTCGTCGAACGACTGCTGCCCGTGCTCGACCAGTTCGACATGGCGCTGTCGCAGGGCCTCGATCGCAGCGACGCCGAGGCCATCGCCAAGGGTGTGCGTTTGATTCGTGACGAGCTGATGCGCGCGGTGCAATCGATCGGCGTGACGATTGTCGCGCCCCAGGCGGGCGACGAGTTCGATCCATCTCGCCACGAGGCGATGACCTACCAGCCCGCCGAGGGCATCGAGCCCGGCAAGATCGTGACGACGTACCGCTTTGGCTACGCGATGGGCGATCGGCTCATCCGAGCTGCGCAAGTGACCATCGCTGCGGAGGCCGGGGCCGCCGAGCCGGCTGGCGATGCGCAGCCGGGCGAGGGCTAATCATGCCTACCTACGACTACCGCTGCAACGCTTGCGAGCACGAGTTCGAGTTGTTCCAGGCCATGAGCGATGGGCTCAAGAAAAAGTGTCCGCAGTGCGGCAAGCTCAAGCTCGAGCGCCTCATCGGAACGGGCGCTGCCGTGCTGTTCAAAGGCGACGGGTTCTACGAGACCGACTACCGCAGCGAGAGCTACAAGAAGGCCGCCGCGGCCGACAAGAAGCCCGAGAGCGGCAATGGTTCGGAATCGGGCTCCAAAGCCGACACCAAGTCGGAATCCAAGTCCGATTCCGCCAGCTCTTCGAAGCGCGAGAGCAAGTCAGACAGCAAACCCGAGTCAAAGCCAGACAAGGCGCCCGACACCAAGGCCAGCAAATCGGCAGACTCCAAGCCTCCATCGAACTCCAAGAAGTGAGACTCCCCCAATGAGTGTCGTCTCTCACGGCGTGGACATGGTCGAGGTCGCCCGCGTCGCGGCCATGCTTGAACGCCACGGCGATCGTGCCAAGCACCGCATCTTTACCGAGGGCGAACGCGAATACTGCGAGTCGAACGCCAAGCGATGCGTCGAGCACTACGCGGCGCGGTTCGCAGCCAAGGAAGCCGTCTTCAAAGCGCTGGGCACCGGCTGGTCGGGGGGCATCGAATGGACCGATGCAGAAGTCGTCCGCGAGCACTCGGGCAGGCCCTCGATCGCCCTGAGCTCGCTTGCAGCCGAGGCGGCGCGGGATCTGGGCATCGTGCAGTGGTCGCTTTCGCTCACGCACACCGGCTCGCACGCGATGGCCTCGGTCATCGCGATGGCCGAGTAGCTGCTTAGCCCTCAGCCTGACGCTCGAGCCAGTAAGGCCTGAATTCGGTGCGGTACCACCGCTGCCACTTGGCATTGTCGTACGCGAACTGCGTCGTGGGCTGGCCCCACAGGTCGCTGCTAAGTCCGAGCAAGCTGCGGTGCACGGCCGGTCGGTAGGTGGTGACCACCGCGTCGGAGATACCGAGCACGACACCCTCGACCACCACGCTGAGTTCGGGGTCAAACCCGACCGCGCTATCGGAAACAACGGGCTGAAGGTCGCTGACGAACGCGATCTGCCGACCGATCACGATGTTTGCAAGGTTGCCCGTGCGGTCGCTCTCGCTTCTCGGGGGCCCGGCCTGGGCCACGATCAGGTAGGGGATCAGGTCCGCTATTCGCAGCTTGCGTGCGATTTCCGCGGCGGCTTCGGGCGGGCCGTCGCTCTCACGCTCCAGTCCCTCGATTAGAACCAGCTTCACGCGGTCTGAGACCTCGCCCGTCTCGCCTACGCGATCGGCCAGCCTTTCGTACGCGATCTCCTGCATCTCGTCGTCCGCCCCGAACACCGCAGACCACGCGAGCGTCGCGTCCGCCTCGTTCGTTCGTTGCGCAGCAAGCATGTCCATGATCGCCTCGCGCACGTCCATACGGTCGCGGGCGAACACCTTGAGCAGCGATGGGTAGTGCTCGGGATCGTTGTACTGGCGGAGCTGGGCGATCCCGATCTGGCGGACCTCGGTATTCCGGCTCCCGAAGAACCGGCGGCGCAGCAGCCTCATGTCGCGCTCGATCTCGGCCTGCCTGGCTTCTTGGGCCTCCTGCTCCGCGGTGGGCTGCTGGACGTGGATCACGCGGGGCAGCGTCTGCGGCGTCATCTCGAACCCAAGGCCCTGGGCGCAGGCACCATTGCAAACGAGCATCAACGGGGCAGCGAGCAAGATTCGTGCGTAGCGCGGCATGGTCTTCTCCGAGGTATTGAACCAGTGGTTTCGTCGCGTGGTGCGTTTGGCTCGCGCTCGTCGGTCTTGGGGTTCGACGGCTTGCCTAGGTCGGGCCGCCCCGCGTGCCTCTCGGCTGGGGGAGCTGGGCCTCGCGGACAGCGGGCGTGCTGTCGCGATACAGAGTATCGTCTATCCCCGCCTGCCACAACGCCCATGTTCGCATTGTTCTTTCCGAGGCCGATACCCGATGGACCGAGCTCAACCGATGGAAACCACCCAATGAACGCCTTGAACGGCATGAATGTCCTAAACGGCCTGTCCGGAAAGATCGGCCCCCTGAGCCCCGCAAAGGCCATGAACCTGCCGTGGACGCTTCTCGCCCGCTGCCTGCGCCAGCCGAGCAGGGTCGCCATCGAGGACGACCGTCGGGCGTACAAAGCGTCTGAATTGGTCGCCGCGGCCATGCACATCGCGGGGGTCATCCGCGCCGAGTCAGGCTCGCCCGCGGTGGGTCTGCTCATCCCGACCTCCGGCGCGTTCGCGTTCGCAGCAATGGGAGCGTGGTTCGCGGGCAAGACCGCCGTGCCCCTGAACTACCTGCTCAAGCCCGAGGAACTCGATTACGTGATCGACGACTCGGGCATGGACCTGATCATCGCGTCGCGCGAGATGGTTGAAAAGCTCGAGATCAACCTGCAAGGCCGAAGGGTCGTGTACCTCGAAGACATCGATTTCAGGTCGATGCCCGAACTCGCCTGGCCATCGGGCGCCGCGTGCGACTCGCTCGCGCTGCTGCTCTACACCTCTGGTACCAGCGGCAAGCCCAAGGGCGTGATGCTCAGCCACGCGAACCTGCTGGCCAACATCCGCCAGTGCCAGTCGGTCATCCACCTCAACCGTGGCGACGTAATGCTCGGCGTGCTGCCGCAATTCCACACCTTCGGGCTCACCGTGCTCACGCTCATGCCGCTCGTCCTCGGGATCAAAGTCGTCTACGCGGCCCGGTTCGTGCCCAACCGCATCGTCAAGCTCTTCCGCGAGCACAAGCCACGCTTCTTCGTCGGCATCCCCTCGATGTACAACGCGCTGCTCGCCGTCAAGAGCGCAACCGCCGAGGACTTTGCGCACACCGAGTTCTTGGTTTCAGGCGGCGAGCCCCTGCCCCGCGCGGTCGCCGAGCGGTTCGCCGAGCGATTCGGCGCGAACATCACAGAGGGCTACGGCATGACCGAGTGCTCGCCCGTCACCCACCTGTGCCTGCCAAGTGAGCACAAACTCGGCTCCATCGGCAGGCCGCTGCCGGGCATCAGCCAGCGCATCGTCGACCCCGCAACGGGCCTTGACCTTCCTGCGGGCACCGATGGCGAGCTGCGCCTCCGGGGACCCAACGTCATGCAGGGCTACTACCGCCTGCCCGAGCAGACCGCTAGCACCTTCGACAAGCACGGTTACCTCTGCACGGGGGACATGGCACGCGCCGACGGTGCTGGCTTTACCGCGATCACCGGCCGAATCAAAGAGATGATGATCGTCGGGGGCGAGAACGTCTTCCCCCGCGAGATCGAAGAGGTCCTCAGCGCCCATCCATCCGTCAGCGCTTCAGGAGTCATCGGGCAGACCGATCCAAGCCGGGGCGAGGTGCCCGTCGCGTTCGTCGAACTCACCGAGGAGGCCAAGGAGAACGGCCCGGTAGATACTGCGAAACTGACGACCGAGCTCAAGACGTGGTGCCGCGATCGGCTTGCGGGCTACAAGGCGCCGCGAGAAATACACATCGTAGATGCCCTGCCGCGAAACCCGACCGGCAAAGTCATGCGGCGAGCCTTGAACGCGATGCTGCCGAGCGAGTAACCGCGAGCACGTCAGGGCGACGGACCATCCGCGTGCGCCCCGCCGCGGTACAGCCCGATGCCCGCCGACTCCGTGCGCACACCTCGGCCTCCGGCCTTGAGCCGAAGCAGCGAGTCAGACGACACCACCGCCTCGCGTCCCTCGACCAATGGCATCACGATCCAATGGGCTTGGGTCGGTGCGATCCACTGATCGGGTGTGCCCGGATGACGACCCATGAACAGAGGCACAGGGTTGTGCCCAAGGCCATAGAACGCGACCGTGTCGTCGCCCACGACAGCTGAGGCTTCCTCCGCGAACCGCTCCAACCGCGCGCCGATGCCAGACCGCGCAGCCCGGCTGAACAGCGCCTCCCGCGCCACCACGCCGCCTGCGGTCAGCAGCACCATCGCTGCGATCACAACTTGAGCGGCGCCGATCTTGCTCGCGCGGTCACGCGCGAGAAGACGAACCAGCGCGTACACACCGAGCACCGCGATCGCGGGGTACGCTGGCGCGTTGAACGAACCGCTCTCGCCCGCAACCACGATCAACAGCGCCGTGACCATCAGCACCCACACCACCGCCGGCGAAAGCGGGTGCCGAAGAAGCCGTCTCGGTCCGATGACCAAGAGCCCGATCGCGGCTGCGATCGACCAGGGCCAGAACCGCTCGAAGTAGAACGCAGGCACCCGAATCGCATTGATCGGTAGCCGAGCGAGCCCGTCACCTCCGGTCGATACGCGGTTGCCCACCTCGCCCCCGAGCAGCGTGCCGCCGATGTGCGCCGGCTCCGCGATATACGCGGGGACCAGCCACACCGCCGGGATCGCCAGCATCACGATCGGCCCCCAAAGCAGTCCCGTGCGCTTCCATCGGCGTTGGCCCGGATCGCTCTGTTTGAGCAGCAGCAGCCCGAGCACCACGAACGCGGGCAACAACAGCGCAAGCGGGCCCTTGGCCAGCGCCGCCAGGCCCGCTGAGGTCCACAGCACCCAAGCCCACCGCCTGGGGTGCTTCGAGCCGCCCACCAGCAGCACGGTCGCGGCGAGCCAGCCCCACGCGAGCAGCGCGTTCTGAAGCATGTCCGGCCGGCAGAAGTACAGGTGCTTGATCGTGCTCGGGCTCGAGATCCACGCCCCTGCGCAAACCCAGCCCAGCACGCCGGCCCGCTCGGCGATCGCCCGGTCCACGTCGTCCGCGCCGCTCCACGTGCCAAGCCGCCTCAGCAGTGTCTGGCCCGCTAGCGCCACCGCGACCATGCCCAGCAGAGCCGCCAGAATCGAGGGCAGCTTGAAGGCGAACTCGCCCGGGCCGCCCGTCGCAAGGCCGATCGCCACCGAAGGCAGCGCCAAGTAGTTCACCAGCGGCGGTTTGAGCGTCGGAGCCCCCGTCAGGTCCACTGGAACCAGCCACCGGCTGTTGATGAGCATGTCCGCGGTGAACGCCGCGGTTTTGCACTGGTCCGAGTTCTGGTACAGGTCCCCGGGCCCCATGACCCGTCCGATGATCGCGAGAAGCACGCCAGCGAATATCAACACCACGGCCCAGCGTGCCGATCTTGAGGAGCGGATATGGTGTTGGGGATTCACGTTCGGCAAAGGAGCTTCTCTTGGAACTGTACATCGATACCGCCAACCTCGACGAAATCAAGCAGGCCCACGACCTGGGCGTGCTCGACGGCGTGACCACCAATCCGTCGCTCATCGCCGCCGAGGGGGTGGATTACGGCAAACGCCTCAAGGAGATCTGCGACGTCGTCTCCGGTCCCGTCTCCGCCGAGGTCATCGCGATCGACTACGACGGCATGATGAAAGAGGGCCACGAGCGTGCCCAGATCGCCGAGAACATCGTCGTCAAGCTCCCGACCACCATGGCCGGGCTCAAGGCGTGCAACGCGCTGTCCAACGAGGGCATCCGAACGAACATGACGCTCTGCTTCCAGCCGTTGCAGGCGCTGATGGTCGCCAAAGCCGGGGCGTTCTTGGTGAGCCCGTTCATCGGCCGGCTCGACGACATCGGGCACGACGGTATGGACATCATCCACCAGATCCGGCAGGTCTACGACACCTACGGCTTCCAGACCAAGCTGCTGGCCGCGTCCATCCGACACACCAAGCACATGGTCGACTGCGCGCTGGCCGGGGCGGATGTAGCCACGGTGCCGTTCAACGTGATTCAGAAGATGCTCGCCCACCCGCTGACTTCGAGCGGGCTCGAGAAGTTCGTCTCGGACTACAAGAAGGCATTCGGCTAAGCCCAGGCCCGTTATCGGGACCGGTCTATCAGTCTTGACGATGGCGTTGTCTAGCCTACGCTTGGCCTGAGAACCTGCCAGGGGTCCGCCCCTGCGCTGTTTGGCCCCATCGTCTAGCCTGGTCCAGGACGTCAGGTTCTCATCCTGAAAACCGGGGTTCAAATCCCCGTGGGGTCATTTCCGAAACGCTCGGCCAGTCTGGCCGGGCGTTTTTTGTGGTTCGGTAGGGAGTAGCGCGGTCGGCCCATGCAGGAGGAGGGAGCCCCGGCTTCGTGTCGCAAAGTCGCGCGACGATCGGCAGAGTTCATCAATTCGTGTGGCAGATGGCCCGATGACCCAAGTGGAGAATCCAATGTCAGAACCACTCATCGTGCCCCACAAGCCGCCCATCTCCAGCCAATTCGACCAGGACGAGGACCTCGCCGATCTCATCCCGATGTTCATCGATGAGCTCGAGACCCGCGTTCAACAGCTTCGCGATGCGTTCGAGGCCGAGGACTCGCACACCCTTCGCGAAGTTGCACACAAGGTGCGGGGCGCTGCGGGCGGCTACGGCTTCCCGGACCTGACCGACTTTGCGGGACAGGTTGAAGACGCGATCCGATCGGGTGCCTCAACGGCTGAAGTACACGAAGAGCTCGGCGAGCTGCTGGGCCTCTGCCAGGCCGCCATCCAGGGCCGATCCGATGCCTGAGATTTGGGATTCCATTGAGCAGATCACACTCGTGACAGGGATCTTTGACTGATGACGACCGAAACCAAATGCACCAACAGCGTCACCGGTCGGATCCTCGTCATCGATGATTCGATCAGTGTCAGGCGCCTGCTCAAGGCCCGCCTTGGCAACGAAGGCCTCGAGCTCCTCGAAGCCATCGACGGACCGACCGGCCTCAAAGCCGCCAAGGAACAATCGCCCGATGTGATCCTGCTCGATCTGAGCATGCCCGGCATGGACGGCTTCCAGGTGCTCCGCCAGCTCAAGGACGACGAATCCACGGGCAACATCCCGGTGCTCGTGCTCTCGGGCATGCAGACCCCGCAAGACAAAGTTGCCGCCTTCGACCTCGGTGCGATCGATTTTATCAGCAAGCCGTTCGATCTGACCGAGCTTCGCGCACGCGTCCGTTCGGCGCTTCGGCTCAGCGAGCTGCTTCAGATGCTCAGCCAGCGCGCCCAGATTGACGGGCTCACAGGCCTCTACAACCGAGCCCACTACGACCGCCGGTGGAGCGAAGAACTCGCTGGCTCGAAGCGCCACGACAGGCCCATCTCGCTCGCAATCATCGACCTCGACCACTTCAAGTCCGTCAACGACACCTTCGGTCATCCCGCAGGCGATACGGTTATCAAAGGCCTGGGTGCGTTGCTCCTTGAGCACAGCCGAGAGTCGGATGTCGCCTGCCGCTACGGCGGTGAGGAGTTCGTGCTCATCCTGCCGGACACCGCGCCCGCCGACGGCGTGGCCCAATGCGAACGCATCCGCGAGGCGCTGGGCAAGATGACCTGGGCTCGACACCCCGAGCGCAAGATCACCTGTTCTATTGGCATCGCCGGGGCGTCCGCGGGCACCACGCTCAGCGCCGCCGAGATCATGGAAGCCGCCGACAAGCTGCTCTACCAGGCCAAGCAGGGCGGGCGAAACCGTGTGGTCCACGTCGACCTCTCGCCCGATGCGCTCGCCAAAGCCGGCTGAGCTTCACCCGAGCAGGCTTTGGCCCGTCATGGCCTCTGGCTGATCGAGCCCCATCATCGCCAGCGATGTCGGCACGACATCCGCTAGCCTGCCGCCTGTGCGCAGCGATCGGTCCTTAAACGGCTCTCCAACGACAATCAGCGGCACGGTGTAGCTCGTGTGCGCGGTGTGCGGCATGCCGGTGGCCGGGTCCCTCATCTGCTCGGCGTTGCCGTGGTCGGCGGTCACGATGGCGCTCCCGCCAAGTTCGAGCACACGGTCCACGATCTTCCCCACACAGGCGTCGACCGTCTCGCATGCCTTGATCGTGGCTTCGAGGCTGCCCGTGTGGCCCACCATGTCGCCATTGGCAAAGTTGACCACGATGAACGGCTCGCAGTCGTCCGCTGCGAGCCTGCGCAGCACCGCGTCCCGCACGCCCGATGCCGACATCTCCGGCTTTAGGTCGTACGTCTCGACATCGGTGGGGGACTGGATGATCTCGCGGTGTTCGCCTTCGAACGGCTCGTCCCGCTGATCGTTAAAGAAGAACGTGACGTGCGGAGCCTTTTCCGTTTCGGCGCACCGGAACTGTGCGAGCCCCAGCGAACTGATCCACTCGCCCGCGATGGAGTTCATCTTTGGCGGCGCTGTGAAGGCGATCGCCGCGAGCTCGCTGAGCCGCTCGCTATAAGGGGTCATCATCACGAAGTTCAGATCGAGCTTGGGCCCTCGGTCGAAGCCCCGCTTACCTGATTCCGGGCTTGCCTTGAGCTCGCCCGACCCGTCAAACTCGGGCACCAAGAATGAACTGCACAGCTCGCGAGGCCTGTCCGTGCGGTAGTTGTAGAAAATCACGCTGTCGCCGGTTGATATCCGAGTCTCGCGCCAGTCGTCGCCGATCGCGCGCGGCGAAACGAACTCATCACCCACGAGCCCAGCAGCAGGATGATCGTACGAGTCCTGCACGGCGTTCGCTGCATCAGTGAACACCTTCGGCTCGCTTCGCCCCGTCAGCAGGTCGTAGGCAAGCCTGATGCGCTCCCAGCGATTGTCGCGGTCCATCGCCCAGTACCGGCCCACGACCGAGACCACCCGGCCGATCCCGATGCGCGCGCACGCCGACTCCACCTGCTCAATGAACCCCTTGCCCGTGAACGGCCCCGTGTCCCTTCCGTCGGTGAACAGATGCAGCAGCACCCGCTCGTGGCCGTGCGATTTGGCAAGTTCGAGCAAGGCGTAGAGGTGCTCGAGCTGGCCGTGCACGCCCGCGTCCGAGCAGATGCCCATCAGGTGCAGCGCCTTGCCTGCATCGCGCGAGGTCTTGATCGCCTCAGTCAGCGCACCGATCTCGCCGAGCTTGCCAGCCCGGCAGGCGCGGGTGATGCGCAGCGCCTCCTGATCGACGATTCGGCCCGCGCCGATGTTGAGGTGCCCGACCTCGCTGTTGCCCATCGTGCCGGCGCTCAGCCCCACGTCCTCGCCGCTGGTGGCGATGAGCGTGCTGGGCCACTCGGCCATCAGTTGGTCGTTCACCGGCGTGCTCGCCAGCTTGACTGCGTTGAAAGCGTCGTGCTCGGGGTTGGGGTTTCGGCCCCAGCCGTCGCGGATGATGAGAACGTGCGGTCGTCGATCCAAAGTCGTGCTCCATCAAGGCAAGGCCAACGGCCAAGCGTCCTAGCTGATCTGCGCGATCACTTCGTTCAAGTCCATCGCGTCCTTGATCTCGCGGGCCTGCACCCACTTGACCGTGCCCTGGCCGTCGTCGCTCTGGCCGATGACCACCGTGCCGCGCGAGGCCACGTTCAACGGCTCGAAGTAGAAGCCATACGCCTTGCACACCTTGCGGTGCATGTCCGCGAGCAAGGTCTGCTCGAAGCCCTCGGCGTGCGCCCACGCAGCGTGAACGAAGAAGCTGTCGCACGAGATGCCCACGACCGTCGCGCCCTTGGCCTGCCACTTGGCGAGGTCGTCGGTCACGCAGTGCATCTCAGAATTGCAGACCGGCGAAAAATCCATCGGGTAGAAGCACAGCACCACATCGCCCTTGCGGACCGCGTCGGCGAGCGTCCATTCCTGCCGTTCCTGGTCGGTCAGCGTGAAGCCCGGAGCGGGCTCGCCTTGGGCGATCGGGGACTGGCGTGGCTGCAAATCGGTGTCGGGCATGGGTCGTCTCTCCATCAAGGGTTCACGGCTGAGAGCCGAGGTGGGCGGAGCGCAAGAATTGCCGTGACGCCCGCTCGGGCAGTGCATCGCAGGCTCGGGTATGCTACGACATGCCGCCCGCTCGGGCAGCGGCCAGAAATGAACGCTCGCTGCATTCGAGCAGCCCGGCTGGGACAGGCAAGAGGAGGCACGGTGCAAGGAGGCTCGGTGACCACGGCTGGCTCGCTCAAAGATCGGTACGAGGCGGTGCGCGGTCGTATCGCTGAGGCAGCTGCCCGCTCGGGCCGGACCGCAGGCGATGTCTATCTGATCGCGGTGACCAAGCACGCCGAGCAGGACGACATCCGCGCTCTCATGGACCTCGGGCACCAGGACTTCGGTGAGAACCGGGTTCAGCAACTCGTCCAGCGGGCCGCGATGGCCGAGGAGTATCTGGGCCGACGGCGCGTCATGAGCCACACCCGCCGCGAGCGCGGCGAGCCCGAACCCATGGACGCGGTCCGATGGCACATGATTGGACACCTCCAGCGGAACAAGGCCAAGAAAGCCGTCGAGGTCTGCCGGCTGATCCACTCGGTCGATTCTCTTCGGCTTGCCGAGGAACTCCAGCAGATCGCCATGAAACTCGACATCGTCGCCGAGGTGCTCATACAGGTGAACTGCTCAGAAGAGCCCCAGAAATACGGCTGCCCGATCGCGGCAGCGGTCCCCTTGGCCGAGCAGATGGACACCATGATCAACCTCCGCGTGCGAGGGCTCATGACCATGGCCGCCGAGACGGACGACGACAGGCAGGTGCGTTCAGCGTTCGGTCGCTGCCGCGAGCTCTACGAGGAGTTCGGCGAAGCGAGCTACGGCGACGGCAGCTTCAACCTGCTCTCAATGGGAATGAGCAACGACTTCGAGACCGCCATCGAAGAGGGTGCCAACTTGGTGCGTGTGGGTACAGCCATCTTCGGCCCCCGTCCCGAGGGTCATGTCGACGCCGCTGAAGATGAAGACTGAAAGCGGTCGGCCGATCTAGGCCAATGCGCTAGGCCAGAGCACCAGCTCGGATCGAGACCATCGCCCGTTGCAGGCTCATGCCGGGGCATTCCGTCGCAACAAGTTCTTGGTGCGTATACACCCGCGACCGTTCGATCCGGTACTGACGCATCATTGTGGCGATGGTCGCGCGGAGCGCCGACTGGCTTGGTCCGGTGACCGCCTGCTTGTTGTAGTTGCCCATCACCATAATGCCGAGGTTCCCAGGGTTGTTGTCGCGTACGTGCGCGCCCTGCAGGCTCGTGGGCCTGCCCTCCCAGACCCGGCCGGCGGGGTCGATGATGTAGTGGTACCCGATGTCCGCCCAGCCCTGGCCCACGTGCGCTGAGCGGATATTCTCGATCCGCTCCGCCGCCGATGAGCGATCGGTCGAGGTGAAGGCGTTCATCCCATCGTGGTGGACGGTCATCCGTGTGATGCTGCCCATCACGTTGGCATTGCGGGGGTTGGGGCCGTACTTCGCCCAGCTTCGGCGTGGCTCGATACCCGCCATGGGCTGCCCCTGGCCCGACTTCCAGCCATCAAGCCATGCCGGCTTGTGGCTCACGAACTCCGGTTCACGCGCGGCACCACCAGCAGCGCCGGTGCTCGCGGTCATGCCCCCGGTTGGGCGCATCGGTGTCATCGGCTCGCTCCTCGCGCCGCGGCTCGAGCCGCCGCCAGATGAGCACCCCGCAAGCACCACGCCCGCCCCGAGCACCAGCCCGACCCGCAGGGCCGAGCGCCTATCCACCGGCTGTTCCACAGGCACTGATTCGCCCGAGAGCGATCGGCCTTGGGGGTGGTTTGGAACAGCATCGTCGGTAGGCATGGAATGGGTCACGCTGAGGTCAATCGGTCCATCGCAAGCATGGTATTGAATAGTGGGGGAACGGTCCGAGAAATTCACTCATCGCGCAGTTTCGAGGCCCCGCCGCTCCCCTCAGCGTCGAGCCCGGCCAGCCATTTGGCCCAGATCGAGAGCACCGCCAGCATGTACAGCCGCTGGGAGTGGTCCCGCCCGTGCCAAGGCCAAATCGAGGCCTCGCCTGCCCGGTCGTGCTCGCGGAGCATCTGCTGAACGAACCCCGTGTTGATCTCGACACCCGCCTGAGCCAGCCCCGGGAACGGGTCCGCCGATTCCAGATGGTCGTAGAGCAGTGTCCTCATGCCGCCGTAGTCGGATCGGAACCACTGCCCGATGGGGATGGCAAACCCCCGCTTGGGTCGGTCCACGATGTGGTCCGGCAGGTACTTGCGCGCCACTTGCTCGAGCAGGCCCTTCCGCTCGCCGCCCGGCATCAGCACAGCGAGCGGCGTCCGCAGGGCCGCCTCGACCAGCTCGCGGGCCAGAAACGGCGCCCGAACCTCCAGCCCGACGGCCATCGACGCGGTGTCCGTCTTGCGCAGCAGATCATCCGGCAGGTAGTGCTCAAAGTCGTGCCTCAGCGGATCGTCGACCGGCCTAAACCGGGCCGCCTCGATGGCTTCGCCGTCTACGGACTTGATGAGCCGCCGCAGGTCGGGCGTCTGGAAGATCGCTAAGAGCTCCGTGTACCCCTCTTGCCGGGCAGCGAGCGCAAGCCGGGCGAGGTACTCGCTCCGCGTGCCCGGCGCGCGCCGGTCCAGCAGCCGGTCGGGGATCAGCTTCAGCAGCCAGCGGTACCTGTTGAGCACCGGGTTGATCGCGTGCCGCCGATAGCCGCCGAAGAGCTCGTCAGCGCCATCGCCGCTGAGGGCGACCTTCACGTGCTCGCGGGCCGCTTTGCTCACCCAGTACGTCGGGAGCAGCGAGCTATCGCCAAACGGCAGGCCGAGCTGGTGGATCAGGTGGACCAGGTCGTTCGCCGGATTCGGTTGGCAATCGAGAATCGTGTGGTCAATCCCGATGGCATTCGCGGTCTCGGCAGCATCTTCTGATTCGTCGAACGAAGCTTCGGGCATGCGCACGGTGAAAGCTCTGATATCCGGCCGATGCTGCTTGGCGATGGCCGCGATGAGGCCAGAATCGATCCCGCCGGAGAGGAACACTCCAATCGGCACATCGGCTTCGAGGCGGGAGGTGACGGCGCGTTCGATCAGTGTCTTATTGCTCGGCGTGTCCTCACGAAACTGGGAGGGATGCCGCTCGCCTCGAGTTGGACGTTGGTAACGTCGACGCGGTACGGTGCCGCGCGTTCTAGACTTTGCTCCCCTGAGTGGCGACCGCGGGCGAACCTCCCACTCGCCCGGACGAGAATGGCCCGCAGCCATAACGCATGCGCTGTCATCGCACCCGCGGGTGATGAACTCGCAGATCGATTCCGACCAAGGCATACTGGCTAAGTCGAGGTTGATCGGCCCCGCAGGACTTGAACAGAACGCGATCTCTTTGATATGGCTTTGACTGGTACCGTCGAAGGGCCACAACTCTTCGAGCGGCTTCTCGCCAGCAAGATCCCGTCCCCATCCGAGCTGCCCCGTCATTCGATCCCACGCGAGCAGCGCGTACATTCCGTCGAGTTCTTCCTGCATCCGCAGGCCCCACGCCCGCCAGCCGTGCACCAGCACCTCGGTGTCAGAGTGGTCTGTCTCGAAGCGGTGGCCGACGGCTTCGAGCTCCGTGCGCAGCTCGCGGTGGTTGTAGATGCACCCGTTAAAGACCACCGCGACCAGCGCCTTGTCCGGTTCTATCTCGCTCGCGATCCTGGGCGCTTCGCCCGGCTGGTAGGTCAGGTCGGGCCGGAGGCGCTCACCATCGTGGACCATCGGCTGGTGCCCCCCGGCGTGGTCGATGATGCTCAGCCTGCGATGCACCAGCGCGACATCCACGACCGTGCCATCTGGCCGCACCGCTCGGTCGCGGAACCGCCCCTGGCCGTCGGGGCCGCGATGCTTGATGGATTCATCGAGCACATCCAGCCACGCCTCGGGTATAACTTCGAGGTGCGGCGGGGGGGTGGTACCGGGTTCATGAATGCGGAGCACGCCCGCGATACCGCACATGGTGGTGAGCTTAGCTTTCTGGTAGCCCAGCCTTACGGGCTGGGTTGGGATCAGTTTCCTGGTGGTCCAGCCTTGCAGGCTGGGTCTTGTTCATCTTCTAAGGCATCTTCCACTTTCGGAGCCTTCACGAACCTGAACTCATCCATCGGGATCGGCTCGAACCGGCCCGTCTTGAGGCACCACGCGGTGTGCGCGAGACGGGTCATAATGATCGCCGCGCTGAACGCGAGCACGAACGCCCAACTCGCGGGCATGTCGAGGTGTTGAAGGCCCCACATGCCTCCGATAGCAATGACGTAGAACGCGGGCGTGAGCGCGAGACGCTCGAACTGCACGAGCGTGGCCTCTCGCCAGAACGATTCTTTTGGTTTGCCGGAGGCCTTGTCGGGCTTGATGGGCCGCCAGTGGTTGGCGATCCAGTGGAGCCCGAAGTAGATGATGACATCGGCGACGCCGTCGATGATGGCCGCGACGATGGAGTTGATCAGCTTGTGCTCGGGCCCGATCCACGCGGTGACCCAGAGGACAGGGAATTTGCTCAGGGCGATGGCGAGCAGCCCGCCGCCGATGATATTCAGATTGACGTTGACGATGCGGTGCCGCTGATAGAAGTGGAACACCCGCGTTGGCATAGAGGGCGATGGTAGCTGGGCGTGGGCCGTTGGGGGCTGGAACGCGGCTGGTCGAGGGGCTGCCCCGAGGCCGTCATCAGCCGCTACACTGCCGCCCCATGTCGAAAAACGCCACCAAGAACAAGCCGCCCAAGAAGAACAAGAAGCGCCAGCAGCAGATCGAGCACAAATACACAGCCGCCAACTCCGATCGGCACGTCCTCTACGGGCTCAGCGTGCAGAACGTCGAGGCCGAGGTCGACTTCGTCGATGCCACCTTCGAGGCGCTGAAAGGCAAAAAGCCACAGAGCGTCCGCGAGGACTTCTGCGGCACCGCCAACACCTGCTGCGAGTGGGTCAAGCGTCGGCCGGGCAACGTCGCAGTGGGCGTGGACCTCGACCGCTCGACGCTCGACTGGGCGGGCGAGCACAACCTGCCCACGCTCGATGACGACCAGCGTTCGCGCGTCACGCTTCTGGAACGCGATGTGTGCGACACGGGCGCCGAGGGCCACGGCACGAACGTCGTGCTTGCGATGAACTTCAGCTACTGGATCTTCCGCAAGCGTGAGCAGCTCCGCGCGTACTTTGCCAGCGTCCGCGACAGCCTCGCCGACGACGGCGTGTTCTTCCTCGATTTCTACGGCGGCTCCGAGGCCCTCACCGAAGTCGAGGAAGTCCGCGAGCAGGACGGATTCGACTACGTCTGGGACCAGGCACGCTACGACCCGATCTCGGGCTCGATGCTCTGCCACATCCACTTCAAGTTCCGCGACGGCTCCAAGATGAGAAAGGCGTTCACCTACGAGTGGCGCGTCTGGACGCTGCCCGAGATCCTTGAGATTCTTGAAGAGGCCGGCTTCAAGAAGCCCACGGTCTACTGGGAGGGCGAGGACCCGGACAATCCCGAAGAGGGCAACGGCGAGTTCACGCCTCGCGAAGTGGGCGACGCCGACCTCGCGTTCATCTGCTACCTCGTCGCCGAGAAGTAGGCCCGTTCCTACCATCCGTTCATGCGCGGCGTCCTCGAAATACCATCCAGCCTCGAACCCGTGCAGAGCGTGCTGATGGACGCTCTCGCCCTGGTCGAAACGCGGTTCGAGGGCCAGCTCAAGGGGGAGCTTGAGCCCGTCCAGAACCTGCTGAGCCATGTCGAACGCTACCGGGGCAAGATGCTCCGGCCCGTGCTGTGCATGCTGAGTTCCATGGCGTGCGCACCAGCCCGAGCGGGAGAGTGGTCGTGGGAGTCGACCGACCGGCACGTCGTGATGGCCGCAGTCACCGAGATGGTCCACATGGCGACGCTCGTGCACGACGACGTGCTCGACGAGGCCGACCACCGCAGGGGCGGGCTCACGGTCAACCACCTCCACGGCAACGAGCCCGCGGTCATGCTCGGCGACTACCTGATCGCCGCAGCGTTCGAGCTGTGCGCGCAGCTGGGCGAGGCCGAAACCGCGGGCCGAGTCGGCCGCATGTCGATGGCCATGTGCGCCGGTGAGCTGCTCCAGCTCCACCACCGGGGCGACTTCGCCATGACCGAGGCGACGTACTTCGAGATCGTCGAGCGCAAAACCGGCGCGCTCATCGGGCTCGCCGCGTCGCTCGGGGCTTCGGCCTCGGGTGCGCGCGAAGCGGTCGTCGAAGCGATGGACCGCATGGGCCGGGACCTGGGCATCGCGTTCCAGATTCAGGACGATCTACTGGACCTTGAGGGCGAGCTGGGCACGGTTGGTAAGAGCGTCGGTAAAGACGTGGAAAAAAGCAAGCTCACGCTCCCTCTGATTCACCACTTGCAGCACGCGCAGGACCGCGCCGCCTCGATCGCACTGCTCGAACAAGCCGCCACGGGTCACGCCGGCGCACGCGCCGCACTGGCGAGCCGAGCTGGCGAATCCGGGTCGGTTGACTATGCCAGACAAACCGCAGCGGAGTACGTGCAGCGTGCGCGCACCAACATCGCCGCACTGCCCGAGAGCCCCCCGAGGGCGATGCTCGACCTGCTCGCTCAAGCAGTCATCGACCGAGCGAAGTAGATCTGAATCATTTAGAACTGGACCAGCTCAGCGCCTGCGACGCAGCGCGACCAGCGAGCCGAGCCCGAGTACCGCGGCGCTCGCAGGGGCGGGTACGATCCGCACGTCCAGGGCCAGTGTGGGAGCTGCAAGCAGCGGGTGCTCCTTGGTGGCGAACCCAGGGAATCCCGCCGAGCCCATCTGCTGGGCCGCGTGCAGCGAGCTTACTGTCAGGCTGACGATGCCCGAATCGAGCGACTCGATCAGGAACGCGACCGCGTCCGGGTTAGACAGATCGATCTCGAACGTCACCAGTTGGCCTGCGGCGGTGACCTGCGAGCCGCTGGTCGCGCCCGCGATGGTGCCGGTGGCGAAAGGTGTAACCAGCAGACCGTCGCGGTACTGGTTGGACACGTCGCGCCCGGAGAGGAATTGGTTGTCCGTCGCGTAGGCGTTGCGGATGTCCTCAGACGTTGGCGCTCCGAAGCCCCATGCGAAGTCCTCGCCGTAGGCGAAGGCGTTGAGCCCGCCACGGAATCCGGTGCCAAAGAGATCGATCGACGTGCCGCCGGTGGCGGGCGAGCCCGCGTCGTAGCTGTCGGAATAGTCGAACGTGCCGAACGCGAGCGTCGCGGTAAAGGTCGCGCTGAGGATCTGGTAGTTGCCCGCGCCTCGGCCAGCGGGGATGTCGCCCGCCGTGATGAAGCTGTTGAGGAACTGCGCATCGCGGTCGTCGAACTCGCCCGGCATCACGCCCGAGTAGAAGCTCGTCGCCACAGGCCGGGTGCCCGGCGAGGCGAGGTTGAACGGGTAGTTCCAGCGGTCGAACGTCGGCTGGTCGTACGAGGCCTGGAAGTCCTGGGCACAAGCCCCGGTGGCAAGCGTGAGGGCGATGAGCCCGATGGTCTGGTTGCGCATTCGAATCTCTCCGTGGTCAGTCTCGTGAGGCAGAGCAAATGTACATGAGACTGAGTCTCAATCGCAAACATTAGGCCGGGCACGTTCTCCCGGCAAGCGGGCAGGGACCGCTTGAACCGGGTAGCGTTCCTGCCAATGCCGGATTCCAAAGCACCAATCATGACCATCGACTTTCTCGCCGAGCTTCGCTGGCGCGGCCTGCTCAAGGACTGCACAGACCCCGTGGGCCTGGCCAAGCACCTCGCCGACCCCGCCGCCAGCCCCCGCAGGGCGTATGTCGGGTTTGACCCGTCCGCCGACTCCCTGACCATCGGCAACCTCGTGCCGATCATGATGCTCGTGCACTTCGCACGCGCGGGCCACCAGCCGGTGGTCGTCATGGGCGGCGGCACGGGCCTCATCGGTGATCCAAGCGGCAAGTCCGCCGAGCGCACGCTCATGACGGACGACACCATCGCATCACACGTGCGCGCGCAGCGGCCGATCTTCGAGAACGTGTTCGCCGGCGCAGGCCTGTCCGCGCCCAAGATCGTCAACAACGCCGACTGGCTCACCAAGATGAGCGCAATCGAGCTGCTGCGCGATGTCGGTAAGCACTTCAGCGTCAACCAGATGATGGCCAAGGAATCCGTCCGAGAGCGGCTGCACAACCGCGAACAGGGCATCAGCTACACCGAGTTCAGCTACATGATCCTGCAGGCGTACGACTTCCTGCATCTCTTTGAGACCGACGGCGTGACCATCCAGATGGGCGGAAGCGACCAGTACGGCAACATCACCGCGGGCGCGGACCTGATTCGGCGCACCGTCGAGCGAAGGGCCGAGGCGCGGTACCAAGCCGAGCACGGCCAGTCGCTCGATGATGCCGCACGCATCGAGGGCGCAGCAGTCGCAGGCTACAGCGAGCGGTGGTTCGGCCTCACCACTCCACTCGTCGCCAAAGCCGACGGCGGCAAGTTCGGCAAAACCGAAGAAGGCGCGGTCTGGTTGACAGGCCCGCGCACCACCGCCTACGCGATGTACCAGTTCTGGCTGAACGCATCCGATGAGGACGCGATCAAGTTCCTCAAGCTGTTTACGCTGCTGTCGCAATCAGAAATCGAATCGATCGAGCGCGCGCACGCCGCCGAGCCGTTCAAGCGGGAGGCGCAGAAGATCCTCGCGATACAGACCACAACACTCGTCCACGGCAAGGCGGAAGCAGAAGCGGCGCTGCGCGCAAGCCAGGCGCTGTTCAGCGGCGATATCGCGGGCCTGCCGATGGAGATGCTTGAGCAGGTGTTCGCCGAGGTGCCCAGCACCGACCACCCGTGCGCGCAGCTCGAAGGCGGCATCGACCTTGTGGACGTGCTTATCGAGACATCGCTCGCCAAGAGCAAGCGCGAAGCGCGGGAGTTCGTGGGCAACGGCTCGGTGAGCATCAACGGCAGCAAGGCCGAGCCCGATGCCAAGCTCACCGAAGCGGACCTGCTACACGGCAAAGTCATCGCGCTCCGCCGCGGCAAAAAAGCCTGGCACCTGACGCGGTGGGGGTAGCGCTTTCTGGTGGGACGGGCTTCCAGCCCGTCATGTTCCATTCACGCGACGGGCAAGATACCCGCCCTGCTGGTCAGGAACTCACCCAACCCCCGCCATGCGGCGAACGGTCGCGACGGTTTCGGCCTGGCCCGTGCGTGCGCTGAGCAGCGCGGTCTGCGCGGTCGCCAGCAGCGAGGCGATGTCCGATGGCCGCTCTGCGGGCAGACCCGGATCAAGCAACCGCCGAAGGCTCCAACTGATCGCCTCGGCCGCATCGGTCGGACGCGAACCCAGCGGTTGGCTGGGCGTGTGCGGCTCCTTGTCGCCCGACCATCGGACTCCCGAGTCGGAAATGCTCAATCGACCCTTGGGGCCGATGAGTGTGATGTCGCGGTACCAGTCGTGCGACTGGTCGCTCACCAGGATCGTCGCGCCGCGACCGTCGGCCAGGCGGACGGCCGCCGAGATCGAGCCGTGCAGATTCAGCAGGTCGTCCCCGGGCGAGGCCACGATGGGGTTGTCGGAGGCGGGATGCGTGTACACCGCGTTGACGGCTTCGGGCTCACCCAACAGCGCGTGCACCTGGTCGATCGCGCTGAGCAGCCGCGAGCCGAGCGTGCCCTCGCAGGGCGCGCAGGTCGCGTCGATGCTCAGCACGCTCGCGCTGCCGAAGAGATCCAGCAGGTCGGCCCCGTCCCGCGCAGCACGGCTGAACCGGTCGAACGGGCACAGCCGCACGAGGTCGCAGGCGCTCGCCCCGCCTATGGCTTTCTGCCAGCGTGGGTGGGCGATGGCGATCGCGCTGGCCGGGATGGGTTCGAGGCTGGCGAGCCGCACGCCCCGCTCACCGGCCGCGATCAGCGCCGCGGTGTCGTCGTCGAGGCCCTTCGCCGACAGGAACCAAACCAACTCCACGTCCGCTTCCAGAAGCAGTGTGCGCACGTCGTCGTGAGCCTCAGCGCGGAGTGACTCAGCGACCGCTGCGGATCGGCCGCGATCAGGGCTGCCCGCGATGACGAGCTCAAGCCCGGCGCGGCCAGCGACCTCCATCGCCAAGGGCACCTGATCTTCATTGAGCCAGACCGCGGTGCGGACAGCGGGTTGCATAAGGCCTCCGGGGCGACAGGTCCGAGACGCAGAAGGCCTTTAGCGTACCGTAAGCGGGATAGGATGGCGCAGCGTGGCTGAGCGGCCGCGCGCCGGGGCCGCCCGTTCGGGGCACCGGCGTGAGGAAAGTCCGAGCACGGCAGGACACAGCGGTGGGTAACGCCCACCCGTCGGGACGGTTCCCCGGCGAGGGACAGTGCCACAGAAAGCAAACCGCCGATGGCGTGCCACCCTCCGGGGAGGCACGCACAGGTAAGGGTGAAAGGGTGCGGTAAGAGCGCACCGCCCGGTTGGTGACAGCCGGGGCACGGTAAACCCCGCTGCGTGCAAGCCCAAGCAGTTCCGCGGCCGGTCCGGTCGATCGGGGCGGGTAGGGTGCAGAGAGCGCAGCTCTCCATCGCGTCGGCAACGGCGCGGGCAGAGAAATGGTCGCTCAAGAAGGCAGGCCCCAATCCTCGGAGCGGGGAACCGCCTTCTGGACAAAACTCGGCTTACAGGCCACGCCGAACCGAACGCGGGCCCTCGGGACAACCGGGGGCCCGCGGCCGTTTTGGGCGCGCCTGCCGAGCTTGACCCGGCCGTGCCACTGACCCGTCTTCGGGTCAGTGCGTTGGGTGTGCTTCTCCGCGTGGCATTCCCAAGCACAGGGCCTCTGCTTCGAGCCCGACCCGGAAGGGTGGGGACATCTCCCGTGAGCGTTCGGCCTATCTCAGAGACGGGTGCCAGCGCGCAGAGAGGCTGCGCTACGCCCTGAACTCAGACACCGGGCGGACGGTCACGTCGTCCCACGGCAGATCGACGGGCGCGTCGTAGGTGAGTTCGACGACTCGGCCGGGGGTGAGGGCGAAGCTCGGCATGGGGACGAAGAGGTCAGGGCCGCGCGGCGACTTGCGGCCGTTGACGCAGCGCGGCGAGCCGGAGTTGTACTGGCAGCAGCGGGGCGGGGCGTCGGGGTTGGCGTCGATGACGGCGCGCGTGGGGAAGACAAGCACCACGGCGTCTTCGTTCGCTTTGGCGTAGCGGCCGAAGTGGTTCATGCCGTAGCTGATTGGTTTGGTGGCGTCGCCGGGCCAGAAATAGACCTGTCGGTTCAGCAGCGCGACCAGGTCTTCGAAGCTGAAGCCGGGGGCGAGTCCGCAGTTGCCCTCGTGCAGCGGGTCCTGGTCTCGGATCAAGACGCGTTCGGACTCGATGGGCAGGGTGAGCGAGCCCTTGCGGCGCTTGCGGCTGAGTTCGTTGCGTCTGGCCGTCTTGAAGAGGTCAGCGGCGGGGTAGAGGCGGCGTTCACGCTGGATGCGGGCGAGGTTGGAGCGTGCAGTGAGGTGGTAGAGGGCGGGACGAAGGCTGATGAACTTCTCGGCGAGCATGGGGGGAGGATAACGGAGGGGGGGCTCTAGCACCGATTTCGCGGTGCGGGGCGAGGTGTAGCCTCGCGAAGCGGGCCTCAGTTTCGTTCGTGCCACTGACCTGCCCCGCAGGTCAGTGCTTCTCCGGGTGGCATGCCCACGCGCAGCGCTGGCATGGTGATGTCTAGGTAAAGCGGAACCGCTAGAATTCTTCGGCGGATCGGTCATCAGCGAGGTGCAACACATGCAGTTATCCACGCGCCGTGCGCTGCCATCCTTCAGGGCCTTGTGTTGGGCCGGTTTCGCGGTCACGGTGACCATCGTCGGCGTGGCCAAGGCCTGCCTGTGGGAATTCGACACGCTCAAAGCCGAGGCTGCCGGGCACGCTCTCGCCTAACCTGGAAATACCTCTATCCGGGGTGACTTCGCGGAGAGGGATTTAGCGCGAAAGTCTATTGTGCAGTCGCACAATTAGCGTACAATCACTTCAACGCACTGCTGTACACGCGAGCGAAATGGCTTGGCAGGACATTCCGCATCGCTTCTGGCAGTCGAAGATTGGGGGATACATGCGCGAAGTAAATCTCATTTGCTTGATTCTCGCGGTTGCACCAGCCTCGGCTCAATTCGTGAATGAACGCGCCAAGTTATTGGCAACCGACGGTGCGAGGACAGATTTTTTTGGCAACAGCGTTTCGCTCTGCGGCAGCACCGCACTCGTAGGAGCGATCGACGACGACGACAACGGTTCGGCATCTGGTTCTGCGTATCTGTTTGAAACAACAAATGGTCATCAGTTGATGAAACTGCTGCCAAGCGACGGTTCAGCTGGTGACAATTTCGGAAATGCGGTAGGTATCAGTGGTACTATCGCGATCATCGGCGCAGCTAATGACGACGACCGAGGATTCAGCTCAGGTTCCGCTTATCTCTTTGATGCAATCACTGGTGCTCAACTAGATAAATTAGTCGCAAGCGATGGTGCTGAGTCTGATCGATTCGGTTTCTCTGTTGCCATCTGCGGCGCAACGGCGGTTGTCGGTGCCCCCTTCGATGGAGATCAGGGCGAAGAATCCGGATCAGCATACTTGTTTGACGTAACATCCGGCCACCAGATCGCCAAACTACTGCCGAGTGATGGAGCTGCGGGTGACCGCTTCGGCAACGCAGTTGCCATCTGCGGCGAAACCGCAGTAGTCGGGGCATTTAATAAGAACGAAAGCGGCCTCTCTACTGGGGCGGCTTATCTTTTTGACATTGCCACTGGGAATCAGATCGCCAAGTTCGTGCCCGCCGATGGAGTCGCGGGCGAAGTGTTTGGCTGGTCAGTCGCGGTTAGCGAAGGGAACGTGCTGGTCGGGGCTCGCGGGGACGACCAAGACGGATTCCAGTCGGGGGCGGCGTATCTGTTTGACTCGGCCACTGGCAATCAACGTGCAAAACTGCTGCCCGAGAACGCCGGTGCGGGAGAGCTGTTTGGTCAGAGTGTCGCGATCGCTGGCGAGAAGGCGCTAGTCGGGGCTCGGTTCGGCAGTGATAACGGATACATCTCGGGCTCTGCCTTCCTTTTCGATATCAGAACAGGTCAGCAAGTTGCGAAGCTGCTGCCCAGTGATGGCCAAGCAGGGGACCAGTTCGGATATGCCGCCTCGATGAGTGGTACGACTGCGCTCATTGGCGCATGGCAAGACGGCGACAGAGGTTACCGCTCAGGTTCTGCATACCTTTTTGATGTGGCCCCTTGTGCGGGCGACATCGCGGACGACTTCGGGACGCTTGGAGCTGACGGCATGGTGAGCTTCGGTGATTTCCTTGCGCTGCTCGGACTCGTCGGGCCCTGCCCCGGCATGACACCCGGCTGCGATGGCGATATCGCGGACGACTTCGGCACGCTTGGCGCTGATGGCATGGTGAGCTTCGGCGACTTCCTTGCGCTCCTCGGCCTCTTAGGTCCCTGCCCGTAACGAAGTCATCAACGTGGTGTTCCGCTGGCCCGCGGTGCAGATCAGCGGCTTGAGCCCGGGCCCTTATCCGCCCCATCACTACAAAAATCTCCCCCTATCGACCTCCCGCGCGCGCAACCTTGTGTCCCTATCCACCCGGCCCATTGCTCTGGCCGCCCAAGCGACCACAATGCCCACAGGGGGCGAGCATGAACCACGTCGATCACAACCGGCTGCTCGAGGACTACCTCGACCCGTCCGTGACAGAACTCCATCTCTGCAACTACCACGGCCTCACGCTGGCCGAACTCGCCGAGGCCATCGCCTCGCCCAAGTTCGTGGCAGCACTCGAATCGCTCGAAGCCATCCACGCTGCGCGCTCGGCTCATCTCGAAACTCGCTTGCGCGCCTCGGCACGCGCCGGCCTCGCCAGCGTGGTAGACAACGTCGAAGCGTCCTACGAGACCCGGCGACGCGCTGCAAGCGCGATTCTTACCGACCTTCGTCGCACGACCAGCGGTGCACAGCCCACTCGCTCAGGTTTGGAGAACGCCCGTCGCAAACGCCCAATCCGTCGGCCAGTTACCCGCAGCCCCCAGCGCAGCGATCAGCTCTTCACGCGTGCGGTGGGGCTCGATGATGCGGTCCAGCCACCCGCGTGCGGCCCCGTGGCGGATGTCCTGCTGCTCGTCGTAGCTCGCGCGGACCGCAGCGAGAATCTGGTCCCGAGTCTCGGGATCGATCTCCTCCCCCTTGCGCTCGCGGCTCTTGGCCTCGATCATCGCGAGCGTCCCGCTCGCCTGGGCCGCACCCATCACGGCACACCGAGTGCCCGGCCACGCAAGGGTCATAAACGGCCCGAACGCCCGGCCACACATCGCGTAGTTGCCCGCGCCGTAGGAGCCGCCGAGGATGACGACGATCTTGGGCACGATGCAGTTGCTCATCGCGTTGACCATCTTCGCGCCCGCCCGGATGATGCCGCCCTGCTCGCTGTCGCGGCCGACCATAAAGCCTGTCGTGTCGTGCAGGAACACGAGCGGCACCTTCCGCTGGTTGCAGTCCATGATGAACCGCGCGGCTTTGTCCGCCGCATCGTCGTAGATCACACGCGGCATGTTGGTCGAGGTGGTCGGCCCGGCCTTGCCGCCGGGCAGCGAGCGCTCCGTCAGCTTTCCCTGGTTGGCAACGATGCCCACCGGCCGCCCGCCGATGCTCGCATACCCGCAGACGATCGACCGGCCGAAGTCCGCCTTGTACTCGTCGAAGTCGGGGGCGAGCGATTCGTGCCCCTCGGCGTTGGGCATCGTCCGGCCATCGACAAAGCACGCGATCAGGTCGAGCACATCGTACTGCTGGCCCGGCTTGTCGGTGAACACGGAGTAGACGTCGTCAGCGTCGCGTACCGGTTTGATCGAGGCGGGCTCGGGAGCGTCCCGCTCGGGGTACTTCTTGATGAGCTCGCGGACCCGGTTCAGGCAGGCCGGGTCATCGGGTTCTTTGAAGTCGATGGTGCCGCTGATAGCCGCGTGCATCGACGCGCCGCCAAGGGTCTCGTCATCGACTGTTTGACCGATCGCGGCCTTGACGAGCGCCGGCCCGGCGAGGTACAGCCCGCTGCCCTCGGTCATGAGCAGCGTGTCGCAGAGCACGGGCAGGTAGCCGCCGCCCGCGACACAGTTGCCCATGATCGCCGCGATCTGCGGGATGCCCTCAGCGGAGATCACGCTGTTGAGATAGAAGATGCGGCCAAAGTCATCGGTGTCCGGGAACACATCTTCCTGCAGGGGCAGGAACACGCCGGCTGAATCGACGAGGTAGAGCAGCGGCAGTCGGGCCATCCGCGCGATGTGCTGGGCGCGGATGATCTTCTTGCACGTCATCGGGAAGAACGCGCCGGCTTTGACGGTCGCGTCGTTGGCGATGATCATGTGCCGGCGGCCCTGGACCGTGCCGATGCCGGTAACCACGCCGGCAGCGGGCGCTCCGCCGAACTCGGCGTACATCCCGAACGCCGCCCACAGGCCGAGCTCCTGAAAGAACGAATCCTTGTCGATGGCGGCATCGATGCGTTCGCGCGCGGTCAGCCGGTTCTTGGCGTGCTGGCGTTCGATCGCTTTGCCGCCGCCTCCCTGTCGGATGACGGCCTCCTGCTCCGTAAATGACTCGTTGGCTTGCTGAAGAGGACTATCGGGCATGTCGGCTCCGCTGACTTGATGAGTGTTCGATGAGTAGAGAGGATAGCGAGAGCGCACACGGAAAAGCCCCCACTCGTTGAGTGGGGGCTAGTGGGGTATTCAGGTAGTCAGAGGGACGAATGGCTCGGATTACGGGCAGGGACCGATGAGCCCGAGCAGTGCGAGGAAGTCGCCGAAGCTGACCATCGCGTCACCGCCCAGGTTGCCGAAGTCGTCGGCGATGTCGCCGGTGCATCCGGGCGTGCCGCCGGGGCAGGGGCCGATGAGCCCTAGCAGAGCGAGGAAGTCGCCGAAGCTGATCATGCCGTCACCGCCGAGATTGCCGAAATCGTCGGCGATGTCGCCGATGCAGACGGGCGTGCCGCCGGAGAGGTCCTTGTAGATGAAGGCCTCGCCTGTCTCGACACCCGCTGCGTCTTGGAGGGTGACGAGTGCGTAGAAGCCAAGACTATCAGTAAGAACCATGTCGTCGTCATGGAAGGTGCGGAGGAACTGGCCATCGTCGAACATGCCGTTTCCGTCGAGGTCGATGGGGTCGTTCTCGCGCATGACCTCGGTGGTGCCGTTGAGGACGAGCACGGCGTTGGCCGAGTCATCTGCGGAATTGGTGAGTCCGGCGACAATTGTGTCGCCCATGTTGTTGCCGATCATCACGAAGAAGGTGACCGAGTACGGGGTGTCGTCCCACAGCTCGCCGCTCGGCAGGCCGGTGGGTTCGTCGGTGAGAGCGAGCAGCACGCCGTTGTAGAGCACGAAGTCGCGGTCGTCGGTGATGTCGCCATCGACGAACCAGTCGCCTGCGGCGGTCATCGCGACGTCTCGCAGCACCACGGCGTTTTGGGGCAGCGCGCCGTGGGGGGAGTTCTCCTGCACGACGATGGCCCCGTCGACTGCGAAGATGTCGTCGAGCGTGGTGGTTGGATTGTCGGTATCGCCCTGCATGATCCAGGTGGATCCGTCGGCGGAGATTCGGAACTCGTTGATATCGAAGTTTTGCCAGAGATCGAAGCCCGCTCCGATTGGCGTGACGCCTTCCTGGAGGAGCACGGCGTTGTTGTAGACGATGGCGGCATCGGTGAGGGTGGCGACACCCTCGATGCTCGTTGCTCTGAAGCCGACATTGCCGGCGTTGTCGATGACCGGGCTATCGAGAACGTCGAACATGGTTGCTGCCCCGAAGAGCGAGCTTGAGTCGCCGAGTTCCTGGGCCACCAGCGTGTAGGCGCCACCGGACCAGGTGACGATGAAGTCGTCGTCGGTTGTGCTGCCGTCGAAGTCGCCAGAGAAGACGACCGTGCCCGCGTCGTTGATTCGTGGGCCGACATCGAGAGTCTGGAAGGCGCGGCCTGCCGCGATGGACGAGGCGTCGTCGCCCTCGCGAACAACGGCGGCCGCGGTGGATCCGTCAGGACCAGATCCGGTGAGGATGACTTCGTCCGTCGTGGTGGCCGAGTCGAGGAAAGCGGTGAAGACCCAGCGTGATCCGTCAGGGCTGATGGCGAGGGCGTCGAAGTCGGTCGATGCCTTGAGTGGGGCGTCTTCGATGCCGGTGATCATGGCGTTGGGCAGGGCCGAGTTGACGCCCTGAAGCAGCGCGACTTGAGCGCTGGACGTGGCGGCGAGACCAGCCGTGGCAAGGAGTGCGAGTGTGGTGGTGCGGTTCATGTTGGGATCCTCTCTGGGTGATGCGAACAGCATGATGAGCAGTTGCGCGTTATGGACGGGTGCGACGCGAGAATGCGAGGCCGCCCGCTAGCAGGACCGCAGCGCCGGACGGCGCTGGGACGATGGAGTTCACGTGGTCGATCAGGGCGCGGAGTGTGACCTCGGTAGCCATGGTGCCAACGGATTCTGACATGCCTTGGCCAACATGGATGTGGCCAGCCGCGACGTTCCGGTACAGGTCGCTGGGGTCGGAGTGCATGGAGTGGTACCAGTTGCCGTGGAGACCGATGTAGTTGGACAAGAATCGTCCGTTGTCGATGACGGTTGCGAACGGGTCAGCCTGCGGGACTTGGTCGGAAACGTCGGCGATGATCTCGTCGATGGGGAGCGAACTAAAGAGCTCGGTACCCGGAGCAAGAGCCTGCATAATCGGGAGGTCACCCCCCGGTTTGAGTTCACCGGAATAGTCATTGGACCACTGGCTGGTCGCGTACATCCGGTTGCCGCCTTCGAGCTCCCAACCGTTTGAGGTGTTGGCCCGGCTGAAAGTAATAATGGCGACGGGCCGAACCTCAGCAAGGATGCGTTCCCAGTCGGCGCTGGTGTCCTGGTAGTCGACCTCAAAGTCTCCCTCGCCCTGACCGAGCCCGCCCGGGAACTCTGGAAAGTACGACATAACGTCGTAGCCACGGCTTTCCCAGTTGCCGCCGACCCAGCCGTCGGGGTTCTGAGTTGAACTGGAGGAGAAGGGCCGGAGCATGCCGTTGGTCGGCGGCCAGTAGCCGGTGAGCAGGATGTTGTTGGTGTAGTCGGCCAGAGCTGAGGAGGAGGCAACGGCGATCAGCGCAACGCAGGTGGTACGAAACATGGGCACTCTCTCTGGCCGGGCGGCCTGCCGGTGCGGACACCGGCTGAAAAACACAGGTACGTGGTGAGCGTTTCACCTCGCCGTGGCAGCCCTATCTCTCCGTCTCTCGTTCGAAGCTAAATGATTGGCCTTGAAAGATCAAGCCTGTTACAAAGGCTTAGCATTGCCGCTTCGAAACGGCCTCACGCCTGTTTCCCCGACCATAATACAATCATTAGGGACCTCACTCAGTGCCCCGCGGGCGGGGCACTTCTTGGGGGCTACCGCAGATAGTCGCCGTCGTCCCAGAAATCGAGGGTGGTCGTGATGTCCTGCGTGACGAGGTCGACGTGCCCGTCGTGGAAGAGGATGTTCATTCCGTTGCCGTGGCGGGTTGGGTCGATTCGGCGGGTGTTCTCGTTGCCGAGGATGGTGCTGGTGCGGTAGAGATCGTAGAAGATGCTGATGCCGGCGTTGGTTGCGTTGACACGGTAGTTGCTACGGAAGTTGATGCCGGCGGTATCGAGCGTGTACTCGGCGAGGTATGGCGCGTTCGACGTGAACGGTACGCTGATGAGCCGGGTCGGCGGCTTGCTCGTATTGAGCCCGGGTGCGACCAAGCCCGGCTCGCGGAACTGCAAGCCATTGATGACGTAGTGAACCTGGTGGCCCTCGACGAGCCCGGCGTAGCGGTGCGTGACCGAGCTCTTCTCGAAGCCTCGGCTCGGGCAGTGGTACATGGCGGCGTTGGTGTAAAGATCGTCGAGCTCGGCCTCGGAGCCGGGCGTGTCGATGTAGGGCCTGAGCAGTTCGGGCCAGCCGTCGATGGACCGCAGTGGCTCGGGCACGTTAAGACTTCCCGCCTCGCGCGGGACCCAGCCGTCGTTGTCGTTGGCGTACATCATGAGCCCAACGCCCATCTGTCGCATGTTGGACAGGCACACCGCACGCCGGCCCGCCTCGCGGGCCTTGCCGAGAGCGGGTAACAGGATGCCGATCAGCAGCGCGATGATCGCGATGACAACCAACAGCTCGATGAGCGTGAACGCTCGGCGGTGCGGGCGCTGGCGGTGGGGCATCGCTCCAGTATCGGGATTGGCCGCCGCCGGTCAAGCCCAAGGGCATCGGAAGAGCGGCAGGGCTCTTCTCGCCCCCTCGCTGCCCCTGCCCCCGCACAGCGAGGTCGTGGCTGTGTACGCTCGGGCCATGCTTTCCACACCCCATCAGATGATCATGCCCCATCCCATGCGACTTGTCCCGATCCTTCTTGTCGCAGTGCTCGCTTGCGCCACCGCCCTCGCCCCGGCTCAGGGCGACGACACCAAGGACAAGCGGTTCACCCTTCACCCTGATGCTGCGGCCCACCGGCTGCACTCGATGGAGCTAAACGGCCAGAAGGTCAGTTACCTGAGCACGGCTGGCACCATCACGCTGTTCGACGAGAACCCGGCCGAGGCGACGGCCAGCGTGTTCTTTGTTGCGTACCGCAAGTACGATGGACTCAAGCCTTCGGCGACGCTCGAGAAGCTCGCCGAGTTGCACCTCAGCGAAGCCGACCTCAAGGCCATCGGTGTGCTCGGCTCGGGCGACGAGCGCGCCGCGGCCCGCGTCGAACGGCTGCTGGCCGCGGGTGTTGACGCGGGCCAGGTGCTCGACATGCCAGCGCCGGAAGCTCGTCCGATCTCGTTCAGTTTTAATGGCGGTCCCGGTTCTAGCTCGGTGTGGCTGCACCTGGGTATCTTCGGTCCCAAGCGCATCGACTACGGCGACGACATGGGCAATCCCGGCCCGCCGCCTTACATGCTCCGCGATAACGAGCAGACGCTGCTCGGCGAGAGCGATTGGGTGTTCATCGATCCCGTGTCGACCGGGTACTCTCGCACCGAGGGCGACACGCCCGGCTCCCAGTTCCACGGCGTCGAGCAGGACATCGCGTCCGTCGGCGAGTTCATCCGCCGGTACCTCACCAGTGAGCAGCGATGGGCCAGCCCTCGTTTCATCGCGGGCGAGAGCTACGGAACCACTCGGGCCGCCGGCCTGGCCGATCACCTGCACGACCGCCACGGCATCAACCTCAACGGCGTGATCCTCATCTCGGCGGTGCTCGACTTTGCGACCATCCGCTTCAACGTGGGTCACGACCTGCCCTACATCCTGTTCCTGCCTTCGTACTCCGCGACCGCCCACCATCACGGGTTGCTCTCGCCGCAGTTGCAGGCCCAGCCGCTCGATGCTGTGCTCGAACAAGCCGAGGCGTTCGCGCGCGGGGCGTACGCCTCGGCGCTCATGCGTGGCACATCGCTGCCCGAGGGCGAGCTCAACTCCGTGGCCATCCGCATGGCCGAACTGACGGACCTGTCGCCCGAGTACGTTCGGCGGGCCTCGCTGCGCGTCGACCAGGGGCGGTTTAGTAAGGAGCTGCTGAGGCTTCGCGGCGGCGAGACGGTGGGGCGGTTCGATTCACGCTTCAAAGGCATCGACCGCGACGACGCGGGCGAACGCTACAGCTACGACCCGTCGTACGCGGCGATCCGGGCCATCTACACGCAGACGTTCAATGACTACGCGCGCCGAGAGCTTGGCTATGAGAGCGACCTGAGCTACGAGATTCTGACGGGCCGTGTGCATCCGTGGGACTACGGCGGGGCGGGCAACAACCGCTTTGTCAACACCGCCGACCGGCTGCGCGATGTGATGCAGCAGCAGCCGCACATGAAGGTGTTCGTCGGCTCGGGCCGGTTTGATCTTGCGACGCCGTACTTTGCGACCGAGTACACGGTCGACCACATGATGCTCCGCGACAACGTTCGGCAGAACATCGAGCTGTTCGACTACAACGCGGGGCACATGATGTACCTCAACAAGCCGGACCTCGACAAGCTCGGCGAGGATCTGAAGGCCTGGTACCGGCGCGCGCTTGGCGAGTGAGCAGCCAGCACGGCGAACGCAGACAAGTCGAACGCAGACAAGACGAACGCAGAGGAGCTGAGCCAAGACGCGGAGAACGCGGAGTTGTTTCTTGGTGGCATGTTTCTGGCTCCCTCTCCCGTGCCCAAGGGGGGCGTAAGAGAGGGCTGGGGTGAGAGGGCTTTGATCTTCCTCTCGCTCACGTCGAGCAAGGCGTGGGGTTCTGGCTTCCCCCCGTCCCCCTCACCCGACGCTGCGCGTCGACCTCTCCCACCAGTCCAGGTGGGTGGGGAGAGGTAAGCGGGCTACCGCCCGCTCGTTGGTAAGCTGTTCTCATGCGAGGCGCTCTGCACATCGGCCGGGTGGCGGTGGTCTACCTGTTGCTCGGGTTGGCGACGACGTGGGCCGTCGCGTGGGGGCTGGCGCTGCTGCCGCCGGGTGTCCCTGTCGGACCATTCCGCAGCATGATCGGTGTCGAGTTTGGCGTCGGAGCCCACTATGAACAGGGGATCGGTTCTGCCCGCAAGACCTATCGGTTCATAGGTGACGAGACACCTTTCGAACCGAGGCCGGGGATGTGGCAGCGCGAGCTGATGCCTGACCACGGTCCGGGCACAGATTGGCAATCGCTCGGATACATCTCAGAGCTTGGTAGCTCACAAGACTGGGGCATGCAGTCATCAAGAAATCCGAGGGGTGGTCGTGGTGTTGAAATGCTCGAAGACGCGCGAGGGTTTCCCTTCCTCGCACTATGGTGCACATGGATTTCACCGGAAGAAACGGATGCGCAAATCGATTGGGGAAGTTCAAGGTTGACGAGCCAGCATGTTCAAGGTGGGTTCGCTCTGAAGGACCGACATCTCAGGGATTGGTGGAGCCAGTACGGTGCTTTGCAAGCCCTCCCCTACATGCCGATCTGGTCGGGTCTGGCGTTGAACACGGCGTTCTACGCGCTGCTGTTCTTTGTTGTTGTGCGGATCGGTCGGGCCGTCAAGCACGCACGGCGGTACCGGCGGGGGCTGTGCCCACGGTGCAAGTACGACCGGGTGTTTGATTACCGCGTGCCGTGCCCCGAGTGCGGGGATGCGCCTCGGGTGAGGCGAGGCAAGCGCGGGTCGGCGGTGGCGGCATGAGCGTGCAATTCGATCGCATTTTCATTTGGTCGGTTGGGGTTGCTGCGATTGTGGCAGTGATGGGGCTGCAGCAGTATGAGGGAATCGACGGGCTCCTCACGCGGGGGCTTGACTTCACGCCGGGCAAGTCTCGCATCAGTACGTTCTTGAGCTTGCTCATTATCCAGAGCGATCTTGCCCTGCTCACGGTCTGGTCGAGTTTTGTACTTGGGTCGTCGATTCAGCCGGTGCGGCTCTGGTGGGTCATATGGGCTCCGATCATGGCAGCGGGGCTCTTCGGTTGGCTCTATGTTCTGATGATGGTTGCGGCGGTATTTTCCATGGTGCATCACATGATCTGGTATTGAGCAGGGAGCTTTCACTCCCGCGGCGAGCAGAAATGCGATGCTGTGGTCCGGATCGCTCGATTGGACGCAAGCCTCACCGCCGGCTGGTCACGAGCAGTTCGCGCAGCACCGCGGCCACCCACCGCCGTCGAGCGGGCGTGAGCATCGAGCCGAACTTGACGGTCTTCTCGTCGCCATCGAGCACGATCTCGCGGTCGGGCTTGCCGTTGGTCTCGGAGTTGGCCTTGCGGATCTTGACGGTCTTGATGGCCGAGGGCTTGAACGGCTTCTTCCACGCGATCGGTCCGACGCCCGTGCGCACCATGCCCACATCGCCGCGCAGCGTGACGACGCACTTGCCGAACGTCATCACCATCGCCAGCCAGAACGTGCCCGCGCCCACGAGCACAAACGGCGTAAGAAACAGGCACATGAACACGGTTTCGCCCACGCCCATCGGTTTGGACGACCCGCCGTTGGTGCTCACGGGCAGGTTCCAGTTGCTCGGCACCAGGCCCAGGTGCGTGAGGGCCGAGCCGACAGCGATCGCTAGGAAGATGCCGGTGATGCTGTTCCAGAAGATCGTGAAGAACCACATGAACAGGGCCACGCCCGAGCGGGTGCTCGCGCCGATCTTCGTCTCGACGCCGGTATCGCGGAGCCACGCGCCCTTGGGCGGGTCGCCGCGCGCGATGTCGAGCGAATCGCCCGAGGCCGGCTCATCGTCGTCATCCACGAGTTCGCTGAGCTTGAACAGCTTGCCGCAGGGGCGGCACAGGCCGACTCCCTCGGCGATGTTCACATCTTCGATCGCGATCTCGGCGTTGCAGGCTGGGCAGATAGCGTTGGTCACCCGCTGAGCTTACCGCCACAGATGGGGGCTGCGGGAGAGTTATCCACAATTCGATGCCTTGCAGAACCCGCACGTTGACGCGGTGTTCGGTGCTTGGTACAGTCCTCCCGCCGGGCACGCGACCGCCGCCGCCCCCGGCCGAGAGACGGGCACGAGCCCTCTCCGCCCCGCGTCGGGACCGGTGGTTGGATCGGGCCGGCTCGCACCCGGTGGGTTCAATCACAGCACAGAAAGGCAGGCCATCATGGCTGCGCGCTCCCGTTCATCGTCGTCCTCTTCATCGTCATCATCGGGCCGCTCTTCTTCCTCCGCCTCCACTGGAGCCGTCGAGGTCAAGATGGTGGACCAAGCCAAGCAACAATCGCTCCGCAACGCGGTGGGGCAGATCGAAAAAGCCTTCGGCACCGGCTCGATCATGCGCCTCGACGAGGCCGCCTACCTGGCGGTCCCGGGCATCTCGACGGGCGCTCTGTCGCTCGATCTGGCACTGGGCGGGCGTGGCATCCCTCGCGGCCGAATTGTGGAAATCTTCGGCCCCGAGTCCAGCGGCAAGACCACGCTCGCGCTGACCGTCGCGGCCAACGCTCAGAAGAAGGGCGGGGTGGCGGCGTTCATCGATGCCGAGCACGCCCTCGACCCCACCTGGGCCAAGAAGCTCGGTGTGAACATTGATGAGCTGCTCGTCAGCCAGCCCGACACCGGCGAGCAGGCGCTTGAGATCTGCGAGCTGCTCGTGCGGTCTAACGCGGTGGACATCATCGTGATCGACTCGGTGGCGGCGCTCATCCCGCGTGCTGAGATCGAGGGCGACATGGGCGATGCGCAGGTCGGCCTGCAGGCCCGGCTCATGAGCCAGGCCATGCGGAAGCTCACCGGCGTGATCGCCCGATCCAACTGCACGGTTGTGTTCATCAACCAGATCCGCGAGAAAATCGGCGTGATGTTCGGCAGCCCCGAGACTACCCCGGGCGGCCGGGCGCTCAAGTTCTACTCGTCGGTCCGCATCGACATCCGCCGAACGGGATCGATCAAGGAGGGCGACATCGCTGTGGGCAACCGCGTGCGGGTGCGGGTCGTCAAGAACAAGGTGGCTCCGCCCTTCCGCCAGACCGAGTTCGACATCATGTTCGACGAGGGCATCAGCGTCTCGGGCGATCTGGTCGACATGGCGGTGGAAGACAAGGTGATCCAGAAGAGCGGCGCGTGGTTCAGCTACGGCGAAATGCGCCTGGGTCAGGGCCGGGAGAACGCCAAGCAGTTGATCCGCGAGAACCCCGAACTGGCCGAGGAGATCCGCCAGAAGATCATGGACATCCGCCTGCCCAAGCCAGCGGACATCAAGGCCGCGGCCGCCAAGGCCGAGAGCGAGGACGCTCTCGACGAGGCCGAGGAACTGGCCGAGGTCTGAGCCCAGCCAAAGAGCCCAGACATACAGCCCAGCATGAAACTCAAGCGCGGGCATGGGTTCCGCCGACCGAAAAACTGTTCCGGCCGCACAGGAGGAGATGTGGCTGGCACCGAGGTTGGCGGATACCATGCCCGCTCGCTGCGGACGTGGCGGAATTGGCAGACGCGCTAGGTTCAGGTCCTAGTGGGAGTAAAATCCCGTGGAGGTTCGACTCCTCTCGTCCGCATTCGACCCGCTCGGAGGCCCATCATCGGCCACGAGCGGGTTGTTATTTTTGCTGAGGCGATCAACGCGGCAGGCACTCGCAGCGGTACGCTCGCCGCCGAGATGCCGACCCTCTCATCCCTACAACCAGCCGCCGGGTCGCTGTCCAAGGCGATCGGGCCGGGCATTCTCTTCGCTGGGGCCGCGATCGGGGTGAGCCACCTCGTGCAGGCGACCAGCGCCGGGGCCTCCTTCGGTCTGTGGCTCTTGCCCGCGGTGCTGGTGGCGCACCTGGCCAAGTACCCGTCGATGGTCTTCGGCCCTCGGTACGCCGCCGCAACCGGTCGGTCGCTCATTGATGCGTACCGCGAGCAGGGCAGTCTGCCGGTGGCGCTGTTCGCGGCCATCGCGCTGGGCACCTCGTTTACGATCCTGGCTGCGGTCACGTTTGTGGCAGCGTCGGTGCTGCGGACCGCGCTGGGGCTGGGCGCTGCGAGCGTCGCTGCGGTCTCGGCGGTGGCGCTGGTCGTGTCGGGCATCATGATCGCTGCGGGCGGGTTCCGCTGGCTCGACCTCGCGCTCAAAGCGCTGATGGTCGTGCTGCTGCTGACAACGCTTGCAGCGGGTATCTCCGTGCTGCCTGATGTTGATCTCGCCAAACTCACTGCGGTGCCAACGGGGCTGGGCCTGGCGAGCATCGGGGCGGTGGTGGTGCTGATGGGCTGGATGCCCGCGCCGCTGGACATCACCGCGTGGCACTCGCTTTGGACGCTCGACAAGGCCGAGCAGACCGGCTGCGCGCCGACCAGTCGGCAGTGCCGGATCGACTTCAACATCGGCTACGCGTTGTGCGTGGTGACCGCGTGCTCGTTCCTGTTGCTTGGCGCGGTGGTGCTGTACCAGCAGGGCATCGCGCCGCAGAAGGCCGCGGGCCCGTTCGTGGAGCAGTTGTTCGATCTGTATGTTGAGGCGCTGGGCAGCTGGGTGCGCCCGCTGATTGCTGTCGCCGCCTCGGCGGTCATGCTCTCGACGCTGTTGACCGTGTTCGATGCGCTGCCCCGCACCGCTGAAGCGCTCACCGAGGTCGTGCGAAGCAGGCCCAGGCCGACCAGACGTACCGGGCTGTACTGGGTGTGGGCCGTGGTGTTCTCGGCCGGTGCGATGGCGATCATCATTAACGCCAAGGAAGCGCTCGGGCCGCTCGTCAACCTTGCTACAGCGCTGTCTTTCCTGGGCACGCCGGTGCTGGCGTGGTTCAACCACCGTGCGATGCACAGCAGCGCGATCACGGGCGAGCACCGGCCGACGCCCGCGATGTCGCGTGCGAGCCTGCTGGGCGTAGCGTTCTGGAGCGCGTTTGCGCTTGTGTACATCGGTTGGCAGGCCCAGCAGATTCTGTCAGCACCTACTCCCGCCAGCCCATAACCACCGCGTAGGCGCCCAGCGGCTCGCACTCGCTGGTCGGTCGAGCGGCTCGCTGCCAGAAACCAATCGGTTCGCAGCAGGCGGCAGCCATTGATTTCGCGTCGAGGACCGACCACCTCGAAGCACCAGGGGGAACGGGTGCGGGCTGAGCCGAGGTGTTGGCGAGAATCCACGCCGGGCCATCGCCATCGAGCAGTTCCATGCCCTGCACCGGCCCGCTGGTTCCGAGCGATCGTGCCCGCCTCCCGCGAGCTTCCGTGAGCGCCGATAGCGACAGGTACACCGGGTACACACGCGGTGTATCAGCAAGTGCATCGAACCACGGCTGCTCAAAAGCCGCCCTCCGATAGACCACGCCCTTGGGCCCAAGGGGCTCGAAGAACGCGACGCGGACAACGTGCTGGTGCAGCAGGCCCGCTGCGTGCGCAATCGTCCACGCGGCGCCGAACAAGCCGCGCTGGCGCGGGTCGGCATCAGCGGGCGCCTTGCCCTTGGGCGGGGGCGCGGGCTCGGTGGTCTGCTCCGGATTGAACCGCATGCGCAGCGTCTGCGGGCCGATCACCAGATTGCGCCCATTGGCGAAGGACTCAGCCGTGCGCACGGACCAAGGTGATGTCGCGTTGTTCTGCATGACCGTCGCATCATCCGTCGCGTGTACCGTCGGGTTCATGGTCCAGCGGACGAAGCTGCCGTCGGGACCGGGACGATCGCGGTTGAGCTCCGTAAAGAACGCCCGCGTGCCGTTGCCGAGCTGGGTATCGGGTAACGCTTCACGGATGGCGCTCAGCAGCGGCCTGGCTGCTCCAAATGGCGGCTCGTCCAGCGTGATCCAAGCGGGCTGTGCGCGGGCTACTTCCTCCACACCCGGCTTGGTTCCGCGACCTTGCCAGACGTCCAGCGCGAATTCTGCCCCGATTTCGCGAGCGAGCTTCGCCCATTTGCCGAGCCACTCACCAACATGCTCGCCCGGCTGTGCGAGGTCGTGCTCGATCAGCAGGAACGCGGGCTGGAGCGAGGCGAGCAGACCGGCGTCGGCCTGCGTGGGGAGCGCCGAACTGGTTGGCACGCCTAGCCCGATGGCGGGCACTCGGCCCTCGGGCAGCCGGTTCTTCGGAATGCGCACCTGCACCGGACGCTGCTCGATGCGCACGCTGATCCGCTGCTCGATGGGGCTGCCCGGCTCGATCGAGTACGGCTTGGGCAGACCGTGCGGCCGGCAGTAGGTCTTAAAGGAGGCATCGAGCCAGTTCCGTTGATCCTCCATCTCGAACGTGTCGCCCTCGAACCGGAGTTCGAGCCACAGGCCGTCTGCGGGCGCGTAACGCAGCGACCTGATGCCCATCGCTGGCTGGTCCGGCCTGATGAGTTCTGGAAAGCGCGACGGCACAACGCGCCCATCGGTGTGCTCGATCTCGAGTTCAGCTCCCGCGCACTCGAGCGGGTGCAGCAGCACGAAGCCCGTCCGGTTGGTCAACGCTGGAGCCGCAGCCTCGGCTCGACCCGTGATCGTCAGACCGTCATCGGTAAGGTCGATGCGGGTGGTCCACGGCAAAGCGCCCCGACGGAACGCGAACACACCGGCGAGATCGACTGCGTGCTCAAGGTGGCCGACTCGCTCGATGCCGGGATCGAGCGTGCCCCAGTTCTCGTCCCGGGCCACGAACTCGACGCCTCGAATCAGCTCGATGCCTTGCAGCCGGATATCGCGAAGAAGGGCGGCTTCGAGTTTGGCTGAGAATTTGCCCCAGCGGAGTTCGTGGTGGCTCTGTTCGGGCCTCTCCTCACCAAAGAGGGCGATCGACTGGCTGAGCAGAGTGGGCTGGCGGTGGGGCGTGGAATCGGGCATATGGGGTTCTACCGGAGAGAGCGGACCTTTGCCAGAGTGTGCATATGGCCGGGCCAGTGCTGGAGGCAGACACGCCCGGAGGCCGATTGAACAGCGGTGGAGGCATCGCCGGTGCCCTCACCTGCGAAGCACCCGCACAAGACGGTATCTTGTTAGAGCCGAGAGCCAACCCGGACCAGATATCGCTAATCGGACCGCCGCCAGCGACCAAGGAGTGAGCACCGTGAATCTCAGAACCACCCTGCTGCGTCGTGCCGGCCAGCCATTGCCGACGAAGCTTGTCGAGAATCTTGAGCCTCGCGTGCTGCTCGCTGCCGACCCTGTGACCGCCGACCATCCGTTTTGGGCGATCCCGCGCGGCCAAGCTGTCATCGATGGCGTGCTCAACAACGGCGAATGGTCGGACGCCTTCCGTACCACCCGGACCCTGCCGTACCGGTTCAACACCGGCGCAGAAGTTGGGATCATGTGGAACGACCAAGGGCTGTTTGTCTCGGTGGAGGTCGCCGAGCAGTACCTCTGGGCCGACGGCGCTGGGCTGGGCGCGGGCAATCGATGGGAGCTCGAACAAGACGATTCGTTTACGTTTTACGTTGACCCCGACCACTCGCGCGATGTGTTCTTCCGCGAGACTGACCGTGCGTTCGGGGTGAACATCGCCAACTTCGACGACCCGACCAACAGCAAGGGCGAGGTCCGCCGGTACAAGTGGGTCAAGGGCAATGAGACCGACCCGCTCATCCCGACCGACGTGGACTGGTTCGGCGCGCAGAACGGCGTGCAGTTCGGCACCCCAGAGGCGCAGGACTACTTCATCTTCCCGGGCACGCAATACCGAACCGTCGCTCACGGCACGGTCAACGACAATTCCGATCTTGACGACGGCTGGACCACCGAGATCTTCCTGCCGTGGGCGGCGCTCAACTTCGCCGGCGCACCCACTCACGGCCAGCTCGCGGGGATGAACTTCGACGTTATTTTCGACGACACGGGCGGAACACGCAACTTCCAGGACAACCGCAGCCTAGGGAGCGACAACGACGGCAACGGAGCGTTTGACCGGTTCGACCTGCCGGTGTTCGTGGATGACCACCTGCTGGGCGTACACAGCTCGTACGACGCTGCGGCGGCTGGCCTCAACGGGCCTGTGAACTTTGCGGTGGCGATGTTCATCGATCCGCGGGCAGCCGTTGGCCCGGCTGCGATCACGGGACTGGGTGCGGCCAACACCACCGGCTATTCGACCCAGCTGGTATTCAACGCGCCTGCAGGAACCGCCAGCGGGCTCGGGCACGTCTCTGGGTACCAGATCAGAACGAGCATGTCGGCCATCGTCACCGAGCAGGACTGGCTCAACGCGACCGAGCTTGAGAACCGCTACGTGCCGCGTCTGGCCGGGATGACCGAACGCCTGCGCGTGACCGAGCTGAACCCCTCGACCGAGTACCACGCAGCGGTGCGAGCGGTTGACGGCGCGGGCAACCTCGGTCCGCTCTCCAACATTGCCACATTTACCACCCAGTCCGCCACGCAGGACCTCTCAGGCGGCAAGAGGGTTGTGCCGTCGCCTATGGGCCGGAGGATGGTGACCGAGGACGGCGAGCCGTACAACGCGGTGGGTGACCACCTCGGTCTGCCTTGGCAGTTCACGCGCCAGCTCTTCCCGGGCGAGATCTGGGACGACGCCAACGACCAGTTCATCGACTTCAACGCCAACCCGAGCGTCGAGGGTGTCGCGGCGCCGTATTTCCAGCGGCTGGAAGATCAGGGCGTGACCTTCATGCGGCTCTATCTTGAGCTGCAGGACGTTCACTCGATGGGCAACCCCAACGTACCGAACGACCCCAATGGGCTTTACTGGATCGAGCACACGCCGGGTAACTACAACCCGGACATGCGCACGTTCATGCACAACGTGCTCGAACTCGCGGACCAGCACGGCATCTACATACTGTTCAGCCCGTTCGACCCGTACAGCTACGACGAAGCGTTCGGTATCGAGGGTCCCTGGGCGACCAACTTTGGCGGCCCGCTGACCAACATCAACGACTTCTTCCAGACTCCTGAGACGCTCGAGATCGCCAAGAACCGCATGACGCAGATCGTGCAGTGGGCCGACGAGAGCCCCTACGCGCACCGAGCGATTGGTTGGGAGCCGCCGAGCGAATGGGACAGCTTCGAGTGGACCCTCAACGCCGAGGGCGAGGGATCAGCGGGCCGAGAGGCAGAGTTCCGCACGCGCGCCAACTGGATCAAGCAGCTCGGTGCGCACATGCAGAGCATCGACCCCAACCGTATGGTGTTCAACAGCACCATTACCCAGGACCCACGCGGCCCGCAGGCGCGGGTGATCTTCAACGACCGCAGCTTCGATGCGCTCAGCCCGCACTTCTATACGCAGGGCAACTCCGAGCCGATCAACAACCCGGATGCGGTCCGCAACATCAGGCCCGCGATCGAGCAGGCCAACCTCACCGCGTACTGGCTCACCCGCACCGACGACCGCAAGCCACTGATCGACGGCGAGTGGGGTATGTCCCGCTTCGTGTGGCCCAATGAACTGCCGCAATACACAGACCCGGACCTCGAGTACCTCAACCCCAACGGCGCGCTCGCGGGGTTGTCGTTCACACGGGCCGAGGACGTGGCGAACTTCCGCTCGGTGTTATGGGCGGGCATAGCCAGCGGACAGTTCGGAACGCCGCTGCGCATCAGCACCGAGGAGCTGAGCTTCAAGACGGGCGATGTTGACATCGGCGGCGGGATGACCCAGCCCATCTACCAGGGCTCCATCCTCACGGATGAGATGCGCGCCGTCGAGACCGCTATCCGTCGACTGCTTGATAACGGCCCGCTCGACCTCGCACGCTTCAGCCCCGATCCGCTGACCGGGCGCACGTCTGGCTCGGCGGCGGGTGGGAAGACCCTGCTTGTTTTCGGCTCAGCGGACGACTCTCAGGCGCTGCTCTACGTCATGCAGGACCGCAGGGTCGATTCGGGGAGCGTCACCGGGGGCATGGTCGAACTCGATGGCCTGCTCGGAGACTCCATCTACGACATCATGTTCTGGAGTCCGGGCGATACAACAACAGCCATTGGCACCATGAGCGGCGTGTTCAGCGCCGACGGTGAGCTCGAAGTGGTGCTTCCAGAGTTCGTAGGCGACCTGGTTCTCACCATCGTCCGCCGGGAGGGTCTAGGCCTGCGTCAGCGTGTGGTTGCTGAGGCGTTGGGCGCACAGATCGTCACGTTCTCGCTCGGGATCGACCGCCAGCCGATCGCGCTCATCACCACCACCGGCGCAGGCACGGAGGTCGAGCAGGACATTGCAGCGCTCGCGGGCTTCCGAGGCACGGTGGTCGATATGACCCCGTTCACCATGCCCGACGGCACGATCAACCTTGCCGCCACCGATACCAACCAGCACCTGTGGCTGTTCAAGGGCACGCCCAACGCTGGCAGCACGTTCGACTGGACCCTGACCAACCTTACCGAACTGATCGGTGCCCCCGCTCTGGCGGGCGACCTGACGACGTATCAGCCCACCTGGGGCTCGGTGCACATCGCTGGGCTCGATGCGCGAGGCCACGCGATTAACTACTGGTTCTTCCCGGATGCCACAGGTTGGCGTTTCGACGACCTGACCTCGTTGTTCGACGGGCCGACGATGACCGGCGGTCTGACGGGTTACGTCGCGCGGTGGAACGGGCTGAACCTGGCGGGCCTTGATGACGAGGGCAACGTGATCGTGTACTGGTGGGCCCCGCCGCTGGGCGCTGGCAACTGGCAGACGCTCAACATGACCGAGCTGTTCGGGTTCACACCAATGACGGGTCAGCTTGATGCGTACGTCACTCGGTGGGGCGGGCTCAACATCGCGGGGCTCGATGAAGCGGGCAACCTGCGTACGTACTGGTGGTCGCCCGCGACCGAGCGTGACAACCCGGGCCAGTGGTTCGAGGCTGATATCTCGGCCGCTGCCCAGGGGCCGGTGTTCACGCGGGGCGTAACCGCGACGACCACGCCCGACGGAGGGATCAACCTGCTGGCGAGTGACGCGGGCGGCTCGCTGCACCTGCTGCGGTTCGACCTCGACACACTCGTCTGGACCTCGACCAACGCCAACGAGGCCGCGAGTGCGCCGCTCGTGGACTTCCCGGTGTCGGCGGGCTCGGCGGGCGGCAGGCTCGTGATCGCTGGCCGGGCTGCCGACGGTTCGGCTCAGCTCGGACGGTTCACGTTCTTCACCGCCGACGACTCCTGGGATTGGCTTCAGTTCAGCACGCCGGTGTTCATCTGAGGCACTCGATCGGCCGTAGTCTGAGCCCGGATTAAGCCCCTATGCTGGACTTCGGAGAGCCCGCAGCTGTGGGCTATGGCTCAGTTTGTGAGCAGGGAGCGACGGGCATGAAGCAGCAACTCAAGGCCACCATCCAGCGACTGATGAAGCCCGGGATGGCCGAGACGCACGCCAAGATCGACGCGATTGAGCACCTGCTGCGTGCCCGCAGCGGCGGTGAGGTCGCGGTTTGGCGTGGGGGTCTGCTCGACGGCCGAGCGGTCAACGCCGACGGCTCCGAGGACCCGGCCCTCACGCCCAAGTACCGCGACGAACTGAATTTCTGGGTAGGCGTTGCACGCGATCCCAAGCAGCTCGCCGATGCGGGCGGTTATCAGACCGCATTCGGCACATGGCAGCGGCAGCGGCTGGTCGAACTCGGCCAGTTCGTCGGGCTCGAAGACACGGACGCAGCGCGGACTGCATGGTGCGCGCAGCAGTCGGTCGTCGAGATCGGCGCGGGGCCTTATCCCTCGGTCGCTGAGGCGCGCTGGCGGCGCACGGTTGCGGTCGATCCGATCGCGGAGGGGTACGTCGTCGAGGACCTGCTGCCCACGCACGCGCACGCGGACGAGGTGACGTACATCGCGGCGGCGGGTGAGAACATCCCGTTGCCCGCGGGCTTTGCGGATCTGGTGATCATCGAGAACTGCCTCGACCATGTGTCGGACCCGCCGAGGGTGATGGGTGAGATGCGCCGGTTGCTCAGGCCAGGCGGGTTCATGTGGCTGCTGGTGGACCTCATGGACTATTCCGACCACATGCATCCTCACTCGTTCAGTGAGGACAAGCTGCGGGCGCTGATTGCATCCTGCGGCTACGAGGTGGTCAAGGACCGCAAGAGCGACCACAAGAGCCACCCGCAGGCGTACGGCGAGTACCGTGCCCTGCTGCGCAAGCCCGCGCTGATTTCCACGCCGGGTTCGGTCTCAGAGCCCAAGCCCGCCGCCCAATCCCAGCCGGTGGCACAGAGCGTCTGAACCGGTCGCACTATCTCAGGTGGAGCATTCTCAAGTCGTGATCGCAGCGGTGGCCTCGACCGCGTGTGCCATCGCTTGGCCCAGTTGATCGATCTGTGCTGGAGAGTGTTCGCTGCTGAGGGTGATCCTGAAGTAGAGCGGCTTGTCGCTCCCCGGGTACTCGATGAGCGGCGCGAGAATGCCAGCCTCTAGCAGGTGGTCGCGGACCGCGCGGAGCCTGCTGGCCTCGAAGGGCGCGAGGCCGATGATCGGCGCGGGTTCATCAGGCACGTTGAGTCCGGCGCGGCGCAGGGCCGCGCGCGCGCGGAGGGCGTTGGTTCGTGCGCGTTCGACACGGTCGGGCTCGGCCCGCAAGACCGAAAGAGCAGCCAACGAACCCGCAGCCAGCGCGGGCGCGATTGGTGTGGTGCATACGAATGCGGACGTGGCGCGGACGCGCTCGATGAGGCTGGCTTGGCCCGCGACGATGCCGCCAGCTGCGCCCAGGCCTTTGGCGAGCGTGGTGGTGACCACGAGCCGGGGGTCATGTACGAACTCGGCGGTCGTGCCGCGCCCACCGGGGCCGATGGCTGCGAACCCGTGGCAGTCGTCAACGAGCAGCACGCCGTCATTCGGCAAGGCCTGGAGATGCTCGGTGATGGGTGCAACCGAGCCGTCAGCGGTGAAGATGCCGTCGGTCCAGACGGCTACAGGCCCTGCCGCCGTTGTATTGATTGCTTGATCGAGTACTTGCCGGTGGGGGAGTCTGATGGTGCGCACGCAGGCTGCGCGTGCAGCGTCTCGCAGGCTCGGGTGGGCGCGTGCGTCGAGGTGCGCATCGGCCACGCCCGACGAGGCCAGCGCCTGAGCGGCGGCGATGTTGGCGGTGTAGCCATCGGGCAAGAGCGCGACGGCTGGCAATCTGAGGAAGTCCGCGAGCTCAGCTTCGAGCCGGGTGTGCAGCGGGGAGTTGCCCGTGGTGGTTCGGCTGGCACCTGCGGACAGGCCGTGGGAGGCGAGGTGGCTCCGGACCGCTTCGAGGACGGCGGGATGCTGGCCGAGGCCCAGGTAGTTGCACCCTCCGAAGAACAGGAGCTCTCGGCCCGAGGCATCGACGACCGAGGTTGGGGAGGTTTGATGCAAAGGGCCTGCGAGCATGGCGGATTGTTCATCGGCCAACGCGCCCGGGCTGCGTGATCGGTCACCGGTCATTGTCTTCGTTCGCGGATCCAACGAAATTACGGGGAATCCCCTCGGCTCTGAGCGATGGGCTGGTCGGTAGAAGCTGTTGGCGGGGTCTCTAGCGTGGGTTGGGGCGTGGCTCGGCGGTAGCCGCTACGATTGCCCCTGCGGGTCTCCGGATCGGCCGTGGGCACGGGCTCAGGGCGGACGATCAGGCCCGGATTGAACCATGAACCGGAAGGCTGATGGCATGTTCCAGCGAATCGCGACGTTTCTAACCCTCATTCTCGTGTCGGTGGCTGGCGCTCAGGACCGGGTGGTCCAGTTGCCCGTCCGGACGGACGGCCCCAAGAGCCTCGACCCGGTGCAGGGCTCGACGGTGTATGACAACAAGGCGACCGTACAAATGTACGAGACGCTGTTGGAGGTCGCTTACTACGACACCACACGGTTTGTCCCGCTTCTGTTGGAGGACCTGCCTGAGCGGCTTGATGACGGCAAGCGGTGGCGGTTCACGCTCAGGGACGACATCTTCTTCATCGACGATGAGTGCTTCCCGGGTGGCGAAGGCCGAAAGATGGTCACCGACGATGTGTTCTACTCGTGGAAGCGACTTGCTGATCTGGATAACAAGCTCGAGAACTGGTGGCTGCTCCGCGACACGATCGAGGGGCTTGAGGCGAACGCCCAGGGCACGAAGTTCGACTACGACGCGGACGTAGCGGGGCTTGTCAAGATCGATGATCGCACTTTCGAGGTGGTTCTCACCCAACCCGTGTACCGGTTTCTGTGGGTGCTGACGATGTTCCAAACGTCCATCGTTCCTCACGAGGCGGTTGAGCACTACGGCGAGGATTTCAGCCGCAACCCGGTGGGCAGCGGCCCGTTCGTGCTCGATGAGTGGGTGCCCAAGAGCCACATGACGTTTGACCGCAACCCGGCCTATCGCCCGATGTTCTACCCGGAGGCCGAGTTGTGGTCGGAAGAGGATGCCGCGCTGGGCCTCGCTGAGGCAGCGGGCACGAGGCTTCCGATTGCGGATCGGCTTGAGTTCACTTTCTACATCGAGGACCAGCCCCTTTGGCTTGAGTTCCGTCAGAACAAGCTGGGCCTGATCCAGGTGCCCTCGGCCTACTTCCCCGAGGCATTTAGCAAGCGTTCGAAGAGGCTCAGCCGTGAATTCCGCCAGGAGGGCATCACGCACGCTGCGGTTCCGCTGCTCGACTACATCTTCCGTGCGTTCAACATGGAGGACGAACTGGTCGGCGGTTACACGCCAGAGAAGAAGGCGCTTCGTCGGGCGATCTCCCTGGCGGTGGACTGGGACGAGTTCAATCAGGATTTCTATGAGGGTCTGTGCACGGTCTACGACGGCGTGATCCCGCCCGCTCTTGAAGGTCACCCTGAAAACGGCCGTGATCCCAGGGCCCCGCGCGGGCCGGACATTCAGGCTGCCAAGGCTGCACTCGTTGAAGCTGGATATCCCGATGGCCAAGGCCTGCCCCCGATCCGGTTCTACACGAGCCAGGGCGGGAACAACGATCAGCAGGTCGAGATGCTCCAGCGGCAGCTTTCGAGGATCAACGTCAAGCTCGATCCGATCCTCGTGGACTTCTCGCAGCTCATCGAACAGGTCAACAAGCGCCAGGCCCCGATGTTCAGCTTCGCGTGGTCGAGCGACTATCCCGACGGCGAGAACAACCTCGCGCTGTTCTACGGCCCCAACGCGAGCCCCGGCTCGAACCACTACAACTACAACAACCCCGAGTACGACAAGCTGTACGAGTCCATCGTTGCGATGGAGCCCGGCGAAGAACGCACCCGGATCTACAACCAGATGCAGGAGATGCTCTTCGAGGACATCCCGGCGATCGGCGCTCTGGCAAGGGTTCGGTACTACCTCATCGCGCCGTGGCTCAAGAATGCCAAGCCCAACGAGCGGTACTACGGTTGGTACAAGATGCTGGACGCCGACGACTCCAAGCGTTAGATCAATCGTGGTTTTGAGTTGATGGGTTGAGGCCGCCGGGGCGATGGTGTCGAGCCGGCCAACGAGACGCTAGAGAGGTTTGCCGGCACCATGTGGGCGTACACGTTTCGACGAATTCTGTACAACATCCCGATTTTCTTGGGGATCGTTCTGCTGCTCATGGTGCTTCTGCGGGTTAACGACCCGGTCTATGCGCAGCTGAGCAAGAACGCGACCGAGGTCGAGATCGCGGCCAAGCGTGTGGAGCTCGGGATCGACCGGCCGCTGCTCGTGCAATTCGCCGAGTTCATGCTGCCGATCAGGCTGGATGAGGAAGGCGTTCATTGGACGGGCTCGGTGTTCGGGTTTGATGATCGTTCGTGGTACCGCGAGGATTCGGTGTGGAACATCGTTCGGCCCTCGGTCATGCCGAGCCTGTCTCTCACGGTGCCAGCGCTGATTCTGTCGACGTTCTTGTCGGTGGCAGTGGGGCTTGTGTCGGCGGCGAACAGGGGGCGGTGGATTGACCGGGCGCTCGTGTTCTTTGCGGTCATCGGGATGAGCATCAGCTTTCTGGTGTTCATCATCTTCGGGCAATACTTCGGTGCTTACTGGCTTACCCAGGCGATCGGTTTCGAGCTGTTCGCGGTTCGGGGGTATGAGGCCGTGGCGGCGCCGGAGGTGCTGGATCCTGACGCCGGGCTCACGATTCGAGGCTGGCTTAACCGGTACAACGTGCCGTCGCTCTTGGGTTGGCCCAAGCACTGCCTGCTGCCGGTGATGATCAGCGTCATCGTCACGCTCGGGTACGACACGCGGTTCTACCGCAGCGTGATCGTCGAGCAGAGCACATCGGACTACATCCGCACGGCCCGCGCCAAGGGCTGCCCTGAGCGGACGGTTCTCGTCAAGCACCTGCTGCGCAACGCGATGATCCCGATCATCACGCGGGTGATGATCACGCTGCCGTTTGTCGTGGTGGGCTCGCTGCTGCTGGAGGTGTACTTCAGCATCCCGGGTCTGGGCCAGACGCTGTTCACGCACGTGACCAACAAGGACTTCCCGGTGACGCAGACGATCGTGGCGGTGCTCGCCATCATCTTCATCGCCAGCAACATTCTCACCGACGTGCTGTACGCGCTCGTTGATCCCCGCGTGAGGCTCTCGTAACCATGAGCGACCCTAAGCCAACGAGCCCCAAGCAAGCCACAAGCGCAGACTCCCCGCCCGATCTTCTCGCGGCCAGGGCTGGTGCGAACAGGCCCAAAGGCTTCTTCGACCTGCCGGGTGTGCGCAAGTTCATGCGCAACCGCATGGCGGTGGTGGCGCTGGCGATTATCGTGGTGTTCTTCGCGACAGCGATCTCGATCATGGTTCCGCCTGGGCTCATCAAGATCGACGCGGTGACCGAGCGGGTGGGGCTGAGCAAGGAGCCGGGCTTCGGCAGGCTCGCTGCGGTCAAGGACCGCATCAGCCACGCCGACCGCATCGTGAGCGACGTGGACAAGGCGTTGCGGACGAGCGACCCTCAGAGTTCGCTGGCCGCGTTCGGCTACGCGGAGCGCACGGTGTTCTCGACCGAGCCCGAACTGGTCGAAGACAAGCTCGGCGAGGTCAACGACAAGTTCGATGCGCTCGACGATGCGATTGCCGATTATGAAGACGCGCTCGACGAGCGCGATGCATACCTCAAGGACATCGACGCGGCGCAGGTGGCGGCCGACGCATCGGAGCTTGCGGCGCTCAGCGATGCGGTTGACGCTGCCGATGCGGCCAAGCTTGCGCAGCTCGAGTTGCTAGAAGGCGAGATCGCTGAGCTGATGCCCATCCCGGACTCGTTGGCGTACAAGCTTCGGCTGCTGCTCGGGACCGATGCACAGGGCCGCAGCGTCTTCCTGCGGGCGGTGTACTCGATTAAGACCGCGGTACAGATCGGCTTTGTGACGTCGTTTATCGCGGTGGTCATGGGAGGGCTGCTCGGAGCGGCAGCGGGCTACTTCGGGGGCCTCATCGACCACGCGGTCGTCTGGCTCTACTCGACCATTTCAGCGATCCCGTACCTCATATGGCTGATCGTCATCGCGTTCGTGGTCCGCGAGATCAGCACTCCGGACGACTGGAAGTTCTTCGCGGGCATCCCGCTGGGCCAGACGTTGATCCCGGTGTACCTCGCGTTCATTCTGACGTTCTGGATCGGCCCGTGCCGTGTCGTGCGTGGCGAGGCGATGAAGATCAAGAGCCTGGACTACATCCAGTCGGCTCGCTCGATCGGTGCTTCGCAGAAACGGATTTTGCTTCGGCACGTCGTGCCGAACACCGCGTACTTGCTGTTCATCAACATGTCGCTGCTGTTTGTCGGGGCGATCAAGGCCGAGGTCATCCTCAGCTTCCTCGGACTCGGCGTGCAGGGCCAGCCGAGCTGGGGCATCATGATCAAGGATGCCAAGGACGAGGTCATCAACGGCTTCTTCTGGCAGATCGGCGCCGCGACCGCGTTCATGTTCGTGCTGGTGCTCGCGTTCAACATCGTGAGCGATGCGCTGCAGGACGCGTTCGACCCCAAGCACGTCGGCTGAGCCGCCGGCTCTTACGCTCAGGGCTCCTTGGCACCCCGTTGCCTCATTAAGCGCACACCGACTCCTCCCGGTTGTTTCCAAGCCGGGTGAGCGGTGCATTCTCCGATGACGGTGTTTCGGGTCCCCGTAGAGCCTGAAGCGGCGAGGAAGCGGGTTACCCAAAAAGAAAAACTCGACTGCCGGATATTCCGCCCGCAGCCGAGTCATAGGAGGAGAGAGACAAGACACCCCAATATGCCTCACGAATACGGACGGTGCCAGCCGACCTATCGGAATATTCGCCATTTCAAGCCCATCAGGGCTGATTGTGTTGCTAAATCATTTGCGTTCCGCGGGTTAGGGCCTCGGTTCATTCTCGTGGCCCCAGCATCTCGACCGTATTCATGCCGACTGTGGGTGCTTCACCCGCCTCTGGCCGCCTTGAGGCCCGCGGCCTGGAGCTGGTGGTGGCGCCAGTACTGGCCGGGCTGCTGCATGCACCCTGCGTAGCGCTCCCACATGGTGCTCTCTGGGTGCAGCCAGAAGACGTCCTTCTCAAACCGCAGGTGGTTGCCCAGCAGCGGGTGGAGGTGGAGCTTGTGCCCGCCGCGCCAGCCCTTGCGGTCGAGGCCGAACGGGTGGTACCCCATCGGGTGCAGGAACTCGAGGATGGACCGGCTCGAAGCGCCGTTGAGCGCGAGCATCTCATCGAGCATCTCGCAGAGGATCGCGGGCCTGCGTCGCCTGATGGTCTCGGCCATGCCCTGCATCGCCTTGAACTCGAAGCCCTCGATATCGAGCTTGACCAGCAGCGGGGCATCGGTGGACGCATCGAGCACGTCGTCGCCGCGAACCGTCGTGACGGTGCCCACCTCGCGCGTATTCTGGCCGTAGCGGGGGGGCAGAGCGCCCAGCGTGCCTGCGCCGGTGTTGTCGAGCGACGGGATGGACATGGTCAGCGTGGCGGGCTCGTCGCTGATGCCCGCCTCGTGCAGCACGACCTGGCTGAGCTTGTTCTCAGAAATATGCCAGCGGAGCGTGGGCAACAGCTCGGGGCTTGGCTCGAAGGTGTCCACACGGCCCGTTGGCCCGACCTTGCCCGCGGCAAAGAGCGTGACCAGCCCGATGTTGGCTCCGCCATCAACAACGTGGTCGCCCGCTCGCAGGCCGTGGTCGAGCACGCACAGCACATCCTTCTCGTGGTAGGACGACATGAAGTACCCGCACCGCTGGAAGAAGTCCGCAAGATCAAGGCGGATGCGGTGGCCGTGCCACTTCTCCTTGATCTCGACGATGGGGGCGTTCTTGAAGTCTTGGGCGCGGTTCATGCCCCAGTAGTGCAGCAGCCAGCCGGACCTTGGCAGCCCGAGCCGGGCGTACCACCGCACGAGCGGCCGGGTGAGCCGTTGCCAGAGTTTGAGCGTGTGCTTGTCATGGAGCGAGCGGGGGGGGGGGGGCATCACGCGAGAATAGCGGCGGGTCCGCCATGCAGGCGACGGGCCATGGGGTTGTCCGGGTGGCATGCCAACGCGCCCGAAAGGAAGCGCGGGCACGTATCTCCCGTGGATGACCGTTTGCACTGGCTGCGAGCTGCGAGTGCCGCCCGATCGCGCCTCGGTGGTGGAGCTTCTTGAAGCTGCCACAGGGCTTCCGCCCTGGGCTAAAAGGAAGGCCGGTTACCTCCGCGTTCTCCGCGTCTTCGCTTCACATGGGGCTCAGCGTCTCTGCGTTCTCGCCGTCTCTCCCTCACGGCCTTTTGGCTAGTCCTTTACGCCCTCGACCCGGCTTCGGTCGGTGTACTTGCTCACCGCTTTGGTCAGGTCCACGCCGTTGATGTTGGCCAGCGTTGTCAGCCAGGCGAGCACATCGGCGAACTCCTCTTCGAGGTTGTGGAGCTGCTCGGCGGTGGGGGCTTTGTCGGGCGAGCACTCGTGGAGGCTGGTGGCCAGCTCGCCGACTTCCTCGATCATCCACATGAACGTACCGGGCGTGCCTCTGGCGGAGTCCGTGGGTCCGTAGCGGTCGGCGATGAGCCGCTGGAACTCGGCCAGGGTGATCGTGGAGGGGTTCGGCGAGGCGGGGGGTGATGGAGGGTGGGG
>JAJDDJ010000021.1 GCA_029260395.1 Phycisphaerales bacterium | reverse complement strand
GATCAGCATCCGAGCTGACCTTGAACCGGCCAACGAGTTCTCAGTCATCGTCCATGAACTCGCACACGAGCTGCTGCATCGTGGCGACCAGCGACCCGCCAGCAAGACCGTGCGGGAGACCGAGGCCGAAGCCGTCGCCTTTGTCGTCTGTCAGGCCATCGGGCTGGAGACAGGCTCGGCTGCGAGCGACTACATCCAGCTTTATGACGGCAAGACTGAGACGCTCGCCGCGTCCTTGGATCGAATCCAGCACGTCGCAGCAGACATCATCAAGGCCCTCCAAGACTCGGAGGAGCAGGTGTCAGCAGCCTGACTCAAAGACGCCCCGGCGGGAAACCGCCGGGGTGTCCTTAACTTGTGGATCGCCCTGCGAGTCTGAAGAGCGGGAATACGCAAGCGGTCGCGGTTGTTTACCGATAGTTCCCAAGGGAGTACAATCAACTCGTGATTCGCCTGATTACCATCCTGACGCTCATCTTTGCCGCCATCCCGGGTTTGGGTGTCGGATTGGCAAGTGGACAGGCTCTGGGACCTGGGCATGCCTGTAGTTCCTCTGGCTGTCACGAGGTAGTTATTGAGACCTCCTGCTGCGGTGAATCAGCGGAGGTAAGTGTCTGTCCTATGAGTGGCGGGCCATGCACGTGCGCTGCGGCACCGATGCCAGATCGACAGCCGCGGCCCGATGCTCCCCTGCCCAGGACGGATCGTGATTCAATCACAGGCCTGCCGAACGGCCCGACGCAGATCACCCCGGTGATCGAGCCGGACAATGCGACGCCCACAATGGCGTCGCTTGTCGCTAGCCTGCGTGCAGGCAAGACCCACAACGAAGTTCAGGCCCTCCTGGGCATCTGGATAACGTAGAGCCCAAGTCACGCAAGGACGGTGCGCGCTTTGAGTGCGTTCTGTTTTTGTTGCTGTCGCTCGGACACTCGTTCCCTCAGATTCTCAGGAGCCATCCATGGCCGTTCGTCTCATCGCATGCGCGGTGGGCGTCGCGGCGGTCGGATTCGTTGGCGGCTGCTCGTCGCCTTTCGATACCCCCCGCGGTCTGCCTCCGTCGTTCGCTCAATCCCTGCCGGCTGACGCCGATTCGTCGCCCCGTTCGGTCTACCGACCTGATTCGGACGCTGACGCCGCTGCGCCGCTGCTCACATCCGGTGCGTCGGCGGACGAGTTCGTGCGACACGCCCTCTATCACAGCCCAAAGGTCGAAGCGGCCTACCAACGCTGGGTTGCAGCCGCCGAGCGGTTGCCGCAAGTGAGGTCGTTGCCCGACCCACGAGTGAACTTCGGCTTCTTCCTCGACGAGGTCGAGACACGGACCGGGGCCCAGCAGGCACGTGTCGGCGTGAGCCAATCGTTCCCGTGGCCGGGGCTGCTCGGGGACCGGGAAGACGCCGCAGCGATGGCGGCGCGGGCTGCGTGGCGGCAGTTCGAGGCTGCCCGGCTTGAGGTCACCGAGCGCGTCGTCGAGACGCTCCACGAAGTCGCTTATCTTGACGCTGCGATTCGGATCACAGGCGAGAACCTCGAACTGCTGTCGTCTTTCGAGGAGGTTGTGCGTGCTCGTTATCGCGTGGGCGCTGGGTCTCATCCGGAGTTGGTCCGCGTGCAGGTTGAGCTCGGTCAGCTCGAAGACCGGCTCGCGCAGCTCACCGCGATGCGGCCGACGTACGTTGCGGACCTGAACGCGGCGCTCAACCGGGCAACCGACACTGACGTGCCCAGATTCGCCGAACTTCCTGGCCGAGTGGCCTCGATCGACGGGCCCGGGCTGGCCGAGATCGCACGACGGTCAAACCCGATCCTCCTTGCACTCGACGAGCGCGTGGAGGAGCAGCGGATCCGCACCGAGGTCGCAAGGAAGGAAGGGTTACCCGATTTCACGGTCGGTCTCGACTACATCGTGACCAATGAAGCGATGAACAGCTCCATCGCCGAGAGCGGCGATGACCCGATCCTCCTGAGCTTCGGGATCACGGTGCCGCTGTGGCGGGAGAAGTACGACGCCCGGATCCGCGAAGCGATAGCACGCCGGCTTGCGGTGTCGCACGAGCGTGCGGATCAGGCGAACCGGATCGCCGCTTCAATCCAACGGGCGTGGTTCGAGCACACCGATGCCGACCGCCGTGTTCGGTTGTTCGAGACGACGCTCATCCCGAAGGCCGAGGAATCTCTTCGGGCCTCGCTCGCGGGGTTCCGAACGGGCGATACCAGTTTCTTGGAGTTGCTCGACACCGAGCGGACGTTGCTGGAATTCGCTGTGTCCGCTGAGCGAGCGCGGGCAGAGCGGGGGCAAGCATTGGCCAGTCTCAACCGACTGGTTGGAGAGGCCGTGCCAACACGCGCCGCCGATGCCGCAGAAGCTGCTCAAAACGAAGACACGGGGGCCATCCCCGGCGAGGAAACGCCATGAGTAAGTTCATGAACACAAGTAAATCGGTGCTCGCATGGCTGTGGAAGCACACCGCAGCGGGCGTTGCCGTGGTGCTGATCATCGTGGCGCTCGTCGTTGGCTACCGCATTGGGAGCCCCGAACCTGAGCCCAAGACAATCGGGGCTGATCATGACCACGCCGAAGACGCAGGCGAGCCGCAGATGTACACCTGCTCGATGCACCCATCGGTGAGGCTCCCCGATCCAGATGCGAAGTGTCCAATCTGCTTCATGGATCTGATCCCCGTCACGGACGACGGCGGCGAGGGTAACGAACTCCGCGTCACGATGAGCGAATCGGCCGCGGCCATGAGCCAAATCGAAATCGCCCCTGTTGGTCGATTCTTCCCGACGGCAGAGGTCCGTCTGTTCGGCAAAGTAACCTACGACGAGACCTCCGTGGCACGCCTGACGGCCTACTTCCCCGGGCGTATCGAGCGGTTGTTCGTCAACTACCTCGGCGTGCCGGTTGCCATGGGCGATCACATGGCGGAGGTCTACAGCCCTGATTTGCTCGCTGCCTTCGAGGAGTTCCGACAGGCTAGGGCTGCGTCGGAAAACAGTACTTCGACCAGCGAACTTGTTCGTACGGCCACGCTCGACACGCTCGTTGCATCCCGTGAAAAACTACGCCTGTTCGGCATCACGCCCGAGCAGATCACGGCGGTTGAAGACGGCACGTTCGACTCTGACCGCCTGACCATCTACGCCCCGATCGGAGGTGTGGTGACACATCTCGCCGTCAGAGAAGGCGACTATGTCCAGACCGGTGCCCCGCTGGCAACGATCGCTGATCTTTCGCGGCTCTGGCTCGACATGCAGGCGTATGAATCGCAGCTTCCGTTGCTGCGTTGGGGGCAGCGGGTGACGTTCACGGTCGAGGCACACCCTGGCGAGACGTTCGAAGGGCGAGTTTCGTTCATCGAGCCGATGGTCAATGAGCGGACACGAACGGCTGCGGTGCGGGTCGCGGTCGAAAACTCCGAGCAACGGCTCAAGCCCGGCATGTTCGCGTCAGCAGTCGTACGCACACGGGTCGCTGATGACGGTGCCGTGATCAATAACGAACTTGCCGGTCGATGGGTGAGCCCGATGCACCCAACGGTCGTCAAGGATGGCCCGGGCGAATGCGACATATGCGGTATGGCGATGGTGCGCGCCGAGTCGCTTGGTGTTGTGGGAGATCCTGCCGGGGCCGATGAGCCCCTGGTGATTCCGCGATCTGCTGTGCTCTTCACAGGCACGCGTTCCGTTGTCTATGTGCAAGTGCCTGACGCCGACAGCCCGACGTACGAGGGGCGGAACGTCATGCTCGGTCCCCGAGCGGGCGACTTCTACATCGTCCGTGACGGACTCGCAAGGGGCGATTCCGTCGTGGTCAACGGCGCGTTCCGCATCGACAGCGCGATGCAGATCGCGGCCAAGCCGAGCATGATGACACCCGGCGGTGGTGGCGGGGGCAACCCGCATGCGGGGCACGGCGGCAAGGCGATCGATTCGATGCCGAACATGCCTGCTCGCGTCACTGTGCCCGATAGCTTCGTTTTCGCGCTCAAGCCCGTGTACTCGGCGTACCTCGATGCGCAGGAATCGCTGGCCGCGGATGATTTGGGCGGTTTCGTGCAGGCGGCGGCAGATCTGAAGACGGCTCTCGGCTTTGTGGAAGAGGCCGGGCTTGTCGGCGAGCCGCTCGCGGAGTGGCGTCGTGCGGCTGCGCGGCTGCGCGTCGAGGACGCCATCACAAGCATCGATACCGCTCGCGCACGGTTCGAGCGGATGAGTGCTGGAGTGATCGCGCTGCAGCGTCGCTTTGGGCATCGCGGCAGCGAGGAGTGGAACCTCGCGCACTGCCCTATGGCGTTCGACAACAAGGGTGCTGACTGGCTTCAGCGGGGCACGCAGATCAATAACCCGTACTTCGGCGATCAGATGCTCCGCTGCGGCGACATCGGCGAGTCGTTTGCGCCGCTTGACGCCGCGGTAGTCGGAAGCCAGCATGAGGGGCACGGCAATGACTGAGCTCCAGCCTACTCCGCCACGTGGCCCGCTCAACTCCCTGATCCGGTTCTGCCTCGAACAGAAGCTGGTGGTCGCGATTGTGCTCATCGGCACGCTCTTCTGGGGCGTGCTCGTTGCCCCCTTTGATTGGGATCTCGGCGGGCTCGCTCGCGACCCGGTGCCGGTCGACGCGATCCCCGACATCGGCGAAAACCAGCAGATCGTCTTCACCGAGTGGCCCGGTCGTAGCCCCCAGGACATCGACGATCAGATCAGCTACCCGATGACAGTCGCGCTGCTCGGCATCCCGGGCGTGAAAGACATTCGCAGCTACTCGGTCTTCGGGTTCTCAACGATCTACGTCGTCTTCGAGGACGGCGTGGAATACTATTGGTCGCGGTCACGCGTGCTCGAAAAACTCAACTCGCTGCCAGCTGGCACGCTGCCCCCGGGAATTACCCCGGCGCTCGGGCCTGACGCGACTGCGCTCGGGCAGGTCTTTTGGTACACGCTCGAAGGGCGCGACGGCGAGGGCAACCCAACGGGCGGCTGGGGCCCCGACGAACTCCGATCGCTCCAGGATTTTACGGTCAAGTACAAGCTCGCCGGCGTCCAGGGCGTCTCGGAAGTCGCCTCGATCGGCGGCTTCGTGCAGGAGTACCAGGTCGACGTCGATCCCGATGCGATGCGTGCCGCTGGCATCTCACTCCAGCAGGTCATCGGCGCGGTCCGGCAGAGCAACCTCGACGTCGGCGCACGCACGATTGAGGTCAACAGGGCAGAGTACATCGTACGCGGCCTCGGATTCATCGAGAGCGTCGAAGACCTCGAGCTGGCCGCGATCACGGCGCGCGACGGGCAGCCGATCCTGATCCAAGACATCGCCAAAGTGTCGCTTGGCCCGGCGCTCCGTCGTGGCGTGCTGACAAAGGCGGGCGTTGAAGCCGTGGGCGGCGTGGTGGTCGTCCGCTACGGCGAAAACCCGATGGCGACGATCCAACGGGTCAAGGACAAAATCGCGGAGATCGCGAGCGGGCTGCCCTCGAAGGTGCTCGCCGACGGTACCGAGAGCCGGGTTACGATTGTTCCGTTCTACGATCGATCCGGCCTGATCCGCGAGACGCTCGAAACGCTGAACTCGGCGATCAGCCAGCAGGTGCTCGTCACGATCATTGTGGTCGTGCTCATGGTCATGCATCTGCGCAGCAGCCTGCTTATCGGAGCAATGCTCCCCATCACCGTTCTGATGACCTTCATCGGTATGAAGACCTTCGGCGTGGACGCCAACATCGTCGCGCTTTCAGGCATTGCGATCGCCATCGGCACCATTGTGGATATGGGCATCGTGTTGAGCGAGAACATCCTCCGCAGACTCGAAGAGTCGGAAAAATCTCAGAGCACCGAGCCAACGCTCGAAGTGATCTACCGGGCGACGACCGAGGTCGGCAGCGCCGTGCTCACGGCAGTCGCGACGACCGTTGTCGGGTTCCTGCCGGTCTTCACGATGGAGGCAGCCGAGGGCAAGCTGTTCAAGCCGCTTGCGTACACAAAGACCTTTGCGCTCATTTCCGCGATCATCATCGCATTGACGATCCTGCCGGCCGCGGCCCATGTGCTCATGGGGTTCCGACCCAGGGCGAAGCTGATCCGCATCGCTGGGGCCGTTGCTCTGACGCTCGCGGGCATCGCAACGGCGATCTGGCTGCACACGATCGGCGGACTGATCATGGCCGCGTTCGGTGCGTTCTACTTGGCCAAGCCGTGGCTGCCCGAGATTGTCACTCGCGGCCTGCAATGGTCAGCAAACCTTGTCGCCGTTGTGGTTGTGCTCGTCGTGCTCGCCGGAGCTTGGGAGCCGCTCGGCCCTGAACCCGGCCTGCTCGGAAACGCGCTGTTCATCGGAGTCATCATCGGGGGGTTACTGCTGGCTTTCTGGCTCGTCCGTCTCACGTTCCCGCATGTGCTCGCATGGTGTCTTCGGCACAAACTCATCGGACTGTCGCCGGCGCTCGCAGTGGTGCTCATCGGGGTGACTGTGTGGCTTGGGTTCGACCGTGTCTGGGGATGGTTGCCGGAATCAGTCCGGCAGAACGAAGTCGCCGTCGAGATCGCACACGCCTTCCCGGGTCTCGGCAGCGAGTTCATGCCGTCGCTTGATGAGGGCGCGTTCCTCTATATGCCAACAACCATGTCGCACGCCTCCATCGGCGAGGCGACCGAGATCCTCAAGGAACTGGATCGCAGGATCATGAGTGTGCCGGAGGTCAAGCTCGCGGTCGGCAAGGTCGGTCGCGTCGAGAGCCCGCTCGACCCCGCTCCGATCTCGATGATCGAGACCCTTATCGAGTACAAGAGCGAGTATCGCACGGACGACGAAGGCCGACGCCTCAACTTCCGGTACGACACCGACTCGGGCACGTTCATCCGCGACGAACACGGCGAGTTGATCGAGGATGACGACGGTAGGCCGTTCCGTCAGTGGCGCGACGAGATCAAGTCCAATCAAGACATCTGGGACGCCATCGTCGAAGCCGCGGATATGCCGGGTGTGACGAGTGCCCCGAAGCTTCAGCCCATCGAGACGAGGATCGTGATGCTCCAGTCGGGCTTCCGCGCCCCCATGGGCATCAAGGTCTACGGCCCGGATCTTGAGTCCATCGAGTCATTCGGACTCGATCTCGAACGCCTGCTCAAGCGGGTCCCGAGCGTCCAGCCACTCGCGGTGTTCGCCGATCGTGTCGTTGGTAAGCCGTACCTCGAGATCAACATCGATCGCGAGAAGATCGCACGCTACGGATTGACAATTGCCGCAGTGCAGGAGGTCATCGAGGTCGCGATCGGGGGCAAGCCACTCTCTATGACCGTCGAGGGCCGCGAGCGATACCCGGTCCGCGTCCGCTACCTGCGAGAGCTGCGCGATCAACCCGAGACGCTCGGCGACATCCTCGTCCCCACGCCGGGAGGGGCGCAGATCCCGCTCAACGAGCTCGCCGACCTGGAGTACCGACGGGGTCCTCAGATGGTCAAGAGTGAGGACACCTTCCTCGTGTCCTACGTCCTCTTCGATAAAATGCCCGGATATGCAGAGGTGACGGTCGTCCGAGATTCTCAGCGGCTGATCCGAGAGGCGATCGACGCCGGGGAGGTGATCGTCCCGGCCGGTGTCAGCTACGAGTTCTCCGGCTCATACAAGAATCAGATCCGGGCCGCAAAGAGGATGACGATCGTGCTCCCTCTCGCGCTCGCTGCCATTTTCCTGCTGCTCTACTTCCAGTTCCGGAAAGTCGGCGTGACGTTCATGGTTTTCTCGGGCGTGTTCGTCGCGTGGGGCGGCGGGTTCATCATGCTGTGGCTCTACGCCCAGCCGTGGTTCTTAGACACGGCCCTTCTCGGCACCAACCTCCGCGGCCTGTTTCAGATTGAACCGTACAACCTGAGCGTCGCGGTCTGGGTCGGATTCCTCGCTCTCTTCGGTATCGCGACCGACGACGGCGTCATCATGGCGACTCGCATCGAACAATCGATGGCCGAGGAGAAGCCCGATTCGATCGAGGCGATCCGCAAAGCGGTCGTCGATGGCGGCCAGCTTCGCATTCGTGCCGCAGTAATGACGAGCGCCACCACTATCCTCGCGTTGCTTCCCGTGCTCACGAGCACCGGGCGCGGCTCCGACATCATGGTCCCAATGGCTATCCCATCATTCGGTGGTATGGCCGTCGCATCGATCACCTGGTTCGTCGTTCCCATTCTGTACTGCTGGGTCGCGGAGTGGAAGTTCCGTTTGTCGCAATCCGACCCAGCGTCCAACACCACAGTGCCCCCGGCACAAGGAGTATCTCCATGAAATCGACCACACTCGTAGCGTGTCTCTGCCTCGCTGGCATCGCTCCAGTCACACTCGCACAGCATGACAACCACGGATCCGCTGAGCGTCACGCTGCGGCTGAACCGGTCAACGCTATGTGCCCGATCGGTAAGGAGCCGGTCGTGCCCTCGGCCGGGACGGTTGAATACAAAGGCAAGCAGATCGGCATCTGCTGCCCAGGCTGCGGCAAGCAGTTCCTCGCGTGGGATGAGGGTCGCAAAGACGAGTTCGTCGCCCTCGCCGTTGTGCACCGTGAGCCCGGCATGGAAGACCATGCTGGCCACGACATGGGCAAGCCCGAAGCCGCGACCGCTATGGCCGACGCAGCATGGACGGGGCCCTACGTCCTCGATATCTGCCCTGTATCTGGGCAGAAGCTCGGCTCCATGGGCGACCCGATCCTGAAGAAGTACGACGGTCGCGAAGTCCGCTTCTGCTGTGGCGGATGTATCGGCAAGTTCGAGGCCGATCAGGTTGGCTATTGGAAGAAGATCGATGAACAGATCGTGAAAGATCAGCTCCGATACTACCCGACCAAGACCTGCGTTGTATCGGGCGAGCCTCTTGTCGAGAACGGCGAGGACATCGCGATCAACATGGTTTATGGGAACCGTCTCATTCGACTGTGCTGCAAGATGTGTACGAATGAGTTCAAGGCCGATCCAAAGAAGTTCATCGAGAAGCTCGACAAGGCAACAGCGGATGCGCAACGGAAGGACTACCCGCTCGATACCTGCGTGGTTGCCGGTGGCAAGCTCGGCTCGATGGGCGAGCCGGTGGAGATGGTTGTCGCGGGCCGGCTGATGCGGTTCTGCTGCGCCGGGTGCGAGCCAAAACTAGAGGCAGACCCTGCGAAATACATCAAGCTCATCGACGCGGCGTGGCAGGCCAAGGGCATGTTCATGCCCGTGAAGCACGACGCGGGGCATGAAGGCGGCCACGGCGATGACCATGGAGAAGATAACCATAGTGATCACGGCCACGGTGGTCATGGTGGTAACGAGCACGGCGGCGGCTAAGCAAGAGGAGATCCACGCATGAACACCATCAACCATCGACGCTGTGCCCCGCTGCTTATGCTGTTGGCGTTCATCCTGGGTGCTCCCGTTATGGCGGCCCAGAACTCTTCCCCGGATAGAGCCGGGGAAGAGTTGGGGCTGACCAACGCGGTCTGCCCGGTGACGCCGGCAGAGACCGTCGACCCCAGTTTCTTTGCGGAGTACAACGGAAAGCGGGTCTATTTCTGTTGCAAGCGATGCAAGCTGCGCTTTGAGCAAGACCCTGATGCCTATGTAGAGGCCCTTGCGGAAGTCATGCCGGTTGGCTTGCAAAGCGAACCGAGTCAATCCGCTGCTGGTGGCCACGACCATACGGATGCGGATGAACACGGAAGCCACGACGACGCAACGAGCAGCGCCAACGAACCAGAGCATGGCCACGCGGAGAGCGGTGAATCGGCACCCGATGGGCACGACCACGCGACTGACCATGGCGTGTCACCGCTCGCGTTCATCGGGCGTCTGCATGTTGTCGCCGTTCACTTCCCAATCGCGTTCCTGCTGCTTGGGGCGATGGTTGAAGGAGCAGGGCTGGTGCGGAAGCAGTGGAAAGTGCAACCGATGGTCCGGCTCTTGACGGCCGTCGGCGCACTCTCCGCGCTCGCAGCGATGGGGCTTGGGCTGCTTCACGGCTCGGCTGACGACTACGCCGGCACGCTCTCGTGGGTGTTCTGGTGGCATCGTGCGCTCGGTATCGCCGTGAGCACCGCCGCCGTGATCGCCTGGATCGCCGTTGAGCGCCGGGCGCGGCGCGAGAAGAGCGGTGGGTTTGCCACGGTTGCGCTGCTACTCACAGCTGCCCTTGTGGGCATCACCGGGCACTTTGGAGGATCGCTCGTTTACGGATGGGAGTACCTGCTGCCGTGAACCGCCCGAGAGTCCATGCCGGATTTTGCAACAAAGTTGGGCTAGTCGCTCAGAGGGATACTCAGCGCGTACGCCACCCACGTTCTGCACGTCGGGCCGCCTTCTTCAGGCGGGGAGACATCGACTCGGCAACCTCAAGAACGCTGGTCGATTTGAGATATTCAAGCTGCTTTGCGTGTTGCGCAACACAGAGACACCCGGGCGGGCACGGACCTTCGTCGGCGCAGTGGCCAAACCCGAAAGAGCAGTGGCACTCGATCACGGGGTCATCGAACGCGACGCACAGATCGTACAAGGTGATCGCCTCGGCGGGGTGTTCTAGCCGCACACCACCTCCAACTCCCCGCTTCGTCTTGACGAGTTTCTTGCGGGCAAGTGCGTTGATGACCTTGCCGAGCGTCGGTCGGGATATCCCGGTCAGCTCCACAAGATCTGGGATCTGCAGACCTTCCGGGCCCTCACGTCCGATGAGCCCCAGGCAAACCGCCGCCATTGCTACCTGCCGTGAAATCATCCAGACCCTCCAAGACCATCATCGAAGCTTCATCCAGCTTGTTCTCACAAGCATAAGCGGGTTCGTACCTCGTGGGGAATATTTGCCTGCGAGTCACCGTTTGCCTCATACATGCAAAGTGGGTAATCTTTTCATCTATAGGGTAAATCATGGGTGCCGACAACGCCTCGCGGCAACGCCGTGCCGATCCACATCACCAAGGAGTCACTGATATGCGCACGCTAGTCCACCGTTCACCATGGTTGCCTGCCACCATCCTGATTGCACTCGCAGGCGTATCGCCTGCTCACGCACAGCAGCACGAGGATGCGAGCCACGCAGAACCCCGCACCGAGCAGAGTGTCAACTCCAACGACATTGTCCGCGAGCTTGCAGCGCTCCGAGCCCAAGTTGCTCAGCTCGAAGCTTCCCTGCAACTCGGCCATCTGCCTGGTTCTGCCGACCCACCGCACGAAGAGAAGCACGACCGCGGCTCGATGGGGGATATGGGGAGCACTGGTGACAAGGGCATGTCGGACATGTCCGGGATGAGCGGGATGAGCGGGATGAGCGGCATGGGCGAGAAGGGCTCGATGGCGATGCGTGGCATGCGCACCATGAGCGGAATGCGTGGGATGATGGGTATGGGGCCCAAGGCCAAGGACGCAGAGGGCGACACCGACGCTATGGAAGTGCGCTCGGAGCTTCCTGGATTTCCGGGTGCCTCGCACATCTACCACATCGGCGCGACAGGGTTCTTCCTCGATCACGCCGATCACATCAACCTGACGCTCGTGCAGAAGACCAAGCTGAACGAAAAGAAGCAGGCGACGCTCCTCGCGCAGTCTGAGTCAGATCGTCGCATTGAACGTCTCGAAGAAGTCTTGTGGTCCCTCACCGCGGCCTCTCGGCCTGACATCGCAAGCATCGAGAAAGAGGTGCGTGCGATCGAGGCCTTGCGTGCAGACAAGCGGCTGTCGTTTATCCGCGCAGTCGGTGAGGCGGCCCTGATCTTGACCGAAGAACAGCGAGAAACCCTCGCCGGAACCCGGCCTATGGACGTGGTCGGGCAGGGCGAGGACGACTGATCACACCCCCACATAAAGGAGCATGACTATGTCTAAGCAAACTGAACAGACCACGGCCTCCCGGATCACACTTGCCGCCCCCGACGCGTCGCTCGTATTCGTGGCCGGCTCATTCAATGACTGGAGCACTACAGCGAACCCCATGACCAGCGATGAGCAGGGGTGGTGGGAGCTTGAGCTCGATCTCCCGCCCGGACGGTACGAATACAAGTTTGTGGTCGATGGTGCCTGGTGCTGCGAGGCCGGATGTGATCGCCCCTACAACGGTTCCGAAGAATGCGCCCCCAACGAGTTTGGCACGATGAATCGCGTGCTCGATGTGGGTGAGAACGAGTAATGACTCGTCGGCACCCCAAGCAATCTGAGAAGCCAGCGCACCGCGGGCGTGCCATGAGCCCGTTGTGCACCTTGGCGCGTCGATGCGAATCTCCTCTAGGGTTGTTGCCCGGTCTCACGAAGGTGCCGGCACGATGAGTTCCTCTCAAAAGACACAACTCTTACGAGCCGTGGCGTGGACTGTCGTGATTACCGCGATGCACTTCGCGATCGGAACACGATCTCCCTCGCTCCACTGGCTCCACATCCTCTTGGCGGGAATGTACCTCATCCCGATCATGATCGCATCCGTCACATTCGAGCGACGAGGTGGACTACTCGCGACGGTGGGTGTGAGCCTGGCGTATCTGGCGCACCTGCTGTGGTCGTGGGGCGACTCACCGATGGCCAACTTGGACCAGTACGCATGGTTTGGGGTGTACCCCGTTGTCGGAGTGGTCTCCGGGCACCTCGTGCACACGGCGAATTTTCGTAAAAAACAGCGGGATGAGGTGATCGCGAGGTCTCAGCACGCGGAGACGATTAACGGTATCACAGGGCTTCTGACGGCCGTGAGCGTGCGCGATGCGGCCACGGTCTCGCACTCGAGACGGGTTGCCGAAATTGCCACATCGATCGGCACGGCACTGGGATACGAAGAGCAGGTCCTGTCCAACCTTCGCCTTGCTGCGCTGGTTCACGATATCGGGAAGGCCGGCATCGCAGATGCAATCCTCTTCAAGCACGGCCCGCTCGACAAAGACCAGATGGATGCCATGCGAGAGCATGTTGATATCGCCGTCACCATGCTGCGTGAGATCCCCGGAACAGACGAGATAGCCCGGCTGGTTGCACAGCACCACGAGTGTCCGGACGGAACCGGGTATCCACGAGGTCTGAAGGCCGAAGACAGCGACCCAGTAGCCGCGGTACTACGCGTTGCAGATGTGTTCACAGCCCTTACCGAGTCGCGGCCGTACCACGAGGCCATGAGCGAAGCAAACGCGCTTCATGAGATGGAGGATTTGGTGGGCACCAAGGTGGACGGCACCGTATTCAGTGCGCTCCGAAGCGTGTTGAGTAACACGCGCGGTGCTACGTCGGAAACCACGGATCGAGAATCAGCGGGAGAAGCGATATGAACCGCGTAATCGTCTCGATGTTCGCACTTGCCGCGTTCACGGGTTGCCTGTCAAGCGCTTGGGGACAGGTCACACCGGAGGAGCACGCTGCGCACCACCCCGAGGAGAGCAGCACCCCGCAAGCAGGGGACGAAGGCGTATCGCCTGCTGGCGGCATGCAAGGCATGGGTGACATGGGCGAAATGATGAGCCGGATGGGCGTCCCGGCCCCGAAAGACATCTACCCCAGCCTCATGGACCTCCCACGCATGACCGCTGAAGAGCGTGACGCATTCGAGCGGCTCGGCCATGAGCGGATGCAGACTGGGACTGCCCTGATGGGTGAGGGGTTTGACGCGCTCCTCAGGGCATCGCCAACCCAGGATTTCGAAGCCATGCAGGCAGCGGTGAACACCCTCCGTGAGGGGCTTACCCGGTTTGACAGCGGGCTCGCGGCCCACCGCGTCATGAACACTGGAGCCGCGCCAGACCGGGTCGCTATGGACTGGTTCAAGCGTGAGATGAGCCTGACATCGTTGGCACCTGCGAGCACTGGTGGTCCCTTCGGGTGGTCGTGGTTCCACCTGAGTGTGATGGTTTTGCTCACGGTGTTTGTCGTCACGATGATCGGGCTCTACTTCGTGAAGATGCGTCGAGCGACGACGCTCCTGCAGGAACTGGCGGCACAAGCCTCAGCGGCACCGGAGGCAGTTCCAATGGTGCCTGTTCCGGCGGCAGCGGGTCAGGGTGAGGCGATGCCGATTCCGGTGAATCGACCACAAACCGGTGATCGGTGGCAAGGGCAGCTTCAGCTTGCGATCACATTCCGCGAAACACCCGATATCAAGACACTTCGACTTGTGCATCCGGAAGGTGGACCACTGCCTTTCACATACGAGCCGGGGCAGTTCCTGACGGTCCAGATAGAGGTCGATGGCCGCACAGTTAAGCGGTCTTACACAATCGCCTCTAGCCCAACGCGACCCGAGTACGTGGAAATATCAGTCAAACGCGAAGAACACGGTGTCGTCAGCCGATCGCTGCACGACACACTCTCCGAGGGTGGAGGCCTTGTTGTGAGCGCGCCTTCGGGCACATTCACATTCAACGGCGACGGCGAAGACAGCATCGTGCTGGTGAGCGGTGGTGTCGGCATCACGCCCATGATGAGCGTGATTCGCTACCTCACCGACCTGGCTTGGCCCGGCGACATCTTCCTGCTGCACTGCTGCCGCACTACCGATGACTTCTGTTTCCGTGACGAGCTTGAATATCTCCAACGCAAGCATCCTCGTCTGAATGTTACTGCCACAATGACACGCGCCCGAGGGAGCTCGTGGGTCGGTCCGACAGGGCGTCTCTCCGCAGGGCTCATCCGAGAGTGCGTCCCCGACCTAGCGGAGAAGCTTGTTCATCTCTGTGGACCACCGCCGATGATGAATGCGCTTAAGAGCACGCTCGGCGAGTTGGGTGTGCCTGCCGACCGCATCAAGACCGAGGCGTTCGGACCCGCTAAGAAAGCAGCCACGAGTACGGATGAGGCACCGCTCGCTGCGTCCACTATCCGGTTTGTGAGTTCTGGTAAGTCCGCGTCGCTCGGCCCAGACCAGACCGTGCTGGAGGCCGCCGATGAAGTCGGCGTTGATATCGACAACTCCTGCCGAGCAGGCACCTGCGGCAGCTGTAAGGTCCGACTTCTCAAGGGTGCAGTCGCGATGGATGTTGAAGATGCGCTTGACGACAACGATCGGCGAAGTGGCGTGATCCTCGCCTGCCAGGCCAAGTCTGATGGCGACCTTGAAGTGGAGGCCTGAGATGCAGGAGCGGCAGAAGCTCGTCGTCTCGGCTCTCATCGTGCTCATGCTCGTGCTCACGATGGGGTTCTTCGTGCACCGGGACCCGAGATTCGCTGGAAGCCTCGCGGGTGGTCTGCTTGGTATCTCCGCCGCATCGCTCATGCTCGTGCCACTCATGTATCTGTTCGTGAAGCGAATCCCATGGCTCAAGAAGCGCATCACCCCTCATATTTCCATGCGCACGCTGCTCACGATCCATATCTATACGGGCGTTCTCGCCCCGATCCTCGGTGTTCTGCACACTGGTCATAAGTTTCAGAGCGCATTGGGCATTGCGCTCACGCTCATGATGCTGATCGTCGCCATCAGCGGGTATGTTGGTCGCTACCTCCTTGGACGGCTCTCGACAGACATCCGCCAGATGCGGGCCGACCGCGACGAGCTCCTGGCAGAATACACCTTGATCTCCGAAAAACTCCAAGCCCATCCCGATTCGGCCACCGTCGTGCGCCGCGGGGCATCCCTGCGGGGGCGGCTCGCATCGTTAGTTCTCGTTGGCAAGACCGACGGGCTGCTGCGGGCCCCTGCCCAAGCGCTTCGCATCGCCGAGTCTGTCTCCGATCTTGAACTTGCCATTAGGACACACGGCACGGCCAGGGCTGTATTCACTCGCTGGCTCACATGTCACATCATCATTGCGATCGTTCTGTATGCGCTGCTCTTCGTCCATATTTGGTCGGCGTGGTACTTCGGAATTAGGTGGTTGCAATGAAGAAGCTCGAACTCGTCTATGGAACTCTCACGCTCGGCGCACTCGGCTTTGGTTTCGCACTGCCGTTCGTCGTGCACCACGGCGGACCTGATGCGGCGATCGGATGGCAGGATATGGTCAGTCCCGGCCCGCTGACCGAGGCGCACGCATTCCTCGCCAACGACTGCGCCGCATGTCACACGCCCCACATAGGGATCGAAACCTCCAGCTGCATCTCCTGCCACGCGAACAACGAGACCTTGCTCTCTACGCCGGACACTGCATTTCATGCCAACGTCGGCACATGCGTCGGCTGCCATACCGAGCATGGCAAACCACCATCGGTGCCTACCCGAATGGATCACAAAATGCTTGTCACCATCGCTCAGTCAGATGGAAATCAAGACGCGCAAATGCTCATCAACGCACTCCGCGAACACGCGATCGTGGCGCCCCCTCCGCACGCACGGATCTCGCCGAGCGAACTCACGCTCGACTGCGCCTCCTGTCACGCCAACGAGGAACCGCACCGGACGCTGTTCGGAACCGACTGCGCCTCCTGCCACTCGACCGCGACCTGGCGCATCCCCGAGTACAGGCACCCCTCGCCTCAGTCAATGGACTGCATGCAGTGCCACAGCGCGCCGCCCAGTCACTACAAGGGGCATTTTAACATGGTCTCAAAGCAAGTGGCGGGAGTCGAGCGCGCCGAGGTCTCTGACTGTTTCAAGTGTCACCGCACCAACTCGTGGAACGAGATTCCGAGGATCGGTTGGTACAAGCACCACTGAAATGAGAGCTACCGCACCGCATGATTGAAGATCTCATCAATGTCACTGTTCGGTTTATCGAAGCGATCGCCGCACTCATGATCGCGGCGTCAATCGTCGCCGCCGTTGCGGAGATCGTGCTCGCAGCAGTCAGTCGTGGCCTAAGAGAACGAACAACCGAAGCGCGGCTCCGACTCGCAGAGCGGCTTGTGCTCTCGCTCGAGTTCCTTATCGCTGCAGACATCCTCAAGACTGTTGTAACACCGACCCTTGAAGGAATGGCCGTGCTCGGAGCTGTTATCGTCATCCGTACCGTGCTGAGCCTGAGCATCGCCTATGAGCTCCGGCGCGCTGGCCCAAAGACTATCGAGAAATGCCCATGACTGCCCAGAGGTTCTTGATGCGTACCAGGGAGGCGTTTTCCAAGCTACGTCTACGCACACAGCTCTTGCTCGTCGTGAATACGATTGTTGGAGTCGCGGCGCTCGGCATGCTCTATCTGGATTACCGAGCGAGCATTGAGAACGCCATCGACCGCACAACAGCTTCGCTTGCGGACGAGGCTCGCACGATCGCCCACGCCGCCGATGCTCTCGAGCACCATGGCACAGCGGCCGTGCAGGAGTACCTCGATGCCGTGTGCGCCGCGATGGATGCAAGGTCATCGCCGGGCCACGAGATTGACGCACGCCTCGTCCCGTCAGGTATCGAGCTCAGTTCCTCGCACACACATCCTGTGACACACATCGGGGAAAGGCGCATCAGTGGCACGGCCGAAGAAGCGGGGGCAGTAGTCACCGTGTCAGAGTTTGTAAGCCCCATCTTTGTAAATGCACGTGCCGGGGCCTTGCGCCGCGGCGGCGCTCTCCTCGGGGGCGCAGGGTTTGCGGCGCTGCTCGTCAACCTGCTCCTTATCCATCTCGTGTCGCGTCCACTGGAGGAGCTAGTGCACAAAGTTCGCTCCTACAACGCCTCGAAGGCACCGCCTACGTTGCCCCCATCGGCCAATGCAGAGCTGGAAGTACTCTCAGCCGAACTCGGGGCGATGATGCATGACCTCGACCGTCGCGAGCGAGATCGCGATGCGCAGCTCTCACGTGCACGACGTCTTCAAGCACACTTGATGACCGGGGAAACACTGACTTCCGCTGTCGCCATCGAGTACCACCCGGCCGACCAGATCGCTGGTGACTACGTGGAGGTACTCGAGCTCAAGGGCGGCGACAGACTGTACTGCCTGGCCGACGTCGTGGGGCACGGCGTGCCCGCGGCTATGGGTGCCGCCGTAATCAAAGCGCTCGTGGTTTCGCTTGACGCTTCCGACCTTTCACCGGCCAGTGTCCTCAAGAGTCTCAACACGGGGATCTTCAAGGCGAGCCTGCCTGAGGACTTTGCAACCATGATTGTTGTCCGAGTCCCAGCACACGGAGGCCCCGTGTTGTACGCAAGCGCTGGCCACGAGATCTGCTACGTGCTGTGTTCCGGGGGCCGAGTGTCTGAGCTGTCTTCAACCGGCATGGTCCTAGGCGTCGATCCCACGGCCGAGTTCTATAATGTCGAGCTCGACCTTGATGCGGGCGACGTCCTCGTGCTCATGTCCGATGGACTGAGCGAAGCCATGAATCGCGACGGCCAGCAACTGGGCAGAGCCGCGATATTGAAAATGCTCTCTGAACTGACCCGTCCCGAGGCGAAGACCGCCGCCCAGGGCGTGTTCGAGTCAGCTCTGCAGCATCTCGATGGAAGGGTCGCCGACGACGACATGACCGTGGTCGCTGTCGCCATTTCGACCACTTCACAGCCACAGGAGGCCTTCTGATGCGACACTTACTCATGCATGTACTTGGCTGTGCGCTGCCATTGCTCGCCGTATTTCTGCTTCCGATTTTCGGTGTGGGGAGCGAGACGGCTCTCTTTGTATTCATTGTACTGATATTCGGATGCCATCTTTTCATGTTTCGCGCTCACTCGCACGATCCGGCTTCAAACAACCAAGGAGGCAATACTCATGAACACCATTAGCGTCAAAGCAGCAGGGTTTGCGTTTGGCGCGGCCTGTGGCCTGCTCTACATCGCGTGTGCGCTGCTCATGCTCGTCGCGCCCAAGGAGGCCGTAGTCCGGTTCTCAAACAGCGTGCTTCATGGGCTGAACGTTGAGCCGATCGTTCGGTGGGACATGCCTTGGTGGGAAGCCGGAATCGGGGTCGTCGAGCTGACCATCCTCGGATGGCTCTTCGGATCCCTGGTGGCAGCACTCTACAACCTAGCCGCAAACAGGAAGGGAGAATGAACGGCATGCACGAACACCGAAGCAAACATGACAGTTCTCACGGGCATCACGATCATCACGCGCACATGGTCGCCGACTTCCGGAAGCGATTCTGGATCTCTCTTGCCGTGACAGTCCCAGTCGTTGTCCTTTCACCCATGATCCAGTCTCTGCTCGGGCTCAAGGAGTCGCTCGCGTTCACGGGCGACTCCTATGTGCAGTTTGTCCTTGCCTCATTCGTGTACTTCTACGGCGGGTGGCCCTTCCTCTCAGGCATGCGGACCGAGTTGGGAAAGCGCATGCCCGGCATGATGACGCTCATCACCATCGCGATCTCAGTGGCATACTTTTACTCAGCTGCAGTTGTCTTTGGGCTTGCCGGGGAAGTCTTCTTCTGGGAGCTCGCAACCCTTATCGACATCATGCTCCTCGGGCACTGGATCGAAATGAAATCTGTGATGGGTGCCTCGGCAGCGCTCGAAAAGCTCGTCAAACTCATGCCGTCCGAAGCGCACCTCGTGCAAGACGACGGCGCTACGCATGACGTACCAGTCAGTGATCTCCATCACGGCGACCGTGTCCTCGTCAAGCCTGGAGAGAAGATTCCCACCGACGGCCTGATAGTCGAAGGTCGCTCCACCATTAACGAGGCGATGCTCACCGGTGAGAGCAAGCCAGCGGAAAAGGGCCCAGACGATGAAGTCATCGGCGGGGCCATCAACGGTGATTCTGCATTCACAATGGAGGTCCGACGAACCGGAGACGAGACCTTTCTCTCTCAGGTCATTGAAATGGTCCGTAAGGCCCAGGAGTCCAAGTCAAAGACTCAGGATTTGGCCAATCGTGCCGCGCTATGGCTTACCGTGATCGCGATCTCCGTCGGGACACTCACCCTTCTAACGTGGTTGCTCATCGGTAAGCCGTTCGACTTCTCGCTCGAACGGGCTGTGACCGTTATGATTATTGCATGCCCCCATGCGCTTGGGCTCGCCGTGCCACTAGTCGTCGCTGTTTCTACGTCCATCTCTGCGAGTAACGGTCTGCTGATTCGAGACCGAACGGCGTTCGAGAGAGGCCGCAACCTTGATGCCATTGTCTTTGATAAAACCGGAACGCTCACCGAGGGCAGATTTGGTATTACCGATGTGATCTCACTCGGGAACAGATCCGAGGACGAACTACTCCGACTCGCTGCAAGTCTCGAAAGCCAATCGGAGCACCCGATTGCCGCGGGCGTCGTCCGAAGCGCTCGTGAGCGCGGTGTCGAATTCCCTGCGCCGATCGAGTTCAAGGCTATCCCGGGGCGTGGAGCCGAGGCCGTCGTCGATGGAACCCGGCTCATGATCGTGAGCCCCGGGTATCTGCGTGAGAATGAGCTCAACGTGCGGGACACTCGCGTCACGACCGTCGCCGGGCAGGGCAAAACCGTTGTGTATGTCGTCATCAACGGTATCGTCGAGGGTGCTATCGCGCTCGCCGACATCATCCGTCCTGAGTCGCGCGAAGCTCTGCAGCGTCTGAAGGCGATGGGCATCCAGGTCATGATGCTGACCGGCGATGCGGAAGCTGTCGCCAAGTGGGTTTCCGATGAGCTTGGCTTGGATGACTACTTCGCCGAGGTCCTCCCCGATCAGAAAGCAGTCAAGATCAAGGAAGTGCAGTCACGCGGCTTGGTCGTCGCGATGACCGGTGATGGGGTTAACGACGCTCCGGCGCTCACGCAGGCAGATATCGGCATCGCGGTCGGGGCCGGTACGGACATTGCAATCGAGTCGGCCGACATCGTGCTCGTTCGATCGGACCCGCGCGATGTGACCGCGGTCATCGAACTTTCTCAAGCCACATACCGCAAGATGGTCCAGAACCTCTGGTGGGCCACAGGTTACAACGCGTTCGCAATCCCAGCCGCCGCCGGGGTGTTGTACCCACTCGGAATTGTGCTGTCTCCGGCGATGGGGGCCGTCTTCATGTCACTCTCAACCGTCATCGTCGCGATCAACGCCCGACTCTTGCGTATCGACCGGACCCCGAAGCCGAGTTCTGTCGCCCAAACGGAGCGCGATTAAGCCACGAATCACGATGCCTAAACGCTCGAAGGGCCCAATTCGAGTAACCACACGAGCCGGCCCTCGTGCCGGAACACAGGAGAATCCAAATGTCTGATAGCACAATGACCAACTGCGCCGAGACGTGCCACGACTGCGCGGATGCGTGTATGGCGCTGATTCCACACTGCCTCGACCACTGCGCCAAGAACGGGCACCCCGTCGAGACCGAGCACATTAACACTTTGATGGACTGCGCTGAGATTTGTGAAACGACTCACAACTTCATCCAGCGGGGGTCAGCACACCACGCGATGGCATGTGCTGCGTGCGCCGCGGTCTGTGAAGCGTGTGCAAAGTGCTGTGACGCGCTTGGAATCGATGATGAGCCGACCAGAGCCTGTGCAGGTGCATGCCGTACGTGCGCTGAATCTTGCAACGCTATGGCGTGATGCAACTTGAACGTTCCCGCGGGTCGGAAGCTCGGCGGGAACGGTTATTGACTTGTATATTGCGCCAGCCAGAATGCAGCGTAAAGTTGTTCCGCAATCAAATAAAGGAGCCTCATCATGAAATACACACCCATTGCGCTACTCGGCGTCGCTGTCGCAGCCCTGCTTTTCACGCTCGGAGTGGGTGGCATGGACGCGCGAGCGGGTCAACCCGAGACAGTGCCCGAGCTCGAGAGTCAAGTCGAGAATGCCCGCAACAAAATCAGAGTCGCGGAGCGTGTATGCCACATGTTTCACGATGCCGAGAGCGGTGCACCACGCGGTGGCGCGGACGCGGAAGCGATCTATCGCTGGTCGAAGCGGCGAATGGAAGCCGAGATTGAGTTGTTCGAGATGGACCCCAGTCACGGAAGCCGAGAGGGAGCCGTGCGCAGACATTTGGAGTGGATGAAAGCGTGGAATCAGAGAGTGGTTGAGTCGGAAGCGTCTTCGCCATTTGGAATTGCCATCACGGAGTACTTCGTCGCCGAGGCCGAGGCGATGCTCGGCGAGTCGACGAAGCCATAAACATCTCGAAAGGATTCTCCGCATGGATAATGCCGTCGCACTTGTTCAATCGTACCTTCATCTCAACGGATACTTCACTGTTACCGAGTTGCCAGTCATTGAGACAGGCCGCTCGGGCATACATCGGACAGCGACTGATATTGATGTTCTCGCCTTTCGATTTCGGGACGCCACACGTCTAGTTCCCCGACACGGCAGTTCATCGACCAACGATATTGCAATAAACGAGCTTGATCCCGCACTTGGGATAACGGAGGGCGAAGCGGATATGTTGGTTGGCGAAGTCAAAGAGGGTAAGGCGACACTCAATCGTGGCGCAACGCAGCCAGCCGTGCTACGAGCAGCCCTCACTCGATTCGGCTGCTGCAGCGGCGAGCATGCAGAAGGCCTTGTCTCCGATCTCATACAGTCTGGCGAGACTCGCACTGAGCACGGGCATCGAATCCGCTTGGTCGCTTTCGGCAGCACATCAGGCGACGGGCATGCGCAGCGATGCCACGTCGTACTCTTGAATCACATAATCCAGTATCTCGACGGCTATTTGCAGCGACACTGGAGCACGCTGCGAGTCGCAGAATTCAAGGAGCCCTCTTTGGCCTTTCTCGGGATGCTGAAGAAGGCAGGGATCCCGCTACGTTCTACCGAAAAATGAGATAGAATTAATGCGAAGCTGCCGTTAGCCTTTGCTGCTTGGAGGAAACTCGATATGAATGATGTGATTCTGAATCAGTGGGACTCGCTGAGTCGACGCCGATTCCTTGGAGTCGGAGGTAGTGCCGTGTTTGCGGCCTACGCCTTGGGGGTTCCGCATGTTCGATACGCGGCCGCCCAGCCAGGTCTCGGCGGGAGTCGTGAACTCGATGCCACTTCGCCGGAAGGGATCGACCTTTTTATCGAACGACGGATGATCCCCATCGCAGGCGAGCCGTCGGACGCGATCACGATCAACGGCGGTGTTCCAGGACCTCTCATCCGAATGCGTGAGGGACGCGATGCACGAATCCGTGTGCATAACCGACTTGACGAAGCGACATCGATTCACTGGCACGGCGTTCTGCTGCCCTTCACGATGGATGGCGTACCGGGAATCAGCTTCGAGGGTATCGCCCCAGGAACGACGTTCGAGTATCGCTACCCGGTTCGGCAGAACGGCACCTACTGGTATCACAGCCACTCTGGGCTCCAAGAGCAACTCGGTCATTATGGTCAGCTGGTCATCGAACCCGCTGATACGGACCCGGTGAGGTACGACGTAGAACACTCGATCGTTCTCTCGGACTGGACTCACATGGACCCGCATGTCGTGATGCACAAGCTCAAGACCATGGAGGGCTACTTTAACTATCAGCGGCCCACTCTCGCGAACCTTGAGGCCCAGGCCGCGGCGACGGGCCAGAGCATCGCCGATGTGATCAAAACACGACTGAGTTGGCAACGCATGCGGATGGATCCAACGGACATCGCCGACGTAACGGGCGCGACATACAGCTTTCTCATGAATGGGCGAACCCCGGACGAGAACTGGACTGCTATCGCCCAGCCCGGCCAACGTGTCCGCCTCCGGATCGTGAATGCCTCCGCGTTGACCTATTACGATTTCCGTGTCGACGGACTGCCGATGATGGTGGTTCAGGCTGATGGCCAGAACATCGAGCCTGTCGAGACCGATGAACTCCGGATCGCCGTCGCCGAGACCTACGACGTTGTTGTCACTCTTCCCGACGACCACCCTCGAACTCTGTTTGCCGAGGCAATGGATCGGAGCGGCTTCGCGCGCGGCACGATCGCGCCGCGACCGGGCCTCCAAGCAGCGATCCCGGAGCGTCGCCAGCGACCCATGCTGACGATGGCGGATATGGGCATGATGCATGCCGTGATGAAGAAGGAATCTATCGGTGCGGGTTCGATGGATCACGGAGGTCACGAAATAGCGAGTGGCATGCCCGATGCCTCGGTTGAGCAGACAAGACCCGCTGGCGAGAAAGGACTGTTGCCAATATCAGGATTACCTGAACAAATCGAGCATGGGCCCGACACTCACGGCCCGGGCAGTATCGTGATGGGAAGCACGAGGTACCGCCAGTTGAGTGATCCGGGCTCCGGACTCGGCGATGATGGCCGACGCGTATTGACTTACTCCCAGCTCAGATGCCTAGAGACGCCCGCCGACCGGCGTCCGCCGACCCGGCAGTTCGACCTCCATCTGACTGGGAACATGCACAAGTACATTTGGGGTTTCGATGGCAAGAAGTGGTCTGAAGCGGACATGATCCGGTTTCAATTCGGCGAGCGCCTCCGCATCAACATGATCAATGACACCATGATGAATCATCCGATTCACCTGCATGGCATGTGGATGGATCTCTACGCAGGAGAGAACTATGCCAAGAACCCACGTAAACACACCGTAAACGTGCAGCCTGCCGAACTACTCACCGTTGACATCACGGCTGACGCTCCGGGGCAGTGGGCGTTTCATTGTCATGTCCTCTACCACATGAAGGTGGGTATGTTCCGAACCGTTGCCGTTGTTCGCTCTCTGGACGAGGAGGTTACTCATGCAGGCTCGTGAAGTCATTTCGTCCGTCTTGCTCGCCTGCGCAATGACGTCTGGGCCCGTGCTCGCACAGCACGAACATCACCGAAGCGAGAGCAATGTCAAAAGCTCGGGGCCGTCAGCGAGCTCGCCTGCAGAGCAGGCGGTCGACCGATCATACCGCAGTGACGATCCACCCTTGCCAGAAGGCATGTCTCTAGACGATGTGCTTGACTATGCCGCGGGCCCCCCGCCCTCGCACTATCCCGACCCAGTCGCCGATGACGAGTTGAAGTTCTTCACTCTGTTTGAGCAGTTGGAGTACCGGGTCCCGGACGGGGGAGGTGCTGATGAGCTCGGTTGGGAAGCACAGGGATGGGTTGGCTTTGACTACAACCGATTCGTGTGGAAGTCTGAAGGCGAGCTTACATTTGAAGGCGAGGATCAGGGTGAATCGGAAACTGATTTGTTGTATTCGCGTCTCATCACACCATTCTGGAGTCTTCAGGCCGGAGCTCAGTACGCCAATGAATGGCAATCCGGAGACTACGAAGATCGATGGTCCGGCGTTCTCGCCCTCCAAGGCCTCGCTCCCGGCATGATTGAAATGGACTCATCACTCTATATTTCTGAAGACGCCGATCTGACGGCGGAAGTCGAAGCGGAATACAACCTCCGACTCACCCAACGACTCGTACTTCAACCCAGGGCGGAGCTGGGCTTCGCATTCCAAGATGTTCCGGACCGCGCACTCGGCGCGGGACTGACTGATGCGAATCTCGACCTGCGACTCCGGTACGAGATCGAACGCGAGTTCGCACCGTATGTCGGGCTGCGTTACACACTTTTAGCGGGCGAGACGGCAAGTATCGCTGAGTCGGCCGGCACCGATACAGAAAGCGTCTCGCTGATCTTTGGTGTTCGGATCGCGTTCTAGCACAGTCGGCAACCAGACGGAAAAACCATGGAAATGACAGCCGCGATTGTGATCAGTGCGACGCTCGTGCTCCTGACGACCAGTGTTCGTCTCGCTTTCTTCATGTTGGCGGCGCGGTACACCCTCGATGCTGAGCATTTTACCTGGCACCGGTTCTTCTGCCTCATGCTGGGCATCTACGCGAGTCATCTGTTTGACATTGCCACATACGCATTGGCGTACTACTTCGCGTGGCATGTGCTCGACATCGGTACTCTTTCCGGCGACCGAGCCGACGGCCCGCTTGGACACTTTTACGCATCCGCGGTCATGTACACGACCATCGGATTCGGCGACGTTCTCCCCACGGGGCATCTGCGCTTTATTGCCTCTACGCAGGGGCTGAGCGGGCTGCTGTACATCGCTTGGTCGGCTTCCTTCATATTCGCAGCCATGAATCGCATGTTTAAGGAACGTCAGAGCAGAACTGCAGGACACAGATGAGCGAAGATAATCACAATGACAGTCCAAGCGAGGGCCACGACCACGGAACCGATTATGAGAAGGGCAGCCTGACGTTCACCGGCTCGATCGCCATGGGCACGGGCGTGATGATCGGTGCCGGCATCTTTGCCCTGACCGGCCAGGTCGCCGAACTCGCTGGAGGACTGTTCCCGCTCGCGTTCATAGCGGCCGCCGTCGTCGTCGCGTTCAGTGCGTACTCGTACATCAAGGTCTGCAACGAGTACCCATCGGCCGGCGGAATCGCGATGATACTGAAGAAGGCGTACGGCCCGGGTGTCATTACCGCGGGCTGTTCGCTGCTGATGTACTTCTCCATGGTGATCGCCGAGAGTCTCGTCGCCCGCACCTTCGGCACGTACACCATGCGGATATTTGGCAAAGGCTCGGACTCCTGGCTTGTGCCAGCCCTGGGTGTCGGTCTGCTGGCGGTCGCCTTCGTCGTCAACCTGCTTGGAAATCAGTTTATCGGCGGGCTAAGCAAGGTCACAGCCATCATCAAGGTTGGCGGTATCGCCGTCTTCGCCGGCATCGGGCTCTGGGTATCCGGACTGTCGTTCGACAACCTCATTGGCGACGGCTCAGTTTCGCAGGCTCGCGGCGGGGTCGGCGGGTTCCTGGCCGCCGTTGCCCTGTCGATTCTGGCCTACAAGGGCTTCACGACCATCACGAACAGCGGCGATGAAATCAAAGAGCCCAAGAAGAACGTCGGGCGTTCGATCATCGTCAGCCTTCTGATCTGTACTGGGCTCTACCTGATGGTCACGCTCGCCGTTGCGGGCAATCTGAGCGTCGATGAGATCATCGCCGCCCGCGATTCGTCGCTCGCCGAGGCCGCGAAGCCCGCAGTCGGACAGTGGGGAGAGTTGCTGACCATCGCACTCGCCATCGTTGCGACGATCTCCGGCGTGATCGCGAGCATGTTCGCCGTCTCACGCATGCTCGCCATGCTGACCGAGATGGACCTCGTCCCGCACCGCCACTTCGGTATGCCGGGGCGCATCCAGAAGCACGCACTCGTCTACACCGCCGTGATCGCGATGGCGCTGACAATCTTCTTCGACCTTGGCCGCATCGCCTCACTCGGCGCGATCTTCTACATCGTGATGGACATGGCCATCCACTGGGGCGTGTACCGACACCTCCGCAAGGACCTCGGAGCCAAGGCGCCGATCGTCCTCACCGCACTTGTACTCGACGCGGTTGTGCTCGGCGCTTTCTTCTATATGAAGGCAACGTCTGATCCTCTCGTCCTTATCGTGTCAGTCGTGGGCATGGTGGTCATCTTCGGAGCCGAAAGGTGGTTTATCCACCGGCAGGAGAACATGCATGACGAATGAAGCCACCACCACCGATCCAGTCTGCGGTATGCAGGTCATCCTCGGAAAGGAAGCGGACTCAGTCACCTATGATGGGCACGAGTATCTGTTCTGCAGCACACACTGCGCGGCCAAGTTTCGCGATGATCCTTCCCGGTTCGCGGGCCATAAGCCGGATTATGCCGAAGCGACCGAGACCCTCCATTCGTGCTGTTCAAGCCACAAAGGCGATGACAGAGCAGACGCCGGCCGACCGGACGCGATCTACACCTGCCCGATGCACCCCGAGGTCCGCCAGGTCGGTCCCGGCGATTGCCCGAAGTGTGGCATGGCACTCGAACCCATCGACGCCACAGCCGAGCAAGACGACACCGAACTTCGCGACATGACCAGACGGTTCTGGATCGCCACAGTGTTCACCGCACCGCTACTGATCTATGTCATGGGCAACATGCTCTTTGGACACCCATTCCACCGATGGATCGGGCCAGCGACGAGCCAATGGGCAGAACTCGTTCTAGCGACGCCTGTCGTCCTCTGGTGCGCGTGGCCGTTCTTCGTGCGCGGCATCCGCTCCGTTCGATCCCTCAGCCCGAACATGTGGACGCTCATCTCCATCGGCGTCTCGATCGCCTACATCTTCAGCGTGGTCGCCACCATCGCTCCGATGCTCTTTCCAGACTCACTCCGCGATGATGCTGGCCGGGTGGGCGTCTACTTCGAGGCTGCGGCCGTGATCGTGACCCTTGTCCTGCTTGGCCAAGTCATGGAACTGCGAGCGCGCCGGCAGACCGGCGGAGCGATCCGCGAGCTTCTCGAACTCGCACCGCCAACAGCCCGACGGATCGGCGAGGATGGATCAGACGAAGAGGTCGCGGTCGACCAGCTTCGAGCCGGGGACAGAGTTCGCCTGCGCCCCGGTGACAAGATCCCCATCGATGGCGAGGTCACCGAAGGGCGCAGCACGGTCGATGAATCGATGCTCACGGGCGAGCCCGTTCCGGTCGAGAAATCGACGGGCGACGAGGTGACCGGGGGTACGGTCAACAAAACCGGCTCGTTCATCATGGCCGTGAGCCGCACGGGCTCCGAGACCACGCTGGCGCAGATCGTGCAGATGGTTGCCGATGCCCAGCGGTCTCGCGCGCCAATCCAGCGGCTCGCCGATTCGGTCGCGGCGTGGTTCGTCCCGATCGTCGTCGCTGTTGCCATGATCGCGTTCGTGGTCTGGATGCTCGTCGGCCCCACACCCGCGTTCAGCTATGCGCTGATCGCCGCAGTCTCCGTGCTCATCATCGCCTGCCCGTGCGCCCTTGGGCTCGCAACGCCCATGTCGATCATGGTCGCCGCGGGGCAGGGAGCCAAACAAGGCGTGCTGGTGAAGAACGCGGCCGCGATCGAAGCGTTCGAGAAGATCGACACGATCGTCGTGGATAAGACCGGCACGCTCACGGAAGGCAGGCCGACGCTCGTCGCGGCAGAGGTCCAAGATGGCTTCGACGAGAGCCACGTGCTCGGGCTGCTCGCGGCCGCCGAGCGAGGCTCCGAGCATCCGCTCGCCGAGGCCATTATCGCCGGACTCGAAGACCGGACCGAGACGCGATTCGAGGCGACTGAGTTTGATAGCGTCACCGGTAAAGGCATCGTCGCCACGGTTGATAGCACCCGGGTCGCCATTGGCTCGCCTGCACTCATGCAGGACGAAGGCGTCGATGTCGCCTCATTGGCCAACCGCGCCGACGAGCACCGACGGAAAGGTGGCACGGCCATGTTTGCATCCATCGACGGAAAGCTTGCTGCCCTGCTCGCCGTAGCGGATCCAATCAAGAAGACCACCAAGGTCGCCATCGATGCGCTCCACGAGAATGGGCTAACCATCGTCATGCTCACCGGCGACAACCGGACTACCGCTCAGGCGATCGCGGACCAACTCGGAATCGATCGGGTTGAGGCTGAGGTACTGCCCGAGCAGAAAGCCGAGGTTATCCGTAAGCTCCAAAGCGACGGCCACAAGGTGGCGATGGCCGGTGACGGCGTCAACGACGCCCCCGCACTCGCCCAAGCCGATATCGGCGTTGCGATGGGCACCGGTGCCGGTGTCGCAATCGAGAGCGCCTCGATCACGCTTGTGGGCGGCGACCTCAACGGCCTCGTTCGGGCCCGCGAGTTGAGCCGGGCCACCATGCGGAACATCCGCCAAAACTTGTTCTTCGCGTTCGCGTACAACACGGCGGGCGTGCCGATCGCCGCGGGTGTTCTCTACCCCTTCTTCGGCGTGCTGCTCAGCCCGATGATCGCCGCCGCGGCGATGAGCTTCAGCTCTGTATCGGTCATTCTCAATGCTTTGCGGCTTCGGCTTCGATAGGGTCCTTTGGATGTTGTGAAACCAACAACCGCGTTTCCACGCTCCAGATGCGGATTCCGATCGTAAAAAGTTCAACTGGTGTCCTGTCACCCCGATTTGCTGATTCTGCGAGGTCCGTCGCGTCACAGCCGTCAGGACAGACAGACGCGATTCCTCATTCGGTGGGTTCAACTCACCGAGAGTCTGATCGACGGTGGTCGTGCCGAGAGTGTCGATCTCGATCGCGAGAGAGCCGCCCTCCGACGGCGGACCGGTGAACAAGCCAAGGCCGAGACATCATTTAACTGCGTGCTGTTCGCCGGATGGTCTGGGTTCATTCCCAACCCGCTGCCATTTGAAGAATCGATTGACATCGTCAACGACGACATACAGAGCAGGAACTAAGACCAGAGTGATCGCGGTGGCGACAAGAATCCCGTAGCCGAGTGAGATGGCCATTGGGATCATGAAGCGTGCCTGTCTGGAGGTTTCGAAGATCATGGGTGCCAGCCCGCCGAAGGTGGTCAGCGTGGTGAGGAGGATCGGGCGGAAACGACGAACTCCGGCCAGATGAATCGCTTCAAACGCGGTCAGGCTTTCCTTCGCTCGAATCCTGTTTGCACTCTCAATGAGTACCAAGGAATCGTTAACCACAACACCCGAGAGCGCGATGATCCCCATCATGCTGATCGAGGACATGGAGTACCCCATGATCATGTGCCCGAGTATGGCGCCGATGACCCCGAACGGAATCGCGGCCATCACGATGAGGGGTTGCGTGTAGCTGCTGAACGCCATCGCGAGCAGGAAGTAGATCACGCACAGCGCGATGAGGAGACCGTTGCCCAACGCGCTCATCGATTCAGACATGTCTGCTTGCCGACCCGCCCACGTCCAGCTCAATCCTGGAAAGTCGGCCATCAACTCGGGGAGCACTGTCGCGGAAAGAGCCGCTTTGACACTCGCGCTCTGACTGATCGGGGTGACGTCTGCTGTTACCGAAGATGTTCGGCGCCCGTCTGTGCGTTTGATCTCGGTGTACGCGTTGCCGCGTGAAAGATCAGCGATGTCCTGTAGCGGGACTTCGACGCCACCAGGGGTCCGCACAATGAACTGTTCGAGGTCAAACTCGCTCACTCGTTCTGATTCTGGGAGACGGAGCCGGACCGTTACCTCGCTGCGACCTCGTTGCTGTTTGATCGCCTGTGACCCTTGGTACGCGTCGCGGAGTTGTCGGCCCACCGATGCGCCGGTCAGTCCGAGGCTGCGGCCGTAGTCGTTGAGCTTGAAATCGAGCTGCTGCTTCCCCGCGGCAACCCCGTTATCCACCTCGGAAACCGACCCGAACTCCTCCATGAGAAGACCGAGCCGTTCGGCGGCACGATCGAGTGTCGCGATGTCCCGGTGGCTCAGATCGATACTGATCGCCGCGCCGCCGCCAGGTCCGCCGCTGTCAGATTGAAACTTGAGCGTCTCCAGTGAAGGCAACCTCTCGGTCGCTTCACGCCAGCGTCGCGTGACCTCGGAGGTGCTGATCGGACGAATCTCTGGCGGCGTGAGCAGCACCGAGACCTCGACGGAATTGTTGTTGATCGAACTGGTGTACCCACTGACCAGGTCGTCACCGCCGGACTCCGCGGCGACCTTGTACGCCGAGTCGAGGAGTGCCTGCTCAACCTCAAGCATCTGCACGAGAGGTGACCCAACAGGAAGCGTGGCGCTCGCGACCGCGTGATTCGCTTCGATGCGTGGCATCAAGATCAATCCAAGCCGACCTGACGCGACATATCCCAGCGACACCAAGAGAATTGACACCGCTGTGCTGAGCGTGAGCAGGCGATGGCGGATGCACAGGTCCAGGAACGGGCCGTAGACCTTGTAGATAAAGTCGCGCACGATCAGACTGAACGCCTGTTGCTTCCGGTCAATCCAGCGGAACAGCGTGAGTCGGTGCTCCCCGGCGCTGTGGGCGAGATGTGCCGGGAGGATGTAGAGCGACTCAACGAGCGAGAGCGCAAAGGCGGTACAGACCACGACCGGGATCACGCCCCAGATTTTTCCCAAGAATCCCGGGATCATGGCGAGCGGAATGAACGCGACGATGTTGGTGATCACCGCAAAGTACACCGGCTTGCCCACGTCGCGTGCGCCGTGAATCGCCGAGTCCACCGCGGACATGCCGCGCTGACGATACTCGTAGACGTTCTCACCGACAACAATCGCGTCGTCGACCACAATCCCGAGCGAGATCAGGAACGCGAACATCGAGATCATGTTGATGCTCATCCCGGCATACGGAAGGAGCAGGATCGTGCCGAGGAAGGAGATCGGGATGCCCATCATGACCCAGAACGCGAGCCTGAGTTCGAGGAACAGGCCGAGGACAACCAGAACGATGACCAGCCCCATCCCGATGTTTTTGAGGAGCAGATCGCGCCGCTCCTTGAAGAGGTCGGCGTCGTCGTCCGTGACGCTCCAGTGGACTCCCGGTGGGAGGCTCGCCTCGATCTCCGCCATCGTCTCGTACGCCGCATCGGCAACACCCGCCGGGGTCTGGTCCCCGATCCGGTAGAGCTTGATCTCGATCGCGGGCAGCCCGTTGTAGTTGCTGAAGACATCGGTGTCCTCAAACCCGTCCCGCACCGTGGCGACATCGCCGAGCCGCACGATGCCACCGGCCGCGGTTGTCACGATGGGTATGTTCGCAAACTCGCTCGCCCAGTCATTGCGATGGTCGATACGGACCAGCACGTTGCCCGCAGTCGAATCAATGGACCCGGCGGAGACCTCTGTCGAGTCGGACCGCAACAGGTCGCTGATCTGCTGCATCGTCAGCCCGTAGCGACGCAGCACCTCCTGAGGGATCTCGATCAAGATCTCCCGATCGCGCGCGCCGTTGAGAGAGATCTGCGTGATGCTCTCATTCTGGAGGAGCGCGTCCCGAACCATCTCTACAGATTCGCGGAGGTCCGACTCGCTCGTGTTCCCGTAGACCTGTAGCTCGAGCACGTCGCGTCGCCGGACATTCATGCTGATGATCGGTTCCTCGGCGTCATCCGGGAAGGTGGTAACGCGGTTGATCTCTTGCTGGATGTCCTGGAACACAACCTGTCGATCGACGCCTTCGATCAGCTCGGCCACAACCTGTCCGCTGCCCTCGGTCGCCGTGGCGACGACCTCCTTGATGCCATCAAGCCCGCGAATCGCTTCCTCCACGACAAGAATGATCCCTTGCTCGATCTCCTCAGGGCTCGCTCCGGGATACGGGACACGCACGGTCACGGAATCGATCACAAAGCTCGGGAAGACCTCCTTCGTCACGCGGTGGGTGTAGGTCAGCAGGCCGCCGATCAGCAGCAGAATCATGATCAGGTTCGGGGTCACACGGTTGTGGACCATCCATCCAATCGTGCCGGTCTTTGCTTCCACGTTCTTGTCAGGAGGAGTCATGGATTCACCCCGGCGCCAGTCTCGCTTTCCGGGATGGGCGTGGTGGGGGTGTCCGCCGTGCGAAGTGGCAGTCCGCTGACCGCGATGGACAGATTCGTCGTGACGATCCGCTCACCGGCCTCGATCCCCTCGGAGATCAGCACCGCGTCGGGCTCCCGGAACGCGATGCTCACCTGACGGATCTCAAGCTCATCGGAATTGTTCATGATTCGAACCAGATCCCCGTCGCGCACGACGGCGCGAGGGAGTCGGACCACATCCCGGATCGTCGGGCCGATGACCCGCGCCTGGACGTAGCTGCCCACCAGCAACTTGGGGAGCGGCACGCTCGGATCCGAAAGAGCGAGCGGGTCTTTGACTTCAACCAGGACCTGGGCCATCCGTGCTTCGGCGTCCAGCTGTGGGAGGATCTGGATCACTCTCGCGTCCCGGTGCACCTCGCTGCCCCATGCGGAGGGGTTACGGATCTCGACTTGCGATCCCGACGACACGGCACCCTGTGTCGCGCTCTCGATCCAGCGAAGGTCCGCCATCGGGACCGAGATCACGACCCAGACCCGGTCCGTCCCCAGCAGGCTCGCGAGGATGGTCGACGCGTTGACCACGTCCCCAATGTCGGCGTTCTTCTCCATCACCACAGCGTTGAATGGCGCGTGGACCGTTGTCCGCTGCAGGTCGAGCTGCGCTTGATCCCGCCGGTTCTGAGCCGCGGCGAGCGCCGCCTCGGCAGACGCGATCGCGGCCCGCGCGGACTCAATCCCGGCCTGAGCCGCCAGGAGTTGCGGCTCGCGCAGGACCAGCGAACGATCACTCTCCGGGATCTGCTCGCCCAGGAGTTCAAACTCCCGCTTAGCGACATTCTGGCTTCCTTCCTCGATCGACAGCTCCCGCTGGGCGGCCGACAGGTCCGCGCGGGCCGCGACAATCTGGCTCTGTGCCTGCAACACTTCGCTCTCACGTTGCGCGAGCGCGAGCTCGAAGTCGCTCGGATCGATGCGCAAGATTTCTTGCCCGGCCTTGAATCGCCCGCCGGGGACAAAGGCCGGTGAGACCGAAATGATCCGCCCGCCGAGTTGGGGTTTGAGTTGAACCTCGGTCGCGGGAATTGCCTCTCCCATCGCCGAGAGGACCGCGGGATAGTCTCCGACGGTTGCGACGACCACGTCGACCAGCCGTGCCGTCTTCTCCGGTGTCCGACGCGGAGCGGTCGCGGGGTTGTTGACGAGGTATGAAAAAGTCAACAGGCTGGCGATCAAGACCACCGCGCACGCGAGCAGTGTGATAGCCACTCGCACACCGGTTCGGACCCGCGAATGGGGTGCTCTTCGGGGGCCGTCGGTCATGGGGAAGCTCCTGGGTCGGCATCATTCGATGCATTGTTGCCTGGCGTACGCTGTGCATCGTTCACATCGATAAAGAGTGCCGGTTCGGGCGCGGGCACCGCCCACCTCCCGGCCAGGGCCCGGCACAGATCGACCCGGTAACCGATCAAGACTCGTTGAGCTTCCAGACGCTGCAACTCGAGTTGCTGGACCGTGGTCTGAGCGTCCAGCACATTCAGAAACTCGCTCTGCCCGCCAAGGTAGCTGTCGCGCACTCGCTCGACGACCTTCTGCGCGGTCTTGAACTGCCTGTCGATGCTCTGGACGTACAGCACCTGCTGCCGCTCTTGAGCCAGAGCGGTTTCGACTTCGCTGAGTGCTGTGAGCACGGTCTGGGCGTAGCTGTTGATCGCTTCGGATGTGATCGCGAGCGTGCGATCGACCTCCGCCTCGCGTCGCCCCCCGTCGAGCAATGGCTGAGTCAGGTTGCCGGCAAGGTTCGCGACCCAGTTGTCAAAGAGGTCCCCGACCCGATTCCCCGAGGTGCCAATCGATGCGGAGAGACTGATCGTCGGATACCGATCCGCGATCGCGGCCGCCGTCCGACGGTCCGCGGCCTGAACCGTTCGGTACGCGCTTCGCACATCGGGTCGCTGCTGCAGGAGCGTCGAGGGGATTCCAATGTCCGGGAACGGGGGAAGGTCGATCAGCGTTGCGTTCCCAACCGGCAGCACCGCGTCGGGGGAAAGCCCGAGCAGGATGAGGAGCTGCAATCGTATCGTCTCGGACTGTCGCTGAGCGAGCGCGAGATCGCCAAGGACTGATTCGACCAGATTCTGCTGACGCAGCACGTCCTCGGCATGGACCTGTCCTGCACGAAACTGAGCGGTTATGATCTCAAGCACATCCTCGTTGTTGCGGCGCTGTCGCTTGAGGACCTCGATGCGTTGGCTTTGTTCCGCGTACTCAAGCCAGCGGTTCGCGATCTCAGCAGCCAGCGAGATCGTCGCCGCGTGGACATCCTCCTCAGCCGTCATCGCGTCGAGCAGCGCCGCGTCACGCGTGCTGCGGACGCGTCCCCACAAGTCCACCTCGTAGCTGGCAAGCAGTCCAAGATCCCAGTCGGTCGTGTAGGTTGTTCCCGACGTGCTCTGGTTCCGCGATCGCCCAACGCCGCCCGTCAAATCAAGTGTCGGAGACACATCTGCGCCGTCACGACGAGCGATCGCCCTCGCCTGAGAGAGGCGGTCCCACGCCATGCGTAGATTGAAGTTCCCATCGAGCGCCGTGTCGATCAGCCGATCGAGGGATGGATCGCCGAAGGCCGTCCACCACCGATCGGGCAGGGCCGGCCCTTCCTGCTCGCGTGTCCAATTGCTCGGCACTTCGACAGGAGACTGAAAATCCCTGGTTGCCGAGTGGCAGCCCGCGAGAGAGCACGCAACACAAAGCAGGCCGATCCGAGCTCTCATGGCCCACCCCGACTCCTAATTTTTCGACACACCGCTTCGATCCCGGCGAGTGTTGTCGTCGTGATGTGGTCGACCAGAGCTTCGTAACCGCCATCTTGTTCGATCGCATCGCGGAGCACCGCACCCGGGAGTTTGGAGTATGCCGAGTCGCCTTGGTCCACCGATTGGCGATCTCGTCGATACACCGACTGCTGCTGGAGCCCGAGCCCGACGACGGGGATGAAGATCCCCATAGTGGTCAAGAGCACCTCCTGCTCGGTCGCACTGTCCCCGAGCATCTCGCGGACGATCGCACGCATTGCCGCGTGCGGCGGCTGAACCGCTTTCAATCGAACTTCATCGATTGCCGGATCGGTCGGAGACGCGAGCTCATGGATGATGAGCATCGCCAGTTCGCTCGGAGCGTTCAACCGAACGAACCTGCGGATCAGCGCCCGGACTCGGCCCTCCAAGCGATCCTGAGCGGGGGCATCTTCGGAAACCCCGCCATCAGGGGGGTTCGATGCGGTTTCGCGCTCCAACGCGACCCGCCAAACCTGGATGTACAGCTCGAGTTTCGAGTGAAAATGGTAATTGACAGCCGCAACATTGACCTGGGCCTGCTCGCAGATCGCCGCGATCGACGCGCCCCGATAGCCGCTGCGGCTGAACAACTCGACCGAGGCATTGAGGATCCGCAGCTTGGTGTCGTGCTCTGTCGGGCTGGGAGGCGCTGGGCGGGTCATGAACAAGTCTAACGCTCAATTCAAACGAGTATTTCAATCCATCGCAATTGCTTTCTCACCGGAGGGCCCGATCCCCCCCCCCCCCCCCCAAAAGCCCGAACCATCTGCTGTGCGAGCACGCGGGCGTGACGATGTGCTCACCGCGCGTGTGGTGTTGGAGATGCGGCGGCCATCGTCGCAACCCCGGCTCACAGTCACACTTCAGCAGTTCAATGGCGCGACAAGAACCCGCGTTTCCAGGCTCCAAAGGCCGATCTCAGCCACAAAAAGTTCAACTGGTGTCCTGTCCCCCCGACTTCGTGATAAAGCCCCGCGGGCCTATGGCTCGCGGGGCTCTATTCGTTATACAGATCGGCGAAATTCAGCCCAACTGGCCGACGAGGATCACGTACCCGTCCGGGTCGATGACGCGCAATTCGCCACCCTTCATATGGTCGGGGTGGGCGATCTCATGCACCATCCGAGTCGTATCACCGGGGCGGCGTGACCCGCGATACACACCCGCGTCCCGCAGTCCGCCCTCGATCAAGCCCGACCTCAGGTTGTTCAGATCGGGGCTGTACACGTAGAAGAGCACCGCCTGCTGTTCGGCGTCGATCGGGCCAGATGCCTGCGCGAGCATGATCTCAGCGGCATCGCTCTTTGCGAGCACCCAGTACATCTTTCCGTGACGGTCCCTCATCGCATTGACCGGTGTGAACCCGAGCAGTGCATAGAACATCAACGAGGCTTCGACATCCGCGACGTGGACGAACGGGACCAACCGGTTGACCGATGCAGTGCACCCGCATCCAGACGCAGTCAAGGGCTGCTCCTGACGGGGGGTACCTTCGGAGGCCCGGCGCTCTTTCTCGTCGCTGTGAACCCGCGATGTGGCGTTCGATTCACGCCTGAGCACTTCGTACGCGTGGCCACGGCCCGGCGCGGTGCCGAACTCTTTCGGTCGCGGGTTGCCGTTCATATCGAGACAGATCTCGAGTCGATCTCCATCGAGTCTGAAGATGCCATGGTTCCAGTTCCCTGCTTCTGGGCCCGCGATGAACTCGATATCGATGTGCTGCGGCGAGGCTTCGGCGTCAATGTTGAAGACACCCTCGTAGATCGCCTCAGGAGATTCGGTCCTGAACCGATCGCCGTCGATCAGAATTCGTGAATGCCGGGTGTGTGCCGACGGGATCTGATTGCCATCGACTTCGAGTGACTCGAATGCCCAAGTCCCCTCGAGACTTCGCAGTAATCCGACATGCTGCGCCAGCTTGGGCCAACTGCCGAAGCCTGTGCTGCGCGCGATCGCGAACTGGGCATCTGCGAGTCGAAAGCCCGCGGCGGTCACGTCCTTGTCAGACATGCCTGTCGCAGAGGGCAGGTGCTCGGTGAGGGTCCGAATCGACTCGGGGTCCCCGGCTTGGACTCCTGCGAGTAGTGTCTTGGCCTGGCGACGAAGGTGATCGAGATTTGGACGGTGGGGGAGCGGCTTGCTCATAACGGTTCTCCATGCATCTCACCTGGACCCGCATTCAGGTGGCACGAAGAAGCGTGCAGCGTCTGGATTTGGTTTTCGAAGTGGGTTTAACCCTTCCCGCGGGTCCGGAGGCGTCTTCAAGCCGTACTTGAAGTCTACACCGAGGGGGTCGTTCCTGGCAAGCTGCTCTTGTAGCGATCGTGAGCTTGTCGTTCTGCTGACTTGGTCACGATCGGCCTCCGAAAAAGCCCGCTCAATGCCGAAGTGGTCTTGCGGTTTCTGAGCCCCAGAGGCCGACTTGGATCACAAAGAGTTCAACTGGTGTCCTGTCACCCCGATTTTGTTTGTGCTGAAAGTATCGGTCGTGGTCGACTCCGCGCATCTTCAGCGTGGCTCCTAGGCATGGAGTTCAGCCCACGCCTTGAGTAAGTCGAGGCGGTTGCTCGCGAGCGCAAACATGAGTGCGAGGCGGGCTTTTAGAGCGTCGAGGTGAGGCATCACGATCGCTGACTCACGCGCTCGAGCGAGGCGAAGCCCACCGTCGCCGCAGCGTGTGGTGACGCAGACTGCGATCTTATCACGAGTTGCAGACTCGATCGCATCGAAGATGGCGTTCGATGCGTTCCCCGCCCCGAACAGTTCGACGATCATGCCGTTCGCACCGCGCTCCGCGGCCTCTCGGATCTGATCGCCCGAGTCACCGGCGACCAGACGCACGAGTCGTACGCTGTGTCGCGGAACAGCGGGCGGCAAACAGAGTCTCCGTGGCAGGCAATCGCGCCAATGTACCGTCTCGGCTTCGATTCTCCCCAGCGGGTTCCGGGAGTAGAACGCGTCATCGGCCTTGCTGTGAATCTTGCGGACTTCAATCGCTGCGTGGATTATCCGATTCATGACAACAGTGGCCCCACGATCCCCATTCGACGCATCCAGACCCGCGCGAACCGCGCAGCGGATGTTGTCAGGGCCATCGCCGCGGGGTCCGATGCGCATTGCCCCGGCAAAGACGACTGAGGTTTTGTTGGAATGAAGCATGTCGGCCACAAAAGCGGACTCTTCCATCGTGTCTGTCCCGTGTGTGACCAGGATGACATCCGGCTGCCGGTTCTCTGACGCGGCCATGATCCGGTCTGAGAGCTCGGCGAACTTCGCCGGCGTCATCCAAGAACTCGGGATCCGCTCCGCCTCTTCGTGGCTCCATTGCGTGTGCTCAATGTCGATGTTCAGGTGCCGAAGCATGGACTCGCCGTCGAGCATTCGTGCCCCGTCCGACGCGATCGTTCCGCCCGTAGCGATGTGGTGAATGTACGGCATGACAACTCCTCGTTGCACCAGAGTACGCCTTCGCTTCGTCGATGCAGTTCTGAACCCGTCGTACGGCTTGGTTCGTACAGATCTCGCGTCGATCGACACGAGATCTCGATGTGGCGGCAACGCGAAACCGACCGGCCTGCAGCCCGCCGCCCGCTTCTCACTAAAACATTGCCTCGTAAACCAGGATCATTGATGGGTGTGGGACCGGTACGAGCTATCACGGTGCAACGAGCGTTCACGAATCCAGAGCACGAAGGCTAATGTGAGAAGCGAGTAGTGCAGATGGTGTTCTGTCACCACGAATCGCAGTCAAGCTCTCTAGTCGTTCGGCTCGGGCACGCATTTGGGTCGTGTCTCGGGGCTCGTTGATCTGACGCACGATCGGCAACGAAACGAACTCGAGTTGCCAGGTTTGCGGCCGGACATAACCCATGGACCCGGCAAGCCAAGCTCGCTGACGGGTCACGCAAGATGATTGGTTTGGTGACGGCTCGACAGACTCAAAGCGGTGGAGCTGGGAGCGGTTCGCGCACTCGACCCCGATAGAACGGATTCCATGAGCACCGCACTGATTACGAGATACCGGGTCCGCGTATCTCAGGGTTGACGATCGGCCGGTCGATGATGTCCAGATCGCCCGAGAAACCCCGCACAGCGCGCACGATCGATTCTTTGGCGCTGTTGGTGTGGTCGCGGGCTTCGAGTCTGTTTGCCAATGCAGCGAGCAGTTCGGTGACGGTACTCATGGAGAGCTGCCACCGAAGGCAGTCTTGGTTGCTGATCGGGCCTTCGCCAAGCAGCAACCACCGTGCCGAAATGTCCAGTCCAAAGCACAGACGCTGAAGGAACACGGCCGAGGGCGGTGATGCGCCGATTCGGTACCTCCGCACCGTTTCGGCATGTATCCCCGTGATGTCGCCGAGAGCCCTGTGGCTGTGTTCCGCGGTGGCCACGCCTATGCGATCAACTAGATCGTTGCGTGCCTGCTCGCGACTTCCTTGGAGCCTAGGACGAGTGGATGCGCTCGCTGAGCGAGACTCGAGGCTCACCAGCCGCCCCCTGAGCCAGGGAGCGGATCGTCGTCGTCCGGCGGGTCTGTGTCATCGTCATCGTCGCCGAACAGGTCATCGAGCAAGTCGAGGATGTCATCGAGCAAGCCAGCGTGATGAGCGCCCGTGGTCCGGGAATGAAAGGCCTGCCCCTCTACAAGGGCTGGAAGGCCAGCGGCGGGCGGGTTATGCGTGGATAGGCCAGCCCATCCGACGAGCATGAGAAGAGCAAGCACGCGCAGCTGGGCGCGTAACGACAGCCTGACAAGCGGGGTCCGTTTCAACATCTGGCACTCCTGAATGTGTCCTCGCCGCCGGTGGGGCGCGAGGGACCTGACTCAGGAGGACGGACGGTTCAAAGGACGCCAGCGTTGGCGCTTCGCACAAAAATCTGTCGGCATCAAAATTGGATCTATTGACTCAGAACCACGATTCTGGGACGCTTGGACTCTGTTATAATGCTGTGGGCACCAAGATCTGAGTCTCAGCGAACTAACGCCTCGCGGGTAAACCCGAAAGTGGGTGCTTGATTGACCCTGAGCCGAGACGAACTTGCCACATTCGTGAGTGCCCAAGGCCCGCTGCTGCTGCGTCGAATCCGCCGCAAGCTCTCGCCCGCAGCTCGTGACCTATTTGATTCTGAGGATGTGTTCTCGACCACGCTTCGAAGGGTGGACAAGCTCGCTGCCCAAGGCCGTTTGAGGGCTGAGTCTGAAGCCCAGCTGGTTGCTCTGATTACGGCGATCGTTGACAATGCGATAGTGGATCGAACGCGATTCACGATCCGCAAAGAGCGGATGGAACGCCGAACCGCCGAAACAGCGCGTTCCGATCACAGGGATGCTCATCCAGCGGATTCGGGGACGCACCCCGATCGGCTCGCTGAACTGGCGAAACTCGTTGCTGACCCTGGGGATCGGGAACTCTTGCGTCTCCGATTGCGGGGGGTTTCATACCGCAGTATTTCCGAAGCGACTGGCAAACCAGAGGCAACGCTCAGGTGGAAGTGGGCCAAGCTCGGCCAGCAACTGCGGTCGCAGATGGAGGAACGATGACCGCGACAACGCTGTACGAGTCTATCCAGCAAGACATCCGAGCGGGCCTGTTGAGCGGCAGCCGGCTTGAGACGCCGGACGCGGTCACCAATCAATTGAGGGCGATGCTTGCAGCGTCGGAGCCCGTGTCGCTGGGCGAGGTGCTCTGCCAGATTCCTGGTCTTTGCTGGCAACCTGTAGCACTGGATGCGGCGATTGAACTGGCGATTGGAGCGCTTCTCGACCAAGGCAAGACCTTGGACGCAGCTCGGTCAGAGTTGGAGCGGGCCCATCCGGAACTCTCTCCTCAGATACGTGCAGCTGCCAACATGGAGGCACTCCTGTCCACGCGGCACTTGCGCAAGCTGATGGGGGTCGATCTGCCTCTCCCATCCGGGTTCGGTCCGCCACGGGAAGACGGCGTGGCGCGATATGAGCTGCTCGAGAAGCTCGGTCAAGGAGCCTGTGGCACCGTGTATCGCGCTGTCGACCGCCAGTTTGCGGGTTCCGATGGCGAGGCCGGATCAATGAGCCACGTTGCGGTCAAGGTGCAGCATCCGGGGCTCCTCATGGAGGATCAGGCTGCGGACCTATCGCACGAGGCGCGGCGTCTGCGGTATGTGCGTCATGAGTGCGTTGCCATTGTGCACGACTGTGGTCGTGACGCAAGCGGCCGCTGCTACATGGTCATGGAGCTGGCCGAGCTTGGGACGCTGCAGGAGCAGCTATCCGGCTCCCCGGGGCCGGTCGAAAACACGGTGAGCATTCTGATTGAAGTATGCCGTGGGCTGGATGCGTTGCATCAAGTAGGAGTGCTCCATGGCGACGTGAAGCCCTCAAACGTGTTGCTGTTTCCAACCGGACCGGGGGGGCGCCCACGCGCCAAGATCTCCGATCTGAGCGCATCGCATCTTTTGCGGCCGTCCCAAGCCCTTGTGCTGGATGTTTGCTCGCCGACTGGTAACCGGGCCTTCATGGCACCCGAGATCCACGCTGGCGCGGACCGCACCATCGCTTCGGATGTGTTCAGCGCGGCTTCGATGCTGAGGTACTGCCTACGCGGAACACTCGATGGGGAGCATGAGGCTGAGAGTCCGACTCGCAGTATCGATGCACGGCTCGAGCGCATCATCGACCGAGCGACTTCCCAGGATCCAGCGGAACGGCCGTCGAGCGCCCGAGAGCTCGCCTGTGACCTTGAAGCGTGGCTGGACGGGCGCTCCATTTCCTGGCTTGATTCTCCGGCTGCGCGGACCGGACTCTGGCTCAGGCGGCGGCCATCTAGGGGCATCGCGGTGGCCGCGGGCTTGCTCAGCGTGGCGGGCGTGACTTACGCGATGAGCATCAGGCACGAGCAAGCCATCTTCGACCGAGCTAGAGCAGATGCATCCAAGCAGATAGCTGCGCTCATCGATGACCAACGCGCTGGCAGCGGCGCAAGGGAGAGCCTGCACAACTCGCTGCCCGAGCTCGTGGCGATCGAGCTGATGCAAGGAGACAAGTTCATCGGGGGCACGATCGAAGGGAGGCGTAGCCCAGAGCTTTTTGCCGCTTCTCTCACGAGTGAGATCGAGCAAGCAGACCCCGCCGACCTGGTGACGTGGTTGTTCCGGGCGTCCCGCCTCGTGCAGCAGCTTCTCATGGCGGACCACTTGCCTGGACTCGTTGCAGAGGCCGCAGAAATCGAAGCGTACTTCTCGGATCACTCGCTGAGCAGCATGCTTGCAGAACGTACAAGGGTCCTTCATGCGGTTGCGAGGATCAAGCACGCTTGGGCCGAGCGGAACCGGCGCGGCGACGCCGGTATGCGTGAGTCGGTTGAATCAGACCTGCTCGTCTGCAGCGGGTTCGTCGACACCATGTCCGCCAGCTGCGACGCAGCCGAACTCCATCGTGTCTCGGCTGACCCCGTGTACCGGCTGGCTCTGCGAGCCGCCTTGCAGGTCTCAGGTCCGAGGGGGATTGACCACCCCCATACCTATGAGCGTCTGGCCGCCATTTGGCGAGGAGTTCCAGCCAAATAGCTTGTTGGTCACGGTCGCGCCGCGCAGTTCAAGAACAGTCAGAGTGGTCGGATCAGCGCGGCTGTTTCTTGGGTCTCTCTCGCGCAGCAATCGGACTCCACTCCCCACCCGTGTTACCCGGCGACTTGACGCCGGTCGGCGTTCCCTCAGCGGTTCGGGGCCCTGTTCCGCGCCAATCGCCGTGAGCGGTTGGCCGATGACCTCAGCGTGGCAAGGTCCTTCGGAGTGAGCCGGAAGGACCGGGTCGGTGCCTTCGGGCATTCTTTGTGCTTTTGCGGAGTTTTCTGCACGCAAGTGGCGACTGTGAACAGCAGCTGATTGGCGATGCGGGCCAGCCTGATGGCCGTGATCGTGTTCGCGAATGGTTATCAAGCTGCTCGAGGTGCAGCGGGTCGGAGACCTGACCGCTCCTCTATCTGCAGTCGTTCGCCGTCTCTCTGATTAAGAGTGAGCCTTGCTGGCTCGCGACGAGTCCCGCATCCGCGCAGCCGAGCGTGTCGCCCAAGATAGTCCTTGCCGTATTCAATGGTGACTCTATCGTCAGTGCCGACATCGCTTCATCCAACTCGGCACGCAACATTCCGGAGAACCCCAGGGCGTGCGTCAGCCTTGAGAACACGGATACACAGCAATTACTGCCTGATCAAGAGTGATGCGAGAACGATGACAAGCGGGTTGTTGTCTCTGCAGAGTTGTCGCTATCATGGCTCACATGAACGAGCCGTGGAGAGGGCATGCCCGAAGAGCCTCGATCGGTGTGGTGTTGGGAGCGTTGCTTGCTGCTTCTGGTTGCGGCGGATCCACGGCCGAAGCTGAAGCGGACGAAGTGCCTAGTTCCGTGGCTGAACCGTCGGTCAACGCCCCAGGTGTGGCACCTGTCGAGGCTGTGCCTTTTCTCGCGGCTCCGCCGATTGGCGTTCCGGGCTTCCCGGCGGGAGCGAGCACCCCGGAAGGGGCCGCGTGCGACCTGGCTAGAGCCTTCATGGAGCCAAGTCGTCTTCTTCTGGATGAGACGTGCCTGCGGCTTGACCGTAACACGGAGTACGCCGGGTTCATCTCCCAGATGGGCGAGCAGTTGGAGAGCATGCAAGGCCAGTCGATGGAGCAATTTGGCGGTCCGAAGCTGATCAGCAAGCTGTACCGGGCCCGCGAGCTATCGGCTACGGGCCCTTCCTCGTACGGATTTGCGGTCCTAAATTTGCAAGCCGTTCGTTTCGTCGATGTAGAGACGGAACTCTGGGACGGCTCGGTGTACGTGAATCGAACGCTCGTTGCCCAGCTTGCGACGGGTGAATGGCGGGCCATGCCCCGCCCCGACCTGGCTCCCCTGCTCAGCGCAGGACTCAACGCCGAGTCAGACTCGACCGATCTCTGGCACGCCGGGCCTTAGTCGAGTCAGGTCGCCCCAATTAGCTCTTGGGTGGCGATGACCCGATCGTGAGCCGGGGCGCTATTTTTTGCAAGACGGCCAGCCGGTTCAGGATAAGAATGACTGGGGCGTCTACGGGTGGGGCCCTGATGGCGACGGAGCGAGCGCTGGATTCCGCGCGACAGACCGCGCTCGCTCCATACACTGCTCGCACGGAGGACCCCATGAACCGTGCCCGCATAGCGACTCTGCAATACTTCGTTCGCCCGATCAAGGACTTCGCGCAGTTCCGTGAGCAGGTCGCAGGGCTCGTGCACACCGCAGCCGACTATGACTGCGACCTGGTCGTGTTCCCAGAGTACTTCACGGTGCAGTTGCTGACGCTTGGAGACATCCACCGCCCGATGGACGAGCAGGTCCGGGCACTAGCCCAGCGGGTGCCCGAGTACGTTGATCTGTTCGAGTCGCTGGCTCGCTCATGCGGGATCCACATCGTGGCTGGTTCGATCCCGACGCTCGATCCCGGCGACGCTGACAAGGTCCACAACGACAGCTTCATGTTCGCGCCAGATGGCTCGCACGAGGTGCAGGGCAAGCTCAACATGACGCGGTTTGAGAAGGAGCACTGGCGAGTCAGCCCGCGAGATACGCTGCGAGTGTTCGATACCCCGATGGGGCGGATCGCGATTGCGATCTGCTACGACGTGGAATTCCCCGAGCTGTGCCGGGCTGCCGCCCACGCGGGGGTGTTGATACTGATCGTGCCGAGCTACACCGACGATCGGCAGGGGTTCATCCGGGTTCGGTACTGCGCTCAGGCAAGGGCGATCGAGAACCAGATGTTTGTGGTCAACGCCGCGACGGTCGGGTCGCTCCCGATGGTGCCAGCGGTGTCGCTGAACTACGGGCAGGCATCGATCCTGACGCCGAGCGACTTCCCGTTCGCCCGTGACGGCATCCTTGCCGAGGGCATACCGAACCAGGAGACGATGGTGATCGGCGAGCTGGCGCTTGATGTGCTCCGGCGGAACAGGCTGCACGGCACGGTGCGTCCGCTCAAAGACAGCCAGTCGATGAAGCCGTTCAAGGTGGAGGCGGTTCAGCGGTGGGCGGCCGAGGCCGCGGTGCCCACCCGCAAGCGGCCCAGCAGGCGGGTCGTCATCCGCAACACGAGTCCGGAGCACTTCTCGGGCATCGAAGAGATCGCCAGCCTGAGTTACCCGGACATCTCGCCTTGGGACGACAAGTACCTTGAGGCTCATTTGGCGGTCTTTCCGCAAGGGCAATTCATCGCGGTTGAGCAGGGCTCGGGGCTGGTGGTGGGGGCGTGCTCAGGGCTGGTGATCGACTGGGATCGCCAGTCGGACACAAGCTCGTGGAACGCGCTGACGGCGGGCGGGATGTACACGAACCACGACCCGGTGAACGGGAACACGCTGTTCGCAGCGGACGTGATGGTCAGGCCCGGGTACCAAGGCCAGGGGATCGGCCGGCGGCTGTACAAGCGCGGTCGGTTTGATCTGGCCCGCCAGCTCGGGCTATGGCGGATCGTGGCGGGGTCGAGGCTCCGCGGGTACCACCGCTACGCCGACCGCATGTCCGCGGAGGCGTACGCCATAGAGGTCGTCAACGGTCGACTGAACGACCCGACGCTGTCGTTTCAGCTCCACCTCGGGTTCCGGGTGACATCGGTCATCAACGGCTATTTCTCTGGCGATCCCGAGAGCCTTGGCTGGGCGGCGGTGATCGAGTGGCTCAACGACGAGGTCGCCGAGCCGGGCGATGAGCAGACGGGCGACCGGCGGTTTGCGCCCCAGCCGTGAATCTCGTAAAGGCGCTTGCTTGACGGCGGCAAGGCAGTAATATTTCGGCTTGCTGATGACCGGTGCCCCGTCCCGTCTTGCGCTCTGGCCGCTGTGGCCATCCTTGGCGGGCTCCGGCTCTGGGACTGCGGCGTCGGCACACTAGGGTTCGCGTCCAATGATGCACCCCGACACAGAACTGCGCTACATCAACGCGCAGATTGGCCACGGCGTGGTCGCCACTCGTGACATTCCTAAGGGCACCATCACCTGGGTCCAGGACAAGCTGGACCGGGAGTTCACGCCCGAGCAGGTTGAGGCGCTCGGCCCGACCTACGGCGGCATCCTGGACACCTACTGCTTCCGCAACCAGCAGGGGCGGTGGATCCTGTGCTGGGACCACGCGAGGTTCGTGAACCACTCATTCAAGTCCAACTGCCTCACGACCGCGTACAACTTCGAGGTCGCGATCCGTGACATCAAGGCCGGCGAAGAACTCACCGACGACTACGGCTACCTCAACATCATGCATCCGTTCGAGGCTGTCGACGAGGGCGTCGATCGCAAGGTCGTCTACCCTGATGACTTGACGCGGTACCACGGTGTCTGGGATGGAGAACTCCGACAGACTTGGCCGAGGATTCCGAAGGTTGACCAGCCTCTCAAGAAGTTGCTTGAGGCCGAAGCCTGGAAGCGGGTCGTGGAGATCGCAGCCGGGCAGACGGAGATGGACTCGATTCTTCGGTGCTACTACAAGGACGAGGTCCGCGCCAACGGGACGGCTTCGCGGTGGAAGCACCAAGCTCGGCAGAAGACGTGATCGCAGCGTGAAGACGCGACAACCCAAAGACCTTGCCTCACAAACACAACGCTAGGCGCGGCCGGTCCATCGGGGCTGGCCGTCTTATTGGCAGCATTTGAGTTCGGGCCATGGCACTTAAACGCCGCTACCAACTGGCTTCGAGCGAAGCCGTCGCGGTCATTGTCGGGTCGCGCCGGGCTGTGAGCGATCGTTCGATCTCGGCATTCGTCCGGTAGACCCGGCCATGAAACACCTTCGTACCGTTCGCGATCACCACGATCGGTTGGTCGAGGTCGATGATCTGGTCGCGCAGGAGAAGCCGAACGGCGCGCACATCGTCGGACTCAAGCGTGATTGTCTGCCCCTCTACGGCGGCGGTGATCATCTCGCCTGTCTCGATCGCGTCGTCGAGTCGTTCGAGCCAGTAGAGACGGGTGTGGGTGACATCGTCCTGCCGCCACACAATCTTGCTTGGCCATGGATTGCGTGTGTGCGCGCGCATCCAGGGGAGTGCCTCGCGGTCTTCGCCGTTCATCCAGTGTGCGTGCTCCCGGAAGATCGTCACGCGGTGCGGGTAGCCTTCGTGGTCGGCGCTTTGGAGTTCGCCGAGCTTGTGTCCCCAATCAGCCGCGACCTCGTTGCGCTTGTATGCAGCGTCTTTGCCGCCCATGAAGATGGCGAAGGGCAGGTTGCGGAGGCTCTCGGGCCGGGCATCGTTGGGGTGGCCCGCCATCATGGCCGCGGCTGCGAACCGGTCGGCTTGGCGGGGCGCGAGCTGGTACACCCCGTCGCCGCCAGCGGAGTAGCCCATCAAGTAGACTCGGTTGGGGTCAACGCCGCGCGTCGCGACGCATACCGATATGAGCTCGTCGAGCAGGACATCTATGTGCGGTTGGTGCCAGAGGTTCCATGTATCGGTGGGCGCGCGCGGCGCGATGTACAGCCCTTCTGCGGGCTCGTAAAGCTTGATCTGGTTGCGCCACTGCCGGTCGTTGACTTCGGCCGGCGCTCCGCCGCCTCCGTGGAGCGAGATCCACAGGCTCCGCTCGCCGGCGGGCGCATCCCCGAACGTGCGTTCGAGCAGCCGCATGGTCTGGCCCGCCGCAGTGACCTCACCGATCAACTCGCCTTCGTGTTCAGCTTTAATGCCGTCAGCGATTCCAGCCCAGGCTGCTTCGATGGCCTCATGCGCCTCTTGCTTGCTGAGGACTGCTTGCATCTCCGAGAGGCGAAGATCACGGGTCTGCGCGCCGTCCGCAGCGTCCAGCGGCTCAATCTGAGTCGTCCAGCGCTTGCCACGGTGTTCTACGGTCAGGGTGTGCGGTTGTTCTGCTCGAATCACCGCGATAGGCATGTCGTTGAAGTCGGCTCGTCCTCCGCGAGTAAACACATCGGCAACTTCGGTGCCGGTGATATCGGTGAGGCGCACGCGGGCAGCGATGCGCTGTTCGCCATCCCAGGCGCGGAGTTGGAGCGCGACAGCATCTGCTACTCGTGGCTCTATTGGCTGCTTGGTGTACCTACGGGTCACATCAACGCCGCTGACCGCTTGCGACCGGGGCGACCAGACCATCGGGAAGGGCTCGCCTGTGTGCGCCCAAGACGTCGCCCAGACAGCCTTGCCCCGGTGGCCAGGCGTGGCTCGGGCCGCATCGCCTGTGAACCACGCGTGGTCGAGGCCCTTGTCGATGTACTCGTCGGCGCCCGTGTAGCGCCACTCGCCGTCCCACGCCTCGACCCAGGTGTGGTTGCCGCGAAGGTCGTGCCAGTTCTCGACACCCGCTGCGCGCGCAGGGATTCCCACCGATCTGCACGCGTAGGCAAGAATGATCGACAGCCCCGTGCACGTCGCCCGGCCCTGGTCGATCGATTCCTGCGGGCTCTGGTTGGGGCTCTTTCGGCCGGTGTTGTAATGGACATCGAGTGCGTTGAAGACGTCGCGGTTGAGTAACTGAATGGCCTCGGTCGCGTCGGCGGCGTCCTTGACAATCTCGCTGCACAGTTCGTAGCACCGTGGCCGCCAGTCCTCGCGGGTTTCATCGAACACTGCGTAGGGCAGCACATCGTTGAAGAACATTTCCTCGGGCACGCTGGCCGACCATGGAAACTCGCTTCGTGCGCGCAGCGCGAGATCTAGGTTGTTCCAGAGGAGTTCGTCATCGAGTTCGGCATCGCTCGGCGGGGCGTGCTCTCGGAGGAAACTGGCTGCGCGGCTCCCGAGTTCGCCGTACTCGGAGTGGGCGCGGGCCTCGAGTTGGTCCCAGCCGTTGGGTTCAGCTTGCCCGAGCGCCAGCGGCTGGCTGAGCAGGAAGCAGAGCACACAGGCCAGCAGAGCTTTGATCATTTGGGCACCTTCACCAATGGCGTGTTCAAGAGTGCGCGGAAAAGCAAATGACAGCCGTTCATTCGGAACCATGCAGTTGAACGCACGCGACGGTCAGGTCGTCGGCGAAATCGCCCGCAGCGTGCGCCCGCACGTCTTCGACGATCGCCTGCGTGATGGTCTCGGGATCGCTCGCCCGGGCGATGGCATCGAGTACGGCGTCGTACCCGAACTGCTCACCCGCTGAGTTGGGCTGTTCGACAGCTCCATCGGAGAACAGCACAGCCTGCGACCCGGTGGTAAAGGCGACGACGTGTGGCTCGTACTCGGCCTCCGCGATAACCCCCAGCGGGAAGCCGTGGGGGGCCTCGATACGGATGGGTGATCCATCGGTCGGCTTGACCGCGAACCAACCGTGGCCCGCATCGACGATGTGCATCTCATCGGCTGCTGCATCGACAACGCACGCGAGCAGGGTGACGAACTTGGACGGGTCGGTCCGCCGGAACAGGTCGGCACTGACGGCACCGACCGCCTTGGCCAGCGGAGCGCCATTGAGCAAGTGCGTGCGGAGCTGGGATTGAGCGGCGGCCATCAGCACGGCGGCACCTACGCCCTTGCCCGAGACATCGCCCAGGAAGAATGCGGTGCGGTGCGAATCGAGCGCAAGGATGTCGAAAAGGTCGCCGGCAACGACTCGGCCCGCGTGCGCCTCGAACACGTAGCTCACTCGCCCAAGCGTGCCTGAAGTAGAAGGCGAGAGCAGTTCCTGGGCGCGCCGGGCCGCACCAAGGTCGCGGGTGAGCTGTTCGTGCTTGAGGGCTAAGTCGGCGGCCTCGAGTCGCTCGAACGCCATGCCCGCGAGGTCGGCGACCGATTGGCAGAACGAGGCCGCGTCGGGGGGGAGCGTGCGCTCGGCGTTGCGGGTGTCCAGCGTGAGGAAGGCGATGGGGACTTTCGAAGACAGGATCGGGGCGCAGATCGCCGATCGGATGCTGAGCTGCACGATGGAATGCGTCTGCTCGGCGCTCTGGCCAGCTGTGTTGAGTTCGACCAGCCCCCGGCGGGCGGCGGCATCGATCAGCGAGTGCGAGAGCATGGTGGGCTCGGGTGTGTTCGACGCGAGCGTCTGGTACTCGTCACCAGAGACCGGCCGAGTGACGAACACACGCGGACAGCGGGTGGCCCGATCGACGGCGCGCACCACGGCTTGGGCGATCGCTTCCTCGCTCTTGGCGTGTTCGAGCGAGCGGGTGAGTTCGAGCAGGGCTTCGAGCCCACGCTGGGCGATGCCTGAGAGGCGCGTGCGATCGATCGGCGCGATGCTCGCACCGGCATCGTCACCCATCATGAAGGGCGTGGTGACTCCGGGGCGTCTCGGGCCAATCTGGCACCGGCAGGTCCAGGTGCCGAACGCAATGAGGTCGCCCGATGTAATGCTGACTGCTTGGCCCTCGTTGAGACTCTGACCGTTGACGGTTGTGCCATGGCGTGATGAGAGGTCGGTGAGCATCCACTGCCCGTTGCGGAGCTCGAGCTGCGCATGGCGGCGGGAAACCGACTGTTCTGGCAATGGCCAGTTGGCATCGGTGGACCGGCCGATCACGTACGGGCCGGGTGCACGCAGCACGAGCGGCGCGACAAGATCGCTGTCGGGACCGCTGCGCATAGGATGTAGGGTCGGCGTTTGGCTCTCGGGTGGCACACCGAGAGTCTAGCGGATCATGCGATTGGGCGAACTCGGCTCGCCTCTGGTGATTGAAGCCTTTATGCTGTGGGCCGAGCCGAGTCCGTGGATGGACCGGTATGGTGCGCACCGTGGCGGCACAGCGAGGAACCCTGCTTGGACTCGATTCTGACCCGCATCTCGAACGGCGACCGAGACGCGATCAGCGCGTGTATCGACACGTACGGCGATCTCGTCTGGCGGCTGGCGAGGCGGTACCTGGACCGGGCCGAGGGCGAGATCGAGGACGCGGTTCAAGATGTATTCGTGGAGTTGTGGCTCGCAGCAAGCAAGTTTGATGCCTCGCGCGGCTCTGAGGCGGCGTTCATCGCGACCATTGCCCATCGCCGGCTGACCGATGCCCAGCGGCGGGTGTCGGCCAGAGGCCGGATGATGCGGGCCGTCGAACGGCGCACCCCGCCGGCGCCCAATGAAAGCGGCATCCGCCAGCCGATCTCGGACGAAGTACGTCGGATGGAGTCCGCGCTCGCCGAACTGCCCGAGGCCGAGCGTGACGCGATATGGATGTTTGTGTGCAGCGGGATGACCCACCGTGAGATCGGGATTGCGACCGATGCGCCGATCGGGACGGTAAAATCCAGGCTGCGGCGGGGGCTCATTCGGCTGGCGAGTGTGGCCAAGCAGAAGCTGGCACAAGGAGGTGTGGCATGAGTGACGCACCAAGACCCGACCAGCCGAGTAATGACCGCGACCGGTTGCTCGAGCTGCTCGCGGGCGATGCATTTGTCTCGCTCTCTGTGGAAGAACAGGCCGAGCTGGAATCGCTCACTCAGGAACTTGGCGATGTCGGGATCGACCGAGCGCAGCTGGACGGGGCCATCGGCCGGCTCGTGCTGCTCGCCGATGCTGCCGACCAGAGCGAGGGCATGCCCGACGCGGTCAAGCAGCGGATCGCGCGCCGCGCGGACATGATGACCGCGATCCCGCAGTCAGCAGGCCCAGCAGCCGGGCTTTGGCTCGCGCTGGCGGCGATGGTCGCGCTGCTGATCGGTGGAGGGTTCTGGGCGACGCAATCGCTCCGAGCAAACAACCAGGAGATTGGCCGCATTCAGCAACTCGCCGAGGAGCAGCGATCAGAGAACTCCCGGCTGGTGGAGGTCTCGCGTTTGCAGGTCGACGAACTCCGCGATCGACTCGCTTCGGCTGATGCTGCCACTCGCGAGCGCGGTCAGCAGTTGGCGCTCGCGGCGGAACAGAACCTTGCGTTGGTTGAACGGCTCGAAGGCGCGACGCGACGACTTACCGAGGCTGAATTCAGAATCGCTCGGTATGAGAAACCGGAAGACCCCGAGACACTCGCCCGCAACCGCCGCGAGTTGCTCGATCTCGGCGATACGGTTCGGGTCGCCTGGCAGCCGTTCAACGCCGAGGGCATGACAGAAGCCGAGCAGCCGGGCGTGAGCGGAGATGTGGTCTGGAACGATGCCATTCAGCAGGGCTACTTGCGGTTCGATGGGCTGAAGGTCAACGACCCGGCAGTCGAGCAGTACCAAGTCTGGGTCATCGACGAGCGCGGGCTTGAACAGAAAGTCAGCGGCGGTGTGTTCAACGCATCCGCGGCGGGCGAGGTGATTGTCCCGATCGAGCCTGGCATTGATGTCGGCAGGGTCGCGCTGTTCGCGATCACGATCGAAAAGCCCGGGGGGACATGGGTGCCTGATCTCGAGCGCCGAGTGGTCGTCGCTCCACGCGGGGACGGCTGATGGATGGGGTGGGGCGCTATGCCCGCGTCCAAGTTCAACAACCGATAGTGGAACAACCGTCTCGGGGCTGTGGTATGCCAACCGCCACCAGCCTTATGCTGTGATATGCCAACCGCCACCAGCCTTGTTAGGCTGTGCATGTGCTCATGACGCACACGTCTGATTCGTGGGAGTTAAGCCTTGTCACCGGTCTCCGCGTTCCTCGTTCTGCTTGGCGTGTACCTCACGATCGGGAGTGCGGTGGGGTTGTGGTTCGTGCTCGTCGGGGTACGCTGCGTTGACAGCGCAGCGGCTGGGGCTTCTCTGCGAGTACGTTTGCTTTTCTTGCCCGGTGCTGCGGCGCTTTGGCCTCTGGTGATTGCCCGCTGGCGAGCGATGCGCCGAGGATCGGAGCGCGCACCGTGATCCGCTCCCAGCGACGGCGACACCTCGTGACTTGGCTGATGCTCGGCCCGCTGCTGGCGGCGCTGCTCGCCTGGCTGATAGCCCAGCGACCGTCTGACGTTTCGGCTGCGGGCCCCGCCAAGCCAGAGGATCGAGCGTTATGACCGTGAGCTATCGCTGGGTCCAATGGAACACGCACAAGAAGGTCTACGACCTGATTCTCGCGCTAGGCGCGATGCTCTATGTGTTGGTGTTTATGGCAGTGGGAATGCTGGTGCACCAAGATGGCAACCAAATCGATCCGATGATCTTGGCGATCCGCGCCTTCGGGACGCTCGCCATCGTGCTGCTGCACATCATCCTGTGCATCGGCCCGCTCGCAAGACTCACAAAGCTGGCCGCGCCGCTGCTCTATAACCGACGACATTTGGGCGTTGCCACCTTCTTGGCGGCGCTCACGCACGCCTGGCTCGCAACGCTCTATTACGGCGCATTCGGCGTACGATTCCCGGTTGCTGCGATAGTCGATGGATACCACTCGTTCGGCTCGGTGAGTGGGTTCCCGTTCGAGCTGCTCGGGCTGGTCGCGCTACTGGTGCTGTTCGTGATGGCCGCGACAAGCCACGATTTCTGGCTGAGCTTTTTGGGACATCGGGCGTGGAAATCGTTGCACATGCTGATCTATCCGGCGTACGCGCTGGTGCTGCTGCACGTGGCGTTTGGCATTCTCCAAGCCGAGCCGAGCGTGCGGTACACCGCTCTCGTGCTCGCGGGCGCTCTGGGCGTCGGCCTGCTCCACATCATCGTTGGCTTGCGAGAATGGCGGACCGACGCGAACGGCATGGCTCTCGCCGCCGGGTGGTCCGACATCGGTGAGATGGAAAGCTTCGTGCTCAACAAGGGCCAGGTGGTCGTGCTCGCTGACGGCGAACGGGTCGCGGTCTTTCGGCACAAACTCGGTCTTTCGGCGATGAGCAACGTGTGCGCGCACCAGGGCGGCCCACTCGGCGAGGGCGAGGTGATCGACGGCTGCGTGACGTGCCCGTGGCATGGCTACCAGTACCTGCCCGAGAACGGCCAGAGCCCGCCGCCGTATACCGAGAGAGTCCCGACCTACGAGCTCCGGCTAGAGGGTGCACGGGTGCTGCTGCGTGCAACGCCAAACGAACCCGGCACGCACGTCGAGCCGGTTGCCTGCGTGAACCGCACGATCAAGGAGGCTAGCCGTGACGGCTGACCCGACGCAGGATGGACCGCACGGCATATACGTTGGATACCTGCCCTTGCCGCGACGCTACCGGCTGTTTGTGATGGTCGCCGTACCGCTGCTCGTTATTGTGGCCGGAGCTCTGGCGGGGGCGATGGCGAGCGTTCAGCGAGACCCGGGCGTAACCGAGCACGTTGCCGCGGGCGAGGCGCGGTGGTCGGGCACCGTGTTCATCGAGCCCCATCCGTTGCTCGCTGGCGACGACGGGCACAGCTACCTGCTCGCGAGCACAATGAAGGCGGGCGTGGCGGATCGAACCACGCTGTTTGATGGAAAGCGCTGCGTACTCACAGGCACGGTTCAGGCGCGAGGGGGCAGGCGTGTGCTGCTGGTCGCCGACGGCGAGGACGCGATCCGTGAGCTAGCCGAAGGCTCTGCGAGCTTGCCGCCGACCATGAGTGAGCCCCGCTCGATACGAATAGTGGGGGAGATACTCGATTCAAAGTGCTACACGGGGGCGATGAAGCCGGGGGATGGCAAAGGGCACAAAGCGTGCGCGATCTTGTGCCTTCGTGGCGGCATCGCCGCGATCGTGGCCGCTCCCGCGCTGGCCGGTGACGAATCGCTCCCGCTGTTGCGAGTCGATGGCTCAACCCTGCTACCCGATCAAGTACTCGAACTGGTCGGCGAGCCGGTGGTCATCACCGGTGTGCTCAGCCAAGCTGGTGGCATCCCTGTACTTGATTCCAGCCCTGACCAGATCAAGCGATGGAAGCCGGGTACCAGCGGGATTCCCTGAGCGCCAGCTCTAGCTCTTGGACCGGTTACGGTAGAGCCCGCTGTCGATGGGGCCGTACATCGCCTCCGGGTCATGCAGCGCTTCGCCTAGGAAAGCCGCGATGCGGGGGACGATGGTCTTTGGGTCCTTTACCAGCGACGGATAGTCCACTTGCAGGAACTCGACGCGTGGGTGGTTCTCCAGCCACGAGATGATCTCGGTCCGGTGCGTCGAGAGTGTGCGAACAAGTTCGGCCTCGCTCTGCTCCGAGCCGCCGGTGCCACGGTGGTCGATCATTTTGGCTTGCGATGCGGCCACCTCTTCAATCGGGCGCGTCATGAAGATCACCTTGTAACGGTGCTGGTAGGGCATCTGCTTGAGCAGCATCGAGATGACTTTGATCGCCTTGGCCTCGAGACCTTCTTCATCGAGCAGCTTGCGGTCGGTCTGGATCTTCTTGATCGCTTCCCACTCGTAGTACCCTTTGGGGTTGTCTTTGTCGGGGCTGCGCTCACCATCGGTTTTGGGAGGTAGCCCGGCGGCTTCCAGCATTTGCATCATCAGCGACGTGCCCGAGCGCGGCAGCCCGGAAACAAGCACGAACTCCTTGCCAGACGGCTTGCGTTCATCCACGCGGTCGGGCCGCTCGCTGAGAAGCTGCTCGCGGCGCTGCGCCTCGGTGGGCAGATCCGGCAGTTCGGCGGGCATGGGTGCTGCTTTGGCTTGGCGGCGCATCTGCTGCTCACGCGAGCGAACAGCCGAGTACTGCTGGACCATAACCTGATGCTCAGCGGCGCGCGCGAAGTCCTGCAGCCGGTTCTTGTACAATCGAGACAGAGCCCGGTGCGCGTGCACGAAGCCGGGCGAGATCTGGAGCGCCGTTTGGAATGCCGTCTCGGCCTGCTCTGGATGCCCCGAGCGGGCGAGTGCGATGCCCAAGTTGAGGTGCGCGTGCGGCAGACGAAAGATCAACGCTGTCGCGGTCAGGGCGTGGTCGATCGTTTCCTGGTTTCGACCAAGCCGGCAGTAAACGCGGGACAACCCCTGGTGCGCGCGCGCGTCATCCGGGTTGAGCTTTGCCGAACGTTGGTAGAGCCGTTCGGCGTCTTCCCACCGGCGGTCCGATGCGTACAGCGCCGCGAGGCGGTTGAGCATCGAAGGGGTGAGCGCATTGGACTTTGAGGCCCGCTCAAGAACCGGCTCGATCTCCTCGATACCCGCGCCATAAGCGGCCTTGAGTTCGGCGTAGAGCAGGTGGATTCCGACGTGCGTCTTCTCGTCGAGCCGATACGCGCGTTCGATCAGGTCGATTGCCGCCCGAAGCCTGCCCGCCCGACGGTACGCGCTGATGAGCTGCTGAATAAATCGGTCCTCCCACGGCGAACGCCTGACCAAGCCCTCAAGCAGCGGGATCGCCTCCTGTGGCTTGGACGCAAAGAGGTAGTTCTGCGCGAGGTTGTAGTCGCACTCGATCTCTGCGTTGTCGTACTGCTTCTGCTTGTCGGCGCCCGGGTCGTCGATATAGCCCAGCGCGACGAACTGGTTGAGGAGCTCGGCGGCCTCCTCAGGATCAAGTGGCGATTCTTCGGCGTGCACGCCGTCGGGGTGCGGGCCGTCCACATCATCCCAGCTCGGGATGGTCTGTACGTCTGGCTGTTCCTTGAAAATCTCGAGCAGCGGCCGGCCGTCCATGTCATCACCAACTGGCAGATCGAGGGCTGCCAGCATGGTCGGAGCGAGATCGATGAGGCTCGCGCCATAGACCTTCTCGCCCGCTCGGATGTTGGGGCCTTTGGCCAGGAATATTCCGTATTGCCGGTGGTCGGCGGCGGGGCCTGCGGGCTCGCGAGGGTTGCCGAGCGTGCGAAGGCTGCCCGACTCGAACCCGTGGTCCGAGCAGATGATGACTGTCGTGTCTTCGTTACTCAGTTGCAGCAGCCTGCCCAGCATCAAGTCGCTGAACCGGTACGCACCCGTGAGCACGTCCTTGAAGATCTCGAAGTCTTCCTCCGGGACCCAGGGCAGCCGCGGCGGGTGGAACGGCATAAAGGCGTGTGCGAAATGGTCATGGCAAGTGTAGTAGATCGCCATCACGTCCCAGGGCTCGTTCTCCATGACAGCGGTAGCCACAGCGTGCGTCGTGAGCGTCTCGCTGAAGACCTTGGCGAAGGTTTCAAGCCGGGAATCCTCGTCCTGCTTGATGCGGTCGGCGTTGGGAATGAACGCACAGATCTGCTCAGCGGTCAGTTCTTGCGGGAAGACCTTGAAGCGGCCGATGTCCTTGCGACGCTCTTCGGGGTGGATCGCTCCCTGGGGAATGATCGGCCCATCTTTGCCCGGTTTGATGCCCGAGTAGATATTGGTAACGACGCAGCCATCGATGGGCTCGGCGGGGTGGCTTGCCCACCAGTTGATGACGTTGGTCTTCATGCCCCGCTGGGAGAGCATGTTCCATATCGCCTTGGTCTTGCGCGAGTAGCTGCTAAATGGGCGAGCCCCGCCGTTCTGCCGATCGGGCTCGGTAAAGCCGTGGATGCCGTGCTTGTAGGCGTGCTTGCCGGTGGCGACGGAGTTCCAAAGCATGGGCGAGAGCACCGGACCGAGCGTGGCGAGATTGCCAGTCGTGCCCGCTTCGATGAACGCCTTGAGGTTCGGGAGCAGCCCCTGCTCAAGCAGTGGGTTGATGTGGTCCCAGTCCGCGCCGTCCCAGCCGATGAGCAGCAACTTTTTCGAGCCCGATTCGTCCATGACTACCTTCCTCTGCACCGTCGGCGCGATTCGATGGAATATCCAACTCATTCATCGGTCAGTGGGGCCGTGTGACCGAGCCCGATCGATCCAACGGGAGTCAGTTTGTGGATCTTTCTCGGACCAAGGCCATGGCGCAAAGAAAGCCGCCCGCGCGTGGCGGGCGGCCTTGAGGATCAGAGTCTGAAGAGCCGTTGGACTTGGCTCAGGCGCGACGGCTGCGGCGAAGGCCGCTAATGCCCGCAGCACCCATGGCCAGCGCGGCCAGCGAACCCGGGGCGGGAATCTGGCCGACGGCCACGTCATCGCCAACGTCGCCGTAGGCGTAGCGGCTGAAGAACGCGCGGTTGTCAGGGGCACCCGCCATGTCGAGCTCGGCCCAGCCGTACTGAGTGCCGCCGCCGAGGTCAAACGAGAAGCCGACGTAGGAGATGCCGGCGTTCAGGAACTGGCTGCTGGTGTAGCCGCCGCCCCAAGCCATGTCGCCGCGGGCGCCAGCGGCCACACCGAAGACCTGCGCACCGAGATCGGCGCCGTAGGCGAGGTTGGACGGGTAGTTGTAAGCGCCAGCCGTGAAACCGGCGATGGCAATCGCGCCGCCGCCGATCATGGTCAGGACGCCTTCGTTCGAGCCGGTCTCATTAAAGGCCTGCTGGAACACGAACGAAGCGCCCGCGGCACCGAAGCCGTAGGGGCCGAACACATCGAAGTAGCCGTCACCCTGGGTGCGGTCTTCGAGGTTCACATTCACATCGATCACAGTAATGTCGGCGGACGCCTCGGTCGTGGCGATGCCAGCGACGGCGGCGGCGGCACCAGCGGCGGAGTAGGCGGCCCAGCGGGACGCCAGAACGGCGGTCGTATCACGTCGGCTCATATCTTGTCTCCCATTTTCCTCGGGGTCTCTCGTGAAGGGGCGCCGTTTCGGGCGACCCGTGAAGCATGCAGCATACCTGAATATGGAGGCTATCCACCGGTCAAATCACCAGTTACGAAAAAATCGTGTTATTCGGACCAAAATCCTTGTTGGCTGGTATGGTTTGCGGACGTTCGGTGTGACGGCGTGTCCGATACCCCGCCGAGCTATGCCCAGCCCAGAGCACCCTGGCCCTGAAGCTTGCCCGGCAGGCCGTGCTCGCGAAGGTGCGCGCAGCACTCTGCGACGCCCATGCCGTCGCGGGCGCGCAGGCGGATGGTGTCCTTTAGCGCGGCCCATTGGTCCGTCTCGGCACCGCTGAGCATGACCGAGCGTTCATACGGCACGCGCTGGCCCACGAGCATGGCGAGGTAGCCGTCCGCGCCGAAGAAGTCTCGCTTGAGATCGGGCCCGAGAAGTGAGAGGTCGGGGCCGACCGCTTCATAGAACTCGCACAGGGGGCCGAGATCACCCATCGCGACATCGGCGCGCGCTGCTCGCCAGAACTTGGTATCAAGCCGAGTGTTGTACTTGTAGTGCAGCGCGAGAAAGTCGCGGATGATCGTCCAGTTCTTGAAGGTCATCTGGTTGAATTGCTTCCGCTGCGCTTCCATGGGCTGGCATCCAGAGGCCTCGAATACGCGGACGGTGTTGAGCACGCCGTCGCAGATCATGCCAATCGCCGTGGCCTCCAGAGGCTCGACAAAGCCCGCCGAGTTGCCCAGCGCAATCACGTTACCGATCCAGGAATCGCGATATGCCCCCGCGGGGAACGGGACCGCCCGAACATTGCCAAGAGCCGGGTTCTTGCGTTTGAACTCTGCCTGCGCCTCGTCGTCGGACATGAACGCCGATGAGAAGACGTACCCGCGATTAATCGCGCGGTCGTGCTCGATCTGCCATGACCAGCCTGCGTCCATCGTCTCGGCTGTGGTGTAGGGGTGGTAGGGCTCGTCGGTCCGGGCCCAGCCTCCGACGATGGCTCGATCGCACAGCAGGGCATCATCGAAGCGCACGTACTCGGCGCCCTCGGTTGAGCCGAGCAACTCGCTGCGGAAGCCCGAGCAGTCGATGAAGAAATCACCATCAACCCGGTCGCCTGATTCGAGGCGAAGGGCCTCCACGCCTCTCGGTCCTCGCTCAACTCCGGTGACCACATCGTCGATCTTGGTCAGGCCGACATTGTCGGCGAGTGTCTCCAGGTGCTCGACAAATTTTTCGTTCTCAAGGTGGTAGGCGAAGCCGCCCCGAAGGGCTGGCTCTCCCGACGGTGTGCGCAGGCAGGCCTTGTCGTGGCACATCAACGCTGAGGTCATGTCCGCGAAGTCAAACTCGTCGTGGCAGTAGTAGCCCGCGGGCAGCCGCAGCCCCGGTTTGGGCGCTGAGAGCTGTGGCGTGAAGGTGTAGTTGAAGTACGGCCGCTCGCCCCAGAGGTAGCGGATGCCCAGCTTGATGCTCGGTTCGACGGCGCGATGGAATTCTTTGGAATCCAGCCCAAGGAAGTTGTGCAAAAAGTGAACGACCGAGACGATGGTGCCCTCGCCCACGCCGATCACGCCCATCTTCTTGGATCGCACGATGACCACATCGAGTTCCGGGAGCTGCTGACGAAACGCGAGTCCGGCCAGGAACCCAGCTGTGCCGCCGCCCAGGATGACGACCCGCTTGACTCTCTGAGTCGGTTTCGGCTGGATCATTCGGGGGGCTCCTGCGTGGTAAGTGGGTGGGGCGCTATCGACCGAATCGGCGAGGCCGGACAGCGCGATCCGCCCGAACGGGGATGGAAACGCTTAGCTATAACCCGACAGCGGACTTGGCCCGCGCATGGCGGCCGGCACCTCGGTTACACTGTGTGCATGATGAACTCGATCTTCCGCTGCAGGTTGATGACGTTGCTGCTCGCATCGGCCGCGCTGTGCTTGGGGCCCGTCGGTGGGGCGGTGGGACAGGAGGATCCGGTCTCCGATCGCCAACAGCTGTTCAATGGTCATGACCTCACCGGCTTCGATGCTATGTTTGGGGGCGATCTCAGTGCCTGGGGCGTCGTCGACGGAGAGATCCGCGTGGTTAACCCCGGGCGGGGCGGCTGGTTGAGGACCGCCAAGATGTACCGCGATTTCGAACTCGAGGCCGACTTCCTCATCCCGCCCGGCGGCAACAGCGGCATCGGCCTGCGCTGTACGAGCGTTGGCGATCCCGCGTTCACCGGATTCGAGGTGCAGATACTTGATTCGCATGGCAAAGAACCAAGTCGAAGCGGCTGCGGAGCCGTGTACAACGCAATCCCGCCGCGACTGCAGGCTGCCCGGCCGGCAGGCGAATGGAACCACTACCGCATTCGGCTCGTCGCGAGCACGCTGGATGTCTGGCTCAACGGGGAGCATATCCAGCAGAACGAGTTGCTCGACGACAGGGGCATCTTCCGCCAGGACGATCAGCCGCTGCCGCTCAACGAGCGGGCCACCACCGGGTACATCGCGTTCCAAGACCACGGCGAGGGAGGGCTCAGACTCAAAAACCTGACGATTGTCGACCTCTCGCTCGATCCAGATCCGGGCGACCTGTCTCCCGCGTTCAGCGGCACGGACACCGAAGGCTGGACCGCGCGCGGCGGGGGCTCGTTTACGTTTGAGGGTGGCACGCTCATCGCAGCCGACGGGCCGGGCCATCTGTTCAGTAACGCCGAGCACACAGATATCGAACTGCGAGCGCTTGTGCGCGTGGCTCCGCCCAGGGAGACAGGTGCCGAGCGCACGGGCAACAGCGGCATCTACTTCCGCACCGTACCGCGCCCCGAAGACCCAGACACATGGCCGCTTGGCTACGAGGCGCAGGTCGACAACCACGACCCGCGCCCGACGAACTTTACAGGCTGCATCTACGACGCGGCCGCGGCCAAGACCGGCAAGCCCATCACCCGCGACGGAGCGTGGTTTGACTACCGGATCGTCGCAATCGGCGACCGCGTGCGCACGTTCATCAACGGCGTGCCGATGGTGGATGCGGAGCTTGATGCCTTCGAGCGGGGCCACATCGCGTTCCAGACGCACCACGTCGGCAACCGCATCGAGTTTCGTGATGTCCGCTGGCGGGTGCCCGAGTCAAGCGAGGCCAAAGACTGAGGCGAGCTAGATTCCGTGTGGCTGCTCAGTCTGACCAGTCAACCCAGGTGGAGCCTGCCCGTGCGCTCTCGACGCACAACTCGATGAACCGCACGCCCCGCTGACCTGCTTCAGCGGTCGGGACGAGTAGGTCGGCTGCGTGGGGATCGCACCCCTGCCTGCGGGCTTCGACCTGCGATGCGGCACCGCGATAGACATTGGCGAACGCCTCGATGAATCCCTCCGGGTGGCCCACCGGGATTCGGCTGGCTGCGACGGCATCGGGGCCGAGCCCAGGCCCGCCCCGTGTGAACACCCTCGTCGGCCCGTCGAGGCTGAGCAGTTCGAGCTCCTCGGGAGTTTGCTGCTGCCATCGGAGACCGCCTTTGTCGCCGTAGACACGAAGTGAGAACCCGTTGCCTTCGCCTGCGCAGACCTGGCTCGCGGTCAGCACGCCTTTGGCACCGCCGGTGAACCTGAGCAAGGCGGCTGCGTCGTCGTCGAGCGTTCGGCCCTCGACGAAGCTGGTGAGATCGGCGCACAACGACTCGATTTCGAGCCCGGTCGTGAATCGAACAATGTTCTCGGCGTGGGTGCCGATGTCACCCAGTGCGCCGCCAAGGCCCGCAAGCGCGGGGTCGGTGCGCCACATCGCCTGGGGCACGTCCGTTTCGGCTCGGGTGCTGAGCCAGCCCTGGTGGTACTCGACGAACACTTTGCGGATCGTGCCGAGCTCGCCCGATGCGATTCGTGCGCGCGCCTCGCGCACCATCGGATAACCCGTGTAGTTGTACATCACCACGCACGGAAGCTTTAGCTCGCTCGCATGCTCGCGCAGGTCGCGAGCCTGGGCGCTCGTGACGGTCATCGGCTTTTCGATCAGCACACCGAAGCCAGCGTTCAGACAAGCCATCGCCATCAAGTGGTGCGTGTGGTTGGGCGTGACGATGGCGATCAACTCCGCGCGTTCATCGGCCGGACGTGCTGCCTCGCCATCGATCAGCGATTCGATCGACGTGTGCGACCGGGCGGGATCGATGCCGAACTCCTCGGCGGAGCGCTTGGCCTTCGCTGGATCACGCGAGAGCGCGCCCGCAACGAGCCTGAACCGCCCATCGAGCGCGGCTGCGTGGCGGTGGACGCTGCCGATGAATGCATCGAGTCCGCCCCCGATCATGGCCAGGCGAATGGGGGCGTTCACGAGCGGGCCTCCTTGTCGAACGCCTTGTCGAACACGACGTCCGACGGCGGGAATTCGATGCCGCGAACAAAGGCGCAGGCTTCCTCAGCGCCGTGGAACCGGTCCATGGCAGAGTCTTCCCACTCGACGCTCAGCGGCCCGCTGTACCCGATGCGGTTGAGCGAGCGGATGATCGCGTCGAAATCCACATCGCCCCGGCCCGGTGAGCGGAAGTCCCAGCCGCGACTCGGGTGGCCGAATGACAGGTGCGACCCGAGGATCGAGCTTGCACCGTCGAGCGTGGTCGCAGCGTCTTTTATGTGGACGTGGTAGATGCGGTCAGCGAAGCGATCGATGAATCTCGCCGGGTCCACGCCCTGCCAGATGAGGTGCGAGGGATCGAAGTTGAACCCGAAGGCGGGCCGGCTGTCGAGGGCCGACAGCGCGCGCGCAGCGGTGTGGGAATCGAACGCGATCTCGGTCGGGTGGACTTCCAGCGCGAACCGCACGCCCGCTTCATCAAATGAATCGAGGATCGGATTCCATCTGGCCGCGAAATCGGCGAACCCAGCGTCGATGTCGGCATCGCTCGTAGGCGGGAACGCGTAGAGCTTGTGCCAGATCGATGAGCCCGTGAACCCGTTGACCACCGGCACTCCGAACGCTGAAGCGGCGCGTGCGGTCGCCTTCATCTCCTCGGCGGCCCTTGTACGCACGCCCTCGGGCTCGCTGTCCTGCCAGATGCGATCGGGAAGGATCGCGCGGTGACGGTCGTCGATCGGGTCGCAGACAGCCTGCCCCACAAGGTGGTTGCTGATGGACCAGCAGCCCAGGCCGAGGGATTCAAGCAGCGATCGCTTGGCCTTGCAGTAGCCGGGGTCAGCGAGAGCCATATCGACCTCAAAGTGATCGCCCCAGCAGGCGAGTTCAACGCCATCGAAGCCCATCTCTGCGACTCGAGGCAGCAGGTCGGCGAGCGGGATGTCGGCCCATTGTCCGGTGAACAGGGTGACGGGTCGGCTAGCTGGCGGCATGGAGTGCTCCGTGAGGCTGTGATGGTGGCCCCGAGTGGCCGGGGGTCAATCTACTCGCCCGGGCTGGGCGCAGCAGGCAATCTTTGTATAGTGGCCGAACCTTGGACGAGACTGCCCCCAAACAACGAAACGCGGCCACCCTCAGGCTCCTGTCGGTGATGATGTTCTTGCAGTACGCGATATGGGGAGCTTGGCTTCCGATCTTGTACCCGTTCCTGCTGGGCCACCGCGGCTTCAGTCTCGATCAAGTGGGCGCGGTGCTGGCCGGTGGGGCGGCGGGCGCTATCGCAGGACCGTTCATCGCCGGGCAGATCGCCGACCGGTTCTTCGCCACTGAGAAGTTTCTGGCACTCAGTCACTTAGCAGGCGCAGCCATCGTCTGGTTCCTGGCGAGTATCGATAGCTTCGGTGCATTCTTGGCGATGTCGGTCATCTATGGCATCGTCTACGCCCCGACTCTCGCGCTGACGAATTCCATCTCATTCCACCACCTGCCCGACCGCGACCGCGACTTCGGCAAAGTCCGCGTGTGGGGCACGGTTGGTTGGATCGCCGCAGGGATCTTGATCGGTCAGTGGTTGGCCGCCAAGCACACACCGACCTCGGACGATCTCGCTGTGATTGAGGCTGCACAGAACGCTGGCCGCGCCGATGCTTTCCGGTTGTCGGCGATCTTGGGCGTGGTGATGGGTGTGTTCTGTTTTTTCCTGCCTCATACGCCCCCCGCACGGACTCAAGGCTCGAATGCAACTCTCAAGGCTTTGTCGGAAACCCGTCGCCAGCCACTGTTGACGCTGTTCTTGCTGGCCGTTCCGATCTCGGTGATCCACCAATTCTACTTTGTTCATACCTCGCAGTTCCTCACGCTCGTGCAGAACCGGGCAGGAAGCGACTCGATCGCTGGCGCGATCAACCGAGTGTTCGGTGTGGGCGGTGGAGGGCTGATGACCATCGGCCAGATGACAGAGATCGCCGTGATCGCGTGCATGCCGCTGATCGCCAAGAGAGACAGCCGCAAGTGGCTGCTCGCGACAGGAATCGTGGCGTACGCGCTGCGGATGGCGATCTTTGCGTACCTGCCCGATGGAAGCGCGGGTCTCTCGCTGGCGATTGCGGGAGTGGCGCTGCACGGATTGTGCTTCGGATGCTTCATCTTTGTCGCGTTCATGGTGGTGGATGAGAACACCACACCGGATGTTCGAGCCAGCGCACAGAACCTGTTCAATCTCGTGATCGTTGGCATCGGGATCATCGTCGGGAGTTGGTTCGCCACGAGCGTGGTTGCGAACTGGGCGCAGAGCGATGATGGGACAATGGATTACACCAAGCTGTTCGGCGTGCCCCTTTGGATGGCCGCCGCCTGCCTGCTGATCCTGCTGGTGGCGTATCCCTCGAAGGCCAAGCCCGCAGCATCTGACCAAGACCTTTATGGAGAGCAAGGAGCCGAGCGATGACTAACCATGAGATCGATCAGCCGACCCGTCAACCGGATAGTTCACGTCGCAACTTCCTGCGACAGGCGGCGATCGTCGCGGGCGCTGGCATGGCCGGTGCTGCCATGGCTGGCCAGCCCGGCAGACCCACTCCCAAAGCGCTGGGCAGGGGCATCGCCCCGAGGCCGCCCCGCCGAGCCGAGACGATCCGCCTTGGCGTGATCGGTGTCGGAGGCATGGGCCGGGGTCACTGCGGGGCGTTGACCGCCTTTGTGCGCAACGGCACGGAGGATGTCGAGATCGTCGCGGTCGCGGATGTCAACGATCTGCACGCCGCTGCTGCGGCCAAGCAGATTGGCGAGGGCGGCCAGAAAGCCAAGGTCGATACCTACCGCGATTACCGCGAGCTGCTTGCACGCGACGACATCCACGCGGTGGTGATCGCCTCGCCGGAGCACTGGCACGCCAGGATGGCCATGGACGCGGTAGCTGCTGGTAAGGATGTCTACTGCGAGAAGCCGATGACGTTCACGCACGAGGAGGCGTTTGCGGTACAGAAGACCGTGCACAACAACCCGGGCGTGATCTTCGTGGTCGGTACGCAGAAGATGATGCTGCCCAAGTATCTCGAAGCCAAGAAGCTCGTCGAGTCGGGCGCGATCGGCAAGCCCGTGTTCAGTCAGACGAGCTACTGCCGAAATTCGCCCGACGGCGAGTGGAACTACTACGGCATCGACCCCGAATGGAAGCCGGGCGAAAACCTTGACTGGGATGCGTGGCTGGGCGACAAAGGCCCGCGTGAGTGGGACCCCAAGGTGTACATCCGCTGGCGGCGGTACCGGGATTTCTCGACGGGTATCCTGGGCGATCTGCTGGTTCACGAGATGACGCCGCTGATTCTCGCGCTGGATTCGGTCGGCTGGCCGACGCGCGTGATGGCGACCGGCGGTCACTACATCGACAAGGACATGGAGAACCACGACCAAGTCAACCTGACTATCCAGTTCGAGCACGACCACACCATGATCGTCGCGGGTTCGACCTGCAACGAAGTCGGGCTTGAGAATCTCATCCGCGGCAACGAGGGCAATATCTACCTCAACAGCCGGCACTGCGAGATCCGCCCGACCCGGCCCTACGTCGACATGGTCGATGCCCGCCGAATCGAATGTCCGGACATCGGTAACGACCAGGATCAACTGCGCCTCGCGTGGCTCAAGGGCATCCGTGACCGCGTGCAACCCTCGTCCACGGTCGACTTCGCCACCAAGGTCATGGTCGCGGTGGACCTCGCGTCCCAGTCGATCTGGAGTGGGCACGCGTACGAGTTCGACCCGTCTGCGATGAAGGCCAGGCGTGTCTGAGCAAGGCGTGGTTCGGCTCGCCACTTCGGCTATGGGCTGCCGATTTGAGGTGGTGCTGGCGGGCGGCCCTGAGCCGTGGCTGCGCGCAGCGGGCGAAGAAGCGCTCGAGGAGATCGAGGAAGCCCACCGCAGGCTCACCCGCTTTGAGCGCGGTTCGGTCGTGTATCGCGTCAATGAAGGCGCGACGGAGTCGCTGGACGACGAGTTGTTCGATCTGTTTGCTCTGTGCGAGCGAGTGCGCGAGGCGTGTGCGGGCGCGTTCGATATTCGACGGAGTGGCAGTGGCCGGATCGTGCTCGATCTTGCCGCACGCACGCTCGCTGCCTTCGACGGTGCGACGGTCGATCTCGGCGGTGTGGCCAAGGGATACGCCATCGACAGGGCGGCGACGGTGCTGCGAGAAGCGGGCATCGCCTCGGCGTTCATCCACGGCGGATCAAGTTCAGCGGCGGGCATCGGCCTCGGCCCTGACGGCGAGCCGTGGCGGGTGCTCGTTGAGCATCCCGAGGGCCGCGGGTCGGTCAAGGTCGACGTATCAGATAGGTGCCTAGCGATCTCAGGCGACCAGCAGCAAGCGGGCCATTTGCTTGATCCTCGGACTGGATTGCCCTGCCCGACCGGCGCGATCGCCGTATGCATCGGCACATCAGCTGCTGCCTGCGATGCCTGGGCCACCGCGCTTGCGGTGCTTGGCTCACGACCCAGTGCGTTGCCCCATGCGCTAGGTTCTATCCTGCCATCGACCGAGGGCTGGCTGACCGAGCCACCATCACTTGTTCTGAGGAGTACGAAGCCGTGCCAGACATCGACCGCCGTTCGTTCATAGCGCAGTCGGCGGGCCTCGCCGCGGGCGTGTCCATTTTGCCCTCGCTCTCATCGGCCATGGGTTCGTTCGCAGCGGCCGTTCGGGTGGGCGTGATCGGTTGCGGGCGTCAGGGCCGCTCGATCATCGCGGAACTGGCCTCGCTGCCTGATGTCACGCTGGCAGCGATCTGCGACAGCGAGCCCGGCCGGCTTAGTGCGGGCGAGCGCCGCGCACGCGAAGCAAAGACCCACGCTGACCACAGGCAGATGCTCGACGACCCGGCCATCGACGCGGTGTTCATCGCCACGCCGACGCACCTGCATCGCGCGGTCGCTGAGGACGCCATCGCGGCGGGCAAGCACGTCTACTGCGAGGCCCCGCTCGCGCACACGGTTGAAGACTCCAAGGCCATCGCGGCTGCGGCGCGCGGCTCGGACCGCGTCTTTCAAGTCGGCTATCTGGCGCGTGCTAACCCCGTCTACCAGCTCGCACGCACTTTTTTCGCGTCCGATGCGGTGCGCACGCTCGTGTCGATGCAGGCTTCGCGCGCGCGCAAGACCACTTGGCGTTCGCCCGCTCGCGACCCCGAGACCGAACGCCGGCTCAACTGGCGGCTCGACCCCGAATTGACTACAGGCCTCTCGGGCGAGTGGGGCAGCCACCAGTTCGATGTCTTCCATTGGTACACGGGCACCTATCCCGAGAGGGTCAGCGGGCTCGGCTCCATCCGCGTGCACGAGGACGGTCGCAAAGTGGACGACACGATCGCGCTGTCGCTCCAGTTTCCGAGCGGGGCGGTCTTGGGCTATGACGCGACGCTCGCCAACAGCTACGGCGGCACATCGGAGCTGTTCCGCGGGGAGAACGCTTCGATCAAGCTCGCGTGGAGCCACGGCTGGATGTTCAAGGAGGCCGACGCGCCCACGCAGGGGTGGGAGGTGTACGCCAACCGCCAGCAGTTCCACAACGACGAGGGCATCACGCTGATCGCGGGCGCGACCAAGCTCGCCGAGCAGGGCAAGCTCAAGGAGGGCGTTGGTCTGCCGCACACGCCGCTCTGGTACGGCGTGGAGTCGTTCTTGAAATCGGTTGCCGAGGGCGCCGATGTCGCGTGCACCGCAGCGGAGGCTGCCCGCTCGACGATCGTCGGCATTCGCGCGCATGAAGCGGTCACGACGGGTACGACCGTCGAGATCGATCCCGCTGACCTCGGCTGAACACCATGGCATTCACCAACGAACATCCGCTTCGGCTTTGCAACCTGAGCTGGCTTGCGCGCCTCGGCATTGCGGGGCTCGTGCTCGCGGCGCTCGGCGGGACAGCCGCCTCGGGCATCTATCTCTATCTGCACCACGAGAACCGCGACGAACGTCCGGGCATGACCATCGACGATGTGAAGGCTCACTACCACGGCATCGTCGCCGAGGCCCCGCTCCTGGCGGCGCTCGAGCGCGGGCACCCTGATGACCTGAACGCCGACGACCGCGAGCGGCTGATCGAGTGGCTTCGGGACGACTCGAGCCGGCTCAGTCAGACGTTTGACAGCCTTGACCTTGGGGCGTTCGCGCCGGCGGAGATCATTGCGGTGAGTTGTCTCGGATGCCACGCACGCACCTCGACGGGAGACGGCGAAGCGGCGGACATCCCGCTCGAGTACTGGGACGATGTCGAAGCGCTCTCCGTCAGCCGAGACGTGCAGCCGGTCCCGGTCTTGATTCTCGCGGCGTCTACCCACACGCACGCGCTGGGGCTGGCCTCGATCGCGATCGCGATTGGGCTGCTCTCGCTGCTCACTCGCTGGCCGAGGGTGGTGGTTGGGTTGGTGCTGGCCCTCACCGGCCTGGGCCTGGCCGCGGACCTCGGCGGGTGGTGGCTGACACGCACCAACCCCGCGTTCGCGTACATGATCGTTGCCGGGGGCTCGGCGTTCGGTGGGGGCATGACGCTGCTGAGCCTGATGGTGCTGCTCGATATCTGCCTGCCAGCGCCGCGACCGCAAGCCAAGTGACGCCGGTCCTAGCCGTCGAGCTGATCGCGGACGCGCTCAAGCAGCGCCTTGGTGGCGAGGATGCCCTCGTGCTCGCTGTGCTTGGAGCCCTCGTACTCGATGCCGACGTAGCCCGAGTAGCCCGCATCACGCACGATCTTCATCATGCGGGGGTAGTCGGTCTTGACCTCGTTGCCCTCGGCATCAAACTCGTGCGACTTCGCGCTGACCGCCTTGGCGAACGGCATCAGTTCCCCGACGCCCGTGTACCGGTCGTACCACGCCTCGGGCTCGGCCTGCTTTGACCAGTCCATGCAGAAGTTGCCAAAGTCGGGCAGCGTGCCGCAGCGGGGGTGATCGACCATCCGCATCACACCCGAGAGCCACTTGCCGTTGGAGCTGAGCCCGCCGTGGTTCTCGACGATCACGTTGAGGTCGTACCCGACCGCGAGCCTTGTGAGCCTGCCGAGCCCGTCGGCGGCGAGTTGCTGCTGCTCCTCGTAGCTGCCCTTGCTCGCGGCATTGACACGGATGGAGTGGCAACCCAGCGCCGACGCGGCCTCGAGCCACTTGACGTGGTTGTCCACGGCCTTGCCGCGCTCGCCCGGATCGGGGTGGCCAAGATCGCCCTCGCCGTCGCACATGATCAGCAGGCACCGCACGCCGGCGTCGTCGGCACGCTTGCCGAGCTCAGCGATGTACGCTGCGTCGCGGGCCTGGTCCTTGAAGAACTGGCTTACGAATTCGATCGCATCGAGCCCGTACCGCTCGCGGGTGATGCGCGGGAAGTCCAGGTTGTCGAGCTTGCCGCCGTAAAGCTCGCGGTGCAGCGACCACTGCGCGAGTGATATCTCGTAAGCCCGCCGATGCCCGCGGGGCGGGGGCGAAGCCGAGGCCGCGGCGGCGATCGCCATGCCGCAAAGAGCGGTGGTGCGGATCGCCTCTCGGCGGGTCATGGTCGTTGGTTGCTGGTCGTGCATCTCGGCACTCTATCAGATGCCCAGCGCGCTGCCCATCGGGTGAGCGAGCTAGCGGCCGACCGCGATCCAATCGCCCGTGCGAAGGCTCTGGCGCTCCGCGAGCAGCACGCGCGTGACGGCTGCGGCTTGTCCGAGGGTCGCGGGAGCGACCTTCTCGCCGGACTCGATTGCCGCGAGAATCGCTCCGATCTGGTGTTCCCAGCCGGTGCCGGGTTCGAGATCGGGAACCGCGCTCGATCCGTCACTGAGGTGGACCTGCAACTCGGGCGTCCGGCCAAGGTCGAAGTCGGCGACAGCGTGTTCGAGCTCGATCAACAGCCGCATTCTGAAGGCAAGCCCAGGAGCATCGATCCACCCGCCTTGTGCGCTCACATTGGCCGGGCCGTCATCGAAACGGAAGCTGGTGGACAGATGTCGAGTCGTGCCCGCCGAGCAGACCGCGCTTGGGAGACCCAGCGCGTGGAGGATGAAATCCGTGTCGTGGATGTGCAGGTCGAAGAGCGCCGAGCCGCTCCGGCTCTCGTTTGAGTAGAAGTCGTTGTTCCAATCTGGAGCCGGCCCGATGCGTTCGAGCCGAATCGTGCGCACGCCGCCGAACCGCCGCTCGTCGATGGTCCGTTTTACCCACGCCCACGCTGGCCAGAACCGCATGCACATAGCAGGCATGCAGAGCCTGCCTTGCTGCTGAGCCACGGCGGCCAGCCGTTCGATGGCAACGGGGTCGAGCGACACAGGCTTCTCAACCAGTACGTGCTTGCCCGCGAGCAGGGCCGCTGTGGCTACAGCGATGTGCGTGTCGGTCGGCGTGCAGACGCTCACCAGATCCAATCCCGACACAGCGAGCATCTCATCGAGGGAGGTAGTGACCGTTGACCCGCTGAGGTCGAGCTGAGGTGCATCAAGCTCAGCTTCAAAGTTGCCCGAGTCGCTTCGAAAACCGGCAGCGTTGCTGTCACACACCGCCACGAGGTGCGCGCCGTGCTTGAGATACGCCTCGGCGTGCGTTCGACCCATGAAGCCCAGCCCGACGATACCCACGCCCACACTCACGGCAGCTTCTCCAAGACGCTCTGGACGAGTGTTGCCGCGCGGGCGATGTCGTCGGCTCTCGACTCGCCGGCCTCGCGTTCGATCACGAGCCCCGCGTCGGGACACTGCTGACGGTAGATCGCAAGCAGCCTCGGCCAGTCCACCGCGCCCTTGCCAACGGGCACCTCGGTTCCCCACAATCCAGGTGTCGTCGTCGGGAGAGCATCTTTGATGTGCAGTTGCAGTACGCGGTGGGCAAGCTGTTCGAGCGCCTCGTGCGGGTCACCCATCGCGTAGAGGATCATGTTGGCCGGGTCGAAGTTCACGCCCGCATTTGGGAGCGCTTTGAGATACCTGAGCAGCGTGGCTGCGGTCTCCTGGCCCGTCTCGAATGCGACCCGGACACCGTGACCGGCGAACTCCTCGGTGAGCGCACCGAGCCGATCGATCATGACGCTTGCGAGCGGATCATCGATATCCGCAGGCAGGTGGCCAGCGTGGAGCGTGACGAGTGGGAGCCCGAGCCGCTGGGCGGCTTCGGCGTTGGCTCTGGCGGCAGCAAGGTTGGCGGGCCAAGTCGTGTCCGGGCGCACGCCGCCGGTCTGGGCGATCGATTCGAGCGTTGTGTAGTCCTCACCTTGGGTGGTCATCATGCCGCTGACGAGACTGATTCCGGCCGCGTCGAGCCGATCCACCAGTTCGCGTTCGTTCCATTGTCCGAGGCGGATCGGGTCGAGGTGCAGTTGCAGCGTGCTAATTCCGAGGCCGGCCAGCTCGCTGACCAGAGCCTGCGGCAAATCAGGCCGAAGCGACCACGAACAAACACCTATGGTCGGATTGGGCGGATTCACTCGATAGCTCCTACGGCGCAGCATCTTGCGTGGGCCAAGGTAACGGGGGGACTCCAGCTTCGCTATTCAACACCGAGTCGGAGTTGGCCCCAGTGCCCTCAGCGCTGAAGCCTGAACCCGGTTCGTCCGATAGGGGACAGCGTGCGCCCATTGCACGAATGCAAACTCGGGAATCAAAAGAGTTCCATCGGCGTAGGCCCGCAGAGCGTATGATGAAAGCAATGGACAAGCTATTGGCCATCTTGATCGCGGTTTCGGTTGCAGCCATGTCGCTGCAGCCAGCGCTCGTTGCTTCATTCTGCGAGTGCTCAAGCCAGTCCATGCCCCTTCCAACGGTGGGAGCAGACGATCAGGTCATGCCCGTGTGTTGCAGCACAGATGAAAGCTCACCGAGGGTTCCATCGCCCGATGACGAGGACCGGCCCTGCGACGGCAGCGAGTGCCCTATGGCCTGCTGCACGCTCGCCAAGACGTTGGCGACGCCCATAGCCCCGACGGAATGCGTTTCGGTTCTGCCGATCACCGTACAGGGGCACATGGCGGCCGATCGGTCGGCCGGCTCGGCTCATCTTGAAAGACTTCAAAGGCCCCCGAGAACCGTGACCACTGCTTGATAGGAGCGGTGCGCGCTCAGCGCGCTCGGTTCACTGTGTCATGCGGCTGTGGTCATGCGGCGTGATCTGGCAAGATTAACCTTGCCGGTCCGACCTTTGAGGTGGTCTAATGGAAATCCAAAAGTCTAATTCGCCAACGCGTGCGCGCGCTCCCCGCCGGCGGCTGGTGCCTGTGCTGGTGCCCACGGTCGTGGTTGTCGCGATCGCTGGCGTGCTGGGGTGGAGTGCCCGGCCCTTGCTCATGCCAGCGAGGGAAGTGGACGTGGTACAGGCGGTGTTCGACCGCTCGGCCGATTCGCAGCCAGAACAGTCCACTGGTGCGTCGGTCCGCAACACACCGACGGTGCAAGCACCAGGCTGGCTGGAAGCGGAGCCTTTCATAACGGCGTGTACGGCCCTAGCCGATGGAGTCGTCGAGAGCATGCATGTGCTTGAGGGCGACTATGTGGAAGCGGGGCAGGAGGTGGCCCGGCTTGTCGCGGAGGATTCGCAGTTGCGGCTTGCGCGCGCTCAGGCACAGCTTGCCGAGGCGGAAGCGATGCTGGCAATGGCGATCGCAGAACAGACCTCGGCGCGCTCGCACTGGCAGGACCCGGTGGAGTTGGAGCGGGCCGTCGAGTCGGGCGAGGCAATGGTGGCCGAGGTCCAAGCCGAACTGGCGCAGCTTCCATCGCTCATCGCCTCGGCTCGCGCCACGCTGACTCGGCTGGACGAAGAGGCCAAGCGCGTCCGCCGATCGACGCAGCAGGGCGCGACCAACGAGTTGGAACTCATTACCGCCGACCAACTGTATCTGGGCCAGCTTGCGGAGGTCACGGCTCTTGAAGCTCGTGGGCCCATCCTGGAAGCGAGGCTGAGCCGCGCGAGGGCCGATCACCGGGCAGCCGAGCGCGATTTAGACCTGCGCATTACCGATCGCTTGCGGGTTGACGCTGCGGACGCGGGAGTTGCTCGCGGCAAGGCGGCGCTTGAGAGAGCCCGTGCAGCGCGCGACGAGGCCGCGCTCGAACTCGACCGCATGGTCATCCGGGCGCCCATCTCGGGGTACGTGCAACGTCGGCTCAAGATGCCGGGCGACAAGGTCGTACGCATGATGGACTCCGAGCACTCGACGCACATCGTCCATCTGTATGACCCGAAGCGGTTGCAAGTTCGGGTTGATGTGCCGCTCGCCGATGCTGCGATTGTCTACGTCGGTCAGCCCTGCGATGTGGTGGTCGAGGTGCTGCCCGATCGGGTGTTCCGGGGCGAGGTGCTGCGGATCACGCATGAGGCCGACCTACAGAAAAACACGCTGCAGGTCAAGGTGAGGGTGATCGAACCCGATCCGGTTCTGCGACCCGAGATGCTCACGCGGGTGAAGTTCTTGCCCAGCGGTTCGGGCTCGGGTTCCGAGGCTAGCGGTGTACAAAGTGCAGAAGCCTCGCGCGTGTTGGTTCCCGCGGGCGCGGTAGTGGGCCCCGAGGGCTCGCCGACGGTGTGGACAGTTACTGACCGTCGCAACGGGCGCGGCGTCCTCACCCAGCGCTTGGTAAGCATCTTGGGCCAGCAAGGCGACTGGCTGACGATCGGGGGTGACGTACAGCCCGGGGCCTTGCTGGCCGTTGGCCTTGATGAACCCCGCGAGGGCGAGCGAGTCGTATTGCGTGCAGAACGCAGTGGGGAGGGTGCGACATGGCGATGATCGAATGCCGAAATCTGACCCGCGAGTATCGCAAAGGTGAGAACACCATCAGGCCTCTCGACGGGCTCGATCTGGACGTACCGGGGGGTGATTTTCTCGCGCTCATGGGGCCGAGCGGCAGCGGGAAGACCACGCTGCTCAACCTCATCGCCGGGATCGACTCACCCACCAGAGGCACGCTCACCATCGACGGCGTTGACATCGGATCGCTGAGCCGCAACAAGCTCGCGGCGTGGCGGTCGGGGCACGTCGGCTACGTGTTCCAGCTCTACAACCTCGTGCCCGTGCTCACCGCGTACGAGAATGTTGAGCTTCCGCTGCTGCTGCACAAACTGAGCCGGAGTGATCGGGACGAGCGGGTGCATAGCGCGCTCGAGCGGGTCGGCATCGCCGACCGCGCCGACCACTTTCCGCGTCAGCTCTCGGGCGGCCAGGAGCAGCGTGTGGCGATAGCCCGCGCCATTGTAACTGATCCCGCGATCCTCGTCGCAGACGAGCCGACGGGCGATCTCGACAAGACATCCGCTCACGCGGTCATGTCGCTGCTTCAAGGGCTGAACCGGGACACCGGCAAGACCGTCATCATGGTCACGCACGACCCCAAGACCACCGACTACGCGAAGCGCACGTTGCACCTAGATAAGGGCCGGCTTGTCGATGACGCAGCACCCGTCGCAGAGGAGGTCGCCTGATGAGCTTTCTACGATACGCCCCTTATGTACTCAAGCAGGTCGTGCGGCACCGGGTCCGCTCGCTGCTCACGGTCGCTGGCATCGGCATCGCCATGTTCCTGTTCACGGCTGTACAGGCGATGAACCGAGGCGTCACCGAGGCGACCACCGCCACCGCGAACGACACCACGCTGGTGGTGTATAGAGAAGACCGGTACTGCCCAGCGACGAGCCAGCTGCCGCAGGACTACCAGCGGCGGATCGAGGCCGTCGATGGCGTTGTGAGCGTGACGCCGATGAAGATCGTCGTGTCTAACTGCCGAACGAGCCTGGATGTCGTCACGTTCCGTGGCGTGCCCAAGGCGCAGTTCCTCGCAAATCGAGAGGGCAAGATCGAAATCATCGATGGCTCAGCCGACGCGTGGATGAGCCGAACCGATGCGGCGCTGCTCGGCGAGACACTCGCCAGCCGGCGCGGCCTTCGTCCCGGCATGACGTTCGATGCGGCGGGGATCACAGCGTATGTCGCGGGCATTCTCCGGTCCGACGACTTGCAGGACCACAACGTCGCGTACACAGCCCTTGAGTTTGTCCAACTCGCCGGGCGTGACCAACTCGGGATAGTGACCCAGTTTAACGTGAAAGTCGCGGACGCCTCGATGCTCGATCGTGTAGCAGGCGAGATTGATGAGCAGTTCAGCTACGCTCAGGAACCTACAGCGACCTTTACCGAGAAGTCGTTTATTGGGCGAGTCGCGGACGACATCATCGAGCTCGTCGGGTTCGCCCGGTGGCTCGGGCTTGGCTGCTTGGCCGCGGTGCTCGCGCTGGTGGCCAACTCGATCATCCTCGGCGTGCAAAGCCGGGTCGCAGAACACGCGGTGCTCCAGACCCTTGGCTACTCGGGTCGCTTAGTAGCGGTGCTGATCGTGGCCGAAGGAGTGTTGCTGGCGGTCATTGGCGGGGCGGTCGGTGCAGCCGCAGCGGTGGGGGTGGCCCGCTTTGGCGACTTCGCGCTCTCGGTCGAAGGCACGTCCATACCCATCGTGGCCAGCGCCAGCCTGCTGGCGTCTGGACTGCTCGTGTGCAGCGTGATTGGGGTGCTCGCGGGGCTCGTGCCCGCGTGGCAGGCATCTCGCCGCGAGATTGCCGCCTGCTTCAGAGCCGCATAAGACCCTCAACCGGAACCCCCATGCGACAGCTCCCGTTCCACTACGCGCTACGAAACCTCGGCAGGAGCGGTGTGCGCCTCGCTGCCTCGCTCGTGGGCTCGTCGCTCGTGGTGCTGCTGATCCTGGCTTCGGGCGGCTTCGTGCGCGGTATGCAGCTCACGCTCACCCAAGACTCGGGCTTGCACCAAAACATCATGATTCTCGGTACCGGAAGCGAAGAGGGTGTCGAGCGCTCGCAGATCAGCGCCTCGGTCCAGGGCATCGCCGCTGCGAGCATTCCGGGGCTCAAAGAGCAGGCCGGCGTGATCTACGCATCGCCCGAGATCCACGCGGCCTTGCCGGTGCGTGAACGCGCGGACAGCGCTGCGGAACTGGCTTCTGTCATGCGGGGGGTTCGGCCCGTTGCGATGCTCGTTCATCCCGAGGTCGAGATCGTCGAGGGGAGGCCTCCAGAGGCGGGACGCGATGAACTCATGGTGGGCTCGCTCGCTGCCACGCGGCTCGGGGTTCCCGACGACCGGCTCACGCTCGGCAACACGCTGCACTTTGACGACCGGGACTGGACGATCGTTGGACGGTTCAGCGCACCCAACACGGTCATGAACGCAGAGATTTGGCTGCCGTTGACCGATTTGCAGATCGCCACGAATCGCGAGGCTTCCGTGTCGTGCGTGATCGTGACGCTTGGTTCTGCCACCTTCGCCGATGCCGATCTGTTTGCCAAAAGCCGGCTCGATCTTGAGATTACCGCCATCCCCGAGAGTGACTACTACGCATCCATCGCGGCGTTCTACGGGCCGATCCGATTCATGGTCATCGTGACCGCGGTGCTCATCGCGTCGGGCGGTATTCTTGGCGGTCTCAACACCATGTACGCAGCTTTCGCGGCACGCGTCAGAGAAGTCGGCATGCTCCAGTCGCTCGGGTTCACACGCATGGCCATCGTCGCCAATCTGGCCGAGGAATCCGTCTTTGCCGCCGCGTGTGGCGCGCTCATCGGGGCCGTGGTCGGTCTGCTGCTGCTCGACGGGCTCGCTGTACGTTTCTCGATGGGCGCCTTCGCGCTGACCATCGATGCCATGGTCCTGCTCGTCGGCGTGCTCGGTGGGCTCGCCATCGGTTTCATCGGGGCCATCCCCCCGGCCATTCGCTGTTTGCGCCTCCCGATCACGGAGGCTTTGAAGTCGTTCTGATCAGTCAATTAACTACGAAGGAAATGTAACCATGTCACGCTCCATCATCGTTCCGATGTCCGCGCTCGCTGTTTCCGGTGTACTCGTTGCAGGCTGCGGCGAGGAGGCCAGCAAGACGCAAACCACGCCCTCGTGGGTGCTAGCTACTGCGCCCTCGGATACGCAAGGCATCGCCGAGGTCAAGGCGGTGGCGAAGGAAGGCGACCGGGTCGTGCTTCGCGGCATTATTGGTGGAAGGAAAGCACCCATCACCGAGGACAGCCCGGTCTTCATGCTGGTGGACTCCGGATTGCACAACGAATGCACTGTGGAAGCTGACCATTGTGCAACGCCCTGGGACTACTGCTGCCAGCCACCCGAGGCCATCACCGAAAACTCCGCGACGATCCAGATCGTTGGCCACGCGGGCGAGTCGATTACAACCAGCCCAACCGCTCACGGCTTTGCTGCCCTCGACGAGGTGATCGTCGTTGGCACGGTCGGGCCGCGCCCCAACGAGCAGGTCCTGACCGTTCGTGCAACGGGCCTCTATCGCGTGGGAGGCTAAACCCGCCCAGTGATTGATTCGCTTCTGTGTTATCCGCCGACGAGTACTTGTTACTTGCGCAGTTGGCCGAACCGCCCCCAAGGAAATCGGTCGGCTCGATTGCCCGCGAGCGGTATGAAGCCCGACACCCGTTCGGCTCGCTCGACCGACAAGAACGCGTCCGGGTTCACAGCGGCGATCCGGTCGAGCAGTTGTGGCACCGATCTTCGGCGAACCGGGACGAACACGATCTCCGCTGGGCCATCGCGGTCGTGGCCATCGATGCGGGTCGCCGAGTAGCCCTGTTCACGCAGCGTGCCCGCGAGATCGAGGCCGGGCTTGGGGTTGATGACACGGACCACGCGGTAGCCGATGGCCAGACGCTTCTCGAGGGTCATGCCGACGAGTGTGCCTGTCGCAAAGCCCCCCGCGAATGCGAGGACCGCGATGGGGTTGTCGAGGTGCTTGACCGCCCCGCCCACAGCGAGCACCCAGATGAGCACCTCGGCAAAGCCGAGAGCTGCGGACGCCAGTCGATGCCCGGAGATGACCATGAGCATGCGCACGGTGCCGAGCGACACATCGAAGATGCGCGCGATGAAGATGAGCGCCGGAATAAGCAGGTCTGAGAGTTCTGGCATGTCAGTGGTACCACGGCGTGAAAGGGAGCGCGATCGAAATGGCAATGAGCACGATGATCACCCACTCGAGGCCTTCGAGCCTCTTGGTTGAAGTGGAGTCGGACATCTTCTGGTAGAGGCTCTCCGTAGCATCGAGCTTGCGCTGCACGCTTGACTGCCACGCGGGAAGATCGAGCCGATCGGCGGTCACCCGATACAGACGCGCAAGGTACTGATTCCCAAGGAGTTTGATGGCGTTGTTCACGCCCTCGAACATGACGGCCGCGTCCGTCTGGACCGAAGCAAACCGCCGAAGCATCGCGCTGGACGCGAACACCGGCCAGAATCGCGAACCCGTCAGCGTTGCGAGCGTCTCATCGGCATGGTCAAGAATGGCATCGAGCTCCTGATCGAGAACGCGCAGCTCGAGCAGTTCCATGTTCGCGTGCTGGAGCACCGAGACCACGTCGTCCGGCTCCGCGTCGAACAGCACGGCCGCATTCCAGTCGATGATCGCCAGATCATTCTCGGCGTACGACATAGTGGCCTCGGTGGTCCGAGCGATCTGCTCGGCGGCAAGCCCAATGCACTCGCCCTCAATCGCCTGCGCGAGCACGGCGCGGTGGTCCTCCAGCACCCTGGCCGGTGGGCCCCCGCCCCACGAGGTGATCGCGAACACGGCGTAGTCGTCGACTGCTTCGGACAGCTTCGGCCGCTCAACAGCAGGGCGGATGGCGTCCAGCACGAGGGCGACGCGCTTGCGAGCGTCCGCGTCAAGGCCAGCGTGCTCGTACAGCGCAGCGCCCAGCTTTGGGAGTGCGCTCAGCTCGTCGGGCAACGGCATCCGGTAGGTGAGCAGGGCGGCACCGAAGTCGTAGATCAGAAGTTCCACAGACGCCTCGGTCTCGCGGCCGTCGACCGGGACCGGGTCTCCCTCGACCATTAGACGTAGCGGGGGTGGGCTGAAATCGAACCAGACCGGCGCTGGCCTTCGGGCTCGCAAGACTTTGCGTCGCGTCGCCTCTCGTACCAGCGGCTCGGCAGCATCCAGATCCACCTGGAATCCGATGTCGAACGCAAAGAACACGAGCGCCGAACCGCCAATGGCGACGGAGGTGGTATGGGTGGAATCGGCCATGGCGGTCTTGTCTCCAAGCCCCGGCTACCGCCGGGCACGCGGCGTGCCGGCCACCGGGCCGGTCGATCCGCGCTCCGCGAATCATGCGCCCGCGGGTTCGAGGGTCGCCGGTGCCGAGGCCGCACCAGTCATACTATCTCGTTGACGAGCCCCGGCCCTGAGTCCGACCCCGCGAGAGTCCATGGCCAAACCAGAGCACCCGCCCGAACGTCGCAAGATGCCCGTGAGCCCACCCTTGAACCATGCCGACCGCCAACATGTTCTCCCGGTCCATATCCTTCCGCAACCAGATGACGAGACTTGCGGGCCCACCTGCCTGCACGCGGTCTACCGGTACTGGGGCGAGGACATCAGTCTCGATGAAGTCATCGACTCGGCCAAATCGCTGAACATTGTCGGCGCGGGCCGAGGCACACTCGCGGTGATGCTCGGCATCCACGCGTTGTCTCGTGGGTATCGGGCGACACTCTACACCTTCAACCTGCATGTTTTTGATCCGACCTGGTTCGGGAAGGACGGCGGTGCGAGCCCGTCGTTTCTCAACGATAAGCTGACGAAGCAGGCCGAGGCCAAGTCGTTCGAAGACCCTCGTTTCCGCGTGGCGACCGATTCCTATCTCGAGTTTCTCAAGCTCGGCGGCGAGATCCGTTTCAGAGACCTGACCAGCCGGCTGATCTCTCGCTTTATCCGCGCTGGCGTCCCGGTGCTCACTGGCCTGAGCGCTACCTACCTATATCGGTGCGCACGCGAGTTTGGGCCCAACGACGACTACGACGATGTACGGGGAGCGCCAGCGGGTCACTTCGTTGTGCTGCACGGCTATGACTCCAAGCCTCGTCGCATCACGATTGCCGACCCACTCAAGGACAACCCGGGCTTCGATAGCCAGCAGTACACCGTGTCGATGGGCCGGCTCGTGCCGTCCATTATGCTGGGAGTACTGACCTATGACGCCAACCTGTTGGTCATCGAACCGGCCGCCGGCACGCAGAACGGACGGAGCGACTCATGAAACCTCTTGTCGTGGTCGATTCACCCAAACGCTGGCCGCTGAAGATCCCTGGCACGGAGCTTGTTTCGTCGTACACCTACCTTTCGGACCCGGAGCTGGCAGAGGGCGCAGGGCGAAAGGTCTTCAATCTCTGCCGATCGTTCCGGTACCAGGCCGCTGGGTACTACGTCTCACTGCTCGCCGAGGCCAGAGGGCACCGGCCGTTGCCATCGGTCAGCGCGATCCAAGACCTTCGCTTAGCGCCCGTGGTCAAGCTGGTGTCGCAGGAACTCGACGAATTGATCCAGTCAAACCTTCGGCGGATCAGGTCCGACGAGTTCGAGTTGAGCATCTACTTCGGGCACAACCTCGCCGAGGGCAAAGATCGGCTGGCCACGGCCATCTTCAACGCATTCCCGGCGCCGTTGCTCCGGGCGAAGTTCGAGCGGAGCGGGACATGGAAGCTGGTCTCGGTCCGTGTCATCGGACTTGGTGACGTGCCCGACTCACACCATGACTTTGTTGTGGAACAGGCCGAGCGGTACCTTCGCCGAGCACCCCGCAAGGGAAAGACTGCGCCAGCGCCGAAGTACGATCTCGCGATTCTGCACGATCCAGACGACCCGATGCCCCCGTCGAGCGTGAAGACACTCAAGCGTTTCGCCGCTGCAGGCGAGGCGATGGGGATCGCGTGCGACCTGATTCGCAAGGACGCCTACGGCCGAATCGCGGAGTACGACGCGCTGTTCATCCGAGAGACGACCTACGTCAACCACCACACCTACCGCTTTGCTCGACGCGCCGAGGCCGAGGGCATGGTCGCCATCGACGACCCCAGATCGATCGTGCGCTGCACCAACAAGGTGTTCCTTGCCGAGACACTCGGTCGGCACCGCGTCGCCACGCCCAAGACGCTCATCCTCAGCAAGGAAAACGCGCTCGAAGGGCTCCGAACGCTCGGGTTCCCGTGCGTGCTCAAGAGGCCCGATAGCTCATTCTCGAACGGCGTGTCGCGGTGCGATTCCGCGGCTCAAGCCGCCGACCTGCTCGCTGGATTCTTCGCGGACAGCGACCTGCTTGTTGCACAGGAATACGTACCCACCGACTTTGATTGGCGGATCGGTGTGCTCGGCGGCGAGCCACTCTTCGCCAGTCGATACGGCATGGCCCCGGACCACTGGCAGATCGTCAAACGCGACGACGACGGGGTACAGGAGGGCAACGCAGAGACGCTGCCCGTCGAGGACGCTCCGCAGGATGTGGTCAAGCTCGCGATCAGAGCCGCGAACCTCATGGGCGAGGGGCTATACGGCGTGGACCTCAAGATCGTGCGGGGCAAACCCGTCGTGATCGAGGTCAACGACAACCCGAATATCGATGTAGATGTAGAGGATGCCGCCCAAGGCGACGAACTCTACCGCCGAGTGATGCAGTACTTTTTCTGGAAGCTCGAGTCGAGATGACAACAACCCCTTCTGACTGGTCCTACCCGCTCGGCCTGTTCGACGCTGTCGGTATCGAGATGGAGTACATGATCGTCGACCGCGAGACGCTTGACGTGCGCCCGGTTTGCGATGAGCTGTTCCGCGTCGCGACCGGGGCAGAAACCTCGGATGTTGAGCCCGACGGCCCCGATGGCACTGTCTCGTGGTCCAACGAACTGGCGCTCCACGTCGTCGAGTTGAAGACCCAGCGGCCCGCCGCGTCACTCGAAGGGCTTGCCGAGGCTTTCGAGGATCACGTTCGGCGGGTCGATGCTCTGCTCGAGCCCATGGGCGCTCGGCTCATGCCCACCGCCATGCATCCGTGGATGGACCCCAACACCGAAACGAAGCTCTGGCCGCACGAGTACAACGACATCTATCGCACCTATGACCGCATCTTTGGCTGCAAAGGCCACGGCTGGGGCAACCTGCAGAGCACGCACATCAACCTTCCATTTGCCAACGACGAGGAATTCGGCAGGCTGCACGCGGCGTTGCGGATTGTGCTCCCGCTGCTGCCCGCGATCGCCGCCAGTTCGCCCATCGTCAATGGCGACTGGTCGCCTATTTCATGCCACAGGATGGAGGTCTACCGCTCGAACGCGAAGCGTGTGCCTTTGATGACCGGGCTCGTTGTTCCCGAGCCGGTCTTCACGCGAGAGGGCTACGAACGCGACATCCTCGGAAAGCTCTACGATGAGCTGGAACCGCTCGACCCGCAAGGCATTCTGAGGCATGAGTTCGCAAACGCCCGCGGCGCCATGGCCCGCTTCGACCGCGGCGCGATCGAGATCCGGGTGCTCGATATTCAGGAGTGCCCGCGGGCCGACCTGGCCATCGCGGCGCTGGTCATCGAGGTCGTTCGCGCCATGGTCGACGAGCGCTGGATGAGCTACGAAGACCAGAAGAAGATCAAGACCGAGCCGCTGCATAGCGTGCTACTCGACACCATCCGCTACGCCGACCGCACGCGCATCCGCGAGCACGCGCTGCTCAGCGCCTTCGGGATTCAGCAAGGGATGGTCTGGGCGGCTGACCTCTGGACCAACCTGCTCGAACAGGTCATGCCAGACAACCCCAACTGGACTCCGATGCTCCGGCGGATGCTCCGCACGGGCACGCTCGCGAACCGGATCGGTAGCCGAGTGCGTCGGTTCCCTATGAGGCCCGAGATCCACGACGTCTACGCCGAGCTCTCAGATTGCCTCCACAACGGGGAGCTGTTCCGTGTGCCCTGACAGGTCGCGATCGGTCTTCGTTTTACTTACCTGTGAGCACGGCGGGCGTGAAGTCCCAAAGCCGTACAGGAGGCACTTCAGCGGTGGTAGGGCTGTCCTCGACAGCCACCGTGGCTACGACCCCGGCTCTCTGGGCGTCGCGTTGCGGATGGCCTCGCGTTTGCCCGCACCGATCATCTTCTCAACCGTGACACGGCTTCTCATCGACCTCAATCGCTCGCTCGATCAACCCGACACGTTCAGTGAGTTCACCCGCGAACTGCCCGCTGCCGAGCGAACCCGCATCATCTCGTCGTACTACACCCCGCACCGCGAGCGCGTCGAGCAGACTGTCTTCGCCGCCATTGCTGCGGGCCAACGGGTGCTCCACCTTGGCGTACACTCGTGCGCCGACGAACTCAAAGGCTCGAAACGTGAGCTCGATATCGCGTTGCTTTTCGATGAAGCCAGGCCCCTGGAACAAGTGCTCTGCGAACGCTGGCGGCACGAGATGAACCAACGAGCCGGTGATCTGCGCTATCCGTTCAATGCGCCGTACCGCGGAGCAGACGATGGCCTGACCACGGCGCTGCGGCACCGGTTCAAGCCGCGAGAGTATCTAGGCATTGAAATCGAAGTTCGGCAAGGAATGATCGGTCGAGTGCCGGAGCAGCGAGCTGCTGGCGAGCTGCTCGCCAGCACGCTGCGGACGCTCTTGCGCGACGATGTTGCAAAGAAGCCCGCCTGAAGTAATTAGGCGCTCTTCCCCGGTCACATAACTGGTTCCACGGCATTGAATGGCCAACTATTCCCAAAACGGGTGACCAGAGCCGAACGAGCGATATTCAGCTTGAGAAGCGAGTCACGACCAGTTATCTGCAGCCAGAAAGCAATGACAAGTTGTGACAAGATACCTGGACCATGGTGTAGCCAACAGAACACCGACGCGTCATCCTTGGTGCGCATTGGTGTCTCGCTCTGCGACCAGTGCAACATGATAATGAGCGACGAACGCTGTGGGCTGGCTACAACTGTCAAGAGCTGAGGGGTCCGGAGTCCCGTCTCTTCGACGTATTCAATTGCCTAGTACTGCGAAGTCGAGCACGCTGACCTCGAGATTGTTGCTCATAGGTCGCGATGCCATGCCTCGCTTGGATGGATACAGACTAAAGATGGCCTGTTCCTGATGGTGCCGAAGCTTCATGCTCCGATGGGCTCGCAGACTGCCGCCTTCACGATTAAGGGGGAGGCTGAAGCCGACTGTGATCAGATACCTGGCCATAGCCTCTCGGTGCGTATCGCTTGGGAGCGGCTCGGCTGCACTGGCAATTGCTGCCATGCCAGCAGTTGGATTCAGAGCACGGCACTGTTCTGTGAACCATGGTTCACTTGCGCCACACGCGGGAAGCCACGGCGGTGAGTGGCGCCGCCACACTTGCGAGCAATCAGCTCTCGAAGCTTAAGGAGGATTGACTCCCGCGTGATGATTCTGCGGACTCCATGCGAGCGATTGCGGCCGTTCACCTTGTCCCTGTTCGGCCCAGCGTCGACTTGACGCCTTGTTCAGGAAAACTCGCCCGAGCTGACCATGCCGCTAGCGCTGTTGAATGCGTCGAAGTCGTCGTCGAAGTTGCCGTGCAGCCGGGTCGGTTCCTCGGCGGTGCCCAGATGCCAGCTAGGCTCTGCTTCCGATGCTCAGGTTCTTGGCAGACAGTATTTATTCCTGGACTTGGTCATTATTCTTGACCATCAGGTCCGCATGTCGAAGGATATAAACGGACCCATCAGTCGATAATCGACCGATCGCGGAGGTGCTTGCATGACGACGTCCCAAGATCGGCCCGCCCCAACCCCGACCGAGCCGTCTGAACCGGCCCCCTCGGCCCGCCCGGCCAAGACCGTCGGCGGGGCCGAGATGGAGCGCTACTCGTTCGACGATGCGATCGTGCGGAAGTTCGCCTGGGCCACGGTCGTCTGGGGCGTGGTGGCAACGCTGGCGGGTCTGATCATCGCGATCCAACTCGTGCTGCCCTCGGCGATCGACCGGTTCCCGGGGCTGCTCGGCTGGCTGGGCTTCTTGCTGGATGTGCCCCAACTCACGTTTGGACGGCTCCGCCCGCTGCACACGAACGCGGCGATCTTCGCGTTCGCGGGAAACTCGATCTTCGCTGCGATCTACTACTCGACCCAGCGGCTGTGCAAGGCGCGGATGTGGAGCGACAAGCTCAGCAACCTGCACTTCTGGGGCTGGCAGCTCATCATCGTGGCCGCAGCGCTCACACTTCCCTTCGGGATCACGCAGGGCAAGGAGTACGCCGAGCTCGAGTGGCCCATCGACCTGGCCATCGCCGTGGTGTGGGTCGCGTTCTTCGGGCTGAACTTCCTGATGACGCTGGTGCACCGGCGCGAGCGGCACATGTACGTCGCGCTGTGGTTCTACATCGCGACGATCGTGACCGTTGCGGTGCTGCACGTGTTCAACAACCTGTGGGTGCCCGCTGGCCTGGTCCACTGGGCGAGCACGGGCGAGCTGCCCAGCTACACGCTCATGATGAAGAGCTACCCGATCTACGCGGGCGTGCAGGACGCTCTGATGCAGTGGTGGTACGGGCACAACGCGGTGGCGTTCTTCCTGACCACGCCGTTCCTGGGGCTGATGTACTACTTCCTGCCTAAGGCGGCCGAGCGGCCTGTGTTCAGCTACAAGCTGAGCATCATCCACTTCTGGAGCCTGGTGTTCATCTACATCTGGGCCGGCCCGCACCACTTGCACTACACCGCGCTGCCCGAGTGGGCAAGCACGATGGGCATGGTGTTCAGCGTGATGCTCTGGATGCCGAGTTGGGGCGGGATGATCAACGGGCTGCTGACCCTTCGCGGCGCGTGGCACAAGGTCGCGCAGGACCCGATCCTCAAGTTCTTTGTGGTCGGCATCACGTTCTACGGCATGAGCACCTTCGAGGGGCCCATGCTCAGCGTCAAGAGCGTCAACGCGCTGAGCCACTACACCGACTGGACCATCGCCCACGTGCACGCGGGCGCTCTGGGCTGGAACGGGTTCATGACGTTCGGCATGCTGTACTGGCTGATGCCGAGGCTGTTCCAGACAAAGATCTGGAGCCCCAAGCTGATGGCGACGCACTTCTGGATCGGGACGATCGGGATGGTGCTGTACATCCTGCCGATCTACACCGCTGGTATCACCCAGGGCCTGATGTGGCGCGCGTTCGATGAGTCCGGCCGGCTCGCGTACCCCGACTTCATCGAGACGGTGATCGTGCTGCTGCCGCTGTACTGGATCCGTGTGCTGGGCGGGACGCTGTTCGTCCTCGGCACGGTGCTGATGGCGTACAACATGCTCCGCACGTGGGGCACGAGGCCGCCCAAGTACGACGTGCCGGTGCACGAATCGCCCGCGCTGAGCAGGACACCACCCAAAGAGTTGCCGCTGAAGAGTCGCCTGCCCGGCATGGTCACCGGCATGGGCCACGTGACCGACAAGGTTGCCCAGCTCAACTGGCACCGCAAGTGGGAACGGATGCCGGTGAAGTTCACGGTGTTCGTGCTGATCGGCATCAGCATCGGGGGCATCGTCGAGGCGATCCCGATGTTCCTCGTCAAGGCGAACATCCCGACCATCGCGTCGGTAAAGCCCTACACACCGCTCGAACTGGTCGGCCGCGACTTGTACGTCGCCGAGGGCTGTTACAACTGCCACTCGCAGATGATCCGCCCCATCTTTGCCGAGACCGAGCGCTACGGCGAGTACTCCAAGCCCGGCGAGAGCGTCTACAACCGGCCGTTCCAGTGGGGGAGCCGGCGCATCGGGCCCGACCTCGCACGCGAGGGCGGCGCCAAGAGCCACTTCTGGCACTACATCCACATGGAAGACCCGAGGCAGCTCGTGACCGACTCGCTCATGCCCGCGTACGCGTGGATGACCCGTGCGGACATCAACTTCGGCGAGATCGCGGCCCGCGTGGACTCGCAGGCCATGCTCGGCGTGCCGTACGGCGATCTCGTCAAGGAGGGCGCTTCAGAGGCCCACGCACGGGCGCAAGCCCGGATCATCGCGGGCGAACTCGTCGCTCAGAGCGGCGGGGCCTCCTTCCCGGACAACCTGCATGATAAGCAGATCATCGCGATGATCGCGTACCTCCAGCGGCTTGGCACGGACCTCTATGAGGGCGAGGACTTCGACCCGCTGGCGATGCCCGTAGAGGCGGCGGCGCCAAGACCCGAATCGACGGCTGAGCCTGCGATTGAGGGAGGTGCGCCGTGAGAATGAGCGACATCGTTGCATCCATGGGCCTGACGGTGTTCCCGATCATCGGGCTGGTGGCGTTCGGGTCGGTGTTCATCGCGGTGAGCATCCGGGCGATGCTGACGAGCAAGGGATCGTGCGAGCGCTGGGCGAGCCTGCCTCTCGATGCAGATGAGCCCGCGGCGCTCACCGGCGCGCAGGAGGGGAACTGATCATGGCTGGAAACTCTCGGACTGACCACACCGGTGCGCGCGACGCAGCCTCGTCCAAGATCGTCACGCGCGAGCAGTACATCGCAGACCACCCGCCCAAAGCCCCTTCGCACACCGGCCCAACCGCGAGCGGTGCGCGCACGCAGTCGGGTGTGTTCGTGCCGGCGCACATGCTGCGTCCTGGTGCTACGGTCGAAGAGGCGGCGGCGATGGCGAGCGGCCTGGGCGTGACAACCCTGCCACCCCACGCATCGCACGCATCAGCCGTGGACCAACGCGAGGGCGAGGAACTCACGGGCCATGAGTACGACGGCATCCAGGAGTACGACAACCCCACGCCGGGGTGGTGGTACCTGATCTGGAACGCCACGATCGTGTTCAGCGTTCTGTACGTGCTGGTCTACCACAGCCTGGTGCCGACGCTCGCTGAGCGGCACGCCTCCGCCGAGTCGCACGCGCTGGAAGTCCGCTTCGCCGACCTGCGCAAGCTGCCCGAGGGCGAGGCCAAGCTGCTGGCCATCATGGGCGAGAAGCCCTGGCTCGATCAGGGCGCGGCGATCTTTCAGTCCTCGTGCACGCTGTGCCACGGCCAGCAGGGCGAGGGGCTGATCGGCCCCAACCTGACGGACGATTACTTTCTGAACGCGACGGACCTGAACGGCATGTACGACGTGGTGCTGAACGGATCAGCAAACGGGGCGATGCCCCCAAGGGGCGGCGCCCCGCTCAAGGCCGAAGAAGTCGCGTTGGTCACGGCGTACGTCGCTTCGCTGCGTGGGCAGAACCTGCCGGGCCCGCGGGTCGCCGAGGGCATCGAGATCCCGCCGTTCCCGCCGATTCCGACCGATGCGCCGGCCCCGGCGCCGGAGTAGTCCTCGACCGAAGGGGGGAGAGGTGACCGATGGGCACGCTGCTTGAGCCCGAAGAGAGAGTGCTCGCGACGCTCAACGCCGACGGCAGCCGCCGATGGATCACGCCACGGCTGGCCAAGGGTGCGTTGTGGAAGCGGCGCAGAATCGTGGGCTACGCGCTGATCGCGCTGTTCGTTTCGTTGCCCTTCGTGCGCATTGGCGGCAAGCCAGCGCTGCTGCTGAATGTCATCGACCGCGAGTTTGTCTTCGGCGGCACGACGTTCTATCCGACCGACACCTTGCTGCTCGGCCTCCTGCTCATGACGATCTTTGTGAGCATCTTCTTTCTGACAGCGCTGTTCGGCCGCGTGTGGTGCGGATGGGCGTGTCCGCAGACGGTGTACCTCGAACTCGTGTTTCGGCCAATCGACCGGCTGCTCGGCACGGGGGGGTACACCAGATCGCCGCTGAGCAGGCTCCCGGCCAGCGTCCGCAAGGCGCTGAGAACGCTGGTCTTTGTTGTGCTGAGCTTCGCGCTGGCCAACGTGTTTCTTGCGTACTTCGTCGGCACCGAGCGGCTCGGCGAGTGGGTCCTCGGCAGCCCGCTGAGCCACCCGATGGGCTTTGGCATCGTCATGTTGGTCACCGCGGGCATGCTCTTTGATTTCGGCTTCTTCCGCGAACAGCTCTGCACCGTGGCTTGCCCCTACGGGCGGATGCAATCCGTCATGCTTGATACGGGCAGCCTGATCGTCGGGTACGACGCCAGGCGCGGCGAGCCCAGAGGCCGAAAGAAGAAGGCACGCACGAGCGATGTCTCGCTTAAGGTTTTGCCGGGACAGCCGGAACCTGTAGCGGAGCAGGAACTCGGCGACTGCGTCGCGTGCACCATGTGCGTGCAGGTTTGCCCCACGGGTATTGACATCCGCGACGGGCTGCAGCTCGAGTGCATCCACTGCACGCAGTGCATCGATGCCTGCAACGACGTGATGCTCAAGGTCGGTAGGCCCACCGGGCTCATCCGGTACTCATCGCAAAGCGGCCTTGAGGGCAAGCCGACCAAGAGGCTCCGCGCCCGCGTCATCATCTATCCCGGGATCCTCCTGGTGTTGCTGACCGCGCTGTTCACGGTCTCGATGAGCAAGGGCGGCTACTCGGCCGAACTGCTCCGGGCGGCGGGCCTGCCTTACAACGTGCTGCCCTCGGGCGAGGTCGCCAACCAGGCACGCGTGCGGATCACCAACCGCTCGCCCGAGGCGCGGACCTACACGTTGTCGGCTGAGACGGTGCAGCTGCGCTCCGAGCCGTTGATCGTCGGCCCGGGCGAGACGCTCTCGGAGAAATTTCTCATCCTGGCCGACCGATCGCTGTTCGCCACGGGCAGCAGGGTCGAGGTTACCCTCATGCTCGAAGACGATTTGGGCGAGCAACGGACGCTTCGGCACAGCCTGCTCGGCCCGGCTGGTGCTCCCCAAGGAACCCCATGAGCAGCGCACCGCCAACGACAAATGCTGACGATCGAAAGGCCGGGGCCAAGTGGCCTTGGATCATCGCTGCGATGCTCGGGGCCAACGTGCTCGTGTGCGGCGTGACGGTGTTCGCGGCCCTGAACAACCCGGCGGCCACCACGGTCGAGGCGGACTACTTCCAGCGGTCGCTCGACTGGGACGCCGAGCGGGACGCGTGGCGCACGCCCGAGCAGGCAGGGTGGGTGACGGCCGCCACCTCTTTCGTGCGCGACACCAAGGGCGTGGTCCGCGTTGAGATCACCGGCCGAGCTGACGAGCAGGGCCTGCACGCCACCGTGTTCCACAAGGCCCAGGCCGACGAGCGTGCCGAGATCGTGCTGGTGCGCACAGCGCCTGGCGTGTTCGAGTCGTGGCTGCCTGTCAACCGCCCGGGCCTCTGGGAGGTCCGATTCCGCGACGAGGCCGCCCGCGTGCGCTTCGATGCGGTGGTCGAACTACCTCCAACCGGGACGGGCGGCTGAGATGCTCTCGCTGTGCCTTGCATCGAGCGCAGATCTCGCACCCGCCGCCATGGGCGCAGCGCTCTTGGGGGTGTTCGTCGCGAGCGTGCTCGGCAGCGGGCACTGCGCCGGCATGTGCGGGCCGATCATGCTCTTTGCGATCGGCTCACTCGACCGCGCCCCCAAACGGCACAGCCCTCCCAAGTGGCGGGTTCACGCGGCGTACCACGTTGGCCGGGCGCTGGGGTACATCGCGTTGGGCACCGCAGCGGGCGCGGCGGGCGCGGCGATCGATCTGGGCGGCTCCTTTGTGGGGCTTCAGCGCGTCGCGGGCACTGTGTTCGGCCTGATGATGGTGCTGATGGGCGCAGGGCTCATCGCTACAAGCCTCGGTTCACGGTACAAGCTCGCCCTACCCGAACTGCCCGCGGCGCACCAGCGGCTCATCGAACGCCTGCACCGGTTTGCGATGCGTTGGCCCGCCACGCCCCGAGCGTGGATGGTGGGTCTGCTGACCCCGCTGCTGCCGTGCGGCTGGTTGTACCTCTATGTGTTCGCGGCGGCGGGCACGGGCAGCCCGCTGTGGGGCGGCGCGGTGCTCGCTGCGTTCTGGGCGGGCACGGTGCCGATGCTCGCGGGCGTGGGCGCGGGCATTGAGGCGCTGTCAGCCCCGCTGCGCAAGCGTTTGCCGCTGGTGTCGGGACTGGTGGTGGTGGTGCTCGGGCTGTCGACGGTCTCGGGCCGACTCGCGATGCCGACGTTTAGCACGGACGACCAGCGGGCGCTGCTGGCCGCGCAGGCCGACGGGCTTGTGCCGCCCACCGCCGAGCCGCCTTGCTGCCTGAACGAGTCGGCCGAGCCATCGCCATGACCGCGAGCCCGGCCAGCCGAACCGAACTGCGAGCCGCCGGTGGCGTGCACGAAGAGGTGCCGTGCACCCACTGTGCGCTTCCGGTGCCCGGTTCATTCATTGAAAGCGGAGCCGCCGAGCAGTTCTGCTGCGCCGGGTGCAGGAGCGTCTACAGCATTATCCACAGCAGCGGTCTTGACCGGTACTACGACCTGCGCCGAGAGCTCGACGCGCCAACGGGTTCGGCGCGCACCACCGCTGAGCGGTACGAAGAGATGAACGACCCCGAGTACCACGCTCTGTTCGTTACGCCCGCAAGCGGCGGCGGTGTGGAAACCGAGCTGATTCTTGAGGGCGTGCACTGCCCGGCGTGCGTGTGGCTCGTCGAGCGGCTTGGCCGGGTCGTGCCGGGCGTGAGCGAGTGCCGGCTGAACCTCCGCCAGAGCGTGGCCCGCGTGCGGTGGGACCCGGCATCCGCCGACCTGTCTTCCATCGCTCGGGGGCTCAACGCGCTGGGCTACCCGCCTCATGCGCCGCGTGGCGGTGCGAAGCGTGACGCCATGCGCGCTGAATCCCGCGCGGCCCTCATCAACCTGGGCGTGGCGGGCTTTCTTGCGGGCAACGTCATGCTGCTTGCGCTTGCGCTCTACGGCGGGATGCTCCAGGGCATGGCGGCCGAACACCGCTCGCTGTTCCGCTGGGTCAGCGCCGGGCTTGGCATGCTCACGCTCGCATGGCCCGGGCGCACGTTCTTTCGCGGGGCGATCGCCGCCCTGCGCACGCGGAGCACGCACCTCGATGTGCCCATCGCGCTGGCGCTGGCGGTCGGAGCGGCGTGGGGCCTGGCCAACACCATTCGCGGCACGGGCGAGATCTACTTTGATTCGCTCAGTGTGCTGGTGTTCCTGCTGCTTGTGGGCCGAACAATCCAGCGCTACCACCAGCGGCGAGCTTCGTCCGCGGTGGATCTCATCTTCAGCATGACCCCTGCGCGCGCGCACCGAATCGATGCGCGCGAAGCGGGCCACGAAGCTGTCGTAACGGTCTCGACTGCAAGCCTGGTGCAGGCTGATCTTGTCGAGGTGCGCGCAGGCGAGGTCTTGCCCGCCGACGGCGTGATCGAAATCGGCGAATCCACCGTTGACGCCTCGCTGCTCACCGGCGAGCCACGGCCCGTGGAAGTGGCCATTGGCTCGGTCGTCGCGGCGGGAACCGTCAATGGGCCCGGCGTGCTGCGCGTCCGCGTGGGCAAGGTCGGCGAGGAGTCCCGCGTTGGCCGGCTGATGCAGCAGGTCACCGAGGCATCGACCCAGCGGTCGGCGTGGGTGCAGCTGGCCGACCGCATCGCGGGCGTGTTCGTCGTGGTTGTTGTGGTCGCGGCGGCGCTGACCGCGTGGGCGTGGTGGCCCTCGGGCGCAGGCGTGGCCATCGAGCACGCCACGGCGCTGCTCATTGTGAGTTGCCCGTGCGCGCTCGGCCTTGCGACACCGCTGGTGATGAGTGTCGCGTGCGGCCGGCTTGCGCGTCGGGGGGTGCTCGTCAAGGGCGGCGATGTGCTCGAACGCCTCGCCAAGCCCGGCGTGCTGTTCACCGACAAGACCGGCACACTGACCGAGGGCTCGCTGCGCGTGCTCGACCGCCACGGCACGGACGAACACTGGGCGATGGCTGCTGCGGCTGAGCATCGCTCCAACCACGCGGTGGCGCGCACGCTGCTTGCACATCTGGAGCACTCGGGCATCGCACGCGATCCTCGCAACTGCGAGACAAAGGAAGTCTTCGGCCGAGGCGTTCAAGGCACGCTCGAGGACGGCTCGCGTGTGCTCGTCGGGTCTCGCGCGTGGCTCGTCGAGCAGGGCGCGACGATCGATCCCGCTCTCGACGCCATTGCCGCCGAGCACGGCGCGCGCGGCGAGTCCACGGTCTGGATGGCCATCGACGGAGCGAGCGCCGGCATCGCGGCCCTGGGCGACGCGCCCCGGCCCGAGGCGCGCGCGCAGCTTGATGCCTTGCGCCAGCGCGGCTGGTCGGTGCGGCTGCTCACGGGTGACCGCGGCGACTCAGCCCGCGCCGTCGCGAGCGAGCTTGGGCTAACAGAAGATGAAGTGCAGGCCGAGCTGAGCCCGGAAGACAAGCTCAGCCGCGTGCGCACCGCCACGGCCAAGACCGATGGCACGGTCGTGATGCTGGGCGACGGGGTGAACGACGCTGCGGCGATGGCAGCGGCGGACGTTGGTATCGCGGTGCGCGGCGGAGCCGAGGCGAGCCTTGAAGCTGCCGATGTCTATTTGCAAGCCCCGGGCCTCGAGCCGCTCGGTGAACTGATGCGAGCGGTGCGAGTGGTGCGCTCGCGGCTGGTGCTGTGTTTGGTGGTGTCGCTTGGTTACAACATCATCGCTGGCGCAGCTGCGGTGATGGGTCTGATCGGCCCGCTGGCGGCGGCGGTCATCATGCCGGCAAGCTCGCTGAGCGTGCTGACGATCGCCTCGCTCGGCGCGCGAAGGAACCCCCGATGATGAGGAAAAGCTGATGACCGGGGTGCTCATTCTCATGTTGGTGGTCGCGTTGCTGCTGGGCGCTTCGGCGCTGGTAGCGTTTGTGGTCATGGCCAAACGCGGCCAGTTCGACGATCTTGAAACGCCTGCAATTCGGGCGGTCTTTGACGATGATGAGTGACTGCTTGTGCGCACAAAGCGCCGCGAGCCCGCTCGGATACCGCTATGTCTCGGTACCCGTCAACCCATGTCCTAACAAAGCAATGCGACTTTCAGACCAGACAATCCAGTCTGCACTCCATGCAATCTCGGCCATGGACTGTCAGCAGTGCGATGGCGGCCGTAACGCGACGTGTTCGAGTTCGAGGAGAAAGCGGGCAATTAGTCCCGGTCCGGCCTCGTAGCCGACTGGAACATCCCGGATGCTAGAGCGGGTGACCGGAGTCGAACCGGCGACATTCAGCTTGGGAAGCAGCTCGGAAACCCCGCTGGCGATATCGAGAAGGCCGATTCTGAGCACCCCCCCAGCACTGGCCCCAGCAGTTGCGCGCACGAGGACGCGGAGGCGGCATTCGTCTGTGGCAACTGGGGACGGCTGCCACAGTCAGTGCGAACCGGGATCATCGCGATGGTGCGGGCGTCGCTGTGAGCGAGCGACCACTCGATCCCCGCGCGAGCGAGACGACTTACTACTGCCTCTGCCGGTGGTGTGAAGCCAAGGGATTCTCGGATCGGGTGCCCGTTGAGTGTCCGCGATGTGGCTGTACCTCGTCGCTCGACGTCGAAGTCGGGACTCCACTTTGGGGCCGCGCCAATCGCGACTCCTCGTTGCAGCCCGGGGCGCCGCCAGAATCCACCTGAGATTCCCGTATTGGTACCGCACGGGATTTCTCCCGCCGCGCCTGAGCATCAGCCTGATCACCGCCCCTTCCGGCAATCAAAGGAACTCCAACAACTCTGGGTGAATGTCTGTGACTGAGGTCGTCGCACCCACCGAGCTTCCCAATCCCGAACATTTGACATCCTCGCATACCTGATGCGACCCCGCTACTCGAACGGGAGCTCGCCCGACATCATCGCCGCGAGGACCGCCTCACGCCTCATTCGCTGTTCCTTGCGGATCTGTTTCACGCTGAGCCACCGTTGTTCCATCGTGAACTCCCTCCGTCTCCGGTTCTTCGTCTGCTCCGTTCATGGACGCCAAGTACCGAGCGGAGCGTCCTTCGCCCACGATACTGATGACCCCTTCGGAAATCAGACCTGACAGGGCAGACTTTCTGATGGACCGCTCGATGTCGAGTGCCCGTGAGAGTTCAACAGCTGCGATCTCTCCGCTACCACGTCGAATCACACCCAGAATCTGCTTTCTCGCCGAGAGCAACTCTGGGCTCGCCGGTCTGCGAGCCCCGTCTTTGTCGTCCTCAGCACTCCCAGTGCTGAGCTCCGGCAGCTTCTTCGGGAGCCCCTCGCGGAGTCTCCGGAGCTGCTTGCTCTCAATCTGCCTGACTCGCTCTCTTGTAATCCCCAAGTGTTCGCCGACCTCTTCGAGCGTTGCTTCCTCTCGCTCATTGAGACCAAAGCGTCGATACACAACCTCTCGGTCCCGCTCAGTCGCCTCAGCGAGGATGGAGTTGATCGCCTTCTGTATCTCTTCGTTGTGAACCGAATCCATGACAATCGATGCCGGATCGTGATCCATCGACGCTCCGCCATACACGGGCGTCGTCGCCCACTCATAGCAATCGAGCGACATCAAGCTCAAAATGTGCTCGTACTCTTCGTTGAGGACGACCGTGCTGTGATCCACCCCGCTCTGGCGCATCTGCTTGCGATAGTCGCGGAGGCCTCGGTGATGGTGCGACGGGATCCGAATCACCGTCGCCTCGACCTCGCACGAACGCTGGCAGCATTGACGCATCCAGTGGAAGGCGTAGGTTGAGAATCTCGACTCCATCGTCGGATCGAACCGATCAGCAGCACGCATCACGCCAAGCAGGCTGTGCTGCACCAGATCCTCGAACTCCAGGCGTGACTTCGCGAACCGGCGCGCACCCCATATCGCCAGACGGATGTTGTGACGTACGAGCTCTCCCCACGCCTCTCGATCTCCCGCCTGTATGCGCTGGCCCAACGCCACCTCTTCAGACTTCGTCAGGTTCGCGTGTGCCCCCGCCTGGCGGACAAAGTTCTCAAAGCTGCTGTCCCTCAGTCGCGACCGCAACCACCGAGGCAATCCATACATGACGCCTGCAGTCGGATCGGTCAGCGGGTCTGCAGCACGCCAGAGGCTCCGCATCGCCTGGTCGGCTGAGGAGGGCATCTCTGGAGAAAGTCTCGCGAGCAGTTCTGGAAGGCAGCTCGCGTTGCTGCTCCCGTTGAGCTTGAGCACACGGGACTCGCCCGCTTGTCCTTCTTTACGCGGGATGCACACCACAAGGTGCCAGTTCGCCTCGGCAGCGTCACCGAACAGCAGTAGGGCACGACGCCAGATAAGAGCGACCGTACCGGCCACGTGCCTCAGCGAGTCTGACTGCCACCCGCCGGTGGTGCGGCGAAACATGGCTACACGTAGATCGCCTGACACAGCCCACAGCGTTGATTCATCGATGCCCGACCGGTCTGACAGCGTCAAGACATCGCTCGGCACTGGCAACGCGAGGCGATCGAAATCCAGGAGATCCCAAAAAAGCACCTTTGCCCATTCACGCCCGTGAATCGGCTTCCCAAAGAGCTCCTCGATCTCCCGGACCAAATCGTGCATCACACATTCCGCTAGTACAACGCCTCACTGCAGACGATCCGCGGCACGTCTGCTCGCGTCGTCGTGTGCTTCTCGCTAAGCCGCTCGCGTAGTCGGTGGCGTGTGTACAGCTCCTGCAACACGTCTACCAGCCGTTGCCCCGACACGGCATTCTTCTTGAGTCGTTGCAGTTCTTTTCGCACCGCAGGCGTTGGCGTGTGCGAGAACGCGTCCTTCAGCATCGCAAGCAGTGCCACGCGTCCCTCGTCACTCTCATGATCTATCCCATTGTTCAGATGGTCGAGTGCGTACTTCTGACCCGTGCTCAGCCTGTGCGAGTGCCCTTTGGCCGCCGCACGAGAACGAATGCTCTCTGCAAACTCCTCACGAATCGCCTGTACACGACCTCCGAATCCCGACGGAAGTGCCGATGGTGCGGGATAATGCCGCTCCGCCTTGATGAGGTGCAGAACGCGTCCCAGATCTTTTGTCACCGTGGAACCAGAGTCACTCACCACAATGGGCTGCAAGAACTCGCCGGCCTGACACAACGCGAAGACACCCTTCATCTCTCCCGGCTTAGCCGACCGAATACCGTCCCGCAAGGCTGCGATTCGTGCAAATTCGACCGGGTCCTCGCGCTCCAGGCGACGAAGGACCTCCTCGGCCTCGTTGAGGTCGAGTGTCTCTTCTTCGCTGCCAGGTTCATCGAGGGCGGTGGTGTCGCCTTCGTAGATCGCGAACATTGCCTCCTCATTCACCTGCTCGTTCTCGTCGAGGATCTGAGCGTCCTCGCCGATGGTCTCGTGGATCTCCGCGATGCGCTGCCGGAGCAGGGCGAGGATGCCGAGATTCTGCTCGATCCCAGTCTCCGGCAGGAAGTTGACAGCGTGGATCTCCTCGTGCTCCGATCCGATGCGATCGATGCGACCGAGCCGCTGGATGAGCCGCACCGGATTCCAATGCAGGTCGTAGTTCACCACCAGATCACAGTCTTGCATGTTGAGCCCCTCGGACAGGACGTCCGTCGACACAAGGACCCTGATCTCGGTGTAGTTCTCCTTGGGTGCGAAGGCGGGATTTGCCTTCGGTGCGAATCGGCCAACGACTCGAGCCTTGCTCTTGTTCTGGCCGAACATGACTTCGACATCATCGCGGGTACCCTCGGGGTCAATTACTCTCCCGAGATACTCCGCCGTGTCGGCGAACTGAGTGAACAGCAATATCTTGCGACCAGCCCACTCTTCAGATCGGAGCCGAGAGACCAGCGTTTGCACCTTGTCATCCCGATCCGCTGTGATTGGCTCGATCAGCCCCAGAAGCGAACGCAACACCGCAATGTCATTCCGCAGATCCCTGAGCAGCTTCTCGGAGTCAAAGTCTGTGATGTAGTAGCTCTGAGTGAGCGACGCGAGTCGGTCCAGGATGTCCGCATCGTCGTCTTTGCCGGCCTTTCCGAGCAGAGCTTCCGCGTCCTCTCCCGCCGGCACCATACCGTCTTCGATCGCGCTCGCGAACAGTTCATGCCTTTGCAGCAGCCTTTCGACCGTCACCCGGAAAGCTGCCACACTTGACTCCAGACGCTTGAACAGCATGATCCGGATCAATCCACGGAGGCTCTTGCCGGTCCGACGCAGGTCTGCATAGCGGTCGTCGTCTCGAAGCTCGGGCCTGAGGTACTCCCAAAGCCCAAACCTGGCGTAGGTAAGCGTCATTCCGCCTGTACCACCGGACGGCCCACCGAGCTTTCCACGAATCTCACCGTAGAGGCCTTCATAGGTGTCTTCGATGCTGTAGCGAACGGTCTCAAGTACCCGTCTCGGGAAGTAATTCTCCCGATCGCCGACACGGATAAAACACCGCTTCTCTCCGGAGAGGTACGGCCGGGCTTCATCGTCATCCATCTCGACCATCGGAAGTCGTGAATCTTCTGTCACGCCCCACCACCGCAGGATGTGACGCCGCGTTCGTCGAATCATCACGTGACGAAGGACGTCCTTGATCGACTTCGCCCCATCCTCGATGCCCTTGAAGAAGGCTCTCAGGTCCGGCGGATCGATCGGAAGCTCCGACATGTCTTCCGGGTGAAACAGCTTGACCTGGTGGAACACGTCCCAAGCACGGCTGTTCCTCGGCGTGGCGGTTAACAAACAGAGCTTACGGTCATCGGCTTGTAGGTATGTCGAGAGTGCTTCGTATCGCTGGCTGTCCGGGTTACGGAATCCATGACTTTCGTCAATGAGCACGAGGTCTCGGTCAGGATAACGCTCGAAGAGATCGATTCCACGGTCTGAAGTGAGGAGCATGCTCATTGGCACTACCGCAGCGTTGAGCCCGTAACGCTCGTTGTAGCGAACCCACATTTCTTCCAGTGGCTTGGGGCAGACGATCAGTGCTCGCCGACCCTCGCTCCGCTCGAAGTGCTTGACGATGGCGGCCCCGATGAAACTCTTGCCAAGGCCCACAACATCGGCGACGAAACAGCCGTTGTGGCGCCGGATGAGCGACACAGCCTGCTGTACCGCAACCCGCTGGAAGTCGGCAAGGCTCCGCGTGATCTCGTCGTCGAAGAGTGCGTCGTCGCTCTCCTCGCCACGTGATCTGACCAATGAGTACAGCGTCTTGAGGTAGATGTCCCACGGCGACACCGGCTTCGCCGCCCACGACGATTCAAGCTCCTGCATCAGGAGGGCGTCGAAGTCCTGAGCCTCGTCCCACAGCCGATCGAACCACCCGGTCACGGCCGCGTGGTTCTCCATGCCTCCCGAGTCTCGCACGATAACGTTCAACTCCGTGGGATCCTCGATTCCCGCGAGCGTTAGGTTGGAGGACCCGATGACCGCGATGCCTGGCTCCTGCGATGGACTGCGGTAGTCGAAGATATGGGCACGGCCGTTGAGTCGACCCCGCGTGTAGACACGCACCCGGAGCGTGCCGGCTTTGAGGAGCTCAATGAGCAACTTGGCGAGACCCTCATCGCGCTCTCCCTGGTCCATCAATGCCAGGGACTCACGAATGTGCTCGGCGGTCTGCCGCGCCCTTGCAGCTCGTTCAGACCGCTTGGAATACCGCCGACTCTCAAGCTCGTCCGAAATCGGCTCGATGTGGTTGTGAGCCTCCGCAAGCTGCTCGATGGTCTCGCGAGTGCTGGTATTGCCGATGAGCAACCGAATCTCATCCACGCCGGTGAAAGCGTCTCCGATATCGCGGAGGCCGGACAGGAAGAAGAATCCCACGGCACTGCTGAGCCGCCGGGACTTCGGGAGGTACTCACGTACAACCTGTGCGAGACGAGCCTCTCTGTTGTCGATGATATCTGAAGCCATTCCGGCAGCACCCTGGATGACCTTCTGTTCGGGAGTCACCGGCTTCATCTCCTTTGGCGAATCGTGCTGCTGCAGTCTATCGCAGGCTTGTTCTCTGACCTCGTCAGGCGTAACTAGTTCGCCGCCATCCGTTCAATCACTCCAGCCGCATCCGCACTCAGTGTTGAGGTCTCGCTGGTCGTCACGAGCTGGCCAGGAAAGTGCTTTTGGTACCACGCCTCTTTAGTTGCCCAATGGTCGCGGTACTTCTGGAGGTCCATCCGACCGAGATGTTCCCAGAACCACGTCTGTCCGCGGACCTTCACCGTGAAGTCGGGAAGATAGAAGGTCCCATCAGGTGCATAGAGCGGCAGCTCGTACTCGAACGGGATATCGCGCTCGTGCAGGAGGTTGGCGATGATGACCTCGGACTTCGACCGCACCATGTCGCCAGCCAACGCTTCGTGAATCTTGCCTTCTTCGTACCACGATCCGAGCTCGAGCAGCGGTGTCGCAACAGGGCGGAACTCGAACAGCGACGAGTTGATCCTCGCGAGGTGGGATCGCTCACGACGCCGCATCGAGAGCAACGGCGCCACGTCTTCTTCGATGAATAGCGTCGCCCTCTTGCTTGCCCTGGTCAGTCCCGTGTAGAAGAGCTCGGAGCACAGCAACGCCGCCTTGTGCTTGGGAACGACGAAGTACACCTCGTCGAACTCGCTCCCTTGGGATTTGTGTACCGAGATCGCGTACGCCAGCTCAAGGTTGCCCTCTACGTTCTCGTTGGGCATCCATTTACCATCGTCTCGTTTGCCAAGTTTCCGTCCATAGCCGACGCCGAGGTGCTGCTTTCGTGCGAACCGAACCTGGAAGTGCTCCAACGCGTTCTGCCACTTCCAGACTTTGTCGAACGGATGTGGTACCGCGAATCCGATCTCGCCGTTGAAGACCTCGACGCGTTCGGCTTTGCGACTCTGCCAGTTGAACGCCCAGATTCGATTCGAGCGGGGGCGGTTCCTGACCTGGATCACTTTGTCGAAGGGCACCACGCCATCGACGTGGGACATCTGGCCCAGTGGCTTCCCTGACCGGTGCTGCTGGAGCAACAGGTTTAGGTTCTCGGTTCCAAACTCCTCTCCTCGGTATGGCGAGATGACCTGTAACCACTCTGGTCGTTGCGAGTGCTTCTCTTCACCCGCATAGGCCTGCGACCACAGCTCGTACGGCCGATCCGGATTCCATACCTCGCCCGTCTTCTCCTCCATGTCCTTCGTGATGGTCTCGCACAGGCAATCCATCAGCTCGTCGTGGCCGTTCCAGTAAACCACTCGGAGATCGCGATCAATCTCGCCCCCGATTTGGACACGCTGAAGTAAGGCCTCAGCATCGGCGCTCTTGGACTCGTCCTTCTCGTCCTCCAGTTGCCCCTGGACGTAGAGGGCGGCCACCTCCAGGATGCCCGTGCCTTGGCCCGTTAGGCTGTTTTCCATCTGACGAAAGTTCTGCGTAAGCGTGCCGAGCGACTCGGGGCTCGCCACACCTAGCCAGTCGATCAGGTCCTTGAACATCCGGCCACGCCCGATAGGCGGGAGCTGATTTGGATCACCGACAAGGATGAAACGCTGAACCGTGTTCCAGTTGATGGAGCGAACGAGCGTTGCGAACATCGCAAGGTCGATCATCGAGGCTTCGTCGACGATGTACGTGGCATAGGCGGCTTCGCTGGTACCGCGTTCACGCTTGAACGTCATGTTGTTGTTCAGCCACCCGTGTTCTGCCAGGAATGAATGCACGGTCGTCGCCTCACGGCCCGCCCGTTCCCTGAGTCGATCCGCGGCCTTCCCGGTCGGGGCGAGCAGCCGAATTGCGGACCCGGTCCCGTGGGCCTGCTCGATCGCGTGGATGAGCGACCGGATGACCGTGGTCTTCCCGGTCCCCGCCGCACCCGACAACACACAGAGCGATCGCCGGAACAGTTGTTCGCAGACCTCCGCTTGGGAGGTGATCGCGTCCCCGTACTCGGCCGGATTCCGTTGCGCGAGTGTCGACTTGGCATCGAACAGCCAGTTCTTCCAGTGCTCATTGGTCACTGGACGACGAATCTGGATGTCAGGCCTGCCAGTGAGTTCACGAAAGACTCGCTCCACCTCCCGCTCGTCTGCATAGACGTCTCGTAGGTACATGTACTCCTGCTCGTCATGTTCACGGAAGACGAGGGATCCCTCCAGGTCCTCGCGGTCAACTTCCAGGTACCGCTCGTTGTACTGGTGGGTCTTCCAGTCGGGAAGTTGGCTCAGGCGATGGTTGGTCTGGTGAAGGACCGCAGCAGACGACACAAAAGTGTGCGTCGCCTCGGAACGGAGCTTGGTCACACAAAGCCCTCGCAGTCTCTCCCATCCGTCGTGCTCCAAGAGGGCCTCTCCGCCCAAGTCAGGCGACGGGAGTACACCGTGGTCGATCCTGCTGAACGAGATCGCGTCGTCAACGTCGTCACCGGCGTACTGCTCGCAGAGCACATACGGATTCTCAGCGATCTGCTCGACGGTTGCCGTGATGGAGTTCTTGGCCCGGTCCTCTGACAGAATATTCTCGATCTGCTGCGTGGTGAGATCAAAACGGGGGAGCGTCTCGCGGAGCAAAAGCCGCTCCCCGTCGGAGCGGAGTTTCCATGAACGACGCAACTTCTTCACTCGGGCCGCATCCAGTGTGTGCCCAAGCAGCTCCTCCGTGCCGCCGTCCATGAACGAGAAGGCGCCCGCCCATGCGTCTCTCTCGTGACCGCGGAGCACCGCGTCTTTGAACGGACCGATGGCTTCGTGTGCTCCGAGGAAATCCAGTACCGCCGGCAGACCCGGCAGCAATCCTCGGCTCGTCCACAGCTCGGCCATCACGGAAGCGAGCCATCGCTGACGCTGCTCCCAGTGTTCGGTCGAGTCTCCGAGTTCGCAAAGTGATGAGACGATCTCCGCCATCCGCTCGACCACCACGAGGGCATCATCATCCGTCATGTGCCGTGTGGCATACTTGCAGATACGCGGCTGCTCGGGGATGCACGCGATCCGCTCCAGGGTCTCCCGGTCATCGGCGTATACGTGGTACGGAATCCGGAACCCTTCGTCCGGGTACCTTGACGTGACCGCACGCTGCCAAATGAACCCACCTGCGTACCGCTCTTTGACCCGCGGTGACGAGTTCTCGTAGTACATGATCTCGCCAACGGACTTCAGCCTTGACACGCCGACGATCACATACCTCCGGCTCTCCTCCTCGCTGAGCGGATTGCTGTAGTTTGCGTAGTAGAAGACGAGCGTCTTCCCCGACTCGAACGCCGAAAAGTAGTCATTGGCCTTCTCAAGACGCCTCTCGTAGTCGTACTGACCGTTCGGAAGTTTGACATCGTCCTCGTACATGGGCTCGTACGGCCACACGCAGACCGTTGACGCGGGAAGATCCCACTGACGGCGGAGAGTGTCATCGTTGAAGAAGTCGGGCGGATCGGCGTACGCCCTGACTTGGTCACGGCCAAACGCATTCGCGCTGTACACACACGGTGGCACCTGAGGAAGCGAAACGAGGGGCTTGCCGGCGTGCTCCTTTTCCCAGTCGAGATCTCGCCTCTCGGCGATCATCGACCCGGGGTACGAGTGGCAGCCGACGCAGTAGGCATTCGATGCGGGGTCCGAGCAGACGTGCCCGTTCCACCCGTCGGCATGCCACGCAACCCGAGCTGACATGTGCGTCGTCACACTACCTCCCGCTGTGGAAACAACTCGCCGAGGACCCCCCGGAACTCGTCACCAAGGATGTTCCCTCGGGACAGCCCGGCGTCCTCGGCTCCTTTCAACAATCTGATCATCCCGATGGACCGGTCATCGCCAAACTGATCGGCAACGATGTTGCGTGCTTCTTGCACCGCAGCCGAGTCCGCGTGCTGTCTCGCCAGCTCTTGCACAAAGTCGTACTCGTCACGCGTCATCATCGCGACGATGCGATAGATGTCGAGCGCGTGATGAGAAGCGAGGTTCTTCCGCACATCGTCTACACGATCGCGGAACGCGTGCAACTTCATCAGTAGATAGGTGAATGGATTCGGGATGCTGACGATAAGGGTCGCTGCGCTGCCGTCGGTCCTCGTGCCGCTCAGCGTCAGCTCGTAGGGATGCAGCCCAAGCGCTATCGCTTCCCTCGTGAGATACGCATGCAACTCGACCGTGCCGATCGGGCGCACCCGAGGCAGACTCATCTTCACCCTTGAGCGGTGCTCCGGCGGGATGTCGCAGGTCAGCAAATCGACTTTGATCGGCCCCTTGGGCGTCTGCTTGATGAACTGGAAAAAATCGACGTCTGGCACATAGCCGAGTCGGTCCAGCGCATAGCGGATCGATTGCATGTGCTCGACGCTGATGATCACCTCGGTCGGCAGCATCAGGTCCATGTCTTCGGTGGCCCGAGCGGGCGGCCAGAGCTCGCCCGGGATGAGCGTCTGTAGCTCAAGCTGCTCCTCGAGATGTCGCTGCTTCAGGTACAGACCGAAGCCGCCGCCGATGAGTACAGGCCTCGGGAACTTCGGCAGCTCGTGAGCCAGATCGAGCAAGGCGGTGACAAGAGGCTCCATGCTCATCGCGGCTCCCATCCGCCGCTTTGCAGCTCATCAAGGATGCGCCTGCGAACCGTTTCAGATGCGTCCGATTGCCGTTTGTCGCCGGCTTGGAGTTCGAGCCAGGATTGCAGTGGCGAAGCCGCATCGATGCCGTTTACCGGGCGATTGTCGAAGTAGACCGTGGGGTCGCGGGTCTCGACGAGCTCTAGGTCGGGAAACCGGGGTGACTCTTCCAGTTGCCCTTGGAATCTCTGCTCAATGGGCTCGATCGAAGTGCAGTAGCACTGCACGGCCTTCTCCCGTGGCATGACGGCGTACTGATCAACCGAAGCGGCGCCGGTCATCACAAGCCGCCGGCTCCATTCGCCCAGACTTTCCTTGAGCGAGTCCGCGCCATCGGTCCAGCGATACTTCTTGCGAGCGCTCACTCGCGGCGGCTTGTAGCCGTCGGACAGTCGTTCGAGTAACACGTCCGGCTGGAGTAGCTCGCTGGCCCGCCCAGCCCGGCGGATGACAAGATCCTCCTCGAGGACTTTGAGCACCTTGGAGACCGTGCTCAACGAGACTCGGCCTCCCCGTTGACCAATCTCGTCCATGACCTCCTGCACGCCCTGGTACGACGGGCGCAGTAGGAACACACGAGCTACTAGTGAGCTGGCTCCCTGATAGACATTCCGAATTGTGCGCCCGGCCGGAAACTGGTTCGGATTGCCAGTTCGGAAGACGAGTACTTCGCCGGGAATGACAACGACACCGTTTCCACTCAGGTCGACGCCGCTCACGCCTCTCGCTTCGAGTTTTTCTAGCCGCTCCGGCGCGAGGTACGTGGTCACGAGCAGCGGACGCATCTCGCTCGCGTCGGCGTATGAGCACACCTGCTCTATCGCGTCGCGGAAGGTCTTGGGCGTTGCTTGGACCTTGAGCTCCGCCACAAACCGATAGGTTCGTTCTTCCCAGCCGATGTCGACGTATGCGTCGGGCCGATCGCTTCTTCCGGTGGTCTCAAACTGCGGTTCGACTCCGGCCAGTCGGATGTCGAGGGGAGGCAGCACGATGTCGCCGCTTCGCAAGGCGTTCAGGATGTCCGATTCGCGCATCATTTTCCTCATAGTAGCCACTTTCTCGTGCGAGAAAAGTGCGATGAACAGGAAAAGATGGCGATGCAGACCATTATTTTCCCCCTAGGGCGTTTTTCTCGTGCGAGAAAGTGGCTCTGAACGCACAGTGATGCCCATGGAGCTACATCTGAAACCCAAACAAACACCTTCTGTTTGACGGCGAGCTCCCAGCGTGCTCAAAAGCCCGGCGACGAGAGCTTCACGTTCCGTCTTGACGACTGCGGCAGGGCGCCGAACACCCCCGACCCGGGCTCGCTGCTGTTATGCGGGTCCAGGGTCGTGATGACGCATGTTCGCACCGCCAATCAGACAAACTCGAGTAGATCCGGATGGATGTACACCGGCCGGGCAGTCGGAGGCTTCTGAAGGCGCCGCTCTTCCCAGGCCTCGACGTCCGTGACCCTCGCGTATCGAATCCGGCCGCGCTGCTCGTACGGCAGCTCTCCGTTGAGCATCGCCGCGACGACGGTCTCGCGGCAAATGCGCTGCTGCTTCCGAATCTGATTGACGGTCAGCCATCTGGGTCCGGATCCCGTGTCGTATGTCGCCATGCCAGTTCCTTTCCGTTGTGGTTGCAGCCCTTCGTCCTTCCCTGTCCGACCTCGCCCGCCGTGCGAGTTCCTGTTGGATCTTCCGTAGGAAGTGTCTGGTTTGCCTGGCCCATGCAGATCCGACCGTTGGTTGGACCCAGCCGCCTGCAGATCCGAGCGCGAGCATGACCCGCTTGCCGAACCTCGCGACCGACCAGCCGGGTGACTCCAGCGCCTTGATCCATCCCAGGGCGGTCAGTCGTTGTCTCGCGCCAATCACTGCTCGTTCGCTCACGCCGAATGCCTCCGCTACCCAGTTCGCCGGCAGGCGACCGTCAACACGATGTCTGCCCTCCCTGCGGTGGAAGAAGACACACCGGATCACTGCGCCAATCAGCACGGCCGCTTCGGAGCGAGAGCACCCTGACGCGAGCTGGCGCACCACTCTCCGCGGCACGTGCAGCCATCGCTTCTTGCGCGGCATCGATGTGAGCATCGTCGCCAGATGGCCGTCGTCCGAACCGGTCGGGTGCCCGAATCGAATCCTCGTCGGGCCGGCTGGCACAAACCCGACGAGGTCGTCAAGGAGGTCGCCACGCAGGACCCGACGGCCGCGGCCAAGGTGCCCGAGTTCCTCCGAACGGCCCGGGACCTGTCGTCCGAGGAGTGGGACAAGATCATCAAGCAGGCGAAGAGGATGACGGACAAGAAGGAGGGCACGCCGTGACCCTCCCGACGAACGTCTTCAGGCGCCCGCCCGTCAAATGGTGCCGCATCGAAGAGAAGGCCGAGCGGTTGCTGGAAGAGTGCCGGGCCTTCGAGGGGAAGGAACGCGTGCCGCTCCCCATCCCGGTGGAGCGATGGATCGAGCGTCCGCTCGACTACCAGTTCGGCATCGAGGACCTGTCCCGGTTCGGACCCGGCGTGCTCGGATGCGTCTTCATCGACGAGCGGGAGATTCTCGTCAGCGACCGCATCCGAACCGATGGCCGGTTCCGATTCAAGTGCGCCCACGAGCTGGGCCACATGGTCCTCCACGCCGGCAAGGGCAAGAACTTCCACGAGCGCGGCGAGTTGGAGCCGGGCTCGGACATCGAAGTGGAACGCGAAGCCGACCGCTTCGCCGTGGGCTTCCTCATGCCCAACGTCGAGCTTCTTCTGCAGCTCGATGAAATCGTCAGCGACCACGCCCTCGACCTCGAGCAAACGCTGCTCGCGATCACCGGCGAGTCCACCGAATCCCGACAGCTCTGGACACGACTGCTCGTCCCCGAGTTGTGCAGGCGATTCGACGTATCAAGGCAGGCTTTGGTCTATCGCCTTGAGGAGATTCGATTCCGCGACGGCAAGCAGCTCTTGCCAAAGCGGATCGCATCCGAACTCGTTCGTCATGGCTCGGCGCCCAGCGCCCGAGCATCGTCGCGGCACTGAAGCCGCGACACTCGGCGGGCTCCAACTCCCGCACGTTTGTCGTTCGCACGCATCAGGCGTGCACCGCCAACTCCCAACGTCGGAGCGGCGATCGACATCATCGTGCTCGAGGTACATGCCATGACTCAAGAGGAACGCGAAAGCCGTCGCGGACCGGCACAGCCGGCGCGAACTCCTAGCCGTCCGACAACTCCGGCGAGCTCCGTCAAGGAGAAGTCGATCCGTTACCCGTACCTGTTCTGTCACCGCTGCGGCGTCGCCATGGGCGACGGGCCTGTCTGTGACACCTGTGGATTTCGCCGCTGCGCAAGCTGCGGCGAGGTCTGAGGGGGGTGCGGCATGATCTACAACAAGACAGATTCGGCGTCATCCAATCCAGAACCGCTCGCCGTCGGTCGTCGAGAAGCCGCTGCGATGCTCGGCATCAGCGAGCGACTTCTTTGGACGTGGACCAACGCCAAGACGATCCCACACGTCCGCATCGGCACACGCGTGCTCTACCCCGTGGCGCAACTGCGCTCGTGGCTTGAAGAGCGAGCGAAGACGAATACGCGGTAAGCACGCAACTCGATGGCTCGGGAAGGACGCGCCTCATGGCGACAGTGTTCAAACGAAACGGAAAAGGCAACTGGATCATCCAGTGGTTCGATCACGAGGGCGTTCGCCGCGAGAAGTCGAGCCGCACGACGGACAAGCGGGCCGCAGAGCGGCTTGCCAGCAAGCTCGAGAGCGATGTGATGCTCCGGCGCGAGGGGATCATCGACCCGGCTGCCGACCGGATCGCCGAGCATGGTTCGTGTCCCCTCGCCGCGCACCTGGAGGAGTACCTGGACGATCTCCGCCACCGGGGCTGCAACCCGCGACACGTGAAGACTGTTGAGTGCCAGCTCAAACGGATGTTTGAGGACATCGAGGCCAAGCGGCTGAGCGATCTGGACCCCGTCCGCGTCCAGCGTCACTTGCGGGCGCTGCGAACGGTGCCGGTCAAGCAGCTGCGCGCCACCGTTGGCGAGCAGGACAAGGTAGTCCGCACGATTGGGCCGCGGACCATCAACGCAGTCCGAGCTGCGGTCATCGCCTTCCTGAATTGGAACGTCCGGACGGAACGTCTGGCCTCCAACCCGTGCCAGTACATCCCGAAGGTCGACGAGACTCGCGACAAGCGCGTGAAGCGTCGAGCCTTGACTGAAGATGAGCTCAAACGCCTCATCACGTCATCCGGCCCACGGGGGAACTTCTATCTGGTGGCCGCGCTGACAGGTCTTCGGATGAAGGAGATGACCAGCCTGACCTGGGATGACGTCGACCTTGCGAACGAGGCCATCCTCGTACGAGCGAACAAGGGCAAAGCCAAGCGAGATGACTGGATCGCGCTCAGCCCCGAGGTCACGGCGGCACTTCGGCAGATGCGACCGGCCGGCGCGAGCCCGGTGGCCCGGGTCTTCCAGACGTCGCCCACGACCCGCACGTTCTCTGCCGACCTGAAGCGGGCGGCCATCGCCGAGTACGACGAGCTCGGACGGCGAGTCGACCGGCATGCCCTTCGGACTACGACGGGGACGCTTCTGGCTCAGGCGGGAGTCACCCCACAGCAGGCCCAGCGCCAGATGCGGCACGCGGACATCAGCACCACGCTCCGTCACTACACCGACCTGCGGCTCCCCGACCAAGCCAAGGCCGCGGCGAAGCTGCCGTCAGTAGGAGTGGGTTCGACCCTGGACGAGACCGACGAATCAGATGACAGCGACCCAGCGCCCGATCCGGCCCCAGCAGAACCCCAGCACTGGCCCCAGCAGTCGCTGCACGAAACGGCACCTTCGGACGCCGATCGGTGCGACTGTGTGCCAAACGGACAGCTGGAGATTGAAGGCTCGGAAACCCGTTTTCGTACTGCAAAACGCGATGTTTTGCGAACTCCTGCGAACGGGTTCCAGAAAGCGGGTGATCGGACTCGAACCGACGACATTCAGCTTGGGAAGCTGACGTTCTACCACTGAACTACACCCGCGAGAGCCGCAAGCCTTGGTTGAGCCTGCAGCCTTTAAGTCTATCGGGGCCAGCCGACCTCGGTCAATCCTGATTCAGTGCCGACACTGGCCGAGTGCTCGATCACGTCAGCTCCGCCGAGCAATCGGGCCATTCGCTCAGCGGCTTCTGTGCTCTTGAGCCGGGCGACCGTGGCGATCGCATCCGCCGCCCAGCCGCTCGACGCGATGACCGTGACCGCTGGCCCCGCCGATGCTGGCACGCCCGAACCCGGCTCGAGAATATGCGACCCTCGGACTCCGTCGATCTCGGTAAAGCGAAAGGCATCCCCGCTGGTCGCAGCGCCCCGCCGGATGGTCATGAGATTCAGTCCATGGCCCGTTCCATCGTCGGCCCGCACTGACCAGCCCGGCTTGGCCGGCGGAGCTTCTCCGGCTGACAAGTCGCCCCCGATCTCCACAAGGGCAGAGTCGAGCCCGCTGTTGCGCAACGATACCAACGCCGCATCCGCCGCGAGGCCCTTGCCGATGCCGCCAAAGTCCAGCCGCATTCCAGTCTTCGCAAGGCGAACGAGCCCGCGAGTTGCATCGATCTCGACGAGGTCCATGCCCACGCTTGATCGCGCACGAGCTAGCCGTTCGGTGGACGGGGCCTCGCCGCTCTCGTTAGCTTTGCGCCACACAGCCGACACCGTGCCGATGGTCACATCGAACGCCCCGCCCGACGCTTCCCACGCCTCGCGTGAGCGGGTCAGGGCCTCGATCAGGATGGGGCTGGCCTCGTGCCATACACCCGACTCCATCGAGCACAGCACCATCGCCTCGCTCTTCGGGTCATAGTCGCTCAGTGCTCGCTCGTACGCCTCGATCACGTCGAACGCTCGCCGGACCGCCTCCACAGGCTCCTGCTCCGCATAGACCAAGATTCGGGCTCTGCTGCCCATCGCCAGCCTTGCGTATTCGAACCGCTCGCTGGTAGGCTCAGAGGCCCTCGCGGTCGTGCTCGATGTCGAGCATCCCGTCATTTGGCACAGGAGGACCGTCGAGATGAGCAGGGCGCTGGCCCATTTCTTTTGCGTGGCGCTCATGGTGGCGACCGTAGCCACGGCTCAGCCCGTTGAGCAAACGCGGGTCAAGTCCGTGCGCATCCCGGACACCGTCATCGAGTGCGAACTCGTCCGAGTGGAACGCGATGGCAAGCCCGTGCTTTGGGTAGGCCGAACCGAGGTCAGCTGGGACCTCTACGACGTCTACCTCTACGGCTTGGATATCCCTGAGGGCACCGAAGCCGACGCGGTTACCCGGCCTAGCAAGCCCTACGTGCCGCCCGACCGCGGCATGGGCCACGCGGGCTATCCAGCGATGGGGATGACCCGCCAGGCAGCCGAGTCGTTTTGCGAGTGGTTCAGCCAGCGCACCGGTCTCGTGGCTCGCCTGCCGAAGCCTGCCGAGTTCACTGCCTACGCGGCTATCGATCAGGACGCGGCCCTTGTCGACCACGCATGGACCGCTGCCAACAGCGACAACAACACGCTACCGATAGGTTCGCTTGAGGCCAACGCGCTCGGCCTGCATGACACGCTCGGAAACGTCGCCGAGTGGGTCGCTACCGAGGGCAAACCTGTGGCGATGGGCGGCAGCTACCGCGACACTGACGACCGATGCACGCCGCAAACCGTTCAGCAGCAAGCCCGCTCGTGGAACCGTTCCGACCCGCAGATCCCCAAGAGCCAATGGTGGCTCGCCGACTGCTCGTGGGTCGGATTCCGTTTCGTTGTCGAGGAGCCAGCCGATGAACAGATCGAGCAACCAATCCAACAACCGACCGACCAGCCTACTGAACAACCAGCCAGCCGATAGCGACTGGACCAGGCGCGAGTTCGTCAAGACCGCGGCAACCGTTGGTGCGGTAAGCGTGATGGCCGGCCCTTCACTTGCAACCGGCCGCAAGAACCCTGCCGAACTGCGAGTGGGCGTGGTCGGGTGCGGCGGGCGCGGCACGGGAGCCTTGGTGCAGGCGCTTCACGCCGACGAAGGCTCGGTGCTGTGGTCCATGGGCGACCTGTTTGAAGAGCGACTCGAACCGTGTCTCGAGAACACCCGCACCGACCTACTCGACGCTGACGCAGAGAACGGCACGGACCTCGCTGAGCGCAGAATCAGAGTCTCTGCCGACCGCAGGTTCCACGGGTTCGATGCCTACCAGCGTGTCATTGATTCGGGCGTGGATGTCGTGCTGCTCACCACACCACCCGCGTTCAGGCCTCAGCACCTCGCGGCAGCAGTGGCGGCGGGCAAGCATGTCTTCTGTGAGAAGCCAGTCGCGGTCGATGCGCCCGGCGTGCGATCGGTGCTCGAATCGGCGAGACTGGCCAAATCCAAGCAGCTCAGCCTGATGAGCGGCTTCTGCTGGCGATACCAGGACCAGGTTCGCGAGACGTTCGACCGCCTTCGCGCTGGAGGCATCGGTGACATCCGAAGCATTCAGTCCACCTACAACACCACCGGCTGGATTCAGCCCAAAGCCCGCCAGGCACCGTGGACCGACACCGAGTTCCAGACCCGCAACTGGCACTACTTCCACCCGCTTTCGGGCGATCACATCGTCGAGCAGGCTGTGCATGCGATCGACTGGATTGGCTGGGCGATGGGTGATGCGCCCCCCGAGCGGTGTTTTGCCGTCGGCGGTCGACAGGTTCGCGACAACCTGCCCGAAACCGGCAACGTGTTCGATCATTTTTCTGTGGTCTACGAGTATCCCGGCGGCGTGCGCGCGTACCACACCTGCCGCCACTGGCCTAACACGGCGTCAGACAACACCATGTACGTCCTCGGATCGCGCGGCCACTGCACCATGAAGCCGTGGACCGCTGAGCACGTCATCGAGGGCGACGAGCCTTGGCGCGGTTCAGCGCCGGGCAACGACATGTACCAGCGAGAGCACGACTTACTCTTTAAAGCCATCCGTTCAGGCTCGCCAGTCAACGACGGCGAGTTTATGGCGCGTTCCACGCTGCTCGCGATCATGGGCCGGATGGCCGCGTACACGGGCCAGGTCGTGACATGGGACCAAGCGGTGCAATCCGCCGAGGTGCTCAACCCCGAGCCGTGGGCAATGGGCACCCGACCGACACCCGCCCTAGCTATCCCCGGCAAGACGAGGCTGCTCTGATGCGTTCTATAGACCGGCGCGAGTTCATGCTCGCGGCCGCCGCTGGGACCGCCGCGATTGGGCTTGGCGCACAGGGCTCACTTGCCGCATCAACCCGAGACGTGCGCATTCGCAAGGCACTCAAGATCGGCATGATCGCTGGCGGCACTGCGCTGGCAGAGAAGTTTGCCATCGCTCGCGCAGCGGGCTTTGCGGGCGTTGAACTCGATGCGCCCAGCGGCGTGACCGCGGAGGAACTCGCCGAGGCCAAAGTCGCAAGCGATCTGCGCGTCATCGGCGTGGTGGACTCCGTGCACTGGGCCAAGCCGCTCAACCATCCCGATGAGGCTGTGCGCGAAGAGGGACTCGCAGGCCTCGAGCGCGCCGTCCGCGACTGCGATGCCTGGTGCGAGCCCGCCGGCGTGCGCACGGATGAGCGCACCGTGCTGCTGGTGCCCGCAGTGGTCAACCAATCGATGCCCTACGCCGAGGCGTGGCAGCTCTCGATCGAGTCCATTGCCAAAGTGCTTCCTCTGGCGCGAGAGCTGGATGTGCGCATCGCCATCGAGAACGTGTGGAACGAGTTTCTGTTGAGCCCGCGCGAAGCTGCCGCTTACGTCGATGAGTTGAATGGCCTCGCTGGCGCGAAAGTAGTGGGGTGGTACCTCGACATCGGCAACATCTGGCGGTATGGCTGGCCCGAGCACTGGATCAGCGCGCTGGGCACGCGGATCTTCCGCCTCGACATCAAGGGCTATTCGCGCGCTAAGGCCGGCAAGGAAGGCAAGTGGGCTGGCTTCGGGGTAGAGATCGACGAGGGCGATCTCGACTGGGCGGCTGTGCGCACAGCGCTCGCGAAGCTTGAATACACCGGCTGGGCCACCGCAGAGGTGGGCGGCGGCGACCTCGAACGACTCACCGATATCAGCCATCGAATGGACCGCGCGCTCGGTCTCTAGGAATCGAGTCCGCGCAACCCCAGTGGGAGCAGCACCATGAACGACTGGACACGCAGAGACGCCATCAAGACCGGCATCGTGACCGCAGCGGGAATCGCGGTATCGCCTACTTTCGCCGCAGGGCTAAGGGGCTCGAACGACGACGCCATCCGGGTTGGGGTCATCGGCTGCGGCGGACGGGGCACCGGAGCCGCGTGGAACGCCCTCGAAGCGGACCCCAGCGTGCGCATCGTCGCGATGGCCGACCTGTTCCCAGACCGGCTCCAATCGGCGCACGAGCACCTATCGGGCGAGGCGGACTGGGTCGGCCGAGTGGACGTGCCACCCGAGAAGCGGTTCACTGGGTTCGATGCCTACAAGCAGTTGCTCGCGCTAAAGGATGTTCATTACGTCTGCCTGGCTACTCCGCCGCACTTCCGACCGATCCACTTCGAGGCCGCGGTGCGCGCGGGCAAGCACGTTTTCCTGGAGAAGCCGGTCGCGGTCGATCCCGCAGGCATCCGCAGGGTCATCGAGGCAGCGAAGTCGGCGGACGAGCAGTCCCTCTCGGTCGTCGCGGGCACCCAGCGACGACACCAGGACAACTATCTCGAACTCATGAAACGCCTCGGCGACGGCGCGATCGGTGAGCCCGTCAGCGCCCGTTGCTTCTGGAACCAGGGCGGCCTGTGGGTGCACGAACGGCAGGAGTCGTACACCGATATGGAATGGCAATGCCGGAACTGGCTCTACTTCTGCTGGCTTTCGGGCGACCACATCACCGAACAGCACGTCCACAACCTCGACGCCATCAACTGGGTGATGGGAGGCCCGCCTGCCAAGTGCGTGGGCATGGGCGGCAGGCAGGTCCGCACCGACGCTAAGTACGGCAACATCTTCGATCATTTTGCGGTCGACTACGAATACCCCTCGGGCGCGCACCTGATGAGCATGTGCCGACAAACCGATGGGTGCGAGTCGCATGTCGCTGAGCACATCCAAGGCACCAAGGGCCGATCGACAAGCTGGCACGGCTACTCGCGCATCGAAGCAGCCGACAACTGGGAAATGAACGGCTCGGCCAACCCGTACGTCACCGAGCACGAGCAGCTCATCCGCTCCATACGCGGCGAGAGCCCCCGACTCAATGAAGCCAAACGGGTCGCCGAGAGCACGCTTACCGCGATCATGGGGCGAATGAGCGCGTACACCGGCAAGGCGGTGACCTGGGAGCAAGCGATGAACTCGAAGCTCGATCTTTCGCCCGCCGCCTACGCGATGGGCTCGCTTGTTACCGATCCGGTGCCCACGCCCGGACGCACCCCGCTGATCTAAGGAGGGAACGAAGATGGACCGCAGGACCTTTATTGCGAGTGTCGGGGCCGCCGGCGTCGCCGCGAGCGCAACACGCGTGGTTGGCGCACGGGTACCGCGCTCCAAGCAGTTCGGGATGGACTTCGCCCCTCACTTTGGCATGTTCAACAACCTCGCGGGCAGCGACCCGGTCGCCCAGCTCGAGTTCGCAGCAGCCGAGGGCTTCACCGCATGGGAAGACAACGGCATGGCGGGCCGAAGCGAGGACGAGCAGCGCCGCATCGCCGCGTCGATGGATGAACTCGGCATGGCGATGGGTGTCTTCGTGCTGAACCCTTCGACCGCGTGGGGGCCGACCTTCAGCCGGGGCGACGCGGGCGACCAGTCGAAGTTCCTTGACGAAGCCAAGGCCGCCGTCGATGTGGCCAAGCGAACCAACGCCAAGTGGATGACCGTCGTGCCCGGCAGGAGCGAGCCGCGCCTCGATCCGGGCTATCAGACCGCTTACGCCGTCGATCAGCTAAGAGCCGCGTGCGAGATTCTTAAGCCCCACGGCCTGGTCATGGTGCTCGAACCGCTCAACCCGTGCGACCATCCAGGAATGCTCCTCGCAGAGATGGCCCACGCGTACGAGATGTGCAAGGCAGTCGATAGCCCGTCGTGCAAGATTCTCTGCGACCTCTACCACCAGCAGGCGACCGAGGGAAATTTGATCCCCAACATCGATCGGTGCTGGGACCAGATCGCGTACTTCCAGATCGGCGACAACCCGGGCCGGCGAGAGCCAACCACCGGCGAGATCAACTACGCCAACGTGTTCAAGCACATCAAGGCCAAGGGCTTTACGGGCATCCTTGGAATGGAGCACGGCAACTCGATCGGCGGCGCTGACGGCGAACGGGCCGTCATCGATGCCTACCGAAGCTGTGACCCGGCTTAAACCGAGCTGGCCAGAGCCGCGGAGCATCGCGAAAGCGGGCGACCGGGATCGAACCGGCAACATTCAGCTTGGAAGACGGACGACATAGTCCGCAAGCCCCTGAAAACAAAGACACTTACGAAGCTGGTGCTGACGCCCCCAGCTATTCTGCCAGCTACCCGACACCAAATACCCGCCACGCGCCCTCAACGGACCCTCGGTTGGCATCGCTGGTCGCCGCATGGGATGGCCTGCCCGAGTCGCTTCGGGCGGGCATCGCGGCGATGGTGACCGCTTCGAGCAAGGAGAACGACCATGCCCAAGACTGAACGAGGGATCAAGCCCGTGAAAGGTGACGATGGTGTCCGCTGCACGCTCCGGGGTGATCCGGCGACCTCGCCGGACGCGGCGGCCGATGCGCTTGTCAGAGGCCTCGGCGCGGTGGCCTACTGCGAAGTCTTGGTCCCGCACATGGGCGAGCTCCTCGACGGCATCGACATTCCTATGACCGCTCACCAGCTCGTGAACTGGCTGATGCGGGAGATGGCTCCAAGAGACGCCCTGGAGGAGATGCTTGCGGTGCAGGCTCTGCTGGCCCACGTTCGGGTGCTGCACCTAACGAAGCTCTCGGGCACCCAGACCGAGATCAAGTCCATCCAGACCGTTAACGAGTACGCAGACCGGGCCAGCAACACGTTCCGCAGGCTCATGCTCGCGCTCCCGGAGTACCAGCGGCCCCCGCGGGCCGGGGACAGCTTCACGGCCATCAAGCAGGCCAACATCGCCAATCAACAGGTGGTTCAGAATGAGAAAACACGGGCAGAAAACACGGCGAACGAACAAGGATTGCCCCGAGGTCCAGCCCCGGCCCTACCGGTTGACTCAGGCGGGCCTGGCCTCGCTGAGGTCCTCGGCCAAGCAAAACAGGCCGTGGGAGCTGAGCACAGGCCCAAGGACGGCTGAGGGCAAAGCGATCAGCTCGAAGAACGCCTGGCGGCACGGAGAGAGATCAGCCGCCGCGAGCGCGCCACGGCGAGAGGCGTGGGAGCTGATCCGGGGGCTCCGCGAGATTATGCTTGAAGAACAGGAGCAAGGCCGCGTAGGCATCGACGAGTCGTTCATTCAGGACTAGGAGTCGGTGCTTTGTGACCGATCGCTGCCAGGGCGAACCGAGATTCACGCAACAGAGCGAGGGCTCAGGGGCAGGGCCCAACGAGGCCCAGCAGCGCGAGAAAGTCGCCAAAGCTGACCATGCCATCGCCACCGTTGAGGGTGCCAAAGTCGTCGGCGATGTCACCCGTGCAACCCGGCGTGCCGCCCGGGCAAGGTCCGACGAGACCGAGTAGGGCGAGGAAGTCGCCGAAACTCACCATGCCGTCAGCAACCAAAGAACCGAAGTCGTTGGCGATGTCACCGGGGCACGCGTACCCCGGCACGGGACTTGCGAGACGGAACCCGATGTTTACGCTATCGAACCGCGGATCATCGAAGCTCCCGCCGGATGACGTCAGGTCGAACAGGCTGCTGAAGAATCCGCCGCCGCGGAGGATGCGGACAGAAAATGGCAACGCCGTCTCGTTCCACTCCCACACGTTGCCGTTCATATCGAAGGCGCCATAGAAGCTGGTGTTCCCCGCCGAGCCGGCCGTGGTTACATGGCCGTTCTGCCCGTTCCAGTCGGCGGATCCGGAGTAATTTACGACGCCCGCTCCGGGGTTTGCGACATCGCCCGTA
>JAJDDJ010000020.1 GCA_029260395.1 Phycisphaerales bacterium | reverse complement strand
GGTGGCTAACGTGCGCGGTGAGCTTTATGGTATTACCGATTTGGCTGCTTTTTTTACTGGTGATGCGACGCCGCGAAGTTCGAAAGCCCGCGTATTACTTGCTTCACCGAAGTTTGGTGTAAATAGTGGCCTGTTGGTTAGCAATATGCTGGGCATCAGAAGTTTAGCTGATTTTGAATCTGTTGAAAAAGCAGATAATGAGGAGTGCCCGGGTATCGCCGGGAAATACAGGGATAAAGAGGGCCGGTTTTGGCGCGAACTAAATCTAAGTGAGCTGGTGTGCGTGAAGAAATTTATGCAGATCGCTGTATAGGCTGCCAAAATTTTTTTGTTATACTCTGTGGTTGCTTTCTATAAATTATCGATAGGATATGCTGACATTAGCCGCCGCAAAAGATAAAGCAAAAATTTTAGCCGAAGCATTGCCTTACATTCAACGCTTTCATGGCAAGGCGATTGTTATCAAGTATGGCGGCAATGCCATGGTTGAAGAAAAACTCAAGCAGGGTTTTGCCCGGGATGTGGTATTAATGAAACTGGTTGGCATGAATCCCGTTATCATTCACGGCGGCGGTCCTCAAATAGATGAGATGCTGAAAAGAGTCGGCAAGCAGGGTGAATTCATTCAGGGAATGCGTGTCACGGATGCCGAGACGATGGATGTCGTGGAAATGGTGTTAGGTGGGTTGGTTAACAAAGATATTGTTAATCTGATAAATCGCCAGGGTGGCCATGCGGTCGGTTTGACCGGCAAGGACGGCGCTTTTATACGCGCGAGAAAATTATTAATGCAAGATAATGAAAATCTCGGCGAATGGTTAAATATCGGCCAGGTGGGCGAGATCGCACATATTGATCCCTCATTAATTGCGCTGCTTGACACGCAGGATTTTATTCCTGTCATTGCGCCTATAGGCGTGGGTGATGAAGGTGAGTCCTACAATATCAATGCAGATCTGGTGGCGGGTAAGCTGGCGGAAATTCTGCAAGCGGAAAAACTGATTCTGTTGACCAATACACCGGGCGTGTTGGATAAAAACGGGAATCTGCTAACCGGGCTGGTCGCTGAACAAGTTGATGCGCTGTTTGCGGATGGAACAATTTCGGGCGGCATGATGCCAAAGATTGGTGCAGCGCTGGACGCTGTAAAAAAAGGCGTTAAATCCTGCCATATTATCGATGGCCGGGTAGAGCATGCGCTATTGCTGGAAATATTAACGGACCAAGGGGTCGGGACCTTAATTAAAGGGGCGGGTTACGAATAATCGGTGCAAGCAAATTTATTTCATTTTATCCAAAGCACTTAAAAAACCACGTAAAAACTTAACTTCCCCTTTTTCAAGCCTTGCGCGTGAAAACAGACGTCTGACACGTTGCATTAATCGTTTCGGTTTTTCCGGGTTAAGGAATTTACTGGCAATCATGACCTGTTCCAGATGACGGAAAAAAAGTTCAACATCGTTAAAGCTGGCAAGGTTGCTGGATTGTTGTGCGTGTTGTTCAATTTCCGGCAGCGCCATGCGCAGCTCGTAGCTCATTACCTGTACGGCGCTTGCCAGGTTGAGAGAAGAATAATCAGGATCGGCCGGGATATGTATCGTTATGTGGCATTTACCTACCTCCATGGTCGTTAGACCGGATGATTCTGCACCAAAAACCAGCGCAACAGGATTTTCACGTGCATAGCCGATTATTTCTTGTGCGCCTTGACGAGAATCATACACGTCGTGGCTAAGGCCGCGTGGACGGGCACTAATTGCAGCTGCCAGGGCAGTGCCGTCTAACGCATCGTTTATATTCGCGCAAACCCTGGCATTATCTAATATATCTTTTGCATTTGCTGCTCGTGCTTCCGCTTCTTTATCAGGAAATGACCGAGGATTAATAAGATAGAGCGAGCTCAATCCCATGGTTTTCAACGCGCGGGCAGCAGCGCCGATGTTGCCTGGATGGCTGGTGTGACTGAGGACAATGCGGACATTGTCAAGAGGGCGGTATCGGTTCATTTTCCGTATGGATTACCGCGCGCTGGCCAAGTAATGTTCATCTGAGCTATCAAAAATTTACTCAGGGCAACAGGGTTGATCCCATCAGGTAACGGTCACATTCGCGCGCCGCGGTGCGTCCTTCGTAGATGGCCCAAACCACCAGACTTTGACCACGCCGTATATCGCCAGCGGCAAACACCCCTTTGACATTGGTTGCGTATATCCCTTCTTCGGCCTTCGCGTTCGAACGGCCATCGCGCGCGATGGCAAGTTCATCGAGAATGGTATCTTCTGGGCCAAGAAATCCCATGGCCAGTAACACCAGATCGGCAGGCCAGATTTTTTCGCTACCGGGTATCTTTCTGGGGTAAAACCGGCCATTGTCGTCTTTGGCCCATTCGATATTGATTGTATGAAGTGCTTTTACATGGCCGTTATAGTTACCAACGAACTTTTCGGTCATGATTAAATAAGAGCGTGGATCAGCGCCGAAACGGGCTGCGGCCTCTTCATGGCCATAATCAAGCCGGTAGACTTTTGGCCATTCTGGCCAGGGATTGTCAGGCTGGCGCTTACCAGGTGGTTGTGGCATGATTTCGAACTGGGTGATGCTTTTGCATTGGTGTCGCATTGCAGTGCCAACGCAATCGGTGCCGGTGTCGCCGCCGCCAATAACGATAACATGCTTGCCCTCAGCCGAGATTGGCGAATTTCCCTTAAATTCATGATCCAACAAATGTTTGGTGTTACCGTGAAGGAATTCCATGGCGAAGTGGATGCCATGCAGATTGCGGCCATCAGCGGGTAAATCACGAGGCTTGGTTGCGCCACAACAAAGCACCACCGCGTCATAATCCGCTCGCAGTTTGGTGGCTGGTAGGTCTTTGCCGATGACGGTGTTGGTAATAAAATTCACCCCTTCCTGGGCCAGCAAATCGACGCGCCGCTGCACGATGGATTTGTCGAGTTTCATGTTTGGAATGCCGTACATTAACAGGCCGCCAATGCGGTCGGCGCGCTCATAAACAGTCACCCGATGACCCGCACGGTTGAGTTGAGCGGCGCATGAAAGCCCTGATGGACCTGAGCCAACGATCGCTACTTTTTTTTCTGTACGCTGTGTGGGCGGTTCCGCAATAATCCAACCTTGCTCAAACCCTTTATCAACAATCGAACATTCAATGTTTTTAATGGT
>JAJDDJ010000019.1 GCA_029260395.1 Phycisphaerales bacterium | reverse complement strand
AATTTGTTCTGCTTTGGCTGTGACCACCAAAATGGAAACAGCGCTCGTAATGAGTATTGCCGTGACGTTAGTAACGGCTTGCTCTAATGCAGCGGTGGCCTCCATCAGATTACAAATTCCCAGTAGTATTCGAATCATTGTGCAGATGACGATCATTGCTTCTCTGGTGATTTTAGTGGATCAGTTTTTGAAAGCATTTGCCTTCGGGATTAGTAAACAGCTTTCGGTATTTGTTGGTTTGATTATCACCAACTGCATCGTGATGGGGCGTGCAGAAGGTTTTGCTATGAAAAATGAGCCCGGTATCAGTTTTCTGGATGGACTTGGAAATGGGCTCGGTTATAGCGCCATTTTAATGATCGTGGCATTTTTCAGAGAGCTATTTGGTTCAGGCAGTTTATTCGGTGTGCAATTATTGAAATTAAGTCGCGATGGTGGTTGGTATGATGCCAATGGTTTGATGTTATTACCTCCGAGCGCGTTTTTTATTATCGGTTTTTTGATTTGGATTTTGAGAGTTTGGAAAACCGATCAAATGGAGGAGGCGTAACATGTTTGAACATTATCTGAGCCTATTTATAAAATGCTTGTTTATCGAGAATCTGGCTTTAGCTTTCTTTTTGGGAATGTGTACTTTTCTGGCCGTTTCCAAGAATGTGAAAACCGCCGTTGGGTTGGGAATTGCTGTGATCGTGATTCAGACGATTACCGTTCCCGTAAATAATGTGATCTACCAGCATCTCCTGAAAAAAGGAGCTTTAGCTTGGGCTGGATATCCGGATGTTGATCTGACATTTGTGGGATTGATTTGCTATATCGGTGTGATTGCCGCCATGGTCCAGATTTTGGAAATGACTCTGGATCGTTTTGTGCCTGCTCTCTATAACTCGCTGGGGATTTTCCTGCCTTTGATTACTGTGAACTGTGCAATTTTAGGGGGCACGTTGTTCATGGTCGAACGCGATTATAACTTTCCGGAAAGCTGTGTATTCGGTTTTGGATCGGGTGTGGGCTGGGCACTGGCGATCATGGCATTGGCTGGAATTCGCGAAAAAATGAAATACAGTGATGTACCACTCGGCTTACGGGGACTGGGCATCACATTTATCACCGTTGGTTTAATGGCAATGGCTTTCATGGCGTTCTCTGGAATCCAATTATAAGTCTTTTAACTACTTCTACTTTTTAGAGCGGTCAACGTTTTATCATGGTTATAGAAATTCTGTTTGGCGTTGTTATGTTTACGGGCATTGTGTTAGCCCTGGTCGCCATCATCCTGGTTGCAAAATCAAAACTGGTTGCCTCTGGTAATGTCACGATCACTGTCAACGAACAGAAGCAAATCGAAGTTCCCGTAGGTGGTAAGTTGTTGAATGCACTTGCCGAAAACCAAATATTCGTCTCATCAGCTTGTGGCGGTGGCGGAACCTGTGCGCAATGCGAAGTGAGAGTGCTGGAAGGTGGGGGAGATATTTTACCCACAGAGCGATCACATTTTAATAATAGAGAAGTAAAAGAAGGCTGTCGTTTATCCTGTCAGGTGCCAGTGAAGAGCAACATGGAAATCGAAGTTCCACCGGAAGTCTTCGAAACTAAGAAGTGGGTTTGTAAAGTCAAATCCAACGATAACGTTGCCACCTTCATCAAGGAGCTTATTCTCGAATTGCCAGCGGGTGAGGATGTCGATTTCAAAGCTGGTGGGTTTATTCAGATCGAAGCACCCCCACATCATATTAAGTACAGTGATTTTGACATCCCAGAGGAATATAAAGAGGACTGGGATAATTTCAACTTATGGCGGTTTGAATCCAAAGTCGATGAAGAAGTCATTCGCGCTTATTCCATGGCTAACTATCCGGGAGAGAAAGGGATCATCATGCTGAATGTGCGTGTTGCCTCTCCGCCTCCTCGTTCACCAGAGGGCACGCCTCCCGGTAAGATGTCTTCTTATATTTTCGATTTAAAAGCAGGTGACGAAGTTACGATTTCTGGTCCCTATGGGGAATTTTTCATTCAGGAAACCGAAGCGGAAATGATTTATATCGGCGGTGGTGCTGGTATGGCCCCGTTGCGATCTCACATTTATGAACTCTATAAAGAGCGTAAAACAAACCGTAAAGTGTCTTACTGGTACGGTGCTCGTAGCTTACGAGAAATGTTTTACGAAGATGAATTCCGGGCCATTGAAGAGAATTTCCCGAATTTCAAAATGCACATTGCACTCTCAGACCCGGTTCCAGAAGACAACTGGGATGGTTTGCAAGGTTTTATTCACCAAGTATTGCTAGATGAGTACTTAAGTAAACATCCTGCACCTGAAGACTGTGAATATTATATTTGTGGTCCACCAATGATGTTATCCGCTGTGCGGAACATGCTGGATGACTTGGGAGTCGAACCTGAGAATATCCGCTATGATGACTTTGGTTAATCGCTGTCCCAAACCGTTTCAGCGCGTTGTTGTTTTACTGCTGATCGTCTTTACCGGCACAGCATGTCAAACTGACCAGACTGCTTCTGTTGCAGAGTTACTAAGCAAGCAACAGATTCAGGGTCCCACAATGGGGACATCTTACCATATTACGATCTGCACACAGCCTGCGGATAAAGTAGACGCCGCGCTTCTTAAACGAGAAGTGGATCGACTTTTACAGAATCTCAACGCTCAGATGTCAACTTACATCAAAACATCTGAGTTATCCCGATTCAATCAATCACAGTCCGATCAGTGGTTTGAAGTTTCACCGGCAGTTTTGGAAGTCGTTGAAACAGGGTTCAACTTAAGTAAAGAGAGTGCAGGCGCCTTTGATATGACGATAGGGCCTCTGGTCAACCTGTGGCACTTTGGTCCCGATCCGGGTAAAAAAACATTGCCGGAATCTAAACAGATAGAAGCAGCCAGAAAGAAAGTGAGTTACCAGCACATTAATTTACAGCAGGATCGGCCCGCGTTGAAGAAGTTGATTCCCAATGTCTACCTTGATCTTTCTGCAATTGCCAAAGGCTACGCTGTGGATATTGTCGCTGAATACCTTGATTCACAATCCATCGAAAACTATCTGGTGGAAATTGGTGGGGAGATGCGTGCCAGAGGTTCCAATCAAAAGCAAGTTCCCTGGAAAGTGGGAATTGAAAAACCAATAAGCGAAACACGCAAAATCCAAAAGGTCGTTCCACTTTCCAATCTGTCGATGGCCACTTCCGGCAACTATCGAAATTTTTTTGAAGTGAATGGGAAAACGTATTCCCATACGATTGATCCCCGTACAGGTTATCCAGTGGAACATTCTCTGGCATCCGTCACAGTTGTCGGAGAAACTTGTATGAACTGTGATGCACTTGCGACATGCCTGATGGTATTAGGC
>JAJDDJ010000018.1 GCA_029260395.1 Phycisphaerales bacterium | reverse complement strand
GTGGAAGGGTCGTAGCTCATCGGATAAAAGGTACTCCGGGGATAACAGGCTTATCGCTCCCGAGCGTCCATAGCGGCGGAGCGGTTTGGCACCTCGATGTCGGCTCATCGCATCCTGGGGCTGTAGGCGGTCCCAAGGGTTGGGCTGTTCGCCCATTAAAGCGGTACGCGAGCTGGGTTCAGACCGGCGTGAGCCAGGTCGGTCCCTATCTGTCATGGGCGCTGCAAGTTTGAGAGGAGTCAACCCTAGTACGAGAGGACTGGGTTGGACTGACCCCTGGTGATTCTGTTGGGCCGCTCGGCCCATCGCAGAGTAGCTACGTCGGGCAGGGATAAACGCTGAAAGCATCTAAGCGTGAAGCCCCCCTCAAGATGAGACTTGCTTGAGACCCCTGGAAGACTACCAGGTTGATAGGCCGCACGTGCAAGGGTTGAAAGGCCCTCAGCGGAGCGGTACTAACGGTCGAACACTTTTTCATACCGGCCACCCGTCGCGGATCGTTCCAACATAACGAACTGATCCTCGACATATTACTTCAGTCCGGCTTCCGCCGGCTGGCTTCCGTCCAGCTTCTGCTGGCCGGGGCACACGATACTTCAGCCAATGCGTTCTTACGATCTCTCCGATCGGCCCTCCAGCCGATCGGTGTCTTTCAACCCTCCGTGGCGGTTACCCGTCATGGAAGGCTTGTTGGCGACTAGAGGTCTGGGGTCACACCTGTTCCCATCCCGAACACAGCAGTTAAGCCCAGGCCGCCGATGATACTGCATCGCGGGAAAGTAGGTCATCGCCAGCGCATAACCCCCTTGAGGTAAACCTTGAGGGGGTTTTTCATGCGCTGACCAAACTACTCTCTCACGCCCGTGCAGCCTGGGTACTGGTCTTGCCGCCCGCGCTACTCTTGGGGTGATCTCTCCCACCACCACAAGGAGCCAATCCATGACCATCCAACTCGGCGACACCGCGCCCGACTTCACGCAAGACTCCACCATCGGACCCCTCAGTTTCCATGAGTACCTGGGCAACTCGTGGGGCGTGCTTTTTTCGCACCCCAAGGACTACACACCCGTCTGCACCACTGAGCTTGGGGCTGTGGCCAAACTCAAGCCCGAGTTCGACAGGCGCAACGTCAAGGTCATCGGTCTCAGCGTCGGCACGCTCGCCGACCACGAGGGCTGGTCCAAGGACATCGCCGAGACCCAGGGCATGGCCCCCAACTTCCCGATCATCGCCGACACCGACCGCAAGGTCGCGAACCTCTACGGCATGATCCACCCAAACGCCAGCGACACCATGACCGTCCGCAGCGTGTTTATCATCGGCCCCGATAAGAAGCTCAAGCTCTCGCTCACCTACCCGGCGAGCACGGGTCGCAATTTCGCGGAGATTCTCCGCACCATCGACTCGCTGCAGCTCACCGCGAGCCACAAGCTCGCCACCCCCGCCGACTGGCAACCGGGCGAGGACTGCATCATTGTGCCATCCGTGACGAACGAAGAAGCCAAGACCCTCTTCCCGGCCGGCTTCACCGAGCACAAGCCCTACCTCCGCACCACGCCTCAGCCGGCGGGGAGCTGAGAGCCTCCTGAATGTGCCCATCGACGAAGCAGTCAGCGCACGCTGCGGAGAGCAACACAGCCAGAGTGCCTTACGTTGCGGTTTCGTCTGCGGCTGCCTCCCACGCTCGCGGCCGCTCCCTCATTCGGATTGCTCGGCGCGTGCAGTTTGGTTGGGCCGCTCTAGGCTCGGCTGCGCTGCTAGCGTCGGCTTTCCAATACACCCCAGGCGCATCTCACGATCCGCACCTTGTGAGCGTCCTGCTTTGGATAGCTGCTGCTTGCGCTGGGTCAGCACCCATTGGCTGGTGGATGCTCCGGGTGCATAACCGCCGGTCAGCATTGGAGTTCCTGCGAAGCAGCAAGCGGTGCACCGACCGGCGGCTAGGTGCACGCCTCTGGGCAGCCCAAGCATTCGGTGATCGCGGCAGACGAAGCCTCACTCGCTGGGTGCACCGCAGGTCGCTGCCACCGATTCTTTTCGCTGGTTCCGAGCCGGAGTCGATCGCTTTCGCCGAAGTCCAAGTGCAGGAACAGATCAGCCTGTTCAGCGACCCGCGCCCTTACCCGACTCAGCGTCCAGCATTCTTCGGCGGCCAAGTTTCCCTTCCGATGATCTTGGGCATTTTCGGCATCATCACCGTGACTGAGTTCATTGGTTTCGCCGATTCGCTTTTGACCGGGCTCGCGGTCGTCTGCGGCATCGCAGCGTGGCGAGCGTTCGCGAGCAGGCGCGGCGACTACGGTCGAGCTCAACACGATCCGAACGGCATCTTCCGAGTCGTGCTGGTTGACGTGTCAGGAGTCACGGATTCGTCGGTCGGCAGGCAAGAGCGACACTTCACGCCGTCTGACGGCTTGCTTTTCTTCGAGATCGAGGGAGGCCCGGATTACTGGCGAAGCCGAAACCACCTCACGACCTCAGTCCGTGTCACGCTCATGAATGGGCACGGCGGAATGAGCATGTTCCGCCTGATCGGTACCGACCACCCATCCATCGCTGACCTCGGGGCTCGCTGGCTCGAAGGCTGGCGTATGGCCAAACAATCCGCCCCCAGCCAGCCCCGCTAGCGCGTTACACTGCGCTCCACGCAAGGAGGCCCCATGTCCACATCCACATCCCCGACCAAGCTCTACGACGACGACGCAGACGATCTGCTCAGCCATTCCGAGGGCACGCAGCGGGTCACGCTGCTCCCCTCTGACCGCTCCCGGCTCGAGGCGGGCCGCCGGCTCCGCGTGCTGTGGGGGCAGGACATGCTGCTCGATGTGCTCGACGGCCGGTACCGCACCGTTGTTTGCGCCGTCAACGACGACGACAACGCCCACGGCATCATCTCGCAGATTGTCCAGCTCATCACCACCAGCCAGTGGTCCGCCCAGAGCATCACCTCGTACGCCAAGGTCTTTCAGGACTCGGTCGCCCTGCACGCCACCGGCGACCGCGAGCCGTACGTGCTCAAGTACGATCTCGATAGTGTGCTCGTGCTCGCCCTGCTCCGCCCCCAGGGCCGCGACCACTTCACGACCGAGGACCTTGGCCGGGGTTTCCGCACGATCCAGAAGATGCTCAGCGGCAGGCCCGACCGCAGGCCAGTGGCCACCGTTTCGTTCCTCGATGGTGTGTCCAACCGCGTGCTCGGCGGCGACGGCCAGCAGCCCAGCTTCGAGGCCGTGCTCAGCACCATGTTCGAGTCCGGCTACCGCGGCGACGTCTACCCCTCCCCTTCCATGTGGAACCACGGCCACGTCGGCGTCTTCCCGACGTACCCGTTCCCCGAAGGCCTCGACCGCATGCGCCAGGGCAGCAGCTAAAGCCAGTCGCTGCCATGAACCACCCGGCTCTCACCGATGCGCTGGCCTCGTTTCCGGCGATGCTCCGCGCCTCGGTTGCGGATCTATGCAGCGACGATGCGCGCCGCAAGCCGCCGACCGGCGCATGGTCCATCACCGAGATCGTCGCGCACCTCGCCGATGAAGAGTCGCTCGACTTTCGAACCCGCGTTCGGCTCACGCTCGAAGATCCATCTCAGCCCTGGCCGCCGATCGACCCCGAGGGCCGGGCCACCGAGCAGCGGTACAACGATCGCGATTTGTTGAAAGAGGTAGGACGCTTTGAGGCCGAGCGCGCCGAGTCGCTCGTGTGGCTGCGTTCACTCGATGCTCCCGACTGGTCGCGTGCGCACGACCATCCGAGATTCGGCCCCATCGCTGCGGGCGACTTGTTGGTCTCGTGGGCGGCCCACGACATGCTGCACCTTCGGCAGATCGCCAAGCGCCGTTTCGAGCTAGTCGGCAGTCGGGCCCCCGAATTCTCGACCCGTTATGCCGGCGAGTGGGGGCCCTGAGAGTGCTCAAGGGCTAATTCACGGGTCCGATCCCCTCGGATACCCGCTTGTTACACACGGAGCGCGAACCGGACTGGGTGGTTGCCGGTCTATAGAGGTGAGAACCATCGGCCATTGGTCCGACGAATGGCCCGAGAGGATTACCCCATGCCCGTCCACCTCAACGTGCTCGACGGCCTCCAGATCGCTTCGCCCTGCCCCATGAACTGGGACGACATGACCGGCGACGGCCGCGCCCGGCACTGCGCCTCGTGCGAGCTTGATGTGTACAACATCGCGGGTATGAGCGAGAGCGAAGCCACGCAGCTCATCACCAGCCGCGAGGGCCGAACCTGCATCCGCATGTTGCGTCGATCCGACGGCACGGTCATTACTCGAGATTGCCCCGTCGGGCTTGCTGCGGTCAGGCGTGCGACCCGCCGGGCCCGTGTCGCCGCGGTTGCTGCGCTGGCGCTCGCGTTCACGGCGGTCACGCATGTGTGGGCCAGGCACCGCAACCAGACCAACGGCGTCTACTGGAACGATGGCACGCTCGCGGGCTCACTCGCTGAGACCCGTGCCTACGCGCGGTTCTCGGAGGCGGTGCTCGATCCAGCGTTAGGCACCGGAGGCGGCCGTCCCATGATGGGCCGCGTGGTCTGCCCGAGCCCGCCTCCCGCCCCAGCGGGCAAGTAGGTATTCGTGCGATCATTTCTCGCTCTCTACGCGCTGGTCTTTGCGGCTTCCACCGCCATTGGCATCTATGCCATCCGCCAAGACACGTGGGGTGAGCAGGGCTTCGAGCTGAGCCTCGTTCTTACTGGCTTCGTGGTGCCCGTTGCGACAGCCATGCTTTTGCTCTGGTCGATTCAGCGGTTCAGGCCGGTTCGCTGGTTCGACCGCAGGGCGCACGCGGCCGTCCGTTGCGCAACGGTCGGCCTGTTCGCCGGTGCCATCGCATGGTTGCTTGGCATGGCATCGGCGTGGGCGGTCGCACGGTTCGCGTCAATGGAGCTTGCCGGAAAGGTGCTACCGCACGACGCCATCGCCTCGGCTCTGGGTTCCGCTGTCGTATTGTTGGGTGTCGCGCTGCTGTTACCCAGGGCTATCGAGGGCTGCTGTGTGCGGTGCGGGCACGATCTCAGCACTACCGACGCGGGCCGATGCACCGAGTGCGGCTCGCTCGGCACTCGGGCGTTCGACGCGCGTCGTGCGCACAAAAACACCGGGCCAGCCGGTAAGGCCGACCCGGTGAGAATGAATGAGTGAATGCTTACGGGCAGGGCCCGATGAGCCCGAGCAGGGCGAGGAAGTCGCCGAAGCTCACCATGCCATCTCCGCCGAGGTTTCCGAAGTCATCGGCGATGTCGCCTTCGCAGCCCGGGACCATGCCGGGACAAGGTCCGATGAGTCCGAGCAGGGCGAGGAAGTCACCGAAGCTGACCATGCCGTCAGGACCGAGGTTGCCGAAGTCATCGGCAATGTCGCCCGGGCAGGGCGGGCCGCCATCGCAGTTCTCGGGGATGAAGACGAGGCCGAGGATGTTGAGAGAAGCACCGATCGAGCCCACCACAATCGCCTCGCCGGACTCCAGGTCCATCCGGTATAGATTGTCCTGCGAGTTGTCGATCATGTACATGATGCCCGCGTCGCTGTCGTACGCCATCGCGTTGGGGTTCGTAGAACCACCGAGCAGCGGGCCGATGAAGTTGAACGCGCCGGTCGAGCGGTCGACGGAGTAGAAGCTGTCCGCGCCGCTGTTGGTGCCATAGAGCACATCGTTGTCGGAGTCGTACCCGAGGTTGGAGAAGCCGGATACGCCGGTCGCGCCGATCAGCGTCGCAAATCCAGATTCCGTGTCGATGCTGAACAGACGTTCCGATGTGCCGCCGTACAGCGTGCCCGTGCTCGAGTCCCACTCGAGGCCGTGCATCACCACGCTCGAGTCGCCGTATTCACCGATCAGCGTCGCCGCGCCACTCTCAACGTCGAGCGTGAACAGGGAGTCGAGGCTTGTCGAGCTCAGGTACACCGTCCACGAAGCGCAGTCGTACGCCAATCCAGCGGTCGTGCCCGCGTTTGAAGTCGCGGTGCCGAACTGCGTGACGATCCCGGTTGACGTGTCCACGTCGTACAGCCTGCGGGCGCTGTCGATCGCGATCATCCGGGATTGCGCGCACACATCAGTCGCGGCCCATCCCATCGCCACGACCGCGACAGGGGCCAAGGCAAGCATTCTGCGTACCATCGAATTTCTCCTCTCGGCCGAACATCCGGCCTCTGGTTCCGCCCGCGCCGAACGGCGCGAGGCTACGCCAGAATACCAGAACTCCCGCCCTTGATCACGAGGAACTTGCACATGGCTTGCGAGGCATCAGAAGGGCCGGGCACCGCTGAGGGAGGTAGAACATAGCTACCGGGTAGGTGCCTGCGTGCTGGCAAGGTACTGCTGGGCCAGCGCCCGCCGCCTGCCCCGGCCGAACGCCACCGGCGTGACCTTGAGACCAAGCGCCATCTGGTACCGCTTGTACTCGCTCGCGTCGATCATCGCCACGATCCGCGTCACGAGCGCCAGCCCCAGGGTCGATTCATCCGCGATGGTCTGCACGCTTTGACGCTGCTCGACGTAGTGGGTGATGATGTAGTCCAGCACGTCGTAAGGTGGCAGCGAGTCCGAATCGAGCTGGCCCGGCGCCAGCTCCGCGCTCGGCGGCTTGGTCATCGTCCGGTCCGGGATCGGTGCCTCACCAAACCCGGCGTCTTGGGCGTGCTTGTTGATCCACTTGGACAAACGGTACACCCGCGACTTGGTCACGTCCGACAGCACCGCGATCGCGCCGTTCATGTCGCCGTACAGCGTGCAGTACCCGACCGCCATCTCGCTCTTGTTACCCGTCGTGAGCACCAGGGCATCCAGGCGATTGGCGAGCGTCATCAAGAGCGTGCCGCGCAGCCTCGACTGAAGATTCTGCTCGGCCACATCCGGCAGTTCCGCCCCGAGCAACGGCTGCTTGAGCGCCGCGAGCGCGCCAGACAACGCCTGGCCAGAGCCTTCGAACGGCGAGCCGATCGGCGCCTCCAGCAGCTTGATTCCGAGCCGCTGCGCCAGCAATTGAGCGTCTTCGAGCGACTCGACCGAAGAGTACTTGCCCGGCATCGCCACGCCGATCACGTTGGCGGCGCCGAGAGCGCTCACGCCCACCGCCGCCGTCACCGCCGAGTCGATCCCGCCCGAGAGGCCGATGAGCGCCCGCTTGAAGCCCGTCTTGCTGAAGTAATCTTTCACGCCGAGCTTGAGCGCCTCAAACAGCAGCGCCTCTTCCGCAGCTTCCAGGAGTGGGTCAGGGATCGCTTGGAATACCCGCTCGATTGGCTTGCTGGTGGCGGTTTTAGGCGGGGCTGCCGCTACATCGAACACCATCAGGTCTTCATCAAACCCCTTCGCCGCAGCGATCAGCGTGCCGTCGGGCGCGACCGCGGCCGAGTGCCCATCAAACACCAGATCGTCGTGCCCCCCGACCTGGTTGACCGATGCCACGATCACACCGTGCCGGGCCGCGTGTTCTCGGAGAATCTCCCGGTGCCGATCGCCCTTGTGCAGCACGAACGGGCTGGCTGAGGCAACCGCTACCACCTCCGCACCGCCCGCCACAAGCTCCGCGACCGGATCGGGCGATTCGACGTACCTCGACGCGAACCCGATGTCCGCGCCCCGCCACAGGTCTTCGCACACCGCAAGGCCGACCCGCACGCCATCCACGTTCAGCACGGTCGGCCGAGTCCCGCAGTGGAAATACCGGTCCTCATCAAACACGTCGTACGTCGGCAGCAGCCGCTTGTCGTACCGTTCGATGTACTGCCCGTTGCGCCAGACGACGAGGCTGTTGGAGATGCCGAGTTCTGGGCGCTCAGGATCCGCTAGCAGCGGTGCGCCGAACACCAACGTCACGCCCTTGGACCCCTGCTTGCCCACATGCCGAGACTTCTCCAGGCACGCCTCGACGAATCCCTCGTGCAGCAGCAGATCCCTCGGCGGGTAGCCGCAGATCGCAAGCTCGGGGAACACCACTAGGTTCGCGCCCGCCTCGCGCGCGCGGTCCAGGTACCAGAGAATCAGAGCGGCGTTGCCATCGAGGTCGCCCACGGTCGAGTTGATCTGCGCCATCGCTATACGCATAGGCCGCGATCATAGCTCGCCGGTAGGGGGGCTCCCGGCCTCAGCCGTATCCCGCTCGCGCCGACGAAATACCCCCGGCCCCAGCCACGCCAGCGACGCCAACCCGAGCACAAGCAGCGTCGCGGCCTCAGCCCCCGTCACAACCAGCGTCGTCGCCGCCAGCGTCTCGCTCGCGCTGCCCTCGACGAGCGCACCAGCGCCTACCGCGCCCGCTTCCCGCGAGCCGAGCGCCCCAAACGGGCTCAGCACCAGCATGCCGTAGTACCCTGCTGCCACCACCACCGCGTCGCCCATGCTCATAGCGTCGCCCACCGCCTCGGAGGCGCTGCGGAACCGCAGCGCCTGGGCCGCCATGTCGACCACCCGCACCGCGTACGCTGCCGCCAGCCACCGCGCGCAGGCGATCATCGCGAACGACTCGTGCAACTCCTCCACCCGTACCGGCGTGAGCACCCGCCGCCAGGGGCCGGCACCAGCCATCCGCCCGAGCCATTGGTGTCCGCGCTCGGCCGCAAAGAACCGCGCCATCACCAGGCTCGCTGCAAAGCACGCGAGCATCCCGCCGCTGCACGCAAGCCACCAGCCGCTGTCCATCCCGCCTCGCCACACGCTTGCCAATGCCATCGGCCCGATCGTCCCGCCCATCGCAGCAAAGAAACAGCCCCACCACGCGAACATCTGCGCAACGCTGATCCGGTCACGCCGAAGGTGCACCGTCATCCGCGCCGCCGCCGAGATCTTGAACGGCAGGTACGCGAGCATCGTTGCCAGCGCATTGGTCGCTGCAATCCCTGCGAGCGTCATCCGCCCCGCCCACCGCGCCGGCCTGCACGCGATCCAAAACAACAAGCCGTTGAGCGCGAGCGTCAGCACCGACAGCCCGATCAGCGTCGCGATCTCGCCCGCCGAGATGCTCTTGAGTTCCTTCAGCGCCTCGGCCTGTGCGCCCGTCGTCGCGACGCGCACCAGCCACGCCACGATTCCCACGCACACGCCAAAGCCCACGATCTGCACCGCGAGCCTCAGCCATCGTCTGCCGCCTATCGCTTTACTCACCGCCGTCCTCCCTCTCGCCCGGCACCGCCAGCAGCGTCATGCCGCGCCCGGGCCACGAACGGATCACTCGGCATCTCGCCATCAGCTCGGCCACATTCGCCGCGTTCAGCTCCGGCGCCAGCCACCCGCTCGAACCGAGCCTGGCCAGTTCGCCCCGGCTCACCAACACCGCGCCGATGCCCGCGTCCCGCAGCGACGCGATCCACGCATCCGGATCACCGGGAGCCGAGCGCATCGCATCTGCCATGGGCCCGTCGTCCCATGTCGTGTGGTACACACTCCCGCCCGGCCAGTACAGCGGCATGCTCTCGCCGAGCAGGTACACCTTGCCGCCGAGTTCATCCGCAAACAACCGGACGAACCCGATGGGCAGCTCGGCCCGATCTTCCGGACTGAACAGCTCACCTGTAAAGAACATCGACCCGTTGCCGAGCAGCTGCGCCGGCGCTCCGCCGCCCTCGTTCGACCACAGCTTCCATGTCTGGCCGCTCAATACCAGCCCGAGCACCGCACCGATTCCAAGCGCCACCCGCGCGACCCCGCCCAGGTTCGCCGCCATCCCGATGGCCATCGCCAACGCAAGTCCCGCGGGCAGCACCATCGGCAGCAAGAAACGGCTCTGGTGGTGCGTCAGGAGCAGCCAAACACCCAGCGCCGCCGCCGAACCAAGCGTGAGCACCACACCAAACCGCCGCGTCGGCTTCGCCAGCCATAGCAGCGCCACCGCCACCAGCCCGGCCCAAGGCAGAACGCCCCACTGCGGGTTGCTAAAGCCCCTGTGCCGCTCGATCTTGGGGGCGCTCGCTGGTGCTGACGGGTCCGCGCCAACCAACAGCCGCAGTTGCTCAAGCAGCGACCCGCTCGCGTGGTGCCCGCTTGCCCATCGCGACGCCTGCTCAGCGGTCCAGTGCCCTGTTCCAAACACGCCCGTCGCAAACGGGAACACGGGGTTGCCCGTCGCTACGGCATTGCGCACCAACCAAGGCGTCACCGCCAACGCGCCCATGACCACGCCCCCGATGATCAACGCCCGCCACTGCTTGACCGGCGCGAGCCCGAGCAGCGCCGCGCCCGCGATCGGCGCGAGCATCAGCGCCGCCGATGGCTTCGCACCCGCTGCCACACCAACCAGCAGGCCCGCGATGATCCCGCGTCGTTTGGCCTTCACATCACTCTCGGCTGCGATCAGCACCGCCCCCGCACCAAGCGCGATCACAGCCATCTCGTTGTACGCCATCGAGCCCACGACCACCGTCCAGGGTGTCACTGCTACCAGCACGCCCCCGACCGCGCCCGCGTGCAGCGCGTCCCGGCTATCGCAGCCTGCGCGTACCAGCCACGCCGTCGCCGCTCGTGCCGTCAGCCACGCTGCGCTGCCCCACAGCCCGACGTGCAGCGCCTTGGCCGAGGTCAGCCGCCAGCCGCCATCGCCTACAAGCGCTTCACCCGCCGGCGGAAAGCTCATCACCGCGACGTGCGCGAACGCGTTCTCCACGTAGCCCGGCAGGTACGAATACACGTTGTGCTCAAACGGCCAGATCCGCCCATTGGCAATCCACTCCTGGGGCAACTGCAGGTGGTAGCTCAGCACATCAAAGCCGCCGAACTCGCTCGACCACAACACACCCGGCGGCACCGCCATCGCCGCCAGCGCCACCGCCGCAGCGGGAACCGCCGCGAGCCACACCCAGCTGGGCATCGTGCTCACCGCCCTCAGCGGCTGGCCGCTGGGCACGCTCGGCGGGCCCAGCACCTGCCGAACCGTCAGCGCCACACCGATCGCGCACAACGCCAGCGCCGGTGCCGGACTCAAGAGACCAAGCACGCCCATCAGGTGGCTCAGCGAGAGCATCACCGCAAGCCCGCACGCGAACTGGCACGCCGCGCGGTCCCGCGCCCCGTTCCACAACGGCGTGACGAGCCGGCCCATGCCGTGCGCCGCGATCAGGTAGATAGCTGCTGGCCACGCGTGCGCCACCTCGCCCGCGGTGAGCACCAGCATGGGTATGAACGCCCCCGCGCCCTGCCCCGTCGTTGCCGCCACCGCAGCCAGAAGCAGCACCGCTATACCCGCGCCGATCAGCACCAGCCGCCTGCGGGCCGCTGCCACTCTCAGCGTGTTATTGGCGTGCTGCTCAACCATCGTACCGCGAGTGTAATCGAGCCAGCGGCACGGCTCTCGGCTGCGTCTCAGCCTGAAGCCCCAAGTGCCGTACAATGCCCCCATGAACCTCTCGCCCGTGCCGAGCGATCCCGATGATCCGGATAGTGGAAGGCCCGAGCTCGAAATCATCGAGCCGCTGTGCGCCGTCTTCCGCCGAACCCTCAAAGCCGAGGGCCTCAAGTACACCCCCGAGCGTGCGCACGTGCTCGACACCATCATGCGCATCGACGACATCTTCGAGGCCGACCGCCTGCTCGAAGAGGTCCGCGCCACCGGCTTTCGCGTCTCCAAAGCCACCGTCTACCGCACCATCAAGCTCATGCTCGACGCCGGCATCATCCAGCGGGTGCTCTCCGAAGGCGACCAGGCCCGCTACCAGCTCGCCTACGGCAACCAGCCGCACGACCTCATCGTCCGCCTCGACTCGGGCGAGACCATCAAGATCAACCTGCCCGAGCTCGTCGAGCTGCGCGACCGCGCCTGCGCCGCCCACGGCCTCAAAGCCGAGGGCCACCGGCTGCAGATCTTCGCGGTAGCGAACAAGTAACGCGGTCTTAAGGATTGGGAACGGTGAACGTGTCGCCCTTGCTGACGTCCCCCGTCTCAAGCCCGAGACGGAACCAGCGAACCCGCTGCGCTGATGTGCCGTGCGTGAACGAGTCGGGCACCACATGCCCCTGCGACTGCTTCTGGAGGCGGTCATCGCCGACCGCTCCGGCCGCACCGATCGCTTCTTCCACGTCGCCGGGTTCCAGGATGTCCCACCGACGCTGGGCATGGTGCGCCCACACGCCCGCGTAGAAATCCGCCTGCAGCTCAAGACGCACCGACAGGTCGTTGTATTCGCGTTCCGGCACGCGACCTCTGGCGGTATGCACGCGGTCGGTTGCGCCGAGCAGGTGCTGCACGTGGTGGCCCACCTCGTGGGCGAGGACGTACGCCTGCGCGAAGTCGCCCGGCGCCCCGAGTTGCCCGGAGAGTTGGTCAAAGAACCCAAGATCAATATAGATTCTCTGATCAGCCGGGCAATAGAACGGACCCACCGCAGCACTGGCGAACCCGCACCCCGAGGAGGTCTGGCCCCGGAACAGCACAAGCGTGGCCGGTCGATAGGTCTTGCCCGATGCCGCGAACACGTCGGCCCAAACCTCCTCGGTGTCGGCGAGGACGGTCGCGATGAACTCGGCCCGGGTGTTGTCCTGCGCGCTGATCGGGGCGCTGCCGCTAGGGCCGGTCGCCGTGCCGAGCAGCGCGAGCGGGTTGCCGCCCAGCGCCCACACCACACCCATGATGACCAGCAGCGTGACAAGCCCGCCACCGCTCAGCGCGGCCTTGCCGCCGCCAACTCGGATTCCCGGACGCATCGGCCCCCTCGAACCGCCCCGGCTGCGACGGTCTTCAACGTTGCGGCTCTGGCGTCGATCTTTCCATCGCATCGCTGCAATCTCCAGGTTCATCACGAGCCCGCGTTCCGGCGAGCACTATGCCCCGACCGTGCTGCCCACACTCGGCAATGGGAAGCGTGCGCACAGCGCCCGCACGTCTTCGCGCACCGCCGCCAGCTTCGCGTCGTCGCCGCGAGCGTCCATAACGCGATCAATCAGCCCCGCGACCTCAGCCATCTCGGTTTCGCCCATGCCCCGCGTCGTGAGCGCCGGCGTGCCCAGCCGCAGCCCACTCGTGAGCTTGGGTGGGCGCGGGTCGTTGGGGATGCCGTTCTTGTTGGTGATGATGCCCGCCTGTTCGAGCCACTTCTCCGCGTCGGCCCCGGTCAGGTCGGCATCGCGCGTCTGCAGGTCCACCAGCATCAGGTGGTTGTCCGTGCCCCCGCTGGTGATGCGGTACCCGCAGCCGATCATCGCCTCGGCCAGCGCCCGGGCGTTGGCGACGACCTGCTGCTGGTAGCTCTTGAACTCCGGCTTGAGCGCCTCGCCGAAGGCGATGGCTTTGGCGAAAATCACGTGCATGAGCGGCCCGCCCTGCATGCCCGGGAACAGCGCGCGGTTGAACTTCTTTGCCATCTCGTCGTCGTTGGTCAGGAACAGCCCGCCTCTGGGCCCGCGCAGCGTCTTGTGCGTCGTCGTCGTCACCACATCGCAGTGGGGGAAGGGCGAAGGATGCACGCCCGTTGCCACCAGACCCGCGATGTGCGCGATGTCCGCGTGCAGCAGCGCCCCGCACTTGTCGGCGATCGCCCTGAACCGTGCGAAGTCGATCACACGCGGGTACGCCGAATAGCCGCACATGATGAGCTTGGGCTTGTGCTCCATGCACACCCGCTCGGCCTCGTCGTAGTCGATGGTCTCAAACCCCGAACTGGCCTCATCGCGGATCAGCGGGTAGTGCACCGGGCTGAACCACTTGCCGCTCATGTTCACCTTCAGCCCGTGGCTCAGGTGCCCGCCATCGCTCAGCTCAAGGCTGGCGAACGTCTCGCCCGGCTTGAGCAGCGCCAGAAACAGCGCCGCGTTAGCCTGCGCGCCCGAGTGCGGCTGCACGTTGGCGTGCGCACATCCGAACAGCTCCTTGGCCCGGTCCTGGGCGAGCCGCTCGACCTCGTCGTGGTGCTCGCACCCGCCGTAGTACCGCGCGCCGGGGTAGCCCTCGGCGTACTTGTTCGTAAAGCACGTGCCCATCGCGTGCATCACGGTGGGGCTCGCGTGGTTCTCGCTGGCGATCAGTTCCAGCGTGGTTTCCTGTCGATCGCCTTCAAGCGTCAGCAGCTTGGCCGCCTCGGGGTCGGTGGAGTTGATCAGGTCGTGCACGCTCGCGGTGATGGGGTCGTTGGCCATGCCCGCAGGATAGGGCCTCTTATCCCAGCGGCCCTCCGCTACCCGTTATGCACCTCTAGCCCGCCAGACCCGCCGCAAAGAAGAGCACCATCCCCGCGAGCCACGCCGCGCCCGTCGCCGCGATGGTCACCGCCAGCGGCCTCGCGAGCCGCAGGTACTGCCGAACGATCACCCACCACGCCGCCGTGTGGATGATCCCAGTCGCGAGCACCGCGATAAACGCCATGGGCCACGGCACCCAGCCCACCATCGACGTCCGCAGCAGGCACTGCGACACCATCGACCCCGTCGCCACGATCGGAAGCGTCAGGACGAAGCCTCGCACCAAGTGGATGCTGTGAACCTTCGCTTTGGCGAGCGGGGCGCGGAACGCGACGAACACCGCGGGGATCATCACCGCGATCGTCAGCATGGTCAGCACCAGCCCGAGCCCGTCCGAGTCGTAAGGCCACAGCAGGTAGCGCAGCGAGTCGATCGCGGTCGACATGCTGAACCCGCTCCGCACAAAGCCGAGCGTCGTGACGTAATACACGCCCGCTGCTACCAGGCCCGTGCCCAGGTGCGTGACCGCCAGCGTCAGCGCCGCGAACCACGCGAGCACGCCCAGCCGAACTTCATGCTCCAGCCGAATCGATCGCCAGCACCGCCATGGCCAGAACGCCCGAAGGTACGTCTGCATGATCCGATCCACCGTCACTCCGCGCGGGTGCTCGATGAGCCAGCCTGGCACGCTCCGCGCCGGGTTGAGCACCTCGCCCCACTCGAAGCCAAGCCCGCACTCGCTGCACACGCCCCGCATCGGCGATGAGTCTTTCCAGGACTCGATCTCGCCGGTCAGGTCATAGCCGCATCGTGGGCATTCGCGTGTGTTCACGTACAGGCTGTACGAACAATCGCGGGTCTTGGCTGCATCGATCCGTTCGGATTCGCAAGCCTACCACGCAGCCAAGCTGACCCAGGTCACCGATGCGAAGCTGGTGAGCAAGGCGATCGTGGTCATGGCAAGCATCACAGACCGTGGTTGTTCAAGCCGCAGGTAACGGCTCACGATCATCCACCATGACCAGAAAAACAGCAAGAGCGCAGCCCAAGTGATCCAGACTTCAACACCGAGGCCGAGTAACGGCCTGAAAAACTCAAGCCCGCCACCCCAGAAACTAAAGCGCGCGTTGACCAGCACGCCCGCAACGCTCCCAACCACCGGCGCGGGCAGCGTCAACGCAAACGCCCGAAGCAGATGCACCTTGCGTACCTTCGCCTTCGCGAGCGTATCACCAAGCACCATGAACGCTATCGGCATCGCGACCGCGGCGCTCAACAATGCCAGGCACTGCACGCCGACCTCGCTCGCACCCCAGTACCAACCTCCCGGCAGAGAGGAGTAAGGCCAGAGCAGAGAGTGCGAGGCCTCCCACAACCACTGCGGGAGCGAAGACGGTCCCCACCGGCCGAGTTCGATGAACGTCACCACGCTCACCGCCAGCCCGACGCACAGGTGCATCACCAGCAGGTCCAGCCCGACGAACCACGCCAGCGCGCGCAAGCGGATCGGCTGCTCGATACGAATCCGCTTCCAGAAATTCCAAGGCTGGAGCGAGCGAACAAAGCACGACGCCCCACGCCCAAGCGTGAACCCCTGCGAGTGCTCCACCGCCCACTTGGGCACGCTCCGCGTGGGGTGCAGCACCTCGCCCCACTCGAACCCAAGCCCGCACTCGCTGCAGATGCCGCGCACGGGCGAGTCGTCCTTCCACGAGGCAATCTCGCCGGAGAGGTCGTAGCCGCAGCGTGGGCATTCGGGCGGTCTCACAGCGCCAGTCTACCGCCAGCACTCATCCCCGCTGCGAAAGGCTCACCGCCTGGAACGGGGCCTCGCTCGCTGTGATCGGCGCACCCGTATCGATCGGCAGGTACACGCCCCGCTCGTGATCGCTGTTGAGGATCACCGCGCACGGTGGGACGACCTGCACGCCGTTCTCCGCGTGCTCATGGCCGACCAAGAACAGCCGAACGCCCCAGCGCTCCACAAGGTCTTCAAGCTGCTCGTCGTCGTAGCCCCGGCCCCAGACCATCATGTGCGCACTGCCGGTGCGCGGCTGGTAGTCCTCCTCGGTCAGCTCGCGTTCGAGGATGCTCATGTCGAACCGGCCCATCTGCGCCGGGCTGGGCAAGCTGTGGCTGCAGAGCACGTCGCCACGGGCACCCTCGAACCGTACCGCGATCGGAAGCGACCGGATGAACGCATTGATGGCCTCGTTCACCCGCTCGGCATCGTCACGGAAGACGTAGTCCAGCCCGTCGTTGAACGCATCCACACACCGCACGCCGTTCTTCACCACGCCCGCGCCGACGATCTGTGCCAGCTCGTGGTTCGCCAGCAGCACATGCACCCTCTCGGGAGCCGAAACCTTGAACGCCGCAGCCTTGGCCAGCGCCCGGTAGCTCATGTCGCAGCCCGCGATGAGCCGGTCGGAGTGGATCAACTCGTGCAGCGTTAGGTGCGCGGGCTCCGCGAGCGTTCCGTCCTCACGCGGGAGCACGCCCGCTGCTTGGGCGACCAGCGCCAGGTGCACCGGGTTGTCGTGCAGGTCGCCCGTGGCGATCAGCTTGGCCGGCTCGATCACAAGATCGATCGAGCCCCGCCTGCACGCGGCGTCCCGGCACGCTTCCGCGGCGCGCTCGAACACTCCGACCACGGCGTCGGGATCGTTCAGGTCAAACTTGGTCTCGGGTGGTTCGATGCGGGCTCTCCGGCGCTAGTCCAGCTCATCGGCCAGCGCCGCGGCGCCGCTGCCCTTGGCCGCCAGAATGCCCTGCACAAGGTTCAGGCCCGCCGCCACGTGCCGCATCGAGGGCGGCCGCTTGGCCGGCTCCACCTCTACGCACTGCATGATGAGGTCGCTGAGCCTTGGATGGATCCGTGCGTTCAACTCGCTTGCGGGCTTGGGCTTTTCGATCAGTGCATCGTCCAACGAACCCACGAGCGAGTCGCCCTTGCCCAGCGCTGTCGGAATGTGCTGGCGCGTCAGCACCCAATACATCGTCGCGCCAAGGTTGTACACATCCGTTGCGGGCGTGATCGGTCGGCGATGTACCTGCTCGGGTGCGATGTAGTCCGGCGTGCCCTGAATCCGTGGCTTGACCGTCCCGATCCTGCACGACTGGCCAAGGTCGATGATCCGCGCCTTGCCATTGGGATCCACGACCACGTTGTTCGGCTTCATGTCCGCGTGCACAAAGCCCGCGTCGTGCATCGCGGTCATCGCATCGGCCACCTGAAAGAAGATGGCGCACGCCGACTCAAACGTCTTGGGCGGAGACGAGTCCAGGCTGATCCCGTCCACGAACTCCATTACCAAATACAGCTCGCGCACCGAAAGGAACGAGCCCTTCTTGAACAGGCGGTTGATCCGCCGAATGCCCGGGTGGTTGATCGCCTGGGCGACCTTGTACTCCGCCTCGGCTTGGTCCAAGAACCGCTGGTCTTTGTCCGTGTTCTTCTCGACCTGCTTGAGGGCCCACACCTGCTTGGTCTTCTGCTCCTGCGCCAAGTAGATGACCGACGCCGCGCCCCGCCCGATCTCGGACAGCACCCGGTACCCGTCGATAACGTCACCCTTCTTCAGCGGTGGCACCGATGCAACCCCTCGTCACGCGGCCCGGCTTTCTCGCAGGCCAACCCCACCCGTCCAGAAGCTCAACTCCCTCGCCATCCGGACGCGGGACCGTTCGCCCCGCAATCAGCCAGTGGGCCGCTCACAGGGCGATGGCGATACTACGCGATCCCGGCCCGCCGGGGGCACAGGCGCTGCCTGAAACCAGCCTTCGCCATCAGGCTCTATCGTTGGGAATCCAGCGCCTCGCGGAACGCCGCAGCCGGGAAAAAACGCCCCGGGCTGGTCGTCGGTGCGATATCGCTGTGCAGCACGACGGATTCCGGGGGAATCCCGTAACGCCGGCTCAGGGCTGAAACAAGGTCCACCAGACGGGCCATCTGCTGGTCCGTGAACGCGCGGCGGTCCCCGCTGCCCACCAGCACGATGCCGATCGCGTTGCGGTTGTACCAGTCGCCGTGCTCGCCGGCCGCGTGCGCGCCGGGCAGTTGGTCGAGCCAGCGGTAGCCCGCGTGGATCTCGCCGTCGCCCAGCCCGTTGTTGTTGCCCACGATGAAGTGGTGCCCAAGGCCAGTCAGCCCTTGCCGACGGTGGCTCTCGTCGAGCGACTCGGCCGTCGCATACGGCGCTGCCGCGTGGTGGATCACAATCGCTTTCCACGCCGCCTCGGGCTCGCGTGTCTGAAAGATCGTCTCAAGCGACGTAGTTCCTGCTGCCGCCGCCAGCGCGGGAAGGTTTACCCCGCGAGGTCCGAACGAGCCCCCAGGGTCCATGAGTGCCAGAACCCCCGTCACCACAACCATGCCGCTCGCTAGCGAAGCCCAAACAGCTTTCGTGCGGATCGACATCGGCGTGTTGGATGATTGGGTTGTGATCGGGGTACTCGGCTGGGACATGAATCGAACTCCGCGCAACGCTCTATGAAACTTAGCGTCGTATCGGCGCTCGCGGGTCACAGCGATTGAATTTCGTACTCTTCGCGCGCACTTTCGGACGTTCCACCGATGCGCACTCGGACCAGCTACTGCTGTTCGAGCAGTCGGCCCCGCAGATTCGGGATGCGCCGACCGAACTCGTCTTCAAGATATTGGGGCGAGTACTGGTTCCGCACCAAGTCGTAGCGGCTGTACTGGCTCCGAGGTTCTCTCGGCGAAAGCAACGGCTTAGCGCACCCGCTCAGAACACCGCAGCTCGCTGCGCTCGCGACCAGCACCGCTGCCAGCGCCGCCCTGCGCACACCTTGCCGACCTTGTTCACTCCGAAGCTTCATGGCCCAAGTGTACCGGCTCTGTCCGACGTTCACTCGCCTCTCGCCACCGGGCCAAGCCGCGTGCCCTCGACCCGCACGATCCGCCGAGCTGCGAACTGCCGAACGACCTCGTACAGCACGGCCGACGCCGCGTTCGACAGGTTCAACGACCGCTCGCCCGGGGCCATGGGCAGCGCCAACCGGCGTTCGGGTTCGAGTTGGTGCTCGGCCAGCCCGCTTGACTCCCGCCCGAACACCAAATGGTCGCCCGGCTCGAACGCCGCGTCATGCACCGACCGCTCGGCACGGGTCGTCAGCGACCACCGACGGGCGCCCGCCGCATCCGTGCTCGCTTTGTACGCCTCCCAGGTGTCGTGCTCGGCCAAGCTCAGCCTTGGCCAGTAGTCGAGCCCGGCCCGCCTGCACGCCTTCTCATCAATGTCGAAGGCCAGGGGATGAACCAAGTGCAACCGTGCGCCCACCGCAACGCATGTCCGACCGATCGAACCCGTGTTGTTCGGGATCTCCGGCTCGACGAGCACCACATGGATCGGGAGCAACAGCCCTTCAGGAATCAACGCTATCAGCCGCCACCGTGCTCGCGGATGTATGCCGCCTCGGCCTTGCGCCGGGCCTTCACACCCGGGTCGCGGTCGATCATCCGCTGCAACGCCAGGATGAAATCGTCGTAGCCCGCGACCTCGTCGGACTGGCGGAACTCGGGCCCAACGTACCCGCCCCAACGCACAAGCCCGTCGGAGGTCACGATGGCTGCGTAGGGCCAGGCGTACTCGTCGCGAGAGTTGCGCTGGCCGCGAGTGGCGGGGCTCCGAAGGACGGTCTGAAGCGAGAACCCCGGGTCATCGATGATCAGCGGGTGCTTGAGGTTGTGCGTCCGGTGCGTCTGCTCGACGACGGTCCTCAGCTTGGCCGGGTCCCAGTCCTCGTTGTCATCGCCGTTGCGTCGGTTGTTGTTGTCGTTCTCGAACTCCGTAAGCAAGCCCACGAACTCAACATCACGCCCGTACTGCCTGCCCAGCAGGTCGACCTGCGGCACGAACGTGCGCATGAACTCGCGCGCCCGGCCCTTCATCTCGTGGTTCCAGAAGTACACCACCATCAACTTGCCGTTGGTATCAGGCTTGCCCGGGGGGTACATGCCCGCATCCGGCAGCGCGAACGCCTGAGGCACCCAATCCTCCTGGCCCCGGCGGTTGCTGTTCTCATCGCCCTTCATCTCGGGCGATTCGGGCCACTTCACGTCGTTGTACGCCTCGGCACTCGGGGCAGTGAACGACACAGACGGGATGTTCACCATTTCAACAGTGCGAGTCAGCGCCCGCGTTCTGCGGAAGTCTTGTTCTCGCTGCGCAGCAGCACTTTCGAGCCCGGCCCTTGTGCCCGCTGCGTCGCTGATCGTCTCGGCCAGCAGCGTGTCCACAGCCTTGCTTAACGCTGAGGTATGAATGTCCGCAAACCGCAGCTGACCCGCCCGGTCGATCAAGTAGAAATCCGGGTCCTGGTCGATGTCCAGTCCCGTGCGCCACGCCCCGTCTGCATCGTGCGCACTTGCAAAGCTCATCCGCGCTGCACTCGCGCCCGCGCTCTCCCAGCCAGTTGGATGGTGCAGCCCGAGCACGACCAAGCCGTCGTCCGCGTGCTGTTTGGCAAGCCGGTCCAGCGCCGCCAGCGATCGAGTCGAGGTTGGGTTCCAAGAGGCCCACGTTCCGATCAGCACAACCTTGCCATCCGTGCTCGCCGCCGTCACCGGCTCGCCAGACCACTCGGTGAGCTTGCCCCACAACTCCGCATCGAACGGTTCGAGCTCCATCGCCTTGAGGCGATCCGCGCGCGCGCCGATCGCTTCGCGCGCGATCCCGTCGTCCACAGCGCCGCTTACTGAGCTGCCGATCTGGCCGTGGGCCGCCATCGTGGCCGTGAGCGCCGCGCCGGTCGTGATCGCTGCGGTCCATCGCTTGCACGTGCTGAGGGTCATCCGGGTTCCTTCCGCTGCTGGTCTGCAAATCGTCAGTTATGGGCGCATCATCGCTGCCGACCAATTCTATGGGCTGCCGCCACCAAAGGTTCAGACGCTCACAGTCCCAACCAGGTTCCGGCCGACCCCGGCCACGTCCTGCTAGTCAGGCCTGCACACCCGCGCCAGGGCAATAGCCCCAGCCACCGCCACGTTCAGTGAATCCACCGAGCCATCGATCGATATCCGAACACGCTGCGTACATCGCTCCATCGCTGCGTCACTCAGCCCAGGCCCCTCAGCGCCCAGCACCACCGCCCGTTTGCCGACGGGCTCAAACTCGTTCAAATCGACCGAGCCCTCGCTCGGCGTCATCGCCAGCGTCTCAAAGCCCCGCTCTCGCATCACATCCAGGCATCCGGGCCACTCCTCGGCCACCGTCCATCGCACCCGCAGGGCCGTCCCCATGGAGACCCGCACCGCCTTGCGGTACAGCGGATCGCAGCAGCGCGGGCACAGCACCACGCCCACCGAATCGGCCCCAGCCAGCGCCGCCGCGGACCGAAAAATCCCGCCCACGTTGTCGTGGTTGGCGATCCCCTCCAGCACCACCAGCGTTCGGCTCTGGCCGAGCACCTCTTCAAGCGGCGGCAATTCGCCCCGGTACCCCGCCGCCAGCACCCCCCGGTGCATGTCAAAGCCCACAACCTCAGCCAGCACCGGCCTGGGCACCACGTACACCGGCGCTCCCGCCCCCGCCAGCACGTCACGCATCGTGTCTACGCGGTTCTCCGCCACGAGCACGCTGTGAACCTGCCTCGGCGAATCGATCAGCGTGCGCACGACCAACTCTCCCTCGGCCATGAACAGCCCAGCCGACCGAGCCGCCGGCGCATCACCCCGCTGCACCGCAAGCCACGCATCTTTCTGATTGCGATACACCACCAGCCGCTCATCCGCGGGATCGTCAATCTCGATCAAGTCCAGAGCTGGCACGCCCGAAGGCTACACTCGGCGCTCGGTTCGCTCCCAAAGACGCTTTTTGCAGGATTCCCACCGTTCATGCTGCCACTGGCACCTCTTATTGATCCGGCCGCCGCCGCCCAGAGCGTCCAGATGTGGCACGCCGCGGTGCTCGGCATCGTCGAGGGCATCACCGAGTACCTGCCCGTCAGTTCCACCGGGCATCTGATCCTCGCATCGTCGCTCATGGGCCTCGATGGCGATCCGCAGACCAAGGCCGCGATCGACACCTTCAACATCGTCATCCAAGGCGGGGCGATCCTCGCCGTGCTCGGGCTGTACCGGGCCCGCGTTTTGCAGATGATCAAGGGCCTGCTGGGCCAAGACCCCGCGGGCCTTCGGCTCGCGCTGTGCATCATCATCGCGTTCATGCCCGCAGCCATCCTCGGCGTGCTGCTCGACGCCTGGATCGAGTCCAAGCTCTTCTTCGCCGGTCCCGTCCTCACCGCCCTCGCACTCGGCGGCGTGTACATGATCGCCCTCGACCGCTGGAAAGTGCGCTCGATGCGCGCACAAGATGAGGCGAGCGATGCCGACTCCCATCCCGATCATGACGACGACCTGCTCAACCTCAGCTTCCGAGCCGCGCTGTTCATCGGGTTCATGCAGTGTTTCGCCATGTGGCCCGGCACAAGCCGGAGCATGATGACCATCACCGCCGGTGTGCTCGTGGGCCTCCGCCCCAAGCGGGCCGCCGAGTTCAGCTTCCTGCTCGGTCTGCCGACCCTCGGCGGGGCGTGCGTCTTCAAGCTCTACAAGAACGTCACGTCCGGCGAGCCCACCATCTTCGAGGTCATCGGCTGGGGGCCGATTGTGGTGGGGCTCGTGGCCGCCACCCTCAGCGCCGCCGTCGCCATCGCCTGGCTCGTTGGTTTTCTCAACAAGCACGGGCTCGCGCCCTTCGGCTACTACCGCCTGCTGCTGTGCGCCGTGCTCGGTATCGCCATCTTCACCGGGGCCGTGCAACTCGGGCCATAAGGTACCCTACCCATGACCTCCCTCAAGGCGCAGCCCATGCCCACCTCGTTCCCCAAAGACAAGCTCCGCGTCGTGCTGCTCGAGAACATCCACGATACCGCCATCAGCGTCTTCGAGGCGGACGGCATCACCGTTGAGCGGCACGCCGCCTCGCCCGATCGAAAGGCCCTGGCGGCCATCATCGCCGATGCGCACGTGCTGGGCATCCGCTCGAAGACCAGGCTCAACTTCGACATGCTCAGCAGCGCCCGCCGGCTACTGGCCATCGGGTGCTTCTGCATCGGGACCGATCAGGTCGATTCCTCCGCCGCCGCCGCCCACGGCATCCCCATCTTCAACGCCCCGTTCTCCAACACCCGCTCGGTCGCCGAACTCACCATCGCTGAAGCCATCATGCTCACCCGGCGCGTGTTCGAGAAGAGCGAGCAGATGCACCGCGGATCGTGGGACAAGTCCGCCGACGGCTCGCACGAGGTGCGGGGCCGAACGCTCGGCATCGTGGGCTACGGCCACATCGGCGCGCAGGTCTCCGTGCTCGCCGAATCCATGGGCATGCGCGTGCGGTTCTTTGATGTCGCCTCCAAGCTGCCGCTCGGTAACGCCTCGCCCACCGATTCGCTCGATGAGCTGCTCGCCGTCAGCGACATCGTCACGCTGCACGTCCCCGCGTGCGCACAGACCGACACCCTCATCGACGCGAACGCCATCGCGAAGATGAAGCCCGGGGCCCTGCTCATCAACAACGCGCGCGGCAAGGTGGTCGATATCCCCGCACTCCGCAGGGCCATCGAGTCCGGTCGCATCGCCGGCGCGGCCCTCGACGTCTTCCCCGATGAGCCCTCGGGCCGCGACGACCCGTTCCGCTCCGAGATGCGCGGCATGCGCAACGTCATTCTCACGCCCCACATCGGCGGCTCCACCATGGAGGCCCAGGCCGACATCGGTAAGAGCGTCGCCGAGCGTTTGGTTTCGTTCGTCAACTCAGGCTCCACCGGCACCGCGGTCAACGTGCCCAGGATCGATGCCCCGCCCCAGGCGGGCCTGCACCGCGTGTTGCATTTTCACCGCAACGTGCCCGGCGTGCTGGGCCGCATCAATACTTCACTTGCGGAAGCGGGCATCAACGTGCGCGCGCAGAGACTCGAAACCCACAACGAGGTCGGCTACGTCGTGCTCGATGTGGATGCGCCCGATTCAGAAGCGGCGTTGCAGAGCCTCGAAGCTGTCCCCGAGACCATCCGCTCGCGCGTGCTCTGGTAGAGCGACAGTCGCTTACTGCGGGTTGAGCTGCACATCGTCGCTCGTGCCGAGCGTGCCGTCTGGCCCGAGCGAGATCAGCTTGTAGTCGCCGCCGTCGGGGAACACCGAGTATTCGTACGGGTTGCCCCACGGGTCGGTCGCACGATCAGCGGGCAGGCTCAGTTCATCGAGCGAAGCAGGCATCGAGCCGTTTTCTTGAATCTCGACATCAATGATCGCGTAATCGACGATCAGTTCGAGCCCGGCGCCCGCGCTGCCGTGGCCCATCATCGCGAGCGTGAAGTACCCAATCACAGCGAACACCAGATTCATGACCAGCGACACCAGCGAGATCGCCACGCCTGCAATCGCCAGCCCTTTGGGTTCTCGACGCAAGGCCACTAGCGAAACAATCAGGCTCACGAGCGACAGCGGCCCGCAGCAGGTCAGACCTACAAGCGACAGCACGAACCCAGCCAAACCCGTCGGATTGCCCTGAGTGCGCGCACTCGATGGCGTGCTCGCCGCGAACGGGTCGCGCGGCCCTGGCTCGAAGGGCTGGTTGTAGCTCGGCGTTTCGTACGGGTTCTTGCGGCTCATGCGATCGGCTCCGGTGCAGCGAGCCGGAGTCTAAGGCCCCCAGCACCAACCAGCGCCGATCAGTCGAAGATCAGTCCCGATCAGGCCCGATCAGTCGTGGCTAATGGCGATCTTCAGGGAACCGGGCTTTGCCGCTAGTGCCAGCCCATCGGCTGCGTGCTCGAAGCCCAGCGTCCGGCCGATCATGCCAGCTGTCTGGATCGAGCCACTAGCGAGTTCGCCAAGCGCCTCGGCCATCGCGCACCCGCGTGCGCACAACAACTGCACCTCAGAACTCCACGCATCCCCCAAATCGATCGCGCCCGCCGGCGGACACGCCTGGATGACGCTGCCCCTGGGCCTGACCATGCCGAACGCGGAGGCATCGGCCGTGCCGCTGCACTCGACCACCACGTCCTGATCGCCGCGCAGCCCGCTGAGGTTGGTCTCGCGGTGCCTGAGGCCCCATTTGGCGCACAACTCGAGCATCTGCGGCTGCTCGGTGAGCATGCGCACCGTCGCGTTGCGCCTCGCCATCACCTGCGCCGAGAGCAGCCCGAGCACGCTATCACCGAGCACCGTCACATACGCCTGTGCTTCGAGCGCGACGAGCCTAGCTGCGTGGATCGCAGCGCCAAGAGGCTGGGCGAATATGGCCTGCTCGTCATCGAGCGAATCGGGCACCGCGAGCAACCGCGAGGTCGGGATCGTGACCAGTTCAGCCAGGCAGCCGTCAAGAGCCCGCTGGCCGAGGACAGCAAGCGACCGGCAGTGCTCGCTCAGCCCGCCCTTGCAGAGGTCGCAAGTCTCGCACGCAGCCGTCGCCCACGCGGTCACCCGCTGGCCCGGCTTGAAGCCGTGCGCTTCTCCCTCGATAGATTCGATGGTTCCGACAAACTCATGCCCGAGCGTGCCGACAAAGCCGCCGGCCTGCACCGTGCGCACGTCCGAGGCGCCGATGCCGCTGAGAGCTGGCCGAACGATCGCCCAGCCTGCCTTGGCGATCGGATTAGCCACTTCTTCAAGGGCGATGCCGGATGCTGATAGTCGCCATGCGCGCAAAGGAAGCTCCCGCGTGCGCCCGCGAGGCTGGGGCGCACATTGGCTCCATCGGCTGATGGGCGCGCCCGCTTGGCGGGAGTTGGTCGAATGGTTCTAGTTATCGGGTGCAGGCGGCGGTGGGGTGGGCGAGCCGCCCCGGCGGATTGGCGACATGCCCACGGGCGTCGACGCGGCCTCGTTGGGCGGCGGCGGCGCAAACGGGAAGAACTCGACCAAACGCTTGCCGCGCACGAACACCGGGTAGACGTACGCGGTTCGGCCCCGGAACGGGTCCTCGGCCTTCTCATACCAAGCCAGCCATTCGGCGCTGTCCTGGCCAAAGTCTTGGCCGGTGAGTGTGCGGAGCGACTGCCTGGCCGAGATGTTCACCGCGAGGTGTCGATCATCGAGAGCCCGGAACAGGCCCTCGACCACCCGTGGCTGGGCGTACTGCCCAAGCGCACTCGCAGCCTCGGTGCGGATCTGCGGGTCCGCCTCGCCCGGCAGATCGCCGACTACCGCGATCGCTGGCTCTGTGATGTGGTCGAGCAGCGGGCCGACAGCGTCTTCGCTGTGCACACGTTGCAGGGCGCGAGCGGCTTCGATCCGCACCCGCTCATCATCGTCGTCGAGCCTCGCGATGATCAGCGGGGCGTGCTCGGGCAGACCGTGGTTGCCCAAGGCGCGCACCGCGGCGGCCCGTACGCTCGCGTCGCGGTCGTCCACGTTGTCCTCGTAAAGTTCGAGATAGATGCTCTCGCCGCCGAAGTAGCTGTTGGCCAGCAGCAGCGTGCCCCGGGCCCGCTTGTCGGCGTTGTACTTATCAATGGCCATCAGGGCGGCCTCTTCGGGCGATTCGGGTGACCCGATTTCAAGGATCGAGGTCGCGCCGCGGTTGCCGCTCAGGGCTTCGCAGCCAGCCAGCAGGCCCACGGACACGAGCACACCCGTCAGGCCGATCGCCCGCCAGACCAACGCATTGAGAGAACCAACCATGGCCCGAGTGTAAGCAACACGCCCTCGGCGTGGGTATCGTGCTGGTATGCGCACCAAGCACCTGTTTCTGATCGTTCTTGTCGGGCTCGGGCCGGTTCTCGCAGGCTGCAACTCGTCGGCTTCTCGCCGAAGCGAGGTCGTCGGCCCGGGCACTCCCGCTTCTGGCATGGTCCGGGGCGATGCCGCCTACCCGCGAGTCACCGGCTCCAAGCGTTTCACCTACGACCGATCGAGCTGGGGCCAAACTGAGTCGGTCAGCGTGATCCAGACCTACGTGCCGCAGAACGACGGCTCGTGGCTCGTCCACACCGAAGAAGACGGCGTCCGCAAGGGCACCAACCGGTACGCGCGCACGGCCAAAGGCGTTGCGCTGCTCGAAGCCGTCGATTTCGACAGCGCCACCGAGACCTTCTTCAGGGGCGGTGGGCTCATGGTCATGCCCACCACCGCTACGCCCGAGGGGCTCTACGGCAACACCGTCACCGTCGAGATTTATGACCTAGGCGAGAGGCAGACCATCAAGCAGCACGGGACAGCGACGCGGGACATCGAGTTCCTCACACGAGAGCCCATCCGCACCCCTGCGGGCGTGTTCCAGGCGGCCCACGTGCGATCGGTGCTGCTCATGGAGCTGACCTCGGCGAACGTCACGCAGACCGACCATCTTTGGATCGACGACGAGATCGGGATCGTCGCGGAAGATTCCAAGCTGCAAGTCCGCGCGTTCGGAGTACCGGTCAAGTTCAGCTCGAAATTGAGCCTGCTCGCTGAGGTTCCCTCGGCGTGGGTTGAGCCGTCGCAGGCGGTGGGCGACCCGATCATCGAGCCGTTGATCGATCGCACCGGCCCGATTGATCAACCGCCCACGCCGCCGTCTGGCATCATGCAGCGGATGCCCTGATCCGCGCTGGTTCGGGTGAGCGCTATTCGGGCGGTCGCAGGCTCACGGGCTTAGCGAGAATCTCGCTGGCGATGATGGCTCGCCGCCACTCGGCGCGGGTGAGGGGCACATCGCTCTTGAACGCCAGCGCGCGGGCACTGGCCACGCGCCCCGCCTCTGCGGTGTCTTCACGGCGTTCCTTATGGAATCGCTCGGCAAACTCGGACAGCTCGTGTTCGCCCTGGTGGCGTTCGAGCGTGGTCGCGAGTTCTTTGAACTGCTTTTCGGGCAGGCCGTCGATGTCCGAGACATCGATGGAGCTCTTGGCCTTCGTGCGCACGGCCTCGGCTTGTTGCTGGCCCGGGTGGGGGCGCTGGACCGGGACCTTGGGCGCTTGAATCCCCGGCCTGCTTTGGGGCCGGGCCTGGGAGGGGCTCGCTTGGGTTGGCCTTGGTTGGGGTCGGGGGGGCGCTGCGCCGGTGGGCCGCTTGGCAGCCTGTTGGCGCCTGCGGAGTTCCTCAAGCTGGCGCTGACGGCGGGCCGCGATCGATTCCAGATCGACTGAGGCCGTCTTGGCTTGGGCCTGGGGCGCTGCGGTTGTCCGACCGGTGCGGAGGCGCTCCGTCTGAGAGCGTTCGACCTCGGCCTTGGCCTGTCGGATGGCCCGCTGTTCGCCGAGCTTGCGCCACACCCACTGGATCGCGCCGCCTCCAAAGACGAGCACGATGAACAGAATCTGCATCCAGTTGTTGTTGCCCATAACTCGGCTTTCTGGTTCTGCGGCCCTGCTCAGTTCTGAACCGCTGAAGGTTCGGGCTGAGGGATGAGAACGCCCGGTGCGGGCGAGTTGAATCGTACGGCGAACGCCGGGCCGAGCACATTCGGCGTGAGAACCTCGCTCGCGGGGCCGTTAGCGGCCAAGCGGCCACCGTCCATGAGCAGGGCATCGTCCGCCCAGCGGGAGGCGGCCTGCAGATCGTGCAGCACCACCACCACCGCCAGCGGCGAGGGCGAGTCTCTGCCTGTACGGGCCAGCTGGGAGAGAGCCGCCAGGGTCTGTTCGGCGTGACGCGGGTCGAGGGCTGCGATGGGTTCATCGGCGAGCAAGACGCGCGGGTGGTCGGCGGTGGGGGATGGGCTGCTATCAAGCTGAGCGATGGCCCGAGCGATGGCGACCCGCTGCTGCTGACCCACGCTCAAAGCCGGCAGCGGTCTGTCGGCCAGTTCAGACAATTCCATCGCCTCAAGGGCGGCGTCGACAGCCCGGCGGTCAGCGGCCGGGCCTGTTCCCAGCGCGAGCCTGCCCAGCGCGACCACCTCTCGCACGCAGTAGGCAAACGCCGAGTCTGGCCGCTGGGCGATGTACGCGATGGATCTCGCCCGCTGTCGGCTGGGCAGACGGCAGGTAGGCTTGCCCGCGATCGTCACGCTGCCAGCGGAGGGGCGGATCGATCCGAGCATGAGCCGAAGCAGCGTGGACTTGCCCGAGCCGTTGGGCCCGACCAGCGCGGTGACCCGGCCCGGCGCGGGCTCGCAGGTCACGCCGTCGACGGCTGGGCGGGTGCCTTTGGCAGGCTTGGAGTAGCAATAGCTCGCGTTGTCGGCTCGCAATGGCATGGCACCACGAGCGTACGCACCCGCTGGTATGCCACGGGCCACCCGTCCGGGTGCGCACGCCGGGACGCCCCTAGACTGCCCGCGATGCAGCCCTTGGCCGATTCTGGGGGCAGCCGATGGCGAAAGGGATGTCTGGCATGGCCGAGCGAGTCGTAGCGATCACGGGTGCGAGCGGGTTTGTGGGCCGATGGCTCGTGCACGAGCTGCTGGGCACACGCGAGGGCACCGTCGGCACCACTGGCGGCGGCTGGCAGGTCCGCGCCCTGGTCCGCTCGCGTGAGAAGGCCAATCGCGTGCTGCCCACCGAAGCGCCGGGCCTGTCGCTGATCGAGGGCGCGGTCAACTCCCGCGAGTCACTGGCCTACTTGATGGACGGTGCCGATGCGTGCATCAACCTCGTGGGCCTCATCCGCGAAGCGGGCGGCGGGCAGACATTCGAACGGATTCACGTCGAAGCGACCGCTGCGGTGCTGGCCGCGATGGATCGCGCGGGCCTGAAACGGTACGTTCAGATGTCCGCGTACGGCGCTGATCCCGACGGTTCCACCGAGTACTGGCGCACCAAGGGCCGGGCCGAGCGGCTTGTGCGGCAGAGCGGGCTCGACTGGACCATCTTCCGACCGGGCATGATCCACGGCCCCGACGGCGAATTCATGAGCATGGTCGCGGACTGGGTGCGCGGGCGCAGCGTGCCGTACGTGATGGTGCCGTACTTTGCGCGCATCAAGGGTGTCTCGCCCACGGGCGAGGGCATCCCCGGCGTGCCGCCGGAGCTTGAATCGCCGGTGCTGGAACCCGTGTTCGTGGGCGATGTGGCGCGTGCGTTCGCGCTCTCGCTCAGCCAGCCGGAGGCGGTCCACGAGATCTATCCGCTGTTCGGCAGTGAAGAGCTGAGCTGGCCCGAACTGATGAAGTTCGCTGCTGAGCACATTCCCAACGCCAAAAAGCTGCCCGTGGTGCCCGTGCCGGGGGCGCTTGCGATGTTCAAGGCCAAGGCCGCGAGCATGGTGGGGCTCGGCGCGCTCTTGCCGTTTGATGCGGGCATGGCGGTGATGGGGCAGGTGGACTCGGTGGGTTCGAGCGCCAAGGCGAGCCGCCAACTGGGCCTTGAGTTCGCGCCGTTCCGCGAGACCATGGCCGACTACGCGGACGTGATGTGATGAGCTGCCATCGCGCGTTAGCGCGACCCGGAAGGACATTCGAGTGAAGTACCAGGCCAGGCTGCTCAGCCACCTCAAGGACGAGCGCTCCGAGCCCAAGGGCATCGACGCGGTGATCGAAGAGCTGCGGATCGACGACCCCGACCGGTTCCGCGCCGAAGTGCAATCGATGCGCGCCGAGGGCGCGATCGAGATCACGCCCAAGGGCCACCTCGTGCTGCCGTCGGTGGCCGTGCTCGATGGCGAACTCACGGGTGTGTTCAAGGGCACCAGCCGGGGGTTCGGATTCGTGCGTCCCGAGGGCATCTTCCGCGAGGGCGACATCTTCATCCCGCCGGATGCGACGGCCGATGCCTTGTCGGGCGACGTGGTGCGCATCGGCTTCGAGCGTGATAAGTACCGCGAGCGCCGTGTGCAGGACGGCAAGCCGTCGTTCAGCGGGTGGGTGATCGAGGTGCTCGAGCGCAAACGCGGCGCGTTCAGCGGCGAGATCTTCAAGCAGGGCAGCCAGTGGCTCGTGCAGCCCGACGGCTCGGAACTCACCGGGCTCATCGTCGTGCGAGATGCCGACGCTAAGAACGTCAAGGCGGGCGACAAGGTAGTCGTCGAGATCGTGGAGTATCCAAAGGGCAATGAGTTGGCCGAGGGCGTGATCACCCGCGTGCTGGGCGAGGCCGGCCGGCCAGACGTCGAGACCGAGGCCGTCATCGCCGGGTACAGCCTGCCGGGCGAGTTCCCCGAGGCGTGCCTGCAGCAGGCCCGCGAAGCCAGCGCCGCCTTCGATGAGCAGGTCGAGAACTGGGAGAAAAGCGGCCCGTCCACGCTCACCAACCGCGACGACAAAACCGGCGAGCTGATCCTGACCATCGACCCGCCGGACGCGAAGGACTTCGACGACGCGATCGGCATCAAGAGGCTCGACAACGGCGGGTGGGAGCTTGGTGTCTACATCGCGGACGTCGCGCACTTCATCGAGCCTGGCTCGGCGCTCGATGTCGAGGCGGCCAAGCGCGGCAACTCGGTGTACCTGCCCAGACTCGTGATCCCGATGCTGCCCGAGGTGCTTTCCAACGGCATCTGCTCGTTGCAGGAGGGCGTGCCGAGGTTCGTCAAGGCCGCGTACATGCGGTACGACCGGCAGGGCAACCGTATCGCTGAGGGCGTGGGCCAGGCGCTCATCAAGAGCCGAAAGCGGCTGACGTACCTCGAAGCGCAGGCCTTGATCGAGGGCGACCAGGCCGAGGCCGAGAAGCACGCGCGGGCCGAGGCGAAGTATTCCGATGAGATCATCGCGGCGCTGCGCGACATGGACGACCTATCCAAAGCCATCCACGGCCGGCGCAAGCGCCAGGGCATGATCTCGCTCGATCTGCCCGAGGTCGAGCTGGTGTTTGACGAAGACGGCCACGTCATCGACGCCGTGCCCGAGGACGACGCGTTCACGCACACGCTGATCGAGATGTTCATGGTCGAGGCCAACGAGGTCGCGGCGAGGCTGTTCGAGGATCTGGATGTGCCGCTGATTCGGCGCGTGCACCCCGAGCCCACGCCGGGCGACTCGGCCAATCTGCAGCGCACCGCGATGGTCGCGGGCTTCCGCGTGCCCGAGCACCCGACGCGCGAGGAGCTGCAAGGCCTGCTCGAAGCGACCAAGGGCACGCCCGCAGCCCGCGCGGTGCACATGGCCGTGCTGCGCACGCTGACCAAGGCCGAGTACGCGCCGACGCTGGTGGGCCACTTCGCGCTGGCCAGCGAGGCGTATGCGCACTTCACCAGCCCCATCCGCCGGTACCCGGATTTGACCGTGCACCGCTCGCTGGCGGCGTACATCGAGGCCACGGACAACGCCCGCAACCGGCCCAAAACCGACGGCGAGAAATCAAAGCTCGGCCTGCACCTCCGCGAGCACGACCTCATCCCGCCCAGGGATGAACTGGTCGAGACCGCCCGCCACTGCACCGCGACCGAGCAGAACGCGACCGATGCCGAGCGCCAGCTCCGCGGGTTCCTCGTGCTGCAGGTCATCGCCGAACGGCATCTGGAAGACGAGTTTGACGGCGTCATCACCGGCGTCACGCCGCGCGGCATCTATGTGCAGCTCAGCACCTACCTCGCAGAGGGCATGATCAAGGTCGCGGATCTTCCGGGCGATACAACCCGCTCGGACAAGATGCCCAAGTGGCAGATCGATAAACGCACCGGCGGTCTGGTCGACGTCAACAGCGGGCGCTCGTTCAACACCGGGCACATGCTCCGCGTGCGCATCGGGTCGATCGATCTGCAGAAGCGGACGATGGACCTGGTCATCGCCGATGATGCTGCGCGCGCCAAGGGCAAGGCGAGGGCGGTGCCGGGGCTCAAGCTGGGCGAGGACGGCCTCGTTGCTGGCGGCGCTGCGCCCGCGGGCGGCGCGGGGTTCAAAGAACTGGGTAAGCCCGGCAGAACCGGCGCCCAGCGCCGAAGCGCCAAGAGCAAGCGGCGCGACAAGGGCAAGACCGAGCACCGCGACGACCGCAAGCCGAAGAAAAAGGGCAAGAAGAAGTGAACGGCGAGGTCTGGTCGCGCGTCATCGACGGCGTGGCCGTCACAGTCGATGTCGAGGCAACGCGGGCGGCGTACGAGCAGTGTGAATTCGGAGTCGGTTGCGACTGCGGTGACTGCCAATTCATAGAGCCGTTGCTGCCCGAACTCATTGTTCTTGGACTCGCTGAGTTCATGAGATCGATCGGCGTGAATCCACTCAAACCTAATGAGTTCGTGTGCTGTCGTGAAGGCGATCAGTGGTTCATGGCAGAACTCTGGTACGAGTGCGTCGGCGCTATTGAACATGCTGACGTTGAAACATCGGGGATCGATTTCGAGGGGAGCACGACCACCCTGGGCGCCGTGCGTTGCTCAAGGACCGTGTTCAAGCAGTCGCCGGCAGCCATGTTGACTGTCCAGTTTGACGTCGAGTGGCTGGCTGGCATCGTGTTGCGATCGAGATGATCTGGCTATTCACGCAGCCTCTCCCACGCGAACCCCTCCGGCACCAGCTCCGGCCGGTCTTGCAGCCAGCCGACGAGCCACTCGAACGCGTCCACCAGCCTCGGCCCGGGGCGGTTGAAGAACTGGCTGCCGTCGACGAGCGCGACCCGGCCGGCGCGCACAGCGGGCAGGTCATTGAACCAGCTCTGCGCGCGCAGGGCTTGCACCTCGGTGCGAGTTTGCTCGAGCGACAAGCCGCAGGGCGCGATGACGAGCCACTCGGGACGGGTGGCGGCGAACACCGCTGGCTCGACGGCGATCGACTTGCCCGCGTGGCGCGAGGCCTGCTGGGGGCCGACGGCGGCGCCCGAGCCGGGGATGGGCACGGTCGGGTTGAGCGGGTGGGCTCCGCCGGCGCGCTCGATGAGCTGCACCGTCCAGTGACCGGCGATGAACACCGGGTCGGTCCACTCCATGAAGCCGACCACGGGCGGCTCGGTGTAGGGGTTGACGAACTCCTCGGCCCGGGCCATCCGCCCGCGGAGGCGGATGACCGCCTCGCCCGCCCGGCGTTCGAGCCCGAGGGCGGCCCCCACGCGGAGGTGGTCGTCGAGCACCTGGTCGATGGTGGTGGGGTTCAGGCTGACGATGGTGGGCTTGGGCGAGATATCGGCGATGGCGCGCTCGACGGTGTTGAGATCGATCGAACAGACCTCGCACAGATCCTGCGTGAGGATGACATCGGGCCTGAGTTCATGCAGCGTCGCCACATCGAGGTGGTAGAGACTGGCGGCCTGGTCCGACTGGGCGAGGGCCGAGACCTGCTGATGGGTGTCGGGGCTGGTGGTGAAGGCGGTCCGCTGGCTGGTGAGAACCGGCAGATGGGCGATGGAGGCGGGATGAACCGGGTAGTCGCACTCGTGGGATCGGCCCACCAGATGCCCGATCCCGCCGACGGCGTGAAGAATCTCTGTTGCTGAAGGCAGCAGACTGACGACTCGCATGCAAGACCCCTGTACGGCCCGACCCTCCGGTCGGCTCGCCGATGGCCCGCTCGGGCCGCTGGCAGGCCCTCGGATGGGCGCGGTGGTATACCGTACGCGAACCGCTGAAAGGAGCCCGGCGTGCCACGGGACAAAGCCACGATGATCGCCTCTCACACAGCTAAAGGCCTGACCCTCGCTCTTATCGCCTGCGCGGGGCTTGCCTCGCCGGTGCTGGCTCAGGAGGACGAGGCCTCGGACTCGCCGACGCTCGCTGCCCCGGCGGGCGACCCCGACATGATCGAGATCTCGGACATGACCGAGCCGCTGGAGCTGGCGCTGCTCGTCGAGTTCGTGGCCGACACGCTGGGTATCGATATCACGGTGCAGGGCGAACTGACCGGGCAGGTCTCGTTCGTCGCGCCTCGCTCAATCCACCGCGATGATCTGCTTCCGTTGCTCGAGCGGCTGCTCGATCAGCACAACTTCGCGCTGATGTACGACAGCGTGCTCGATCGTTACCTCGTGCGCCCCGGGGCTTCGGTCTCGGGCGGCGGGGCGGGCGACGAGTTCTCAACCACGCGCATCATCACCACGCCCAACATCAGGCCAAGCTCGCTGACCGAGGCGATCACCGCTTACAGCACGGGCGTGGGCGGCGTGGGCCAAGTGAGCTACCTCGACGACCTTGGCGTGGTCGTGGTCACGGGCCCGCCTATCCGCGCACGCGAGCTCGAAGCGTACATCGGCTCGCTCGTTACGCAGGCGCAGAAGATCCAATACATCCGCATCCCGCTCACGCACCTGTCGGCGACGTCGGCCCGCGAACGCGCCATCGCGCTGGCCACGGGCAGCGGCGGGCGGACCGTCAGCATTCCCGGTCGCAACGACAACAACGCCTCGACCACGGCCAACTCCAACTCGTTCGACAACCTCGCCGACCGCTTGATCGTCGAGCCGCACTCCAACGCGCTGATCCTTCGGGGCTTGCCGGAGGAGGCCGCGCGTGTGCGTGCGTTGATCGAGCTGATCGACCAGCCGACGAATCTGGTTCCAAGGGAGTTTTTCGCGGGCAGCTTGGCAGCGCAGGTCGCTCGCATCGCCAGCGGGCTCGGGCTCGGTGAAGTCATCGAGATCGATGAAGACACCGACCCTCAGAACGCGAACAACCTCAACCGGGCGCGCGCGTTGCAGAACCAGATCGCGGGCGCCGGCACGACCGAGATGACCGGCGGCTCGCTGATGATCGTCGATGCCCGGCGTGGCAAGATCATCCATTACGGCACGCCCGAGCAGCAGGTGCAGCTTGAAAGCCTCGTGCTCGAACTCAAAGCCGACGGTGAACGCATCGTCATCCGCGAGTACAAGCTCGAAAACGCCACCGCCGAGACCATCGCCGACCTGCTGCAGGCACTCGTTGACGGCGCCAGCGACCAGTCCGACGGCACACTGCTGCCGGGTGTGTCGCGTCCCAACCAGCCCAACCGCGCCCAGCCCGGCCAGCTCGCTGGCGGCGATGGCTCGTTCACCGCGCAGGCCGAGGACGTGTACGTCGGATTCTTCGAGCCGCAGAATATGGTGCTTGTCAAGGCACCCGCCGAGGTGCAGAGCCAGTTCGCCGAGCTGATCGAGCGCCTCGATCAGCGGTCGCCGCAGGTGTTCCTGGATGTACAGATCGTCAGCGTGACCAACTCCGACGACTTCCGCTTCGCCGTTGAGAGCCAGATCATCGCAGGGCAGTACGGCCTGCAGACCAACTTCGGTCTCAGCACGGCGGGTGACGATTTCCTCGATCGCCGTTCGCCCGAGACCAACCTCTCGGGCCTGACCACCGCACTCATCCGCAGCGAGGCGATGCCGTTCGTCATCAACGCGATCGAGACACAGACAGACGGCAAGGTCATCAGCCGTCCGCAACTGCTTGTCAACGACAACGCGGAGGCCTCGATCGTTTCCGAAGAGCAGCAGCCTACGACCTCGACCAGCCAGGGCGACGGCTCGACCGTCACCAGCTTCCAGGGCTTTGAGAGCGCGGGCACGCAGCTTCGGGTTCGCCCGGTGATCTCGTCCGGCGGCTACGTCAGGCTTGAGTACGAGATCGAGCTGAGTAACTTCATCGGCACGGGCGGCAACGGCATCCCCGCGCCCAAGAACGTCCGCAACGTCACGTCCGAGGCCATCACCGTGCCGGGCGATTCGACCATCGTCGTCGGCGGCATCAATGTCTCGGACATCCGCAAGACTAAGACCGGGCTGCCCTTCCTGATGGACATCCCGCTCTTGGGCGCTTTGGTGAGCGACACACGGGACATCAACTCCGAGTCGCTTCTCTACATCTTTATCACGCCCCGGATAATGCGCGACGACAACTTCCGCGATCTGCGGCTGCTCACTTCCGGCCCACAGAACGAGATGGAGGTCGACAGCGACACCCCGAGTTCTGCGCCGGTGTTCATGGAGTCGATCGGGCTTTCGCCCTCGGCCCCGCTGCGCGAACGCCGAACAGATCTTGATGAAACGCCACCGGTCGACGCGCAGGTTCCGGTCGAGTGGCCCGAGCAGCAGCCCGCGATGATGACGCCCGTCACCGAACCACAGTGAGCCGACCCAACCCGATGCCACGCAACGGACGAGACAAACCCAAGAACGCCCGGAACGCTCGGCCCACGGCTCTCGTAACCGCTGGCCCAAGCGAGGACGTGCGCAGGCTCGCCGCCTCGATGGGGCCGCTGCGTATGAATGCCGATCAGATCGAGGCGTACCGCGTCGCGCCCGGCTCCGATGCCGAACCCTGGGACGTCATGCTCAGCATGATGGCCATGGACGAGCAGGCCGGGCTGGCCGCACTCGCCGAGCGCACGGGCCTGCGTTTCATCTCCGAGCCCAGGCTCGATGACTCGTCGGGCGAGTTCTACGAGAAGGTCGGCCCGGACATCGCCCGCCAACATCAGGTCGCCGGGCTCGAGGCCAATTCGCAGCGCATGGCGGTCGCGACCAGCCAGCCGTTGCAGCCCGCGGTGTTCGCGTTGCTCGAAGACCTGCTCGCGATGCCCATCGAGGTTGTGCTCGCGCCGCGCGCGTCGGTCGCCAACCTGATCAACCGTGGGTACGAGCAGCGGGGCGATCTGGTCGCGGAGATCATCGACGATTCACCGCTCGATGCCTCAGCGATCGCGACCGCTGCTGCGGGGCTAGCCGGCTCGAACGACCTGCTCGCGCTCGCCCGGCAAACGCCGGTCATTCGGCTGGTCAACGTGATTTTGTTCGAGGCGCTCCGCCGCGGCGCGAGCGATGTCCACATCCACCCGATGGAGAACCGCTTGGCGGTGCGCTACCGCGTCGACGGCATGCTCGTCGATGCCTTCAGCCCGCCGCTCTCGCTCGCCTCGGCGATCAGCTCACGTCTCAAGGTCATGACCGAGCTCGACATCGCCAATCGCCATAGCCCGCAAGACGGCCAGACCTCGGTTCGCGTCGGCTCCAAGAAAGTCGACATCCGCCTGAGCGTGATCCCCACGATCTTCGGCGAGCGCATCGTTCTGCGTCTGCTCGACCAGACGCAGACCGAACTGAGCCTTGATGCCGTGGGCATGAGTAAGCCCATCCAGGCGGGCCTGCTCGACCTGCTCGACCGGCCCAACGGCATGATCCTTGTCACCGGCCCAACCGGCTCGGGCAAGACTACCACGCTCTACGCCGCGCTCGGACAGGTCGACCGTGGAACACGCAACGTCATGACCATCGAGGACCCCGTTGAGTACCACCTTGATGGCATCAGCCAGATGCAGGTCAATCCCAAGCGTGGCGTCACATTCGCCGCAGGCTTGCGCTCGCTGCTTCGTCAAGACCCGGACGTGATCCTCGTCGGCGAGATCCGCGATTCCGAGACCGCTCAGCTCGCCATCCAGGCATCGCTAACGGGCCACCTCGTGCTCGCCACGCTGCACACTAACGACGCGCCCAGTGCCATTCCCCGGCTCATCGATATCGGGGTCGAGCCCTATCTGGTGACCTCAAGCCTGCTCGCGGTGCTCGCCCAACGGCTGGTTCGCCGGATCTGTCCCGCGTGCGAGGGCTCCGGGCACGAGGCGAGCGAGAGCGGCGCAAGCGGCCGATGCGAGACCTGCTCGGGCGCTGGCTACAAGGGCCGGGTGGCGATCCACGAGATCATGCCTATGAACGACACGCTGCGCCGGCTCACCGGTGAGCACGCCGACGGGGTGACGCTCATGGAGGCCGCGCTCGATGCGGGCTTCAAACCCATGAAGCACGACGCTGAGGCCAAGATTGCCAAGGGCCTTACGACGCAGGCCGAGGCCTACCGCGTGCTGCACTGAGGGGCGACGCCAACATGGACACCCCCATCGAGCCCGAGGTGCTCAAGGGCCAGCACGTCACGCTCACGCCCATGACGCTCGACGATGCGCCCGAGCTGCTTACCGCAGCCGAGTCGATCGCCACTTTTCGCTACTTCACGTTCCCGCCCAACCCGTGGAACCACGACGGCATGCGAGCGTACTGCGCGAGGCTCATCGATGACCCGACGATCTTGCCGCACGTCGTGCGAGATGCCGCGGGCAAGGTCGTCGGCTCGACGACCTATTGCTCGATCCGCCCGCCGCACCGGGGTGTCGAGATCGGCTGGACGTGGTACGCGCCGAGCGCTCGCGGGACAGCCGTTAACCCCGAGTGCAAATTGCTGCTGCTGACCCGCGCGTTCGAGACAGACCTGTTCTCAACCGGAGATAGCCAGACCGGCTCGGCGAACCGCGTCGAACTGAAGACGGATGAGCGAAATGCTGCAAGCCGGGCCGCGATCCTCAAACTCGGCGCGAGCTTCGAGGGATTGCTTCGGCACCACGTCATCATGCCCGATGGGCATCTTCGCAACTCGGCGATGCACTCGATCCTCGCAGTCGAGTGGCCCGACATAAGAGCGCGCCTCGAAACGCGAATCGACGAGCGTCCGGCCTAACGCGCTTCGAGCGTTGGCGGGTCCATGGCGAGCACGGGTCCTAGCCGCTAAAGCCATTTATCAACGGCGTTTATGCACGCGTACAGATCGGCGCTCACTATGAGCCATTTTTTAGGCCGCCTTCACGGGGCGGTCACACGCTAGCCGCATACTTCTTACAGATGCAGCAAGCGTCGCTGCAAATGCAACACGAACCCACGCAAGGGAGACTGCTATGACGACTTTCGCGAATGACAAGAAGACCTCCATGACCACCGATTGCTGCGATTCGAGCGGCTCAAGCGATTCGCTCCGCAAGCACAGTTCCGTTCTTAAGGACGACGTCAAGACTCTTAAGGACGATGCCGTGGCCGCGGCCCACACGGCTAAGGAGTGCTTGCAGAACGAGGCGGAGCAGGTGGCCGCTATCGCTAAGACCGGCGGTGAGAAGGCCCAGCAGATGCACAATATGGTCTGCGACAACGTCAAGCGCCATCCGACTGCTGCTGTGCTTACCACGCTGGGTGTCGGCATCATGCTCGGACGCGTGTTCTCGGGACGGTAAAGCATGTTTGATCGTCTCGAAGACATGATGACCGGCGGTGGTGAGTTCGTGCGGGCGGAATGCACCATGCTGCTCGTGCAACTCCGCCGCTCGGTCTTTTGGGGAGTGGTCGCCGTCTTTGGCGGCCTTGCGCTCCTCTTGGCGCTGGTGAGCTTGCTCATCGCAGGCGCGGCGATGCTCGCCCAGCAGACCGGTTGGATCGCTGCACTCGCCATCGTGGCGGGTGTCGGACTACTCGGTGGAGCGGCGATGGTCTATTGGGCGCTAGGCAAGCTCAAGTCAGCAACCGCGCGCGAGGCGATGCCTGTCACTCAACGGCTTCGGGCCGCCGAAGCCAAATCGCAGATCAGTGGGCAGCGGAGTGAAGAGGATTCCATGTCAAACGAACAACAACGAACCAACCCCCAGCATCGCCCCCCCGAGGAGGCGAACTCACTGACAGACCACTGGCAAGAACGCATCGCAGAAGCTGTCACCAAGAACCCGATGGCTGCGGCGAGCGGCGCCTTTGCCCTGCTCGCTCTGCTGGGACCTGGCCGATCTGTCAAAATGCTCGGCCGTGGCATGATGCTCGCAAGCCTTGCTGCGTCGGTCATCAAACAGACAACCGACGATCAAGGGGAGCAAACCAGCGGCGGTGGCCCGACGAGGGCGCCGATTACCGGTAAGGCAACTCCGTCACGCACGACTTGATATCCGTAAGCGCATCTACTTATTGAAAGGGAATCCCGTGGAATATGGACTCATCGGACTCGTCATACTCGTACTCGACATCATCGCGCTGGTCAGCATCCTTGGGGCGGGCAAGCCCGTGACTTGGAAGCTCCTGTGGGCTCTGGTCGTGCTGTTGCTGCCGGTCATCGGCATGATCCTCTACTTCGTGATCGGCAAGAGCACTTGAGCCAACCCTCACATCCAATAAATCGGCAGCGTCTGCTGCGATGCTTGCATGATGACTGAAGCCGGTGTTAAAGCACGGTGGTTCGAAGCAGCCGTGTGCCCGGCCCGGAGGCAATCACGCAACGGTCGGCAATCGATGCGGGTACCAGCACCGTCGATCCAGCACGAAACTCGACCTCGGTTCCAGTTAGGTCGTCGCGAACGCTCCCGCCCATTGTCGCGAGCACCGTAATGACGATCGGCCGGTTGGCCGCCGAGCCAGCGATCGGCAGCTCTTCGCAGCTCAGACGCAGCTCATCGACCGTGAACATGTCCGTCGTCACGACCCGCCCCTGCTTGGCACCGTCGTCGAGCCTGACGGGAGTGGGTCTGGCATCAAAGTCGATGCACTCGAGGGCCTGGTCTATGTGCAGCTCGCGCTTCGCACGGTTGTACTCGCGCGTCCAGTCGTACACGCGGAAAGTGGTGTCGCTGGGTGTCTGAATCTCGGCGACCACAATGCCCGCGCCCAGTGCGTGGCACGTGCCGCTGGGCAGCAGGTGTGTCTCGCCAACCACCGCGGGCAGCCGGACCATCGCATCGGGCACGGTGCCTTCAGCGATGCACCTGGCAAGATCGTCCCGGCTTGTTCCGGGCTTGATCCCGATGAACAACTCCGTGCGAGCCTCGGCGGCGACCACCGTCCAGCTCTCCGTCTTGAGGTGCGACTCCGGGTGCGCGCTGGCGTAGGCCGGCGATGGATGGACCTGCACCGACAGATGCTCTCTTGCATCGAGAAACTTGGTCAGCAGCGGGAACCCGCCGCCCACAGCGGTCCTTGCTTCGCCCAGCAGGGCCTTGCCCCATGCCTGGCACGCGTCACGCACTGTTTTGCCTGCCAGCGGTCCGTTGGCCACTACCGAACGCGAAGCAGCGCCCGCGATGGATTCATCAAGGTCGCTCAGTTCCCACGACTCACCGATCAGCGTTGCGGCTGGCAAGGCCTTGCCTAGCGATGCGAGCGATCGCCCGCCCCATACCTTGGGCACCAGCACAGGCGTAAGCAGCATCGGGTACGGGGGAATCGGCACGCTCACGCTTGCATCGGCCCCAGCGCCATCCCGGTGATCTCGGCCTCGAACGCGACCTCGTCGCCCACCATGCCCTGAAGCTCTGTGATGAACCGCCGCTTGCCCTGCTTGATCTCTCGGCAAAGCAGCAAGAGGTCCTCGCCCGGCACCACGCTCCGCCTAAACACGCACCGGTCGATCCGCAAGAACGCGGCGACCGTCGGTTCGGGCTTCTGTTTGTTCCAGACGTACGCCGCCAGCTGCGCGCCGCTCTCGACCATCAGCACGCCCGGAAACAGCGGCTTCTGCGGGAAGTGGCCCGGAATCCAGAACTCACCTTCGCGTACCTCGCGGATACCCACCGCGTGGCGGTAGTCATCCGCCAGCCAGATCACGCGATCGAGCAGGCGCATAGCGCCACGATGCGGGATGACCCGCTCGACGGCGTCGCCGTCGGCGAAGGTCGAGCGAAGATCGATCTGAGACAGATCGAACAGCGACCGGTTGGCTTCGCCGACCTCGCGCGTCGCACCAGGCTGTGACGCTGTCTCGCTCAGTTCAGGGCTCCACTCGCATCTCAAGCACAGCCTTGCGGACTTCCTGCGCTGCGTCCTTGATCTCCTGCATCGTCTTGCGGACGCGCGTGCCCGCGGCCTTGTTGCCGCCCTGAGCCTTGGCCATGTCGTCCTCGACGTCCTTGATCAGCTGCTGCAGCTTGTGGAAGGCTTCCATCGGTCATACCTCGAATCATCGGCGGCGCCGTAATCGCACCGCCTGAGTGTCGGCATCGGGGCGAACCAGCCGGCCCGAAGCAGTGGAACAGGTTGCGGGGCTCGGCTTGGTCTCTGGTCCGCGCCGGCCCCGATCACAGGTCTATCAGCATACTCCCGCACGTCCAGGTGCGGTGCCGACAATCGCCGATCAGAGGGCTATGGGGGTGAAAATCGAACAAAAGATCGCAATGTGTTCGGTAATTCGCCCGGTCCATCGGAGCGAGCCCCCTCAGCTGTGGGGGACCAATGGCATCAACTGCTCGAACAGCTCAAGGGCCGCGTCGCAGTACGCGGCCGAACCCTCGTGGCCCGCCACCGCCGGCACGCACGCCGCCATCAGGACCCGCCGCAGGTTGGCCAGCTCCGCGTGGTTGCCCGGCATCTCCATGCCCAGGGCCTTGCGAGCCCTCGCCATCGCCGACACCGGCTTGACGCCGCAAAGATCATTCTTGCGGTGCCAGTACTGCCGCTCGAAGTACACCGCGTCCTCGACCCAGTGGCCCGCGTGCGTCATCGCCAGATCGAGCAGCACCCAGTGCCCTCCCGGGGTCCGCTGCATCGCGTTACCCGTGTGCAAGTCGCCGTGGCACCAGCAATCGGTGGGCCTTGCGAGCCACGCCCGCGCCACCGCGGGCACGATCTTCTGAAACTTCTTGAGCGCCGCATTCCACTGCTGGGGCTGGGGAATCAGCACCGAGTCCAGCGCCTCGCGGGACTTATGGACCATCGCCTCCCAGTCGCGAACCGGCGCCGCCTCGTTGACCTCGCTCGCTTGGTGTGCTGCAGCCTGAAACCGCGCCGCCGCCTCGATCACGCCTTGCACATCCGCCTTGGTCAGCGGGCTGTCGGAGGCCTCGCGGTCGAGCCGTTCCTCCACGAGCCAGCACAGGTCGTATCCGTTGATCGCGTCGCCTCCATCTACCATCCGCGGCACCGGGCACTGGTCGGTTTCGCGGTGGCTCCAGTCGGGACTAGTGGCCCGACCGAGCCTGCTGCTCCAGCGGTACTCGCGCGGACCCACCGGCAGCTTGACCATCACCCGCAACGGCTCGCCGTCATCGAGCGTGTACGTGGAATACCCGGTGGAAGCCCCGGATCGCTGCCAGGAAGCGCGGAACCACTCGATCGGGCCGAGCTTTCCGTTGGTCGCGCGCTGCACGTGCGACTCGAGTGACGAGGCAAGATCGCCGCCAGAGCCCGTAAGGTCCGACGGCGCGTTCGGCTGGGTGGCTTCGCCCATAAGGGGCGCACCTCCTTGGTGCCAAGGGGTCAGCGTCATGCTGACCACGCGATTCTGCGACACGCCCAGCTTACAGCAAATGTCGCTGTTCGTCTGCGCCGTCCGCACAAACTCGGCCTGTCATTTGCGCGCCCCGCCCGCTCAACCCTTCGGGCACGCTCACAACGCTCAACAATCTTCGGCGGCCCGTTGTTCCCGGACGTTGCAACGCAGCTGCTCGATCTGAACAGGTGTCAGCACTTCAACGCGGTCGGTCGGCGACACCCCTTGCGGCCAGTTCGCATCTCGGCCGAGCACCGAGCCGAGCTGCTTGCGCCGCGAACTGAACAGCCGCTGGCAGAACTCGGCCAAGTCTTCCGCATCTGCCGTGAGCGATGTGCTCCTTCGAACCAGGCTCATCATCGCGCTGGTCACTTCCGGCCTGGGCCAAAAACAACTCGGCGCGAGCACCCCCAGCATCCGCGCCTCGCACACCGCCCCCGCGACCACGCTCACCGACCCGTACGCTCGAATCCCTGGCCCGGCGCACAGCCGCTCAGCCACTTCCCGTTGCACCGTCACGAACTGCGCTTTGCATTCGGCGTGCGCGGTCATCAGCCTGAGCATCAGAGGCGTCGCCGCGTGGTAGGGCAGGTTGGCCACGAGTGTGAACGGCCGCCCCGCGAGCGCGCGCAAGACATCGTTCGAGATCGCCCGCTTGCTGGCCAAACAGTCGCCACGCACGATTGTGCAGCGATGCCCTTCGAGGCGTTCAGTGAGCAGATCACACAGCCCGTCGTCAAGCTCGCTCGCGACCACCTCGCAGCCGCGCGCAAGCAGCCCCTCGGTTAGCGTGCCAGTGCCGGGGCCTACCTCGAGCACCACGTCGCCCTCGCCTACGCCCGAGGCATCGATGAGCTTGCGCACCAGGTTGGCATCAATCAAGAAATTCTGGCCGAGCGCCTTTTTGGGGCTCTGGCCGGCCTGGGCGAGCAGCGCTTTGATCTCGGTGAGTGACTGCAAGCTTTGGGCTCAACTGGGCTCGATCGGTCCCGTATCGTCGGTCCCGGTCTGGCACCCGCCCGCGCGGTACCGCTCAGCACCCGGGCCGAGCGTCAACGCGTTTTTGCCGACTTGCTTGGAACGCATCGCGAGCTGGTCGGCGTGCTCGATCAACTCCGTCGGAGTTGCGCCGTCCCAGGGAAACGTCGCAAGCCCGCCAGAGATTGTCAGCGTGCCCGGGGCATCGCGCCCCAGCTTGGGGAAGTGGTGCTGGCAGATCTGCTGCTGGAACCGCTCAGCCAATGTGAACACGCTCGCAGGCGGTTTCGACCCCGGATCACGCGGCCCGGTGGGCTCGAAGAAAATCACCGCGAACTCGTCGCCTCCGATTCGGCACACGCGGTCGTGCGGCCGGATCACGCTGTCCATCAATCGAACGGTCTCAATCAGAATCTCGTCGCCCGCAGCGTGCCCCCAGCGGTCGTTGTACTGCTTGAAATTATCCACATCAAACAGCATCAGCGTTACGGGCAGCCGCTTGTCGCGGGCACGCTCAAGGCACGCCGGCAGGAACCGATCGAAGTACCGCCGGTTCCACGCGCCCGTCAGGTGGTCTCGGAAAGCCGCGTCGCGCAGCTCGCGCTGCAACGAGCCCGCGCGGAGCCACCCAGCGAGCCACCCCGCGTGCTCGCGCAGCTGCTCGGGACGCAACCCGATCAGCGTGCCCAGCACCCGGCCGTCCGAGCCCGCCACCGGGATGCCGCTCGATGCTCGCTGGCTCGCTGCGCCCGCGGTGATGAACTCGACCGATGGATCGTCTGTGCGCGCACGGATCAGCTCGAGCGCCTCGGGCAGCACGTCCTGCCCCCGCACCATCGCCGCTGCAATGCGTTCGTCCGCCAGGTGCACCGACGGCGCGACCGGAGCCGCGGAAGGCGCAGGATGATGGGAAACACCGTTAAGAGTGATCGCGCGAAGCGCCTCGGCGTCGTGCTCGGGCGTCACCACCGCGTCGAAGCCCTCGACGGGGCCATCGCCCGCGCGCACCACTCGCACTGAAGGATCGACGGACCGCAACGCAGCAATAAACGCGGCCCGTTCTTCAGCGGTTTCGTCCGCGTCGGCGTGCGCACTGACCACGACGACGGTATCGGTTGGCGTGGCATCGTCGATCGGGTCAGCCAGCTCGCCCAGCGCATCCATCGGTGTGCGCGCCCGGATCAGCTCCACCGACGCATCCCGGCGTAGCGATGCCTCAAGGCCCGTGGGGCCTACCGCGATCACCCTCAGCGGCCGGGGTTCGGTCATGGCTGGTTGCCCCCACCGGGGTCGTGCTCGTAGGAGTCATCGCTTAAGAGGGCCGCCATCTCCTCGCTCGTGAGCACGGAATCTGCCGCCGATCCGTTCGCAGGCTCAGCGTCGGACTCAAAGCTCGACATGCCCAGCACGCCAAGGCCGGTCAGCCTGAGCATCGGCCCGCTGTGCGCGAATGCCTGGCGTTGGGGCTTGGGTTCTGCGATCGGGTCAGTGGTGGGCCGGGATTCAGCCGTCGGCGCCGCCTTGGCGCGAGGCTTGGCAAGCTGCAACGGCGGCTGCTGGCTGGGGTCGTACGTCCACCGCGCCGCTCGCGGAGCAAACCGGTCGAGCGCCGCCAGTACCTCATCACAGCGCGCGTGCGCCGAGGGCTCGACAATCACCAGCACCACGACCTGTCTCGCCCGGCTGGCGCTGAGCACCTGCGCCAACGCCGAGTACGGGTCGCCCGCGCGCGCCAGCTCAAGGCCTTTGGACTCCAGCGCCGCAAGCAAGCCCCTGGGGGCCTTGAGGTTGGCTGCATGCCACACCACGCATCGGGCTTTGGTCTGGCTCGCGTCCACTGGCTGGGTTTTGGTGTTGAGACCGGTCACGCTCAGAGTGTACCCCAAGGGCTGGCGATGACCCGCAACCCGCGCTCTCGGACGGTGGCTGCGCGGCAACGAACGCCCCTCTATCTAAACCCCAGCCGCGTTATCACACCCCCTGAGGGGGCTTGCGGATTCCGGTTGGAATACGCTGGTCGTCCAAGTCCGGTTCATCCGCCGGTCCTACAGACGGTCACAGAGCCGCTGGCGTGCCCGATCAGGCTGTCAGCGACCGCCCGTGCACCGCCCGCTGGCTGCTGGCTTCGAAAGCGTTCAATCGCCTGCTTGAGTTCGCCCCGTCGCGCAGCCGAGCCGAGCAACTCAAGCAGGGCGGGGCCGTGGGAGAGCAGGTTGGACTTTGCGTTTTTGTGATCTTCCCAGATCACTGAGCCGCCCGTATCGGCCAGCGGTCGGGCGTTGCGGGTCTGGTGATGGTCGCGGTGGAACGGGTACGGCAAGAACGCTGCGGGCACCGCGCTGGCTGCCACCTCAGCCACCGTGCCCGCGCCCGCCCGGCACAGCGCCAGATCCGCTGCGCCCCACGCGAGCCCCATCGGGCTGAGCATCGGCTCGACACGGGCATCGATGCCGGCGCGTTCATACACCTCGGCCAGCTCGTCGCCCTGCTCGCCGCCCGCCTGGTGGAGCACCTGCCATTGGCCTGCGCTCAGCGCCTCGGCGTGCTGAGCCGTGAAGGCCGCGACGAATTCGTTGAGCGTGCGTGCGCCAAGGCTGCCGCCAGAAATCAGCAGCACGGGGCGCGAAGGGTCGAACCCCCAGTGCTGCTTGCACGATCCGTGGTCTTCAGGAGCGATGGCCTCGGCACGCACGATCGGCCCGACCCGGTGAGCCTGGCGCGAGAGATCGGTCAGCCCCATGAGCGTGGCATCGTGGATGGTGTGTGCGGTGCGCAGACTCAGGCGGGTGGCTTTGCCCGGTGGGTCGTCGAGCACGAGCACATGCACGGGGCAGCGTTCGAGCCTCGCGGCCCGCACGACCGGGGCCGCCGCGAAGCCGCCGGTCGAGAGCACGAGCACGGTCTTGTGTTTGGACTTGAGCCCGCGCAGCGTACTCCGGCCGGCGCGCAAGGAAGGCCCCCAGCCGCCCACGAACCGTGCCAGCGAGCCGGGGCTGAGCGAGAAGGGCTTGGCGGCGAGTGGCTCAAATTCCAAATGGCGGTCACCAAGAATGCGGGCATCGACCGCTCGATCGGAGCAGAGCCAGAGCGTCTCGGCGGGTGGGCATGCCGAACTTGCGAGGGCCTCGGTGACCGCCAGCGCCGGGAACAAGTGCCCGCCCGTGCCGCCGCCGGCGACGATCAACGCCCAACTTCCCTTTGGCCCCCGGCTCATGCCACCGAGGCCTGCTGGCCCCAGAGCGTGTCCTCTTCGTCGCATAGGTCTGGCGAAGGCTCGGGCGAAGACTCATGCGCCTGCGCACGGTCCATCGCGATGAGCACGCCGAGGCACGCAGCGGTGAGCATCCAGCCCGTGCCGCCCGCGCTGAGCAGCGGCAACGCGATCCCCTTGGTTGGCCCGAGGCCCGTGACCACGACCATGTTGATGAGCGCTTGCAGACCGATGGTCGCTGCAACGCCCACGCCGAAGAGCTGGAGCATCGCGCTTCGCTCCCGGCTGACGATCCGCACCGCCGCCAGCAAGATGGCCGCGTAGAGCGAGGCCACGATGAGCGCGCCGAGCAGGCCGATCTCTTCGCAGATGACCGCGAACAGGAAGTCCGTGCGGTCCTCTGGCAGATAGCCGAATTTCTGGAGCCCGTTGCCCAGCCCGCGACCTGTGCCGTGCCCGTTGGCGATGGCGATCATGGACTGGATCATGTGGTAGCCGTGGGTCTCGGGGTATGCAAACGGGTCGAGGAAGGCGAGGATGCGCCGGGCCCGGTACGCGCTGGTGGCGATCAGCAAAAACACCGCCGCTGCCGCCGGGGGCACGAACAGCGCCAGGTGCCAGAGCTTCGCACCCGCTGCCAGCAGCATGACCCCGACCACCGCGCCCATCAGGACGCCCGTGCCCAGGTCTTCAATCGCTACGAGCCCAACGAGCAGGCCCGCGCCAATGGCCACGGGCAGGAGCCCCGCGAAGAAATGCCGTAGCACCGGTCCACGGACCACGCCGTACCACGCGATCGCGGCGACCAGCGCCCACTTGGCGACCTCGGACGGCTGGAACGAGAATGAACCCACGCCGACCCAGCGCGACGAGCCGTTGACGGTCTTGCCAACGACCGGGGCGTAGACCATCGCCAGCAGGACCGCCAGAGCGATCACGATGCCCGCCCAGAGGGCGAGTCCGCTCGCCGGGTGGAACCACGAGCGGGTCTCCCCCTGGCCGGTGGTGGTCTCGGCTGGACAAGCCAGCGTGGCCAGGGCTCGTACGGGCAACCGGCTTGCGATCAGCAGCAGCACCAGAGCCGCTGCGGTGTACGCGGAGTTGCGGGAGAGGACGATCGAGTTGAGCGTCACACCCTCCGTGGAGTAGCCGTCAACGCCCAGCGGTGCCACCCTCATGCCCGCACTGGCGACCATGACCGTGCCCAAGGCGAGCAAGGCAAGCACAGCTAACGCGATGACGTGACCCGGTCGGAGCATCAACGGGGGTATCGGCTCAGCGGGCTCTAACGGTCCAAGACCTGAAACTAAGGCCCCAAGACCAAGACCCTGAGACCAAGACCGAAGGCGGGGCTTAGTCAGCGGCCAGAAGGTCCGCCTCGGGCACCGCGATCAGGTCGTAGCCCTCGCTGTCCACCACAGCACACCGGGTGAAGTCGCCGATGGGCAGCTCCTTCAGCGAATGGACAAGCGTGACCGCATCGATCTGCGGGGCCTGGAAGTACGCCCGGCCCTTGTAGACCGGGGTGCCGTCCTCGCTCACGCCCGCGCTGGATTCGATAAGGACGTCAAGCCGGAGGCCCGAGTCGCCCGGTGCATCGGGGTCGAACTGCTCAGCCAAGAACTCGGCCTGCTCGAAAGCGAGCGATTGCTGAAGGGCCATGATCTCGCTCTTGCGCTCGCGTTTGGTCTCGGCGGGCACCGCGAGGGCGGGGTCCTGCTCCATCGTACCCGCGGGGGTGCCGTCTTCTTGCGAGTACTCGAACACGCCGACTGCTTCAAAGGCGTGCTCCTCGATGAACGCGAGCAGGTCCTGATGGTCCTGATCGGTCTCGCCGGGAAAGCCGCTGATGAAGGTCGTGCGCACGGCAAGACCCGGTATGCGTTCGCGGAGATCGTGGATGAGCTGGCTCTGGTGGCCCGCGCTGACGTGTCGGCGCATGGCGGTGAGCATGTTGTCAGAGGCGTGCTGGAGCGGGATATCGATGTACGGCACCAGGCACGAGGTCTGGCACAGCTGGCTAAAGGCCTCGATGAACTCTCCGCGGAAGTTGCTCGGGTAGGCGTACATCAGGCGGACCCAGCGGGACAGTCCATCGGCCTTGGTCGCCTCGTCGGCCGCCTCGCAGACCGCCCGCAGCAGTTCTGGCAGGCCGCCGGACTTGGTTTCATCGTTCCACCCCTGGCCGATGTCGTCGCCGTAGCTGGTTGTGTCCTGGCCGATCAGGCACAGCTCGCGTGCGCCATCAGCGCACAGCTCGCGGGCCTCGGCCTTAATTGCTTCCAGCGGCTTGGACCGCATCTTGCCCCGGATCGAGGGAATCGTGCAGAACGCGCACGCCTGATTGCAGCCCTCGCTGATGCGCAGGTACGCGAAGTGCCGCGCGGTCAGCCGCAGCCGACCCGCATCCGACTCAAAGTAGCCCACGCCCTTACCGTCCTTGCCGTTGACGGTCAGGCCCACCGTGTTGCGCCCCACGTCCTTGGCCTTGGTGATGGCGTTGGCGTGGATCCAGTAAGGCGGGGTGTCGTCGGTCGCAAGCTCGGTCGAACCCGGGCCGCGCACGGCCTCGATGATGTGGTCGCGGTCGAACACGCCGACCATCGAGTCGATGCCCGGCACCCATTCGTTGAGCTTGGACCGGTGCCGCTGAACAAGACAGCCCGCGACGATGACACGCTTGACGCGACCCTCTTGCTTTGCCCGCACCGCAGCGCGGATCACGCCGAGCGATTCTTCCTTGGAGCTTTCGAGAAAGCCGCAGGTGTTGATGACAATCGCGTCGGCGTCGTCGATGGTGTGCTCGGTTGTGCTGCCCGCGCCAAGGTCGGTGTTGGTCGAGTCGTCGTGGGCGGGCGAGGGTTCACCCGCGGAAACGGGCAGCATGCCGTCCTCAGCGAGGAGGCCGAGCATTTTCTCGGAGTCCACAAGGTTCTTGGGGCACCCCAGGCTCACGAACGAGACAGTCGAGATGGAATCGGCAAGTGGCATGCGCACCGCAACGGTACGCCCTCGGATGGTCCGGCGGGGCCCGATGGGACTGGTAGGGCTCAGGCCGTCTGGCTCGCACCGCCCTGGCGTGGACGGGCTGCAAACGCGGACTCATCGAGCCCGTGCATCGGGTAGTGCCGCTGGAGGGCGATGGCCAGCCGGTCGGGCTGGGCCAGTTCGAACGAGCAGCAGCCGGGAAGTCGCCAGCCCGCAAAGCGAACCGCCTTGACGAGCATCGTCGGGCACGTACAAAGGCGCAGTTCGGCATCGGTCCGGCTGAGGGGGAGCACTCCGAACTGCCAGGCCTGCCGGCGGTCGATCAGCGTGATGCAATCGTGGTCGGCGACCATGATCGCGGGATCGACGCGATCGGCGATGTCGATGAGCTGGTCCGCCCACGCGCGTTCGACATCGATGGGCTTGACGCCGAAGAGCTCCTCGGCGATCGCGCCGAACGGCCTCGGGTGCTCGCGCTGCACCCAGAGAATCTGGTCGCGCTGCTGGGGAGTCAGGATGCCGGCTTCGACCATCAGGTTGCCCAGTCGTGGGATCATGCTTGGCTCCGTGTGCAGCCGCTATTGAGGCGGCTGGCCACACGGCATCGGCTGTTGCGCCGCCAGCCCGCACGCGGGTTGCCAAGGTCGCACGGCAATGCCGATGCGCGCGCGCAGCAAGGCGGGCCGGGGGGGATGGGCTGGCGGGCCGAGTCCGACAAGCCGTGGGCCGGGCGTTCTCGGACCCGGGAGCGGGCCTTGCTACTTTCCGATGCAGAACGCGCCGAACACCAGCCCGAGCACCTCGTCTGGTTCGACTCGGCCCACGAGCGGGGCCATGGCATCAAGGGCGGCGCGCAGGTCGCCCGCGACGAGCTCGCTGTCATCGAGGCGCAAAGCGCTCGCGTCGATGGAATCGAGCGTGCGCACGAGGCACGCAGCGGCTTCGCGCAACGCCGAAGCGTGGCGCGGCGCGAGGGCCACGGCACCGGACGCAGCGACAGTCGAGAGCGAGTTGACCCTTTGTGTGATGGCCGTTCGCAAGTCAGCAAGCCCGAACCCGTCGATGGCGCAGACTGCTAAGCCAGTAGAGGATGTGCTGCTAGGCCGGTCGGCCTTCGTGCGCACGTGGATGGCGCGCGGGTCGTTGCCACCGGCATCGAGCGATTTGGCTGGCGTACACACCAGCAGCACATCGGCGCGGTCGAGCGCCTGATGGGCTCTGAGCTGGGCTTGCTCGGCGATAGCGCCATCGGCGCTGGCATCGAGGCCAGGCAAATCAACGAGTTCGACCGCTTCAAAGCAAATGGGCCGAAGATCGAGAGGCTCAACAATCGCGTCGCGCGTGGTGCCCGATCGGTCGGAGGTGATCGCCCGGTTCTTGCCGAGCAGGGCGTTAAAGAGCGTGCTCTTGCCCGCGTTGGGCGGGCCGACCAGCGCGACACGCACCGCGCCCGTGCGCACAGCCGAGGGCGCTACAGCAACGATGGCGTCGCGGAGCGCGCCGAGCCGTTGCGAGAGATCGGCTGGAGCAATGGCGACGACATCTTCTTGGTCGGTGAAGTCGATGCCGGCCTCGGTCAGCGCGAGCAGTTCGGTAAGCTCATGCGCCCACACCTGATGCTGTTCGCCCGCTCGGCCCTGTGCCAGTTCCTCGGCAGCCGCGAGCTGGCTCTGGTTGTCTGCTGCGATGAGGGCCGCGAGCCCCTCGGCCTCGCTGAGCGAGAGCCTACCCGCGAGATAGGCGCGGGCGCTGAACTCGCCGGGCTCAGCGGGGCGGACCCCCGCGTGCGCGCACAGGGCGTGCATGAGCCGATCGAGCAACCAGGCGTTGGCGGGAACGATCAGCTCGGCGCAGTGCTCGCCCGTGAAGCTGCGCGGGCCGGGGAACACCATCAGCGTGGCGGGAAGCGTGGCGTTTCCCAGCTTCAACACGACGTGCTCGCTGTGGCGGGTGCTGGCTGGCGGATCGGTCAGCAGCGTGGAGAGAGCGGCGATCGCATCGGGTCCGCTGAGACGGAGCAGGGCGTGGGTAGCGCCGCTGGGCGAAGAGCCGGTGGCGATGGCTGCGATGGTGTCGCCGGGATGCACGGCGAGGGCCTACTTCTTCTTCTTATACCGGCGCTCGGGGGCCTCGGGCTTGGCGGCCTTGGGCTCGCGCTTGGGCGAGCGGTGATCCTGCTGAGCGCGTGCCCGCTGTTGTTCTTCGAGTTTGACGGCAAGTCGGTGCCGCCACGAGCCGGGCTTGGGCGCGGCTTTGGTGTTGCGCTTGAGGTGCTCGGGGTCGAGCATGTTGTGCTTGTCCATGTGCGCACGGATCCAGCGGGTCTCGAAGATGGCGAGCGTGGAGTTGGTGATGAAGTAGAGGGAGAGGCCGCAGGGCGCGTTATACATCAGCACGGGGAACATGAAGACGCTGATGAGGCGCATCATCTTCTGCTGGCTCTCCTGCTCGGGCGTCATCGCAGCGCCGGTGGGGGGCGTGAGGTATTTTTGGTGAACGTAGAAGACCGCGCCCAGCGCGAGCGGCATGATGTTCAGCGACTTGATGGTGCCCATGAGCGGTAGGGCGAAGCCGGTGGCGCCGAAGCTGATGGCGCGGTCGGGCTCGGAGAGGTCGCCCATGAAATGCCACGCGTTGTTGGTGAGCGTCTGGAAGATGCCAAAGAACGCGGGCTCGTGGCGGAGGTCGTAGGTGAAGTAGAGGGTGGCGTAGAGCGCGATCCAGACGGGGCTCTGGAGGAACATGGGCAAACATCCCAGGAACCCGGCGGGGCTCACGCCCTCTTCGCGCCAGAGCTTGCCCATCTCTTCGCGCATTTTAACGGCGTCATCCTTGTAGCGTTCTTGGATCTTCTTTTGCTTTGGCGCCATGCCCTGCATTTGCTTGCCGAACCGCTGCATCTTGATCTGGCTCCACCGCGTGATCGGGTGCAGCAGCGTGCGCACGCAGACGACCAGCAAGATGATGGAGAGCGCCCAGTCGAAGGTGATGGAGTGGAGGAACTTGAGCAGGTTGCGCAGCGGGCCGGTGAGCCAGGTGAACGTGCAGAACGAGCAGGGCCCGCCGAAGTTGTAGACGACGATTTCATCGAGGCCCAGTGCTGCGGACTCGGGCTCGGCCTTGATGGCGCGGGGCAGCAGCGGGCCGACGTAGAGGCCCCAGTTCTGGCTGTTGGCGCCGTTCGCCGGCACGGTCATGGGGGCAGCGGTGACGGAGAGTGCCATGAGCGGGTCGTTGACCTGCTTGGTGCCGCCGAACATGCCGGCCTTGGCCTCGGGCTTGTTGATGAGCACACGCTCGACGCGGACAACATCATCGAAGACCCGGTTGATAGCGGGCGCTTTGGGGTTCGAGAGATCAACCGCGTTCGGGAGGTCCTTGTGGAGGATGGCCGCGAAGTAGCGGCTCGTTACGCCGAGCCAGACGAGTTCGCGTTGCTTTTCAGTGCTCGCAGCGTTGGGCCAGACCGTCTCGACGGGCGGGTAGATGCCGGTGGCCTTGTTGATGGCCCCGAAGGTGCTCTTGCGCGGCAGGAGGTAGTCGTCGGCTGAGACGACGTTGCGATGGGGGTCGATGGCTGGGCTAGCGAGGTAGCCAAAGCGGACCCGGCGTTTATCTCCGCCGTACCCGAGGGTGTCTTTGGGCTGGTCGGTGGGGCCGATGGTGACGAGCTGGGCGGTGAAGGGGGCCGGGGTCAGGTTCTCGACGCGCTGGGAGAGGTAGAGGTTGTGGCTGTCGGGGTCGAGGGTGTAGGCGCGGATGACGCGGGCGACGTCTTGGTCCTGGTCGTTGGCGATGCGCGCCTCGAACGTGCCGGGAGCGGTCTCCTTCCAGACAGTGCTGCCGAGGGGCGCGAAGTCGAGGTAGACGGTCTGGTTGTCGAGCGTGATGGACGAAGCCGCCAGCGGGGTGAGGTAGAGATCGCCGTGCCGGAGGACGGACTGCACCTCGACGTGGTCCTCGGTGGTGACAGGATCGCCAGCGGCGGCGGCGTGCTCGGCATCGGCGGTGGTGAACCCGTCGGCGAGGCGGAGGGACGTAACGCCCGCATCGCGGATGCTGAACTCGGCGCGGAGCTTGATGGAGCCGCCAGGGTCGAGCGAGCCGAGCGACGCGGGGCTATCCGCGGGTGCCTCGAACGTGCGAGCCTTGAGCCCGACGAGCGCGGGGTTGGCAGTCGGCTCGGAGAGCGGGTCGGCGGCTTGTGGCTGGCTGGCGGGCCTAGCCGAGACAGGTTCGGGGTTGGGCTCGGCGTTCTGGTTGCCAGCTTGGCTGGCGCCTTGTTGGGGTGCTTGCTCTGGCCCGGCTTGCGGCTGGTTCACCGGCTCGGCCTGGGGGGAGGCATCTTGGGCGAGCGGGGCGGTGGGCTGGTTGGTGTTGCGGCCCTTGGTCGTGTTGAGGCCGACGGCTATGGCCAGCGCGACGGCCCCGACCGCCAGCGCGAACGGGATGATGATGCGCAGGGCGGATTTCTTGCGTTGGATGGGCGGCATGGAGGGAGGGGTGCTCGCGTGATCGCTTGTGGATTTTGAGACGGAGGAAGAGCGGAGGCCGGAACGGGCTAGCGGCCTTCGATGAGGCGCTCGCCGAGCCAGTCGTTGAGTTCAGGGATAGCGAAAATCATGTCGGCGGTCTTCTGTTTGTCGTACTCGACGCGGACAAATTGCACGCGGTCTTCATGGAGTATGGCGTAGCTGGCTCGGGGGTCGAGGTCTCGGGGCTGACCGACGGAGCCGACGTTGATGATGGCTTTTTCTTCGGGATCAAACGCGTAGGTCTGGTCGCCGGAGAGCTCTGAGGGCGGGTAGAACTCGTTCTCGTCGGTGAACACGCCGGGCACATGGGTATGGCCCACAACACACAGGCTCTGGACACGCTTGAAGATGGATTCGAGCTTGTCGGGGCTGGTGAGGGCGTCGTCTGGAAAGATGTATTCGTTGATCGGCCTGCGGGGCGAGCCGTGGACCGCGAGCAGGTCGTGCGTTTCGCCCGGGGTCTTTTCGACGACTCGGACGCGGAGCTTGTTGAGAAAGTCGTAGCGTTGCTTCTTGAGGTCGAGGTCGGGCTCGGCATCGAGCTGGGCGCGGGTCCAGAAGGCGGACTGCTCGGCGCTCTGGTTGAAATTGGTGGGCTCGTAGAGGGCGGCGAAGTCGTGGTTGCCCATCAGGGCCCAAGTGCAGCGTTCGCGGACGAGGTCGATGCACGCGAGCGGCTCGGGGCCGTAGCCGATGATGTCGCCCAGGCAGATGATGCGGTCGCAGCCCTTGTCCTTGATGTCTGTGAGGACGGAACGGAGGGCCTCGGCGTTGCCGTGGGTGTCGCTGATAACGGCGGTGGGCACGTTGGAGGCCTCGGGTGGGTGGGAACGAGCGGTCAAAAATGGGAACAGGAGGCGATAGTAGAAGGCTGCGAGCGGATGAGCAACGCGGCCATGGGGGGTTGGGAAAGGCGCGGAACTCTTTTCGAGACAGGGTGATGCGCTCGATGGCGAGGGAATGCTGGCGGCTCGTGGTGAGCGATTGGGCCTAGCAAGAAGCGCGCAAAGGCGCGAGGAAGCGTGCGGCTGCGGGGGGCAACAGCCGATAGAACAGGACCGCCAGCCGTCGGGAGAGGGCTGGCTAGTATGCGATGCGTTCGGGCACACGGGCCTGAAGAAGGCGTGTGTTTGGCGGGAGCAGGAGGTCTGGATGCCGGCGGCGAATGTGAACTACCAGCGGACGCGCGAGATGACGATCGAGGAACTGCTCCTCGAGCACCGGATCGTGTTCCTAACGACAGACATCAACCACGCGAGCGCGACACGCGTGATGATGCAGCTGCACTATCTGGAGCACCAGAAGCGTGGCCAGCCGATCAACCTGTACATCAAGAGCCCCGGCGGGGCGGTGGACGACACGCTGGCGATCTACGACACCATGAAGCTGCTGAGCAGCCCGGTCGAGACGTACTGCATCGGGTACGCGTACTCGGGCGCCGCGGTGCTTCTCGCTGCGGGCGCCGAGGGCAAGCGGTACATCCTGCCCCACGGCACGGTGATGATCCACCAGCCCCACGGGGGCGTGACGGGCCAGACGGAGGACATCCGTATCCAGGCCGAGCAGATCATCAAGGCCAAGAAGCAGCTCAACGAGATTCTGGCCAAGCACACCGGCCTGAGCGTTGAGCAGATCCACAAAGACGGCGAGCGAGACAAGTTCTTCAACGCCCAAGAGGCGGTGGACTACGGCCTGGTCGACGAGATTCTGACCCACCCGCCCAAGGAAGGCTCGGCCTCGAGCTAACGCGGTAGGTAGATGCGATGGCCCCCAGCGGCCTGTAATGGACGAGCCAAGCCGCACCGGAAAACGGGTGCGTGCCTGACGGAGGATTGCGCGTGAGTACTTCGATGAGCCGTGGAGCCGAGAGCTCGTACCTGATACCGATCGTCATCGAGCAGACCGCTCGGGGCGAGCGTTCGTACGACATCTACAGCCGGCTTCTCAAGGACCGCATCATTTTCATGGGCGGTCCGGTGACGGACGACAGCGCGAACGTGATCGTGGCGCAGCTGCTGTTCTTGGCGAACGAAGACCCCAAGAGCGACATCGACATGTACATCAACTCGCCGGGCGGTTCGGTGACCGCAGGGCTTGGGATTCTGGACACGATGAAGTTCATCCGCCCGGACATCCGCACGTCGATCATCGGCCAGGCGGCATCGATGGGTTCGCTGCTGGCGTGCGCCGGGACCAAGGGCAAGCGGTTCGCGCTGCACAACTCCCGGAACCTGATGCACCAGCCGCTGCTGAGCGGCGTGATGGAGGGTCAGGCGACGGACATCGAGATCGAAGCCCGCGAGATGATGCGTCTGCGCGACCGGCTTTACAAGATCTATTCCGATGCGACCGGTCGACCGATCGAAGAGATCGCCCGCGACTGCGACCGCAACAAGTGGCTCGACGATGCGGAGATGCTCAAGTACGGGCTGATCGATAGCGTGCTTGATTCAATGCCCGAGAAGCGCTGATCGCTCAGTTTGGCTCGTCTAACTGGACCGCGTTGCAACCAGGACAGCTTGAAGGATCAACGAGCCTGAATCGCTCGGGAGCTTTCTCAGTGCCATTGAGCGCACGAAGAACGCTCTCTCCCGGCCGCGGCTCGCCAGAGGGCGAGGTCTCGCTCCAAAGCTTGCTCTATAGGTAGTAACGCAATCAGCGCGAGCCACGCTCAGGGATTCGTGAGCAGGTAGTAGAATCGATCGGCTGCGGTCTGTCGGAAGCTGCCAGTGGTGAGGTCGCCGTCGTCCATGATGAGGTCGACCTGGGCCATAAAGGCCGCGTCGCGGGTGTCGCCCGTGCCGTCGAAGTGGACCCCGATCAAGTTGTCCTCGGTGTCCCACGCACCGCCGATGGGTGTGGGTTTGATCCACATATGGCGGTCGATGTAGTCCTCAAAGCCGTTGGTGGGGAGCACGCCCGAGGAGGTGTCGCCGATCGGCTGGCCGGTGCGGTGCATGAAGTACTGCGCGCTGCTGGCGTAGGTGGTGAGGCTGCGGACGAAGGCGGTCTGCTTTGTCTGGTTCGTGGCGTTTGAGAATTGGGGCGTGACGATCGCGGCCATGATGCCCAGCAACACGACCACGACAAGCACCTCGACGAGCGTGAAAGCTCGGCGGGCTTGGGGGGCTCGGGGGATCGTGCGCATGAGAGGGGCGCGGTGATCGGCATTCGGGTTCATGCCTAGAGAATCGGAAGTAAAGCCCTGCCAAACGAGGGCTTGCGATCGCGCGGACGTGGGGCGGGCTCGGTGCGAACGCCATAACCGGCACGGATGGCGCAATCGGTCCAACGGGCGTGGTTACCAGCGAGGCGGGTTTGGCGATGGTGCGGGGTTTCAGCGGTCTCGCGGCGCCACGCGAAGGGCCGAGAACGCCTCGATCAGGCGGATCGGATCGGGCATCTCAAGCCAGTGCTCAGCCTCGGTCGGCTCGATCCAGATCCGCTCGCGGGCGTACTGCTCGTCCCACCGCGTGAGGATGGTGGAGACCCGCATCGGGAAAAGGCGAACGCGGCACCGCTTGCCGGAATTCTTCTCGTAGTCGTAATGGCCGACCGCGTCTGTCGTGACCTCGCCCAGCAGGCCGGCTTCTTCATAGGCCTCGATGGCGGCGGCCTCGTGCGGCTTGTAGCCCCGGTCGACGTGGCCCTTGGGCAGCGTCCATCCGCCGCTCTTGGCGCTGACCAGGCAGACCACAAGGCCCCGCTGCTCCTCGTGGGTGTACGCAATCACGCCGGCTTGGCGGGTGCGCGGCCCGATGCTGCGGATGGTCGGGGGCGGCCAGCGAGCAGCGCGTTGAGCCGGTTGGATTGGATCAAGCATGATCGCCTCTTGGACTGGCATGGGCTTGGCATCGGCAAGCGCTGCGTGCCAGCTTGAACGCGATTGTATCGGGTGGTCTAGCTGGGCTCATGGAGCGAGCCGCACTCGGGGCATCGGCCGGCGGGAAGGCCGGCGAGGTCGTAGTCGCAGTGCGCGCAGCGGCCGACGATCGGTTTCCGACTCCGAGTGAAACCCAGCATCAGGATACTTCCTGCCGTTGCGAAGCTGGTTCCGAAGAGGACACGAATAGGGTTGTAGCTCTGCCTTCGGCCCGTGCCGCACACGAATCCAACCCGGTTGCCCGCGACTCCTGCAAACCGAGGGGCGCAGTCTTCACACATGCAGCCGTCGTAATTGTGCACCATCTTCGCGAGCGCGTCCCATGTCGGTTTCGCCCGCTGGGCCATGGCGTCGGCGTTGAGGATGCACAGCCCAATCACAAACAGGCTGAACCCGATGCACGCCGATCTCGCGTAGGAATAGTCCGGCCAGCGCACGAGCAAACCTCCACCAGTCGATACGGCTGGCGGGCTCGCGGGGTTGCTTTGTGAGACGACCTCACGCCGAGTAGGCGGAGGCGATCTTGGCCACGGCTTCGCAGACGCGGTCGACGTCGCCATCGGTCAGTTCATGGTGCATGGGCAGGCAGAGCACCCGGCGGGCGAGGCTGCGGGCCACCGGCGGGTGGTCGGTGACGACATCGGCAAACGCGGGCTGATCGGTCAGGCTTCGCGGGTAATGCACAGCACACGGCACGCCCTCGGCGCGGAGCGCATCGGCGAACAGGTCGCGGGTGCATGTGATAATGTCGAGATCAAGCTTGATGGTGTAGAGATGCCAGGCGGCGTCGGCACCGGGCGTGACGGTGGGGGGTACGATTCCGGGGATCTGGGCGAGCTTGGCGGTGTAGGCATCGGCGGCCTTTCGGCGGGCGTTGGTCTCGGCTTCAAGCCGGCCCAGACGCGAGAGGCCGATGGCGCCGGTGATGTCGTTCATGCGGTAGTTGAAGCCGATGTGCCCGTGGAGGTACTTGTCGGTCTCGCCGTGGCTGCGGAGCAGGCCGATGGTGCGAGCGAGGTCGTCGTCGTTGACGGTGACCATGCCGCCCTCGCCGGTGCCGAGGTTCTTGGTGGCGTAGAAGGAGTAGGTAACCGCATCGCCGAATGCGCCCAAGCCCTTGCCGTTGTACGTCGCAAGATGCGCTTGGGCCGCGTCGTAGATGACCTTGAGGTTGAACTCCTTGGCGAGTGCTTGGACCGCGTCGATGTCAACCGGTGTGCCGTAGAGATGGGTGCAGGCGATGGCCTTGGTGTTGGGCGTGATGCGCTGGCGGGCATCCTCGACATCGATCTGGAAGGTGTCCTCGCGCGAGTCGCAGAAGATCGGCTTGCAGCCGTGGGCGACGAGCATGGAGGCGGTGGCGATGTAGGTCCACGCGGGGACGATGACCTCGTCGCCTCGTTCAAGCAGCGAGCCGTAGGCGAGTTGGAGGGCGCAGGTGCCGTTGGCGCAGGTGAGGCCAATCTTGGCGTCGCTCTTGTCGGCGAACTCTTTTTCGAGGGCGTCGCACTGGCCAGCAGCGCGGAGCATGCCGGATTCGAGCACGGCGTGGGCTGCGTCGATGTCTTCGCGGTGGAGGCCCGGCTTCATGAAGGCGACGGGCTGAGCGCAGACGGGCGATCCGCCGTGGAGGGCGAGGGAGGAGACGCGGTCGGGTTGGGTCGAAAGCTCGGCTGCTGGGCTGGTCATGGCTCTTGAATCTCCGGTCGGGGGCCTCTGAGGGGCTCGGCTTCGCGAGGATTGCACCGAGAACTTAGGGGTGCTCGCGGGGTGCTTTGGCTAGGATAGGACTGGAACACCACCCGGCTCGCGGGCGTATCCCGCAGGAGCCAAGGCGACCCGCCCGAACACAGCCCGATCCCACCCACCCCCTCTCGGGCTGAGGCGACGCCAAGCGGACCGGACAGCGGCCCGCCCCCCCAGGCCACCCGGCCCCCGGAAACGGCCCATGTGTGAGAAACCCACAGGATGCCGACGTGGTGCCGATGTTGTCATGGCTTTGGCCCGGGCGAAGGTGATCGAGGCGGACCGGGGCCCAGAAGGTCAGATCCAACAAAGCACCTGCCCCGAAGTCAGGGCGTGACGAGGCCCAAGGGCAGACGAGGAACCTCCATGAGACAGTTGCAATGCGTGCTCTTGAGCGTGGCGATAGCGGGCTTGCTGGCAGCCCCGGCGGCCGGACAGACCCGAGGCCGAGACTCGGCCAAGACCATCGACGATGCCCGCGAGCGCCAGCTTGAATGGATCAACCTCTTTGACGGGCATCGCGCCGTCACTCGGCCAAGCCGGGATGCAGCGATCGGGTTCTCGATCCCGACGGCTGTCATGGAAGTCGCGGTCACGGGCGGCCAGCGGGTAGAGCAGGGAGACCTGCTGATCCGCGGCGAGGACGCCGAAGACCTTGCCGAGGCCAAGTTCCAGGATGCGCGGGCGACGACCAAGCTGCCCGTCGAGCGGGCGCAGGCGGATGTTGACCTCGCCAAGCTGGAGTTCGACCGCGCGAAGGAGGCGTTCGCGCAGGAAGGCCTGTCGCCGGCGGAGTACCAGCGATCGGAGTCGCGGTACCGCACAACGCTGATCGATCTCAAACTTTCTGAGCTGAACCAGACGCTGGCGGCGTTGCAGGCATCGCGCGCGTTTGCCCGTGTTGATCGCTACCGACTGACGGCACCGTTTGATGGGGTGGTTGACGTGGTCACGGTGGATGTCGGCCAGAGCGTGCAGCAGGGCGACCCGGTGATCCGCGTGGTCAACGTGGATGTGCTGTGGATCGATGTGCCTGTGCCGACGCAGGAGTCGCTCTCGCTTGATCCGGCGGGCGGGCAGAAGGCGTGGGTTCTGATGCCGGTGCTCGACAAGCCGATGGTGTTCGAGGGCACGGTGGTAGAGGTCGCGCCGACGGCCGACGCGGGCGGCGGAGCGAGACGAGTGCGCGTTGAGATCGCGAACCCTGAGCAGTTGCCGCCGGGCCTGAACTGCTGGGTGCGGTTCAACGAGCCGAGCGAGGCATGGCAGAGCGAGCACGACGGCGACGTGGTCGGGCTGACGGCCATCGGGGGAGGCGAGGAATGATCGACCAGGGCAAGCTCCGGTCGCCGGGCTGGCAGCGAATCGTAACGGAACTGACCGCGGACGCGCCCGACGATCGGGTGTTTCTGATGCGTCTGCTCGCTGTGGTCTCGCAGGCGAGCGGCGCCAAGCAGGGCGTGCTGTGGGCGGTGCCCGCCGCAGACGGCGACGATGCGCAGGCGGCGGCCGAGCCGCGCGGGCTGCTGGTGTGGCCCAGCGCCAACCCCGAGCAGCCGCCATCGGCTCCGGCTGAGGGACAGATCGAGCTCGAACTCGACACCAAGACCGCGGCCCGCACCGCTGGCCATCGCGGCAAGATCGAGGTCTTCGGCACCGAGAACGATTCGCAGTTTTACGACGCGCAGAGCACGGGCTTTCTGATCGCGGCGCCCATCGGCGCGGCGGGCGGCGCGACGCGGCAGGTCGTCACGCTGCTGCTCGACGGCCGAAGCCCCCAAGCAATGCAGACGACGCTGGCGGTGGTCGAACTGATCGTCGGGTATGTGCACGGGCACGGCGCTCGGCAGACGCTGAGGCGCACGCAGGCGGCCGCGCAGGCGCTTGATCTGGCGACCAAGCTCATCGGGTCGGTGAATACATCGACGAGCTTCAAGGGCGCGACGATGCAGATGTGCAACGACCTGAGTCGGCAGCTGGGTGCCGACCGCGTGGCGCTGGGCTGGACCAAGGGGCTTGACGCGGGCGGCGAGGGCGGCGCGGTCAAGACCGTGGCGATCAGCGATACCGAGAACATCGACCGCCGGCTCGCGATGGTCAAGCAGCTCGAAGACGCGATGGACGAGTGCCTGGATCAGGAGCAACCGATCGTGTACCCGCCGCCGCCGGAGCGTTCAGGCGCGGACGGCGCGGAGGGCGATGTGCTGCTGGCCCAGGCGGTCACCCACGCGCACAAGGCGCTGGGCGCGGCCGACGCGCGGCTCAAGCTCGTTTCGATCCCGATGCGGGTCGACGAGGACGTGGTCGGCGTGCTGACCATCGAGACCGCGGCGGACAAGGGGATCGATCTGGCGGGCGTTGAACTGCTGCAGAGCGCGTGCGACCTGCTTGCACCGGTGCTCAGGCTTCGCCGAACCGCGGACCGGCACACGGGGCTGCGGGCGTACGACGACACGGTGAAGGCCGCGGGCTGGCTGGTGGGCGCGAAGCACACGGTGTGGAAGCTCGGCGGGCTCGCGGTCATGGCGGTCGCGATCGGGGTGACGTTTGTGCAGGTTCCCTACCGCGTCGAAGCGCCGGTGATCCTCGAAGCGCAGAACCGCCGATTTGTTTCAGCGCCGTTCGAGGGCATCATCGCGAGCGTGACTGAGAACCTGAAGGAGGGCGACGAGGTCAGCGCGGGCCAGGTGCTCGCGCGGCTGGATACGTCGGAGATGGAACTCCAGCGTCTTTCGGCTATTGCCAAGCGGGCTGAGGCCGAGAAGGACGCCGACCGCGCGCTGAGTGAACGGGACACCGCTGCGTTCAAGCAGGTCGAGCAGCAGATCGCTCAGGCTCAAGCGCAGATCGACCTGTATGACCACCTGATCGCCAAGGCAGTAATCACGTCGCCGATTGATGGGCGCATTCTCGCGGGCGATCTCTCGCAGCGGGTGGGCTCATCCGTAACGCTCGGCGACGGGCTGTACGAGATCGCACCGCTGGATCAGCTCACGATTGTGGCTCGCGTGCAGGACCGGGATATCTCGCTGGTGACCGAGGGCATGACGGGCGATCTGGCGACCAAGGCGTACCCCGATCGTCGCAGCCCGATGACGGTGGACCGCGTCGTGCCGCTGGCCTCGCCCGAAGACGGGACGAACGCGTTTGAGGTGCGCGCCACCCTCGACGATCCGCCCGCGTGGATGCGGCCGGGCATGGAGGGGCTCGCCAAGTTCGACACGGGCAAGCGAACGCTGCTCGATATCGGCACCCGGCGCATCCGCGACACGCTGCGGCTGAGGCTCTGGTGGTGAGTTTCGTGCGGGTGTCCGAACTGTTGCTTCAAGGAGCGGCGCGTGGCTGAGCGACCAACTTTCTCGCCCTTTTGGCACCGCGTTCGCGCGATGAAGCCAAGGCTGCGGCCGCACGTGCAGATCACGCGCCAGCACTACCGCGGCAAGCGGTGGCACGTGGTCAAAGATCCGTCGAGCAACCAGTTCTACAGGCTCAACCCGATCGCCCACCAGTTCGTCGGGCTCTTCGACGGCAAACGCACGGTCGAGGACATCTGGAAGATCAGCCTCGAAAAGCACGGCGACACCGCGCCGACGCAGCACGAGGCCATCCAGCTGCTGAGCCAGCTCTACAACTCGAACCTGCTGTCGGCCGACGCCAACCCCGAGACCGACCAGCTTCTGCGGCGCGGACGAGACCGGTTCAAGCAGAAGGCGGTTCAGCAGGCGATCGGCATCATGTACTTCCGTGTCAAGATGTTCAATCCTGATGCTTACCTGACGTGGATCGAGCCGCTGCTCAGGCCGCTCTTAAACGTCTGGGGTTTCGCGCTGTGGCTCGGCGTGGTGCTCTTTGCGCTCGTCAAGCTGATGCCCGAGTGGGAGCAACTCGCTGCGAGCGCCGAGGACGTCTACTCGAACCCGTCGCTGTGGCCCTGGCTTATCGCGACGTTCATCGTGACAAAGGCGATCCACGAGACGGGTCACGGCGTGATCTGCAAACGCTACGGCGGACAGGTGCCCGAGTTCGGCGTGATGCTGCTCGTGCTGTTCCCGGCACCGTATGTGGATGCCTCGGCGGCATGGGGCTTCGAGAACAAGTGGAAACGCATCGCGGTCGGCGCGGGCGGCATGCTGTTCGAGCTGTTCATCGCGGCCATCGCGGCGTTCGTATGGCTCAACACCAACCCCGGGTCGCTCACGCATCAGATTGCGTACAACGTGCTGTTCACCGCATCGGTATCGACGGTGCTGTTCAACGCCAACCCGCTCATGCGCTTCGACGGATACTTCATCCTCGCGGACCTGCTCGAAGTTCCGAACATGATGCAGCGTTCGCAGAATCTGCTCAAGCACCTGTTCAAGGTCTACTTCTACCGCCTCAAGAACGAGACACCGCCGAGCAGCGACCCGGTCGAACTCACTATTTTGTTCGTGTACGGCCTACTGGCGATGGCCTACCGCATCTTCCTGTTCTTCTCGATCACGCTGTATGTGATGGGCAAGCTGTTCGCGGTTGGGCTGGTTCTCGCGATCTGGACCGCGGGCATGTGGTTCATCATGCCTGTGGGCAAGTGGGTCCACTGGCTGGCTACGCATCACGTGCACGCGGACCACCGCTTCCGCTCGATCGTGACGAGCATCCTGCTGGTCGCTGGCTGCATCGGTGCTGTTGGCATGATCCCCGCCCCCGACAACCGGCGGGCATCGGGTGTGATGGAGGCGCGGGCCGAGGCTGGAGTGTTCTTCGAGACCGGCGGGTTTGTCACTGCTTCGCACGCACGCATCGGCGATTGGGTGGACCAAGGCGAGCCGATCCTGACGCTTGAGAACGAGCGACTGGCCAGCGAGCTCGCGACGATCCGCGCGGAGATCGCAGAACTTGAAGCGATGGAGCAGCAGGCCGTCGGCCGGCAAGACTTTGCCCGCGCGCAGATCGCTCAGCAGTCGATCGCCACCAAGCTCGCACGGGCGGCGTACCTGCACACAAAGGTCGAGTCGCTCGTCGTGCGCGCGCCGATCGCTGGCCGAGTGGTCAGCGCGGACCCGGCCCGCATCGTCGGCGCGTACGTCCGCGAGGGCGAGGCCGTGTGCCAGATTATCGACGACCGCGACATGCGGGTGACGGCGCTGCTCGAACAGCAGGAAGCCGCGTGGCCCAATGAACTGAGCACGGATGACTACCGCGTCGAGCTTCGGCTTGTGTCGGCGGTGGATCAGGTATTCGTGGGCCGGGTCGACAAGCTGGTCGAAGCGGGCCAACGCGAGTTGCCTCATGCCTCGTTCGGCTACGCGGGCGGCGGAACCATCGAGGTGGACCCGTCTGAGCAGAGCGGCCTGATGGCACGCGACCCGCAGTTTGTCATGCACGTTACGCCTCTGGCTCCCGATGAAGGCGGCACGCCGTGGCCGGGTCTGCCGGGCGAGCGAGTGCGCCTGCGGTTCACGCTGCCCAGCAAGCCCTATTTGGTGCAATGGGTGGACCGGCTGCATAAGCTCGTGCAGGGCAAGGTGGACATCTGATGGCCGCGATAATGAGACTGATGATGGCACTGGGCGAGCACGCATGAACCAGGCGATCACACGCTACCAGGCGCTCTACGAAGCGGTTCGTGCGCGCCGTCGCAAACCCGAGGTGCGCAAGGGCCTTGATGCCATCGCCAACCGCGCGATTGTCAAGGCTGGCGAGCTGCGAGAGCGACGCGCATGGCTGCTCGCCGAGGCCAACCGCACGGATGCAGGAGCCGACGAGTTCAGGAACATGAACGAGTCCGCGCTCGACGAAGCGGTCGATGAGATCCGCTCGGGCTTCATCCGCAGGCCTAAAGGCCCCGGAGCGCACGCGATGGAGGCAGCGTTGGTTCGGCGCGGACTCGCCGCCACGCGCGAGGTCGCACGGCGCGAGACCGGCCAGGAGGCCTACCCGGTGCAGCTCATGGGCGCGCTCGGGCTCTACTACGGCCGGGTCGTCGAGATGGTCACGGGCGAGGGCAAGACGCTTACGGGCTCGATCGCCGGGCCGCTCATCGCGTGGCGACGACGGCACGTGCACGTGTTCACGGTGAACGACTACCTCGCCAAGCGTGACGCCGAGAGCCGAGAGCCGATCTATAAGCGGTGCAAGATCGAAGTCGGATGCATCCAGCAGGAGATGGACCCGACAGCGCGCGCTGATGTGTACGCCAGGCACATCATCTACGGCACGCCCAAGCAGATCACCGCCGACTACCTGCGCGACCAACTGCGAATGGGGCAGATGAACAACGCGTGGACGGGCCGGCAGAGCGCGGTGCTCGACCCGACCGGTCGCGGGGGGCCGCTGATACCGGGCTTGCAGGCCGCGATCGTCGATGAGGCCGACGCGGTGCTGATCGACGAGGGCGTCGTGCCGTTGATCATCGCGCGCAGCCGAACCGAGGACGAGCTGAGCGAGGTCTACCGCGAGTCCACCAGGCTCGCAGCCAAGCTCGATGAAGGCCCCGACTACACGATCGACCGGCTCAAGCGCACCGCCGAGCTTAAACGACGCGGCAAGGTCCGTCTCGAACAGATGTTCGACCAAGTGCTCGAAGCCCAGGGCGACCCGATCTGGCGCGCCACGCGACGGGCCGAGGAACTTGTCCGACAGGCGCTGGTCGCGCGCCACTGCTACAAGCACGGCCAGCAGTACCACGTCGTCGATGGCCGGGTCGTCATCGTTGATGAGTACACCGGCCGATTCCTCGCCGACCGCTCGTGGGAGCACGGCCTGCACCAATCGGTCGAGGCCAAAGAAGGTTTGGACATCACCGCTGACCGCGAGACGCTCGCGCGGATGAGCTTTCAGCGGTTCTTCCGAAGCTACCCATTCCTCAGCGGAATGACCGGCACCGCGGCCGACGCGACCGGTGAGATCGAGAAGGTCTACGGCAGGCCCGTGGTGGTCATCCCGACCAACCGGCCGCTGATCCGTAAGGCGCTGCCCATGCGGGTGTTCACGACCGAGCTCACCAAGTGGGACGCGATTGTTGACAGCATCGAGCAGATCTCGGGCGCGGGCCAGCCCGTGCTCGCGGGCACGCGGTCGATCGCGGCGAGCGAGTACCTGTCGCAACGGCTCGAAGACCGCAACCTGCCTCACACCACGCTCAACGCGCTGCACGATGCCGAGGAAGCGGACCTCATCCTTGACGCGGGCACGGGCCCGATCGGTGCGCACCGCGCGGCGATTACGGTGGCGACCAATATGGCCGGCCGCGGCACGGACATCATCCCCGACAAGGCCGCCGTTGATGCGGGCGGGCTGCACGTGCTTCTCACCGAGATGCACACGGCCCAGCGCATCGACCGCCAGTTCATCGGTCGCGCCGGTCGCCAAGGCGACCCGGGCACGTGCCAGACGTTCGTAAGCCTCGAGGACGAACTCATCACGCAGCACGCGCCGGGCATGGTCAAGGTGCTCGGCTCGGGCGCGACCAAGCACGAGATCACCGGCCACCCGCTCGCCAAACGCGCGTTCAGAAGGGCGCAGGCCCTCGCCGAGGCGCGGGCGCGTCGCAACCGCGAGGGCGTGCTCCGTCAGGACGACTGGATCGATAAGTACCTGCCGGGCGGCTAACGCCACGGCCAGCGGTGTGCCGACAGAGCGGCGCGCGCAAACAACCGGCCCACTCTTGCGAGCAGGCCGGCCGAGAGAGATTGAAGCACGTTGGTCAGCACGTCTGGTGCCGAAGGATGCGCTTCCTTGCGGGTACTTACGGGCAGGGCCCGAGGAGGCCGAGCAGGGCGAGGAAGTCGCCGAAGCTGACCATGCCGTCGCCACCGAGATTGCCGAAGTCGTCGGCAATATCACCCGTGCAGCCGGGAGCGCCGCCGGGGCACGGCCCGAGGAGGCCGAGCAGCGCGAGGAAGTCGCCGAAGCTGACCATGCCATCGGCACCCAGGTTGCCGAAGTCGTCAGCGATGTCGCCCGTGCAGGCGGCGGCCCCGCCGCAGTTGTTGAGGATCACGGTCGCGGTACCGGCTGTGGCACCGTTGGCGGCGGCAAGGTCGTCGGCGCCGTCGTTGTTGAAGTCACCAAAGGCAATGTCTCGGGTGCGCTGCCCAGCCGGGAACGAGTTGGGGGCGGCGAAGGTGCCATCGCCGTTGCTCAGGTGCACCTGGACGGCGGCGTTGAGGAACTCGCTGAGGAAGATGTCATCGAAGCCGTCACCGTTGGCATCACTGGAGCCGACAGCGATGGGCAGCGAGCCCGCACCGGTGTTGATGACCTGCTTGGCGCCAAAAGTACCGTTACCGTTGTTCATGAAGAACTGGGCTTCGTCTCCGTTGAGGTGCGGGATGACGAGATCGGCGAAGCCGTCGTTGTTGAAGTCGCCTGCGGCGATGCCTTCGGGGCCGTCCGCTGCCACCCGTGAGGACTCGGCGAGATTGCCAGCGCCATCATTGAGGAAAATAGCAACCGCGCCGTCGAACACGAGCGAACAGGCGACATCGAGCCAGCCGTCGCCGTTGAAGTCGCTGACAGCGACACCGGTGGGCCCGCCAGCGGCGAGGGTGGTGTCATCCACTGTGAAGGTGCCGTCGCCGTTACCCCGTGCGATAAAGAGGGTAAGAAGATCGCGGTCCGAGTAGATGATGTCCAGCGTGCCGTCCTGGTCGATGTCGACGAGAGCAAGGCCGCGTGGCTGCGTGGCGAAGGAGATGAACGTGGGCAGGCCTGGGAAGTTGCCAGCGCCGTCATTCATCACGATGGCCAAGCCAGGATTCCCCAAGTCACCGGAGTTCACGGTGAATGCGAGGTCGCCCCAGCCGTCGCCGTTGAAGTCGCCGATGGCCGCGTCCTGAACGCCGACACCCGAGGTGTCACCCACGGCGACCATGGGGATCTGGATAGCGGGAGCAAAGGTGCCGTCGCCGTTGCCGATGATGAGCGAGCCGTCGCCGCCGAAGAAGTTACCGGTGGCGAGGTCGAGGTTTCCGTCGTTGTTGGCATCGCCGACGCCGACACCGTTGGGGAGCGAACCCACCGCCATGGTGTTTGGACCGCCGTAGTTGGTGACCGGATCGCACTGGCCGTAAGCGGTGCCGGCCGATGCGACCAGCGCCGCTGCCGCGACCTGAGCGAGAACTCGAGGGGAGAGTGTGGAGAACGGGCTGGAGGACTGAGGCATGATCTTCTGCTCCTTCTGGGGATCTCTCGGGATTCGGTTTGGAACACCAGTTCCAATCCAGTTCATAAGGACGCTTTGAGGACCGTTCTTCGCGGAGGTCAGGGGCATCTCAGCGAGCACACGGATACGATCGGAGACGGTTCTCTGATCCAATTGGAGCGAGCGTACCAGAATGAAAACGAGTCTGTCAAGGGGTCTGGGAAGAATCCGTGAAGGATCACAGATTTGTTTCACGGGTACGGATGTTGCGTGTATACTCGGCCAGTGAACACCCTTGTGCGTTGACTTTGGTAGGAATCTTCCAGTTTTACTAGGATCTTGAACGGTATGTCTGCACGATCTGGCCCCAATTCTGTCCACGGTCTCGACCATGAGATCATCGAAGTGGCGGTGGGGCTGCGGGAGTCGGTCGGACCGATCGTGGACGAGGTCTCCGGCGCATCGCTTCGGCCCGCGAGCCTGGCCAGAACGCTGGGCATCGACAAGACGCTGAGCGGCCGGGTGCTTCGATCGATCAAAGCGGTCGAGCCGTTCGAGGTGGTCCACAACGCCCCAGCGCCGTACGGGCTTCGCCTGTTCATCGAAGCCGCAGCAAGGGCGGGCGTGGAAATCGAGCTTCGAGAACGAGCCGAGCGTTCGATTGCTCGGTTCGAGTCGTTGATTGAGTCGTTCCCGGATGGGCGCATCGCCCTCGAAGCCGCGATCTCGGACCATCTGCCCGAGGTGCAGGCACGCGCCGAACGTGCGGCCCGCCAGGGGGCGTACAAATCGATGTCGTACCTGATCGGGTATCAGGCCAAGGGGCTCTTTCAGGCTTCGATCTTGTCGCCTTCAGAGGACGGCGTAACGCTCGATTTCACCCACGTCTCGGGGTTGCACGAACTCAGAAGGCTCCGCGGGCGGGCGCCGACGGTAGCGTTTGGCATCCGCCGTTTCGATACGAGCCCGGATTTGCCGACATGGATCGAGACGATCGACGGCGAACGCGATCAGCGGGATGCGTTTCGGTACTTGCTCTCTGAGTTCTGTGACCATCCCTTGCCCGATCTCGTCGTCCAAGAGGACGCCGATCTGACGCACCTGGTGTTGCGGGCATCGTCGCTCCCGGTGAACACGCCCGCGACACTGGTGAGCGGCTGGGTCAGCCGCAAGAGCCTGGTGCGATACAAGAGCGAATCCCGTTCTCACGAATGGCACACGGGGCTTGTGCGCATCCCGACACGCATCAGAGTGCAGGACTACTTTGTTCACCGCGATGTGCTTCCCGGGACCCCGGACATCAGGGCGAAGTTGCACTCGCTGGTCGCTTCCCATGTCGCACCGATCGACGACGAGGTGCAGATCGACGAGGTAGACCTGCCGGTGTCGGTCAAGCCAATCGGGATGGGGCTCAACCGTTCGGTCGCAAAGAACCCGGCGATGCCCGGGTACGATGCGATGCTGGCCCGCGTGTTCGAAAGAACGGGTCACAATCCCGCGGACTTCAGGGTTTATCGCTGCGAGATTGTCTACCCGGTTCCGTTCGTATCGCTTACCGCGTGGTTTGAGCTGCCCGACGCCCCGGGCGATAGCTGAGCCGCCAAGCCCAAAGCCGAACAGCGCCTCGCACCCCGCGTCTTGGTTGCTGTGATAGCAGATTCGCCGCTTGCCCTCGACTCTCTCTACGGCACCCCGTGCGAGAGGGCCGGCATAGCCGGTGTACGGGGTGAGGATTTTCTTTGCTCCTCCCGCGTCGCCGACGGGCGAGGTGGGGAGCCCACGATTCAAGAGGCGAGCCGGTGGGGGTTGTCTTCCTGCCTCTCCCCGCTTCTCCGGGTGGCACCGCTGGCTTGCCCAGCAGAGGTTGCTTCATCGCACTGGCTGCAAGCTGCCAGTGCCACCCATCGCCCACTCCCTCTCACGGGCAGGGCCCGAGGAGGCCGAGCAGGGCGAGGAAGTCGCCGAAGCTGACCATGCCGTCGCCACCGAGGTTGCCGAAGTCGTCGGCAATATCACCCGTGCAGCCGGGAGTGCCGCCGGGGCACGGCCCGAGGAGGCCGAGCAGCGCGAGGAAGTCGCCGAAGCTGACCATGCCATCGGCACCCAGGTTGCCGAAGTCGTCAGCAATGTCGCCAGGGCAGGAGCCGGTCGCGGTGAACGCCATGCCATCAATGTCGTCGGCATGTTCGAGTCCGAGTTGGGCCGCCGTCGCCCACTGTGAGTAACTACCGTTACCGCTGGACAAGAAAACGTCGGCACCGCTCGTCCCGTTGAGCAACGAGGTTGGCGAATCACTCTTGAGCGAGAAGTAGATAACGCCGTTGTCAACGTGCACCGCGTTCACCTCGTCGTCAACGCGAAGACCCAAGGCAGCGTATCCAACGATCACCCCGACGCCGGGCGCCAAGATGTCGGCACCGCTGACACCCAGCGTGTTGTTCGAATCGAGATTGAAGACGATGTCCGCGCCGCCCACCGTCGGCAGGCCGGTGCCCTCAGGCCTCAGATCAAGCGAGACAATGTTGTCGCCCGCGTCCATCCAGAAATCCGCAGCGCTGATCGCTGGCAGCATGCCCCAGTCGGCCTGGTTTACGACAAGGGTGTTCGTGCCATCGCGCGATGAGTGGAAGACATCGCCTTCGACCTGCCCGAGATCGGACTGCCGCCGCACCGCCGTATTGTCCAGCCCATGGCTCGCTCGGTGCGTTGAGAAGTAAAAGTGCTCGGCTCTGGCTCCCATGCTGTGCGCTACGTCGTCAAACGGCCAGGTATCGGGCAGCCCAACGAAGCTTCCATCGAGCGCCAGCACCGGCGGGCCCCCGAACGGTCCGGGAGCAAAGATGTCCGTGTTCGTGAGCTGCGGATTCGCTTGGATCGTCGGGTTTTCATGCCCGAGCGCAAAGGTCGGTCGCCAATCGGACCCGGCAACGAGCATGAACTGGGCATCGTCCATCGAGTAGCCCACGCTCGTGATCGTGATCTCGACGTATGCGAACGGCTGGCCGCCGGTGGCCGAGAGATCAATCTCGAGGAAACCGTGGGTGAGTCCTGAACTCGGTGTCATGAACGAGACCGAACCGAGTGTTGTGCCGGAGGTGTCGAACGCCACGATCGAAAGTACATCGCCGTCGCCATCCCCACGGAACCACGCTCCGAACGACGTGAACTGAGAGCCCAACGCGTCAACCCGTGTCGGCGCTGGGGCGAACGGAGGGCCGAACGCTTCTTTCCCGCCCGAGCGGGCGAGCGACGAGTTCAGCACCCGCAGCGTGCCGTTGAAGTCCACGCCGAGCGACGCGAACTGGTCGTCGACAATCTCGTTGTTGGCGAGTGTCTCGAAGTCGATCGTGACAACATCCGCCGCCGCCGCGAGAGAGGTGACCGCGATCGTCGCGCTTGTTATCAGTGAATGCCGAGTCATATTGTGTCTCCTTCATGCGCGTTTTCTGCCGCTTCGCCGGGGGTGCGCACCCCCGGCCGCTGCGAATGCGTAACCGCTCACCGCGTGGGCGGCGTCGACGCGAGGCGGTGATCCGAGTTCCTGGAAGCCGCTCGCGGCAAGGACAAAGCGCGCGGATCCCACGAGGGGCAGCGCTACCTTTGCGAGCGATAGATTCTGCTGGCTGGCTGGCATGATCTGGTCCTTTCCCAAATGGGATCTCGGTCCGGAACGCCCGTGCGTCGCCGAGCCAGGGCCGACGCCGCACGCACCATGCTACCGGCAGTTGCCGCGCTTCTAGCTCGTTCTTGCTCAAGAGAGACTCATGCGAGCGGCGGGCCGTGCTCCAGCGATAGCACACACGCTTTCCGAATAGAAAATTTTTCCGGATTTTTCTAAGAACCCGCCCGATCACGCGCGCTTGTAGGTTTCCGATCAACGGCTCCCGGCACCGCGCACAGCCGCCCGAGCAGGTTGCACGGCTTTCGTAGCACCTTGCACGGTTGTCGCAGCAGGTGCTTCGGCTCTCGTAGCACCTTGCACGGTCGTCGTAGCAGATGGTACGACGATCGTTTGACCCTCGATAACGATCGATTGTGGCCAAGTTGTGATGAACCTGCGATCGAGTGAAGCGGCAGGCCTACTTCATCCAGCGTTCGAGGTAATGGATGTCCACGCCGCCGGCGCGGAAGTCGCTGTTGTCGAGCAGGCGCTGGTAGAGCGGCAGCGTAGTCTTGATCGGGCCGACCTCGAACTCGTTGAGCGACCGGCCCAGTCGGGCCAGAGCTTCTTCGCGCGAGTCGTCGTGGATCAGCAGCTTGCCGATCATGGAGTCGTAGTTAGGCGGCACGCGGTAGCCGGCGCTGACGTGGGTATCGAGCCGCACGCCCGGCCCGCCCGCGGGCCGCCAGGTCTCGATGAGCCCGGCGCTGGGGCGGAAGTCGTGGTCGGGATCCTCGGCGTTGATGCGGCACTCGATGGCGTGGCCGGTGACGCTGATGTCCTTCTGCTTGAAGCCGAGCGGCTCGCCCGCGGCGACCGAGATCGAGGCTTTGACGATGTCGATGCCGGTGATGAGTTCGGTGACCGGGTGCTCGACCTGCACGCGGGTGTTGACCTCCAGCATGTAGAACTGCTGGTTCGCGTCCATGAGGAACTCGACGGTTGCTGCGCCCGCGTAGTCGGCCTGCTTAATAAGCCTCGCGGCGCCTTCACCGAGCTGGGCGATCTTCTTGCGGTCGACGCCCGGTGCGGGGGCTTCTTCGATGAGCTTCTGGTGGCGGCGCTGAATGGAACAGTCGCGTTCAAAGAGATGGACCGCGTGGCCGTGCTTGTCGCCGAGCACCTGCACCTCGATGTGTCGGGCGTGTTCGAGAAACTTCTCGATGAACACCGCCCCGTTGCCGAAGGCGGCGAGGGCTTCCTGCTGGGCGGCGCGGATGTTGGTGCGGAGGGAGGCCTCGTTGCGGCAGACCCGCATGCCCCGCCCGCCGCCGCCGGCGCTGGCCTTGATGATGACCGGGTAGCCGATGTCCGAGGCGATCTGGGCGGCCTCGTCCTCGTCTTCGATCTCGCCTTCGCTGCCGGGGAAGATCGGCACCTTGGCGGCCCTGGCGGTGCGCTTGCACTCGACCTTGTCGCCGAGCTTACGCATGGCTTCGGGGCTCGGGCCGATGAACTCGATCTTGGATTCCCGGCATATCTGGCTGAAATCGGCTCGCTCGGAGAGGAACCCGTATCCGGGATGGATGGCATCCACGTCGGCGATCTCGGCCGCAGCGATGATCCGGCTGATGTTCAGGTAGCTGTCTTTGGACGGGCCGGGGCCGATGCAGATCGCGCGGTCGGCAAGCCGCAGGTACGGCGCGTCGCGGTCGGCTTCTGAATAGACGCACACCGCCTCGATGCCCATCTCGTGGCAGGCGCGAAGGATGCGGAGGGCGATCTCCCCTCGGTTGGCGATCAGGACTCTTCGGAACATGGCATCTCGCGCCGCGGCGAAGGGCCGCGAAGGGTGTCGGTTGCGCTGGCGATAACCGCCGAGCGGGAACGTGCGTTGGTCTAGGCGGGTCGGACCATGAACAGCGGCTGGCCGAACTCGACCGCGTCGCCATCCTTCACAAGCACACGCTCAATGGTGCCCGCGGTCTCGGCCTTGATCTCGTTGAAAACCTTCATGGCTTCGATGAGGCAGACGGTGGTGTCTGAGCCGACGTTGGTGCCGGTGCCCGCGAACGACTCGGCGTCGGGCGTGGGCTTGGAATAGAACGTGCCGACCATGGGCGATTCGATGGCCTTGAGGCCGTCGTCTTTCTTCGCCGCGACCGGTGCTGCGTCGGGCGCGCTTGACGCGTGCGCCTGCGGAGCGTGCGCCGGAGCAGCCCCGCCGTAGAACGCGGGCTGCTGGTTGATGACGGTCTGCTCGCTGGCACCCCTGCGGATGTTGACCGTTTCGTCGGAGTCCTGGAGGTCGAGCTCGGTAAGGTCGTTCTCGACCATGAGCTTGACGAGTTCCTTGAGCTTGCGGATGTCGATCATGAAGGGTTCCTTAGCCGCGTGGATGTTGAAAGGGCGCTAGAGCGTCGCCCATTTCAGGTCTTTGGGCAGGCTCGAAAGATTGGTTCGGCCGCGATCGGTCACCGCGTAGATGTCTTCGAGCCGGACCCCGCCGATGCCCGGCAGATAAATACCCGGCTCGACGGTGACGACATGGCCGGGCTGAAGTTCGGTAAGTGGGCCTCGCTGGCCAAGGCTGGGGCCTTCGTGGACGTTGAGCCCCACGCCGTGCCCGAGCCCGTGGCCGAACCGCTCGCCGAAGCCAGCGTCTTCGATGACCTTGCGTGCCGCGCGATCGACCTCGTGGTTGGTCACGCCCGGTGCGATGATGGCCGCTGCGGCTTCGTGCGCTTCAAGTACCACGCTGTAGATCTCGCTCATGACCTTGGGCCACTTGCCCAGGCAGAACGTGCGGGTCATGTCGCCGTGGTAGCCGTGCCAGGTTGCGCCCCAATCGATGAGCAGCGGCTTGCCCTTGGCGGTCTTAGCCGCGCCGGGATGGGCGTGGGGCTTGGAGCTGTTGGCCTTGGCCGCGACGATGGTGGCGAACGACGGATCGCTCGAGCCGAGCGTCTTCATCTCAAATTCGAGGCGTGCGCAGATCGCAAGCTCGGTCTGGCCCGGCTTGATCGTGGGCAGCGTCGCGAGCAGGGCTTCCTGCTGAATTTTCAAAGCCTTGCGGATCAGCGCGATCTCGCCCTTGTCCTTAATGGCTCGCAACCCCGCGACCACGCCTGTCGTAGTTTTTAGGTTTTTCGCCCCGACCGCCTTGGCGAGCAGGTCGCGCGTCGCAAGCGAGGTGTGCTCGGCCTGCACGCCGACTGCTTTGATCTTGTTCGCCTTGAGCACCTCGGTGAGTACCCCGGTCATCGCACCGATCCGCATCGAGATCGAGCAGAACGCCTTGAGCGGCTCGACGTCCTCCTCGTAGCGGGAGTCGGTCAGCAGGATCGGCTTGCGACGGTCAGCAGGAACCACCAACCAGCTGTCGCCGCCGAGGAAACCGGTGAGGTAGCCCACGTCTTTGGGATCACTGATGATCAGCGCGCCGACCTTGTGCTCGTTCGCGCTCCGGCGGACGGAACCGATGCGGTCTTTCCACGGAGCACGGGATGCGGCGTTCGCTTTGGCCATGACTGGTTGCGATGATACCCTGAGTCGCCGCTCCGGGCCGATCGACCGCTCATGCCACGCGATCCCAACGCCAGCCAACCAGAACGCCAAGATCCGCCGCCATCGCGTGGCGGGTGGTGGCTTGGGATGGCTGCATCCATCATCGCGGGGCTGCTCGCGCTGGTCATCGTGCTGCCAACAGCGGTCACGCTCATCGATGGTGCCACCAATGCTGATGGCACGTGGTGGCCATCGGCTGGAGGCAGGCGGGCACTGGGGCTCACGCTTGCGTACGCAGCGGGGATCGCGCTCTTGGCAACCCTGCTGGCGTGGGCCCCGGCCAGAGTGATGGCGCGATGGCCCGCTGCCGCCACCGCGCTGGCGTGCGTGCCAGCGCTGCTGCCGCCATACCTCGCTTATGCAGGCTGGACCCTGTGGCGAGCGCCGGGCACCTGGCTAGGCGACGCTGTCTTCCGGCTGTCGGCTGACCCAGCGTGGGCGTGGCTGCCGATGGCGGTCGGGCGGGCGTGCGCGGTGCTCGGGCTCGCGTGCTGGGCTTGGCCACTCGCTGCGGCCGTTCTGTCGCGGAGTATGCGGTGGCGGCTGGGCTCGCTCGATGAACAACTCGCTATGGACGGTGCATCACCCGTTCGAGCGCTGGCCGCGAGGCTCCGTGTGTTGCGTGGCTCGATGCTGGCAGCCTTCGGGCTCGTGCTTGTGGTGATGCTCGGCTCGGCGGTGCCCTTGCACGTCGCACAAGTCGAGACCTTCGCTCTGCGCATCTGGCTTGAACTCGACCAGACCGGTCCCGCGGGCTCTGCGGGTATCTGGCTCTCGGGCTGGCCCCTATGGCTGCCCGCGATGGCAGCGGGGGTTCTGCTCGCACGGTTCGCGAGCCGTGCGCTCTCGCTCAACGACGAGCCGCCGCCCTGCGCCGTCAGAGCTGGCCCGTGGGCTTTCTTTGCAGCTGGGCTTGTATGGGCGCTCAGCGCGCTGGTGCCGTTGGGATTGTTCGCAGCCGAGCTGTTCGATGGCGGCATCGCCAACGGCGTGCAGATCATGCAGCGGTTCATCGCATCAGCCGATCAGGAGCTGCGCGGTGCGTTGCTGCTCGCGATGGTGATGGTGGTGCTCGGAACCGCACTGGGCGCGGCGTCGGGCGCTCTGGCATCGGACGCGCGGTTCAGCCCGGCGCTCCGCTGGCTGCTCGGCCTCGTTCTCGCGGTCAGCGCAGCGGGCGCGATGGCCCCGGGCGTGCTCGTGGGCTCGTCGCTCAGCCAGTTGGGTACAGCGGTAGCGGGTTGGGGCTGGACGGGATTCAGTGACGGTCCATGGCTGACGCTCGCTGCGATGATCGCGCGCTGGTCGGTGGTCCCGATCGGTGCGGGCGTGCTGCTGGCTGCCAGCGAGCCGGGCGCGCTGGCAGCGCTCAGGCGGCTGGACGCGGGGAGTTCACTCAACGGGTTTGCACGAGGATGGCTCGTGCCGCACACATGGCCGCTGCTGGCTATCGGCGGGCTATTCGCGGTACTGGGGCTTCACGAGATCGAGGCCGCGGTGCAAGTCGCCTCGCCCGGCTGGCCCAGCCTGCCCCGCAAGCTGCTGAACATGCTGCACTTCGCCAGGGACGACGACCTCTCGGCAGCGGTCGTGCTGATCGAGACGCCCACGCTGGTGCTCGTGGTGCTGCTAACGCTGGTCATCGGCTGGCGAAGCCGTAGGTGACCGGATAGCTCCGATCGAAACCAGACAGCCAGCTACCGATATCCTCTCAAGACCACCTCATGCCTTTCTCACCCATCCACCGCCGAGCCCGCACCAGAACCAGCCGCGGGCATCGGATGGCAGGGCTGGTGGCGGCAAGCCTGCTGGTCGGGTGCCAACTCACTGGCTGTCTGGAGAGCCCGCCCGACCCAGCCGTCGCAATCTCGGCCGATCGCTCCTTCGGTGAGCCAGGTACGTCGCCCGGGCAGTTTGCCTACCCGCGCGTCATGGAATCGGTCCGCCAACAGGGTCAACCGCATCTGTTCGTGATCGACAAGGCCGCTCGGATCCAGTGGTTCGAGGGTGACGCCGATCGGCCCCGCACGCTGTGGAAGACGCCTCACTTCGAGCGAGGCCGGCCCACCGGGCTCGCGGTCCACTTCAATCCGGACGATCCAGCCGCGCTGCCCGTGCTGTACATCGCCGATACCCACGAGAGCCGCATCCTCATTCAGCAGCCGCCTGCTGCGATGGGCCAAGAGCCTACGACCATCGCGTCCATCGGCACCTACGGCTACGAGCCGGGCCAGTTCATCTACCCCTGCGACATCGAACTGCTGCTGGACGATGCGGGCCGCATAGAGCGGTTCTACGTGAGCGAGTACGGCGGGCACGACCGCGTCAGCGTGTTCGATAAGGACTGGAACTTTCTGTTCAGCTTCGGTGAGCACGGCAACGCCTGGGAACAGCAGGGCACAGGGCTGGTCTTCAATCGGCCTCAGTCGCTGCTGATCGACCGCGACAGGCGCGAGCTGTGGATCGCCGACGCGATCAACCACCGCGTCGGGCGGTTCACGCTGGAGGGCGAGCTGTTGGGCTGGCTGGGCGAGGGCGGGCCATCGAAAGCACCCGGCCGCTTCGAGTTCCCGTACAGTCTTGCGATGCTTGACGGAGGCGGATTGCTTGTGGGCGAGTACGGCAACAGCCGGGTGCAGCTGCTCGATCCCGCCACCGGCGAGCGGCTCGCGCTGTTCGGTTCGCCCGGAAGAGGCCCAAGCGAGTTGCTCAACCCGTGGGACATCGCCACTGATGATGGCCGGCTGCTCGTGCTGGATTCGGGCAACGCCCGCGTCAGCGAGTTCGCGCTGCCGACGGGCGTTCGGCTGGCCCACCGGGCAGGGGGCGCGCCATGAGCGTGCTCGCTTCGCTGGTGCTGGGCCCGATCGAGTTCGCGCGGCCCGCGTGGCTGCTGCTGATCCCGATCACATGGGTGGTCACGCTGCTGATCTCGCGAAAGAGCCTGGCCAGCGCATCGGGCACCTCGCGCTGGGTGGCGCTGGTGGTTCGGCTCATCGTGCTGGCAATGGTGGCGGGCGCGCTCGCAGAGCCCTCGACGCGCGACGAATCTGAGGATGTCGCGGTCACGGTCGTCATCGACTCGTCGAGATCCGTCCCCGAAGAAGCCCAGCGTTCCATCGAGCAGTTCATCTCCGAATCCACCATGCTCAAGAAGCCGGGCGATCGGCTGGGGGTTGTCACCGCGGCCCGCAACTCGCTCGTTCAGCAGCTCCCGAGCAGGCTCACCGAAACCGTCGAACGCCGGTTCATCGGCCGAACCGACGGCACGAACCTCGGCGAAGCCGTTCAACTCGCTATCGCAACAGGGCCGGAAGATTCGGCCAACCGCATCTTGCTCGCGACCGACGGCAACGAGACCGAGGGCTCGCTGCTCGCCGCCGCCGAGGCCGCCAAAGCCGCGGGCGTACCGATCGATGTCTATCCGATTCGATACATCTACCCCAACGAGGTCATCGTCGAGCGGGTCAACGTGCCCACCAACGCCCGGCTCAGCGAGACCGTCAACATCCGCGTGGTCGTCACCGCGACTCGCCCGTCGCGTGGCACCATCAACATCCTCATGAACGATCGGCCGATCGATCTCGATCCCGATTCGCCAGCGGTAGGGGTGTTCGTCGAGCTGCGCGAGGGACCGAACCTGCTGAGCATCCCCGTGGAATTGCCCCAAGAAGGCGCTCAGCGGTTCGAGGCGATCTTCGAGCCCGAGCAGCTCGCATCGGGCGCTCTCGACGACGGCATCCAGGAGAACAACCGCGCGCTCGGTGTGACGTTTGTCTCGGGCGAGGGCCGGGTGCTCATCATCCAGAACGATGACACCGCAGTCGGCGAGGCCGAGCAACTCGTCGAGGCGCTGACCGAAGCCGAGATCGGAACGGTCGTTGTTTCGCCCAAGGAAGCGCCCCGCACCGTCGCTGATATGGCGAGCTACGACGCCATCGTCCTCGTCAACCAAGAGTCGTTCGAGTACTCGCTCGAACAGCAAGAGGCGATGCGGCAGTACGTCCACGATATCGGCGGCGGGCTGGTCATGATCGGCGGTGACCGCTCGTTCGGCGCGGGCGGCTGGATCGGTTCGCCCCTCGAAGATGCGCTGCCGATCCGCCTCGACCCGCCACAAAAACGCCAGATGCCGCGCGGCGCGCTCGTGCTCGTCGTCCACTCGGTCGAGATGCCACGCGGTGTGTTCTGGGGCAAGCAGGTCTGCAACGCCGCGGTCGATGCCCTCAGCCGGCTCGACCTCGTGGGCATCGTCGAGTACCAGGGATTCGGCGGCACCGACTGGGTCTACCCCATCTCGCCCGTGGGCGATGGCGGGGGGGTCAAGCAGGCCATCAACAACCTGACCTTCGGCGACATGCAGACCTTCGACGACTCGCTCCAGCTCACGCTCGCGGGCCTCATGAATGTCGACGCGGGCCAGCGGCACGCGATCGTCATTTCCGATGGCGACCCGACCGTGTCAAATACTTTGCTCAACCAGTTCAAGGCGGCGGGTGTGAGCCTCTCAACGGTGGGCGTGTTCCCGCACTCGCCGCGCGACCTAACGACCATGAAGCGGATGGCCAACATCACCGGCGGCCGGTTCTACGAGGTCGCCAACAACGCCGCGCTGGCGACCCTGCCGCAGATTTTCATCAAGGAAGCGCAGACGGTCAAGCGTTCGCTCATCTGGGAGGGTCGGCCTTTCACGCCCACGATCACCGCTGCCACCGACACCATGCGCGGCATCACGGGTCTGCCGCCGATCACCGGCTACGTGGTCGCCGCCGACCGCGAGGGTCTCGCACAAGTCACCATTCGCGGCGGGCCCGAGAACGACCCCATCGGCGCGCAGTGGCAGTACGGCCTCGGGCGATCCGTCACGTTCACGTCCGACGCGGCCGCCAAGTGGGCGAGCGCGTGGCCCGGCTGGCCCGGGTTCGGGCAGTTCTGGGAGCAGCAAATCCGTTGGGCGATGCGGCCGAGCGGCTCGGCCAATGTGATGGTGCGCACCGAAGACCTCGGCGAGAAAACCAGGCTAGTGATCGATGCCGTCGGCTCCGATGGCTCGCGCCTCCCAAGCGGCGTGTTCAAGGGCCGCGTCGCCACGCCCGACGGCGAAGGCGAGGACGTGGATTTCCGCCAGACCGGCCCCGGACGCTGGGAGTCCGTCGTCGACTCATCCGATGCGGGCACGTACGTCGCGGCCATCCGCTACGCGGTCCCCGATGCCGACGGCACGATGACCGAGGGCAGCACACAGGCCTCGATCACGCGCCCATTCGCCGACGAGTTCCGAGCCCTGCAGGACAACGCGCCGCTGCTCACGCAAGTCGCCGAGATGACCGGCGGCCGAGTGCTCACCAATCTCAGGCCCGAAGCGCTCGACTTGTGGCAGCGGACCGACCTGGGCTTCCCAGTCAGCACCAAGCCCATCTGGCTCATCGTCACCGTGCTGAGCATCGCGGTGTTCCTCTTCGATGTCGCGGTTCGGCGTGTACGGATCGACTTCTTCGCGGTCGTTCGCGGCGCAAAAAAGGCCGCCGCCAAGAGCCAGCAGGCCGCGACCACCCAGCTCGATGCGTTGCAGGCCGCTCGTGCCAAGGCCCAGACCCGCACGGGTCGCAGCGCCGATACCGACGTGAATCGGCCCATGCGCACCGCCGCCGCACCCCCGTCAGCCGACGTCGCCAAACGCAAGTTCGAGGCCACCGAGGACCAGACCCGTCGGTCCACCGGATCGGTCGCGCTCAAGGGCGAAGCGAGCGAGGAATCAGAAATCGTCCGCAAGCGGCGCGAGGAGGCCGAGCGCCGAAGAAGCGAGCAGATCAAAGCAGAGGGCGGCGACGAAGACAGCATGAGCCGCCTGCTCAAGGCCAAGAAGCGAGCACAAGAAGACCGCGAAAGCTAGGAAGTGAACGCGGCTTCCCGCTGACGCGGGCGCTGCGCAGGAGCAACGCATGACGAATATTCAGCCCAACCAGCCCACGCCCAAAGAAGTCGAGCAGCAGTGTGACGACTTCCGCAAGACCTTCGACCAGCTTCTAAGCGAGATCGGCAAGGTCATCGTGGGCCACAAGCCCGTGGTCGAGGCCGTGCTCACCGCGATGTTCGCGGGCGGCAACGTGCTGCTCGAAGGCGTGCCGGGACTCGGAAAGACCCTGCTCGTGCGCACGCTGGCCGATGCGCTGCACCTGCCGTTCAGCCGAATACAGTTCACGCCGGACCTGATGCCCGCGGACGTCATCGGCACGAACATCGTGACCGAAGACCCGGATACTGGTCGCAGGCAGTTCGAGTTCCAGCGTGGTCCGATTTTCGCGCAAGTGGTCCTCGCCGACGAGATCAACCGCGCCACGCCCAAGACCCAGTCCGCGCTGCTTGAGGCCATGCAGGAGCGCTCGATCACCAGCGGCGGGACTACTTATAAGCTCGACAAGCCGTTCCTCGTGCTTGCCACGCAGAACCCCATCGAGCAGGAGGGCACCTACCCGCTGCCCGAGGCGCAGCTCGATCGCTTCATCTTCAAGGTCGATGTCGGCTACAGCCAGCTCGACGACCTCGTCACCATCCTCGACCGCACCACAGGCGGCGACAACCCGCAGGCCAGCCGCGTGATCGACGGGCCTGCCATCCTCAAAGCGCAAGCTCTCATTCGCGATGTCGTTGTCGCGCCGCACGTCAAGGAGTACGTCGCCCGGCTTGTACTCGCGACGCACCCCGAGGGACGCTTCGCTGCGGGCGGGGCCAACGGGCCGACCAACCGGTACATCCGCTGCGGCGCCAGCCCGCGCGCCGCCCAAGCCCTGCTGCTGGGCGCGAAGGTCAAGGCCGTCACCGAGGGGCGTTTCCATGTGAGCTTCGCTGACGTCAAGCACATGGGGCTCTTGGCACTGCGCCACCGCGTGCTGTTGAACTTCGAGGCCGAGGCCGACCGCGTAGTCGCCGACGACATCGTCAACCAGATCCTCGAACTGACCCCCACCCAGCCCGTAGGCCTGGCAGCGACGGTGTAAGAGTGAACGCTGAGGCGCTGAGAAAAGCAGAGCACACGGAGCCAGATATGGATTCAAAGGGTCAAGACATTCCGGCCCATCTCAATGAACTCACGCAGCAGATCATCGGTGCTGCGATCGAGGTGCACCGGGCTCTCGGACCCGGGCTGCTTGAGCGGAGCTATCAGCTTGCACTCCTTCACGAGTTGGCGCTGAGAGAGGTTTTTTCAGCGTCAGAAGTAGCAATCGAGATCGAGTACAAGGGCATAGTCCTGCCCGGCCATCGCCTCGATCTGGTTGTTGCTTCAGCGATTGTGGTCGAACTCAAGGCCGTCGAGCAAGTGGCGGATACTCATCTCGCGCAGCTGGTGAGCTATCTCCGGGCTGGCCGTTACCCCATCGGGTTACTGATCAACTTCAATGTGCCCGTGCTCACCAAGGGCGTCTTCCGCCGGGTCAACTCTGCTGCTCTTGCCCATGTTTCTGCCTTCTCTGCGACCTCTGCGTCAGACTCTGCGTCTCTGCGTTCGCCTTCTGGGGGTTCCCCATGATCCGCACCGAGACCCCAAAGCGCCCCACCAAGCTCGACGAGCTGCTCGATGCCAAGCTCATCGCGCGCGTCGGCCAGCTCGATGTCACCAGCCGGAAAATATTCAGCGGCAAGCTTCGTGGCGAACGCCGTTCCAAGAAGCGCGGCGAGAGCGTCGAGTTTGCCGACCACCGGCCGTACGTCTCGGGCGATGACCTCCGCCATGTCGATTGGAACATCTTCGGCCGGCTCGATCGGCTGTTTCTCAAGCTCTTCCTCGAAGAAGAAGATCTCTGCCTTCACATCGTGCTCGACTGCTCGGCCTCGGGCGATTGCGGCGATCCGGGCAAGTTCCTCTACATGCAGCGGGTCGCGATGGCCCTCGGCTACATCGGCCTTGTGAACTACAACCGCGTCGCCATGACCGCCATCGGCACGCAAGACGCCGAGATGGTCGATGGCAAGGCGGTTTCGACCGGAATCGTCTCCTCGATCCGCGACCTGCGTGGCCGCCGCCGCACCAACGAGCTCGCGCAGTGGCTGTGCAGCCTCGAACCCGCGGGCGGCAGCAACTTCGGCGAGGCCGCCAAACGCATCTCCGTCTCCCGCCGGGGCAAAGGCGTCATGGTTGTGCTGAGCGATTACTTCCTCAAGGAGGGCTACCAGGACGGGCTACGCCTGCTCATGGGCCGGGGCTACGACGTGTTCGCGCTCCAGTGCCTCTCGCCCGAGGAAGTCGACCCCGAAAGCTCGGACAAGTTCCGTGGCGACCTCCGCCTGCGCGATGTCGAAGACGGCGACTTCGCCGAGATCACCGTCGCAGCGCCGCTGCTCAAGAAGTACAAGGCCAATCTCGCGGCCTACTGCGATGAGCTGCGAACATTCTGCGCACGCCGGGACATCAACCTGCTGACCGTGCAGACGGACACGCCCATCGACACGCTACTGCTCGACTACTTCCGGCGGAGGGGGCTGGTTCGATGACCTGGCTCACTCCCCAACTTGCCGCCATCGCCGCCGCTATTGCGGTGCCGGCGCTGGTTATCCTGTACTTCCTCAAGCTGCGCCGGCAGAACGTCGAGATCTCGACCACGCTTCTCTGGAAGAAGTCCATCCAGGACCTGCAAGCCAACGCCCCGTTCCAGAAGCTCCGCCGGAACATCCTGCTGCTGCTGCAGCTCATCGCGCTGGCGGCGATCCTGTTCGCGCTCGCCCAGCCTCAGCGGCAGGACCAGGACCAAGCCGTCGGTGTGCGCCGGGTCATCCTGCTCGACCGCTCGGCCTCCATGAACGCTACCGATGCGGGCGAAGATGCCAAGACCAGCCGCCTCGACAAGGCCAAGGCCGAGGCCGTCGAACTCGTCAGCGCGATGCGACAAGGCTCGTTTTTCGGGCTGGACCTTGGCATCGGCGATAGTGGGGGCGTTGCCGATGAGACCATGCTCATCAGCTTTGATTCCTCCGCCGAAGTCGTCGAGCAGTTCACCTCCGACAAGGCCGCGCTCATCCGTGCGATCAACGCTGTTCAGCCATCCGATACGCCCAGCGAGCTGTCGCAGGCCATGACCCTCGCCCGTGCGCACCTTCCAAGCCAAACGTACTACGACGATCGCTCCGCAGAGACCATCAAGCTCGAAGGCCGAACGCTCGGCAACGTCGCCGTCCACATCTTCTCTGACGGCAGGCTCCCCGATGCAGCCGAGGTCCTCACGCAGGCGGTCGAGGGAAGCGACCGCCACCCGATCGAGTTCGTTTCGGTCGGCTCGGCCGAGGCCGTCAACACCGCCATCACCGGCTTCTCCGCCGAGCGTGACTACGACAACCCGCAAGAGCTCGCCGTGTTTGTCGGGCTCGAATCGACTGCCCGCGAGCCGCGCACCGTCGAGCTCACACTGCTGATCGACGGTGTGGCCGAGCGCGTGCGAGATGTCACCATTCCCGCCGCGAGCCAGCCCCAAGGCGTGACCGCTTCAACAGCGGAGGGCGGCGCCACCGCCAACACCGACTGGGTGCCCGGCTCGATCGGCATCGTCTTCCCGCTCGAACGCTCCGAGGGCGGCGTGTTCGCGGCCTCCATCACGCCCGCTTCGGGCAGCACGGACGCTGCGCCCGATGCGCTCGCAACCGACGACCGCGCCTGGCTCATCGTGCCGCCCGCCCGGAGGCTGAGCGTCGCGCTCGTGTCGGCTCGCGGCAACCTGTACCTCCGCGAGGCGCTGCTGGGCCTGCCCCTTGCCACGCTCGATCTCTTTACGCCTGCCGACTATGCCGCCGCCATCACCGATGGCCGAGCCGCGCGCTACGACGTCGCCATCATGGATGGCACCCTCCCGCCCGTCGACGCCGAGGGCAGCCTCGCCCCCGGCCGTTACCTCATCTACGGCGCGGTGCCCCCGCCGCCCGCCGGCGCGACCGTCGGCGAGATGGTGCAGGGCGCGCAGTTCATCGACTGGCGCCGCGACCACCCCGTGCTCCGAGCCGTCAACCTTGACAGCGTGCTCATCGCCGAGATCCCGCGCATCCAGTTGCCCGATACTTCCGCGACGCAGATCCTCGCCGAGAGCGACGCGGGCCCGGCCCTGCTTGAGCTCTCGACCGCAGATGTGCGCGCGCTGGTGGTCCCCTTCGATTCCATCCGCTCGACCTGGCCGCTCGACATCTCGTGGCCCGTGTTCAACGCCGCGGCGATCCGCTACCTGGGCCTGGCAATCGCTGCCGACGACTCGGGCTCCCGCGTCATCCGTCCCGGGCAGGTCCTGGTCGACCGCATCCCGCCCGGCTCGACGAGCGTCGTCATCACCGGCCCCGATGGCGACAAGTCCAACCTCCAGCCCGCCGCCGATGGCCGCGTCGTCTTCGGCCCAGTGCGCACCACAGGCACCTACTCCATCACATGGTCAGGCGCGACCACAGGCACCGACACGGGCAGCCCGGCCGGACGCGGGGCGCGCACCTACGCGGTAAGCCTGCTCAACTCGGGCGAATCCAACATCCCCGCGCGCGACACGCTTAAGCTCGCTGCGACCACCGTCAGCGCCACCGATACCAGCACCACCCGCGCCGCCCAGCGGCTCTGGCCCTACCTGCTGCTCGCCGCCATCGCGGTCATGCTTTTCGAGTGGTGGGTCTACAACCGCAAGGTGTACCTGTAACAGGCCTTAGCGGCCTGTCGAGGCGGTCACTCTTGCTCGATATCTCGCTGCTCGATCGGCCGAGTCACCGTGTACTTCTCGCTCAGCCAGCCGTGCAGGTCGGCCATCCGCGCGCGTTCACTGGCGAACGGCCATGTCGGCGAGTCCGCAGCAACCCGCTCGCCCGTCGCCGGACACACCGTGTCCACCCTCGGCGGTTCGCACAAAGCTTCGAGCGCAAGCATGCCCGTGCGCGTCTGCCAATCCTCAGGAAGTTCAAGCGTTATCTCTCGCGTGGTCTCGCCCGCGTGCGTCATGGTGACCGTCGCCGAGAACTCAACCCGCCCCGCCAGTTTGCCGGGCCATTCGACAAGCACCACCGATTCGCCGTCGTCCAGCCGGTCGTACCCCACAGGGCCGAGTTCGTCCCCGTCCGGATCAAGGCGGTACGCATCGATGTGGACCACCGTGCGCCCACCGGCGGTGTATTCCTGCGCGATCGTGAACGTCGGGCTGCTGACGTGGTTGGCCTTGCCACCAAGCCCCTCGACGATTGATCGCACAATGGTGGTCTTGCCCGCGCCGAGTTCGCCTTCGAGCGCCACCACATCGCCCGACGTAAGGATTACGCCGAGCGCCTTGCCGAGAGCTGCCGTTTCATCCGGGCTGGTGAGCGTAGCGTGGAGTTTCATCTGGCTAGTGGTCCCATCCGAGTTGGCTTGCATCGTGCACCTCTCCCTGCTCATCCATCATGACAGCTCCGGGATCGCCCCGCTCGATAGCCCCGATCGGGCCCAGCCATCCAGCCTTCCCCGCCTCGGCTTCAAGCTCCGGCGGCACCGCGATCAAGAGCTCATAGTCCTCACCATCGCTCGCGGCCTCCCGCCAGCCGCTCACGCCCGCGTGCATCGGCAGCCGCTTCGCATCGATGACCAGCCTGCACCCCGAGGCCTTTCCCACGCGGCCAGCGTCCCGCCCCAGCCCGTCGGAAATATCGATCATCGCGCTTGCGCCCAAGGCCGCTGCACGCTGGCCCGCTTGGAGCCTCGGCTCAAACGTCGCGTGCCGACCGCTGGCCAGACTCCCGCCAAGCTCGCCCGTCACATACAGCAAGTCACCCGCCCGCGCCCCGCTGCGAAGCACAGGGGCTGCGCCGCCAAGCATCGTGCCCGCGACGGTGACGGTCAGCGAAAGTTCGCCGGGTCCGCTCGCGATATCGCCCCCGATCAGCGGGCACCCCCAGTGCGATGCCCACTTTGCCATCGCGTCAAACAGCCCGTCCGCATTCGCAAAGTCCTTGGGCAGCAGCCCCGTGGCCAGCGCCCACGCGCCCGCGCCCCCCATCGCCGCGATGTCGCTCACGCTTCGCGCCACCGCCTTGCGCGCGATCAGGTCAATCGGCGCACCCGGCTCCACATGCCGGCCGACCACGAGCTGGTCAACCGTGATGAGCAGGGCCTCGCCCGATCCCGTGCGCACAACCGCTGCGTCGTCGCCCGGCCCGGTCTCGACCGTGCCCAGAGCCGTCGTCAGGCCCCGGAGGCTGGCCGAGCGTTGTGCGATGAGCTGGAGGAGCTGGGATTCGTGCATGATGGTCCGGGTGAACGGTACGCTTGGTACGTGGAACACTGCGATGCGAGTGCGAAAGTCGGGCAGACCATTGAGATCGAGTACGACTTTACAGTCGAGGACTACTTGACGGCTGTGGCGGAGTCGTCGATGACCCCGGCGCACCGTCCTGCGATCCGACGTTATCGCCTTCGAATGCTCCGCGAGTCTCTGACCGCCGTCGGAGGCGGCGCGGTACTGGTGGCACTCTTCCTGTACTTTCAGATCGGGGCGCGTGAGCCGGAGATCTGGTTCGTGTTCGCCGGCGGGCTCATCTTCTGCGTAGCGGGTGCCTTCGCGAGCGTTTGGCCCATGAAAGCGGCGCAGAGGCGCTACACACAGTGGCACGTACGCAACGCCTCCAGCAGCGCTGGGTCTAGCGGGTTTGGGCGTAGAACGCTTATTGTGGATTCCGATCAAATCACGATCGGAACAGAATCAGCGAGCAGGTTGTCGACCCCTTGGGCGAGCGTGGTGGGATTTGAAGCCACTCCCAGGTATGTGTATCTGCGATTCGGTGACGGGACAGGGCCAATCCTTCCTCGGGCTGCCATCTCAGAACCCGACCTGATTCGCCTTCAACAGCATTGCGAGAAGCACGCTATCGGTGAACAAGCGACGGTAGAGCACATCACTCGGCTGCTCGCAACGCGCGACGTGCTATGCCCTGCGTGTCAGTACTCGTGTAGAGGAATTACTGATGCTCGCTGCCCAGAGTGTGGTAGACGTATCTGGCAGACCGATCTTCATCTAGCAGATCAAACAGTCACAAGGATCGCGGACGAAACGGTCAGCCGGGCGAGCAAGCGACCCTGAATCAGCTCTGCGCCACAGGCTGCGCCAGCACGTCCGCCATCTTTCGCGCCTTGCGTGCCTTCCAATGCCCACGGTGGTAGGCATCGCTGACGATCAGCGGCAGCAGGCTCGTGACCTCGCCGAACACCATCTGCTCCTTGGCGGTGCCGACCTTGCCCCAGCTGCACGCCTCGCGGAGCGTCGAGCCCGAGAGCGCCCCGTCGCGGGCATCGGCCACGGTCAGCTGCACGGCGTAGGCGTGCATCGGCACGTCGTCGCTCTCGAAGCCGTACTGCGAGGCAAGGCCCTTCTCGACGAGCAGCTCGGCCGAGACCACGATGTCCTGCACGAAGTTCTTGGGCACACCGCCGCCGAGCATCAACAGCCCCGTCTGCGGGTTGGCCAGCTTGATGCGGGTGAGTTCGAGGAAGTCTTTGCCGGAATCGACCGACGCCCGTGGCTCCGCGTGAGCCGCAGCGTCGAGCACCAGGCCAAAGCCCGCCGAGCAGTCGCTGAACGCGGGCACAAAGATCGGGATGCGCCGGCGGTGGCACTCGAGCACAATCGACTCGGCATCGCCGTGATGTTCCGCGAGGTGCGCACCCATCGCGTCGATGATCTCGCGGCTCGAGTGGGGGCGTGCTTCCAGCGTGCCGATGATCTCGGCCATCGTGTCATCGCAGATCCGCAGCTGGTCCTCGTCGATGTACGTGTCGTAGATGCGGTCGATCGCCAGCTCGCGCAGCGTCTCATCGCTCACGGGCGGTGCATCCGGCGAGCCCGGCGCCGCGTAGTGCCGGTAGCCAAGGCCTTCGAAGAAGTCCTGATCCACGATGTTCGCACCGCTGGACACGATCGCGTCGACCATGTTGCACTCGATCAGCGTGAGGATGGCCCGCTTCATGCCCGCCGACACGAGCGAGCCCGCGAGCGTCAAGATGATCGCACAGTCCTTGTCCGCAGCCATCTCGTTGACGAGGTCCGCCGCCCGCGCGGTGTTCCGCGCCTGGAAGGCGGCTTTCCGGTAGCCGTCGATGATGGGCCGAGCATCGAACGACGCCGGGTCCACGTGCTCGACGAAGTCGCTCAAAAGTTCGGTCTTCGTCCAGTTCTTGCCAGTGGTGGTGGTGGGCTTCGTCATGCGCACAGGATACGCACGTTGAGCCGCCGTCGGGCCATGAGGGCCCACAATGCCAACCTACTCCAAACAACCTACTCCAAATAGGTGTAGCCCTCGAGCCCGCTGTCGTAGAACGACTGCAGGCTTCGGCCCTCGCGGGCGTCGAGCTTGCCTGCTGTGACAGCCCGCTCGATCTCTCGCCGCATGGAGCGTTTGAGCTGGGCGACATCGAACTGAACGTACTCAAGAACTTCCTTGACCGTGTCGCCCTCGACGACCTCGTCGATGGTCCAACTGCCCTGGCCGTCGGCGGAGATGTGCACCGCGTGAGTGTCGCCGAACAGATTGTGCAGATCGCCAAGCGTCTCCTGGTACGCGCCTACAAGAAACACGCCGAGGTAGTAAGGCTCCCACTCGCGGTCGTTCTCAGTAGTGGGGATGAGCGGGTGGACCTCAAGCGACCGCTTGTGGCCCGTGCCCGCGGGGTTTCGGCCGATGAACAGGCTGATCTGCCCATCGGAATCGCAGGTGGTATCGCCCAGCACGGCGCGCACGGTGGCCGGCTCGTTGAGCCGATGGATCGGGGCGATCGGGAAGAGCTGGTCGATCGCCCAGGCATCCGGCAGCGACTGGAACATGCTGAAGTTGGCGAGGTAGATCTCCGAGAGCTGATCGGGCAACGCGAGCAGTTCCTCGGGCCGTTCGTCCTCGGGCATGTCGTCGGCGATCACCACCAGCTGCTTGCAGATGCCCCAGAACATCTGCTCCGCAGCGGCCCGCATCGGCAGGCTCAAGTGCCCGAGGTTGAACAAGCTGAGCGCCTCGTCGCGCGCCTGCACCGCGTCGTGGTAGATCTCGGCCGGGCCAATGGAACCGAGTCGCTCGGCGCAGTCCAAGAGCGATTCGACCGCAGCCGGACGCTTGCCCAACTTGACAATGGCCTCGCGGAGCTTGGGGATAGGCCCGATCGAGTGCGCCGGACCGGTTCGCCCCATTACATCGAAAACCAGCACACTGCCGTAGGCCGCCATCGCTCGCCCGGACTCGCTGAACAGATTGGGGTGCTCAACACCGGCTTCATCGCACGCGGATTTGACGCGCCAGACCACGTCGGCGGCGTATTCCTCCAGCGAGTAGTTCACGCTCGAATTGACCGCCGAGCCCGATCCGTCGTAATCGATGCCCAGCCCGCCACCCACGTTGAGCGATTGCAGACCCGGAGCGAGCTGCTTGACCGCCGCGTAGAGCCGGCCGAGCTCGCCCAGCGCGGACTTCATCTGCCGAATGTCGCAGACCTGACTCCCGATGTGGAAGTGCATCATCTGGAGCCAGTGGGCCTTGCCGCGTGAACGCAGGAACTCCACCGCTTCGAGCAGCTCGGGCGCCGAGAGCCCGAACTTGCTGCGCTGACCGCCCGAGGCGCTCCATCGGCCAGCGCCGGGCGTCGCGGGCTTGACGCGCACGCCGATCCGAGGCTCCACGCCGTAACGCTCCGCCTCGCGCACAATCAGTTCCAGCTCGCGGGCCTGCTCCACAACGGGCACGATCCGCCTGCCAAGCTTGGCCGCAAGAATGACCGTCTCGACGTACTCCGCGTCCTTGAACCCGTTGCACACGATGGGCATGTCCGGGTGGTCGCCGGTCATCCCCAGGACCGCCCACAACTCTGGCTTGCTGCCCGCTTCGAGCCCGAAGCCGAGCTCCGAACCGATGTCGCGGATCTCCTCGCAAACATGCCGTTGCTGGTTGACCTTGATCGGGTACAGGCATGAGTAGGTGCCCGCGTACTCCTCGGACGCGATGGCCGCATCGAAAGCCTTGCGGATCCGCTGCAGGCGGTGACGCATCAGTTCGCCGAAGCGGAGCACCACGGGCGTCGACAGGCCCCGCTCGGCGAGGCCCTCAATGAGCTGGTGGAGGTCGATCTGCGGGCCGTCGTCGGAGCCATCGGGCCGAACCGTGACCGTGCCTTTAGGAGACACGCCGAAATAGTCAGCGCCCCAATCGGCAAAGCCGTACGGATCCGCGGGGTTCTCCCGGCCAAGACGGGAGGCTTGGGCTTGCAGCGCTGCAGGAACGTCGGGGGCGCGCAGGTCGGTCATGTGGCAGGCTCCGTGGTGGGCACCGTCGAAGACGGAGTGTGCGGCGTGGCCGGTAGCGGGGTGGGCGGGCGGTTCGCGGGCCGAGCAACAATAGGGCGTTCTATGCTGGTGCGATGAGCCACCAGACTCCAGGCCGATCCCAACGCCAGACCCAGCAACGCGACGCCATCTGGCAGGCGTTCAAGGCCTCTGGCAGGCCCATGAGCCCCGCCGAGATCCACGAGCACGCCCAGCAAGCCGTCCCAGGCCTTGGCATGGCGACCGTCTATCGCAACCTGCGAAAGCTTGAACGCGAGGAGCGAATCGTCCCCGTCCACGTGCCGGGCGAGCCCGACCGCTACGAGACCGCCAAAGCAGCCGAGGCGCACCACCACCATTTCCACTGCGAGGTCTGCGGCAAGGTGTACGACATCACCGGCTGCCCGGGCGGCCTCGCCGACCTGCTGCCCAAGGGCTTCGAGCTGACCGCCCACGAGATATCCATGCGAGGCCGATGCGAAGCGTGCTCATTGGCGAGCGAGTAACCGAGCTACTCGTAGAGGCTCGCAAGGTCCCGCCAGAAGCCCGGGTACGTCTTGGCGACGCACTGGGGCTTGCGGATAAACACGTTGGGCCTCCGCAGCCCGACCAGCGCGAGCGACATCGCCATGCGGTGGTCGTCGTAGGTATCGAACTCGACCGGCGGCACCGAGGGCGAGCAATCGATCCCACGAGCGGGCGGCGTGATCGTGATCGAATCAGAATCACGGGTGGCCTCGACCGTCACCCCGATCTTGGCGAGCTCGGTCTGCATCGCCGCGATGCGGTCCGTCTCCTTGACCCGCAGCGTGCGCACGCCACGGATAATCGAGGGCGTGGATGCAAACGCGCACAGCACCGCCAGCGTCATCACCGCGTCGGGCATGTCGGCCATGTCCGCGAGCACGCCCGTGAGCGAACGTGGGCCGCGCGTTTCGAGCGTGCCGTCGTCATCCGTGTGCTCGAGCAGCGTGATGCCCATGCGGGCGAGCACATCGGGGAAGTCCGCATCGCCCTGCAGCGAGTCGCGGCCAACGCCGTGAATCTTGCACCGCCCGCCCGTCACCAGCCCCGCTGCAGCCCAGAAGTACGTCGCGCCGCTCGCGTCTGGCTCGACCGCGTAATCGAACGGATCGATGCCCCTGTGCCCTCTCGCCGCCCTGTGCTCCGATGGGCCCACGCGGATCACCCGCAGGTCCTCGGCCAGCCGAACCGACGCGCCGAGTCGATCCAGCAGGCCGACGGTCATCTCGATGTACGAACGCGAGGTGATGGTGTCGGTCAGCTCAACAGTCAGCCCGTCGGCAAGCCAAGGCCCGCAGAGCAGCAGCGCCGTGACGAACTGGCTCGACGCGGTCTTCGCGAGCGAGACCATCGCCTCGTCGGGCACGCCCGACAAGCTCGGGTGAAGCCGTACCGGCGGGCAGCCGACTTGGCCGAGATGCTCGATGGTCACGCCAAGATGGGGCAGCGCATCGGTCAGATCGCCGAGCGGCCGCTCGCGCATGCGAGGCGACCCATCAATCACAATCGGCTTGGGGCTGAAGCACGCAGCCGCAGCAAGAAACCTCGTCGCCGTCCCCGCGTTGCCAAGGTGCAATTCTACATCGCGCGCATCCGTGGCCGGCTTCCACTGACCCCCAACCCCCGTCACGCGGATCGTGTGGTCTTGCCCTACTTCGCACGTCGCCCCAAGCTGGCCGAGGGCGCCGAGCATCATCTGTGCGTCCTCAGCATTCGTCAGCGCGCCGCGAATCGTGCTCTGCCCCTCGGCCAATGCCGCCAGCAGCAAGGCCCGGTTGGTCAAGCTCTTCGACCCGGGCGGGCGAATCGTCACATCAAACGGCGTGGCCAACGAGCCAGCATCGATCGGCTCCATCGCCAACGGGTCCGGCAGGGCATCCAGAGGCAGACGGAGTGATTCGTTCAAGGCCACCAGTCTCCAAGCGGGCTCTATCGGACCCTGAGGGGGCCATCCATCGGAGCGTAAAGAGCACGATCATAGTGCGAACGGGCACGCCGCCGGACTGAACTATCAGCAAAAGTGCGGCTAGGGGCTTGAGCTGCAACCCCTTGCGTGGCAGAATCGTAGAGACTGGCCCACAGGCCTGGTGACAACCAATGGCCTAGCCATAGCCCGCTGGGGAAACCCAGCAGGCCGAGCGTCATCCATTCGCGGATGGCGTGCGAAGAGTCAAGTTGAGAGCCGAGGGCTGAGAAGCACTCGGAGTGTCTGGGTCCCTGTTCGCCCGGCGTGAGTGGTAAAAAGACAGGTGGCCCCGGCGGCGAGAGCCCTCGGGGCTGTTTTCGTTTTCGACCCGCCCCTACGTCTTTGGCCATCGCGTCGCGAGCCATCACTCGCGGGCCATCGAGACCCGTCCCGAGTCCGCCTTGGGTTCGTTATCAACCGCCGGTGCGGTCAGCACACGCTCATACTCGGCGGGCGAGACCCGGATTACCGAACCGTGCCGATGCCCCGGCGGGAACCACGTCTGCGACGAGATGTTCGTCCACGTGACCAGGTCGGTCGATTGCATCGCGCCCATCGCGTTGTCGATGTACGCATCGAAGTACAGCACCATCCGATCGGGGTACACCAGCGCGCTGACGCCCTCGATCGGCGACAGAGGCAGCGTCAGCTGGCCCGGCGCAAACGGACCGCGCGGGTCGCTTGCCTCGGTCACGAGCACGAGTTTGCGGTCTGGCGTGAGCCGCTCGTCCTTGTAGAACAGCACGTAACGACCTCGGTACTCGACAAGCTCCGGGTCGATCACGTTGTGCCCCGGATCGAAGTACAGCCAGGTATCGCTGAAGGTCTTGAAGTCGCGCGTTGTGCACGCGTACATCCGGTGGATGAACTTCTCGTCGTCTTTGTCGACGCGGAACTCGCCCGCGACATCCGCCGACCACACAAGCAGCCACTCCTGCCGCTCGCTGTCCCAAAGCAGGTCCGGTGCCCACGTGGTCGTGGTCGCGGGCTTGGCCTTCATCACCGGCAGCCACCGGGGCGCCGACCAGTTCACCAGGTCCGTGCTCGAGATGTACCCTATCGAGCCCGCATTGGCCGTCGTATACACGCAGTGGTACACCCCGTCGGGGCCGCGAGCGATCGACGGATCACGGAATGCTGCCTTGGCCTTAAAGTACCCACGGCCGTTCTGAACCGCCTTCCAAGTCAGGCCGTTCTTGCTCGATGCGTATCGCAGCTCGGGCGTCGCCCGGTCGAACGTCGCATAGAGCAGATGCTCGCCTCCCTGATCAGGGCTGGGCAGGCTCGGGAGCATCGGCTTGTTCGGTTCGACCGCGCGGAACGATGGGCCGCAACCCGTCGCGGCCAGTGCCAAGGCGGTCCACACCGAGAGGATGAGTCGGTTCATATCTTCAGCTTACCGGTAACGCTGCGTCCGGCTTCAGTGGTGGCTGCCCTTCTCAAACTTCTTGTCGAGCACGCGCTCGATCTTGTGCGTCGCGTCGTTGATCGCCCTGTACAGATCGCTGTGGTGCGACTCGACCACCAGCGGGTCGTGCCGAGCGGGCCGCGCCTCGATCATGCAGCGCTTGTCGTCAGGCCCCGCCTTGCCCGCGTTGACATCGCCAAGGTGGACCTCGATGCGCGTGAGTTTGTCAACGAACCGCGAGAGCCGATCGTTCAGATGCTCGTTGATGTGGTCGTCCACTGCTTGGCTGTGCTTGATGTTCCCGTAGCTGATCTCGATGTGCATGGCACGAACTCCTTTCCGTGGTCCCTCCGCAAGTACCTTGGCCCAGTGTACGATTCTGCCCGCCCGCGGGTTCGTTGGCCTGCCTGAAACTTGCGCCGCTTTGCGGTATGCTCTCACAGCGGGCACAGCCCGCGAGAAGGAGACCCGCTATGCGCACCAATCGCCACGCCGTCGTACTCATGTCCGTCCTTTGTCTCGCCGTGACGGGCGCTGTCACCGGCTGCGCGACAGATGGCAGTACAGGTGGGGGCGGTGGGGGTGGATCGCTTGCAAGCAACCTCGGGAGCTCACTCATGGAGAAGGTCACCGGCGACTGGAACCTCTCCAAACTCGGCAGCGAGAGCGTCAACCAGATTCTCCGCAAGCCAGGCGTCCAAGCCGCTCCCAGGATGGCCATCGCCAAAGACGGCAAGGTCAACGGCTTCGCGGGCGTCAACCAGTTCTTCGGCAACCTCGACCTGGGCCAACTCGCACAGGGCAACTTCCCGCTCGGTGCGATGGGCTCCACCAAGATGGCGGGCCCGCCCGCATCGATGGACCTCGAACAGCAGTTTCTCTCCGCGCTCTCGAGCGTTCGCAGCTTCGATGCAGCAAGCCTCGCCGACGGCGTCCTCAGCCTTCTAGGTGACAACGGCCAGGAATTGATGCGGTTCGTCAGGCCGGGCTAAGCGGACTTTTGGTGGCACAGGCTTGTAACCTGTGTCGGTTCACCCCACCTCATACAACTCAATCGGCAAGTCATCCGGATCACGAAAGAACGTGAATCGCTGCCCCGTGTGCTCATCCACGCGCACCGGCTCCGACTTGATTCCAAGCCCAGCGAGCCGCGCAAGTTCCCCGTCCAGATCGCTCACCGCCAGCGCCAAGTGCCTCAGCCCGCAAGCCTCAGGGTTCGTCACCCGCCTCGGCGGATTCACAAAGCTGAACAACTCGATCTGCACCCCACCCGCAAGCTCCAGGTCCAGCTTCCACGAGTCGCGGTCCTCGCGGTAAACCTCGCGCACCACGCGCAGCCCCAGCACCTCGGTGTAGAACCGCTTGGACCGCTCATAGTCCGAGGCGATGATCGCCACATGATGAACACCGACAATGGGCATTGACCGACTCTACCGCGCGAGCGAGCAACCGTGCGCCAGGCCCATAGCTCATGACCGTTGGCTCGGCGCGGGTGGCGCCGCCGTCCCCGCGAGCAGGCCCCCGTCGATTGTGAATTCCGAGCCCGTCGTGTACGCCGATTCATCCGATGCCAGGTGCACGGCGAGCGCTGCGACTTCCTGGGCGGTTCCAAACCTCCGCAGGGGCGTGTCCGCGGTAAACCGATCCATCGCGTCGATGCGATCGGGTCCCTCCCCGAGCATCGCATCCCACATCGGTGTGAGGATCGATGCAGGCTGGATCACATTGCACCGGATCGGCAGATTCTCCTCAGCGGCGTACAACGCGACCGACTTCGTGTGGTTCCGCAGCGCTGCCTTGCTCGACGCGTACGCCGCAGCGCGCGGGATGCCCACCACGCCCGAGCGGGACCCGATGTTGATAATCGAGCAGGGCGCGGAGGGCTCGTTCGAGCGCATGGCTCGGATCGCGTGCTTGCACCCGAGCATCGCCCCCTCCAGGTTCACCGCGTGAACCGATCGCCACGTCCGCAGGTCCACGTGCTCGGGGTCCTGCAGAGGCGGGGGGGTGGGGGGGGTCTGGGGGGTCTGGGGGGTCTGGGCTTCGAACCCGGTGATGCCCGCGTTGTTCACCACGATCGAGAGCGATCCGCGCTCCCGGATGAGCCCGGTCACCCGCTCCCAGTCGACTTCTTCGCGTACATCGAGCCGCTCGTACCGCGCGCCGATCGCTCCCGCTTCAAGCCGGCCCGCCTCGTCGCGGGTGTCCGTCATCCAGACCGTGGCCCCCTCGCGGGCGAACGCCTGAGCGATGGCAAGCCCGATACCGCGGGCAGCTCCGGTGATGAGTGCGGTCTTGTGCCGAAGGCGGGGCATCGAACGAGCGTACCCGCACCGCTAAAGCCCCGCTGCCTTGCGAGCGCGGCCATAGGAGTCCGATGTGCCCGGTATCGGGTTGAACGGCCCCCACGCCGTGGACTTACCGAGTCGCTCCAGATGCGGACGGGCCAGATCCGTCTGGCCGGTTTTCCAGAGCATGTACGCAAACATGGAGCGGGTCCGCGGCGAGTCCATGTTCTCTTTGTGCGCGTTATTGCCGAACAGCTTGGAGTTGGCCTCGCGCACCTCTCTGGCAACGTCCGGCTTGGCCCAGTACGTCGCAGCCTCCTTCTCCTTATCAAAGCCAACGTGCAGGTGAGCCTCCGCCACCACGCTCAGAGCGACCGAGCCCGCGCGCGCCGATCGAGCCTGCTCGCGGGCGAACCGCAGCGAATCCTCCTCCGAGCCGCCCCATTTAGGCAGCAGCGAATCAAGCATGAACGTGTTCGCCGACCGGTGCCGTGGGCAGCAGCGCTCCACCTCCTCGAACCGCGCCCGCTGTTCTTCGATGCCCAATTCCAAGCCCTTGCCCGCGTAGAGCATCCAAGCCCGGCACGTCGGGTCCTTGGGCAGCAGTTCTGCTGCGCGCACAAGATGAGCCTCCGCATCGCGCAGGTGGGCCTGAAACTGCTCGTAGTTCTTGGGCACCCAGCCCGCACCCCGGGCCTTCCAGCCTTGCTGCACCCGACCGATACCGCTCACGAGGTACGCAAGCCCGCTGTCGGGCCGCTCCTCGATCCACTCATCGAGCCACGTCGGCCGCTCGGGCCAGTCCGCGCACGCCTCAGCGACATACGCCCGGTCAGACGGGTGCCGCATCTGCTGGATCGCCGCTTCCGCCGCGAGGTAGTCGCCGTCCGCCAGCCGCTTGCGAAGCGCCTTGGTGTACTCGTTGTCCGCAAACGAATCCATCGAGGGCCCGCCGCCCCAACGCACCGAGCACTGGTGCGATTCGCCAGCGGGCAGCTCCGGCGTGATCTCCAGCGGCGTGTGCTCGCGCACCCTGATCGAAAGCTGCGGCACCGCCGCCGAATGGGGAAGGGCGCGCGCACGCCAGGCCTCGATCCGCTCCAGATCGCCCCGGCTCACCGCCATCTCCTCGACCACCTCGGTGCCCGGGTCAGTCGAGTTGCTGGCCTCGAGCACCTTGGCGGTCACCGTCGCCATCCCGAGACACCGGCACGCCCCGATCCGCACAACCAAATGATGCTCCGAAGCCCCGCTCGAGCCGGGCATCACCGCGAGCACAGCATCGAGCGACTTCTCGCTGCGCGCACGAGCGATCCCGCCCGCCGATGGATTCGTGAGCTTGCCCGACCACCGCTTGCCAGCCGCCCCCGTACCGCACGACTCGCAGAACGGGCGGCCCGCATGCGTGGAAGGCACACCCACGCACACCAATAGCGCCAGCAATATCGCGAGCACCCACGCCGCCACCAGCATCCAGCCAGCGAGCGCCCACGAGCCCGCGCCAAACATCGTTACCCCGGTCCCCAGCCGCGCGCTGTGGAACGCCATGAACGCATCACCCGGCGACTCGATCCGCCAGATGCCCACAAACCCGCCGCCCACGAACACCCCCGTTGCTGCGAGGCCGTAGAGCCAGCCCCACCCAACGCTGCGAAGCTTGCCGAGCTTGACCATCCAATGAAGTCCGATCGCCCCCGCGACCACCGCCGCAAGGTACGCGGCCGAGTTAGCGATGCCCCACGGGTTGACCGCCGCCACCGCCCCATACCCGAACCCGGACGCGGCAACGAGCCCCAGCCCCACCGGCAGCGTGACCGCGCAGGCTGGGCCGATCCGTCCGGATGGTTTGTACTGTCGCGGCATCGCTTGGCTCCTGGTCCGGGTCGCCGGAGCTTACCTATTTCGGGCGGGTCAGAGCTACCGGCCCAGCCCCCGCTGAGGCTCATGCCTGCCGAAAACCGTCAGCCCCAGCGCCTCGGTGCAGACCAGCTTGGACCGCTCACAGGCCGAGGCGATGACCGCAGCATGGCGCAGGTGGGGTGGCAAGCGAGTTTCTTCGTGCAGCAAGCCCGCTACATCTTCTGTACGTGCTGCTCGTCCAGTATCTCCTGAACCGTGATGAGCTTGATGATGCGTCCGCTCCGCTTGTGGAAGTTCGCGGTCTCCTGCTCCGCATCGCTGGTGTAACCAAAGGCGACGAAGAACCCCCGCTGGCGGTCCTCTCGCTCCATGACGGCCTCAAACTGGTCGATGTCCGGTCGGCCAACCCTGTCCTTCTGCTTGACCTGCACCGGGAACCAGTCGCCCGCGAACATGTTGGCCCCGAGGTTCGACTTGTGGTCTTCCGGCTTGGTCCCGACCGGAAAGATTCGCCCGTCGATCCCCATGTCGCCCACTTGCACGGTGTTTGGGATGCCGCCCAGCGCGATGACCGCCCAGTTCTCGAACTCGAATGGCGGGAGTTCGCGGAGCTTCTCGATCGTCCAAGGCAGGTCGCGGACGACAAAAGCATCGGTCTTGTGCGCAAGCCAGTTGGGCTCGCTCTCTCGCATCTTGCACACATCGCGCAGCCGCTTAGCCATCACCCGGCAGGCGGTGGGCGAGATATCAATCCCGATCCACTGCCGGTCGAGTTGCTGCGCTGCGACCAGCGCCGTCCCGCAGCCGCAGAAGGCGTCGAGCACGATATCATTTGGCTTGCTGGAGGCCTGCACAATGCGTTCAAGTAATTCAAGCGGCTTCTGCGTCGGGTATCCTAATCTCTCTTTTGACATGTTGTTGAGCGAAGGAATATCCCAGTAATCTGGGCATTTTTTTAGCTGTCCTTGCATACGATTTGAAGTTGCAGGTGTCATGGGAGGTTCGAAATAACGCGCTTCACTATCTTTTTTTGCATAGAAAAAGATATCGTCATGCTTTCGCGGAAAATACCTTTTTGAACTTCCTCCAAGCCCATACATCCAGACAATGTTGTTGAGAAAATTGTTGGCGCCGAATATCTGATCAAGCATCACCTTGACATAATGGCTTGCGTGCCAGTCACAGTGGTAGTAGAAGCTGCCGGTATTTTTGAGTACGCGTTTGAGCTGCTCGCAGCGCGGTCGCATGTAGTCAATGTACGCCTGCGTGCTGGCGTGGCGGTCTTCGAACGCCCGCTTCTCTTTCGTCTCGCCCCAGAAGACCTCGTAGTTGCGGTTGCTGTTGAATGGCGGATCGATGTAGATCAGATCGATGCAGTTGTCCGGGAGCTTGGCGAGCTGTTCGAGGTTGTCACCGCAATAGACCACCCGCGTATCAAGCAGCGATGAAGGGCGGCTGCGTGTGGTCGCGGCCCGCGAAGGCGCAGCCTTCTTGGTATCGGTCTTCTTCTCGGCCGTTTTCTTGGTGGTCTTCTTAGTGACCTTGTTCGCGGGCTTCTTGCCGGTGACGGTCTTTTTCTTTGCCATGGCGTTCAAGATAGCGGCGGGTGGTGAGGGGTGCTTACACCACCCGGTCTTCTTTGCCAATGCCCAGCGCTGGCCTCACATCCACCTGCACCAGCTCGGTCTGCTGGAGCTCTTGGGCCTCATCCGCATCCACATAGTCTGAGTGGCAAGAGGCCTTGCCGGAGTCGTCACCCGAAGGTGTGGCGTTCTTCTTTACCTTGCTGGCAAGCTTGTGGATTTCCTCGGGCTTGAGGTAGCCCCGCTGCTCAAGGATGCGCTGCTGCTCCTCGGTGAGGGCCGCGCTCTTGACGGGCTTACCGACCTGTCCATCGGCGCCGACCCGCTCAAACCCCTCGGCGTTGCCCGATTGGAACTCTTGGATCTCCTTGCTGATGCGGACGGAGCACCAGTCGTGCCCGCACATCGCGCAGAAGTCGGTGTCCACGTCGAGGTCCTCGTCGTGGTACGCGCGTGCCGTGTCGGTATCGAAGGCCAGTTCGAAGTGCTGCTCCCAGTTGAGCGCTGCCCGCGCCTTGGTTAGGTTGTCGTCCCACTCGCGGGTGCCGGGTATGCCCAGCGCCACATCCGCCGAGTGGGCAGCGATCTTGTACGCGATGCACCCTTCCTTCACGTCGCCCTTCTTGGGCAGGCCGAGGTGCTCCTTGGGCGTCACGTAGCAGAGCATCGAGGCTCCGTGGTACGCGGCGTTGGTCGCGCCGATGCAGCTCGTGATGTGGTCGTACCCCGGGAACACATCGGTCACGAGCGGCCCGAGCACATAGAACGGCGCGCCGTGGCAAAGCGTCCGTTGGAGCTTCATGTTGTATTCGATCTGGTCGAGCGGCACGTGGCCCGGGCCTTCGACCATGACCTGCACGCCGTGCGTCCACGCGCGCTCGGTCAGCTCGCCGATGGTCTCAAGCTCCGCGATCTGCGCTGCGTCGGTCGCGTCGGCCAGCCCTCCCGGACGCAGCCCGTCACCGATGGAGAACGTCACGTCGTGGCGTCGCATGAGGATGCAGATGTCGTCCCACATGTCGTACATGAGGTTCTCTCTGCTGTGCGTCAGCATCCACTTGGCGAGCAGGCTGCCGCCCCGGCTCACAATCCCGATCAGTCGGTTCTTGACGTGCTTCAGGTGCCCGCGCCGAACGCCCGCGTGAATCGTGAAGTAATCGACGCCCTGCTTGGCCTGGTGTTCAAGAGTCTCGAGCACGGTCTGTTCGTCGAGGTCTTCGAGCCGCTTGCCGATGATCATCGAGTAGATCGGAACGGTGCCGATCGGCACGGTCGAGTTGCGGATGATCGCCTCGCGGCACTCATCAAGATCGCCGCCGGTGGACAGGTCCATCACCGTGTCCGCGCCCCAGCGCTCGGCCCACTTGAGCTTCTCGACTTCCTCATCGGTGCCGCTGGAAACGGGCGAAGCGCCCATGTTTGCGTTGATCTTGGTCTTGCTCGCCCGGCCGATCGCCATCGGGTCGAGCTTGTACGTCAGATGCGTCGTGTTGGCGGGAATCACCATGCGTCCCGCCGCGATCTCGTCGCGCACCTGCTCGGGGCTCAGGTGCCCCTCGCGCTCGGCCACCCGGCGCATCTGGGGTGTGATGATCCCCAGCCGCGCCGACTCAAGCTGCGTGATCGGCGTGAAGCCCTCGGGCAGCATGACCCGGCGGAACGAACCGTTCGCCTGGATGAACAGCGCCTCGTCATCGCCGTTGCGAAACGCCCTGGTCGCGGACTCAGCGCAGTGAGAGGCGGGCAGCACCTTGGTGCTCCAGCCCACCGGCAAGAAATCCCACGCGGTCTTGCTGCTCGGAGCCGGCATGCCGGGCGTGTCGGGCGAACTGAACGACAGCGGCCCGCCGACATCGTGCTTGTTCGCGAACGAACCGGGCGTGGTCACGCCCGCAAGGCCGGGGTTGCCCGCGCCATGTGTTGGCGGCGTGGGCGCGGCGTCGGAGGCAGCAGTGTTGTTTGAGAGGCCGTTGGTGCGAGCGGTCATGGTGCGCATCCCTCCGCCGGTATGACCCGGATCAGGTGATTACGGGTGCTTCTCAGCCGATCGACACGATCGACGCCCCGTGCGTTTCATGACAGTGTAGAGGCCCGCCAGCGGCCGCAGCGTTGTTGCCCTGCCACCTGGCTACGGAGCCGTCGCACCGGCTTTCCGCATGGCCACCTTGCCCCCGAGCAGCGTCATCGGCACGAGCAGCACGAGAAAGCTCAGGTGGTACCAGACAGGCATCTGGTCCCACGCGCCCGCCTGCACCCCGATACCCGTCAGCAAGAGCAAGATCGCGGTAATCATCGCCGCGAGTGCGCCCTTGGCAGCACCGATCGCGGCCGCGACCGCTCCGCCCGCAAGCGAGCACACCACGCTGAGCACGAGTGCGCCCGCGAGCGGGCCAAAGTCGTCAAACCGCTCGCCGTTGGCGATGGCCTCGCCAGCGCCCGCGAAGATGAAAGCGTTGCCGCCAAGCCAAATCACAGTCCAGACCATGTAGCCGACAATGACACCGATGATGAGACGCAGCATGAGATTCTCCCTGAAACGTGTATGGGGTCCTGGATGGTGGTGGGGTTAGTCGACCGGCCAGTGCTCGCTGCGGCACTTCTTAGGCGTCATCGGTGCCATCACCTTGAACAACGTAAACAGCAGCTTTGTCCCCGCGCTCGGCGAGCCCGTCTCGATGACCGCCTTCAGCGTGCCACAGATCATCACGCCGCCCTGAAGCATCTGCTTGGCCGTCTTCGTGCCCGTGGGCAGATCGCTGATCGTGAGTGTGAACAGCGTGCCGCCGTCGCAAGCCTCAAGTTCGTACCGCACCACGCACGCCGGATCGTCGTAGTTCGTGAACTTGAACGTGTGCGCAAACACGGTCGGCGGATCGAACTCCAGAATCTCCCCGACCACGCCCGTGTACTTGCCATCGGGTGAGCGCATCGCCAGCTTCGAGCCCGGCTGAAACGCCCCGACGTGCATCTGCGAATTGAAGAACGCAGCGATCGGCGCATCGGTCCGCGTGATCTCCTTCCACACCGCCTCGATCGGCCCGTCGATCTGCACCTGGAACTTGGCCTTAGTGGCCCCGAGTTGTTCGACCGAAACGGCTTTAGGCACGACGCGACTCCTTGGCTTGCTGGGCCGACTCCACCGAGGCCTTCAGGTCCACGACCCGGCTCGCCCAGAACTGGCTGTACTGGTCCGTCCAGCGGTCGTACACCTGCTGAATCGGAACGATGTTGAAAAACAGATGACGGCTTCGGCCGTCCTTCTCGCTGAGCACCAGCCCCGCGCGGCTCAGCGTCTCCAGATGCTTCATCACCATGATGCGGCTGCACGAGAAATGCGACGCCAGCGCCGCGACCGTCATCCCCGGATGGCCCTTCAGCAGGTCGAGTATCCGCCGCCGCTCATGGTGAGCCAAAGCCGAAAAAACCGCATCCGCCTTGGGGTCGGGTGCTTCGCTCGGAATGGACCGCGGCTGCCTCATTGGTAACAATATAGTTACCTAAAGTCACGCTGTCAACCCGCTCAGGTCGAATCTGTGGGATCTAGGGACTTCCGTCGTGCTCCAGCTCGTAGAGCCAGTACGTCGCCGTGACCCACGGGGGCTGGAGCACAGGGTCCGCTACCAGAGCGGTGATCGTGTTACGACCAGCCACCTCAACGACCCCCTGCTGACCGTTGGCGCGAAGATGATCGATTATCAGTTTCAGCAGCGCCCGCTGCTGATCGTCGGCATCCGCCAACGCCCCCTCCAACTGCGGCAAGGCGACCGGCCCGAACCGGTACAGCGCCGGGGCCGCCCATTTCGCATCCTCAGGTATCTCGTTGTCGCGGAGGTGGGGGAGCAGGATCGGAACCGCCCGATCCGCGTGCGCTTCGGCCCCAGCAAAGCCCAGCAACAAGGCGCACAGCAGCTGCTGCTGGCGGTCCTCGCTTTCAAGACCATTCGCAAGCGCCTCGATAGCCAGCTTTGGATGCCGCCTGATCCGGCTGAAGCCTTCACGGGCATTGAAGATCGTCACGCACCGCCCCGTTGCCCGCTCAATGGGCAAGTCATCGCTTCGCAACCCCTCGACAGTGACCTCCATCAGTCGGGCCGTGAGGTGGCCCCGAGGCGCTGCGCCCCGCGCGCGTCGCCACTCGGGCGGGTCGTAGTGGTACCACAGCACCGCTGCCGCGAGCTGTCGCTGCTGCCAGTCATCCGATTCGAGCGCCGATTCGAGCTCCGCGAGCGGGGGGTCGGCCGAGCTGTAGAGAATGCGATACGCGTGGATCGCGTTCCACTCTACATCGTCGCTGCGCAGATCGGCGATGAGCCGCGAGGGCTCTTCCGCCTGCGCCCGCGCCAGCGTAGGAACAAGCCAAGCACACGCGGCGAGCGCGACGCAAACCGCAACATGGCGCGTCATCATGGTGAGAGTCCGTGAGGTATCACTGCGGCGGGTGGGCGATCATCCAGTGCATCACGCTGCTCTGCGGCTGTTCATGGCCCAGATGCCTCAGCATGTTCAAGCACTGCGCCCGGTGGTGAACGTTGTGCGTGGTGACGTGGGTGAGAACGCCGCCACAGCTGAAGCCGAACGTCTTGCCGCCACGGTTGGGCGTAAACACCTCGTCGTGGCTGCCCTGTGTGGCGTTCTCGCGGAACTCCGCCGCGATCTCCTCGTGCAGCACGCGCAGCTCGGCGATCGACCTCGGCGGGTCTTGCTCGAGCCTCGGCCGCCACTGCTCGGTGCGGAGCATCACATCCGTCCACCCCCGCATCGCCCCGAGCATGTGCGTCAGTGTCTTGCGGATCGTGCCTAGGCCCATCTCGAACTCGCGGTCGAGTTGAGCATCGGTGAGCCGCTCGCAAGCATCGAATAGCTGGCCGTTGGCCCAGCGGTCAAAGTCGAGCAGGACCATTGCGGGAGCCGTTGAGGGTGATGCAGTCATGCGATCAGCCTACCGCCCTGGCCCGAGACCTGCCCCGAGACCTGCCACCGTCCCGGCCCCTCCCCTGGGTCCAGCCCCGTAACAATGCACCAGTGTCCAACGCCCACTCAGAACCGGCTGGCTTCTACGACGATCCCCTCGTATACGACGTGCTCCACACACCCGGCACAGCCGCAGAGGTCCGGGGCCTTGCCAAGATCGAACGGCGCTTTGGCCCTGCGTCCAGAGGCACATCCCGATGGCTCGAACCCGCCTGCGGCTCAGGGCGGTTCATGCGCGCTGGTGCCAAGCTCGGCATCCACATCGCCGGCCTCGATCTCAATCCGCGCATGATCGAGTTCGCTCGCGCCCGTCAGCCGGGCGTCGATGCTCGCGTCGCCGATATGCGCAGCTTCGCGTGTGAGCGTTGGCACCGCCGATTTGCCCTTGCCTTCAACACCATCAACACCATCCGCCACCTTCCGAGCGATCGAACCATGCTCGACCATCTCCAACAAACCGCCCTCTGCCTCAAGCCCGGCGGCCTCTACATCGTCGGCCTCAGCCTCGCGCACTACGGCCACGAGGGCCCGACCGAAGACGTATGGACAGCCACCCGCGGCTCGCTCAAGGTCACGCAGATTGTCCAGTTCGAGCCCTCCTCGCTACCTAATCGAGACGAGCGCGTGTTCAGCCACCTCATGATCGAGCGCCCATCCCGCACCGAGCACCGCGATTCGGCGTACGCACTGCGGTCATACAGCCTTCGGCAGTGGGAATCACTGGTTCGACGCTCCCCATTCCGGATCGTCGGTGTGGTCGATGAACAGGGACTGGATGCGGTTCCCGTCGACGGTTGCTACCGGTTGTTTGTGCTTCAGTCGGGGGAGTGATTTCCGCGAACAGCGGTGTACTCGCGACCTGCCTGTTGGAGCTTTCGCCCCGCTCTGGTAAGCTGCGGCCGGAGCAGCGTTCGTGACTGCTCGCGTTATAAACAGCCACTCTAGAGGGAGTCTCTCATGTCCAAGCTTTGTCTCGCCGCTGCCAGCTTGCTGGCACTCGCCGGTTCCGCGTCCGCTCAAACGCTCGATTGGGGCTTGATCACCCCGTCTGGTGACCCCGATCCAATCATCGTGTTCGATCTCGCGGACCCCGCTGGCAGCGCCACCGGCCTGGGATTTGTTGACGGCAACTTCAATCGCGGCATGGACTTCGACACCCCCGATTCCTTCTACCACTTCGTCAGCACCGATGCGCTCAACGACCCGGGCGACCGCGGCCTGTGGTACTGGTCCGAGGGTCTCAGTGTGCAAGTTCTCACCATCCCATTCAGCGATTCCGGCGATGGCGATGCCACGCTCAGCAACGACGGAGAGACCTTCTACGTCGCGCTCACCGACGACGATGGCATCGCCGGCGACTCCATCTACGCCTTCACCAACCTCTCCGGCGCTGTCTCATTCGTCGAGATCGGTGAGACCGGCCTCGGTCAGCTCATCGGCCTGGCGATTAATCCCGCTACAGGCCTGATGTACGGCTACGACACGAGCTCCGAGGCGCTCTATCTCATCTCGACCACAGATGCCAGCGCCACGCTCATCGGCGCGAGCGGTGAATCCGTCGCGTCCATCGGCGGTATGGACTTTAACGCTGACGGATCCATCCTTCTGCTCGCCGACGGTTCCGATGTGCTCTTCATCGTCGATACCGAAGACGGCGGGTTCACCGCCGCCGGCGACGTCGGCTTCAACGTCTCGGCGCTTAGCTTCCGCATGCCGATCGATGGCGGCTCCTGCGTGGGCGACATCGCCGACGACTTTGGCAACCTCGGCGCTGACGGCATGGTCAGCTTCGGCGACTTCCTCGCGCTGCTCGGGCTCATCGGCCCATGTCCCGGAGGCGTGCCCGGCTGCACGGGCGACATCGCCGACGACTTCGGCAACCTCGGCGGCGACGGCATGGTCAGCTTCGGCGATTTCCTCGCCCTGCTCGGCCTCATCGGTCCCTGCCCCTAAGCGCGGTTCTGACATCGAGACTCGAATCCTCTACGGCCGCGGCCGCCCTTCACCGGGCGGCCGTTGCTGATTTTGCAAGCCTCGCGGCGATCGAATCAGGATTGGACGCTCGCGCCAATCCCGGTAGACTCGGGACCAGTGTCTGATTCGTGATGCCCCCGCCTGAGGGGTACAGAGAGATCCATTTACGAGAGGAACCCCCCATGCAACTGCGTTCAGCCTCACTGCGCCAACCACTTAGCTTGTCCCTCGCCGCGCTCGCCGGCACCCTGCTGACCACTTCGGCAGCGGCCCAGCAGACGCTCGCCACCATCGACTCCTCGGCCGACGTCGTTCTCCTGCTCGACCCCTTTGACGGCTCCGTTACCAATCCATCATTCATCGATATCGCCGCCGCCGCGACCGCAGTCGGTTACACCGGCTCGACCACCCCCATCGAAGCCATCCAGGTCGGTGACGAGATCTGGATCTCCGACCAGTTCGCCGACCGCATCTGGCGGTTTGATCTCGCCACCCAAGCGTTCATCGATGACATCGGTGTTGATCTTGCGGGCGATGGTCAGCTCAACAACATCCGCGGCATCGAGTACGTCGGCGATACCGTCTACGGCTCCATCGGCACGGACAATTCTGCGGGCACTGTGCTCCGCGGCATCGTGACCATCGATGTGCCATCGCTCACCGTCACCGGCTCGTTCAACGGACGCGACCTCGCCGACACCGGCTACTTCGATGTCTACTACAACGGCACCGAACTGCTCGTGCCCAACATCGATACCGGCAACGACGGCATCGAACGCTACGACCTCGCTGGCAATTTGCTCGGAATCCTCGTCTCCTCAGACGGTGCCACGAGCTTCGACTTCCTCGAGCAGGTCAGCGCCGACGGCGCGGATCTTCTCGCCGCAGGATTCAGCCCGCCGTCGGGTGTCTACAGCATCAGTTCCGAAGGCGACGACAACGGCATCATCGCCGGGCTCGACGCTGGTACTCGCGGCTGCTGGAGACTCGGTAATGGAGAAGTCCTCTGGACCAACGGCTCGGTCGTCGCCACCGACACCGAAGACAAGGCCACCGGAGGCAGCTTCCGCTTCATCAGCCAGTTCAACCTCGGCGGTGCGGAGTGCATCGGCGACATCGCCGACGACTTCGGCAACCTCGGCGCTGACGGCATGGTGAGCTTCGGCGACTTCCTCGCGCTGCTCGGCCTTATCGGCCCCTGCCCCGGCGGCACTCCCGGCTGCACGGGTGACATCGCCGACGACTTCGGCAACCTCGGCGGCGACGGCATGGTCAGCTTCGGCGATTTCCTTGCGCTGCTCGGCCTCATCGGTCCCTGCCCGTAAGAGCCCAACGCCTCTCTAAATCCTTCGGTAACCACAGCGGCCGCCCTCCACAGGGCGGCCGTTTTATCTCCTAGCTGCCGCACCCGCCGCCACATCCTCCGCCGCCACACCCTCCGCCTGAGCAGCCCCCAAAGCCACCTGCCGAGCCGCACCCGCCGCCGCTCCCTCTCCCAAACTCATCGAGGTTCAGCAGCAGTCCGATTCCCGCCGAGACCCCAAAGACCCACATCGCCGGATCGTTGACCCGCTGCGGAATTCCGAGGCTCGGCATTTGGCATCGATCGAGCAACAGCACAACCAGCGCCGCCCCGCCACCCGCCAAGAGCCCCCACCCGAAGGTTTGGCGCGGGCGAACGCCTAAGCCCCAAGATCGGTCGATCAGCACCCGCACACCAGCACCCACCACAGCAACCACCAGCCCCAACGCCACAAGCCCAAGCCAGATCCCCGCATCACTCATCGCTTTGCCAACACCCGCCGCGCATCCCGCCAGCACGGCTCCGCAGAGCACCATGCTCCCCGCCGCCCACCACGCGACCGCCCGAGGCTTGCATACGACCCAATGGTCATCGAGCATCACCCGCTTCCAGCGCAGGTCATGGCCAAATCGCGACGATGCCGGCCTCCAAATATCCGCTGGCGGCTCAGCGCCGAACATCACGCGGTAACTCTCGAGCGTGCGCGCATACCAGTCCTCGAACTTCTCGTTCTCAAGCTCGCCGCCACGTGTCGGCCCGTGGTGCAGCGGCGCGCCGAGGATCTCCTCGCACATCGCCTCCCAATAGCTCCGCGTGTACACCATGTGCAGATGCCACGCCTGATCCACGTGCTCGCTCGGTGTGCAAGGGTGCCCCGCGCAGACGCACAGCACCACAAACCGCTTGTACTCACCCACGACCCGTTCGGAGAACTCAACCGACCAGCTGTTCTCGCGTGCCAGCCGTTTGGGAAAGCTCAGCGTCACCGAACCCTGATCAATGTCGAACGCCTCCAGCTGAGCCAGAAGTTCACTCGGATTGTGCGGTGGCCTGTCCATGGCGCTCAGAATACCGCGTTCGCGCCGTCCCGCCCCACGGGGCTTTCTGCAAGCCAAGAGAGCCAGTATGCTCGGTGCATGCCCACCGACCCGGCCGCCCCGCCCCCCGAACACACCAACACCTGCAAGCTGTTGCGGAGGGTCGGCCTCGCTGCTTTGGTACTGGGGGTGCTGCTGGCGGTGCTGGGCATCGGCAGCTTCATGTTCAGCTTCATCGGTGCATTCAGTTCCAACGGTGAACCGTCGTTCCCGGTGCTGTTCCCTCTCGCGTTTGTGGGCATGCCTCTGCTGTTCGTTGGCGCAGCCTGCCTGATGGCCGGATACACGGGGGCCGTGAGCAAGTACATCGTCCGCGAGCAGGTTCCAGCTGCCGCAGAGGGCATAAACCGACTCGTACCAGCCACGCTCGGCAGCCTCCGTGGTGCCGCTTCCGCTGTCGGGCATGGCTTGCGAGCCGACGGATGCGCGTGCGCCAAGTGCGGCGAATCGTGCGATGCCGATGCCCGCTTCTGCGACCGATGCGGCGCACCGACCGTTACCGCGTGCTCGTCCTGCAACGCGCCGCAGGACTCAGACGCCAAGTTCTGCGATGCCTGCGGCGCAGCAATGCCCGCAGCTGCCGCCGACCGGAACGCTTAAGCCTGCACCTTCGATTCATTCAGCTTCTTACGGATCACCGTGTGCAGAATCCCGCCGTTGCGGAAGTACTCCATCTCAACGGATGTATCCACACGGCACATGCATTCGAACTCGAACGAACTCCCGTCGGTCCGCGTCGCCTTCACACGCACGGTGGCCCGCGGCTCCAGATCATCGGGCAGATCGACATCGAACCTCTCGTCGCCGTGAATGCCCAGCGTGTGCGCCGTCACGCCCTCGTTGAACACCAAAGGCAGCACGCCCATAAACACAAGGTTGCTCCGGTGGATCCGCTCAAAGCTCTCGGCGATCACCGCCTTCACACCCAGCAGCATCGTGCCCTTGGCCGCCCAGTCACGGCTCGAACCCATGCCGTAGTCCTTGCCCGCGACCACGACCAGCGGCGTGCCCGCATCGCGGTAATCCATCGCTGCGTCGTAGATGAATTCGACGGGCGCGGCTTCGAGCGAATCGCCTTTGGTGAAGTTGCGTGTGTATCCACCCTCGGGCTGCTTGCCGCCGTCGGCAGCGATGCGGTTCTTGATGCGCACGTTGGCGAACGTGCCTCGCGTCATCACGCGGTCGTTGCCGCGCCGGCTCCCATAGCTGTTGAAATCCCGCTTGCTCACGCCGCGTTCGGTCAAGAACCCGCCCGCCGGGCTGTCCACAGTGATCGCACCCGCCGGCGAGATGTGGTCCGTCGTCACGCTGTCGCCCAGCACCGCAAGGCACCGCGCGCCCTCGATCTTCGCAAGCGCCGGCAGCCCCGGCGTCATCCCCTCAAAGAACGGCGGGTTCTGGATGTACGTGCTCGCCTCGTCCCACGCGTACAGCTCGCTCTTGCTCACCGGCACGTTGTTCCACGTCTGGTTCTCGGTAAACACATGCTCGTACTTGTCCGCGAATTGTTCACGGTTCAGGCACTGCTTGACCGTGTCGCGCACTTCCTGGTTGCTCGGCCAGATGTCCTTGAGGTACACGTCCTTGCCATCAGGGGTCTGCGCAATCGGATCGTTCTGCAGGTCGATGTCCACCGTGCCCGCAAGCGCGTACGCCACCACCAAGGGCGGGCTCGCCAGGTAGTTCGCTTTCACACTTCCGTGCACCCGGCCCTCGAAGTTGCGGTTGCCGCTCAGCACGCTCGACACGGCCAAGTCGCCTTCCTTGATCGCCGCCTCGACCTCGTCGGGCAGCGGGCCCGAGTTACCGATGCAAGTCGTGCAGCCATACCCCACGTTGTAGAAACCAACCGCATCAAGATCAGCCGTCAGGTTTGCCTTGTCGTAGTACTCGGTCACCACCTTGCTGCCCGGCGCAAGGCTCGTTTTGACCCACGGCTTGCGGGTCAGCCCCAGCGCCCGCGCCTTCCGCGCCACCAAGCCCGCCGCGACCATAACGTCCGGGTTGCTCGTGTTCGTGCAACTGGTGATGGCCGCGATGACCACGCTGCCGTGGGTGAGCGTGCTTGTCATCCCAGGCTTCTCGCCCGGACGCTCCGTGGTGTGCTGAACCTTGGCGGTCACCGTGAGCTTCTCAGGATCCACCCCCAGCCCGTGCGGCCCGTTGGGCGCGACGAGCGTCTTCTTCCACGTCGTCTGCATCGCTGCAAGCTCGATGCGGTCCTGCGGCCGCTTCGGTCCCGCAAGCGAAGGCTGCACGCTCGCCATATCCAGCTCAAGGACATCCGTAAACACCGGCTCGGGCGAATCGGGCGTCCAGTAGAACCCGCTGGCCTTCGCCCAGGCCTCGGCCAGCTCGACCTCCTGCTCGGTCTTCGCCGTGAACCGAAGGTAATCGATGGTCTTGGCATCGATCGGGAAGAATCCGCACGTGGCGCCGTACTCGGGTGCCATGTTCGCGATCGTCCCCCGGTCCGGAATGCTCAGGTCCGCGAGCCCCGGTCCGAAGAACTCCACAAACTTCTCCACCACGCCGTGCTCGCGGAGCATCTCAGTCACCGTCAGCACCAGGTCGGTCGCGGTCACACCCTCGCGCAGCGCACCCTTCAGCTTGAACCCGACCACCTCCGGCGTCAGCATGTACACCGGCTGGCCGAGCATCACCGCCTCGGCCTCGATCCCGCCAACGCCCCAGCCCAGCACGCCAAGAGCGTTGATCATCGTCGTGTGGCTGTCCGTTCCGACAAGGCTGTCGGGGAACACCTGAAGCTCGCCGTCTACGGTCCGCGTAATACAGCCTCGTGCCAGGTACTCAAGGTTTACCTGATGCACGATGCCCGTCGCCGGCGGCACGCACCGGAAGTTGCTCAGGCTCTGCTGGCCCCACTTCAAGAACCGGTACCGCTCGTTGTTCCGCTCGAACTCGCGCTCCGCGTTAATCGTCAGCGACACCCGCGTCGCAAAGTCGTCCACCTGCACGCTGTGGTCGATCACCAGATCGCACTGCACCGCAGGGTTGATCGCCGACGCATCGCCCCCGAGCTGCTTCATCGCGTCGCGCATCGCCGCAAGGTCCACCACGCAAGGCACGCCCGTAAAGTCCTGCAGCACCACCCGCCCCGGCATGAACGGCATCTCCACCGGCTTCACGTTCGTTGCGTCGTACCCAGCCAGGCCCGCGATGTCGTCGTTCGTCACCACAAACCCATCGAGGTTCCGCAGCATCGCTTCCAGCAGCACCCGGATCGAATACGGCATCGTGTCGATCTTGCCCAGCCCCGCCGCCTGCAAGGCCATCGGGTCGAAATACACCACTTCACCCTGCGAAGTCTTGAGTGTCTTCTTGCTGTTGAAGGCATTGGCGCTGGTCATGGGATCTCCTTGGCTTGGGACAGCGGATCTGAACTAGATAACAGCATCGGACAGGCATCGGCATAAATCAAATCAATAATATTGCTGATGTGCAGTGAGATAATGGATAACGTTATCAGGCACAACTCCCCGATTCTGCCGCCCTCCCGATCAGCCCGCAGAACAAAAAACTGCTGATATCTCTAGAAATCACAGACAGTTACTGGTATTTTCAGGTGGTACAGGACGGGCGGAAACGCCCACGAGACATCCTGATAAGCACCGCCGCTCCACGCGGCACATCGAGGAGACAAGACATGCTGCGAATCGCAATGATTTCCTTGGCCATGGCTGCGCTTCCCGCCGCAGCCCAGATAAACGTGTTCGGCAACGGAGCCGTCAGCACTGAGAACACCGGCTCGACCTTCGCCGCCACGCTCGACTACAACGCGTCGCTCGCCAAGTTGAGCATCTCTATCACGAACACCACGCCCGGTTCGGTGGGTGGGGCCCTCACGGGTCTGGCGTTCCGCTTTGATTCATCCGATCCCGGCGCGGTCGTCACCATGTCCATGACCACGGCGCACGCTGACTTCGCGACCATCGGATCGACCGGAGTCGGAGGCACCGGAATATTCGCCGACACCACCTACCACGCCGGCGCGGCGCTCGACGGAAACTTCCTCGGTGGCGGCAACCCCAACCGTGGAATCGCATCGGGTGATACCGAGACGTTCGTATTCGATGTGACCGCAACCGATAGCGCCTCGCTCACACACAGCAGCTTCTTCCCCGATGCCGAAGCGTTCATCGCCCGCTTCCGTGGACTGGATAACGGCGGCTCCGACCGCGTCGCGACACCTGCGCCGTCCGCCGCCTTGGCCCTGGGTGCTTTCGGTCTCGGCATGGCTGGCCGTCGTAGACGCTGATCACGAGCCGTGGATCGCGAACAAGGATCGCTCGAACGCCGCCACCGCCGGTGACGGCACACGATCCGTGCGCCGAATAATCGCAAGCGAGCGGCTCAACGAACCGTCGTCGCAGCCCAGTCCGACCTGCGGGTCTTGGAGCGCAAACCGGCTCGCAAACCCGATCCCGACTCCCGCTTCAACCATGTGACGGATCGACTCAATCGACCGCAGTTCCATTACTACCCGAAGCTCAGCTCCGTGCTCGCGCGCCTCGCGGTCAATCACGTCGCGCACGGCGCTGCCCGCCTCAAAGCCGACCATCGCCTCACCGTCAAGATCAGACCATCGAAAGCTCTTGCGCCCCGCGAGCCGGTGCTCCGCGGGCACAATCAGCCGAAGCTCATCGGTCACGAGTGGCAGCGTCAACAGGTCGCCAACGCCCGGCACACGCATCGGCAGCGTCACGATGCCAAGATCAAGTTCGCCCGCGAGCACCGCCTCGCCCACCGCCCCCGAGCCCGCCTCGCGGATGTAGTACCGAATCGCAGGGTGCTGCGCGCGGAACGCCGAGATCGCAGGCGGCAGCAGGTATCCCACCGCCGTCGCACCGCCACCGATTCGGATCAGCCCGCTCTCGAGCCCCACCAATTCGCGCACCGCGCGCACGCCGTCGTCCGCTGCCTGAAGCGATTCCCTCGCGTACTCCGCGAACACCCGGCCCGCCTCGGTCAGCTCAACGCCCTTGGCGGTGCGGTCCAGCAGCGGGGCTCCCGCCTCGTCCTCCAGCTTCCTGATCGCCGACGAAAGCGCCGGCTGCGACATCCCAAGCCGCTCCGCAGCGCGCGTGATGTGCCCCGTCCGGGCCACCTCCAAAAAGTACCGCAGCGGCGTCAACTCCATCCGGCCAGCGTACCTCGTTCGGCGGCGCGTGCGAGCGTGACAGGCCTTTGGCTACACCTTGCATCGGCCCTCTTCACACCGATCCGCGTGACCCGTCAGCCGAAGCCGGTTCCTTGCGAACCATCGGTAGGCAGCATCCGAAACCTGTCGCAACACGGGCCACCGAGTCCAAGCAAGCAGCCAGCCCCACCCGACCCGGCTGTACGCCTCGCGAAAGACCTCGACGCCCGTGACCAGCTCGCCCCCCGGACGAACCGCATGAATCTCGCCCATTAGGTCGTCAAAGGTCTTGCCGTAGTCGCTCGCATCAAAGCCCGGAGCGGTAATGTCTGTCATCACCAGTCGGCCTCGGCCCTTGTCGAGCCGTTCCAAGAACCGAGCCTCACGCTTGCACAACGGACAAAGGCCATCGATCAGCACTTCGAGAGCGTCCGCGGGATTGGATTGGCCAACTTGCTTGGTCAAGGTACCTCCAGAGGGTTTCACCCCCCATGCACCGTTCGCATCACCGCCGCCCGCAGATTCGCAGCCACCACCCCAGGCTCGGTTCCAACTTGACGCCAAGCCTAACCACCCGCCTCCATCGCGATCGGACAAGAACCATGCCACCCACCAAGCCCCCCCTCCACCAAGCCACCGCCTCCACCCCCGGCGATTCCTTCCTCACCCAGGTCACCGTCCCCGGGCACGAGTTCATCTCGGATGTCCCACTGGCCTTGGGAGGCCAGGACGCCGCCCCATCCCCCATGGCCCTGCTCACCGCAGCCCTTGCCGCCTGCACCACCATGACCGTCCGGTCCTATTCCAGCCGTAAGGAGTGGCCGCTGGAAACGGTCTCGGCTGCGGTCGAGCACCTCGCCAAGTCGGCTGATCAATCTGAGCACTTCGCCCTCAGCCTGACCCTGCAGGGCGACTTGACCCCAGAACAGGCCGATGCCCTCGAAGCCATCGCCCATAAATGCCCCGTCCACAAGGTGTTATCGGGGGGCATCGAGGTCCAAATCGCCAGGGTTTGACCCGGGGTCACTGGCTGAGAAAAACCGGCTTTCTGCTCAGCTAAACTAGTTTTTCCTAGCCAGCAGCCGATCGGGGCGCATGCTGACCTCGGACTACTCCCAGGCTGGCTGGCTATGGGTTCGGAGATTCGTGGGATGGGCTCAACCAAGCTGATCATTTTGACCGTCGCTGCATTTGCCACCATCGCGAGCGGCGATGTCATTGCCTTCGGCGACTACCGCGATTCCCGCGGCTTCGTGGATTCCACCGAGGCCATCCATGGCGCACGCTCGCACGGGAGTGTCAGCGCTGGGAGCCCATTCGAAACGGACCAACTCGGCGGCCTCGCCGTCGGCCCGATCGCCCACCCCGCAGCGATGCCCGCTCAAGGCGATCAGGCATCGCCATACCAAACTGACGACGAGGCCCCCCTCTTCGTGCCACGCCGCCACGATCTCTGGACCGGCGTCCTGGTCCGCACCACCGCGATGGTCTTCTGAGTCCTGATTGAACGATCAGATGCCGACGAACTGCTTTTCGGACGAGCCGCGACCGTGAGGGAGCGCGCTTTTTTACATTGAGGCACACCCGCGTTTCTTCTTGGCTTGTTGCACCGAGCAGGCCATGGCAACAGCCGCCGGCTCTCTTGCGCGGTGTGCTCGAGCCTCCCCAACACTCCGTGACACACCCGTGACCAACCTGGGCAAGCCCTCGGTGGTACTCCCATTGGCAACCGCGCACGCCGCGCCGGTGCCGATCAGGAGTCCCGTCCATGCGCACGCTGCTGCCCGCCGCTCTCTCGATCATCGCTTCTGTCGCGTCCGCCACTCACAGCGGAGATGACCTCCCGGTGCGAGAAGTCACCGTATTCAAAGATGGACACGCGATGGTCTATCGCGAAGGCTCGCTCCGAACCACTCCTGCGGGCGCGGTCGTCCTGGACGACCTTCCCCAACCCGTCCTCGGCACGTTCTGGGCGTTCGAAAACGAACCCGGAGCATCGCTTAGCGCCGTGCGCGCCGGGGCGGTCGATGTCGACCTCGAACGCACGGCCCAGACGCTCGCGGACCTGCTCGCACTTTCCGTCGGCAAGCGCATCGTCTGGCTCCATCGTGGAAATCAGGAGACCACCGGCACGCTCGTCGCGCTGCTGCCTAACCCAACGGACCCAAAGCTCGCGCTCATCGAGCACGACAAGGGAGGCCGAGAAGCCGTCCCGCTCGAACAGCTCTACAGCGTGCGCTTCATCGAAGGCGTCGATCCCGAAGCACCCATCACGACCCCAAGCCGGGCCAACCGCCTCACACTCGAACTCGCGTGGGACGAGCCACGCGAACCCGCTGGCAAAGCCCACGTCGGCGTCATGTACCTTCAAAAAGGCATCCGCTGGATCCCCAGTTACCGCGTAACACTGCTCGACGACGGCAAAACCGCGCGTATCGAAATGCAGGCCTCGCTCGTCAACGACCTCATCGAGCTCGACGACGCAACCGTCCATCTTGTCGTCGGCGTGCCACGTTTCGCCTTCGACCACACGCCCGATCCCATCGCCCTTAACGACCAGTTCGCCCAACTTGGCGGGTACTTCCAGCGTCAAGCCGGCACAGCAGGCGCGTTCTCCAACGCGCTCATGGCCCAGTCCGCGCGCATGAGTGAGTCCCGCGATTACGCCGGCGGCCGCCCGAACGCCGAGCCCGCGATGCCACCCGAACTCACGGGCGCCGAGAGCAACGAGGACCTCTACGTCTTCTCCATCGACCACGTCACCCTCGGCGTCGGCGAGCGGATGATCCTGCCCATCTCGGTCGCCGAGGTACCCGTCGAAGCGGTCTACAAGCTCACGCTGCCCGCAGCCCCGCCCGCCAACGCATGGAGCAACTTCTCAACCGATCAACAGAGGCAGATCGCCGATCTGCTCGACCGCCCACTCGCCCGCCACGTGCTCCGTCTCACCAACACCACCGACCATCCGTTCACCACCGCGCCCGCACTCATCGTCCGCAACGGAAAGCCCCTCGCCCAAGGGCTCATGACCTACACCGCCAAGAAAGGAACCACCGATCTCGAAGTCACCGACGCAGTTGATATTCAGATCGAAGTCGACGAACGCGAGTCGGGCCGCGACCCCAAAGCGCTCGTTTGGGACAGCAACCAGTACGCCCGGATCGACTTCTCAGCATCCATCGAGCTGACCAACCGCAAGGCATACCCCGTCACAGTCGAGATCACCAAGCACAGCTTCGGCCTGCCCACCAGCGCCTCCGACGGCGGTGAAGCAGCAGCACTCGGCATGTTCCAGGACAGTTCTCTCTGGAACGGATCGCCGCATCACTGGTGGACCAACTACGGCTGGCCCTGGTGGTGGCACCGCCTCAACGGCGTGTCACGCTTCACATGGACCGTCGAGCTTGAACCCGGCGAGTCACTGACCCGCACCGCTGAGTGGCACTACTTCTGGCGTTGAGCACTCCGTCTCACTCGTACCGCTCGCCATTCAGTTCGATCCAGCCGCCCTCGCGCCAGCCCTTCGGGTCGTGGTGTGTCCAGTGCAGCACACCGCCCCGGTCGTTGAACTCGTACTGCCCCCGCACCGTTAGCTCGTCGCCTTCGCTTGCGGGCACACGAGGCGCCAAATCAATGTTGTGCGCCACGAGCACCGAATCAAACGGCGCACCGCGAGTCTCGATCTCCAGCAGCAGCCGCTGGTGCCGCGAGCCGTCGTTGTCGTCCGCAAGCACCTTTACAACCGTGGCTACCAGCGTCACCATCTCTCCCGATTGTTTGGCCTGCATCAACTCCACAACGGCCTGCTGCGAGCCCGCACGGTCCGCTGTCGATGAAGCAGTCCTGCTCCCGGTAGGAGTGGATCGCGGCTGAGCGCGCGATGTCGCGGTCGCTACTCCGTCGGGCGAGGGCTCTCCCCGCAGGTCCACGCCAAAGTAGCTCGCAACCGCCACCACAGCGAGGATCACCGCGATGCGAATGATCCGAGAGACAATCGACGATCGTGCGCGGGAGCGTGCCATACCTTCATCATAGCAGCAGGGCAGTTTGGCTTGGTTCATGCGAGTCAAGCCGGTACGCTGCACGCTCCGCCGAGATCAACGGCATCACCCTACCGGAGAACGATCATGATTCAGGAACTGCTCGGCGGTGACGCCAAAAAAATCATCTCGGCCATCAGTTCAAAGGTCGGGGCCTCCGAGTCCCAAGCTGGAGGCTTCCTCGATAAAGCCATTTCCATGATCGAGCAGGCCATCGCATCAGGCAAGCTCGACATCAACACCCTGCTCAAGGGCGATCTCTCAGCGCTCACCTCCGCGCTCGATCTCGGCTCGCTCGGCTCCATGCTCGGCGGCGGAGAGGACAAGGCCAAGTCCGGCCTCGATGCCATGATCGGCCCGCTCAAGGACAAGCTCGCAGGCCAGGGCGACCTCAGCGCGATGCTCGGCAACCTCACCGGACAAGACGGCGGACAAGCCGTCGGCGACGTGCTCGGCAAGCTCGGCGGCATGTTCGGCAAGAAGTAACGCGCCGCTCAGCCGCCCGAGGCCTTGGCCTTGTAGCCCAGTGCAATGAGCCGATCGACGACCGCGTCGCGGTGGTCGCCCTGCAGCACAAGTTCCCCGTTGCTCTCGCCGCCCCCGGTGCCGAGTTCGGTCCGCAGGGCCTTCAGCATCGCCTTCATGTCGGTGGCGGCGGGGTCCAGATCGGCGATGACCGTGCACCACTTGCCGCGGCGCTTCTCGCGGCGCACCCGCGGCGATTGATCACTCGGCGCGCAGACCTCGCCGTGCGCATCTCGGGGGCACTCGCAGGCGGCCATGGCCTGCCTGCAGCGCGCGCACGTGACGGGCTGTTCAAGTGACGTTCCGTCGAACAGGCCCACGGCTTCAGACCTCCAGCACGATGCGGTACCGAGCCTTGTTGGCCTTGAGGTGCTCCATCGCGTCGTTCACCTGGCTCAGTTTGTACCGCTCGGTGACGGGTGCAACTCCGTGGCGGGCCGCAAAGTCGAGCATCTGGGCGGTGGTCGCCGGGCTGCCCATCGGGGTTGCGCCCATCGAGCGCTGGCCCACGATCAGCGGGAACGCTGAAAGCGAGATCGGTCCGGGCGTGGCACCCACCATGTGCAGCACGCCCTTGGGCGCGAGCGCCGCCACGTACGCGTCCCAGTCGAGGTCCGCGTTGGTCGTGTTCAGGATCAGGTTGTGGCGGCCCGCCTCGCCCGCGATGGCGTCGGCATCAACCGAGCTGACGCAGCGGTGCGCGCCGAGCTTCTTGGCTTCTTCCATCTTGGATTCGCTCGAGGTAAACGCCGTCACCTCGCAGCCCCACTTGTTGTAGAGCGCCAGGGCCATGTGGCCGAGTCCGCCGATGCCGATCACGCCGACACGGTCGGTGGGCTTGATGTTGAGCTGCACGAGCGGGTTGAAGACGGTGATGCCGCCGCAGAGCATGGGGCCGACCGCGGCGGGGTCCATGGCCTCGGGGATCTTGACGGTCCAGCCCCAGTGCGCGCGGACGCGGTCAGCGAACCCGCCGTGCCTGCCGATGACGGTGGCCTCACTCGTCGGGCACAGGTTGTGGTCGCCGCTCATGCAGTGCTGGCAGTGCATGCAGCTTGCCGAGTACCAGCCGAGGCCGACGCGGTCGCCGACTTTGACCTTGGCCTCGGGCACGTGCTCGCCGACGGCTTCGACGATGCCGCTTACTTCGTGGCCGGGCACGATCGGGTACTGCGTCATGCCCCAGTCGTTGTTGATGCACGAAAGATCAGAGTGGCAGATGCCGCAGTGCGTGACCTTGATGTCCACATCATCGGGTCCGATGCCGGGCAGGTCGTACTCGAAGGGTTCTAGCGGCGAGCCCTGGCTCGCCGCGGCATACGCATGGACGGTGGTCATGGGGGCTGCTCCTTGGAGCGAGTGTACCCGTGGCGGCGGGGGATCGGGCTGGTTCGGGTGGTGGGGCGGGTTGATGCCGGGGCCGTTGCGTTGGAAGGCGCGTGTGCGCGGTACGGACGGCGAGCCCCCCTTCGGCTCGCGGGGCTCGCCACCTCACCCGGCCCCACAAACGCGGGGGAGGAGCGGGGCGCGTGGTTGCGCGGGCGGGGCGTTTGCTTGCGCGGTTGGGTCGGCGCGCGGAGTTCGCGGAGGAGTGTGGTGGCTGCGCGGCGCGCGGATTCGTTGATCAGCCGTTCATCGGGGGTGAGGTCGCAGCCGTGGGAAGCGGCGGCGGACTCGAGGGCGCGGAGGGCGAGGCGCTGCTGGGCGGGCGCGCGGTCGGCGGCCTGCTTGCGCGAGACGGATTCGAGCAGGGCCAGCTCGCGGCGGGTGCGGGGGGACTCGGCCCAGGCGAGGAGCTTGGAGAGGCTCAGGTCGAAGCGCTCGCAGAGGTGGAGCGGCGAGAGGCCCTCGAGCCAGAGTTCGAGCAGCAGGGCGTGGTCGTGGTCGCTCAGGGTGTTGGCCTGGTTGATGGTGTCCGCTGCCATGGGGGCATTGTGTGGCGGCGGGATGCGCAGCGGAAGAGTGGAGTGGAGAAATGGATGACAGAGACGGGAAGTTGCGCGCGCCGGGGGTGAGTAGGCAGTGGGGAACGGGCAGTGGGGAACGGGCAATGGGGAATGGGCAATGGGCAATGGGCAATGGGCAATGGGGGAGAAGCGCTGGCGTGAGGGCGGGTCGGTTGGAACAGGCGGATCTGTTCAGTCAGGCGGATGGGTCGTCGATGTCGTCGTCGTCGCTGTCATCGTCGTCGTCCATGGGGAAGACGGTCCACGGGCCGTCGGGGGTTTCGCGGGCTGCGACCCAGCCGGGTGCGAGCACGCTGATCTCCATCAGGGTGGGGTCGAGCTTGACCATGGCCTCCAGCGCCACCATCGCGGCGTCGTCGTCCGTTACCTCGCCGCCGTCGAGAAACTGGTACCCCTCCTCGGGATCGTGCGTGACGTACAGCACGGAAGACTTGCCCTCGATGATCCGCTTGGCGGTGATCATCGCATCCGTTCGTTCATAGAGAAATGGCCATCTAGTCATGGGGTTCAGAATACCAACTTCGCGACAACCCGCGTTTTGGGTAACCTAACCCGCCGCGGCCAGATCGCCGCACAGAGGACCATGCCATGAGCGAGGATCAATCCGGACCGGATATCACCCCCGAGCAGGAAATTGCTGCCCAACTTGCCTCCCTTCGCAAGCTCAATCTCGCGCTTGTCAAGCACAACGAGGCTCTCGTGGGCTGGACGGAGCGATGCGCCTCCGAACTTGCTCAGTCCAACGCCCTCCTCCACAAGTTGATCAGCCGCCACCGCCGCCAGCCCATGGGCATCGTTCAGATGGCATTCGCTGTAGCTCTCGGCGTCTGGTTCTACTTCATTTCCGTGCTGGTCGTGTGGTTTGTGATCATCTTCCTGTTTGGAAGCGCCGCGATCCTGGGCGGCATGTCGGGCCGCTAGTCGTTCCACCAATCCGGGGCATTGGATGGGCGTTTGCCACAAACTTGGGGAAACGAGCCACCTGAACAGCCGCCGGCGCTGCAAGAGCCTGCAAACTCTGCCGCAGCCGGTCGATCCGCCAGAGTCTGAGTTGTTCGGGGGTGTGGGGAATAGCAAGAGCCTGTAAACACTTTTCGATTCGCAGATCAACCACTCGGACGATACAAATCACTAGCAGACAAGCACCGCCAACCCCGTCCGTCCTCGGAGTTGGGTAGTCTAGAGCATGAAATCCGACCATGACTCGGTCACCTCGCTTATCCAACGCCTTGTGAACCACGCAGCGCCGCCTCTAGTCGTCGTCGGTAGTGGCCTGTCCGTCCACGAGGGCATGAGTGGGATGGGCGAACTGGCTGAGGCACTTGAACGAGACGTTGTTGCCGCTACAGGTGATAAAGCGACTTGGAGAGAAGTCTGTGATTCTATGAAAGACGGTGGGCTTGAGTCAGCCCTCACAGCTACCGCTGTATCTGACTCGCTCAAGGAACAAATCGTCCGTGCGACTCAGAGGCTAATTGCTGAAGAAGATCGCAAGATCTACCTCGATATTGTTGCAAAGGGCCGACAGCTCGCATTGACTCGATTGCTGGCACACCTCTTTAACGCGACAGAGCGAACGATCAACGTAGTAACGACGAATTATGACTGCTTGATCGAGTATGCGGCAGAATCCGCTGGATTCAACTGCTGCACTGGATTCCGCGGCACGTATGTACGTCGCCGAATGGGGCCGAGTGTTGTGCCGCTGCCACAAGCATCTCGAGGAAGTGGCTTGCGGTTGTCCAAGGTTCATGGTTCGATCGACTGGTTTAGGGGGCAGGATAATATAGTAAAGGCGCTCTCTTGTGCAGTCGGTCCTCCGCAATCGCTTGTCCCGATGATCGTTACACCGGGCATAGAAAAGTATCAACAAACGCATCAAGAGCCGTTTCGGACTGTTCTGCAAACTTCAGATGCTTCGGTCAGAGCCGCTAAGACTGCGATCTGCATTGGCTATGGATTTAATGATGAACATATTCATCCGGTCATCCATGAACTGGTGCAAGGCGGCCAGATGTCGCTGATCATTGTGGCTCGAAATTTGACCCCGGCGGCTCAAGCGGTAGTCGGGTCCTGCGGACCGGGACAGGTGGTCACCATCGAGCGAGGTGAATGCGACAGGGATGCACAGGTGTCGTGGGGGAGCGGGCGAGAGTTGCAAGTGTCCAAGCCCCTTTGGGAATTGCCGTATTTTGTTGACGAGTTTCTGAGCTAACGAGGCAAGAATGACACAGTTTCAATTCGATGAGGCATCGTATTTTGGTCGTGTCAGTGCTGTAGATACAAGCACAGTTCGAATACGAGTCGATGACATTGATCAACTTCGGACACTTCAAGTCAATCGACTTGTCGCCATTCGCAGTTCCAAACCAGGTCAGAATCTCGTCGGAATTGTCCAGCGAATCGTCCGAACAGGGGTGGGATCGGCGATGATTCGCGATGAGCTTGGCGAAGAAGGAGAAGAACAGCGAACGGAGGAGAACAGCGTTCGTGTCGCGCTGGTAGGCACCATTATTGGGCGCACTGGAGACGAACGAAGTGTGTTCAGACGAACATTAGAATCTGTTCCTGAGATCGACGCTAAATGCACCAAGATTGAAGGGGAACAGCTATCGGAGTTCATGAGGGTTGTGTCGAGAGCCGCATCGTCAGGCAAGGAGTCGATGTGTCTCGGAAAGTACACGCTGGATGAACAGGCCGACGCATTCATCGATGGCAATAGGTTCTTTCAGCGCCACGCTGTCATTGTGGGCAGCACTGGATCAGGGAAATCGTGGACAACGGCTACTCTTCTGGGGCAGGCGTCTTTGTTGAAGTCTGCGAGCGGAATTTTATTCGATCTTCATGGAGAATACTCAGAAATTGTCACTGCTGGAGTTGATCACTGTCGTGTAGCGGGAAGTGGTGATCTAGGCGAATCTGGGGGCGAATCTATTCTATTTACGCCGTACTGGATGTTGAGCTATGAGTTGCTTAGTGGGCTCTTAATTGATCGGTCGGATCAAAACGCTCCAAATCAGGCAATGCTAATTGCGAAGATAGTGACCGAACTAAAAAAGGAGTACTTGGAAGCTGGTGGGCATTCTGACATCTTGGCCAATTTCACGCTCGATAGTCCGGTTCCGTTCCGGCTCACTGATCTTATAGAGCGATTAGAGCAGCTTGATACCGAGATGGTGTCCGGGGCCCGAGCGAATTCGGAGAAGCAGGGGCCTTATTTTGGTAAGCTCACTCGTCTCGTCGGTCGTATTAAAGGCAGGGCCGCTGATCGCCGGGTAGGGTTCATGTATGCTGCGCCCGAGCATTCAACGAAAATTGAGTGGCTCGCGGAGCAAGCTACGAAGCTAATGGCACCCGGCAGTGTGAAGATCATTGACTGCTCTGAAGTTCCGTCTGATCTTGTTCCCATGGTGATTGGTACGATATGTCGCTTGGTTCTTGCTGTTCAGCAGTGGACACCCAAAGAGTTGCGTCATCCAATTGCATTGATCTGCGAAGAAGCGCACCTGTATATTCCGGCGAGAGCGCAAGAGGATGAGAGTGGTGGGGCAGTTACCAGCGTTTTTGGGCGAATTGCGAAAGAAGGACGCAAGTATGGTGTGGGGCTTGTGATTATTAGCCAGCGGCCCTCTGAAGTGAGTCGTACGGTTCTGAGTCAGTGTAATAACTTTGTGGCGATGCGATTGACCAATGCTGAGGATCAGGCGGTGATTCGGCGATTGCTGCCGGACAGCTTGGGCGGATTCGCTGACTTGTTGCCCATCCTGGACACGGGCGAAGCCGTGATGGTGGGCGATGCGTGTCTCTTGCCGAGCCGTATTAGGATTGCAGAACCGCCAATGAAGCCCGCGAGTGGGACGATTGAATTCTGGGATGAATGGCAACGAGTAGATGCTAAGGTAGATATTGCAAGTGCGGTGCATTCGCTCAGATGTCAGCGGATGATCGTTCCAGAGTGACCACAGGCACCACATTGTGGGCATCCAGATCCGGGACCCCGTACGGATCAAGTTGAGCGTGTGCCCCCCTTCCCGCAACACCTCCGTGTCATCTGCACGCTAAACCCTTCCCAACCGCCACGGCTCTGGGCGGTATCGCAAGGGCTGCCCTCCGCTACCCTCTCCTAGAGGCCCTCCCGTGCGCACAAACCCCCCATCCCGCGCTTTCACGCTGATCGAGCTCTTGGTGGTCATCGCGATCATCGCGCTGCTGATCGGGATACTTCTGCCGGCGCTGGGTGGGGCTCGTGACGCGGCCCGGCGTGTGCAGTGCCAGGCGAATCTGCGTTCGACGCATCAGGTGGTGTCGCTGTACGCGGGCGACTTTGATGGGCAGCTGCCGCTTGGGTATCGGGGCGGGCGTGTGCAGTGGAACACGATGGTTCACTCGGGGACGAGCAACAAGCTGGTGCTGTTCGGGCGGCTTTATGCGCACGGCTTGCTGGCGACGGGTGAGAGCCTGTACTGCCCGGCTGAGCGTGCGGCTGACCAGTCGTACAACACGGATGCGAACCCGTGGCCGCCGGGGACACCGGGGGTTGATGTGCAGGGCGGGTACGCGAGCTACCCGTTCATCGACTGGGGGTTTGCGGCGGTGCCGGTTGCTCCGGTTCGGATGCCCCGGCTGCACGAGCTTGGGTTTGCGCCGCTGCTTGCGGATGGTGTTGGGCTTGGTGCGCGTATCGATTCTCGGCACGGGGACGGGGTGCACGTGCTGTACGGGGATGGGGGCGTTTCGTTTGTTCATCGGAGCGTGTTTGAGGAGCCGCTGAGCGGGTGTGTGGGGCTGGATGCGGGCAACAACGGGGCTCAGTTTGAGGTGTGGGGGCTGCTGGGCCGGTGAGGTATAAGGGTGTAAGCTCAACCTCAGGAGGTGCTTGATGCGCAATCTGGCGATGGTCATGGTGGCGGGACTGGCGAGCGGGGTGATGGCACAGGATGCGCCGCTTGCGGAGCTGTCGGAGGCCGAGGCCGAGGCGATGGTGGAGGCGCACTGGGCGGCGCGGAATCCCGCTGAAGCGGCGGTGTACGCGCGTCGGGATCGGATCCTCGAGGAGCTCGAGGCGCTTGATCGCGAAGCGCTGCCCGAAGATCATTGGGCGCGCGAGTGGGCGGGGGAGTACTACGTCGGTGACGGCACTGGTATGAACGTGACGATCGTCGTGGCGCCGGAGTCGGGTGCCGCGTACACGTGGCGGGGCTGCCTCGGGCTGTACGACAGCAACCACGGCGAGATCGTTGAGGTGCTGGACGATGGGCTGTTGCTGCAGCTAGCGGTCGACCCGGATGAGAAGACGCGGCCGTTTATGGATGAGCGGCTGTACTTCGTACGGTGGGGTGAGCGGCGGTACCTGGTGCCCGAGCGGCAGATGATGGACCTGGTCAACAACTTCAACGAGGGCGGTTATGCGCGGTCAGGGTTGTATAGCGCGCCGCGGCTGGACTCGGGCATTATGTTCAACGGCGATGCTCCAGCGGGTGTGCCGGAGCTGCCGGAGCGTTGGGCGAAGCTGCTGCTGACCAAGCTGGTGAAACTGGAAGTCACAGCGGTGGGGGAACGAAGCCCCGCGTTGATGCCGTCGGGCTTTCAGAAGTGGGAGGTGGAGTTCGCCGGGGGAAGTGCGGACGGTGCGTATGTAGGTCTGACGGTGACGAACGCGCGTGGCATGATGCATGGCACGGTGGAGATCACGCACGTGGATGAGCACGGATGCCGGGGATGGCTGAACTTCTACATGGGCGAGGGCACACCCCCGGAACTGGGCGTTGGCGAGCAGTTTGTCGCGCCGATCGGGCTGTGAGGGCCACGAATTTTGTGGCGGGCGAGTGGGGGGCAAGAGGCATGGGCGTAGCTCGGGAGTGCTGCAGCCCGAAAGTGCGAGAACGAAGGTTGGACCGGTGGGGCCGATGGGGTATAAAGGGAAAGAACCAGCCTTTGGGGGTGATGCATGCAGAGACTCGCGACGGCGATCTGGGTGATTGCGATCGGAGCAGCGGTGGGCGGTATCGTGCTACCGGCGCGCGCACAGGAGCGGATGACGCGACAGATGTGGGAGCAGCGCGAGGCGCTGCGGGAAGTGTTCCACGTTCAGCGGGTTGCGATTGAATCAGAGCTGCGGGCGCTGGATAGAGAAGCGTTGCCGCAGGACCACTGGGCGCGTGAGTGGGCGGGGGAGTACTACACCAGCCACCGCGGGGTTCGTTTCGTCATCGCGCCGGAATCGGGTGTCGCGAGCCAAGAGGCCTCGTGCTTGATCGGCAGCGGCGACTTCAACTACGGCGAGATTGTGGAAGTTCTGGAGGATGGGCTGCGTGTGCGATTGGCGATTGATCCGGCGACAGAGCGGCGACAGATTATGGGGGAGCGGCTGTACTTCGTGCGGTGGGGAGATTGGCGGCTGCTGGTCGCCGAGCGCGGGATGATGCGGTTGGTCAACGACATCAACGAGGGCGGTACTGCGCGGGAGTATCTGTTCTCAACGCTCAAACGGTACGTTGGCGAGGGTCGGGCAGATAGCAAGCCCGCCAGCGCGCCGGAGCTGCCGGAGCGCTGGGCGAAGCTGCTGCTGACGAGGCCGGTGCGGCTGACGGTCGCATCGGTGCGGAAGCCCGAGCTTGCAACCTTCAGAGGCTATCAATGGGATGTCGAGTTCACAGGCGGTAGCGCGGACGGGGCGTACGTGGGCTTGACGGTGACGAGCTTGCACGGCTGGGGCTACGGCGAAGTAACGCTGACCGAGGTTGGGGAGCATGAGTGCCGGGGCTGGCTTGTATCGGATACGGTCGATCGAGCGCCGTTAGGGCTGGACGTGGGCAAGCAGTTCGTCGCGCCGATCGGGCGGTGAGGGTGGCTCGAGTGAACGTCGATAGCATGCGTCCCCAGCGGCAAGCGAGCGAGCGGCTTCTCATTCTGCTCTCTGATCTGATCTGGTCTGGTCAGGTGCATGGTGGCGGTCTTGTCTGATGCGTGTGCCCCTGCGTCACATGTGCTTCACGATCGCTTCGCCGAACGCTGAGCACTTGAGCAGTGTGGCACCCTGCATCTGCCTCTCGAAGTCGTAGGTGACGGTCTTCGCCTCGATCGCGCCTTCCAGGCCTTTGACGATGAGATCTGCGGCTTCTTGCCAGCCCATGTGTTCGAGCATGAGCACGCCCGAGAGGATGAGCGAGCCTGGGTTGACCTTGTCCTGGCCTGCGTACTTGGGAGCGGTGCCGTGGGTCGCTTCGAAGATGGCATGTCCGGTGTCGTAGTTGATGTTGGCACCTGGGGCGATGCCGATGCCTCCGACGCATGCTGCGAGTGCATCGGAGATGTAGTCGCCGTTGAGATTCATAGTGGCGACGACGGAGTAATCAGCGGGGCGGGTGAGGATCTGCTGGAGGAAGGCATCGGCGATGACGTCCTTGATGGTGATGGTGGCGCCGGTGTTGGGGTTTTTGAGGATGTGCCATGGCCCGCCGTCGAGCGGGCTCGCACCGAAGTGCTTGGCTGCGACTTCGTAGCCCCACTTCATGAACGCACCCTCGGTGTATTTCATGATGTTGCCCTTGTGGACGAGCGTGACCGAGGGTTTGTCGTGGTTGATGGCGTACTGGATCGCGGCCTTGACGAGGCGATCGGTGCCTTCCTGGCTGATGGGCTTGATGCCCAGGCCAGCGGTATCGGGGAAGCGGATCTTGGCGAAGCGGTCGGGGAAGTTGTCGGCGAGGAGCTGTTTGAGTTTGGCGTTGTCTGGTGAGTTGCTTTCAAACTCGATGCCCGCGTAGATGTCCTCGGTGTTCTCGCGGAAGATGACCATGTCGGTCAACTCGGGCTGTTTGACGGGTGATGGGACGCCCTTGAAGTAGCGAACGGGGCGGAGGCAGGTGTAGAGGTCGAGTCTTTGGCGGAGGGCGACGTTGATGGAGCGGATGCCGCCGCCGGTGGGAGTGGTGAGGGGGCCCTTGATGCCGACGAGAAAGGTGCGGAAGTCTTCGAGTGTCTGCTCGGGGAGCCACTCACCGGTTTGGTTGTGGGCTTTCTCGCCCGCAAGGGTTTCGCGCCAGTGGATCTTGCGCTGACCGCTATAGGCTTTTTGGACCGCGGCATCGAAGACACGCACAGAGGCGGCCCAGATGTCAGGGCCTGTGCCATCGCCTTCGATGAAGGGGACGATGGGGTGGCTCGGGACGTTGAGGCTGCCGCCTGCCATGGTGATGGGGGCAGCGGATTCGTTGGCGGTCATCGGTGGATCTCCCTCGTGCGGTGCGCGCGAATGGGATGCTAGGGCGACCGGGCCCAGCGGTGGGCGACTCAGCGAACCGCTGCGGTCGCCGGCGCCACCTGTCCGATGCCCAACGACCGTGCGTGCCGTGCGTTCGTGGTTGGGGGTGCCCAGCATTTCATTGTCCCGTATTCTGATCTCATGCTGATGACGTGCTTTGCTCGCGGCCTCCTTGTCTGCTACGCCGTCGTCGCCAGCTTCGCTACGGCGCAGCCCGAGCCCGCGGGTTTCACGATCCCGCAGATCGATCTCGCGGGGCAGACGCACCGGCAGGTCGTGGTCGACCGAGAGAAGGGGCAGTATCTGGGCCACCCGACGACGGTGTTGATGGCCGATGGGCGGACGGTGCTTTGCGTCTATCCGAAAGGGCACGGCAAGGGGCCGGTGCTGCTCAAGCGCAGCGACGACGGCGGCGTGACTTGGAGCGGCAGGCTCGAAACTCCCGTGAGCTGGGCGACCAGCAAGGAGACGCCAACGCTCTACCGCGTGCGCGACACGCTCGGCGAACAAGGCGGGGGTGCGCTTGGCGGGGAACGGCTCATCATGTTCAGCGGGCTCTGCCCAGTGCGGATGGCCAGCTCGGATGACTCAGGCGAGACCTGGAGCGAGCTCGAACCGATCGGCGCGTTCGGGGGCATAGTCGCCAACGCTTCGCTTGCCCAGCGAGATGACGGCACGCTCGTGGGCTGGTTTCACGACGACGGCCGCTTCATCGAACCGGGGGGGCGGGAGGCCGCAGCGGGCGCGGGCTGGTCCGAGGGGTTTGTTGTGTACCAGATCGAAAGCGTCGATGCGGGCCGGACGTGGACGAAGCCGCGCGCGATCGTGCATAGGCCCGAGGTACACCTGTGCGAGCCGGGGCTCGTGATCTCGCCGGATGGCAAGACGTGGGCGCTGCTGCTTCGGGAGAACTCGCGGTCGCGGAACTCGTTTGTGGTGTTCAGCGAGGACGATGGCGCGTCATGGAGCGAGCCGCGCGAGCTGCCCGCGGCGTTGACGGGCGATCGGCACTCCGCGGTGTACGCGCCCGATGGAAGGCTGTTCATTAGTTTCCGAGACACGGCGCGCGAGACACCCACGCAGGGAGATTGGGTCGGTTGGGTCGGGGAGTGGGACGATATCGCCAATGGCCGTGAGGGCGCGTACCGCGTTCGGCTGGAGGACAACCACCACCGCTGGGACTGCGCGTACCCGGGCGTGGTGGCGCTACCCGATGGGACGATCCTCGCGACGACCTACGGCCATTGGACCCAGGGCGAATCGCCTTGGATCCTCAGCGTGCGGTTCACGCTCGATGAGCTTGATGGGATGGTTGCGGATCGGGCCCAAGCACCTGCAACTGACTAGCGGAGAGGGGCTTATTCAATCGGCGACTGACGCCAGGTTTCGGACGACCCGTTCGATGCCGTCGACGGCGCGGGCCATGCGTTCGTAGTCGAGGGTGCTGGGCACATCGCGCGAGGTGTGGTAGTGGGGGTTGCGGTAGAACGAGGTGTCGGTGACCATCATCGCCTTGTAGCCGTGCTCCCAGAACGACCAGTGGTCGGAGTAGCCGATGCCGGGGATGCCCGAGGGCATGGCGACGCCCTCGCTTGGGAAGGGGGTTGTGTCGCGGAACGTGCGCACGGCCCGTCGGACCATGCCGCCCGATCCGACATTGCCCACGAACGCGACAAAGTCGCCGGTGTCCGGGTAGAACAGGCTGAGGGGGAACGGGTAGTCCTGGCTGCCGGGCGCGGTATCGAAGTAACCGATCATCTCGACGGAGAGCATGGCGGCGATCGATTCGCCTCGCTGCTTGCAGCCAGCGGCGTGGACGTAGCTGCCCATGTCGCCGGTCATGAAGTGCGGCGGTTCCTCGTTGGCGAAGAGCACGAATCGCACGGTTGATGCTGAAGGCGAGACGCTGAAACGCCTGGCGAGTTCGAGCAGGCCCGCGGCACCCGAGGCGTTGTCGTCGGCTGCGGGCATGCCCAGATGAGCATCGTAGTGCGCACCGACGACGACGATGCGCTCGGGGCGGCTGGTGCCCGGTACTTCACCGACCACGTTGGCGGCGGTGCCTTTACGGTTGGTCATCTCGAAGACTTCGAGGTCGCTCGGCACGCCGGCTTGATTCAGCGCGGCTTTCAGCGAGTCGGCTGCGGCGGTGTATCTCGCCGGCGCCATGTGGCTGCGGCCGGGGTGGTTCTCGACGAGCGATCGCACATCGCGTTCGAGCCTGTCGGCCGCTGATCGTTGTGCATCAGTGAGGGCGGGCAAAGGGCCGGTATGGCCCGAGCCGGGCATGTTGACGGCGAATTGCAGGAACGCGGTTAGTGCGATGGCGATGATGGCGAAGAGAATCGCGAGGCGTTTGATCGCGCCCTTGCTGCTGATCTTGAACTTCTTGGCGGTGTTATCTGTCACGGCGTACCACCTTCAACAGGTCGATACGCGAACACGAACCCGTCGGTTGCTAGCAGCGCCTCCTGGCCCTCGGGAGGGCAAACGCAGCACCGAACTGGACCAGCGCGCCCGGCGAGGGAACCGTTAGAGGCGAGAGCATGCGCCTAATGCCGAGCGATTGGACGAGGGAGTCGTCGAGGTACAGTTCGCCGGGGAACTCGCCCTGATTCCACATGAGCCTTCCGTCGGGAAGCACTGCCACGCCGTACGCGAGTTGCCCCGCCGCCTCGACGATCCCAAGCGGCGTGCCGTCCGCGGAGAACTTGTAGATACCGGTCGCGTCGCCCATGGGGCTGGTGACGAACACGCTTCCATCGTCTGCCACTGCCAATTGCGCCGGAAAGTTGAAGTTGCCAGAGCCGTTGGACTCCGCAAACACCCCTAGGTAACTGCCATCGAGGTCGTATCGGTCGATGACGTGTGACGTCTCATCAAATGTGCGGCTCACCAGCAACTCGCCCTGGTGTTGAACAACATCGAGCACAAAAGAGCCAACCGTTACGGGCAGCGGGACGCTCCAGTTTACTTGCCGCGTATTCACATCGATCGCAACAATTCCTTGCTGGTACGTATCGTTGGAATCGGAGAGCGTTCCGTAGACAGTGGAGCCCACTTGTGTGAGGCCACGCATGCCGGGCAGTTGGCCGACCGTACTCTCGTTACCGCCGAGGATCTCGCCTTTCAAGGCGCGTGTGTTTCGATCGAATCTCCATATCCGATCTCTAGAAATGTCAGCGGCCCAGAGTTCGTCGCCAACTTCGATGGTCTTTCGAGAGGTGACGTACGTTCGAAGAGCGGCGTCCTCGATGAACGTCGGATCGACGAGCGACCCGTCGGCAGCATTGAACAGCGCTCCGGCATTTGTGCTATCGCTGTAGCCGAGCACGAACTGTGCCGAAGCGGAATTGGTCGACCACAACACGGCGGCGGCGAGCAAGGTCTGGACTCTGATGCTCGTCACGGTGGTGTGTTCCTGGGGTACGGGGCAAGCCCGGCTAGGCCGAGTCTACCAGACGGCCTCTCAATCCCCAAGCACCTCGATGGTCATCGCGCCCGGCAGTGTTATGGACTCGCCCTCTTGGATGGTGACGGTCATGGACTGGCCCGGCTGGAGGGTGCCGGTGGCGGCCTTGAAGTCGTCATCGCCCGCGGCTTGGGTGTAGGCCATCGGCACGGCCGAGGTGTTGGTGATCCGCAGGGTCTGCACCTCGGAGCAGCCGGTGAGTGCGAGCAGGGTGACGGCTGCGATGGCAGCGACGGCGGGCTTGATCTTCATATGCGGAGTCTACCACGCGGCGGGCTGGTTTCGGTCGAGTTTCGGCCGTCCCGGAGCGGGTTTGGTTAGACTGGCGGACCGCTGGCGGTGCTCGCCGGCTCGGAGGTGCTGCCCGTGAAACGACTTGCTTCAATCTGTTCGGCGGTATTTGCCTGTTGCTGTGCGTCTGTGGCGTGGTCTCAGGCGACGCCGGTGGTGTTGCATAACGCTCGGATCATCCCGATCGACGGGCCCGAGATCGAGCGGGGCCACGTGGTGATGCAGGACGGCAAGATCAGGCTGGTGGGCTCGGGGCCTGCGCCGATCGCGGACGATGTGACGTCCATCGACTGCGAGGGCAAGGTGGTCATGCCGGGGCTGGTGGACACGCACAGCCACATCGGCGGGTTTGGCGGCGCGGACGGCAGCGGGCCGATCCAGCCCGGCGTGCGGATTCGTGATTCACTCAACGTGCTGAGCAGCGGGTTCAAGCGGGCGCTCTCGGGCGGGCTGACGACGATCAACGTGATGCCGGGGTCGGGGCATCTGTCGAGCGGGCAGACGGCGTACCTGAAGCTGCGTTACGGGGGCGATGTCAAGACGATCGATGATGTGACGATCTTCGATGCCGACGGCGAGCCCACAGGCGGGCTCAAGATGGCCAACGGGACCAACAGCCAACGCGCGAGCGAAGGGGCGTTCCCGGGCACGCGCGGCCGCAGCGCGTTCCTGGTGCGTGAGAAGTTCATCAAGGCGCAGGAGTACCAGGTCAAGCTTGCCAAGGCCGAGGATGATCCTGACAAAGCGCCCGCGCGGGACCTGGATATGGAAACGCTGGTGGAGGTGCTCGAGGGCAAGCGTGTGGTGCACCATCACACGCACCGGCACGATGACATCATCACGGTGATGCGGCTGGCCAAGGAGTTCGGGTTCCGCGTTGTGCTGCACCACGTGAGTGACGGCTGGCTGGTCGCCGACGAGATCGCGGAGGCGGGGGTTGGCGTGAGCGCGATTCTCGTCGATTCGCCCGGCGGCAAGCACGAGGCGGTGGGGCTGCGGTTCGAGACTCCGGGGATACTAGAGCGTGCGGGCGTGCAGACGGTGGTGCACACGGACGACTGGATTGTCGATAGCCGGCTGTTCATGCGGATGGCGGCGTTTGCTGTGAGAGGTGGCATGACGCGCGAGGGGGCGCTGCGGGCGATCACGCTGACGGGCGCTGAGCTGCTAGACCTTGATGAGCGCATCGGATCGCTGACGGTGGGCAAGGACGCGGACGTGGTGGTGCTGAGCGGTGATCCGCTGAGCGTGTACACGGTGGTCGAGCAGACGTGGGTTGAGGGTGAGCTTGCGTTTGATCGGTCGAGTGACGAGGACCGGCTGTTTGCTGTAGGTGGGTACGGGGCGGCCAACGACACGGAGCCTTACTTCTGTTGCTACGACGCCGAAGTGCAGGCTGCCGAGACCGGAGGTGCGAAGTGAGCATGCTTACCAAGATTGCGGGCGTGTGTGGCGTGCTCATCGCGACGGCGGCGATGGCGCAGAGTGCGGTGCGCGCGCAGACGCTGTACACGATGGACGGCGAGCCGATCACGGACGGCGTGGTAGTTATTAACGCCGAGGGCAAGATCACCGCCGTCGGCCCGGCTGCCTCCACGCCTATCCCCGACAGGATTACCGTGCACGAGTGCGCGTTCGCAATGCCGGGGCTTATCGATGTGCGATCGACGGCCGGGCTCAGCGGCATGTACAACGTGGACCACGACCAGGACGTGCTCGAAACCTCGAGCCCCATTCAGCCGGAGCTGCGAGCGTTCGATGCCTACAACCCCCGCGAGCCGCTGGTGGGCTACCTGCGTTCGTTCGGTGTGACGACCGTGCACACGGGCCACGCGCCGGGCAAGCTCATCACGGGGCAGACGGTCATCGTCAAGACGCGCGGCGACACCATCGATGATGCCGTGGTCACGCCGGACTTTGCGGTGACCGCGACACTCGGGTCGAGCGCTACCGAGGGCGGGGGCAAGTCGCCCGGCACGCGGGGCAAGCAGATATCCATGCTACGCGAGGAGCTTTTTAAGGCTCAGGCGTACGCCAGGAAGCACAGCGGCGCCAGTACCGCCGACGAAGCTGAGGAGGAAGGCGAAGACGGCGAGGAAAAGAAGGACAAGTCACCGCCCGCGCGTGACCTCAAGCTCGAAGCGCTGGCCAGCGTGCTTGCGGGTGATACGCCGTTGATCATCACCGCCAACAAGATGCAGGACATCGCCAGCGCCCTGCGGCTGGGCGATGAGTTCGGCATCACGGTCTGGATCGACTCGGCTGCCGAGGGCCACCTGATGGCGGAGGAGCTTGCAGCCGCGGGCAACCCCGTGCTGCTGCGGCCCGCGATGGGCCGGTACGTGGGCGAGGCGGCCAACGGCACGCTCGAAACCGCCAAGATCTTCACCGAGGCGGGCGTGACGTTCGGCATGCAGACCGGCTACGAGGCGTACGTGCCCAAGGTGCGCGTGATTCTGTTCGAGGCTGGCGTCGCGGTGGGCCTTGGTGGGCTCGATCAGGAGGCGGCAATGCGGCTCATCACCATCACCGCTGCGAGCATCCTCGGTCTTGAGGACCGCGTCGGCTCGATTGCGGTCGGCAAGGACGGCGACATCGCCATGTACGACGGCGACCCGTTCGAGTACACCACGCACTGCGTGGGCACGCTCATCGAGGGCGCGTTCTTCCCCGGCGAACAGGACTATGTGATCGGCTACCCCGGCGCGGGCGGACCGATGCAGCGATAGGGACTCCTCATGCCTACTACGCACACCGCCGTCTACGCGGGCAGCTTTGATCCGCCCACCAACGGGCATGTCTGGATGATCGAGCAGGCCGCGCGGCTGTGCGACCGGCTGATCGTCGCCGCTGCCGAGAACCCGGAGAAGAGCTACACGTACCCGCTCAGCCAGCGGGCCGCGTGGCTCGAAGCCATCTGCAAGCAGCACGCGAACGTCGAGGTCGCGTGCCTGCAGAACGAGTTCCTCGCGCGGTACGCGGCGAGTGTCGGCGCGACGTTTATCGTGCGCGGCATACGCGACGAGGACGACTACCGCTACGAGCGGGGCATGCGGTACATCAACGCGGACCTGCAGGCGGGCCTGACGACGGTGTTTCTGATGCCGCCGCGGGAGCTGTGCGAGATCTCGTCGAGCTTCGTCAAGGGCATGATCGGCCCCCGAGGCTGGGAGGATGTTGTGCGTGGCTACGTGCCGGGCGTTGTGTTTGAGGGGTTGAGTTGAGGTGAAGTAGCTTCTCTTGGCGGCCTGATTGGGGCGGGGGAGTAACTGCGTGGGAGTTTATCGATGAACGAAGAGCTCCATGAGAAAGTACTTAAGTGGCTTACTGCGGAAGGCTATCCGTTTGAGTTTGAGGTGGCAGAACTCTTGCGATCATTTGGGTTTAGCCAGTCCATTGGTGTTCCCGTCCAAACAGCTGATGGCGGTTTTCGCGAGGTCGACGTCATTGGAGGCCTCACGGAAACGGATAGAATCGAAGGCGGCGGCGTATTGCATGTAATACAATGCACTCTCGCCATCGAGTGCAAACATCCAGGTACGAAGGGTCCTTGGGTTGTCCTTTGTGACGACGGGCCCAGTATTGGGCTGGAGGTAGTATATCTGGCATCAATTGACGATCGGACTCGAACCGCATGCTTAGAATTCTTGACTTCTAAACCTACTGACTCAGGCCCCACCCTGAGAAGCCTCTTCGGTCCAACACCTAATGTATTCGGATTCTCTGTCGTACAGAGCAAGCTCAAGGTGTCCGACTCGAGTCATGGGCAGACTCAATCAGCCAAGGGTGCCAACAGGGATGTTCCATTCGAGATGTTATCAAAAATGGCAGAGGCTGCCGATGTCTTGCGCGCATTCGATATATTCAGCGACAAGACGGTAGGGTCAACGCGCATCGGTCACTCAAACTATGTGATTCCTGTTGTGGCCTTGAACGGGCCACTGTTCGCTGCCAAGTACAGCAATGGTGATATTGAACTGGAAGAGATCGGGTGTGCTAAAATTGTCCGCCGAGGACCGCATAAGAGTTATGTGTACGTGGTGACTAAAGAAGCAATGGGAGCATTCGTCGCGAGCTCGCACAAGTGCTTCCAGGAGTTTGTTGAACTTGCAAAGGCAATAGCGGCGCCCTGAGAACCACTCTAATGCAGGCTTCGCTCCGGCAGTGGCGAGCGGGAACCGTAGCATCCACCTTTCGCCCGTCACAGCTCCCCTCTTCTCTGTGGCCTCTGTGTCTCTGTGGTGAAGCCCCTCCGCGACTCAGCGTTTGCTTTACCCTTGGCTCGGCTGGCGTTGGGCTCGTTGGCGCTGGCTGTCCCGGCGCGAGCGCCCGTGGCCCGTGTGCTCACGCCCGCGGCTCTGACAAGGCATCCTGCGTTCGTCCACGCCCGTCTTGCCGCGCGGACTGAAGCCACTGTCTTGGCGAGCGGGGCCCGTGCCTTGGTCATCGCGGCACGGGTCTTGGCGGCCGGCCGGGCACGGTCTACTAGATCGCGCGGAGCCTCGACAACGGCACGGGCTTTGGGCCGATGGCGTTCGTGGCGATCTCGGGCGTGCGCCGGTTCACCGACCAGACGCTGCCCGCGGGCACGGCGGATGCGCGGTACGCGATCACGGCCCTGCGCGGGACAACGGTGAGCAACGCCGGCATGTTCACGCTGTATTTGGGCAGTCGGGCCGCGCCGGTGGCTCGCGTTCAAGAAGGCAGGGTAGAGGCACGGGGGGGATCGCAAGATGCAAGAGCGTGGCGAGTTTCCCGTACACTTGAGGTATGGTGTGCCGCGCTCCCATCATCCCGGCGTGTCTGTTGGCGATGGTCTGTTTGGGTGGCTGCTCGGGCAAGCCGGCGGGAGAGTCGTCCGCCGAGATTCTCGATGCGCTGCCCGATCCGCCCAAGCTGGAAGACTGCGGCGGTCTGTTGCGGACGCTGGACTGGAAGGTCGTGCAGCCGGGAGAACTCAAGACGGGTGGGGTCGGGACGGCCATCATGAGCGCGGTCGATCAACTAGGGGGTGAATCGACCTTCTCGTCTGCGTTCAACGTCAACGGGACCATCAAGATCACGCGACCATTTACGATCACGGACGAGGGCATCCCGGCGTCGCTGTACTGCGATTTCCTGAATGATGTAGAGAGCCCCACGGTGTACCTGGAGCCTGAGCATAGCGGTCCCTTCTCCGGCAGTGGGCCAGACTGGGTCTTGCATCCGATCTCATTCGACGAGACGACGGGGACGTACGTGCTCGTCGAGGGGCGCGAGCACTACTCGATCATGGAGGCGACGTTCGAGGGCGCGGCCGCGTTCTGTGAGTGGCTCTCGGCCAAGACGGGGTGCTCCGTGCGCTTGCCAACCGAAGGCGAGTGGATGCTGGCGAGCGAGCGGTTGAACTGGGGCAACCGGTCGAGAGGTTTGCGGAGCACGGATTGTTCTTATTGGGTGCAGGACTACTACTCGCCGGACATCTCGTATCTTGTGCGAGAGAGCGATCCGCTTGGTCCAAGACTCGGGGTGGGCGCGTATGGGTACTCGTGGGACAACCCGCACCGGCTTGTGCGCAAGCTGCCGGGCGTGGGCGGAAATCCTCGAAGGGGTGAACCACTGCGAGGAGCCCGATCCAGAGTCGGGTTTAGGCTCGTGCTTGGGGCATGGCCGGAGGACTGGAAGCCCGGAGCCTCGCTCACCCGTTGATCGGCCGCGCGACCCAGCCGTGGTTGGCGGTCGAGGCGTGGGCGGCTCGCACACGCATCACGTTTACAGGACCGACTCATCCGAATTTTTTGTGGCAGACCCTTGCACGCGATGCCCGGTGGTTGCATAGTAGAAATGGACGACGTTCTGGCGGCGTCAAGGACGGACGCGAGCGATTCGCTCGGCGATCGAAGGCCTCACCAGCCAGCCAGCTGTCCGATGTGTTGACAACTTCGTGCCGTATCGCGGTGTGGCTCGCGGGAGATATCCCGTGCGTTGGATGCCGCGCGTTCGAGGCGTTGGATGCGATCCATCCGCGGCGCTGTCAGTGCGCGTGCACCCGGCGGCCAAGACCCGCGCGCCGCGAGCGGTCGGACAGCTCATCCGTGGTAACGCGCCGTTCGTTCCGATGGACCCGGAGCGGGACCACTCATTCAAGAGAGGAAGCAGATCATGAGAACCAATGCAACGACCGTCGCGGCGATCGCTTCGTGCGCAGTGTGCGCAGGGCTGGCCGCGCCGGCTCAGGCCCAAGACGACATCTGGATCGGGGCGGGTGTGGGTGTGTGGATCGAGATCCCGTTCTTGTTCGAGTGGCACTGGGACGCGGTCTCGGTGTCTACCCACCACGATGTTGGGGTGCCATGGTGGCTGCCGGACTTCCATATCACGGCGGAGAAGGACCTGATCCCGGGTGTCACCGTCGGAATGGCTGGCATCTGGGTGGGTGACCCGCCTCCGCTCGGCGTGAATGTCGCAGCGTTCGACCGCAGCAGCCTTGGCGTGATCGACCTGGTGGGCTACGCGGACATCAACCCGCGGGGGACGACGGACACGATCATCACGGAGTACCTGTGGAATGATGGGTTGGTGAACATCTCGCGTGACACCACCGGCGACATGATGGGTGATGTGCCCATCTTCCAGGGACCGCTGCTGGCGTTCCAGCCGTCCGCGTTCCAGCTCGAAGAGCTGTTCACGCTGCACGCGCCCGTCCCGTCACCGGGGCCGCTTGCGCTGCTGGCGGCGGGTGGTCTGGCCGTAGCCCGTCGCCGCCGTTAGCAGGTGCGCGAAGCAGAGAGAGAACGGTCCGGGTCCGTCCGCAACCGTGCGGGCGGGCTCTTTCAGTTCTAGGCCTGGCTGCAGCTGGCAGTCTCACCCATTGATCGGTCGGACAGACGAGCCCGCTGGCGTTCAAGCAGGCGCTGAACACGGCGGGGTAGGGGGAGTGGGGCGATTGAAGAAGGAAGCGGGGGCGTCCGTCCCGCACTCAGGGCAGCGAGCAAGGTCCGCTAGCTCGTACCCGCACGTCAGGCACGAGCCGCGCCGAAGGCGACGCCACCGTCGAAACGCAAGTGGAACTGCCCAGAGTGTCCAAAGAGCGGAGGCGTACATCGTGGCGGAGATGGCAAGCCCGAGCGGCTCGATGCGGTACGGGATGGCGGCCGGGCGGTTGGGATCGGGACGCGCGTAAGGGGTCTCGTCGGCGAAGACTTCTGCGGACTCGAGAACAGCAAGCGGCCAACCGCATCGAACGAGTTCGACTTCGCGGCCGTCGCTGAACGCATCCATACTCCAAGTAACGTGCATCCAGAGGATGGCAGCACCAGCGACCGAGGTGGCCGTGTATTCGTAGCTGCGCACGCCGAAGCTCTCGCCGTTGAAGCCGATCCACGCGGGGCTGTCGGGGAATGTCTCGGGAACGCGCGCGGGCCAATCGAGGTGCTGTTCTTCCACGTATTCCGCGGCAGCCATGCCGAAGGACCGTTGGGTGAAAGGTGTGCCCCGCTGGATCCAAACACCCCAGCACACGAGAGCGATCGCCAGACTCAGAGCCGTTCCGCCAACGACGGCCAGAAGCACGCTTCGGAGCGACGGCCTGAGCTTGCCGGCTCGCAGCAGCAAGAGCAGCACGAACAATGGCGCAGCGAACACCATCGTGTTGACCGCGAAGCCCAAGAGCAGTGGGCGGATGGGCAGCCGCAGCAACTGCCATTCCTTCTTCCATGGCCGAACGCGGTGGGGCGCGATAGGAATGCCGAGATCAACCCAGCTCTGCTCGCGTTCGATGTATTTTTCTTTGTGAATCCAGGTCGTGTCGTTGGCGCGGAGCGTCCACGACAGCGCGGGCATGGGCCACCCGGCCTCCCCGTGCCACTGCTTGAACTCAGCCCGGCCTGAGTCATCGTTGTTGCCCCATGCCTGCGTAAGACGCAGACCTCCCACGCCCAAGGGGCCGTTCGCGTGGTATACCCACGTGCCCTTCGTCTTGGCGGGCCAGCCCTCGTCCGCGCGCGGCGGCGAAGCCCACAGCCGCTCGGCGGACTCGCCGTTGGCTGGAGTCTGTGCTTCGAGCGTGATCGCCCACGAGGTGAGCCACGTCGCGACTACTCCAATGAGCAGCGATACCTCGATGAGCAGGAGATAGCCTCGTCTGGCTTTCACACACTCAGCATACAGATCGCTAGGGGCTTACCGGTACCCAGATTCCTCTGGCCCCTGCCGCGTCTCACTCTCACCCGTTGATCGGGCGGACAACCCAGCCGTGGTTGGCGGTCGAGGCGTGGGCGAGCAGGTGGACGCGGACATCGGTCTCGATGAGCGTTCGCACGAGTTCGGAGCGGTCGGTGAGGACGTGCAGCGTGGGTTCGTCGATCAGGGCGGTCGCGCGCGAGGTGGGCGACGCTTTGAGTCTGGGCTCGGCGGCTTGCAGCAGGCTGGCGTGAGCGATGGCCCAGCTCTTGGCGCGGGTCAGTTCGCCGACGATGGAGGCGTCGTCGGCATCGAGCGCGACGAGGTGCAGGCGGCCTGCGGCATCGACCGCGAGTTCGACACGCGGGGCGTGTGGGCACTCGAACGAAAGCGGCGTGAGGCCTGGCACGAGGGATGCGGGGCTGAACTCGCCAGCATCGGTGGTGTGGTGCGAGTGGGAGGGGCTGGTGGAGCGGGCTTCGACTTCTTGGGCGGGAAGTTCAGTGCCGGTGTGAGAGGCGGTGTGGGGCTGTGTGGTTGGTTCATCGTCCCAGCGGTCGTCGAACACGATTTCGTTGGGGTCGTCGAAGATGGATTCTGGCTGAACGTGCTCGATAGCGGCGGGCTCGAACGTGGACTCGCGAAGTTGTTGAGCGGCGGGCTCGGCGCTGTCGAGCGCATCTCGGATGGCTGCGATGAGCACGGGTGCTGGGTCGTGGCACTCGCCGGTGAAGACGCGGAGCGGCTGGACGGCCTGCATCCTGCTGAGGTGCGAGGTTTCGAGCGAGCTGATGCCGAGGTGCTTGCTTGCGGCAGTTGTTAGTTTGCTGGCGGCGGCGCTGCTTCGTTTGGGGTCGCTGCCCATGACGGCGACGCGCAGCTCGGGGAAGTCCTCATCGTCTCCGATGGTGAAGCGGAGGTCGTGGTCGATCGCCTTGAGGGTGCGGTAGCAGGCGACGACGGCTGCATCGTCTGCGCCGGTAAGGACGGTGATGGTGTCGAGGTCGCTGGCCTCTGCGAGCGAGGCCTCGGAGGTGTCGTCGACGCGGATCATCCAGGTGCGTGCGCGGCTGGCGGCCCAGTGCAGCGCTTCGGGCAGCGATGCCGGGTGTCGAGAGGGGCTTTGCAGGCGCTGACCGGTCGGGGCGAGCAGCTCGACGTTGACGCTGGGGCCGGCGAGTCGAACGAGCGCAACGGGTTCACCGAGCTCGTTCGCCCGGCTCGCTGCGTGCTGAAGGGCCCAGGCGGGGGCGATCACTGGCAGGTGGCCTAGGACGACCGCCTCGATGGTGGCGTCGAGAGCGTGGGGGGCATGGGGGGCTTGAGGCTTGTCGTTGGTTGCGAATTCTTCGAAGGAGTCGAAGGCGTCGGGCCGGTGGTCGACGAGGCGGAGTCGGGGGCCTGTGTCTTGCGTGCGCGACGCGGGCTGCTGCTCGGGCGATAGCGGGCCGTCGCCCAGGAACAGGTCGGCGAGTGAGTCGACCATCGCGGGGTCTGGCTCTTGGGTGCCGTGCCTACATGCGGGCAGCGGGGAGTCGGTATCAAACATGCCCGCGAGCTGCGAGGGGTCGGGGTCTGGTGCATTCTTGAACGAGGGGTCCATGGCGGGCTTCCTCAGGCTGCCCGAGATGCACACATCGGGCGGGTTGGTCTCTCGGGTTGGGGCGCGGGCTTTAGGTCGCCTGGGTCATAGGGCCTGGCTGGTTCGCGGTTGGCTGGGATGCGGGTGGCGGGGGTGTGGGCAGCACGCGGATTACGCTGTTGGGGTTGCCCTGGTCGTCGAGTTGCCACTCGGAGTTGTACGGGTCGGCGAGTCGGTGGCCGTCGACATCGAGCCGGTAGCGGTGCTCGCCCGGTTCGAGTCTGACGCAGAGCTCGTAGACGCCCATCGCCTCGTTTCGGTTTAGCTCGCGCGGCGCCCACTGGTTGAACTCGCCGATCACGCTGACCTTGTTGCCGAGTGCGAGCGGCTGAACGAAGAGCACGCCGCTGGTCGTGTGTCTGGCGCCGAAGAGCCTGCGCGCGGTTTCGTTTTCAGCGGGTTTGGTCTCTGGCATGGCTGGCGGCACGGCCATCTTGGCGCGCTCGGCGAGCTTGTTGGCGAGCGACTTAGCGCGGTCGTGCAGTTCGTCGATGTGCGCGCCGGTCTTCGCGATGACCTTGCGTGTCAGGCCTTCTTGTGCACCGTTGTCGGTGCGTATGACCGGTTGGCCCAGCTCGGGTTCTACGTGTTCGTGTGCCTCGCCGCTGCCGAGCGATGGGAGCTGGCCCAGCACCCAGTCGCCAAGGGCCTGGTAATCGCTGGCGCCGATGGTGTCGGCGTCGTATTCGACGATGGGCTGCCCGAAGCTCGCGGCTTCCTTGAGCGCGATGTCCCGGCGGATGACCGCGGGCACGACCTTGGAGCCGAACCGACGCCGGAGTTCATCGAGCAGGTCCTCGCACAGCGAGCTTTCGGGATCGTGCAGCGTTGGGACGAGCCAGACTCGGAGCTCGTGGCCCATGCGGCGCGAGAGCGAACGCACGGTCGAGAGCTGCTTGGTCGCGCCCTGCAATGAGAAAAACGAGGTCTCGACCGGCACGAGGGCTGCATCCGCCGCGACGAGCGCGTTGAAGGCGAGCAGGCCGATGGATGGCGAGCAATCGATGAGGCAGACGTCGTACCGCGGGGCGAGTTGGCTTAGCACCCGACGGAGTCTGAGTTCTTTGTCGGGCTTGTCGACGAGCCCGCCGCCGATGGCTTCGAGGCCCGCCAGGCTCATGCGGCTGGGCGCGAGGTCGAGACAACGAGAGACCGGCCAGAGCAGACGGTCGGGGTCGAGTGGCTCGTCGGCCCGGAGGGCGTCTGCGATGTCGAGGTCGATGCGGGGTTCGGGCACGCCGAGGCCCGCAGCGCAGTGCGACTGGGGGTCAAGGTCGACCAGGAGGGTCCTCTGGCCCGCTCGGGCGAGGACCGCTGCGAGGTTGATGGAGGTGGTGGTCTTGCCACAACCGCCCTTCTGATTGATGACCGCCAGTGTCCGCATCGTGATTGCCCTCGTCAGGCCGACCCGTCATACCCAGTAAGGGCGGTTATCGGGTCAGATCAAACAAAAGCTTGAATGCAGCCGTCCACAGCCCCTCCACAGGCCACGCACAGCCTGTCTACACAGGGTTTTCACTAGGTGCTGATTGGATCAGGCTCGGATGCGGTCCCAGCCTGCATCGATGGCCTCGGCTGGGCAGTCGTCGATCAGTCTGGCGCTTCCCGGGGCGGTCGGCAGGACGAGCCGAATCGCGCCCTGGGCGACCTTCTTGTCGGAGAGCATCCGGGCACGAAGCTCGGCGTTGTCGGGCAGGCCTGCGATCCGAATCGGCAGGCCGAGGTGGGTGAGCAGGGAGGAGACGGAGTCGCCGTAGGACGGGTCGCAAAGACCTGTGATAGCAGCGGTTGCGCAGGCGGCGATCAGGCCCAGGCCCACTGCTTCGCCGTGGTGGAGCGGGACATCGCCGGGCTTGCCGGTGGGCGAGAGATGCTCGATGGGTTCGATGGCGTGGGCGAAGGTGTGGCCCAGATTGAGGGTGGCCCGGCCGTGGGCTGATCCTGCAGCGGCGAGTTCGCGTTCGTCATGCTCTACGACCCGGGCCTTGAGCTGAACCGAGCGGGTGACGAGCGAGTCCATCGCAGCGGGTTCGAGTTGGGCGAGGGCGTCTGCATGGAGGCGCAGCCATTCAAGGGCGCCCGGGTCGCCGTGGTCGGCGGAGAGCATGGCGTGCTTGACGCATTCGGCGAGGCCGCTTGTGAGGTGGCGGGCGTCGAGGGTGGTGAGGGTGAGAAGATCGGCGAGCACGAGCGAAGGCTGGTGGAACGCGCCTGCCATGTTCTTGATGAGCCCGCCCGTGGGGCAGGTGAGGTTAACGCCTGTTTTGCCTCCGACGGAGGCATCGACCATGCTCAGCAGCGTGGTCGGGCAGACGACGCTGGGCACGCCGCGCCGGTAGGCAGATGCTGCGAAGCCCGCGACATCGCCGACGATCCCGCCGCCGACGGCGATGATCGGGTTGGTGCGTTCGAGGCCCGCGCTGGCTGCTGCTTCAAGCACACAGGCGAACGTGGCGATGGTCTTTGTGCGTTCGGCCGGAGTGATGTCGATGCGGTGCGCCTCGATGCCGGCCTGGGAGAGCGAGTCCATGACCCGGTCAACGTGGGGCCGAGCGCCGGTGTCGGCGACGACGAGGGTCTTGGTTGGTGTGTAACCGAGCGCGTCGCTGACACGGGCAGCTGCCTGCGCCAGCAGGTCACGCCCGATGGCAACCTCGTAGGTGCGATCGCCGAGGCGAACGGGGATGGTGGTGGAATCAGGCATGGATCGATGTGGCAAGATCGCGGGGGCTGGGTCAATCGGCTGGATGCTTCCGTGGCGGATGGCCGTCGTGGGGCCGGTAAGTCATGGTGTCGGCGACGGTGTTGTCCTCGTTCATGAGCAGCACCTTGGGAGAGAGCTGTTCGTACTCGGCGTCATCGATGAGCGCGTAGTGCATGATGATGAGGCGGTCGCCTTGTTCAACTTTGTGCGCCGCGGCACCGTTGACTTCGATCGCGCCCGAGCCGGGCTCGCCACGGAAGATGTAGGTTTCGAAGCGTTCGCCGTTGCGACAGTTGGCGATCTCGACGGCGTCGTTGACGCGCATGGAGCAGCGTTCGAGCAGGTCGGCATCGATGGTGATCGAGCCAACGTAGTTTGGCAGCGCCCGGGTGACGCAGGCCATGTGGATCTTGCTGTGGAGCACTTTGCGGAGCATGGGCCTCAGCCGTTGGTGTTCTCTTGCTTTCGCGCGCCAGGTCCGCCGTCTGGTTCTTCCCACTCGACACGCTCGGCATCGCCCCAGAGCGTTTCGAGGTCGTAGTGCAGGCGGGTGTCGGGCTCGAAGAGATGGACGACGACATCGACAAAGTCGGCGAGGAGCCAGTCGGCATTCTGGTCCGTCGAGATTCTAAATGCGGGGAAGCCGGCATCTTTGCCCAGGTCGTCGATGTGGTGGAGCACGGAGCGCATCTGCCGCTCGCTCGTGCCCGATGCGATCACGATGAAGTCGGTGACTTGGCTCAGTTCGCGGACATCGAGCAGGCGAACGTGGGTGCACTTGTCGTCGCGGCAGAGCCTGGCGGCATCGATGGCGAACGACCGGGTGAGCTTCGGGTCGGCGACGGTTCTGGCGGGGAAGCGTGAGCTTCCGACGGGCGCCGTCGAGCCGCCGAGCGGTTCGCGGCTCTGGTCATCGGGTTGCAGGAGGTGCGGAGGCTGGTTCATAGATGGCTAAGCGTAGACCCGGTTGGCCGGGGCCGCAGCGGGCCGCAAGCGGGCGATACCCTTGCCAGTCAGAGGCTCCGGCTCAGAAAGCACCGAACTTGAACCTGCACGCGGTCATCCCGACGCACGATCCGGACCCCGCCCGGCTTGAGGCCGCGGTGGGCAGCGCTGTGCGCGTGCCGGGGATGAGCCGGGTGTGGGTGGTTGACGACGGCTCCGCTAGGCCCATCGAGCAGAGTTCAGTGCTCACCGATACACGGGTGACGCTGCTTCGGCAGGAAAACGCCGGACCATCGAGCGCTCGGAATGCTGGTCTTGAAGCGGCATGCGAGTTGTCGCCTCGCGCCGATGCGGTGGTGCTGCTTGATGACGATGACGAACTGATCGCGGATGGTGTCGGCGCGATGCTGCGTCTCGCGGACGAACTTGGAGCGAGCGCTGTCGTGGCGGCACGCGAGCAGGTCTATCGGTCAGCCGATGGCGAGCGCACGGAGGTGAAGGCCGTGCCGAGCGAGTGGGCGGATCGTGCGCTGCCGCGCGCGGGCGATGTGTTCACTCCCATCAGTCTGTTCGGTGCATCGGGGTGCTTGGTGGCGGGGCCCGCGCTGCGGGCAGGCGTGCGGTTTGATGTTGACCTGTGGATCGGTGAGGACCGCGACTTTCTGAGACGGTGCGCTGGTACGGGACCGATCGGTGTGTGCGCGCAGCAAGCCTTGCGCTACACAAAGCACGGCCGTGGCGAGGCGAACCTCACGGGCAGTGCGCACCTAGCCCGGCGGGTGAAGGATCACCTGACGCTGCTTGACCGGCACTACGAGGCATCGCACGACGGGATTTGGAAGGAAGCGACCGTGTGGCTATTGAATCAGATCGCTAAAAACAGTAGTGGGTTGGAGGCGAAGCCTTTGCTCGAAGCGTGCGCCCATCGCGGCTGGCGGCTACCCCTGAAGACGCGGTGGCGGCTGAAGGTAAAGGGGTGGCGGGTATGAGGGCGTGCATCGGGCTTTGTACGTTCAACGGCGAACAGCGCCTGCCAGAGACGCTCACGGCGCTCGGCGCTATGGATACCAGCGGGACTGGGCTGACGCGCGTGGTGGTGGTGGACAACGCTTCAAGCGACGGCACCGCATCGGTCGTTCGTGCGCACGCGGCGCTGGCCAACGGGCTGCGGGTGGAGTTGCTGAGTGAGGCCGAGGCGGGCAAGACTCACGCGATGCGCACGTTGTTCGCGAGGACCGATGAGCCGATCGTGCTGACGCTGGATGATGATTGTTTGCCCGGGGCGAACTGGGCGAAGGGGCTGATGGAAGCGTTCGATTCGTGCGATCGCGTGGGGGTTGTCGGTGGTCCTGTGCGCAACCAGTGGCGCCACGCGGACGGCAGCATCGGCGAACCGACGCGGTTGGCCGCCATCTATAGACGAAGCCTGGGCGATCAGGACATGGGGCCGAAGCGACGCGTGCTGGTAGGCAACGGCGAGTTCTTGATGGGTGCCTCAATGGGTGTTCAGCGCGACGCGCTCGAAGCCAGCGGCTGGCTGGAGCGGGTGCTGCTGGAGAGCCGAACGGGCAGCGGGCTCGAGTGCGGCGCGGAGGACGCGGAGGTCTGCATCCGCATCAGGGATGCGGGCTGGGACGTGGTGTACGAGCCGAGCGCTCCGATGGAGCATGTGATCTACGCGCAGCGGCAGACCGCGGCGTACTTGACCAAGCTGCGCGGGGCGATCTGCCGGGGCGAGCCTGCGCTGGCGTGGGTCGCGGGCGAGGTGAGCGGGATCGAAGAAGCGGAGCGGAAGGCGGCGCGCGCGCGGCGGCTGTACTACAAGACGCTCATCGGAACGTGGAACAGCAGGCGACGGATACGGATTGCTGAGCGGCGGGGCAAGATGGATGGGTGGACGGCGCTGGTCGATCGGCTGCGTGACGCGGGCGCGTGACGGTTACGTTCTGAGCGTGCGCACGGCGGCTTCGACCGACCGGCCGAGCTTGCTGAAGCCCTTGATCGGTGGGCGGTACAGGGCCTTGGGCAGGTCAAAGTAAGGCTCGACGCCGACAAATTGGCGGAATGCAGCGCGGTAGCGCAGCAGCTTTCGGCCCGACTTGTTCATGTGGAAGATCATCCAGTGGCGGCTCTCGGGCCAGGCGAGCGTCTTTCGGCCGGTGGACCTGCAGTGTGCACGCCACGCCCACTCGACGAGCGCTCGCTCGAAGCCAGGATCGGCACCGAGGTTGCATGGCAGTTCGCTCTTGAACCTGCTGGCAAGCAGTTCGGGAGTCTGTGAGGCCATCGCATGTTCGAACGCGGTTCGCTTCATGAGCGCGAAGTTCAGGCTCGCAAAGTCGCTTTGCAGAAGGCCGTGGTGCTCGGGGCTCTCGGTCATCGGTTCGACGAGGTGCGAGTTGGTGATGGCGAAGACGTCTGGGTTATCGAGCAAGGTGATCGCGTCGTTGAGCCAGAGGGGGCGGTGCGCGCGAAAGCTGAGTGTGTCGAGCTTGACAAAGCAGAGGTAGTCGAGCGTTGCGAGGCGGCCGGCCTGGTGCTCCTGGATGTAGCAGCGGTGCGGGTGGTTTTCCCAGTGGCTGGGCGCGAGCAGTTCGAGGCGGTCGATGTGGCCTTCGGTGAGCAGCTGCGTGAGCGCGCGGCGGGTAGTGGCATCAGAGCCACCATCGATGAAGATGACTTCGCCTGGCCTGCCGCCGAGGAAATCAAACCAGTCGAGGAGGATTCGTCGCATGGGTCCGAGGTGTCCGCCGAAGCCAGAAATGCAGAGGCTGACCGACCGCCAGGGGTTGGCGGGATCGACAGCGAGTTGGTCGGGCGAAGCGATGCTCATGTGGCCGGTGATGGAGTGGGCTTAGATGGTTTGCGGAGGATGAGCGCGGCGAGTTCGAGGCCGGCGGGCGCATGGCGTTCGAGGCGGTACGGCCCGGGCAGCGTGCGCAGATCGCGAGCGGTGCGTTCGGAGAGGGTGGAGCCGGGCTGGCTCTCGTCGCCCGCGGGGAGCAGCAGCGCGAGTATGCCTCCGGGGGCGATGATGCGCCACCACTCGGAGAGCGCCGCGGGCTCGATAGTTTCGGTGGCGAAGTTGACGACCGCGTTAAAGGAGCCGTCGAGCTCGCCGCCGAGGGAGTCGGTGGCGCCGAGCTCGAAGGCGAGGTGGTCGGCGCGGTACCGCCTGCGCGCGAAGCGGATGAACTCGTGGTCGGTGTCGAGCGCGACGATGGCTCCAGACGGTCCGACCCGCTCGGCGAGCCATGCGGCGCCAGCGCCGCTGGCGCCGCGTGCATCGAGCACTCGCATGCCGGGGGTGATCTGGTCGGCGAGCACGAGGTAAGGCTCGAACGATTGCGGGCCGGTGAGGTCCGGGTAGGGTCTGGCAGCGGACACACGGATGCGCACGGGCGGCGCGTGGTCGAAGTGGACGTCGTAGAGCTTGGTCTTGCCGGCGGCAAGGCAGACCGAGAGCGAGGTGGCGTCGCGTTCGACGTAGACGGCTGGTCCGACTCGGGTTCGCCGGCGCAGGCCGAGCACTCGGCGGGCGAGCGACCAGGTGCGCCCGGCTGAGGGCGTCACGGGCATCAGCTCGCGCGTGCTCACCCGTTGGCTCCCGCTCGGTGCACTGTGGCGGGCCGAACCGCTATCCAGGGCGTTGGGATGAACTGGTCGGAGACGGTCAGGCGGTAAGGGTTGTCGGCATGGTCCTGCGCGGCGAGCTCGGGCGTGTTGCATTCGCGAGAAAGGTGCAGCAGGACGACGTGCTCGCGCGGCGCGATCTGGCGCGTGACTTTGGCGGCTTGTTGGTTGGAGAGGTGCCCGCCGCCGCTCGTGATGCGCTGCTTGAGGAACGCGGGCCGGGTGGATGCTTCTTGCAGCTCGGGGCAGTAGTTGCTCTCGATGGCGAGCACATCGACGCTGGCGAGGTGGGAAGCGAGCGAGGGGGTTGGCCTGCCGAGGTCGGTGGCGTAGCCGATGGTGGCATCGTTTGGAAGTGTGATGCGAAAGGTCGCTACGCCGAGCTGGTCGTGGGCGAGCAGCAGGGGCTCGACGCGCACGCCGAGGCGTCCACCGGCGAGTTCGAAGGCGTCGTCGAACAGCAGCGTGGTCGGCGTGAAGTAGTGCTGGCGTTGGGCGCGGCCACGGTGGCTGCGGTGGATGTAGACGGGCGTGTGGCGGGGCATGGAGCGGACCCACGCGGGCTTGAAGTGGTCGGCATCGAGGTGGGTGAGCACCACGGCTGAGAGATCGTTCGGCGTGAGGCCCGCGCTCTTGAGCGCACCGAAGGTGTGGCGGGGCGAGAGGCCGCAATCGAGCAGCACGGCGTGTCGGCGGCCCTCGGCGGTGACGACGAGCAATGCCGCGTTGCCCTTGGAGCCCGACGCGAGGACGCAGAGCGAGGCGCTGCTGTCCTCATCCGCGGATCGTGGGGGCGGGGGTGGGTATTCGCTTGGGATGCGCGCGGGGGAACGTCGCTGGGGCGTGCTCTTGAGTCGGAACTCGGCGGCGGAGGTCATCCGTGGTTGCTTTCGGCGTCGGTTGCTTGGGCTGATTCGTGGTCGGCTCGGTCGCGGTTGCCCGCGCCGCGGGGCGGCCGGCCTAGGCCCGGCACGATGCCACGCTTGGTGGCGGCGACGAACTCGGCCATCTCGGCGATGGGTTCGCAGCCGACGGCGCGCTCGGCGAGGATCTCGCGGCGCTCGGCGGAGGGCACCTGCCGCCAGAACACTTCGCGGAACACGCTGCGAACCTTGGTGATGTCCTCGCGGCTCACCCCGTTGCGGCGCATGCCTACGTGGTTGATCCCGCCGAGGCGCTGGCGCTCGTTGACGACGCAGAACGGTGGCACGTCCATGCCGACGTGGGTGCCGCCGCTGAAGAACGCGAGCCGGCCGATGCGCACGAACTGGTGCGTGCCGCAGTGGCCGGAGATGGTGACGTTGTCGCCGACTTCGGTGTGCCCGCTGAGCCCGACGTAGTTGACGAGGATGACGCTGTTGCCGACCTGGCAGTCGTGGCCGAGGTGCGATGAGGCCATGAGGAAGCACTTGTCGCCCACGGTGGTGGGCTGGCTTTCGCTCGTGGCGGCGTGGATGGAGGCGTACTCGCGGACGATGGTGCGGCAGCCGATGGTGACGCCGGCGGTGATGGAGTCGGCGGTGAACTTGTAGTCCTGCGGCGGGCCGCCGATGCGAGCGAACGGGTGGATGGCCGTGCCCTCGCCGACGGTGAGCGGGCCGGTGAGGACAGCGTGGGAGCCGACGGTCACGTTCGGGCCGAGGGTGACCTCGCCCTCGATGACGGCGTAGGGGCCGACGCAGGCGGAGGGGTCGATGACGGCCCGGTCATCGATGATGGCGGTGGGGTGGATGGATGCTTGGGTCGCGGTTGGCGGCATGGCTCAAGGATAGGGGCAGAATGGGCGGCTTGGGGCGGTGCATATTTGGACCAGCGATGGAGCCGCGCGTCCAAGTATGCAGAGCACCGGCGCTCTGCGATGCGGCTGTTGGAGGCGCCTCAGGAGCCTCTCGGGCGGTGTGCGGCCTTATCGGGCTGCGGTGGAGTACTCCGGCGCGACAAAAGGACTGGTGCGCGCCGCCGGTTTGTTCTAAGCTCATCATGATCTCAGCGATAGCAGCCAGTGAAGAGCCGGAGGAGAGCCAGAGATGAGACCCAACAGAGTTGCTGCGTTGCTGTGCATGTTGACCGCGTGCCTTCCCGTTGTTGGACAGGTGGACATCGACTGGGTCACCGTCGGGAACGCGGGCAATGCGCCCGACACGGTGACGGACTTCATCACCGGCACTCAGATGCAGCACGGTAGCGTGGCGTATGAGTACCGCATCAGCACCACGGAGATCACGTACGGGCAGTACGGCGAGTTCCTCAACGCCGTCGCTGCGAGCGATCCGAACGGGCTCTGGGATCCCATTAACGCTACGAATGACAGGACTGGCTTCCTGAGGTTCGGGACGGACGGCAACTACACCTACCAGCTCAGAGCGAACTACGCCAACAAGCCCGTGAACCATGTGAGCTGGAACGACGCCGCTCGCTTCTGTAACTGGCTGACCAACGGCCAGCCCACGGGCCCGCAGGACGCATCCACCACCGAGTCCGGCGTGTACGTCTTCAGCGGCACGAACACGCTCACCGCCATCAACCGCGATCTGAACAACGGCGATCAGGTGTTCCTCCCGACGGAAGACGAATGGCACAAGGCCGCGTACCACCACCCTGCGGCGCAAGGTGGACCGAGTGACAGTTACTGGCTCTACGCCACGCAGAGCAACTCGGCCCCGACGGTTGCCACGACAACGTCCAGCGGCAGCGTTTCAAACCCCGGACTCAATGTCGCGAACTATCTTTCCGGTGCAACATGGGGATTCGAGGTTGGTCATCTCTCCTCCGTGGGCACAGCCGGCAGTGCCAGTTTCTATGGCTGCGCCGATATGAACGGCAACGTCGAGGAGTGGACCGAGACGGTCATCGGGACGGGCCGCGTCTATCGCGGTGGCACGTGGTCGGACGATAGTTTGCAGCTGCGGTCCCTGTTTCGCAATGGCTGGATTCGTTCGTCCGATTTCATAGATCTCGGATTCCGTGTTGCAAGCCCGGTGCCGCCGCCGCCCGCCCCGTTCGACATCGACTGGGTAACAGTTACCAACGTCAACAACGTACCCGACACCGAGGTCATGAGCGATGGAACCACCGGGTACGGATCCGTCGCGTACCGGTACCGCGTAAGCCAAACAGAAGTGACCAACGCGCAGTACGCCGACTTCCTCAACGCCGTCGCGAGGACTGATCCGACGGGGCTCTACAACCCTGACATGGCGACCGACTCTCGGGGCGGCATCATCCGCACCGGCGTCGACGGCGAGTTCGCCTACGAGGTGAAGCCGAACATGGCTGGCAAACCCGTGAACTTTGTCAGCGCCTACGACGCAGCGCGGTTCTGCAACTGGATCACGAACGGCCAGGGCTTCGCGGACACCGAATCAGGCGTCTACAGCTTCGACGGGCCTACCTCGATTGCCGCGATCACGCGTGACCTGACCAACCTCGATCAAGTCTTCCTCCCGACAGACGATGAGTGGTACAAGGCCGCGTTCCACCAACCCGCGGCCGACGGCGGCGACGCGGACGACTACTGGCAGTACGCAACGAAAAACAATGCTTCGCCGACGCCAGCAACCGCTACGCCCCTAGGCGACGTGGCCAACCCGGGACCCGACATCGCCAACTATGGTCAGGCTGCAGTCTGGAGCGGCGATGTGACGGTCACGACCGTCGGCTCGGCTGGCAACTCGACCTACTACGGCGCCTTCGATATGAACGGCAACGTCTGGGAATGGACCGAGACGGAGGACGACGCGGATCGGATCCTCCGAGGCGGCAGCTGGCTTGATTCTCCAAACGCCCTCCGATCGAGGGGCCGCGGTCGCTCAGCGCCGACTTCCGAGAACTTCGCGTTCGGCATCCGCCTCGCAAGCCCGGCGTTGTCGCCGCCCTGCCCCGGCGACATCGCGGACGACTTCGGCACGCTCAACGGCGGCGACGGCATGGTGAGCTTCGGCGACTTTCTCGCGCTGCTCGGCTTGATTGGGCCGTGCCCGGGCGGGACGCCCGGCTGCATTGGCGACATTGCCGACGACTTCGGTTCTCTGGGCAGCGACGGGATGGTGAGCTTCGGGGACTTTCTCGCGTTGCTCGGATTGATCGGGCCGTGCCCGTAAGCGAACGGAGAGCCCCGCGCAGCGCGGGAATGCGCGGTGCGGGGAGCCGACGTTACGAGGCGACCTTCAGCTGGGGTTCGCTCTTGGATTCGGAGCTGGCCAGGGCGGCTCGCACGCTGCCGATCTGCACCGTGTGCAGCGCGGTGGTGCCGCGGCGCGTCGAGCGGGTCGCGGTCACGGCGTACGCGACCGTGCCGTGCAACTCGGGGGCCAGCCCGGCGGGCAGCGAGGTATCGATGAACTCCTTGCGGCCGACTGCGCCCAGCCGCACCCACGGCTGCGCGTTCGCGGGCGTGTCGTGGCCGAGCCTGCGGGCGACCTCATAGACCGTCCCGCTGGTGCCCGGCGGGTTGTCGCACTTCCACCGAAGCCGCAGCGGGCCGGTGGCCAGCAGTTGGGTCGTGAAGGAGTGGGCCTTGCCCGGCGGGGGCACGGCGTTGGACGACCGGCGGGTCTTGGGCGTGGGCAGCTGGGCGAGCGTGAGCACGCGCGGGTCACCGGTGGAGGCCGCGCGGCTGCGGATGGTCTCGATCAGAGCGCTGCCGAGCCCGGGACCGCTGTGCAGGTGGTCGACGGCTCGGTTGAGCGCGGCGGTAGCGGTAGCAGAGACCTGCCGGGCGCGCTCGGCGGCCGCTTGGGCGTCCTGGGCTTGTTCGATCGCGGCTCCGAGCACCGCGACCTGCTCGTCGGTGAGCCCGATCGCGTCCGCGTTGGCCTCCCACGCGGGCAGGTGGTTGATGTAGAACTGGATGCGGGCATCGATGGTGCGGGGCACGGTGGTCATGGCGGGTTGCTCCGGGCCGCTGGGCGGCGAAGAGGGCGGGTGTTCTGGCCGTAAGGCACGCGGGCGGAAGGGCAACCGCGGCTTTATGGAAGGTTCATCGGCTGCACGGGCTCTTAGCTTGACAGTTGGAGCGCAGAACACGGCTGCGCGCGCTGTTCGCGGGCCAGCACGGCTCCGCCGCTGGCGTGCAGAACGGCTTTGCATGGCTGCGCCGGGGCGTTGCAGCCCAGCGGAGCGGGTTCGCAGGGCAGCGAGAGAGCATCGCGGCCATCAGATGAAGCATGAGAGGGCGCTGACGGAACCGAACCCGGCGGTTACCGGGCATCGGGCGGCTCTGATGGGGCGCCATAAGTCCCCATGAAGCATCAAAGCAGCAAGAAAGCCCTTGGGCCGGGCCCGCTGCGTCCGGTAGGCTGGAGAACCACCCCTGAGCGGAGACTGAGAATGAAGAAGCTGCCCGTAATCGCCCTGATGTGCCTCTCTGCCGCCGCGGGGGCTCAGGATTGTTGGGCCAACCAAGACCTCGGTACGCTACCGGGAGGATCGACCTCGGAGGCTCGTGGGGTCTCGGCTGACGGATCCGTGGTAGTCGGGCGGGCGTCCACCGCAGCGGGGGCAGGCGTCTTGCATGCGTTCCGCTGGACCGCGAGCGGGGGCATGGAAGATCTGGGCACGCTAGGAGGAGCCGTGTCGGTTGCTGAGGGCGTTTCCGCCGACGGCTCCGTTGTGGTTGGCCAGTCGTTAAACGCGGTGGGCTTGGGCCTCGATCGCGCCTTTCGTTGGACCGCAGGCGGCGGCATGCAGGACCTAGGCACGCTGGGAGGAGCCACCGCCTGGGCGTACGGTGCTTCGGCCGACGGATCCGTGGTGGTTGGGCGCTCGCTCAGTGCGGCGGGTGCCTCCCACGCATTCCGCTGGACGGCGGGCGGGGGCATGCAGGATCTCGGCACGCTGGGGGGAGCCAGCTCTGCCGCTCATGGCGTTTCGGCCGACGGATCGGTGGTGGTCGGGGCCGCGCACAGCGCGTCTGGAGCACTCCACGCCTTTCGCTGGACGGCCGGCGGTGGCATGCAAGATCTGGGCACGCTGGGAGGAACCGATTCGTACGCTTTTGGTGTCTCTGCCGACGGATCCGCGGTGATTGGGAGAGCGTCCACCCCGTCTGGTGCCTCCCACGCATTCCGCTGGACGGCGGGCGGGGCGATGCAGGATCTGGGCACGCTGGGAGGAACTCAGTCTCACGGTCATGGTGTCTCAGCCGGCGGATCCGTGGTAGTAGGGCGGGCGACCATAGCGTCGGGCGCCTTCAACGCTTTCCGCTGGACGACGGGCGAGGGCATGCAAAGCCTGGGGACGCTGGGAGGAGCCGGTTCGTGGGCTCAGGGCGTTTCGGCCGACGGATCTGTCGTAGTCGGACATGCGTCCAACGCTTCGTTCAACAACCGCGCCGTCCGCTGGAACGGGGTGGACTCGGACGGAGACGGCCTACTCGACTGCTGGGAGACCAACGGGATCGACATCGACGCCGACGGCGTCGTCGACCTCGATCTGCCCGCCATGGGGGCGCTTGTGGATCGAAAGGACATCTTCATTGAGGTTGATGCGATGGTTGGGCGTGTACCCACGATGGCGCAACTGCAAGGCGTCATCGACGCGTTCGATCAGGCACCGATCCCAGCGCCACCGGGCGGCGGTGCAGACGGGATCGCGCTCCATGTCCTGATCGACGAGTCCAACATCCCAAGGGCGCCGTTCCCCGGAGCCTTCACCGAGTTCGACGCACTCAAGGCGACTCGCTACGGCACCGCCGCCGAGCGTGCCGATCCGAACTGGCCCAACATCAAGGCAGCGAGGGACCTGTCCTTCCGTTACTGCCTCTTCGGCGATACCTACAGCGGCTCGAGTAGTTCTGGGCTGGCCGAGCTACCAGGCAACGACTTCATGGTGACACTCGGCGGCTGGTCCACCCCGGGGGGCACCGCCGACCAGCGGGCGGGCACCTTCATGCACGAACTTGGGCACACGCTGGGGCTGGGCCACGGTGGCGCAGACAGCATGCACTACAAGCCGAACTACTACTCTGTCATGAACTATCGGTGGCAAACGCCGCAGACCGGCTATGCGAGCCAGTGGCGCCTCGACTATTCGCGCGAGGAACTCGCGGCGCTCAATGAAAGCGCGCTGGACGAGTCGGTGAGTCTGGGTGCCACACGGCCCGAATACGCGAGCGTGCAAGTCCCGTTCACCACAACAGCCAACACTTGGGAGTGGGCAAGGCTGGACGGTGGGTTCGCGGTCGACTGGAATGGCGACGGCATGACGCCAGCGATGCAAGCTCCCGTCGCGGCGGACATCAACCGCATGTCTGCTGCTGATTCTCCGGGCACGCTGACGACCCTGGCTGGCTTCGACGATTGGGCCAACCTTCGCTACGCGCTGGCGGGGCACGCGAACTTCGGCGACGGCCGTGAAGCGACGACGATTGACGACGAATTCGACCTGGCGGAGTTTGAGGCCAATGAGCAGATCCCGCCGCCGCCGCTTTGTCCGGGCGACATCGCCGACGACTTCGGCACGCTCGGCGCTGACGGCATGGTTTCCTTCGGTGACTTCCTCGCGCTGCTCGGCTTGATCGGGCCGTGCCCCGGAGGAACGCCCGGCTGCGTTGGCGACATCGCCGACGACTTCGGCACGCTGGGCGGCGACGGCATGGTGAGCTTCGGCGACTTCCTCGCGCTGCTCGGCTTGATCGGGCCGTGCCCGTAAGAGGTGATGGGGAACAGGCAATGGGGGGAGGCAGACCCTTACCCCATGCACCGGCTATGCCGGCCCTCTCCCATGGGGCGCGGGAGAGGGAGTGGAGCACCGCGACGGTCCCCCCCGCATCCTCTACCCTCAAGGTGTGAACGAGCCGTTGCAGGTGATCGATCTTGGCCGGATGGCGTACGCCGAGGCGCTGGAGGTGCAGCGTGCGCACCTTGAGGAGATCATCGCCGCGCGCGAGGCTGGCGGGACAGAAGGCAGGCTGCTCTTGGTCGAGCACGACCCGGTGGTGACGGTTTCCAAGCGGGCCAAGGCTCCGCAGCATGTGGTGGCTTCGACCGACCAGTTCGAGCGGGCTGGCGTGGCAATCGAGCCGACGGATCGCGGCGGCGACGTAACCTACCACGGGCCGGGCCAGCTGGTGGCGTACCCGATTGTCGATCTCAACGCCTACGGCCTGAACCTGCACGCGTACATGCGACTGCTGGAACAGACCGTCATCGACGCGCTGGCGGGGTTCGGGCTCGAGGGCTGGCGCGACGACAAGGCTACGGGCGTGTGGGTGGGGGACAAGCCCGGCTCGAAGATCGCGGCGATGGGCGTGCGCGTGCGGCGGTGGGTGAGCATGCACGGCTTGGCGCTGAACGTGGACCCGGAGATGGCGCACTACGACCTGATCGTGCCGTGCGGCCTGGCGGGGCGCACGGTCACGAGCCTTCGGCGGGAGCTTGGCGAAGCGCGGCCGTCGATGGCCGAGGCCAAGGCTGCGGTTGCGTCATCGTTGCAAGCGCTGCTGGACGAGCGGCGACCGATCAGGGAGCGTGGTTAGGGAGCTAGATTAGGGACTGGGCGTAGGCATGGGCTCGGTGGTGGGGGCTGAGTCCACGGCCGGTTCGGGCGTTGGCTCGGGGATGCTGAGCGCCTTGGCGACGGCGTCGGTGATGTCCGTGCCCTCGGGGGCGATGAGCGCCGAGCGGTAGAGGATCTCTTGAACGAACAGCGACGTGGAGTTGGTGAGAATGTTCTCGTCGTCGAAGCGGCTGGTCATGACGTATTGGTAGCCGTCGTTGGCGGCGATGTCGGCAGCCGTGGCGCGGACCTTGCGGAAGGCAGCGGCGAACTGCCCAGCGGCAAAGGCATCGATGCCGAGCTGGGCATCCTGCTGGGCCTGCATGAGCTGCTGCTGGACCAACTCGGCTTGGCCGCGGAGCTCGTTGGCTTCGGGCGTGGAGGGGTCCATGGTCTGCCACTGGGTAATCATCGCGCGCAACCGCGTGTCGAGGTCGCGCAGTGGGTTCTGGAACTCCTCGATCTTCGTATCACGAACATCGGCGAACTCGGGCATCTCGAGCATGCGCTCCATGAGCCGAAGGGTGTCGACCGTGGCGATCGAGCCGGCCGGGCGGGTGGTATCGCGCGTGAGGGCGGCGAGGACCGCGACCGAAGCGAAGAGGGCAAGGGCGATCAGGATTCGGCGGGTCATGGGGCGTTCCTCAATGGGGGGCAAGTGTGCCGGACGCTGAGATTGCGTTTCAACTGCGGGGAATCGCGATTCTAGGGGTGGTTCGGGGGGCAGGCCGCTCGCTTCGAAGGTTGACGCGGGGAGCGATCCCGCTAAAGTATGGGCCAACCAAGGCGATGGTGCCGATCCGGTCGGCCCCGCCTGCAGCGATTGAGCCTGGATTTGCAGGCTGCGACTGGGAGGTGACCGATGCTCATGACTTCAACGCACATCGATCTGACCGCTGAGGCCCCGTTTGGGTCGGCACCGATTGATGCGCTCCGAGTCGGCGCGCAACGGGCCGCCAACCAGTATGCGGGTCGGCTTGCCTGCTCGGGCGATCCCGCCCGCCTCGGCTGAGGCCAGCCAGAAGGCAGACCGGACAGCGGCTCAGCCGCGGCCAGATCGCAAGCTTTTCAAGCACGATTCATAACAACCGATCGCTCATAAGCATGCTGTAGGCAGGCTCGTGCGCTCGATGCGTTCGCTCTCGGCGTTCGCACCGTTCGGTTGTTCCTCCCCCCCACATCCAAGCAAGCTTTGTTCGCGTTCGCCCGCGTTGGGCGGACGCCGGTGGTGTTCGTAGAGAAGGAGCGCACCATGCGCACGCAAGAGAACGTAAAGAGCCCGAGCGTTGTTGATTGGCCCTACGCCGGCGTGGAGCCGATCGAATTGAGCGATGCCCAGCGTGAGCCACGAAACGCCGGCCCTCCTCGGCACAGGCCGAAAGAGGAGCCCGTGGGCTGGGGGCCGATCAGTGTCGATGGCGCGCCCGGTTACGGCGAGCGTTTAGCCGATGGCACGGTGCGGTACTGGAGGCCGCTGCCAGCTAAGCACGCGCCGGGCAGCTAACGCCCGGTCACACTCACTCGCCCGGGGGAGCGATCCCTCGGGCGGGATTCAGAAGACGATCAATCCCAGATCGGGGTGAAGTCCTCGGTCTTGTCGCCAGCGGTGGTGAAGATACTGAGGAAGGCGTTGAGGTCTGTCGGATCGGTGGGCTCGTTGTAGTGGATGGCGTCGGGGCGCTGCACGCCTTGCGCATCAGTGAACGGGGCAGCCGAAGTCGGCGCGAGTTCGTTCTCGAACGACACGTGGTTGTCGGCGTAGCCGACGTTGCCCTCCCACGATTTTCGGCCGCCGTGGATGAGCAGCGTGTTCGACATCGCATCGAACGCGGGAATTGCGTTCTTGCCGGTGTAGGTCACGCCGGTGATCTTGGGCCCACGGTTGGCGATGACCGGTTGCGAGCCGTTGAATGTATTGGCCCACATCGGCTGGCGAGGCCCGCCGGGCAGCAGGTGGGCGTAGCTGATGTTGCCTTCGCCGTTGGTAAAGTCGGCGCTGAACGCGGGGTCCCACAGCGCGCTGGCGGGGTTGGCTGCTGCGGACGGCTCGTCGAACTCGTAGCCCTCGTACTCGTCGATGGAGCCGTTGGCTTCTGCAGGCGAGATGAGAATCTCCGTGGAAATCGACCCATCGGCGATGAGCATCGAGAAGATGTTGGCGGTATGGTCCTTGGCGGTGCCGCCGCCAGCGATGGTGTGGTCGCCCGCATCGAGGACCGATGGCAGCGGGAAGCGGTCCTGGTTGTTCTGGGCGTGGATGACCATCGCTTGCAGGATGCCGCGAACTTGCGTGGAGTCCCTCAGTTGCCGTTGCATGGATCTGGGGCGGCCGCCTCGACCGGGTGAAGGAAGGATGACGAGGACCACGATCACAATGACCAGCAGGACCACGAGCAACTCAACGACGGTCAGGCCTCGCTCAGACTTGTACACCCGGTGTTGCACGATGCTTCCTTTCAGAGGAACACGAAACTAGGGCAACCAGATGTAATACGCGGTGCCCGCGCGAAGGGTTGTGAGAGAGTTGGCCGGAAGGTCAACAAATCGTGCGTTCACGTTGGCCAGCGCGGGCGATGGCTCGGCCTGAGCGCTGGCGTACGCGGTGGTGGTGCGCTGCTCGCGGTAGCCGTACTTGACGAGCGAGGCCTTCTGAATCGCAGCGAGCCGCTTGGCCGCTTCAAACGCGGTTCGGTAGTCGCCCAGTTCATCGGCCATGCCCGTGCGCACGGCCTCAGCGCCTGTGAACACCCGGCCATCGGTGAGTTCATCGAGCCTTGATGCGTCGTGGTTGGGCCGGCGCTCGACGACCAGCGAACGGAACCGGTGGTAGAACTCGTCGACCATGCTTTGCAGGATGGTGTAGTGTTGTTCTTCGGCCGGCTCGAAGGGGTCGGCCATGTTCTTGTTGTCGCCGCTGACAACGGCTCGGCCCTGGATGCCCAGCTTGTCGAGACCCTCGGAGACGTTGAACGTTGGCACGATCACGCCGATGGAGCCGGTGATGGTGGTGGGGTGGGCGACGATCAGGTCGGCCGCGGCCGCGACGTAGTACCCGCCGCTTGCGGCCATCTCGCCCATCGAGGCGACGACAGGCTTGCCCGCCTGGCTCACGCGCCGAAGCTCGGTATAGAGCACGTCGGAGGCGGTGACGGTTCCGCCTGGGGAGTTGATGCGGACGAGGATGGCCTTGACGGTGGAGTCCTGCTCGGCCTTGTGGAGGCGGCGGAGGAACTCATCTACGGGGTTGTCGCCCGGGCCGAAGACGGTGGGGCTGCCCCGGTCGGCGATGATGCCGGTGAGGTCGATCATGGCGACCTTGGCCGGGGCGTGTTGGTCGCCGCCGATGATGGGCTGTTCGACCAGTTCGCGGCGTTCAGCATCGAGCGAGACGGTGAAGCTGCGGGGCATGCACCCGCTGAGGAGTGCGAGCGGGACGAGCAGGCAGCAGACGGCAGGGAATCGCGGGTTCATGTCCCGAGTCTACCTGAGCAGATGGACTAGGCTCCCAGCGTGAAAGGCCACCTGCCGGTATTGCCACAAGAGACGATGGACACGCTCGCGCTGGCGGCGGGCCAGACATATATCGATTGCACAGCAGGGCTTGGGGGCCATTCGCTGCTCGCGGCAGAGCTGGTCGGCACGAACGGGATGGTCGTGCTCAACGATCTGGACGGGGCCAATCTTGAGCGGGCTGCGGGGGCGATTAGGGACGTGTGCCGGGTCGAGCGGGTGCAGGGGAACTTTGCTGAACTGCCCCGAACGCTGGCCGAGCGCGGCATTCTTGCAGATGCGGTGCTGGCGGATTTGGGCTTCGCTTCGGTGCACGTGGACGATGGCGAGCGGGGGTTCAGCTTCATGCGGGATGGGCCGCTGGACATGCGGTACGACCGGTCGGGTGGGGCCGAGACGGCGGCGGGCTTGGTGAACACGCTTGGCGAGGCTGAGCTGGCCTCGATCATCCGCGAGTTCGGTGAGGAACGAAGGGCGAAAGTGGTGGCGCAAAAACTGGTCCAAGTGCGCGACGTGTCGCCGATACAAACGACCTCGGAGTTGGCCGAGGCGGTTCGGAGTGTGGTTCCGCGCCACCGAGGCAAGGGGTCGGGCATCGACCCGGCGACCAAGACGTTTCAGGCGCTGCGGATTGCGGTGAACGACGAGATGGGTTCGCTTTCGGCGCTGCTGGCGGCGATCAGGCACGATGCCGAGGGCTGGTTGCAGCCGGGGGCGAGAATCGGGATTATCAGCTTCCACTCGCTTGAGGACAGGCTGGTCAAGCAGGCGTTCGCGGAACTGGTCGAGCGAGGCCGAGCCGAGCATGTCACGGCCAAGCCGGTGACAGCGGGCGAGGAAGAGACCATGGCCAACCCACGGTCACGGTCGGCCAAGCTGCGGGTGGTGCGGATGGCGGACAAGTGACGGACTGATGGCGGACAGATAAGGGCCATGATGGCCGAGACAACCGAGGATGCGGGCAACGCTGGCCCGCCCGGCGAGCAAGGACGCAAGCTGTGAATCGCGAACAAAAATTGGCACTGGTCATCGGGTTTGCTCTGGTGCTCGTGGTGGGCGTGCTCATCACGGACCACTACTCCGCTGCGTACAACGAAGAGCTGGAGAGTCGCGAACTGATCGACCACAGTCGCACGCAGACGCCGCAGCGCTACGCGGGCGGCAATCCGCTACCGGGCGATTGGTCGACGCTTGATATCACAGAGGCTGCGCCTGCGAGCATTCCGGAATCGGTCGTGGCCTCGGGCCAATCGGAGCCGTTGCGCGGAGCACCGCCGAGCTTCGATGATGTGTTTGCGCCGATTGCGAATGCCGACAACGGCCCGCTGGTGATCGCTCAGGGTTCCGGCGGCGGCATCGACACCGATGTACCAAGCAACGGTAGCTTGGCGAACGATATCGCCGAACGGCTCATGAACCGCGTCCGCAACGGGCTTGATAGCGCAGCAAGCGTGCCCGCGATTCGCGTAGAACAGCCCAAGGCGGTGCCGGTCAGTACACCTCCTGCGGCACGTATCGCAGCGCAAGGCGAGCACTTCGTGCAGCCCAACGAGTCGCTCTACAAGATTACCGAGCGGTACTACGGGCAGGGTTCGCTCTGGAAGCAGCTGGCGGAGGCGAACGAGGGCAAAGTCGGCCGCACGGGTACCATTCGGCCCGGTGTGCGCCTTTTGCTGCCCGCGGCGCTTGGCGCGCACAAGCTGCGAGGCGTGCCAAATCAGACCCAGCCGCAGCAGGCTCAGCCCAAGCGGTCCGCTCCCGCGACGACCCCCGCGGCAAGCACGTACACGGTGGTCAAAGGTGACACACTGGGGGAGATTTCGATCAAGCTGCTCGGCACCTCCAAGAGGACCGAGGAGATCATCAAGGCCAACAAGGGCTTGATTGATGATGCCGACGAGATCCGAGTGGGCATGAAGCTCAAGATCCCGGCTCGGTGATGCCAGCGGGCGCGGCCTCCAGCGAGACGTTCTTCAAGCTCGCCGCGGTGATCGTTGGCGCTGGCGTGGTGTGCGCTGTGCTGCTGTCGCTCAGGCAGGCTCGGCTTCAGGCCGCCAACGAGTTTGCCGAGGCGCGACTGCGGGTGCGCATGCTCAACGAGCAGGTTAGCACCGTTCGCGCCGAGCTTGCGAACGAGATCACACCCGACCAGATCAAGCTGTTCGCCGATGAGACCGGAGTCCGAACGCAGAACTGGCTGAGCCCTTTCGACCCGTTGGCAATCGAAGCTGAGCTGCTGACTGAGGATCAGGCCACCACCGCGCAAGCAACGCTGCCCGAAGAGGAGTTCCCTGACTGATGCGGACGACGGGCACACTCCGGTTTGTCGTTGTGCTCGTCCTGATGGGCATGGGCGCAGTGGTCGCGCGCGTCGCGCAGCTGCAATTGATGACGCCCGAAGCGCTCGTCGCGTACATGCCGGATCGTGAATCAACGCACGCGGTCGAGGGGTACCGCGGCGATCTGAGTGACCGCGTGGGCCGGCTCGTGGCGACCAGCCGAATGGGTTACCGCGTGTTCGTGGACCCGGTCGAGTTGGATCGGCTTGAATCTAAGCAGCCGGGCACGATCGATGAGACGATCGTCAAACTCGCCGAGGCCCTTGGTGAGCCATCGGGCAAGATTGGCGGCCGCATCGTCGAAGGGCTCATCGAGAATCATCGGCGTGAATCGTCCGGGCCACTCGTCGTTGCCACAGAGCCGACCGGCGGTCTCGGTGTGCTGCTCGAAGCCCTGCGTGCCCGTGCGCAAACCGAGGAAGCCGAGGCCAGCGATACGGGACTGGCACTGCGTCGATACCTCGTTGTCAGCGGCGTGCTCAAGCCGCACGAACTGGCTGCGGTTGAGCGGCTTGGCTTGCCGGGGGTTCATCTCGAACGCCGAGCGGTGCGCGAGTACCCGGGCGGCGAGTTGATGGCTTCGATCGTCGGGAAGGTTGGATTCGAGCAGACGGGGTTGCTCGGCGCCGAGCGTTTGCTCGACCGCGAACTGCAGGCCAGCGACGGCCGGGTTCGGTACGTGCGCGATGCATGGGGCCGGCCTTTGTGGATCGAGCGTGGCGCGATCCAGCAGCCAACGCACGGAAGCGATGTCCGCCTCAGTATCGATCTCGAGGTGCAGCGCATCGCGCTCGAAGAACTCACGCGCGGCGTCGAGGAAGCAGACGCTGCGGGCGGCAGGGTTGTGGTTGCCGACCCGCTCACGGGCGAGATCATCGCGATGGCGGATGTGTACCGACACGTGCCGGACCTGTCGGCCTATCCCTGGCAGCCCGCCGACAACCGCGACGAATGGCCCGTCCCGATCCGCCGGTACACGACGCTGCCCGACGACTTCGCTCGGCTCGAGCACCCGGCCCTGGGCCGATCGCGCTGCGTGGAGGACGTCTATGAGCCAGGATCGACATTCAAACCGATCGTGTGGTCGCTGCTGACCGAGGCGGGCTGCGCTGTACCCGAGGACAAGATCGATACCGAAAGCGGCCGGTGGCGCACGAGCTATGGGCGGGGCATCGAGGATGTGACCAAACGCGCCGAGATGACCTGGCTCCAGGTGCTCGAAAATTCATCAAACATCGGGATGGTCAAGATCGGCGAGCGTATGAGCGGGCGTGATCTGCGCAGCGGCGTGCTGCGGTTCGGGTTCGGCTCTCGCACCGGGACCAAGCTGCCGGGCGAAGCGACGGGCATCGTGACCACGGACAAATCCTGGAACAAGTACACGCATACTTCGGTGTCGTTCGGGCACGAGATATCGGTGACGCCCGTGCAGATGGTCCGCGCGTACTGCGCCCTGGTGCGCACGGGCGATCTCACCGGGACGATGCCGTCCCTGCGCATGACTGCGCCGCATACGGCCGACCCGGCCAACGCGATCGTCGAGCGGATCATCGGCGGTGACGTCGCGGCTCAGGCGCGGCTGGCGATGCGCGAGGTAGGGCGCAAGGTCGAGAGCCGAATGAAGGACGAGGAGCCGCCCGGCGGCTGGCGGTACCCGATGCTCGGCAAGAGCGGCACAGCGGAGATCCCGCTCGGAAAGGCTCCCGATGGGTTCCGCAGGCCGCGCGGCGCGCGGGGGTACTTCGAGGACCAGTACAACTCGAGCTTTGTGGCGGCGGCTCCGGCCGCTGAGCCAAGGTTGGTGGCGATCATCGTGATCGATGATCCGGGCCCGGGGCGAATCCGGGCCCGCTCGCACTACGGCTCTGCCGTGGCCGGACCCGTGGTTCGGCGGGTGCTGGAGCGGTCGCTGCACTATCTTGGTGTGCCGCCCAGCCGCGAGACCCCGGCACTCGCGGTCCGATAAGCAGATATAGTGCTCGCCGAGCGTCGCTGGACGGCGTCCAAAGGCCTCGAGGATCGGCTCGCTAAGGGCTCGTGGCGCGACACCAGATTTCATATCCAAACTGTTGCGATTGAGCGACTTCAGGCTATCCTAGTGGTTGGAGAATGCCCTTTCCTACGTATCGGGACGGGCGGTTTAAGAAGTGTGCCCGAGGCGCACAGGAGAGATAGCACCATGACAAGAACCATCACCCTCATCGCGTTGTGCGGCTTCGCTGCATCCGCATCGGCCCAGGCCCCCGTTATCGACGGCACGCGCGACGCTGCGTACGGCGCGCCCATCGTCGTTCAGCAGGCGAACACCCAATTCGGGAACGTCACGGACACCAGCGCCCAGAACGGCAGCGAGTTGAACGCGGCTTACGCCAGGGTCGATGGCGGCCGGCTCTTCCTCATGATGACCGGAAACCAAGAGCCCAACTTTAACAAGCTTGACGTGTTCATCGACAGCGTGGCTGGTGGCGAGAACACGCTCAGCGCAACGCCCGGTTACGACTTTGCGAACTCCAGCCAGAATCTCAACGGCCTGACCTTTGACAGTGGTTTCGAAGCCGATTTCCACCTGTTCAGCCGCTGGGGCGGTGGTAGCGTACCTATGAGTGGCTACGAGGTGGACTTCGTGAATCGCAACGGCGGTGGTGACGCCAATGTTGCATGGTCAAGCGGTGTTGGTTCGCCTCCGTTCGATACCATCACCTCTGCCGGATCAATCATCGCCGGCAGCGTGGGCAGTGCCATGGGTGGTGCGAACGCTGCAAGCGGCACCGCACTGACCCAGAACCTCGGTTTCGCGATCAACAACTCGAACATCGCCGGCGTGAGTGGCGACAACGGCGTGCCCGCCGATCAGGCTGCGGCTGCCGCGGTCACCACCGGAATGGAATTCTCCATCGCGCTCGCCGATCTGGGCCTGCCCGCCAACTTTGTCGGCGAGATTAAGATTGCCGCGATGATCAACAACGGCGATCACAACTACCTCTCCAACCAGATCCTCGGTGCGCTGCCGGCAATGACCGGGAACCTCGGTGGTGACGGCGGTGGTGGCTTCATCGGCGACCTGTCCGGCGTGGACTTCAACCAGTTCGCTGGCAACCAGTACTTTACGGTCTTCATCCCGGCTCCGGCATCCGCCGCGCTGTTGGGCCTGGGCGCGATCGCAGGCGTTCGCCGCCGCCGCTGATCCCGAACACGACAACCTGTGAATCATCAGCGGGCTCCCAGCAGTGGGGGCCCGCTTTGTCATTCCGCAGGCTCGTTACGGCGCAGCAAGCGGGCTTCGCCCCGCGACAATCGCTTGCTTGGAGCCGGGCGCGACAACACGGCCAACGAACGCTTGGTACGCCGCGTCGGCCTCGGGGACGTTTGGCGTAATGTACGCGGTGAACACCCGTTCGCCGAGCGGGGGAGGTCGCCCGAACGCTGTAGCACGCGGACGGACAGCAGCCGCCATGCGTCCGCCGGCGGCATCGTGCAGCGCGCGGGAGAGACCCGCTGCGTACCGGCCGTTATCAGCTTCGACCAGAAAGTGCAGCAGCGCCCATAGCTGGGCGTAGTAGTCGAGAGTCGCATCAGCTGAGCCCGCGAGCAGCACCTCGGGCCTGGCCGAGAGCAGCTCGCGCAGGCTCAAGAGTGACCCCACCCGGTGCGCATCGCGCAAGCGGTCGAACCGTTCGACGTTCGACCAAGGGCTGAAGATTGCACGATCACGGTCGGTCGTGCTCCACCTGAACCCCTCGCAATAGGTCGCGCAGCCTTCTTCGAGCCACGACGGCAAGCGCTCGGCAAAGGTGGTCTGCGTGTACTGGTGCCAGCCCTCGTGCGAGGCGACCGCGAAGGTGTCCTGCGTACCGATGTCGAACATGTATCCGACGCCGTTCTCGGCAAAGCCGCCGCGTTCGATCTGCAGGTAGCGGCGCGCACGCGTAGGCGGCAGGCTTTCAGCGGTCAGGCTCGCCCACTCGCCGCGCGTTGCCATGACGTACGAGGTCATGGTGCTCGGCGGGGCGGGCAGCGGACGCGAGCGGCTGAACGCGCTGCGGTAGTGCAGCAGCGAGTCCTCCATGAACACAGGAATCCTCGCGCTGATCACGGGGTTGCGGACGTTCGTAAACACGCGGTGGTGGGCGGTTCGCAGCTCCTCGCCCTCAGCGCCGCCGGCTGGCCAGCCGTGCCGACTGATAGCCACTTCGCCTGCGCGCACGCTCGCGGTTGGGCTGGTGTTCACGTCTTGCGAGACCGAAGCAGGCTGCGTCGAAACGCACCCCGCAAGCAGCATCGACGCCACAGTGAATGCACCGGCAGCGAACCTCACTCGAGGCGTCCCAGCGCCTCGGCGAGCGCTGCGTGCTCGGCCTTGGCCTGTTCGAGCTGATCGCGGGTCTGTTGCACGAGGTGCGCCGGGGCCTTGTCCGCGTAGCCGGGGTTGTTCAGCCGGCCCTCCATCGCTGCGATCGATTTGGCCTTGGTCGACAATTCGCGTTCGATGCGCTCGATCTCCGCGCCCGCGTCGACCTCATCTGAGAGTTGCGAGAGCTTGAGGTCCAGCCCCTCGCAGCGGATATCCACAGCCCGGCCTTCTGGCTCAACCGCGGTCACCGTGCCGATGCCAGCGAGAAACTCGATGACCTCAGGCGCAGCGTCGATGATCGGCTGGATGGTTGCCGATGCGGCGCTCGGAACGTGAAGCGTGATGCGCTGGCGCGGCTTGACTTGCTGCTGAGCGCGCACTTCGCGCACCAAGCCGATGAGCCCCTGCACACGCGACCACTGACTTTCTGCGCCAGCATCGCTCAGCGAACTGGCTGCGTCGGGCCAGCCCGCCAGGCACAGCAGTCCCTCGCGACGTGATGGCGCAAGCGTGAGTCCCGGCACCTTGGCCGTCTTGATCTGGCTGAGCTTGTCGAAAATGGCTTCGGTCACAAACGGCGTGATGGGGTGCAGCAGCCGAAGGATCGCATCGAGCACCGCGCGAAGAACCGCCTGCTGCGTGGGGCTCGTCTTGAGCGTGGGCTTGACCGCCTCAACGTACCAATCGCAGTAGTCCCGCCAGAGCAGGTCGTACAACGCCTGCGCGTAGCTGGCGAACTGGTACGAAGCGATCGCCTCGTCGCACGCACGCGCAGCCGCTTCCAGCCGGCTTAGCATCCAGCGGTCGGGCAACGTGAGTTTGGTCTCGTCGAACGAACCTTCACCGGTCGCATGCTCGCCGAGCATGGTGATGACGAACCGGCTCGCGTTCCAAAGCTTGTTGCAGAAGTTTCGTCCAAAGTCAAATTTGGGGCTCGTGTTCTTGCCAGTGGCCTCGTCGTGCTCCACGGGCATGCGTACGTCCTGCGTCTGCGTGGCCATCTGCGCGAGGGTGAAGCGCATGGCGTCGGTGCCGTGGGAGTCGATGATGTCCAGCGGGTCCACGCCGTTGCCCAGGCTCTTGGACATCTTGCGTCCTTCGCCGTCCTGAATCATCGCGTGGATGAACACATCCTTGAAGGGCGCATCGCCCGAGGTGTCGCCATCGCCCGCAATGTAGCGATTGAACATCACCATGCGGCTGACCCACAGCGTGATGATCTCGCGGGCCGTGCACAGCACGCTCGTGGGCTTGAACGCATCGAGCAAGCCGTCCTCGGACGCGCCCGGCTCGGGCCAGCCCATCGTTGTCAACGGCCACAATGCCGAGGAGAACCACGTGTCGAGCACGTCGGGGTCGCGTGCGAAACCGGCTGCTTCGAGTTGTGCCACTTCGCTATCAGATAGCGCGCAGACGAAGATGTCGTACTCGCCCGAGGTGTGATCGTCGGGCGGCATTAGTTCCTGCTTCGGATCTACCTCCGCGCCATCTGTGACGCGAGCCACCCTGAGGGCCGCTGAACTCCACTCGCCACTCACTATGTCATCTAGCCCGGTCGCTCCTGCCAGTTCATCTGCCCAGGTTGAGTCCGAGATATCCACGCGCTTCCGCCACACCGGTATCCGGTGCCCCCACCAGAGCTGACGGCTGATGCACCAGTCTCGCAGGTAGTCGTGCCAGCCCTCGTACGTCTTCGCGTACCGCGGCGGGTGGAAGGTCATGGAGCCGTCGGCGGCATCCGTCGAACCAGCGGGCCTGCTCTCTGCCCACTCGCTCAGGCTCTTGTCGGTGCGTTGGCTTGGGTTGAGGGCGCGTTGGGCCTCGCCGCGCAGACGGTCGTCGGTGACCTTCACGTACCACTGGTCGCTCAGGTAGGGCTCGACGATTGCGTGGCTTCGGTAGCTGTGGCCGACCGAGTGGGAGTAGGGCTTTTTCTCGGCGAGCAGACCGGCCTGGCTAAACCTGGCTTCGACGAGCTGGCGGGCGTCCTCTCGGCTCTTGCCGATGGCCCAATCGGCATCACCCACATCCTCCCAGCCGTGGTCGCCGCTGATGGAGGCATCAGGCGCCATGACGTTGATGATGGGAAGGTCGTGGCGTTGGCCGATGTCGTAGTCGTTGGGGTCGTGCGCGGGCGTGACTTTCAAGAAACCCGAGGCGTACTTGGCCTTGGCATCGCTCGACTCGGGATCAGGCATCACGACGTAGTCGTCGCCGATGATCGGGATCACCCGCCCAACAAACGGCAGCTTGACGTGCTGACCGATCAGGTGCGCGCGCTCGGGGTCCTTAGGATTCACCGCGACAGCGGTATCGCCGAAGTAGGTCTCGGGCCGGGTGGTCGCGACGGTGACGTGCTCGCCGGTCTCGTTGCCGTCGGTATCCACCACCGGGTACTTCATGTACCAGAAGAAGGACTCGACCTCCTCCATCTCGACCTCGTCATCGGCGAGGGCGGTCTGTGTGACCGGGTCCCAGTTGACGAGGCGTTTGCCGCGATAGATGAGGCGGTCTTTGAAGAGGCGGAAGAACGCTTCGCGTACGCCGCGCGCGCATACTTCGTCCATGGTGAAGCGCTGGCGGTCCCAGTCGCACGAGCAGCCCATGGCTCGGAGCTGGCCTGTGATCCGCTGGAGGTACTCATCCTTCCATTCGAGCACCTTGGCGATGAAGGCCTCGCGTCCGGTGCCGTCTTCAAGTTCCTGGCGCTTGTAGTCGGCGAGGGCCCTCTCACCCTGAGCGATAAGGCGCTTGTCGACCACCGCCTGCGTGGCGATTCCGGCGTGGTCCGTGCCGGGCATCCAGAGGGCCTCGAACCCCTTCATCCTGTGCGCACGCACAAGCATGTCCTGGATGGTGTTGTTGAAGGCGTGGCCGAGGTGGAGGGCGCCGGTGACGTTTGGCGGTGGGATGAGGATGCAGTAGGGCTCGGCCTCGCCGCTGAGCACCCGTCCGGGATCGGCATGGAAGGCGCGGGCGGTTTCCCACCGCTTACTGATGGCGGCCTCGTGGTCGGCCGGCGTGTACTTGCCGGGCATTTCCACGGCTTGCGGTGGTTGAGCGGAGTGGGACGGCTTGGCATCGGAAGGGCTTGGCATCGTGGTCGAGTGTAGAGCCGCGAGGGGCCCGCTGGGCCTGATCGGCTAGGCTCTGTGCATGGCCACCGCACGCACCGCGATGCTCGTTGCGATTCTCTCCGCTGGTCTCGGCGCGGGCGCGGGCGGCGTGTGGCGGATGAACACGGGCCAGACCACGGGGCAAGCCGTCGAACCTGATGGCCCCCGGCAGGCTCCGCCCGAGACGCTCGATGCGGTGCTCGCGACAGCCGAGCGGGCGATGCTGGATTCCGAGCCATCCAAGGCCGCCGCGGTGCTCGAGGCGGCGGTGGCGGACTACCCCGAGGACCGCGTGCTCTGGCTGGCGCTGGCCCGCACGCGGACGCGGCTGGCCGACGGGGCGCTGGCGGCCCACGAGGCGTACGAGGAGGCGCTGTCGCTCGGCAGCGGGATGGCCGAGGACGAGTTCGAGGCGGGGACAGCAGCCAACCGGGCGGGCCTTCCCCAGCGAGCGATCGAACACTACCGCGCCGCAGAGGCTGCGGACCCGACCGATTCTCGGTTCCCGCTGTACGCAGCGCAGGTGCTGATGGGTCTCGACAGACCGGACGAGGCGCGGGCCTCGCTGTTTCGTGCGACACAGCTCGATGAGCATCTGGCGATTGCGTGGGGCTCGCTGGCGGAACTGGCGCTGCGGGAGAATCGGCCGGGGGTTTCGCTTCAGTACCTTGCCAAGGCGCGTGAGCAGCAGCCCAGGGTTACCGCGTGGCGGGTGATCGAGGCGCGGGCGCGCAACCGGCTGAACGAGCCCGCCGAGGCGCTGGCAGCTCTTGAAGGCGTGGGCGACGAGGATCGCCTGAGTTTGCCGGTGGTCCGGTTGTACGCGACCAGTGCTGCGATGCTCGGGAAGAGCGAAGACGCAGCGGCTCGGTTTCTTGAGGCAGCCCAGCGGCACTCGACCAACGGGCGCGTGTGGCTCGAGGCCGCCACTTGGCTGGAACGAGCGGGGGACAACGCCGGGGCGATCAAGGCCGCCATGCACGCCAGCATGCTCGGCGAAGATCGAGCTCGCGAGATGGTCGATCGGCTCAAGGGCCCGCCTTGACGGGCGCTCGATCACCGATTCAATTCACCCAACTAGAGCAGCGATCGCCCGCCATCGACGTTGATGATCTGCCCGGTGCAGTAGGTGGCGCGTGTGGCCAGCCAGAGCACGGCTTCGGCGGCTTCTTCGGGCGTACCGGCGCGGTCGAGCGGCACGCTCTTGAGGTAGCGTTCTTGCATCTCGCGGTCAGAGTCAGGGCCGGCCTCGGGCCACTTCACTACTCCGGGTGCCACGCCGTTGACGCGGACCCTCGGCGCAAGTTCTCGCGAGAGCGTGCGCATGGCCTGGGCGAGTGCGGCCTTGGACATGGCGTACGCCGAGAAGTTGCGCCTTGGTAGGCCGAGGGCGTGGATGTCGAGCATCATCACGATGGACCCGCCTCCGGGCGCTGGTGACTCGGTGAGCCTGCCCGCGAGCCTTTGGCTTAGCAGCAGGGGCGCCAGCGCGTTGACGCGGAAAGCGCCGAGTGCGTCCTCGGCGTCGAGGTCCGACAGGGGCGATGGGCTGTAGGCGGACGCGTTGTGGACGAGCGCATCGAGGTGGGGGAGCTCGACGGCCATCTGTTCAGCGAACTCGATTGCCTGGATCGGGTCACCGAGATCGACACGGTGGATCGAGCAGTTGACGTTGAACTTCACGAGCTCGCGCTGCGCGCGCACGGCTTCATCGCTGCTCGTGCGGTAGGTGAGTACCACGTCGTAGCCCGCCGACGCGAACGCCCGACAGATCGCCCGGCCCACGCGCTTGGCGCCGCCTGTTACGAGCACGGCCCGGCTGCCGCTTGGCTTGGGCGGTGCGCTGGCATCTGTTACGGTGGATGGATCTTGCGGGGTCATCGGCCGTTGTCCCTATCCAGATCGGTGTCGACGGCCTGATCGGGGCCGTCATCGACCGGAGGCGTTGCGGCCCGCCGGCCCGCCTCGGCCCAGGGGTCGAGCCCGCCCTTGGTCGCGGCCTGGGTTTGGGCGCGAGCGCGACGGCTGCGGCGCACCGCGACGACCACCAGTCCCATCACCAGCAGGGCCAGCGCAAAGAGGATCAGCCCCATCATCACGACCGACCACCGGCCGACCGCGTCCGGGTCGGGCGTTGGCGTAGAACTCGCGATTGTGAGCATGATCTGCGGCACTGGGGACAGCATACCGCCGAGCCGGGGGGGACTACGATTGGCCTCGTGCCGGGGATCGGTGCGACACAACCCCGAGCCAGGACCGAGCCAGGAGCCTGTTTGATGCACTTCGAGACCCACCAACCCGTCATCGACGACCTTGAGGCGCGGATCTTAACCATCCGCGACTCTCTTTAACTACGATGCCAAGCAGATCAAGCTCGCTCAGCTCGAAGAATCGATGGGAGCCGAGGGCTTCTGGGACGACCAGGACTCGGCCCAGAAAATCGTCGGTCAGCTCAAGGTCATAAAGGCCCAGATCGCGCCCGTGACCGATGTGGCCGACGAGTTGGAAGAAGCAGCGCTCGCCTACGAGATGGCCAAAGAAGAGGGCGACGAGGAGCTGCTTCTTGAGGCCGACGAAGCGCTGCACAAGCTCGTCAAGAAGATGGACCGGGTCGAATTGCAGAGCTTGCTCAGCGGGCGACACGACCACCGCAACTGCTTCTTCACCATCCACGCGGGCGACGGCGGAACCGAGGCCAACGACTGGGCCGACATGCTGCTGCGGATGTACCTGTACTACTTCGAGCGGATGAGGTGGAAGGTCGAGGAGCTCGAAAAATCCTTCGGCACCGAGGTCGGCATCGATAGCGTCACGCTGCATGTGAAGGGGCCGTTCGCGTTTGGATATCTGAACTGCGAACGCGGCGCGCACAGGCTGGCGCGCGTCAGCCCGTTCAACTCGCAGGGCAAGCGGCAGACGAGCTTCGCGACCGTCGAGGTCACGCCGGAGTTCGAGGAATCGAGCCTCGAGATACCGGAGAAGGATCTCGAGTTCACGTTCTTTGCGCGTTCAAGCGGACCGGGCGGGCAGAACGTCAACAAGGTGGCGTCGGCTTGCCGAATCGTCCACAAGCCCACCGGGTTCATGGTGGTGGCGAGCACGTACCGCGAGCAGCCGCAGAACAAGCGGCAGGCGATGACGCTGCTGCAAGCAAGGCTCGAACTGCTCGAAGAAGAGAAGCGGGCTGCGGAGATCAAGGACGCCTCGGGCGGTGATCTGGCCCGCGGCTGGGGCACGCAGATCCGCAGCTACGTGCTGTACGACAACCGCGTGAAGGACCACCGCACGAGTCACGAGCACTCGAACCCGACGGTGGTGCTCGCGGGCGAGCTTGATGGCTTCATCAACGCGGAGCTGCAGCGGCGGCGCGCTGTCAAGGGGTGAGCTGTGTGGGCAGCCGAACTTTACGACGATCTGCGCGGGCAGGTGCGCAAAGCGTCGAGGAGAGACCTGCTCATCACAGCCGGCGCGATGCTTGGGTTCGCGGCGTTCCCGCTCGCTGTTGGCTGGTGGCTCGTGCTGACGGCCACGCTCTCCGCGCAGTACGCGATTGACCATCCGAATTCGCGTGGAGGGCATGACACCGCTGGGATGGCGATCTACTGGGGTGTGAGCGGGTGGCTGCTGATCGCGCTAGGCCTGCTGTTCGTTGCGATGGCATCGGTGCTCTTGGCGGGCGTGCTCGGGCGGATGCTCTATGCATCGAAGCGTGATGACCTCGCACGGAGGTTGTAGACGAAGTACGCCACACCTCCCAGGCCGATCGAGGCTGAGGGGATGTACAGCGAGGCATCGCGCAGGCGCTGGTAGGCCAGCATGCCCGCGACCCCGCCTGCCACGAAGCCGGTAAGCAGCAGGACGAGCAGCGTGAACTGCCACCGCTCGATCGGGTGTCCGGTGAGCCGCTTGCCCATCAGAAAGCCGAGATCCGTGAGTGTGCCAGTGACATGTGTGGTGCGCACGATAAGCGATCGGTATGAGGCCGCCATCGCATTCTGCAGCCCCGCCGCAGCGGACGCGAGGATCGCGCCCGCGACAACCGATCTGGTGATAACGATCGCAGCGGCCAGGAGCAGGAATGACTCGATCATCATCGCCACGCCGTACCGGCGACCGATGCGGAGTGTCGAGGCTCCGATGAGGGCGCCCGAGAGCGTGGCGCCCAGGAGAAACGCCAACGCCAAGCTTCCAACGAAACGAGCGTCGGCAAAGTTGCCCTGGCCGATGTCGGCGCTCGCGCGGGTGATGGTCCCTGTGAGGTGTGTTACCGCGGGCGCTCCCTCAGCGATAACGACCGTGTTGATGAAGCCCGCGTTAGCCGCGAGCAGCGGCCCGGTGGCGAACACCAAAACGAATTCCGGAAACGAAAGTGACTTAGGAGACATGGATCGCTCGGCACCGAATAGGTACAGGCCGGTCGGTCGCGAGCTGCACGTGCTCGAGACTCGAAATTCGTTGACTCTTCACGAAGTGCTCGCGGCCGCTGCGGGCGGCTCGGTCCGTGCTCGGTGCTCCAGCAGGTGTCTGATCGAGCCAACCAGCCCCTTTCTCATCGGCACCGAGACTTGAGGCGGGACGCACTCGGGCGCGTGCCGGCGCAGCACGTCTTCGATGGTCTCGAACTCCGGTTGCCGCAACGCTCGCATGCCCCATCGATGGAAGTTGCGGGAGGCGAGAGGCGCATCGTGCAGCGTCTCGATCGCGTCGTGCCGGTCGTCGTTCTTGATTCGGATATAGAGCGCCTGCATCGGGTCGCGCGGGCCTTCAAGGATCTGCACGAAGCGCCGCGCATCAAACCAGATGCACCCCGTGATGTCCAATCTGCGGTTGGCTCGTCCCGCGGGAATTACGATCCCGTCGACCACGTCGGTGTCGGTCAGACTCAGTCGGCGTTGGCTGATGTACATGATCTCATGCAGATCGCTCACGGCAAGCTCCGGGATCGAGAACGTCGGCGTCGGGATTCACGCCTGAGGGATTCGAACGGTCAGTGTAGTGGTTCGGGCAGAGCCCGCGCGCAAACTCTTAGCCCCTTCCGGACAATTCTGGCTCGGGTCTATCTTTGGGGAACACACGGGGGTTCTTTAGATCGTTCCCAAGGCGACGGTCGAGCAGTCTGTGTGCGTCACGGCTGGCAGTGGATCGCTTTGGATGCCGGCCTGAGGATGAGGTCGAGGCCCGACTCATTTCTTGTTGCGAATCCTCAGTGGCTGCGGGCCGGCGCAGCTCATGCATTTGCCGTCGTTGCAGTCGTGGCGCGAGCCCGCGTCGGCATCTGGCACCACGCCCTCGGCCCGGCCGGTCAGCCAAGCGCCCGCAGCGATCGCTAGGAACGCCACCACCGGGACCATCAGCGAGAGGTCAAGCCCGAGCTTGGGCAGCGCGATCAGGCAGGCCACCGCGATGGCGATGATGAGCAGGCCCGCGATGAAGATCCGCCGGGCGAGTCGGGCGCCTTCTTTCTCTTGGGCTTCACGTCGTTGCTCGGCGCGCACGCTGGCGCGCGCATCAATGAGCATGTCGCGGTCGCCCTCGGTGAGGCTCAGGGTTGGATGGGCTGGGTTCTCGGACATGGCGCGGTCCTCGCGTAGCTGCTGGCTCAAGCGTACCTCGCCCGGGGCCAATCACCAACGCAAACCGTGCAATGCTCGCGGTTCTTCCCGGTGTTGAGAGCGAAATCGGCCCGTTCGCTACGGAGCGTCCGCTTTGGCGCTGCCCGCTGCGAGCGTCCAGAGCAGGGCGATCGTGCCAAGGAAAAACAGAACCGCGGAAACAACCCAGCCGGGCATGGCCTTGGCTGTGCCAGCTTCTCGCACGGAATCGGGGTGGTAGAAGACGAAGAATCGCTCGGACGGGTCGGACTCGACGAGCAACTCGATCTCGCCCTCGACCGGGCCGAAGTTCGCGAAGTACCGGTAGCTGTGGCCCATCATGCTCTGCCACCTGTTCGACTCGCGCAACTCGACGGGCTCGCCTTGGGCATGAATGGTCACGGTCGCTTCGGGCTCTGGCGACGAACTGTCGGACACGCTCGCGGCGAGCGCCAGCGGGTACGCGCTGAACTCGGGCGTGAAGGTGTGAGGCTGGTTGGGCGCGAACTCCGTCACCGGGTGCGTGATCTTGGGGAACACATCCTGCATGAACAGGACCGTGACGATGGCGCCCGTCGCTAACGCAAGGAGCATGAGCGCTATGGAACCCGGGAGCATGAATCGCCGAGCGGAGCGGGTGCGAGTGGTCATGCGATGAGCTTACACCAGCAGGGCAGCGGGTTTTTCGAGCAGGTCTTTGACGGTGGTCAGGTACTGGGCGGCCATCGCGCCGTCGACGATGCGATGGTCGCTCGACATGGTCATTGACATCTCGTGGCCAACGACCAGCACGGGTTCGCCGTCTTCGTCGTACTCGATGAAGGGTTTCTCGATCGCGCGGCCCACCGCGAGAATGGCGGCGTTGGGCGGGTTGATGATCGCGGTGAAGTGGTCCACGCCGAACATCCCAAGGTTAGAGATGGTGAACGTGGAGTCGCTCATCTCCTCGATGCTGAGGCCCTTGTCGCGGGCCTTCTTGGCGAGGCGTTTGGTTTCGGACGAGATCTGTCGAAGGCCAACACGGTCGGCGTCGCGGATGGTAGCGACAACCAGTCCGCCTCCGCGTTCTTCGGGCAGCGCCACGGCGACGCCGATGTTGACGCTTGCGTGCAGATCTATGGAAGGTCCCTGCGGGTTCCATGAGCTGTTGACGAAGGGGTGTTGGTGCATCGCCACGCCGCAGGCGCGGACGAGGAAGTCGTTGACGCTGAGTTTGACGCCCTGCTCCGCGAGCTGTTCGTTGAGTTCCTCGCGCAGCGTCATGAGCGCATCGAGGCGAACCGAGACCGTGACCTGGTAGTGGGGGATGGTCTGCTTGGATTCGACGAGCCTGCGTGCGATGGTGCCACGCATGTTGTTGAGCGGGACGTTCTTGCTGACCAGTTCGCTGGGAGCCGAGGCCATGAGGGGTGCTGCGCTCCGCTGGGCCGACGGTGCGGCTTGGGGCGAAGCGCTCTCGACATCCTTGCGAACGATTCTGCCGCTCGGGCCTGAGCCGTTGATGCCCGCGAGGTCGATGCCCTTCTCGGCGGCGATCTTTCGCGCCAGGGGCGAGGCAAAGATGCGGTTGGTCTCGTTTGCAGCCGAGCCAGTGCCCTGGGGACCGCTGTTCGCCGATCCGTTCTGTGCTGGTGGGGGCGCTGAACCGTTGGCAGCGGTGGCGGTTGCGGTCGAGCCTGCAGAAGCGTTCGAGGTGTCGCTGCCGCCCTCGGCCTTGCTGGCTGCTGAGCCTGATTCGGCGCCCGCGGCCTTCGCGGCGGTCGCCACGTCCTCGCCTTCCTCAGCGATGATGGCGATCACGGTGCCGACGGCGACTTGCGTGCCCTCTGCGATGGCGAGCTTGGCGATGGTGCCGTCATCGAAGACCTGGAGTTCCATCGTCGCCTTGTCGGTCTCGACATCGGCTACGACATCGCCGCTGGCGACGGTGTCGCCCTCTTTGACGTTCCATTTGACGACGGTGCCCTGCTCCATCGTGTCGGACAGCCTCGGCATGGTGAGTTCGATCGGCATGGTTCACCTTCGCAATCGTCGAGCCCGGAACAGTGAGCGCGGGCAGCGAGCCCACGCACATATATCTTACAACTTCTAGCGGATCTGCAACGCGGACGCCGCGTGGAACAGGTTGCCGCAAAGCCGGCTCACACCGGCGACCACCGCGTCGGTCGGTTCGCTACCCGCTGGAATGCACTCGTGGACGCTGCCGCAGGCGTAGTCGCCCGGCACCACGGTCACCCCGATGTTGGACAGGATCCGCCGAACCTCCGGCAGCCCGCGAATGCCGCCTAGTGCGCCGGGCGAAGCGGCCATCAGCCCCGCGACCTTGCCGCGGTAGCAGGCCATCGGGCCGTGCTCATCGACGCGGCGCGAACACCAGTCGATGGCGTTCTTGAGCGCTGGCGTGATCGAGCTGTTGTATTCGGGGCACGAGAGCAGCAGCGCGTTGTGGCTCAGCATCAGCTCTTGCAGCTTGGCCACGCCCGGGTGGGGCGGTGCGCCGCTGGCGGTTTGCGCGGCTTCCATGTCTTCATCGAACAGCGGCAGGTTCAGATCACGCAGCTCGATTTCTGTGACCGATGCACCCAGCCCGCGCAGGCGATCGATGCCGATCTTGAGCAGGCGGCGGTTGTGCGACTCTTTGCGGAGCGAGCCGGTGAACGCGAGAATGTTCGGCTGGGTCGTTGTCATATGGCTTCCGTGCTCGGGCTTTTGGGAATCAGGCGTTCACGACCGACCGAACAGCCTCGGCGATGCGATCGGCGTTGGGCAGGTACGCGTGCTCAAGGTGCTTGTTGTAAGGCGTGGGCACGTCCACTGTGTTCACCCGCTTTGGCTGGTGGTCGAGGAAATCGAACGCGCGCTCGACGATCTGCGTGATGACCTCGCTCGCAATCGAAGCGAACGGCCACGACTGATCCACCACCACCACACGGCTGGTCTTCTTGACGCTCTCGATGACCGAATCGATGTCGAGAGGCCTGATCGTGCGCATGTCCAGCACATCGACCTCGATGCCGTCAGCCGCGAGCGCCTCGGCGGCTTCCATGCAGAAGTGAACGGGCCGGCCCCAGCTCAGCAGCGTGCAAGCATCGCCTGCGCGCGCCAGCCGGGCGCGTCCGAAGGGGATGTAGTATTCCTCGTCCGGCACATGGGCTTTGTCGCCGAGCATGCGCTCTGACTCGAGGAAGAACACCGGGTCGGGGTCGGTGATCGCGGTCTTGAGCAGGCCTTTGGCGTCGTACGGGTTGGACGGGATGACCATCTTCATGCCCGGCACGTTGGCGAAGAGGCCCTCGACGCACCACGAGTGCGTGCTGCCGAGCTGGCCGCCCGCGCCGTCGTTGCCGCGGAACACAATCGGGCAGCCCCATTGGCCGCCCGACATGTACAGCATCTTGGGCGCGTTGTTCAGGATCGGGTCGGCCGCGACCAGGCTGAACGACCAGCTCATGAACTCGACGATCGGACGGAGGCCGTACATCGCGGCGCCGATCGCCATGCCGGCAAAGCCGTTCTCGCTGATCGGCGTGTCGATGACGCGTTTGGGGCCGAACTCATCGAGCATGCCCTGGCTGATCTTGTACGCGCCGTTGTACTGGGCGACCTCTTCACCCATCAGCATGACGCGCTTGTCGCGGCGCATCTCCTCGCTCATCGCTTCGCGGAGCGCCTCGCGGAACTGGATGACGCGGTCACCCTCACGCGATGGCAGCTGGTCCTCGGGGAGGAACGTGGGGAGCTCCCACTCGCCGAGCGCGGGATGGATCTTGGTTTCGATGGGGGAGAGTGTGGTCATGTAGTTCTCACTGTTCTGTGGACGAGCCCCATTAGCGCTCGGATGTATTGAAGCAACTCGATGAGAAGAGACAGCGAACTCAGAGCAGCGGGTTCCTCACCCCATGCCGATAGTCCTCGGTCGGGCTCAGGTTCGGCTGCGGGTTCGCGTACACATCCGTCGTCAGTTCGCTCATCTCCGGGTCGGGCGACGACTCGGCGAAGTCCACCGACTTCTTCACGCGGTCGCGGATGTCTTTCTGCATCGTCTTCCAATCGGCTTCGGTCACCGCTGAGCGTTCGCTCATGAGGTGGCTGAGCAGGGCCGCGATCGAGTCCTTGCTCTTCCACTCCTCGACCTCGTCCTTCGAGCGGTACTTCTGCGGGTCCGACATCGAGTGGCCCTGGTACCGGTAGGTCTTGAGATCGACAAAGCCCGGCCTTTGCAGGTCGCGGCACTCATCGACGAGTGGCTTGAACTGGTTGTAGACGTTGAGAATGTCGAACCCGTCGATCTGCAGCCCCTTGATGCCGTAGCCCTTGGCCTTGAGCACGAGGTTGTCGGCCATCGTGGTGCCGCGCTCGATCGAGGTGCCCATCGAGTAGCCGTTGTTCTCGACGATGTAGATCACGGGCAGGTTGAGCAGGCCCGCGAGATTCTGCGCCTCGTGGAACGAGCCCTGGTTGAGCGCACCATCACCGAGGTACGCGAGCGCGACCTTCTTGGAGCCCTCGCCCATGACTTCCCACTGGTAGCGGGCGGCGAATGCGAGGCCCGTGCCGAGCGGTGTTTGCGCGCCGACGATGCCGTGCCCGCCGTAGAGGTGGTTGGGCTTGTCGAACATGTGCATCGACCCGCCCTTGCCCTTGGCGCAGCCTGTGATCTTGCCGAACATCTCGGCCATGCACGCCTCGGGCGTCATGCCTCGCGCCAGCGCGTGGCCGTGATCGCGGTAGGCGGTGACGATCGGGTCGTCGTGCTCCATAGCTGCGATGGTGCCCACGCAACAGGCTTCCTGGCCCGTGTAGACGTGGCAGAACCCACCGATCTTGGCCTGCTGATAGGCCTGGGCGGTTCGGGTCTCGAACTCGCGGATCAGCTGCATGTCGTACAGCCAGCTGACGAGGACATCGTCAGAAAGCTGGTCGGTCAATCGCTCGCGGCCTGCGCTCACATCGGTCATCTTGGGCCCTCGACAGACGAACAGCCCCGGGGCCAGCAGGACCCCGGGCGCTCGATCGATTCTTCGCCAGTGTAGGGGCTCGGACCCCTGATTGGGAACCTGCTTTCCGGGCGAACACAGCACCTGTCAACCGGGCTTATCGGGCCCTGCCCATCAGCTGCCCGCCGATCAGGGGACCGCCTGCATCGGCTCGGCCTGCATCGGAGAGATCGCGACCTTGCCGATGCGGCCCGCACGGCTCTGGAGCAGCAGCAGGGCGGTGTGCAGTTGCACATCGATCCCATCGGCGATCAGGGTGTCCGGGTCCACCGCCGACTCGGGGTCGAGGGGCTTTCCGAACTCGTCGAGGGTCATCACATCGGCGTCCCGGCGGATGCGGGCAGATTCGGTGATCTGCTCAGGCAGCATCGAAACCGTGAGGTCGGGCTTGACGCCCTTGAGCGGCTGGTCGGGGTGGCGATCGCGGTGGATGAGCCGGCCGCTGGGCAGGCGGTAGTACTGGGTGGTGAGCTTGATGAGGGTGGGCTTGGGTGCTGGCATCTCCCACACGTTCTGCACGCTGCCCTTGCCGAAGCTCCGCTGGCCGACGACGACCACGTCCACAAGGTTCTTGGCTGCGTAGTCCTGCAGCGCGCCCGAGACGATCTCGCTCGCCGATGCAGCGCCCTCGTTGATGAGCACCACCGTGGGCGTGCCCGCGAGCGGAGCCAGCCCAGCGCCCGTTCGCTCGACGCCCAGCACGCGGCCATCGGCACCTTCGATCGAGACGACCGGCTGCTCGCTGACAAACTGGCCGACGATGCCGACGGCTTCATCGAGCAAGCCGCCCGGGTTGAAGCGCAGGTCGAGGATCACGCCGTTGAGGCCCTGGTTCTGCATCGCGCGCACGGCTTTGCGGAGGTCGCGCGTTGAGCCGTTCTGGAACTGGCTCAGCCGGATGTACCCGATGCCCGAGTCCTTGTCGATGAACCAGTTCCAGTCGTCGTCGCCCGGGCCGGTCCGCTTCCACCCGAGCACGCTCTTGAGCGCGATGACATCGCGGATCAGTTCCACATCAAAGACCTTGATGGCATCTTCTTCGCTCTCTTTGGTGATCGGCCGCTCGATGGTCAGCATCACCGGCGTGCCTTTAGGCCCGGTAATGATGTCGACCGCCTGATCGAGGCTGAAACCGAGCGTGGGCTCACCGTCAACCTTCGAGATCACGTCGTTGGCGCGTAGTCCAGCCCGCTGCGCGGGGGTTCCGGCCAGCGGCGTGACGACCTGCAACTGGCTCATAGCGTCCAGCGATATCTGGACACCGATGCCAACGAACTGCCCGCTGGTCATCCTTCGGAACCGGTCCACCTCAGAAGGCCAGATGATCTGGGAGTAGTCGTCGAGCGCGGACATCGCCCCATCTCCGAATTCGTGGAGCAGCGGCTCCTCGGGCAGGCTCATCGTTTTTTCGTTGTATTCCAGCAGCTCACGGACGGCCGGCGCGATGTCACGGAGCGTCGCTCTGCGGCTGCCGGCCTCGTACTGCGTGGCGGCCTCCTCGCACAACCGCTTGAAGTCGGCGCGGGCCTGGCGGTCGAACCTGGGCGAGCCGCTGACTTCGCTCACGACCTCGTCGGCATCGAGCAGCGTGCCGACTTGGCGGAAGCCCGCCGCGAGAAGTTCCGATGGCGAAGGGCTATCGACGTGCTGCTGGACGGCGCGCACAACCGAGCGAGCGACGACGAAGCGGTCGATGCCTTCGAGCTTTTCTTGGAACGTGTCGCCCTTGGCGTTGTAGGGCGGGAGCGGTTCGAGCTCCTCGGCTGTCCGCCGCTCGTTGCGCAGCTCCCAGTACCGCTCGGGGGCGTAGAGCCTGAGCATCATGAGCCGGGAGTTGAGGCGGCGAACGTCGGCCCCGTAGCGGTTGGATTCTTCGTTGAGAGCGTTGAGCCTGTAGAACAGCTCGGCGGAGATGACCGCTTCGCCGCGCGACTCGGAGGCCCGCGCTTCCGCATCGGCCAGGCCAATGGCCCTCGCTACATCCGCATCGGCCAGCGCCGCTTGCGGGTTGTCGCCCAGCATCTGCAGCTCAGTCGCAGCTCGCAGCGCATCGCTCAGGTGCACACCTGTGAGCGGATCGTGGTTGAGCGCTTCGAGCAGTTCCTGCCGCGTCTCGATGAGACGCTCGGCCCGCTCGGTCTCGCGCTGGTCGAGCGTTCGGCGGAACTCGGTGATGGGCGCTGTGGGCTCGCCGATGATCGCGGCCGAGATCGCCTCTGCTGACGCGAACTGACCCGACTTGGCCCCGCTCCAGAGGTCGCTGCTCGATTGGGCGATCGCGCCAGAGGCCGAGGCCCCGAGCAGCATCGCAACCGTGACCACCTTCGCAACGCCTGAGGCACACCTTGAAATCGAACGCATGAATGCTCCTCAGCATGAGTTTCGTGTGAGCGCCCTCGCCGGATGCGAGCGAGCGGTCATCAGATTGGGTCTAGCTTACACGCCCGCCCGCCGGGCCCCGTTCCACGCCTTCGCCGTTTCCCCACCTTTGGCGGCGAGCACTTGGCGGACTCGGCTTTGATCGACTCCGCAGGCGGACGCTCTCAACCCCACGTGGGGCCCCTAGGGCATATCAGACCCAAGGCCTTCCGGTTGCGGGGGCTGGGCCGATCGGCAGTACGACCAACCCGCTCATAACAATCGCAAAGAGCTGCTGTGTCAGCTATTTAGGACCTGCTCTGTCGAGCTGTTCGCGGCACCCACCAGGCAGCCCAAACCCCGACCACCACGCATACCAGCAGCACCGATCCCATGAGCAGCGGGGCAAAGCCATTCTCCAAGGGAAACCACTTGGCATCGGCCGCCAAGCCCGCGGCCAGACCCAAGGCTGGCCCCAGGGTGTATCCAATCCCGATGAGCGCCTCGTGCTTGCCTCCCGCATCGACCTCGGCGTCGCCGACCGACATGGCGTAGTACAGCGCGGCGGCGTAGATCGCCCCTATGCCGCACCCGAAGCACGCGAGCGAGCCAATGAGTAGGACCAGTCCGCCGCGCTCGGCCCCGACGGCTGGGGCTGCGAGTGAACCAACCAGGCCAAGCACCAGCGCCCCGGCCCCCGCCAGCGGCAGCCACCACTTGCCGTGCCAGCCTTGCAGGCTGCCGAGAAGCCCGAAGACCACGGCCCGGCTGATGTGCCACGTCGCGGCTACGGGCGTCTGCCAAACGACAGCCACGCCCAGCTTGGCCAGGGCCGTCGGCTGGTAGGGCGTCCACACGCTGAAGATGAGGTAGCTCATGGGCAGAAGCACTCGGCACAGGGCGAGCAAGGGCCGGTAGACCGCGGGGGCCTTCTCGTGGTCGTCCTCGACATGCCGGGCGGGGGTTGCGGGAAGCCACCAGACCAGTGCGAGGCTCAGAACGTGAAACACACCCAGTCCATTGAGCACCAGCAGTGAGTGGTGCTCGAGCAGCGGTGCCATACCCCAGTACGCTGCGGGGATCGCCAGTGCCCAGCAGATGTTGAACCGTCCGATCGCGTTGCGCAGCGTCTCGCCCCGCCTACCGCCTGCGAGGTAGCTTTCGATGATCGGCCATAAAGCGCCCGTCAGCGGGCTGTAGGCCAAGGTGAATACCCACAGGGCCCAGCTTCCGCGCGAGCTGCCCGGCGGCTGGCCCCCGATTACCAGCCACGGAAGGAAGCACAGCAGCCCAAGCAACACCGCCAGCGCCCCGACGACCCTCCGGTGGGTGACGGCTTCAGTCCGCGTGATCAGCCGCCTCAGCAGCGGGCCGACAGCCAGCGCCCCGGTGATGTACGTCGCGCCCAACGCGGCGCCCAGCAGGAAGTTCTGGTTGCGACCAAATCCGAGTGATTGGCTCGCGATGAAGAACACGCCGTTGGTCACTGCGCCCGTGCCCAGGGAGTTGACAAACGTGAGCCCGAGGACCACTCGCATCGAGGCAGCCGGGCGGGCCGTTGGCAAAGTGGGGGGCGTCAACGGGGGCATGGGGGGCATCGGCGGGTGAAACCTGGGCAGCGGATGTGGAATCCAACAATGAGGCTCCGAGCACGCGCCCGCGATTGCCCGGTTGTCCGAGGCATCGTAGAGTGCTTGGTCCGGGGCGAACTCCCGGCAGGCTGCACCCGTAGCTCAACTGGATAGAGCGCTGGCCTCCGAAGCCAGAGGTTTTGGGTTCGACTCCCAACGGGTGTATTCGGACATTTGGATCCGTTCGGATCCGTTCGAGGCCGAACTAGGCTCGCAGGCCGGGGTCCGGTCAAGATCCGCTGCCCGCTCACCGATAACCCTCTCGGGCCTGCGGGGCGGGCAGTGCGCCGATCTCCGCATTGAGCCCAGGACCGCCCCCGACGTGCCAAACTGGAGACCGCCCGCGATGACCCACATGCCAAGCCTCACCCTCTCGTTCGGCCTGTCCCGTATGGCTCGGCCACTCGCGCCGGCTGTTCTGAGTCTGGTCGCCGCACTGACGCTCATGTTGGGCGTAGCGCCCGAGGCGAGCGCGCAGGCGGACTTGCCCACCGCCGAGAGCCTGTTCGAGGCGCACGTCGTGGCGATCGGCGGACGCGAGGCCATCGCCAAGCATCGCAACCGCGTGGTATACGGCACGATCGAGAACTCGGCGGGCGAGGTCCAGATTCTTATTGTCACCCAGGCAGCGCCCAACCTGCTCCGCTTCACGGCGCAGAGCCCGGGTCGATTCACCATCGTCCGCGTGTTCGATGGCACCACGGCGTGGGGCATCGAGATGAACGGCAGCACAAGGCTCATCGAATCGGACTCCGACGAAGCCAAAGACCTCGCGTTCAATGCGGTCTTCGAGGCAGAGGCGGCGTACAAAACGCAGTACACATCCATGCGCACAACCGAGCGAACGATCTTCGACAACCGCCCGGTGTTCGCGGTGGATGTCGAGACGCGGGTGGGGCTCTCGCAGCGGATCTTCTTTGGTCTTGAATCGAAGCTCATCATCGGCAAAACGCAGGTCGTCGGCACGGGCGGTACGCCCACCGAGCTCGTCTTCAACTACGACGAATACACTGATTACGAGGGCGTCAAGCTCGTGTCCTTGCAGCGACAGACGCTCCGAGGGCAGGTCAACATCATCAAGACGGACTTCGTCGAGGTGAACGTTGAAGAGCTCCCTGACTTTTCGCCGCCGGCTTCGCTGACCGTCAGCGCCGGGGGCTGAGCCGACTACATCGGTTTCTTTACCGCGCCCTTGGCCGTATCCCTTAGCTCGCACGTCTTGCCGAAGCTCGCGCAGATCGGGTGGTCGTTGCACGCGCCCTGCCTGGCGGAGCACGCCCGCCTGCCGTGCCAGATGAGCCGGTGGCTCAGCACGCACCACTGATCGCGGGGGAAGAGCGCGCAGAGCGTGCGCTCGACCCGCTGCACGCTGTCCTCTGGAGCGCACAAACCGAGCCGTTTGCTCAGACGATCAATGTGCGTGTCGACAACGAAGCCGACGTTGATGTCGAAGGCGTTGCCGAGCACCACATTGGCGGTCTTGCGTGCGACGCCCCGCAGGGTCAGCAGCTCGTCCATCGTCCGAGGAACCTGGCTATCGAACTTCTCGACCACGTCGTTCATCGCGGAGTGAACGGACTTGGCCTTGTTGCGGAACAGGCCAATCGTCCGGATAAACGGCTCGATCTCGGCTGGGCTCGACCTCGCGTAGTCGGCGGGCAAAGGGAACGCCTTGAACAGCGCGGGGGTGGCCTTGTTGACGCCGACGTCGGTGGCTTGGGCTGAGAGAATCGTCGCGATCAGCAGCTCGTGGGCGTTCGTGTAGTCGAGTTCGCAGACGGCCTCCGGATAGTGCTCAGCGAGCGCCGACGCGATCTTGCGGGCGCGGGCTTTCTGCGCCGGGGTGACGCTCGGGACAGCAAAGGGCAGGTCCCGCAGGCCTCGCGGGTTGCCGGGCGTGCGCACGGGCTCGGGCTTTGGTGATCGGCTGGGCATAACCGCTCGACGATAGCCGACCTACAACTCGGTCATGGATGCGCCGCTGCCCGCTTTGTCGCTGTCGCTTGCTGAGTTCGAGGTCGGGTCGTCGCCCCGCGAGCGGATCCTGGCAGCGGGCGAGCTTGGGTACCGGGCGGTGACGCTCGATGCGCGGGCGGCGGGGCTGCGTGCGCGCGATTTGGACCGCTCGGCCCGCCGGGACCTGGCGGCTACGTTCCGCAGGGCCGAACTGAGGCTTGCGGGCATCGACCTGTGGATTCCCGAGTCGCACTTTGTTGACACGGCTCATCAGGATCGCGCGATCGCGGTGGCGATCGGGACGATCGACCTCGCCGCCGAGCTTGCTTCGCTCATGCCCGCCGACCCGGTGGTGAGCGTGGTGCTGCCCGCCGAGAGTGCGACCGATGCCCGCAAGGCGCTCGCCGCGGCGGCGGAGACCGCGGGCGTTCAGATTGCCGATCACTGCTGGCCTTTGTGCGCATGGGACGGGCCGATCGGCGCGGGCCTCGACCCGGTCGTCGCGTTGGTGGAGAAGGCCGACCCTTTGGCGGCGGCCTCGAACCGTTCGCTCGTCTCGGCACGGGTGTGCTCGCTGGGCGATGCCGCGTTGCGTGTGCCGGTGGGTTCAGGCGCGAGCCGGCTCGATCTTGGGGCGTACCGCGCGAGCCTTTCGCTGGCACCCTTGCTGCGCACGGTGGTGGTGGATGTGCGGGGCTTGCACGATTCGCTCGCCGGGGCGGAGGCGGCGCTCGAAGCGTGGAACGACGCTGATCTTTTCGGGAGCGACTGAGGCTCATTCCAGCGCGGCGAGTGCCTCGTCGGAAATGTCGGCGTTCGAGTAGACCTTCTGCACGTCGTCGGAGTCTTCCAGCGCTTCGATCAGGTTCATCAGCTTGCGGACGTCGTCGCCCACGACTTCGATGGTGTTGGTCGCGATCTTGGTGATCTCAGCCGAACTGATCTTGATGTTGGCGCCTTCGATCGCATCGCGGACGGTCGAGAAGTCGGCGGGTTCGCAGAGCACGGTCCACACGCCGTCTTCGCCTTCGGGGGCTTCAACGTCTTCAGCGCCCGCGTCGATGGTGATGTCCATGAGCTGTTCTTCGGTGGTGTCGGCTGCTTCGATGATGAACTGGCCCTTGGTCTGGAAGCTGAACGCAACGGAGCCGGGCTGACCGAGCGTTCCGCCGCCCTTCTTGAAGAAGCTGCGCACATCGGCGACGGTGCGGGTCTTGTTGTCGGTGAGCGCGGTGACGATCATCGCGGCCCCGCCCGGGCCGTAGCCCTCGTAGATCGCTTCTTCGTAGTTGTCGCCGTCGGCGGCGCCAGCGCCCTTTTCGATGGCCCGCTGGATCGTGTCCTTGGGCATGTTGGCGTACTTGGCTTCATCGATGGCGTATCGCAGCGTGAGGTTGGCGTCGGGATCGCCCCCGCCGTTGCGGGCCGCAGCGATGATCGCACGCGAGCACTTGGACCACGCGGCGCCGCGCTTCTTGTCCTGGCGTTCCTTGCGGTGCTTGATGTTGGACCATTTGCTGTGGCCGGCCATGACGGGGCTCCTCGGTTGCTGCTCGCTACTTGGTGCATGCTGGCCGTGACTCGGACAGCCGTTCTAACCTGTTCGTATTTGCTGATTGTTGGAGCGGTGGGCGTTGAGAACCACCGCCGTCACTCAACCGCCAGGGGCTTTGGCTGCTTCGAGCGGGTCGCCTCCATCGCGGGCCCGATCGAGCCTGCCGACCAGCGCCTCCCGCTGCTCTTGCCAGCGGGTCTCGACCGCTGAGCCCGCAGGGGCTTGGGCGAGCATCGCGTCGAGCAGTTTGAGGGCTTCTTCCCAGGCGGCGATGGCCCGGTCATGGTTGCCAGCAGCCCAGAACACATCGCCCGCCTGCTGCTGAACGGTGTCGTTGGTCCTGCCGTCTTCTCGTTCGAGGGCTCGCTCGTAGAGCGTGACTGCGCCCGGGCCACGGTCATCGTCGGTGAGACGGCCTTGGAGGTATCGCAGCCACGCAAGCGAGTCGAGGATGTTGATCTCGTCTGGCCGCTGGGCGTACGCCCGTTCGATCAGGGGCTCGGCCTCGGCGAGCCGGCCGCCCTCTTGGGTGAGAAAGTAGCCAAGGTCGTTATTCGCCCAGACGTGGTCGGGGTTAAGTCCGAGCGCGATGCGGTACGCGCCGAGCGCAGCTTCGGTGAGACCCTCGAAGTACAGCGCCCCGGCCAGGGCGTAGGCAACTTCGGCGCGTGCCTGAACAATAGTGGAACCGACATCGGCGCGCGCGCCTCGGTACTGCTGAGCGAGTCGAAGGGCATCGTCTTGGCTGTCGATGGAGCCGACCAGCGCGCGGACCGAGGCCGAGACCGCATCAGGATCATCCCGCTTGGCCATGACCGCGGCGCTAAAGCCAACGAGCCTGATCTGCCAGGCGGGCCTCACGCCCGCTGCGTCGGCGATGGCGATCATGGTCAGGGTCTGATCGGCACGCTCGACAGATGCCTCGCGTTCAGCGAGTTGCCCGCTGGAGAGCAGTGTGCGCATGAGCGCTGCGTACGAGTTAGTCGGGAGCGTCATCCGTTCAGTGAGCGCTCGTTCCACCAGCGCGGAGGCTTGCGCAGGGTCATCGCGTACGAGAGTCTCTGCGAGCCTGAGCGTGCGTTCAACCGTTCGCGGCCCCTGGGCCAAACGCTCAGCCCGGTAGGCGGCTGCGTCGGGCGCTTCGGCGGCTCCGAGCGACTCGGCGATATCCTCGATATCGGTGCTGGAGCCGGTGAACGCTTCCGCAAGCGCGTGGGCCCGCTCAGTTGCGCCGGTCTGAAGCAGGAGCACGATGAGTGGCGCGAGCACCCGGCCGTCGCTAGGCGAGGCTTCGTGCGCACCCCCTAGCGAGGTGAGGGCTCGCTGCTTGTCTTGCTCGGTGCCGGTGAGGGCCACCTCGGCGATGGTCCCTGCGATCGATGGCGCGCGATCGAGCAGAGGGATCGCGTGGTCCAGCGCCCCAGCGGGTCCCTCGAACTGGGCGGCCCGCTGGGTGTCTTTCTGGATGACCAACGGGTCCCATGGATCGGCCGACTTCAACGCGGCCAGCGCGGGCTCGAACTTGCGTGGGTCCGCTGCGGGCGCCCCAGGTGCGCACAGCACAACCAACCCCTCGAGTGCGTGGGTGTCGTAGGCGTCTTCGGTTAGCGAGCGGTCGAACAGATCCACGGCCTCGAACGGTTTGCCGAGGAGCATCGCGATCTGCGCGCGCGCGTTTCGGGTCGCAGTGGAATCGGGTGCATCCTTTAGGGCTTCGGCTGCGTCCTCGTATCGGTAGGCCGCGACGAGCGCAGCGGCCCGTTCGACGGGATCGGTGAGCTTCGAGAGCGACCGCTCGAACGCGTTCCAAAGGGTGTTGCCTGCAAAGGCTGAGGCCTGCAAGAGCGAAGCGGGCTGCTTGTCGGGGTGGTCGGTGAGCAGATCGGCGGCGAGGTCGGGTCTGCCGAGTTCGAGCCAGGCGGCTGCTGCGGCCAGAGCGCCTGCGTCGGTCGTGGCGTCGAGCCGTTCGATCTGCGATGCGTCGTGCGCTGTCTCGTCGAGCCAGGCTCGTGCGAGGCCGCGCGCTGCACGAGGGTGCTGATGCATGACTTCGGCGAGATCGCTGAGCGATTCGTAACGGCTCGCAACGGTCCGGTGCAGGCCGCGATGTCGGGGTGTGCGTTCGAGCGCGAGGCTAAGGGCGGGTGTTATGCCCACCGGCGTTTCGCTTACGATCGAACGTGCGATGGCCAAGCGGGTTTCGAGCATCGGCGTCGGTGCTGGCCAGGTGTCCGCCGCCCGTTCGATTCGCAGCTGAACATCTGCGCGGTCCGCTCCGGAATCGAGCAGCCACTCGAGCAGGGCGACGGTAAGCCCTGATGCGAGCCGTTGCGGCTCAGTGGCAGGAAGGACCGCGTCGAGCGCGAGGGTGCGCTCGCCTGTCCGGGTAAGTGCCCAAACTTGGCGCGGGGCGATGACCATCCAATCCCCGCCAGCGTCAGCAGCAAGCTCGTAGTACGCGCGCGCGGAGTCGGGGTCGCCGAGCGTGAGCGAGCGATCGCCGAGAGCGGCCCACTTGTCGCCCAGTTCGGCGCGCAGCCGAGCCAGCGCGGGATTGGAAGTGTCGGGATCGATGGCCGAGAGTCGATCCAAGGCCTCGTCACCCGCGCTCACGGAGGCACGCAGCCAACCGAGCCTGCTTAGGGCGGCTTCCATGCGTTCGAGGAGCATCGGTCGCGCGAGGCTTCGTGATTCCGGGGCTACCTCTGGCGAGGCCAGGCCACGCGCGAGCAGCACGGCGGCGCGTTCGGCGTTGCCAGCGCGCAGTTCGGCATTGGCGACATCGAGCAGAACGGGAGGACTGGTCGAGCCTGCATCGACAGCCTTGCGGTAGGCATCGAGCCCTTGTTCGAGCACGCCCCTTCTCAGCAGCAACTCGCCCAGCGCCTCGTAGGCCGCGGTTGATGCGGGGTCGATCGTCGCGGCGGCGTAGAAGTCGCGGGCGGCGCCGTTGGCATCGCCATTGAGTAGTTTCTCCCTGCCGCTGACGTAGCGGCGCACGGCCTCGCGCGGCGCTAGCTCGGTGCGAGGCTCGGGCACCTCGTCCATCGCGAGCAGAGCCTCGATGACTTCGTCGAACGGGCGGTAGGCGCGGAGGGAATCGGCCGTGTCGGGCTCTGGTAGCGGTGCAATCATAAAGCCGGGCGGCATGGGGGGGCCGCCGATCGGGGCCTGCGCGCGCGCGGGGGTTACCGCTGCGAGCAGGAGGCCCGTGAAGAGCAAGATGATGGTGGATCGGCGCACGGGCGACTCCTTGTTCCACCCGCACGCTCGCGGGGTTGGGCGGTCAGGGGCTGGCCTTGTCCGCCTTGGTGCTGCGCTTGGGCGAGGCCTTGTTCGCGGCCTTGCCATTTGATTCTTTGGCGGGCTTGCGAGCAGACTTGGTCCTGGTGCTGGCTGCGTGTTCGAGCTTGAGGTATGCCTCGGCCGCCTCCCCCGCGCGGAACTGGCGTTCGAGCCATTGGGAGCACTCGTCAGCCGATTGCTCAGCGCTCGCAACGTCCCGCGAAACGAGCAACTGAAAGAGTCGATCGTCGAGCGGGAACGCGTGTGCGCCCAGTGCGAGCAGGCTCACGCGTGCCGCGACGAACTGGGGAACGCCCGGCAGGTCGATCAGGTACTGGCGGGCGTCGCGCTTGGAGAGCTCGCGTAGGCGTGCGAGGCTCATCTCGTGTTCGAGTAGGAAGATTTGGTTGAGCGCCATGCGGAGCCGAAGCGTCCGTTCGGCTGCGCGCGCGTAGCGGCTGCCCAGGATGGCTGCGAGCTCGTCGGGCAGGCTGATGCGCAGCTCGTTGAGGTCGATGAACGAGCCGATGAGCTTGGTGGTGCCAGCGGAGGCCTGCTTGGGCGTGGTTTCCCAGAGCAAGAAGCTGAAGATGAACTCGGCGAGCACGGGCTCGATGCCTTCGAGCGGGGGCATGGTGGCGGCGTCTGCCTCAGCTGGCGCAGCGATCGACGCGATCAGTGCTGCGAGCTTCTGGTCGAAGCCGTCGCTCACGAGCCCTCTCCCTCCGCAGCACCCGGAGCCTCGGTAGCGTCCGGCTCGGGTGTTTCGCCTGCGTGGTCGCTGGCTGGTTCGAGGGCGTCCAGCTCTTGGCGTACTTGCGCCAGCGCGATGAACACGCCCGCCTGCTTGGAGGCACCGGCGTCGAGCTTGAACCGCAAGTGAGGCGTTTGCTTCAGCACGAGGTCATCGGCAATCAGGTGGCGGATGTGCTTGGCAGCAGCTTTGAGTCCGTGCATCGTCAGCTCGGCGTGTTCGGCGGGCATGACCGAGACACGCAGGTTCGCGTGGCGCAGGTCCTCGTCCACCTCGACCGAGGTGATCGTGATGAGCCCGCGGACGCGCGGGTCGGACAGCCCCTTGGCGATGGCCTTCTGCACGGCTCGCTGAATCGCGGAGGCGACACGCTGGGTGCGGATGCTCACGGCGAGTCCTCCGTAAGATCGGCCTCGTCGAGTTCACCCAGGTGCGCCAGCATCTCGGTCGTGATCGCCCCGGTATCGAGCAGGGAGGTGGTCTCGCGTTGGGGCACAAGGTCCTTCATTCGGACGATCCATCGTTTGGTGGACACGACTTCCGCCGCGACCTGCCTTCGGCAGAGTTCGCTGGCGTGGTCGAGCGCTTCGCCTGCGCGCTTGCCGTCGGTGGCGATCACAGCAACACCGATCGCCCCCGTGGCCGGATCGTCCTGGTGGGCGATCTCAGCGGCGGCGAGTTTGAGATCGCGGTGCAGATGGTCCTTGAGCGAACGGATCACGCTTCGTTTGTCCTTGAGCGAGCCCGCCTCGGGGATCGCCAGTTCGACCTGGAGAATGCCGACGATCATGGAATGCCCCTAGCCCGAACGAGCCACGCTCCTGGTTGAGCGACTCAAAGCGTGCGTTTGACCTCGATCTGCTTGTAGCACTCGAGGATGTCGCCGGCCTTGATGTCGTCGTACCCGTTGATCTTCATGCCGCACTCGAGCCCGGTGCGCACTTCCTTGGCGTCGTCTTTGACGCGCTTGAGCTGGCTGAGCTTGCGGTCATTCTCGATGACCACATCGTTGCGTGTGACACGGATGAGGGCATCGCGTTCGATCTTGCCGTCGGTGACGTAGCAACCAGCGATCATGCCGACCTTCGAGACCTTGAAGACCTGCCGCACCTCGGCGTGGCCCAAGACTTCCTGGCGGAGTTCTGGCTCGAGGAGGCCCTCGGCGGCCTTGATGATGTCCTCGGTGATGTGGTAGATGACGTCGTACTTACGGATCTCGACGCGTTTGGCCTCGGCCATCGAGCGGGCCCTGCCCGAGGGGATGACATTGAAGCCGATGATGATGGCCTTGGAAGCCTCGGCGAGAATCACATCGGACTCGGTGATACCGCCGACTGCGGCGTGGAGCACGCGGACCTTGACCTCGTCGCCCGAGACCTTCTCGATCTCCTGGCGGAGCACGTCCACCGAGCCCTGCACGTCGGCCTTGAGCACGATGAGGATCTCCTTGAGACCCGCGTTCTGCATCTGGCTGAGCATGCTGTCGAGCGTGACCTTGGGCTTGGCGAGCTGGGAATCACGGACGCGCTCGCGGCGCTGCTCTGCGGCTTCTTGCGCCTTTTTGAGGCTGTCGACGACGTAGAACGGGTCGCCCGCATCGGGGAGTTCGTCGAGACCGGAGATCTGAATGGGGCTTGGCGGGGTGGCGGTCTTGGACTTCTTGCCGCGGTCGTCGGTGATGTCGCGCACGCGTCCGAAGCCGCGTCCCGCGACGATGAAGTCGCCGACCTTGAGTTCGCCATCGGAGATGAGCACGTTGGCGACGACGCCTCGGCCGATTTCAGTCTTGGCCTCGATGACCGAGCCGCGCGCGGGCCCGCCGAAGTCGGCCTTGAGCTCAAGCAGTTCGGCCTGGTAGTCGAGAACTTCGAGCAGTTCCTGGATGCCGATGTCCTTGACGGCGCTGGTCTTGATGATCTCGGTATCGCCGCCCCACTCGACGGGGTTGAGCCCGTGCTCGGCGAGTTGGCCGAGGATGCGCTGGATGTTGGCGTCGGTGGCCTCTGCCTTGTCGATCTTGTTGAGAGCCACGATCACGGGCGTTCCGGCGGCCTTGGCGTGGGCGATGGACTCGATGGTCTGCGGCATGACTCCGTCGTCAGCAGCGACGACGATCACGCAGAGGTCGGTCACGGTGGCGCCGCGCGAACGCATCTCGGTGAACGCGGCGTGGCCGGGCGTATCGATGAAGACGACGACCTTGTCGGCATCGCCGATGTTGACGGGCACACGGAACGCGCTGGTGGCCTGCGTGATGCCGCCGGCCTCGCCCTCGGCGACGTTCGCGTTGCGGATACGGTCCAGCAGGCTGGTCTTGCCGTGATCGACGTGACCGAGAATGGTGACGACGGGCCCGCGGCGGCGCTCGTCGACGGTGTCGCGCTGGCCGAACTCTTCGGTGACGACCTCTTCGGCGCTCTTGGCTTCCTGGACATCGAGCTCGATGTTGTAATCGAACAGGATCTCCTGGGCCTTCTCGACGTCGATGCCCGAGTTGGCCGTCGCCATCACGCCTTCCATGAACAGCCGCTTGACGATCTCGGCGGCCTTCACACCCGTCGCTGCAGAGAGGTCCTTTATCGTGAACGGCGCGCTGATAGCGACCTTTCCACCGGTTTGGGCCAAGTTCTGGGGCCGATCGGCTTGGCTTGAGTTGCGTGCGAGCTGGCGGCGCTGCTTGAGGTAGCCGCCCGAGCGTTGGAGGCGGGCTTCACGCTCGGCGAGGTCGGCTTGTGAGTAGCCGCCGCCGGTGCGTCCATCTTTGTTCCCGTCGCCGCCCGGGTCGGAATCCCCTGGGCCACGGCGTTTGCCGCCGCGCCTCGGGCTCCGGCCCTGGTCGTCGCCGCCACCACCGCCGCCGGGACCGTAGCCGGCACCACGTCCGCCTCCGCCGCCTCCGCCGTAATCACTCGGGGACCTCCTGCGCGGGGCTTCGATGATCTCGGGCGCTTCCACGCGGATTACCTTGGGACCGGCCAGTTTGACCTGTTGCTTCTTCTCGAGCTGCGGGCCAGCGGGCACGACCACGTCCGGGCGAACGGGCACGTTCATCGGCGCTGGCTTGGCGGGCGCAGACCTCGTCGCAGTCGGCACGGCTGTGTCACCTGCGGGGTCAGCGGGTGCCCCATGGTCGGTGTCGTCGGCGGGCGCTGCGGGCTCGTCTGTCGCTGGTACCTGATCTGATGCGACGACCGAGGCGGCCGGTTCGGCTGTAGCGGGTTCTGAGCTTTCGGCGGGCGTGGGCTCGGGTTCTGCGGTGAGTGTTGCCGAAGGAGTCAGCGCGCCGTCCGAATCATCATTGCCGTCGCCGTCGCCGTCACCGATTGCTGTAGCTTTACGCGCAACCGCCTTTGTACGCTTGGGTTTGGCGCGTACCTTCTCGATGTCGACCTTGGCGGCTGTCTCGATCGCGGTACCGCCGCCCTCGTCGTGGGCTTCGGCGTCGGTGGAGAACCAGTCGCGGATCGTGGCCTCAAGGCCGACCGACACGCTGGACATGTGGTTCTTGATGATGCTCTCGGGGATGCCCTCGGCATGGCACTTAGCAACGACCGCCTTAGAGGCGACGTTCAGTTCCTTGGCGATCTCAAACACGCGTCGTGCCAAACTGTTGACTCCTGCTTCTGGCCATCGCGGCCGCGTCGCGGCCCGTAGCGCTCTCGTACCACTGGGCTCTATCAGCCCTGCTTGTCGTCGCCCGCGGCATCGGTCGCCGCGGTTTGCTGCTCATTGCTGTTCGCACCGTCCGAGGACCCGCTGCCGAGAATCGCGTCCGCCGCGCTCTCGCCCGAGCTGTCCTGTGCGGGCTTACTACTCGAACCACTACCGAGACCCAGAATTGCAGCGGCTGCCGCGTTGGGGTCGGCATCGAGCCCGTCGCTGGCTGGCATATCGCCGCCCTCGATGAGTCGGCGTGCGGCCTCCTGCTCCTCGGCCCGGCGTGCGTCGGCTTCCTGCTTCTCGACGGCCTGCTGCTCGGCGACGATCTTCGCCTTGGCTGACGCAATCTCCACCGCGCCCGTTGTCATCTCGATGGGTAGTTCCAGCTCGGTGGCCAGCACCTCGGCGCCGACCTCTTCAACGTCGAACACGCTGATCATGCCCAGCGCCGCAAGACGGTCCACGTGCTCTTCGGTGAAGCCTTCGATGGCCAGCAGCGTTTCCGAGAGCGTGTCGAGGCCCTTGTTGAACTCCTCGGGCGTGAGGATGTCCACGTCCCAGCCGGTGAGCCTGGCCGCGAGGCGGACGTTTTGCCCGCGCTTGCCGATGGCGAGGCTGAGCTGGTCGTCGCGCACCACAACGGTGGCGCGTCCAAGCTCGAAGCACAGGCTGATCTCGCTGACTTCCGCGGGCTTTAGAGCGTTGCCGATAAGGATCTGGCTTGACTCGTTCCAGCGGACGATGTCGATCTTCTCGCCGTTGAGTTCGTCGACGATATTCTTGATTCGGCTGCCGCGCACGCCGACGCACGCGCCGACGGCATCCACCTTGTTGTCCATCGAGCTGACCGCGATCTTGGTGCGGTGGCCGGCCTCGCGCGCCATCGCCTTGACTTCGATCACGCGCTCGGCGACCTCGGGAACCTCGACCTCGAACAGGCGTTTGATGAAGTCGGGGTGGGAGCGGCTGAGGACGATCTTGACCTGGTGGCCAGCCTCACGGACATCAAGAATCAGGCAGCGGACGCGCTCGCCGGCCTCGAAGTACTCGCCCGGGATCTGCTCGCTGCGGGGCATGAAGGCCTCGGCCCGGTCGATGGTGACGACCAGCGCGCCGCCCTCGTACCGCTGGGCCACGCCCGTGACGATCTCGCCCACCCGCTTGGTGTATTCGGTGAGGATGCTGTCGCGTTCGTCCTCGCGGAACCGCTGAATCATGACTTGCTTGAACGTCTGGGCCGCGATCCGACCGAAGCCCTCAGCGGTGAACGGCATGGGCTCGCCGTGCCTGGTCAGGGCGACCTCGCCCGAGATCGGGTCGATCACGCACTGGAACTCTTCGACGTCCAACGTGTTGTAGTGACGGCGCGCAGCGGAGACCATCGCTTGCTCGAGGTCCTGGAGCAGCAACGACCGGTCGATGTTCCTGTCTCTGGCGATCGAATCGAGGATCCGCATCATCTCGGCGGTGTTCACGCTTGGCTCCACTGAACGGGGTCCGTCGCCCAAACGGCGCGATACCCCGCGACTATTGCTGACGCAGGCAGTCCTGAGCACAGGGCAGCCGACACCCGCGAAGCCAACTGGAACCACAACCTAGCCCATGGGAGGACCCCCATGAGGTGCGGTCGAACCAGTCGCTCCGAGATCGGGACGACTAGCAGCCATGTCGTGTGACCGTCTGCATGCGCTCCAACTCCACTCTGATCCGGGCGAACCGCCGCCCGGGAGTTCTGTAGTGTAGAAAGGCACACGACCAAGGGTCAAACCGGATGGAAGGCTTCTGGTCTGATGCCGTCGAGCCAGCCCGCTCTGAGCAGGGCTGCTTCAGGCCGAACGGGGCGGCTTGGTCCTCGACCGTTCGGTCGAAGTCAGGGCTCGAATCACCTTTAGCGCCCGCTGCTTCTTGAGTTGGCCCAGCTCAGCCAAGAACTTGCGCTCCCCACCGACACTGAGCACCATCGGGCTCTTGCTCGCGGTCTCGGTGACGATCAGGTCGCCTACCTGCATGGTTGCGAGGTCCTCGAGCGTGATGGTGGTCTCGGCGAGCAGGCCGCTGACCTCGATTGTGGCCCCTGCGATGCCGGTGCCCAGCCGTTCGGTCAGCTCGGGCGTGCCTCTCTTGACCGCAGCGTTGAACCAGCTCTGGGCGCTGAGTTCTTCCATCATGGGTTCGATCGAGTTGTACGGGATACAAAGGCTCATCGTGCCAGCCCGGCTGGCGAGCTTGAGCTCGAAGCTGATGACCACGACGACCTCGTTGGGGGGGACGATCTGCACGAGTTGGGGGTTGGACTCGGTCGAGGTGATGTCGAACGTCATCTCGCGGACGCCGCTCCACGCTTCGCCAAGGGCGCTGAGCCCGCGGTTGGTGACGTTGGAGATCAGCCGCATCTCGATGAGCGTCATGGGCCGTTGGGGAATGAACAGGTCGTGGCTCGAGCCGCCGAGCAGCCGGTCGATGACCGGATAGATGATCAGCGGGCTGAGTTCGAGGCAGATCTGGCCATCAAGCTGGTCGGACTCGATCAGGTTGAAGCTGGTCGGATTGGGCAGGCTGGCGATGAACTCGGAATAGGTCATCTGCTCGCACGAGGCGACCCGGCATTCGACAATGGTCCGCAGGAAGCCCGAGAGTGAAGCGCCAAAGTTTCGTGCAAAGCCCTCGTGCAGCGTCTGAAGGGCCATCATCTGGTCCTTGCTTACCCGCTCAGGACGCTTGAAGTCGTAAGGGCGAATCTCCGGACGTACATCGTGGGCCCACCTGCTGAAGACCTCGAAAGTCGCTCCCTCGTCCTCCGTCTCCCCGGCCTCCGCCGAGGCGAGCAGGGCATCGATCTCGGATTGGTCCATCATGTCCACGGGGAATCGCTCCGAGCGCGCACGGCCAGCCCCTCAGGGAGCCGGGACCGAAGCTGCTAGAAAGTGGTATCGGCCCGTGCGGACGATCCGCTTGAAGGACGGTTAACGATCCGCTTTGCCGAAGGCTCGGCAGGATCCGCCTCCCTGATAGGCTGCGAACGTGGGGTTGGCACGCCGCCGAGGGTGGTCTGCTGGCGAATACTCCGCTCGTTGGCTGGGTTAGGCCCCGCGTTCCTGAGCCAGCCCGAATCGACCGACTGTACGGAGACCGCATGAAACGCCTGCTGCTAATGCTGCTTGTATGGGTGCCGATCCCGCTGGCCATCTCGCCCGCTTTGGCTCAGCCGGGCTTCGGGGACGAGGTGAAGGTGTCGGCGTCGGCTGAGCGCACGGAGGTGGCTCCGGGCTCGACGCTGGCCATCGCGGTGGTGCTGGACCACAAGGAGCACTACCACACGTGGCCTTCGTTGGCGCAGGATGTGCTGCCAGACGAGATCGCCGAGTTCGCGCTTCGGACCACGATAACTCCGGATCTGCCCGAGGGCATCACGGCGGGCCGCATCCAGTGGCCCGAGCCGTCGCTCAATCCGGTGCCTGCGCTGAGCGGGCCAAACCCGACGGTCGACGTGCTGAGCTACGCCGATCGAGCCGTTGCGTACGTGCCCGTGCGCATCGCAGCAGATGCAGCGGGCGAGCTCGATCTGTCTTTCGAAGTGTTCTACCAAGCGTGCGATGAATCGCAGTGCCTCATACCGACGACTGAAACCGTGACCGTCACGCTGACCGTCGGCAGCGACGGGCCAGCCAGCGCGGGCAACGACTTTGCAGGCTTTGACGCGACGGTGTTCGCCGACCCATCCGCGTGGGACGCGCCGCCGGTGGTTGAGAAGGAAGGCGCATCAGGCCGAACGTTCTTTGGTATTTCGGTTCCGACGGGCGCGGTGGGGCTGGCGCTGCTGGGCGCGCTGGGCGGGCTGATCCTCAACCTCACGCCGTGCGTGCTGCCAGTGATCCCGCTCAAGGTGATGGCGATCAGCAAGCACGCGGGTTCGCCCGGCCGAACGCTCTATCTGGGGTCTTGGATGGCCATCGGGGTCATCGGGTTCTGGGCTGGCCTTGGGCTGCTCGCGTCGTTTGTCACGGCGTTTGCCGACCCGTCGAGGCTCTTTGGCATCTGGTGGATCACGCTGGGCATCGGCCTGATCATCGCAGCGATGGGCGTGGGCATCTTGGGCGCGTTTCAGATCACGCTGCCGCAGAAGGTCACCGCGCTCAACCCGAAGGCTGATTCTGGCTGGGGTTCGTTCCTGTTCGGCATCATGACCGCGGTGCTGGGCTTGCCTTGCTTCGGGTTCGTTGCGGGCGCGCTGCTCGCGGGCGCTGCGACGATGCCAACGTCGACCGTTATGGCGATCTTTGTGGGCATCGGTGTGGGGATGGCCTCGCCGTACGTTGTGCTGAGCCTCAAGCCCTCGCTGCTTGGCATGCTGCCCAAGGCAGGGCCTGCGAGCGACTTGGTCAAGCAGGTCATGGGCCTGCTGCTGCTCGCGGCGTCGGCGTATTTCATCGGCGCGGGTGTGCTTGCGTTCGTGAGCGGCAACCTCGACCTGGTATCGAAGCTGCCGTGGTGGGGAACGGTCGTGCACTGGTGGGCGGTGGGGGCGCTGGCGATTGGCGCCGGCGGATGGCTCGCGTGGCGCACCATTCGCATCAGCAAGAAGCCCGGTCCGAGCATCGCGATGGCGCTCGTCGGCCTTGTGCTCGCGGGCGGCGGTGTTGTGGCGGCAGCGTCGCAGACCGAGCACGCCCGGCATGATTTCTGGGTGCCGTTTACGCAGAGCCTGCTCGATGAATCGCTCGCGCGTGGCGATGTGGTGGTGCTCGACTTCACGGCTGAGTGGTGTTTGAACTGCAAGACACTCGAGGCAGCGGTGCTCAGCCCCGACCCGGTGGGCAGCGTGCTCAGGAGCGGCGATGGCATCGTGCCGATGAAAGCCGACCTGACCAGCACCAAGGCTGCGGGGTGGAACAAACTCAGCGAACTCGGGCAGAGGGGCATCCCGCTGCTGGTGGTGTACGGCCCGGGTCTGGACGAGCCTTGGCTGGCGAATGCCTACACAGCCGACCAGGTGCTGGAGGCCATCGAGCAGGCCCGGTAGGGCCAGTTGAGTGAGGAGACTGGAAGGGGTGGCCGGTTTGCCACGTCCGAGAGCGGAATGTGGCCGCCCGATCGGTTGATTTGTGCCCGATACCGATCTATCTTCGGCGTGCAGCAGCGGGGCGTAGCCCCGGCCCTGCGGGTGTAGCTCAGTGGTAGAGCGTCACGTTGCCAACGTGAATGTCGCCGGTTCAAGTCCGGTCACCCGCTTTGACAGTTTGACAATGGAAGACTCGGTGACCGACCGCCGCGAGCCAACTGGCACGGGGCGGCGTTTGGTTTTGGACCAGTTGCCGAGCGCCAGAGTGCGTGCCGGTTGGCTGCGGTCGATCGCCCTGTTTGTCCAAGGTTCTTCACGAACCCCGCGTAAACGTGGAGATGGCTGCGCGCAAAGAGCCACCTACTGGACTTGAACCAGCGACCTGAGCTTTACGAAAGCTCCGCTCTACCAACTGAGCTAAGGTGGCGACTTGCCGGGGTTGGCCCCTGGCGGAGCGATGCTAGCTCATCGGGCCTCGGTTGGCGAGCCCGGCGACGAGGGGCCGCAAACGGGGCCGTTATCCGCTCAAAGAAAAAACCGGCCCGAGCGTGAGCCCGAGCCGGCCGAGAGTGCTTCAGATGTTGATCGGCGAGGGCCCGATCAGACTCGGTACTGCCTATTACGGGCAGGGACCGAGCAGGCCGAGCAGGGCGAGGAAGTCGCCGAAGCTGACCATGCCGTCGCCACCGAGATTGCCGTTGTCGTCAGCAATGTCACCCGTGCAGCCAGGAGTGCCGCCGGGGCAGGGCCCGAGGAGGCCGAGCAGCGCGAGGAAGTCGCCGAAGCTGACCATGCCATCGGCACCCAGGTTGCCGTTGTCGTCGGCGATGTCGCCGATGCAGACGGGGCCGCCGCCGGCCACGGAGCGGATCGCAACTTCCATCTCTGCTCCGCCAAAGTCGCTGCCGAAGGCGGTGGTGTTGAAGAGCTGATTGACAGTGCCATCAGCGAGGTTGTAGCTGCACCACTGACCGGTGCCGCCGCCGGTGTAGATGGCACCGTAGAGGACATCGTCCGACCAGTCGAAGTCCATGCCCTGGGCGAAGTTGGCAGCCAAGCCGTGCGAAACACCGACGATGGTTGCGGCACCGGTGGTCTTATCGATGCTGTACAGGGAATCGTCCGAGATGTCCATGCCGTACATGTTGCCCTGCGAGTCGATCGCGATGTCGATCATCAAGCCGAAAGAGTTGAAGGGTCCGACGAACGTCGCAACACCCGTGTTGATGTCCAGAGTGAGCAGATCGGTACCCGTGTTGATGTAGACGGTCCCGTTGGGGTCAAAGCTGATGCCGCCGACGTTGTCGAGGCCCGAGACAACATCACCGCTCAGGATGGTGGTGGCGGTGAAAGCACCGGTGGCGAGGTCGATCGTGCCGAGCTCGAGAGCCGGGAACGTGACCGCCCAGAGGGTGTTGCGATCAACACTGAAGCCGATCGCGAAGGTGTCGTATTGATTGACGTTGAAATTGTCGATCAGCGTTGCGCCACCCGCAGCATTGGAAGGATCGAACGTAAAGAACTCATTGACGCCGCGCAGGTCAAAGGCGTAGACAAGACCATCGGGCTGGGCCATCACGGGAGCAGCGCAGGCCAGACCAGCGAGCAGTGAAATCATACGCTTCATCAGGTATCTCCTTCGTCACGAATGGGGCGAGCGGCCCCGACAAGAAGCTGCGTCCGGGCAACGCCCGGTAGAGCACAGCCAGCGAACCCCTTGAACCCAAGGCGTTCCAACACGGACACGATACCAGAATTTTAGTGGAGTCTGAAGAAAAATCCGGAATATTGCGGAACCGTACACGCTGGCCGTTGGCTCTGGCTTTGGAGAGCGCAAAGAAGAGGGGCACCCGGATAAAGGGCACCCCTCTGAGGAGAACTGGACAGGGATGTATCTCAGCCGATTCGGGCCGGATTAGCGGCGACGACGGGTCGAGGCCAGACCGAGCATGCCCAGAGTCGCGATCGAAGCCGGCGTCGGCACCGAGCGGATGGCCATCTCAAACTCGGCGCCGCCAAAGTCGCTGCCGAAGGTGGTGAGGCTGGCGAGCTGGTTGACCGAGCCGTCGTTGAGGTTCCAACTGACGAACTGGCCGGTGCCGCCGCCGGTGTAGATGGCGGCGTAGAGGGTGTTGGTGGCGTAGTCGAAGTCCATGCCCTGGGCGAAGTTGGCGGCGAGGCCGTGAGCCCCGATCAGGGTTGCGGCGCCGGTGGCCTTGTTGATGCTGTAGAGACTGTCGGTGCCGATGTCGTGCCCGTACATGTTGCCGTTGATGTCGATGGCGATGTCGATCATCAGGCCGCCGGTACCGAAGCCACCGACGAGCGAAGACACGCCGGTAGCGGGGTTCATGGTGAAGAGGTCGGTGCCGGTGGCGATGTAGAACGTCTCGTTGGTCGGATCAACCGACATGCCGCCGACCGAATCAACACCCGGAATGATGGCACCACTGAGCGACGCGATGGATGAGTACGCACCGTTGGCGAGGTTGATCGTTCCCAGTTCTTCTGCATCGGTGATGAAGTACAGCGTGTCGGCGGCGGTGTTGAAGTCCATCGCGAAGCCGTTGTACAGGTTCGCGTTCGCACCGCCATCGATGATCGTCGCGCCAGCGCCGGGGTTGGCGGGATCGAACGTCATGAACTCGTTGACGCCACGAAGGTCGAAGCCGTAGACAAGGCCGTCTTGGGCCGAGGCAGCCGTGGCGAAGGTCATACCAGCAAGCAATACAGCAATTTTCGTCTTCATCGTGTCTCTCCTGGCCCGGTTGAGGGCGCTTGTGTTCTCCGTGCGGCCTTCGGCCCTAGCCGAATTCCGCGCTCCTACTCACACCAGAATAAACACCGGGCTGCAGAAAGTGGCATAGAAAACGTCATCAGAACGAGGGAATCTGGCAGAAACCACGTGCAAAGACCGATAATCGAGAGGTTCTCGGACACTTTCGAGGGGTTGCCCCGTGGCTATCGGGCGTTCTACCACGCGCCGGTGGGGTGCGGGAACATGACCTCGCCCGAGCCGGTGCGGCGAACGTCTGCTCCGCTGCCGGACCACCGCCTCAGCAGCCGGTCGCCCGCGGTGATCTCAAGAATCACGCGTTCGCCCTCGTACCGGCGGTCGAGCACGTTCGATCGTGTCTCGATCTGGTGCATCAACTTGGCGCTCGCCATGGGCACCGTGATGGTGGCCTCCATCGGTTCGCCAACGGCGATCGCGTGCACGGCCTCGGCTAGCTGCGTCTGGCCAAAGCCCGGCTCGCCGTCGTCACCCGGCAGAGCACACAGCGGGATCGCCGACGGGTGCTTGCGCTGCCAGATCAGCAGCTGGGCGTTGTCCTTGAGCCGGTCGGCCTTGTTGAGCACGAGCAGCCGTTCGGGCGGCGTGTAGCCCTCGCCCTCGCGCTTTGCGGTCTCGGCGAACAAGTCATCAAGCGTCGTGCGGACCGCCTTCTCTTGCAGCTCGGATGCGGGATCTGAGACATCCAGGACTACCAGCAGCAGGTCGGCGTGGGTGGCTTCTTCGAGGGTGGCGCGGAACGAAGCGATCAGGTTGTGCGGCAGGTCCCGCACAAAGCCGACGGTGTCGGAGAGCATCGCCTCGATGCCGCTGCCGACGTGCCAGCTCCGGGTGCGGGTCATCAGCGTCGCGAACACGCGGTTGTCGGCGTACGCACCGCCGAGCGTGAGCGTGTTGAACAGCGTGGACTTGCCGGCGTTGGTGTAGCCAACCAGCCCGACGGTGAAGTGCTCGGCCTTGCGTTCTTGCACGGTCCGCCGCTTGCGCTCCTGAATCTCGGCAAGCTGCCGCTGAAGGTCGCCCTTTCGTTTTTGCACGAGGCGGCGGTCGATCTCGATCTGCTGTTCGCCCGGTCCGCGGGTGCCCACGCCGCCCGTGAGCGACGCCGCTCCACCCGATCCAACGATGCGTTCGAGGTGGCTCCACATCGCGCGGAGCCGGGGGTAGGTGTACTCGAGCTGGGCCAGTTCGACTTGCAGCCGCGCCTCGTGCGTGCTCGCCCGGCTCGCGAAGATGTCGAGGATCAGCTCCGAGCGGTCGATGACCTTGCGGTCGGTCAGTTTCTCGATCTTGCCGAGCTGGCTCGGTGCGAGATCGTGGTCGAAGATGATCGTGCTGGCGCCCAGCCTTTCGCAGAGCCCCTTGAGTTCTTCCACCTTGCCCGAGCCCATGTAGGTGCCCGTCACCGGTCTGGCGAGGTTCTGGCTGAGTTCGCCCACGACCACTGCGCCCGCTTGTTCAGCGAGAGCGGCCAGTTCGCCGAACGGGTCGGCGGGGTCGTAGATCGAGTCGGGCAGCCTGACGGCGGCAAGCACGGCTCGCTCGGTCTGGACCTTCAGGGTGGTGCGTTCGTATGCCGATGCCATCAGCGGAACTCTAGCTCGACCGGGGCGTACAAACGCGGGTGCCGCACCTTCGGGCGAGTACCATGCCAGCAAGCGCCTCTGGCCGTCGGCGGCGATGAGCCCCCTCGGCGAAAGGTCGAACCGAAATGAAAGCCTGGAGAATTGTCTTGAACACGACGCTGCTCGGAACGCTCGCCGTCGCCGTCCTCGGTTCGACGCTCGCCATCGCCCGCCAGAGCGACGAGTACAAGTTCTTTGACCCCCTCGTCGACGTCAAGCACCTCGTGACCGAGCGGTTCGTCCGCGACGTGGACGAGCAGGCGTTGCAGACCGCGGCCATCAACGGCATGCTCGAGGTGCTCAACGACCCGTACACCGTCTACGTGCCGCCGGTCGATACCAAAGAATTCCAGAAGAGCCTCACCGGCGAGTACGTCGGCATCGGCGCTCTCATCGGCATGCGCGACGACTGGCTGACCGTCATAACCCCGCTCGATGGCTCGCCCGCGCTGCGGTCGGGTGTGCGCGCCGACGACCGCATCGTCGAGATCGACGGCGAATCCACCGAGGGCGTGAGCACCCAAGACGCGGTGGACAAGCTCACAGGCGTCGAGGGCACCAAGGTGAACATCATCGTCGAGCGCTCGGGTGACCGCCTCCCGATCGAGATCACCCGCAAGACCATCAAGACCGTTCCGGTGAAGGGCGCGCGCCGGGTGGGCGACGACAGCCACTGGGATTTCATGCTCGATCCCGACGAGCGCATCGGCTACATCTGGGTCACGCAGTTCACGCCCAACGTCAGCGAGTACTTCGACCGTGCGCTCGCTGATCTTGGCGCGGACAAGGGCGAGCTCAAGGGCCTCGTCATTGATCTCCGCTGGAATCCGGGCGGCGTGCTCGAGCAGGCCGTCAAGATGGTCGACCGCTTTGTGGGTGACGCGACGGTCGTGTCCATCCGCAGCCGCGACGGCCGAGAGCAGGTCTTCCGCGCCTCTGGCCGCAACACGCTCAGCGAGTTCCCCGTCATCGTGCTCCTCAATGAGCAGAGTGCATCCGCGAGCGAGATCTTCGCGGGCGCGCTGCAAGACCTCGACCGCGCGGTCGTCGTCGGCGCCCGGTCTGTGGGCAAGGGCAGCGTGCAGAGCGTGATCCAGCTCCCGCACGGCGACGGCGCCCAGCTCAAGATCACCGAGCAGCTTTACTACCTGCCGAGCGGGCGGAGCCTGCAACGCCACGATGACTCGACGGCGTGGGGAGTCGATCCAACGCCCGGCTTCTATGTGCCGATCGACGACGAGCAGGCCGCCGAGATTCTCATGGGCCGCCAGCAGGCCGACGTGATCGACGATCTGACCGAAACCCCCGAGGCGGTCAGAGACGAACAGCTCGAAGTGGCCATCAAGGCCATCCGCGACCGGCTCGACACCGGCGGCTGGGTGCCCCACAGCGACGCCGAGCAGTCTGAGCTGACCCTGTCCATTGACGAACTGCGCCGCGCCGAGCGCGGCAGAGAGCGACTGCTCCGCGAGCTTGCGAGGCTCGACCGCCGAATCGACACGCTCGAAAGCGGAGCGCCCGAAGACCTCGGCGAGTCCGAGTTTGATCTGTGGGACGACGAGCGCAAAGTCGCCGGCGGGTTGCTCGAGATCACCGATGCCCAAGGAGAGCACGTCGTCACGCTCCGCATCAAGCAGGAGGCCATCGAACGCTGGCTCATCGATGCGGGCGTCGAGAAGCTCGATCCGAGCGATCAGTCTCTCAAGACTCCAACCGATCCCAAGACCGATCCAAATTGACCGGTGAACGCCCCAATCGCGGCCTGATCCTCGGCATCGAGACGACCTGCGACGAGACCGCGTGCGCGATCGTTGATGTTGATGCGTCGCCGCGAGTGCTCGCGAACGTCATCGCGACCCAGCACGAGCTGCACGCGCCGTACGCCGGGGTCGTGCCCGAGCTTGCCAGCCGGGCGCACGTGGAGCGGCTTGTTCCGACGCTCCGGGCCGCGACCGCTCAGGCGGGGGTAGACCTGAGCGACCTCACCGCCGTTGCCGTTGCGGACCGGCCCGGGCTCATCGGTTCGCTGTTGGTGGGCTTGACCGCGGCCAAGTCGCTCGCGTGGACGCTCGGCATACCGCTCATCCCCGTCAACCATGTGCACGCGCACCTGCTGGCGGCGTTCGTCGAACGCGACGAACCCATCGAGAACTTTCTTCCCGCTATCGGGCTTGCGGTTTCGGGTGGGCATACCGCGATCTACGAAATTGCAGGCCCCGCGATCGTGCGCACCCTGGGCGCGACCATCGACGATGCGCTCGGCGAGGCTTTCGACAAGGCCGCCACGCTGCTGGGCCTGGGTCATCCTGGGGGACCGCTGCTCGAGCAGCTCGCGGAGGATGGCGACCCGCGCTCGCACAAGTTCCCGATCGCGCGGCTCGACAAAGCCTCGCTCGATCTCTCCTTCAGCGGGCTCAAGACCGCAGTGCTCTACGCGGTGCGGGGCATCCCGGCGCGGGGCGGCGTGTTCGAGCGCGACCATACATCGCTCACCGAGCAGGCCAAGGCCGACATCGCGGCGAGCTTTCAGCGAGCCGCGTGCGGTGCGATCAAGCTCAAGCTGAGCCGGGCCATCGAGCAGTGGGGCGGTGCTGATTCACCAAGAGCCATCGTCGCCGGCGGCGGCGTGATCGCCAATCGAGCGGTCCGCGCGACCATCGAGGGCGTGGCAAGCAAGCACAATCTTCCCGCGCTGCTCGCGCCCTCGCACTACTGCACCGACAACGCAGCGATGATCGCGTTCATGGGTTCGCTGCTGCCCCTGCCTGAGCAGGCGGCGGCGATGGCCTCGCCGCCCCGCGCCACGGTGGATCGGGTCTGATGTCGTTCACGCCATTCCAGCTTCCCGAGCACCTCACGCCGATGCTGGTCGATGCGCCCCACCCCGCATCGATTGGGCAGGACGCGATTCTCGCGCAGTGCTCGATGACCCGAGGCCGAAGCAGCGGGCCAGGCGGTCAGCACCGCAACAAGGTGCAGACGCTCGTCGAATACACGCACACGCCGACCGGCATCATGGCGGCTGCGGGCGAACGCCGAAGCGCCGCCGAGAACGCCCGTGTGGCGATCACCCGGCTTCGGCTCACGCTCGCATGCAAGGTGCGGGTGCCGGCCGGCGATCCATCTGAGCTTTGGGCCTCTCGGTGCATCAAGGGCAAGATCAGGTGCAGCACCGAGCATCGGGACTTCCCGGCCATGGTCGCCGAGGCGCTCGACCACATCTTCGCCTCTGGGCTCGACCAGAAAGCGGCCGCAATTCGGCTGGAGTGCTCGGCCACGCAGCTCGTGCGATTCGTCACGGACCACCCGCCCGCGATGCAGTGGTGGAACGAGGCTCGCCAGCACAAAGGCATGAGGCCGCTCAGGCCCTAGCGGGCTGCTCGCCCGCACCGCAAAACAAGCACCGGCCCGAGCGCAAGCCCGGGCCGGTGGGAAGGATCATGTTCTGATCGGTCTGCACCGATCAGATTCGGTACTGCCTATTACGGGCAGGGGCCGAGGAGGCCGAGCAGGGCGAGGAAGTCGCCGAAGCTGACCATGGCGTCGCCGCCGAGGAAGCCGTTGTCATCGGCGATGTCGCCGGTGCAGCCGGGCGTGCCGCCGGGGCAGGGGCCGAGCAGGCCGAGCAGGGCGAGGAAGTCGCCGAAGCTGACCATGCCGTCAGCGCCGAGGAAGCCGTTGTCGTCGGCGATGTCGCCGATGCAGACCGGTCCGCCACCGTCGCTGTCCGAAACAATCATCTCGATCTGCAGCGCGTAGACGAGGAAGCCGTCGGTGACGCCGTCACCCCAAGCGATGTCACCAAAGCCGAGCGACAGGTCGTCACGGCCGGTGAACAGGTTGAGCGCGAGGCCCGCGGGCTGGATGACGAGGCCATCGACCGTGAGGTCGCCGTTGCCATCAACGTTGAGCAGAAGCTCGGCGGAGGTATCGAAGGTCGCACCGACGAACGCACCGTCAACGTTGCGGAAACCGAGCATGGTGATCTCGAGCACCGAGTCGGTGGGCTGGAGATCCCAGACGCGGCCGGCCGGGGGCTCGAGGCCCTGACCGCTGTTGATGCCGATGTCCATGCCGAGCGACACGGGGTGGCGTTCCGCGTCAGGGACGGTTAGATCGTTCACACCGGGGTCGGTCGGGGTGTAGAGCATATCAAAGGTAACGAGGTCATCGCTGGGCTGGGCGAAGGGACGCACGCTGGCGCCATTCGAGTTGAACCAGGTACGGATCGTCAGGTAGCGCTCGCCGGGGGCGAGATCCTGATCCGAATCCATGTTCAGCATGCCGTCAAAGCCGTCGGCCAGATCGGTGCTGTCGACCACGATCTGCGGAACGGTCGTGGTGCTCGCCCACGCCGCATCACCATCGTTGTAGTAGAAGTTGCGGGCGCCTGAGATTCCCGTGAAGTTCAGGGGGAACTGAGCAACCTGGCCGGCGCTGACGAACAGGTCAGTCCCGTCGTTCAGGACGAAAAGGCCGCCGTCAGCATCGCCGTTGTAGTGGGTGATGCCGTAGGTGTTGCCGTCGAGACCCGCCTTGGTGTTGGGGGTCTGGGCGACACGATGGAACGTGCCATCGGCACGAACGGTCATGACCGGCTCGCCGGTCTGGATGGGCTGAACGTTCTGGAGCTGAGCGGTGGCGGTGCCCGCTGCGGCTGCAATCATTGCGACTGTAAGAATAGACTTCATCTGAAGAACTCCCGTGCGTAAGCACACTCTCGGTTCTCGTGCTGCGCCGAACTGGCGCAGCCTCCTGGAAAAAAACGAATGGTCAGCGGCGAACGCCGAAGACCCCTTCTCTACCCCATCAAGACGTAAGACCTCGTTCGATGGTGCGAGAAGCTCAGCCATGATTGTCGTGGATTTCGCGCAAGAAGCAACCAAACTCTCTCCAAGTCTGAAAGATTCTCTTCTTCTACGTCCCGATATCGCATCTAAACCCTTGGCAGACAGCGACTCGACACGCTGTGGATAACCCAAACAAAATGCACATATGCTCGCAAGTAGCCGAGTAAAGCACTAACAAATAAACAGCCGGTCGCCTCGCTCGCGGGAAAGCCCTAAGAGGGAAAGCACTGCTTATCGGGCCTTGGCTGCGGCCTTCTACCACCGGTCTTCGTCTCCCGCCGGGGCCATGGCCCAAGGCTCTGAGCCGATGCCGTTGATCGTGGTCCCGCCCTGGATCGTGTTCGACAGATTGGGCACGAACGACTGCGGGAAGGGCGGCTCGGTGGCGCTGACCACATCGAGCCGAGCGAGCTGATCGTCGTTCAACGACAGCCCGAGCCCGCCGAGGTTGTCCTCGAGCTGCTCGACCGTCCGCGCGCCGACGATAGTGCTCGCCACGCCCGATCGGCTCTGCACCCAGTGCAGCGCCACGCGCGCGCAGGTCGTGCCCAGCTCGTCCGCGACTTGCTTCAGCACCTCGACAATCTCAAGGTTCTTATCGGTCAGGTGCTTGTCGATCCCGGTGCGGTTGGCATCGTCCGCGTTGGCTTTGGTGTGCTTGCCCGTGAGCAGGCCGTACTTGAGGGGTGACCACGGGGTGATGCCCATCCCCATCGCCTGGGCCATGGGCACCAATTCGTGCTCGACGGTGCGCTGGGCCAGGCTGTACTCGATCTGCAGCCCGACCACCGGGGCCCAGTTCTTGAAGATGGCCTCGTACTGGGCCTGCACGCACTGCCACGCGGGCGTGTCGCTGAACCCCACGTACCGGATCTTGCCCGACCGCACGAGGTCGTCGAGCGTGCGCATGGTCTCGTCGATCGGGGTGTGCCGGTCGGGGAAGTGCATCCAGTACAGGTCGATGTAATCCGTGCGCAGCCTGCGGAGCGATTCCTCGCACGCCGCGATCACGCTCTTGCGGTTGGCGCCCCCGCCGTTGGGGTCGCCGGCGAACATGCTGCCCATGAACTTGGTGGCGATGACGGTGCGGTCGCGGCGAGCGGGGTGCCGGCCGATGTGGTCCCCGATGATGACCTCCGAGTGGCCCTTGGTGTACATGTTGGCGGTGTCGATGAAGTTGCCGCCCGCCTCGGCGTAGACGTCCATGATGCGTGCGCAGGCTTCGGGCTCGCTGCCCCAGCCCCAATCGGTGCCGAAGGTCATGGTGCCCAGGCACATGGGGCTGACGCGCAGCCCGCTTCGGCCCAGGGTGACGTAGTGATTCAAGGCGGTGGGGGTCGTGGGCATCGGGGTCTCCTCATATGAACAGCAGGGTGGGCCAGGAAGGTACACTCGACGAGCCCGCCGCGCGGTTGGCTACTTTGCTTATGCGACTCAACCGCCAAACACTCCGCGACGACCGCCAGCAGAAGACGCACGTGCGCGTGGTGAGCGTCGGGAACCGGCTGCGCTTCGACAAGGACCAGCGGGCTGTCATCAAGGCGGTTGACAAACTTGTCACGGCGCGGGAGGCCGCACGGCCATTCCACTTCATCAGTGTGTCGCTCGTCCTGCTTTGCATGGCGGCATTGATGGGGGTGATCACCGTCGGCATGTTCATGGACCGGCTCGTATCGCCGGTCTGGTCGATCGTGCTCGCTTTCACAACCACCGGCTTGGCGGCCCTGGCTCTGGCGATGCCGTTTGCCACGCTGCGCCGACTCCGCGAGCTCGAAGCCCAGAGGCGATCGCTGCCCAAGCTCTGCCCGCAGTGCTTGTACGAGCTGCACGGCCTGCCCGCCGAGGACGACGGCTGTGTGGTGTGCCCCGAGTGCGGGGCCGCGTGGCGGTTCGATGTCGTGAGCTAGCCGCCTGAATCACGCATCGAGTTCGGCCCTGAGCGCGCGCAGCAGGTCGAACGCCTGCATGGGCGACAATTCATCGAGCTTGGTTTCTCTCAGCTGATCGATGACCGGATGCGGCACGAACTCTGTAAATAGCGACATCTGCGCGCTCGACGGGGCTGGCTGAGCTGCGGGCGGCACGCGCGGGTGCTGCTGGTGCTCGACGGCGAGCGAACCGAGGACTTCCCGGGCCCGGAGCACGACCGAAGCTGGCACGCCCGCAAGCTCGGCGACGTGCACGCCGTAGGACTGGTCTGCCCTTCCGGGCAGGATCCGGTGCACGAACACCAGCTCAGTGGTCGGAGTCGGCTGATCCTCGGTCGGTTCGGGCGTGAACTCGCGGACGGCAACGTGCAGGTTCTTGAGCCGGCCCGAGTGGGTCTCGCTTAGGTCGGTCAGCTCGTGGTAGTGCGTGGCAAAGAGGGTGCGCGGCCCGCCGGCTTGTGCGAGGTGCTCGGCGATCGCCCAAGCGAGGCTCAGGCCGTCCAGTGTTGAGGTGCCTCGCCCGATTTCGTCGAGCACGATGAGCGAGCGCGCGGTCGCGTGGTGCAGGATCGAGGCGGTCTCGGTCATCTCGACCATGAACGTGGATCGGCCCTGATGGAGGGCATCGTCGGCGCCGACCCGCGTGCAGATGCGGTCGCACACGCCGACGGTCGCGCGCGAAGCGGGCAGGTAGCTGCCTACCTGTGCGAGCAGCGCGAGCAGCGCGGTCTGGCGGATGAACGTGCTCTTGCCCGCCATGTTGGGCCCGGTGATGAGCGCCACGTGGGCGGTGTCGTCATCTCCCTCGGCATGGACTCCGAGCCGAACAGGGTTGGGCACGAACCGGTGGCCGAGCGTCTCGTCGAGGACCGGGTGCCGACCTTCTTCAATGTCGAGCACGGGTTCTTCGACGATCGTGGGCCTGACCCAGCCGCTTCGGCGGGCCTTGGCAGCAAGAGCGCCCGTCGCATCGAGTTCCGCAGCCGACCCAGCGAGCGAATTCATGGCGTGGGTCAGTTCCGAGGCGCGTGCGCACAACGCTGCGAACAGCACTTCTTCCCTGTCGATCGCGCGGGCCTCCGCGGTCGAGACCTTGTGGTCGAACTCGCGCAGCTCGGGCGTGGTGAACCGCTCTGCGTTCTTGAGCGTCTGCTGGCGCGTCAGGCCCGAGGCGTCGAGGGCTGAGGCATGCTCGCGGGCTTGGACCGCCGTCAGCTCGACGTAGTACCCGAAGACCTTGTTGTGCCCGACCTTGAGGGGTGGGAGCTGGTGGCGCGCGCTCAGGGAGCGTTGGTACTCGGCGAGCCACTCGCCGGCGTCGCGTTGCAGGCTGCGGGCCTCGTCGAGCTGGCGGTCGACACCATCGCGGAACAGCCCGCCGATTCGCAGGTGCCCCGGCGGGTCGTCGACGCACGAGGTCGTGATTTCGTCTGCCAGCGTGCTGAGCTGAGCAGAAGCATCGGCGAGCTGGCGGCTCAGCTTTGCCAGTGCGGGCACGGGCTCAAGCAGTTTGGCGAGGTCGGCGGCGGCGAGCACGCTCTGCGCCAACGCCACGAGGTCTCTCGGTGTGGCGCGTCCGAGCGCCAGCCGGCCGGCGATGCGGGCGACATCACGCACGGCTTCAAGCGAGCCGCCCGCTTCATCGGCCAGCCGCTGGTCTTCGACGAGCACCGCCACGCGGGCCTGACGCGCGCGCACAGCGCCCGCGCTGGCCAAGGGCCGGCAGAGCCAGTCGCGGAGCAGCCGCTTGCCCATCGCGGTTCGGCACAGCGAGGCCTGGCCCGCGATGCCCGCGGCCCGCCCCGGACGCAGGAACACGCCCAAGAGCGAGCCGTCGATGCTTCCGGTCCTAAGCGTGCGTTCGATCTCGAGGGCGCGCATCGAGGTCGCGTCGAGCACGCCCGCAGCGTCGCGACGAGTCGGCGGCCGCAGGTGGTCGCGGGAGCGAGTCGCGGATGCTGGGCTGGTCTCATCGAGGTAGAGCACCGCTGCGCCCGCGGCGCCGCGGGCCGGGCCGGGGGTGCCCAGGCCGAAGGCTTCGAGCGTTGCGACCCCGAACCGCTCGCACAGGCACCGCTCGGCCTGCGCATCGCGGAAGGTCCACACGGGTCGTGGGGTCATCGCAGCATCGAGGCCCGCTGCTAGGTCGGCGACCGCGTCGGGGGTCCGCTGTTCGATGTCGGCGGTGGCGAAGAGGATCTCGCTGGGCCGAGCGCGCGCGAGCTCGTCGCGTACTTCTTCCGCTGAGCCCTCGAGCACCGCGAACGCCCCGGTCGCGGGGTCGATGATCGCGAGGCCAGCTAAGCGTTGATCGCTGGGATCGAACGCGACCGCTGCGAGCGTGCTCGAGCGTTCGGGGTCGAGCAGCGATTCGTCCACCAGCGTGCCTGGGGTGACCACTCTTGTGACCGCTCGGTCCACCACGCCCTTGGCGAGCTTGGGGTCCTGCACCTGGTCGGCGACAGCGACGCGAAAGCCGAGATCAACCAGCCGTCGGAGGTAGACCTCGAGCTGGTGGTGGGGGATGCCAGCGAGGGGGACGCCATCCTTGCGTTTGGTGAGCGTGAGGCCGACGGCTGAGGCGATGGTCTTGGCGTCGTCGTGGAAGGTCTCGTAGAAGTCGCCGATGCGAAACATCAGCAGGCAGTCGGGATAGTCGGCCTTGAGCCGGGCGTGCTGATCCATCGCGGTTTCCGCCTGCGGTTTGCTGGCTTTGTGCGGGGTCTGGGTCGAGATGGATTCGGCGTCTGGCATGGGCGACGGTGAGCATACGCGGGCGGCTCGAGGGTGCGCTCTTATTCAAACACTTGCTTGAATCACTACCCAAGCCCTGCTATCGTCGAACCGGCTTGTAGGGGGCTTGGGCGAATCATGCGGTGCGTTTGGAGCCGACGCGGGGGAAGGCTGGCGTAGAGTCGGTCTGATAGATGATCGTATTGTGTTCGCATACGCCGTGACCCTTCGAGAGGCTCCATCCCATGAGCGCCCCCCCTCCTCCGCCTCCCCCCCCATCCACAGCTGCAGCGGGTGCCACGCAGGCGGCGCTGCTTGACGCGGCCGAGGCCCTGTTCAGCGAGCGTGGTTACGCGGGGGTGAGCACGCGTGAGATCGTGGAGAACGCGGGCGCGAACATCGCGGCCATCAAGTACCACTTCGGCTCCAAGCAGGAGTTGTACCTGGCGGTGCTCCGGCGGGCGATGAGCCGGCCTGAGTCCGATGAGATCTGGTCGGTGCTGCCCGTGGATGCCAGCGATGCCAGCCCAGAGCAGGCGGCGACGGCGATCGCTCAACTGATCCAGGGGTTCCTGGCGCACATCATCGACGAGGCGAGCAGCGACACCGCGCCGAGTTTGCTGTGCAGGGAGGCCTTTGAGCCCAGCGCTGCATTTGGCGACGTGGTCGAGGAGTACATCAAGCCGAGGACCGAGCGGATCGAGGCCACGATCCGCGTGCTGGTGCCCGAAGCGTGCGACGACCGGGTTCGGGCGCTGGGCCAGGGCATCCTGGGGATGGTGCTGCACTACAAGAGTTTCTACGAGATTCAGTCTCGGTTGTGGCTGGGCCGCGAGCCGAGCCAGGCCCGTGTGGAGTTGATCGCACAAACGCTCGCGGGCTTTTCGCTGCGCGGGCTCGGGTGCGATGAGGCGCTGGTGGCTTCGGTGCTGAGCGCGATGGCCGACGATGCGAAGACCGATCAGGAGACGCGATAGATGCAACGGATGACACGCGCCGCAGCGGGATGGATCACGCTGGGCTTGGCGGCGATGGCCCCAGCACAGGTGTGGGCGCAGGGGCCGCCGGCGACGCCGGTGTACGCGGACGCGGCGCGGAGCGAGCGCGTGCTCCAGCGGCGGATGGTCACGGGCGAGCTGCGAGCGGTCAAACGCTCGGAGGTTGCGGTCGAAGAAGCAGGGATCGTCGCGGAGCTGAACGTGCGCGAGGGCGAGCGGGTCGTCAAGGGCGATTTGATCTTGCGGATCGACTCGACCCGACTCGAGTTGGCGCTCGACGAGGTGACGAGCGAACTGGCGGAGGCCCGGGCGCGGCTCGAAGAAGCCAAGGTCGAGGCGGCCTACTGGGCGCGCGAGTCGGAGGTGCTCATCGAGGCCAACCGCCGGGGCGCTTCGACCGACAAAGAGCAGCGCGAGGCGCGGTACGAGGCCAACCTGAGCGCAGCCAGGCGGGACAGCGCGGATCGTGCGATCGAACGAATCGAGGACCGCGAGGCGCTGCTCAAGCTGAGACTGCGTGACGCGGAGGTGCGCGCGCCGTTTGACGGCGTGATCGTGAGCCGAGCCACCGAGGTCGGGGCGTGGGTCGAAGAGGGCATGTCGGTAGTGGTGCTGCTGGGGACGACTCAGCACGAGGCGTGGCTGGACGTGCCCCAGGGCCTGCTGCCTGCGGTGAGCGTGCTTACGCGGTCGAGTCCCGTGCAGACCGAAGACGTCGAGAGCACGATCCCGGTGCGCGTTGATGCCACGGGAGGGACGTACAGCGCGGGCTCGCTGCGGATCGTGCCGCAGGCCTCACGGGCGACCCGTCAGTTTGTGCTCGTCGGGGTAGTGGATGCGCCGCAGAGCTCGCTCATCGCGGGCGGCTCGGTGACCGCGTTCGTGCCCACGGGAATGGTTGGCGAGTCGCTGACGTTGAGCAAAGACGCGGTGCTTCGGGGCGCTTCGGGGCCGTACGCGATGGTGGTGCGAGAGGGGCCCGGCGGCTCGTTCATCGCGATGCCTTCGAGCGTGACGGTGCTGTTCGAGACCGAGGACCGGGTTGCGGTAGCGCCGGGGGCGATAGCCGCTGGCGATCTGATCGTGACCGAGGGCGCCGAGCGGCTTTTCCCGGGGGCCGCGATTGAAGTGCTCCAGAAGCCGGAGGCTGGTAGCGCCCCGCGATCGGCAACGGGCCAGCGAGAGGACGACTGATGGACTTTGTCAGACTCGCGGTCCGCCAGCCGGTGACGGTAGTGGTGTTCGTGGTGTTCGTGGTGCTCGCTGGGCTCGTAGCGCTCGACCGGGTGCCGATTCAGCTCACGCCCTCGGTGGACGACACGGTCATCGCGGTGACGACCAACTGGGAGGGCGCAAGCCCGAGCGAGGTCGAAGAAGAGATCGTCGACAAGCAGGAGGAGAAGCTGCAGAGCGTCAGCGGCTTGCGCGGCATGACCAGCACGAGCCAGCAGGGCTCGGGCACGATCCGCCTGGAGTTCCGCACCGGCACGCCCAAGGACGCGGCGCTGCGCGAGGTCTCGGACAAGCTGCGAGAAGTGCAGGCGTATCCCGACGAAGTGGACGAGCCGGTGGTCGAGGCGAGCGACCCCAACAACCGCGACTACATCGCGTGGATCGTGTTCGGCTGCACGGACGAGAGCATCGATATCCGCGAACTGCAGGACTTTGCCAACGACCGGCTCAAGCCCAGGCTCGAGCAGGTTCCGGGCGTGAGCGAGATCAACGTGCTGGGCGGGCGGGAGCGCGAGGCGCAGGTGCGGTTTGATCCGATCCGGTTGGCGCAGCGGGGCATCACGCCGGGCGAGCTGGTGCGGGCGCTCAACGGAACCAACCGCAACGTGTCGGCGGGCCAGCTTGCCGACGGGCGGTTCGATGTTCGGCTTCGCACGCTGAGCCAGTACCAGACTCCTGAGGATGTAGAATCGACGATCGTCAAGTACGACGCAGACGGCGGCTCGATCCTGGTAGGTGACGTCGCGCACGTGGTGGTGACGTACAAGGAGCCCACGGGCTTCGTGCGGTGGAAGGGCCAGCCGGTGCTGGCGATCAACGCGCAGCGGGAGCCGGGCACGAACGTCATCGAGGTGATGGACGAGCTCAAGCTGCGGGTCGCAGAGCTTGGCATCGAGGGCGGCGTGCTGACCTCGCAGGCGCGCAAGATGGGGATCGACGGCGAGTTCTTCCTGCTGCAGGTCTACGACCAGACGGTGTACATCGATCAGGCGCTGGCTCTGGTGCAGAGCAACATCTGGCTCGGCGGCGGGATCGCGGTGTTGATCCTGCTGTCGTTCCTGCGGTCGGTACGGTCGGTGTTCATCATCGGCGTGGCGATCCCGATCTCGGTGATCGGCGCGGTCGTGGTGATGCTGGTGCTGGGGCGTTCGGTGAACGTGGTGAGCCTAGCGGGGATGGCGTTTGCGGTGGGCATGGTCGTGGACAACGCGATCGTGGTGCTGGAGAACGTGTTCCGCCGGCTCGAGATGGGCGAGACGCCGATGGTCGCAGCCTACGAAGGAACGAAAGAAGTCGCGGGCGCGCTGGTGGCAGCGACGCTCACGACGGTGGTGGTGTTCATCCCAATCCTGCTCGTGCAGGAAGAAGCGGGGCAGTTGTTCCGGGATATCGCGCTGGCGATCTGTGCTGCGGTGCTGCTGAGCTTGGTAGTTTCGATCACGGTGATTCCGACCGCCTCGGCCCGGCTGCTCGGCGCGCGCTCAGCGCCCAAGCCCGGCTCGGTGCGCCACAGGCTGGGTGCAGCGGTCGGCAAGATCACAGCGCCTGTACGGTGGCTCTTGGGCTGGCTCGGCAGGCTCCCCGACGCGGTGAGTGGGATTGTGTACTGGGCATGCGGGAGCTGGCTGGTGCGCATCGCTGTGGTCGTCGTCATGACGGGAGGCTCATTGTGGGGCAGCATTCGGCTGATGCCGCCCTCTGACTACCTGCCCTCGGGCAACCGCAACCTGATCTTCGGCATACTCATCCCTCCGCCAGGGTACACACTTGATAAGCAGTCGGAGCTCGCCGAGCGGATCGAGGCGGTCGTCGAGCCCTATTGGAAGGCGGGCGAACACAAGCCGGGCAGCGAAGCGCGGGCGCAAGCGATCGCGGACCTACCCGAGATCCCGACGTTTGACTGGGCGACCCAGCAGCCCGGGCCGAGCGTCAAGCCGCCGCCGATCGCCAACTACTTCTCCGTAGCGTTCGGCTCGACGATGTTCCATGGCGCGATCGCCGCCGACGCCCGCACCGTCGTTGATGTGGTGCCTCTGTTTGCCAAGGCGACGGATGCGACCCGCGTTCCGGGCGTGTTCGCGTTCGCGTTCCAACTGCCGCTGTTCAACGTGGGCGGGAGCACGGGCTCGGCGCTGAAGATTGATGTGGTGGGCGACGACCTTGGCGAGGTCTCGGCTTCGGCGGACGCGTTGTTCGGTAGGCTTGGCGGGGAGTTCGGGTTTGGCAGCGTCCAGCCGGACCCGCCCAACTTCAACATTGAGACCCCCGAGCGGCAGATCAAGCCCGACCGTCTCAGGCTCGCCGAGATCGGCATGACGCCGGGCGAACTGGGCGAAGCGGTGGCGGCGCTGGGCGATGGCGCGATCGTCGGCGAGTACCGCGTATCGGGCGAGTCGATCGACCTCAAAGTCATCGCCGAGGGCTCGGTGGCGCAGCAGTCGATGGCGGGGCTGATCGACACACCGCTGGCGACGCCGCAAGGCAGCGTGGTCCCGCTTTGGAGCCTGGCGACGGTCGAGGACACGACGGCGCCAGCCCAGATCAAGCGTGTCGACCGCCAGCGGGCCGTGACGCTCGAGTTCACGCCGCCGAGGACCGTCCCGCTCGAACAGGCCATTACCGATGTGCAGGGGATCGTGGCCTCGATGCGTGAGCAGGGCTCGATCCCGCCGACGGTGCGTGTGGGCTTTACGGGCTCGGCGAGCAAGCTGGGCGCGGTGCGTTCGGCGCTGCTGGGCGATGGCACGCTGCTGGGCACGCTCAACAGCGTGATGGTGATGGCGGTGGTGATCGTGTACCTGCTGATGTGCGTGCTGTTCCAGAGCTTCTTGAGGCCGTTCGTAATCCTGTTCAGCATCCCGCCAGCGCTGCTCGGCGGGTTCTGGGCGCTGTCGCTCGTGCACGACTGGAGCGAGGCCGACCGCTATGTGCCTTACCAGAAGCTCGATGTGCTGACGATGCTGGGCTTCGTGCTTTTGTTTGGCGTGGTGGTGAACAACGCGATCCTCATCGTGCACCAGGCGCTCAACTACGCGAGCGGCAGATCGACCGCTTCGGCGTATCCCGGAGACGCAATGACGCCGCGCCGGGCAATTGCCGAGTCAGTGCGGACGCGCGTTCGTCCGATTCTGATGAGCGTGATGACGAGTGTCGGCGGCATGCTTCCGCTGGTGCTGATGCCCGGCTCGGGGTCCGAGCTCTACCGCGGTCTGGGCAGCGTGGTCGTGGGGGGGTTGCTGATGAGCACGCTGTTCACGCTGCTGCTCGTGCCGCTGCTGTTCAGCCTGGTGGGCGATCTTCAAACAGCGGCTAGCGGCCTGGCTGGCAAGCTCCGGCGGAGCCCGGCGGCAGAAGCCGCGGCTGGCTGATGCGGCCTAGAGCGGGGTTCGCGCGGAGGATGGCGTGGGGTCTTGGACGGAGTCTGATTGCTCGACTCTGAATTAATTGAGACCTAGAATCAATCTAAAGCAGCCATACCTGTTCGGGGTTTGGATGCTAGCACGACGGTGTCCGGGGCATCGTTTGGAGAAGCCGCGCATGACCACCACCGAAGAAGTAGCCCTGATCGCTGAATCGCGGCGTGAATACACCGCAGGGTTCGAGACGGACATCGAGCAGGAGTTCGCCCCGCCCGGGCTTGATGAGAGCACGGTTCGGTTCATCTCCGCCAAAAAGGGGGAACCCCAGTGGCTGCTCGACTGGCGGCTCAAGGCGCTCGAGCACTGGAAGACCATGGCCGAGCCCGAGTGGGTGTTCCTGCCCTACGGCTACCCGCCCGTCGACTACCAGGCTATCAGCTATTACGCGGCGCCCAAGAAGGCCCCCGGGAGCCTCGATGAGATCGACCCCGCGATCCTTGAGACGTACGCCAAACTCGGCATCCCGCTGAGTGAGCAGAAGGTGCTGCTGGGCATCGACGACGGCACTCCGGCCGAGGCTCGCGCCGCCGAAAGCGGCCGCAAGGTGGCGGTCGACGCGGTGTTCGACTCGGTATCGATCAAGACGACGTTTCAGGACGAGCTCGCTGCTGCGGGCGTGATCTTCTGTTCCATCTCAGAGGCGGTCCGTGAGCACCCAGAGCTGGTGCGCAAGTACCTGGGCTCGGTGGTGCCGTATTCGGACAATTACTTCGCGACACTCAACAGCGCGGTATTTAGCGACGGCAGCTTCGTGTACGTGCCCAAGGGCGTGAAGTGCCCGATGGAACTGAGCACGTACTTCCGCATGAACGCGCGGAACACGGGGCAGTTCGAGCGAACGCTCATCATCGCCGACGAGGGCGCGGAGGTGAGCTACCTTGAGGGCTGCACCGCTCCGATGCGCGACGAGAACCAGCTGCACGCAGCGGTGGTCGAGCTGGTGGCGCTCAAGGGCGCGGACATCAAGTACTCGACCATCCAGAACTGGTACCCGGGCGATGAGAACGGCAAGGGCGGCATCTTCAACTTTGTTACCAAGCGAGGCATCTGCCAGGGCGACGACAGCCACATCTCATGGACGCAGGTCGAAACCGGCTCGGCGGTCACATGGAAGTACCCGTCGGTCATCCTCAAGGGTGACCGCTCCAAGGGCGAGTTCTACTCGGTGGCGCTCACCAACCTGCGTCAGCAGGCGGACACCGGCACGAAGATGATCCACATCGGCGCGGACACCAAGAGCACAATCATCTCCAAGGGCATCAGCGCGGGCCACGGGCACAACACGTATCGAGGCCTCGTGCAGATGAACCGTGGCGCGCACCGCGCGCATAACTTCACGCAGTGCGACTCGATTCTGATCGGCGATACGTGCGGCGCGCACACGTTCCCGTACGTGGACATCCGCAACCAGACCGCGACCGCTGAGCACGAGGCGAGCACGACCAAGATCGCCGAGGACCAGATGTTCTACTGCACGGCTCGAGGTATCAGCGAGGAAGACGCGGTATCGCTGCTCGTCAACGGCTTCTGCAAAGAGGTTTTTAGCGAGCTTCCGATGGAGTTCGCGGTCGAGGCCAACAAGCTGCTCGCCGTCAGCCTTGAGGGCAGCGTGGGTTGAGCGGCAGCATCACGAACGAGTTACTCGCCTCTTGCGGTGCTGAACCGACAAGCTGAACAGAGAGAACAGACATGACCACACCGATTCTAGAAATCAAAGACCTGCACGTTCGGCTTGAAGACCAGCCCGAGATCGAGATCATTCGCGGCATCGATCTGACGATCATGCCGGGCGAGGTGCATTCGATCATGGGCCCCAATGGCTCGGGCAAGAGCACGCTTGCGCAGGTCCTCGCGGGCAAGGAAGACTACGAGATCACGCGGGGAGAGATCCTGTTCAAGGGCGCGGACCTGTCCGAGATGGGCGCCGATGAGCGTGCCAACGCGGGCGTATTCCTCGCGTTCCAGTACCCCGTTGAGATTCCCGGCGTTAGCGCCATGCAGTTCCTCAAGGCGGCGGTCAACGCGAAGCGGGCGTTCGAGGGCAAGGACGAGCTTGACGCGGGCTCGCTGCTTCGGCACTTCCGCGCCAAGGCCGAGCAGATCAACGTGCCGTTCGAGATGCTCAAGCGGAACGTCAACGAAGGCTTTAGCGGTGGCGAGAAGAAGCGATTCGAGATCTTCCAGATGGCGGTGCTCGATTCGGTGCTCGGCATTCTGGATGAGTCCGACTCCGGGCTCGATATCGATGCGTTACGCATCGTCTCCGAGGGCGTGAATTCGATGCGTGACGGCGAGCGGGCGTTCCTGCTCATCACGCACTACCAGAGGCTGCTCACGCACATCGTGCCCGACCGCGTGCACGTGCTCGTCAAGGGACAGATCGTCAAGAGCGGCGGCAAGGAGCTGGCGCTCGAGCTTGAAGCTCATGGCTACGCACCCTTCGGCGTCAACGAGTCCGCCAACCAACCGGCGGCGGTATGACCGCTGTGGCACCGGAGCACCCGACGATGACGGACCTTATGACCCACAACCCCGCGAATCTGGAACGCGCCGGACAGCCCGCGTGGGTACGCGAGCTGCGCGCAGCGGGCCGAGAAGCTGCGGAGCGGCTTGGCTTGCCGACCACCAAGCTTGAGTCGTGGCGGTACACGAGCCTGAAGGCGATCGACGGCGTGCAGTTCGCTGCGCCCGGAGATGAGCCGACGACCGTCACGCTCGACGAACTGGCACGGTTTGCTATCGAGGAACTCGACGCGGCTAAGGCTGTGTTCGTGGATGGGGTGTTCCGGCATGAGTTGAGCGATCTTTCGGGCATGGGCAGTGCGCGTGTGATGCTGCTGAGTGAAGCGATCGAGGCCGATCTGCCCGAGCTGCGCGACCGGCTCGGTTCGCTGATGGCTTCGCCCGAAGACGGCCTCGAGGCCTTCAACCAGGCGCGTCTCGACGACGGCATGGTCGTGCTCGTGCCCGAGGGCGCGCGCATCGAACGCCCACTGGAGATTCTGGCAGTCAGCACGGGCCGGGGACCGGCCGTGGCTTGGCACCCGCGCAACGTGGTGATCGCGGGCACGGGCTCACTCGTGCGAGTGCTTGAGCACGCGGTCAGCCTGCGTGTTGATGCGCCGGGCCTGACCAACTCGGTTACCGAGGTGTTTGCAGCCGAGGACGCGAAGGTCGAGCACTACTTCCTTGAGCGCGACAGCCGGGCCGCGGTGAACGTCTCGACGCTGGCGATCCATCAAGCGTCCCGCTCGGACGTGCACAGCCACACGGTACTGCTCGGTGGGAGCATTGTGCGCAACAACATCCAGCCGACGCTGGTCGGCACCAAGGCGCACTGCCTGATCAACGGGTTGTATGTCGGCGACGGGGATCAGCACCTCGACAACGCGATGCGTGTTCGCCACAGCTCGCCGGATTGCCAGAGCCGGCAGTACTACAAGGGCATCATGAACGCCAAGAGCCGGGGCGTGTTCACGGGCCGCATCATTGTGGATAAAGCGGGCCAGCAGACCGACGCCGTGCAGTCCAGCCGGGCCATGCTCCTCAGTGACGACGCCCGCGCCAACGCCCGGCCGCAACTCGAGATTTACGCCGACGATGTAAAGTGCACGCACGGAGCGACGACTGGCCGGGTGGACGATGAAGCGGTGTTCTACTTCATGAGCCGCGGGCTTTCGGAGCCGGTCGCGCGCGCGATGCTGATCTATGCATTCGCCGCCGAGGGGTTCGACCGCATGGACCTGGTGCCGGTGCGCCGGCTGCTCGCACGGGAGATGCTCGCCAAGCTGCCCATGGCTTCGGGGCTGAGCATCGAGGTATGATCGGCGCGTGCGCATGACCCCCACGCCACCACCCGTGCCCCCCGAGACAGCGTTCGATGTCGAAGCCCTCCGAGCGCAGTTCCCCGTTCTGGCCAGGTCCGTGCACGGCAAGCCGCTGGTGTACCTCGACAACGCGGCGACCAAGCACAAGCCCCGCTGCGTCATAGATGCGGTGGCCCGGTTCTACGAGCACTCCAACGCGAACGTGCACCGTGGCATGCACGCCCTAAGCATGGAGGCGACAGCGGGCTACGAGGGCGCACGCGAGGCGTGCAGGCGGTTTGTGAACGCCGCCGACAGCTCCGAGATCGTTTTCACCAGTGGCGTGACCGAGGCCCTCAACCTTGTCGCCTGCAGCTACGCACGCAGCGTGCTCAAGCCGGGCGACCGCGTCCTGCTCACGGAGATGGAGCACCACTCGAACATCGTGCCATGGCAGCTTGTCGCGGCCGAACGCGGCGCTGAGGTGATTGCTGCGCCGGTTTCAGATACGGGTGAGATCGACCTATCGGCCTTCGAATCGCTGCTGGACGAGCGGGTCAAGATCGCCTCAATGGTCGCTGTCTCCAACACGCTGGGCACGGTCAACCCTGTAGCAGCGATGATCGCTATGGCCAAGCGGGTTGGGGCTGTAACGGTGGTGGATGCGGCGCAGGCGGCATCGTCGCACGCGATCGATGTACGGCAGCTTGGCTGTGATTTCCTCGGGTTCACCGGGCACAAGCTATACGGCCCCACGGGCATCGGGGCGTTGTACGGACGCAAGGAGTTGCTCTCATCCATGCCGCCTTTCAAGGGCGGGGGCGAGATGATCAAGTCGGTGAGCTTTGCCGGCTCCACGTACGCCGATCCTCCCATGCGGTTTGAAGCCGGCACGCCGAACATCGCGGGCGCGATCGGGCTGGCGAAGGCCATCGAGTGGTTCAATGCGATCGACCGAGAGGCGCTAGCGGTCCATGAGCGCGACCTCGCCGAGTACGGGCAGGCCCGGCTGGCCGAGATCGATGGGCTTCGGCTCATCGGGACCGCGCCGGGGAAGGCCCCAGTGTTCAGCTTCGTGGTGGACTGGGCGCACGCGTACGACGTCGGCCCCGTGCTCGATCACCGTGGCGTGGCGGTGCGCACGGGCCACCACTGCACGCAGCCCCTGATGGACCGCTTCGGAGTGCCCGCGACGGTTCGCGCGTCGTGCGCGGCGTACACGACGCGCGCCGAGATCGATGCGCTGGTCGAGGCGATCAACGGTGCGAGGAGGCTCTTGGCATGAGCACGCCCAAGGCTTCGATTCCGGAAATCAGCGAGATCGAAGAGACGTTCGAGTTCCTGGGCGACTGGGAGGAGCGCTTCGGCTACCTCATCGATCTCGGCAAGAAGCTGCCCGAAATGACCGAGGCTGATCGCGTAGAGGCCAACCGCGTCCACGGCTGCCAGGCATCGGTATGGCTGAAAGCAGACCTCGACGACAATGGCACGCTCAATCTCAACGCGGTTAGCGATGCGCACATCGTCAATGGGCTCATCGCGATTATGCTGAGCCTCTTCGATGGCAAGTCGCCGGCGGAGGCGCGCGCGATCGATGCGAAGGTCGTGGTCGACCGCCTCGGGCTCAGCGAGCACCTCAGCCCGACGCGGCGCAATGGGCTGTGGGCGATGATCGAACGAATCGGCGTGCTGACGGCGAACGCCTGACACGGAAGGCAACCATGGACCCCATGCGCATCTTCGATTCCACCGGCGGCGGCCGGCCGCGTGTCGCCGCGACGCCCACGCCCGACGCGCACACCGTTGTCGGCCAGATCATCGAAGCCATCAAACGGGTGTACGACCCTGAGATCCCGGTGAATCTTTACGACCTGGGTCTGATCTATTCGATTGTGGTCGATGGTGCGACGGCCGACATCAAGATGACGCTCACGAGCCCGGCGTGCCCCGAGGCGCAGACACTGCCCCGGCTCGTGCAGGGCGCTGCAGAGACTGTTGAATCGATCGAATCGGCGACCGTCGAACTTGTCTGGGAACCCCGCTGGGAAAAATCCATGATGTGCGACGAGGCGCTGCTGGAACTAGGGTTGCTGTGACTAGGTCCGTATCGCGATTTCGGTCAGGTTCTCCGCTCGCCAAAGAGGTGAACCCGGTGTGAAGCTGAACCGCAGTACCTCGCCGGACTCCGCCGAGCCAAGAAGGTTGAGGGCACCTCTTGGCGCGGCGTAGCTGGTAAGTCTGCCCGTGGCCTGAGGCGTGGTGCTGGCGTTGGCGACCTGGTCCAGCAGGTTGTCGGCCCGCCACGTGTTGGTCGCCGGCGCCCACCAATAGACGAACAGTTCGCCCTGCGCGTCGAACCCGGCGTAGTTCATGCCGTTCCACGAGGTGCCATAGCCCGTAAGGCTGGCGGGCTGGAGAGTGGGTCCGCTGGCAATAGCGGTGAGGTCGGAAGCGACCCACGTTCCCCCGAAGTTCGGAACCCACCAGACGATGGAGATGTGCCCTTGGGTGTCGATGCCCGTGAGGTTAATGCCCCGCCAACTGGTTTGGATGACGCTGAGCCCGCTGGCGGCATCGAGCGTGGGGGCATCATCGGCAAAGTTGGAAAGATCCGAGAGCTGCCACTGCCCGTTCAGGCTGGGAGCGGTCCACACCGACACGACCCGGCCCGCAGAACTAATGCCCGCGAAGTGCAGCGCATTCCATGGTGTGACGTAGCTGATGAGGTTGGAAATCGACGGCACCGTGATGCTGCGGCCCTCGAACTGTTCGGTGAGGTTCACGAATGCCCATGTGGGGAGTACAGCTTGAACATCGTTGATCTGTTCGTTGCGGCTGAGTTTGGCGAAGTAGAGTAGTTCGGTCTTCGCCACGTCGTCGGCGAAGGTGTCCACGAGGTACCCGATGTAGACGTGCTGATCCAGGTTGGAGGGTTCTCGGGTAATGAATACCGTGGTCGCACGAACGCCGGTGATTCTCTGCGAAACCAGCACTGGCGACCCCTCGTTTGCGAGGTCGAAGTAGGTCCAACCGCCTTGTGGGTTGCGTTCAAAGAGCATGAACTCGCCGCGCTCGCCGATCGCGGAGACGTTCAGCAAGCCGGTGGCGGGGTCAGTCCAGATGGCCGCCTCACCGATGGCAACTGGCGCGCCGGTGAGCCGATGCAGGTTAGTCGCCGTCCACCCCTGGCTGAAGACCACCAGGGTGCCATCGTCGGTGAGGGAGACGACATTGTGGGTGTTGGCCGCGTCGGCGACGGTCGAGACTACCGTGCCCGATTTCGCGAGCAGCGAATATCCGCTGTCAGGGCCGGCTTCGAACGCCCCGATGTCGGTGGCTGTGCCGACGGTCCGGTCCATGCCTCTCTGGTCAGTCTCCAGATCAATCGGATTGAGCCCGGCATCGATCGCGGGGCTGCCCGGCACCAGAGCGTGGGTGCGCGTCGGGCCGCCGTTGTTGGCGAGCGGACGAAGCAGAGCGTTCACGCCGACCAGATTGCCGTTGACGTTGTGGGCGAACGGAGCGGGCACCTCGCCGAAGCCGATCAGGTTATTGTGGCTCAGAGGGTCGAACGTGCCCGGACCGGCAATGTTCGCAGAGATCCTGCTTGTTGGCGGCTGGGTGGATGATTCATATCCGTTTTCGCTGACGATCGACGACACCATCAGCAGCGTGCCACCTTCGTGGTAGAGGCCAACAAACCCATCGTTCTGAGCGATCGTGCTGTTGAGGATGGTCAGCGCCCCGTCGTTGTAGACTCCGCTGCCTGCTGTGAATCCCGCGAAGTTATCCACAGAGTTGCCGGAGATCGTGGAGTTGCGGATGTTGGCCGTGCCCCGGTTCTCGATGCCGCCTCCGAGCGAACCGACAGAACCGGGCCGATCGGTCGCAAAGTTGAACGCGCTGTTGGAGTCCACGAGCGAGCCATCGAGCAGCAGGCCGGCACCAAGGAAGTTGCTTATGCCGGCACCGTTGTAGGCCGAGTTTCCAGTGATAGAGGTAGCAAAGACCGCTAGAGAGCCTTCGTTGCGAATACCGGCTCCCCGAGTGAACGCGGCCCCATTGCCTTGGATCACGCTATCGCGGATCGTCAGGCTTCCGCTGCTCTGGTTCAGGATGCCATTAACCATGTTGCTGACGACAACTCGCTCAAGAAGCAACGTCTCGCTGTTGCGAAGAGCCGTAGCCGCGTCATGCAGTGACAGACCGCCAATGCTAACCACAAAGGTCGTGGCTGCTTCGTTATCGACCTCGAAGATGTCGCCCTCGTAGTAGGTGTCGTTCAGCCCTGCCCGGTCGCGGCGGATGCTAAGCACGTCGGCCCCCGGGCCGGTGAGGGCGAGTTCATGCGTGATACGGAGCGAATCGCCCGTGAGCTCGATGATGCCACCCAGGCCTGGTGCAAAGCTGATGGTGTCAGCATCGCTGTTGGCATTCGCGAGTTCGATTGCCTCGCGCAGGGTGAACTGGCCGACGCTGTGGTCGCTATCGACGATGTCCAGCAGGTTGTCGACGACGAACGCAGCCAGCAGCATGCGGGGCTCGAGTGAGTCGAACGATGAAGCAAACGGCTGGGCTCGGGTCTCGCGGCGCATAGCAGGTTCCTAGCGATCAACTCGGGTTTGGATCGCAGTAAGACTGGGCGACAGGGGGTATCGCCGGGCGAGGTCGGGTGCGTCCCGATCGCTCGTCTTGCTCCCGACATCGTATCCCTCTTGCGGGTACGCGCCAATGCTCCCGTTCGTTCCTCGCCCGCAAATCAAGCACGGGAAGCCGACGGCTCGCTCTGGGTTCTGGTTCTTGGTACTGGTTCCGGGTTCTCGGTCTGGGGTGTACCTCGCGATCGGACAGCCTATGGGACGCGTCCAACACGCTTGGTTCGGCTCGCAAGGCCTTATGGGGCAAGTGCTCCTGTGCCCGTTGAAGCAGCCAAGCACAACGCCCGATCATTTCTGAGAGTACGCGGGCGAAACCCGTGATTCGCTCTTGAGGAGAGGTCGCGAGCATGAACCAATCTCGGCGGTGGCGATCGGTTTGTGGCCGGGCAGCGGGGCTGCTGCGCGCTGTGGGCGGTGCGAAGGAAGAGGGCGGCCGATCGGTTGCGCCCATCGCCCCTGTCGAGCTTCTCGAAGCGCGCAAGCTGCTGTCGACGTACATCGTTGATAATATTTTCACCGGCGACGAGAGCGACGGCAACTTCACCGCCAACGATCTGACGCTCCGCGAGGCTGTACTACTCGCTGATGCGAATCCCGGCCCCGACACCATCGTGTTCTCACCGCTGCTAAACGGCACCACGATCGATCTGACGCTCGGCGAGATTAACCCGACCGGCGATCTGGTGATCCGGGGCTACTCGCAGTTCGACTTCCCGCTTGATATCACGATCAACGCGGGCGGGACGCAGCGCCACTTCGGTGTGGGCAGCGGCGGGTCGCTGACCATCGAGAACCTCACACTTGCCAATGGCTCGCACGCAAGCGTCGGCGGTTCGATCCACACACAGGGCTCGCTCACGCTGATCGACAGCACGATTCAATCCAGCGCCGCTGGGCGCGGCGGCGCGGTGTTCGTCGAAGCCACGGGCTCGCTTAGCATCTCCGGCTCGTCGTTCATCGGTAACGCCGCGACTGCAACTGGCGGCGGGGCCATCACGGCACTCGGCAGTTTCACGATCAGCAACTCCACGCTCGCCGCTAACACCGCAGCCGGAATCGGCGGCGCAATCGAGGCACGAGCCGATGGCTCGCTCACGGGCGTAACGCTATCGGGCAACTCGGCGGCGAGCGCGGGAGGCGGGATCGCGATCGCCTCGGGCAGCGTCGCCATTATGAACGCCACGTTTACCCTCAACCGCTCGGACAGCGATGCCTCGGGCGGCGAGACCGGCGGGGCCATCAGCGTCTCGGGCGGTGCCGCAGCGCTCGTCAGCACGCTCGTCTCTGGCAACTACCGTGGCTCGGGCGTATCGACCAACGACGACATCGCGGGCACCGTCACGGGAACTTTCAACCTCGTTGGGAGCGCCTCGACGGCGGGCGGTCTCACGCACGGCGTAGGCAACAACCTCGTCGGGGTCTCCCCATTGCTCGGTGCGATCTCGCTCAACGGGGGGGCGGTGCAGACGCATCCGCTGCTCGAAGGCAGCCCGGCGATCGACGCGGGCTCCAACCCGGGCGCGCTATCGAACGATGTGCGAGGCGGCCGCTACCTGCGCAACGACGGCGGCGGGGTCGACATCGGCGCGTACGAGCGCCAGGCATTCGCTCTGGTGGTCGCGCACCTCACCGACGAGAACGATGGAGATAGTTCCGATGGCGATCTGTCGCTACGCGAAGCGATCGCGATCACCAACGAGAACCCCGTCGCGGACTCAATCACGTTTGCTGATGGGCTCACCGGAACGCTCACTCTCAGCGGCACCTCGATCAAGATTGAAGATACCGTCACCATCACCGGACCGGGCCAGGACGAACTCACAATCGACGCCAACGGCCTGTCGCGGGTGTTCTGGATCGACGACCCCTCGGGCACGCTCAGCGACCCAGTGTTCATCGAAGGCCTCACGCTCACCGGCGGTAACGGCGGCGGCGGGATCGGTGGCGCGATCCTCTCGGCCGAGCGATTGACGCTTTTCCAGGTCACGATCACCGGCAACGCATCCACGCTGGGCGGCGGTCTCTACTCAAGCGGCCAGCTCATTATCGCCGACTCGATCATCACGGACAACGTATCCGCGGTAGCCGGCGGCGGGCTGACGTTCGAGCCGTTCCTGCCCGAGCAACTCATCATCGCCCGCACCACGATCACTGGAAACTCGGCCGATGGCGGCGGGGGTGTTGCAGTATTCGGATCTTCTGCCAGCGCGACGATCTTTGATTCGATCATCTCCGATAACACGAGTACGTTCTCTGGCGGCGGCATCGCGTTCTACAACGGTGGTACAGCGACCGTCACCAACACAACCGTCGCCAACAACACGGTGACCGGTGCCAGCCAGCAGGGCGGCGGTATCGCGATTGTCTCGACAAGTTTGGTCACCATTGAAGGCAGCACCATCAGCGGCAACACCGGCGCTGACCTCGGCGGCGGAATCTACGTCGCCCAAGGCAGCTTCACGCTCACCAACTCAACCGTCTCCGGGAACGAATCCCTGAGCAAGGGCGGCGGGGTGTACATCGCTACCGGCACCTCGACGATCCAAAACTCCACCATCGCTTTCAACACCGCCGATACCAACTCGAGTGTCGCTGGCGTGCGTGGCGGCGGCCTGTTCAACGACGCAGCGATGGTCACGATCGTCAGCACCATCGTCGCGTCCAACGCATCGGGCGGTGTCTCCATCGAGGACATAGGCGGCACGCTGGAAGCCGGCTCGACGCACAATCTTGTCTCCGGCCTCGGTTCGGCGGGCGGGCTCGCCAACGGCATCGGGAGCAACATCGTCGGTATCGGTGCCAACCTTGGGACGCTCGCGATGGACCTCGGCTCAGTCGCCACGCACCCGATTCTGAGCGGCAGCCCCGCGATCAGCGCAGGGACCAACGCCAGCGGCGAAGACCTCGATCAAGCCGGCCAGTCCCGCTCCAAGGGTCTCGGTATCGACATCGGCGCACGCGAAGCCGATCTTGTGCCGGTAAGCACGGTGAGCGTGCCAAGCGGTTCCCTCGGTGGCGGTCAGAGCATCGAGCTCGGCGCGACAGCAACCGACGAAGACGGCGCTATCGCCAAGGTTCAGTGGTTCCACGATGCCAACAACGACGGCGTCGCCGATGCCTCTGAACTGATCGGGACCGATCTTGACGGCTCCGACGGCTGGCAGCTCGCTTACACCCTGCCCAACACCGTGGATCCCGTGATCGGGCTGGTGGTGCTTGCGGTTGCTTTTGATGACGACTCCAACCAGAGCCCGCCCGCAGCAGCGGCTCCGATCTTCATCAACGCCCTGCCGACGTTTGACCCGCTCACCACGTTCCAACAGGAGATCACGCGCGGCGGCACCGTCACCATCCTGCTCAACAACGTCGCCGATGCCGACGGCTCCATCCGCGATGTCAAGTTCTACTTCGACGCCAACGACGATGGCATCCCCGATGCATCCGAGTTTGTGGGCATCGACACCACCGCGTCGTCGGGTACCTATGGCGCCTCGTACAAGATCCCGCTGTCCTCGCCCTCCGGGCCGCGCGGGTTTATCGCGGTGGTCACCGACAACCGCGAGGACTCGATCACAACCAACGTGGCGTATGTCGAGGTCATCAACATTGCTCCCACGCTGGGCAGGCTGTCGCTCGGGAGTTCGACGTTCTCCCAGGGCGACTTCGTGTCGCTCAGCGCCACCAACTTTTCCGATGTTGACGGCACCGGTGATATCGCCTCGGTGCGCTTTTATCACGACCTCAACCTCGACGGCATCGCCGACGACTCGGAGCTGCTCGCGACCGATGCGGAGCCCATCAATGGCTTTGTCATCGTGCTGACCCGCAACCAGACCCGAGCCCTGCCGATGGGCACCACGCGGTTCCTCGCTATCGCGGTCGACCCCGAAGGCGGCGAGAGTACGCCAAAGGGGGCCACCGGCACGGTGCTCTTCTCGCTGCTCGCCAACGAGAACACGACCATCCAGAGTTCCGCCTCGCCGGGCGATCTGCACCGCGTTCTCAGCATCAACCAAGCGGGCGATGCCGTCTCCTTCGAGCAGCAGGGCTCGGGCAGCTGGACCGCGATCCAGTTCACCAACGCGCTGGGCGCGCCCGCTGCGCTCGACGACGCGATTACGTGGACCGATCCCAAGGATGCGCTCACCTACGCCGCGTACCCGTCCCAGCTCGGGCTCATCCTGCTCAAGCGTGATGCTGCGGGCGTGTGGTCCTACCGCAACCTCACCGATGAGATCGATGGCGCCGTCGGCCCGGTGCGCAACCTCACGCAGTTCATCAGCGCCGCGGGCACGGGCCAAGTGGTTGTGATCGCTGGCATCGATGCCGACGACCGGCTTGTCGCCTACCAGCAGTTCACGCCCGCTGAGGACCAGACCGACGCCGACATCAGCCCCGACGACTTCGCGTACCAGTTTGTCGATATCTCCGCGAGCCTCGATGATGGCGGCTTCGATACGCCCGCCTACACCGAGCTCATCAGCTACCGCACAGCTTGGGACGCCTGGCACCTCGCCGGCCTCAATGCCGAGGGCGACATCATCTCCGTGTGGACCTCGCCTTCGGTCTTCACCGCGTGGCGCACCGACAACCTTTCCGAGGCCAACGGCTCCGCCCCGCTCACCGGCGGGCTCACCGCCATCCTCACGAACTGGCGCGGCATCAACCTCACCGGCCTCAATCAGCAGGGCGAGGTTATCGTCACATGGTGGATCCCGAGCTTTGGCGGCACATGGGAGAACGCCAACCTCACCGAATCCTTTGACGGTCCGACCATCTCCGGCCAGGGTCTCACCGGGTACTACACAACATGGAACGGCATGAACTACGCCGGCATCGACGAGAACAACCAGATCGTCATCTACTGGTGGGTTCCCGCGTTCGGCGGCGAATGGGTGACCTCCGTCATCACCGATGTCGCGGACTTCTCCATCCCCCGCCCGACAGGCCAACTCACCAGCCTCGCCTCTGGCGGTGGAACGCTCTCGATCCTCGGTGCGTCCGCCAACGGCGACGTCATCCGGGCCTCCTGGCAGGCCAGCCAGGGCGGCGACTGGCTCCTCGAAAACCTGTCCGAAGACGCACTGCGGGCGTAGCCGATCACGCTCGTCGAGCCCCGGCTGAGGCCGGTGTGGGCCGGAGAGTCGCCACTTGCGTCATCGATCGGAAAAAGTGGAGCGGACGTGAGTCGAACACGCGACCTCATCATTGCGAACGATGCGCTCTACCAACTGAGCTACCGCCCCATCGCTGCTGGCGCTACCGCCAGCGGGCTACCAGTATAGACGGTTCCGCTTGGGTGTCGCCCCTCACAAGGCCCTGAGCCGCCGATTCAATCCCCTACCCAGTTCCCGCAAAGTGCTCGCAGCAAGCTGGCGGGACGCTGAATCCCAGCATACAATGAGAACGCATTATCGTTTACGGACCACCCGTACTTCCTTTGCGCTTTAAGGGCTCTCCCGGTGCTCCACCCTCCCGCCCATTTTCTCCGGCGGATTCCGCTGACCGCTACCTTGCTGGCCGCCACCTTGCTGGGACTGGTTTCGTGCGCCGATCCCGCGAACTCCCCCTCCAGTCTCCAGCCCGATGCTCCCATGACCGCTGTTGTCTCCGTCGCTCCCCTGCAAGAGGTTGTCCGTCGAGTCCTGCCCGAAGGCAGCACGGTCAGCGTGCTCATCCCGCCCGGCTCATCGCCGCACACCTACGCGCCGCTGCCGAGCGATGCAGCCCGCCTGTCGCGCGCAGACCTCGTCGTCACCGTCGGCATGGGCCTCGAAGGCGCAAGCGAACCGGCCCTGCATCGGATGCCGGCTGGCAAGCGCGTCGAGTTCGCGTCGGTCATCGATCCCGCGTTTACCGCCGGCCACGACCACGCCGACCCAGCAGGTCATGACCACACCATCTGCGCGCACGCGACCGACCCGCACCTGTGGCTCGATGCTGGCGCCATGGCCGAGCTTGCTCGCGCGATCGGTGCGCACCTCGCAGAGCGCGGCGACGCGAGCGCTCCCAGGCGCGCGGATGCCGTCATCACCGACATTCGTGCCGCCGATGCGCGCGCCAAAGCAGCGCTCGTGCCGGTCCGAGGCGGTCGACTCATCACCCAGCACGATGCTTGGCGAAGGTTCGCGGCAAGGTACGGCCTTGAGATCCTCGGCTCGGTGCTGCCCGTGGGTTCGGGCGAGCCAACGCCCGGCGATATGCAGCGGGCCATCGATGCTGTCAACCACGCGCGCGCCCAATCCGGTGCGCCCATTGCGATCATGACCGAGCCACAGCTCAATCCCAGGCCCGCTGAACGCATCGCAAGCGAACTCGGCTTGCCGATGGGCGTGCTCGACCCGCTCGGGTCGGGCGACTGGTTCTCGCTGCTCGAACACAACACGCGGGTCATGCTCGATGCACTCGCTGCGCCGGAGCCTCCCCGATGAGCGTGCCGCTGAGGTTCGTCGCGGCCACCTACCGCTACCCGTCCAGCGCGCACGACGCGATTCGTGACGTAACGCTCACGGTCGAGGCGGGGAGCATTGTCGGAGTGCTCGGCCCCAACGGCGGGGGCAAAACCACGCTCGTTCGCCTCGCGATGGGCCTGCTCACGCCGACCTCGGGCACGGTGCAAGCGATGGAGGGCGACCCCGATATCGCGCGACGATTAGGCCAGATCGGCTACGTCAGCCAGCAGCGGCCGATGGCCCATGGCGTACCTGTCAGTGCGGCGCAGTTCATCGAGCTGTCCATCTCCGCTGGCCTTCGCGGCACGCGATCGCTCACCGAGCAGCAGCGGGACCGCATCGAGTGGGCGATGGAAGTTACGGGTGCCGATGTCTTCGCGGACAAGCCGATCGGAGAACTCAGCGGCGGCCAGCTCCAGCGGGCCATGATCGCTCGCGCCATCGCGCTCGAACCGGTGCTCTTGCTGCTCGATGAGCCCACCGTCGGAATCGATGTCAAAGGGCAGGCCGCGTTCAGCACCATGCTCGACGCGGTGCGCGCGCAGACCAACTGCGGCGTGCTCGTCGTGAGCCACGACCTTCGCGCGGTGGTCGCGGGTTGCGACCGCATCGCGTGCCTGAATCGGACCTTGCACGCGCACGTCTCGCCCGAGGGGCTCACGCCCGGCGTGCTCGCGGAGGTCTTTGCGCACGAAGTCGAGGGCGTGCTCGGCGCGGTCCATGTCGAGGCGCACTTGGCCGCCGACTGCGACCACGACCACTCACACCAGCACCCCCCCGTAGAAAGCGACAAGCCTTGACCGTGCGCACGTTCGAGTACCTGTTCGGGCCGACGGCGTCGGTGTTCTGGCCGGGGGTAATCGCTGCCTTATCAGTATCTCTGGCAGCGGGGCTGCTGAGCCCGTTGGTGGTGGTGCGCCGGCTCGCCTTTGTCGGTCAGGGTGTGAGCCACGCCGCGTTCGCGGGGCTGGGCCTGGCGCTCGTCGTCACATGGGCCACGGGCGGGGCGGTTGCGGGAACCGGGCTGACCTCGGCGATGCTCATGGTTGTGAGCCTGGGCGCGGGAGGGATGATGGCCCGGCTGTCGTCATCGCCTCTCGGCGGCAATCGCGGTGGTTCGAGCGGCGACACCGCTATCGGGGTCGTCATGGTCGCGGGCATGGCCATCGGGTACTTACTCACTCGGCTCGCTGCGGGCCCTGTGCGCGAGCTGACCGGGCGCACGCCGCCCGACCTCGAATCCGTGATGTTTGGCTCGGTCGTATCGGTCAGCTGGCCTGATGCATGGCTCACCATTGTTGTGTGCGCAGCGGTCACGCTCATCGCGTGGTGGCACCGGCGCGCGATCGTGCTGTGGGCGATCGATGAAGAGGGCGCGGAGGCCTTCGGCGTGCGCACGAGCCGCGTGCGCCTGCTCGCGATGCTCCTGCTGAGCGTGCTCGTCGTGATGGCGGTGCGCGTCGCAGGGGTGGTGCTCGCAACCGCGGTGCTCGTGCTGCCGGGTGCTGCGGCCCTGCGGTGCAGCCGGCAGTTCTCGGGCGTGCTCATCTGGTCGGTCGCGCTGTCGGTCGGCGCAGTCGTAGCGGGAGGCATCGCAGCGTTCGAGCTGGACCTGCCGCCCGGGCCTGCGATCGTGCTTGCCGGCGTGGTGCTCTGGATACTGGCAGCGAGCGCTGCGCGGTTGTCAGCGCGTTCCTGAGAGCCGATTTGAAATCAGAAAAATTGGGGTTGTGCGCCGCGGAGTGGTCGATATACTCGGCGCATCGCACCGGCAAACCGGAGCGGCCGGCTGCGGAGAACCCGCGGCACCGGGCCCGGTGAGTCGTGCGACAACCGCGTGTGAGCCATGTGGCAATCACGCGGGTGATGAGCCCCGGGTGACGGCTCGGGGATGGAACCTCTGGCGGCGGCCTGTACAGACGGCCGTGACGGCTGGAATAGGCGCTCGAACAAACGAGCCTAAGCAAAGGAGGTGGTCCAGTGAACGATTACGACTGTACAAAGGGGCTGCGCCACAGAGGGTAGCTCGACGGGGCTGCCACTCTGGTACAGCCCGTTGTGAGCGCAGACTACCTACGGATGTTTGCAACACGCCTCTCGCCCTTCGGGGCGAGAGGTTTTTTCATTGGACAATGAGCCTATGTGGCGCGGCGATGAACGCTGCCGCGTACCGAGCTTACTTGGAGAGCTCGAGCCCCTTCTCGATGGCCTTGCGCATATCGGCGAAAATTGGCTCGAAGTCGCCGCCCTCGGGCTTGCCGGATTGGTACAGCACCTCGCCCGCTGGGCCGACGACGTACCACGTCGGGTAACGCTCGACCTCGAAGAGCCTCGCGACCTTGTCGGCACCGACGAGCTGGGTCCAGCCGAAGCCGGCTTCATCGATCGCTTCGTACGCCGCTTCAGGGTCGCGTTCGCGGACCGCGAGGCCGACCATCTTGAAGTGCTTCTGCTCGCCGAAGTCTTCCCAGAGCTGATTGTTGAGCGGAGCCGCCTGCTTGGACGGGATGGACCACGTGCCCCAGAAGTAGAGCACGCTGGTCATGCCGTTAAGGGAGGCGCGCGAGACGACCTCGCCCTCGCGGGTCTGGAACTGCCACTTGGGGCTGAGGGGGTAGCTGGGGGTGATCTTCGGGCTCTTGGCTCCGGCGTCCGTGCCAGCACCGGTGGTCGTGCGGTTGGGGATGCGGGCCTGGGGCGTTTCGATGATGTCGCGCTCGTAGCCCGAGGGTGTGTCGATCGTCCAGGTCTTGCCTGCCGCAGCCTCTTCGCCGAGCACGAAGTTGCTGAACTCGGTGCCGATGGCGGGGCCGCTTCCAAATCCGATGTTGTGCCGCATGATTCGGCGGGGCAGGTGGTCGTCCGCGCCGAGTGTGATGGAGTGGTACTGGGGCTTGCCAGCAACGACCAGAGTGGCGCGCACAACACGGCAGTCGACATCGTCGATGACGACGTCGTCGCCGAGGGTGAGCCTGCTGGTGGTGCTGGCGAGCAAGGCAGCGAACGGCGCTCCGCCCTCGGAAAGGCCCGGGATGCTCTGGAGGCGGCCGACGGTGCTGAGCAGCACGCCCTTAACCCTCGTGGCAGGCCCCTCGATAACTTTGTTGGCGAGGTGCTCAATGGTGGTGACGTTGGGGCTCTCCCAGAGCACATCAAAGTTCGAGTCCTCGTTCTGGCCCATCGCGCGGGTGGTGCCCTCGATGCGCACACGCCACTCGCCATCTGGCCCTTCGGCGGCGACCATCGTGCCCGATGCGGTCGGCATCAGGTCGCGTGCGAAAGCTTGCTCGATGTCGGCTGCAAGTTCGATGTCCGCAGAGAACGCGCCCGCGTCGGTGAGCAGCTTGCTGGCCGCTTCGAGCAGCTCGCGTGCCTCGGCGGCTTGCGGGTCGGGTTTGGGTTCCTTCGGGGCCTCGGGTCTTTCGCTCCGCTGGGCCTCAGCGGCTTCGGTGGCCTCGTCTTGCGCGCGCGCCATCGATGGGGCGAGCGCCGTAGCGAACATGAGCGAGGCGGCGAGGCACGTCGGGGTAAGCATTTGGCTGAAGAGCATGGTCGGGTTCCTCGTCTCGGTCGGCTGGGCTGGGCTCAGCGGTCAGGTGTGTCTCAGTGATCGTACGGTGGGGGATGGCCCACTATGCCAACAGCTGGCCAAGGGCTTGTCCGGGGTCGGGCTGACGCATCAGGTGCTCGCCCACGAGGGCGATCTTGACTCCGGCTTCACGCAGCCGGGCAAGGTCATCCGGGGTCCTGATGCCGGATTCGCTCACCAGCACGCCCGGATCATCCACCAGATCGACCAGCCGGAGGGTGTTGTTGAGGTCCACCTTCATCGTGTGGAGATCCCGGTTGTTGATACCGAGCAGGCTGTACGCGGGGTGCGGGAAACCGATGTGGGGCCTGACTCTCAGGAGGTTGTCCATCGAATGGACCTCGATCAGGGCGGTCATCTGGAGCTGCTGGGAGAGGATCAGCAGGTCCACGAGCCGGCTCTCGGTGAGGCACTCGGCGATGAGCAGCACCGCGTCGGCCCCGGCGGCCCGGCTTTCCCAAAGCTGCCAAGGGTCCACGATGAAATCCTTGCGGAGCACCGGCAGCGGCGAGGCAGCCTTGACAGTTTCGAGGTATGTCAGGTGGCCCGAGAAGTACTTTTCGTCCGTGAGGCATGAGATCGCCGATGCTCCTTGGTCGGTATAAGCTCGGGCGATAGCGGACGGATCGAACCCGTCGCCCTCGTACTCGGGCCGGATGAGCCCGGCGCTGGGGCTGGCCCGCTTGATCTCGGCGATGATGGCCGAGCGCCTGTCGGTGCGGGTAAGGGCTGCGAAGAAGTTTCGCGGCGGCTCGGCCGCTGCTACCTGGGCCTCGAGCTCGCGGAAAGGAATCCGTGCCTTGGCGCGTTCAACCTCGGCCAATTTGTGGGTCACGATCTCGCTCAGCACAGCGGGCATAGGCCGTGCGCTGGCGGCGGGCTTGTCGCCGTCGGGCTCACGTGGGTCTGGTTGTTCAGGCGGCGTGGGATCCATGGGCTTCATTGTTGCCTTGCTTGGCCTGATGTTCTTCGCGGGTCCTTCGGAGTGTTTCGCGCGTGAATCTCAGGCTGGCGGCGTCAGGCAGCAGGACGTGGCCGCGGTCACCCTGAGCGACATCGCCGAGGGGGCTGGCAAGTACCAGCTCCCGCTGCTTATCGGCGCTTCGGTGGTGGTGCTTGCGATGCTTTGGGCAGGAGATGTGATCAAACCCGGCTCACTCGGACGGTCGGGCCTGAGAGACGTCAAGGCCCTGCCGAGCCTTGTTTGGGTGTTCTGTGCGATCATGGTGATGCTCTCGCTACCGCTCGCTGGGGGAGCGGTAGCCGGGGCGGACTGGCTGGATGCGAGTTGGCTCGGCGGGGGCGATGCCAAGGTCCGGCGGTTGGCGGTGCCGATGCTCATCGCGAGCCTCGCGGGCGTGACCGTGGCGCTGGTGATGGGGTACATCGTCGCGCGGTCGGCACCCAACGCGGGGCTTCGGCCCAAGGCTGCGGACTGGCCGATCGGGCTTGGGCTCTTCGTGCTGGCGCTGCCGATCGTGCTGCTGCTGGGCGAGGGCGCTCAAACGGCGCACGAGGCGGTCTCGGGCAACAAGCTGCCGCCGAACGAGGTGGCGCACCCGACGCTGTCGTTGATCGTGGATAACAGCTCCGACCCGTGGACGTGGGTCATCATCGCGGCGGTGGTTATCGCGATCCCGGTGATCGAGGAGGTCGCTTACCGCGCGTTCCTGCAGTCGGCGCTTTTCAAGGCGACGGGCAACGTGTGGACGGGGATCATCCTGACCTCGCTGATTTTCGCCGCGATGCACATGGTGGGGGGCGACGGCGGCAATGGCAATGATGGCGGCGGGGCGGGGGGCGTGCCGTGGTACGCAGCGGTGGGTATCTTCGGGCTCGGGCTGAGCTGCGGGCTCGCGTACGAACGCACCAAGCGCATGGGGGTGCCCATCGCCATGCACGCGGCGTTCAACGCACTCAACGTAATTTTGGGTTTGGCGGGTGCGAGCGGGTCGTGACGGGCCTCACTATCGTGTGCGCATGAACCGTGTAGGCCAGCCGCCTGATCGTTCACTCATCAACTGTGTGACCATCGACGATGTGCGCGCCGCATCAGAGCGGCTAAGGGGCATCGCCGTGCGCACGCCGACGGTCCGCTCGCCGATGCTGGAAGAGCGCACGGGGGCGAGCCGGGTGTGGCTCAAGTGCGAGAACCTGCAGCACATCAACGCGTTCAAGTTTCGTGGGGCGTACAACGCGCTGAGCCAGACCGATGCTGGCACCGGTGTGCTGGCATACTCATCGGGCAACCACGCGCAGGCGATCGCCAAGGCCGCTGCGATGCTCGGAAGGCTCGCGGTGGTGGTGATGCCGAGCGATGCGCCGTGCGTGAAGCTCGCGCGAACCAAGGCGCTGCTGTTGCAAGCAGCCGATGGCAGCCGGGTGGTCGAGTACGACCCGCAAACCACCAAGCGCGAGGAGCTTGGCGAGCAGATCGCCGAGGCCCAAGGGCTGGAGGTGGTTCCGCCCTACGACGATGTGCGCGTGATCGCGGGCCAAGGGACGGTGGCGTTGGAATTACTTGAGGACGCGAGCGAGCCGATGGACTTGCTCTTGGTCTGCCTCGGCGGGGGCGGGCTGCTCAGCGGGTGCGCGATAGTGGCCAAAGCGCTCTCGCCCGACACGCGAGTCGTGGGGGTTGAACCCACGCTCGCGGACGATGCCGCCCGGAGCTTTCGCTCGGGTGTGCTGCACGCGGTGGAGAACCCGCAGACGATCGCCGACGGCGCGCGCACGCCGTACATGGGCCGGTTCACGTTCCCGCTGGTTATGGAACATGTGGACGACATCATCACAGCGAGCGAGGCCGAGATCGTCAGCGCAACCAAACTGGCGGCGCGCGAACTGAAGCTGGTCGTGGAGCCGACTGGCACCTTGGCGCTGGCGGGCCTGCTCGGCATGAGGGAGCGAGCGAAAGGCTTGCGCATCGGCGTGGTGCTGACTGGCGGGAACGTGGACCCCGCTGTGCTCGCCGAGATGCTCAAGGGGTAACGCATGGCCCGCGATAACCGTGACAGTTTGACCCGGTGCCCGTGGTGCGGCGACGAGCCGCTGTACGTGCGATACCACGACGAGGAGTGGGGCGTGCCGAGCCGAGACCCGGTGCACCTATTCGAGATGCTGTGCCTCGAAGGTCAGCAGGCTGGTCTGAGCTGGATCACGGTGCTCCGCAAGCGAGAGCGATACCGCGAGCGATTCTTCGGGTTCGATGCATCGTGCGTTGCGCGCATGACCAAGTCGCAACTGGAATCGTGCCTCAAAGACGCGGGGCTCATTCGGCATCGAGGCAAGCTGAGCGCGATCATCGATAATGCGCGAGCGGTCGAGCAGTTGACCGCTGAGTCGGGGATTGACCTGGCTTCGTACCTCTGGGCGTTCGTGGGCGGGGAGCCTGTGGCCAACCGGCTCAAGACGCATCAGGATGCGCCGGCGAAGACACAGGCGTCGGAAGCGATGAGCAAGGACCTGAAGAAGCGGGGCTTCCGGTTCGTCGGACCGACGACGTGCTACGCGTTCATGCAAGCTGTGGGCATGGTGGACGACCACCTTGTGAGCTGCTTTCGGCATGCGGACCAGCGCGGTTGCTAGCAAGGAAGTGCGCGTGCTCGCAATGGTTGGTGATCAACGTTCATTCCAGTTGAGCCAGGGTCGGCACAACCAACTGGTCCGCTCCTCGACGAGCGCTGACTCACTCGCCATCAGCCTGAACAAGTCAATCACGAGGTCGCGCAGCGCGCCATCATCGTTCCAATCATCAAGGCACATGACCCATGGCAGTTCTCCGCTCTTCCAGAGCAGTGCCGCTGCTTCTTCTGGCGGCAGACCTCGTGCCCACGATCTATCACCATCCCTTTGGAGACGCCCGTACTGTTGAACCACCGTGCTTGCAAACTTGGTCAGGTCCGTTTGGAACTGCGGGTCGATCGCTTCTAGCTGTTCGGTCAGGTCGGTTGCATCTTTCGTCAACGTGAGTGCCGCACTCTGCACCAGGCCGACGAGACTTTGGGGGATAGGGCCCGCCGGATGGCGACGCTCGCCCACCCAGCCGAGGACCGCAGCGACGGAGCGCGCCGAGTTGTGGTCCGCTTCGGCGAGCGTCAGCAACTGGTGGAAACCGAAGGCGGGCCACTCAAGATACGGATGGCCAAGGCGCACGTTTGCGCGGACTATCTGCCAGACGCAGAACGCACGCAACATCGTGTGCGTAGACGGGTGCGAGTGCAGCCCGAAGCACTCTTCGAGCCACATCGGTCCGAGGTACTCGTCCCGCGTCACGGATCGGCCGGTGCCGAGCATGTCTCGCAGCGCATCGAGCCGATCGGGCCAGAATCCCTGATCAGCAGATGCGACCTCTCTCAGGTCGTCGTCCGTGATCCTCTCGTTGAAGAACGGCCACAGAGCCATCTCATCGGGCTCGGGGGCGTGCGGCAGGAGCATGGCCGGACGGTACCTGCCGCCATGCAGGGCTGCACACGCTTTCCACGGCCTGCGCCGAGGCAGAGCGAGGGTTCGGTGGGTCAGCCGATCGGATTCTCGGATTTTTGTCCGTTCAAACGATTGTTTGGAACAGGGGTGGAACCGCCGCCGTATTGAGACATGAACTCAGGGTCAGCCCCAAACGGCGGATCCGAGGTTCTCCCTCTCACGAGCCGTCCGGTCCGGGTCCTCCTTGGCCGGACGGTTTTTTATTCGCCCTCTTGGCCCTGCGAGGGCTGGTCAGCGGCCTCGGTGGAGGCAGCGGGCTGGGGCTTGGCGCTGACCGTCAGCCGCGCGGGGTGGCCGAACCAGGGGTTGGTGTTGTCCGGCCCCGGGTAGTGCTTATCAAGCACCGCGACGACGTCGGCCATGGTCCCATCGGATGGGGCCCAGCCGCCATCGATGTCGGGGTAATCGACCTTGCAGTTGGCGCACTTCTTGGCGGAATCGAAGCGGATGGGGCACCAGAAGCTCTCGACGTTGCGGAGCATCTCGCCGCCGAGCGACCAGATGCCGGTCATCCAGTCGCAGTAGAGGCACCAGATGAGGTCGTGACCGACGAGCCCGTTGAACTTGTGGCGGCTGACGTTGACCCAGTCCGCGTGGTTGTACTTGGGCAGGCGGATAAGCCACGTGAGCGGCGGATAGACCACGTACTCGGCGACCCGCAGGAACCAGAACACGGGCACGGCCAGCGCGGTCGTCCAGACCGCTGCGTGGTTGCGCACCCGGCCGACGCGGGCGTTGATGTGCCCCACGATGCGGGGCCCCTTGACGTGCTTGAGGTGGGTGAGTTCGTGCAGCACGGTCCAGATCAGCAGGCCTACTACCTGCCCGCTTACTCCGGCTAAGAGCCCGACCAGCCAGCCGTACCAACTTCCCCAGTACGCCGCGCCGTAGATGATGCCCGTGAACATCGGCAGCACGGTGAAGTAGGTGATCATCACGTCGAGGCCCGGCGCCTTGCAGAGCCAGACGCTCGCGGCCTTGCCGCCTTCACCGAGCTTGGGGAGCAAGTGCAAAGCAGCCGCCCCGATGAGCAGGGCGGCTGCGGAAAGAGCGGCAAGGATGAACCACGTCTGGATGTCGGTCATGCGGCCAGCGTAGCCGACGACCGGACGCGGTGTTTACTCGAGGCCGATGAGGCTGCCGATGACCGGGCCGTACGCGACGACCAGACCAGCGAAGACCACCGACACGATCGAGATGAGCTTGATGAGAATGTTGAGCGCGGGGCCCGAGGTGTCCTTGAAGGGGTCGCCCACGGTGTCACCGACGACGGTGGCCTTGTGGTCGTCGGAGCCCTTGCCGTAAACGATGGCCGAGCCGCGGCCGGTCTTGACCATCTCCTCGGCGCGGGCCTTGATGGCATCGCGAACCTCAGCGGGCACCTTGCCCGAGTCGCCCGTGCTGTTCATCATGTCGTCGGCGGTGATCTTGCCGTAAGACTCGAGCAGCTTCTTGGCGTTGTCCCAAGCTCCGCCCGCGTTGGCCATAAAGACCGCTACGGCAAAGCCGGAGACGAGGCCGCCAGCGAGAAGGCCCATCACGCCCGGCACGCTGAGCACGAGGCCCACCGCGATCGGCACCAGGATGGCGAGCACCGCGGGGACGATCATCTCTCTCTGCGCACCGGCTGTGGAGATGGATACGCACGTCGCGTAGTCGGGGTACTCCTTGCCCTCGAACTCGACGCGCTTGGGCCACTGCATGGGGTCGGCGATCTTGTCTTCACTCATGCCCTGAGCGCGGAAAGCTTCACGCATCTTGCCGAACTGCCGGCGGCACTCGCCCATCATCGCGTAGGCCGCGCGGCCCACGGCGTTCATCGTGAGAGCACAGAACAGGAACGCGAGCAGCACCCCCATAAACAACCCGCCGAGCACGCGCGGGTTGAGCAGCGTCACGTCGTAGAACGCCATGACGTCGCTGATCGAGCCGCGGTTGGAGGAGATGACCGCGAAGCTGTCCGTGAACGTCGATCCCGCAGCAGGCGAGAGGCGGTAGCGGCGGCTGTCAGCCAACGCGAGGTCCTGATCGCTGGAGACGCCAAAGATCGCGCCCTTACTGATGGCCTTGGCCTGTGCGTGGTTGGCGAACTGCTCGTGGTTGGTGAGCATCGCGCCGTCGATCTCGTTGGCACCGTCTTCGCCCGCACCGGGGATCAGGACCATGAACTTGCCGTGGCCTTCGTAGACGGCGAAAGCCTCGCCCGAGGTGACCATCGGGTCGTTAACGGCGTAGGCGCTGCGCTCGTGGAAGTTGATGGACTGCGTCGTGATCTGGACCTGCACGATCTGCACGTACGCGGCGAACAGGGCGAGCGCGGTGAGCGCCGCCGAGCCAATGGCAAAGCCCTTGCCCGTGGCGGCGGTCGTGTTGCCCAGCGAGTCGAGCATGTCGGTCCGCTCGCGAACGTGGGGGGGCTGGTCGGTCATCTCGGCGTTGCCGCCTGCGTTGTCAGCGATCGGGCCGTAGGCGTCAGTGGCGAGCGTGATGCCGAGCGTCGAGAGCATGCCGACCGCGGCGATGCCCACGCCGTAGAGGCCCATCAGGAAGCTCTCAGAGCCACCGGCCAGCGTAAACGCCGCGATGATGGCAATGACCACAACGAGCAGCGAGGCCCATGTGGACTTCATGCCCTCGGCAATGCCTGCGATGATGACGGTCGCTGGGCCGGTCAGGGCCTGCTCGGCGATGCGCTTGGTCGGGCGGTGCTCGTAGCTCGTGTAGTACTCGGTCGCGTGGGCGATGAGCAGCCCGGCTGCGAGGCCGGACACGATCGATAGCCAGAGCTTCCACCACGAGGTGCCAGCGCCCGTGAGCGCCTCGGCGGCTTCGCCCGAGCCTAAGAGCACGAACAGCAGGGCTGCGGCCGCTGCGACGATCAGTCCCGACGCAACGTACACGCCGAAGTGCAGGCCGTGGAGGAGCTGCTTGAAGTTCGCGTTGTCCTTGGCCTTGACCGTGAAAATTCCAAGGATCGAGCAGACGATGCCGACGCCCGCCAGTGCGAGCGGTGCCGCGGTGAGCTTGAGCGCGAAACCCTCTTGGCCGATCACGCCGGGCAGCGCGAACGCGGCGGCCGCGCCCAGCGCCATGGTGGCGAGGATCGAGCCGTAGTACGACTCGTAGAGGTCAGCGCCCATGCCGGCAACGTCGCCCACGTTATCGCCGACGTTGTCGGCGATGGTCGCGGGGTTGCGGGCGTCGTCTTCTGGGATACCCGCCTCGACCTTGCCGACGAGGTCGGCGCCGACGTCCGCGGCCTTGGTGTAGATGCCGCCGCCGACGCGGGCGAACAGCGCCTGCGTCGAAGCGCCCATGCCGAAGCTGAGCATGATGGTGGTCAGCTCGCGGATGCCCCCGCCCAGGCCGGTGGCGTTGAAGAAGCCGAACCAAAAGCTTGCATCGAGCAGCGCGAAGCCGACGACAACAAGACCCATGACCGCGCCCGAACGGAACGCGACGGTGAGCCCATCATTGAGGGACTCCTTGGCAGCGAAGGCGGTGCGGGCGCTGGCGTTGGTGGCCATCTTCATGCCGAACCAGCCGCACAGGCCGCTGAGCAGGCCGGCGATCGGTACGCCAACCATCGACAGCGGGTTCTGCAGCTTGAGCATGCTCATCAGGCCGAGGAAGGCCACGAGCAGCACAAAGATGACCGCTACGACGCGGTACTGGCGAACGAGGTACGCCATCGCACCGTCACGCACAGCTTGCGCGATGCGCACCATTTCGTCGTCGCCTTCGGAGCGCTTCATCACGCCCGCGCTAAACATCTTGGCAAAGACGAGCGCGATCAGGCCGCCCAAGGGTGCGAGGTAGTAAGGCCACGGAATGTCACTGAGTGAGGCAAGCGAGAACATCACGGGTAGGGTCTCCATCGCCCCGTGCCTCTGGTCCTTGCACGGGATCGAAGATTCGTGGGATGTGGGTTCGAGTAATCTGGTCGTTCGTCAGGTAAGAAAACGGAACAAAGCTTATCCGTGCCGATTGCCAAGGCCACGCTCAGAGGCTCGAACCAGGCATCAAAACCGGCCCAAAAATGAAACACCCCGCTCTGAGCATCCGTTGGGGACGCTCAATGGGCGGGGCGAAACCAGTTCAGCAGCGGGCCGCAATAGGCCGGGTCCATTCCAGCCTCAGCGGCTGGGGAAGTCTTCGCGGGCCACGCGGTTGGCGGCCTTGCGGGCAGCGCGGCGGTTGCGCTCCGAGGGCTTCTCGTAGAACTCTTTGCGCTTGATGTCTTTGGTAAGCCCTTCCTTCTCGCAGAGCTTCTTGAATCGACGCATCATCTGCTCGACGTGCTCTCCGCTGCGGGCCTTGATCCGAATCGCCATGCGCTGCCGTTCCTTCCTCGGTCTTCATTGCTCGCGGTGCCTCCAAGGGCATCGCGGTGGCCGGCCATCAAGGCAGGCTCTGGGCCTCTACTCAAGCGCTCCCGCCCCAGCGGGTCAAGCCCCAGAGGGTTCCTCATCGGCGGAAACCGGCTCTGGCTGTGCCGACATCCCGCCTCGCGGGCCTGGGAATACGCTCGGCCAGCCCATGCTGGTCATCGATACCTTCAATGTGATGCACGTCGGCGGCGTGCTGCCGCCCGAGTTGGTGGTCCACACCCCGGCCGAGCTGGCATGGCTCATCGCCCAGAGCCGCTACGCGGGCACCCCCCGGGTGCTCATCTGCGATGGCCCCATGCAGGGCACCGGCCACACCGGCCCGGCGGCCACCCGAGTGGGCGAGGCCCGGGTCGTTTATACCGGGGCGGGCCGAGAGGCCGACGACGAGATCGAGTCACTGCTGTCTAAATCCACCCATCCGGCGAGGCTGGTGGTCGTGAGCAGCGACCGAAGGGTCATCAAGGCAGCCCGGCTCAGGCGGGCGACCAGCCTCAAGAGCGACGGCTTTCTGCGGCAGCTCGCCGAGGATGCGGCCCGCCACAAGGCCGAGCCGCTGCCCAAGTGGGTCCACGAGATCCCGCTGGACCGGCTTGCGGTGGACCAGTGGCTGGGGGTCTTCGGGCTTGATGGTGAGCAGGCCGCGGGTCTAGGTGGCAGCGGGGGTGAGGACCCGAGGGAGCGGCCCCAATCGTCTCAACCTCCCGCCCAGCCGCCACCGGCTCCAGACCAATCGAGCAAGCAACCAGCCGAGCGGCCGCCAACTCCCTCGCAATCTCCTTCGCCGGCCATCGACGACGAGACGCGACGATTGGCCCAGGAGCAGGGCGTCGACCCGGACGACCTCGACATGCGCCGGTGGCTGGGTGGAGCGGAGTGAACGCGGGGGGGCGGAGTGAAGACGCTGAGGGGGCAATGGGCAATCGGGGAGAGGGGTGAGGATGAAAGAAAGTCCTTGAGCCGAACCCGCTGCGTCGGGTAGGCTGGGCGGTCACGCATCAGAGGAGCCCGAGATGAGAGTGCCAAAGGTCAAAAGATTTGTTCCTGCGTTGCTCATGGCCTTGACGGCGACTGTGCCTGCCGCGGGCCAGACGAACCTGCTCGCCAACCCAGGCTTTGAGACAGGCGATCTGAGCGGCTGGGTGAGCACAGATTCCCCGAGCACCATCATGATGATCGATCAGACTCTGGGCAGGGTGCTGCCGTTCGAGGGCGATTGGTTCGCGTTTCTTGGGCTCGAGACGCCCCCGCTGAACGCGATCGAGCAGACCGCGGCCCTTCCCAGCGGGGCGGAAAGGCTCCGGTTCTCTGCGTGGTTTCAGACCGAGGACGTGGGCAACGACGGCATAGCCGACTCTGCGTTCTTCCGGTTCGTCTATCTCGACGGTGCAGGCGACCCACTGAGCGAGGAGTTGTTGGGTCCTGCGCTCAGCCCGAATCTGCAATGGGAACAGTTCGTCCACGAGACTGACGTGCCAGCCGGATGCGAATCGGTCCGATGCTCAATCGAGGGCGTGCTCGCGGAGGGCAGCTTTGTGAACGTCTTTATCGACGAGGTGGCGTTGGTTGCTCTGTTCTGTGTGGGCGACATCGCGGACGACTTCGGCTCATTGGGCGGCGACGGCCAGGTGAGCTTCGGCGACTTCCTCGCGCTGCTGGGCTTGATCGGTCCGTGCCCCGGCGGTGTGCCCGGCTGCGTTGGCGACATCGCGGACGACTTCGGCAGCCTCAACGGCGGTGACGCCATGGTGAGCTTCGGCGACTTCCTTGCGCTGCTCGGCCTCATCGGGCCGTGCCCGTAACGGGGGGATGAGGGCGATGGGCAATGGGGGAGAGGCCCGCCGGGGATGGGTTATGTCTCAGCGAGGGAACAACGATTGGTCGATCATGCCGCCGCCGCTCGGGACCGATCGCCCGGACGAGGCTTACGCCGAACTCATCAAGTGGGCCCATGCCCTGCTCAAGCCTCAAGGCTTCAGGAAGTCACGCACAACTTTCTACCGTTGGAACGACGCCTGCACACAGGTCATCGCGTTCAACAAGTCAACGTGGCGTGCTGGCCGTGAGTACCCGCTGAGCTTCTACGTAGATGTGGGAGTCGCAGTGAAGGGCGCTATCTGGGAGCCTCAGCCAGATCGGCCGCACCCCGTCAAGTCCCTCTTCTCATGCGATTACAGCATGCGCCTTGATAGCTGGGATGAGCGCATGGAGCAGGGTTGGGTTGTCAAGAATCTCGACGAGGCGCGCACCGTCTGGGGTCGGATCACGGGCGGTCTCACTGAGACCGTCCTGCCAATCTTTGATGGCCTCATCAGCGACGAATCACTGGCTGAACTCTTCAATCGGACACCCAATTCCGTTACCGGCTGGCTCCGAGACACGATGAAGAAACGCGGGGTCGAGATCGCGCCATACACCTAGCCAGCCATACTCGGCTCCCTACCGCTTATCGATCGGCGTGTACGGCGCATCGTGCGGGCCGGTGTACTCCGCGCCGGGGCGGAACAGCCGGTTGTCGGCGAGCTGTTCGATGATGTGCCCGCTCCAGCCCGCGATGCGGCTGAGCGCGAACATCGGCGTGAACAGGTCGAGCTTGAGCCCGATGCAGTGGTACGTGGTCGCCGAGTAGAAGTCGACGTTGGGGTAGATGCCCTTGGCCGCGTACTCGCGTTCCATGACCTGCTCGATCTTGTGGCTCTTGGTGTAGAGGTCCATGTTGCCGGTGTCTTCGGCGAGCTGCTTGGCGAGTGTCATCAGCTCGGCGGCCCGGGGGTCTTTGGCCTTGTAGACGCGGTGGCCAAAGCCCATGATCCGCTCCTTGCGCGCGATCATGTCCATGACGTACGCCTCGGCCTTATCGACCGAGGGGATTTCGTTGAGCATCTTCATGACGCCCTCGTTGGCCCCGCCGTGCAAGGGGCCGCGAAGGCTGCCGATGGCCGCGGTCAGCGCGGAGTAGACATCGCTGAGCGTGCTGATGACCACGCGGGCGGCGAAAGTCGAGTTGTTGAGCCCGTGGTCGGCGTGGGTAATCATGCAGATATCGAACGCCCGGGTCATGGCCTCGGTCGGCTTCTCGCCGTTGAGCATGTACAGGAAGTTCGCGCTGAAGCCGAGCGAGGCATCGGGGGCGATCGCGTCGAGCCCGCGGCGGCTGCGGTCGTAGGCGGCGACGATCGCGGGCGCACAGCCGAGCACCTTGAGCGACTTGGCCCGCGCGGCTTCTACGGAATTGGCGTTGGGGTCGGCGTCGTGCATGGCCAGCGCGGAGACCATGGTGCGGAGCATGTGCATGGGTTCGGCGGTGGTGGGCACGGTCTTGACGCGCTCGGCCATGCCTTTAGGCAGGGCGTAGCTGGCGCGGAGGTCCTTGGTGAACGCTTCGAGTTCGGCCTTGGTGGGAAGGCGGCTGTTCCACAGCAGGAAGACCGTCTCTTCGAACGTGGAATTGGATGCGAGATCGCCGATGGGGATGCCGACGTACTCGAGCTTGCCCGCAGCACCATCGATGTAGGACATCTTGGTTTGTGCGGCGACGATGCCTTCCAGACCCTTGACATAGCTGCTCATCGGCGTCGATCCTTGCTTGAGTGACGTGCGTGCATTCGGAGCGTGATAGCTGGCTGAACACGGGCGGTGCAGCCGAGCCGCAGTCTAGACGCGCCGCCCGGCGACGGCCTCGGCATGGGAATGGCACGCGGGCCGCCCGGCAGGCCGCTGGGCGTAGGATCGCGGCGTGCTGATACCCCTCGGAACCGAACGCCCCTCGGGCAAGCCAGCGCTGGTCACGCCCTTTCTCATGGGGCTGACGATCGTGAGCTTCGTGGCGATGGCTGTGCTCACAGCGATGGCCCCCGAGCGGGCCACCGAGCTTGAGCGCACGTTCTGGGTGGTTGGCGGCGAGGGCTTTCGGTGGTGGCAGCCGCTGACCAGCACGCTGCTGCACGGCGGGCTCTTGCACTTGGCGGGCAACATGCTGTTCCTTTGGGTGTTCGGCCCGAGCGTTGAGGGTCGGTTCGGCCGGCTCGGGTTCATCGCGCTGTACCTGGGCTCGGCGTATTTCTCGGGCTCGCTGCACGCGCTGGTCTCACCAGCACCGGCCATCGGGGCTTCGGGCGCGATCGCGGGCGTAACGGGTTCGTTCCTTGTGCTGTTCCCGAAGACGACGGTGCGGTGCTTTACACTGCTGGGCTTTGGCATCATCGGCGTTCCCGCGTGGTGGTTCGTGGGCTTTGCGATAGTGTGGGACATCTTCAGCCAGGGCCTCGGCGCGCGCACGGGCGTGGCGCACGCGGCCCACCTCGGCGGGTATAGCGCAGGGTTTGGCGTCTCGATGCTGCTGCTCTGGCTCAAAGTATTCCCGCGCGAGCCGTACGACTTGTTCACGATCTTCCGTCAAGCCCACCGCCGTAGGCAGTTCCGTGAGGCCGGGGTTATCCGCGAGCGCGATACAAGTCGAGTGGTTTCGGAGCGATCCAAGTCTCCCGACAAGCCAACCCACAAGCCCGAGCCTAAGCCCGACCCCAAGCGCGCTGCCATCGCAGCGGCACGGATGCAGGTCTCCAAAGCCGCGGCGTCGGGCGATCTGCCCGCAGCGGCGACCGCATACGCCGACATGCTCACCGAGTTCGGCACCGAAGCGAAGGGCACCACGCTCACCCGAAGACTCCAGTACGACGTGGCCAACCAGCTCCACCGGGCGGGCGACCACAAGCACGCGGCCCATGCGTACGAGGCGCTTCTCGAACTCGCGCCCGACGACATCGAAGCGCCGACCGTGCGGCTCATGCTGGGCGTGCTCTACGCCCGGTACCTGGGTCAGCCACAAGAGGCCAGGCCCCTGCTCGAACAGACCATGCCCAAGCTCGAAGGCGATCAGCAGGAACTCGCCCAAGAAATCCTTACGGAGATCGCATGACCCAGCGCACACGCATCAAGATCTGCGGCATCACCAGCTACGACGATGCGATGGTCGCAGTCGATGCCGGCGCGGACGCCATCGGCTTTGTGTTCGTCGAGGACACGCCCCGGTGGATCAACCCGGACCGCGCGGTGCTCATCATGGAGAAGCTGCCGCCGTTCGTGTCAGCGGTGGCGGTGCTGCGCGATCCGACGCTCCAGTGGTTCATGGACGTGATCGATGCCTGCCCCACCAAAGCCGTGCAGGTGCATGGCGAGGCGCTCACCCCCGAGCTCGCTCAAGCCATGTCGCCCGGGCTCGTGCGCGCGGTGCGGTTCGATTCGGGCACCATTGGGGATGACCTCGAGCAGTGGTCGAACACTGACGGCGTAGAGATGGTGCTCGTCGATGGCTCAGCGGGAGGCGAGGGCACGAGCTTCGACTGGGACGCGTTGGCAGCGGTAAAGGACCGGTGCAGCGTCCCGATGATCCTCGCTGGCGGGCTCGACCCCGACACCGTTGGCGGGGCTGTGCGCACGGTCAGGCCGTTTGCCGTGGATGTCTCGAGCGGCGTGGAAGCGAGCCCAGGCAAGAAGGACTGCGACGCGGTGCGAAGGTTCTGCGATGTGGTGAGGGCTGCGGACCTGGCGTGAGCGCGCGCCTTCAGCAGCAACTGTTGAGTGCTGCTAGCGCCTGCTCCGTATCCATGCCATTGAGTTCGATGACCGAGCTGGCGAGTTCGCGGTAGAGCGGGTCGCGCTGCGCGAACACAGCGGGCACTTCGCTGGCCGGGTCGCTGCCCACGAGCGCCGGCCGGTTTGGTTGGTCGCCATATCCAAGCCTTGCAGCAAGCGTCTCGGGCTTCCATCGCAGGTACAGGAGCGTGGCCATTCCTTGGTCGCGGGCCTGGACGAGCATCTCCGCGGCACCGGGAGCGGTGGGGGTGCCCCCGCCGAGGGCGACGACGAGCGCGGACTCGCCCGCTTCAAGCACGCCACGCAGCGCCGCAGCCTCGGCCCGGCGGAACGCGGCCTCGCCGAGCGAAGCGAACAGTTCGGCGATGGTGGTACCCGCCGGGAGGTTGTGCGCTTCGCGGAGCGTGGCCGCGGTCACATCATCAAGGTCGATGAATAGGCGTTTGCGTTCGGCGGCGAGCATCGCGCCGAGCGTGGACTTTCCGCTGGCGCGGAGGCCCATGAGGATGACCATCTTGGCGCTGTCGAGTTCAGGCACGCGACATGTACGAGCCGTCTTCGGTGCTCACCTTGATCTTCTCGCCGTTGGTGATGAAAGGCGGCACGCGGGTCTTGAGCCCGGTCTCGCAGACGGCTTCCTTGAGCTGGTTGGTCGCGGTCGCGCCTTTGATGCCCGGCGCGGTGTCGGTCACTTCAAGCTCGACGGTCGCGGGCAGGTCGAGCGAGATGGGGTTGCCCTCGTGGCAGAGCACGTTGGCCATGGCGTTGGGCGTTAGGAAAAGCAGGCTCTCGCCGAGCACATCGGTGGGCATGACGAGCTGGTCGAACGTCTCGCTGTCCATGAAGGTCGCGCCTGAGCCGTCGGAGTAGAGGTACTCCATATTCCTGCGGTCGAGAGTGACCGCGTCGACGTTCTCGGCTGAGTTGAAGCGTTTCTCGGTGATGCCGCCCTGGACCACATCGCGGGCCTTGATCTGGATGTACGCGGGACCCTTGCCGGGCTTGGTGTGCTCGGTCTTGGTAATGACGTAGAGCTTGCCCGAGAGGGTGATCGCGATGCCGGGCTTGAGTTCGGTGGCCTTCATGGAGCGTCCTTGGGTGTGGGTCTGTCGGCCAGCCAAGAGAGGCAATGGGCCGGGCGGAGCGATGGTAGGGCCTATGGAATGGCAGGGGCGGTGGCCGGAGCGGTGGCCGCGGCAGGGGGAACATCCGGTCGGGGCGGCCGTCGGAGCCAGCCGGTTAGACTCGCAAACCGATCCGAACGCCCCAAATGACACACGGAGACTCACGCCATGCCCACCATCGATCGACGCCGATTCGTCCTTGCTGCGGGCGTTGTGCCCATTGGGCTGGCGATGCCCGCGCTGGCATTGACTCCTCCTACAGGCTGGCGAGCGGGGCTCATTCTGCCCTGGGATCAGGTTCGGCCGGGCGTGTGGGTGACCTCGGGCGATGTGCCGGGCGGTAACGTACTGGTGGCAACCGCGGGCGGCAGAGCCGCAGTTATCGACAGCAAATTCGCCTCGGTCGCGGGCGCGCTGGTCCGCGATGCGCGCGCTCATGCGGGCGATCCGGGCGCACCGCTCACGCTCATCAACACGCACCACCACGGCGACCACACGAGCGGCAACGCGACGTTTCACGCAGCGGGCGCGACGATGGTGGCGCACTTGGCGGCGGCGGCCCGCATCGCGGGTCAGGTGGACCGCTACCGCGCGAGCGCCGCGTCAGCGGTGGACGATGCAAGGAAGATCGACCCGCAGAACCTGGACCTGCTCGCTGAGGCCAAGGCGCAGGTCCCGCTGGCCGACACGATCAAGCCCAGCGACGCGGTACCCGCGGTGGGGGTGGGCGACCGCGCACAGGTGAACATACCTCCTATTACTATCGAGCTGTCGCATCACGGCTCGGGCCACACCGACAACGACATTGTGGTGCACCTGCCCGAGCAAGACGTGATTCACACAGGCGATCTCGTCTTCAACGGTTTGCACCCGTTCTTTGATCCGTCGGCGGGCGTGACCGCGCGCGGCTGGATCAAGAGCCTGAACGCAGTCGAAGTCCTGTGCACTGATGACACGGTCGTCGTGCCCGGCCACGGACCGGTGGGGGGCATCGACGCGGTGCGTGCGCAGCGGGCGTACCTCGAACAGCTCATCGAAGCGGTACAGGCCGCGCAGGCCGCTGGCGAGACGAAAGAGGCGACCGCTGCCAAGACGTTCGGCTTCATGGGAGGCCTCGGTTTCGAAGGCATCCGCTCGCGGGCCATCGAAGCGGTCTGGGACGAGCTGGCCGGCTAAGCGGATTCGTTAGCGGAGCTCGACAAACAGCAGCGCCACGACAATCGCGAGCAGCCCGATCCACACGAGAACCGCATGGCGGGTGGCCTTCTTGGCGCGCTTGGAATCCCACCAGGTCGTCGGGCGGATCCGCTGAATCAGGAATATGGCTTTGGCTGCCACGTTGATGCACACCAGGTTGACCGCCAGCAGGTGAGCGGCAGCCAAGGCCTCGCGCCAGAGCCCAGAGCCGATGAACAACCCGCACGCGCACGTTGGGGGCAGCAGCGCCACCGCGACCATTACGCCCACCATCGCGCCCGAGGTGCCCACGGTCGCGGCGAGTGCGCCCGCTGCGCCCGATGCCAACGCGAGCGCCACATCACCGGCATCGACCGCGGCTCGGGCTGCCAACTCGGGGCGCGTTGGGTCGCAGGGGATGGCCAGCCCGATCGCAGAGGCCATAAGCAGCGCGAGGCATACGCCGATGAGGTTGGCCCGCAGGCTCTGTTTGATGAGCGTGGTGTCGCCGAGCGTGGTGCCCAGCGCGAGCGCCATGTTCGGCCCGAGCAGCGGGGCGATGACCATCGCGCCGATGATGACCGCTGCCGAGTCCTTGATGAGCCCGACACACGCGACGACGGTGCTCAGCACGACCATCCAGACGAAAAAGGGCGAGGTCTTGCCGCCGGCTTCGAGGTCTTCTTGGAGCTCTTCACGCGAGATGCGTCCGATGAGCGGCTTCCAACCTGGTCGCGCGGGTTCAAGCTCGGATGGCTCCTGGGGCTCTGGCTCGGGCAGCTTGGGCCTGGTGGCCTCGGCCGCGAGCACGATCAGCCGAAACTCTGCGTACACGCTGAACCGTTCGCTGAGCTTGTCGGCGAACTGCTCAACGTCTTCCGAAGCCAGCACGACGGAGACCTCAGCCAGCCCCTCGTCGATGTCCGTCGACCACAGCCGGCTGGACTCGATGCCAGCGAGCAACTCGGGGAGTTCCGCCCGCTTGCTCTGCGGAATGACAATCTTTAACACACGCAGCGCCATGCAGCGGAAGGTACCAAGACCCGTGGCCCCGGGTACGCTGGCGGCCAGTCAACCGAATCCAAACTGTCACCATTCACGGAGCAACCGATGCGCGACCACGTTCTCAAGACCTATGCCATGACGCTCGACCAGGCCCGCAAGCTCGTGGCGGACGTGCCGTGCGAGCGATTTGCCGAGCTGCCCTACGTGGGCGCCAAGCACCCGGGCTGGGTGCTGGGGCACTTGGCAGTGGCATCGGGCATGGGCGCGGCGTACATGGAGCACTCGGACCAGGCGGAGCCGGGCATCAGCGATGTGCCCGAGGCATGGGGCGAGTCGTGCATGGGCGAGCCTAGCGCCGACCGCGCCAAGTTCGGCACCAAGGACCAGCTTCTCGCGGAGCTGGAGCGTGTGCACGCCTTGAACGTCGAGCGGTTCACCAGAGCGAGCGATGCGCAGCTAGCACGCGAGTTCCCCAACCCGGACTGGCGTTCGTTCTTCCCGACGCTGGGCGACGCGGTGTTCTACTTGCTGAGCTACCACGAGGGCTACCACCTCGGTCAGATCAGCCAGTGGCGTCGGGCGGCCGGGCTCGGTGCGGCACCTGAGTAAGAAAACACCCCGCGGGCGAGTGGCCCACGGGGTGCGAGATTGCAAGAGAGAGAAGCTGTATCAGGCGCGACGGCGGCGCGTGGCTGCGAGGCCAGCGAGCCCCAACAACGCGGCTGAGGCCGGCGTTGGCACGAACTTCAGGCCGCCGATGGCGGCTGAGCCTGTGAAATCAACCCGCATGCTCACGACCCCGTCGGCGTCGAAGCCGAAGTCTTCAACGGCGGTTGCCAGCGAGGTCCGCTCGCCGACCTGCGGCAGCAGGGTGGTGAGATCCAGCGTGGCAAAGCCATTGCTCGATGGAGTCGCTTCCTTGTCATGCGTCCACTGCATGGGCACGCTGTAGACGCGCGAATCACCCTCGCCGTCAAACAGGGAAACCGAAGCGGTGATGCCGCCGTTGATGTCGACCATGTCGATAGAGACCAGGGTGGTAGGCGAGAGGAAGTTGAAGGTGATCGATCCGCCGTCTTCTTCATCATTCGCCGTGTTGAAGAAGCCGCCACTCGAAGCGGAAAAGGCATCGTTCTGAACGATGAGAAGATTGCCAAGTCCGACGAGCAGGTCCTTGTCAGAGCCCGAGGCATTGACGCCGCCAGGGGTGGAGTCGAAGATACCCACGCCAGCACCGCCCGTGCCGGAGATCGTGAGCAGGTTGCCGAACTCGGTATCGATGATCTGGCCATTGCTCAACGCCGTGACGAAATCATCCTCAGTCGAAAAATCAAGGCAAAAAGTCTGGGCTGAAGTTGCCGAAGCAATCCCAGCCAACGCCAGAGCGGTCATCCATCGCATGTTCAATCTCCCAGTCTCCGGTGCGGTCAGTGCCCGGTGCCCTGCAGGGCGTATGTCTTTGTCTCTGCTCCCTTTCGGGAGCCTCCTCGAACTCAGCCCCGAGTATCCCCTAATGTGATTAGAGAATCAACAAATTTTTCACGATATAGCTGGCCATAACAAAAAGTTGTAGTTTGATAGGGCATCGCGATGGATTCTCAGCAGGCCTTCTGCTCACAGCAAAGCACCCCCTGAGCCGAGCTCAAGGGGTGCGGTGGGGTATGGGATTGGGCTTTGTGAGGGAATCTGCCAGGATCAGGCGCGACGGCGGCGTACGCCAACGAGGCCGGCAAGGCCCAGCAACGCGGCCGAGGCCGGCGTGGGCACGAACTTCACGTTGTCAACCGCGAACGAGCCGGTCGATGCAACGGTCATCTGTACCACGCCGCCGATGTCAAAGCCCGCATCCTGGCTGGCGGTGGCCAGCGCCGCGGTCTCGCCGGTCTGGGCGGCCAGCGTGGTGAGGTCGAGCGTGGCGTAGCCATTGGCGCCGGGGTTGGCCTGCTTGTCGAAGGTCCAGCCGTTGGGCACGTCGAAGATGCGCATGTCGCCTTCGCCGTCGGTCAGCGTGACGGTAACCATGACGCCCGAGTCGATGTCCACGAGGTCGATGGCTGTGACCAATGCGGGGGCGAGGAAGTCGAAGGTGATGGTGCCGTTGCCGGCCGAGTCATTGGGCGTGTTGAAGAACCCACCACTCGAAGCGGACGCGCCGCTGCTCTGGATGATGAGCAGGTTGCCAAGACCAACCAGTAGGTCGGGGTCGGGGCCGCCAGCGTTGGGGCCAGCGGGGTTCGAGTCGAAGATCGCGAGGCCCGCACCGCCGGTGCTGGACATCGTCAGCAGGTTGCCGAACTCGGTGTCGATGATCTGGCCATTGCCCAGAGCGGTGACGAAGTCGTCTTCGGTGGTGAAATCGATGCAGTAGGTCTGGGCCGAGGCAGCCGAAGCCAGCCCCGCCAGCGCGAGCGCGATCAAACAACGCATGGTGTATCTCCAGTTTCCGGGGTGGAACGCACCCGGTGCCCGCGTGGGCGTAAGTTCTTGTCTCTACTCCCTTTCGGGAGCTCCTCAGCAATAGACAGCAGTTTCCACTCGTTGGGTGGTGTAATCAACACTTATTCTGTCATAAGTGTTGCATTTGAAGGTATTTGCGGTTTGGGAGGGCAAATTTGGAGGTTATCGAACGGGCGGAGGCTGGTATTCGGACCGGGCTAAGCGGCGGCAGAGACGGGACTGCGGTTTGGCAAGATGAGCCGAATGCCAGCAACAGCCGCGATCACGCCCGAGGCGGCAGCGAGGACGCGGAAGATGTAGCCGGGGAGCAACTCGAGTCCGCAGACTCCGGCCCAGATCTCGACGCGGCGCGGCCCAGCGGACACGGTGCCCTCGATCGGATTGAAGGTCAATTCAATCGTGAGTGCATCGTCGAAGGGGAGGTCTCCCAAGTTCTCTCCGATAAATCGCGTCTCCATGCCGCATCGGCCTGCTGCCCAGTCCCTATCGGATAGGTCGACGCCGTGCAGATCCAATTCGATCGTCTGCGATGTGCTTGGAACGAACACGCGAGTCGGTAGCGCTTGCAGATCCAGTTCATCGTCGTCGAGCGCTTCGAGCTTGATCGACATGCCATGGCCCGCGGGGAACGAGTTGTCGAGAGTCGCGATGCACTGAATCGGCAATGTCAGGTCCACCTCGCCCGACCACAGCGGCGAGTAGGCGACCCGATTGAACTCACGAACCTGGACCTCGCCCTTATGCCAAAGCGATAACCCAAGACCCAAGAAGGCCGCGAACACCGCGAGCGAAACCGGCCGGCGAAACAGCCACATGCCTACAGATTCGCGGCAGGCGTCCATTGGGTTGCTCTCAGCGCCCGGCGCTCACCGTCAGTTCCGCCTCGGAGGTGGCCGATTCGGTCGCCCGGCTGAGCTTCGTGCGGTGCTCCGACCAGTCGGTGACGCGCAGGTCCGGGCTGGCTTGGCCATCGTGGATCCGCAGCACGTCGTAAGCGTTGTCCCGCTGAGCGGGCAGGTAGCCGGCGTCACGGATCAGTCGGCAGAGAACGGCTTCATCGAGGCAGTACGTCGTGCCGGCGGAAGAGACGACGTTCTCTTCCATCATCACGCTGCCCATGTCGTTGGCGCCGAACTTGAGCCCGACTTGGCCGATGTGCGGACCCATCGTGACCCACGAGCTGCCGATGGAATAGATGTTGTCGAGCATCAGCCGGCTTACTGCTTGCGTGCGCAGGTACTCGGTCGAGCCCGCCAGGCGGATGCGGCGGCCGAACTCCTTGTGGTCGGCCTTGGTGCCGGTGCCGTCGAGGGTCGCCACCGCGTCGCCCGGAAACTCACCGGTGTCGGTGGGCAGCGTGCCCCAGTCCTTGACCCGGCCGAGCGGTGTGTGCTCGCGCTGGAAGGGCCACGAGATGAACGCCTTGTAGTGACCGCCCGCGTGCGCACCCGAGGCGCCGCCGATGGCGAACGCTTGCAGCGACTTGTCCTGCCACTCGCGCACGAGGCTCATGTGGTGGACGCGGTCGGCGTGGCCCTCGATGTGGCCGAACATCATGGTGGCGCTGGTGAACATGCCCAGCTCGTGTGCTACGGCCATCGTGGTGAGCCATGCCTCGGCGTCGCACTTGCCAAGCCCGATCTTGCTGCGGACTGCCGGTGCGAAGATCTCGCCCCCGCCGCCGGGCAGGCTGTCCATGCCCGCATCGCGCAGCCGCACCATGACCCAGCGGATCTTGTCGGCGAGCGTTGAGCCGGGCGGGTCAAAGAACGCGACGAACTCGATGAACTCAGGCGGGCTGAAGCCGTGGACGTGCACGCCCGGATACTCGGCCTTGATGCGGCCGAGCAGTTCGAGGTACCAGTCAAGCGGCAGGTCCGGGTTCATGCCGCCCTGCATGAGGATCTGCGTGCCGCCGATCGCGACCAGCTCGCCAACCTTCTCAAGTAGCTGGTCGTACTCGAGGGTGTACGCGTCGGGGTCGTGCGCATCGCGGCGGAACGCACAGAAGGTGCACTTGGCGTTGCAGACGTTGGTGTAGTTGATGTTGCGATCGATGACGTAGGTGCGGATCGTGTCGCCGTGCAGCGATCGGCAGCGCGCATCCGCCCACCGGCCGAGTGTGTGGATGGGCGCGGTGGTGAGCAGCTCAAGCCCCTGCTCGGGGGTGAGCCGGGCAGCGCCCGCCGCGACGGCTTCGAGCAGGCCAGGGTCGGTCGCGTCGAGGTTGGGGTGCATGGCCGGGGTGTTGATCGATCGCATGGCAGGCTCCAAGGGTGGGGCGTTCCACCCAAGCTTTGCGACAGAACCGCGCCCGAGCGAGCGCAGATTTCAAAATATGTTGAAAATACAACCTACTGAGCACGAACAGGCGTGCAACCCCTATTTGTTTGTAGATTGATTGGTGTTGCTGGTGAGGTTCGCGAGCCGTTGGCGGGCTCTGCGTTTGCGCCGTCGGTCTTCCGCCATCGCTTCGGTCAGTCCGCTGCCGAGCAGCGCGGTCGGCACCGCGATGACCCCTATGCCCAAAGCCGCGGTCACGGCGACGACCATCCTGCCCATCGGCGTGATCGGCGTGACGTCGCCGTAGCCCACGGTCGTGAGCGTGACCACCGCCCACCACATGGAGCGGGGGATCGAGCCGAACGCTTCGGGCTGATGCTCGCCTTCGACGAGGTACATCAGCGTGGAGGCGATCAGCATGATGACAAAGCCCGCGATCGACGCGGTGAGCAGCTCGGGCGTGCGGTCGCGCAGCACCCGGAGGAACATCTTGGTCGTCTCGTTGTGCCTTGAAAACTTGAGCAAGCGCAACAGGCGGATGAGCCTGAGCACACGGAATTCAACGCCCAGCACGGGGAGCAGCGACGGGATGATGGCCAGCGCATCGATGATCATCAGGGGCGTGAACATGAACCGCAGCCGGCCCGTGATGGGGTGCCGATAGCGCACGCGTTCGACGATGGACCAGACCCGTGCGCCGTACTCGATGACGAACAGGCTGACGGTGATGATCTCGATCCAGTCGAACAGCTCGCCGTAGCGGGCACGCAGCGCTGGCTCTGTGTCCAGCACGAGCGAGAGCACGCTGATGATGATGGCAGCGGTGATGATGTGCTCAAACCAGGTGGCTAGGCCCCCCAGGCGGTCGCCGTGGCGCAGCGCCGCGTGAACCCAGCGTCTCAGGTTGCTGTTGGCCATGATCGTTTCAATGTACACGTGGCGATGGGGGCGCGCTCCGGGGGTCGATCGGCTCTAGCCTTGGGCATGCGAATCGCCCTCGTGAGTTGCGTGAATCTGCCCGAGCCGGACCTCGACGAAGCCCCGTCGATGGCGGCGCTAGCGCGGGCCGGCCACCGAGCTGAAGCTCCGGGCTGGGACGATCCGGGCGTGGACTGGGCGGGCTACGACATGGCCGTGCTGAGGGCGACCTGGAACTACCCGTTCAAGTGCGCCGAGTTTCTCGCGTGGATCGACCGCGTCAGCGCGGCGACAACGCTCGTCAATTCTGCTGAGGTCGTGCGTTGGAACGCGGATAAGCGTTACCTGCTGGAGCTTGAGGCCAAGGGCGTGACGATCGTTCCGACGCACGCGGTGGAGCGTGGGGCTGGGTGCGATGTCGGCACCGTCGCGCGCGAACGAGCATGGCCCAGCGTGGTGGTCAAGCCGAGGATCGGCGCGGGCTCGTGGCGGACCCGGCGGTTCGGGCCGGATGAGTTCGCTGAAGCGAGCGCGTTTGCACGCACGATCGGTGCCGATGGTGATGTGCTGGTGCAGGAGGCGCGGGCCGAGTTTGACGAGCCGGGCGAGCGTTCGATTGTTTGCATCGGTGGCGAGCCGACGCACGCGATCGTCAAGCAGCCTCGGTTTGATGAGCAGGATGAGAGCGTCGCACTGGATGAGCCCGCGAGCAGCGAGGAAAGAGCGCTGATTAGTAAGCTGCTGGCAATGGTGCCTGAACCGGTGCTGTACGCGCGGGTGGACGTGATCCCAACCGCCCAGGGGCCGATGCTCTCGGAGCTGGAGTTGATCGAGCCGTCGTTGTTTTTCCCGCAGTGCCCCGCTGCGCTGGAGACGTTCGTGCGCGCGGTCGAGCAGTGGGGAGGCCCGCAGTGAGCACAAAGCAGGCCCGTATTTCAGAGCGGCTGAGGCCCTTTGGCACGACGATCTTCAGTGAGATGACCGCTCTCGCGAACGAGCACAGCGCGGTGAACCTCTCGCAGGGGTTCCCTGACTTTGATGGGCCTGATGTTGCCAAGCGGGCTGCAGCCGAGGCGATAGCCCGGGGCGACAACCAGTACGCGCCGATGCCCGGCACGCCCGTGCTGCGCGAAGCGATCAGCGATCACTGGCACCGCGCGACCGGCCAGCGAGTGGATCCGGCGTCCGAAGTAACCGTGACCAACGGCTGCACGGAGGCGATCAGCGCGGCGATGCTGGGCCTGCTCAACCCGGGCGATGAGGTCGTGGTGTTTGAGCCGTACTACGACTGCTATCGAGCCGCAATCGCGTTTGCCGGCGCGGTGCCACGATTTGTGGCGCTGCGGCCGAACGCGGCGGGACGGTTCGAGTTTGATCCGGATGAGCTGCAACGCGCGTTCAGCGCGCGCACACGGGCGGTGCTTGTGAACACACCGCACAACCCGACGGGCAAGGTGTTGTCCGGTGAAGAGCTGCGTTTGATTGCCGACTTGTGCATCAGGCACGATGCAATTGCGATTGCCGACGAGGTGTACGAGCACCTGATCTACGACGGGCGTGCGCATGTCCGCCTCGCCACGCTGGAAGGCATGGCCGAGCGGACGCTGACGCTTTCGAGCATCGGCAAAAGCTACAGCCTGACGGGCTGGAAAGTAGGATGGGCGATCGGGCCCGATGCGCTGACGGCAGCGGTGCGATCGTCGCACCAGTTTCTTACCTTTTCCGTCGCGACACCAATGCAGCACGGGGCCGCGGCGGCTCTGCGTGATGGCGGCGCGTACGTGAGCGATCTTCTGGCTCACTACGAAGATCAGAAGTGCAAGCTGACGATGGCGCTCGGAGCCATGGGCTTCGGCGTGCGGGCGTGCGAGGGGACGTACTTCGTGATGGCGGATCACGCGGCGGTGTCCAAGCGGCTCGGGCTGAGCGGGGATGTCGAGATGTGCCGGTACCTGACGACCGAGGTCGGGGTCGCGGCCATCCCGCCGAGCGTGTTCTACGACCGACCCGAACTTGGCCGTTCGCTCGTGAGGTTCGCGTTCTGCAAGCGGAGCGCGACGATGGACGAGGCGATCAGTCGGCTGGGGCGGTTATCGGTCTGATTCGGCCCTCGCCGAACTGGGCGTACGCCTTGGCGGTGATCGTGCCGCCCATGTGTTCGATGTAGTTGGCGACCGCCTGCTGATAAGTGGTAGGCGAACGGCTGAAGCGTGCGGCGGTGAGCGGTCCAAAGTCGTGCTGGTCGCCGCCGCGCGCGGTGAAGTCGATGAGCGCTACCGCGATGGTAGTTTCTTTGGTGATCTTGCTGTCCTGGATGAGCACGGTGCCATCGTCGAGAACAACCGAGCGCACGCGAGAACCAAGCTTTACGAGCTTGCCATCGCGGTCGTACGTGCTCCCTGGCGCAGCGGGGTCGTAGGTCATGGAGAACCCCGAGATTTGGAGCAGTCGGCCGTCGCCGTGCTCGACTCGGCTCACCGAGTTCTCAAGGCTTTGCCGCAGTGTCTCGACGCTGACGTCGCGCACCAGGCAGACGAAGTTCGGAAACGGCAGGGCATCGAAGGTGTTGCCCATGGTGATGGTGTCGCCGGGCTCGAGGACAACATCGTTTCGGATGCCGCCCGCGTTCTGCAAGCCGATGATCGGGCCTGCGGGATTGAACTCCTGTTCGACTCGATGACGGACGGCGTCGGCGATGAGGTTGCCAAAGCCGGTCTCGCGGAACCGCACTTCCGTTCTCCTGCCGTCGAGGGTCACACCGGGACCGAGCTTGCCGATGGTGGTCTGGTCGAGTTCGGCGCTGAATTCTGCGACGGGTTTGACGACGTACTCGAGCATGGTGACGTCGGGCTTGACGCCATCGGGCAGGCCCGTTGAGGCATCGACCACTCGCACGGGACCCGGGTTTGAGGTGGCGGTGAGCACGCCGGCGGCATCAAAGTGCAACGTGATTCGGCCCAGATAACGGAACTGGCCGGAAGTGGTAACAACCGGCACGCGCGCGCCGTCGGCGTTGACGATGGCTTCGTGGGTGCCGTCGCCGTCGGTGTCGACCTCGGTGAGTGGGTACGCGCCCATCGGCTTCTCGTGAGCGTGGCTCGGCACAAGCGGGGTGTCAGCGTTGGCGAGCAGTTCGTCCCCGCCGCCTGCGATGGCGAAGTCCACGCCGTGGAGCTGGGCGATGAGCTTGGCGTCTTCTGAAACCGACTGCAGATGGCTCGCGAGGATGATGATGTTGACGCCGCCAGCGGTGAGGGTGTCGATCTGTTGCTGCACGACGGCGCGCACATCGGTATTGATGGCGACGTCGCCCGGGTTGGAGATGCTGGGCAGCATGGGCGTGGTCGCTGCGACGACGCCTACGAGTGTGCCGTCGATATCGAAGACGGCGATGGGGTCGACGAGATCCTTGACGGCTTGGGTGACCTGGGTGCTGTTCGAGAAGTCGAGGTTGGCGGTCAGGAAGCGGGTATGGGTAGGCGGGATGTTGGCGTGCTCGATGAACGAGCCGAGCAACTGGGGGCCGAAGTCGAACTCGTGGTTGCCGATGACGACCGCGTCATAGCCGATGGCTCTGGCGAGTGCGGCGTCGTAGAACTGGCCCCGCGCGGGATCGTTCTGGAGCGAGTTGATGGAGGCGGCGATCTGCCGGCCTGCGAGGTAATTGTCGCCGCTGGAGATTGTGAGCGAGGGCTTGCCCTGCAGTGCGAACCGTTCTCGGCGGAGAACCTCGATGAAGCGGTGGGCGCCGCCTTCGTCGCCGTAGCCAGTGAGTGCGGACTCGCCGTCGTTGGCGTGAAAGATGGTGAGCTCGAGTTGGGCGTCGGCGGAGAAAGCGGCGCAGAGGACGAGAGCGAGCAGGGTCGGACGCATGGCGGGCTCCTCAGAGGGGAGCCGACTCTAGGGGCTGGGTGCGCAAGCGGCGCACGCCGTGCGAAGCGCGAGCAGGCCTCAGCCCCGTGGGTGAAACTCGCGGACCACTTGTTTGAGGCGCGAGCGATCGACGTGCGTGTAGATTTCGGTAGTCGCGATGTCGGAGTGGCCCAGCATTTCCTGGACGACTCGCAGGTCGGCGCCGCCCGCAAGCAGATGGGTAGCGAAGCTGTGGCGGAGCATGTGCGGGTGCGTGTGCGGGAGGCCCGCATCCTTGGCCAGTTTCGTGACGATCTGCCAGAGCCGGTTGCGGTCGAGAGGACGGCCGGTGCGGGAGAGGAACAGCTCGGGCCTGAGGCGTTCTGGGCGTTCGAGCCGCGGTCGGCAGTCGCGTTCGTACCGGTCAATGGCCGCCACGGCTGGTGCGCCGAGCGGCACAATGCGGTCCTTGTCACCCTTGCCCGTGACGCGGACGATGCCGCTGTCGCGGATGACGTGCTTGGTCAAGATACCAGCGGCCTCGGTGGCGCGAAGGCCCGACGCGTACATCAGTTCCAGAATGGCCCGGTTACGGATCCAAAGGGGCAGGGCTTTGGAATCGGCGGTCGGCTGGGTGGCCTGCTCGATGAGGCTGCGGACCTGCTTGGGCGAGAGCACGTGCGGCAGGTTCCGCCACCGGCTGGGCTGATCGAGATGGTCGGCGGGGTTGGCATCGAGCCGCTCACGGGTGGAGAGCCATCGGTAGAACGCCTTCATGGTGGCCAGATGCCGCGCGACCGACGAGCCTTTGAGCTTCTTGTCGCGCGTGAGCGCGATGGCGTGCGCGCGGAGGTCGTCGGTGGTAGCGGCCGCCGGTGACGCGACGCCAGCGCTACGGAGGTCGTTGAAGAGGTCTCGGAGATCGAGCCGGTAGGCGCTGCGCGTGTGGTCGCTGAGTCGGCACTCGACGCGCAGGAACACGTCGAAGTCGGCTTGCGCTCTGGAGAAGGCATCGGGGTTCACGCTGTGAGTATCGGCGGCGGGGGGGCTTGGGGCCGAATTGTGGGCGCACGAAAGAGCCCCGACCGAGTTGGCCGGGGCTCAGGGGGATCAGGATTGGACGCCGCGTTGCTTTAGCCGAGCAGGGCCAGAGCGTTCTGCGGGGTCTGGTTGGCCAGGGCCAGAATCTGGGTCGAGGCCTGGCTGAGGATCTGCGAGCGGGTGAGCTTGGCCGTCTCCTCGGCGAAGTCGGTGTCGCGGATCAGGCTCTCGGCTGCAGACGTGTTCTCGACGGCGACGCCGAGGCTCCGGATGGATGCCCCGATGACGTTCGACTGGAACGCACCGAGCCGGCCGCGAGTCGAGGAGACCTGCCCGATCGCCTGGTTGACGATCTTCTGGGCGGCGTCGATGTCACCATCGACGACGTTGAACGACTTGCCGCTGGCCAGATCGTTAAGGAAGCCCAGGTCGGAGCTGCCGAGTTCGCGGGCCGCGATGTTGGTGATGCCCAGCGAGACCTTGCCGCCGACGTCGACGTTGCCGCCGAGTTGGAAGTCAGCACCGCCACCGGTGATGGTGAAGGCGTTTAGGGTCGCGAGGGTCTGGGAGTCACCGGTGGTGAGGGTGGCCTCGACGTTGAGGAAGTCGGTGTTGATCTTCAGCGTCTTGCCGTCGGCGGTCGCAACGATGCCGTTGACCGTTGCGCCGATGTTCTGGCCGTCGTCGCGGATGCCGTTGGCGGCCGCGACGCTGTTGAACGCAACGCCGCTGGCGGTGTCAACGCTGCTGGCGTCTGCGGCATCGAAGTTGTACACACCGAACTGCGTCGCGGCACCGTTGATGCCCGCGTCCGACTTAACCTCGACGGACACGAAGTCCTTGGAGCCGAAGTCTTCGGCGACCAGCGAGAAGCCGTTGGCGAACGAGCCGCTGGCAGCGACCGAGGCGGTCACGCCGGTGACGTCGGTGAAGCTGTTGATGGTGTTGGCGATGGTGGTGAGCGTCGTGCCCGAGGCGAAAGAGAGCTCGCGGTTGCCCTTGGCACCGGAGACTTCGATCGTGAATGAGCCGCCGCCTCCGCCGAAGTCGAGTGCGGTCGCACCGACCGAGAGGAAGAGCTGGCCCTGCTGGGCGGACTGGGTGACGACGATCTCGACATCAAGGTTGGCGCCGGAGAACTTGGAGGCGTTGATCTGGAAGTCGGAGACCGCGCCCGAGACGTTGCTGACCTGGTAGTCGAACGTGCCGTTGAGCAGCTTGACACCTTGGAAGCTCGTGTTGTTGGCGATCCGGTCGACCGACTGCAGGATGGAGTCGATCTGGAGCTGGTTTGCTTCCTTCTCTTCTGCACTGAGACCGGCGCTGTTGGCGCTCTGGGTCAGCAGACCCTGGAGCTCGGTGAGCAGGCCGGAGACTTCCTGCAGGCCACCCTCGGCGATGTTGGTCACCTGGTCGGCGCGCTCAGCGTTGGAGATGGCAGCGTTGGTCGCCCGGATGTCCTTGCGGAGGTTCTCCGAGGCGATCAGCCCGGCCGGGTCGTCCTTGCCGCGGTTGATCCGCAGGCCCGTACTCAGACGGTCGAGCGAAGTGCCGAGCGCGAAGTTGTTGGCACCGAGCACGCGCTGGGCCACAAGAGACTGAACGTTTGTATTGATACGGCTCATGAGAGGCGTCCTCCGTGAAAGCGGGCTTGCCGGCCCCAAGTGACTCGCGGCTTCAGGTTGGTGGATCCGTCCACACGCCCGTTGCCGAACCCTGCTGACTGCTGCCGTATCTCGGGACGTTCCCGAGAACACCGGCGACCGAGGCCAACAGGCTTCGGCGGATTCGAGATCGACCCGGCGGGACACCGGATGAAGTCAGAGGGTCATTTGCCACGCAAAAACTCACGAAACCAGCGCGGGCTGGGCCGCACGAGCCGCCTGCGCTCGCGCAATCGGCGCAAAAAGAACAACGGGCCGCGCTAGGCGGCCCGCTGTGGAAGGGTTATATGGACTTGTCTGGGCTAGCCGAGCAGCTGCAGCACCTGCTGGGCCTGCTGATTGGCTAGCTGTAGAACGCTCGTACCCGCGGAGCTGAGGACCTGAGCCCGGGTGAGCTGGCTGGTCTCGTACGCGAAGTCCGCATCACGGATCTGCGAGTTTGATGCACTCAAGTTCTCGACCGAGGACTGGAGCGACCGCACGTTGGGATCGAGCACGTTCCGCTCGAACGCACCGAGTCGGCCTCGGGTCACCGCGACCTGGTCGATGGACTTGTCGAGCACGCCCTGCGCGCCGGTGAAGTCGGAGCGATCGACCATGTTGGCGATGTCGTTCTTGCCGCCGGTCTTGAGCGAGCTGAGGAACTCGAGCGCCCCGTTGACCACCGTGCCTCCGAGCCGGCTGGCCGCGACCGAGGGGATGCCGACGTTGACCTGCTGGAGGGCGCTGACCTCGGGCCCGACCTGGAACTGAGCGCCGCTGCCGGTGACGTTGAACGAGGATGCAGCGGTTGTTGGATCGGTTGCGAACGCCGCGTCGAGTGTGAGATTCAGCCCGAGCTGCGTGGTGTTGAGCGAGACCTCGAGGCCTCTTCCGGTCGCGAGTGTGCCGTTGACCAGAGCCGCGACGTTGCGCCCCGCGTCACGGGTCGCCGTCGTGAGTTGGGGATCGGACCACGGGAACCCGGCCGAGACATCCGGCAGGGCATAGGCATCGTCAAATTTGTAGAGAATGAAGGCGTCGTCGGCGGGGTTGTTGGGCGTGTTGAGCCGCTTGACGGAGACGAACTCCGCCGAGCCGTAGCCCTCAGAACTGAAGGAGAGTCCGCTGTTGACGTTGCCGTTGATCAGCGCGGCCTGCACGCCTGTAGTGGCGGTGAGGTTGTTGATGGCGTTGGCGACGGTGTCGAGGGCCGTGCCGCTGGGGAAGGTCACGACCTGAACGCCTCTTGGGCCAGCGATCTCGAGCTCGACGCTGGAGAGTATTTCGCCCGCCGGGGAGCCCGAACCGCCATTAAAGAAGAGCGAGCCGACCTGGGCCGAGGCGATGACGTCGATCTCGACGCCAACCTGGGTCTGGCCGATGAAGCTGGCGTTGGTGACCTGGGCCCGGTCGATGGCCGACGGGTTGATGCCCGAGAGCGTGTAGTCGAGCGAGCCGTTGAGCAGCGTCAGCCCACCAAAGGTGGCGGTGTTGGAGATTCGGGTGATCGAGTCGATCGCCGAGTCGATCTGCAACTGGTTGGCGGCGCGCTCTTCGACCGAGTTGGCGCCGGTGTTGGCGGACCCGACGATGAGCTCTTTAATCGAGAGCAGCAGGTCGCTCACTTCGGCCATCGCGGCCTCGGTGGTGGCGATGACCGAGCTGGCGCGCTCGGCGTTGCTGATCGCCTGCTGAGCGCCCGAGATGTCTGACCGCAGCCGCTCGGTGATGATGAGCCCTGCGGGGTCGTCCTTGCCTCGGTTGATCCGAAGGCCTGTGGACAGCCGTTCCAATGCGGACTCGAGGTCCTTGTTGGAGTTGACCAGATTCTGTTGTGCAATCACACTTGGAATATTCGTGTTGATGCGAGCCATGACAATCCTCCGTGATTGAGGCGTTCGCGCGGGCGGAGAAAGGGCTTACCCGATTGAGCGGGCGTCCCTAGCGTCGGTTCGGTCGGTGGGTTCGTCGCGGATCGGGCGGACCAGTTCAGCGGTCCTGGCCCGATTCGCGGCTTTGGCGGAAGCGATGGAACGGGCGCCGCTCGAAAGCGTGCGAACGTCCTCGCTGGCGATGGTGGAAGCGTTGCGGTTTTCCCGCTGGATGGCCTCGTAGACCTCCTTGCGGTGAACCGCGACCGAGGTGGGTGCGGTAATACCCAATCGGACCTTATCGCCTCGTACGTCAACGACGGTGATCTCGATCGTGTCGCCGATCATGATCGTTTCGTCGCGTTGCCGTGAGAGCACGAGCATCGGTGACTCCTCGCGCCGGCTCCAGGGAGCGTGGGCCATGCGCGTCGGGGGGAAGGAACATGTTGAGCGCCGGTCGTCGCACTCCATTACAGCGACCGGTGCAGCGCGGGCAGGGACTCAGGCGGATGCCGCGTGCTTCTGTGCAGCGACGGTGATCAGGGTCTGGCGCGTGGTCCAGCGCTTGTCGGCAAGGACGAACTGCTCGCCCACCCGGCTCAGCGTGTTGATGATCAGCGGCCCCTGCAGGTTGCCCGTCAGGTTCTGATCGACCTTGTTGACGATCACGAAGACCTGGCTGTCCTCGATCTTGGCGATCCCGAGCGATTCGAGCTGCTCGGGCCGTATCGGGACCTGGTAGTCCTCGATAAACAGCGTCGGGTCTGTAATGACAAAGGCCAGATCCGGGTCGTCGATCGATTGCAACCAGAAGAAGCAGGCGTCCTCGCCCGGTTCCAGCAGGCAGAAGCGCTTGCGATCGGGGAACCCGAGCAGCCCCTTGTCGAACGTGATCACGCGGTCCTCCGCGATTTCGATCACTCCAAAGCGAGTCGTACGCACATCCATCGCGTCCGCTCCATTCATCCGGCCAGGTGTCACACACTGCGCAACTCCGCGCAGCCTCATGCGTCCGTGCAGCCCGCGGCCGGGCGGGCTGTGAGACACTCGATTCAAATCCTCGCTCGGCGGGCGCTGGCCCAAGCCGAGAGGTTGAGAGCGGTTCAGCGGGCGTTTAGCCCAGGAAGTCCATCAGGCTCAGGCTGTTGACCAGCGTCGTGGTCTGGTACGCGGCCTGGAGCTGGGTCTGAAGAAGTGTCAATCGCGTCGAAGCCTCTGCAAAGTCCACGTCCCGCAACGAACTGCGGAGCGTCTCGTCCGTCACAGCCCGGTCGGCCAGCAGCTCTCGCTCCTGATCCACCCGCCGGGCCAGTCCTCCGACGAGCCCGCGTGTCTCGGCGACACGATCGAGATCGTCGTTGAGTGCATTACTCGCAATCCCGATGCCAAACGAATCGTCTGCGAGCAACGCGTCTCGTAAATCGATCAAATGCGTAAACACGTTGTCCACTCGTACCTTCGCCCGGTCCTCGCCCAGGTACGTCCCGGTGCCGGTATCGAATGCTCCGCTGAGCAGGCCGAGCTGCTCGGCTGCGGGCGAGTTATTGCGCTGGCTCACGCTTAGCTGACCGCCGAGAGCTGTGTCCTGCGTGAACGCAATGCCATTGGGACCCTCGCCGAGCGCTGCAGTGAACTGGCTGGTGGGTCGGCCTAGCCCGGCGAGCTGCGTGTCGGCCTGCGCGTTGATGGTGTCGAGCAGGGTTTGCACGCTCACCAGGTCGTCCGGGCTCAGATCAATCTCAAGCTCGGTGCCGTCGCCGAGGGTGATTCGAAAGTCCACGCTCAGCGCGGGGTCGGCGGCATCCTGCACGACCTCCACGCCGCGCCCGTCGTTGAAGGACGAGACCGCCGTGTTCGGCCCGAGCGTTCGGATGCCCAAGAGCGTGGCGGTCGCGTTGTTGCCGGGCACTTCTTCGATAGAAAGCGCAGCTTCTGCGCCCCCAGCTACATCGTGCACCACCGCGAAGCCGTCTTTGGCTTCGTTGATCTCGACGCGGACACCCAGGCCTGTGGCCTCGATGCGGTTCTTGAGGTCGCCGAAGGTCTGAACGCCCGCGAGATCGACGACCATCGAGCGGTTGTTGGCGCTGATGCGGATCTCGCCCAGCGGGGTGCCCCCGATCGAGGTCAGCGGGCTGCGGTTGGTAAGCTTGGGATCGAGCGATGCTGCATCAGCCACTACCGCTGAGAAAGCGATCGGCGAGCCGACACTGTCGGTTGTGAGTCCGAGGTCTTCCGCGGTTGTGCCCGCGCCGACATCGCTGATGGTGAGTTGCGGATTGGCACCGCCCTGCGCTTCGAGGTCGAAGGCAAGCCCATCAGGCCCGACGCTTACCCCGCCCGGGCCGAGGATGGTCACGCCGAGCGTGGTTTCCTGAGCGATGAGCGCGGCCTCGATGCGGTCGGCTACGTCCTGGATCGAATCCGCGTTCGTCAGGTCGACGCGCACGGGCAAGTTGCCGTCGTAGCTCAGCTCGATCTCGCCTTTGGCGATGCCCAGGCCCCGCACGCCGCGAAGGTCGGCGAGGCGCGTATCACCCGTGAGTTCGGGGCTGATCGTGGCGCTCTGCACGCGGGTCGAAGTGGAGCCCAGCACATGCCGGCCGCCAAGCGTCACGGGCAGCGAGCCGGTTCGGCCAAGGTCGGTTTGCAGGCCGTCGCCCTCGCCACGGTACCGGAACCCACCGCCGAAGGGCTCGACCGGGTCGGAGCCGGGCCTGCTTCCGCCGAACACCGCGCCGATCTCGCTGCGTGTATTGGCGAGGCCCAGCATGCTCTGCAAGATGGAGTCAATCACCGCCGCTTGGCCCGCGCGCTCCGCGGTACTCGTCGAGACGTTGAGCTGGCCTAGCGCAAGATCGCGCGCATCGAGCAGCATGTCAGTCGCTTGGCCGAGGGCAGAATCGAGCGTGTCGAGCGAGCCCGCGGCGGCCGACAGGTTGCGGTCGTACTGGCCCGCCTGTTCGAGCGAGGCATCGAGCCTAGCGATGATCGCGGCGGACATCGGGTCCTGGCTTGGCAGGCTGATGCGACGACCGGTCGAGAGCTGTTCGCTTGCGCGGAAGAGCTGCAAGTTGGTGCGGTTGATTGTCGAGAGCGACGTGTTCGTCCGCAGCAGATTGGGCACTCGGTTGACGCTTGAGGAGATGGAGCTCATGTGGGTACCTCAGACAATCGAGAGCAGGGTGTCGAGTAGGTCGCTGGCGGTCTGGATGACTCGGGCCGACCCCTGGTAGAGCCTCTGAAACGCGAGCAGGTTGATGGACTCCTCGTCGAGGTTCACGCCGCTGACCGCAGCCCGCTGGGCCTCGAGGTTCTCGCGGACGATGGAGGCCCCGTCGGCTCGGTCGGCGGCGGCTGCGGTCGAGCCGGCGATGTCGCCCACCACATCGCGCCACGCACCGCTGAAGCCCTGGCCGTCGAGCGCATCGAGCGGCTGGCTCGAGAGGCCCGCGATGGCCATGGCAGCGCCGTTCTCGATGAACACGCCGTCGAGCATCGATCCAGTGCCCAGGCGAGTGGGAGTATCGATCAGGTCGGCGCGCACCGCGATGTCGGCAGCGGACGCACCCTCGTAGAACCCGTTGACACCGAGCACCGCGAGCGCGTCCGAGCTGTCGTCGCTGAACGCGAATGAGAACGCCGAGTCCGATGCGACGGCGAGCCGGCCATCGGCGGTAAACCGAGCGGTGAGCCCATCGATCGCGTCCAGCGCCGCGCGGATGTCTTCCGCCGACGTGTCGTCGGCAAAGCCGGGCAAGCCGGCATCGTTGAGCCCGTCGAGATCGACATCGATGCGGGTGGTCGAGGTCTCGCCCGTCGCGGTGTTCGTTACTTCAACTAGAAACCCGCCGTTGCTCGCAGCGAATGGCAGGCCCGCCAGCGCCGCGTTGGTCGGGTCGTTGAGAGCGAGCGTGCGGTCGCCAAGCGCGAGTTGCAGCGAACCGGTGGCGGACTTGAGCCCGCCGACGTTGGTAGAGGTCGAGTGGATGCGATTGACCTGAAAGATCAGCTCGGCGGCGATGTGGTCGAGATCATTGATCGCGCGATCGATGCCGCCGCGGCGGGCCGCGAGCAGCCCGCCGAGGATGCCCGACTCGACATCGAGCACGCTTCCGCCGTTGCCGACTGCGATCGCGGCGCGCACTTTGGAGCCGTCGGAACTGAGACGCAGTTCCATCGGGCGGGCCGAGCCGCCGAGCACGACGGGGGTCGAGCCAACGAGCACGTCGTACAAGCCGTTGGACTGCTCGATGACCGAGACATCCACGAGCGCGGCGAGTTCGCTGACGAGTTCATCCCGGCGGTCTCGCAGCGAGTTGGCGGTGGTCTGCCCGCCCTCCGCGGCGCCGATCTCACGGTTGACGTCGGCGATCTGCCCGATGAGCTGGTTGGCGCGTTCGATCGCGTTACCAAGCTGGCTGTCGACCTGGTCTTGGGTGTCGCGGAGGCTGCCGCGAAGGCGCTGGAACATGTCCGCAAGCTGCGCGCCCTGCTGCAGCACGACCGCTGAGGACTCGCTTAGATTGGCCCGTTCGCTCCAGAGGTTGAAGAACCCGGACAGCTCGCTCGACAGGTCCGAGCCGGTTAGTTCGTTGAGCGAGCCCTCGACCTGGTTGAGGATCGCCGACTCTTGCAGAGCGGCGGCCTCGGTGTTGAGCCCCCGCCAATAGCGTGCGAGCAGGGCCTGATCGACCTGCCGCTCGATCTCAGAGATGCCCACGCCGTTGCCGATAGAACCAACGCCGGATGTGTTGGAACCGCGCACCGGCCTCAGGTGAGCGATCTGTCGGCTGTAACCGGGCGAGGCGGCGTTGGCGATGTTGTTCGATGCGACTTGGATGCCCGCCGAGGCAGCGTCCAAGCCGGAACGACCGATCAACATGGCAGAAGTGAGAGACACGCCGACTCCTTGCGAGCGATGGGGAGAAAGTGCGGTTAGCTCGTGACGTCGAACCCGCTGACAACGACCGCGCCGGCTTCGACTCGGCCCTGCGTCGAGTACACGCCCGCGTGGCTGAGCGAGCGGTGGATCTGCTGAATAAGGCCCTGCATGTGCTGAGCGAGCGATGAACTCGCCAGCGCCAGCCGTGACTGCTCCCGGCGGAGCGTTACCACGGTCTCTCTGAGCTGGCCGCCGAGCTCTTCGCATCGGGCGGTGTCAAGGTCCGAGAGGCTGGACAGCACTTCGCGGAGCGAGACGCCCTGCCTGAACGCGACGAGCAGCGACGAACGCTCGCGGTTGAGCGATTCCGTGCGCACGTTGATCTCGGCCTGCTGGCTGGCGCAGCGAGCCATGCGCACGCGGTCTGCCTGCGAGACTGCCAGGCGGTGCTCGCGGGTGTTGGCCAACGCCTGCTTGTGCGCACGGAGCATCTCGGTGAGCAGCGTTTCGAGCGATTCAAGCAGCGCTGCGGGTTCGAGCCGATTGCTCGCGGCCTTTGGCTGCGCTACTGGTTGCTTGAGAGGGAAACTCATGATGCTGCGTCCTCTTGCTTGTTCACGTTGGCGGGTTCGGCCTTGGCGACTGAGTGCTCACGCATATCCTGTGCCAGCCGTTCGACGAGCCCGAACTGCCCGCTGCGGACGATCTCCTTGGCGGTGTGCGCATCGGTCATGGCCCGGAACTGCTGCTCGCCCTTGCCTGGCCCAAACGGCGGTGGGGCGTTGTTCGATTCGCGCAACTGCTTGAGGATGGGCTCGACGAGCGTCGTAGCGACAAGCTGCTCAGCGGTCTGGCGAGACTCGTCGACCTCGGCCGACTGATCTTGTGGACCGCGCCCAGCAATGGCCATGACCTCGGCGAACGACCGCTGCGTCGCGCTGAGTGAGTTCGCTCGTGCGGCACCGCTTCGCTCGTCGTCGAGCTTGAACACGCGGTGCTCAGAGGTCAACGCGATCGGTTCGGTGACCGATTCGAGCGAGAAGATCACGGGCTGGGAGGTGAGCGCGGTCATCGGCGTTGGTCCTCTAGTCGATGATGAGTTCGGCGTGGAGCTTGCCCATTTTCTTGAGCATCTGGAGGATCTCGATCTGTTGGGCCACCGGCACGTTGAGCCTGCGGAAGCTTGATTGCAGGTCTTCGAGCCTCGCGGTGTCGCGGTCGGTGGCATCGGTCGAGATCGGCGTCCAGCCGCTGGTCTGCACGAGCGGATCGAGCTCGGTCGGTTCGGGCTGGGGCGTGGTCGTCGAGATGGTCAGGCCGTTGACGGTGATCGCGACCGGGCTGATTCGCACCTCGCCGGCTACGGCGATCGCGCCCGTCGCGCTGTTGACGATGACCCGCGCCGGCACGCCGAGCTGGCTGGGGTCGATGGGTGAACCCATGACCTCGGCCAAGAACGCGGACGGATCACGCCGATCGGCCTCCGGGATGAACACGCGAATGGTTCGATCGCCGATACCGATGGCGTAGCGCTCGAACCGGCCATCGCTCTGGTCTCGGCTCCCGTTGGGCGAGACAGGCTGGCTCAGGCTCGCCAGCGAGGCGAACTGCCCGTTGATCGAGGCCGCGATCTGGCTGACGGCTGCGTGGCCTCGATACCAGGGCATCACGACGAGGTCGAATGTTGAGGCTCCGTCGCTCTCGACGCGGATGTCGCGGATGATCTGTGCGCCCTCGCGTACCACGCCCACGGTAGTGCGGGCCTGGTTCTGCGAGATGATCTCGCCGTATGCAGTGGCAAAGACGGGGTCGCCCGGGAACGGGCCTCTGAGTATGCAGATTTCGAGCTTGCCGCCGTCGATGGAAGATGCGGATCCGACCGTCGAGACGGTGATGTCCATCGCGTCGTTCTTGTGCGCCCCGCCGCGAGGTATCTCGCAGGTGACGCTGACGAGCGCCACGGACTTGGTCTTGGCGACGGCTTCGAGATCGGGCATCGGGTTGCCCTGTGCCTGAAGCCAAGCCACCAACGGCTGGGCGACCATCAGCTCCTTGCCGTCGTCGCCTGTGCCGCCCAGCCCGGTGACCAGGCCCAAGCCCTGAAGCACGTAGCGGGAGTCGTCCTTGAAGCGGGCGATCTCTTTGACCGTGGTCAGCTGCGCCGAGGCGGTAGAGGCCACGAGCGCTAACGCAACCGAGCACAGAACAAGCATCGTGGGCTTTGGCTTGGGCGTGGAGCGGTTCATTGCTGTTCGCAACGCAAGCCGCGTGCCAGCTGATCGGAGATGCGGGGCGGTCAGAAGTTGAAGATGGCCTCGAACACCTTGGGGATGAGCCCCTTCGTGCCAGCCTTGTGGACCTCGCCCTCGGTGCGTTGGAATACGTTGAGGTCGGCCATGTTGTACGAAGCGACGGAGTTGTCGGTGCTTACGTCTTCCTGTCGGCACAGGCCGCTGAGCACGATGGTCTGAAGCTCGCCCTGGTTATTCGAGATGGTCTTGCGGGCTTCGAGCACGAGCGTGCCGTTGGGCTTGACATCGATAACAGTGGCCGCCACGCGTGCGGTGAACCGGTCGGTGCGCTCAAAGTCACCCTCGTTGGTGGATTCGTGCGAGCCGCCCACCCCGACGTTCATGGGCAGGCGGGTGGAATCCCCGTTCTGGAACTGGAGTTCCATCAGGTGCCGAAGCGACGGGAACTCGCTGAGCGAGCCGCTGAGGTCGAAGTCCTTCTCGGTCTCTAGCTTCTGGTTGCTCTGCGATCGGCTCGTCTCGTCGATGATGATGGTGATGATGTCGTGGATGGCGTACTCGCGTGGCTCAGGAATGCCCACATAGAGCATGCTCAGCCTGCTGAGTTCCGCATCGGCATCCGGGATGCCACGCGCATCGGTCGGCTGGTTCCAGCGTTGTTCAAACAGGCTTTGGGCGTGCGCCCCGCCAGAGGTGGCCAAGAGGCAGGCGGCGAGCGAAGCGGTTGAGATTCGAATCATCATGGGGAGGCCTCGTGGTCGGATTGGGCAGGATCGGTCTGGTGCTGATCGGGCTCGCTCAGGCTCACAGCCCGGCCCGGCCCGGTGACGCGCGCCCGCAGCGTGTTGGTGCGGTCGTTCTTGTCGACAAACTCGATCACGTCGCCGACGGCGGCGTTCTCGCTCGCGCGGTACTCGACCGCAATGGCGATCGAGCCGACGATCACATCGACCACAGCGGGTTCGCCCCGACGAATGACGATCGGCTGCTCCACATGCGAGTGCAGGATGAGCGCCCCCGGCTGAAGCGAGCCACGAGCGACCTGCCCGATGACGCTGGCAGCGGGGGCCGCATCCACATCGGTTTCGAGCCACTGCTGGTCGTTGGTAATATCGTCCAATCGAACGATCGACCCCCGGCTGATGGGCCTTGCGACGATGGCGACGGGCATGCGTCGGGTAACTTCCACTCTCGTGATGCCCTCAATCACGATCCGGTCGCCCTCGAAGACCTTGACTGCAAAGGGCATGCGCGAGCCGTGCCCGAGAGGGCGGACATCCACCACGCGACCCGCGTCGAGCGTGTCGAGAAGGGCCGAATCGCGGTCCTGGAAGCTCAGCCGCAATTCTGTCGGCTCAGCCGAGAGCATGGTCGCGATCTGTCGGGCAAGGTGTCCACGGACCGTATCGAGCGTGACGTCTGCCGAGGCATCGGGCGTTGGCTCATGCTCGATCATGGCGGGCACCGCTGCGGGCTGGTCGGTGGATGGCGCAAGCCTTCGCACATCGCAAGGCCCGCCGCGGATGATGACCATATCGCCGCGTTCGCCCAGCGCAGCGACCAGTGCTGTGCGCACATCGGCCTGTTCGAGCCTCTGCCAGCCGTTGGGTAGGGCGGTGGACTGGGCCTCGGGCAGCGCGATCTCGGTAGCCGCGATCGACGCGAGCAGCGGTCCGTCGAGCATGGCGATGGCCGACAGCGTGATGGGCGCACCCGTGTCGATTCTGGCAACGGACCGCAGCGTGACGGTGTCCTGCGCGTGCGATGGCGCTGCGAGCCAAGCAAGCGTGAGCAGGCCGGTTAGCAGGGCGGTGAGCTGACTGATCAATCGGGGGTTCATCGGGTCATTCCGTCGTGTGAGCGGTTACCGCTTGAGCTGGCCGATCGCTTGGAGTGTCTCGTCGGCGGTGCGGATGGTCTGGCTGTTCATCTCGAACGCTCGCTGGGTACGGATCAGCTCGATCAACTCGCGGGTGGGGTCGACGTTCGAGGCTTCGAGCCTTCCCTGTTGAACGCTGCCGCGGTTCTCGCTGCCCGGTTCGCCCAGGATGGGCGGCCCGCTGGCGGCGGACTCGACATACAGGTTCTCGCCGATCTGCTTGAGGCCCGCTGGGTTGACAAACGCCGCGAGTTCGATCTGCCCAATTTCCTGCGACGCTGCGGCGCCTGGCAGGGTGACCGAGACGATGCCGGTGGGGCTGATCGCGATGGACTCGGCGTTGTCGGGGATGTTGATGCCCGGCTCAAGCCTGCGGCCCTGATCGTTGGCGAGGACCATCTCGCCCTCGCTGTTGCGAGCGAAGTTGCCCGCACGGGTGTACGCCACGCCGCCCTCGCCCGTTTCGTCCTGCACCTGCACCTGGAAGAAGCCGGTGCCGTCGATCATGAGGTCGAGCGGCTCGTTGGTGGTAAGCGGGGCACCCTGCTCAAAGTTCACCTGCGTGCCGCTGACCTTTACGCCGAGGCCTACATAAAGGCCCGTGGGGCGTTGGTCGCCGTTGGCGTTCTCCACGCCCGGCTGGGCCCGCTCGATGTACACGAGGTCCTGAAAGTTCGCCCGGCTCTGCTTGTAGCCGGCGGTGTTGATGTTCGCCAGGTTGTTGGCGACCACGTCGAGCTGGGTGTTGAGGGCGGTCAGTCCGGAGGCCGCGGATTGCAGGGCGAGGATGGCCAAGGCTTGGCTCCGTCTTACGGATGTACGGTCTGTGAGCGAGGTGGGAGGCCGGTGGTGCTACGCAAACGTCACGCCAAGCGGGCGAAAGTGTTGATCGCTCGTTCCATCAACTGGTCGTAGCGAGAGATCATCGAGATGTTGGACTCGGCGTCCTTGCCCGCAGCCGACATCGCCATGATCGCGTCGATCGGGTTGACCGAGGACTGTTCGATTGAGCCCTGGCGGACGATCGCGGACGATTGCTGCGCGTTGTCGAGGCTGCCATTGGATATCGCGTAGAGACTTGCGCCCGCTTTGCGCAGGCTCTGCGGATCGGCGATGTTCAGCACACCGAGCCTGGCGATTCGCTGGCCGCCCTGGAAAATGGTGCCGTCGCCCCCGATCTCGGCCCGGATGCCCGCCTTGAGCTTGATCGGGTCATTGGAATCGTCGAGCACGGGCAGGCCCTCGCTGTTGACGAGCATGCCGTCGGAGTTCAATGAGAACCGCCCATCGCGGGTGAGCCGCAGCGTGTCGCCCGAATCGTCGCTTCCTGCCCGGACCACAAAGAACCCGTCGCCCTGCAGCGCGACATCGAGGTCGTTGCCCGTCTGGGTGATGGTGCCCTGGGTGTGCCCGGTGTGGGTGCGCAGGCCGTGGACACCGCCCCCGAGCAGTTCGAGCAGTTCGTTCGAGGCCATCTGGCCCAGGCCCGCTTCTTCGCGGGCCGAGCCCCGCTGGCGGACCAGCACGGAATCGACCTTGAAGCCCGGGGTGTTGATGTTGGCGAGGTTGTTGGCCGCCACGTCTTGGCGGTACATGCTGTTGAGCGCGCCGGTGGCAGCGATATAAAGGCCCTGGTGCATGGCTGGGCGTACGCAACGGGCGTGCCGTGTGGATTTGCGGGCTTTTTGGTATTCTCGGGTGTCCGCTCCGGCCCACACGAGCCGCGTCGCAGCCCGGCCCCAAGCTAGGCCTGAGCCCCTGATCGGAGACCCGCCATGAACCCCGTCGCCCCCCAAGAGTTTGCCGATCGCCACGTCGTCGTCACCGGCGGCACCGGCGCCCTCGGCTCAGCGGTGGTCGAGATGCTCGTCGACGGCGGAGCCCACGTTCATGTGCCGTGCTTTCGGCACGAGGAGCTCAAGGCCTTCACCCTCGCCAGCCACGACCGGGTCCACGTGACCGAGCAGGTGGACCTGAGCGATGAGCACAAGGTGGAGCTTTTTTATTCGGTGTTCGCCGCGGGCCGCAACGTGCCGCTGTGGGGCTCGATCCATCTCGCCGGAGGGTTCATGGCGGGCAGCATCCGCGAGACCCGCAAGGCTCAGCTCACCGCCGAACTCGATAAGAACCTCGTCTCGTGCTATCTGACCTGCCGGGAGGCCGCGAGGCGGATGATGGAAGCGGGCACGCTCAACGGCATCAGCGGAGGGGGGCGGATCGTCAACGTCGCCGCCCGACCCGCGCTCGAGCCGAGAACCGGCGCGAACATGACGGCGTACGCCGTGGCCAAGGCGGGCGTCGCGGCGCTGTCGCAGGCCCTTGGTGAGGAGCTTCGCCACGACGGCATCTGGGTCAACGCGATCGTGCCCAGCGTGCTCGATACCCCGGCCAATCGCAAGGCAATGCCCGGCGCAGACTTTGGCCTGTGGCCCAAGCCCGCCGAGGTCGCCGAGACGATCGTCCATCTGGCCTCACCAAACAACATGGTGACGCGCGGCGCGCTGGTGCCGGTCTACGGCAGGAGCTGAGGCGTTCGGGACGAGCCGCGACTGTGAGGGGGCGGTCTTGATTATGAGGTCGCTCAGGTTCGCTGTCCGTTTGCGGGGGCAACTCCCAGAGTTTTGCAACATCGGGCAATGAACGAGGTGGTGGCCCCGCCGCTCGCTAGAATGGAGCGCTTCCCGCTGGAGAGCGGGACCCAAGGAGAAAGACCAAGACCCTGTCCCGCTCGCGGAGGTCACCAGACCGGCGCTGGGGCGGTTGTTGTGTCTGATTGTGGGTGTCAACGTTTGGCCGCCCGCGTTCCTTGTGTGGACCGGTGAGTGGACCGGTGTTTGGATTTGGAGAGTACCCATGAGATTGCAAGCTGCTTCTATTTTGATGGCCGCCGCTGTGTTCGCCGCCCCCGCCATGGCCGACCCGGTCGAGGTCGAGATGGTCGGCTCGGTTGATTTCGGCGGCGTGAACGTCGGCCAGTGGGCCAACGCCGGCTCGGGCGACCCCGTGGTCATGAAGTTCCAGGTCGACTCGACCAACTTCGTCGATTCGGCGATGTTCCCGGTGCGCGGCTACGAGATCATCCCCTCGTCGTTCTCGCTCTCGATCGACGGCAACACCGCCGGCATGGCCGCAGCACAGCCCTTCGGCGCGCCCTACTTCGTGCTCCGTGACAACGACCCCGTGGCCGACGGCTTCTTCCTCGGCAAGAACATCGACGGCTTCCCCAACGGCGTCGCGACCGACGAGGCCGCGCAGATCTCCGACACCTTTGATGCGCTGTTCAGCGTTGGCTATGAGGGCACTCGCCTGTCCTCGCTCGACATCCTCGACGCGGTGGGCACGTACGACTTCGCCGGTCTGTCCTCGTTCAACTGGGGGCTGCAGGACGGCTCGTTCCAGCCCATGGGCTTCATCTTCGATCAGTGGACCATCGAGGTCGTGCCCGCTCCCGCCGGGGTGCTCGCCCTGGCCCCGCTGGGCCTGGCCGCTGTCCGCCGCCGCCGCTGATCCGATGAACTTGCGAGCGGGCGCTGTGAGCGCCTGAACGCTGCAAATCTAAGCCCGGATCGCGGTGACCGTGGTCCGGGCTTTCTTGTGCGCCCGTCCCATCGTGCGTGCCCAGCACAACCACCTGCAAGCCGCCCTGAGGCACCTGCCACGACGACCAAGGCACGGGTCCTGGCCATCAAGGCGGGTGGTTGGGCAGGGGTTCCAGCGGCATCGGCGGCGGAGCAGTCAACGTCGCAACGAGGCTGCGATGCGAACTGCTTGCAATGGCCTAGCCAAGCCTCCAGCGATTGGCGATCTGGTTTCGCTCGCCCGCGTCGAGGTCGTCCCACCAGTTCTCTCTCAGCACTTTGATCGCGCTGTAGAGATCGAATTCGTTGCGCGCATCAGACTCAGCCACAGGCCGAAGGTAGCGTGCGCAGCATCGCCGTTGAGCAGGAGTCACGAAAGGTGATGGTGTCTGACGCCACTCGGTGTTGAAGTCGAGATGAACGGACAACTCGCCGTAGTTGAGATTGGCTTCTGCCATCCAATGGAGGCATCGCAGCAGGTACGCGGGAAGGTGAAACGTCCAGCCGATGGTGTCGAAGAACGAGAGGCATGAAGAGTTGGGGTCTAGGGCGTCGAGATCAAGCTCCTGCCACGTTGTATATGTGTCCTCCGCTCTCGCTTGGGCTCGTTCTTCGTCGTTTGCGTAGTTGTCGATAGCCCACGCTTCGTGGATACCGATGCCGCCGGCGAGTGAGACGTCCGCGAAGTCACGCTCGACCTGAGCGATCAGGCTCCGCACCAACGGATAGAACTGTTCATCGGAAAGTGGGGCGGGCAGCCAGTCGCCCATTACATCCGGTACCCGGTCTCCGCGAGCCCTTCGTCGACTTTCGACTTGAACTCGCTGTAGCCCTTGCGGCCCATGAGCCCGAACGTCGCTTGCTTGCCGAGCTCGACGGCGGGCTGGTCGTAGGCATCGATGTTGAGCATCAGCCCGGCGTAGGCGGTGACCATCTCCCACAGGTAGATGAACTCGCCGACGTGGTGGGCATCGACGCGGGGGAAGGTGATGGTGAAGTTGGGCCGCTGACTCTCGACCAGAGCGTACTCAGTGGCTCGCTTCTCGGCCGCGAGCAGCGCGGCGAGCGATGATCCTTCGAGGTACGTCAGCGTCTCGACGCCGAGGCCGGAGGGGATGTTGGCGGGGTCTTCAGAGAGTTCGGTGACATCGAGCAGGCCGAGGACCTTGTCGTTGGGACCTTCGCGGTAGAGCTGCACCTGCGAGTGCTGATCGGTGGTGCCCAGCGCCTTGATGGGCGTGAAGCCCGTGTTGACGACGGCCCCGGTGTTGTCGACACGCTTGCCAAGGCTCTCGGCCCAGAGCTGGCGGAACCAGTCGGCGAGCAGGTACAGGTTGTTGGCGTAGGGCATCATGACATGGTTGATCTTGCCGTTGCGGGTGCCGAGCTCGACGAGCAGGGCCGCGAGCATGGCTGCGGGGTTCTTGCCAAGCTCTGGCTTGGTGCAGCGTTGGTCCATCTCGGCGGCGCCGTCGAGCAGGGCGTTGATGTCGATGCCGGTCATGGCGGCACTGAACAGGCCCACGGGACTGAGCACGCTGAACCGTCCGCCGACGCCATCGGGCACGGGCATGGTGGTGTAGCCCTCGAAGTCGCAGATCTGCCGCATGGTGCCCTTGGCCGGGTCGGTGACGGCGACGACGTGGTGCTTGGCGTTCTTGCCGAGCGCATCGTTGAGGATGTCGCGGACGATCATGAACTGGCTGGCGGTCTCGGCGGTCTCGCCGGACTTACTGATGACGTTGAACAGGGTCTTGTCCCAGCCGCCGTTGGTCTTGCAGAAGTCCATGACGCTGGCGAAGTACGCGGGATCGACGTTGTCGATGACGAAGATGCGTGGCCCGGACCGCTGGCCCGAGGGCAAGAGGTTGTGCGTCGCGGGGTTGAGCGCGGCTTGCAGGGCGATGTTGCCCAATGCCGACCCGCCGATGCCCAGCACAACCAGGTTCTCAGGCTCACCTTTGAAGTGGGCGCGGACCTTAGCGGCCGCGTCGTTGACGGCCTGCACATGCTCGGCCCGCATGGGGTCGCGGTGCAGCTCTCGCCAGCGTTCCCAGCCCTTTCCCCGGCTGGCGTTGAGTTTGGCGGTCATGGCCGCAGCGGCTTTGGCGAGCTCGCCTCCGTCAGCGAGGCGGTCGGGGTCGAGCCCGTGGGGGCCGACGCGGGAGGACAGGCAGTTGGCGTAGTCGATGGTGAGCATGGGCGGTAGGATACCGGGCTCTCCAAACCGGGGCGGGCCGACGGGCTTGGCAGTCTCATTATTCAACCACCCACTGAGGCTCGCGCAATGGCCGAATTCTTTTCGAAGCTCTTTGATACGTCCGACTTTCCGGCACGGTGGCACTGTGGCAACTGGACGGTGGCGCACGGCTGGCTGCACATCATCTCCGACTGCCTGATCTCGCTTGCGTACTTCGCGATCCCGACCATGCTGTTCGTGCTGGTTCGGTCCAAGAAGTTTTCGTTCCCAAGGATCGCTTGGCTTTTTATTGCGTTCATCATGTCCTGCGGGATCACGCACGCGATCGATGCGTCGATTTTCTGGCACCCCGTGTACCGGGTAAGTGGCGTGATGAAGGCCGTGACAGCCGTGGTATCGCTCGCGACTGCGGCTTCGATGCTCGTCCTGCTGCCCAAGGCGCTGGAGCTGCCATCGATCGGCAAGCTGAACGGCGAACTGCAGGCAGCGCTGACGGCAGAGCAAGCGGTGCGAGAGAAGCTTGAAGCGGCCCGGGCCGAGATCGAGCTCAAGTCAAGCGAGCTCGTCCAGAAGGACCATCGTGTGCGAGAGCTGGTGAGCGGAGCACTGGCCTGCGGCGTTCAGTGGCATGCCAGCACCGGCGAAGTCATCATGGAGGTCGGCTACAACGCCATCCGTAAACGGGTGTGGCCCGATGCACCCTTCCCGCTGCGATCATGGCGCGATCTCCTTGAGGAAGACCAGGTGCAGGAGTTGATCGAGTCTTCAATCACCGCTTGCAAGGACGTGGGCTGGATCCACCTGATGTTCCATATGGATGGACATGCCTCGGATCTGGATCTCAGGTTGACGGCGACAGCGGTGCAGGACCGCGAGGGTGAATACACCATCATGTCCGGCATGTTCGGTCTCGTGACTCGGGATGACGAAACGGAAACGCCACCCGATGCCCTCGCCTGATGCCTTTGTACCGGCCGTGTGCATCGGGTGTGCTGATCCTCAGTCTTTCTCGACCAGTGACTTAAGCTTGCTGAGGCCATCGGCCCACCCTTCTTCAAAGCCAGCGGGCAGGTCGTCGTCGAACTCGCCGGCCATGCGGTGCTCGATGTGGACGCGCGTACCGCCCGCGTGCTTGTCGGACGGGTGGAACGTGATAGTCATGTTGCCGATGTAGGCGCTCGGGATGGTGCAGTCGCCGCTCATTCGGATCTTCCAGCCGGGCTTGAGCATGGTGACGGTGGCGAGCACGTTGGCGCCGCCCTCGGGCAGTTCCATGTAGCACAGGCCGCCGATCTTGTTCTCGAAGCGTGCGGGGCGGGATGTGCGCGATTCCTCGTTCTCGTAGAACCAGTCGCCGAAGCGGTTGACGTAGGCGTCGTAGACCTTCGCGGGCTCGGCGGCGATCTCGATCTCGGTCTGCACGACAGCGGCGCGAACGGGGGTCTTGAGAATCTCGGTGCTCATGGCAGCGGTCCTTTCAGATGGCGGGGCTAATGGCAGGGGTTTAGATTCTTCTTCAACAGATCGCTTGAGCGCTACGAGGCGCGCAGCAGCGGGGTCTTCGTACTGGCTGACCCATCGCTCGTAGAGCTGACGGAGCGGGGCCGCGTTGAGGTGGTTCCAGCGCTGCCTGCCGCGCTTCTCGTGGAAGAGCAAGCCGGCGTCTTCGAGGACGGTCAGGTGCTTCATCACGCCGAATCGGGTGAGCTCGGGCGTGGCCTCAGCGAGCGCCCCGGTGGTCATGGGCCCGGCTCGGAGCCGGTCGAGCAGATCCCGCCGGGTGGGGTCGGCCAGCGCTTTCCAGAGTGCGTCGGAGGGGTGGTCCATTGAGGGGTCAGAGGTGGGTTCGTCCGTGGGTGAAAGGCACGCATCCGTGCGTGTGCCATATATGTGACTATATAGTCACCTATTGGAATGGGCAAGTCCGATCCGGGATTTCTTGCCCGCAAGCTTGGTTCGGGTCGGGGCGTTGGTCGGGATTGAGCCGTACGCTGGGCCATGATTCACCCCTGGCACGATGTAACGCCCGGCGTCGAAGGCCGCGACCTGCCCCAGATCTTCAAGGCGATCATCGAGATCCCCAAGGGCTCATCGAACAAGTACGAACTCGACAAGGGCTCGGGCATGCTCATGCTCGACCGGGTGCTGAGCAGCGCGGTGTACTACCCGGCGAACTACGGCTTCGTGCCGCAGACGCTCGCCGAGGACAACGACCCGCTGGACGTGCTGGTGTTCTGCGCTGAGAAGATCGAGCCGATGTGCATCTGCCATGCTCGCGTGGTGGGCATGATGACCATGATCGACGACGGCCAGCCGGACCACAAAATCATCTCGGTGCTGACCAACGACCCCGAGTACGCGGACTACGAGAAGGCCAGCGACTTTCCTCGTCACACATTCAAAATGCTCAAGCGGTTCTTTGAGGACTACAAGCAGCTCGAAGGCAAGGGCGTTGAGGTGGACGAGATCATGCCCGCCGAAGTTGCACACGCGATCCTCGAAGACTCGATGAACCGGTACGCGACCGCTCGGCGGACCGGGGCGATCAAGGGCCTGTTCGTCTGAGCGAGCTCGACGTGCACGAGGAGTCGCAGGTGTTCCCTGAGCTCGAACGCATTCTGATCTCGAAAGAGAAGATCGCCGAGCGCGTCGCGCAGATGGGCGCGGAGATCGGCGCGGACTTCGCCAACAGGCTGCACGCTGAGGGCGTCGACGCACGGTCGGAAGACAGCGTCGTGATCGTGCCGATCATGGCCGGCGCGATGATCTTCACCGCGGACCTGATTCGGCACATCCCGCTCAAACTCCGGCTCGAACTGCTCGCGGTCTCCAGCTACCCGGGCACCGCGACTCGCAGCAAGGGCGCGGCGCTGATGAGCGAGTTGAAGGCCGACCTTACGGGCAAGCACGTGCTGATCGTCGATGACATCCTTGATTCGGGCCGAACGCTTCGGCTGGTGCGGGACCTGCTGCACGAGCGTGGGGCCGCGTCCATTCGTGCTGCGGTGCTGCTGGACAAGCAGGGGGTTGACCGCGTGCCGCCGCCCGATGGGCACGAGTTCGCCGAGCACGTGGGCTTTGAGATTCCCGATGCGTTCGTGGTCGGCTACGGGCTGGACTACGACGGCTGCTACCGCAACCTGCCCGATATCGGTGTGCTCCGCACATGATCGCGGCCCAGGCCAATCAGCCCGCGCTGCCCTCCGATGTGGCGTCCACGATCGGGGAGGACGAGCGTGTGCTGTTCGCGGTGAGGCCCGGGTTCTTGTTCATCATCGCGTCGTCGTGGAAGTCGCTCGCGGTGCTCGTCGCGGTTGGGGTCGTGCTGATCGCGGTGCCCGGGCTTCAGTGGCGGTGGGGGCCGCTGTTGAGCGCGCTTGTCGCGGTGGCGCGGCTCGCGTGGGCGGGTGTCGTGTGGTGGAACATCCGGGCGGTGCTGACGGATCGCAGGGCGTGCGTGGGGGCGGGGGTGTTTCAGCGAGCTGTGACTTCACTGCCGCTGGACCGCGTGCAGCATGTCGCGATGAGCCGGCTGCTGGTCGAGCGCTTGATGGGCCTTGGCACCGTGGGCATCGCTTCGGCGGGCACGGGCGGGCACGAGGTGGTGTGGCCCATGCTCAACGCGCCGCGCGCGGTGCTCGCGATGGTGCGCGAGGCCACGTCCACCCTTCCCAGCCACAAGGGCGAGAGGACGTGGCGAACATGAGCGGCGCGCGCACAAGGCCGCTGGTCATCGGGCTTGTGGGGGGCATTGCCTCGGGCAAGTCAGCCGTCGCCGACGCCTTCGAGCGACGGGGGTGCGTGGTCTCGCGTTCGGACCGCGAGGCACACGCTCTGCTGGAACTGGCCGAGGTGCGCGCGCAACTGGTCGCCTGGTTCGGAGAGCGGGTGCTGGACAGCGAGGGCCTTATCGACCGTCGGGCGGTGGGCGCGATCGTGTTCTCTAATGAATCCGCTCGCAAGCGGCTTGAGGGGCTCATCCACCCCTTGCTGCACGCCCAGCGGCGGGTGCTGATCGAGCAGGCGGCAGTCGTCGGCGCACCTGCGGTCATAGTGGATGCTCCGCTGCTGTTTGAGGCGGGAGTGGATGCGGAATGCGACGCGGTCATTTTTGTGGATTGTGCGCGTGAAATCCGCCTTCAAAGGGTCATGAGCGGCCGTGGCTGGGACGAGGCGGAACTGGATCGTAGAGAAAATGCGCAGTTAGGGCTTGATGTAAAGCGGGCGAGAGCCGACTATGTAGTAGAGAACGAAGGCGGTCTGGATCGACTAGACTGCCGGGTCGGTTCCCTGCTGAGGGAGCTTCTCTCCGGCACCAGCCCAGACGATCGTCTCTGAGGGCCGGCTTCTCTCTCCACCTAGCCCCTCGTGCCCGCTTGCGAACAAGCAGGGCCGAACGCGGGAAGACCCTTGCAAGCAGATTGTTTACGGGCTGCGGAGCAGGGTTGATTGGTCGTACCGCACGTCATCGGTCGCGAGAGCGGCCTGACTGGGCTTTCACATTTCACGGGCGGCTGGCCGAGGGCCAGCGCCCAGCGTGGAACCGGGCACATCGGGTTCCCATCCATGCACTGAACCGATCCGAACTGTTACAACCCAACGCTGGCGCAGTGTTACGCCGGCACCCTCGGTCCCGCTTGTGCGCGGACTTGCCCTTTCTCTGAATGGAACCGAGCAATGGCCAAAGCGACCACCGTCGCCGACGAAGGCACGCAGTCCGAACCCAAAGCGCGGCGGACTCGGCGCAAGGTATCTGCCAAGCCCACGGACAAGCCCACGGACAAGACCACGGACAAGACCGCTGTCAAAGCCCCGGCTGCCGCCGAGCCCAAGCCCAAGAGCGAATCCAAGGCGGAGTCCAAGCCCGCAGAGTCCTCGTCTCAGCCATCGGCGAGCAAACCCGCTGACGGCGGCGGTGCAAGCAGCGCGCCCTCGTCGGCCTCTGGGCCAAGCTCCGGCTCGAACGGCGGACGCGATGAGGGCTCCTCCCGCCAAGGCGGCGGCGGGCACAGGCCGCAGAACTCCGGCGGCCACCAGGGCGATGGTGATGGCCAGAACAAGCGCCGCAAACGCAAGAAGCGCAACAAGAGCGGCGGCGGCGCGCCCAACCACCCGCGACAGGGCGGCTACAGCAGCTCGCAGAGCTATCCCGACCACATCCTGCCTAGCGACGAGGAACTCGAACGCGAGGCGGCCGAGCTTGAGCGCGTCGCGGCCAACATGGACCCGAGCATCGAGCAGGAGCAGATATCGATTGCTGAGCTTCAGCGGATGGAGCTCGATGATCTGTTTGAATTCGCCGAGAAAGAAGGCCTCGAAGACGTCCATCAGATCCCCAAGCAGGATCTGATCTTCAAAATTCTCAAGGCTCGCGCCACACGTCTCGGGCTCATGTTCGGCGAGGGCACGCTTCAGATCATGTCCGACGGCTTCGGGTTCCTTCGCAGCCCCGAGCAGAGCTACCTGCCCGGCCCGGACGACATCTACGTCTCGCCCAGCCAGATCCGCAGGTTCGGCCTCCGCAGGGGCATGATCGTGCGGGGCGCGATCCGCCCGCCCAAGGAGAGCGAGAAGTACTTCGCCCTGCTGCGTGTTGACAAAGTCAACGGGCACGCGCCGGCGGACATCCACAACCTCGTGAACTTCGAGGACCTCACCCCGCTGCACCCCGAGGAGCGGTTCGTCCTCGAGACCACGCCCGACGTGATCGAGACGCGTGTGATTGATCTGGTCGCACCGATCGGCAGGGGCCAGCGGGCGCTGATCGTCGCGCCGCCCCGTACCGGCAAGACCGTGCTGCTGCAACGCATGACCCGAGCCATCAGCACCAACTACCCCGATGTGAAAATTATGGTGCTGCTGGTCGACGAACGCCCCGAAGAAGTGACCGACTTCAAGAGGCACACCGACCCATCGGTCGAGGTCGTCGCCAGCACGTTCGATGAGACCTCCAGCCGGCACGTCGCCGTCGCAGAGGTCGTCATCGAGAAGGCCAAACGCATGGTCGAATTCGGCGAGGACGTCGTGATCCTCCTCGACTCCATCACGCGCCTCGCCCGGGCCTACAACGCCGAGAGCCCGCACTCGGGCAAGATCATGACCGGCGGCATCGATGCGAACGCGCTCCAGCGGCCCAAGAAGTTCTTCGGCGCAGCCCGCGCCATCGAGCGGGGCGGCTCGCTCACCATCATCGGGACCGCCCTGGTCGATACCGGCTCCAAGATGGATGAGGTGATCTTCGAGGAGTTCAAGGGCACCGGCAACAGCGAGCTGCACCTCGACCGCAAGCTGGTCGAGAAGCGCATCTACCCCGCGATCGACGTCGGTGCTTCGGGCACCCGCCGCGAGGAACTGCTGCTCGATCCCAAGGAACTCGAGTTGGTCTACAAGCTACGAAAGGTTCTCAGCGACATGAACGTCGTCGAGGCGATGGAGCTGTTCAAGAACCGGCTCAAGAAGGTCAAAACCAACGCCGAGTTCCTCGTCACTATGGCGCTGGGCTAAGCGGTTCGCTTCAGAGGCGGCCAGCACCTTCTGCGGATAGGCTGGCGGCTTCGGTGCCCGGACGTTCCCGGGCTAGGAGCGCTCCATGCGTGTTTCCCGGACCACAAGCGCTGCACTGGTGGTCGCCACAGCGATGCCATGGGCGGTGCTGATGGTCGTGGGGGGGATCTGGCTGCTCACGCGAGGCACCGCAGCGGTGATCGCGCTGACTTTGCGCGAACCGGGTTCGATGCTGGGCGTTGTACAGGTAGGGGGCGTGTTCTGGCTCGCCGCAGGGCAGTTGCTGTTTATGAGCCTCGTTGCTGACCGATTGTTCCCTAGGGCCAGCCGCCGGTTGGTGGCCCCGTTCGAGATCGTGACCACCGTCGTGCTGTTTAGCTGCGTGGCGTGGCTCGTGGTGCTGATGGTGCAGGCCCTGATGGGCCAAGGTGGTTGATGATGCGATGGATGGTTGTACTCATGGCCTCGGCAGCCGCCTGGTTCACCGGCGCCGCGACCGCGCAGGTCGCCGACACCGACTCGATGCTCGCGCGTGAGCTCCAGCGTCTCGCGCTGATCGACCTTCGGCTGGTGGCCAATCCCGGCGAAGCCGACTTTCGCGCCGCTGGCATCGTGCTCGACATGGCGCGCCAGTGGGCACCCGATGATCTTGAGTTGCTCAGAAGGCGCATCGAAGTCGCCCAGGCCGCGGGCGAGACCGAGGTCATCGATGCGCTCACCGATCGGCTGCTGAAGCTCGATCCCAAAGACACCACCGCCCAACTCCGAGCGATCGCATCGCGGCTCCGTTCCAAGCAGACGCTCGGCGACCGGCTCGCGCAATACCAGAAGCTGATCGAGGCAGGCTCGATCGATCCCTCGGTCCGCAGCCGGCTCGCGCTGGACGCGGCGCTGCTGCACCGCGAGCGGGGTGATGATGCGGGCTTCGCGCGCGATCTTGCGCGCGCGATGAAGCTCGATGCCACCAACAAGGAAGCCGCCATGCTCGCGTGGACGCGATACGCGGCCGGGCTGGACGATGAGCAGCGGTTCAGGCTGCTCACCAACTTGCTCTACGCCGACCCGCTGGATGCAGCGGTCCACCGCCTGATCGCGCTTGAACTGCTCGCTGCTGGCTCATTCGACCGGGCCAGCCGCTTTCACCGCAACGCGGTGGCGCTGACCCGCGATGCCTTCAACAACCAGGTGCCCGAGTGGCTGATGAACGAGTCGCTCGTGCTCGACTGGTACATCCAGGGGCCTGAGGTCGTGCTCGAACAGTTGAACATCGACCTTTTGCGCCGGCGTCAGATCGCTGCAGCACAGATTCAGAACGCGGAGGCACAGGGCCTGCCCACGGCAGGTCTCCTCAAGCCAGAAGAGGTACGCCTCACGCCGACTTTCGCGAGAGAACGTATCGTGGCAGCGTGGCTGCTGGGCGACGACCGCACGCGGATGAGCGCCGCCGCCGACCTCCGCAAGGACATCGAAGACTGGACAGAGGAATTGCAGGACCCTCGTAACCGCCCGGCGGGGGTTGACCCTCGGGAGATTGCCCGGCAGGTGGCATTAGAGACCGCGGAGGTGTGGGCGTTCGCCGCTTGGGCCGACAGCTCGCCCCAGCTCATCGAAGTTCAGCTCGATACGCTCGGTGGGCGCGTGGGCACCGATCACGCCTCGTACAAACGACTTGCTGCGTACCGGCAGGCGAAGCTCGGCAATCTTGACGCAGCGATCATGCAGATCGAGGCTCTGCTCGAGTACGGCTACGTCATCGACGAGGCCGCGCTGGCCATGGTCAAGGAACGAACTGGTCAGATCGATGAGGCGGCGGCTCTCTACCGAGGTATTGTCGAGCGTGTGCCACTGAGGGCGGTGGGAGCGTGGGCCCGGCAACGCCTCATGGGTCTCGACAAGCCCGATGTGTTCGCCAGCGCCCAGCGGCCCTCTATCGAGCAGCTTGCCGACCAGGTACCAATCTGGATCGATCGGATGATCCGTGACTCGTCGCGCATCATGCGCTTTCGCGCGGATGTCGTGGACACGGGTCCGCTCGATCCGCTCGCCCCCGCCGCGGTGCGGCTGCGCATCGAGAACATCTCGAACATTCCGCTTGGCGTTGGTGACGGCCGAACCATCGGCGGCACCGTCATGCTCACACCCAAACTGCTCATCGGCATGCACGAGGAGTTCTTGCAAGCGCAGCCCGAGATCGTCATGCTCAACCATCGGCTCCGCCTGATGCCGGGCGAGGCGATCGAGGTGGAGGTCAGCCCCGATGCGGGCCTCGCAGGCTGGACCATCGCCGCCGGTGCCGACACCACCGTTCGCGCCGACTGGCGAGCGCTGCACGGCTTTGCTGTGGGTGCCACCGACGGCATCGCGCGAAAGTCCGTCACGGGGCTTGAATCCGGCACGGGCTCGATCACGTGGTCGCTCATGGCGGAAACCACCGAGCCGTTCGCGGACCTCGTGGACCGGCTAGAGGCAGCCCCGCCCAGCGAACTGCCCAACCTGTTCGGTGCGATCCGCGCGATGCTGGTGACGCACGCGACATCACCCAAAGCCGGAGTCACAACCGAGCAAATTGAAAGGCTCGCGGCCATTCTTGCTCAGCGGCTCGAATCGCTGCCCCAGCGCGAGCGGCTGCTGGCCATCGCCATGATCCCCCCCGCGCGGTTCTCGCCCGGTTTGGAAGCCTTCGACCGCGCGGCTCTCGCGAGCACCGACTCGGCTGTGGCGGCGCTGGCGATTCTCACGCGAGTTACCGGCATGGACAACCCCGTTGTGGGCGCGTGGGCCGACCGCGAAGATCCAAGCGAGGGCCAGCGGCTCAGCAGGGCGCTGCTCGAAGCCCGCGTGCTCGGCCGAGCCGGCGGGCTTGCGCAGGCTGGTCCTGATTTCAGCACGCTTGCACCGAGGCGGAGCCTGCTGCTGGCACCCTCGCCGTGACCGTGCCCGGTCCAGAGCACGCAGTCCCCGAAACCGATCAAGCCATCGCACCGGGCCCTGCGCCCGAACGAGCCCGCTGGTGGAGAGCACGATCCGGTAAGGCCCTGCGAGCCGCGCTGGGCCTCGCCATGTTCACGCTGGCGATCGGCGTCGTGCTTTCGCAGCGAGGAACACTCTCGGAGTCGCTCAACGCCGTTCGCAGTGCTCATCTTGGATGGGTGCTCCTGCTGCTCATTCTCCCCGTTGCCAACGTCCTGTTCACCGCCCTCACATTTAAAGCGCTGACCGACCGATACGCCCGCGTGCCGTTGTGGGAGATGATCCTGCTCATGCTCTCCGCCGGGCTGCTGAATTATCTGCCGTTAAGGCCCGGTCTGGTCGGCCGCGTCGCGTACCACCGGCAGGTCCACGGCATCCGCGCCACCGACTCCGCCAAAGTCGTCCTTCTCGCGATGCTCGCCACCGCTCTGGGGCTCGGGGGTATGGTGCTCGCCGCCCAGTTGGTTGTCGCTGCTGGCGCTGGGGGGGCTGTCACGCACGCCTCTGCCACCGTGCTACCAGCCATCGGATGCGTCGTGTTTGGCAGTTGGCGCGCGCACAACGAGCCCCAGCGGCGTGTGTGGAATCTGGTGGCCGCTACGGGCTGGCGGTGGGGCGACATGCTGATATGGGCCGCCCGATACGCGGTCGTGTTCTCGCTAGTGGGTTCGCCGATTACGTGGGCGGAGGCCACGCTGTTCGCAGCCGTGAGCCAGGCCGCCATGGTCGTGCCTCTTTTCGGCAACGGGCTCGGACTGCGCGAGTGGGCGATTGGCGCGTTCGCTGGCAGCCGCGCGCTCGAGAGCGGCGCCGACTCGGCCGGTGCGCTCACAGAGCTGACTGCCTCTGGCCTGACCGCGGACTTGGTCAACCGTGCCGCCGAGCTGGTCGTGCTGGTCCCGCTAGGTGCGCTGGCCGGTGCAGCGCTGGCAAGGCGGGCCCGAGCGTTCAGAGCGTCTCAAGCCGCTCCCCGTCTCTAGCTTGGTGTAGCAAGGACTGGTTGCGGCACGTTCGGACCGCTCTCGGACCCGTGGCGTAGGCTTGACCGAGCCAGCCGGGCTCAGGAGCCAGCCGTGATCCCGTTTTTTGTTGGCTATGCCGTGCTCATGTGCCTCTCCGCATTTCGCGGTCGTCGACAGATGAGCGGGATGTTCGTGGTCGTGCTGGGCACGCTAGGGCTAGTGCTTCTCGCAGCGGGATACCTGTTCGTCGCCGATCTCATGCAACTCGAAGGTGCGCGCGCGATCGCCGGGATCATTTACTACCCGTACATCATTATCGTGGTTGCGATCTCGACGTGGTTCGTCCTGCTGCCGCGCGTGAGCAGAAACGAGGGCAAGTGCCCTAAGTGCGGCTACGACATCGAGAGCCTCAAGGGCCGGTCCGACCGCTGCCCCGAGTGCGGCTACAAGCCCAACATCAATCGGCACAGCTCGAGCGCCATCGCCGAGTACCAACGGCGCAAATGGGGCTCAGCCCCGAATCAAGCGCCACACGCCGCCGATGATGAGCACCACGATCGGCAGCCCGAGGATCAGACCCCACCTGAGCCAGGCGAACGTTGAGCGGTCCAGCGCGCGCACAAGCGGCACCGCACGCGCTTGTGCGCTGGGCATCACTTCTGCATCGCGCCCGGCCAACCACAGCACGCCAGCTTCCAGCAGCTCGACGTTGCCCGGATAGAGCAGCACGCTCCGCCCGTCGATCTCGCCTCGGCCTAGCGCCACCCCATCGCTGAACCAGCCGTTTGATCCAACGACGAGCGCACGCTGTATGCCGTCATCGTGGTCTCGCTCGATCGCGGTGGCGATCGTCCAGGGTCCGGTGTTCGTATCACGCTCCTCGTCGTACTGCGTTTGCTGGAGCAGCAAGCCTCGCTGGCTGTGAGGTGTGCGCCAGAGCTGGCCCCATTCGCCCTCGGCCCATCGGCCCTCGGCAGCGAGTTCGTAGATAGCCGCACCGTCCGCTGTAACCGGAACCGGCCAAGGAAAGAGCGTGGGCAGGCCTCGCAGCGCGCGCGCCATGGGATGGTCGGTCTCCGAGGCGAAGCCCGATGCATCGATCGCGGTCATGCGCCCTTGCGGACCGAACGATTCACTCATCAGCGGCGTGCCCGTCGAGGCGCTTACGCCTATTCGTCTGAGTGCATCCACGACCGGGTCGGTGCTCCCGACCGCGGGCAGCACCGAAGGGTTGAGCGAGACAAGCAGCCGTTCGCCTTGTTCGAGCAGATCCGCGATCTTCGCGCCCATGGCGCTCGCGCGGGCGGGGCCGCTGGTCGCTGGGTTGTCACCGGTGGCGCGCACACTGGAGTCCGGCGCGAGCGTGACATACACCACGGGCCGTTGGCCCGTCGGGTCGGCGGCAGCGATGTCTGGCGGTGGGGCCTCGGCACGGCCGGCGGGCCACTCGATCACGTCGATCCCGCGCGATGCCAGCCGATCCAGCACGCCGTCGAACCCACGAAAGCGGTCCAGCAACGGCGTGAACTCGCCGTGCATGAGCACAACAAGCGGGCGATGGTCGTCGAGCATCGCTGCGAGGCCCGAAGCGATCGCGCCCTCAGCGGCCCGGCGAACGTCCGTGCGCGCCGCGTTGGTCCACTCGACGAACACATCCTCGAAGGCCATCGCTGCCACTCGACCCGGAGCGATCAGCAGCACGCCCTCGCCACGCTCGAGCGCCCGGGCTGCGCGCACGACCGGCGGGGGACTGATGAGCGCGAGCGCATCAGCGCTGGATGCTGCGGCATCGCGCTCGGCGGATATGGCTGCGGCCAGTTTCGTGCCGTCGGGATCCGAAGCGATGACGGGCGAGAGTGTTTCGAGCTGCGCTGCAAGCGACCCGAGCAACTCGGCCAGAGCGATGCGAGCGTCGTTGGCATCGGCCAGCGTCATGGGGCTCAACGCTTCACGGGCCGAGTCGGCCTTGCCCGCTAACGCCTCGAGGTCGCGGGCGAGGATTCTCGCCGCGGCCCCTGCCTGGGTGTACGCCTGCGCGCGCGCGGGCGCAGACTTCGCTAGATCCGCCAGCCGGGGCGAGAGCGAGTCGGTCAGCCAGCCCGAACGCTGACGCGCCGATTCAACACCCCGCACCACACCCGCTGCGAACGTATCGAGCTCGGCGGCGTGCTCGACCGAGAGCTCCTCGATGAGCTTCTGGTAACCCTCAGCGCCGTTAGGCGACGCGGTGTCGAGCACCGTCACACTCGAGCCCGGCTGGGCATCGAAGAGATCGAGTACGTCGAGCACCTCTCTCCGAACACGCGGGTCGACGGCAGAGACGGGGCCGACCGCGATGGCGCGCACACCGATGGATTGCTCGCGTGCCGTCCTGAAGAGTGCGAGGGTGCGCGGGGCGAGTTGCTGTTCGCCCGCAGCCGTCAGGTCGAGCCTTGCGCCGCTTGCTTCCGCGAGCTTCATCGCGCCAAGCCCCAAACCGGTGACGAGGGCCAACGCCAGCAGCGCAAGGGCTATCGCCTTGAGCCGGCGTGTGCGTGCGATGCCCGTGCGCACCATCGTGAGAGTTGGTGGGGGGGCTGATGGTGGCGGAGCAGGTGGTAGCGAATTGCTCATCGCACCCTCCTCACCGCGTGGATGCCGGTGGCCAGCGTCAGCGCCCAAGCGATGGCCGATAACAGAAAGACGACGTCGGCGACCGGCACAGCCCCACGTGCCATCAGTGCCACGCGAGGCCGAAGCGCGACCGCCTGGCGGGCGGCTTCGAGCCAGTCGGGCAGCCGATCGGTGCGAAGGCTCGGCAGCACAAGCCACGCGAGCAGGAAGAACAGCGTCGCGAGAAAGGCGAGCGTCTGGCTGGAGGACGCGGCAGACGCAGCGAGCCCGAACGCGAGGTACACCGATCCGAGCAGCACGAGCGAGAGGTAGCCGCTGAGCAGGGGGCCAAGGTCCGGGGCGGGGTCGGCGATGGGCCAGAGCACCGCTGGGAACACGAGCGTGGGCGCGAGCATGGTGAGCAGGGTGAGCAGGCCCCCGAGGTACTTGCCCAGGATAATGCTCGGCGCACCGATGGGCGCCCCGATTAGCAGATCGATCGTGCCGGTGCGGTGCTCCTCACTCATGAGCTTCATCGAGACCGCGGGGATGACCGGCAGCAGCAGCCACTCGGCGGCGTCAAAGAACCCGCGGAGCGACGCGGCGGCTCCCGGCGCGAGGGCTGTCAGCGCCACGATCGACCCCCCCAGCGCGCACAGCAGGGCCGATACCACCCAGCCGGTGGGCGTGCGGAAGAACGAGGCCCACTCTCGAAGTGCGATCGCCCAGCAGGCTTTCATGAGCGGGCCTCGCTGTTCGTGCCTGCGGCGTCCATCTCGATGAGCCGGGTGAAGACGGCTTCGAGCGAGGGCTTCTGGAATGACAGCTCGCGGAGCATCATGCCCGCCAGCGCTTCGGCGACCGCAGAGGGAAGGCCAGCCTTGTGCGGGTCGGCATCGGCTTGGGCGTGGACCCAGCCGTCATCGTGCTTGGTGGCGCGCACACGGCCCAAGCCCGCGACCGAGGCGAGTCTTCGGCGGAGGGTCTCGCTGTCGGCCTTGGCCTGGATGCTAACGACCGGTGGTCCGCCGTGGTCGGCGACCAGCCCATCAGGCGAGCCGTCGGCGAGCAGCCTGCCGCCCGCGATCACGATCACGCGCGAGCACAGTCGTTCGACCTCGCTGAGCACGTGGCTCGAGAGCAGCGTGGCCCGGCCCTGCGCGGATCCCTTCACAAGCTCGCGAGTGAGCTGCACCTGCGAGGGGTCGAGCCCATCGGTGGGTTCATCAAGGATGAGCACGGGCGGGTCGTGCAGCAAGGCAGCCGCGAGGCCCACCCGCTGGCGATAGCCCTTTGAGAGCGTACCGAGGCGTTGGCGCGCGACATCCGTGATTCGACACTGGTCGAGGCAGCGTGCGACAGCGGATTTTTGCGACGATCTTGGAAGGGCGGCAAGAGCTGCGCGGTACATCAAGTAGGCCCTGGCGGTCATCTCCGGGTGAAACGGAGCCGCCTCGGGCAGGTAGCCGAGGTGGGCCTTGGCGTGCATGGGCGAGGCGATGGCATCGATGCCGTTGATTGTCACAGCCCCTCGATCGGGGGCAACCAAGCCGGCGATGGTGCGAATCGTGGTTGTCTTGCCCGCGCCGTTCGGCCCGAGCAGGCCGACGATCTCGCCCGGTTGGAGGTCAAAACTGACACCACGGACCGCGTGGACGGGTCCGAATCGTTTCGAGATTTCTCGGACGAGCAGCATGGATAGAGCACAGATTCAATGGTCGGGGGGCCGATGATGATAACCAGACGCGGAATGCTTGCTCTGAACGAGTCCCCTGCGGCTTACACTCCGCGGGCGGCAGGAAAGTTCGAGGGAAGGACGCGATGACGAGCGGTCGGCCGAGGCTGCTGATAATCGGAGGGGCGAACGCCCCCGTTGGTCAGCTCAGCGCTGAGCTGGCCGAGCGTTACGACGTGGTCATCGCTGATTCCGTGCAAGAGGCCGACGAGATCCGCAAAGGCGGTATCGAAGCCGTGCTTCTCGATCCTGATGAGCTGCGGCCGATGCGTGGCGATCTGGCCGTCGAGCCCGCGATCGCACTGCTCAACGCGATCGGTGAGGGCGTGTGCCTGGTGGGGCCGGACGCGGGCGTGGTGTGGGCCAACGACCGGTTCTGCGCGTTCGACGAGACGGTGCGGGCGCGTGTGATCGAGGTGTGCCGGGAGGCGCACGAGTTCATAGCTAAGGCGGACCCCGCGAGTTCGCCAACGTGCAAGTTTGATATTGAACCGGAGGAAACGCGCGAGCACTTCGAGGTGTTTGTATCGCCGGCGAACTTGTCCTCAGGCGGCGCGCATGTGGCAGCGGTGGTGCGGGACGTGACCAAACGGGTGCGCATGGAGCGGAAAATCACGGCGATCGACCGCGCGGGCGCGACACTGATCGATGTGCAGGCGGACGAGATCCGCAGGGCCAGGCCCGCTGAGCGGCTCAAGCTGCTTCAGAACCGCATCACGCAGTACACGCACGACGTGCTTCACTTTGATCACTTCATCGTCCGGCTGATCAACGAGGAGACGGGCAAGCTCGAGCCGGTGATTAGTGAGGGCATGCCGCCGGGGGCGTCTGATCTGGAACTGCTTATCGAGAACGAGGGCAGCGGCATCATGGGCTTGGTGGCGGCGACGGGCCAGAGTTATCTGTGCGATGATGCGGAGGCCGACGAGCGGTACCTGCCCGGCTTGCCGGGTGCGAAGTCATCGCTAACTGTGCCGCTTCGGCTTCAGGATCGGGTGATCGGTGTGATGAACATCGAGAGCCGGGAGGCTGCGGCGTTCACCGATTTGGACCGTCAGTTCGCCGAGATTTTTGCCCGCTACATCGCGATGGCGCTGCACATGCTGGACCTGCTGGTGGTGGAGCGGTGCGCGACCAACAAAATGCTTTCAGGCCGTGTGGAAGGCGAGCTGCGTGACTGCCTCGAGGACATCCTGTCCGAGACCGACTGGCTGACGGGCATCAAGACGGGCGACCCGGAGCTTGCCTCGCATGTCGAGCGGATCAAAGCGGACGTGGAGCGAATCCGCAAGCGGGTGCGGGACGTGGCCGATGGACCGCAGACGCTCTTGGGTGTCGAGCGTGCGATGGCATCGAGCGTGCGAGACCCGCTACTCGAGGGCAAGCGGGTGCTGGTCGCCGACGATGCCCAGAAGATTCGGCGGATCATCCGGGATGTGCTCACGGCGCTGGGCTGCGAGGTCACGGTGTGCGAGGATGGTGCAAAGGCCATCGATGCGGTGCACGAGTGCTGCGGAGTGGGCCAGCCGTTTGATCTCGTGATCTCGGACATCAAGATGCCCGACCGCAACGGGTACGAGGTCTTCAGCGCCGCACGCAAGGCGATCCCCGATGTGCCCGTAGTGCTGATGACGGGCTTCGGGTACGACCCGCACCACTCGATCGTTCGCGCCAGCGACGATGGCCTGCAATGCGTTCTGTTCAAGCCCTTCCAGATCGATCGGTTGCTCGAAGAGGTTCGCAAGGCCTTTAAGTGCGACGCGCAGACCGACACGGACTGATCGCACGGTTCGGCGGCCAGCTTCCCGGTCCAGTCATGCAGAGAGCAAATCGTCGACTTGCAGCTCGGCGATGGTTGCGACGACGCGGTGAGCACCGGTGAGCTCGGACGCGGACACGCTGTGCTCGACCGCGATAACGTGCAGCCCTGCTACTAATGCTGAGCGCATGCCGCTTGGTGTGTCCTCGATGGCAACGGAGTGTGCCGGTTCGCATCCGAGCAGCTCAGCGGTGCGGAGATACGGCTCGGGGTGTGGCTTGCCGTGCTTCACGTCGTCGAGCGTGATGATGGCGTTGGGCAGGCTCGCCAGTCCCAGGGCGTCGAGCACCGCCAGCACGGTCTGTCGGCGCGAGCCCGAGCAGATAGCGATGGGTACCCGTTTGGCTGAGGCTCGGACGAGTTCGACCGCCCCCGGGCAAGCTGGCACGCCCTCGGCTCGGAGAATCTCGGCGAAGATCCGGTGCTTGGCGGCTGAGAGGGCGTTGAGCTGGCCAGCGGTCAGGTCGCGGCTGTTGGCTCGGGCGATGTTGGCCAGGGCGGGCAGGTCGCCAAAGCCCACGCAGAGTTCGAGAAACTGGGGGCTAGTGAGGGTCATACCCTCGGCCTCGACCGCTTTCCGCAGGGCCCGCTCATGGATGGGCTCGGAGTCGGCGAGCGTGCCATCGAGGTCAAAGATGATCGCGGTACGCATGGCGGGCGGAGCCTAGGCCGGGGCCGAGCGCTGACGTTACAATCAATCCGATGCAACTGGTAGTCTTTGATGATGGCAGGGCCGAGCTATCGCCCCTGACGGATTTCCGCGCGGTCTTCGATGTACGCACGGGGGCGCTGACCACGCTCGAACGGCACGAAGCCGATCTCGGGCTGCATGTCAGCGCGCTGTTTGTGCCAGAGGCGATCGCTTCGCTCACGGGCGAGCGGCACGACGTGCTGATCAACCGGCTGGACCTTGGAGCGACATCACTGTTGCTCATCAACGGCGGGTGCCCGCTGCTGCCCGAGGAAGCCCGCGACCTCGCGATGGGCTCGGCGGTGGTGTCGGACGACGGCCGACTGATCGCGGCGAGGGTTGGCCCAGAGTCGGCGATGGCGCTGCTCAAGGGCGAGAACGCGGACAGCGTGAAGGGGATTCACGTGACCATTGCCGAGTCGCACACGCTGCTGGACCGACCGTGGGAAGTGATCGCGGCTTTGGACATGGCGCTGCGGTTCGATCTTGACCTGATCGCGCGCCATCGCAAGCGTGGCCCGCTGCCCGAGGGCGTGACGGTCATTGGCTCTGCTGAGCGCGTGTTTCTGCACCCGGACGCGGAGGTCCATCCCGGCACGGTGATAAACGTCGAAGAAGGGCCGGTAGCGATTTCGTCCGGCTCGGAGGTCATGCCGGGCAGCGTGCTCTTTGGGCCGTGCTCGGTCGGACGGGACTGCGTGGTGCACCCCAACACTGTCGTGCGGGGCCAAACCTCGCTCGGCCCGCACAGCAAGATCGCCGGCGAGGTCGCGTCGTGCGTCTTCCAGGGGTACGCGAACAAGGCGCACGAGGGATTCATCGGGCACAGCTTTGTGGGTGAGTGGGTGAATTTCGGGGCGGGCACGAACGGGTCGAACCTGCTGAATACGTACAGCCAGATATCCGCAACCGCCCAGCCGGGCGGCGAGCCCGAGCCCACGGGCCAGTCGTTCTTGGGCGCGATCATCGGCGACCACGTGAAGTTCGCCATCGGGAGCCGGATCTCGACGGGATCTGTCCTGCACGCGGGCAGCATGTTCGCCGTGTCGTCGTTTATCGGCGGCTGCGTCGGCGGGTTCATGTGGGCGACCGACGCGGGCGACAGCGTATACCGGTTCGACCGGTGGGTTGACACGATGCGTGTGGTCATGAGCCGGCGGGGGCTCGAGCCGGGTCAGGCGTACATCGAGCGGGCGCGGGTGCTGCACGCCCAAGCGTCGGCTGTCGAGGCGTGATGCGGTCGTTCTATCTCATCGATGGGTACGCGCAGTTCTTCCGCGCGTACCACGCTGTGCGCACGCCGATGACCAGCCCGGTGACGGGCGAGCCGACCAACCTGACGTACGGCTTCGTGGGCATGCTGCTCAAGCTGCTGCGAGGTCAAGAGGCCAGCATGACGGGTCCGCCTGACCTGCTGGCGGTGGCGCTTGATGTATCGGGTGATCGTGGAACCTTTCGCAGCGAGCTGTACCCTGCGTACAAGGCCAACCGCCCGCCCGCGCCGGATGATTTACCGGTGCAGGTCAAGCGGTGCGTGGCGCTGCTTGAGGCGATCGGCGTTCCGCTTTTGGGCTCGGAGGGTTACGAGGCGGACGACGTGATCGCGACGGTGGCGACGCAGCTTCGCGCGAGCGATGTGCTGGTGCGGGCGATCAGCAAGGACAAGGACCTCAAGCAGTTGCTCGCCGAAGGGCGCTTTGAGTTGTACGACGTGCACACGGATACTCCGACGAGTGCTGCGACGCTGATGGAGGAGACGGGGCTCACGCCCGAGCAGGTGCCTCTGATGCTGGCGCTGATGGGCGACACAGCGGACAACGTGCCCGGCGTGCCGGGGGTGGGGCCTAAGACTGCGGCGCAGCTCGTGGCGGAGTTCGGCAGCTTGGAAGCGATTGCGGCCGAGGTGCGCGACGAAGCTGCGCCCAAGAAGAACTGGAAAATCAAGGGCAAGCGGCGGGAGAACGTGCTCGCGTTCCTTGATGAGCTGCCGTTGAGTCTTGATTTGGTGACGCTGCACCATGATGCCCCGTTCGAGTTCGATCTTGAAGCGTGTCAGGCCGAGCGAATCCGGTTAGAGGCGTTGCTCCCGATCCTCAAAGAGCTTGGTTTCAACCGGTACCAGGACGATGTGCAGGCGATGCTCGGGGGCGAGCCGACCAACGTGACCAAGGCCGTCAGCGCGCGCGCACCGGCGGACTCGCTGTTTGCATCGGTCGAGCCCGCCGAGGAGCGTGAAGTGCAAGGGGCGTACCGCTGCGTGCGCACGCAAGTTGAGCTTGCGGAGCTTGTGCGCGAGCTCGAATCGGCGGCGGTAATCGCGCTGGATACCGAGACGACCAGCATCAGCCCGATGCGGGCCGAGCTGTGCGGCCTGAGCTTCTCGACCGATCCGGGCACGGGTTGGTACGTTCCGGTGCGCGCGCCCGAGGGCGAGGAGCATCTTGATGCCGAGACAGTCCTCGCCACGCTCAAGGCGATCATCGAGGACGATGCAAGGCCCAAGGTCGGGCACAACCTCAAGTACGACCTGCTCGTGCTGCGGAACGCGGGCGTAGAGCTCGGCGGGCTGGAGCACGCCAAGAGCTGCGACACCATGGTCGCGAGCTACCTGATCGATGCGTCGCGTTCGAGCCACGGGCTCGATGCGCTGTCGCTCGCGCTCTTGGGCAGGCAGAACATCTCGATCAAGGAACTCATCGGCACGGGCAAGTACCAGAAGACGTTCGACCAGGTGCCTCTGGAGCAGGCTTCGCCGTACGCCGCGGAAGACGCGGACGTCTCGCTGCAACTCGCGAGGATCATGCAGCCTCAGCTTGAGGCAGTGGGCATGACCGAGCTGATGACCGGCCTCGAGATGCCGCTGGTCGGGGTGCTCGCCGAGCTTGAGTACAACGGCATCCGAGTGGACCCGGACGAACTGGACCGCCAGCGCGAGCGGCTCGAGGGCGAGATCGCGAGGCTCAAGAAGGAGATTGACGAAGCGGCGCTCGAGGCGACCGATCGCACGTTCGACCCCGATTCGCCCAAGCAGCTCGCGGGGTTCTTATTCAATAAGCCCGACGACGACGAGGCGCCCGGGCTCGGGCTGCGGCCGCTCAAGCGCGGCAAGACGGGGCCGTCGACCGATGCGGGCGTGCTTGAGAAGCTCGCGGCCAAGGCCGAGATCGACACGCCCGTGCCGCAACTGATCCTCGATTACCGCCAGCTCACCAAGCTGGTCAACACGTACCTCGGGGCGCTCAAGGAGGCGATCCTTGAGCGCACAAAGCGAGTCCACGCGAGCTTCAACCAGACGGTCGCCGCGACGGGCCGGCTGAGTTCATCGGACCCGAACCTGCAGAACATCCCGATCCGCACGGAGATCGGGCGGGAGATCCGCCGGGCGTTTGTCGCGGAGGACGGCCATGTGCTGATCGGCGCGGACTACTCGCAGATCGAGCTTCGGCTGCTTGCGCACTTGTCGGATGATCCTGGGCTGATCGAGGCGTTCGAGCGGGGCGAGGACATCCACCGCGCGGTGGCGGCACAGATCCACGGCGTGCCGCTGGCGGAGGTAACAGGCGAGCAGCGGTCGGGCGCGAAGATGGTCAATTTCGGCATCGTCTACGGCATTACGGCCTACGGGCTTGCGGCGCGGCTCGATATCTCTAACAGCGAGGCTGCGGAGATCATCGCGGGCTACAAGCAGCGGTTCAGCGGCATCACGACTTTCCTTGAGGAGTGCATCACGCAGGCACGCGACCACGGCTACGTCGAGACCATGATGCACCGCAGGCGGCCCATCACCGAGATCGATTCCAACAATCCCCAGCGGCGAGCCCTGGCTGAGCGCATGGCGATCAATTCGGTTGTGCAGGGCTCGGCGGCGGACCTCATCAAGCTCGCGATGGTCGATCTGCACCGCAGGCTCGCCGATGGCGCGCACAAGGAGCTTGCAGGCACGCGGATGCTGCTGCAAATACACGACGAGCTGGTGTTCGAGACACCCGAGGCCAGGGCCGAAGCGGCGATCGGGGTGATCGTCGAGCGGATGGAGTCGGCGATGACGATCAAGGTGCCGCTGGTGGTGGAGGCGAGCCAGGGGCCGAGCTGGTTCGAGGCGAAGTGATGAGGCGAACGGCCGCACTGGCCCTGTTTCTTGTGCCGGGACTTGCGCTCAACTTCGCGCTCGCTGTGGTACTCACGTGGCGGTCGCAGCCACCCGCGATCAGTCCCAACTTGTCAAAGAAGACTTGGATTCCGGTGGCAGCTGCGCCGTGGACAGTTGTCCGAGCTTCTCGTCCCGGCCTGCGAGAGCACTGGGCGCACCAAAGTACGTTTGCGACGGCCCTCTACCTCTACGACATGGACAACGACGGAGAGACATATTCTCCGTTTGTGAGGATTCCTATTGAATCTGATTGGCAACAACCTTCTTGGAGTGGCTACAAGGCCGAGCTGTTGCATCTACAGGGGCGCAACGACATGCCCGGTACGGTTTCGCTTACTCGTGAGTCAGCCTCCGGCCTTCCGCTTCTTGCATTCGCCTCGGTAGCGAAGGCCGATGGGGGCTATGCCGGCACCGACCTGCCGATTCCGATTGTCGGCGGAGCGGTCACGGTCCCATGGCGGCCGATCTGGTTTGGGCTCATCGTGAACAGCCTAGTCTACGCCCTCGGCCTTTGTCTTGCCGTACGACTTGTGAAGCACCTGCCGAGAGTCGCTCGCACCCGGCGTGGGCTGTGCCTCCGCTGCGGGTACGACCTGGCGGGTCTTGAGCGTTGTCCGGAGTGCGGGGATGCGAAGTGATGAAGCGGGCTCTTGCCATCCTGCGCTGGCTGGGCGTGAAGCGCGTGATCGCAAGCGCGGTGCTGGGCGTGGTGTTTCCGCTGCTGTTCGCGGCGTGGGTGGCGAGTTCGCCAACCTCCGTTCTGCTCAATCTCAGTAACGGCAGGGCTCAGCTGTACATGCCGCGCGAGGAGCAAGATGCAGCGTACCTAATGTATGGCACACGGAGCCGAGCGCAGACTCGTGTGTTGACGATGTTAGGATCCGACGATGAGCTGAACTCGCTCGCAGCTATCGTCACAGAATTCTCCCCGGACGCTCCGTGGGTACAGCTACCGCACTGGGCAACTGCCGGGACGCGAAATCGCGGGAATGAACAAGAGTTTGAGGATATTGATATGTCCATGATGCAGGAAGTGGCGTCTGGGTGGCCCCTGCGATGCATCGTGTTTCGTGACGTCCATTATCGAGGTGCACAGCTCGCTTGGCAAACTCCAATTGACGTTGTGCCCGCACTTCGAGTTCCGCGCGGATGGTGGACGGAGTACCTGCTAGGCCCGAGGCCGATTCCGCTGGCCGTTATCCCAACTGGCCTCGCGCTCAACTGGCTGTTCTACGCGCCGTTGTTCTATCTGCTCTTGTCGGCCATGCCCTGTGTGCGGCACGTTCGCCGCATCCGGCGAGGCCTTTGCACCCGCTGCGGGTACGACCTTGCAGGGCTGGCTTCTTGTCCTGAGTGCGGCAAGGATCGGTCATGACCACCACGCAGACATGGACGACGCGGACGCTGCTGGCGTGGATGGGCAAGGCGTTCGCCGATGAAGGCCTGGATTCGCCGAGGCTCAGCGCTGAGATCCTGATGGCCCACGTGCTCGGGTGCGAGCGGCTGGGCCTGTACACCGCGGCGGATCGACCCGCGTCGGCGGATGAACTCTCATCGCTTCGGGCCCTGACGGCGCGCGCGCTCAAGCACGAGCCGGTGCAGTACCTGACCGAGGATGCGCGGTTCTACGGCATGGACCTCAAGACCGATCGGCGGGCGCTGATCCCGCGCCCATCGACCGAGACGCTGGTGGACGCGGTGATCGAACACCTGCGAAGCGAAGAAGCTCCTGACGGGTCTGTGCTTGATCTGTGCACGGGCAGCGGGTGCGTGGCGCTGGCGCTGGCCAGGGCGCTGCAGGGGCGGTCGGTGGTCGCGACGGACGTGAGCGCCGACGCACTGGCGCTGGCAGCAGAGAACGCGGTGGCGCTGGGGCTCGCTGAGCGTGTGGTGTTCAGGCAGGGCTCGCTGTTTGCGGCGGTCGAGCCGGGCGAGCGGTTCGCGGCGATAGCGACGAATCCGCCGTACATCCCTGATCACGAGTGGGGGGATGTTGAGCCGAATGTGAAAGACCACGAGCCGCACCTGGCGCTGCGGGGCGGCGGCGACGGGCTGGATTTGGTGCGACCGATCGTGCAGGGCGCAGCGGAGTGGCTCGAGCCGGGGGGGCTGCTGGCGGTGGAGATCGCGTCGTGCACCGCCGAGGAGGTTCGCGCGATGCTCGAAGCGCAGGGAAGCTTCGAGCGTGTGCGTGCGCTCAAGGACTTCGAGGGGCTGGACCGGGTGGCGGTGGCGCTGCGCAGGCGGTAAGCGAGGATGGGGGCGCAGCACAGCCCCCGAGCCAATTGACCCGGGGGCTGTGAGTAGGTGGCTCGCAATGCTCGGCTACTTCTTGGCGAGATCCTTGAGCATGACGATTTGGACGATCGCGGACAGCCCGACGAGGCCGTAAACAATCTTGGCGAGGGCGGCGGTGTTGCCGCCGAAGATGGCGGCGACGAGGTCGAACTCGAAGGCGGCCCAGAGGCCCCAGTTGAGCCCGCCGACGATGATGAGAATCAGGGTGAGAAGGTTGATGGCTTTCACGGCTTGGTCCTTGTGTGAGAGGTAGGGGTGGTGTGCGTTACGCTTGATGCGAGCCGCGAGCGTTACTCGGGCAGGAGCACGGTGTCGATAACGTGGATGACGCCGTTGGAGGCGTCGATGTCGGCGCCGGTGACCTTGGAGTCGTTGATCTTCAGGCCCGAACGCTTCGAGCTGATGTTGATCTTCTTGCCGGCGAGAGTCTTGGCGCTGTGGAGCTCGGCCGCGGCATCTGAGTAGATACGGCCCTCGACCACGTGGTAGAGCAGGATGCCCTTGAGCGTGTCGAGGTTCTCGGGGCGCAGGAGCTTCTCAACGGTGCCAGCGGGGAGCTTGGCGAAGGCTGCATCGGTCGGGGCGAAGACGGTGAACGGCCCCTCGCCCTGCAGAGCGCCCACGAGGCCCGCAGCCTTGAGGGCGGCGGCGAGCGTGTTGAATGAACCGGCCTCGGTGGCGACGCCGATCAGGTCGCGGCCCTCGGGAAGGATGACGGAGTCGATGACGTGGATCACGCCGTTGGAGGCGGTGACATCGGTCGCGGTGACGGTGGCGTTATCGACCATGACCTTGCCTTCCCAGACCTTGATGTTGGCCCGCTGGCCGTTGACGGTGGTGGCACCGTCGAGCTTGACGACGTCGCTGGCCATCACGCTGCCGGGGACGACGTGGTAGGTGAGGATCGCGATGAGCTGGTCCTTGTTCTCGGGCAGGAGCAGCTTCTCAACGGTGCCCTTGGGGAGCTTGGCGAAGGCCTCATCGGTGGGGGCAAAGACGGTGAAGGGGCCTTCGCCGGTGAGCACGTCGACGAGGCCCGCGGCCTTGAGCGCAGCGGCGAGCGTGTTGAACGAGCCAGCAGCGACGGCGGTCTCGACGATGTTCTTCTCGGCGTACGTCAGCGAGGCGAGAATGGTGTTTGAGTTGGACGCCTGGGCCGAGTCGTCGCATGCGGACGAGCTGCCGCACTGGGCGGAGCCGACGGAGGCAAGAAGAGTTGACGCAGCGATAGCGGAGAGAGTGCGTAGGGTCATGGTCGTTTCCTTGGATTGGGGCGTGGAAGTCGCCGGGCAACCGGCCCGAGGCAGCGGCTATCCACGCGGTGATTGGCCCTTGTTTCGGGGGCGGGCGAGACTCGGATTCAGGCGTTGCAAAAAAACTTCGCAGCTGGCAGAAACGCGAGGATCGAATCTGCAATGAGGTCTGCTGCGAAGAATCGATCGTGGTCGCAACCCTTGCCATGAATGAAGCCCGCTGCGGTGGCCCGCTCTGCTCAGCGAGCGAGGTGAGGGAGCACCGGCGGAGCGGGGGTGTTGGTCCCTACCATGGGCTGTCCCGCACGCGGCTGTCGAAGCGTGCAGCCACCCGGTCCCACAGAAACGCACGAGCCTTGACGAACGCCCCAGCCATCGAGAGCCCGCTTTTGCCGCTGATCGCTGAGGGCGATCAAGAGGCCATGCGCCAGCTGATCGATCGGTACGCGGGTTTGATCTGGTCGATCGCCCGCCGCTTGATGCGAGACGACGCAGAAGCTGAGAACGTGATGCAGGAGATCTACGTCGAGCTTTGGAAGCACGCTGGGCGGTTCGATGGATCGAAGGGCTCGGAGAAAGCGTTCGTGGCGATGATCGCACGCCGGCGGTTCATCGACCGGATCCGTCACCAGGCTCGTCGGCCCGTGAGAACCACCGACCAGATCGAGGCGTATGCGACCGCGATGCCCGACACGGCGGGCGAGAGCCTCGACAAGAACGAGTCGGCGAAGAAAGCGTTCGCAGCGTTCAACGAACTCAGCAGCGATCAGCAGCGGGTGCTAAAGCTCTCGATTCAACAGGGCCTGACGCACGAGGAGATCTCTCGGGCGCTGTCATTGCCGCTTGGCACCGTCAAGACGCACGCGAGGCGCGGGCTGCACCGGGTCCGCTCGCTGCTGGTGCCCGCTGCGGGCGTGGAGGTGGCGTCATGACCGCCCAAAACACCGAACGCGACCGCATGGAAGAACTGCTGGCCGAGCATGCTCTGTCAGGCCTGTCCGCCGAGGACGCGGCAGTGCTCGCCGAACTCGAAGCGGGCGAGCACGACGAGAGCTACGAGCTTGCCGCGGCGGCGCTCGAGCTGGCCCTCGTTGATCACGAGCAGGCTTCCCCGCCCGCCGAGGTGATGGAGCGCATCAAGGCGGGCGTGCTGGCGCACGCCGCTGCCAGCCGCACTGCAACCGGACGAACGCAGGATGCTGTCGAAGAAGAAGCTCCGGCCCCGCTCGCGGTGCTCTTCCGTGCGCTGCCCTGGCTCGCTGCAGCGGCTGCGATCGCACTGGCCGCGGTCGCTTGGATGCCCGCCAGAACCCCTTCGTTCAGCGATCAGCGCGTCGCGCTTCTCGAATCGCCGGGTGTGATGACGGTGGCGTGGCAGGCGCTCGAAGACCCCGCTGCGGCGGGCTACACCGACGGCGACGTGGTCTGGAGCGATGCGTTGCAGCAGGGCTACATGCGGTTCGTGGGCCTTGAACCGAACGACCCGTTGAAAGAGCAGTACCAGCTGTGGATCTTCGATGCCTCGCGAAGCGCCGATCACCCCGTCGATGGCGGCGTGTTCAACGTGAACGAGGCGGGCGAGGTCATCGTGCCGATTGACGCCAAGATCCGCGTGAACCAGGCCTCGATGTTCGCGATCACCGTGGAGCGTCCGGGCGGCGTGGTGGTCTCAGACCGTTCGAGGCTGCCGCTGCTGGCTCAGCCCGCGGGCTGAACTGGTCCTGCTTAAGACCTTGTGGGCTGAGGCCGCTCGGTCGGTCTTACATGAACAGCTCGTCGGGGTTGACGATGGCGACGATGGTCTGGCCCGCTGTGGGCTCAGCGCTCTGTCCGGTGACGATGCCGAGCTTGCCCTTCTCCCCGATAGTGAAGAGGACTTTGGCGCTCTTGCCGTAGAGCATGCGGAACTGCTCGTAGGTGAACTCGCTGCTGAGGGGCGTGACCTTGACGAGCCCGCCGCGCTGGAAGTAGCCGTCGAGCTCCTCGAAGGTGGGCGTGTCGGTGCCGATAGCACGTGCGTGGAGGTCGCCCGAGAGGCCCTTGCGTTTGGTGCCCTGCTGGTGGGGCATGAGCTGGTAGACGTTGGCCTTGCCGAGAATGCGGGCGAAGCGCTGGGCGACCAGCGCGTTGACCTCGTCGTTGGGCGTGGCGGCGAACGCGCGGCCGATGCCGGTGAGGTTGATTTCGTCCATCGCGTGCTCGCCGAGTGCGTTGCCGTACCAGACATCGAGCCCGGCCATGCGCGCCGATTGAATGTTCTGGTAGTTCGCGTCGACAAGCCGGACCTTCACTCCCCGCTTGTGCAGGACGAGCGCGAGATCGCGAACCCACGGGAACGCACCGACGAACAGCACGCCCTGCGGGTTGGCGTCGGCGATGCCGAGCTTGCGCGCAAACGGGCCCGCGGTAAGGCCGTAGAACGCGACGGTCACGATGATGACGCTGAAGACGATGGGGCTGAGCAGGTTGGCGCCGACGATGCCCTCGGCCTCGAGCGTGAGCCCGAAGACCGCTGCGACCGCGGCCGCCACGATGCCGCGGGGTGCCACCATGGCGATCATCGCCCGCTGTTTCAAGTCGAGCTTGGAGCCGCGTGTCGCCAGCCACACGCCGATCGGCCTAATGAAAACGATGAGCACGAACAGGAACGGCAGCACGCCCAGACCTACGTCGCGGAATCCGTCGAGCTCGATCCTCGAGCCGAGCACGATGAACAGCGCCGAGAGCAGCAGGACGCGGAGGTTTTCCTTGAACTCGAGGATGTGGTGAACGTCCACCTGTCGTTGGTTGGCCAGCACGATGCCCATGATGGTGGTCGCGAGCAGGCCGGATTCTTTCTGAATTTGGTCCGAGACCGCAAATACAACGACCACTAGCAGCAGCGAGACAGGGTTCTGGAGCTGCTCGGGCACGAGGTACCGGCGGAGCAGCTCGACGAGCAGCCACGCGGCTGCGGCCCCGAGCCCACCGCCAACGACGACCGTCAGCACGACGCTCTTGAGCATCATAAAGAGCGTGCCGCCGATGCCCTCGCCTCCATGGCCTGCAAGCAGAACCTCAAACACGAGCACCGCGAGCAGCGCCCCGATCGGATCGATCGCGATGCCCTCCCACCGGAGAATCGCAGCCGACGGGCCCACGGGGCGGATGAAGTTGAGAAGCGGACCGATGACCGTGGGGCCTGTAACCGTGAGAATCGCACCGAGCAGAATGGCGATGCCCGGCGGCAGGCCCATGAAAAACACGCCGCACACCGCGACACCGATCCAGGTGACCAGCGCCCCTAGCGAGATGAGCATCCACACGACGCGGTCGTTGGCCGCGATGTCGCGGAATCGCAGCGTGAGCCCGCCCTCGTAGAGAATCAGGCCCACCGCCAGCGAGATCAGGGGCAAGAGCAGGTCGTCACCGATCAAATCGGACGGGGCCAGCAGGGGCTCGCCATCCGGCAGGAACAGAGCGGAGATGGGGCCTGCGAGAATACCGAACGCGAGCAGCAGCAGGATAGAAGGCAGCCTGAGCCGCCACGCCAGCCACTGGGCACCAACACCCAGGGTCAGGATCAGCACTACTCCGGTTAGGATCTCATGGTGTTGCATTTGGGAGGTTCCGAGGCGATGCTAGAGAGATGCAGCGTAGCGACCGTGCGAGCCTGTGGATCGTCCGCCACGGCAGAGCGGAGCCAGCCAGCGCCTCGGGCCACGATGCCGACCGCGCCCTCGACCCGCAGGGCCTGCGTCAAGCCGAGTGGCTGGGCACGGTGATGACCAACCCGGCGCTGCGTCCGAATTCGATTGTGGCGAGCCCAGCTGTGCGAACTTGGACGACCGCCGAGACGATCGGCTGGGCGATTGATGTTGCCCCGGTCGAGTGCCCCCGGCTCTCATGCGAACACGCGTTAAGCGACGCGGTCGAGGTCATCGCCGAGTTGCTGGGGACAACGGACCCGCCCAGGCTCGCGGTCGTGGGGCACAACCCGACGGTCAGCGAGCTGCTCGGCAGGCTGGTGGATGGCATGGGCCGGCCGCGGATGAGCCTGCGAACGGGCGAAGCGGTGCTGGTGGAGTTTGCGGCGGGCGCTGCGTTCGACCAGCCGGGCGGCGCAGAAGTGCTCCAGCAGTGTCGGCGAAAGGGCGGCATCTGAATCGAAAGGACCGCAGGCGGGTGCATCGGGCTATCGTTTTGCGCGGAGCGGGTTTGGCCCTGGATTGAGGAGCAAGATGGCCGAGCGTACGACCACAGCGGCTCACCAGCGGACTCGCCTCGATCACGCGGCCGAAGTCACCGAAGACTACGCCGAGGCCATCGCAGAGATCATCGCCGCCAACGGTCAGTGCCGGGTGACGGATCTGGCCGACCGGTTCGGCGTGAGCCATGTCACGGTCGTGCGCACGGTCAAGCGGTTGGTCGAAGCGGGGCTTGCCACGACCGCTCGGCATCAGCCGGTTGAGTTGACCGCCAAAGGCAAGCGACTCGCGGAGCACTGCAAGGCCCGGCATGAGACCGTGTTCCGGTTCCTTCGAGCCATCGGTGTGCCGAACAAGATCGCGGCGATTGATGCCGAGGGCATCGAGCACCACGTCAGCCCTGAGACGCTCAAGAAGTTCGCGAAACTTGTTCGCGAGCAGAGCGGCGATTCGTCTAGCAGCTAATCAGGTGATTGGCGGAGCAACAGCGAGCACACGCTGTGGGTGTGCAGCAGCGCTCGGCCCGCCACAGGGCAGATCTCACCCGTCGAAAACAACCCGGTCATAGCAAGGCTGCCCGGGCCGGTGTCGATGGGCTTGCCAGGTTTGGCGAGTTCGGGGCCGGGCTTCATGCGATCGAACGCACGGCTGATGGCCGCTGCATCATGGTTGGGCTTGCCGAAGAGCACACGGCCCCTGCCCTCGCCCACGAGCGTTATGGCTGCGGCGGGCGGGCCGTGGAGCTTCTGCACGTCCAACAGCAGAGCGAGGTCCTCCTCGGCGGTCCTCCGGTCTCGCACATGGAACCTCACGGTCTGCCCGACTTTGACGAAGTCGTTGAGCGCCAGCGCATCCTGCTCTTTCAATACACGGGCGACGTCGCGGATGAGATAGTCGCCACGGCCAAAGCGGGGGAGGTATTCATCGACGACCCGGCCGAGCAGCACCCCGCTGCGCGCGGCCTGACGCACGTTCGCAGGTTCACCCTCGAGCACTTCCTTGAGCACCTGAGCAGCTGGCCTTCCACCGAGCTGGTACACGATGTTCCTCGAGGCCTTCGTCACGACGCAGTGCTCACCGATCGGTCGGCAGCCCTGGCTGACGAGCGTGGATGCGTTGAGCCTGTCGCCATCGAGGCGCACCCCGACGAGCCCGCGTTGGCGGACCTGTCCGTCGACGATAAGCGTCGCCGGGCCGTGGATCGTGGCCTCTCGGCCCTGCCCCCTGCCTGACTTTGGACCGAGGCACGCGCCGAGCACCGGCGACGAATGCTCCTTCACGGCTTCGACCAGCGCGGTGGTTGGGATGCTGGTGGTGTCGGCGAAGAAAAGCGTTGCAGCAGAGGAACCGATGGCCTCTCGCAGCCCTTCTGGCGATTCGACTGCAAATGGTGACGCGGAAACACCACGGATCGCGAGCGCTGCGCAGGCGTGGCCTTCCTCTGACTCAAGAGCACCCGCGAGTACGCCACCGCCGACGGCGCCGATGATGGTGCCCGGCGAGAGCCGTTCACGGAAACGCCGTGTGATGTCAGCTGCGGCTTCGGCGAGCGACCGGCTCAGGCATAGCACGACGAGGTCGCAAGGTCTTGCGAGCAACGACTCGATGCGTGCGCACACCTGGTCTGCGGCACGCAGCGGGTCATCGAGGCCAGACAGACCGCTGGCTGCTTGCAATGGACCGGGCATGGACTGCTCTCGCGGCTGTAAGGGAACGCTTAGCCCCCGGGCAGCAGCACGCTCGCGTTGTTGGTGTTGACGAGCCGTACGCCGAGCGTCGGGTCCAGCCCGATCGACCCCGTGAAGCCCACGACCCGGCCGACCTTCTCAGAGAGTTGGAGGTCTTCGCGGTCGGCGACGTAAGCAATGGTCCGCGTGCCGGTGTGGTCCATCGAGACGATGCGGTAGAGCTTGGGCAGGCGCAGGCCGTCGTAGATGGTGCTGGGTACGAGCTGTCCAACGACGCTGTAGACGGCCCGTGAGGCTGATGCCTCGATGCGGCGCTGGATCTCGACGGTGGTGGACTCGATCGAGGTTCGCTGGGCGGCCAGCTCGCGGCGGCGGTCGCGGAGGTCGATCATTACGTCGAGCACCGCGAGGCGTTGATCGATGCGTGAGGCGATGGCGAGGTCACCGGGCGTTGTAGACAGGCCGTCGCGGACGCGCTGGAACTGGTTGCGGAGCTCGCCGAGTTCGGCCTCCATCAGCGGCTGGGTGCGCACAGAAGCAAAGGAGGCTTCGAGCGCTTCGACATCGAGGCTGGTATCGATCATCGTGTTGAGGCGTGCCACCTCGGCCGCGGTCTCGGCGGGGTCGGGTGCTGAGACAGCCGGGGGGCTGTCGGCGGGCTGGTCAGAAGGGAGCACCTCGATCGGGTCGTTGTCCACTGGTGGCATCACGACTTCCGCATCGGTGACGACGGTGGTCGTCGATTCCACCGGGTCTGTGGCGATCGGCGCGACCTCCGGGGTCCCGACCGGCGTGCTAGGTTGGGCCGGCTCGCCAGTGACCTGCATGTCGTCGATGAGCGAGATGACTTCTTCTGCTGGCGGGGTTGGCTCTACAGCAGGGACGATGGGCTCGTTCTGCGTTGGCGGGTTGATCGGCGCGGGCTGAGCCTGAGCTGGTACCGCTTGTCCATTCGCCTTTAAGAACCTCTCGACTTCTGCGTTGGTCGCCTTGCGAAGCAGGCTGGACTCGACGTACGCGCGGGCCGACTCGGGTGGTGTGACGGTGTAGGCCGCGATAGCTCCGTCGCTGCGTTTGACAGGCTCGGAGTAGCTGAGCACCGCGCCAGGCTCGAGTTCAGCGCCCGCAGGCAGGAGGTTCTGCCAACTTCCGCCGAATCCGCGGTCTGCGTTGGCGGCCTTGAGGGGCGTGGTTCGGGTGATCTCGAGCTTGCCATCGCCCAAGTCTTTGACTTCACGGGCGGTGGCGTAAGCGGAGATGCCAGCTGGGTAGCTCACGCGGGACCAGCCCGCACCGGTTCCATCGACGCGGAGCACGGCACCGGCGTCAAGCCGGGCCACGGCGTAGTACAGTGGCATGTCGCCCGCGTGGAGCGACGTCTGGTCCACCGTGACCACAGCGAAGTACGGCTCCACACGATTGATCTGGGCACCCGCCCACGAACAAACGCAGGCGACAAGGGCCAGAGCGATCGCGCGGGTGGGAATGCAGAGTCGGCGATTGTGTTGACGATTCTGTAGCTTCCGCATGGCGTTCTCCTCGGGTCTGGCTCAGCGCCGCAGGGCGTAGCAGGCCGACGATCGGGATCGATCTGCCGGGCTGCTGGGGGCGCAATCAGCTGTCAGCCGTCATAGTGTATCCGCTCGCAGGCAGCCACCGGCCAGTGCGCGCCAACCAAGGACCGAGCCACATGCTGACCGAAACCAAACCGAGTCCCGCAGACCTTCTCTTCGCCCGTGGGGGCGTTCTGACCGTGGCCTTGGCGGGCTCGGCGATTCTTGCGCTGTCGGGGTGCAGCCCCTCGCCGATGGCTCAGCGGAGCCAGATCGATCTTCGGGCGTCGGTGATCCAGGCGGTCCGCGCTGAGATCAAGGCCGCCGAGGAGTACCCCCAGATCCGCAGCACCGTGCGGGAGGACTATGTGGCAGCTCTCCCCATCGAGGCGGAGTTCCGGGCTGAGGGCGAGAAGATGGCCGGGCCGGGCTCGTACTCGATGGATCAGCAGACGATAGGTGTGGACCTGTTGGGCCGGCCCACCGAGATCGTTGCGGTCTCGCTCGAGCACGCGATTCGCACAGCGGTCGATAAGAACCTGGCGATCCAGTTCGCGCGACTGCAGCCGGCCATCGCCGAGTCGCAGGTCGTGCAGGCCGAGTCCGCTTTCGACTGGATCTTCACGAGCAACCTGACCTACTCGAACACCGACACGATCGTGCCCAGCCAGCAGTTCATCGGCGCGACCAACCGCGGCGCGCAGCAGAACAGCAGCATCAACTCCACCAGCGGGCTCCGCCGGGCTACCACCAGCGGCGGGCAGTTCGCCATCGATCAGACCCTCGTCTACAGCGATACCGATGCCCCGGGCCAGACGCTCTCGCCCGACCCGGCTACGTCGCTCAGACTGACAGCGACCTACGACCAGCCGCTGCTCCGCAACTTCGGATCGGATGTGGCGCTCGCGCAGGTGCGCATCAACCGCAACATCGAGCGCGACGCGATCGCCCAACTGCAATCGGACCTCAACCAGCTCGTGCACAACATCGAGTCGGCGTATTGGGATGTCTACCAGTCCCAGCGGAACCTGATGATCCTCCAGCGGCTTCTGGAGCGTGGCATCAAGGTCGAGGAACAGCTCACCATCCGCAAGAACGAGGGGTTGGATGTCGATCAGGCGCAGCTTTCGGATGCGGTTGCCCGCGTGAGTTCGCGCCGGTCGAATGTGTTTAGCGCGGAGATCGCTCTCCGCCGCAACAGCGACCGCCTCAAGCAGCTCATCAACGATCCTCGCCTGCCCGTAGGCGGCGAGCTGATGCTGTTGCCTGCGGACGCGCCCATGGATGAGACGGTCGAGTACAGTCTGCTCGAATCGATCACCGCGGGTATCGCCAGCCGGCCCGAGGTCATGCAGGCAATCCTGTCGATCGACAACTCCTCCATTCAGCAGGTCGTCGCCAACAACCAGCGGCTGCCGCAGCTCGATCTGCGCACCCAGCTCGGGCTCAACGGGCTCGATGATGATCTGTCGGTTTACGAAGAAACGTTCAACCGCAAGTTTGTTGACTACGTGGTCGGCATCGTGTTCGAGCAACCCATCGGCAACCGCGGCGCTGAGGCGGCTTACCGCCAGCGCCGCTTGGAGCGTCAGCAGGCCGTGCTCTCGTACCGCAACACGGTGCAGAACATCATCCGCGAGGTCAAGGACGCGCTAGATTCGGTTCGGCTCAACCACACGCTGGTGAACCAGACCAAGGCGGCCCGAATGGCCGCGGCCGAGTCGCTCCGGTCGCTTGAGGTGCAGCTCGACTTCATCCAGGGCCGAACGGCTCTGCAGCTCGATCAGTTGCTCACCCGCCAGGAGCGGGTCGCAAATGCCGAGCAGAACGAGATCCAGTCATTGGCCGACTTCAGCCGAGCGCTCAGCGATCTGCACCGCGCCACCGGGACCATCCTCACGCGCAACCGCATCGAGCTGGTTGTGCCCGATCCGGGTGACGAGATCCGTGCGTGGTACGGCACACGCGAGTACCAGTCGGCGATGCCCGCTTCGACTGAACCAGCTTCCGCAGCTTCGACCTCGACGCCGATAGCGGATGAGCCAGCGGCCAGCCGCAACAGCATGACGCCGATCGAGCCCTGACATGCCCGTCGAGCAGCCCTCGGCAGAGGCCATCGACCGCGCAGCGGGCCTGCTGCGTGCGGGCGGGCTGGTTGTGTTCCCTACGGAGACCGTGTACGGACTCGGCGCGGTGGCGCACGATGCCAGGGCCGTCAGGTCGGTCTTTGAGCGCAAGGGCAGACCCGCGAGCAACCCGCTGATCGTGCATGTTGCGGATGAGGCCATGGCCCGAACGGTCACCTCCGAGTGGCCCGATGATGCGCAGATGCTCGCCGAGCGCTTCTGGCCCGGCCCGCTCACGCTCGTGGCGGCCGTTCGCAGCGGCGTACCAAATGAAGTCACCGCAGGCGGCCCGACGGTCGCGGTTCGCTGCCCAGATCACGCGGTCGCATTGGAGTTGCTGCGAGCGGTGGGCTCGCCATTGGTAGCCCCGAGCGCGAACCCATCGGGGTATGTCTCGCCCACGCTGGCATCTCACGCAGCGGGGCACTTTGGCGACCTGACCATTCTGGACGGCGGGGCGTGCAGCGTGGGCATCGAGTCCACGGTCCTGCGGATGGACCCGCTGGAGATTCTCAGGCCCGGCTCGATCGGCCCCGTGCAGATCCAAGCCGTGCTCGGTAGAACGCCAACGATCGCAGAACGGTCGGCGAACGGGTCGGAGGCGTCGCCCGGCAGGCTCGGGCCGCACTACCAGCCGAGGGCCCACACGGTTCAGGTTGGTACGACCGCAGAACTGGCCGAGGTGCTGCAAGTGTCGGGCAATCAGCCATGCGTCGTGCTCGCGCAGCCGAGCGTGAGCATCGAGCCGCCTCACCAGTTGATCGAGATGCCCGTCGGTGCCGCCGAGTACGCGGCCCGCCTGTACGCGGCGCTGCGTGCGGCCGACGCAGCGGAACCCGAATTGATCGTGGTGCTCAAGCCCACCGGCAGCGACGAAGCAGGCCTGTGGTCGGCCATCGCCGAGAGGCTCAGCCGGGCGACCGGCTAGGCAACCGGTCTGGCAACCGGTCTGGCTACGGGCCAGGCAGTTGGCGGGAGATGATCCCAAGGGGTTGCGTCCCTATCGTCCGATCCCGGCATCCGCAGGGCTGATTAGGAGCCAACCGCCGGCCGTCAAGCCGATCGCTACCCAACCCACCGGACCAAGACGCAGGAGACCCGCTGTGACCACCAAGCTACGCATCGCCAACACCCCCGGCGACGGTATCGGGCCGGAGATCATGAACGCATGTTTGCGGATCTTCGACGCAGCGGGCGCGATGGATCAGATCGAGTTCGTCGATGCCAGAATGGGCGAGGCGGTGTTCGCCGAGGGAAACTCGATGGGCATCTCGCAGCAGGGCCGAGACGCGGTCGAGGCCTGCGGCCTGCTCTACAAAGGCCCGATGGGCACGCCCATCGGCGGCGGCGGTAAGTCGATCAACGTCACGCTCCGCAAGATGTACGGCGCGTTCGCCAATATCCGCCACTTCCGCACTCTGCCGGGCGTTGAGACCGTCTACTCGAAGGCCGGCATCCCGATCGACTTCTACGTCATCCGCGAGAACATCGAGGACACCTACGGCGGCATCGAGCACCGGCTGACGAATGATGTGATCGAGTGCAAGCGGCTCATCTCCGCGCCGGGCTGCGATCAGGTCCACCGCGCCGCGTTCGATCTCGCCAAGAAGATCGGCATCAAGATGGTCTACTGCGGGCACAAGGCCAACATCATGAAGATGACCGACGGCCTGTTCCTAGACCGCTTCAAGCGCATGGCCTCCGAGTATGCAGGCATCGAAACGGGCGACGTCATCATCGATGCGCTGTGCATGAACCTTGTGATTCGACCGCAGAACTACAAGATGGTCGTGCTGCCCAACCTGCAGGGCGACATCGTCTCCGACTTGGCAGCGGGCCTCGTCGGCGGGCTCGGCTTTGCGCCAAGTGCAAACATCGGCCACCATATCTCGATCTTCGAGGCCGTCCACGGTACAGCACCCGACATCGCGGGCAAGGGCATCGCCAACCCCACGAGCCTACTGCTCAGCGGGCTGATGCTGCTCCGCCACATCGGCCTGACCAACGCTGCGGGCGTGATCGAGAACGCTCTGATCGCTACGCTCGAGTCCGGCGCGCACACGGGCGACTTCGGCACGGGCGATACCCCAGCGCTCAACACGCAGGACTACGCCTCGGCCATCATCGGCAACCTCGGCAAGAAGCCTTCGTCCATCGAGCCTGTAGCTGAGCCCGAAGGCAAGACCATCACCTTCGTCAAGCCGGCCCCGCCAACCAGCAACGAGCTGATGCGCACGTTCGAGCAGATCAAGTCCGTCAACACCGGCTGCGACATCTACCTCGACACCCTCCTCAACCCCGCCGAGCTCGCCGAAGCCCTGTCAGCCATCTGCGCCCCCACGCCGTTCAAGCTCACAATGATGAGTAACCGCGGCACGCAGGTCTGGCCCAACGGCACGCCCTACACCAACATCGTGGATTACTACCGGGCCCGGTTCGAGCTGCGGGACATGGCCAACGCCTCGTCGATGGGCCAGGGGCCGACCATCTCGCTGCTTGACCGCATCGCCGAGAAGTTCGGTGTCACCGACTTCCAGCCGCTCAAGCACTACGACGGCAAGCCTGGGTACTCCCTTGCGCAGGGGCAATAAGTCGGCTAGCAGCTGAAGCCAAGTTTTTGATGTCGATTTGGAGACAGTGGGGTAAGCTGGGGATGACTAGCTTGGCTGCCTTGCAAGGAGTACTTGTTGCTTCTCGATCCCACAGCATCTGTAACAGGCGCACTGCTCGCCCTGCAAGCGGCGGGGCCGTTGCCGATAGAGTTCGATAACTCGACGGCCGCATGGCTCGATGCCGCGCGACATGACCGCGCGGACGTGCTCATCCTCGGTGACAGCGTGGTTTGGTTCGGTGGACACGGCTGGGACGAAGGGCTCAACCACGCCATCGCTCAGCGGTTCGGCCTCGCGGGTACGGGCTTGCTGCACGAGTTTAACTCCGGCAGCGGCTTCACGCTGTCTACACAGTTCGGTTGGCAAACGAACATCGACTCGGCACCCGCCGCGGTGCAGTCGCACGCGGTGCAGGGCCACGTCTATACCACCGGCACCGGCTCGCAGCGGCGTATCGGAATCACGATTGAGCCCGGCTCACCGCTTGCTGGCCGTCCGATGCAACTCACCGCATGGGGCGGCAGCTCGCAGGGCGACGACTCCGTGTTCGGAGCGGTTCGGCGAAGCGAGGCTCCCTTTACAGTGTATCACCAGGCATCCGCGCTGCCCCTTGGGCAAGTAATGAGCGAACTCGAATCGGTAGTATTTGATCTACCAGCTCCATCCATAATGCCGCCGCCGTCGGCGGATTTCTTTATCGACGGTTCCGACCACGCGAGCTATGTGTACCTCCGCGCCCTCGAACCTGGCGCAGTTGGTGGAACAGTTACCAGCATCGGCCTTGGAGGGCGATCGGTCCGGGACTTCTTCGAATTGGTGTGGGCGGGCGGCGCATGGAATCAGCAGGGCCGTGCCGCGTTCTTGGACAACATCGTCGCGGGCGGCTCGGGCAAGCTGATGATTCCCATCTTCGAAGGCTTCAACGACCGCAACGAGACCGATCCGAGCCTGACGCTTGGTATCACGCCGGGCGATTCGTCAGCTGCATTCACAGACAATGTCGACACGCTCATCCGGCAGATACGCGGCGATTGGGCGCTCACCGGAAGGCTGGACAGCGATCTTACATTTATCGTCTTCGGGATGTACGAAATACTTAACGCGCCAAACCATGAGCTCAACACTTACCGCCACGCCTTGAGGCAGTACGCGCTGGACCAATCAGGCGTGACCTTTATCGATCTGCTTCCTCTCTCCCCTCCGTTTCTACAGGCCCGTCCCGCAGGATTACTCGACGACGGGACACATCTTTCCAAAGCTGGCAGCCGGTTCCTCGGGGAGCGGATCATCGACGTTCTCAACTGGGCCAACTGTCCGGGCGACATCGCCGACGATTTCGGCGTGCCCGGTCCCGATGGGGCCGTTGGGTTTGGCGACTTTCTCGCCATGCTTGGTGTCGTCGGGCAGTGCGCGTACGGTGGCATCAGTTGCCTCGGTGACATTGCGGACGAACACGCGAGGCTCTACCCGGACGGCGAGGTCACCTTCGGTGATCTTCTCGCCCTGCTCGGGCTCATCGGGTCTTGTGACTGAATCGGGCCTGCCTCAGCTCTCGCGGCTCATCCGCTCGAGTGCGCCGTTGCGGTCCACGATGATCTCGTCGGCTTCGCGCAGGAACAGCCCGTGATCAATGATCCCGGGCACGTCGTTGAGCGACGCTGCGAGTTCTTCCAGATCGTGTTCCGGCCCGAGCGAGACATCGATGATCAGGTTGCCGTTGTCCGTCAGGAACGGCTTGCCCTCGATGGTGTGGCGAAGGCTCCCGCGAAGCCCGAGTTCCTCGACGTGCGACTGGATCGAAGCCATGCCGAAGTACATCACCGCGACCGGCAGCGTGCGATGCGTGCCCAGATGATCGACGAGCTTGTCAGCGTTCACCATGTAGACGCACCGCTTGGACGCCCACGCCACCACGCGCTCGCGTGTGAACGCACCGCCCGCGCCCTTGAGCATGCGCAGCTCTGGATCGACCTCGTCGGCGCCGTCGAACAGGAAGTCGACCTCTTTGACATCTGCAAATTCGATCACCGGCAGCGAGTGGAACTTCGCCAGCGTCTCGGTCTCGTGGCTCGTACACACGCAGCGGAGGTCCTTGAGTCTGTCCTCACGCACCCGGCGGGCGAGCGCGACGACACCGCGCGAAGCCGTTCGCCCCGTGCCCAGCCCCACGGTCATGCCGGATTCGATCGTCTCGACCGCGGCCTCGGCCAGGGCATCGATGGTCTGCTGCTCGGTCATCGCCAGTCCTCCGCGCCCGGCTGGGCAGCCCGCTCGCCAAGCCCCGGTGGACCTCGCTGACCAAGCCGCGCCTGCGAGCGCTACCGCCGATCGTTCGCACGCGATCGGCTTCAGGCCAGCAGACTCACTGACTTCGCACGCAGATGGCCCTGCGCCCTACCGTCGGCGATGACCGATCCCGCTGCGCCGCTCAACGAAATTGTCGTCGCCACAGGCAACCCGCACAAGGTCCGCGAGCTCAACGCGATGCTCACAAGCGGCCAAGGGCGAGCAGGATTGCGGTTTCGTTCTCTCGCCGACCTGCCCGGCGGGCCTTGGACTGAGCCCGTCGAAGACGGCGGCACGTTCGAGGCCAACGCCGCCATCAAGGCCAGGTCCTACGCCCAGCAGACGGGCATGGTCTGCCTTGCCGATGACTCAGGTCTGATGGTCGATGCCCTTGGCGGCGCGCCCGGCGTGATCTCAAGCCACTACGCCACCGACGGCAAGGAGACCGGCCTCAGCCGCGAAGAGCGCGACGCCGCCAACAACCTGCGTCTGATCGCGGACATTGCCCACGTTGCCGAGCCGGACCGAACCGCACGGTTCGTGTGCGTGATGGTGCTGGCGCTGCCGAGCGAGGGTGGCGAATCCACCATCCTCGCGCGAACCCGCGGCGAGTTCGTGGGGCGTATCGGCATGCCCGGCCCATCGCCGCAGGGAGGGGTTCCGCGGGGCACCCACGGCTTCGGGTACGACCCGCTGTTTCTCGTGGCGCCGAGCCACGAGCAAACGAGCGCGGAGCTTGACCCCGCCGTCAAGAACGCGGTCAGCCACCGGGCCAAAGCCGCCACGGCGATGATCGAGCGGATTGACGCGCTGCGCGCCAGTGAGTGACTATGAAAAAACAAGACGGCCCAGGCATTACTGCCGGGGCCGTCTGGAGGAGAGAGAGTCGGGGAGTCTGAAGATTATCCCGCAGCGGTCTTACGAGCCCCACCAAGCCCGGGTTCGAGATGTTCGTTCGATTTTCTTTCAGAGCCCATATGGCTGCTCCAGGCACAAAAAAGGGCCGCCCGCTTGGGGCGACCCTCGGTCAAACTTTGCTGTGCCGGTCGGCTTACTTCTTGTCTTCCTTGACCTCGAACTCGGCGTCGATCACATCGCTGTCGGCCGAGTCGGAGCCGCCCTCGGGGGCCTCCCCGCCCGCTGCCTGAGTCTGGGCAGCCTGCTCGTACATGATCTTGCCCAACTCGCTTGAAGAGCTTTCGAGCTCCTTGATGGCCGCCTGAATCGGGGCCGCCTCGTCGCCCTTGAGCTTGTCTTCGAGGTTGCTGATTGACGACTCGATCTTGCTGCGAACCTCGCCCTCGACCTTGTCGCCGTGCTCGTCCAGCGCCTTACGGGTCTGGCTGACGATGCTCTCGGCACGGTTCTTGAGATCGACGACCTCGCGCCGCTTCTTGTCTTCCTCGGCGTGGGCCTCGGCGTCGGCTTTCATCTTTTCGATGTCCTCGCTCGACAGCCCGCCCGAGTTACTGATCTCGATGTTGTTGCTCTTGCCCGTGGCCTTATCGGTCGCGGTGACCTTCAGAATGCCGTTGGCATCGAGCGCGAACTCCACCTCGATCTGCGGCGTGCCCTTGGGCGACGGCGGGATGTCCTTGAGCTCGAACTGGCCGAGCGTTCGGTTATCGCGCGCGAACTCCCGTTCGCCCTGCAGCACATGAATCTGCACGCTGGGCTGGTTGTCGCTCGCGGTCGAGAACGTCTCGCTCTTGGAGGTTGGGATCGTGGTGTTGCGCTCAATGAGCTTGGTGGTCACGCCGCCGAGGGTCTCTACGCCCAGACTCAGCGGGGTGACATCGAGCAGCAGCACATCCTTTACATCGCCCGACAGCACGCCGCCCTGGATGGCCGCACCCACCGCGACGACTTCGTCGGGGTTCACGCTGCGGTTGGGCTCCTTGCGGAAGATCTCCTTGGCCATCTCCTGCACTTTGGGCATACGGGTCGAGCCGCCGACCAGCACGATCTCGTCGATCTTGGTGGGATCGATTTTGGCATCCTTGAGCGCTGATTCGCACGGGCCGCGAAGCCGGTCGAACAGATCGCTGCACAGGCTCTCGAACTTCGAGCGCGTCAGTGTGATGGTCAGGTGCTTGGGACCGTCCTGGTTCGCGGTGATGAATGGCAGGTTGATCGTGGACTCGTGCATCTGGCTGAGCTCGATCTTGGCCTTCTCCGCAGCCTCCTTGAGCCGCTGCATCGCCATCGCATCCTTCGAGAGATCGATGCCTTCTTGTTTCTTGAACTCGCCTAGCAGGTGGTCGATGAGACGCTGGTCCCAGTCGTCGCCGCCGAGGTGGGTGTCGCCGTGGGTGCTGAGCACCTCGAACACACCATCGCCCACATCGAGGATCGAAACGTCGAACGTGCCGCCGCCGAGGTCAAAGACCGCGACCTTCTCGTTGGTCTTCTTCTCGAGGCCGTAGGCCAGAGCCGCCGCCGTGGGCTCGTTGATGATGCGCTCGACTTTAAGGCCGGCGATCTCACCCGCGTCCTTGGTGGCCTGCCGCTGGGCATCGTTGAAGTACGCCGGCACGGTGATGACCGCGCGGTCGACCTTCTCGCCCAGGTAGTCCTCAGCGACCTTCTTCAGCTCCTGAAGAATGAACGCGCTGAGCTGCTGGGGCGTGTAGTCGTTGTCCTTGATCTTGACTGAGACGTACTCGCCCGGGGCTCCGATGACCTCGTACGGCACGTTCTTCTCTTCCGACGACACCTCGTCGTGACGACGACCCATGAACCTCTTGATCGAGTAGACCGTGTTCTTGGGGTTGGTCACCTGCTGGTGCTTGGCCGGCTGGCCGACCAGCCGCTCGCCCTTGGCGGTGAAAGCGACTACCGAGGGCGTGGTGCGGTTGCCCGAAGCGTTGATGAGCACCTTGGGCGTGGTGCCTTCCATGATGGCGACGACCGAGTTGGTCGTGCCCAGGTCGATTCCGATGATCTTGGACATGTTGATACCTCCGATTGCAGCAGCCGTGAGCCGGGCTCAGGCCGCGGGATGAATGTGCTCCGTACCCTGGACCAGTTGCAAGCCCGGTGCCAGCAGGTGGGGCACGCCAGATAGCCCCCAATCGCCCTCGGCAGGTGTGAAATCAGCGGTCGGGTCCTGCGATCTCTGCCAGTCTGGCAGCCGTAGGCTTTGAGAGCATGACCCTAACAGCATCCCCAGATGGCAGCCGCCGCACCACCGTCGTTCTTGGCGGCACGGGGATGCTCTGGCCGCTGTGCTTGAGGCTCGACGCAGGTGGCGATGAAGTCCACGCCGTTGGTCACCAACCAAGGCCGTTGACCCCCGAGCCATCGGTCATTTGCCACGCCGCCGACTGGAACGATCGGTCGAGCTACGTCGCGCTGCTGGAACAGCTGGCCGCGCTCACCCCGGCGAACGTCGTCGCGTGGCTCCACAGCGATTCGGCCATTCAGCACGAAGAGGCGCTGGCCATCCTCAAACCCAAGGTCTACATCGAGGTTGTCGGTTCAGCCACGATCCACCAAGGCGATGCCGGGCTCCTCGAACCGCCGATGAGCTCAACCTGTAGCTGCCGACAGCGCGTCATCCTCGGCGAGCACCGAGGCCCCGCGGGCCGACGCTGGCTCACCCACAGCGAAATCAGCGACGGAGTCTTTGAGGCGCTCCAGCAAGGTGGCCCCGTGCGCGTGGTGGGGGAACTGCCGGTCTGATCTGCCTGCTTCGCATTTCTGGGTGCATTCGTACCATGCTCTGGTGAACTGGTTAATGCAGGTCATCACGGGCGTTCTCTACCTGACTGCACTCACGCTCGCCGTGGTGTTCAGCACGGGGGGCTTGCTCCAGCGGGCTGTCTGGGCAGCGGTCATCACCGTCGGTTGGTTCGCGTTGACGATGTACGCAACCCGCCGAGCCGAGACTGAACGCAGGCGAAGGCAGTTCCAGTCGTGGTCCATCCGGGGCCTCTGTCCCGGGTGTGGCTATGACGTCCATGCCACCCCCGCGGTCTGCCCCGAATGCGGATTCGAGCGGCCCACGTTGAGGTAGGGGACGCGGAAGGCGTCTTGTTTTCATTTATTATTGAAATCTCAGGCCGGCGAGCGAACAATCCGGCATGATCGCTGCCCAGAGCCGGACCAACACCGATCCTTCGCTCGACTCGATCCGCGACGCCGTCGTCGCGGGCGATCGGCTCACGCTCGAGCAGGGCGATGCGCTGTACCGCACGAGTGACATCTGGACGGTCATCGAGTTGGCCGACCTTGTCCGCCGACGCCTCCACGGCCGCGCCGGTTACTACAACGTCAACCGCCACCTCAATTACTCCAACGTGTGCGCACTCTCTTGCTCGTTCTGCGAGTTCCGCCGAAGCAAGGACGAGGGCGGCGCGTACACCCGCGACCTCGACTACGTCCGCCAGCAAGCCATCGAAGCGGTCGAACTCGGCGCGACCGAGATGCACATCGTTGGCGGTCTCCACCCATACTTGCCTTGGTCGTACTACCCCGAGATGGTCTCAGCGATCCGTGAAGTCGCGCCCACGCTGCACATCAAGGCGTTCACCGCTGTCGAAGTCGTGCACCTGGCCAAGATCGCCAAGGTCTACAAGAGCGCCGACCGTCAGGCCGGCATCCGCTGGGTGCTTTCGGAACTCAAGCAGGCCGGGCTCGGTTCGCTGCCCGGCGGCGGGGCCGAGGTCTTCGACGACCGCGTTCATGACGCGGCCTACAAGGGCAAGATCCGCTCGGATGTGTGGCTGGATGTCCACCTTGTGGCGCACGAACTGGGTCTCAACACCAACGCGACCATTCTCTACGGTCACGTCGACCAGCGCCGCGAGCGCCTTGTTCATATGGAAATCCTCCGCCGCGCGCAGGACCAGGCTCTGGCCCGCATGGGCTACGCGGGCGAGGCGCAAGGCTTCACCGAGCCCGGCCTCGCTGCGACCACCGGCCTCAGCGCCCCGGTCATCACACTGACCCGCCCCGGCTCCATGCTGCCGACGCCAGAGATGGCCCAGCAGACCGCGGGCTACTTCCAGACGATCACGCCGTTGCCGTTCTTCCCTGACGGCTCCCCACTCGAAGCCCTCCCCGGGCCAACCGGGCTCGAGAACCTGCGCACGCTGGCCATCGCCCGGCTGATGCTCGACAACTTCCCGCACGTCAAGGCCTTCTGGATCATGCAGACCCTCGCGATGGCCCAGCTCATGCTCCAGTCCGGGGCCGACGACATCGACGGCACGGTGGTGTGGTACGACATCACCAAGGTCGGCGGCGCTGGCACCCATCAGGAAACCACCGCGTGGCAGCTCACGCAGGCCATCCGCGAGGCGGGCTTCGAGCCCATCGAGCGTGACACGCTGTACCGGCCGGTCACTCGTGACGGCAGCCAATGGTCGCTCGCCGAGACTGCTACGCCCGCCTGAAAGCAGCTTCCGAAACCAGGATCTGTGGCCGGATTATCCGTTCGGCGGGTCTATTTGCGTTCCGAGGCAATGTAGCCTAGGCTACGTTTGGCCCGGACTCGCCTCGATCAAGGACTCTCTCATGCGACCCACGACAAGTCTCTCGCTGCTCTTGATGCTGCTGGTCGCGCTTATCGGCTGTGGAGAACCCGCCGCGCCGGTGCCCGCGGCGCAAACCAAACCCGACGTCGTCTGCACCGTGGGGATGATCGCTGACATCGTCACCGAGGTAGCCGGTGGCCGTGCGACCGTCACGGGCCTGCTCGGAACGGGTGTCGACCCGCACCTCTACAAGCCCACCCGCTCCGATATTCAGCGGCTGCTGAGCGCCGACATGATCTTCTACAACGGTCTGCTGCTCGAAGGCAAGATGACCGACACCCTCGTTCGCGCCGCAGCCTCGGGCAAACGGGTTACCGCCGTCACCGAACAGCTCGATGAGCAGTACCTGCTCGAGCCCGAGGGTTTCGCGGGCCACTACGACCCGCATGTCTGGATGGACCCAGCCGCGTGGGCCAAAGCGGTCGAAGTCGTCCGCGCAGCGCTCACGGAGCACGATACAGATGGTGCAACCGAGTACGGATCCAACGCCGAGGCGTACCTGCGAGAGCTTGCGGAACTCGATGCCTACGCAGGAAGTGTGCTCGCCAGCGTGCCCGAATCAAGTCGGGTGCTGGTCACAGCGCACGATGCGTTCAACTACTTCGGCCGACGATTTGGCTACGAGGTCGTGGGCATCCAGGGCCTCTCGACCGAGTCCGAGGCCGCGGTCCGTGATATCGAACGGCTGGTCGATCTGCTCGTCGATCGGCAGATCGGCGCGGTGTTCGTCGAATCGACCGTCTCCGAGCGCAGCATCAAGGCCCTCATCGCAGGCGCCGAAGCGCGCGGCCACACGGTCAAGATCGGCGGCACGCTGTTCAGCGACGCGATGGGCGAGCCGGGCACCTACGAGGGTACCTACATCGGCATGATCGACCACAACGTCACGACCATCGCCCGTGCGCTCGGGGGCGAAGCACCTGAGCGAGGCTTGCACGGGAAGCTCTCGCCGTGACGCCCCCCTCCACTCACTTGCCTCGCGCACAGCCACTCAGTGTTCGCCCCGAGCACTCAGACACGAGCCCGCTTTCGATCCACGCGATGACCGTCGCGTACCACCGCAAGCCCGTGCTGTGGGATGTTGATTACGACGCGCCGCCCAATCGGCTCATCGCGATCGTGGGCCCCAACGGCGCGGGCAAGAGCACGCTCATCAAGGCGTGCCTCGGGCTCATCCCGCCGGCCTCGGGCCAGGTCGAGTTCTGGGGTCACTCCTACAAAAAAGCCCGCTCACGCATCGGTTATGTGCCGCAGCGCGAGAGCGTGGATTGGGACTTTCCTGTCTCAGCGCTCGATGTCGTCTGCATGGGCCGGTACCGCATGCTCGGCTGGTGCAGGCCCGTGACCCGTGCGCACAAAGCCGCCGCGATGGAATGCCTCGATCGTGTGGGGATGGCCCCGCTCGCCAAACGACAGATCAGCCAGCTCTCGGGCGGCCAGCAGCAGCGGGTGTTCCTCGCGCGTGCGCTCGCGCAAGAAGCCGACCTATATTTCATGGACGAGCCGTTCGCGGGGGTCGATGCAGCCACCGAGCGTGCCATTGTTGAGGTGCTCCGCGAACTGCGAAGCTCGGGCAAGACCGTATTGACGGTGCACCACGACCTGCAAACCGTCGAGCAATACTTCGATGATGTGATCCTGCTCAACATGCGTGTCGTGGCGAGCGGGCCCGTCGCGGAAGTGTTCACGCAGGAGAATCTGCAACGCACTTACGGCGGCCGGCTGACGCTCCTGGCGGCGGCATCCGAGGCGATCGCACGGGCTGAGTCGGGCGAAGGTCTTGGCAAGTGAGCCAGCCGCTCGCACCATCACCCGCGGGAGTGAACTCGCTCATGGCCGAGGCCTTCGAGGTGCTCACGCTTCAGGGCGGGTACAACACGACCGTCGTAGTGCTGGGCACCGCGATGCTCGGGCTCGCAGCGGGGGTGGTGGGTGTATTTGCGCTTCTCCGCAAACGGTCACTCATGGCCGATGCGTTGTCGCACGCGGCTCTGCCCGGCGTGGCGGGGGCGTTTCTAGCTGCCTCGGCGCTTGACATGACCGGGCGCACGCTGCCGGTGCTGCTGATCGGGGCAACGGTTACGGGCGTGCTGGGCGTGCTGAGCATCCAGTGGCTCGTGCGAGCGACGCGCCTTCGGGAAGACGCCGCGATCGGGATCGTGCTGAGCGTGTTTTTTGGCGCGGGCATCGTGCTGCTGAGCTACATCCAGAAGAACGCGCCCGAGGGCGCAGCGGGGCTGAGCCACTTCATCTACGGCCAGACCGCGGCCATGAGCGCCGCCGATGCGAAGCTCATGGCGGTGCTCGCAACGTTGTCGGTGGTCGCGGCGGGGCTGCTGCTCAAGGAGTTCACACTCGTTTGCTTCAACGATACCTTCGCTGCGGTCGACGGCTGGCCCGTGTCGCTGATCGACCTGCTGATGATGGCGCTGGTTGTGGTCGTAACGGTCGCTGGGCTACAAGCGGTGGGGCTCATCATGGTGGTGGCGATGCTCATCATCCCGCCCGTGGCGGCCCGTTTCTGGACGGACCGAGCAGCCGTGCTGATCGCGCTGTCGGGTGCGATCGGCGCACTGAGCGGCTACCTCGGGGCGTCCGCGTCGGCGGTGCTGCCCGATGCCCCCGCGGGCTCGGTCATCGTGCTGACGGCTGGGACGATTTTTGCGATCAGTTCGCTGGCCGCGCCCAAACGCGGAGTCATCGCGAGCACCTACCGCCATCTCAATCTTCGCCTGCGCATCGCGGGCGACCACGTGCTTGAGAAGGCGTTTGCTCACAAGGCCCAGGACGGCGGCCAGCTCGGAGCACCTGAGCTCGCTGCCGTCGCTAGGCACCAGGGCTGGCCTGCGTGGTTCGCGGTAGTGATCCGGTGGTCTTTGCGCGGGCGTGGACTGGCGCGAGCGAACAAGGGCGGCGGCGTCGAGGTGCTGGCCTCGGGTCTGGCGCGGGGCGCCACCGTTCGGCGCAACCACCGTCTGTGGGAGCAGTACCTCGTTAGCTACGCCGACATCGCCCCGAGCCACGTTGACTGGTCGGTCGATCAGGTCGAGCACGTGCTGAGCGAGCCGCTGATTACCGAGCTCGAATCGCTCTTGCGTGCGCGAGGCATCGCGGTGCCCGGCGCGGCAGTCGATGGAGCCAGCGCGTGATGGGGCTCAGCATCGATCTTGACCTGTTCCCGCTGATCGCGGCTCTGCTCGCTGCGATCAGTTGCGGCTTGCTTGGCAACTTTCTCGTGCTGCGCCGGCTGAGCCTGATGGGCGACGCCATCAGTCACAGTGTGCTGCCCGGGCTCGTCATCGCGTTTGTGCTGACCGCCTCGCGCAGCCCGCTGGCCATGTTCACCGGTGCGCTCGCAGCGGGGGTGTCCACCGTGCTGCTCGTGGAGCTGGTCAAGCGACTCGGCCGGGTCGAGCCGGGCGCCGCGATGGGCGTGGTCTTTAGCGTGCTGTTCGCGCTGGGCGTGCTGCTGCTCGAAGTCTCGGACACCAGCGGCGTGGACCTTGATGCCGAGTGCGTGCTGCACGGCCAGCTTGAAACCCTGGTCTGGTACGGTGCTCCACAGACATGGGGAGAGCTCTGGCAGCAAGGCTCGTTGAGCGCGGTGCCCCAGCAGGTCTGGACGCTGCTACTCATGCTCGTGCTCGCGGCTGGCTTTGTTGGAGCGATGTTCAAAGAGCTGCGCATCGCTGCGTTCGATCCCGCACTCTCCACCACGCTCGGGTTCAGTGCGACCGGCCTACACCTGGCGCTGATGGTGTTCGTCGCGGGGGCCACCGTCGCGTCGTTCGAGGCTGTCGGCTCCATCCTCGTCATCGCGATGCTCATCTGCCCCGCAGCGACCGCCCGGTTGCTGACGGATCGGCTGGCCAGCCAACTCATCGTAAGTGTTCTGGTGGCGATTGCGAGCTGCGTGCTCGGGTACATCGCGGCCAGTGCGGTGCCCGCGTGGTTCGGTCTCGACTCGGTAAACGCTGCGGGCTCGATGGCGGTGATGGCTGGCGCGGTGCTCACGCTCGCGGTCTTTGCCTCTCCGCGCCACGGCGTGATTGCGCGCCGGTGGAGGCTCCATGCGATGGGCCGATCGATCGCACGCGACGACCTGCTCGCCTCGCTCTACCGCGCTGCCGAGGCGATGACTGAATTGCCGCCGCGTGCGCACGACTCGGTCCGTGGGTCGCTCGTTCGCGAAGGGCTTATCGACGATGCCACCGATTCACTGACCGCTGCGGGCAAAGCCGAGGCTCAGCGAGTCATCCGCAGACACCGGCTATGGGAGAGCTACCTCGCGGACCAGGTCGGCCTCGCGCCCGACCATGTGCACGAGACCGCTGAGAGGCTCGAACACTTGAGGCTTGCGCCCACGGGCGAGCCGCCCACCGACCCGCACGGCAAACCCATCCCGCCCGAGCCGCCTGCTTGAAGCCGTCTTGAACTCGTGGTCACTCGTTGGCGGGCACGCGCACATCAAGCCACACCGGGAAGTGGTCGCTCGGGAACCTGCCGTTCCAGAGCGAACTCGGGTGCCGCCACACGCCCGTGGCCTTGGGCATGAGGTTGGCCGAGGGCAGCACGTAGTCCACACGAAGCCCGAATTCGGACGTATCCGTCGCGTCGAGGGCATTGCCATCGATGGTCACCACGACGTCCGAGGTTGGCTTGATGTCTTGATGGACCAGGCGCGAGCCCAGCAGCAGGTTGTCGATCGGGTCTTTGAACGAGCTTCCATCGTTTGGGTCCGCGTTGAGGTCGCCCAAGATCACGAACGCTTCGCTACGCCTGAGGCTCCCCGGCTTGTTGGTGTCGTCCACGATCCAGGTCTCGCCCGAGACGTAGTCCGCCCAGAACCGGATCTCGTCGTGGTTGCGTTTCTGGTTGCGCTGCTCCTTGCCGTCGAACGCGGGCGGCGTGGGGTGGCTCGCGAGCACGTGCAGCACCCGGCCATTGGGCAGCCGAACGGGCACATCCCAGTGGCTCTTGGACGACAACCGTGCGTATTGCAGTTCTTCGGTCGAGAACCAACTCTCGCCATCGGCCTTGGTGGGGATCTGCGCGCCGGGCATGTAGTCCCAGGGCAGCGTTCGAAACGTGCGCACACCATCAACGAGCACGGTCAGGCGTTCATCAACCAGCAGCGCCATGCCGTACTGGCCCGGAAACGTGCCGAAGCCCCAGCAGTCGTTGCCGTACGCCCGGCCTTCGGGCGTTGACGGTCCGGGTGTGCCGTCGGCGTTAGTCGGCGGCGGATACGGGAACTCGGTGGTGGTCTTGCCGTCGTTGTCGAGGTCGAAGCCGCTGGGCAGACCGGTGTTGGTGGGCCACATGAACGCGACGTAACGGATTGGCTTGAGCCCGTCGGCCTGCGGCACGCTGAGGTAGTGGTCGACGAACCGCTGGGCGTTGAGGCCCTCGGCATCGCCCTGGTCTTGGCCCACGTCCGGCCCGCCGGGCATGTCGTAGGCGATCTCGTTGAGCAGCAGAATGTTCGGCCGCATCCGCTGAACCACTTCGGCGATCGCCTTGAGCCTGGGCTGATCGGGCGACAGCAGGTCGGCGGTCCGCACGTCCCAGATGTTGAAGGTGGCGATGCGGAGATCGACCGCCTGTGCCGAAGCGCCGAGAGCGGCGCAGCCGATCGAGAGCACGCTGATGATTCGTCTAAGCATGATGATGATGCTACACGGGCTCTGGAATGCGGGCAGAGCACGGGCATCTTGCGCCGGGGTAAGGCATTGGGGACCGCCGCTGGGCTAATCTCGGGCGGGTAGACTCTGCGTGCCTGCCCCCGTAGCTCAGCTGGATAGAGCACTGGACTTCTAATCCAACGGTCGGAGGTTCGAATCCTCCCGGGGGTGTTTTTTCAGCAGCGAGCGGCGGCTCTCGCCGGGCTACCGCTGCGAGTCGGCGCTGGCCTCGCGGAGAATCTTTTTCTCCTTGTCGCTCAGGCTTGCCAACCCGTGCTGGCTGACTTTGGCGAGGATGCGGTCCACATCCGATCGGCTCGCGGTTCCGCCCGCCCCGCGGCGGCTGGCGCGCCCAAGCTTGGCGGGCTTCTTCGAGTTGTTCAGCACATCGAAAAAGTCCGTGAGCAGGTGGCTCCGGCGAATGAAGAAGTACCCCGCGGCGGCCCCGCCGAGGTGGGCCGCATCGCCGCCCGCGTTTTGACCGCCCGTTAGGAGGTTGAACGTGGCCAACGCTACGTAGCCGTAGGCAAAGAACTTCATCTTCAGCGGGATCGGAGGGAAAATGAGCTGGACGACGGTGTCGGGCGCGATGTACGCGCACGCCAGGATCACGCCGAACACACCCGCCGAGGCGCCAATCAGGGGCCTCGTGGGATCGGTCACGAGCACGCCGAGAGCACTCATGACGACGTACAGCAATGCTCCGAAGATGCCGCACACGAGGTAGAACGCCAGGTACTTCTTTGAGCCGAGGTACTGCTCGACGGTGCGCCCGAAGATCCACAGCCCGAACATGTTGAGCCCGAGATGCCAGATGGTGTTGGGGTCGTGCAGGAACTGGAACGTGATAAGCCGCCAGACCTGCATGGTGAGCACGCGCTGGCCGTGGGTGTTGGTCTCAAAGAATGCCTTGGCGGTTGAGAAATGGCCCCATTCATGGAGAAGCGACCACGCTCCCGCGAACCCGGCCTGCGTCGGCGCGCTGAAGAGGCCAAGGGCGATCAGATGGACGGCGATGTTGATGATGATGAGCCACGCGGTCACGCTCAGCCCGCGCGCTGCTCCGAGGCCAGCGGGCGGCGGTCTGCGTCGGGCGTAATCGCGGTCGGCAAGTCCCATGGGAATCGGATCTCTCTTTAACTGGCTGAAACTGGGGTTGACCTAGCTTACGGCTGGCGCGGATCAGGTGTTCTTTCGGCGTGTTTCGGAAGCCTTCGCCAGCGTTTTCCGTTCCTTGCTGTTGAGCGAGCTCATGCCCTCGTCGCTGATCTTGGCGAGGATGCGGTCCATCTCCGCCTCCAGTGACTCACGTTTAGCCTGCTCTTTGAGCTCTCGCTTGCTCGGCAGGTCGTCGTCAGAGGCCAGGTCCCGCATCGATGCGGAGGCCGCTATGGGGTCGGCCTCGAACCGCATCACGCGGAGTTCCTGCCAGCACAGCAGCCCGCCGAACAAGCCGATGAACGCCAGCGTCACGTTGTTGGCAATCAACCCGCCCGCGATCAGCAGCACGGCGAAGACCAGACCCACCCTCGCGGCGATGGCCATTGCCTCGTAGCGGTCGCGCTTCTTCCAGAGCACAGCATGCAGCACCCGGCCCGCATCCATCGGGAACATCGCCACCAGCATGTTGAACGCCAGCAGGTACAGGTTCATCTGGTGGGCTGCAACCAGGATCATCTTGCCCATCACCCAGCCGCCCGCGAGGCTCGGGCTGGCCATCGAGAGCTGCGGCTGGAGCGGGTTGAACAGAATCAGCCCCGCATCGCCCGTCGCGAGCACGATCGCCAGCGCGAATACCGGCAGCAGCGCCACGTTCACCGCGGGTCCCGCGAGCGCCACGATCAGGTGGTCCTTCCAGTGGTCGGGCACCTCGCACATCGCAAGCCCGCCGAGCGGCCAGAGCACGATCTCGTCGGCTGCGCCCCCGACGCGCCTTGCTGCAAAGCAGTGCCCGTACTCGTGCAGCAGCACGAGCAGCCAGAGTGAGCCCATCCAGCCGAGCATCGCCCCGGCCGATGAGCCGTCCCACAACGCCCAAACGACGCGGCCAAGCGTGAAGAGCACCAGCACGATGTGGACCCGCACGCGGATGCCCCAGAGCGTGTACAGCGGCAACGCCCAGGTAAGCGGGTTCTCCCCATCGCCAAAGACGCGGCGAAGGAACCCGCCTCGGCGGTCGTCGTAGGAATCAGCCGGGTTGGAATCGCGCCAGCTCACGTCTTGAAGTCACTCCGCTCGGGTACTTGGCGTACGCAGAATCCGGTTCTTGCCAGCGTAGCGGCTAGAGCGGGCGAACAATCCCGTTGTGCCCACCCCTCCGCCCAAGCCAGCCCCGCCCTCAACTCCCCTGCCCGCAGGCAAACCGCTGGCGTTCGAGATCGAGGCCAAGTCGGCATCGACCTCGGCGCGGGTTGGGCGGGTCACCACGCCCCACGGCTCGTTCCAGACGCCCGCGTTCATGACCGTCGGCACCAAGGCCACGGTCAAGGGCATCTACCCCGCCCAGCTTCGGGCAGTGGGGGCCGAGGTGCTGCTCGCCAACACCTACCACCTGCTGCTCAAGCCCGGTCCCGATACCGCCAGGGCCCTCGGCGGGCTGCACGCGATGATGGGCTGGGACGGGCCGATCCTCACCGACTCGGGTGGCTACCAGGCGTACTCGATGGCCGACATCAACGCGGTCGACGATCAGGGCGTCACCTTCAAGTCCGTGGTCGATGGCTCGATGATCCGCATGACGCCCGAATCGTCCATGCAGATTCAGAACGCGCTTGGCGCGGACATCATCATGGCTTTCGACGACTGCCCGCCGTCGATCGATCCGTCCTCTGGCCCCGTCAATCAGACCCGCATCCGCCTGGCCCAGCAGCGCGACGCCCAAGGCCCAGGCTCGTACGACCACGCTGCGAGGCTCCAAGCCGCCAACGAGCGGACGGTTCGTTGGCTCGAACGCTGCGCGCGCGCGCACGAGCGGCACGCCGACCAGGCCCTCTTCGGGATCGTGCAAGGCGGGACCGACCCCGATCGGCGCGGATGGTGCGCTGAGCAGATTGCCGCCATCGACCTTCCGGGGTACGCCATCGGGGGCGTGGCGGTGGGGGAGCTGACCGAGGACATCCGCCGGGTGACCGAACTGACCGCGGCGTTGCTCCCCGAGGCCAAGCCCCGTTACCTCATGGGCGTGGGCTACGAGCACGACATCGTCTCAGCGGTTCGCGCTGGGGTGGACATGTTCGACTGCGTGCTGCCGACCCGCAACGGGCGGAACGCTAACGCCTTCACCCGTTCGGGGCAGATTCGGCTTCGCAACGCCCGGTTCGCTGAGGACCTGCGGCCGCTGGAAGCGAGCTGCGACTGCCCGGCCTGCGACCCCAGCCAGCACGGGGTGGTGAGCCCGGGCGGCGGGCCGATGAGCCGGGGGACCATCCGCCACCTGTTCCACGCGCAAGAGATGCTCGGGCCGATTCTGGTGAGCCTGCACAACCTCAGGCACTTCCAGCGGCTCATGGACGATCTTCGCCAAACCATCCGCAGCGACCAATGGGACGGCCCGGGCGGGTTCTACGACCGCTGGCCCGTCGCTACGGAGGCGTTTGATGGCGGTTCAGGGGCCCGTCGGCAGGCCCCCGAGGCCTAGAGTGACCGTCTGCCAGCGAGCGCGGCGATCCGCCCCGGTGGCCCTGCAACCAACCTTGTGAGTTCCCGAGAGGAATCCGCGCCGTGAATACCTCTATCGCATCGCCGACCCTCGCCTCGACTTTCTGGCAGGACCAGGCCGCCGGCCCCGCAGCCCGTGTGCCCGGTCAGGCGGGTGCCCCAGCGACAGGCGCGCCTGTTGGCGAAGGCGCCGCCCTCGTGCCCGGCGATGCCACCGCTGCTCAAGCCGCGCCCCCCGGTTCGAACATGATGCTGTTCATCATGATGGGCGTGTTCGCGTTCATGATCATCTCGATGATGATGAACTCTCGCAAGCAGCGCAAGCAGACCCAGCAGTTGCTCGCGAGCCTCTCGCGGGGCGACACGGTGCAGACCGCTGCGGGCATCATCGGCGTGATCGGCGAGGTCCGCGATGACGTGGTTGTGCTCAAGATCGACGAATCCACGCACACCAAGATGAAGGTCACCAAGGCCTCGGTGGTGCGGGTCATCAAGCAGGCCGCCGACAAGGCCGGGGCCTCGGATGTGGTAGAGGCCGAAGCCGCCTGAGGCAGAATCCCAACGACCCGCCGGGCCGATGCCCGCAGCGGTGAATCCCAACAGTTCTGAAACGATGAACCACAGCCCCCGGGCTCCGCCGGGGTGACAGGTGAGAGTGCGATGCGAAACCCCGGGCTGAAGCTGGCAATGGTCGGCGTGCTGCTGCTGCTGGCAATCGTGACGATCATTCCGCCGGAGAAAACGCTCCGGCTGGGCAAGGATCTTTCGGGCGGCGTGAGCCTCGTCTACACGGTCGAGATCAAGCAGGACGAGAACTCGCGCGAGGTCATGGGCAACCTGATCAGCGTGCTCAAGGACCGCGTCGATCCCAACGGTCTTTATGACATCGCGATGGTCCCTCAGGGCCGCGACCGGCTCGAGATCACCATGCCGCTGCCCGGCCCGCACGTGAAGGCAGCCAGAGTGGTGTATGAGGACGCGCTCGACGCGATCGAGGCACGCAGGCTCACCACCGACCAGATCGATGCAGCCATGCGGCTCGAAGGCGCCCAACGCACCGAAGCCCTTGCCGATCTCGCGGGGGGAGACGCTGCGCGCGAACAGGCGCTCATGGACCTGGCGGAGGCGTACACCAACGCCCGCGAGGCACGCCAGCTACTTGATGCCACTGATCCAAACGACGAGAACGTGCTGAAGCTTGCGGAAATGGCGGCCCAGCTCGAACTCGCCTACGACCTGGCCCGTGACACGATCGCCAACGCCTCGCCCTCGGCCGAGCGGGTGCGTTCAGCCCTGGACCGCTCGCCACGCCAGCAGCGACTCAAGAAGAGCCAGGCCGACCGCGAGATGGTCACGCTGCCCAGCCCGCGTGAGCTCGCGATCAGCGCACTGCAAGAAGACTTCCCCGCTGAGAAGAGCCTGATCGCCACCGCGATCGAGAAGTACGACGCGTACCAGGAAGTGCGCACCACGCTCGACGACCCGTCGGACCTGATCCGCATGTTGCGGGCCTCGGGCGTTCTGAGCTTCCGCATCACTATTGATCCGGGCACGCAGTCCGACGAGCAGGCGCTCCGCGAGGCGTTCCGCGAGCGAGGGCCCGACAGCGTCCGCGTCCGCGACCGCGGCTGGTACAAGATCAACCGTATTGAGAACTGGTACGACGATGTGGCCGGTTACGAGGCAATGCTCGCCAACCCGTCGGGCTTCTTCTCGGGTCGCGGGTACATCGTTGAGGAATGGGACGGCGAGTACTACATGCTCGCATGGGACCGCCGGGGCGACCGCCTCTTGCAGGACGGCACGTGGCAGGTCGCCAGCTCGTTTGCAGGCCAGGACGACATCGGCCGCCGGGCGATCAACTTCCGGATGGACGCGCGCGGCTCGGTGCTGCTCGGCCAGCTCACCGAGGAGCACATCAACGACAGCATGGCCGTGCTGCTGGATGACGAGGTCTACACCGCACCCAACCTCATCGGCCGAATTGCAAGCACGGGCCAGATCACCGGTCAGTTCCCGCCCGAGGAGCTGCGCTACATCATCCGCGTGCTCAACTCGGGTGCGCTACAGAGCAAGCTCTCTTCGAGCCCCCTCAGCCAGAGCACCGTCGGCCCTGAGCTTGGCCTCGACAACCTTCGCCAAGGCCTGGCCGCGGGCGTGATCTCGCTGATCGTCGTCGGTGGGTTCATGATCCTGTACTACTTCCGCTGCGGATTCATCTCGGTCATTGCGCTGGGCTGCAACGCTCTGCTGCTGGTGGGCGCGATGGCGGCCAACAGCGCGACCTTCAGCCTGCCGGGCATCGCGGGCATCGTGCTCACGTTCGGCATGGCGGTGGACGCCAACGTGCTGATCTTCGAGCGCATCCGCGAGGAACTCCGCGCTGGCCAGGAAGTCAAAGCGGCGGTCCGGCTCGGGTTCAGCAAGGCCCTTTCGTCGATTGTCGACGGCAACGTGACCAACCTTATCGTCACGGTCGTGCTGGCCAACCTGGGCACGCAGGAGATCAAGGGATTCGCCATCACGCTGGGCATCGGCGTGGTGACGACCATGTTCAGCGCGCTGGTCATCACCCGGCTGTTCTTCGCGATTCTCGTGGACAACAACCTGTGGAAAGACATCAAGATGCTGCCTTCGTCGGTGCCAGTCATCGACAAGATTCTCGAGCCGAAGGTTCAGTGGCTCAAGCTCCGGCCCGTGTTCATCATCGTCTCGACGTTCTTTGTCGGGCTCGGGCTCTGGATGGTCTACACCCAGCGGGCCGAGATGCTCGACACCGAGTTCCGCGGCGGCACGCAGGTCACCCTCCAGTTCAAAGAACTGCCCGATGGCCAGCGTCTCAGCCTTACTCGCCAAGAGGTCCAGGACAAGGTGACCGAGGTTGCGTCGAGCTTCCCCACGGACGACCCCATGCGCAAGCTCGGCACTGCGGACGTGCTGCCGATCGATCCAGCCTCCGATGGTGTTTCGAGCGATCTGTTCATGATCAAGACGACGGTCACCGACTCACAGACGGTCGTCGATGAGCTCGCCAAAGCATTCCGTGACCAGATCGACACCCGGCCTCCCGTCACGTTCAACGGCACTGAGATCGAGGAGATCCGTCTGGCCCCGATCTACCCGCTGCTCAGTGTCACCGGCGTGCTCGGTGATGACATCGACAGGCCGAGCTTTCGCGACAACGTCAGCGGGTACCTCGGCGGCGCTGCGATCATCATCGACAACATCAACCCGCCGCGCCCGCTCGACGAGATCGTGGCCCGCATTGAGAACATGCGCGCTTCTCCCGAGTTTGCAGGCACTATCTCTCGCCAGTGGGAAGTGCGCGTGCTGGAGGGGAGCCCCGGCTCGGTCTCCTCGGCTGTGCTGCTGGTGTTCGACAGCTCGGCACGCTATCAGGACAGCCCAGAGCGGTGGGAAATAGCTCTCGCAGCAGAGGAATGGAATCTCGTCCGCAACGCGTTGACGAGCACGACGACGCTCGCGAGTGTGCAGTCCTTTAGCCCCGCGATCGCCGAGACCTTTCGCGCCCAGGCGCTGGTCGCGGTCACGCTTTCGCTGCTGCTCATCACAATCTACATCTGGGTCCGGTTCGGCTCGGTGCGGTACTCGATGGCTGCGATCATCTGCTTGGTTCACGACGTGTTGATCTGCATCGGTCTGATTGCTCTTGCCGAGAAGCTCTACCAGCATCCGACCATCGAACCGGCTGCGCGCGCGCTGCTCATCCTGCCGTTCAAGATCGATCTCAATCTGGTCGCTGCGCTGCTGACCATCATCGGCTACTCGCTCAACGACTCCATCATCGTAATGGACCGCATCCGGGAGAACCGTGGCCGGCTGCCGTTCGCTTCGGCCAAGATCATCAACCTGTCGATCAACCAAACGATCAGTCGAACCGTCATCACCTCGGGCACCACGCTGCTCGCGGTGTTGATTTTGTACGTCTTTGGCGGTGAGGGTGTGCGTGGGTTCGCCTACGCCATGCTCACCGGCATCGTTGTCGGTACGTACTCGTCTATCGCGATCGCGGCCCCGCTTGTCTGGAGCAAGCGCAAACACGGCGACTCGCCAGAGGAGCCGTTTGCTTCGGGCGCTGACACCGTGATCGACGTGGAACCGATTGCATGACCGCCGCGCGGGGTCCAAGACTGGCCGGCGGCGTGTCGCTGCTTGTGTGTCTGTGGATCGCGGTGTACTGGGCGTGGGAGCCGCGCAGCCAGCGCGTGACGCTCCACCGGGACGCTGGTTCGCTGCCCCCGGCCGGGGCACTCAGCGAGCCACCGGTTGAGGAGTTGCCCGAATGGGATGCATCAGGGGTCGCGGGTCTGCCTGATCCGAGCGATCCAAACGCGAACCTACTGCCCGTCGAACCAATTGAGCCAGCAGATGAGCAGCAAGGATTTGACTACATCGTTCGACAGGGCGACACATTCGAGTCGATCGCGCGCGAGTTCCTGGGCGATGCAGCGCTCTGGACCGTGCTCGCGCGCGAGAACCCATTTGTGAGCCCAGATCGCCTCTCGCCCGGTGCGGTGCTCCGGGTGCCGGGCGACCGCGATGCAAGGCCCGAGCCCGCGATGCCGCCCGCTGTTCCGCGCGATGCCGAGTACGCCGTCGTCGCGGGCGATTCGCTGAGCCGCATCAGCCAGCGTGTGTACGGCTCGGCCCGCTACACCGACGCCCTGTTCCAGGCCAACCGCGACCGTCTCGCCAGCCCCAACGCGCTTCGGGTGGGCCAGATCCTCACCATCCCGCCTGTCGAATCGCTCAGCGGTGGAGGCCCTCGATGATCGATCAAATGTGCTACATCGTCACCGGCGGCGCCGGGTTCGTTGGCTCCAATCTGTGCGCGCAGCTAGCACGCCGATCGCCCGGCGCTCGCATCGTGGTCGTCGATGACTGCTCCAGCGGCAGCTTCGAGAATCTGGTGCTCGCCCACGATCGAGCCGGCATAGAGCCCTTCACCGGTGAGGTAGTCGCCATGACCTCCGCCGAGGTCGAGTGGGCGTGGCTGGTCAGCGAAGCAACGCCCTCGGCGATCTTCCATCTCGGCGCGCAGACCGACACCACCGTCGCCGACGAACGCGCGATGATCGAACGCAACGTCAACGGCTTTGGCGAGATGCTCGAAGTCGCCCACGATGCTGGCATCCCGCTTGTGTACGCCTCCAGCGCCGCGACCTACGGCTCGCCCACGGTCGCGCTCGACCGCAAGGCCTTTGAGGAGCACCACGCGGGCAGGCCTAACAACGTCTACGGGTTCAGCAAATGGCTCATGGAGTGCGAGCATCGTCGCTTCGCCCAGCGCGTGCAGGGTGAAGGTGGCGAGGCCCCGGGCGTAGTGGGCCTGCGATACTTCAACGTCTTCGGTCCCGGCGAAGGCCACAAGGCCAAGATGGCCTCGATGGTCCTTCAACTCGCTACCCAGCTTCTTGCGGGCAAGTCGCCCCGCCTGTTCACCGACGGCTCGCAGGCCCGCGACCAGGTTTTCGTCGACGACGTCGTAGCGTGCAGCCTTGCCGCGGCGGGAATCGGGACCGATCACCGGCCAGCGCCCGGCGTGTACAACTGCGGCAGCGGCGTTGCCACCAGCTTCAACCAGATCGTGGAGTCGCTCCGCGGGGCGCTCGGCATCCCGCAAGGCGAGCAGGAGGCCGAGTACTTCGAGATGCCCGCCAGCGTCCGCGCGTTCTACCAGGACTTCACCCTCGCTGACCTGACTTCGACCACCAAGGCGCTCGGGTGGATGCCCAGGGTTGGCCCGGCCGAGGGCATCGCTCAGTATGCCCACTGGCTGCGAGATCAGCGGCAAGCGTCCATTCCCGCAGCCGCGCGCTGAGACCGTCTCACACCGCACAAGCCCGATTGGTAAGCTGAGAAGCGAGCATGACGAGCAGCACGATGGTTCTCTGTGATGGCGGGCTGGCGTCCCTGGTGGCGCTGGCGATGGCCGCCGAAGAAACCGTCGCGGTTGGCAAGGCGGGCGCTGAGGCCAGGCCCGTCTCGGCGGTCGGAGCTGTGCGCGCCCGCTGCTGGGAGCCCACGCGCGAGGCACAGTTGGCAGCGGTCGAGCTCCAGACCCAGGCTCTGGGCGTGCCGATCGTGGGCGGTTCACTCGCGCCGCTTCCATCGGATGCCGACCCTTCGCGCGGCGAGTCAGCGACCAACGAACTCGTCACCGCCGCCTACTACGCGCTCCGCACCGGGTGCTCCAAGCTCGTGTGGCCCGTCCACGTGGACCGCGCGATTGGAGACCGCGAGGCGCTCGATTATGCGGCCGAGGCCTGCGACCGGGCGCTGCTCGTGAGCCGGCTCGTGCTACTGGATGCTGCGGGCGCTGAGGTGCCGGAGGTCACGATCGCCCTGCCCATGGTGGACTACGAGGACGACCAACTCGCCGAGTTGGCGTTGGACCTCGCGGTGCCCCTGCACACGCTGTGGTGGTGGGAGACCGCGCTCACCCACGAACGGGCCGTGTACGAGCGGCAGCGATGGATGCCTGCTCTGCGAGCCGCGGGATACGCGATGCCCGCCAAGGCCGTTGCTGGTCGCTAGCGCCTACGCCGCATCGCGGCCAGACCGCCGAGCGTGGTGATCACGGCGACGCTGCCGGGTGTCGGGATCATGTTGGGCATCTGCGAGCTGTCGTCCGAATCCGGCGGGCCGTCGAGGATGTCCTCGGTCGGGAAGGGCGGCTCGCCCGTCGAGCCCGGCATTCCACCGCCACCACCACCGCCGCCGCCACTGATTCCGCCGCCACCACCGCCCCCGAACGGCCGGTTGAACGCGGCCTCCATGATCCTGCCCGTCTGCACCGGGGGGTCGATCGAGATCGAGATGTCATCGATCAGCTGCACCGTCGCGGGCTCTTCGCCCGAGCCCATGACTCGGCTTGAGAGCACGATCGACTCGCCATCGTTCATGGTCACGTCGTGCAGGCTCACAGGGACGATCATGCCTGACTCGCCCATGGTGCGAAGCTCCGCGCTGTTGATGCGTGCGCGGTGCAACTCGTGGAAGCTGCCGTCAGCCGCCCGCTTAGCCACCACGAATTCCACCGTATCGTTCGGCCCCGTTGGCGAGCTTGCTGATGTCTGGATGCGGACCTTGCCGTTGATATCCACACTGGTCCCGTCGCCCGCGGGGTTGTTCCACCCTATCCACGGCGCCGAGCCGTCGGAGGCAGCGGTCATGCCCGAGCGGTTAAACACGGCTCGATTGCCGTGCGACCAGTTGCCGCCAGCGGGGTCGTCACCGCCGGACCACGTGAGAGGCTGAACGGAGTCGCTGGCGTACCAGGCGTCACCCGATGAAGCATCGGCGATGCCGTACTCCCAGACCGTGCCACGCGGGCCGGTCTCGGTGTCCGACTGCCAGTCCACGTACCGGTTCCACAGTCCAAAGTCGACGAACTGTGCAGCCGCGCTACCCGCGACTCCCCCCAGCCCTCCGACAACCGCCAACACGCACAGAAGATCTCGTCTCATGGCAGAGCCCTTTCGGCTCTCCCCTTCTCAGCTCTCTGTCCGGAGCCCACAGCTCCATAACTAACTGTGCGATTCACCGATCGCGCGTGCCACAAATACGCCATGTAACTTGCGACCGCTTTTGCGGAACCGCTCGCCAGCTACAGACGTACGGATGGGTTCGGTTATTCGGCCGCTGCGTCCGAGAAACGCGCCCCTGAGAGCGTCGCTACTCGGGGCGGACGGGCTTTAGATCGTTGACTCCGGCAATGACGTTCTGCGCGATGCTTACCGCGATCAAGATCAGGAAGATCGGGTGCGTCAGGTTGACCACGAAGTACAGCACCGCTCCGACGATCACCCACGTGATAGCACCCAAGAAATACCGAATCGGGCTCGGCGGCAGGTGACTCACCAAGATGGCCCCGACAATCACGAAGTTCACCCACAGGTCGCTGGGCCTAAACCAGCCCATCGCCCATATGACTGCATAGAGAACGACCCAGAACAGAGCCTGACCGACGCGGGATTTGAGCGAGCTGTCCATGGTCGGCTGCCTTTCTTCGGGACACCGTGGTTCCGCAGAGCCTACCCGAATCGCTGGGATCGGCTGCGGGCTTACACTCACCCGCCATGAACACCGCCGCCACCAACGATTTCGCTCGCGCCTCATCCCTTGCCCATCGGGCCGGGCATATCTGCCGGTGGACTCGGACGCTGATCCCGACGCTCCGCGAGGCTCCCTCCGATGCAACCGTCCCGAGCCACCAGCTGATGCTCCGGGCCGGGCTGATGCGCCAGGTCGCTGCGGGCGTGTACGACTACCTGCCCCTTGGTTGGCGTTCGATCACCAAAGTCGCCAACATCGTCCGCGAAGAGATGGACGCCGCCGGCAGCGCCGAAATTTTCTTGCCCGTGCTCGTGCCGATGGAGCTCTACGCAGGCACCAAACGCGACGAGGCCTACGGCGACCTGCTCTTTCAGCTTGAAGACCGCCACGGCCGCCGCGCCGCCCTCGGCCCCACGCACGAGGAAACCATCACCGAGCTGTGCAAGAGCGCCATCACCAGCTACAAGCAGTTCCCGCTCACGCTCTACCAGATCCAGACCAAATTCCGCGACGAGTTCCGCCCCCGCGCCGGCCTGCTGCGTGGACGTGAGTTCCTGATGAAGGACGCCTACTCCTTCCACCTCGTCCAAGAGGGCGAGGGTGGGCTCGATGAGACCTACGACCGGCTGCACGCGGCGTACACCAGCATGTTCATCCGTTGCGGGCTCGACTTCACCATCGTCGAGGCCGAGAGCGGGCCCATCGGTGGCAGCGCCAGCCACGAGTTCATGGTCAACGCCGAGACCGGCGAGGACACCATCCTCATCTGCGAAAAATCCGGCTACGCCGCCAACGTCGAGAAGTGCGAGATCGGCGAGCGCCCGTGGAAGTTCACGCCCCACGCCCAGCAGCTCACCGACCACCACACGCCCGGAATGCCCGGCATCGACAAGGTCGTCGAGCACCTCGGCATCCAGGCCTCGGGCATGCTCAAGAGCGTCGTGTTCTCCAACACCGAGGCGGGCAACCGCAAGTGGATCGTCGCGGTCGTGCGGGGCGACCACGATGTCAACGAGGCCAAGGTCCGCGACGCTGTCGGCTTTGCGGTGCAGCTCGCCGATGAGAAAGAGGCCAAGCAAGCCGGCTTTGCCATCGGCTATGTCAGCCCGCGCGTCGTCGCGACCATCGCGAACACCACGCTGCTCATCGATCCCGATGCCGCCACCGGCCTTGCGACCGGCGTGTGGGCCACAGGCGCCGACACCAAGGACCACCACGTCACCGGCTTCGACTGGGCCCGCGATCTCGGCTCACCGCTTCCCGTCGATCAGGTCGCGACCGATGCAGGCCGCGGCTGCTCGGTGCGCGTCGTCGGCGTGCGCAACGCCGAGCCGGGCGACCCATCGCCCAAGGCCGCGGGCTCGAGGCTCGTCGCCCGCAGGGGCATCGAGGTCGCGCACATCTTCAAGCTCGGCACCAAGTATTCCGACGCTTTCGACTTCGCCATGATGGATAAGGCCCAGCAGCGCCAGCCCGTCACCATGGGCTGCTACGGCATCGGCGTGAGCCGAACCGTCGCCGCTGCCATCGAGCAGAACCACGACGACGCCGGCATCCGCTGGCCCATGGCCATCGCGCCCTACCACGTGCTCATCGTGCTCATGAAGCCCGATGATGCCGACCACGCTGCGCACGCCGAACGCATTGCCGCCGAGCTGTCAGAGGCGGGCATCGACGTGCTGATCGACGACCGCGCCGAGCGGCCCGGCGTGAAGTTCAAGGACGCTGACCTCATCGGCCTGCCCATTCGCCTCACGCTCGGGGCCAAGTCGCTCGAAGAGGGCGCGGTCGAGTTCAAGCTCCGCTCCGACGATTCCAAGGGCGACCTCGTGCCGATCGCCGAGGTGGTCGCCAGGTGCGTGAGCGAGGTCGAACGGGGCCTCGCCGCCAAGGCGTAAGCCGATGCGCCTCGCGCCCGCTACGACGCTTGCTGAATTCGAAGCGGTGCGTTCGCTCTGGCGGTACTACCAAGCCGAGCTCGATGAAAGCCTCGCCCACCAGGGCTTCGAGGCCGAGCTTGCCTCCTTGCCCGGCGCGTACGCCCCGCCCGCAGGGGCGATGCTGCTCGCGTGGAACGCCAACACCGAGCCCGTAGGCACCGCTGCCCTGCGACCGCTCGAGCTGCCCGGCGAGTGCGAACTCAAGCGCATGGTCGTGCTGCCCGAAGTGCGCGGCCAAGGCATCGGTAGGGCGCTCGTCGAGGCGATCTGCGAGCTCGCACGCCCGCATTACACGGTCATCAAGCTCGATACCTCATCCCGCTGGGCCGCAGCCAACGCGCTCTACCGCGCCTGCGGCTTCACCGAGTGCGCTCGCTACAACGACGACCCCGACCCCGACGTTGTGTTCATGCAGCGGATGTTCTGACCGTGGCACGGGCGACCCGCCCGTGTTTCTTGGTTCTGGTGGCACAGGCGTCCCGCCTGTGTTCAAGAGACAGCCGCCGGCTCAATGATCCCCCGGCACTCGCCGAAGCCGATCCGCCGAAACCCCTCCCGCTCGCAGTAGCCCTTGAGGATGACCTCGTCGCCGTCGGCCAGGAACTTGCGTTCTTCACCCGTGGGAAGCTTGATGGGCGTCCGCTGCGTGCCCGGCAATGGCTTGGGCGGGTTCGAGAACGGGTCGCCGTCCCATGTGAGCTCGAGCAGGCTGCCCCGGTTCTCGCGCAGCGGGCCGGAAACCGTGCCCGACCCGAGCAGGTCGCCCGGCTGCATGTTGCATCCGCCCGAGGCATGGTGCGTGAGCATCTGGCTCAGCGTCCAGTACATGTCCTTGAAGCTGCCCTTGCTCAGGCGAATCGGCTTCATGCCTTGCTCGCGCATCTGCTGGCTGCTCAGGTGGACCTCCAGCGTGATGTCGATCCCGCCGAGCTTCTGGTCACGTTCATCGAACAAGTGCGGCAGCGGACTGGGGTCGCCCTCGGGCCGCCGGTACGCCGGGCACCGGAACGGCGCGAGCGCCTCCATCGTCACGATGTACGGGCTCACGCTCGTCGCAAAGTTCTTCGCCAGGAACGGCCCGAGCGGCACGTACTCCCACTTCTGCATGTCGCGCGCCGACCAGTCGTTCAGCAGGCACACGCCCAGCATGTGCTCCTCGGCTTCGGCGACCGAGATCGGCTTACCAAGCTCGTTGCCGCGCCCGACAACCATCCCCAGTTCAAGCTCGTAGTCCAGCAGCTTGCAGGGACCGAAGCTCGGGGTGCCGCCCTCTTCCGCTGGTGAGAGCTGACCGCTTGGCCGGACGATCGGGGTCCCGCTGGCCACCACGCTCGAAGCCCGGCCGTGGTACCCAACCGGGATCCACTTGTAGTTGGGCAACAGCGGGTTGTCCGGCCGGAACATCGTGCCCACGTTTGTCGCGTGATGCACCGAGGCGTAGAAGTCGGTGTAGTCGCCAATGATCCGAGGTCTATCGGCGATAATTTTTTCCATCGGGATGAGTATCTCATCGCGGAACTCATGCTCTTGGAGTAACTTGTTTCCACGGCGGAGCAGCCAGGATGCTTTCTTTCGAATCTGTCTTGGATCACCGTTAGCTAGCATGTCATGAACGTTGAAACCGGAGACGAATTCTTCCTCGTCTTCGGGCGGAATCGGGTGTTCGTTCTCGTCTTCGCGAGTGTCATCGCAGAGAATGCTGTTGTAACTCATGATGTCAAGCGCGAAGTTCCCGATGCGGATGCAGGGACTCGAGAACGTGCCGCCCACGGCATCAACTCGTCGCTCAAACAACGGCAAGTTCTGAATTGGGAAGTCCGTCTCTGGGTCGTTCGCGCTCTCCACCCAGCTTTCGAGCTTCGGGTCGTGTGTCTCGTCGATTTCGTAGGGCATGGCCACCATCTCCGTTTCAGGTCCCCTCCCCCGTCGCCGAAGGGGGAGGAGGCTCAATTCACAAATGCACTTTCATGATACCGGCGGATCGATCTCGTCTCTCTCCGGCGTCCGATCCGGATCCGCAGGAGGAGTCGGGGGCCGAAGGAACAGCGACGCAATCGCCAGCGGCACGCCGCTCATCGCGAACACAGCCAGGATCGGCGTGAAGTCATCGCCCGCGAGTTTGAAAGACTTGCCCGCGAGCCAAGGCCCAACACCCGTCGCCGCCACCGATGCGAGCTGGATGCTGCCGCGGATCGCCCCGTGATGCGTTCGTCCGAAGTACCGGGCGATCGCGGGGTTGCCGACCGCGACCGAAACCGCCATCGATAGCCCGAACACACCCATGCCCAGCCCCATCACGCCCACCGCGTGCTCCGCGTCCACCCAGCCGATGGACGGCGACAGGCAGATTACGCACGCGATGAGCATCATCACCGGGCCAAAGGGCATCAGGTGCCGTGGCTTGAAGCGGTCCACCATCCATCCGACGATAAGCATGCCAACGCCAAAGCAAATCGGCCAGGGCTGAATCGCCGCCGCTGTTTGAAGCTCCGTTCCTTCAAGCCCGACGCTTCGCAGCATCGCCTGCATGTGGAACAGCAACGCGGTTCCGATGAGCCCGTTAGCGCACATGATCGGCACAAGGATCCAGAACGCCCTTGTGCGCATGGCCTGAGCGCGCGTGAACGCCGGGTCTTTGAGCGGTGGTGGGCCGCCGTGAAGCGTGTCGTGCGCCTCGTGCTCGCCCGCGTCTCCATCGAGGTGCTGGCCGATGTCCTCGGGCTTGTTGCGAAACACAAACACCACCGCAGGCACGACCAGCAGCAGCACAAGGCCCGCGAGCAGCGTCATCGTGAACACCCAGCCGCGCGTCTCGATCAGGTGCGCCGTTGGGGCCGGCATCAACGCGCTGCCTCCCGCAAAGCCAGCGACTGCGAGTATCGCGTGCGCACGCCCGAGCTTGCGCTCGAACCACATCGCGATCACGTGCCCAGAAAGCATGCCAAGCGAGCCCTGCCCAAGAAACCGCATCAGAAAGAAGCACCCTGTCAGTTGCCAGAGCGACGTAACCCGCGTGAGCAGCAGCAGCGAACCGGCGCACGCAACCGCCACGATTGCGGTGACGATCCGGAGCCCGAACCGGTCGGCCATCCGTCCGACCCACGGCAGCGGCAGCGCGGCCAGGATTGTTCCGATCGTGTACGCCCGGCTCAGTTCCTCGATGTTCAGGCTGACCGCGGTTCGCAGCGAGTCGTTGAACAGCGAGATCACAACCGTCTGGGTGGGCATCGTTGCCACCGCCATCAGCAGCGCCACGCCCAGCATCACCCAGCCATAGAAAAAACCGCGTTTGGTCATCGGCTACAGCAACCCAAGCTGCTTGAGATCCGCCACCGGTTCCTCGAAGCTACACGAGCCGTACGACAACGCGAACGACTCCCGGCTGCGCGCCAGATCGATCAGGCTGACCTCCCGGTCCCGCCACGCCGCACGGTCCTCTTCGAACGCGAACGCAGCGGCGTCTGTTTCATCGAGCAGTTCAATCGTGTCATCGAGCGACAGCTTCGCGTATTTGACCAGGGCCGCTGCCATGAACACATTGATAAACCCGTGCATCATCGCTCGCGGTGCATCGTCCTCGTAGCTCAGCGCGTGCTCGGCCCGCACCGGGTGGTGCAGGCCCGCTGTCGCCTTGAACATCACCCCGCCGCGCGCGCACGCGTGGATGAATGCCGCGACCTCGGCGCTGGGCGGGATGGCATCGGGCGTGACCCCGCCGCACCGGATCTTTGCCGCCGCTCCGCCCTGGCTGCTCTCGCCCGCGATCGCCGCGATCATGCCCCGCACGTCGATGCCCCCTGGCACCTCGAAGAACGGCAACAGATCCTCGGGAATCTCCTCAATCAATTCGTCGATCGCGGCGCTGTCGGCCGCTTTCGCTTCGACCGCGTCCACCCTCGCGAGCCCGTGGTCTTCCTCGCTGTGGTAACGCTCGAACGTCTCGATCGCCGCGAGCGTCTCATCGATCGGAAGGTCCGCGACCACGCTGATCCGCCACGGCTCGCCCGCTGCGGCCATCTCCGGGTACCCGCTCGTCCCCGCGGTCCCCGGCATGAGAAGCCCCGCTTGTGCGCTCAGCTCTTCGAGCCTGCTCGCCGAGCAGATGAACCGACCCAGCATCGGGGCCTCTTCGCTCTGGAGGTACCGCGCGTACCGCTCGACCGCGCCAGCCATGTCCAGCGTCGCCGGCGGGAACAGCCCCGCGTAGTCGATCAGGTCTGCCGTAAGCGTGCGAAGGGTCTGCGTTGCCATGCCTGAGCGTAGGAGAGCAAGTGGTCTTCGTGGCACGGGCGTCCAACCTGTGTGATTGGTCTACTTCGCCAGCTTGGCCACCAGCCGCCAGACATCGTGCGGCCCGAGCGCAAGGCCCGCCGCCGAGTTGAATCCATCAACGATCGCATCGAACTCGGGCGAGTAAGGCAGCCGGTCGCGCAGCGAGAGCTTGCCCAAGGCGCCGACGACCAGCTCCGCCAGAGCAGCCTCATCCTCATCGCTGATCGCTGGGGGTCGCGACACTGCCCTACCAAGCCTCGGCAGCTTGCCCGCTTTGCGCAGCGCCTGAAGCCTGTGCAGCACTTCATGCCGGCTCGGACTGCCGCCTTCGGTCACCGATTCATAGAACGCATCAAACTCAGCCGTATAGGGCAAATCGTCCAGTGTCCGGCCCGCAGCTTCGTACGCCGCGATCAGTGAAGCGGTCTCAGTCGCCGCGCCTGCACCCTCTCCAAACAGCGTGCTTTCCGGAGCGTCGCCATCGGGCGCGCCAAACCAACGGCGCATGCCCGCCTGTGGAGAGTGCGATGGATCCAGAAAATCCAGCGAGCACTTCTCAAACTCAGCGTGCCGACGGGCGCTGGCAAGGTCGCCATTGCTGTGCCCCATCGGCACCACAAACCGCCACTTGTGCCCCGTGTCCGCGCCGATCGCGTTGAACACCGCAGCCGCTGCCGGGGCGGGTACCACCGGGTCGCTCACCGCGAGCTTGCAGAGCGTCGCCAGGTGCAGCTTGGGCGCTGCAAGGGCTGCATCGACAAGCCTCAGCGAGTTGTACAGCTGCGTGCGCCTCGCAGGGAACCGGCCCGCATACTCCAAGAGCCCGCCACCGACACCCTCGGCGGCACCAGCCGTGCCACCTCGAAGGCTTGCTTTGGCGGCCTGCGCCCAACGCCACTTCCAATCGCCGAGCCCCGGCAATTCGAGCACAAGCCGCTCAACGCGCGACATTCCCGGCATGCCCGAAAGCCCCGCGAGCGCCAGCACCATCAACCCGCCGCCGAGCGATTGACCCCTCGCGTGTACCGGCACGCCGAGCCCCGCCGCCCCTTGCAGCGCCGAAGCCACGTCGCCCGTTGCGCGCATCAATCGCCACGCCACGGCATCCTCGCCGCGATCGAAGCCTTCGCGCAACCCTTCACACGCCCAGTCGCGATTGGGTCGCTCGCCCGCGTTGCAGCCCCGAAGCCCGAGTTGCACCACGCCGATGCCACGTTCAACCAGCGCTCGCACATCACGCCACTGGTTGTCGGCATCCGGGGCCCACACAAGCACAGCGCAAAGCGTCCCGCCCGGTAGGTCCACTTTGCAGGGCACGCTCTCGCCGCCGAAGCCCGCCAGCACCCGAGCGCCCGCAACGGGAGGCTCAGCCGGGTGGTCCTCGAGCACATCGCGCCATTCCGACCACGCCCGGTTGTAGATGTCCGGCAGGGCCATGTCCGCCACGTGCGAAAGAGCAACCGCCGCGAGACCCTGACCAGCGTCAGCCTCGGGGCCGCTCGCCACGCCAGATTCCCCCCGGCTGCGCTCGTGCATCGTGTTAGCTCCCGTCATCCACAGGCATCACGGGCCTGGGTATTGCTGGCATCAGCCTACCGCGAAGCACCGGCGTGTTGAAGCGGGCCATCCAGATCTGGCTCGATCCGCCCTCACCACGCTGCGAGGTCCACATCATCCACTTGCCATCCGGGCTAAAGACGCTCAGCCCATCAAACCCCGCAGCCTCGGTCACTCGCGCGTGCTTCAGTTCCTCCGCAGCCTTGTCCGGATCAAACTCGACCGCCAGCACCTCGTAATTGAAGTGCCCGTGCGCGCTAGAGGTGTAGATCAGAGCCTCCCCCGATGGATGCCAGAACGGTGCCCAGTTCACATCCCCGTTGTCGCTCAGCACGATCTCGCGATCGATGCCCGTGATCGCGCCCGTGTCGTCGAAAGCCAGCTCCGCCGCGAACAGCTGCAGTAGGTCGTCACCCTTGCGGTCGCTCCGGTAGCAGATCCACTTATCGCCCGGCCCAAAGAACGGCCCGCCGTCGTACCCCTCCGCACTCACCAGCGGCGTGCGCACCTTGGTCTCGCGGTCGTACACCCAGAGGTCCGCGTCGCCCCGACCGAGCTGCTCGCTGCGAGCATCGTCCACGTTCGCGTACAGAATGAACCGTCCATCCGATGACCACGAGCCCTCGGCGGTGTAGCCCGGTTGCTCGAAGATCGGCTTGGGCGGCAGCTTGGAACCCATGCTCGCGCTGACGATCTCCATCTCCGTTGGGAACGCCCATGAGTAGCTGCTCTTGTCCCGCTGGTACCCGGGAACGTTGTCCTCGCTCGGCGGCACAAGCGTCGATCCGAACAGCACGACCCCGGCCTCGGTCGGGTGGAACCAGCCGCAGGTGTTCGCTGAGCCGGGAGCGCTCAGCAGTACGGGCTCGCCGATGCTCGCGGCCTCACCGCCCGAGCCCAGCTTGAGCGGCGCGGCGTACATCGAGTAGTGCTCGTCAGGCTCGCCGCCCTCAGCGGGCAGCGGGATCGCCTGGAAGATTATCCAGTCCATCTTCGGGCTGAAGTACGCCTCGCCAGCCTTCACGAACATCGAAGCGCTCGTGAGCTGGGAGTGGTTGCTCAGCATCGGCTCAGCATCGGACTGCCAGTCCTGTGCGCACGCCGCCGAACCTATGCACCAAAGCGCCGCCGCCGCGATCCGAGCCGTCCGATTGTTGATCCTGTCAGCCATGCCCCGAGGATACGCTCGCCTCATGGACGCTGGCCTTGAGACCCCTGAGCTGCGCATCATCGACGACAACGACCAGTTCGTGGTGCTCGTCAAGCCGCCGGGCCTGCTGAGCGTCCCGGGCCGGGGCGAGGACAAGCAGGACTGCGTGGCAAGCCGAATCCAGGCCCTCTACCCCCTTGCCACCGGTTCCATCACGGTCCACCGGCTCGATTTCGACACCTCGGGCGTCATGGTCTACGCCCTCAACCCCTCCGCCCACCGAGCCCTGAGCCGCCAGTTCATGCACCGCAAGGTCGGCAAGTCCTACGACGCCCTGCTCGCAGGCGAACTCTCGGGAGACGAAGGCGAGGTCGACCTGCCGCTGATCGTGGATTGGCCCAACCGCCCCCGCCAGATGGTCTGCTACGAGCGCGGCAAGCCCGCCCAGACACTTTGGCGTGTGACCGATCGAGCCCCGGGCCGAACCCGTGTGGAGTTCAGACCGGTCACCGGGCGCACGCACCAACTCCGCGTTCATGCGGTCACCCCGGTCGACAAGGGCGGCATGGGCGCAGCGATCGTGGGGGACCCGTTGTACGGAGACTCCTCTACCCATCCGCGCATGTGCCTGCACGCCAAGATGCTCGGCTTCTGGCACCCGACCACCGGCAAGTGGGTTGTTTATGAGCAAGACGCAGAGTTCTAAACGCACGCACTTCCATCAGGTGTGCGCACAGATCATGGAATTGCTTGAAGAGGTGCCAAACGCCTACAGCCTTCAGTTAGCGGTGGAGCAGGGGCGCTAGGGAAGCAGGACCCAAAGCACGAACGCCGCTGCGCAGATCGGTCCGAGCCACACGAGCAGCCACATGGCGGGATGGACACGGAATGGTTCATGCGATCGCAGTGAGGCGCCTCGGCGTTGAGCGGTGACGTAGCAGGTGGCCGCGCCGATGCTGGCAGCGAGCGCGATCGCGACCGGCCAAAGCATGCCAAGCTCGAACTGCCGATGGATCACGAGCTTTGCGAGCGCGATCATGGCTAGCAGCAAGGCCACGAACAGCACCATCATGTTGACCGCGAGGGCTGCGAAAGACCAATTGGAGAACTTGATCTGCGCATTGGTGCGCTCACTGAGTGTGGACGGTTGGCCGCACTCGGGGCAGGTTTCGCCGGGAGTTCCCCTGAGTTCGTACTCGCAGTGCGGGCAGAGCATCGCAGGTTGTTACTCAATCCGATCGTGCTTCTGTAGGTTGTGCGTGGCACATAGGAGCTGAATGTTCTCCGCCACACGAGAGCTCCCGCCTTTGCTGAACGGGATTATGTGATCAAAGTGCAAATCGGAGTCTCGCCCACAGATTCGACATCTACCCTTATCTCGTTTCCAAACCTCACGCTTCACGAGCGATGGGATTACACGGGTGGCCTCATCCGCTTCATTAGGCTCGTTCGTTCCGGCCTGTTCGGCCGAAACGAGTCTGAACTTACAAACGCTGCGAAACTCATCCGTCGCAAGCCAGGCGTCCACGAGACGAAACAGCCCGTTGTAGACCCAGATTCCCGTTAGCACCTTCTCATACACGATGACGATCTCGGCTTCGTGACCGGCCCCTCGTTGTTTTGCAGCGGACCAGAACAAACCATTCTGAGTCGGTCGTCCACTTGAAGTCTTCAGAGGCTGATCGATCGTTTTGGGATCTGGACCTGCCTCCCTTCGGGGCTCATCGTGACCTTCGTAGATTATTGTCAGTCCTTCATCTTGAACCTCGTCAGAGTATGGCGCGTTTGGGCGACGACTCATCAGAAAGATGGAGCGCACGCCATCCAATCGGTAGTTCATGCCACGTTGGAGCGAAGCTCGCTCCCGAGAACACATCTCTTGGTACGACAGCACTGTTCCAGGATCGATTTCGGTATGCCTTGGATCACTCATAGCTTCTTGAGCGCTCCCACAAGCTCATCGATGTGCGCACGGGTGTGAGCTGCGGAGAGCTGCACGCGGAGGCGGGCGGCTCCCTCGGGCACGACGGGGAAGCCGAAGCCGATGACGAAGACGCCCAGCTCTAGCAGGCGCTTGCTCATAGCGATGGCTCTGGCGGTATCGCCGACGATGATGGGGCAGATGGCGGTGGGGGAGTCGATGACCTCAAAGCCCGCCGCGGTGATCTGTTGGCGGGCGTAGGCGGTGTTGTCGCGGAGCGTCTGGACACGCTGCGGCTCGCGCATCAGGATCTCGATGGCCTTGGTGGCGCTGCACGCGACAGTGACGGGCAGGGCGTTGGAGAACAGCGTGGGTCGGCCGCGTTGGACGATGAGCTCGGAGCCGCGCTTGGGGCCCGCGATGAAGCCGCCCGCTCCGCCGCCGAGGGCTTTGCCGAGCGTGCCGGTGAAGAAGTCGACCTGTCCATCGGAGCCGCCGGGCAGCATGCCAAAGTGTTCGTGGGTGCCTCGGCCGGTCTTGCCCATGACGCCGTGGCCGTGGGAATCGTCGACGACGAGCATGGCGCCGAACTCATCGCAGAGCTTGCGGAGCCCGCGCAGGTCGGCGATGTCTCCTTCCATGGAGAACACGCCGTCGGTAATCACCCAGATCTGTCCCGGGTTGGGGCCGTCCTTATCAAGGCCGAGGTCGTGGGCGGACTCAAGCTTGCTGCGGAGGTCGGCGAGGTCCGAGTGCTTGTAGACTTTGCGTGCGCACTTCTTGATGGAGTGGGCGAGGCGGATGCCATCGATGATGCACGCGTGGTTGAGCTCATCGGAGAGGATGAGGTCGCCCGGCTCGGCGAAGGTGGGGTAGAGGGCTTCATTGGCGGTCCAGCAGGAGACGAAGGTGTAGCTGGACTCGGTTCCCATGTAGTCGGCGATGGTCTGTTCGAGTCGTTCGTGGGGCTCGAACGTGCCGCAGATGAAGCGGACGGACGCGGTGCCCGCGCCGTACTTTTTGAGGCCCTCGATGCCAGCATCGATGACTTCCGGGTGGTTGGCGAGTCCGAGGTAGTTGTTGGAGCAAAAGCAGAGCGCCCGATGGCTCGAGCCGTCGGCCTTACGGATGGTGACCGAGGCATCCATCGGGCCTTGGAGCATCTGGAGGTGCTTGTACTGGCCGGCGGCATCGAGCTTCGCGAGAGTGGCATCGGTGCGGGCATCGAACGGGCGGGTAGCGGTGGCTTTCATGACGGTGGTCCTCAATGAACAGGTGCGGTGGTCTGTTCGTTTGGTGTGTTTAAGTCGATTGGCTCGCCGAGGGGCTGATGGACATCCGGGTGGGCGTTGCCCGTGATGAGGCGCACGCCGCGGCTGAAGAAGAGGTAGAGCCAGACCCATTCGATCATGGCCAGCAGCTTGCTTCGGAAGCTGACGAGAAAGGCGATGTGGACGAAGCCCCACATGAGCCACGCGACCAGGCCTGTGAAGTGCAGGCCCTTGATGTCCGCGACGGCTTTGGCGCGGCCGATGGTGGCCATCGAGCCCTTATCGAGATACTTGAAGGCGGGGCGAGCGGTGCTGCCTCGAAGCGCGTTCCGAATAATATTGCCCGCGTGCTGCCCCATCTGGGAGGCAGCCGGCGCGACGCCTGGCACGGGCTCGCCGGTGTTCGGATCGTCGATGGTCGCAGCATCGCCGATGACGAAGATCTCTGGACGGCCTTCGATCGAGAGGTCTGGCTCGACCTTGGCTCGTCCGCCGCGATCGGTCTCACAGTCGAGCGAGGCGACGAGTGACGAGGCGCGCACGCCCGCTGCCCAGATGATGTTTTTGGCTTGTATGGAGGACGTTTCGCCATTGCCATCGCGGATTTGTGCTTGATCATCCTCTACATTGATGACTCGGGCGCTGAGGCGGACCTCTACACCAAGATCGATGAGGTCCCGCCTTGCGCGGTCGCTGAGTTTCTCGTGGTATCCCTTCAGCAGGCGGTCGTCGCCATGAGCGAGAATGACGCGCGTGGTGCGGGTATCAATTCGGCGGAAGTCGCGCTGGATGGAGGTTCTTGCGATCTCGGCGATGGTGCCTGCGAGTTCCACGCCGGTGGGACCGCCGCCGACGATGACAAAGGTGAGCGCGGCGCGCCGCGCGGCCTCATCGTTCTCGAGTTCGGCTGCCTCGAAGGCGAGAAGGATGCGTCGGCGGATCTCGATGGCATCTGCGAGGGACTTGAGGCCCGGCGCGATGTCGGCCCAGTGGTCGTTGCCGAAGTAGGAGGTCGCGGCACCGCTCGCGACGACGAGGTAGTCGTATGGGTACGCACGGCCAGCTGCGACGAGATGTTGGCGCTCGGTATCGATGCTCTCGACGCGGCCCATGACCACGTTGATGTTCTGATCATTGCGGAAAATCTTGCGGATGGGCACGGCGATGTTGGAGGGTGAAAGACCCGCGGTGGCGACCTGGTAGAGCAGAGGCTGGAAGAGGTGGTGGTTGCGCTGATCGACGAGGTAGACGTCGGCATCGGCCCTGCGGAGGCGTTTGGCGGCTGCGAGGCCCCCGAAGCCCGCCCCGACGATGACTACGCGAGGTCTTGCCATGCGTCATGGTACGGGCGGTCCGGGCGGCCAGCGCTCCGTATGCTTGGCCATGCGCTGGAGCTGGCTCAATCGCAAGCGGGTGCTGGATGCGGGCGAGAAGGCCCGGTTGTTGCACGAGACGTGGCTGACGTGGGCGATGGACAAGCCGGCTGAGGTGCCGAGGATTCCGACCCGTCGGGTGCATTCCGATGGGAGCGGGGGGTACGATCGGTTGCGTTCGAGGCCTGGCGGTCAGGGGATTGCTCGGGCCTGGTGGGATGAGGCGCTTGAATGGCCCGATCTTGAGCCTCAGTCGCTGCAGTGATGGGACGATAATCCGATATGAGCACAGACCAAACAGCGACCGCCCGGACGAAGCTCTCGCGTCGCTGGCTGATCAAGATGAGCCTGACGACGCTAGCGATGCTGGCGTTCGGCGGGTGGGCGATGTTCGACCTGGTTCACGCCTATCCGAAACGCGGCCGGGATTATGCGGCGGCCAAGCAGCTCGAATACCTGCGGGCCGCGGACGATGCGCGGTCGCTTTTTGAGGCCTCGGTGGCTGAGCCGGGCGAGGCGTTGGAGACGCTGCGGGCCCGCCCTTCGCTTACCGAGTCCGAGCGCGCCAAACTGGAATGGCTGGAGGCGCTGGCGGTGCCCGGGCTTGGGATGCTCAAAGCCGAGTACACGGTGATGGCTTCGCCGCGCGAGACGCTGGCATCGCTGGAGGAGCGGCTTGCCAGCGCCGAGCAACCCAAGCAGCTCAGCGCGTTCGATTTGCCGAGCCAATGGCTGATTCTTGTGGTGTGCTGGGGCGTGGCGCTGTATCTGATCGTGCTGTGGGTTCGGGTGGCGACCAAGAAGTACACATGGGTCTCGGCGGAGCAGAAGCTAGGCCTGCCGGGCGGAGCAACGCTGCTTCCGACGGACCTGTCGGACGTCGACAAGCGCAAGTGGCACAAGTTCTATGTGACGCTCGAGATCAACGACACGCACCCCAGCTTGGCTGGCAAAGCGGTGGCGCTCGACCTGTACCGCTACGTGCCGCTGGAAGCGTGGGTGCTCAAGATGGAGCAAACCGCGTTCCCCGATCGCCAAGCAGATGAAGAAGCGAGCGACGACGATGCGTCGGTCGAGCAGGCGGACGCGGGCGAAACGCCAATGGATGAGCACGCCGACGCCGACAAGGCGGGCTAGGCCGGCGGGCTGATAAGTGGGCTTTCGGGAGCGGTAGATCGGCTATGGAACTCACAGCGTCGATCCTCATCACACTTGGTGCGCTAGTCGGCGTGGTGCTGACGTTGGTGACGCTACCCGGGATGTGGGTGGCGGTGCTGGTGGCGTCGGTGTGCGTGCTGTGGCGGGGCGACTCGATGCACTGGGGATTCTTGCTGGCGGGCGTCGGGCTGGCGGTGCTGGGCGAGGCGGTGGAGTTCTTTGCGTCGGCAGCGGGCGCGACGCGGGCGGGCGGGAGTCGAGCAGGGGCGACGGGCTCGGTTGTCGGCGGGCTGGTGGGCGCGCTCGTTGGCACGGTGGTGCTGCCGATACCGATCGTGGGAACGATCGTGGGTGCGGTGGTCGGCGCGGGAGTTGGCGCGATCGTGGGTGAGCGCGGGCACGCGCAGCGTCCATGGAAAGATTCGATGAGAGTCGGCGGTGGGGCTGCGGCCGGCCGGCTGGCGTCGGTCGTGCTCAAGGGCGGGATCGCGGCGGTGCTGGCGCTCGTGCTGATCGTGGGGGCTTGGGTATGAACGCGCGCGGGTGCGGGGCGTGAAGATTCGCAGCGAGCGGCGGTTTGCCAACGCGGGCTTTGGGCCTTGGCGGCTGCGCCGGTTGCTGAGAGAGACCATGGAGCCAGGCGAGCGGCTGATCGGCTGGGGTGTGGTGCAGCCAGCGGGCGGGGCGTGGTCGAAGGTATCGACGGCGGCGCTGGCGATGGTGCCCGTGGTGGGGGTGGTGGTGAGCGCTGCGACGGCCAGCACGCAGGCCCGCAAACGCCGGGTCGCGGTGCTGACAAGCAGGCGGCTGGTCATGGTCCGCGCCGACGCGAGAAAGCTGGACCCTGGGGTTGTGGCGTTCGATGAACCGCTATCGCTGCTGGAGTTTGAGGCGATCGGCGCTGGCTCGGGCCAGGAGCCAACGGTGGTGATCCACTTTGGCGGGGTTCGGCCAGCGCCTATCGAGATCGTGGCGGGCTCGGCGGCGTCGGTGGATCGACTGCGGGAGGGGCTCTTGGCGCTGTGCCGGCACGACGAACCGCTGTGATCCGGTATGCTGGCAGCGAGCCCTGCAAGAGGCGATCATCAGGAGGAGCATCGCATGACAGACACGCAAGACGCGCCATCGGCTACACCCGCAACCAAGACCAACGTCAAGCACTTCGTGCTCGATACGAACGTGGTGCTGCACAATCCGGATGCGCTGTTCGTGTTCGAGGAGAACCACGTCGTCGTGCCTTACACGGTGATCGAGGAACTCGACGGGCTCAAGCGGCGCGAGGACGACATCGGCAGGAACGCGCGGGCGTGCATCCGGTACCTGGACACGCTGCGCAAAGCGGGAAGCCTGACCGAGGGCGTGGCTTGGGGCGACGTGGACCTTGGACTGGAGATCAACGCGCGCAAGCAGACCGCCAAGGGCACCGGCACGGTGCGCATCGACACGCAGGAGCACGTGCGGCCTGCGGTCATCGAGGAGGCCAAGCCGGACAACCGGATCATCGCGACGGCGCTTGACCTGAAGACGCGAGGCCATCGCGCGGTGTTTGTGACCAAGGACCTGTCGGCGCGGATCAAGGCCGACGTGCTGGGCATCAAGACTGAGGATTTCGAGAATCAGAAGGTCGACGCCGACCGGTTGTACCGTGGGTACGTCGAGCTCGATGCGCCGGGGACGCTGATCGACAAGCTGTACGACGATCGGCTGTTAGCGGTCGAGGCACTGGCCGGCACATCGCACAAAGGGCATGCGGGGGAGTTGTACGATCCGGCGTCACTGCTCTCAAACCAGTTCGTGCTGCTGTACGACGAGACGGACGAGAGCCACACGGGTCTGTGCCGAAGGCCCGGCGATGTGGACCAGTTGATACCGGTGACGGGTCCGCGCAAGCCGATCAGCGGGATCATGGCGCGGAACGTTCAGCAGACGATGGCACTCGACCTGCTGCTCGATGACCAGGTGAAGCTGGTCACGCTGCTCGGTTCTGCGGGCACGGGCAAGACCTTGCTGGCGCTGGCTGCGGCGATGGCCAAGGTGATGCAGGAGGAGCGGTACGACAAGCTGCTGGCGGCGAGGCCGATCATGCCGATGGGACGAGACATCGGGTACCTGCCGGGCGATAAGGACGAAAAGCTGGCGGCGTGGATGCAGCCGATTTTCGACAACCTGGCGTACCTGATGAGCACCAAGGGCGGGCACGACCAGTCACCCGACAGTCGAACGAGTGAGCAGCGGATTCAGAAGCTGATGTTTGATGGCAAGATGGTGCTCGAGCCGCTGACGTACATCCGTGGTCGGAGCATCCCGCACCAGTTCATGATTGTGGACGAGGCGCAGAACCTGACGCCGCACGAGATCAAGACGATCGTCAGCCGGGTGGGCGAGGGCACCAAGCTGGTGCTGACGGGCGATATCGGGCAGATCGATAACCCGTATCTTGATTCATCGTCGAACGGCTTGTCGTATGTGGTGGAGAAGCTCAAGGGCGAGCCGTTGTTCGGGCACGTCATGCTGGCGCGCAGCGAACGCAGCGACCTTGCGAGCCTGGCGGCGCGGGTGCTGTAGTGGCGGATGAGCAACCCATACCGCGCCGCCGATCGCTCCCTCGGCTTGAATACATCCATCTTGTCGTGTGGGCACCCAGTGATTGCGTTGACTGGATTCGGACAGTAAAGCTGGGCAGGGACATTGTCCAAGGGCACCTGCCGCGTGCGATTGAGCATAGATGCTTCTGCGGCAGCTGTTCCGTCGTTGCCTCGCGATTGGAACAAGCGAGGTTCCGAGCGATTGGCGTTCATGCATGTCAAGGGTCTTTGCCTTCCCAAGACGAACTTGGACCGGCTAATCGGTGTTGAAACCAAGTTGGGTTGCATTGATGTTCGCGCGCGCCGTCGCGTTCGGGGCGGGCATGGTGTCTACGCCTTCGACTGGCGCGTGTATCTAGGTGGAACACATCCTGCGGATCCACCTCAGCACATGACGATCGTTGTTTCGCTCGATACCGGCCTCCTCCGGCACGAGGCGGGTCAGGATGAACGCCTAAGCGAGACACCTGCAGCCCTTATGGCTGACCTGGGCAAGCTTGCCGATGCAACCAAGGCGGTTGGTGGCTTTGTGACGAGCAGCTTTTTCGTGGAGGATGCCGCGGCGGGATCGTTCGACTTGTTCAGCGGAGGGTGCGACACGATGACCAACGCGAACTACTTGCAACGTACGCGGTTTGAGGCGTTGGGTGAAGAACGAGCTGATCGAGCGCTCTCGCTCCATTGGGCCAATCTTCTCACCTGGCCCATGCTTGAAAAATTGGGTGGAGCCGATGTCTTCGCAGGTGAGTTTAACGAGCGAGTCGAAGATCGGATGCATGTGCCGTGGTACCTGCATCGATGCAGCCGGGGTCTGATCGCAAGAGTTGGATCCAAACCAGCAAACCTGATGCTGATGTGCCCATTCGTCGTAAGTTCAACAGCCGAGTGGCTCGATTTAAGGCTTCGTGCGGCGGATCTCTATGTGTAGTTTCAGCGCCTCGCTGCGTTCCGGCGTTCTGCCTCAAGCCTCTCGGTGATGCGAGAGTCCTCGCGGAAGTGGATCGTTCGCCACTGCTCGTCGCGGTCGATGAGCATGGCCCGCTGCACGCGGTCGAGTGCCCGTGCATCGGCGAAGTTGAGTTCCTTGGTCACGCGGATCGCGCCGCGCAGGGACTCCAGATCGTTGGGTGAACGATCGAGCGCGGTCTCGTAGTGCTTGAGGGCCTCTTCGCCCCAGCCGGCTTTGGCGTAGGTGTACCCGAGGTTGCGGGCGGGCCTTGGGTCTTCTGGCGCAGCGGTGGCGAGCGCCCGGCGGAAGGCATCGGCGGCATCGAGATACGTGCCGCGTTCGAGCAGCAACACGCCCAGATTGTTCCACGCCTCGGCGAGCGACCCATCGAGCATCGTGGCTCTGCGGTAAGCATCTTGCGCGCCGTCCGTGTCTCCGGCGGCGCGGAGGCGCTCGCCCTCGCTGAAGGCCTGGCGGGCCTGCATGCGGCGTTGGTCGACCTCGCCGAGTGAGTCCGTGATCTGGGCCGCGGGCTTGGTGGACTGGCACGCGGGCAGGCTTGAGACAGCGGGGGCGAGCAAAAGCAGAGCGAGTGTGCTCGCTATTGCAGGTCGAATGGGGGGTCGGGGTGGGGTCATGAGGGTCGCTCCCAACGGGCAAGTGTGACGGTCACGATCCACGAGTTCTCGGTGTTGCCGCCTCGGCCGGAGGGGCTGATGACGAGCTTGATGTCGTGGACTTCGAGGCCGGGGATTCGCTGCATGGCGAGATCGATCCAGGCGAGCGTGGTTTCAAGGGGTTCGTCGCGAACGGTGTAGGTGAGCCTGCGGTCGATTACACCCTGCTGGTCGTCGGCGCGGTCCTGCGGGAACGCGGGCTTGGCCATGCCAACGTCGGTGGCGGCGCGTTCGAGCCTGCTGAGAATATCGGGCAGGGGTTCATGGACGCCGGTGGCGCCCTGGTTTTTGCGAGTTTCGATCGCGGCGAACGACTGCTCGATCGCGACGACGCGGTCGAGCGTGCGCTGCTGAGAACCGAGGTTGCGCACGGCCTCGGCCCTGGCCATAGAGGTCCAGAGCAGCGCAATAAGGCCGACCACGAGCGCGAGCCCGCCCAGCGCCAGAGGCATCAGTGGCTTGGCCGCGCGCGACGCCATAGAGGCCCGCTGGGCGAGTTCGAAGCGGTCGTCTTCACTGAGTTTGGTCGTAGGGTCGGGCATAGGAGTTACGGCGATGGGTCCTGGGGTCCGATGCGCCCCCACAGGCCGGTGAAGTTGGCGCGGATCTTATCGCCGGCGGTTTGCGGGCTGACGCGCCACTCGCGTATTTCGGAGCCCGCGATACTGGCGAGCGCGGCGTTGAGGTCCTCGTATTCCTGTGTCGTATCGACGCGGAGCTTGATGAGCGCGGCGGTCTGTGAGAACGACAGCTCTTCGAGCTGCACGCCGTCGTACCCGATGACGAGCGAGACCGATTCGAGCTCGGTCATCACCGGTCGTCTACGGGCGACGGGGGCGACTTCTCTTCGGCGCTCCGCGAGCAGTTCTTCGAGAAAGAGGATCGGGTCGGGCACGCCCGGCTCAAGTGCTCGCTCATCGATCGCTGCGGCGCGGTCGCGCCAGAGAGTTCGAGCCTCGGCGGCCATGGCGTCGGCGTCTGCAGCGGCGCTGGAAAGCTGCCAGGCTCCAAGCCCAAGGCCCACCGCGCTGGCGAGCATCGCGAGGCTGATCCAGCGGCGAGACGAGCGGTGCAGCCTGCCGGGGCGCTCGGTGAGCGCGCGGAGGTGCTGGGATTGGGCGACGGGGTCGGGGTCGCCTTCGAGCCGATCGGCGGCACGGGCGAGTGTGGCCAGCATGGGGTCATCGAGCTCGATGGCGTCGACGGTGCACTGAGGCCAGTGCCGGGCGAGCAGGGCTGCAGGCTTGGGAGCGGGCTCGGCTTGTCCGGTTGCTGAGAGCGATTGGTCTTGCACGACGGTGATGCGTGCGGGCGAGATTCCAAGCTGGCTCGACCACGCAAGCCACTCAGCGCACAGACGGCTGAACACCCAGCTTGGGGCGGAGCCGTCGCGCGCAAGTCGGCATGAGCCGCACGCGAGCGTCTTGCAGTTGCGGGTCCAGGTCCAGAGCAACCTTCGGCCCGGCGCATCGATGACCACCGCGGCCAGCGTGCTCGCGGACGAGGGCGCATCGACGATGTCAGCCGAGGCTGGGGCGGTTGCCTGTGTGCTCGGCGAGTTCCATGCGAGGCCTACAGCCTGCCAGATGCTCATGACCGAGGCGGTCGAGATTCCCATCGCGTCGAGGCGGTCGAGCAGGAGCCGCGTGGCGAGGTCGGGCGTCGCACCGATGGCGACGCGATGGACCGCGTCTTGCTCGGCGCTGGGATCGTCGAGCGGCTCGAGCGTCAGGCCCTCGGGCAGTTCGAGTTCAGGTGCCGACGCGAGCGGCGAGGTGTGGTCGGAATCACCGGCCATGGGGTCGCTCGGGGCGGAGCCCACTCGGCGGATGGACTCTGCGACCGTGGCGGCATTAACGCCCTGGGGTATATCCGACCAGGCAAACATCGAGCCGATGCCGTCAACGACCATCGAGGCGATGCGGTCCTTGGTTCGTTTGTCGGCAGCGAGGCGTGTACGCAGCCAGTCTGCGGCGGCGCGTTCGAGCTCAGGCAGAGGGGCATCGGGCGCAGCGGTGGGCAGATCCGGCGCGGTCCACGCCTCGTCGCGCTCTCCGACCATGAGGCGAAGGCCCCGCAGGGCTGCGCCACGATCAGAGGTTGAGACGTAGACCGCGGCGTGGGTCATTCCTCGCCGGCCTCCTCGGCGCTGGCCGCTTCACTGCGGGCGCGGATTCGGCGGGAGAGTTCGCTCATGTCGGCTGCTGCCGCACCGCCGCCTGCCTTCCCACGTTCGATGGCGGCACCGGCGGGGTTGGGCTTGCCGCCGTGCAGGGGCGTCTTGGTCGTGGGCAGCGTGGTCGGCGCGTCGGCGCTTGTGACCCGTGAGAGCTTGGCACCATCGCGTTCGATGCGCTTGCGGTCCTCGTCAACGAGCACGATGACGTAATCAGGCTCGATTTCGAGCAGTTCGACACCGCTGAAGCTGTCGCCCTGGGAGAGCAGCCGCTGGCTGTCGTCGATGACCAGCACGGCCCGGCTGGCCATGCGGCCGATGTAGCGGAGATCTGTCGATTCTGCGGGATCGGGGTCGGTCTCTGTGAGGACATCGCCGGTGTTCTCGACAGGCTCTTCGGGGGGGAGTGGCGCGTTGGCGATGCCGCCAAGGCTTCCAGCGATCAGCCCTGAGCTGTGGGTCGTGGACACTCGGTCGGTGGGGTCATCGGTCGAGGGAGTTACTGGATCGGGCTGAACCCCTGTGGGGGGGATGACCGGGGCCGGGGCTTCAAGGCCCGGCAGCCCGACTGCGCCGACCATGCCAGCCGATGCGGCAGCAACCACCGCTACGGCCTGTGCGACGGTGCGGATCCGGCGGAGTTTGGAAGCTGACTTGGACACGGTGGTTTCCTCGGTGTTTAGAAGAAAGCTTTCGAAGAGCGCGTTCGTAGCGTTCGTCGGCTGGAAGGGCCAAAGCCCGCCAAGGTTACTGTACCGGCAAGGCGCCGAAGGAGAGGAATCCCGATGGATCGTCGAAGCCAGTCTGGGCCCCGCCGGTGCGGCTAGACCCTATAGGAATGTAGCCGCCGAAGTAGACCGAGGCCCCGCCGTCCCGCTGTTGCATCGCGCCCTTCGGGCGAAGCTCGATCGTGACGAAGTACAACGTGGGCCTGAGCGTGATGGCAGCCCGCAAAAGCTGGGCCTGCGCTTCTTCAAGCTCGGCGGTGGCCAGGGCCGTGGTGAGCCCGTCGTTGGTGAGTTTGCCATCGGGCTCACTCTCGCGGAGTTCGACGACACTCCGGGCAAAGTCCGAGGCAGAAGCGGCAGCTACGAACGCGGACGCGGTGGCCTCGATCGCTTCGCGCGAAGCGATCTGCAGGCTGAGTTTGGCTGGGCCGACGGTTCGTCGTTCGAGAGGCCGCTGGGACTCGCCCACCAACTCATCAAACCGGGCCGCGATCAGTTCGATCTGGACCCGCTGTGAAGGCGGGACCGCGGATGGCTCGGTGAGGATGGCACCCTGGCCATCGGTGATCGAGATCAGAGCTTCGGTTCCGTCGCGAAAATCAATGGTCATGGCCCGGCCGGTGTCATCGAGAATCTCATCAAGCCGCATGGTCCGGGGCAAGCTTCGCAGCCAAGCGTTGATGACCTCTTCGAGACCCGCTTGCGCGTGGTGCTCGCGGTACCAGTTGAGCCGGTGCTCGGCAACGAGGCGGTCGGAGGCCTGTCTTTGCAGCAGCACGCCCGCAACCATCGAGACGATGAGCAGCACGATGATGACCACGGGCAGCGCAAAGCCCCGGCGTTGGATGGTCGCGAGGTTCATCGGTTGCCGCCCCCGCTACCCGAGCGCGGCGGGGTGAGCGTCATGGCATCGCCCCCCGCGCCCCCCGCGCCCGTCGCACCGCCAGCGCCGCTTCTTGCGGGTCCGCCCGGTTGAAGCCCGACCCCGCCTCCGTTGGGCTGATTGTCAGCGCCCTCGCCGGGGTTAGCGGGCGTTTGCGGATCCAGCTCGGGTTCTTCGCCGACGGACCACGCGATCTCAAACATCATGCTTGAGCGCACACCCGTGGTGGTTTCGATCTCGACCTCGATGAAATCAGGCAGGTCGGCGGTGTAGGTCGCGATGTACTCGCTAAGGCGCTCGACGATGCCTTCCTCGGAGCGTGCGACCACCCAGTTGAGCCTGCGGAGGTTCTTGGCGACTTGCACCCGTTCGCCCTCGCGGGGGATCCACCAGAGCGTCCAACCACTTGATCGTGTCAGCACGGATTCATCGAGTGCGGGCTCGGCCAGCACGAACGCGCCGCGGAGGCCAGCGGTGTCGTCGGCGGGGCGGTCGAGTTCGTATACCTCGTCGGCCCAGGCGTTCTCGGCCGCGCGGGTCGGGTCGGTCGGAATCGGGGGCGAGGAGAGCACGACCTCCAGCCGTTGCAGGTCCCGGCCGGGGAACCGGGGGTCGGGGCTTAGCACAAGTCTGGGTTCGGGGGGGGGGGCTTCCAAGTCGTCCGGCGAGTCGGGATCGCCGGGCTGACCGGGGCCTGCGCCTTGAGGGGCATCTCCCTCTGTCGGGCCGCCAGCGGGTGCGGCGCCGGCAGGTGGGGTGGGCAGAACCATCAGGCTAGAGAACGTCCGCTGCATGGTGCGGTGGACGCGGGCGATCTCGGAGTTGGAGTCGGCTCGGTTGAAGACGGCCGATTGGGCGCGTTGCACGACGACCAGCATCGATAAGGCCGCAGCGAGCACGAGCGAGCCGAGCGTAATCGCGAGTACGGTTTCGAGGAGCGTGAAGCCCTTGCGATTCATCGCTGGGACTCCCGGTTGTTCTGGTTCGTGGCGGGCGTTGCAGGCGCACTGGGCAGGCCGCCCCCTCCGGTCACAAGATCGATGAACCGCTGAATTCCTTGGTCCCCGTCTTGCCCGAACCCGCGCGCGATCGCTGGATTGCGTGAGAGATTGAGCCGGTCGACGACTCGTATAAGGCTTACCTGAGGTGCGCCGTCATCCCGCTGCCTCGAGCCGCCCGATTCATCGGAGAGCCAAACCGTTACCGCGATACGCTCAAGGCGGTTGTCGATGGACATAGGGCTGGTTGTGCGCGGGGCGCCGCCTTCATCGAGGGCGAGTTCCACTTCGGGCGAGAGCTCGTACTCGATTGGATCTACCTGGATGTCCCAGCGGTAGTCATCGGCCAAGTACTCGATGGGCAGGCCGCGCGCGGGGAGCTTCTCGGGATTGAGAAGGTGCTGGAGGATCAGTCGATTGGCCACCTCGGCGCAGCCGAGGGTGGTCTGCTGGCGACGCTGCATTGCGGTGATGAACCCGAGCACATTGGCAATCGTTGCGGCGGCGAGGCCCAGCAGGGCCATCGCGAGGACGACTTCAAGGAAGGTCACGCCGGGTCGGCTAATTTGCCTCGGGGCAGAGCGCACGGGATGGGCCGCGGCGATCGGCATGAGTTGGTCAGTTCTGCCCGATGGTCCAGGCATCGATGCCCACAGCGGGGTCCCACTCTTCGGAGCCGCCAAAGCTGATGAGTGTGTAAGGCATCCCTTGAGCGTTGGGCTTGGGGTTGTAGTGGAACGCCTGCTTCCACCCGTCCTGGATGGGCTTGTTGGCGGGCAACAGCGGCAGCTTCATGGTCCTCAGCGTGTCGAGGGTGGGTGGATAGGCTGAGTGTGAAAGGTGGTAGGTGTCGAGCGCGGTCTGGATGGTATTCATGCTCGCTTCAGTGGCGCGGATCTTGCCCGTGTTGCCGAAGCTCCCGACGTTGAGTGCGACGACACCCAGCAGGATGCCGATGATGGCCATCACGAGGACGATTTCGAGCAGCGAGAAGCCCTTGCTTTGGCGGCGTGATCGCTTGCCGGGTTGACGGATCGCCATGGGTCTGCCTCCTGTTTGAACCCCTGCGCTGAGCGGGGCTTGGTTCGTTGTTGGCTGCCGATCAGCCGGGCTGTTGAAGCCAGTATGAGCGGCGGCGCAGGGTGTACCAGTGAGCGTGAACATGCGTTGCGGCGATCGTATGCGCATGGGCCTCCCACCGGGCATGCCGGGGGTTATCGACCTGCAAAGAGGGCGATAAGCGGCCAGGAAGGGGAGGCCCAAGCGGGCGATTAGAGCCCGACCTGGTTGGGCAGGGTGAGCAGGGGGATGAGAATCGCGAGCACGATGGACCCGATGATCAGGAACATGCCGACGATCAGGGCGGGCTCGAGCAGGGCGAGCAGCCGCTGGGTCTTGGTATCGACGTCGTTGGCGAGGTCTTCGCTGAGGGAGGCGAAGGCGGTATCGAGGTCTCCCGCGCGCTCGGCGGCGATGAGCAGCCTTCGGGTGGCGATGGGGAGCATGGTGACGTGGTCGATGAGGTGCAGGAACGTGCCGCCCTCGACCAGTTTGGTGCGCAGGCGGTTGAGTTGCGCGCGCAGGCGGGGAATGTTGACGGTTTGGACCGCTACGCCGAGGCCATCGGTGAGAGGTACGCCAGCGCTGGTCATGGCGGCAAGCACCGCGAAGAAGCGGGCGGATTCCTGCGCCAGCAGCACGTCCTTGAAGACTGGCAGGCGGTGGGCGGTGCCTGCGAGGAACTTGAGCAGCGGTTTGCGCAAGAGGATCGCGAGCACGAGCAGGCCGCCTGCGATGGAGAGCGCCACGAGCCAGTTGTCGCGCATGCCCACGCCTGTTCCGACGATGACCGAGGTGTACCACGGGATCTCGCCGGGCAGGCTGGCCATGGCTTCACCGATCTGCGGCACGACGAGGGTGAGCAGGGCGATTATGACGCAGGTTGAGATGCTCATCACGACCAGCGGATAGGCGAGTAGCGTGGCGGCTTTGCCACGCACCGCGAGCCTGCGGCGGGATGCCTCGGCGAGCCGCTGGGACGCGCCACCCAGATCTCCCGTGCGTTCGGCGGCCTGGTACACCGCAACGGCGACAGAGTCGAACACGCCGACCTGGGCGCAGGCATCGGAGAAGGAGGCTCCGCCGCCGACGAGTTCGTGGAGCCGTTCGACGACGGGGCGGGTCTGCTTGCTCACGACGGTTTTGACGACTTCGAGGGCCTCGACCAGCGGCACATGGCGGGTGAGCAATACGGCGAGCTGGGTGTTGAGCTGGGCTTCGTCGGCGAGGCTGAGCTTGTCAGGGGTAAGGGCGATCCAGGAAGGCAGCCGCCAGGCCCGGAGCAGGGTCAGGCGGTCGCGGCGGAGGCCCGAGGCCAGGGCTCGCTCGCTGCGAGCGGCGCGGAGGCCGATGCTCCGCCTGCCTCGAGGGGTGGCGGCGAGGTAGGCGAAAGAGATCGAGTTGGTACGAGCAGCGTGGGCCACGGCCGGAATGGTACCGATCAAACGTTCATCCGTTCAGATGGATCGTGAATCCATGTGGGTGGGGTGGTCCGGAGGGCGCGAGGGTCTGAGAATCCGCCCCGTTGCAGCCGGTGCGGGCGGTGTTCGCCTGGGAGTGTTTGGGCTGTGATAGAGAGTTGGAGTGACCATGCGCGCGTTGATCAAGCACCATGCCGGCGAGGGACTCCGGTTCGAGTCCGATCGTCCTGAGCCCGAGGTGGGGCCGAACGACGTCCTGATTCGCATCCGTAAGGCGGGCATTTGCGGGACAGACAGGCACATTTGGGAGTGGGACGACTGGGCTGCGGGTCGGATCCCGGTGGGGATCGTGACCGGGCACGAGTTCGTTGGCGTGGTCGAGCGGGTGGGCTCCGCCGTGACGCGCGTAATACCTGGTCAGCGCGTGAGTGCCGAGGGGCACATCACCGCGGGCAAGGACTTCAATAGCCGAACGGGCAACGCGCACATCGCGCGGGATACCAAGATCATCGGCGTGGACCGTGACGGGTGCTTTGCTGATTTGATGGCGATACCGGAGGAGAACGTGTGGCCGCTGCACGAATCGATCCCGGATAAGTACGCAGCGGTGATGGACCCGCTTGGCAACGCGGTGCACACGGTGATGTCTGCGGGGGTGAGCGCGAGCAGCGTGCTGATCTCGGGCGTAGGGATCATCGGGCTGATGGCGGTCACGGTGGCTAAGGCGGCGGGCGCTTCGAGAATCTACTGCACGGATGTCAACCCGCCACGGCTGGCGCTGGCGAAGAAGCTGGGCGCGGTCGAGGCGTTTGATGCGCGCGAGGGCAACGGCTGGATCGAGCAGATCCGCGATGAAACGCGGGGTGAGGGCGTGGACGTGCTGCTTGAGATGAGCGGCGCGAGCCCAGCGTTGGAGAGCGGGTTCGAGGCGCTGCGCAACGGCGGGCGGGCGGCGCTGCTGGGCTTGCTCGCCAAGAGCCCGACGTTTGACTTCAACAAAAACGTGATCTTCAAGGGCTGCACGGTGCTCGGGATCAACGGTCGGCGCATGTTCGAGACGTGGTACCAGATGGAAGAGCTACTTCTCAGCGGAAGGCTTGAGCTCGACCAGATTGTCACGCACGAATTCCCGATCGAAGACTACGAGAAAGCGTTCGCGACGATGATCTCGGGCGAGGGGATCAAGGTGCTGATGAACGTGAACGAGTGAGACGGATATTGGTCAAGGGCCAAGGATGGCGAGCACGATGAAGCCGGTGACGACGAGGCAGATGAGCGCGACAATGCCTCCGAGAATGATGCCGATCCAGCAGTGGATGTTGCCGCCGATGGGTGGGTTCGCGCGGTAGGCCTTCCAGCCCTTGACGCCGAGCACCACGGCGACAATTCCCGCGATCAGTCCGAGGGGCGGCAGGAACAGCCCGATGAGCGATGCGATGGCGATGTAGTAGGCGGTAAGTGCTGCGGGATTGCGGTAGGGGATGATCCCGCCGGTTGCATCACGGTCGCTGCGGGTGTTGTGGTTGGCCATGCGTGCAGCATACAGAGGCGGATGGGCGGTCTGGCGGCGTGTTGACAGCTTGATCGTGGTGGGGGAGTGCCTAGTATTCTGCCCTGATTGCGGGGTGGAGCAGCCTGGTAGCTCGTCGGGCTCATAACCCGAAGGTCGTAGGTTCAAATCCTACCCCCGCTATTCCTAAGTCGGTCGCGAGAGCGATCGGCGCTACGTTTACGGCCCGCGCCGTCGAGACACCTCGGCGGCGTTGTCGTTTTTGGGCCAGACTGGCCAACGATTTACGTGAGCTGGCGGCAGTGGCTCGACGATGATGGCGTGCGAGGCCAGTGGGCGCAAGGCGTTTCAGATGGAGATCGACCCGCCGTACTGCGACGTGATCGTCCAGCGGTCGGAGGCGTTCACGGGCAAGAAGGCCAAGCTTGAGAAGAGCGGGCTGGAGAAGGCCAACGACAAAGCCCCGGCCAAGGCTGGGTCGGGAGAAGCCGCGTGAGCGGGCTAACGCTCAGTGAGCAGTTCCAGATAGTCGTGGTAGGCGTAGACCCGGTCCCGCTGCTTGCCGGATGTTTCCCGCAGGATGCCGAGCTCTTCGAGCAGGTCGATGGCCTTGCGCGCCGGTGGGGCGGTCAGCCCGAGCAGTTCCGAAGCGAGCTGCACCGTGAGCACGGGGTTGGCGTGCAGCCGGTCCAAGAGCCTGACCGCGGCTACGGATGTGCGATCATGTTCCACGACGCGAGAGCGGTCTCGCCCGACCAGTTCGTGAGCGGCCTTGCCCACGCGCACTCCGTCGTCCGCGGCCTCCGTGACGCATTCGAGGAAGAACGCCGTCCAACGCTCCCAGTCGCCTCTGAGTCTTACGCCCGCGAGCATCGAGTAGTACTCCAGCTGACGGCGCTTGAACGCGACGCTGAGGTACAGCAGCGGCTGATTGAGCAGGCCCCAGTGCTCCACGAGCAGCGTGATCAGCATGCGGCCGATGCGGCCGTTGCCATCGAGAAACGGGTGGATCGTCTCGAACTGGACGTGAGCCAGCCCGGCTCTGATCAGAGGGGGCAGTGGATCGGCAGCGTGCATCCACTGTTCAAGCTCGGCCAGCGCGCCCGGCACTTCCTCGTGCGGAGGAGGGACAAACAGCGCGTTGCCCGGCCGAGCGCCGCCGATCCAGTTCTGGCTGCGCCGTACCTCGCCCGGCTGCTTGTCTTCGCCGCGGACGCCCTGCATCAGGATGCGATGAACGTCGCACAGCAGTCTGGTGCTAAGAGGGAGGCCCGACGGGTCCGCGATCGAGGCTCGCGCGTGGTTGAGCGCTTCGACGTAGTTGCAGACCTCACCGGCATCGTCGGGATGGTCGCCCTCGCTGGTGACCTCGAACGTCGCCACATCACGCAGGGTCGCCTGCGTGCCCTCGATCTGAGACGACAGCACGGCTTCCTTGCGCACGAAGCCGTAGAGGAACCAGTCGCGGTTGGGCACCATGGCACCCGCGACACGCAGCCGGTCGAGCGCTGACAACGCGCCCGCGTGCAACTCCGCAAGCCCGCCTTCCAGAACAAGCGGCGGCTCGCAAGGCGGCAGGGGGTACGGGACAAACGCCCGGACCTCCTCGCCGTGGGTGCTGCTGATCCTGAATGTGCCGGTCTGTCGGGCCATGGCTGGGATACAGGCCTTTCTTTGGGTACAACACTAAGAAACGATCGTTTCTTAGTCAAGATCGTAAAGAAACGATCGTTTCTTTGCCAAGGCCGGGCAGTTTCAACGAAAAACCCCGGCTCACGCTTCACCCCTCGGGCCGCGTTCTTCTCGGCCCTCTCGCAAGACTAGTCCTTCGCGGCAGCCGTCCCGCCAGGCGCAGGTGTGGCACCCGGCGACGTCGTCTTCAACCCAGACCGCGCCGGCCGATCTCGTCCATGATGGCGCGCGGCGTCATGGCATCCTCGGCTTCGGCGCGCACTTGTACGGCCGAGCCGCATGCATCGCCAAGGGCGTCCACCCCCACGGGCTGCGCCACACAAACGCAAGCGAACCGCGATCAGAAGCCACCGACATCGGCATCATCTCCACGCAGCTCAGGCATCGATCCATATCCACAACCGCCCACTACCTCGATCACATCGCGTCGTGCGCGGTGGTCGAGGCGATGGCAAGGCGAGCCTGGTGAGGTGAAGGCCGATGGTGCAAGAGGTCTGCCATCAGGTGCTTGCATCCAGCTGCTAGCTCGACAGTTCTCAATCAAGCAAGAAGCGGCCCCACATGAGTGGGGCCGCTGTGTGCTCGATCCGCGCTAGTACTGAGCGTTGGCTTACGGGCAGGGACCGATGAGACCGAGCAGGGCGAGGAAGTCGCCAAAGCTCACCATGCCGTCGCCGCCAAGGAAGCCAAAGTCATCCGCGATGTCGCCGGTGCATCCGGGCGTGCCGCCCGGGCATGGACCGATCAAGCCGAGCAGCGCGAGGAAGTCGCCGAAGCTCACCATGCCGTCGGGCCCGATGAAGCCGAAGTCGTCGGCGATGTCGCCCGTGCAGGCCGCCGGCGCGGAGTTGATAGTCAGGTCGTCGATCATGATCCGAGGAGCGGTGAAGTCGCTGCCGAGCGTGGAGTACATGCGCAGCGTGTCGAAGTCGCCGCCCCCAACGGAGAGCGTCGTCACCGCACCGTTGTCACGCCCGCCCAGATCGGAGAGCGTGTAGCTGTCCGCATCGACGAGGCCGCCGTTGAGGTATGCCTCGAAGTGGATCACGATGCCGCCCCACGGACCGTTCTCGTAGAACGCGATGTCGACCGACGCCGAGTCGGCCACGACGTCGAGATCCATCGAGACGGTCGAGAGCGGCCCGATGGTGAGGTTGTCACCGCCGATGAAGGCACGCCCAAACGTCAGCGCGTTGCTCGGGCTGCCCCAGGACGGAAAATCGTTGTAGAAGAACGTCGCACGCTCCACGATCAGTTCGGTGCCGAGGCCGTCGATCGGGTCATCGCCAGCGATGAACGTGTTGCCGTCGGGGTACACGCCGTCGACGTTGTTGACGTCGTAGAAGCGCACCCCGTTATCGATCAGCTCCGGGCCCTGGAACCCCTCGGTGAGGCTCTCGAAGTCATTTACGGTTGGAGTCGCCGTAGCGATCCCGGCGGCCACGGTGCAGGTCAGCGCCAGAGTCCAAGCTTTCATTTCTCATTCTCCTAATCAAGGTCAAAGAGGCAGGTACAGTTACATCGAGAGGGCGCGAACCGTCACGCCCACGGGTCCAGTAGGTCATGCCGCAGCATCACCGTCGTCGGAACGGGCGGGTACGCCATCCGCACCCGGTACAACTCGTAGTCCGAGGCGTTCAGGCCGAGCCGGTTGAACACCCACGCTGTCATGTCGAGGTAGCCCGATAGATCCGGCGTGTGTGCCATCGAGAGCCCGCGCCCCAGCACGCGGACGGTGTTGCTCACGGGCAGCGCGTCCGATTCTCGAAACGAGACCTGCGACGCGATGTCGGAGAACACTCGAAGCTCCCGCGTGACATCGCCGAACAGCCCGGCTCGCACAAACAGGTCGAAATGCAGCACCTCTGCCGGCGTGCGCACAGCGCTGCCGAAGTGGGCCGTCCGGTCGTTCGACGTTGCATGCACCGGCGCGATGTTCCGTAGCATCTCCCCCGTGACCACAGTGCGTTCACCCAGCAACCCCACGCCTGATGCCAGAAACTCATCCTGCATCATGCCGTCGTGTGTCAGGCTCCGTTCGAGGCTCGGCATCGGATCCGAGCAGAACGGCGGCAGCACCGGCACGCCGTTGTGAGCCGCCGCGGCGTCCGGGTCAATCGCCACCCGTTCCATCGCCGCCTCGTGCTGCGTCGAGTCGTCTAACGCCACCGACTGGTTGATGACCCACCGCACGTTCGCCCGCGTCTGACGAAACCCCATCAGTCCGCGAATCTGAGCAGCATGGAAGTAGTGCTCACGATCTTCCGAAGGCATCAGCACGCAGATCGCCATTAGCACCTTGCAGTGCGCGCCCCACGTGAAGCAGTTGCCCTCGAACGCCTGCTGCCGCCACCGCTCTTCCGTTTGCTGGTCCGTGCCGCTCGAAGCTGACCCGATCAGCATCTCGAACTCCGACTTGCTCGAAGCGTGCTGCGACATCAGCGCGCGGAACCGGTCATCCGCCTCTCGGACGCGGTCGATCAATTCGCCGCCAATCCCCGCGCTCTCGATCGCCGCCAGCCAGACCTCTTGTCCCTTGCCGACTGGCATGTGCCTCGCGGCCACGAACGGGTCCTCTGTGTACGCGACCTTGATGAGCTGCCATGCCAGCTTTCGATGGATCCCAAAAGCCTCCGCCACCACCGTGACGGCCTTCGACCCCGAGCACTTCTGCTCAATCACCCGGGCATAAGCGTCCCGCGCCAGACCGATGGCCTGAATGGTGTCGACCTCAAAGGGGTCAGCGCTGGAGCCGTTCTGAACTGAGGCCATGCAAGCAAGATAGCACGGGAGGCGAGTGTTTCCATAGGTGTTTTAGAAACAACGCAAGAAAAATTCTTCGCCCGCGACCAGCTTGCACCGGATCGCTCTGACTCGAGGTCTGATAACCAGCTTGCGCCGGCCCAGCACCGGGTGACAACCCTGCCCGGTGCCTAGAGGCCGATGCGGACTGTTGAACGGTTTGGATCAGCCTCTGTCGCCTTTCCGTAGCACGCGATAAGTGCTTCTTTCTCCGTGTCTTGTGTCTTAGGGGAGCGTGCGAGAGTCCGGCACAGCCACAGCGGGAGGTGAGGGTTCCTTCCTGTCCTGCTATTACCTACTCCCATTGCCTGCTCTCAGGGACCCGGCCCAACGAGTCCTAACAGCGCGAGAAAGTCGCCGAATCTGACCCCGCCGTCGGGCCGTGCAACTGAACGATGTTCGTGTGCCTCGGTGCAGAGCTGATCTGGCAAGCCTTCACGTGCCCGGTTCGTTTCGCCCAAGTCGGATGATGGCGGGTGGATTGCGATCGGTCAGTCCCGCTTTCGTGCAAAAGCGGTCCTGTTCGCTTGAGGGATGCTCCGAGCCCGAGGTACTGATGGGGCTCTGAAGGAGCCCGCCGTGCCGACCCGCTACCCGCCCGAGATTCTGAGTGCTGATGAAGTCCGAAGACTGCTCGAAGCCTGCGGCACCGCCCAGATGGGTGTGCGCCATCGTGCGCTGGTCGCACTGCACTACCGCTCCGGGCTCCGCGTCTCCGAGGCCTTGGCGCTGTACCCCAAGGACATCGACGGCGGAGCCGTACGCGTCCTCCGCGGCAAGGGCGGCCGGTCAAGGACGGTGGGGCTG
>JAJDDJ010000017.1 GCA_029260395.1 Phycisphaerales bacterium | reverse complement strand
TGGAGCTGATTACGCCACCAAGCGACGATTGCTCGAAATCGTCTGTTTGAACTGCCGCCTCGACGGCGCAAACCTTGTCCCCACAATGAGAAAGCCCTTCGACGTGCTCGCCGAAGGGCTTGATCTCTCGAAAAGTCGGGGCGAGAGGATTTGAACCTCCGACCTCCTGACCCCCAGTCAGGCGCGCTAACCAAGCTGCGCTACGCCCCGCAGCACACACACTAGCCCGCCCGACCACCCGCCGCCAGCCCGCCCAGCCCCGCCGCCAACCGGCTAGTCTGTGGGCACCATGCCTCACCACGCATCGCCCGCCATACCCCTGCTCATCAAGGGCGGCCGACTCATCGACCCCGCCACGGGTACCGATGCCACCCTCGACGTGGCCATCGGTGCCGACGGCCGGGTCGACGCCATCGGGCCCGATCTCCCCGAACTCCCAGATGGCCGCACCATCGACGCCTCGGGCCTCATCGTTGCCCCGGGCCTGATCGACCCCCACGTCCACCTCCGCGAGCCCGGGGGCGAGCACAAAGAGACGATTCGCTCCGGCACCGCCGCCGCGCTTGCGGGCGGCTTCACCACTGTCTGTTGCATGCCTAACACCACGCCCGCGCTCGATTCACCCCGCGTGCTCGCGGACCTCGCCGAGCGATGCCAGCGGACCGCCCAGTGCCGCGTCTACCCGGTGGCGGCGGGCTCCATCGGTCGCAAAGGCGAGCAGCCCGCACCGATCCAGGCTCTTGCTGCTGGCGGCGCTGTCGGAATCTCTGACGACGGCGACGCCATCGCCGACCCCGCCCTTATGGCTCACGTTCTCGCACAGACCGCAAAGGCCAACCTCGCGTTCATGCAGCACTGCCAAGACCCGACGATCACCGTCGGCTCCTCCATGCATGACGGTGAAGTCTCCACCCGGCTCGGACTCGTTGGTTGGCCAAGGCACGCCGAGGAAGTCATTATCGAACGCGACATCGCGCTCGTCGAGCAGACCGGCTGTTCGTACCACGTTCAGCACATCAGCTCAGCAGGAAGCGTCGAGCTGGTGCGTGCTGCGCGCGCACGCGGCCTGCCCGTCACCGCCGAGGCCTCGCCGCACCATCTCATGCTCACCCACGAGGCGTGCGAGGGCTTTAACACGCTCGCCAAGATGAACCCGCCGCTCCGCGAACAGAGCGATGTCGAATCTATCCGCCAGGCCGTAGTCGAGGGCGTTATCACGGTGCTCGCAACGGACCACGCTCCCCACGCCAAGCATGAGAAAGAGCAGCCCTTCGAGGACGCTCCCTTTGGCATCATCGGTCTCGAAACCGCACTGCCGCTCTACGCCGAGGCGCTCGTGCACACCGGGCTCATCGACTGGCCCCGCCTGATCGCCCTGCTCACCGTTGAGCCCGCTAGGCTTTGCCGGTTGGAGCGACTCGGCTTAGGCCAACTCGCCCTCGGCGGTCCTGCTGACATCACGCTCATCGATGCTGATCATCGCTGGACGTTCGAAGAATCGCAGGTCGCCGGCCGATCGGCGAACTCGCCGTTCCTAGGTAGAACGATGGTCGGCAGAGCGGTCGCCAGCATCGTCGCGGGCGCTGAGCGCATGGATCGGCTGGTCGCTGCGCGGTGATCCCTACCTGCCGTAAAGGCTCTGACGAGCCGCGACCGTGAGGGAACCGGTCTCTGCTTGGCTGTCGTTCACGCCGCCTTTGACGAACTCTGCGCGGCCCTCGGCCTGCGCAGAGCCATCGCCGTGATGTCGTCCGCCTGGTTCAACGAACCACGCTGCACATCCAGCTGCGCTTCAAGCTCGGCCAGCGGCGCTCGCACACCGTCGTGCTTATCGACCGCATCCCCGAACCGCTCAAAGTGCCGAAGGTATTCCTCGTTTGCGGGCGAGGTCTCGCCCGACATCGGAAACGCCACCTCGAACCCATCGCTGTATAGCAGCAGCGTCTCGCCTGGTTCGAGTGTGAAGCTCTCCTCGTCGAACTGGGCTTCTTCGAACACGCCCAGCAGCGGGCCGTGCGAATGGATCGGTGTGCTTCCATCGGCTGTCATCCGCAGCGGTGGGGGATGGCCAGCCACGCTCAGGGACACCTCGTGCGTGCGCGGGTCGTAGAGGCCGAAGACAGCGGTCGCAAACCGCGTTCCGTCGCTGCCACCCGGGCATGCCGACGCCAGCGCGGAGTTGATCGCCTTGATCGTCTGAGCCGGGCCAGCCTGTCCCATCGCCCCGAGTCCAGACTCTGTCACCGCTCGATGGATCAGCATCGTGAGCAGCGCCGCGGGCACGCCGTGGCCTACCGCGTCAGCCAGCAGGAACGCGAGCCGGCCGTCGTCGAGTCGGATCAGGTTGAACAGGTCGCCGCTCACGTACGCTGCGGGTCTGAACAGCACCGCCATCTCCAAATCATCGATCTTTGGAGGCACCGGGGGCATCAGGCTCCGCTGGATCGTCGAAGCCAGGTTCAATTCCTCATGCAGCCGATTGATCTGCCCCGTGATCCCGCCCTGGCTCGCGGCTGATGCTCGCAGTTCCTCGCGCATCTCCGTGACCACTCGCGACTGCGAGCACATCGCGTGCAGCATCGATGCCAACCGGCTCGGGTGCGTGTCCATCGGCTCGACCAGCAAGCCCGACGCCTCAAACCGCCGCCACGTTTCATCGCACCGCTGCACCGCGAACACCGCGGGTATCCGCAACCTCAGCAGATGGTCCGCGACCTGCGCAGCGCGCGCCATCGATTCGCTCCCGTGCCAGCACACCACGACCACCGGCGTCTGCGCATTTAGTTCAACGCATACGCCGTCCATCGAGCAAGCACCCTGGCTAGGCTGCTGCAGAGCGCCGAGAAGCTCGATCAATCCGGGTATCGTCAGAGCCTCGCCCACCGAAGGCGCGCACGCCCGGGGCCAAGCAGATGAGATAACAGCCGCGAACGCGCTCGCCCCGCCCGGCGCGTGCTGATCCAGGATTTTCGATCGAGCCACGATAAGCTGCGGTTCGCGCATGGAGTCGGCCGCCTTTGTAGGAGAGTCCCGCTCCCCTATCGGCCTACCGCACGAGCTGTTTGAGCTTCTTTAGGTCCATCTCAATGAGGTCGCCCTCCGCCACCGCGAGCGATTCAAGCATCCCGCCCTGGAGTTCAACCACATACTGCGCGTCGAATTGGCTCGGGTACCGCTTGAGCCGCTGCTCGTACGCGCTATCGGACTCTGCTGGCCCTTGCGGCTCTTCGGGGACCATTGCGTGCATCGCGGCGATCCTGCCGTTGCTGTCGAGGAACAGAATATCGATCGGGATTGAGCAGTCTCGCATCACGAACGACCGTTTGGAAGCCCTCGGGAACGCGAACAGCATCCCGCCGTCGGGCTCGATGAACGTCCTTCCGCCCAGGCCCTTGACCCGCGTGGTGTCGTTCACCGCCAACTCAAGGAAGAACGTCTGGCCGCCGACCTTGACCGCCATCACGTCCTCGGCGGTTTCTTCGTCGCAGCCGTGCATCGAAGCGATGGCGACCAACGCCGACGCCACCGCCAGCACAACCGCCGCGATCTTTATCCAGTGCCATCCAGCAGCCATCGGTGATCCTCCTGCGTGAAGACTATCGGCTCACGAGACAGGATAGTGTGGTCGAGCCGGCTTGCGAAATCTTCCGCCGATAACCGCTCAGATAGTCCCATGCCGTGGTATCGGCCCAGTAGAGCGATGATCCGCTCGGCTAGGACACCCTTGTCTCGGTAACTCAGCACCCGCGTGTCCCCGTGCCGCTTGGCTAGCCGTCGCCCGTCCGGGCCGATCACCAGCGGCAGGTGCCAGTACGTGGGCTCGGGCTCCAGCCCCAGTGCCCGATACAGCAGCAACTGCCGCCCCGCCGAATCCACCAGATCGCTGCCCCGGACTGCGTGCGTCACACCCTGCCTTGCGTCGTCCACCACGCACGCGAGCTGGTACGAGGGCTCGCCTCCGCGCGTCCATACCACAAAGTCGCCCACGCTCTGGGCTGGCCGTACACGCTGCGTGCCCAGCACGCGGTCATCGAAGGTTATTTCCGCTTCGGGCGTTGCAAACCGCCACCCGACTCCCGGATCATCGAACACGCTCGGCATCTCGGCGGGCCTCAGCGCGGGTGGGCACACCGTCTCGTCCGTGCCCTCTTGTGGGGCGCTCGCCGCCGCTGCGATCTCAGCCCTGCTCAGGTCGCACGGATACACAAGACCCCGTGCTGCGAGCCGATGCATCGCCTCGATATACGGCTTGGTATTCGTGCTCTGCACCAGCACGTCGCCCGTCCAATCGAGGCCGAGCCACGCGAGCGTCTCAAGTGATTGCTCGACCGAGCCCGGCTTGATCCGAGGGCCATCAAGGTCCTCGACGCGCACCACGACCTCCCAGCCGCGCTGCTTGGCCAGCGCCCAGCACAGCAGGAACGAACTCGCGTTGCCCAGATGCAACGCCCCCGTGGGCGAAGGGGCCAGCCGCGTGCGATCAGGCCGAGCCCGTGCCCCGTCTGGGCGATGGCCAAGGCCCGGGGAATCGCTGTGCCGGTCCATGCTCAACCCCTGAAGTCGGACAATGGGCCCGGACAGCACGACGCTTGCTCATGCTACACTCCCGCCGAGCCGGCGAGACACCGTGTCGCGGCTGCCCGAGTCCCAAGGCAGGAGGCCACATGACCACCAAGCTCCCCGAAGAGTCCATCAAGTCCGAGCTTGAAACACTGCCCGACTGGTCTGAGATCTCCGGCGCCGTCCAGAAGACCTTCCAATTCGAGACGTTCAGCGACGCCATGACCTTCGTCAGCAAGGTTGCCGACTACGCCGAGCACGCCCAGCACCACCCCGAAATCCTGATCCGATACGACAAGGTAACCATCACCGTCAGCACTCACGACGCAGGCGGCATCACCGAGAAAGACTTTGCCCTCGCCCGCGCCGCTGACGGTTTCCAGTCGGCATGAACCCGCGGCGATAGCCAAGCCACGCGATCGCCTACTTCAGTTCGACCGACCAGTACGCTTCGTCAAGAAACGCCTTCCACGACGCGTACTTCGCGTAGCTCAATCGCACAGAAATCAGCGGGTTTCGCCTCGGCCGCACTGGCGGCCTGATCAGTTTCATGCTCGCCTGCTCGGGTGTACGCCCGCCCTTGCGGGTGTTGCACCGCACGCACGCGCACACCAGGTTTTCCCACGAATCCCCGCCGCCCTGCGAGCGCGGCTTAACGTGATCGAGCGTAAGCTCGCTTGTGGTGAAGAGCGACCCGCAGTACTGGCACTCGTGTGCGTCTCTTGCAAACAGGTTCCGCCGGTTGAGCTTCACGTGTTGGGCTGGCAACCGGTCGTAACCGTACAGCCGAATGATCCTCGGCACCGCGATCTCCGCACGCACCGTGCTCACCCAGTCCTGGTGGTCAGCCCGAAACCCCTGCTGCATCGCCGAGATCGCCTGCCACGACTCGAAGTCGTAGTTCAGGTACGCCCCGTCATCCACGTGGATGACCTCCGCGTGGTCGCAGAACAGCAGGCTGAGCGCGCGCCGGGCGTTGACCACCCGGATCGCCGCGTAGAACCGGTTGAGAACCAGCACACGGGCATCGAGACCCTCGTTCCCCAGCTGCACTGGCCCCGCAGCAGGCAAGGCTACCGCCGGTACCGGCTCAGGGGCCGACCGTCGTTTGTCTCTGGATGTCTGCTTGCGTTTGGCCATGCTCGATGCAGCTTTCCCCGGCGGCCGCCGACCGTCGGCGCGTCCAGGCACACGAATGTACCACGGCTCGCCGGTATTCCAACCGCCAGAACCCGTCGACGCCCGATTTCTTTAACCCGGAACGCTCGTTTCGGCTGTGAGTCTCGTCGGTTGGCTAGTGCCTGAACCGCCGCACGCCCGTAGTCAGGCAGCAGATGCCCCGAGATTCGCACAACTCGAACGTCTCGCCGTCACGCTTGGACCCGCCCGGATGCACGATCATGGCTATGCCCGCATCGGCCAGCAGGGTCGGTCCATCGGCGAACGGGAAAAACGCGTCCGATGCCGCCACTCCGCCCCTGGAGCGTTCGCCCGCCTTCTCGATCGCGATTCGGCACGAAGCCACGCGGTCCATCTGTCCCGCCCCAGCGCCCGCAAGCGCCACCGTGCCGTCGTCAAGCAGGCCGCCGATCGCCACCGCATTGCTCGTGAGCGATCGGCAAACCGTGTCCAAAAATGCCCCAGCACGCAGCAATTCCGCGATGGGCTTGGGCCCCGCAGCGTGCGTCCAACTACTCGGAGCGCTGACGTGCGCATCAACCCGCTGGGCCAGTGCACCGCCCGGCACCGTGCGCACCTCGATGTCTGAAGAAGCCGATGCATCAATCTCGTCCGTTGCGATCAGTCGCACGTTGGCAAACCGCGCGCGCAACAGCCCGAGCGCCTCGTCGTCGTAGCTCGGCGCGACGACCACCTCAAAGAACGCGCCAGGTGTAGCCAGCCGTTCGGCGCTCGCCAAGTCGACCCGTTGGCTCAACGCCACGATCCCGCCGAACGCTGCCAGCGGATCGCCCTCGAGCGCGCCTTGCAAGGCCGATTCCAGGCTAGAGCCGGTCGCCGCTCCGCACGGGTTGGTGTGCTTAACGACCGCAGCACTCGCCGACTCCGGCGAAAGCGTGTACAGGTCACGCACCAATCGCAGCGCCGCCGACGCATCGAGCACGTTGTTGTAGCTCAGCGACTTGCCGTGCAGTTGCTGGCCGCCGATCACCGAGCCGGCGCTGTGCGCACGCGAGCGGTAGACCGCCGCGGGCTGGTGGGGGTTCTCGCCGTACCGCAGGTCGGTGAGCTTGACGAGCCCGAGATCGAGTCCATCCGGGAACCCGGCGTCAATTTCAGGCCCAGTGCCTTGAGCATGCGTCAGGTAACGGGCGATAGCCGCGTCGTACTGATTTGTGTGTCGAAAGGCAGCCAGTGCCAGCTCGCGCCGGTGCGAAAGAGTCGTCGCGCCGCCGTGGTTCTTGAGTTCGGCAAGCAGCCGCTCGTATTGGGTGGGCTCGGTCAGGCAGACCACCCACGCCGCGTTCTTGGCCGCCGAACGGATCATGCTCGGCCCGCCGATGTCGATCTGCTCGATCGCCGCTTCCAGCGTCACGCCCGGCGTGCGCACGGTTTCCTCGAACGGGTACAGGTTCACGCACACAAGATCGATCGGCTCGATGCCGTGCTCGCTCAGCGCCGGGCCGTCGATGTCTCTCCTAGCGAGAATCCCGCCGTGAATCTTGGGGTGCAGCGTCTTGACCCGCCCGCCGAGCATCTCGGGCGAGCCCGTGGCGCTCTCGACCGTGCGCACGGGTAGGCCTGCCTCTGCGAGCACCGCCGCCGAGCCGCCCGTCGAGAGCAGCTCCACGCCGAGTTCGTGCAGCCCGCGCGCCAGCGCGATCAGACCGGTCTTGTCACTGACCGAGAGCAGCGCTCGCCGGACCGGGACCAGATCGTTCACAGCGGGGCTCCCTAGCGCCGAGCGACGAGTCGGGCCGCGATGTTGTCTTTCGAGACGGCGTAGAGCGTGCCCTCGCTGACCGAGTCGGCCGCGAGCATCGCGACGCCGGGCACATCGAACGCGCCGAGCACCGCGCCGTCCGCAGCACTCACCGCCCAAGCCCGGCCGTTTGCCCACGCGATCAACGCCTCGCCGCGCGAGGTCAGCACCACGCCCCGCACATCCGGTGCGCTCCAGAGCTGCTTGCCTGTCGCCGCATCCAGCGCGAGCAGGCCCTGGTCAAGCGTCGGGACGTACAGCACCGAGCCAACGAGCGTGATCTGCTCACGGAGAGGCATGGCCGTGCGCACACGCCACCGGAGTGACATATCGAACGCATCAAAGGCGTACACCGATTGATCCGGGCTCGCGATGAAGACCGTGGAGTCCGAGGCGATCGGGTCGCTACCGTCCGGGCCCATGAAGATCGAGTTCTCGCCCACGAGTTGGCCCGAATTAGCCTCAAAGCCCAGTACCCGGCCAGAGCGGGTCACGACGACCGCTGTCGAACCAGACAACGCAACAGGTGTGTCAATCGGGTTGCGCGCGCCGAACCGCCAGAGCGGGTAACCGCCGCTGGCGGTGGTGTGCAAGAGCACGATGCCGGTGTTGGATGTGGCGAGCAAGTTGGCGCCGAAAGGCACCGGCTTGGACGCGAGCACGCCCTCGAAGCTCTGACGATCAAGCAGGTCGCCCGAGACGGGATCGATAAAGTACGCGTCGCTGTCCACGCTGCTGACGATCAGTTCGCCAAGCCGAGTGTTGCCCGCAAGCGTGGAGGTCGCGTCCGTGAGTTCGTTGGAGTGCCGAAGGGCGCCGGTCGAAGTATCCAGCACGCTCAGCAGCGTGTCGGCGGTTTGCACGACCACGAGGTCGCGGTAGGCATCGACCGATGCGAGCCTCGGGTTCGGCCCTAGCGGCACCGCCGATCGCCAATCGATGCGGTACCCGAGGCCTTCGAGCGTCTCGGGTGCGATCGCAAAGCGGTCGAGCCGCTCAAGCGGCGTGCCCTTGATGCTGGTCTTGGGATTTCGGGGCGATGACTGACAGCCGGTGAGCGCGCTCATGGCGAGCATCCCGGTCAGGATCAGACAAACACAACGTATCGGCGTGCCGAGGATGAGCATCCGCAGTCGTCTCCGAGGGCGGCGGTCGCGTGCCGGGGGTCGTTTGACGCCCCTGCGACCGATGCTGGTGGGGGACCCCCCGCGAGGGGCGTGAGCCGCAGTATCGAGGCCTGCCCCGCCGGGGTCAAGCCCGAGGCCTGTTTGGACCCCAACCAAAGCAGAAAGAAATCCCCGCTGGTGCGTCCTGCCCGCAACCCAGCGGGCAAAGATCACGCACATGTTCACAGGCATCATACAAGGAACCGGGCGGGTCGTGCGCACCGCGTCATCCGCCGAAGGGGGGCTCGAACTCTCCGTCGACGTTCGGGAACTGCTCGACTCCTCCGAGCCCGCGGCCAGCTTCCCTGCCCACGGGGCTTCTATCTGCGTGAGCGGTTGCTGCCTCACCGCAGCCAGGCTCGATCCGGAGGCGGGCGAGGTCGGGTTTGATGTGATCGCCGAGACCCTCCGCTGCACCACTCTCGGCGGGTTGAGCGAGGGCAGCAAGGTCAATCTGGAGGCCTCGGTGCAGCCGACTACCCGTATGGACGGCCACATCGTGCAGGGGCACATCGAGGGCCTCGGCGAGGTGCTCTCCATCGAGACCCAAGGCCAGTGGGTCGCCCGCATCAGGCCCCCTGCCGGGTTGATGCCCGCCATCGTGCCCAAGGGCTCAATCGCGGTCGAAGGCGTTTCGCTTACGCTGGCGGCCGTGGATGTCGCCGACGGCTGGTTCGAGATGGCCCTCATCCCGACCACGCTCGACCTGACCACGCTGGGCGGCCTCAAGCCCGGCTCGATGGTCAATATCGAGACCGACATCATGGCCCGCACCGCGGTCCACTGGCTCGCCCACTTCGGGCCGGGTACTTCGAGCCGATAGACTCCGTTGTGCGCGTCATGGGCATCGATCCTGGCCTTCGGCTCACGGGCTACGCCTGTCTGGAGGACTCGGCTGCGCTGAGTCAGCCGAGCCTGGGCGCCCACGCTTGCGGCATCGTCGAGGCGGGCGTGTTCCGCCTCTCGCGGGCCGGGCGGTCGCTCTCCGATCGGCTCGGTGAACTCGACCGCGACATCCGCGATGCCATCGGCCGCCTCAAGCCGGAGGTGGTGGCGGTCGAGGGGCTCTTTGCGCACTACAAGCACCCGGCGACGGCGGTCATCATGGGCCACGGCCGGGGTGTCGTGCTGCTGGCGGTGCAGTCGGCGGGGCTTGAACTCGTCGAGCTCAAGCCGGCATCCGTGAAGAAATCGATGACCGGCTACGGACAGGCCACCAAGGCGCAGATGCAGGAAGCCGTGCGCGGCACGTTCGGTCTGGATGAAGTCCCCAGTCCGCCGGATGTCGCCGACGCGATCGCGATCGCGTGGTGCGCGCGCCAGCGTGCGAGCCTGACCGCCCTCACGGGAGAGAGATCATGACCAGCCAACCTGCCGCACCGTCGCCCTCAGCGCAGGTGCTGATTGTCGAGGACGAGCCCGACCACGCCGATGCGATGGCCGAGGCGCTGCGCCGTCCCGGGCACGTGTGCACGGTGGTGGGGGGTGTCGCTGCAGCACTGGCCGAATTGAGAGGCGGGGCGTTCGACGTGATCGTCACGGACCTTCGTATGCCTTCCTCGGCGGGCCAGGAAGGCGTGGAGAGCGACGGTGCCAACGCGGGGATGATCGTGCTTCAGGCTGCGGCCGAGCTTCAGCCCGAGGCCAAGGCGGTGATGGTGACCGCTCACGGCGACCCGAGGACCATCCGTGAGGCGCTCAAGGTGCGCGGCGCGTTCGACTTTGTCGAGAAGCCGCTCGATCTGGACATCTTCCGGGCGGTGGTGAACCGGGCCGCCGAGCACGTGCTGCTGAGGCATCAGGCGGGCGATCTCAAGCACCTGGTGCAAGACGCTGGGTTCGAGGGGATCGTCGCGGGCAGCGGAGCGATGCTGGCGATTCTCGATACCGTTCGCAAGGTGGCGCCGAGCAAGATCCCTGTGCTGGTGACGGGCGAGAGCGGCACGGGCAAGGACCTGATCGCGCGCGCGATCCACGAGCTGTCGCCGAGGTCCGGCGGCCGGTACGTGCCCGTGAACTGCGCAGGTCAGAGCGAGAGCCTGATCGAGGACGAGCTGTTCGGCCATGTTCGCGGAGCGTTTACCGGCGCTGACCAGTCGCGTGAGGGCGTGTTTGAGTACGCCGACGGCGGGACGATCTTTCTCGACGAGATCGGCGACATGCCCCTGCCGATGCAGGCCAAGCTGTTGCGCGTGCTCGAGAACGGCGAGGTCGTCCGGCTCGGTTCCAACGAGCCCAAGCGGGTCGATGCCAGGCTCGTCAGCGCGACCAATCAGGATCTCGATGCGATGGTCAAGCAGGGCCGATTCCGTGAGGACCTGTACTTCCGCATCCAGGGGTCGATGGTGCACCTGCCCCCGCTGCGCGATCGGCGCGAGGACATCCCGCGCATCGTTCAGCACGCGCTGGCGAGGTTCGCTGTCGAGGAAATGGGACCGGGCACTCCCGTGCCGGACATCGCGCCCAGCGCGATGATGAAGCTCGCGGCGTTCGATTGGCCCGGCAACGTACGCCAGCTCATCAACGTTGTGCGCACGGTTGCGGTGATGGCCATCGGTGACACCGAGCCCGGTGAGCAGGCAACCGTCGAGCTCAAGCACTTGCCCGATCAGGTCCGCAGCGCCGAGTCGGTCGATGTTGACACGCTCGACGCGGATTCGGCATCACTCGCTGGCAAGAGCCTCCAGCAGATCGAGAAGCGCGCCATCCGCGAGACGCTCCGCCTAACCGAGGGCAATCGCGAGCGGGCCGCTGCGATGCTGGGCATCGGCGAGCGCACGCTGTACCGCAAGCTCAAGGAGTACGGTTTGCACTAGATTGGTATCAACCGCCTGGCTGGAAGATCGTCGGAGTGACGAAGATAATGAGGTTGTTGGTCATCGAGTTCATCGAGGTATTGCGGAAGAAGTTTCCGATCACCGGTAAGTCGCCGAGGATGGGAACCTGCGAGTCCGCGTTGTCGCCGAACAGGTCCGCGATGGTCTGATGGGCACGCACCGTGTAGACCGCGTCGGCTGGAGCAGACCCGATATCGGGAAGCGTGAACGGCTCGCCGAATGTGTCCACGACGGTCGGGTTGTACTCCCACGAGCGGCGATCGATCCGCCAATCAACCGTCGCGAACCTGTCGGTCGTTTGGTCAACACCGATCACGAAGATCTGCTGTTCGAGCGGATCGAACCCGGTGACCGCGGAGTGCGGGTCGAAGTTGAGCCCGCCTGACGGCGCGTTGACCGCGGTCTCGAGCGGCGCGTACAGCCAGTCGCCGCCCTGGCCGATGTTCCAATACAGGTGCCCGTAGTCGCCGTTGACAGCGGTGTAGCCCACGTGGATGCTGCCGTAGGTGGTAGTGGCGACGCTTATCTTGCTGTGTGGATCTGGCGCCGGGGAGTCGGCGCTGGCCTGGATGTTGTCGACACGGAAGTTGGCACCCGTCGTGAGCGGTGCATTCCACAGCATGACGAGGTCGCCCGCTGCATCAACGAATGCGCCGTGGTACGCGCCCCACGTGGTGTAGTTGGCATCGAACTGGAAGTCGATGTCGAAGCCCATGCTCACGTTGATCGGGCCTGTCTCGATCAGCAGCGCCTCGATGGCCGGCAGGCCCGTGTCAGTCAGGGATGGCGTGATGGAGGATGCCGAGCCGTCGGCGTTGATGGCGACTTGCATCTGCGAACCGGTCGCAGGGTTGGTCTCGATGCTCGGCGCGACCATCGCGCCTGATGAGAGCACCGCACCGCCGATCGGGTTCTTGACGCGCCACTCGCCGTCTTCCTTGCGCTTGAGTTCGCGGATCATCCCGTCGTCGCGGGTAACCATCACGACGATCGTCTTGCCGTTGTCTTGAAGGGTGGCTCCGACTCCAAAGTAGCCCTCCATCGAGCCCTCGATGTCGCGGGCCTTCCAGACGTAGGTGATGCCGTTGTCGCCTTCGCCGAGAATGAAGTGCTCGCCGTCTCGCAGTTCAACACTGACACTCTTAAAGCAGACACCGACATCGGTAGGAGCCTCGTTGTTGACGGGGCCGGGAGTACCGTTGAGCAGGCGGCCTCCAGCGCCGAACACCGGCGTAACGGTGCCGTTGTCGTCCACAGATTCGGCAACGATCGTGTCGCCATCGACACCGCCGAAGTTAAGGTTCAGCACTAAGCCGTTGTCCAGTTCGATGCGCATGCTCGAATCCGCGTCGATGACCCAGTCTCCAGATTGCGATAACGAGGCGCTCTGATCGGACAGGAAGAACTCGACCTCGGACACGTGGACTCTGTTTCCTGCGGGCTCGAACTCCAAGACGTGCTGACCGCTGGACAGGTTGTCTCCCACGGTTCGCGATCCGCCTAGGAAAGGCATGCTTCCAAGGCTGAAGAACGAGAACGCATCGCCGCGGAACATGTCCTCATCGCCCATCTGCGGCTGGGTAGGGTCGTCGGTGCGCACCGCGACCGACATCGAATGGAAGTCGCTGTCCGGACCCTGGTTGAAGCCGGTGGTGAGGACGGTCTGGGCGCCCGGGCCGAACAGCGAGGTGTAGCCCGGGATGTTCGATCGCGTGAACCCGTCGTCGAAGGCGTCGTTGATGCCGATCGTCGCGCTCAGCGGGAACTCACCAAGGGCACTGAACTCGCTGCCGCTGAGCGAGCCATCAAGAATCTGCGAAACTCCGAAGCTTGGATTGAGTTCGCCGCTGGTCGCGTTGTAGATGAGCCCCGTGAATCGGTAGCTGCCGTTGCGGTCGGCGAGCGTGAGGCCCGTTGCTTGTTGTCCGTAGATGCGGGTGGTGACCCTATCATTTCCGGTGAATGAGGTATCGAACGCGAGCCGGTTGGGTGCGTTGAGCGCCGTGGACGTGTTGGTATCCGAGCCGTCGTTCAGTTGCCACCGGAAGCCGTTGTTGCGGAACCGCTGTAACGCGGCGTCGAGCGTGTCATCGCCCGTGGAGATGCCGTTCACGATGTGATCGGTGAGGGTGGGCTGTGAATTGGTAAAGTTCTCGAAGTTGACCTGACCGGTTGCGATGTCGTAATCGCCGAAGGAGTTGAACAGCACCGCTCCAAGCTTGGACGAAGAAGCGTCGAGCTCCGCTCCCAGGCCAAAGAACCCCGTCAGCACCAGCCTGGGTTCGAGGTTCTCAAGAAGGTACGAAACGGTGAGCTGTCGGCGGGCGCGGTTCATGGTGTTCTCCCTGCGAGGAAAGTGCGGGTCCGAAAGCAGTGAACCACACCCGGCGTGTCGCCGCAACCCCACCAGCCGGGGCTGACCCCAGAGCGATCACATAATCGTATTATGTTAGGAAATCAGAACCGGGTCATGCCTCGCCCCGCCACGCGGCAGCAAGTGAATCAACGCCCACATCGAGCGACAGCTTGTCGCAGCGCAGCGTGCCGGTGTGGTTGAGAACGCCGATCTGCTTGCACGGCACGCCCGCCTTGTCGAAAGCTCGCTCGACTTCTTTGATGTTGAGCGCGGGCACCTCAAGCAGGTAGCGCGATGGCGTCTCCGCAAACGCGAACGCCGCTGGGCCGAGCCCGCCAAGATCGCCCGCGAGTTCGCAGCCGATTGGGCCGTTGGCCCCGCCGCCAGAAGCGATGAGCATCTCGGCCAGCGCGACGAGCATGCCGCCTTCGGAACAATCGTGCGCCGATCGCACTCGGCCTGAAGCGATCTGTTCGCTCACCGCGCGGGCGGCTTTGGGGCCTATGACCAGATCGACGCTTGGCAGTCCACTGTGAATTGACGCGCGACGGCCGACGGTATCGACAACCTTGGCGGCGACGTCGTGCAAGCGGTCGCTGCCCAGGCGCTGCTCGAGCCGGCTCCATGCATCGTCCCCGACCATGCCACGAAGTTTGGTCCACGCTTTGTCGCGGAGTGATTCCAGCCGATCGGCGGGCACGCGCTCGCTCGCGTGCTCGATGAGGCGTTCGAGATCGGCGCGCGTTTGCTCGGGGATGGAATCGAGCAGGTCATCCATCTTGCCGGTGGCCTGATCGGTCAGTGAGCCGGCGACCTGCATAAGCACCGCTCGCGCGGTCTGGATTCCGAACACCCGTTCGTACATCGAACCGCCGCCAGCGGCTTTGGTCTCACCTACAAGCAGCAAAACATGCCCGCTGCGTTTGGCGTCGCTCGTGATGACGCGGTCCAAGGTCGGGACGATGCCCAGCGATGTGATCAGCAGCGTGGGCGGGATCTCGATGGTCTCGCCGCCCGCGGGGGTGAACTGGTTGTTCAGGCTGTCTTTGCCGCTGACAAACGGCGTGCGGTACGCCTTGGCCCCGTCGTAGCAGCCTTCGGCGGCCCGCACCAGCGAGCCGAGATTCTCAGGCTTGCTGCAACTTGGCCAGCAGAAGTTGTCGAGGATGGCGATGCGCGACGGATCGGCCCCGACGCACACCACGTTGCGCACCGCTTCATCGATCGCGGCCAGGGCCATCAGGTACGGGTCGCGCTCCAGCCCGGTCGCCAGCCCGCAGCCCAGAGCGATACCCCGCCTAGAGCCTGGGACTGGCTCGATGACCGCTGCGTCGCCCGGCCCGATACCGCCGGGACCGACCAGCGGCCGGACGACGGTGTTGCCCTGCACCTCGTGGTCGTACTGCCGAATGATGCGGTGCTTGCTCGCGATGATTGGGTGAGCGAGCAGCGCGAGCAGGGCTTGCTCAGTGGAAGGCGCGGCCGAGCGTGGCTGTTCGGGGCAAACGACGCGCGGCGTGTCGTGCCAGCTTGCTTCACGCGTTGGTTGCGGCACGCCGTTGTGCATGAAGTTCATGCTCAACCGGCCTACTTCGACCTCTCCATGCCGAAGCACCAGTTCGGCGTGGGGGGTCCCGAATGTGCCGAGCACCGAGAGTTCGCAGTGCTCCTCATCGCAGATGGCCTGCAACATCGAGAGTTTGCCGCTGGGCACAGCGAGCACCATGCGTTCCTGCGCCTCGCTGATCCACGTCTCGGTCGGTGTGAGCCCTTGGTACTTGAGCGGGGCTTGATCGAGCTGGACCGTCGCGCCCAGCTTCTCGCCCATCTCGCCCACGGCCGATGAGAAACCACCGGCGCCGCAGTCGGTGATCGCGCTGAACAGCGGCGAGCCGTGCTCGTCGCGTGCACGCAGAATCGCGTCGAGCGTGCGCTTCTCCTCGATGGCGTTTCCAATCTGCACGGCGTGACCAAACTCGACCGAGTGCGAGTCGCTAAGCTCCGCGCTCGAGAACGTCGCTCCGTGTATGCCGTCGCGGCCGGTTCTGCCGCCCAAAGCAACGATCAGGTCGCCCGGCTGCGCTTCGCCGTCGATGCAGTCGCGTGGCAGGATGCCAACACAGCCGCAAAAAACCAGTGGGTTTCCGACGTGCCGGTCGTCGTACCACACTGCGCCGTTGACCGTGGGGATGCCCATCCGGTTGCCGTAGTCACGCACGCCCGCAACGACCTCCGAGAGAACGCGAGAAGGATGGATGCAGCCCTCGGGCACGCCTGCGATGGTGGGCGTGCCTACGCAGAACACATCCGTGCTTGCAATGGGTTTGGCGGCAAGGCCCGTGCCAATGATGTCACGGATGCACCCGCCGATGCCAGTGGCAGCGCCGCCGTAGGGCTCGATCGCGCTGGGGTGGTTGTGCGTCTCGACTTTGATGCACACCGCGTGCGTGTCGTCGAGAGCGATTACGCCCGAGTTGTCGTGGAAGACGGAAAGGCACCAGTCGATGCCTTCGTCTATCAGCTCGAATGTTGCTGCGGCGACGGTGCTCTTGAGCAAGTTGTTGATGGTGACCGAGCCGTCGTCGTTGATGACGTGCCCCGGCCGATTGGTCCAATCGATCGGGTCGCCTTCCTCGGCGGCCTCGGGGTCGGGCTGGTAGCGGATGGTGCTCTTGAGTGTCTTGTGGACGCAGTGCTCGCTCCACGTCTGCGCGAGCGTTTCGAGCTCGATCTCGGTGGGCTCGCGTTCGAGCGAGCAGTAATGCGCCTGGATCGCATGCATCTCGTGCAGATCGAGAAACAGATGCCCCTCTCGGCTGAGCATCCGGAGTGCCGGATCGTCGAGTTCGCGGATAGGCACATTGACAACTTTGATCTCAGCCGGGCTTCCCTTGGGCAGGGCCTTGGGCCAGTAAGCCCCATCGTGGAGGCCGTGGATCACGGCGTTGGCCACGAGCCGTTCGGCGATGGCGCGTGCCTGCTCAGCGGTCACGCCCTCAAGCTCGTACCGCCAGCCAGTAACGACCTCGGCCTCGGTATTGCTAAGGTCCATGATCGCGTCGGCCACGGTCTGGGCCGCCGGGTCCATCACGCCGGGCAGCGGGTGGACCTCGATCACGCTCACGCTCGCGCGGGGCTCGCTCGCGCCGACAAGTGCGATCTCCGCGACCGAGTCGGCCAGTAGGCCCGCTGCTAGCCGTTCGATGGCCTCGGTATCAAGCGCCGACTCGATCAGGTACACCCTAACCACGCTTGCGCGCAGCGTCGGGTAGCCCAGGTCGGCGGCCTCGCGTTCGAGCCGAGCAGCGCGCGGGTCGCCCGCCCGCTCGCTCGCGCGGACCTCGACACGGTGGACACTCAGGCTGTTGGCAGTCTGGCTGGCGGTGGGGGCGGATGGTGGGAGCATGGGCGCATCCTAACCGCTGGGGTCCGCTAACATCGCATGTGTCCAGCCAAGCTCAGCCAGCATCGAAGCTCACGCCCTCCGGCAAGCCGCACGTCGAGCTCTACACCGATGGGGCCTGCTCGGGCAACCCGGGCCCGGGCGGCTGGGCGTTCATCCTGCGCGATCGCAAGACCGCCAAAGAGCTTGAACGCACCGACGGCGAGGCCGACACCACCAACAACCGCATGGAACTGCAGGCCGTGATAGAGGGCCTGAAAGTGCTCAATCGGCCCGCAACGGTCGAGCTGTTCAGCGACAGCAAGTACGTGCTCGACGGTCTTCGTTCATGGCTCGACGGCTGGAAGCGCAAGAACTGGGTGAACTCCAAGAAGGAACCGGTCAAGAACCGGGACCTCTGGGAACAGCTCGATGAGCTAAAGGCTGTCCATGACCTCCGGCTGCATTGGGTCAAGGGTCACAGCGACCATCCCGAGAACGAACGAGCGGACCAGCTCGCGGTTCGTTCGCGCGATGCGTATGCCAAGGTCTAGGGCGATCGCGTAAACTGGCGAGTTCTCGGGCGTTGCTGACCGAGTGGTTGGTCTGCGCCTGACGCGGACGGCTGTGCGGGTCCGAAGCGCTGACTGGGCATCCAGCCCGGCTGTCTGAGCACCGATTGCATTGGAAGAGTCTCACTGGTGTGTGCCGATCCCGGCATGCCGGAGGCCGCTCGGAGGAGCCCTGATGCAGCTCGAGGAAATCCTGCGCCTAGCTGACGAAATGGACGCGAGCGACATCCACCTAGTGGCGGGTCAGCCGCCGACCGTGCGTGTGCATCAAGTCATCCAGCCTCTCGATCTGCCCGACCTCGATGGCGATCAGGCTTGGGCCATGTTCCGCCAGATGGCTTCCAAGGAAGCCCAGCGGATCTTCGACGACTCCAAGGACGCCGACTTCTCGTTCCAGATCGAAGGCTTCGCCCGATACCGCGTCAACGCCCACATGCAGGGCGGCCAGGTCGGTATGGCGCTTCGAACCATCAAGACCCAGGTACCGCCGCTTGAGAAGCTCAGCCTGCCCGAGGTCATCGCCCGACTCACCTACCTGCCGCGCGGGCTCGTGCTCGTCACGGGCGACACTGGCTCGGGCAAGAGCACCACGCTGGCCGCGATGATCGACGCGATGAACCAGCGCTACGCCAAGCACATCATCACGCTCGAAGACCCGGTCGAATACCAGTTCGAGAGCAAGCGGTGCCTGATCGAGCAGCGGGAACTCGGGCGCGACATGCCGACGTTCTCTTCCGGACTCAAGCACGCTCTGCGTCAGGACCCGGACATCATCCTCGTCGGCGAAATGCGAGACCTTGAGACCACGGCTCTGGCCATTTCGGCTGCGGAAACCGGTCACCTCGTGCTCTCGACACTCCACACCGTCAACGCTTCGCAGACGGTCGAGCGCATCGTTGATATGTACCCCGCCGGTCAGCAGAATCAGATCCGCGCCATGCTCGCGGGAACCCTGCAGGCCGTGGTCAGCCAGACGCTGTTCACCCGCAAGGACCAGCCGGGCATGATCCCCGCGGTCGAAACGCTGCTGGCGACCCCGGCTGTTCGCAACCTGATCCGCGAAGCCCGCACGTTTGAGATTCCCAACGTGATCGAGACCAACCGCGCGATGGGCATGTGCAGCCTCGATACTTCGATCTCCGAGCTCTACTTTAACGGCCACATCGGCAAGGAAGACGCGATCGCGCAGGCCGTCCACCCCGACAAGCTCTCCCGTCTGCTGGCGGCGTAACCCATGGCAACCTTCCGATTCCAAGCCACTACCGCCGCTGGCCAGGCCAAGGCCGGCACGCTCCAGGCCGCCAACGCGACCGCAGCCGCGGCTGCGCTGCGCACGCAGGGCCTCCGCGTGAAGACGATTTCCTCACAGCTCGATGATTCGGCCGGGAGCGGAGGACTGCTCGAAGCATGGGCACGCTTTAACAAGCGTCCGCCCACGCAGAAGCACGTGCTGGAGTTCACCACACAGCTCGCGGTCATGATCCGCGCTGGCATCAACCTGCGCGCTGCGCTCGATGGCATCGCCGAGCAAACCAAGCACTACATGTTTCGGCAGGTCATCGTCGGCCTCAAGCAGGACGTCGAGAGCGGCGTGCAGTTCTCCGACGCCATCGCCAAGCATCCCAAGCTCTTTAGCCCGCTCTACGTCTCGATGGTCCGCGCTAGCGAGATGTCCGGTTCGTTTAGCGACATGCTCAACCGCATCGCTGGCTACATCGGTCAGCAGATCGAGACCCGCAAGATGGTGGTTGGTGCCTCGATCTACCCGGGCATCATCGGCACGCTTGCGGTGACCGTGACCATCTTCCTGCTGACGTTCGTGCTTCCCAAGTTCTACGCTGTGTTCGAGGGCAAGGAGGACGCGTTGCCGTGGGCCACGCTGTTCCTTATGGACCTCAGCAATTTCATGACCAGCCAGTGGTACTTTGTCGTCGGCGGCTTGTTTACCGTGGCGCTGGCCCTTTTCCTCGGGCTGCGCACCGATACCGGAAAGTTCTGGGTCGACAACCTCAAGCTGGTTGTTCCGCTGCTACGCGGGATGTTCCGCTCGCTTTACATCAGCCGAGGCCTGCAGACGATGGGCCAGCTCATCAACGCGGGCGTTCCCATGCTCGACACGCTCCGCATCACAGGCGAGGTCAGCGGAAACATGCTGTTCTCGTCGATGTGGGCCAAGGTCCACGCGAGTGTCAAACAAGGCAAAAAGATCTCGACCCCGCTGCGGGAAGGCAAGCTGCTTCCCACCGCGGTCACGCAGATGATCTCAGCGGGTGAGGAGTCGGGCAAGCTCGGCGAGGTGCTCGATGAGATCAGCACCTATTACGCAGCGCAGCTGAAAGACCAGATCAAGGCCGTCACCAGCATGATCGAACCGATCATGATCCTGGGGATGGGCTCGGTCGTCGGGTTCATCGCTATGGCGATCATCCTGCCGATCTTCAAGATGAGCTCGATCGTGTCATGAGTGCCAGGAGGGCGGAGCCGACGGAGCAGCGACCAATGATCACACGAACCGACAGGCCCCAGAGCGCACCTTCGCACGCACCGACCAGGCGTGGGTGGCCAGCGCCCAGGCGGTCGGGGCAGGGTTTCACGCTGCTTGAATCCGCGATGACCCTCACCATCATCGGTATCGGCGTGCTCGCGATGGTCGAGGCTCAACAGGCGTTCATCCATAGCAACCTGTGGTCCAGCCACGCGGCAGCCGGGGCGTACTTGGGTGGCGAGGTCCGCGAGCTAATGCGCGGGCTCCCCCGGCACGATCCTGCATCGGGACTCTCGGGCAGCCCAGTCGCCTTCGGGCCAGAAACAGGCGAGACGACCGTCGACGACTACGACGACGTCGACGACTTCGACGGCGTGATCTTCGGCTTCAACGGCACTAACCCGGGACCCATCGACGCAATCGGCCGCCTTATCCCCGATCTCGACAACGTCGGAGCGATCGTGCTCGATGAGAACGGCGACCCCGTTGGCATGGCCGGGTGGTCCCAGCAGGTCATCGTCGAAAAGATCGAGCCCTTCGACACCTCGATCGTTCGCTCGGACGACTACTACCGCGTGCCGCCCGGCAGCGACGACAACGATGCCCCAATCGGCGCCAACGGCTCGGGCCTGCCGCCGTTGACCGTCGATGCCTTCCCGCTGCGTGTCACCGTCGTGATGCGTTACACGCCTAACCGGCCCGATGCCGAGACCACTGAGATCAGCCGGATCTCGTGGATCGTGCCCCGCGACTGACCGGCGCTATCTGACTGCTGTTCGACCGTCCGCTGTGTGGGGATGGAGTGAAGCCATGACCGATTCTCTCAAGTCAACCCGAGTGCCAAGAGGCCGATTCTACACGAGCAGGCGCGGGGTGGCCTCCGTGCTGGCGATGATGTTTCTTGTGCTCTTCGGCTCGCTGGTTGCCGCAATGGCGATCACCAGCCGGAGCAACATCCGCACCGCCAGCACGCACCTCGAAGTGATGCAAGCGATGAGCGCCGCCGAGACGGGTATGCAGATCGCTCAGCGCCGCCTCACCGAGTCTGCCGAACGCTTTGTCGTATCCAACAGCACCATCACGCCCGAGTTTGTCGAGGCGCTGTGGCAAGGCGACCTCGACGACTTCGGAGACTTCTCGACCAAGGCATCACGCAGCGGCGTGGGCGACGCTCCCACGGGCCTCGCAGCGGCCTTGGTCAATTTCCATGCGCAGGACAGCAACCTCGTCATCCGCGACGAACTCGACCTGAGCGCGCCCGGCATCCTGGCTGCATGGCCCGACGCGGACCTTGACATCTACGAGTCCGATTGGTGGGTCATCACGCCCATCACCGCGTTGCAGGCCGCGACCGAGGGTGCCCCCCCGCCCGCCGCCTACCAGATCGTTTACGCCCCGCTCACCGACGGCGAGACCATCCGAATCATCGCCATCGGATACGACTTTGTGGACGGCCGCCCGCCCATGACGCGCACCATCACCCGCGACTTCCGCCTCACGAAATCGATCGACCACGCGATCATCAGTCCCAGCCGAATCATGGTCGGCAAGAACGTGCAGATCGTTGGCGACCTCGGGATTCGGTACGACGACATCACCTTCTCCAATGGCGATCCGCTCATCAGCCGCTCGGACTTTCGCGGCCTCGATGCGGGCTTCGATGCCCGGCTTGACCAGCTGTTTGCGGTACTCTCCGACCCCGCGCTCGATGTTGATGGCGACAACCGCCTTCGCGTGGGCCACCCTGTTGAGGGGCCTGCGATACCTGACGACGAGCTCAACCCCGTCGCCTTTGCCGACGCGACCGGCGACGGTTTCGTGGACGAGTTCGACGTTTTCATTAACTATTTTGACCGTTCGCCCCGCGACAACCGCGTCGAGATCGCCACCGAGTTCGTCAATGACGACGGGGACGTGATCGACCCGGATCTTGCCGACCTTATCGACGGGTCAACCCCCGACCGCAACCGTAACGGTATTTGGGGCTACGTTGATATCAACCACAACGGCCGGTACGAGCCCGATGGCACGCCGCCCGAGTCGCTCACCGACTGGACGTGGGTCGAGATCTCGACGGGCGTGCTCACCAAGGTCTACCTCGACGGCGAACTTGGCTACCGCGACGGGTTCCTTGACGACATGGATCGGTACGTCAAGCTCGACGGCGGGCTCACTTTTCGCACCGACAAGCAGGACTGGTATGACGAGCAGGGCAACCCCGACGAGAAGATCCAGGGGGCTATTCGGCCCAAGAACGGCGGTGCCGCTCAGGCCTACAACGCGGATAACAACAAGCTACCGCTCGTTGACGCTTCGAGCTTCAGCACCGCCAATTCGGCGCTGCTCAACGCCGCCGACGGCAACGCCTTCTGGGTCCAGGTCCAGGCCAACCTCGCGGCCGCTGGCAAGACCGCGACAATCGCGAGCCTCTACGGCCCAGCCATGAACTACATTGAGACCTCCTCTGAGGGTTCTACGTACACCGACAGCAACGGCGTCGAGAGGCCCATGCCACGCTATCTGCGTCTGGACATCGACCGCGACGGCGATGCCCGGGCCGACAATTGGGAGACCGCTTACTTCGAGCCGATGCCCATGGACTCACCAAACGTCGCCGACTGGTACTACCGGCCTGTGTTCGAGGGCATGGTCTTCAAAGATGTCATCGTGCCCATGGGCCTCAACGCGTTGTTCAAGGACTGCGTTTTCGCGGGCGTCACCCGCGTCCAGACCCACACCGACAACCACGGACAATACGCCGGCACACCCGGCACCACCTACGCCGCTTGGTCCATCTACGGCCAGCTCGAATTCGACCCCGCGATCGGCCGGCCCGTGCCCAAGCGCGGACGATACATGTTCGGCGACGATCCCGACGAGTACAACGAGACCGACGGTTGTCCCAACTGTCCACCGCTCGATACCTCCGTCCTGCCCGAGTCCGCAATCCCGCCGCAGGCCATGCTGCTTATGGCCCCTCAGCCGCTCGACAAGGCCGACGTGCCCGCCAACGAGGTCGGTTCGTACGCTGCCTCGGAGTACGCGAGCCTGCCAGAACCGCTGCTCGTCAGCGTGACCGAACTTGTGGGCGGCAGCTACCAGACCGTCGTACGCCGGGTCACGGATTCCAAGGACTACTCCAACAACATCCGTATGCACGACTGCCTCGTCGTCGGCTCGGTCGTCAGCGACACGCCCCGCGAGTTCACGCACATCCGCAACAAGGTTCAGTTCACCGGCTCGACCCGCTTCATGACCGAGCACCCGACCGAGCAGGACTGGAATCCCGAGCCCGACGACCTTGCTCAGATCGTCCGCAGCTCTATGATGCTCCCCAACTTCTCCGTGGACGTAGGCACGTTCAATAGCCCCGCAGACCAGGACGTCGAACTCAAGGGCGCCATCATCGCTGGCGTGCTCGACATCCGAGGCAACACCGAAGTCGACGGCTCGCTCATACTCACCTATAAGCCGACACACGGCGAGGGACCGCTCGTCGATCTCTACGGCGCACCGATCGGAAACCCCGCCGGATTTAACGCCTCCATCGGGTACTTTGGTCCCGATGACGGCGACTTCGAATCGATCAACCCCGACGACCTCGCTGTCGTCAACGGTCAGAAAATCGTTGGCTGGGACCTCAACGGCGACGGGTTCGCCGACCTCGGCCCGGGCGAGAGCCCAACGCCCGCTCAGCTCGCCGCCGGCGCAGTGGCCATCCCGTTCAACGGGTACGGCAAGGTCCGCATCCAGTTCAACCCGGACATGCAACTGCCCGACGGGATCATGCTCCCCATGAAGGTCCGCAGCGTCGCCAACTCTTACAGAGAGGGCAAGCTTTGAATAGCACACCCACCATCAGCCGCCGGGGCTTTAGCATCGTCGAACTGCTCGTCGCGCTGTCCATCACGTCCATGCTCCTTGCCGGCACGCTCCAGGCGCTGCAGACAAGCTTCAACAGCTACAAGGTCACCACCGAGTCCGCATCGACCCACGTCGTAGCGCGCATGGTCATGCACCGCGTGACCGCGATGGTCCGCACCGGCACCGAGTTTGCCCCTTTCCCGATCAACCCGATCAGGAACCCGGAGCTGATCCCAGATCCCGCGTTCATCGAGTTCACCAGTTCAGTTGATGCCGCCACTGGCAACAAAGAGATCACCCGCCTCGAACGCCGTGATGCGCCCACCGAGTTCGTCGCTGCGGGCGGAGCGCCCTTTGAGCTTTGGTTTGTGCGAACCATCATCAACACCGCGGGCGACCAGGTCGGCCAGCAGCAGCAATTTCCGCTGCTCACCGATGTACAGAACATCCGCTTCACGCTGCAGTACGATGTCGGGCCCCGGCTCGAAAGACTCACCGTGGACCTCACTGTCAGGCCCCAGACGCTCGAAGACGTCGCCATCGCTGCGGGCGTTGATACACCCAGCTTCCGATTCGTGACGACGGTCGTGCCTCAGCGCCTCGACGACTAAGCTCGATCCGGCGGGTCGAATCCAACGAGCCGCGACCGTGAGGGAGCGAGGTTCTCCTTTCGCCGGGATGTATCGCTCTCGCTTTACTCGTCTCGATGTTCGCGGCTCGCCAGCTCCGCCGGCAGCAGGTCCGCGAGCTCCATAGCCAACATCCCGCCGCCTGCGCCGTGCGACTCGGCCCACCGCTGCCCACACGCCGCGTGAGCATCGACCGCGATGCGGGCCGCATCAAACAGGTCCAGAGGCCTTTGGCGATCGACCGGTATCCGCGCCCGCGCTGCCTCGGGTAGCATCGCCAGCTCGGGCCTGTGCCTGGGCACGCACCGTGCGATGAGCCCGCCGACCAGACCCGCGAGCACATCGCCCGTGCCCGCGGTCGCGAGCGCAGCGCACGCCCGCTCGCAGGTCCAGCTTCGGTGCCCATCGGAGACCACCGTGCCCGCGCCCTTGAGCACGACGATCGTCCCCGTCCGCTGGGCGAGCGCTTCGCACGCGGCCCGCCTATTGCCCGCGTGAGTGGGGTCTCCCGAGATCGACAGCGCCGAGGCGAGCCGCTGCCACTCGCCCGGGTGGGGCGTGAGTACGCACGGCGCGCGCACCGATTCCCATGCTGCAGGAATGCGCGACAGCGCGTTGAGCGCATCCGCATCGACCACCACCGCTACGCGGTCCTGTGAGAGCAGCCGAAGCACCAGGTCCTCGACGCTCTCGTCATCCCCGAGCCCGGGGCCGAGCACGACCGCGCTCGCGCTTTCAAGGGCCGTATCGAGCACCTCCGCGGCCTGGTACAGCACGAACCGGTCGCCGTCCATCGCCAAGGGAAGACCCGTCGCCGAGGGGCAAAGCGAGACCACCTCATTCAAGATGGGCTCCGGGCACGCGAGCTTGACGAGACCCGCGCCCGATCGCAGCGCCGCCCTGGCCACAAGCGCTGGTGCGCCAATCATGCGCGCGCCGGAGGTCGCGCACCCGCCCACCACGAGCACCGCGCCGAATTCACCCTTGTGGCCAGACGCAGAGCGAGGTGGGAGCTGGGGCAACTGCTTGTCGTCTGTTTCGCTCGCACTGCTCACTTGGCTGTCTCCACTTCGATCTCGATAAGCCCGATCAGGTTGCTCGCAGCCCCGAACGCTCCCACGCCGAGCGTGCCGGTCAGCGGGTCGGTGCCGAGGGTGATGTGCGTCGCGTCGAACGCCCGCGTCGTAGGGAGCGTTGCGTCCAGATCAACCCAGGCTCTGCCGTCATTACTGTCGATGAGCGCCTGCGTCCACATGTGGAACGCGAACACATCACGCTGGCCCGCGAACCGGTCGGCGTAGGTCAGGCCCGATGCGACCCGGCTGGGGATGCCCGCGACCCGCAGGCACGCCGCGAGCAGCACCGCGTGCTCGGTGCAGTCGCCCGTCCGCGTGCGGATCACCTCGCTGGCGCTCCCGAATCCTGCCGACAGGTCCTTGACGGCCATCAGCCGGTGTACGCCGCGCCTGAGCCGTTCGGCTTTAAGTGCATCGCTCGCGCCGTCCGATGTACGAAGCACTCGGCCGACGAACGCGATGATCTGTTCATCCCCGCTGTCGGCCATTGCAGAGGCGCTCAGGTACTCGGTCAGATCTATCGGTTCTTCCGCTGGCGTTGGGGGCTGGTTCAGGTCCACGCGGACACGCGCCGATTGCCCCCCAATCCGCTCGAACGACTGGTACCCCACGCTTGGAAGATCAGACATGTCGGCACCGGTCGTTCGCAACAGGTACACGCCCAGTGTGGTTGATCGTGCGCGAACGACCGGACGGCTCGGCGTGACGAACGTGCGCACAAGCAGTTCCGCGGGCTCGGTCTCGGCTCGGGCGGCTTTGTCCGGCTCCACGAGTCTCAGCACCACGCGTACATCGCCAAGAGGCTGCTCGATCAGCACCGGTGTGCCATCGGCCCACAGTGTTTCGATCGACGGCGCAGCTCCAACGGCCTCCGAGGAGTGCGCGCGCACCCTCCACCCGGGGCCGACCTCGCCCAGCATGTTCACGCTCGCGGGCTCGACTCCATCGACCATCACCAGCACCGGCGCAAGCCCGCTGAGCGGGTCGTAGACTGGGTGGGCGATGGCGGTCTGTCCCTGTTGCAAGGCGATGAGCAGCGCTGCGTCGGCGCGTGCCGGCGTGAGCGGATCGTCCGTGGGCCTTGAAACGATGCGTTGGCTCACACCCGCTGAGCCCTCGATGGTCTCAAGAACCGAACTCGGCCGAAAGTCATGCGTGATCGTTGTGGGCTCGGCACTCAAGGATTGTACCAGCTTCATGCGCACGGGCTCGCCCGATGGGGTCTCGATGAACTCGGTATCAAGGCTGATGTCGATCGTCTCGTGGCCCCGCCGAATGCTCATCGAGAGGCTCGACCGTGTGACGACCCGTTCGCCGTCCAGCTCCCGGGTCTCGTGCATGCGGCCCGACGGCTGGTCATCCACCTCGATCACGTACCACCGGTCGTAGATGGCTTGCGCGCCGCTCGAGGATGCCAAGAGGCAGACCGGCAGGCACGCCATCAGCTGGCACAGGACGCGTCTGTGTTTGGCAATGGTGGGCACGCCCGTAGTCTAACCGTCCCGACCAAATGGCTGTACCGCAGCCCTTCCGAACAGGCTGACCGGCTGCTATCGTCCAGCCTTGATCGACACGCACTGCCACCTCGGATTTCCCGACTTCCGCGACCGCATCCCAGCGGTGCTCGCCGATGCCGAGCGTGCGGGGGTTCACGGCGTCATCACCATCGCCACCACGCTGCACGATGCCCAGCAGGGCCAGCAGATCGCCCGTGCGCACGAGCGGGTCTGGTTCACCGCAGGCGTGCATCCACTTTACAGCGACAAGGGACCGCACGATTGGCGGCTGCTCAAGCACGTCGGACAGGACCCCAAGTGCATGGCGTGGGGCGAGCTTGGGCTTGACAACCACTACGACGAACCCGAACGCACAATTCAGCGCGAGGTGTTGGATGAACAGCTCGCTGCGATCGAGGCGTGCCACGCCAACGGGCTCGTCAAACCGATCGTGATCCACTGCCGAGAGGCGTTCGACGATCTGATCCCCGTGCTCAAGGCGAGCTCGCTCGACCCATCGCGGTTCGTGTTTCATTGCTTCACGGGTTCGGTTCAGAACGCGAAGGCGGTGCTCGATTTCGGCGCGATGCTCTCGTTTACGGGGGTGCTGACGTACCGCAACGCGCCCGATGTGCGTGAGGCTGCGCGCATCGCGCCCGCAGACCGCATCATGGTCGAGACCGATGCGCCGTTCTTGTCGCCCGAGCCCAAGCGCGGCGCACGCCCCTGCATGCCCGGCTTTGCGAGGCTCACCGCAGAGCGGCTCGCCGAGGTCCGCGGCGTGACGTACCCGGCGCTCGAAGACCTGATCGACGAGAACACGCGCCGGTTCTTCGGGATCGATGCTCGTTCACTGAGGCCCGCTGGCCGCGGAGCCAACGCTTGACCCCCGATGTGCTCACGCTCGCCGATGCCTGGCTGCACTCGCTGGATTCGGTGCTGGTATCCATCGGGCCGATCAAGATCAGGTGGTACGGCCTCTCGTACGTGCTCGGTTTCATGGTCGGGTGGTACCTGCTCTGGCTGCTCGCGGGCCGGCGTGCGACCCCGATCCCGCGCGACCGTGCGCTGGATGTAATCGTGTGGCTGGTTGGCGGCGTGCTCATTGGCGGGCGACTCGGATACGCGGTGTTCTACAAACCGAGCCTGTTTATCGGGGTTACGGGCGACTTCCCATTCTGGGACTTGCTGGCGCTGCACAAGGGCGGGATGTCCAGCCACGGGGGCATCATCGGTGTGTGCGTCGCCGCCATGCGCATCCGCAAGGGATGGAAGAACGAAGCCGGCCCTGACGATCAGGGCCAGATACATGGCGATTGCCCGTTCCTGCACGTCACCGACCTCATCGCGTTGATCGGGACCCCTGGGCTCGTGCTGGGCAGACTAGCCAACTTCATCAACGGCGAGCTGCTGGGCAAGATCGTCGCCGGACCCGGAGAGGCTGCGCCGTGGTGGTCGGTGCGGTACTGGCAGGAAGCCCCCGAGCGATGGGAACAACTGTCTGAGGCCCAGCGGTCGCTCATCGCGGAGAGCGCGAGCGTGCCGAGCGGTCCGGTGCGTGATGGCGACGAGCCGTTCGTCAATGCTGCGATAGGGCACGTGGCAGCGCTCGCGGAGGCAGCACGCGATGGCAGTGCCTCGGCGGCGGAAGAACTCGCCCGGCTCATCAACGCTCGCCATCCGTCGCAGTTGTACCAAGCGCTCGCTGAGGGCGTGTTCACGGGACTCATGGTCTGGTGGATCGCGCGCAAGCCGCGCGTGCCGGGATTGGTCGGGGCATGGTTTCTGATTGTTTACGGCGTGGGCCGGGTGCTCACCGAACTTGTCCGGCTGCCCGACAGCCACCTCGCACGTGCAACGGTGCTCGGGCTCAGCCGGGGGCAGTGGCTCAGCGTGCTGATGGTGGCCACCGGCACCACAGTCCTGTGGGCGGTAACCAGAGGACCGCTGCGAACAGGCGATCGGCTGCTCGGCTGGGCTCGCAAGGTTTAGTCGATTTTGCGAGTGTCCAACCGGTTTCCCATAATCGACACGCCCAGCGTGACCGCCGCGCCCGCTGCGATGAAGAGCACGCTCAGGCCTACCTGCACGGGCGTCGGCGTGAACAACTGTTCGGGCCAGTCCTTCGCGTGCGATGGGTCTTGGACCTCCGCGAGAGTCTGCTCGGTGACCACCGCACCCTCGAACAACTCGCCGAGGCCAGGACGCTGAGCGTGTTTGTAAGGCCATAGGCCAGCGGGAGCCGCGACGAGTAATCCCAGCAGGATCCCCATCGTGAAGTTGCGCGCACGCTGCAGCGCCAACCGAAGCAGGTTCGAGACGCCCACGATCCCGATGAGCACGCCCACACCTACCGGAACAAGCACATGCAGCTGCGCGACGACACCCGCAAAGTTACCTGACGAAGCGGCCGACACGGTCTCGCGGATCGAATCCACGATGGTTCGGTACTGGCCGAGCAACAGCAGTAGGTACGCGCCCGAGACGCCCGGCAGGATCATCGCCCCCGCACCCGCAGCGCCGCCCATCACGAGCAGCAGCCAACCCGATCCGCCCGAACCGCCGCCATGCGATTGGCCCTGCAAATACACGAGTGCCGCCATCACAAGCACGCCGACGAGGGCGCCCAGCCAAGTACTCCGGCAGAAGGGCTTGCAGAACGCGAGCATCGCAGGGACCCCGCCGAGGGTCAGCCCGATGAACACGCAGTACGTCTGCCAACGGGCCTCCGCGAGAGCGAGTGAGACCCCATTGGCCCCGCCGCCGATGGCCAGCCCCGCTCCGAGCACGATGACCGCAAGCAGCTGCACCGCGTCCTTGGTGAGACGCATTCGCGTGACAGATGCGATTGCCTGGATGAACCGGTCATAGATGCCCGCGGCCACGAGCATGGTCCCGCCGCTCACGCCCGGCACAAGATTGGCGAGGCCCATCAGCATGCCGCCAAGGAACGCGCGAACGATCGGGACACGGCCCGCGATGGGCTGGATGTCGGTCTTGGAATGAGGAGAATCGGTGGTCATAGAGTGGCTGCTCGGCTGATCAAGATCGGCGGTCCGATGGTAGCGAGCCGTGCCCGCGAGAGGGAGCCTTCGTGGCTTCGGCGGGTATGATGCCCCACCAGCCGGCACCGATCGGCGAAGCACCGAAAGGAAGCACGCATGGCGGTAATGGTCACGGGCGGAGCGGGGTACATCGGGTCGCACGCGGTCAAACGGCTTCTCGCCGACGGCCAAGAAGTCGTCGTCCTCGACAACCTCTCGCGCGGGCACAAGGCTGCGGTCGACAAGCTCGTCGCGCTAGCGCCCGACCGCTGCCACTTTGTCCGAGGCGATGTGGGCAACCGCGACGCGGTGCTCGCCACTCTCCGCAAGCACAGCGTCGATTCTGTCATGCACTTCGCGGCGTTTGCGTTGGTAGGCGAGTCCGTCGATGAGCCGGTGCTGTACCACCGCAATAACATGTCCGAAGTCGTCGAGTTGGTCGATGCCTGCCTCCAAGCGGACGTGCAGCGGTTCGTCTTCAGTTCCACGTGCGCGACCTACGGCGAGCCGAAGGTCGTACCCATTTCTGAAGATGAGCCACAGAAGCCGATCAATCCCTACGGCGTGAGCAAGCTGCACGTTGAGCACCTGCTCGATGATGTCACCACCGCATCCCAGCGGGCGGGCAAGGCATTCTCGTTCGCGGCTCTGCGGTACTTCAACGTTGCGGGTGCCGACGCCGACGGCATCCTCGGCGAGGACCACGACCCCGAGACGCACCTGATCCCCGTTGTGCTGCAGTGCTGCCTCGGCCAGCGCGAGCACGTGACGATCTTCGGCACGGACTACGCCACGCCCGACGGCACCTGCGTCCGTGACTACATCCATGTAGAGGACCTTGTCGATGCGCACGTCAAGGTCATGCGATGCCTCGTGCCGGGCGACCGGCGTAAGTACAACCTCGGCACAGGCGAGGGACTCAGCGTTCGGCAGATCATCGACAGCGTGCAGCGCGTCACCGGCCAGAAGCTCAAGGTGCTTGAGGGTCAGCGGCGCGAGGGCGACCCGGCCCAGCTCTTCGCCAACCCCGCGCGGATCCGCGACGAGCTCGGCTGGTCCGCCTCGATCACCGATGTTGATCAGAGTGTCGCAAGCGCTTGGGCGTGGTTCCAGAAGCACCCGCGGGGATACGTCGGGAGCAAGTGATGGACCGCTTCGCGAGCTTGATTGCATGCGTGCTGGTGTGCTTCGGGGTGCTCCCAGCCAGCGCGCAGCGGGCGTTCATGCCCGAACCCGTTGAGCCGTACGTTCTGGGCTCCGTGATGGAGCCCGTCGAGCTGCGCTACGACGGTTGGTTCTTCACCACCGTCGGCAGCCGATCCGCGCGAGGCAGAGCCGTTGACGAGGCGCTCGCCCAGCGCATCCACCGCGACCGACCCGACGAGGCGCTCGAACTGCTCTGGGAGGGCCCCGGCAGCGGTCTCATTCTCGAAGGCCCGCCTGGGTACCGCGCCTGGACGCTTCGCACCGAGCCCACGCAAGCATGGCGCGAGTCGCAGTGGTTCGTGCATGGCGGCCGCGCGAGGATCGACCGCACGTGGTGGTCGTACTACGCGCCGGCCGATGAGCTCGCGCAGCGAGGCGTGGTGGTGCTGCTGCCCGGCATGCTCGGCACGCCCGAGCCTCCGATCGAGATGCTCATCATCGGCTTGCGCGGCCGGGGCTGGGGCGTGATGCGCATGCTCGCGCACCCGTCGGGATACACCGAGGACTACCTTGTGCGCACGGTGGGCCGCCAGCCCGCAGCGATCGCCGATGAATTCGCGTTGCACGTCCAGTGCCGAATGATCACGGTGGTGCGGAGTGTCCGAGACGCACTCGGCGCGGTTGCAGACAAGCCGGGCCCGCGTGTGCTGCTTGCGATGAGCGGCGGCACGCTCCCTTCACCGGCGGTCCTGGCGGAGATCAAAACGCTCGATGGCAAACCCGTTTTCGACGCAGCGGTGCTCATCGGCGCAGGCGCCGACGTGCTGACCATGAGCCAGACCAGCGCGTATGCGAGCTTCCTCGGCGGGCTTCAGCTCGACTGGTTGGGCGGGCAGATCGATGCCGGGAAGCTTGCCGAGACCGTCTTGGCGTATCGAGAGATCGATACGCTCGAACCGTACCACGCAGCACCGCGCGTGGAGGGTGTCAAGCTGCTGATGGTACAAGGCAGCAAGGACAGGGCGGTGCCCGCTCGCCTTGGCCGCATTCTCTGGCAGCGGCTCGGTGAGCCCGAGCAGTGGACGGCGAGCGTGGGCCACGAGCTGCTGTTCCTCGGGTACCTGCCTGTGCGGGCCGGCGACGTAGTTGACTGGATCGACGCAGCTGCGGACCGTGCAAAACGCCTGGAGGGAGCGCCATGAGCCTGGCGGTGCTCAGCCCGTACCACCTGACGACGCGCGAGCCGCCCGCGATGGCGGCGCTGTCCATCGCCGACGAGGTCGTGACGTTTCTGCCGACGCTGGCCGAGCGCACAGATCGTGATGAAGCAGAGCGTGCGGCGCGCGATGAGCCCGCGTACCTCGACATGATCGAGTCGTGGCAGTGGTCGATGCCGCTGTGGGAGGCCGGGCTGCTCAGCATGGGCGATTCGGAGGCAAGCCCCGACGCCCAGATACGCCGTGTGAGTGAACAGATCCGCGCCGATGATCGGTTCGCGGCCTTACGACCGCTCATGCCCGCCAGAGCCCTCGATGAGGACCGGGTGATGCGAAACGTCGCGCGAGATGTGCTTCGCGGCGGGCCTGATCCCGCTGTCAGCGTGCCAGTGGCAGCGGGGCTCGATCGTTTCGCGGTGCTGCGCAACGGGTACGTCATGCGTTCGGCAGCGGCCAGCGTGGCCCAGCGGGCCGAGAGCCGAATGACCGACAAGCTGTTTGCCCTAGCGATCCCCGTGTTGCTGCAGGCCTCAGCCGGTCGAATTGCCAGGCTGCGCACAGGGCTGAAGGAGCCTCGCCAGATGCTCGCTTTAGCTCTCGATGATGCATCTCGCGCAGTTGCAGCCGGAGAGCCTGCCGAGGCCTCGTCAGGCTGGCGTGCGCTCAGCAGCCAATGGGCGGCGTGCTTCAACGATCACCGGGCCCAGCTCACCGAGCCATGCGATGACGAGGACGGGTTGCATGTCATCGAGGGCATGCTCTCGATCGAAGGCGTGAGCCTGCCGATGGACGCGGTGTTGCGATCGAGCGTGGCGGCGCTACGAGCGGTGTCGCACCCGCGTGCTGTCAGCGCACCAACACAAGCATCGACAAGTGTGCTACCTGCCATCCACGACCCACTTGAGGGGCTCCGAGTGTTCAGCCTCGTGTGCAGAGTGGTGGGGCGGCGATGAGCGCTCGCGACGGCCATGCTGCGCCCTCGAACAGACTGGCGGGCTCGACCAGTCCCTACCTGCTCGATCATGCGCACAACCCTGTCGACTGGCGGCCTTGGGGCGAGGCGGCGCTCAGCGAAGCACGCAGGCGGGACGTCCCGATCTTCCTCTCCGTTGGGTACAGCACGTGCTACTGGTGCCATGTCATGGCGCGCGAGAGCTTCGAAGACGCCGAGATCGCAAGCATCCTGAATGAGCGGTTCGTGTGCATCAAGGTGGACCGCGAGGAGCGACCGGACCTCGACGACCTGTACATGGCGGCGACGCTCGTTTCAACCGGCCACGGCGGGTGGCCCATGACGGTGTTCATCGAACCCGATCGGCTCAGGCCGTTCTTCTGCGGCACGTACTTCCCGGCCCGGCCCAGCGAGCGCACGGGCACGCACCCGACACTTGTGCAGCTGGCCGAGGGGATCGCGAACTCGTGGCGCGAGCAGCGAGAGCGGGTGCTGGAGAGCGCCGAGGCGATCGCCCACGCGGTCGAACAGGAACTGTCATCCAAGCACGATGCGCGGGCCCTGACGCCAACACTCGTTGAGCGGGCGGCCCAGGCGCAGCTCTCCGCCTTCGATGCGGCCGACGGCGGGTTCGGCGGAGCCCCCAAGTTCCCTCAGCCCGTAAATCTGGCTTTCCTCCTCGACCTCCGCGAGCGGGTGTTCAATGAGGATGCACGCACCGCGATGGACGCAGCCATCCGCAAGACGCTCGACGCGATGGCGTGCGGCGGGCTGTTCGACCAGGTCGGCGGCGGGTTCCACCGCTACGCGGTCGACAAGCACTGGCATGTGCCGCATTTCGAGAAAATGCTGTACGACAACGCGCAGCTGCTCTGCTCATACGCGTGCGCTGCGAGTATCTATGGTTCGCTCGACTACGAGCGCATCGCTCGGCGGATCGTAAGCTACGTCGATCGAGAGATGACCGCTGAGGACGGTGCGTTCTTCTCCGCGCAGGACGCCGAAGTCGACGGGTGCGAGGGACAGAACTACGTATGGACCCCAGACCAAGTACGCACGGTGCTAGGCGATGGGGCTTCCGAGGCGATGGATCTGTACGGCTTGGACGACGGGCCGAACTTCCGCGACCCTCACCATCCTGATTCAGAGCCGGTAAACGTGCTCCGGCTGGATGCGATGCCAAGCGGACTCGCAGCACGGGCAGGGATGGAGCGAGAAGAATTCGTTGCACGAATCAACACGATCAATGATCGGCTGCTCGCGGCCCGGTCCAAGCGACCGCAGGCCAAGCTCGACGACAAGGTGCTCGCCTCTTGGAACGGTTTGATGATCTCCGGGCTCGCGGAGGCAGCGGTGGCACTAGGAGATGTATCGCTGCTCGAACGTGCCATACGTGCGTGCGTCGCGGCCCGCACAAGGCTCATCGATGAGAAGGGTCAGTTGCTACGCGTCTCGCGTGGCGATCGTGCGCACACCGCAGCCTTTCTCGAAGACTATGCCATGTTGGCGGGCGGGCTCACGGCGACGGTGAGAGCCGGCCGCGCGATGGGCTTGCCTTGTGAGGACTTGTTGGCTGAGGCTCGCCAGCTCATCGAGCAGGCGGATGCGAGGCTCAGCGCTCCGGACGGTGGGTACTTTGATGCGGCGGACGATGACGATTTGTTTGTGCGACCGAGGACGACCTACGACGGTGCCACGCCAACGGGCATCTCGGCGATGGTTCACACGTTGATAGACCTTCGCCAGCTCACTGGCGAGCGCGAATGGGCGGACCGCGCGGTGCGCACGATCGGGTCACTGAGCGGTCAGCTAGCGGACAAGGCTGCGGGCATGCTCAACGCGACCCGCGCGCTGCTACGGATGTTCGACGACGAGGCGATGCGCGAGAGCTTAGCAGCGTTCGGGCCTGCCTCCACCGCCGCCGAGCCGTCGAAGCCGCTGGCCGATGGCGATGATGACTTCACGCCGGTCGAGGTATACGCAGATCGGGACTCGATCAAAGTAGGCCCCGGAGCGCCAGCCGAGTTGTGGCTTGAGTTACGGATCGCACCGGGGTTCCATGTGGTCGCGGGCGATCCGGGCGGCAGCGAGCTTGCTGCTTCGCTTGTGCCGATGCATGCGTTCCTGCTTGAGGGTCGGGGCCTGCGGGTATTCGCGGACTACCCCGATGGAGAGCGGTGGGGGGAAGACGGGATACAGGTGTACACGGGTGCTGTGCGTGTACTTGTGGTGGTAGAGCTCGATCCCGAGGCAGCTGGTGAGCAGCCAAGCGGCCGGGAACTGTTGGGCGTCCGGTTTCAGGCTTGTGATGAGTCGTCATGCCGATTGCCGGTAACGGTGGAACTGGATGTGTCGGTCGAGGTGGGCTGAGAGCGATTGGCTGGTATGCTGCGTGACGCATGGCTAAGTGCATCGCAATGTGGTCAGGGCCGCGGAACATATCGACGGCCATGATGCGCTCATGGGGTGCTCGGCCCGATACGGCCGTGTGCGATGAGCCGCTCTATGCGCACTACCTTCAGCAGACGGGGCTGGACCATCCGGGTGCAGCGGAGATCATCGAACAATGCGAGACAGACCTAAGTTCGCTCGTGGACGTTCTCACGGGCGAGCCGCAGCCGCCGAGGGCGATTTTCTATCAGAAGCACATGGCCCACCACCTGCTCGCCGGCATGGATACGCGGTGGGTCGCGAAGCTGACCAACGCGTTCCTGCTTCGCGAGCCGGCCGAGATGCTGGCCTCGCTGCTGAGGGTGCTGCCGAACCCTGAACTCGATGCGACGGGGCTGCCCCAGCAGGTTCGGCTGGTCGAGCGGGAGGCCGACAGGAACGGTGTGGCCCCGCCGATACTTGATGCACGCGAGACGCTTGAGGACCCCGAGGGCATGCTGCGTGCCTTGTGCGCACGACTAGGCGTCGAGTTCTTGGACGCCATGCTGCAGTGGCCCGCCGGGCCGCGCGAGACCGACGGTGTTTGGGCCAAGCACTGGTACGCGAGCGTCGAGCGGTCGACCGGCTTCTCGCCTTACGTTCCCAAACACGAGCCGGTTCCCGCGCGGCACACGGGCCTGCTACGCGAGTGCCATGCGCTGTACCGGCAGTTGTACGACATGCGGATGGTGCTTGCGCCCCAGGAGAGCTGAGCCGTGCTCCAGAAGAGTGTTCCAAGAAACAAGGACCTGATCGTCAATATCAATGGCGAGCTCGTGCATCGTGACAAGGCCGGGGTGAGCCCGTTCGATTCCTCGGTGCAGAATGGCGATGCCGTGTGGGAAGGGCTCCGCCTGTACGACGGAAGAATCTTCCGCTTGCGTGAGCACCTAAACAGGCTTCGGCGGTCGGCCAAGGCGCTGGCGTACGCGAGCATCCCAGACGACCCAGAGATCATCGAAGAACTGAGACGCACGCTCGAGGCCAACGGCATGCAAGACGGCGTCCACATTCGGTTGACGCTAACGCGGGGCGTGAAGTACACCTCGGGTCTGGACCCACGCATCAACACGCAGGGGCACACGCTGATCGTGCTAGCCGAGCACAAGGAGCCGGTGTACGACAAGGCCGGGATCGCGCTCAAGACATCAACTCATCGCAGGCCGCCTTCGGACGTTCTCGACCAGACGATCCACTCGTGCAACCAGCTCACGTCCATCCTGGCCAAGCTCGAAGCCAACGCAGCGGGCGCGGACGATGCGCTCATGCTCGACACGCGAGGCTTTGTCGCTGAGACGAACGCCACGCACCTGTTCTTCGTTCGGGATGGTCGTGTGGCAACCCCGACGACCGCGGCGTGCCCCGAGGGCATCACGCGGGCGGTTGTACTCGAGATTTGCGAACAGGAGTCGATCCGATGCGAGGTGCGAGACATCACGCTCGCCGAGGCGTACACCCCGGACGAGGTGTTCTGCACCGGGACGATGGGAGAGATCGCTGCGGTGACGACAATCGATGGCCGACTGATCGGTCGGGGACAGCGAGGTCCGATGACTGAGCGGATCGGGGCGTGCTTCCGCGCGATGACCGAACGCGAAGGCGAGCGGGTGGTGGGGTAGCCCTGTTCGCATCTGTCGATTAGAGCGGGCTCAGCCAGTCCGCTACCCGTCTCCTGGCCTCTGCCAATCTCCAAGTGCGTGGAGTTCAGCCCAGACCTCGACTTCGGAACGCGGCAATAGGCGTAACAGGACTCGAACCTGTGACCTCTCCCATGTGACGGGAGCGCTCTAGCCAACTGAGCTATACGCCCGGACCGAGCATTATACCGCTGGACAGGCCTTCGGGTCAGCCGCCGGGAAGGTCACGCTGGAGCCGGGTAGTGAAGTGGCGATCGGTGTCGAACCGGTGCTCGAATTTGACGCTCCCGTCGCCAGCATCGATGTCCACGATTATCCAGTCCAGAGCCAGGGAGTCGCCGATGGTCATGGCCTTGCCGTTGATGATGGCGATGGGCCGGCTGCCGGACATGATCGAGCTGAGCGAAGCCTGCGGCCTTTCGTCAGCCTGCACGGTGTCCGTGGATTCGATGACTACCTCGGCTTGGCGCTCGGGGCGAAGGAAGGGGGTGAGCACAGCTGTGGGCACTTTTGCGGTTGCCAGATACTTCCTCGCGACCACTTGCTCGGCGGTCAACTCGGGCATCACGAAGGGCGTTGCACCTTGCTCGGGCGGCAGCGCGGGGGGCAAGGCCGAGGCGGTCGCTGGTCCTCGGTTCTCGCGGACGGCCGGGATGAGCGTCACGATGAGCACCGGTGCTGCGGCGGCGAGCAGGCACGGGAGACACTTGAGCGATGGGATCATGGCTGGCTGTCCTCCGCCGAGGCGACGGCGATTTGGCGGGTAAGCCCGAAGTGGCGCGTTTTGATGGTCGCGAGCACGCCCTCGTCGTCCGGGCCGTTGTTGGGATCGGGGGCCATGCGGACGGAGTCCACCGCGGTGAGCGTAAACTCGAGCTGAATCGCACCGACGAACCTCGCGACGTTGGCGAAGTCTCCCGTCACGCTGACGGTGAAGCCCGTCGACTCGATCGGAGAGGAGCCTCCCGACTTGCTGGCCTCGGTGTTGGGGTCGATGCGTTCGAGCTCCAGGCCGAACCGGTCGGCAGCGGCCTTGTACCGTGAGTAGAGCTGCGACGGCTCGACCGAATCGGTACCAATTTCGTTGAGTGAGGTGGCCCGCGCGGTCAGGCCTTCGAGAATCTCAGCCACCGCAAGCTCGTGCTCGTTGTTGTATTGGTTGAACCGGGGTTGCTCGGTTTCGAACTGCGAGAGCGTGGACTGCGTGTTCACGATCTCATGCTCCATGGGGACAACGGCGTACTCGTGCGCGACAAAGAGGATTCCCGTGATGACCACAAGCTCGATGCCGACACGCTTGGCGATGATCTGGTTCATGAGTCGTCCTCGGTATGGGAGGCGAAGATGGAGTTTCTGGGCGGCAGGGCCACGCAGTGCGCCTTGATGACAAACTGCCGGCCGGCCTCGCCTTGGAACTCGGTTCGCCGGGTCGATTCGAGCAGCACGTCCGTGAACAGCGGGCTCTCGGACAGGCTGTGCAGGAACGCCGCGAGGTGTTCTTGCTTCTCATCGGCGGCCGATTCGAGAGAGACTCCTCGCATCTCGAGCACGTTTATGTGGTCGTTTGTGCTGCTCGTGACCGCGATCATGCGCACGTTGTCGTTGCACAGCGAACTGAGCTCGGTGAGCAGACCCTTCCAATCGGGCAGGGTGCCCATTGCTTCATAGAGGCTGAACTCGACCTTGCCGACCGAATCGCCCATCGCCCGGACCTGCGCTTCCTCGCTGGTCACCCGGCGGATGCGCTCGATCTGTGGCTCGAACGCCGCGACCTGTTGGTCGATCTTGTCTTTGGTGGTCCAGGCATCCGCAGCGGTCCAGCCGAGGAATGCGAGTGCTGCGACAGCGCCGACGCGCATGGCTCGGGAGAGTTGGCCTGACTCCCGTTGGGCGGCAACAGCGCGGGGTACAAGCGGTACGAAGCCCAAGGCTTGGCGTTGTCCCAACCTAAGCTCGCAGCCGGCACACTTTTGGTCGTCGGGTTGATCGGTTCCGAAGACGGGCTCGATGTCAACCTCAATGAACTGTTCGAGCATCTCGCCGAGGCCCGCGATGCAGGCGCCGGGTCCGGAGACGAGGATTGATCGGACATCGTTATCCTCAAGCCCGTAGCGTAGAGTCTGTTTGGCTTCGAGCGCCATGCGTTGCATCACGGGCTGCATCAGCGGCAGAGCGTCGCGGCCGGTCTTGCCGCTGAGCGGGTCCACGATCTGGTCTTGCTTGGGTATGCCGATATCGAGGAGGGTGGTGCGTGCCCGCTCAGTGTCCTGGGGATTGACGCCCGCGGTGTCGTCCTGTTGGATGGCGCGTGCAAGCGCCTCGACAAGCGCATCGAAGCCGACGCGGAACGCCCGGACGAGTTCGAGTCGCAGGCCGCCTTCGATCTGTGTGGAGACCACCAGCACGGAGACGAATTCGCCGAGACGCCATTGCACGACCCGGCCGGTTCGGCCGGTCTGCTCCCGGACGGTCTGCATGTCTTCGAGCGTTTCGCCGATGACGAGCGCTTCGAGCGGTACAGCGCCCACGGGCGCAAGACCCGCCCTGCGGAGCCACGAAAAGAGAGAGTTGACGTGCACGTCACGGTCGGCGACGCCGAGCACCAGCGTCTGCTGGCAGAGCGCATCGCACCGCAGTCTTCGGGTGGCACAGACGGCCTGCTCGCGGTTGAACGGGAGCTCGTGGAGCATCTTTGCTTCGGCCAGCTCGCGTACCTTCGGCGCTGAGGCATCAAAGTCTCTTGCCTCGACGGCCTCGTCGGGGCCGAGGTACACCACGTCGGCCTGGGTCTTGCGCGGCACGTCGAGCGATCGCAGCAGGCTGACCAGCCCGCTGTCGAGCGAGGACAGGTTGCCCTTCCACGCATCCTCTACCGCGACCGGATCGAGCGACATCCGCTTGCGATCGACCGCGTGGCCTGCGCTGTCCGTGACGACCACTTCCAGTGCTGAAGGGGTCAGCACAACCGTAACTCTTTGGCGTCTCAACACGAATAAGTCCTTATGCCGTAGGAGGCCTATCGGCCCATTGCGGGCCCCGCTTTGGCCCGATCCGGTGGGTCCGTGGCGGTTACTCGATCGGATAGTTCATCGGTCACTCGATGGTGAGGCTCAGCCGTCGCACCGCTCGTCCTGATCGACCTTCGACCGAGAACTCGCCGATGCCGTCGGCTGGCCACGCCACAAAAACCGCTCGGCCGCCCGCGAGATCAAGCGATCCGCCCGGCGCGATGGGATCGCCTCCATCGATTGTGCGGCGAATCACGACGAGCGCGCCCGCCTCGGCGGCGTAGAATGCCCTGATGGTTTCGACGCGCAGCGCTGCTAGCTCGGACTCGCTGCGACCGGGAGCGAGCGAGCCTACGACCAGCAGGTGCAGCAGCGCGAGCACGAGCACCATAGCGACGAGCACCGCTGCGCGTCGCTGCCTGAACGGACCACGCATCAGCCGCCTCCCGTCATGCGCACGCGGGGCATTACCCGTGTTCGCAGGTCCAGGCCGGCCATCACGAGGGTGACCTGCAGCACGTGCGCCGCAGGGTCGTCCGCGGTGACAGCGGTGAGGCCATCGGTCGAGAACAACTCAACGGTAAACACAGTCATTCTGTCGCAGAGATCGCCGCTGAGACCGGTTCTGTCGGTCAGCACAAGGCGCTCGCCAACCAGCCGAAGCTCACGGTTGTCGTCGAGCGTAATGGAATCTGAAGTCAGCGAGCTGATGCCCAGCAATTCGGGGTTTGCCTCATCGAGGGGGATCTCGCGGAGCACGCGGACGATCCGTTCCATCGCGAAGGCGGCTTGTTCGACGTCCTGGCGGGTATTGGCCGCAGCGGCGTAGTTCTCGGTCGCCGAAGCCACGATCGGCGTGACGATGGCCGCGATGATCGAAACGATCACGATAGTGAGCATCGCTTCGAGCAGCGTCATGCCTCGGCGTGTTGGGCGCGGAGCGAGTCTCATGCGCCGGCCTCGGTGAGCAGGTGCTCGATGACCAGCGTCTGCATGCCGCCGGAAGTCAAGAAGGTGATCTCCACGCGGATCCGGCGGTATGCATCAGCGGCGGCGTCGCCCGAGGGAGTTCCGCTCTCGTCGGCGAGCTCACCGATGACTACGGCGTGCGCGAGCCTGAACGGCGTGTAGCCTTCGGTGACCTCGACGAGACGGTTCTCAAGCCCCGCGAGGTACGCGTCGTCGTCGGCGAGGGCTTCGAAACCGAGCGTTTCATCCGGCGAGCACACATCTGCGATAACCTGCTCCATCACCGCCTGCGCGTACAGCGTGGCCCGCGTTGTGGCGATTGAGTCGGCCCGCGTCGAGGCCGCATCGGTAAGCAGCGCCAGCGTCGGCGGTACCGAGATCGACAGCACGAGCACCGCCGCCACGGCTTCAAGCAGCGTCACGCCCCGCCGCATAGTGGTCCGCCCACATCGTTTCATTGGACCATCCCCCCGACGGGCGACACGCGGACCGTGCCGCCGCTTGCGAAGGTGTACACGACTTCCTGGTCGATAGCGCCAAGGGGATCGCCGAGGCTGTTTCGGCGGTGGGGGGTGCCGTCGTAGTCAAACCAGAGCGAGTCGCCGCTCGAGAGACCTCCACTCACCGATGCAAGGTCGGCCCCGCCGAACATCGAGGCGAGATTGATCGGAGGCATCTCGCTGCCCAGCCCGTCGGTGATGGGCACGGGATTGCCCTCGACCATGACCAGCAGCGTGATTGACTCGTTTGCTGTGTCGACGATGATGCCCGTCGCCGAACCGCTGGCGATAGCGTGCGCACGCGCGTACTCGATGACTCTACGCACTTCGCGAACCGCCGCAGCCCGGGTGACATCCTGCGCGGTCGAGATCGCGGGAGCCGCAGTAGCCGCGAGCACGCTCATGATGACGACGACCACGAGCACCTCGATGAGCGTCGCGGCTCGCCTGCGAGCGGGATGGGGCGTGGGGAAGTTCATGGTTAGAGTTTGTTGGCGGTGAGCACGACCCCGCCGCTCTTGCGGGTCGTGGCTTCTCTAGAGTTCGCGTAGAACTCTGCTGTCGGGGGCACAGCGTTGTTGTCCACGTAGTAGTTCCACCCGATTTGGCCCTCGTTCATCACGGCGCGGTCCCGCGCCTGCGAGAGCGAGACCGACTGCACACCGCCGATGCGGGTAAAGGGATTGTGCGGCACGCCATCCGCGAGCACCACGCCCCGATCGGTCAGCTGATTCAGGCTTGGATACGGGTCGCCGCCCGATACCACGGCTCGCGTTCGAAACGCGGCGATCGAGCTGCGCACCGTGCCGAGCGTTGATTCAACGCTGGTGGTCTGCGCACTCTCGGTCGCGCCCGAGAACTGTGGCACGACCATCGCGGCAAGGATGCCCAAGATGACCACGACAACGAGCACCTCGACCAATGAAAACGCTCTCCTGACCAACCTTGGGAGCACTTTGTTGACCATCGCGGGGACCTCTCTGATCAATGACCGGCCTACGTAGAGACCGAGACCATTTTCCACATGGGTAGGAACACGGACAGCGCCACCAGCAGCACCACGGCTGCGAGGCATACGGTCAGCAACGGCTCGAGCAACTGGCTGACGCTCTTGGTAAGGTTGCTTGCCTCGCGCTCGTAATGCTTGGCAATCACATCGCACGATTTGGCAAGTTCCTTGGAGTCCTTGCCGGCGCTGAGCATCCGCTGAGCGAACCCGGGCAGGTACGGCGTCTCTGTGAGCACCGCGCTCATGGAATCGCCCGTGCGGAGCCTTTCGCACATGACCTGCGTGTCTTGAGTGAAGGCGGCCCGGCCCGTCGAGGCACCGCCGATACTCAGGGACTCAACGACGTCCAGCCCGCTGCGGAGCGACAGCCCGAACACACGAGCAAATCGGCCCGTGGTGACCGATGCGATCAGCCCGCCGAACACCGGCAGCCGGAGCGTGAGGCGCTCCATTCTGGCACGGCCCTTAGGGGTCTTCCAGGCGAACGCGGCCAAACCGCCAGCTGCAGAAAGCCCCACAAGCACGAACAGCCAGTTGGTCTTGAGCCATAGGGCGAGCGCCTGGATGACCACGGTGATCATGGGCAGTTCGATACCGCTGGACTCAAACGTTGCGCTGAACCGTGGGATCACGAACATCAGGATGACAGCCAATGCGGCCGCAACCACGCCGATAACTACGACCGGGTACGTCAGCGCCGCTCTCAGCTGTTGGCGTGATTCGATCTGGCGTTCCAGCATGTCAGCGAGCAGTGCCGTGACCTCCGCGAGGCTGCCTGTTTTCTCAGCGGCGCCCAGTGTGTGTACGTACACATCCCCGAATGCGGACCGGTTGTTGGCGATGGCCTCGCAGACCGATGTGCCCGACTCCACGCTCGATGCTACATCGAGCAAGATGCGGCGAAGGTCGGCTTTCCTCTCGGCCTGAGCGATGCCCCGTATGCCCTCAGCCAGCGGGATGCGCGCCTCGACCAGCACGCTCAACTCGCGCGTAAAGCCAGCGATATCCGCCAGCGTGGCTCGCTTGCGGCTAAAGCTGAACGTGAGCGCTGTGGGCAGCTTGACTGAAAGTGGCGTGAGCCCTTTTTCTGCGAGAACCGTGTAGGCCTGCTGCTCGCTTGTCGCTTCGATGCGCCCTGACTTGTTCCGACCGTTGGAATCGAGTGCCTTGTAGTTGAAGACAGATACGCTCATGCCGCGACCTCCGTCTGGTCTTTCTGGATCTCAACGACCGAGCGCAGCTTGAGCAACTCTTCGCAGGTGGTGAGACCCTGCTGGGCCTTGCGAAGCCCATCTTCCCACATGAGCTTCATGCCTTCGCCCTGGGCGATGTCGCGAATCTGGGCGGTTGAGCCGTCCTTCTCGATGGCTTCCTGCACTTTGGCCGAGACGCGGAGCATCTCGTAGACACCCATTCGGCCCTTGTACCCGGTGTGCAGGCAGCGCGCGCAGCCGGCACCCTTGACCATCCCGCTCGTGTGCTCGGGAGAGAGGCCCAGCATGGCTCGCCTGCGGTCGGTCGGCTGGTCGGGCGTGGCGCACTCGGTGCACACTCGGCGAACCAGCCGCTGGGCGAGCGTGCAGAGCAGCGCGTTGTTGATGGCGAACGACGGAACCGACATGTCGCGGAGGCGAGCGATCGACCCGCAGGCGTCGTTAGTGTGAACCGTCGAGAACACGAGGTGGCCCGTCAGCGCGGCCTGCACAGCGATGCGCGCCGTCTCGGCGTCGCGAATCTCACCTACCAGAATCACGTCCGGGTCCTGGCGAAGGAACGACCGCAGCGCCGAAGCGAAGTCCAGCCCGATCTCGTGGTTGGCCTGCACTTGGCGGATCAGTGGCATGCGGATCTCAACCGGGTCTTCGACGGTCATGATGTTGACCTCGGGCCGGTTGATTCGGTGCAGCGCCGTGTACAGCGTGGTGGTCTTGCCGGAGCCGGTGGGGCCTGAAACGAGCACCATGCCGTGAGGACGGATGATGACGTCTTCGAACCATTCACGCACATCGGCCGGCATCATCAGCTCGCTGAAATCGCCGATCGAGGTCGCGGGCCGCAGCAGGCGCATCACCACGTTCTCGCCCTGCACCGTCGGCACGAGGCTGAGGCGTACGTCAATAGGTTGGCCCTTGTGCGTGTATCGGAACTTGCCGTCTTGCGGCCTGCGGGTCTGCGTGAGATCGAGCTTGGCCATGACCTTGAGGCGTTGCACGAGCCCCGCGTGCATGGACATGACCGGTCCCTGCTGTGTGGTGAGCACGCCATCGACTCGGTAGCGCAGGTGCAGGCCGTGTTCGTCGGGGTTGATGTGGATGTCCGACGCGCCAGCTTCGATCGCGGTCACGATGATCTGGTTGGTTGCTGCGACGACGGGCTCATCGCCCGTGGTGTGGTCGTCTGAGACCTCGGTCTGCGGCTTGGCACCGTTCTCAACAGACAGGCTGTACGCGCGGGTGATGAGCGTCTTGAGCTGAGCGGTATCGCAGAGCACAGCATCGATGTCACACTTGAGCGCCTTGCGGAGCTTGTCGATCGCCCGTAGGTCGAGCGGGTCTTCCATCGCGACCGTGGCCGCGTCGTCGATGATGAAGATCGGGAACGCATTGAGCTGCTCGGCGATCGCCCGGCTCAGGAACCGCGTATTACGGATGTCGACCGTGTAGTGGTTGAGGTCGAGGTAGGGCCGTTCGCACAGCTTGGCGCGCACAATCGCGACGTCCTTGCCAGAGCACATCTTGTTGGCGCGAACCGCGTCAATGACGCTTCCCCCCTGCTCGGCGGAGTAGGCCCTGGCCTCTTTGACCTGCTCGTCGGTGAGCTTGCCTTCTTCGACCAGCGAGCGGATCACAAAGTCGCGTACATCAAGCATCACCGGCCTCCTCCTCGCCCGAGAAGGCTTCATCACGGTCGGCAGCGGCGTCGGAGCACCGGTCCATCAGCTTGTTGAGCTGGCCCGTGATCATCGAGTGCCCGTGCTCGACGCTGGTACCAATCAGGTACGAGGGCCTGCCGTCGGTCATAATGACTCGCCGAATGCGTACGAGACCGTCGAGAAGTGGATCGGCCTCATCGCCGTGAACCGGGTCCAAGATCTGCACCTGGATCAGCGTCAGCCTCGGGAGGAAAACCGGCGAGACGAGCCCGAAGCCCGACCGTGACAGGTCCGCTAGGTCCGCCTCGATCCAGCCGTCCCGGGTGGGGGCACCAGCAGCCAAGCGGACCACGGACACGTGCTCACCGGCGACCCGCATGCGCACTGGAAGCGATATCTCGTGGCGTTCTGCGTTTCTGACGATGAGTCCGGCCATCACGATCTCCACGTCGCGCCGGAGCGCGGGGGTCCTGGCTACCCCAGAAAAAAGGACCCGAGATCGTCATCGCCCGATCGCAACCCTCTCTGTGGCAAACCCCTGTGTATCGGGCCGAGCCAGTACGAAAACAATCCTAACACGCCGGTGCATTCAGCTTGGCTCGGTTATCTCAAGGCCGATGGTGTGGTCGTGGTTGAGGGGGTCCTTGAGCAACTCGCTGGACGGTCAGGGGCTTACGGGCCTGCCTACCATCTATTGCTAGGGGCTGGTCCGGGCTCCAAGCCTTTGTGTTTGTTTATTGGCGAGTGCCCAGCGGGGCATTTCGCACACGAAGCGCCCTTTGAACGGGAGCGCCGATCCGTTGGCTCACTGTGAGCTTGGGATCGGTCCGGACCGCTGCCGTCGGTGACGCTGCCAGAGAGGCTTACACATGTCCGAGAACCCGACATCCAAAAACACGCTCGTTCACGACCTTGTTGAAGCGGGCATTCACTTCGGCCAGCGGGCCAGCGGCTGGAACCCGCGCATGCAGCCGTATATCTACGGCAAGCGCAACGGCATCCACATCATCGACATCAAAGAGACCGTAAAGGGCCTGTTGCTCGCCAAGCGGCTCGTGACCAGGATCGTCAGCGACGGCAAGGACGTGTGCTTCGTCGGCACCAAGCGCCAGGCCAAGGACGTCATCACCCAGCGCGTGGGCGATGTGCAGATGCACTACGTCACGGAGCGTTGGCTGGGCGGTACGCTGACCAACTTCCGCACCATCCGCCACCGCCTCAAGAGGCTCGAAGAGCTTGAGGCCATCGAAGAGGCCGACGGCTTCGCCAGCTACTCCAAAAAGATGGAGAGCCAGCTTCGCCGCGAGAAGCGCAAGATCCACCGCAACCTCTCGGGCATCCGCACCATGGAGAAGCTCCCCGGCGCGATGGTCATCGTCGATGTTCGGCTTGAAGCCACGGCGTTGCGAGAAGCACGCAAGCTCGGCATCCCGACGATCGCGCTGATCGATACGGACGCCGACCCCGAGCAGGTCGATATCGCGATCCCCGGCAACGACGACTCGATGCGTTCGATCGACGTGGTCATCCGCGAACTCTGCAAGGCGATCGCCGACGGCAAGGGCAACCGCCCGGGCGCGGTCACCGAGCAGGCCTCCGCGGAGGATGAAGGCGATGGCCGCAAGCGTTCCCGCCGGGCTCAGTACCGCGCCGACGATGCGAGCGCTGCCGAGGCTCCCGCCACCGAAGGCGAGAGCGTGACCACGACCACCGACTGATTCTGACCCATGCGGGGAAGAGTCCCCGCGTGTTCGCAAGCAACCCGAACCCGTGAGCCACCCCTCTTGAGCAGTGGTGGGCTCATGCCGAGGATTCTTATTCGAGGCCCTCGGCTCCAACGACCGGAGAGACGCACATGTCCACGATCAATGCCAAAGACGTGATGGCCCTTCGCAACAAGACCGGCCTGGCCATGATGGAATGCAAGAAGGCCTTGCTTGAGGCCGACGGCGACCCCGAGCGCGCCGAGGACCTGCTCCGCAAGAAGCTCAAGGGCAAGATGGAGACGCGGTCCGACCGCGCCGCCGGCGAGGGCAGGGTCGACGTCGCTGTCAAGGACGGAATAGCCTCCATCATCGAGATCAGAGCCGAGACCGACTTCACAGCGAAGAACGACAAGTTCATCAGCGTCACCTCGCAGATCGCGGGCGCGGCGCTCAGCGGCGGAGCCGGTAAGTTTGAGCCCAACGACGAGGGCAAGGCCGCCATCGACGACCTCAGGATCACGACCGGCGAGAACATCTCGTTCGCACGCGGCGAGGTGCTCGAGGGCGGCGGCTTCGGCAGCTACGTCCACTTCGACGGCAAGACCGCGGTGCTCATCCAGACCAGCAACGCGGCCGACTCCGAGATGCTCAAGAAGGTATGCATGCATATCGCCGCCGCGTTCCCGCCGCCAGCGGGTGTGACCTCGGACGACATTCCAGCCGAGGTCGTCGAGCGCGAACGCAAGTTCCGCATCGAGCAGGCCATGGAGAGCGGCAAGCCCCAGGAGATCGCCGAGAAGATGGTCGAGGGCGGCATGCGGAAGTTCTTCGCCGAGATCGCGCTGGTCGAGCAGCCGTTCGTCATGGACCCCTCCAAGACGGTCAAGGAAGTGCTGGGCGATGCGAACGTCACGACTTTCCGACGCTGGAAGGTCGGCGAGCAGGTCTGATACAGCCTGACTCGGTAGATCTGCACCGGCCCCGTTGCTAGCCATCAAGTGCCTGTACACTCCTCCCGCTGCGGAATCTCATCCGCTGTGGGAGGTTTGCCTTTCTATGACCCAGCCCCATCCCCTCGATCAGCCCGGGCCCGACCACTTCACGATCCGCCAAAAGATCTTCAAGATCTTCGGTGCCGCGTTCCACATCTACGACGCGCAGGGCAACGTGGTCGGCTTTTGCAAGCAGAAGGCGTTCAAGCTCAAAGAGGACCTCCGGCTCTACACCGATGAGTCGCTCTCGACCGAGCTGTTCAGCATGCGTGCGCGCAGCATCATCGACTTCGGCGCGACCTACGACATCGCATCGCCGACCGGCGAGGTGCTCGGCTCGATCCGCCGCAAGGGACTCAGGTCGATCATCCGCGACTCGTGGCTCGTGTTCGATGCCAACGGCGAGCAGTGCGCCGACCTCAGCGAGGACTCGCGCGGCCTGGCGTTCGCCCGCCGGTTCATCCCCATGTTCGCGACGATCTCGCCCCAGCGGTTCGATCTCAAGGAGACCGACGGCACGCCCATCGCAGAGTTCCGCACCCGGTTCAACCCATTCATCTACAAGCTCGATGTTGTGGTCGTCGCCGATCCTCCGCCCATGGACCTGTTCGTGATCCTCGCGATGGGCTGTCTAATCGCAGCGATCGAAGGCCGACAGTCCAGCGAGGGCAGCGGCTCGGGCCTGTTCTCCGGCGAGTGGTGAACGCGATTGCATACCTATCGTCCTTGGAAACACAACGTCCCCGCCCTCGCTAACCAAGGAGCACAGCCATGACTGATTCCACCATCAACCGCCGAACCGCACTGGGCGTGCTCGGTGCGACCGGACTCGCCGCGATCAGTGCGAGTACCTCTCGTGCGAGGGCGCACACCGCTGCGTCGCTCGGCTGGAACGATGCCAAGATGGCGTACGAGCTGCCCCCGTTGCCCTACGCCTTCGATGCGCTCGAGCCTCACATCGACGCGCAGACGATGGAAATCCACCACGACAAGCACCACGCGGGGTACGTCAAGGGCCTCAACGCCGCACTCGACCGGTTGCACGCCATGCGGGCGGAGACCGCCGATGCTGCGACGATCCAACACTGGCAGCGTCAGCTCAGCTTTCACGCGGGCGGACACCTCAACCACACGCTGTTCTGGTCTGGAATGGCTCCCGCTGATGAGGACGGGGGCGGCGCGCCCACCGGCATCCTGGCCGAGGCCATCAACCGCAACTTCGGCAGCTACGACCGCTTCGCTTGGCAGTTTCAACGGGCCGCCGCCACGGTCGAGGGCTCGGGCTGGGCGTGGCTCGTGTACGAGCCCACCGCGAGCATGCTCATGATCTCGCAAATGGAGAACCAGCAGAAGCTGCTCGTGCCCGGCAGCATCCCGCTGCTGGGCGTGGATGTCTGGGAACACGCGTACTACCTCAAGTACCAGAACCGTCGGGCGACGTACCTTGAGGCGTTTATGAACGTGATCAACTGGCCCGAGATTCAGCGCCGATACGATTCTGCTCGCGGCTGAGCCGATCTAACCACCGCGATTACAGGTGCAGCGCGAAGTACGCTACATCGTGCCACGCGCCGAACTTGCAGCCAACCCTCGGCAGCGTGCCCACGCGCTCCATGCCCGCGCGCTCGTGCATGCGCACGCTCGCATCGTTCGGCAGCGCCACGCCCGCGAGCACCGTCTTGAAACCCGCTGTTGCCAGGCGGGCGAACAACTCGGCATACAGCGCAGACCCGATGCCCCGCCCCTGCGCCTCGGTGCGCACATACACGCCGATCTCGCAGGTGAACGCGTACGCCTGCCGCTGCTTCCACGGCCCGGCCTTGGCGTAGCCGACTACTGCGCCCTGCGCCTCGGCCACCAGCCACGGATACCGGGGCGTTTCGTGCTCAAATCGCTCACGCCACGTCTCGATCGGCTCGGTCTCGGTGCCGAAGTGCGCGTAGCCGTGCAGGATCTCGAGGTTCGTGATCTCGCGGATCGCGGGCAGGTCGTCGGCGGTGGTGGGGCGGATGCGCATCAGCCTGCTTCGGGGCGTGGCAGGCGCGGGCGGGTGAGGAGGAGAGTGATGAGGCCGAGCAGCCAAGCAGTCATGCTAGCGCCAAGCGCGATGACCGTTGCTCTGGCCTTGGCAGCTCTCAAGAGCTCCGCGCGGGCCAGCGTACTGTCAAGGCCCGTGGATATGTACGAACTACCAAGGCTCGTTTGCAGCCTAAGCGGGTGTGTATCTCGCTCAATCGAAGGATCTGGCGACAATACATGAAACGCGTCGGCAGCCATTGGGTCTATCACAGCTTGGCAAATGAGAGCGAGGTCGTTTAGCGCAATAGGTCCGAGATCAGCGCGGACAGTAGAGAGCAGAGCCCGCCAGTCCTTCGCCTCGAAGCCGAACGCATTTGATTCAGCAACCGCTGTCGATCGAGGTGACTCGACGAACCAGCCGCGTGGAGTATGCCCAATGCTCACGAGCATCTTGCTGTTGTCAGCAATCTGTATCCTTGAAGCGGTCAGAGGTGGCAAGAGCGGCAGAGCAGTATCCGTCGGATTCGTCGAAGCGGTGTATATGAAGTTCGCTGTGAGTGGACTCGTTGCGCCGCTCTTCCGGCTGTCCGCAAGGCGCAGCGTGTGATTGGCGAATTTCTCGCCGCGAGAAGAGCGAGAGAGAACCCAACTGCCGTTGCCAAAGCCTCTTGGTCCTTGCGGCACTTCCCAATCTGACACGCGAAACGCATGCTCATGCAGTGTCACAGGATGTGAGGCAAGCTTGTCGAGCATCGTCCACAGATGTTCGACTTGGGACTGGATCTGCTGGGGTGAAAAGCCCGAGTCCCCAAGCAAGAACATGTGCCGAAGGGAATCGCGTGTCACGGGCTCGCCTTGGGACTTCCCCAATTCATGGTGAGCGGTACTCCAGGTAACTGACGGGAAGCTAATTGTCAGAAACAATGGGGGCTTGCCGGTCGGCTCTACGACGAGATCCGCGTCGAACTTAGACACCTCATCACCAGAGGTTTGAAACTGACCGCGAAGAGACAGAGAGAGTGATGCGGTAGGAGATCGACGTTCAAGCCCGAGAAACTGACCGTTTGGCGACATCTTCACATCGAACCGGTACACACTGAACCGGCCAGTTGATAGCGCTTCGCTGAGCTCCTCATCAACTGCTGACTCCGCACGAGACTTCAGCCAGAGATCAGAGCGGAACGCCATCGCTCCGGCGAACACCGTCCACGCTGCCAGCACAAGCACCATCGGAAACGCACCAAGCCGGCGGAGCCTGCGAGTCGTGATACCCGCATCCGTGTAGAGCATCCCGCACTCGGGGCAGCGGTCGCCCGGGGGCACGGCGGTCTCGTGCTTGCACGCCCCGCACCGAGGCCCCCTGCCGAGCCTGCCGGCGAATAGCGCACGTCCGCACAGCCAGAGCAGCACTACGAGCGGAAGGACAATCGTCGCGATCGAATACGGGTCGGTGAACATGCGCCAGCTCAGCATGGTCGGACCTCCACAACCGAAGCACGCCCGCTACATCGCCCCGCCATCAAACACTACCCGCTGCTTCTGCGTGCGGGGGTCGGTCTCTGGCACCGCGCTCAGCAGCGACTGCGTGTACCGGTGCTGGGGGTTCTCGGTAATCTCGTCGCGTGTGCCGCGCTCGACGATCTTGCCCTTGTACATCACCGCGATGTTCCGGCACACGTGCTTGATCACCGCCATGTCGTGGCTGATGAACAGGTAGCTGAGCCCAAACTCGCTCTGCAGGTCGTCCAGCAGGTTGATGATCTGCGCCTGGATCGACACATCCAGCGCGCTCGTCGGCTCGTCGCAGATGATGAACTTGGGGTCGAGCGCGAGCGCACGGGCGATGCCGATGCGCTGGCGCTGTCCGCCGCTGAACTCGTGGGGGAACCGGTCAGCGGCCGCTGCGGGCATGCCGCAACGGACCAGTAGCTTCTCGGCCCGGTCGCGGAGTTCGTCGCGTCCCTTGGCGATGCCGTGGACGACCAGCGGCTCAGCGACGATCTGCGCGATCCGCATGCGGGGGTTCAGCGAGCCCGCGGGGTCCTGGAAGATGATCTGCATTTCCCGCCGGAGGGCTTTCATCGATGCGCCGGTGGCGCTGAGCACATCCTTGCCCTCGAACTTCACCGTGCCGCCGGTGGGCTCGATGAGCCGAAGGATCGATCGGCCGACGGTTGTCTTGCCGCAGCCTGACTCGCCCACAAGGCCCAGCGTTTCGCCCTTGGCCAGCGTGAAGCTCACATCGTCCACCGCCTTCACATGACTCGTGACCCGCTGGAGCAGCCCGCTGCGGACCGGAAAGTACGTCTTGAGGTGCTCGACGCTCAAGAGCGGCTCGGCGGCGGGCGAACCTGTGGCAGGCGCGGGCTTGGTAGCGGTCTGGCTCATGCCCGCATGGTACGGCCTGCGAGTGGGCCAAGTGGGTGGGCCGAGTGGGCGGGGTACGTCAGGCGGGCCGGGTTGGAGCGAGCCGGTCGGCAGCAGGCCGCGCAGGCGGTTCAGACGGCCCGACCGGTTGACGTGGCCCGGCATCGGGGTACGCTTGTCGTCCCTCCCGGCCGATGGCTGGGGGGCAGACATCCCGGGCAGGTAGCTCAGTTGGTAGAGCACGGCATTGAAAATGCCGGTGTCGGCGGTTCAAGTCCGCCTCTGCCCATTTCGAATGGCCATTCGATCGGTTCGCGAGTGCAGCAGCATCCAGCAATCTGCATACGCGGGCTTGCGGCAATACCCTGCGGGCATGCCCGACTGTATCGGCCCATTCAATATTCAACGCGAGCTCGGCCGAGGCGGGATGGGCGTGGTCTATCTTGCCACGGACACTCGGCTGGATCGCCAGGTCGCCATCAAAGCTCTGCCGCCAGAACTCGCGTCGGACCCAGCACGCCTCGAACGCTTCGAGCGCGAAGCCAAGACGCTGGCGAGCCTGAACCATCCCAATCTCGCGGGCATCCACGGCGTGGAAGAGCAGGACGGCGCCAAGTACCTCGTGCTCGAGTACGTCGAGGGAGTGACGCTCGCCGACCGGCTTGATCGTGGACCGCTGCCGGTGGATGAGGCAATCGAACTCGCTGTGCAGATCGCTGCGGGCATCGAGGCCGCGCACGAGGCGGGCGTTGTTCACCGAGATCTCAAGCCGGCGAACATCATCGTCACGCCGGACGGTCAGGCAAAGGTGCTCGACTTCGGTCTGGCGCGCACCGACGACGGCGGGCAGTCGTCAACGGGCGCACTCGACAGCCCCACGATGACCACGCCTCAGAACTCGCCCACGATCGCCGGCGCGATCCTCGGCACGGCTGCGTACATGTCGCCCGAGCAAGCCCGTGGCCGACGCGTCGACAAACGAACCGACATCTGGTCCTTCGGCGTGCTGCTCTACGAGATGCTCGTCGGCGCGAGCCCCTTCCACGGCGAGACCGCGACCGACTCCATCGGCGCTGTGCTGCACAAGGACCTCGATTTGGCCTTGCTGCCGCGCGAGACGCCGATCAATGTGCGCCGCGTGCTTGAACGCTGCCTCGTCCGCGACAAAAACCTGCGTTACCGCGACATCGGCGACGTGCGCGTGGAGTTGCTGCAACCCGATGGAGTTCAAGAACTCGAACCAGAGCAGGTGCAGGAGTCCCGCGGTTTGCTGTGGGCGGCGATACTGGGCACGGCCGTTGTCGTCGCCGCAATCGCTGGGGCAGCGGGTTGGTTCGCTTCCCAGCGGTCGATCCTCGAGCCCCAGCGCGTTGTCCAGAGGATTGACGTGCTCCGATCGAGCGGTTCGGCTGGGCCTTGGACGTTTGGACCGGCGATCTCACCCGACGGACGCCAGATCGCGTTCATTCGCGACGAGCAGATCCACCTTCGGCCGCTCAATCAGTTCGAGTCGGCACCGCTGCCCGGCACCGAAGGTGCCAGCAATTTGTTCTGGTCGCCCGACAGCCGGAGCCTCGGCTTTCGCACCAGCGAAGGAGTATTCGCGATCTTCGGGCTCGCGGGCCGCCCGGTGCGCGTTTCCGAGCTTGACGTCCAATACGGGCTCGTCTGGACCGATGATGGGCGGATCATCGCCAACATCGATGGCACGCTGGATGCGAACATCGACAGCCGTCTGGTCGCGTTCCCCGAGAGGGGAGGAGAGGCCGAGACGGTCATCAAGGCCGACGACGAGGTGACAATCGACTACCACGAGTTTTTCGTCATCCCGGGGACCGGCGTGTTGGTCTACTTCGAGCACCTCCAGAATGGCGACATGCCGTTGGTAGCCTACGACGGCGAACGCGCCATCACGCTCGCGGCGTTCGATGACGTGTTCAACTCGACGTGCGTCTGGTCGCCAACGGGGCACGTGCTCTTTACCCGTGGCGTCAAGAATCTGAAGGATCTCTGGGCTGTTAAGTTTTCCCCGCAGCGAATGGAGACCGAGGGCGAACCGTTCTTGGTCATGTCCGATGTCACGGGGCCTTCGGTCTCGAACGACGGCACACTCGCGGTGGTTCGCGGCAATGGCAAGCAGTCATGGGGCGGCGAGATCGGCTGGATCACGACAGACGGCGAGTTTGAGCTGATCACAGAGGCGGATGAAAGTGTCGCCGGCTTGCTCCCTTCACCAGACGGCTCCATGCTCGCATTCACCTCGGGTCCGATTCAGTCGCAAGCGGATGTGTGGGTGCACGATTTCGATCGAGGGTTCAGCCGTCGAATCCAGAAATTCAGCGGCTTCGGGTTCCCGGTCGCTTGGTCACCGGACAGCTCCGAACTGCTGGTGGTCGAGGTCCAACTCACAGAGGGGATGCGATTCACGACCCACTTCCTTGCCGCAGACGGCAGCGGTGATTCCCGCGAGTCATACGATGGTTTCGTACTCGGCGTTGACCCGACGTGGACGACCGCGGCGGTCGCCGACGGCGACCTGCGCAACCCGTTCACCGCAAGTCTGGCCGCCATCCGTCTGGATGACTACTCGTCGCTGGGTGTTGTGGTTGAGAAGCCGCGGGTATTTGGGAGCGGTGTGTCGATCAGCCCGGATGGCTCTTATGCGCTGTACGCATCGAGCAGATCCGGCCGCGGCGAGGTGTACTGCATCGAGTGGCCCTCAGGCGATGGCACACAGCAAGTTTCCACCGAAGGTGGACGATTCGCCGTGTGGTCGTCCGACGGCTCTCGCATCATCTTCCAGGATTGGGAGGGCGAAGCCTACTACGAGGTTGACGTCGAGCGCACGCCTGCGCTGTCGCTCTCGCGGCCAAGACCCCTCTTCGCCGAGGGCATCGACACGAAGAACTTGGATGAGTTGCAGCCTTGGAAAGAGGAAGGACGATTCATCACGATTCGACGAGGCGCCGATGAGGCCGACGCGCAGCCGCTGTTTATCTCGATCATCGAGAACTGGTACGAAGAGTTCCGCAAGCCCTCGCGATAATGTCAGTCGCCATCCGGCTCTGAGGAGTCATCGCCGCCGTCGGCCGCCTCCATCAGCAGCTTCGCGTTGCGTGCGTGCGCCTTGAACGCCACGTCCAGCACGAGGTCTGCCCCGGGCACCAGCCCGACCACCCAGTCGATCGCCAGGTTTCCGACCATCTTCGCGATCACCTTAGGGCCGACCTTCAGCCGCACCGCTTCGACCAGCATCGCTGAGCCAACGAGCGTCGTCAGCGTGTCGCCCGCGACCGGCACCAGTCCGATGACAGCATCCAGCCCGAACTTCCAGTCCGTGCCCGGCACGCGGTACCGCGTGTCAAGCCAGTTCGCCATCGTCGCGACCCAGGGCTTGGGCTGAGACCGCGCATCGGCTTCCGGCTCGTGCTGCGATGGATCCTCGGCGGGCGTCACTTTTTGGCGATCACCCACACGGCATGCACGATGCCGGGGATGTACCCCAGAATCGTCAGGATGATGTTGATCCAGAAGTGCTTGCCGATCCCGACTTCCAGAAACACGCCCAGCGGGGGCAGCAGAATCGCAGCGATGATCTTGATGAGTTCCATTGGTTCCTCTCGTTTCGTACATGACCTGCGGCCCTCGCGACCTCGTCCAGTTTAGAGCGCGCCACCCCAGCGTGCGAACTCGGCATGAGCGCTTCTTCATGCAGCCCGGCTGCCCGCAGGACTTCGACCTCGATGGCGAGGTCGGCCTGGGCAATTTCCTCACGCTGCTCGACTGGTACAACCTCGGTCAGCAGCGGGGCGACATCGCCGACGACTTCGGCAACCCCGGTCCCGATGGTCATGTCAGCTTCGGCGACTTCCTCGCACTGCTAACGTTCATAGGGCCATGTTGACAGCCCGAGCGGTAGCTCCCGCCCATGCGGTACACTCTACAAGCGGTACCGACATTCACGATCGGGCCGCACCGAAGGGAGCCCGCCGTGCGCACGCTAATCGCCCTCGCCGTCTTGTTTACACTCGCTATGTCCGCTGGGGCGCAGAGCGTTGACAAGCTCATCCGCGACTCGTGGTCCGGCGAGATGGGCGATGCCTCGCTCACCGCCACCGCCGATCGCCTCGAAGCATCCCTCAAAGGTGCTCCCAACGACGCGAATGCTCGGGCGGCGCTGGGCGTGGTGCGGTTTCTCGAATCGGGCGAGCTGATCGTTCAGCGGATGTACACTCACGGCGCGTTCAATCTGCCCGTGCAGGCCTCGATGATCGTCGGCGCGGGCGGCGATGGACGCAACATCGGCTTCAACGGCGACCCCAAGCCCATCAGCTACGAGCAGTTCCGCGCATCCATTCAGGACTGGATCGACGCGGTGGCGCGCGCCGAGCAGGAACTCGCAGCCGTCGGTGATGAAGAACTCAAGGTCCGCCTGCCTATCGGCCTGGCCCGCTTCGACCTCAACATGGACGGCGAGGCCTCCGACCGCGAGCAGCTCTGGTGGATGCTCACCGCCGTCCAGCGCCGGTTCCGCCCGTCGCAGGAGAAGGCCGACGAGTTTGAGATCGCGTTTGACCGCGGTGATGTCGCATGGCTTCGCGGCTACTGCCACGTGTGCATGGCGGTGGGGGAGTTCCTGCTCGCGCACGATACGAGCGATCTGTTCGAGAGGGCCGGGCATCTGTTCTTCTCGAAGAACGCGACGCCGTTCGAGTTTCTCAAGGGCACGCGAAAGAGCTTCGCGTTCGGCACGGGCATCGATGCGAGCGACGCGATCGCGTTCGTTCACCTCTTGAGTTTCGATGTCGTCGAGCCCGATCGGATGGCCGCTGCGCGCGCACACCTGCTGGAGACGATCACGCTTGCGCACGAGATGTGGCGGTGGTTCGATGCCGAGACCGACGATGACCGCGAGTGGATCCCGAACCCCAACCAGCGTGATGCCGCCATTCCCGGCGCTGCGATCACAGCTGACATGCGCGATGTGTGGCTCCGCACGCTCTCCGAGACCGAGGACATGCTCAACGGCAAGCGCCTGCTCCGGTTCTGGCGGGGCAACGGCGAGCAGGGCGTCAACGTGCAGCGGTTCTTCTTCGAACCGAGACCGTTCGACCTCGTGCTCTGGGTGCAGGGCTCCGCAGCCCAGCCGTACCTCGAAGAAGGCGAGTTCACGTCCGACGGTCTCTGGCGCGACCTCGAACGCGCGTTCGACCGCGGCGCGTTCCGCTACATGTGGTGGATGAACTGACCCGCGCCAAGCGCACGAGAGGGTAGACTCCGCCGATGCGATCAACCTCCGTTCGGCTTGTCGTGCTCATGGCGCTCTGCGCCACATCGTCCTTCACGTTTGCGCAGAATGACCGAACCTCGCCGAGCGAAGCGTTTGCTGACGAGACCAACGCCTTGCGCACTCGCTGGCAGCAGGCGATGCCAAACAGCGAGGCGAGTCTCCAGTGGCTCGGGCCAGATCGGGTGCTGTTCAGGAAGCAGGCCCCGGCAGGCGGCTGGAGGTTTGCAGTCTGCGATGCGGCCACCGGCGTGATCGAGCCCGCGTTCGATCACGCTCTCGCTGCGAACTCGCTCACGACGATGCTCGGCCGCCCTGTCGAGGCTTCCAGTCTGCCATTGGCCCGCTTCGAATGGACCGACTCAGGGCTCGTGGCCATGCTGGACGCGAGCGCGATCACAGACGCGGATGCTGCCAATGTGCTTCTCGATGGCGAGTCAGAGCCGTTGGTCAGTATTCCTGACGCGTTCCGGGCTCGGGTCACTTCCGACGACAAGTCCGGCAACGGCGGGGCGACTTCGATCGTGATTCGCAACCAGACCGACCGCGAGATCAACCTGTTCTGGCTTGACCGTGAGGGCCACGCCAAGCCGTATGAGAGTGTTGCGCCGCTCGCCTCAATCGTGCGCACGACCTACGCAGGACACGTTTGGTCGATCCGTGCGGGCGACGAAGAGCTGATGCGCGTGATCGCGGATGACCTGCCCACGATCGCGGTTGTCACCGAGCGAGTCGAACCACCACCCGAATCGCCGCCCATGCCAGCGGAAAGGCCTGAAAGCGCGAAGCAGCGCGTAGTGATTCGTAATCACAACCTTGTGTTGGTGGGGCCACAAGGCGAAACGAAGCTCACCACCGATGGCACCTGGTCCGAGGGCTACACCTCGCCGAAGCTCTCTGCCGATGGCGCATCGGTCGCTGCGGTCCGCGTCGCGCGCGTCAAGCCCCGGCGTGTTCACTTCGTCGAGTCGGCCCCCGCCGACTCGCACCACCCCAAGCTCCACAGCGTCGACTACCCCAAGCCCGGCGACCCGATCGCCCGGCGCACGCCTTGGGTGTTCGATGTCGAAGCAGGCGTGGGCACCGCGATCGAAACGCCTCTGCTGATCGAGCCCGTATCGCTCGATCGCCTTCACTGGATCGACACCCACCGCTTCAGGCTGCTCTCCAACGAACGAGGCCATCAGGTCGCCCGGCTCATGGAGTTCGATGCCCGCACGAGCGAGAGCCGAACCGTGGTCGAGGAAACCAGCAATACCTTCGTCGACTTCCACAACAAGATCTACCACCGCCGGCTCGCCGATGGCCGACTCCTCTGGATGTCCCAGCGAACCGGCTGGAACCACCTCTACCTGCTCGACGGCGAAGCGGGCAGTGTCATCCGCCCGCTTACGCAGGGCGAGTGGCTTGTGCGGTCCGTGGAGAAAGTTAATGAGGCACAGGGCTACGTCCTTCTCCGCGTGCTCGGCATCCATCCAGATCAGGACCCTTACCACATGCACTTAGTCCGCGTGGCACTCGACACCGGCGAGTTGACCGTGCTCACCGACGGCGACGGTACCCATACCATCGACCGAGCGCCCGGCGGCGCGTACTACATCGACCGCTACAGCCGGGTCGATCTGCCACCCGTGACCCAGCTTCGCAACTGGAGCACCGGCGAACGCATCGCCGAACTCTCCCGCGCCGAAACCGCGCCGCTGCTCGAACACGACTGGACCCTGCCCGAGAGGTTCGTAGCCAAAGGTCGCGATGGCGAGACCAACATATGGGGTGTCATCTTCTATCCGAGCGATTTCAACCCTTCCCTGCGGTACCCGGTCATCGAGAACATCTACGCGGGCCCGCACAGCCACTTCGTGCCTAAGAGTTGGTCCGTGTGGCACAGCCACCGCGAACTCGCCGAGCGCGGGTTCATCGTCGTGCAGATCGATGGCATGGGCACCAACTGGCGAAGCAAAGCGTTCCACGATGTGGCGCACAAGAACATCGGCGACTCCGGCTTTGCCGACCGCATCGCATGGCTCAGGGCCGCGGCCGCCGACCGGCCGTTCATGGACCTCTCACGGGTCGGAATCTACGGCGGATCCGCTGGCGGGCAGAGCTCCACGCGAGCGATGCTCGCGCACAGCGATTTTTACAGAGCCGCGGTCAGCGATTGCGGATGCCACGATAACCGTGTCGACAAGATGTGGTGGAACGAGCAGTGGATGGGCTACCCCATCGGTCCGCACTACGCCGAGCAGTCCAACGTCACTAACGCACACCGTCTCGAAGGCGACCTGTTGCTCATCGTCGGCGAGCTCGATCGCAACGTCGACCCGGCGAGCACCATGCAGGTCGTTGATGCGCTAATCAAAGCCGACAAGGATTTCGACCTGCTCGTGATTCCCGGTGCCGGGCACGGCGCCGCCGAATCACCCTACGGCCGGCGCAGGCGGGTCGAGTTCTTTAAGCGAACACTCGGAGAGCCGCAGCCCTTCAGCAATCGCTAGCCCCGAGCCTTGGCCCGCTGAATCGCCCGAAGCCTCGAGCCGAGCAGGTCCATGTCGGCGGCAATGTACGGGTCGTAGATGCCGATCACCCGCCTGTCCGGGCCGATCAGGATCAGCTTGGTCGGGTGCTGGATGTTCCGCATCGTGCTGCCGTCTTCGAGCGTGATCAGGTTGTCGTCGCTAGGGTCCTCGTTGATCGCAAATCTGAGCCCGTGCGTCGCGATGCTCTCGATTGTCGTGTAGTCGCCCGTCAAGAACTGCCACCGGCTGTGTTCAATCCCAAACTTGGCCGCGTATTCGGTGAGCACTTCGGCTGTGTCACGCGTGGGATCCACCGTGATGCTCAAAAACCTTGTGTCAAGCCCCTCGGCCTTTTGGTACACGCCGAACATGCGCCCGGTCACGATCGGGCACGCGAGTTCACAGTGCGTGAACACGAACGCCATCACCGTCGCCTCGCCGTCGAACACGGTCTGGTCCACGCCTTGGCCGGCTTGATTTACAAGGCTGAAGTCGGGCACTTCGAGCCCCGAGCCATCAAGCAGCGGGCTGGGCTCGAGCGGCTTGTTGGTGTCGAAGGCTGTCACCGTTCTCGCGAGTTGGATCGAACCCGATGGCGTGTTCGTCGTCGGGCGCGAGTTGTTGGTGGTCGCCCGTGAACCCATCAGCGTGAACAGCGCGATGATCGAGGCTCCAAAGAAGAGCATCGCTGCGATGAGAAGAACGGTAAATCTTCGGGGCATCGAGGGCTCACCCACCTTCTTGCGAGAACCAAGCCCGCGGTGCTACGCGATCAAGGCGTGCAGCAAAGCATCGGCGACCAGCGCCAAGAGCAAAATTGGCAAGTGAATGATCGACGAGAAAAACACCTTGCGAGCGTTCGCGTCGGTCCGTTGCCGGTACAGCCGCAGCGCCAACCTGAGCACCGCAGCCCCGCTGACCACGGCCACCACGCCGTACAACCAACCGGTTAGCTCGGGCATGGTTGCGAGCGGCACGAGCGTTACCGCAACCATGAGCAGCGTCGTCCACCAGATCGCCGGCATAGTCCGCTTGCCGCCCGGGTCGTCTACGGAGAGCACGCGAAAGCCGCCCTTGGCGTAGTCCTCGCGGTACATCCACGCGATCGCTAGAAAGTGGGGAATCTGCCAGACTGTCATCAGTGCGACCAGCGTCCAGCCGCCGAGCGAGCCCGCGCCGATCACGCTCTCAAGCCCGCCGCCTGTCGCCGCCGACCACCCGATCATCGGCGGAAGCGCGCCGGGGATAGTGCCCACAAGCGTTGAGAGCGACGTGACTTTCTTCGATGGTGTGTACGCGACCGTGTAGACGACGGTGCACACCGCTGCCAGCGCCGCCGGTGCCCAGCCCGAGAGCATCCATAGCAGTGCAGAGCCCGCGACCGCCAGAACAACCCCTAGCCGTAGAACCGTCGTAGGTGACAACCGGCCAGCGGGCAACGGGCGCTTCTGTGTGCGGCTCATGCACGCGTCCGGCCCGCGTTCCATCCATTGGTTCAGCGCGTTCGCGCCGCTCGCCGCCAGCGCTGTACCGACCGCGACACTCAACGCCGCAACGGCCAACCAACTTACTGAAGGCATCCCGCTCGCCAGCGCGGCCTGCACCGCAGCGAGGCCCAGCCCGACGAGCGCCGTGGTCGTCACCATCCGGGTGATGCCCGGTTTGGTGGTCGCGATCAGATCACGCACCACCGAACGTCCATTGGCAGTTTGGTCCGCCGCTGTGCGAGCACCTTCCAGCGCCGAACTGTCCGCGTGTGGCTGCGTCAAAGGGTCTCCGTCTCCGGTCTTGCGATTCCCGTCAGACCGGAAAATATCCGGCTGTACTGTAGCCCGCTTGACGTCGCGATGCCCGCTTCACCCCTAGCGTGGGATCGCAGAGGTGGAGAGGTTGTCCGAGCCCCACACCCCGCCCGCGGGTGTCCAGAAGACTCGCACGAACGAGTCGTCCGCCGACCGTCCGAAGACGTTGAGGCTGCCGTCGCGGGCCGCAACCCCGTCGAGCGGTCCACCCACGATCGCCGGCGCGCCGTTGGGCAGCGCATCGCTCAGTGAACTCACCGCCCAGCCCGCCTCGGTCCGCGCAGGCGACCACCAGTACACCGTCAGTTCGCCCGTCGCCAGGTCGATCCCCGCGACGTTCAGGCCGTCCCATGTCGACACGTAGCTCGTCACCGTCGTGGGGTCGAGCGAGGGCCCGCTCGTCAGCTCAGTGATGCTGTTCTGCGCCCAGTCGCCACCGAACGATGGCACCCACCACGTCACTTGCAACTCGCCCGCCGCGTCGATGCCTGCGATGTTGATCCCGCGCCACGAGGTCAAGTACACCGTCAGCCCGCCCGTCAGCGGCTCAGCGCCGTATGCCGTGGTCAGATCGCTCGCCGTCCAACTGCCCGCGAGCGACGGCGCGGTCCAGACCGACCAAATGTTGCCACTTGCGTCAAGGCCAGCGATGTTCAGCCCGCCCCAACTGGTCGCGTAGCTAACCAGCCCGGTAAATGCGGGGGTAGCAAGTCCAGCGGGGGTGAGGTCTTCGACCGAGATGTTCTCAAACGCCCATGCCGCCGATCCGTCCGGGTTGGTCGCGCCGTTCTGGTAGTAGTGCAGCACCTCGCCGCCCGCGCTCAGCCCCGTCACATGCGCAAGCCTGGCCGGGTCGAGCATCACCTCAAGCTCGCTCGCTATGCCCACCGCGCCCGCGATCTCCGTCGTCAGCACGCGAACGCTCCACGTCTGGTCGTGGTTCTCCGTGTAGATCGCGAGACCCTGGCCCGTCACCGCGGCCGCTGTACTGGTCAGCCGGTTCGTGTCAATCCAGCTCTCGACCTCGCCCGTGATTGAAGGACCACCCGCGAGTCGCAGAAGATCGATCGCGTACCAGAGCCCATCGTCTTCGAGTTGGTACGTGCCCGGCCTGCCGAACTCGACCGGCCCAGGAACGCTGAAGACCACATCGTCCTGCGGCAGATTCGGGTTGCCATCGGGCAGCGTTGCGAGGTCACGCACCGCGAGCCCGAGCACCGGTTGCGCACCCGCCAAGAGCGAATACGCCCGCTCAGGTACGAGCGTCAGCGCATCATCGCCAACTCTGAACCGCAGCTCGAACGCCGTGCCGTCCTCGTCGATCGTCAGCCGGGTGCCGTCCAGGTCCCAGGTGCCCTCGCCAAGTTCGTTAAAGATGCCGCTGTCCCAGTCGTCGAGGTTAAACATCTTGTACTCACCGTTGTCGAACAAATCGAGCCGGTACTGCGACAGGTCTACCCCGCCGCCAACGGTCGTCCCGCTCACCCAGTTGTACCCGCCGACGACCTGCTCCTCGCTCACCGCTTCAGTCCGCGTGCCCATGCCGATGTACACCGCGCCATCGTCTGTATCGAGGTCCGCAAAGATGATCGACCGTCCGTCGGCGCTCAGATAGAACCGCTCACCGTCGTCCGAAACGAGCGCGTCCCCGCTGATCCCATCAAGGTTCGAACGCGAGCGCGGCATCAAGCCAAGCTCTTCGTCCCAGTCCGCCTCGTCATCGCCCGTGTCGATGTGTACCGTACCGGTCACGCTGTAGAACGTGCCGTCGGAGAAGTCGTAGCCCATCACCGTGTAGTGGTACGTGCCGTCGAAGGCGCTCTGCGACGGGCTTTCGACGATCTCCGCCATCAGCTCGACTTCTTCAGAATCTGAAGCGTTCTCTGCGAACCACCAGCCCGCCGGGTACCCATCACTAAAAAGGAACTGGCTGCCGTTGGTTTCGAGCGGGTTCTCCGAGAAGAACGCGTGGTCCGGGTCGCGCTTCTGCCGGCTATCGCCGTCGAGCTTGGTGATGCGGTCGTACCACAGCGAGTCGCTCTCCGAGCGTCGCCCGCCCGAACCGTCCACCCAAACCTGGCCCTCGATCACTTCGCCCTCATCGCTCAGCACGCCCTCTGTGTTCCAGACCTCAACGCCCAGCCCGCCGCCGAACGCTGGCGCCGCTACCAGGCCAAAGCTCGCAAATGGGCTGCTGAAGACCAGCCTCGGCTCCATCGCTTCAAACAACGATTGATCTGCATCGCGCATGGCGGGAACTCCTCGAGGGGGGGCATTGGTGGACGGTTGTTGACCAACCGCCAGGTGGGTCAATCGGATCGGGCGGCGGCTTATTCCGGCCTCGACCGGGCTCATCAGCGTTGGTCAACGGGTATCGGTCAATCGACATCAGGCCGCGTCATCGCATCGGGATTGAGCAGCCGGTTCAATTCGTCTTCGCTCACGACCTGCTGCTCACGTGCGACTTCGCGCACAGTCTTGCCGGTCTTGAATGCTTCCTTCGCAAGCCCCGCTGCGCGGTCGTAACCGATCACCGGCGCCAGGCTCGTACACATCGCAAGGCTCCCCCCGATCAGCTCAGCGCATCGCTGCTCGTTAACCACAAGACCCTCGATCGCGCTCACCCGGAACATCACCGAGCCGTTGGCCAGCAGGTTGATCGAGTCCAGCAGGTTCGCCGCCATCATCGGCATCGCGACGTTCAGGTCCAGCAGGCCGCCAACCCCGCCGAGACCGCCCAGCATCGTTGCCTGGTCGTTGCCCTGCACTTGGCAGCAGACCATCATCATCGCCTCGCAGATCACCGGGTTCACCTTGCCCGGCATGATCGAGCTACCCGGCTGCACCGACGGCAGGCTTAGCTCGCCAATCCCGCACCGAGGCCCGCACGACAACAGCCTGATGTCGCTGGCTATCTTCGACAGACTTACCGCGATCGTGCGCACGAGGCCCGAAGCCTCAACAAATCCGTCCTTGGCGTGCTGGGCCTCGCAGTGGTCCTGCGCTTCGCGGAACGCGATGCCCGTTTTCTGCGCCAGTTCCGCCGCCACCATCGAGCCGAACTTCGGGTGCGTGTTGATGCCGGTTCCGACTGCGGTCCCACCGATCGCCAACTCGCATAGAGCCTCGACCGCGCGCTCGGCGCGTTGCACGCCCAGCCGAGCCTGCCGCGCAAAGCCTGCGAATTCCTGACCAACCCGGATAGGCGTCGCGTCTTGCAGGTGCGTGCGCCCGATCTTCACGACCGAGTCCCACGCCCTGGCTTTCTCTTCCAGTGCATCGGCCAGCGCCTTGAGCGCGGGCACTAAACGCTCCCGCAACTCGATCGCCGCCGCGATGTGCATGGCCGTGGGGAACGTGTCGTTGCTCGATTGGCCCATGTTGACGTGGTCGTTGGGGTGCACGCCGCCCGCTTGCAAGTAGGCCGAGTCCTTGCTCGAACCGATCGCTTCGCCCCGCGCCAGGCAAATCAGGTTGGCGATTACCTCGTTGGCGTTCATGTTGGTACTGGTGCCCGAGCCGGTCTGGAACGTGTCCACCGGGAACTGAGCGGCCAGCCCGCCGTGATCAGCGAGGCCCTCTCCGATCTGCACACACGCCGCCTCGATGGCGTTGGCCCGCCCATCGTCCAGCCTGCCGAGACTGGCGTTCGTTCGTGCGCACGCCGACTTGAGCATGGCGTACGCCCGGATCACTGCTGCGGGTACCGGCCTGCCGGAGACCGGGAAGTTCAGCACCGCCCGCTGGGTCGAGGCCCCGTACAGCGCTCCCGAAGGCACGCTCATCTCCCCCATCGAATCCCGTTCGGTGCGTTGGCCCGCGTCGCTCATCAGGTGCATCCCGTCGTCTCTGGTGGCACTTGGCCTGCACACAGCCAGCGATGGCTCATGCTCGGCCAAGAAGAATCGGCACCCAAGCCTAGGAGGGTGTGGTAAGCTGTCGAACGGATGCGGACCCCGGCAAGTGCCTTCTGACAGGCTGGCCGGGGTTGCCAGAGGGGAATACCAACACAGTTCAAGGAGTCAGATCAACATGCACCCCTCCCAGCGCCCCCTTTCCTACCGGCTTCCAAGCTGGCTGCTTCTGGCAGCCATGATCCTGATGCTCGGCCTATCGGCCACACCCGCTATGGCCCAGCGCGCGCGCAAGAAGCCCACACAGCCTCCACCCGCCCAGCAGCCGACCGACCACGCTCCCAACGCTGATCCTGATGGCACGCCCGTGAGGCCCGCTCCCACAACTGAGCCCGCCGATATGGTCAATCCTGCCGCCGACCCCGAGGACGAGACCAAGGCCGTCGATCTCGCGCCTACGCCCTATCTATCGCGCCGAAGCACGACGCCGTGGACCCTCAAAGTCGAGGTTCTCATCCAGTCTTATCAGGATGCGCCACGCGGGCCAACGGACGAACGCGAGCTGACCATCATCCCGCTCGACTTCACTTCCGCGACCATGGTTTTCCCGGTGCTCGTCACCACGAGTTCCTCAAACGTGCTGATGAAGGAAACCGAGTCGGGCGAGCAGCCCCGGCTCACGGGCGAGGTCCGCATCAACGATCGCCCCGCGCCACAGGACCTGGCGTTCGTCTCCCGAGGCATCGACGGGGACCCGCTGCCGAGCAACACATGGCGAGCCCAGTGGCTCATCGCCAACCCTGACCGTTCCGCATTCACCAATGTTCGCCAGTTCGACCTCCGCTTCGACCTCCCTGTCGAGTGCTCCCAGACCATGTTCGATGAACGCAAGGCCTCCGCCATCGACTGGCCCAAGGGCGAATGGCCAGAGGCCGCCCGCGTGGCGCTCGATCCCGAGGCATTCATCGAGTACAACCCCGCCGACCGCAACCGTCCATACCCGACCGATGCCATGGACAAGATGCTCGCGGATTGGTTCAAAGGCAACGACCCCAAGAAGCTCAAGCCCGTAGTGCTCGCCAAGTGGATCGCTGGCAATCTGCTTGAGGCCGTTCAGCCCAGCGGGCACGGACTCGTCTTCGACCGCAGAACCTCCATGATCACCGGGTTCGATCTCCAGAATCCACCGACCACCGCCTCCACCGGTCGCGGTTCGGGCTTCGACATGACCAACCTACTTGTCGCTATGTACCGGCGCGTCGGCATTCCCGCCCGGCTGGTCATCGGCTACGACGTGGGCGCTGCCAAGGAAGGCAAGACCATTTACGACCGCAACGATGGCAACCCCGAGCTTCGCGCCTGGGCCGAGTTCTGCCTCTACGACGAGGAGAACGCCACTTTCGGCTGGATCCCTGTCGACATCGTCGCTATGCGTGAGCGTTCCAGCCGGATGCCCCCGAACTACCTCGAACGCCCCGCCAAGTACTTCGGCACCCACGACGAACTCGACGAGGTCATCCCGCTCGCTCATCATTATGCGCCAGCCAAGACCAGCACATGGTTCTACGAGTACCCAGCTCTGTGGGGATGGTTCGTTCAGCCCAGCCCGCCGCCCGCGGGCTCGCAGACCATCCGCTTAAACGCGAGCCGAACCGCCGTTCGTTCCACCCGCTAGCCGGACCCCAACCCAGATTCACATCCCGCCGCCGATCCGTTCTAGCCTCTGAATCCAGTCGGGTTGTGGTAGAAACGTGTACTCGTCAGTGGTCGATGCGGGTCCGACTACATCAAGTCGAAGACGGACGTGCCCATCGAGGAACACCAAGTTCGCTTCTTCTTGCTCGCGGTCGGTCCAAAAATGGTCCCGCTCACCCCTGTCGTCGAAGGCGTAGATCGGGTGCGTGCCGATAACCCACGTTGCCGATGCCTGATGCACCGGGGGCATCCGTCCACCCCCGGGCGGCACCAGCGTCGGGTACCGCTCGCTCGCTGGGTCATCGTCCGGCGAGTGATCGTTGAGCGTGTAGCTCGAACCGATTAGATCGTACATCGAGTCGGTCCGCTCAAAGCCCGGCACGCCCGTGCTCAGCGCGCCTCTGTCCACAGGCGACTCGAAGGCTTCGAGTTCCATATCCGCAACCCGGTCGTCAACCTCGGTGGGCTCTATACCGACGTACGCGTTGAGCGGCCGGCAGCTCACGCCACAGGTGTTGATGTCCAGAAAGGGCAGCTGTCCGCTCTTGCCGCCAAAGAGCGCCCCGACTACGCCGCCTCCCCACGAAGGGTCGCTGACGACTTGCGGCAGGTGCTCATCAAAATCGTTGAGGTACGCCTGCGTCGCCAGACCCAACTGGCCCAGCTTCGCGCCGCAGACCGAGACCCTGGCCGCCTCGCGCGCGGAGCCCAGCGCGGGAAGCAAGATGCCAATCAGCAGCGCGATGATCGCAATGACCACCAGCAGCTCGATCAGGGTGAATCCGGGCCGTCGCACGACAGAGCCTATGGGCCCAGAACTAGCAGGGTGCAGCGAGCGCGCGATCAGCCCGTCAGGTGCCCAGAGCACCCGTTGGCGAGCCGTCGATCGGGTTGCTGAAGTGCTCTTCCTGCACGGGAACTAGCGCCCCCAATACGTGCTCAAGCACGCTCGCAGGCGAACCCACCGCGTCCACCTCGCGGATAATCTCAGCGGGGTAGAAGTCCAGTACTGGCTGGGTCTCCGCCTCGTAGATTTCCCAGCGACGAAGGATCACGTCTTTCTGGGCATCGTCAGCGCGGTTCTCCTTGAGCGCGCGCCGTTGGAGCCGATCGATCATCTTGTCCCGGTCCTTGCAGACCAAGTGGATCACTTCGAGCACCTCGATGTACTCATCCATCAGTTCGGCCTGATGCACGTTGCGCGGGATGCCGTCGAGAATCAGTAGGTCGTCGTGCGGCTTGTAGATACTCAAAATCGTCTGCGCCCGGATGTTCTGTGCCCACATCTTGACGGTGACCTCGTCGGGCACCAACTCACCCTTAGAGCTGTACTTTCGGAAGGTTCTTCCAAGCTCGCTGTTGATGTCGAGCGTTCGGAACACCTCGCCGCAAGAGAGGTGGTAGAAGCCCGGGATCTGCCCCAGGATCTTGCCTTGGGTGCCCTTGCCCGCGCCTGGGGCTCCAAATAGGAGCACGGTCTGGTACTTGCTCGCCACGGCTTTAGTCTCCACTGGCCTCGCGTCGGCAGGCACTCGCCTACGCCCCGTCAGGGCCTCATCGGCCCAGCGAACCTGATGATAAACCCAAGACCAGCCCCAACCCACCGATCCGACCGATTCTAACGCCCAAGAGGCGCATAAAAACCCCCGGCATCGAGCCGGGGGCGAGTTCTATTGGTCTGCGAAAGTCTTGCGTAGCGGCCTACTGATCAGCCCGTCGCGATGACTTCCTGAGCGATGCTCGGCGGCATCGCGCGATACTCGTAAAACTCCATCGAGTTGCTCGCCCGGCCCTGGGTCAGGCCTCGGAGCACCGTTGTGTAGCCGAACATCTCGCTCAGCGGCACCTCGGCGGTGATGAGCTTCACGTTGTCGCGGTCCTCGGTGTCCACGATCATCCCGCGCCGGCTCGACAGGTCGCCCGTCACGTTGCCGATGTAGTCCTCGGGCACCGTCACCACGACCTTCATGATCGGTTCGAGCAGCACGCTGCCCGCCTTGCCGACCGCGTCACGCAGGGCCAGCCGCGCCGCTTGCTCGAAGGCGATCTGGCTCGAGTCAACATCGTGAACCGAGCCGTCGATGAGCTCCACAAGCACGTTGATCAGCGGGTACGCAGCCGAGATACCACCGAGGGCGGTGTCCCGTGCGCCCTTCTCGACCGAGGGGATGAACTCCTTGGGAATCTTGCCACCGATAATCGAGTTCTTGAACCCGATCAGGTCCTTGAATTTGATCTCCTGCGCCTCGGCTTCTTCCGCGGTCATCGGGCGGACGTTGATCGTCACGTCGCCGAACTGGCCCCGACCACCCGTCTGCTTCTTGAACAGGCCACGCACCTTCTCCGCCGAGCCGCGGATCGTCTCGCGGTACGACACACGCGGGCGCCCGACCTCGACCCCGATCTTCATGTCGCGGAGCAGCTTGTTTTTGATGATCTCAAGGTGCAATTCGCCCATGCCGGAGATGATCGTCTGGCCCGTTTCTTCGTCGTACTGCGAGCGGAATGATGGGTCCTCACGTTTGATCGACGCCAGCGCCTCCGAGAGCTTCCGCTTGTCGTCCGCCGTGTTCGGCTCAATCGACATGCTGATCACCGGCTCGGGGAAGTCCATCCGCTCAAGAACGATGGCATCGTCGGGGTCGCACAGCGTGTCGCCCGTCACGGAGTCCTTGATCCCGACCACCGCCACGATGTTGCCCGAGCCCACCACGTCCAAAGCCTTGCGGTCCTTGGCGTGCATCTCGAAGATACGGCTGGCGATTTCGCGCTTCCCGTTCACCGGGTTGAGCAGCCGCGTGCCCTTCTTGAGCTCGCCCGAGTACACCCGCATGTAGGTCAGGTCGCCGTGCGAATCGCTCACGACCTTGAACACCAGAGCGCTGAACGGGGCATCGTCTGTGAGCTTGCGGCTCAACTTCTTATCGGGGTCACGCGGGTCGGTTCCCTGGACGTCAGGCACCTCGGTCGGGTTGGGCAGGTAGTCGATCACGCCGTCGATCAGACGCTGCACGCCGATGTTGCGAAGCGCCGAGCCGCAGAAGACCGGGTAGCACTCGCGGCTGAGCGTGCCCTTGCGGATTGCCGCCTTGAGGTCGTCCATCGTGATCGAGTTCTCGTCTTCGAGGTACCGCTCCATGAGAGTGTCATCGAGCGACACGGCCTGCTCGACCAACTCGTGGCGGTACCTTGCGGCCTTGTCCGCGAACTCGGCGGGGATCTCCTTTTCGGTGACCTTCTCGCCCGCGTCGCCCTCAAAGATGTACGCCTTCATCTTCATCAGGTCGATGATGCCCGCCAACTCGTTGCCGTGCCCGATCGGGATCTGAACCGCGATCGGATTTGCGCCAAGCCGCTTGCTGATCGACTTGTAGCTGAAGTCAAAGTCCGCACCGAGCTTGTCCATCTTGTTGATGAAGCAGAGCCGCGGCACCTTGTATCGGTTGGCCTGACGCCACACCGTTTCGGACTGGGCTTCCACGCCTTCCTTGCCGTCAAAGACCGCGACCGCGCCATCGAGTACGCGGAGCGAACGCTCGACCTCGATCGTGAAGTCGACGTGGCCGGGGGTGTCGATCAGGTTGATCTTGTAGTCGTCGCCGTCCTTGATCCAGGGGCAGGTCGTGGCCGCGGACTGGATCGTGATCCCGCGCTCCTGCTCTTCCTGCAGGAAGTCCATCGTCGCCGTGCCCTCATGGACCTCGCCGAGCTTGTAGTTCTTGCCTGTGTAGTACAGGATGCGCTCGGTGACCGTGGTCTTGCCCGCGTCGATGTGCGCACAAATGCCGATGTTGCGGATAAATCTGAGATCAGTGGCCATCGCTTGGTCGTCCTCGGTGATCGCCCTGCCGATCGTTCGGCTTGGTGGGCATGGGGCCGGCTCTGCCGACCGGTTAGGGTCTGAAATCGATCGAGCCCGTGAACCCGGGCACTTCAACTTGAACTGCGCCTCGAACGCCCGAGGCAGCAGATGGATTCGTGCGGCTCACGCAGGGATCGGACGCGAACAAGCCGCGCCCTCGGCACGCCCGTGCCGGGAACTCTCAGTGACGCGGTGTTTCGTCGTCGTCTTCGGCCATCGGGGCAGCCTTCGCCAGCGGGCGTGGTGGCACGGGTACCCCTGAGTCAGGGCCCCCGACCTTGGGTGCGTAAGGAACCCCCGATCGTTCGTCGCGCAAACCGCTTTTTCAAGTCCCCCGGCCAACTCCGAGCGCCATCCCCCTCCGTCGGAGGCATCGGCCCTCTCGCCCGCTATCCGCCGCCGCCCACCGTCTCGCCTTCGATGGCTCGGATGGCCTGCTTCGCCCGACGGACGCGGTCGTCCGAGAGTCGCACCACCGGGTCCAGTCGCAGTTTTTCATCAATCGCCAGGCACCGCTGGGCCCACTCGGCCTCCGATTCTGGGTCGCCTGTGCTCTCGGCCAGCTCAAACCGCGACCACGCGAACGATAAGCCGTGGGGGTCCAGAGCTGCCCCTTTCTCCAGCGCCCAAGCCGCCAATTCCGCATCGGCATCGGCCCCCGTCCGCTCCCATCGGCTCCGGGCTGCCAGCGCGAGAGCGTTGTAGCCAGCGGTTCGATCGGGCCACCGATCCACCGCTCGCTGAGATGCCTCGATCGCCGCCAACTCGTATGGCGCAGGGTCCCGGCCGAGCTCTCTAGCCAGACCTGCTGAGGCCATCTGCAGCGATGCCAACTCCCTGAGCGTGCCCAGCGGCTGGCTGCCAGATCGCGCTGCGAATTCCAGCTCAGCCGTTGCCTCGACTACCGCCGAGAACCGCGCCCTCGCCAGGAGTTCAGCCAAACCCGTGTCGGGTGGCAACCCTAGCTGCTGACGCAATCGGGTTTGGACTGCGGCCACCCGCTCAGGATCGGGTTCGCTCGCGGGGTCAAGCTCCTGCGTGAGCTGGGTGACCTCGGCGATCGTCCGCGATGCCTGCCGTTGGTGGTCCTCCCATGTGCGCACCGGGCCGAGGGCTTGCCATGCGATCAACGCTCCAAGTGCGGCGACACCGACTACCGCTGCGATGGCCGGTAGTGGGGAGCCCGCGCGGGGCTCGGATTCGTCTCGGCTCGCCGCTGCCGCAATCAGGCACGCCGCCCACGCCGCCGACCCGGGGGTCGTCAGGACCATCTCAATCTGCGCGTGCGCCAGAACCAGCAGGCCCGCGCCTGCCAAGGCCGTGCGCGCGCCAGCGTTACTTGTGAACCGCACGATCCCGTATGCCGCGGCCAGCGCCACAAGCCAGACCAGCGTCAGCCGCGACACCGCCGAGATCATCAGGAACGACCCGCCCGGAATACCGCGAGCGATAGGCCATTCCTCGTGCCACACGTTCCACGCCAGCACGCACGCGAGCGTCGCGCCTGTCCAGACCATCGCCGTGCGCACATCGCTCGTGGATTCGGTTTGGTCGCTCGCGTTACCAAGCCGCCTTGCGATCGAGACCGCCGCCCCGAGCAGCAAGCCCGCCCAAGCGAGACCCGCAAGCCCGAGCGTCGCGAGCCAATCCGCCAGCACGCTGTGCGGGCTTGTCACCTGCTCGGGGCTCAGGTCAGGCTTGGCGAGCAAGTACGCCGCCTGGAACCCGTCCGGTCCCGCGCCCAGCAGCGGTGCATCCATGAACACCCTCGCTGCACCCTGCAGATAGAACCACCGGAAGCGCAGGCTCAGTTCGCCGAGCGCATCGCCTGCGAGTCCCCGCACGACGACCGCAACCAAAGGCAACAACACCGCAGCCAGCCCGATCCACCAGAGCGCCCAGCCGCGCCGCTGGCACCACCATCCAGCCGCCAGCAGACCAGCGCTCAACGCGAGCGCAGCCGCTGGTCCTTTGGCGATCGAACCGCCCTGCACCGGCCCCGCGAGCACCAGCACCACGCCGCCCGCGACGACCGCTGCGAGCCCCAGCATCGCAGCCTTGCCCGCGCGGCCCTCAGCGGCCTTCATCGATGCCCACCCATCGCGCAGCGCGACCGCCGCCGCCAATCCTGCCGCCAGCACCAGCGAGAAGTACACGTTGGTCAACCCGAGCCAGCCCGTCGCGTCGGGCTGGTTCAGCCGCCTCTCAAACGCAAGGGCTTGGGGCGAGCCCACGCTCATCCCTTGGGCGGCCAGCATTGCTTCGCGGTTGGCTTTGAAGTTGGCCACGGTCGCTGGGTGCTCGATGAGCACCTGCATCAGCCCCTTGACCATCACCACAAGCACCGCGCCGAGCAGCAGCCCGGCAACCGCTCGCCGAACGACGGGATCGCGCGCTGCGTGCCACACTGCGACCGCACCGACTACAGCACTGGTCCAAGCACCGCCGAGCCGAAGCGCCTCGATGTTGAGCCCATCTAGCAACAGCCCGTGCGCGAGTGCTACCGCTCCTCCCGCTAGAGAGAAGAGAACAATGCCAAGCCGAACACGCCTGCCAAGCCGATGCTCGCACCACAGCAGCAGTGCCGACGCAAACAGCGTCAGTGCATCGAGCAACAGTGAAGCCGTCGGACCCATCCCGACTTCGGGCGGCACCTGCACCAGCGGGTTGAACCCGAAACCGGGCGTTGGCTCGTGGCTCACCACCAGCCGAGCGAGCACGCCGAACAGCACACCGCCCAGCGCGATCCAGCGGAACGCGTTCACGATGGGTTCCCGCTGGACGAACTGCCCCGTTCGAACGCCGCCAGCAGCACTAGCAGCAGCCCCGTTTGCAAACCGATCAGCCACGCGCCGCGCGCATCGGCTTGCGCCAGCAGCATGCCAGCGATGCCCGTCGCCCCCGTCAGACCGATGATGAGCCCGACCGCGCCGGGCCTCGATAGCCCTCGTTTGACCAACCGGTGCGAAAGGTGCTGGAGGTCGCCCACCAGCGGGCTCTTACCCTGGCTGAGCCGAACCGCGACCACACTCACGAGGTCGTACAACGGCACGGCGAGCACGACCAGCGGCATCAGTGCCGCGTGCAGCCCGCTGGTACCAAGGGCAGGGTCGACGTACGTCGTGCGCACCGTCAAGAACGCGAGCAGCAATCCAAGTACGAGCGAGCCGCCATCGCCCATGAAAAGTTTGGCAGGCGGCCGATTGAACACACCGAAACCGAGCGCCGCGCCGATCAGCAGCGCCAGCACCGCCGAGACGAACCACTGCCCGCCCGTCAGGGTCGTAACAAGAAAGCACGCGCCCGCGACCGCCGCCACACCCGCTGCCAGCCCGTCCATGTTGTCCAGAAAGTTCATCGCGTTGATCACGGCAAGGAACCAAAGCACGGTCAGCGCAACGCTCAGCCACGAACCACCCACCTGCGCATCCAGCAGCATCAGCAGCCGGGTTTCGGGGCTCATGAGCGTCAGCCCCAGCGCCACCAGCGTCATCACGCCGAGTTTGACTCTCGGGCCCAATGGCCTGCGGTCGTCAACCAGCCCGAGCACGTGCAGCCCGAGAACCGCTGCGAGCAGCGCCCAGGCTTCGGCCCCGCGAGCAGCGAGCCCGGCAAGGTGCGCCCGAAGCGCTTCTGGAATGGCCGCTGATTCAAGCGGCATCACTTGCAAAGCCACCAGCAGCATCGCGATGGGGGCGACGATAGCGAAGGTGATAGCCACGCCGCCCGTGTTGGGCACGCGCCGGGCCGGGGCCTTCACCTGCCCGGCCACGCCGGGGGCATCCAAATGCCCGAGCCTGTGGCCTGCGCGCACAAGCACCGCCGAGCCAGCTAGCGCCAGCACAAACGACACCGCGATAAGCGTGAGGATCAGCCCGACCATAACGCGAGTCTACGAGCCTTCCGCTGTCCGTGAATCGGCTCCAGCTCCCGAGCCGAACACCCTGCGCGAGATCGGCCACACCGCCCAGAGCAGGACAAACCCAGCGTTGGCGATCATGCCCATCCAGACCACCCGCAGGGGCCACGGCCCGAGCCGATCGATCAGCGTCGGCGATGACATCCGCACATCGCCCACGAAGCCGTAGTTCGCCCGGTGCGCACTAAGCAGTTGGTTGATACCCATCATCGCGGTGACGTATCCGACCCCGATCGCCATGACCGTGAGCAGGTCGCGAAGGCTCGGACGGTAGCCAAGCACCACCAGATCGATGACCGCGTAGCCCACGATAATCGAGTGGCTCACCCAGAAAATCCAGAACTCGAAGCTCTCCGGCCCGAACCGAACGATCGGCGTGATGAACGCTTGCGTCGACAAACCAAAACCAAAGAAATACACCAGCGACCGCAGCACGCGCCAACGGGTCAGCATCGCGAGCGGTGCGAGAAAGCCCGTGATGTCGCAGATTTGTAGCGGCAGGCTGGTGCCCCAGTCGAACCCCGAGGGACGGCAGAAGTAGGCCGTGTTGATGAGCTGCCAGACAAGCCCGAAAACGCCCAGCCCCAGCCTCAGCCGGTCGTGCCCGCTCGGCGAGTTGTACCGCTTGCCAATCAAGCAGACAGCAGCTACCGCTGCGACGCAAGCCAGTACCGCCACTCCATGGGCCAGCGTGAACGGGGCGAAGGTTCTCTCGCTTGCGAGCGCGAGCATGGTCAGGCGGTGACCCGTTCATGGCGGAGCTGGCCGCATGCCGCCGCGATGTCTCGGCCCCGGCTGGCGCGGATGTGCGCGTTGACGCCCCGGTCACGCAGGATGCCCTGGAACGTGCGCACATCCTCGTCCGTGGGCCGCTTGAAGTGGATGCCCTTGACCTCGTTGAGCCGGATCAGATTGACATTGGCGCGGAGACTCTTGGCGACTTTGGCCAGCTCGCGGGCGTGCTCGGGCCGATCGTTGACCCGACTGATGAGCGTGTACTCAAGCGTGATCTCGCGGCCGGTCTTCCGATACCAGCTGTCGCAGGCATCCAGCAGTTCTTCGATAGTTGTGTACTCGGCCCAGGGGATGAGCCGGCGGCGGATCGCGTCGGTGGGCGCGTGCAGCGACAGCGCGAGCGTGACCGGCAGATCGAGCTGCTCAGCAAGCCGTTCGATCGCCTTGGGCAGGCCCACGGTCGAGATCGTCACCTTGCGCGCGCTGATGCCCATGCCCCAGGGCGACGTCAGCGTGCGCACCGCGTGAACTACGTTGGTGAAGTTGGCCAGCGGCTCACCCATGCCCATAAAGACGATGTGGCTTATTCGGCCCACGCCTTCGAGCAGCCCGAGCCGCCACGCCTGCTCAACGATGCGCCCCGCTGACAGGTTGCCGTCAAGCCCGCCCATGCCCGAGGCGCAGAACTTGCAACCAACCGGACAACCCACCTGCGAGCTGATGCACGCGGTCCGCCGCTTGGGTGCGCCCGAGTCGGCCTCTTCGTGCGATGGGATCATCACGCACTCGGTCTGCCGGGACGCGTCGTTGCAGTTCTCGCCTCCGAGGATGTTCAGGCTTGTCGCAGCGCGGGGCGAGATGTGGTCGTCCCATTGCACGAGCAGCTTCTGCGTTGCATCGGTGGCGACCTGATGCGCGACCGTCTCGCCGCTGATAAACGTCATCTCGCTGGCGAGCAGGTCGCGGTCGCGGGCGGAAAGGCTCGTCATCAAGGCCGGGTCAGCCACGCCCTTGACGTACACCCACTCCATGAGCTGCTTGGCGCGGAATGCGGGCATGTCGTGGCGCGCGCACCAATCGGTCAGCGAGTCCGGCGTGTGGTGAAAGAAGTGGTTGGTGGGGTGGTTCAAACGGTGCTCGTGTGGCTGTGCGTGCGGTGGTGACTGGGAGGGAATGAGGGACTGAGAGTGAACAGTTAGCGGGAAGCGGGAGTGGGGGCGGAAATGCTCAGCGGCACCGTGCCGTAGAGATCGGCGGTTACCTCTGGAAGGCCCACGCGGATGGGCTTCTCGTGCCCGGTGATGCCACGGTCTTTCATGATCCTGCGCAGCGCTCCGGGCAGGGCAAACGCGGCGTCTTCCTCCGCGACCAGCCGGGTCTCGATGGTGGCGCCGAACGTCTCGACCAGGTGCCTGCACAGACCCGCGACCAGATTCTCGGGGGCTGAGGCGCCCGCGGTCACCAGCACCGTCTCGTCGCCCCTAGTGAACCAAGCGGGGTCGATCTCGCTGACGTCGTCGATCAGGTGCGCGCGAGTGCCCGCGGTCTGCGCGATCTCGGTCAGCCGTTTCGAGTTAGACGAGTTCGTCGAGCCGACCACCAGCACCAGATCGCAGTCGCCCGCGAGCGTGCGCACCGCGTGCTGGCGGTTGGTGGTCGCGTAGCAAATGTCCTCGCTCGGCGGGGCCTTGATCTCGGGGAATCTCGCCTTGAGCGCATCGATAATGACCGCTGCGTCGTCGGTGCTGAGCGTGGTCTGCGTGAGGTAGACGAGCATGGCGGGGTCGTCGACGCGCAGGCGGTCGATGTCGGCGACGGTCTCAACAACTTGCGTGGCGGTCTCGGCCTCGCCACGAGTGCCGATGACCTCCTGATGGTCCGCGTGCCCAACCAGCAATATCTGAAAGCCCTGCCTGGAGTAGCGAATCGCTTCCGCGTGCACCTTGGTCACCAGCGGGCAGGTGGCATCGATCGCGGTCAGGTTCCTCGCCTCGGCTTGCTTGCGCACCTCTGGGCTTACGCCGTGCGCGCTGAAGACGACGATCGAGCCCTCGGGCACCTCGTCGATTCGTTCGACAAACACCGCCCCGCGTTCGCGGAGCCGGCTCACCACGTGCTTGTTGTGCACGATCTCGTGGTAGACGTGGATGGCCGAGCCCTCGTAGAGGTCGAGCACACGGTCCACGACATCGATCGCCATGCGGACGCCGGCACAGAAGCCCCTCGGATTGGCAAGCACGATTCTCATCTGTGGGTAGGTCACAAAGGGTTTCTGGGCCGTCTTACGGCTGGCCGCCGGCAAGGTTCTCGGCCAAGCGTAGGGGCGGCCGCCGCCAACCGATGGCGTGAACTGCATCCTAGCAAAAAACGAACATACGATGTTCTGGTGGCCAACCGCGGATTTGATGCAAGCTTCGCGCGTCGTCGGCTCAAACGAGGCATCCAATGCTGAGGAGTGAACCCCATCGGGGGTTTTGTCAATGAGCGCTCGCGCTGGCGCGGTGGGCGGGGCCTGTCAATAGCACGCATGCTGCGCTGGCGTTGCAACGGGCCGTTCTTGTGCTGTTCGTGCCACTGCACATCGAGGTATAGTGGGGTGTCTATTCGGCATGGGCTTGGGTGCTTCATCTGAGCTGTAGCCGGTATGTTTGGGAGGCCTGGCTGATGGGTTCGGTTCGACCGTGGCAGATCGTGCTGTTTGCAGCCGCGTTGATCGCGCTGGGCTTTGGCCTGTACATGTCGCTAGGCGGCTCGGGCAAGGTGGATCGCGCTGACAACGTGTATTTGGTGGACACGGTTACCGGTGATTTCTTCGTGTTCAAGGTCAGCGGCAGAGGCGGGGTTACCGTGCCGGCCATCCACCCCGATACCGGCGAGCGGACGCTCTATCGCACCTATCCCACGGATGACGATCAATGGGAACTGGATGCGCGAGACCTTGGGCAGTTGGAGATGATCGAGAGCCTCAGTGACAGCTTCGACTTGGAGGCGCGCCGCGTAGAGCCCAACGATCCTGAACATCCTCGCAAACTGACGAAAGAAGACTTTCTAAGACATCTGGATGGCTGATCGCGGATGAACCCGTAAGGACTTGAACATGCTCCCTCGTAACAGATCCGGCTTTACGTTGATCGAGTTGCTGGTCGTTATCGCGATCATTGCGCTGTTGATTGGAATACTGCTGCCTGCCCTAGGCCAGGCTCGCGAGGCGGCTCGCTCCCTTGTCTGTTCAACCAGTCTGCGGAGCCTCGGGCAGGGCCAAGCGATCTACCTCACAGACAATCAAGACTATGCAGCAGGCCCGCATACAAGCGGTCTTGAAGGCGCAGAGTCGATCGCTCGCGGAGAGTTCAACAACGCCACGCTTTACACATTTGACACAACTAGCACCACTCCGACACAGAACGCCGATTGGATCAGCCCGATTCTTGGTGACTCCGCGGACTTTTCGCCTAACAGGGCTCAGCGTTTCAAGCAGATCCTGAACACTTACGCGTGTGCCAGTGCCAACACGGAGAACGACGCAGTGTTCGGCTCTGGTGCCGACATCAATCAACTGGAGCGAATTCAGTTGATCGAGGGGTACCGCCAGATTAGCTATCTAGCACCGGCATCCATGCTCACGATGGCGAGGCCACGCTATCAGTCGTACCAGCGGTCGTATCGGGATCGCTGGGGCGGCGTGCCCCCGCTCATGCAGGACCCGGGAGATGGCCGACAGGTGACCAAGCCTGTGAATTACGTTCCCCGTCTTGATGCCATGGCACGACAACCGTCCACTAAAGTGCTGGCGTCAGACGGCACCCGGTTCTACACCGGCACCCTGCTCGATTTTGACGCGACGCCCGTTGTGCAGAATTTCGGGTCGTTCACGCATTCGGGACCGATCTTTCACCGGGCCGCGGAGTGGGGCCGTGAGAAGTTCGGAGATGGAAACGAAGGGCACATCAACCTGAGCGCCAGGCATGGCAGCCAGGGTATCAACGTCGCCTATTGGGATGGCCACGTCGGCGGTATGAAGATGGCGGAAGCCTGGACTGATCCGAACCCGTGGTACCCGAGTGGATCTACCTTCAACGGTGGCGGCGATGCGACCCCCGAGTCGATCCAATTCATGAATGCCGCCAACACCGACAAGATCTGGTGAGCTTCGCGGCCGGGCCGATCGCCCCTAGTCTTGGGGCATGGACGACACCACCCAAGCGGCGGCCCAGTGGCTCAAGGAGCACGAGGCCGATTCGGTTCAACGGCTCTGCGACTGGCTGAAGATCCCGAGCATCAGCACCGACCCCGCGTACGCGGGCGACTGCGAGAAAGCCGCGCGGTGGGCGGCTGATCGGCTGCGCGAAGCGGGGCTCGAGGTCGAGGTGCTGCCCACCGGCGAGCCCGCTGGCAGCGGGCGGCCTGTGGTGGTGGCGCACGCGAAGGGCGATCCGAGCTACGCGGGGCCGCACGTGCTTTTCTATGGGCACTACGACGTGCAGCCGGCGGACCCGATCGAGCTTTGGGACAGCGGGCCGTTCGAGCCCAAGGTGATCCGTGATAGCGGCCCGGCTCGGGTGGTCGCGCGCGGCGCGAGCGACGACAAGGGGCAGGTGGCGAGCTTTCTGGAGGCGCTGCGCGCGGTGCAGGCCACCGGCGGCGGGCCGGCGGGCGGCATCAAGCTCACGGTGCTGATCGAGGGCGAGGAAGAGTCGGGCTCCGAAAACCTCGAAGCGTTTGTGCGCGACAACGAGGAACGGTTTGGCCAGTGCGACCTGTGCCTCATCAGCGATACCGCGATGCTGGCGCGCGGTAGGCCCGCGATTACCTACGGCGTGCGGGGACTTGCGTACACGCAGATCACGCTGCACGGCCCGGATCAGGACTTGCACTCGGGCGTGTGGGGTGGCAAGGTGCCCAACCCGCTGAACGAACTGACCAAGGTGCTCGCTCAGTTGTGGGATGACAAGCGGCGGGTGACGATCCCCGGCTTCTACGACGATGTGCGCACGATCACGGACGATGAGCGCGCGGCGTGGAAGGCGCTGGGCGTGGATGCAGCGGCGGCGCTGAAAGGCATCGGCCTTGGCCCGGACGGCGACGTGGGGGAGGCGGGCTTTACCGCGCTCGAGCGCGAGTGGGGCAGGCCGACGTGCGATATCAACGGCATCTACGGCGGGTACATGGGCACGGGTGCCAAGACGGTGATCCCGGCCAAGGCGTCGGCCAAGGTGAGCTTCCGGCTTGTGGCGGACCAGGACCCGCAGGCGGTCGTTGATTCGTTCTTTGCGTGGCTCGATGCGCGCACGCCGCCGGGTTGCCGGTGGGAGAAGCTGGACCTTGGCGTTGGCGGGCCTGCTTCGATCCTTGCGGACGACGAGCGGCTCGGCGTGATCGCTATGGCGATGGAAGAAGCGGCGGGCGTGGCGCCGGCGCTCATCAAGAGCGGCGGTTCGATACCGCTGGCGGCGCTGCTCAAGCGGACGCTGGGCATGGACACGTTCTTTGTGGGCTTCGGGCTGGAGGACGACCGCATCCACAGCCCGAACGAGAAGTTCGAGCTCGACTGCTTCCACCTCGGCTGCCGAACGCACGTGCACCTGTTCGAGGCGTTCCGGCGGTCGGGCAGCCCCAGCTAGACGGGGATTCAGGCGGCTTTCTTTGCGGGGCTCTCGCTCGCGGCATCCGCCGGCTCAACCTCTGGCGATGGCACCATGCTGTCCTTGTCGGGGTCGCCGAAGATGGACGAGGCATCCCCGTCGGGGTCGTGCCCGGAGTACAACGCCCTCAATCGGCGGAGATGCTGGTTGCGGAGCGTGATGACGTTGACCTTGAACTCGTGAAGCTCGGTGTAGTGGGCAGCGGAGACGGCGGCGATGTAGAGCACGCCCATCGCTGAGGCCAGGCCGACGACCGCGAGTGCGAGCTGAGCCCAGGTCGGGAGATCGAGGATCGCGTGCATGGTGGTGGGATCGGCCGGGTGGAGGCCTGAATCCAGCCCGAGCGTTGGCACTACACTGCAAAGGATGACTTTCTCGGACGCGAGCAACCGGTGGGGGCAATGGGCGGCCTGGCTGCTGGCCACTGTCGCGTGCACGATGCTGGCGCGGCCCGCGTGTGGGCAGACGGACCTGCTCGGAGCGGACGCAGCGAGCGATGCGCCGATGCAACTCGACCCCGTGCGGATCGATCTTGAGAGCTTCGGCATCGGGGGCGTGGTGCGGGCGGGCTCGTGGTGCGGGATCAGGCTCTCCATCACGGAACAAACCAGTGAACGCCGGGAGGTGATCGTGCGGCTGGGCCTGCCCGATGCCGACGGCGATCTGAGCGAGTACCGCACGGTTGTCTCGACCAACCCCGGCGTGCGCCAGCCTGTCACGCTTTACGCGCGGATTCCCTCGGGCTTCACGGGCGACCCAACGCCGATCGTCGGCGTGTACGAGGCGCTTGAGGAAGGCGATGGCACCGGGGCGTTGGGTTATCGTGAGGGCGAATTGATCGCCCAGCTTCGGCTGCCAAGATCGCCGGTGACGGACTCGGTGCTGCTCGCGGGGCAGGGCGCGATGATGGTCGTTGGCAACCGCACGATGGGGCTTGATGCGTACAGCGACGGCATCGACTCGCAGAGCTCGTACATGCCATTCGGGCACGAGCAGGCGCGTGTGATCCGCGGCGTATCGCCAGACGATCTGCCCGACCGCTGGTTCGGCTTGTCGCCTTACGCTGAAATCATCTGGAGCGAGGGCAGCCCGGTAGGGGTGAGCCTCGATCAGGCGCGAGCGCTGCGGGAGTGGGTGCAGCGGGGCGGGCACTTGGTGGTGGTGCTGCCGGTCGTGGGCAACGACTGGCTGGCGCTGGAGAACCAGGAGCTGGCGACATTGCTTCCGAGAGTGAGCATCGAGCGGCGGGAGTCACAGCCGGTCGCGGACTACATGCCCATGCTGGCGGTCACGCCGGACGTGCTGTTGCGGCGGCCGATCACGGTGCACGCTCTGGACCCGCTGGCCGAGGCCGAGCCTCGCGAGGCGATGACGATCCTCAGCGGTCCCGATGGCCGCGCGGTCGTGAGCCGGCGGCTGGTGGGAGTCGGCGCGGTGACGCTCGTGGGCCTCGACCTGCCCGGGCTTGAGGCTCGGCGTGGATCGCCCAGCGCGACGAATTTTGTGCCGCAGAACAGCGTCTCGCCGGGCGTGCCCGAGGCGGACGTGTTCTGGCACCGCGTGCTTGGCCGGCGCGGCGCGCTCATGAGCAAGGCGGGCGTTGAGCAGTACAACCGCAGGCCCAACTCGGCGGAGATCAGCAACCGCACATTCTCGTGGGTCGATAGCGATGTGGGTGACGAGATCAACCTGACGGGTCAGGCGGCGACGGGCGTGCTGCTGGGCATCGCGGTGTTCGCGCTGTATTGGCTGATCGCGGGTCCGGGCGGGTTCTTCGGGCTCAAGAGCCGTGACCTGACTCGGCACGCGTGGGTCGCGTTCGTCGGCGCGGGGCTGGTCTTCACGGGCCTCGCGTGGGGCGGCGCGTGGGCAATCAAGCCCAAGGCGCTCACGTTCGACCATCTGACGTTCCTCGATCACGTCTACGGCGAGCGGCTGCAACGCACACGTACCATCGCGAGCGTGATGATCCCGGCGTACGGCGAGGCGAGCGTCGAAGTCGGCACCGAGGCCGAGCTTGCCGTCGGGGGCCGAGGCCGCTACGCGCACGTTGTTTCGCCTTGGGAGGCGAGCGACGGCACGGCGCGCACGGGCGGCGTCGGGTTCCCCGATTCGCGCGGCTACCCGATCGACAGCCGCGCACCGAGCAAACTCACCTTCCCCGCGCGGTCAACGGTCAAGCAGGTCGAAATGGAATGGCTCGGCGGAATGGACTGGCAGGGCATCCGCCCGATGCCGCTCGAGGGCGAGGACTTCGGCGTGGTCCGCCGCGCGAGCGACGCGACCCGGAGCACGCTCGAAGGCGTGCTCAGCCACAACCTGCCCGGCGAGCTGACCAACGTACACGTGTTCGTGATCGAACGGCAGGCAGCTCTTGAGGCAGGGTCTCAGCGCTTAGTACCGAGCTCTCGTACCGGTATCAAACGCGACGAACCAGCGGGACAGTTGCTCGCGGTTGGCTCGGCACACAAGCTGGATCTGCCATGGCCAACAGGTGAGCCCCGGAGCCTCTCGCAGCTAACGGTAACCAGGCCACCTTTGCAACCGTTCATGGATGGACTCGCCCAGAGACCAAGCGCGGGCATCGGTGAATTCAGCGCAAGGCCTACTCAAGGCTCGCTCGATCAACGCCTGGTCGCGATGAGCTTCTTCAACCAGCTCACGCCACCTAAGTTCGGGACTACACAGACTCGAGGCCCGGCGCTCATGCGCCGCGCGACCTCGCAGACGCTCGACCTCTCGCGGTGGTTCACCCAGCCGTGCGTGGTGGTGATCGGCATCCTGGAGATCGAGGGCAAAGAGAGCTGCCCGACGCCATTCCGCGTGCGGATCAACGGGCAGGTGCGCACGCCGCAGGTGCGCGGCCGAACGCTCGTGCGTTGGGTGTACCCGCTTGAGGAACTGCCGCCGGTGTTTGCCACCACTGGGACAAGCGGCCAAGGCCCAGATGTTGGCGTCGGCGATCCCGACGCAGATGGCCCCTGATGATGCCGTGATGGCGAGGAGTATCCGTTCGTGCGCATGATCGAGACCATCAACCTGACCAAACGCTACAACGATCTTGTCGCGCTCGACAGCCTCAACCTCACCATCGAAGAGGGCGACTGCTTCGGGTTCATCGGGCCCAACGGCGCGGGCAAGACCACGACCATCAAGATCCTCGCCACGCTCCTCAAGCCTTCGAGCGGCCAGGCGCAGGTCTGCGGCCAGACCGTCGGCTACCAGAACCGGCAGATCCGCCCGTTGATCGGGTACGTGCCCGACTTCATGGGCGCGTACGAAGACATGGTCGTCATCGAGTATCTCGAGTTCTTTGCCGCCGCGTACAACATCAACGGCGAGCAGCGCCGCAGGGTCGTTGCCGACGTGATCGAACTCACCGACCTCGGGTACAAGAAGACCGCGGAGGTCAACGGCCTGTCGCGCGGCATGCAGCAGCGGCTGTCCATCGCCCGCGTCCTGCTGCACGATCCCAAGGTGCTTTTGATGGATGAGCCCGCGTCGGGCCTCGACCCGCGCGCCCGCATCGAGATCCGCGAGTTGCTCAAGGAGCTCAAGCGGATGGGCAAGACCATCCTGATTTCGAGCCACATCCTCCACGAGCTGGCCGAGCTGTGCAACGTGGTGGGCATCATCGAACGTGGCCAGCTCCTGTTCAACGGACCGGTCAGCGAGATCCTGCGTCAGGCCCGCATCGGCCACGTCATCCACATCGGCATCGCCGAGAAGTACCAGGAGGCCGCCGATCTTCTCAGCAAGTTCCCGGGCGTTGACAGCGTGACCATCGCCGAGGGCGGCGACAACGCCAGCGGCGAGCACGCGATGCTGCACGTCGCGTTCCAGGAGGGCCAGGGCAAGAATTTCGCCGACATGCCGAGCATGCTCGTCAACCACGGCCTGCGCATCACGCAGTTCAACGAAGAGTCGGTGAACCTCGAAACCGCGTTCATGCGACTCACCAAGGGACTGGTGCAGTAGGGGCGAGGCATGCCGGAACCGCGCTGCCCCGCTCGCGGATTGGTAGTGGTTGAGGTGCTGAACATGCGACGGACGCTGCCATCATTCAGAGCGTTGTGCTGGGCCGGGCTCGCCGTGACGGTCACCGTTGTCGGCGTAGCCAAGGCATGCTTGTGGGACTACGACACGCTCAAGGCCGAGGCCGCGGGCCTCCCGGGCATCGTCGAGATCATCACCGGCCGGTTCGATCGGTTCCCGCCGGTCTACTACGAGATGCGGCTGGAACGGGTGGCGGGCGAGATCGAAGCCGGTTCGACCGATCTTGAACTCTACGACAACGCGGGCGTGGCGTGCGACCGGCTGGGCCGGCACGATGATGCGATCGAGTGGATGGCCCGCAAGCTCGCCGCGATCGAAGCCATCGAGTCGGTTGGTGGTGACACGGGCGAGCACCGCTACCGCTACCTCGCCAACCTCGGCACGTTCCACGTGCACCGGTGGCTGGCGAATGGCGCGGACCGTTCAAACATGACCGATGTCGCGCGCAGCCGGGACCTGATCGCCGAGGCGATCGCGGTGAACCCGGATGCGCACTTTGGCAGAGAACGCTACCAGTTGCTGGCCATCGAGTGGTTGCTCGATCCACCGCCGATCAACTCGGAGTTCACGATACCGACCATCTTTGCGGCCAAGGCGGGCGAGCTGTACGTTGCCCCGTCCAATGTGCTAGAGAAGGCGGGATTCGACGACGCTGTCAACGGGCTGAGTGGCATCATCACACTTGGCTCGGGATGGGAGAGCGTTGATCTGTTCCACGCACTCGCGATGGCGCTCGCCGATCAAGGCGACGGTGTGATGGCGTTTCTCGCTGGACGGCGAGTCGCGGAGCTGCAAGCGGCTGGTTCTGTTTCCCTTCATCCTCAACTGGGCCAGTTCGATCTCATGATTGAGGAGATACTCCCCGACCGGGCCCAGAGCAAGACAAACGCCTTCTATGACGCGGCCAGAGTGGAAGCCGACGGCTGGCGGGTCGCGCGAGAGCGGTTCGTGTCGGGCAAGCTCAACCACGGACTCCACCCTGACACGCATCCGGGATTCTGGGATGACTGGACCGATCCAACATCGCCTCCTGCGTTGCCCACGTGGGGTTCTCCCCACCGCGGCTTCATTGTCGTGATCGCCACGCTCACGGGTGTGCTCGCCATCGCGATCTCCTTGGTCGTGTGGTTGGTCGTCCTCAAGCTCAAGGCGGGCGGCATCCGGCCCGCCTGATGCAGAATGCGGCCAGTCTGACGAGGCATCCGGTGGACCTGATGGAGCGCTGCGCTGCGTTGATGGAGCATCCGGTGGACCTGACAGAGCATCCGGTCCACCTGACAGAGGCTCCGGTTGGCCTGATGGGGTATCTGGTTGCCCTGATGGAGCAATCGGGCCGCCCGCCTCGGCATCCGGTCAAGCCGATGCGGTGATCGGCCGAGCGGATGTCATAACAGAGCGGCCAGCAGCCGGGCAAGAGGCCCGGCCCACCTCAAGAAGGCACAGGCTACAAGCCTGTGCCACCTAAGAGCCCGTGGCACGAACAGAGGACCCGTTGCCCCGCTGGGCTGCCGGGTACGCTCACGGCATGACCCAAGGCGAGCAGCACAACGAATCCGGCCTGATCGCGGCGTTCGAGCTCGGGACCTCGCGGGCGTTGTCGCTCTCCGAGGCCGGGGGGCCGGGTGGTGGGGGTGAAGGAAGGCAGGGTGACGGGGGGGCCAAGTGGCTGCACTTTGATCGGCACCAGGAGGGGACGCGCGCGTGGTTACGCGCGAAGTCAGGCCTTGATTCGCTGGTGGTCGACGAGTTGGTCACGGAAACGACGCGGCCCCGCGTGGTGGCCGGCGATGGCGGCATCTTGATGGTGCTGCGGGGAGTGAATCTCAACGAGGGCGCGGACCCGGCGGACATGATTTCGTTGCGGCTGTGGGCCGAGGCGCATCGGGTCATCACGTTGCAGGGCCCTCAACTGCGTGCGACCGGAGCATTGGTTGAGGCGTGCCGAGCTGGCAGCGGTCCCAAGTCGGTGAGCAGTCTGCTGGTGGCACTCATAAGCGGCCTGACAACGCGCACCGGGCCGATCGTGACCGAGCTTAGCGAAGCGTTTGATACGTTCGAAGATCGGCTTGCGACGGGCGACGAGGTTGACCGTGCGCAGCTGACAATGATGCGGCACCGGGTGATCCTGCTGCACCGGTACGTATCAGCACAATCGAGCGCGCTGTCGGCGTTCTACGCGGAGAAGCACGAGCTGGTCGCAGCCGATGACCGGCGGGTGCTCAAAGAAGAGATCAACCGGATGACGCGGTACGTCGAGGACCTGGAGGCGGCGCGGGGGCGTGGGCTGGTGATCCAGGACGAGCTGTCGAACACGTTGGCCGAGCAGGCGAACACGCGGGTGTACATCGTGACGATGATCACGGCGATCTTTCTGCCGCTGACGCTGATCACGGGCGTGCTGGGGATGAACGTGGGGGGGATCCCTTGGCAGGACCACCCCGAGGGGTTCTGGATCACGCTGGCGGTGATGGGGCTGCTTGGGCTTGCCGCGTTCTTCGTGGTGCGTCGGAGCCGGTGGCTGTAGCGGCAGAGGGCTTCAAGGCTTGGTCGAAGGCGCGGCCTTGGTGACCTTCTCGACGAGGCCCTCGGTGCCGACGATCGAGCGGATGTGCAGGTCGCGCTGGGGGAAGGCGATCTCGATGTCGGCCTTGCGGAAGGCCTCGATGGTGCGCATGTGCAGGTCGTGGCGGACGACGACGAGCTGCTCAATGTTCGGGATGAACACGCGGAGCTGGAAGTCGAGCGTGCTGTCGCCAAAGGCGGTGAACACGACGTAAGGCTTGGGGTCTTTGAGCACGACGGGCTGCTCTGCTGCGACCCTGAGCAGCGTGGCCTCGGCGAGCCGGACATCGCCCGAGTAGCTGACGCCGACGGCGATGGTGAGCCGGAGCATCGGGTCATTGACGGTCCAGTTGATGACATCCCCGGTGATGAACGTCTTGTTGGGGATGATGAGTTCTTTGCGTTCCCAGTCGGTGATGGTGGTAGCTCGCATCTTAATGCGGGTGACGGTGCCGGTGGTGGTGCCGATGGTGACGGTGTCGCCGATTCGGATCGGCCGCTCGCCGAGGATGATGAGCCCCGAGATGAAGTTGGCGAAGATCTCTTGCAGGCCGAACGCGAGGCCGAAAGTGAGCGCAGCAGCGAGCCACTGGATGCTGGACCAGTTGAGATTGATGGCGCTGAAGGCGGCGATGATGCCCAGGGCGACGATGAGGTAGCGGAGCACGGTGCTCAGCGCGTACCGGCTTCCGGCGTCGAGTGGCAGCCGCTGCAGGACGAGAATCTCGATGAGCCCGGGCAGGTTTCTGAACGCGATGAAGGTGGCTACGAGGAACACAAGCGAGAGCCCGAGGTCCGCGAGTGTGATGACCATCGGCTCAGGTGTAGCGGATGCACTGGCGGATGCATCGGCCTCGGCTTGCTGCGGTGTGCTGGTCATGCTCGGCATGCCGGGCACCGTGCCAGTGGAAGGATCTGAGGCTCCGTTGGAGGGGGCTGGCGTGGGCGTGCCGGCGGCAGAAGGGGCAGGGGTAGCAGCGGCGGGAGCAGACGAGGCTTCGAAGACAGAGATGGTGTCGTCCTGGGACGACTCGATGACCCGAGGCTGGGGGTAGAGCTCGACGCGGTCGAGCCTGCGGAGGGCGGGCAGGACATCGGCCCAGATCGCGAAGAGCCCGAAGCTGGCGACCACGACGATGGAGGTGTAGAAGAGCTGCCTGGTCTGCAGGCTCATCGCGGGCAGGTTGATCTGGTCCTCGTCGACAGGCTGGATGCCCGCTTCGGTAGGCTGATCGGCGATGGCAGCAGGCGCTGTCTCGGCGTCTACGAGGGCCTGCTCGCGACGGCGGCGTGCGCCGTCGACGGCGACCCTTCGGCGCGCGAGAAAGAGCCACCGCATCAGCACGCCGTGCAAGACGATGACGAAGAGCAAGAGCAGCGCGGTGCGTTCCATGCGGAGTTCGAGCTGGAGCGCGGTGTAGAAGTAGCCGGACCAGGTGAGGGCGATATAGAGCAGCGGCAGGGCGATGGCCATCGGGTACCAGAGGTACCGGAGGCGCTCGAGCCAGCCGCCCGGTTGGCGGTTGACCATCGCGGTGACGATTGCGCCGTGTGGCCGGAAGAGAAAGAAAAGGAACACGCTTGAGGCGGCCATGGCGGTGGTGAACGCGACACGGCCCAGCGAACTCGTCATGGCCTCGTCGCCGTGGCGGTCAAGAGCGAACACGATGGCCATCGACGGGATGCTGATCGGCAAGAGCCACCGCAAGTGGCGACGCACGGGAGCGAGCGTCTCGGCGGACCAGCGGAAGTGGGCCTCGGCGAGACGGTTACGGCGGATGGCCAGCTGCATGAACGCGAGCGGGAGCAGGATGATGGCCGCGTTCTGTATGCCGCTGCCGACCGCGATCGCTACCGGGGTCTGATCGAGCGGGCGCGACAGCACCCAGCCAATCCACCAGAGGAACACGGGCAGCGGCAGGGCCATGAGCACCGTAAACACCAGGGCCTTGAGCGTGTGAGAGAACCGGTCGGTGCGGAAGCGGCCCACAAGATCGGTGAGCAAGCGCAGCCGGCGGATGCTCCACCGACGGCCGGCGACGAGCAGCGCGAGCGTGGCAAGGGCGAACGCGGTGGTGGGGAACCGCGAGACGATGTCGGCGCGGATCTGCTTGACCGATGCGGCCCATTGGGCGGGGTCGGTGAACCACGCGACGGACTTGGCGAGCCCGACGTAGACCGGTGGCTGGTCCTTGGAGATGCTGCGGACCCAGAGAATCCGTTCCTTGATGAACGCCTCGTAGGCGCTGGCCCCTTCGAGCAGGCCCTCAGAGGCCAAGGTCAGGTCAACGAGGATGTCTTGGTACCGGTCGGCGTCGTTCTCAAGATTGGCGAGCACGTCGCGGCGCGCGGCGCCGAGTTCTGTCGCGACGATCCGAAGGTCGGCTGCGGCCTGCTCGGCGGGCTGAATCTGGTCAAGGAGCTGCTGGGCGACGAGGCTGATATCGTCGGACCCGACCCGGTCTTCTTGTCGCTCGAACAGGATGTACTCGACGTCTTCGAGCTCGCGATGGGCCGAAGCGAGCCGTCGTTCGAGGGCACCCGTCTCGGGGAGCGACTCGAACTCTCTGCGGAGCAGCAGGCCTGTGGCGCGGTTGAGCCCGCTGGCCTTGATGCGTTGCTTGACCGACTGGTACCGCTGACGCAAGGCGACAAATTCTGCTCGGGCATCGGCGGTGAGCTGGCTCGATCGCGCGATGCGGCTGGGGATGCTGTCGGCCTTGGTGCGTTGCTCGGCGAGGCGGAGCGTTTCCTCGGCGAACGCGCGGAGCACAGGGTGCCGGCGAGCGGTCTCCCTGCGCAAGCGTTCGGCCTCCTGCGTCGTGGCTTGAGCCTCTTGCTGGCGCTTCGCGCTGACGATCGTGCGCCACTCCGCGACGAGCCTCTCGGCCTCGACGACCCGGCGCTCGGCGAGCGAGCGACGGGCGGGGAGCAGGTCCTTGCGAGCGTTGTAACTGGCCAGCTCGGCTTCGAGTGCATCGATCTCCGAAGTTAGTTCCTTGCGCTCAGCGCCGATGCTTGCAAGTTTGGCCTCAGCGAGCGGGGTGCCCGAGTCGGCGGTGGGCGGCCGAGCGTCGAGCTCGGCGAGCCTTTGGCGGGCGCGCGCGAGCGCTTCGGGAATCTGGGTTCTGCTGCGGTCCTGGCGGCGGGTTGCTTCGGCCTGGATCTCAGCGACCAGACCGCGTGCCGCTGTGAGTTGGGCGATGGCCTCGGCCTCGCCCTGTTCAAGCTGTACGAGCGATGCGCCATCTTGGACCGTCGGCCTTGGCTCTTGGGCGGGCTGGTCGAGCTCGACGCGGATGGCATCGAGGCGAGCCGGGGCCGACTCCGCCTCGGTGCGGGCGGTAGCGGCGCGCTCAGCCGCGACGGCAGCACGCTCCAGGCTCGCGATGGCCTTGTTGAAGGCTTCGGTCGCGGGTGCATCGGTGTCGCCCAAGGCGGCTACGCGCTGGCGAAGGGCCTCAATCGTCGGGACCTGTGGGTCCGGTGTTACGGGAGGCCTGGCTGCGTTCTGAGCCGATGCCCATGAGGTGAGCAGGGCGGCTGCAAGAAGGCAGAGGCGGAGCGCCGGAGTCGTCATGCCCACACTTTAGCAGCGCGGCGGGCGCACCTTCATCGCGGGATTCCACGTGATCGGCCGTGGCTGATTCAGACGTTGAAGTACTTGGCCTCGGGGTGGTGGACGACCAAGGCACTGGTGGACTGCTCGGGGTCGATCTGGTGGTTCTCGGTGAGCACGCAGCCGATGCGATGCGGTTCGAGCAGCCGCCAGATGATGTCCTGGTCGCTCATGTCTGGGCAGGCGGGATAGCCGGGCGAGTAACGGCTGCCTCGATAGACCTGCCTGAAGAGCTCCTTGTGCTCGGCGCTGTCATCAGCCGCGATGCCGAGTTCCTGGCGGATGCGTTGGTGCCACATCTCGGCGAGGGCCTCTGCGGTTTCGACGCCCATGCCGTGCAGGTAGAGGTAGTCGGTGTACTGGTTGCTGTCGAAGAGCTTCTTCGTTTCTTCGCTGACACGCCGGCCCATGGTGACGCAGTGCAGCGCGAGCACGTCCTTGGCTCCGGTGTCGGTGGACCGAAAGAAGTCGGAGATGCACAGCCGCTTCTTGCCTTCTTGGCGAGGGAACGTGAACCGCTCGATCTCGCGGTCATGGTCGTCAGGGCTGTAGACAATGAGGTCGTTGCCTGCGGATTGACAGGGCCAGTACCCGTAGACGAGCTTGGGTTGGAGGATGGCCTCTTCGCGGCACTTGGCCTTGAGCCGGTTGAACGTGGGTGTGACGGTGTGGTCGAGCAGGCTTTGGTACTCCTCGTCGGAGAGTTTGCCGCGCTTGAACTGCCACTGACCACGGAAGAGCGCTACGGGGTTGATGAACGGGTAGATCTCGTCGAGATCGAGTTCGGTGACGATCTTGCTGCCCCAGAAGGGCGCGTCGGGCACGGGGATATCGGTTGCGACCTCGGAGCGCACCACAGGTTCCTGCACGCCAACGTTCGTCGCAGCTACCATCTTTGAGGCCTCGAACTTGCTCTGTCGAACGCCCTTATCGGCGTTGGCTTTGGCAATGACGCTCTCGGCGTGGGACCGTTTGGTGAGCCTCTCGGTGATTTCGGTATTGAGCACTTCGAGCCCGCCGGTCGTGATGTGGTCCATCACGCGGAGGCCCTCGAAGGCATCTTTGCCATAGAGGAGCGGTCCTTCGTAGACGCTGCGGAGGTAGTCCTCGGCGTAGTGGCGTGTAAGCGCCGCGCCGCCGAGGATGACCGGGATGCCGATCCCGAGGGTGTTGAGTTCGCGGAGGTTGTCCTCCATGACGTTGACGGACTTCACGAGCAGGCCCGAGAGCCCGATGGCGTGAGCGTTGGTGTCCTTGAATGCCTGAACGATGTTGGAGATGGGCTGCTTGATGCCGATGTTGTGAACGGTGTAGCCGTTGTTGGAGAGAATGATGTCGACGAGGTTCTTGCCGATGTCATGGACGTCGCCCTTGACGGTGGCGAGCACGATGATGCCCTTGGTCTGGCCCTCGACACGATCGAGGTGGGGCTCGAGGTGGGCCACAGCCTGTTTCATAACCTCGGCGGATTGCAGGACGAAGGGCAGCTGCATTCTGCCCGAGCCAAACAGTTCGCCGACGGTTTTCATGCCATCGAGCAGGTGGTCGTTGATGATGTCCAGCGGTGGGTAAGCCTGCATCGCTTGTTCGAGGCAGTCACGCAAGCCTTCTTTGTCGCCGTCGATGATGTGAGCGCGCAGGCGTTCGTCGAGCGGCAGATCGGCCTTCTTGGGGCCGGCCTCGTTGACGGATGAGACATCCTTGAACAGTTCGATGAACGCCTGGAGCGGGTCGTAGTCGTGCGGGTAGGTCATGGCTAGGCAATCGCTCCGGTGGAGGCTTCGAGGGCGGGCAGGCCTATGCCGCCCAGGGACTCCTCGCGGTTGTCGTAGATCAGGTGCAGCGCGACGCGGTGGTGCTCGGGATCGATCTTGGAGAGCGGAAGAATCTTGGAGGCGTGAACGATGGCGCTGGTGAGACCCGCACCGGTAAGCTCATCGAGGAACACCGAGTTGAGCACCTGACGTGCTGCGGACTTGAGCCCGAACGAGACGTTGGAAAGGCCGCAGGTGATCTGGACTTCGGGGAACGCCTCGGCGATTCGGCGCGTGCCTTCGATAAGCGCGGCTGCCGAGCGCCGGTCGTCGTCCATGCCGGTGGAGATAGGCAGCACAAGCGGGTCGATGAACAGATCGCTCACGCTGAGGCCGTGGACGCTGGTCGCGCGTTCGATGGCGCGCTTGGCGATGGCGAACTTGCGATCGGCGGTGCGGGCCATGGCGGCCTGAGGGTCTTCGTCGATGGTGCCGATGACGAGCGCGGCGCCGAAGTTGCATGCGAGTTCGCACATGGCATCGAACTTCTCCTCGCCGTCCTCGAAGTTGGCGGAGTTGATGATGCACTTGCCGCCCGAGTGCTGAAGCCCGGCCTCGATGGTGGCGATCTGCGTGGAGTCGAGCATGAGCGGGATGTCAACCTGGCGAACGAACCGTTTGACGATCTCTCGCATGTCGGCGGCGTTGTCACGGCCCGCGTAGTCGACGTTGAGGTCGAGCACGTGGCTGCCGTCGCGGACCTGCTCGCGTGCAAGGGCGACGATGGCGTCCCAGTCCTCGCTTTCGAGGAGCTGCTTGAACTTACGGCTGCCAGAGGCGTTGCAGCGCTCGCCGACGATAAGGATGGAGTTGTCCTGACGGTGCTCGACGGGCTGGTAGAGGCTCGTGGAGCTGGGCTTCATGGCCGACTTGGTGACCGCCTTGGGCGTGCGGCCTGCGAACGCGTCGTGCATGGCCTTGATGTGCGCTGGCGACGTGCCGCAACACCCGCCTACGACGCCAACGCCGTCTTGTTGGATGAAGCGGTCGAGCGCTTCGACCATCTCATCCGGGTTGAGCGGGTAGACGGTCTCGCCCTCGATCAGTTCGGGCAGGCCAGCGTTGGGCACGACGGTGAGCGTGCGGTCCCAGTGCTTGCCGAGGTAGCGGATGTGCTCGGCCATCTCGGCGGGGCCGGTGGCGCAGTTGAGCCCAAGCGAGGTGATCGGATACTGGCGGAGCGCGTGGGCTGCGGCCTCGATGGAACTGCCCACCAGCATGGTGCCGGTTTGCTCGATGGTGACCGAGACCATGAGCGGGATCTCATCGGGCGATTTGCCTTTAGCATCGAGCACCGCGATCATCGCGTTGAGCGCGCACTTGATGTGAAGCAGGTCTTGGCAGGTTTCGAGCAGTAGGGCATCGGCACCGCCAGCGATCAGCCCCTCGGCCTGCTTGCGGTAGCTCTCGAAGAGGCGGTCCCACGAGATCTGGTCGAGCGTGATGAGCTTGGTGCCCGGGCCCATCGAGCCCAGGACGAACCGGGGTTTGTCGGCGGTCGAGTGAGCGTCTGCGGCCGATCGGGCGATCTCGGCGGCCATCTTGTTGAGCTCGAAACACTCGTCTTGCAGGTCGAACTCACCCAGGGTATGGGCGGCCCCGCCGAAGGAGTCGGTCTCGATGCAGTCCGCACCGGCGACCAGATAGGCGTTATGGATGTCGGCGATCACATCCGGGCGGGTCTTGACGAGGATGTCGGTGCAGTTCTCGCAGCCGCAGTAGTCCTGCTCGACCGATAAGTCGCGGGCGTAAATCTGCGTGCCCATGGCGCCGTCCAGGATGAGGATGCGTTGAGCGAGGGCCTGTCGTAAGGAGTGGGCCATGGTGGGCTCCGTCTAGTTCTAAAGCATCATCCGGATAAACGGATATAGCGATTGTGGCCAATGATAACGCGGATCAGAGAGCCTCGCCAGTTGGGGCTGCCTTGATCCGCGGTACGGGTTGCGGCTGGCTTTACTTGCCGACCTTCTTCGTCTTGCGACCCTTGAAGTAGTCGCCTTGGAACTTGCGCTGGAACTTCTCGACCCGGCCGGCAGCATCGACGAACGCTTGCCTGCCCGTGAAGAAGGGGTGCGAGCCCGACCAGACTTCGACGTGGAGCTCGGGGACGGTCGCGCCGACTTCCATCACGACCTCGCCGTTGTGGAAGACCTTGCAGTTGTAGAACCCGGGGTGGGTGTCTTTCTTCATGGGATCGTCTCGGGTCAGGGGTTCGAGGGGAGCGGGGAACAGGACGGCAATAGTAGCCTCGTCGCCGAGGCTGGCCACCCTCAGTCTCCATCGGGTGTTCGGGCGGCCGGGGTTCGTTGACAGCCTCAAGCGCGCAGCCGGGTGTGCCGAAGAGTGGGGCGGCCGCAAGGCGTGGGCTGGTTGACGCGGAGCGGCAGGCGGCTAGCCTTACGGGCTTGAATCCCCGGTAGCTCAATTGGTAGAGCGAGCGGCTGTTAACCGCTAGGTTGCTGGTTCGAGTCCAGCCCGGGGAGTTTTGACTTGCTGTCGAGGCCCGCATCCGTTGAGGAGCGGGCTTGTTTGTGCGCACAAATCGGCCTTGGAAACGCGGCTTCGCGAGTGTGAGCGGGGGCAGCGCGGACCGTGCCCTTGCGGCCGGATGCGGTTGGCCAGGGAGGGACGGAGAGTTGTGCACGAACTCTCTTCGGAGATGCAGAGAGGTGGGGAAGTGGTTAACGCGCGCGACTCGGTCCGTTGAGCGGTCGATGCTCCGACAATGGCCCGTTTCAAAGACGCTGCTGATGAGTCGTTCGGGCTCGGGGCGCCGGCTCGCGACATCTACAACCGGAGGAATCCGCGAACTCAGATCCTCTCACCCGGATTTAACGGACTCGACAGCTTCGGAAAGTGGCCCAAGCTGTCGGTGTTTGAGCCGCGATAGAGCACCAGAGCGATGTCGCTGGCGAAGTGCTTGTGAGCAGCAACATCGACATCGCGGTGGGTGACCCCGGCTCCGTCGAGGCGGCCCTGGCATCCTTACAAGCGAGCCAAGCAACCGCGAGCCAGAAGGCCGAGTACATCCTCGAAACGGACGGCGAGATGCTTCAGGCGGAGAACCTTCTCGACGATTCCTCGTCCCATCGACACCAGCAATCCACTGGGAGCTACATGCTCAATCGGCACGCGTGGCAGCGAGTCCGTATTACTCCGGGCATCCTGCTGCAAACGCGTCAAAGAAGAAGAGCAGGTCGGCCAAGTCCACCTGGCCGCGAGGATTCACGAAGTCTGCTTCCAAATCCCCTTCGGCATAGAGCGATATGTACGCCTCGACATCCGCCTCGTCGAGGATGTCGTCTTCCACAATGTCAGCGAAACACGGGCCTTCCCACCGGACCGCCGCAGCCAAATCCAACATGCCGAACCCCAGCAGGTCGTCGAACTGCGGGTTCATGGGCTCGATGTCGATGGTTGTCTTCTTCATCATCTCTCGGAAGTTCTCGTAACGGCGAACGAGGCCGAGATCGACGGCTAATGCCGCAGCACCGGCGACTAACGGGGTAGCTCCGCTGGTTCCCGCCGTGCGCCCCCAACCGCCGGGGATAGGGCCGACAAGGTCAATTCCGGGTGCTGCGACCAAAAGGTGCCGCCCGTAGTTGCTGAAGCTGGCGCGGACTCCGTTGGTATCGACCGCAGACACACCGGCGACATGATTGGTGCCCGCCGGGAACTCGGTACGTTCGCTGTTCTGGTTGCCCGCTGCGGCGACCACAATCACGCCGAGGTCGTTCGCTCGCCCTCCTGCTTTGTCGGTGATGCGAAGGTCTTCGAGCGAACTCAGGCTCAGGTTGATGACATGAGCTCCGTAGTCCATAGCATGATGCATGGCCTTGGCGACTTGAAACGCGGTCGTGTATCCCTCGTCGTTGAGCACGCGGAGCGCCATGATCTGCGCATCGGGTGCGACCCCAAGTATCAAACCGCTCACCCACGTGCCGTGGCCTTGCATCTCGTCAATGAGCCCGTCTCCATCGTCATCGAGCCCGTTGGCCCCGTCATGGAATGGGGGCCACGAGGGGACGGTGTCAGCCTCCATGGACGCAGAGGCCCAGACGGGCGGCTCGGCGAACGCGCGAGACGCCGGATGGATGCGGCTCGCGAAGAACGGGTGCTCGGTATCCACGCCGCTGTCGATGACGGCGACCGTCACTCCAGTTCCGGTGGAAGCGGCGTGTGCTTGCGCAGTACCCAGTAGCACAAACGCCGGCTGGACTTCGAAGGCGGAGGCGACGCTTCCGAGGAATGTGCTCTGGGTCCCTGGGCCGGGGTCGCCGCTGGCGAAGTTCAGCTCTGAATGTTCGATGTCCGCGTCATTGAGGAAGAGCGCTTCGAACTCATTGTCAGTCATGGCCAGCCGGAACGATACGAGGATCGTTTGCTGGCCGTGAATGGAATCGAGCAGCGTGAAGCCGTAGCGATCGAGAACGGTTTTAGTGCTAACACCGGGGAGCAGCTCGAGTATCCCTTCGTCGCTGCGCGGTTCCCCGCCTGGTGTATCGGGTGATGCCGAAACGGTCAGGCAGACCGCTGCGATCGTGGCGCAAGCTAGCAAGTGCTTCCAAGCCCCGCGATTAATTTTCATCACTGTGAGATACGGCATTTTCAAACTCCAATGTGAACCCATTGTGCCCAAAAAGCTGGGTGAGTTCCAGTACGAATCATGGACTGCTGAGAAGTAGCAAGACGAGCTGCGAGTTGCTCCTGAAGTGGTCGAGACCCGATATCTTCGTAGAGCTTCTCCATCAACGATCTGGCGAGTTCGTCATGTGCAGGCCAAAGGCTCGACAGAAGCCCGGCTCCGCCGGCACCGAGCACACCGGTGAGCAGGCCGAGCGGGTCGGCTCCGTGGCGTGAATCGCTCCGGCCGGTGTCGCACCCACTCAAGACCAGGGTGTTTCCGGGCAAGGACCATTCCATCATCTCCCGGACGGTCACCCAGCGATCGGCGAGCTTAACCGCAGCAGCCAGTGGATTCTCACGCGGGAACGCGCCGTGGCAGGCCACGTGCACGAGCCCGCATTCGTGCGCACACTGTTTAAACGCCTCGGCTGTCGCGTCGTCACCTAGAGCCACTCGTGCTTCGGGCAAGCAATTGGCGATAGCCTCAGCCTCCCGGATCATCTCGCCAGCGATTCCGTCGCTGCACCCGATGACCCCGACAGGCTTGGGTTCCATCGACGTATCCCTGCGTTGCCTTAGCAATGGGATGAGGGAGGCCTGGGGTACCCTATGCATGACGGCTCGCTCGCAAAGAAACGACGCTCCGTCGTGCATCGCTGCGAACGGGAACGCCTCGAATTCTCCCGGCGCAACCACCCACACGGTCTTCAAGCCGGTCAGGCAGTCTTCAAGCGGTCGCCAGACAGCGTCGTAAGCTCGGCCTAGGGCTCCAATCGCTGCAACAAGGCGTGTGGCCCCGGCGGCGGTTGGTCCCCGCGCCAGCGCCCGTCTCATCTGGAACGAAACGGCTTCTGCAATCGCGTTGGCGTCATCGGCAGCAATCCCTATCTCCACCACCCGCAGTTCACTCTGCGTGAGCACGAAGGCCGTGCTATGGGTATCGGTGAAAAGAAATGAGACCACCGCGCCAGCGTGCCCTACCGCCCGCTGAATGCGATCGACGGATGCGGGATGGCCTAGCTCAGGCCCTAGCTCTTGCCCAGCGTTCACGCAGAGTCGTGCCTCGCGGGCGTGTTCTTCCGCCGTACGGACCCGCTGCAGCCACTCGGCCCGCTGGGCACCTGTTGCACTGCCGTCGAAGGCGGAATATGCGGCATGGACCGCGTGGTGAGCGATGGCCAGTTTGTCGGCCTTTCCAGTGTGTGCCGCCGAGGCGGGTTCAGCAGTGGCCAGCGCGACCTGGCTTAGTCGGTCGAGAATCCCCCGGCCCCAACGGTGCTCCAGCACATCAAACGCCTCTTGCGTGTGGCCTGCTCGAATGCAGCTGAGCACCGCGCCCTCGTAGACGGCTGTGCAGCGGCCCTGCCATGCGCTGCGGAGCATGCCCGCCCCAAGTGTGCCTCTAACCTGTTCAATCGTAGAAACGGCTTGCAGATGTTCTAGGTGGGCTTGTTCGCTCAATCCCAGTGCATCTAGACACCTTGCTCGCAAGTCCAGCGCCGCTGCGAGCAAGGTAGGCACGCCGAGAATGCCTGCCTTCTCGACGGCCTGCGTCGAGTGTTTCAGGGCGATGTCAACATCCCCGACCAGCAACAGCAGTTCGCTTTGAGCGAGCGAAGCATCGAGGGCATCAGCCGCGTGCGAGTCGAGATCGAGTCGAGCACGAGCCAAGAGTTCTAGGGCTTGCTCAGGGTGGCCCTGCTTGAGTTCGACACGACTGAGACAGAGCAGAGCGCGACCACGGTCGTGGGGTTGGCCAGCGATTTCAGATAGCGAAGCCGCCCTGAGGAGTGTCGCCCGGGCTCGCTGCGGTTCGCTCTGGCCCAGCAGCGAACCGAGGATGCGCAGGCTTCTCGTGTGCTCGGAGATCATGCCGGCGGCTTCAAGGACTGCGGCAGCACGCTCACCGAGCTGAATGGCGATGGCGGACTCACCAATCGCAGCGAGCACTTCGGCCTGCTCGCAGAGAATGCGTCCCAGATCGCCGGGAGCGTGATCCACCTCAAAGTGTTGTCGCGCTTGCTCGAATTGCGAGAGAGCGAGGGCCAACCGGCCCTGCCTGCCGTAAAGGTCGGCGAGGTTGCCTCGAATCAGCGCGGCGGTCCTTCGCGACCCCTCGCGATCGAGCGTCTCCGCCGCCGTCAAAAACTCCTGCTCAGCGCGTACAAACTCGCCACTGTCAAGCAGGGCTTCGGCCAGGCAGTTCCGGATCTGCGCCATGGTTGCAGGATCGTTACCGGGTACAGCGAGCGCACGCTCGAGCATGCCCGCCGCCGCGTCTGGCTCCCCTAGCATGCGCACCACAATCGCGGTATTGGTCAACGCCCGCGACTGCCAAGCAAGTTCTCCGAGGCTTCCAAACAGCGCCTCGGACTCAAGCCCGCAGGACCTGGCATCATGCAACCGGCCCAGCCGAGCCAGCGTGTGCACGCGGACCAAGAGCACCCTTGCTCGTTCGTAGTCGGCTTGAGCGTGTGCAGCGATGGTTTCGGCTGCTTCGAGCATCGCCGAAGCCTGTTCAAACTCGTTGGCGTAGTTGAGAGCGTGCGCCAGCACGGTGCGAGCGCGTGCACGGCACGCGGGATCACCCTGCATATCGGCGAGCCGAACCGCCGCATCGCAGAGCCCACGGCAACGCACGAGATCAACGCCCGCCAGATCGCGGAGGCTTTCGATCGCTGCGAGCAGTGCATCCGAGGCGATGGGTTCATGTGCCTCGCCGCCAATAGGTTCCGAATGAGCGGACCATCGTTCGATAAGACAAGCTGAGACGGGATCGGCGGTCATGGCACGATGACCGGCCCAAGCTCGACGAGCGTGTCACCGCGACGGAGCAGCAGGAAAAACACACCCTCAGGAACTCGCGTGGTGAACGGGGTCGTGGTGGAGGCTCTGAAGCGATCGAGGCACTCAAGCCGTTCATCCGAAGCCGAGATGACCTCGACGGACCACGACTCATCCGCATCACAGGAGAGCTGGCCGGTGATGCACCACTCCTCCCCGACCGCGTCAAGCTCGATGTCCACCTCGCATGCATCACTTGAGAATGCCAGCTGCGTAGCCTCGGTGGCACCGCGGTAGGAGTGCATGGGCCTGCTGAGGCGAGAATCGAGATCGAGTGACGCAACGATCCTGCGAGCGCCCGACGCGAGCTTGTCAAGTTCCTTCGAGAATCGAGCGAGCGGGCTTGTACCGGCGATTGCCTGTGCCTTGCGAAGAGCGTGCGTTGGAGGCATGTCACCGTCCTGCTCTCGGACAGCCTCGGCAAGGATCTCAGCAACTTGCAGCGCGCTTTTGCCAGCCTCGGTGTTCGAGAGCGCGTCGTCGACGCCATCTGCTGGCGACTCACCGTTGAGCCTCTTCGCGACAGCGTCGAGGGCGAGATCGTTCAGTGCGGCTGGGTCAATTGGTGGGTGTTCCATAGGAGCGGTCCTTCATTGAGGCAGAGGAAGTTCCCTGACAGCTGGATACACGCCAATGAACATATTGGGCTCACTCAACTCGAGGTCGTGTTAGAACGGTGTTCGGTTTCGAGTCCGTTGTTCTCCATCGCGCCCTTGAGCCTTTCCATACAGCGGGCACGGGTAGGGCCGACCGATCCCCGGGGGACGCCAAGCCTCTCTGCGATCGCCGTGTACCCGGCAGAGTCGGACCGGAACAGTTCGGTGAGCAGCGATCGGCAGGGCTCGCCGATGCCATCGAGTGCGGCTCGTACCTGATGCAACCGTTCAAGCCTCTCAGCCTGCTCGGGGTCAGCCCACGCCAGAACCTGGACTGGGCCAGTGCTTGGCCCGGCTGCGTCACGGTTGATTTTCTTCGACGCTCGCCATGTTTCGCGCTGGGCGGTTCGCACCAGCCACGAGGGAAAGCCACGGGCATCTCGGAGCTGCGACAGGTGGCGATGGGTCAGCAGCCACACGACTTGGAACACGTCGTCACGGGCCTCAGGTGCGAGGCCCGCTCTCGCGGGGACGGAATACACGAGACGCCCGAACCGCTCCACGAGAACAGCCCATGAATCAGCATCGCCTTGGATGCAGCGCTCAAGGAGCACCTCGGTCGATTCTGCTGAGTTGGGTGGTGTGCTCATTGTGCATCCCAACGCTCGAAACGTCAGTGAGGGGGCATCAAAGGTACATGATAGAACGCCGCATCCGAATCTTGGCGGATTTTTCTCTCGCCTCGTATCTGGACCTAGCTGCTCGCACTCTAGATGAACGCAGGGGCGTCGTTCGCTCCGACACACGCACAACACAAATCTGCTGTTTGTCACATCGTTCATTAAGGAGTTTTCATGTTCATCCTTTCCAACCGTACCTCTCGCAATCTTTCAGTGCTGGCGGGCACCTGCATCGCCGCCACCGCCGTCGCGCAGCCAAGCTTCACTGCGATGTCCTCGCTCATCACTGCCCAGCGGCCTTCGGGTGTCGCGGCCGCCGACTTCAACGGCGACGGCCTCGCCGACCTCGCCGTCGCGGTTGACACCATTGACCGCATCGACGTGTTCTTCGGCACCGGCGGCGGGGCGTTCGGCCCTGCCATGCCAATCTTCACCGGCGGCGGCACGGGCCCTGATGCACTCGTTGCAGCCGATGCCAACGGTGACGGCCAGCCCGACCTCGTCGTCGTGCTCAAGAACATCAACGCTGTCCGTGTCTACACGAACAACGCGGGTGCCTTTGCGGCGGGTTCGCAGGCCAGCACCGGTGATAGGCCCGTGAGTTTGGCAGCCGCCGACATCGACAACGATGGCGATACCGATTTCGTCACGGCCAACCGCGATGGGAACTCGATCACAGTGCTGACCAACACAAGCGGTGTTCTCTCGGCCGCGACTGTTGCCATCGGCGATGAGCCCAGGTTCGCGCAGCCGATCGATCTCGCTGGCGATGGCCAGATGGAGATCGCGGTCTCCAGCAGCCGTGATCGCACCGTGTACGTGCTCGCCTCGGGCACGCTTGCGGTTCAGCAGTCGATCAACGTCGGCCCGGTTGTTCGTCCCGAAGGCCTCGCCGCGGCCGACACCGATGGTGACGGCGATGCCGATCTGATCGTCGTGCTCTCGGACGACGCATTCAGCGCGATCGGCGTGATGGCAAACTCTCTGGGCACTCTGGGTGCTCCGGTTACGACGCCCACGACCGGCCAGAACTCCAGCTCCGTCGTGGCCGCCGACTTCGATCTTGATGGCGATGTGGACCTTGCCACGACCAACTCGGACTCGGGCAACATCACCATCTTCGGCAACTCCGGCGGTATGTTCGCCGCGACGCAAACGATTGCAACCGGAGCCCAACCGTCGGGTCTCGTTGCAGCCGACCTCGACGGCAACGGATCACCGGATCTTGCGGTTTCCAATCGTGACTCGAACTCCACCTCATTGCTGCTCAGTGATGCCGCAGCCGCCAACTGCACCGGCGATATCGCTGACGATCTCGGCAACGCGGGCGCAGATGGCCAAGTCAGCTTTGGCGACTTCCTCGCCCTGCTGGGTCTCATCGGGCCCTGTCCTGGCGGAACCCCCGGCTGCACCGGCGACATCGCCGATGACTCTGGCAACCTCGGTGGCGATGGACAGGTGAGCTTCGGCGACTTCCTCGCCCTGCTCGGACTCATCGGACCCTGCTGAGCGCACAGCTCTACCGAACTCTCGGTCCCTCTCTGTGAGTGGATGCCCCGGAGCCTAACCGCTCCGGGGCGTCACTCGTTTTGGGAGATTCTCAAACCCAAGGGCCTTGCATCGTTCTCTTTAGTGCCTGTAGAAGGTCCGCTGTCTCGTGCCTTGTCGCAACGGTCTCTGCGGATCGCTCTGTGTACGGCCAGGCATTCTTGGAGTTTGTTGTCTTGCCCTCAGCCGTGCTTGGCCCGGTGCTGTGCTGGGGCCGTTGGCGGCTGGATTGTAATCGCCTTCAGTGTCAACCGCGACGGAATTGGTCATTTGACTGTGGGTCAGGAGGACGGAGGTTCGAGTCCTCTAGCCCCGGTATGGACTGAGATCGTCGCCTTGGGAGTCGCCGACGCCAACTGAATCGTCGGTCATGTTCCGTGTTGCCATGTCGTTCGCGATGTCTCCAACACAGCCGCCCGGTAGTTCTACTTGCGCTCGGAACAGACCTACTTGCGTCGAAGCACCTGCAATGAGCCAGAAGCCTCCATCCGTGGCCAAGTGGCTTGGTCTTCCATCGGAACCACCCGTATTGGGTTGTGTCGTGCTGAGAAAAGTGATGCGGCGATTCTGAACGCTCGACGGATCAGAATCAAAGTCGATGACGTGCCCTGCACGTATCACCTGCTTCAATCCGCCTTGTTCGCTGAACGACCAATGGCCGAGCTCGTTGGGAGTGCCAATACCCGGACCAGAGAGTCTGATCGGGATCACGACCTGCCCTCGTGCATTGGCCATCATGTCCTGATAATCGATGACCTCGCTGATGGCACCCATATACAGATCCGGTACTTGAACGCCTTCCAGGACAACCAGAACCAGATCAGATGGGCCCGATGCTCTCCACACGCCATCGTCGTTGCTCGTGTCCACCCCGGGGCCTTCGACTCGGGAGTGGAAGTACACGTGTCCTTGCTCATTAATCAGAACATCTGTCATCGCACCTCGAAAGTCGGTCCCGAGATCGCACCCCGCGGCCTGTTCTCCTGAGGTTGCGAGTGGTATGAACCCTGTGCTGTGGGCACTCTTCCAGACTGTCGCGTCCTCACGCGAGTTCCCATCGTCGTCATACCTGCTGCTGGCTCGAAACGCGATGTCACCACGGTCGTTGGTGGCAGGAAACAGCGGTTCCGAGTAGAACCGCCCAGCGGGGCCGCCGCTGGTGGGATCGTTCTCCTGGACGAGCAACTCCGTGCCGCGATCCGCCGTGAACGTCCAAAGCCCTGCATTCTCGAAGGCTCGGATTCCACCGCCCTCCATGTGGCCTTCGAACAGGACCGTCCCCGACGAGTTCATTACGACCGAGCCGATCGAACCGAAGTGGAACTGGGGAGTTGCCGGAGAAACGGGCTGGTCACGGATCGCTATAGGCAGTACTCCAAGCCCGGGCCTGTAAAACCAGACGCCTCGATGATTCGGGCTCGAGTTGGGGCCACCAAGTCTCGCCGCGAACACCACATCGCCCGCATTATTGATAAGCAGCTCCTGCTCGAAGCTGTCAAAGGTCGCGCCTTCCGCCGCCCCCGGGGCGAGCTGGCCCTTGGCAGCGATCACGATGGGAGCCTGACCGATGCCTGAGGCATCCCAAACTTCGCACTGTGCGCAGCTGTCCTGCGTCAGGACGTTCTCGTAGCTCACGACCACCGCGGTCTTTCCAGAACGAGACATGGTGGGGAGGAACCCGGACGTCAGCACAGTGTCGGGCTGACCGATGCTGTCGCCGCGGCGGAGCAATTGTGAGAACGTGCCGTCTGCTTCTCGTCTGAGCAGCACAACTCGGTTATCAGAGTTGATCCCGGGGCCCACAAGCGTTGCGATGAGCAGGACTTGACGATCGTCCCCCGCAGCCACAATCTGGCCGACCAAGTCGATCGTCGCTCCATCGATGGGTGGGTACGCATCACCGCTCATAAGCACGGGCTCGACGTACATCGGGCCGGGCGGTTGCCCGCTGGCAGCCATGGCAAGGCAAAGGGCAAGCATGGCACTCTTCATCTTCATCAGAGGCGCTTCTCAGGAGTGCGCCTCCAGACTACCCGAGATCCGCGGACTGGTTCAACGCTTATTCCAGTCGGTTTGACGCGGAGTCGGTCGGGTACTGAGGCTGATTAACTTGTTCTCACGGGCAGGGCCCGATCAGGCTAAGCAAACGGAGGAAGTCGCCGAAGCTCACCATGCCGTCACCGCCCGGCGTGCCGAAGTCGTCGGCGATGTCGCCCTCGCATTCGTCGGGGTCGGGGCGGACAGCCAAGATGGCCTGATCGCTGATGCTCGTTCCGAACTGATTCACAACGACGCAGTCGTAGTACCCAACTTCGGTGAGCTCGGCCGAGACCCCGAGCCTGGGAGCGTAAACGCCGCGGATGTTGCTGTTCTCGGTGAGGTCGATGCCGTCGCGACGCCACCGGTAGCTCGCGCCGGAGCTGTCTTCGAGCAGAATCTCGAACCAGACCGTGACGCCCGCGTCGCTGACGACGCCCTGAGGCTGCTGAACAAAGTCGGTACTGCGGTCGAACAGGTACACCGAGCCACGGTCAGCGAACAAGTCGTTCATGGTGACCTCGTCGTCTTCCAAGGGGGCTCCCACGATGGCGTTGGTCCCGGAGATGGCGACGGACTGGCCGAACCGGTCGTCGAACGCGGCGTCGGACGCGGTGAGCTTGTAGAGCTGCTGGCCCGTGGTGATGTCGAAGAAGTACGCCGAGCCGGAGGAAGCGCCCCCGTCGTCGTCGCCGTAGGCGCCCACGACGGCGACGTTGCCGGAGACGGCGACGGACTCGCCGAATCGATCACCGTCCGCGGTGTCGGACGCGGTCAGCTTGAAGAGCTGCTGACCGGTGGTCGTGTCGAAGACATAGGCCGCCCCGGCGAATCCACCCGCGACATACTTGAAGTTGGCCCCCACGACGGCGGTGGTGCCGGAAATGGCTACGCAGACGCCGAACTGGTCGAACGGCTCTGCGTCGGTGGCGGTGAGCTTGAATAACTGCTGACCGGTGGTGGTGTCGAATAGGTACGCAGCGCCCGAGGCTTCGCCCCCTTCGGCGTCGCCAGCCGCCCCGATGATGGCGGTGGTACCGGAGACCGCCACGGAGCGGCCGAAGTTGTCGAAGGCGTCGTCGTCGGACGCGGTGAGCTTGAATAGCTCCTGACCGGTGACGGTGTCGAAGACATACGCGGAGCCGGAGCTCGTGCCCCCGTCGTCGTCCAGGTAGGCCCCGATGACAGCGGTGATGCCGGAGATTGCCACCGAGTGGCCAAACCGGTCACCAAGCGCGGCGTCGGACGCGGTGAGCTTGAAGAGCTCCTGGCCCGTGGTCGTGTCAAAGACGTAGGCCGTTTGGGTCGAGGTGCTCGAACTGGCCCGCGTTCCGATGACCGCGGTGGTGCCGGAAATGGCGACCGAGCCGCCGAAGCGGTCGGCGGTCGAGCCATCGGAGGCTTCGATCTTGAAGAGCTCCTGGCCGGTGCTGATGTCCAAGAGGTACGCCGCACCACGGCCGGTCGCCACGCTGGTATCCCGGGGTGCCCCGATGATGGCGGTCGCACCGGAGATGGCCACGGACGAACCGAACGCGTCGTTCGGTTGTTCGTCGGACGCGATGATCTTGCGGTCCTCGGTGATGGACTGGGCGGACGCGGGCGGTGCGGCCACAGCGGGCAAGCAGAGCAGAACGATCGCGAGCAGGGTCTTCATGCCGGGGTCCTCTCTGGGTGCGAACCCAGAGTGTAACCGTCGTAAGCGGTGTTTGCCTAGACCTTTATGAAGTTATCACGGCCGCGAGCGTAGATAAGGAGTGGGTTTTGGAGCGCAGCCACGGTTATGGGCACGGACCGATCAGCCCGAGCAGCGCCAGGAAGTCACCGAAGCTCACCATGCCATCATTGCCCAGCGTGCCAAAGTCGTCGGCGATATCGCCCGGGCACTCGGGTGTCGCGGGGCACGGCCCGATGAGTCCGAGCAGCGCCAGGAAGTCACCGAAGGAAACCATTCCGTCAGCACCAAGAGTGCCGAAGTCGTCGGCGATATCGCCGGGGCAGGGCGATGCGATGCTGAAGAAATACGCCGAGCCTGCGGCAAAGCCCGAGTGGTCGTCGCCGCTCGCGCCGACGAGTGAGATCGGCCCATCGATCGCCACCCCGATACCCGTCGCAAAGAAGCGGTCGGCGTCCGATCCCAACAGCTTGAAGAGTTGGTCGCCCGTCGCCGCGTCGAAGAGGTATGCCGAGCCCGACGAAGAACCTGCGTCGTCGTCGCCCTCGGCCCCAGCCAGGACGGTCTGCCCGCTCACGGCCACGCTCGTGCCCAGCTTGTCGATCGCCGCCGCGTCCGATGCGATCAGCTTGCGGACGAACGCGCCCGTGGCCGCATCGAAGATGTACGCCGCCCCGGCCGATGACCCGCCATCGTCGTCGCCGATCGCGCCCAGCACCGCGACCGTGCCGTCCAACGCAGCCGAGTAGCCCAGCAACCTGTCCGAAGGGACATCGGGCGCGGTGAGCTTAAGCAGCTGGGTCCCGGTCGCGGTGTCGAAGAGGTAGCCCGCGCCCGCGTTCAACCCAGAGCCGGCTTCTTCGTCTTGGTACGCCCCGACCAGGGCCAACGTGCCGCTGACGGCGACCGACCAGCCGAAGAAATCGGCGTTGGCCGGGTCGTCCGACACGAGCTTGTGAAGCTGCTGGCCCGTTGCAACATCGAACAGGTACGCCGAGCCAGCACGGCTGCCCCCGTCGTCGTCCTCCGGCGCACCCACGATCGCCACGCCGCCCGAGATGGCCACGGACCAGCCGAACAGATCGCCTGCAGCCGCGTCATCGGCGACGAGCTTGTGCCGCTGCGCGCCGGTAGCCGCGTCGAACAGGTACGCCGAGCCGGAGTCGCCCCCCGCGTCGTTGTCGCCGCTCGCGCCCACCAGCACGTTCGTGCCACTGATCGCCACGGCCGAACCGAACCGATCGCCCGCGGCCGCATCGCTCGCCGTGAGCTTGAACAGCTGAGCGCCCGTAAAGGTATTGAAGAGATAAGCCGAGCCCGAATCGGCGCCCGCATCGTCGTCGAGCCGGGCTCCGATCACCCCGACGGTGCCGGAGATCCCGACGCGATGGCCGAACTCGTCACGCTCGGCCGCGTCGTTCGCGGTGACCTTGAAGTCCTCGGTGAGTTGCCCGCTGGCAAGGGGGGCGGCGGTAGTAAAGCTCAGGGCAATCGTTGCGTACATCTTGTTCATCGCTGGCTCCTCTCGGGCTTGATCCTTCAGCCTACCCAATGCCATCGGCCGCACCTAAGGCTTTTTGAGCACGCGTTCGCCCGCGTGCCTCATTCCCCCCTCATTGCCTATTGCCCTTTGCTCACGGACACGGCCCGATGAGCCTGAGCAGCGCCAGGAAGTCGCCAAAGGTCACCAGGCCGTCTGCGATCGCTAGCCAAAGTCGTCGGCGATGTCGCCCGCGCAGCCCGGAGTTCCGCCCGGGCAATGACCGGTGAGCGTCAGCAAGAGCGAGAAGTCGCCGAGTCCGATCAAGCCGCCGGGCGGGCTGAAGCTGCTCGAGTGAGCGAAGTAGCTGCGTTCCGATCAGCTCGGCGGGCAGAGGATCACGCCCGCGGCTCGCAGTCTTTGGGCGACCCGGTTTGCGATGCTGGCTGCGTTCGGCGTGTCGGCGTGGATGCAGAGCGTGTCCGCCATGAGCGATCGCACACTTCCGTCTTCGCAACGCACCGATTGTTTCGTGGCGATGGCCTGAGCCTGCTCGGCGGCTGCGTGCTCATCCGTGATGAGGGCGTTGGGCTCGCTGCGAGTTCGAAGCGTGCCGTCGGGCAAGTAGACACGGTCCACAAACCCCTCCTCCCAAACCGTCGCATCCCAGGACCTCCACCACGCGACCGCTCGCGACCCCGCCTGGCCGACGAGCCGGAAGTCTGCACGCAAATCCGTGCATGCCTGAAGCACGGCCTTCGCGATTGAATCATCGTCCGATGCTGCGTGATAGAGAGCGCCGTGGGGCTTGCAATGGAGAACCGGCACGCCTTCCGACTGAGCGATAACGAGCAATGCGGCCAGCTGTTCGCGGATCGATCTGCGCAGGTCTTCTGGAGGGAGGCGGAGGGGGACGCGTCCAAAGTTGGCACGATCGGGGAAGGACGGGTGAGCGCCGACCGCAACGTTGTGCTCAGCCGCGATTCGGACGGCGTGGCGCATCGAGGCCGCTCCCCCCGCGTGCCCGCCGCAAGCGATGTTGACAGACGTGACGGCCCGGATGACGCCGAGCTCAGTCGCGAGGTGCTGCGGCGTCGTGTGCTCGCCGACATCGGCGTTCAGATCAATCGAAAGTGGAACGGGTTGCTGCATCATTGACCGGCAGAGTTTCTTGATACGGGGAGCAGGGAGTCCAGCCGTTGGCGTTGTTCGCTGGTCAGGCGTCGAGCATTGTGAATGGTGACCCACTCGAATCGGACGTTGTCCCGCGGTCGGAGCATCGCTACCACGCCGAGATCCGCTCCGATCACGCACGCCATCATCGGGTAGCCGCCGGTTGCTGGACGGTCACTCCCCAGAATGATTGGCAGGCCATCACCGGCGATTTGGATGCCGCCCGTGACCGTTGGCTCCGATTCGGAGAGCGTGGCGTCCTCAGGCAGCGCGATGACCGGCCCGCTCAGGCGCAGTCCAATGCGGCTGGACTGCTCGCGGACCGTGAACGATGCGGCGGCAAACTGGCCGGTGGCCGCGAGCGGGAATCGACCCGCGTCGAGCGAGGGTACGACACGGATGCTCGAGCGTTCGACCTGCGCACGGAGCCAAGCGTGGAGTCCGTCCGGAACCATACGCGGTTCACCCGCCGGCTCGCCAAGAGAGATCTCGTCGCCGCGGCGCAACGCCCGACCCTCGTGCCCCCCCAGATGGGCACTGGCACACGTCGACCGGCTACCGAGCACGCGTGGCACGGCTAGCCCCCCCGAGTTGCTGAGATAGGCACGCGCGCCATCACTCATCGCACCGATCTGCACGGTTTCGTTGCGAGCCACACGCACCGGCTCGCACCACGGCAGCGGTCGTTCGCGGTTGTCCCGCACGATGCGAGCCTGCGGGCAGGTCGCACCGGTCAAACAGACCCATGCGTCGCGATCAAACCCAACACTCGGCCCCGTCAGCGTGCACTCCAAAGCGGCTGTGTCATCCGCGTTGCCCAGCAGTCGGTTACCGGCGATGAGTGCGGTAGTGTCGGCGGCTCCGGATGGTGGCACGCCGATGGCGCAGTGGCTGGGCCGGCCCAGATCCTGCACGGTCGTGAACATACCCGGATCAATTACACGCAGCACAGCCATCAGTCGTAGCCCGCCTCGTGCTCATCAAACTCATCGCGTGTGATGCACCGAAACTGGACCCGATCACCCGGGGCGAGAACCGCCGGCGGGTCTCGGGTCGCATCGAACAGCCGCAGGGGTGTCGCACCGATCAATCGCCAGCCGCCAGGGGTTGCTTGTGGGTAGATGCCGGTCTGCGTGCCGGCGATGCCCACACTTCCGGCTCGGACGCGCGGGCGTGGTGTGTCGAGGCGAGGCACGCGCAACGCCTCTGGCAGCCCGTCCAGGTAGGCAAAGCCCGGAGAGAATCCGAGGATTCTGACCGTGTAGTCACTTGACCGATGCAATTCCGCCGCAGACTTGGCCGACAGGCCGGCTTGCTCGGCGACAGCCTCGAGATCGGGGGCCAGCTCGGCATCCGAGCAGATCGGCACTTCAACCACACGCGGCTCGCTTTCGGTCGCTTCGAAGTCGCCGCTCATGAGATACGAACGGATACTGCCGAGTATGGCTTCCGGGTTCGCGTTGTCGGCGATCCGAACCTGCACGGTGCTCGACCCGGGCGTGATCTCCGCGAGCCCCTCAAGGTCGGCGGCGAGCAAAGCGTGATAGCAACCCAGAACCCGGTTGGCTGGCAACATCACGTGCGCTACACGCTCACCGGCCCAAATAAAGTGGATCGACGTCACGTTCAGAGCATACCACGCACCGTCGCGGATTCTGCACTGGAGCACTTGGCCGCAGACTCTGACACTGCCGCGCCAGCAGGATGGGTGATCGCTCGGTTACAGTAACAGGCGTGAGTATGTCCATCTCGGCACAGTTTGCTCACGGGCACGGCCCGATCAGTCCGAGCAGAGCCAGGAAATCGCCGAAGCTCACCATGCCGTCACCGCCGAGGTTGCCGAAGTCGTCCGCGATCTCGCCCGTGCAGCCCGGTGTGCCCCAGCCCGAGATTCCTAACGTATGGCTGTTCGAGCCGATCGCAGGCGTCCCCGGCATCGCACGCTTCGATCTGCTCTTTGAGGTCTCGACATTTGAAGCCCAGTACCGGACAGCCGCCGGAATCTAACCCCCCGGATGCTTCCCACATCTCTCGGAGGCCGCGAGCGACTGGCGCGCTGTCTCCCTGATTCGGGCGCGGTATGGAATCGATCCGGCCGACCGGCGATCCCTGCCGGTCTTGAGGCATGGGCGGGCGTCCGGAGAGCGTGCCCGCATGGCCGCGGAGCATGATCGCGCGGTTAGGGGCCGCGACTTCGACACGTCCGATAGCGTCATGGGCATGATTGGCACTTGGGAGTTCCGCGCCGGATTGGTAGGCTCAATACTGACCGTCACGAACCAGGAGTCTGAGATGATCAAGATTCGAATTGCGTTGGCACTAAGCCTTGCCTCGGCCGCCAACGCGCAAGTGATCGAAGAGTCGTTCAGGGTGTATCCGGAGACTGGCTATGTCACGGGGCTCTTCGGTAGCTCTGTCGCCATCGACGGCACGCTCGCGGTCGTCGGTTCTCCGGGCGCTTCCCCGTTCGGCTCGGGCTCTGGCGATGTGTACATGTTCGAGACCACGACGGGCGTTCAGCAACTCCGCCTGAACACGACCCGGACGACGGGCGATCGCTTCGGCGCCTCAGTGGCGATCTCCCAGCCGCTTATCGCGGTGGGGACACCAGGCTGGGACGGTTGGCTGGGTGACACACCGGATCTTGGCGGGGTTCCGTGGTTCACGACCGATGGGATCAATTGGGGTGTACGTTCGCTGTCCGCGGGGCAGTCGAACGACGAGTTCGGCAGCTCACTCGCCATCGACAATACAGCCGCGGTAGTGGGGCTGGGTTTCACGCTGGCTGCTCCTGGAAAGGCGTACCTGCTTGATTTGGATGGGCAAGGTGCCATCGAGTTAGTGCCCAGCGACCCCACCAATGGGAACAGATTCGGCGAGCGAGTGGCTCTCTCGGACGGACTGGTTCTTGTCGGCGCTCCAGGTGCTGGCTTTGGAGCCGTGTACGTGTTCGATGCCGTCACAGGTCAACAACTCGCCAAACTTGTGCCCGAAGTGGACGATCCAGCCGACGCCTCCGGGTTCGGACTCGATGTGGCCATGAGTCAAGGCGTTGCGGTGATCGGTGCGTTTGGGGCTGCTTCGAACTTCCTCGGTTCGGCGTTCCTCTTCGATCTCCAGAACATGCAGCAGATCGCCAGGCTTGTGCCCGACGCGGCCAGCCCTCTTGGATTCGGAACTCGAGTGGGGATTTCCGGAGACCTCGTCATTGTCGGCAACTTGAGCGGCTTTCCTCCAAGTGAACCGCAGTCGGTCTACCTCTTCGATGTGACGACGGGTGCACAGATTGGTGAATTGAAGCAGAGTGATCGGGATGCTGCGGACCCATTCGTTTTCAACGACTTCGCTATTTCACTGGCGATCTCGGGCACGACGGCCATCGTGGGAGCGACGAACCACCCGGGCAACGCTCCAACAGGCAGCAGCGGCGCGGCTTACATTTTCAACGATCTGCCCAGGTTTACTGGCGGATTGTTCCTTTGTGATGTCGACGGCGGGCCCGGTTTCGAGGAACAGATCTTCCGCGTCGATGTGGATGCGGGCAACGTCTTTGACCTTGTCCATCCGGCCGTGAGCGCGAACCTGCCCGAGATCGAGTACCACGACGGCGCTCTGTACGCGCCCAGCGCTTCGACCAACACGGACTTGTTCGTTCTCGGAACGAATGGTTCTTTGATGAGCACGGTTTCGATGACGTTTCCAATGGGCGGCAACGTGATCACGTCCTTGGAGTTCATCGGGGATGTGCTGTACGGCGGGTTCACGACCGAAGGCGGAGGGGGAAGCCCCAGCAGCCTTGTAACGATCGACACCGGTACGGGCGTGGTCACGCTCGTAGGTGCCATGGGTATCGCCCAGCCTACAGGCGGGCTCGCCTTCGATGGCACAACCCTCTTCGCCGTCAACGCTGGCGGCAACGCTTCGACGCTCTACACGGTGCACCTTGCAACAGGGGCAGCCACCGCGGTGGGACCCGTGCTCGATCAGATGGCCAGCCCCGTGACGCTCACTGGCCTTGAATTCGGCACAGACGGCGTGCTCTACGGCCTCGGCCGGAACAGCAGCGAGGGGCAGTTGGTCGCCATCGATCCGGCCACGGGCGCGGCAAGCTTCTTGAGCGCACTCTCCGGTATCGGCGGCCGATCAACGGCGATCACGAGCATGTTTTCGTCTGTAGTGCCCGCCGCGTGTCCCGGCGACATCGCCGACGACTTCGGCACGCTCGGCGCTGACGGCATGGTGAGCTTCGGCGACTTCCTCGCGCTGCTCGGCTTGATCGGGCCTTGCCCCGGCGGAACGCCCGGCTGTACGGGTGACATCGCCGACGACTTCGGCACACTCAACGGAGGGGACGGCATGGTGAGCTTTGGTGACTTCCTCGCGTTGCTCGGGCTCATCGGGCCCTGCAACTAAGGTATGGGTGATGAGGACGTCCGAGGATCGCGGGTGAGGCTCACAGCCGTCGCCGTGCGGCCCCGTGGGACGTGAAGCTGCGTCCGACGGCGCGAACGGCTTCTCAGGTTGCCGCAGACTCACGGTCAATCGGATCGTCCGCGACTCCTAGCAGTCCCGCTTTCGTACAAGAGCGGTCCTGTTCGCTTGAGGGATGCTCCGAGCCCGAGGTACTGATGGGGCTCTGAAGGAGCCCGCCGTGCCGACCCGCTACCCGCCCGAGATTCTGAGTGCTGATGAAGTCCGAAGACTGCTCGAAGCCTGCGGCACCACCCAGATGGGTGTTCGCCATCGTGCGCTGGTCGCACTGCACTACCGCTCCGGGCTCCGCGTCTCCGAGGCCTTGGCGCTGTACCCCAAGGACATCGACGGCGGAGCCGTACGCGTCCTCCGCGGCAAGGGCGGCCGGTCAAGGACGGTGGGGCTG
>JAJDDJ010000016.1 GCA_029260395.1 Phycisphaerales bacterium | reverse complement strand
TTAATTGCCTGTTTGCCTTATCTCAACAGTCGGTTTCAAAAAATCACATCACAGGGAATGCACTTCATAACCTACCTCGTACCGTTTCTGTGTGCAGGTTATTTTATTGAACAACACCGCACTGCAGACGCCGTGCGGTGGGGATTAGGAATCTATGCACTACTCCTGATGGTTCTCATTCTGAAATCGGATTCACTCATTCAATACCTACGTTCGAAACAAGTACGATTACGTTATTTGCCTCAGTTATTAGAAGACAAAGCAACATGGCGCAACCTCAGTGTTCTAGGAGCCGGTTTACCAGTTCTTGTTTTGACCATATATCAAGTCTTCGGCAATTGGTTGAACATTTCAGAATCACTCGAACATTCAGCAATTTCCGACTTGATTACTCCCCTGTTATCCTTCTGTGTTCCCATTATTATACTGATGGTTGTTTCTGTCTTTTATGCGATTCACTTTCGCTGTGCTAACTGGTTACTCATCGGCTCTCATTTTCTCGCAACGACTGTGATAGCAGGCACGATCATTACGATTTTGGAACCACTGAATTTATTCCATCTGGATGATCTGATTCGAATTTCAATCTATACCGGACTCTCGCTTGCATTTTATGGCCTCTTTTGGCTGGCAATCGAAAAGAAAGTCAATCCAGACTATGTGGAACATCAAACACTCGCTCCTGTTTCCTGGCCATTGATTCGTGTACATCTCGCAACGATCCTTTGTCTGGTTGCGATACCCTATTTGCTCCCATTCACGATGAATCTGAGCAATCCTGGACACGACTGGGTATCGCGATTTCCCCAAATTTTACCAGCCGCTCTTGTCTCTCTGGTCATGGCAACTGTCTGTATTAAAGTCTTTTCCCACAGATATTCCAGTAGCCTCAAAACGAACGGACTGACTTTTTTGAGTTTGGCTTTGATCGGCTTAGTCACTGTCTCGAGTTGGCAATTCACAGAATGGGATGTCTGGAAAATCAATCTATTCATGGAAATTGGTCTGATCTTGATCGGATCTTTTCACACACTTCGATTTGTACTGGAGTGGCGGCAGTTGCATAATGAGCCGATCCATCAAGCCAACATGAATCGACATTTTTTCTGGTGCCAATCGATTGCGCTGGTTTTGTTACTATTTGCTTTTCGTGGAGGCTGGTCAGATCCCATCAGGCCATTACCCCCACTATTAATAACCACATCTTTAACAGCAATGTATGTGACTCTGGGAATATGTCTCCGTAAAGAACTCCTTGCATATACATCGCTGGCCACTACATTACTGGGAACCACTTTTCTAGTTACTGCTCACTGGGCTGATTCTAATGTTTATGCAGAACCTCAAAATTGGATGGATCTCTTGAAGTGGTTAATCACCACGGCCGCCGGCATATCGGGTTGCTGGTTGATTGTCGATCTTTACTGGCAAGGACGTATCCCTAATAACATTACCACAAACGAAAAACCGGCGATTCAACAGATACTAGCCAGAGTCCTCACTTGTCTGGTCTTGTTTTACACCTTACTGATTACCGTCTCGCGTTCGTGGCTGATCTTAGTAGACGTACCAGTCATTAAAGATCTCTCCGGCTGGCTGGCTTTAGGCGCTGTGGCACTGTTGCTTGCGGGGATGTTGTGGGATCAGAAAAGCCGTTATTGTCTTCCGGCTCTGTTCGCATTAGGAATCTGTGGCATTGTTACGTATCTTAGTAATGAAACCAAACTGCGGCTGCTTGTTCAACATTCTGGTTTGGCGATGTCCTGGTACGCTTGCCTGCTTGGTGGATTATGGAGTCTGCGTAGTGCAATGTTAACAAGTGCAACAAAATTCAAGCTACCCAATCTTGAGTTACTCCGAAAGCAAACCTTAGGCTGGCTACCTCAGACGGTAAGCTGGCTTTCGGTTTATGTTGTACTCGCGTTGTTGTATAGCGTTCTGCGTTTTGAAGATCAGACAATGCGCTGGTGGTCAGTTCTGGGAGTAGCCATCACAAGCCCTGCATTATACGCTTTTAGTAATCATAGCGAACTCTCTCAGCAGTTTAAGAAACGTGCTCTGTTTGCAGCTGGCATTGGATTCATCTATTTTGGCTGGGTATTACTTCCCGTTCAGGGTAACTTTTATTGGCTCGATCATTTGATTCGATTGTTAGAAGTGCTATCAGTCTTGAGTCTGGTAACCACTGTCATTCTAGTGAAATGGCCGTCCCTGAATCAGGACTGGTCTGAAGCATTCCGAAAAAATTCACGTACTTATTTGATCGCGGCTGGGATATCACTGCTGTCTATCCTGATCTCAGAAACCGGATTCTTGTTCGCTGATATTCCATTAGTGGTTACAAAAGCACAGATCGCGGTGGTTTCCGCGACTTTGGTTGCACTTTCGGCTGCATTAATTTTGATGGCAGCACTTCCTCAATACGATCCATTTCAATTTTCCCTCAAACAACGCATGTTTTATGTCTATGCGGCTGAAATCGTATTGGCCCTCTTGTTCCTACACATTTATCTGACGATGCCCGAACTCTTCCGCGGCTACTTACTTCCCTACTGGCCGTATATTGTGATTGCTATCGCGTTCACTGGTGCAGGTGTGGGAGAATTCTTCCAGCGAATCGGGTTGAATGTTTTGTCAGAACCACTACAGAGAACGGGGGCCTTTTTACCTTTATTGCCAGCACTCAGTTTCTGGATCCATGCTTCTTCACAGCAATCTCCTGTAGCGGGAGATTATTCAATGATCCTCTTGTTGATCGGCATCGTGTATGTCGTGATGAGTTTATGGAGAAAATCCTTTGTTTATACCACTCTGGCTGCTTTAGCCGGGAATGGTGCTCTCTGGGCGTTCTGGATGGAACAGGGGCAGGTCTTCACTCAACATCCTCAACTCTGGTTGATTCCCCCTGCTCTCTCGGTACTTATTGCCACCCATTTGAATCGAAATAAACTAAATCCCAAACAGATTTCTGCCATCCGTTATTTTTCAACGATCACGATCTATGTGAGTTCTACCGGAGATATGTTTATCGCCGGCGTTGCTGATAACTTGTGGCTACCAGT
>JAJDDJ010000015.1 GCA_029260395.1 Phycisphaerales bacterium | reverse complement strand
GATAATGATAGTGCCACGCTCTCGATTGCTGACGTCACTGTTAATGAAAACGCGGGAACAGCAACATTCACTGTCACGTTAGATCAAGCTGTCCAGGGGGGCGTAACCATCGACTGGTCAACTGCCGATGGAACAGCCGTTGCAATTTCTGATTATACCGCTGATTCGGGAACGTTGAACTTTGCAGGAAACGCTGGTGAAACACAGATCATTACGGTCACATTGAGCGATGATAGTCTTGTTGAGCTTGATGAAACCCTGCTGGTCAATCTGACGAATCTGGTTGCTGACGGTGATGTCACGCTATCGCAGAACCAAGCCATTGCTATCATCATGAATGATGACAGCATTACGATTGATGAAGATGCGCTCGAGCAAACGGTGAACTTAACCGGAATTGTTGCCAGCGGTAGTGGATTGCAAGTTCTGTCAGTCACAGCAATCAGCGATAATCAAACTTTAATTCCCAATCCTGTTGTGACTTACACACCGGGCAACACTACTGGAACACTTACCTTTACTCCCGAACCTGACCAGAATGGGTCTGCGGTCATCACAGTCACAGTTACTGATGAATTGAGTGTTCAAACAACTCACACTTTTACCGTCATTGTCAACGCTGTTAACGATGATCCGGTGGCCCAGGCAGATAGCATCACGACGGACGAAGACAGCATCTTCAATGGCAACCTCTTTATTGATAACAGTAATGGTGTCGACAGTGATGTTGATACGGGTGATATCTTTACAATTACTGAAGTGGATGACGACATCGCAAATGTAGGAACTCAGATCACACTGTTATCAGGTGCCTTACTGACAGTCAACTCGGACGGCACCTTCAACTACGATCCTAATGGCCAATTCGAAACATTGCTTGCTGGCGAAACGAACTCGGAAACGTTTACTTACAAAATTGACGACGGCAACGGGGGTACCGCTATCGCGACTGTTACTCTGACGATTGACGGTGTCAATGATCTTCCCACTTTGGATGCCATCTCAAATCCTACCCCCATTGATGAAGACGCAGTTGAGCAGACGATCAGCTTGTCTGGCATTACTGCAGGCAGTGGTGAAACACAAACATTAATTGTGACCGCAACCAGTGATAATCCTGCTCTAATTTCTGACCCTGTCATCATTTACACTTCGAATAATACAACGGGTTCACTGACTTACACACCTCTTGCTGATCAGAATGGATCAGCGATGATTACGGTTAAAGTAACTGACGCTCAAGGGGGAATAACCACCCAGACATTTACAGTCGACGTAAATCCGGTTCAAGATCCTCCAATGGCTCAGGATGACGGTGTCGCGACCGATGAGAGTACGGTTATCAACGGTAGCTTGTTTGCAGACAATGGTAACGGTATCGACCAAGATCCAGATGTCGGTGACACAATTTCACTTATTGAAGTCGATGGTGCCACTGGAAATGTCGGGACTCAACTCACACTCACATCAGGTGCGATACTCACAGTGAATGCAGATGGGACATTTACCTATGATCCCAATGGACAGTTTGACACATTTGCTGCGGGAGAAACGAATACCGATACGTTTACTTATAAAATTGACGATAGCAACGGGGGAACTGATGTTGCCACAGTTACAGTCACGGTCACAGGCTCTAATGCGACACTTACAATTAACGACGTAACTGTGAACGAAGATGCGGGTACTGCGACTTTTAACGTGACCCTTGACAAAGCAGTCGTTAACGCTGTGAATATCGATTTCACAACAGCCGATGATTCGGCAGCGGCCGGTAGTGACTATACCGCTTTGAGTGGAACGTTGAGTTTTGATGGCACTGCTCCAGAAACAAAAACCATTACCATTTCAATAGTCAATGATTTGACTGTTGAATCAGACGAGAACTTTTTCATCAACTTAAGCAACCTGCAATCACTGGGTGGATATGTAGACCTAGTAGACACACAAGGAGTCGGAACCATTGCAAGTTCTGACAGTGCAGCTCTCAGTATCAGCGATGTAACAGCAACCGAACCTGGGGTATTCTCATTTGAAATCACACTGGACCAGCCGGCAGGGAAAGAAGTAACTGTGCTTGTCAACACGACCTTCGGAACTGCTGGCTCGGAAGATTTCACTGAAATTGTGAATCAACTGGTAACATTTGCTGCGGGACAAACAACTGCAAATGTGATTGTCACAATCAATAATGATGACATTCTGGAAACCGATGAAACCTTTTTTGTTGAGCTCTCTGATGCTAAATTTGATGGCGCAGATGAACCGCTACGAATCACTATCAGTGATAACACTGGAACAGGAACGATTACGAATGACGACTCAGCATCCATTTCAATAGACGATGTGACGATTGACGAAAATCTCGGTGCAGCAATTTTCACTGTCTCCCTGGAAAATGGTGGAGGTGATGTCGCGTTCACAGTCGATTATTCGACTGCGGATAACACAGCGACATTAGCAAACAATGATTACGGAATCTTCGATGAAGGGACTGGGTTCTATGGAGCCAGCAGTGGCACCATTCAGTTCAATGGAAACGCGAATGAAGTCCAGCAGATCATTATCCCCATCACGGCCGATGACTTTATGGAAGCAGATGAGATATTCTATATCAATTTAAGCAATGTCCTGTCAGGAGCTTCTCCTGTTACCATTGCCGACGGGCAGGGGGAAGGCACGATCGTCAATGATGATCATAAAATGATTATCGATGATGGTGACAGTGGTTTTAGTACGACAGGAACTTGGAATTCACAGAGCAATACAGGAGATTTTGGAGAAGATTCACTGACCGACCCTGTGGGTGATGGAACAGCAAGTGCTATCTGGTCGTTTTCAAATCTGGCCCCCGGGTTCTATCGTCTTTCCCGTTTTTGGCAAACGGACCCCACGCTTTCAACGTCAGTAGTTTATGAAGTCAATGGTGTAGCAAGTAGCCCAACCTCCGTCAGCCAAAGAGTGTTAACTCCCGATTTACAGGACGAAGGTGTTGGCTGGGAAGATCTAGGGGACGGGATTTTCGAACCAGATGCCAACGGCGTTATTGAAGTCAAGCTCTATGGGGTTGGTTCCACCGGACCAGTTGCCGCTGACGCTATGCGAATAGAACGAGTCGCTTCTGTATCAGTTGATGATATTGAAATTTCAGAAGATGAAGGTGTTGCTCGATTCAGCGTCTCACTCGATATTGATGTCGAGGGAGGATTCACCATTGAGTATTATACCGAAGATGGTACCGCCACATTTGATGACTCCGATTATTCAGGACGCTCTGGCTCAATCGTCTTCAATGGGACTGCCGGTGAGACACATGTGATTACTGTTCCGATTACGAACGATACGATTGTCGAAAATACTGAAACACTCCAGTTAAAACTGGAAAATCTGCAAGGTGCGAATTCCCCGGTGATTATTGATAAACCCGTTGGTACGGCGTCTGTTCTCAATGACGATGTGGCGTCCCTTTCAATCAGTGATACCAACATTGATGAAGATCTGGGAACAATCGTTTTCACAGTGACGCTTGACAATGCCGTTGATTCTCAAGTTAAAGTTGACTTCGCAACAGCAGATGACTCTGCAACGATCCTGGACAATGATTACTCAACAACCAATGGAACACTCACGTTCGAGGGACTAGCCGGAGAAACTCAGCAAATTAGTGTATTGATTACTGATAATACGATTCTCGAACGCGATGAAACTTTCTTCGTGAATCTGAGTAATCTGGTCTTAGTGAGCATGACCAACCTTGATGCTGACGGGAATCCATTAGTTACGATCTCTGACAATCAAGGAGTGGGGATAATTGAGAATGACGATATTGCATCACTTACTATCGACGATATAGTTGTGAATGAAAACTCTCCTGATGCTGTCAATCCTGCAACAGCTACGTTTACGGTGACACTGAGTAACGATGTAGACGCACCATTCTCAGTTGATTTTTCGACAGAAAACGGTACTGCATCGGCCGCAAATAGTGACTATGTCGCAAACTCAGGAACGTTAAATTTTGCAGGAACCGCTGGTGAAACTCAAACCATCACAATCACCATCAATGATGATCTCACGCCAGAACCAGCCGAGACATTTCTGGTTCGTTTGAGCAATATTATCGCAGCAGGCAGACAAATCACCTTAGCCGATAGTTTTGGAGAGGGAACGATTACTGATGCCGATGCTGCCTACTCAATCAATGATGTGACCATTTCTGAGGGACAGGGGAATCAGACAAAATCCATCACGTTCGAAATCAAACGAGAAGGTGGGCAAGCGGGAGACTTAGTAAATGCTGGCTCAATTGATTACAGGACTTTATTAACGGGAACAGCTACATCGGGGACTGATTATAATGCAGTCACTGATCCCATCACGGTTCATTTCGTGGGGGATCCCACAGCGACAGCGCAATATGAATACATCACGATCCTGGTCAATAGCGATGATATTGTCGAGCTCGATGAAACGTTCATCGTAGCACTTGAAAATTCGACTGATGGATACATCACTAAGTCTGAAGGTGTCGGCACAATCATCAATGACGATCGTGCAACACTATCAATTAACAACATCATCGTTGCCGAGAGTGAGGGAACAGCCAGTTTTGCTGTCACTCTGGACAAGGATGTTGATACTGGTTTTTCTGTCTCTTACTTCACATCTGATGGTACAGCAACAGCGCTGTTTGGTGACTACACTCATACGACAGGCACAGTCGATTTCATGGGATATGCTGGCGAAGCACAAACCATCAGTGTGGCCATTGGCGATGATTCTGTGCTGGAATTTTATGAAAACTTCTATATGCATCTTTCAGAAGTAATCGGAGTTGAAGGTAAAAGAGTCAATATCGTAGATTCCCAGGGGCTTGCTTCGATTATCGATAATGAAGACCCAAGTGCCACGCGAATCACAATCGGACAGCCACAAACCGTGTCTGAAAGCGCTGGTTCCGTTCAAGTCATAGTTGAATTGGCAGCAGCGGTTGATGGTGATGTCACAGTTGCCTATGAAACTATCGATGGAACAGCTACGGCTACTGGCGGCGATTATGTTACCCAAAGTGGTACGGTCAGCTTCACTAATGGCGTTGGTACCATCACGATTCCACTCGTTAACGACAGTATCATCGAATCAACGGAATCCTTCTACATTCGTTTAAGTAATGCTGTTAACACGGGGCTAGATCTTGTCGTCATTAGTGGTGAATTCACTGAAATTACAGTTCTTAATGACGATA
>JAJDDJ010000014.1 GCA_029260395.1 Phycisphaerales bacterium | reverse complement strand
CTCTACACGCTCACCGAGATCGACCTCTCGACGTTGCAGGCTGCACGCGGGCCGGGATCGATTACACTCCGGCGTGTCGAGGTCGAGCACGATCGCCCGTTGCAGGCTGCACGCGGGCCGGGATCGATTACACTAAAGCGGGCGATGCCCACCCGACGCTAGCCGTTGCAGGCTGCACGCGGGCCGGGATCGATTACACTCGTGCGCGAGGCGGGCGTGCTCGGGCTGGCGTTGCAGGCTGCACGCGGGCCGGGATCGATTACACTCAAGGTACTCATCGTTGCCACTGACCGCGTGTTGCAGGCTGCACGCGGGCCGGGATCGATTACACTTTGACCCGCGATAAGTCATGCATCAGAAACGAGTTGCCGTCACAGGAGCGGTCAAAAAAGCGAGAGTTGCTGAGGTGGCAGCTCTGGCTTTGTACGCCTTTGGCCCCAAAACACCCGCATTTTGGCGAACTGTTTGTCGGTGATGGTGAAGACACGGACTTCGCCTTCCGCCGGCACGGCGTGCTCGACTCGCTGCATGTGAACTTCGGCATTTTCCCGGCTGGAAGCGTGCCTGAGATATACAGAGTACTGCATCTGGATGAAGCCGTCACGAATGAGCGCCTTACGGAACCGGGTGTATTGCCGCCGACTTTCCTTGGAATCGACGGGAAGATCGAAGAGTGCAATCACCCACATCCATCGGTACCCACTGAGGTTCACAGGCCTGTCTCCGGCATCGAGCTGGGTATCTCCAGTCTGACTTCCTCGCCGACCAGCACCCGGACGAAGCTGGCGACGTACCGCGAGACACTGACGAGCAATGGACCTCTTGCATTCTCGGTGCCCACTTCCTCGGTCAAAACGCCGAGGAGTTCGGCTTTGGCCGCCTGATCAAGTTCCAGAGTGTGTCGCTCCGCCAGCCATCGAACACGGCGATCCACAAGCGGCCGGAGAGGTTCCATCAGGTCATCCGCCAGGCAGAACGGGTTGGATCGACCGCGGTGCTGGATTCCGAGAGCGGGCAGAAGCCCGGCACCAACGATGGCTCTGGCCAGGGCTGCGCGAAGAGCGGAGTAGCCGTAGTCAAGTAGATTGTTGGGGGGCGCGGCCGAGCGGTCGCCCGCTCGCCTACGAAACGGCTGCTGGATGCCCGAACAGCATGAGAAGACTACCGGCCAGTAAGCCGCGGCGGCCTGCGCTTCGATGTTGGTGGTGTCGCCGGATCGGACATCCTTCGCCATCTGGTGCAGTCGTTTGCGACACGCGTCCGCCTCGGGCCTTGGCGGCAGCGCTCTCCCCTGCGCGACCACCTTGGCACCCACGATCGATGCCCACAGGCGCTTCTTGGTCGGCTTGCTCACATTGATCTGGGCATCGAGCCGGGCGAGCAGGTGCGTGTTGCTGCTGATGGGCAGATACATCCCGACCGGATGGTGATCTCGGCCGCAAACGACCAGCGTTGCACCGTGCTCAGCGAGGCGTGCAAGCGCGTGGTGGCTGTAGGTTGTTTCGCGGTGATCGGCCATGATGATGCCGATGTCTTCGCAGGGTATTGAGCCGGCGAGACCATCGGGACGAGCAGGAAGGCGACGCGGGGGCTCGGTCTTGCGAAGGATCAGCAACTGCTCATCCCGTACAGATAGGTGCGCGGGCTCACGGCTGATCTCGATCGTGCGTTTGATCACTCCATCAGTTCATGGGGAACGTCTCGCTCGATCAATAGAGAACTGTGTCCGTGGGAAAAATGTACGTTTGGTGCCCGTCATTGAGCTGCTTATCGGATGCTGCTCAGTCTTGATCGAGCACCGTAATGTCCCCCAGTGGACCAACCCGCACCTTGCGTGCGTGCGGCTGGCCGTCGGGGGCCAGGCTCTTCATATCGCTCGGCGTGGCGGAGATATCGTCGCGCTGCGAGTCGGGCACCTTCTTGCCTTCGGCGTTCTTCCGTTCGCCGGCAGCCCGGGCATCCCAGTGCGGTACGAGCACGATCGATTGCGGCTTGCTGAGCTTGGCGACCACGAAATAGCCCTCTTCGCCCGTCTGCTTGTGCTTCATCCACACCATCTCGCCTTCACAAAGACTCATGACAAATCGCCCAGCTTCGCCCTTGCCGAGCCTGTCTGAGCGATCGACCATCGCATGCTCGGCCTCGATCCTGGAGATGATCGGCCGCCAACGGTCACGCTCGATCTTCCACCGCTTGCGGTCGTCAGATTTCAGCTTGCGGAAGACAACTGGCTTGGGCACCCCCGCAGCGCGGAAGGTTCTGAGTTTGTCGAGCTTTCGCTGTGCGGCATCAAACGCGGTGATTACCTCGCCCGACCACTTGCCTTTGGCATCCTCGCGCAACTCGATGTGATGGTTGTTGCCGCCGACATAGGCTCGCTTCGAGGTCGGGTCAGGGTCGCGGATAGTCTGGCGTGTCCCGTACGTGGTCTGCTTGCGATCGATGATCACCGGATCGGTCATCGTGCGCAGCAGCACAACCGAGTGGATCGGCACGCCGGATGCTTGGGTCACCTTGCCCATTTCATGGAGCTTCTTGATCTCGTTCTTGGTAAAGCTGTCCGGATCGAGGCCGTGCTCGTCCAGGCATTCACGTAGGCGATACCGCAGGGTTCGATCCCGAACGATACCACTCTTTGCTGGCGGCGGATCGACGATCGCAGGCGTGAACGCGGGAGAAACAACGACCGCTTTGGCCCACTTGTGTGCGGCTCGCTCATCTAGCTGCTTCTCTCGCATCCGTCGGGCAGCCAGCCTCTCGATGGCTTCATTCTCGGTCTCTTCCCGAGGCGGACGTAGGTGGTTGGGCGTGAGGTCCAGCACGCTCTTTTTCGCAGTAAAGCTGTCGGTGAGTTCGCCCGCTCGATCGACCACGGGCCCAAAGAGCGTCTCCTCGTGCAGAGCATCGACGAGCTTGCGTTTCACCGGCCGGTGGCAGATCGGCTTTGTGCCGTCCTCGCCGAAGACGGCCTTCATGACTTCGCCGCGGAACCGTTCGATGGACTCCTCGACAGACAGGCCCTCATAATCAAAGGGCGCTGGCGGCCGCAGGCGATTGCGGCGGCGGAAGTTCTCCATCGCTTCCTCGTCCGCAGAGTTCGGCAGTTCAGCGGCTGCGGCTTTCTCGCGTTTCTCCCACTCGAGCTGCACTGAGCGTGAAGTCAGCGCAATGACGACCGCGTCGATAGCGTGGTGGTGATGGTCGCCGCGGTTCTTTTCCTTGCGTTCGTTCTCTTCGTGGATGTCCAGGCCCTTGACCCTGGCTTGGTGATGATCGAAGAACAGGCCCCACTCCCGACGGAGACGACCGGTCCACATGCCATCGCTGGCGAAGATGGTGCGGGCATTCTCGGCGGAACCCGAGCCGGTGGCGCGCTCGGGCAGCCCCTTGCCGTCGTAGAGCGCATCCGACAGGTAGGTCATGACCTGCTTGGAGGCGTAAGTCGTCGCGGCAAGCTGGCGTTCTTGGAACCCCTGCACGTCCGTGTCGCTGACATCCTTCTTGAAACGGTCGATCTTCTTCCGGTCGTCCCATGAACTGAAGTAACACGCCCAGAGCGACGGACCGCTAGCGTTCTTGATCTCCGATGGTTTGTGACGCTTGACCTCGCCGTAGATGCCCTCGACCCTGCGCATGCCATGGTCAAATCCCGGGCCGTCGCCCCAGAACTGCCGCGGAGTGCGCCGGCCCATATCGCGGTTGCACTTCGTATGGCTCAGCACGATGTTCGATAGTCCGTTGTGCCCGCCGCTGGCCCGTGGGATGATGTGTGCAACTTCGCACCCGGCACCCGATGCCGCCAACTCAGGTGTCAATCCCGCCTCGCCGCACAACGGGCAGACTTGGCCCTGTTGCATGCAGAGAACCACGCGATCGATGGCTGCTCGCTGCCCGCTACTGGTATGGCCGTGCAGGTGGTGCTCATCGATGATGTTGGTTCGAATTCGGTTGCGAAGCCGGTTTCGCAGCAGAAGACGATCAGCGTCCTTCTTGCCCATCTTGGCCTCACGGGCTAGCTCGATGTAGACCTCGCTGGGCTTGCATCCGCTGGCGAGCATGTGCTCCACGACGTGCCGCCGTACTTCGTGGATGGCCTTGCGGACAACCGGATTGCTGATGAGCGGAGCGGGCGGTGGCTCGGCGAGCGGCTGGCCGCTGGTCTTGTCGATGATCGGTTTGCCCTCTCTTTGCAGCGTGTGCTTGCCCATGTAGTGACGGTCGCGAGCCGTGGCACCCTTTGCTCCCGTCGCGTATCGGCGGCGGGTGATGTCATCCATCGCCGTGCCGGTTGTTTCATCACGAAAGTCTGCATCACCCGCGATCGCCTTGCGAGCCTCGATCTGAGTTGGCCAGCGGATGCCCGTTGGACTCGTTTCATCGGGCCATGCGTGATCCATCGCTGACAGCAGATTCAAAACCGCCCGCCGGCTCATGTTCAGCCGCTTGTCGTCTAGCTTGGGTCTTGTCTTCCAGGCCACCAGCAGCTTGTCCGCGTGTTCCGTGTCGAGCCCGCCCCACTTTGTCACGCCCGACAGTAGTCTTTCGGCATCATCGTCCTCGTCGGGATCGTGCCGCAGGATGGCCCGATTGAAACCCTCCCTGAGCGATTCAGGCATCGCTGCCCACGTTTCCACGCCGATGGCCCCGTGGACGACCTCGCGGTAGAACCAGTCGGTGTTGATCGCCCGGTCCTCGTCGGTGAATTCGCTGGTGAAGGCCCGCGGCGAGTTCTTCTTGGTGGCCGTCCAGTGCTCCTTGCCATACCACTCGGCCATCTTTTTGCGCAGGTCGGTGATGCTGGCCGAACGCTTGGGCTGGCCCTTGCGTTTACCGCGGGCTTCCTCGCCCAACGGCCCGGAGAGGTACGCCTTGAGTCGGTCGCGCTCGTCTTCGGTGAGCGGCCTCGGCTTGCTCGTGCCTTCAAGAATCCGCAGGTTGTTGAGCGTCTCGACTACGCGGTAACGCGAGGCATGGCGGTCGGCGTGCGGCACGCACCGTTCACTGGGTTCCAGCACGCAGCGTCCGAGCGTACCCAGGTCCCACGTGGCTCGCCGTTGGCCGAACAACAGGCCCTTATGCCGCCACACGCTGTCGCCCTTCTCATTGTCCAGCAGGAGCCGCAAGTCTTTGGTCAGCAGCTTGGCCGTCTGGCCGCCGAGTCGTTCCTGTGTGTCCCAGAGTCTGGCGAACTCGTCGCGGATCATCGGCCGGTCGGCGCAGTGCTCGTAGCTGGCCGCCTTGTTGCGCACCGCCTGCCGCCACTCGCGTGGCCCCTTTCGTTGACCGTCGCTGCGTTGGTCTTCACTCTCGATGGCGGTCACGCGCTCGTCGCGTACCATCGCGATGAATTCGCCGAAGGTGCGGGCCTCGCGCTCGATCATCTTCGCGCGCACCTCGCCGATGGCGGCTTTGACCTTGCCGTCTTCCTTGGCGTCCGCGCTTTCTTCCTCACCATTTTCCGGATCGGAAATATGCAGCCCCAGTGCTCCACGCCGTTGAGCCAGATGCAGCAGCGCCCGGCCAAACTCGAATGGGGCGAGCGCTTTGTCCAGGCCGGCGCGTCGCAGCGCCCACGGGTCGGTGGCTTCCAGCAAAGCCATGAAGCCGGTTTCGTCCTCGGGCAACAGGCCAACCTGAATGAGCTTGAGCCGCAACTCGCGCTTGCGATTGGCACGCCGGGCCAGGGTGATCCGCGCACGACGGGTCATCCGCCGCTTAGCGTTCTTGGGCTCGCCCCGCTTGTCATCGCTCTCGTCCACACCGGCCGGAAAGACCGAGACGCCCGCAACGATCACGCCAGTCTGGCGGTCAATCCAGGCCGACCCTACCGAATTGCTGCCGATATCCAAGCCCAGCACGTGTCGCTTCATCTGTTGCTCCCGTCCCCCGAAGGGCTCCTTGCACGGTCAAGTGTCGCTCGGTATAGTCGATGCAGTGTAATTGATCCCGGCCCGCGGTTTCATGCAACAAGGTTCATAGAACCGCAGGCACCGTCGAAAGACGACCGCCGTAGCCCGCCAACCCGCGGCCTGCGGCTTTTTTGTGGTCGTCTCGAACGGCGAGATAATCAGCTTTCATCGGACGACCTGACGGTCTGCATCCCTTTCCCGCATCATCTCGCGAAGCGCTTGAAACAGCTCCGCCGCCTCCCGCCGACGCTCACTCGCAGCTGCTGATCTCTCTCCGTGCCGCCAGGCGTTCTGCGAACTCACCGCCTTGCCCTCAGCCGTCCTCGGCCCTGTGCTCTGCTCCCACGGCCTGTTCTGTCTGGCCGAGGACCTCAGCGAGGCCAGGCTCTCCGGAGTCAGCCGGTAGGGCCGGGGCTGACCGCTCCGGCAATCCTTGTTCGTTCGTGGCGTCGGGCCGTGTTTTCTCATTCTGAACCACCTGCTGACGGGCGATGTTGGCCTCCTTGATCGCAGCAGACAAGTGGAGCCGAGCCAAGTGTTGTCTCTACTGCTGTCACGCTGACAACGTCGCCTGTATTTCGCTATTTAGCAGGCACTTGCGACCGAACGTCCCGGACTGCTCGTCCGGAGCGTGCACGGTTCAGCCAGACGTGCTGGTGCCCCACTCCCGCCGCCGGAAACCGCCCTTGGCCCTGTGCTCCGCTCCCACGGCCTGTTTCGATTGGCCGAGGACCTCAGCGAGGCCAGGCCCTCCGGAGTTAGCCGGTAGGCACGGGGCTGATCCGGCGGGTAGTCCTTGTTCGTTCGCCGTGCTTTCTTCTCGTGTTTTCTCGTCCTGAGCGCCTGCCTTCGCAGCGCACACGCCGCACCGGCCGATAGTTCCACTCAGTGGCACTTGGGCGCCATGGTCGGGGAGCGGGGCGAGAACCCCGGACCGGCGAGGAATAGGCGAGCAAGGCCGAGCGTTTGCAGGCAAGGACCTTCAGAGTACAATCTTCCCGTGATCAGACTGATAGCCATCTTGATGATCGCACTGGCCGCCGGGTTCTCGGGGGTCGGTGCGGGGTTGGTTGGTGAGACTGCCCAGGGGCTGACCTGCGGCCTCGCCGATTGCCATGAAGTGGTGGTCGAGGTTTCGTGCTGTGGCACCACCACCGTCACGGACTACTGCCCTAAGAGCGATGGTCCCTGCCGATGCTCCGCCGCCCCACTGCCTCACCGGCAACCCCTACCCGAAGGCCCGCTGCCACGCTCCGACCGTGTCTCGCAGACTGCGGTGCCGAACGCTCCGGTGCGTGTGGTACCTATGACGACTTCTGGTACCAGCTGCTCACGCGGTTCGGTCCAGTCACTTGGTCGGCTCGCGGGCCTCACCCACAACGAAGTGCAGGCTGTCCTGGGCATCTGGCGAACGTAGAGACCGAGCCTCGTAGGAGCAGTGCGCGCAGGCTTGGCCCCGCGCACCCTACATCGTTCGGATTTTCTTCGATCCCTGATGAACCCAGGAGCCCTATCCATGGCGCTGCGATTTGCCCCTTGCGCGGTTGGCGTGTCGATGATGATCCCACTTGCGGGATGCTCATCACCCTTCGATCAGCCCTACGACCGATCCGCGAACCGACTCCGATCACTTGAAAGCACCACGCCGAGCGGTGTCGCTGGAGTTCCGGAATCTGCTTACCGGGAGCAAGCGGACGATGGTGGTTCGCTGCCCGCACTGTCGGCGGGATCATCGGCCGACGACTACGTGCGCTACGCCCTCTTCAACAGCCCCCGGGTCGAGACCGCTTATCAGCAATGGCGTGCAGCAGCCGAGCGCCTGCCGCAGGTTGGAGCGTTGCCCGATCCGCGTCTGGGAGTCGGATTCTTCCTCGATGAACTGGAGACCAGAACTGGTGCTCAGCAAGCCCGGGTTGGCGTTCAGCAGAGCTTCCCTTGGTTCGGGCAGTTGGGGGACCGCCGGGACGCGGCGTCCCGTGCAGCGGTGGCAGCATGGCATCGCTTTGAAGCGACGAGGCTTGAGGTGACTGAACGGATCGTGACTAAGTTGCACGACTTGGCGTATCTCGATGCAACGATACGGATCACCGATGACAACCTTGACCTGCTGAAATCGTTTGAGGGGGTGCTTCGAGCGCGTTACCGCGTCGGAGGTGGCTCTCATCCCGAGTTGGTTCGCATCCAAGTGGAACTCGGGCAGCTTGAAGATCGGCTTATCCAGTTCGAGTCGATGCGGCCAGCCATGGTCGCGGAACTCAACGCAGTTCTGAACCGGCCTGCTTCAACACCGGTGACCGCGTTTGAGCCGCTCCCCGGTGTGGTAGCCAAAGTTGATGCGGAACAACTGGCAGAGATCGCCCGTCGGGCCAATCCGACGCTGCTTGCTATTGATGAACATGTCGAGGAGCAGCGGGTGCGCACCGAGATCGCTCGCAAGGACGGGCTTCCCGATTTCACGATCGGTCTCGACTACCTCGTGACCGACGAGGCGAGGGACAGCTCCATTCCTGAGAGCGGTGACGACCCGATTCTGCTGAGTTTCGGCATTCGCGTGCCGCTCTGGCGAGAGAAATACGAGGCCGGTGTACGTGAATCGGTTGCTCGGCGCCTTTCAGCTGCGAGCGAGCGGTCAGATCAAGCGAATCAGATAACCGCTGGCATCCATCGGGCATGGTTCGAACATACGGACGCCGACCGCCGTGTCAGGCTGTTCGAGACAACGCTGATCCCCAAGGCGGAGGAATCGTTGCGGGCTTCGCTCGCCGGGTTCCGAGCGGGCGAAACAAGCTTCCTCGATCTGTTGGATACAGAGAGAACGCTGTTGGAGTTCGCGGTCTCCGCCGAGCGGGCGAAGGCGGACCGTGGGCAGGCGTTGGCGCGGCTGAATCGCCTGGTCGGCGAGACAGTGCCGACACGTACCGCCAACTCAGCGAAATCCACTCAAGATCAAGACGCGGGGACCATCCCCGGTGAGGAAACGCCATGAGCACGATCATGAACAAAGGTCGATCGGCGATCGGTTGGCTGTGGAAGCACACCGCGGCTGGCGTTGCGGTGGTGTTGATCATTGCGGCGCTCGTCGTCGGCTACCGAATGGGTGGTCCTAGCCCTGCGCCCGTGTCGGAGGACCATGACCACGCCGAAAGCGTCGGCGAACCGCAGATGTACACCTGCTCGATGCACCCCTCTGTGCGGCTTCCCGATCCGAACGCAAAGTGTCCGATCTGCTTCATGGACCTAATTCCTGTCGCCGACGGCGGCGGTGAAGGCGGCGAGCTGCGCGTGACGATGAGCAAAGCGGCCGCAGCGATGAGCCAGATCGAGACGGCACCCGTCGGCCGCTTCTTCCCGACCGCGGAGGTCCGGCTCTACGGCAAGGTGACCTATGACGAGACCTCGGTCGCACGTTTGACAGCGTACTTCCCCGGCCGGATTGAACGCCTGTTTGTCAACTACCTCGGTGTTCCCGTCGCTCGGGCGGATCACATGGCGGAGATTTACAGCCCCGATCTGCTCGCGGCCTTCGAGGAACTGCGGCAGAGCAAGATTGCATCAACCGACAGCAGCGCAACCAGTGAGCTGATTCGTTCTGCCACGCGCGACACGCTCGCTGCAGCCCGAGAGAAACTGCGGCTTTTCGGGATTGCGCCCGAACAGATCGCGGCGGCCGAGGGTGGTTCGTTCGACTCGGATCGATTGACCATCTACGCCCCAATCGGCGGCGTTGTCACACATCTCGCGGTTCGCGAGGGTGATTACGTGCAGACCGGCACCCCGATCGCGACGATCGCTGATCTCTCCCGGCTCTGGCTCGATATGCAGGCCTACGAGTCGCAACTCCCCCTGCTCCGCTGGGGGCAGCCGGTGAGTTTCACCGTCGAGGCGCACCCGGGCGAGACGTTCGAGGGGCGTGTCTCGTTCATTGAGCCGATGGTCGATGAACGGACACGGACTGCCGCGGTGCGGGTCGCCGTCGAGAACTCCGATCGCCGCCTCAAGCCGGGCATGTTCGCGTCGGCTGTGGTCCGGACAAGAGTCGCCGCCGATGGGGCTGTTGTCAGCAACGAACTCGCGGGTCGCTGGGTGAGCCCGATGCACCCGACCGTTGTGAAGGACGTCCCAGGCCAGTGCGACATCTGCGGCATGGACATGGTGCCCGCCGAGTCGCTCGGCGTCGTTGGTGATCCCGATGGAGCGGAAGAACCACTGGTGATCCCACGATCGGCCGTGCTCTTTACGGGCACGCGGTCCGTAGTGTACGTCCAGGTGGCCGACGCCGAGAGGCCGACCTACGAGGGGCGAGCGGTCGTGCTGGGGTCGCGTGCGGGCGACTTCTACATTGTGCGCGACGGCCTGAACCGCGGTGATTCTGTCGTAGTGAATGGTGCCTTCAGGATCGACAGCGCGATGCAGATCGCAGCCAAGCCCAGCATGATGACACCCGGGGGCGGGGGCGGAGGAAATCCGCACGCGGGCCACGGCGGGATGGCGGCCGACTCGATGCCTGACATACCCAGCCGCGTGCCTGTGCCCGACAGCTTTGTGTTCGCCCTCAAGCCCGTCTACGCCGCATACTTCGACGCTCAGGAATCGCTCGCGGCTGACGATCTCGGCGGCTTCGTGCAGGCGGCGGCGGACATCAAGACGGCACTCGGTTTCGTTAAAGAGTCCGGGCTCGTCGGCGAGCCACTCGCCGAGTGGCGTCGTGCGGCTTCGCGACTCCGCATCGAGGATGCCATCACCAGCATTGACAGCGCTCGAGCGCGCTTCGAACGGATGAGTGAAGGCGCGATCGTGCTGCAACGCCGATTTGGGCACCGCGGCAGCGAGGAGTGGAGCCTCGCCCACTGCCCAATGGCATTCGATTTCAAGGGGGCAGATTGGCTCCAACGCGGCACGCAGATCAACAACCCGTACTTCGGCGATCAGATGCTCCGCTGCGGCGAGATCAGTGAGTCCTTCGCACCACTCGATGCCCCTTCAGTCGAAAGTGAACATGAGGGGCACGGCAATGACTGATCTCCAGCGGCCCCCAACACGCGGCCCGGTCAACGCGCTGATCCGCTTCTGCCTCGAACAGAAACTGGTAGTCGCGATCGTGCTGATCGGCACGCTCTTCTGGGGAGTGCTCGTTGCTCCCTTCGACTGGGACCTCGGCGGGCTTGCTCGTGACCCGGTGCCGGTCGACGCGATCCCGGATATCGGCGAGAACCAGCAGATCGTCTTCACCGAGTGGCCGGGCAGAAGCCCGCAAGACATTGACGACCAGATCAGCTACCCAATGACCGTCGCGATGCTCGGTCTTCCGGGCGTCAAGGACATCCGCAGCTACTCGGTCTTCGGCTTCTCGACGATCTATATCGTTTTCGAAGACGGCGTGGACTTCTACTGGTCACGTTCCCGCGTGCTTGAGAAGCTCAACTCGCTGCCCGCAGGCACGCTCCCACCCGGCGTCTCTCCGGCGCTCGGCCCTGACGCAACAGCACTCGGGCAGGTTTTTTGGTACACGCTTGAAGGGCGTGACTCCGATGGCAGACCGACCGGCGGCTGGGGTCCGGAAGAACTCCGTTCGATCCAGGACTTCACGGTCAAGTTCAAACTCGCCGGCGTGGAGGGCGTCGCCGAGGTCGCCTCAATCGGCGGCTTTGTGCAGGAGTATCAGGTCGATGTAGACCCAGATGCCATGCGGGCAGCGGGCATCTCCCTTCAACAAGTCATCGGCGCGGTGCGCCAGAGCAACCTCGATGTCGGCGCTCGCACGATCGAAGTCAATCGTGCCGAGTACATCGTGCGCGGGCTTGGTTTCATCGAGAGTGTCGCAGATCTCGAACAGGCCGCGATCACCGCCCGCGACGGCCAGCCGATCCTCGTCAGGGACATCGCCAAGGTCTCGCTCGGCCCGGCGCTCCGGCGAGGCGTGCTGACCAAGGCGGGCGTCGAAGCCGTGGGCGGGGTAGTGGTCGTCCGCTACGGCGAGAACCCGATGGCGACGATCCAACGGGTCAAAGACAAGATCGACGACATCGCGTCCGGGCTGCCGACCAAGGTGCTCGCCGATGGCACTGAGAGCCGGGTCACCATCGTGCCGTTCTACGACCGCTCGGGGCTCATCCGCGAGACGCTCGAAACACTCAACTCGGCCATCTCTCAACAAGTCCTCGTCACGATCATCGTCGTCGTGTTAATGGTCATGCACCTGCGCAGCAGCCTGCTCATTGGAGCGATGCTGCCGATCACCGTCCTGATGACCTTTATCGGCATGAAGACATTCGGCGTGGACGCGAACATTGTGGCGCTCTCGGGCATCGCAATCGCCATCGGCACGATCGTGGACATGGGCATCGTGCTCAGTGAGAACATCCTGCGAAGGCTGGAAGAATCGGAAAGGGGCCAGAGTGACGAACCGACTCTCGAAGTGATCTATCGGGCTACGACCGAGGTCGGCGGCGCGGTCCTGACAGCGGTCGCGACGACCGTAGTCGGCTTCCTCCCGGTCTTCACGATGGAAGCGGCCGAGGGCAAGCTGTTCAAACCGCTCGCGTACACCAAGACCTTCGCGCTCATCTCGGCGATCATCATCGCACTGACGATTCTTCCTGCGGCCGCGCACGTGTTGATGGGATTCCGCCCCAAGGCCAGGTTGATTCGCTCCGCCGGAGCCATCACACTGACGCTCGCGGGGACCGCGGTAGCAATTTGGCTGCACGCGATCGGCGGTCTGATCATCGTTGCCTTCGGAGCGTTCTATCTCGCCAAGCCTTGGTTGCCCGCGATCGTTTCTCGCGGCCTCCAGTGGTCCGCAAACCTGATCGCTGTTGGGGTCGTGCTCATCGTGCTTGCGGGCGCGTGGGAGCCTCTCGGACCCGAGCCCGGGCTGGTTGGCAACGCCCTGTTCATCGGTGCGATCGTCGGCGGGCTGTTGCTCGCATTCTGGTTCGTCCGGCTTGCCTTCCCGCATGTGCTCGCGTGGACGCTGCGTCACAAACTGATCGGCCTATCTCCGGCGCTCTGCGTTGTACTAATCGGTGCGACCGTGTGGCTCGGCTTCGATCGGGTCTGGGGGTGGCTTCCAGAGTCGGTGCGGCAAAGCGGAACGGCCGTCGAGATCGCCCACGCGTTCCAGGGCCTGGGCAGCGAGTTCATGCCTTCGCTTGATGAGGGCGCGTTCCTCTACATGCCGACGACCATGTCGCACGCCTCCATCGGTGAGGCGACAGACATTCTGAAGGAACTCGACCTTCGGATCATGAGCGTGCCCGAGGTCGAGATGGCGGTAGGCAAGATCGGCCGCGTCGAGAGCCCGCTCGACCCGGCTCCGATCTCCATGATCGAGACGGTGATCCAGTACAAGAGTGAGTATCTCACCGACGAGCAAGGCCACCGACTCGACTTCCGCTTCGACGACGAGACAAACGCCTTTGCACGTGATGAGCTTGGCGATCTGATCGAAGACGAACACGGCCGACCGTTCCGTCAGTGGCGGGACGAAATCGAGTCCAATCAGGACATCTGGGATGCCATCGTCACCGCAGCCGACATGCCGGGCGTGACGAGCGCACCAAAGCTACAACCGATCGAAACACGCATCGTCATGCTCCAGTCGGGGTTTCGCGCCCCGATGGGCATCAAGGTCTATGGCCCCACCCTCGAATCGATCGAATCGTTCGGGCTTGAACTCGAACGCCTGCTGAAACAAGTTCCAAGTGTCCAGCCGCTCGCGGTTTTTGCCGACCGCGTCGTCGGCAAGCCGTACCTTGAGATCGACATCGATCGCGACAAAATCGCCCGCTACGGGCTCACCATCGCGGCCGTGCAAGAAGTCATCGAGGTCGCGATCGGTGGCAAGCCGCTGACCATGACCGTCGAAGGCCGCGAACGCTACCCGGTACGTGTCCGCTACCTCCGCGAGCTGCGTGATCAGCCCGAGACACTGGGTGACATCCTCGTGCCGACACCCATGGGGGCGCAGGTTCCGCTCCGCGAACTGAGCACTCTTGAATACAGGCGCGGGCCGCAGATGGTCAAAAGCGAGGACACTTTCCTCGTGTCGTATGTGCTCTTCGACAAGTTGCCCGGTTACGCCGAGGTGACGGTTGTTCGAGACGCACAACGGCTGATCCAGGATGCTATCGACACGGGTGATGTCGTCGTTCCCGCCGGTGTAAGTTTCGAATTCTCGGGCTCGTACAAGAACCAGGTCCGGGCCGCAAAACGAATGACGATCGTGCTTCCTTTAGCGCTCGCGGCCATCTTCCTGCTGCTCTACTTCCAGTTCCGCAAGGTCAGCGTCACGTTCATGGTTTTCTCAGGAGTCTTCGTCGCGTGGGGGGGCGGGTTCATCATGCTGTGGCTCTACGCGCAGCCGTGGTTCCTCGACACCACGCTGCTCGGCGCAGACCTCCGCGGTCTCTTCCAGATAGAGCCGTACAACCTGAGCGTCGCCGTCTGGGTCGGCTTTCTTGCTCTCTTCGGCATCGCGACCGACGACGGCGTCATCATGGCGACTCGCATCGAACAGTCGATGGCCGAGGACAAGCCCGACTCGATCGAGGAGATTCGCCAGGCCGTCGTGAACGGCGGCCAACTCCGTATCCGTGCCGCGGTCATGACGAGCGCGACCACCATCCTCGCGCTGTTGCCCGTGCTCACCAGTACCGGTCGCGGCTCGGACATCATGGTCCCCATGGCCATCCCTTCGTTCGGCGGAATGGCCGTCGCATCGATGACTTGGTTTGTTGTTCCCATTCTGTACTGCTGGGCCGCTGAGTGGAAGTTCCGCTTGGCCCGTCCAGCATCTAGCCCCGCCGTGCCGCTGGCACAAGGAGATTCCGTATGAAACCTGCAACACTTATCGCTTGCCTCTGCCTGTCCGCTCCGGCCACACTGACCGTGGCTCAACACAGCGGCGATGGCACAAAGACCCAGCAAACCGCTGCACCCGTCAACGCGATGTGCCCGGTGGGAAAGGAGCCCATCGTGGCTTCCGCAGGCACCGTTGAGTACAAAGGCAAGACTATTGGCATTTGCTGCCCTGGCTGTGGCAAGCAGTTCCTCACGTGGGACGAAGTACGCAAGGACGAGTTCGTGACACTCGCCGTGGCCCACCGTGAGCCCGGCATGGAGGAGCAGGCAGAGCGCGATATGCGCGAGCCCGAAGCCGCGACCGTCATGGCCGAAGCCTCCTGGACGGGGCCTTACACGCTCGATACCTGCCCCGTGTCAGGGCAAAAACTCGGCTCCAAGGGCGACCCGATCGAGAAGAAGTACGACGGGCGCGAAGTCCGCTTCTGCTGTGGCGGATGCATCGGAAAGTTCGAGGCCGACCAGGCCACCTACTGGGAGAAAATCGACAAACAGATCGTGAAGGACCAGGTTCGGTACTACCCGACCGAGACCTGCGTCGTTTCTGGTGAGCCCCTCGTCGAAGACGGCGAGGACATCGCTAACAACATGGTCTACGGAAACCGCCTCGTCCGCCTGTGCTGCAAAATGTGCGAGCGTCAGTTCAAGGCCGACCCGAAGAAGTTCATTGAGAAACTCGACAAGGCGACTGCGGATACGCAGCGGCCGGAATACCCGCTCGATACCTGCGTGGTTGCCGGTGGCAAGCTCGGCTCGATGGGCGAACCGGTGGAGATGGTACTGGCGGGCCGATTGATGCGGTTCTGCTGCGCCGGGTGCAATCCGAAGGTGGAGGCGAACCCCGCGGAGTATGTCAAGCTCATCGACGAGGCGTGGCAGGCCAAGGGCATGTTCATGCCCAAGGCTGAGGAAGGTCAGCATGGCGATGGCCACGGCGGCTAATCAAGCTTGCACAGTGGATGTGGCGCTGCCGGTGGTAGGTGCGGCCAAGATCAGCCACTGTGAGAGAATCGGCTGGAGTAGACATGGATAAGCACGAGCACCACAGCCAAGAGTCCGACTACGAGAAAAATAGCCTCACGCTGACCGGCTCGATCGCGATGGGTACCGGAGTCATGATCGGGGCGGGCATCTTCGCCCTCACCGGCCAGGTCGCCGAACTCGCCGGAGGCCTTTTTCCCGTTGCGTTCATCGCCGCGGCCGTCGTCGTTGCGTTCAGCGCGTACTCGTACATCAAGGTCTGCAACGAATACCCCTCCGCGGGCGGCATCGCGATGATCCTCAAGAAGGCGTACGGCCCGGGCGTTGTCACCGCGGGCTGTTCGCTGTTGATGTACTTCTCGATGGTCATCAACGAGAGCCTCGTTGCCCGTACCTTCGGCACCTACACGATGCGTATCTTTGGCGAGGGGGCGAACTCATGGCTCGTGCCCGCGCTCGGCGTTGGGCTCATCGTGGTCGCCTTCATCGTCAACCTGCTTGGCAATCAGGTCATCGGCGGGCTGAGCAAGGTCACCGCGATCATCAAGATTGTGGGCATCGCGAGCTTCGCCGGCATCGGGCTCTGGGTGTCGGGGCTTTCCTTTGACACGCTGACAGGCGACGGTGAGGCATCGGCAGCGCAAGGTGGCATCACGGGTTTCCTCGCGGCCGTCGCACTCTCGATCCTCGCCTACAAAGGCTTCACCACCATCACCAACAGCGGCGATGAGATCAAGGAGCCGAGCAAGAACGTCGGCCGTTCCATCATCTTCAGCCTTCTCATTTGCACCGGGCTCTACCTGCTCGTGACGCTCGCCGTCGCCGGCAACCTCAGCGTGAACGAGATCATCGCCTCGCGCGACTCGTCGCTCGCCGAGGCCGCCCGACCGGCGGTCGGCCAATGGGGTGAGTGGCTGACCATCGGCCTCGCGATCGTGGCGACTATCTCCGGCATCATTGCCAGCATGTTTGCCGTCTCACGCATGCTCGCCATGCTCACCGATATGGACCTCGTCCCGCACCGCCACTTCGGGATGCCGGGCAGAATCCAAAAGCACACGCTCGTCTACACGGCCGTCATCGCCCTCGCGCTGACGATCTTCTTTGACCTCGGCCGAATCGCTTCGCTCGGCGCGATCTTCTACATCGTGATGGACATGGCGATCCACTGGGGCGTGTTCAAGTACCTGCGGCGCGACCTGGGCGCCCACGGCTGGGTTCTGCTCACGGCACTCGTGCTCGACGCCGTTGTGCTCGGTGCGTTCCTGTACATCAAACTCACGAACGACCCTCTGGTCGTCGGCGTCTCCGTCGGCGGCATGGCCTTGATTTTCGGGCTCGAAGCGATCTTTATAGCACGAAAGAATGGCAACAAGGAACAATCAGATGACGACTAACACACGATCGGCCACTCTGAAGATCACGGGCATGCACTGCAGCGGATGCGCGAGCAAGATCAGCGCCGCGCTGCTCAAGCTCGATGGCATCGAATCCGCCGATGTATCACCGCAGCAGGGTGAGGCTGCCATCTTCGGCAACCCAATTCCCGATGACGACGCTCTCAGAAGCGCCATCGCATCGGCCGGCGACTACACGCTGACATCCGTGGAGAGGGCAGAACCCGCGGCCGCCGCTCCCGAACCATCGATTCATCAGCATCAGGCCATGGCTGAACAGCAACCAAAGGAAAGCCTCTACCCGCTCTTCCTGATCGTCGGCTTCATCGCCGGCGTCACGCTCTTGGTCGCTGCGAATACTGGCGATTGGTCAACCGAGCCCCTCATGCGGCACTTCATGGCCGGCTTCTTCATCGTCTTCTCGTTCTTCAAGCTTCTCGACCCGCCCGGCTTCGTCTCCGCCTACCGAGGCTACGACCTTGTCGCCCGCAAGGTCGCCGCGTGGGGCTGGGCGTACCCCTTCGTCGAACTGACGCTCGGTGTCGCCTATCTGCTTGCCTGGGTGCCCGTCGTGACCAACGCCGTCACCCTCATACTCATGCTCATCGGCGCGGCAGGCGTGCTCAAGGCCCTGCTGGACAAGCGAGCCATCCGCTGCGCCTGCCTCGGGACAGCCCTCAACCTCCCCATGACCAAGGTCACGCTGGTCGAGGACCTGACCATGGCCGCAATGGCCGCCGGGATGCTGGCGATGTTGCTGGTCTAGATCAGACGGCGGTTGTTGACGTTCCACGTCCAGCTAGGAAGCCGTCGAGCGATTCCTTGCAGGTCATTATTCCCAACCCACTGGCCGGCTCACACTCTCTCGCAGCGATCTGGCAGGACCGTCTCCGGCCTCAACTGGGGCAACTGCGAATGAACCGGCTGACTGGTATCCAATGTGCCACACGCGGCTCAGAGTTCAACGTGACCATCCTGACGTGATTCACTCATCATCTGACGAAGTGCCTGGATCAGCTCCCACGCCTCTCGCCGTCGCGCGTTCGCAGCTGCTGATCTCTCTCCGTGCCGCCAGGCGTTCTTGGAGCTGCGTGCCTTCCCTTCATCTGTCGTCGGCCCTGAGCTGTGCTCCCACGGCTTGTTCTGCTTCGCTGAGGACCTCAGCGAGGCCAGGCCCTCCGGAGTCAGCCGGTAGGGCCGGCGTTGCTCCTGCGGGCAATCCCTGTTCGTTCGTCGTGCCTTCTGTTTGTGATTTTTCATTCTGAACCACCTGCTGATTAGCGATATTGGCCTGCTTGATCGCCGTAAAGCTGTCCCCGGACCGCGGGGGCCGCCGGTACTCCGGGAGCGCGAGCATGAGCTTGCGGAAGGTGTTGCTGGCCCGGTCTGCGTACTCGTTGACGGTCTGGATGGCCTTGATCTCGGTCTGGGTGCCCGAGAGCCTGGTCAAGTGCAGCACCCGCACGTGAGCGAGCAAAGCTTGGACGGCGAGCATCTCCTCCAGGGCATCCCGAGGAGCCATCTCACGCATGAGCCAGTCAATGAGTTGGTGGGCTGTGAGCGGGATGTCGAACCCGTTGAGCAAGTCACGAATGTGAGGCAAGAGCGCGTGGCAGTACGTCGTGGCACCTAGAGCCCGGATGTGCATCTCCGCTGCGGCCTTTGGTTCAGTCGTCGGGTCCCCGGAGATGGGGTACTTCAATCCCTGCTTGCGCTTCTTCGATCGGCTTTGTCGTTCAGTCTTGGCCATGGTCGATCTCCTGTTGCTGTGTGGAAGCCCCCACCATCGCTGCGATGCCCGCGCGTACCGCAAGCGGCAGCGTCGGCCACGCATCGATCAGGCGCGCTAGATCAGGGTCCGAAGCGCGTTCTGAGCCTACTGCTGTCTCTACTGCTGTCACGCTGCTGGAAGGAGGCGTAACCCCATGCAGTGACAACGGCTTGTGATGGGCGGTCCCGGACTGTCGATCCGGTGGTTGCGGGTTCGATTCCCGTCCGCCTCGCTTCGCAAGGGCCTGCACAAGCAGGCCCAATTGCGTTTTAGGGTTCGGCGTAGCCGTCCTGACTCCAGGTCCGCCCCATTTTGCTCGGCGTGCCAATCGGAGCCCGCAGGGCCCTCGCCAGATCAACTGGGCGAGTACTTGTAGTCGCTCAGTCGCTGGCAGGCGATACGGAGTTCCGCCTCACTGAAGAGCGTTACCCATTGTGGTTGGATGACGAGCGCTTCGACGGTGAGATCGAGCCGACCTCTGAGGTAGAGTTCGGTGTATCCATCTGATACGGCGTGGCTCGCGATGAGGCTTTGGGCGGCGGCGAGCCCGCCCTGCTCGCCGACCATGTGTAGGTAGCGGGTCGCCGTGTACCCGGCCTCCTCCTTGGCTCGGCGGTAGATGTCGAGCATCGCTTCATGAAACGCGGTTTCAAGTCCAGCCATGTGAATGGGCCTCACCGTAAGTATCAGAGTAGGTTAGCTCACGCCCTCGGCTCTGATCTTGCTTCGCTACCTCTTGCTGGATCGGCCCAACCACCTGCACACCGTGCTGAGGCACCTGCCACGGCTATCGAGACCCGTGCCACGATGAACCAAGGCACGGGTCCTAATCCCGGTGGCCGAGAACCTCCTCGCGTTGCTTGGCGCGTGCGACCGAGGCCCACATGGCGGGGTTGACCAAGAAGAGAAACAAGCCCAGCAGCGCCGTCGCCACTCCCGCCGGAAGGCTCCAGGCAACCGCAACAACAATGCCGCCCACGACCATGAGGCCTGCGAACGCAGCGAGGATCACGGCTGTGCCGCACCCGCGCAGCCCTGGGTCAGCCGGTCGGCCCTCGGGCGATACGTGCGTCATGGTCTCTGCATCGGCGGCTCGCTGGGCGCCGTTGCCGGTGGCATGCGGCTGGTCGTTGTGCTGGTTGTCCATGGCTGAGTTCTCCTTCGCGGGCTGCCTACCCACGACTCCTGGGCTGGCGCTCGTAGTGGTCCCGTCCACTTCATTGCGTCAGCGGAACGGCACACAAGTGCTTCGCGATGCACGACTACTCTCGCGGCGCATCGGCCTGCAATAGATTCTCTGAGTCAGCGTCAGTTTCGGTCATCATGGCGACGGTCGTGGCGGTGTCGCCGGGACGGGTGTCGTGCTGCGGAGCGGATGTATGCGCATGAGACGATGGCGGCTTCGCCATGGGAGTCCCAGCCGAGGCAAGATCAGGAGCAGAGCCACTAAGCGACATGAGCTTGAGCTTGTAGATCGGCTCGGGCATGTCGATATCCCGTTGGTCGTAGGTGTTCTTCACGTTCTGCAGAGCCAGGCTCTTCACCTTGCCAAAGTCACTCGTTGTCTGGTCTACCCATCCGAACAGTTGAACCGTGATGCTGGAATCGCCCAGATTGGTGACGATGGCGAACGGGTCGGGTTCGATCAGAACACCTTGTGTGTCACGCAACGTTTGCACACCAACCTCAACCGCTTCGGCCAGATCCACGTCATAGCCCACATTGACCTCGAAGCTAAAGCGACGGCGAGGCTCTCTGGAATAGTTGATGAGCGCTGTCTTGAAGACCGTAGCATTGGGAATTCTCACGAGGTTTCCGTCAAAGGTTGTCAGTACCGTGGTCCGGGAGTTCATCGCAGTCACAAGTCCCGCGTGGCCATCTATCTCAACATGATCTCTCGGTCGGAATGGCTGCCTCAGAGAGAGCAAAATGCTCGCGATGTAGTTCTCAACAAGATCACGGAACGCAAAGCCTATCGCGATACCCGCGACGCCAGCAGCACCGAGCACGCCGCCCACGAGGGCAGTAGCGTTGAGGATTTCGAGTGCAAGCAGGCAGCTGGCGAGCAGCACTGCAGCCTGCACGAATCGCTTCGCGATGTCTCTTAGAAATACGTTCGAGACAAGATGCCGGTATGGCCACTCCCATCGTCCAGACAGCCAAGCGATGAAGATGCCTACCACAACGATGATCAGTGCAATCGGGATGAGCGGGAGGTACGCGATCCAGCGTTCGAGTTTGTCGGCTACGCGAGCGGAGGCCCCGGAGATTCGGTCGGTAAACCGGGAGGACAGGCCGATCTCGGAACGAACCACTTGGGTCCCCGTCGCGTCACGGACGGCCTGCTCCGCCTTTGCGACTACCGCAGGATCGTTGGCGACACCCTTGATCGATACGACATCGCCATCGACTTCGACTTTGGCTTCTTTGAGGCCTTCGATCTCGCCCAGCGCCTTCTCCGCAGCCTCCTCAGACTGCTGGGGGGTGCGAGGCACCGGCTCAGCTGCCACAGGCGGCGCAACGGGCTCATCGGCCTGCATACCGAAGGCTGGCGATGCAAATGCCATACCCAACACGCAAGCCAAAAAGACCTGGCTCGGCATGGGGGGGAGTCTCATAAGCAGTTTCCTTATCACCAAAGAAGAAAGCCTGGCTCGCACTTTCGCGCCAGCCAGACTCGGGGGCTAGATATTTCCGCACTACGCACGGGCGTCGCGCATATCGCGAATCGTGTCGTGGTCCTGCTTCACGGACGCGTAGTGCTGGTGGAGCACGCCGTTGAGCGGGCTTCCGGTGGTGTCCTTGAGGACCTCCTCGTAGCAGCCCTTGATGGCGTCCTCGCCGCGTTCGGCTTCCGCAAGAATGGCATGCTCGTCGCCATCCTGCACGGTGCCACGCAGGTCGACCCACCAGCGGTGCATCTTGGCCTTCAACGAACCCGAGTCCTTGGCGTCTTCGCCGTTGTAGTTGACGACGCGCTTGAGTTCGTTGGCAAACCCACTGCGACGGGCGCCGCACCTGCGGAAGTAAGCCGAGATGTCCTTGTTCTCGATGTTTTCTGCGGCCTTGGCGAAGCCTTCCGCGCTGTCGATGTTAATGGAGATCAGGTCTTGGAGACCTTCGATGGTGTTCTTCTGGAGGTTGTTAACGGTTTCCATAGCGGAGTCCTTTCTGTTGGGGGCAGCGAGGGTGTGACGTAGTGAATGACATCGGGCTAGCCGTCGTTCGGCGCGTCCTTTACGGCGTCGGCGGCATCATCTGCCGCGTCGTCGACGGCGTCGGCCATGTCGTCCACCGCGTCATCGACCGAATCGGCGGCATCGTCAAGCGCGTCGCCGATGCTGTCTGCGACGTCCGAGAGATCGTCGGGCTTGTCTTCGCAGCCGATGAGCAGCATCGGAGCAACTCCGAGAAGCGTCGCTGCAGTCATGAGAGACATCCGGTTGGCTGTACTTTTGCGTGACATGGGAGTCCTTTCAGTTCAGGTCCGTGTTGGGCGAAGGCACAAGGGCCCGGCGGCGCTTGCTCTCGTCCCTACACGATGTTTTTGCTGCCCCGGCGCATGAGGCCGGTGACGAGTGATACGAGGAACAGGACGATAAAGATGAAGAACAAGATCTGCGCGATCGACGCGGCGCCGGCGGCGATGCCACCGAATCCAAAGATGGCCGCTACGATGGCAACGAGGAAGAACGCGAGTGCGTAGTAAAGCATGTCGAGACCTTTCAGTAGCCGGGTTGATTTATCGCAAGAAGGGTCCCGGCGGCTCCACGTCTTACTTCTGTACTATGCGGCTTGGAGATGAGGCCCCTGTTGATGCCGCGTGAAAATGGGTTCATTCTGCTCAGTCCTTGGCATCGGATGCGGCATCTCCGATCGAGTCACCGGCCGCCTCGATGTCGCGGCCTGCTCCCTCGACCGTGTTGCACGCCGTCAGGCTGATCATGCACGCTGCGGCTGCGATCGCGAGTACGGCGGAGAGAGCGGGGACTCGGCGGATGAGGGCGGATTCGTTTGTCGTGGCGTTCATGGCCTGCTCCTTAGTGAATCAGATTGGTGCCATCGATCATCGATGACTTGAGTAGTATGCGGATGTCTTGTGGAACCACCGTGACAGGTGGATGAAACCTCTCTCATGGAGATGGCGATGCGCATCATTGATGCCTTGCTGACGGACGATCGGACTGAGCGGCTCGTCTCGCTCGCGCGGAAGCGCGGATTCAAAGTGCTTGATACGAGCAAGGTCCGCCTGGTGCGCATCGTGTGTGAGGACGGCGACCCCGACGAGTTGCTCGGCGAACTCCGCGAAGACCTGCGGGCCTCTTGCGAGGACGACGAGCACTACACGGTGTTCGAGCCCAAGGCGATCGAACCGATCACAAAGGACGGCGACGACGAAGAGGGAGAGCAGGAAGAGCAGTACGCCGGGACGGACGAGATCGAGCAGTTCGTCGAAGAAGGGGCCAGGCTCACACGGTCGTTCGTGATGCTCTCGGTGTTGTCGGGCGTGCTTGCAGCAGCCGGGTTGCTGCTTGACAGCACCGCGGTTGTGGTGGGCTCGATGGTACTCGCTCCACTGTTCAGGCCGCTCGCTCTAGCAGGAGTGAGCGTGGTGCTTGGCAACACCAAGCACGCAGCCAAGGGGCTTTTATGGCTCAGCTTGTCGCTCGCGCTCGCCGCTGTGGCCGGCGCTCTCGTGGCTTTGCTGACTCCCAACGGGGATGTGTCGCGTCTAGTGGAGCTCCGCGCAGGGATCACGCCGTTTGACCTCGTGGTGGCGCTGGCGGCTGGCGCGGCGATGGCCCTGGTGCTGGTTCGTCAGGACGCGATGGGCATGGTGGGCATCGTGATCGCGGCGTCGCTGATGCCGGTCGCCGCAACGCTGGGGATAGTGCTGGGTGACGCCCGCTTTGGCCTTGTCGGCGGGGTTCTGTTTACGCTGGTGGCCAATGTGTCGGGCATTCTGCTGAGTCTGATCGGCACCCTTCGACTGCTCGAACTTCAGGCCACCGGCTGGAAGGCGACCGAGGAGAGCGAGCGGCTGAGCCGGCGATCTCTTGTGGCTGGCTCGCTGATGGTCGTAGGGCTCATCGGTGTGTGTGTATGGAGCTATGTACAGGGGAGCCATGCGAGTTCTGGGTCGGATCACCCTCCGCCATGGTCCAATCTTGAGGCTGTGCGTGCAGTGGTTCCCACGGACTCGGGAGGGGTTCTCTTGCTCGTGGCCGACCGTGCCGATGTGGAATTGGCCAGGGCTCTCGAAGCGTGGCAAGGCCAGGCACCATTTCTGGTAGAGATCGCCGAGGCCGACAGTTTCAGGTCCCGTCCGCACGGCGAGCCACCCGGGTAGCAAACCATGCGTACGATTTCGAGATCGTGGATAACACCGGAACCGGGTTAACGGAGCGAGCCGATGCGCATCCTCGTTATTGAAGACAACCCCAAGATGGCTGCTGGCATTCAGCGCGGACTCCGCGAGAATGGGTACGCCGTCGATGTGAGCCACACCGGGTTTGAGGGCGAGGACCTCGCCGCGTCCGGCGAATACGACGCGGTGGTGCTTGACCTGATGCTCCCCGATCGCGACGGGGTGGAGGTGTGCCGTAACCTCCGGCGCAGGGAACTGGCTTCTCCGATCCTGATGCTCACGGCTCTCTCTGGAACGCACGACAAGGTATCCGGACTGGATGCTGGGGCGGACGACTACCTCACGAAGCCCTTCGAGTTTGAAGAACTGCTCGCGAGGCTCAGAGCCTTGCTTCGCAGGGGTGAGGCGACCGAAGGCCGAACGCTCAAGTGTGAAGATCTGGTGCTCGATCTGTATTCGCGTGTGGCGACCCGTAGTGAGACCGAGGTTGAGCTCTCCAATAAGGAGTTCGCGCTCCTTGAGTACTTGATGAGAAACCCAAACCGCGTGCTCAGCCGCATCCAGATTGGCGAGAAGGTCTGGGACATGAACTTTGAGCCCGGCAGCAACGTGATCGATGTCTACGTGTCGAGCCTCCGCAAGAAGGTGGACCGCGGATTTGAGCGCGAGCTGATCCACACGATCAAGGGAGCCGGCTACCGCTTCGGCGTGTACGGATAGCCCGGATGGCTGATCTCAAGGGCGTTGTCAGCCGCAAACTCTCACTGCGTATTCGGTTGACCATCTGGGTGGTCGCGATCTTTGCACTCATTCAGGTCATCACCGGGCTCGGGTATTTCAGCTATCAGTACCGTGTGGCTTGGAGCGGCTTCGACTCTCAGCTCTCGGCCAGCGCGCAGGCCGTCGCCGACGCGATCGATGGCCGGCTGCCGAGCGTCGCCGCGGTGGAGCTCGAGCGCATTGCTCGATCCGAACTCGGCGAGATCCAGGCCGACCGTTTCGTCGTGGACATCGTCGGCCAGGACGGCCGGAGCCTCGTTGCCGATGGGCCGCTTTCGGTAGAGGCCGCTCGTTCCATCCTCAACCAGTTCCAGGGCAGCGGCAAGCCCCAGCGGCTCAGGCTATCAAGCGATGCGGCGTTGACGGAAGAATTGGGCCATCGGCGGGCCGAGGTCTTGGCGCTGCCGCTGGGCGTCGCCCCGGGCCAGCGGACATGGCTCGTGATCGCGACGAGCGATACGAGCGTGCGCCGTGAGATGGCCGTAGTGGCGCGCGTGCTGGTGGTCGGGGGCGTCTTCGGCCTGCTCGCCAGCGGCGTGAGCGGATGGCTCATCTCTCGCGTCGCGGTCGACCCGTTTCAGACACTGAGCCAAGCCGCCGATCAACTGAACCCGGCTTCCATCGAGCGAGAGATTATGGTCGATTCTCAATCACCGGAGGTCGCCAAGGTGGTAGCAGAGCTTGAGGCTGCTCGCAAACGAATCCGCTCGGCGTTCGAGTCGCAGGAGCGGTTTCTTTCCAACATCTCGCACGAGATCAAGACCCCGATCGCCACGCTGCTGCTTGAGGTCCAGACGACTTCTCGCGATCAGATGACCGAGCAAGGCCTTGAGTTCATGGACACCGTCGAAGAAGAGATGCGCAAGCTCGGCAGCCTCGTCGAGAGCTTCCTGACGCTCACGCGCGTTCGCAACCAGAACACAGTTGAACACGCCAAGCGGTATGCGGCCAATGAGATCGTGATGGATTCGGTCGCGGATTGTTCGATCATGGCCGAGCAGTACAGCGTAAAGGTCGCACCCGAGCTCGCATCGGATGAGGCCGGGCTCGACGCCGAACTGTTCGGTGATCCGGATCTTCTTCGGACCCTGCTCAACAATCTGATCCGTAACGCCATCAGGTTTAGCCCTCGGAATGAAACGGTCAGCGTGACCGCCAGTGCGGGGTCCGGCTGGTTCACCGTCAAAGTCAGAGACCGCGGGGTTGGGCTGCCCGAAGAGGTCATCGACCGGGTGTTCGACCGCTTCGCGCAGGCCCCCGACGAGACTCTTCGTAAGCGAGGCCACGGCCTGGGCCTGGCCATCGCCAAGGGCATTGCCGAGCTGCACCTCGGGGATCTGACGGTCCGCAACCACCCCGAGGGCGGAGCCGAATTCACGGCCGAGCTACCGATCGCGAGGCTGCCCTCCTAACAAGCGGGTCTGAGCAGGCGAATCGGGGTTCTAGATGGATTACGCTAAACCGTGCACACAAGAAAACCCTGCGAACTCCTTCGAGCCCGCAGGGCGAGTATGGGCGGCATCTCTCGGTGCTGCCTGAGATAGCCCGAGCTTGGATCAGCGGCCAGCTAGGCGAACGGTCTTGCCGTTGCTCCAGGTGACCTCGTAAGCCTTGACCATCTTGCGACCGTTGTGGTCCATCTCGCGGCCACGAACCGTGATCAGATCGCCCTCAGAGAGCTTGATCTTGAGATCATCAAGGCGAGACTGCGTGCCGAGCACCACAGTCTTCGTTCCGTTGGTGGTCTGAACCACGATGGCCTTCATCGGCTCGTCGTTCCCATCCATCTTGACTTCCTGGATGGCGGCAATGCTGCCTTCAACCGTCGCGTTCCACTCACGCCGGGCGTCCTTGTTGTCACGGTTCTGAGATTCGTTCGAGCGACGGTTGGCCTCGCGGCCGCCCGATCGCATGCGGTCGGCGCGGTTGCTGTTCTTCTCCCGCTCCGACATCGGCACGAACTCATACACATCGACGTGGTAGGCGACGTACACCGGTGCCGACAGCTCGGAGGTCCTGAAGATGGTCACATCGTCGGGCATCTCGGGCGCAGCCTTGAGCATCTGCTCATCGGCATCGATTCGGATCTTGTCCTCGCCGATGCTCGTGACCGACCAAGGCACGAGCCGGGTTGTGTCGCCCATACCCAGGAACTTCTCATCGGGATCGAGGAGCAGCATGGCCACTCGACCGGACTCGAGCTCGACGATGCCGTCCTCGATGCTGCCGGCGTTGCTGTTGTTGGCTTCTGAGGGCATCGATGTGATCTTGCTCAGCAGGACCAGCGGCTGCCGGGTGTTGTCGCTCGTGTTCTTTCCCTCGGAAGCGTGCTGGTGGCTGGTCCCATCTTCGGAGCTCTTGTGCTCCTTCCACGCGGGGCAGCCGTCGTCGAAACGGTACTCCGTGGTCGAGCCGTCGATGGTCACCTTACGGGCCTGCGGCATTCCGCTTTCGGTGCCATTCGGTGTGAACGCATGCACTTGGATCGTATCGCCCCGCATCGGGACCGTGGACTGGCTCATCACGAACCATGACGGTCCAAGGTTGACGCGATCACTCTTGCCGCCGTCGGCAACTGTGACCACGATGTCTTCACCCCACGCGCCGCGATCGACACGATCGACGGAGCGGATCGTGCCCTTGATCTCTCGAGCCTTGCCTTCACCAGTGCGATAAGCGGTCGTGTCGGCTTCGGCTTCATCACCGGTGAGCGAGCTCCACAGACCCTTCACGTTTTCCTTCCAGTCCTGGGAATCGAGCTGCGCCCATTCGTCGGCGTCAAAGCGGGGCTCGTTCTCGATGCGTTCAGGCGTGCTGCGCAGAAGCAGCTTCTTGCCCGTGGAGTCAACGCTGAATTTTTCCATCCTGATTGCCACAGAGTCAGCCCCCATGCCCAGAAGGCCCCCGCTCTTGAGGACGAGATATCGGATCTGGCCCGAGCCGCGATCGACGATGGCGTCGGACACATCACCGAGGGTCTCGTCGTTCGCGTTGACGACCTTCATCCCGAGCAAATCAGAGGCCCTGACGAACGCCAATCCCGCGCTGGTATGCCTTTCCTGGCTGCGCTGGGCCGATTCCTGCTGGCTCTCCGCTCGGCGTTGTTCGGCCTGCTGACTCTGCATGGCACAGGCTGTACCAGCGGTGAGGACAATCGAGACCACTGAGATCATTGCGCTGTTGTACATAAAGTACTCCTTTTTCGAGGCCCATCGAGGGCCTGACTAGTTCAACGAATCGGACCCGGTGGGCCCACGTGAAGGAGCATGCGGAATTGGTATGATCGGACCCTGAGCACAGCATGAACTGTTGCTCACGCTGTAAAAAGCGAGGTGTTACCACGGCGTCTCGCGCAAGATGAACGTTCTTTCATGCACGTCTCATGCCGGGACCATCTCCGACGACGAAAGTATTGTCATGCAAGAGGTTGGCATGGACTTGCCGCACATGGATGAAGCTGTCGGTGACGGACCGCCCGGTTCGGGGGCCGTGGACCACCGCGATTCTGAACGCGGTATCCGCGCGTGCGGTGTTCGGGTAGCGGTCATCGCCAACTCCTCGGCCGGGCAGGCCGAAGACAAGGCTGGCATGCTTCTCGCGTGCGTGCGCGAACACCTTGAGTCCGCAGGCACAGACATGGTCGATACAGGCGGGGCCGAAGCGAGTGTCGGTGATCAGCTGAACAGGGCCAAGGCCTCACCGATCGATGCTGTTATCGCGGTAGGAGGAGACGGCACGGTCAACGGGGCTGCTGAGGTTGCGTTAAGGTACGACGCTGTCCTCGTGGTCGTGCCCACTGGGACGCTCAATCTTGTCGCAGCGGATCTGGGCATCGAGCCCACATCGGAGTGCATCACAGCTTTGCTTTCTGAGGGCAGACTCGCGCGCATCGATGCTGGACGGGTCAACGGCCATTTGTTTCTGCACTCCTCTCATTTGGGCGTTGTGCCAAACCTGACGGCACACCGGGAAGCACTGCGCAAGGCAAGTGATCCTGCCTCTAGGCTTCAGAGCGCACGGGACTGGATTCGGGGTTGCCTGAGTTCACGTCAGCACAGAATCACCTGCACCGACGGCTCGCGATCGAACACGATAACGACTCGTGCCATGGCGGTCACGTGCAATATTCTGACGAACGCCGGAGCCCTTCAGTATCCACGACGATCGCTCAACGGCGGAGTGCTTGGGCTCTACGCTTCGAGCCATCAGGGACGGCTTGCCACGCTTGAAGCCCTTGCAAGCATGGCGCTCGGGCGACTCCCGGATGATTCGCAAACGCTCAGGGCTAAGTGTCCCGACTTCTTGCTACGCACTCGCGCCCGCCGGCTCACACTCTGCAACGATGGCGAACTCGTGGAGGTTCGCACGCCCTGCGCGTACCAAGTGATGCCCTCGTCGCTCCGCGTACTCGTGCCGCCGAGCGAGCAGAAGGCCACCGTACCGTGACTCGCATCGCGCATCTGTCAGATCTGCACATCGGCTCGCACGATCCCGCCTGCGTCGAGGCATTGCTCGCGTCCCTGGATCAGACAAAGCCTGACATAGTGGTGGTCAGCGGCGACCTGACTACCGCAGGAAGGCACAGTGAGTTCAAGAGCGCTGCTGGCATTCTCCAGCAAATCAAAGCCCCGATCGTGGCAACCCCGGGCAATCACGATTTGCCCGTTCACAATCTCTGGGAGCGCTTCACCAACCCGCTGGGGCGGTACAGAAATTGGATCGCACCCGAGGCCTATACACGGTACCGCTCTGGCTCGGTAGCGCTCATTGCAGTGACCACCGCTAGGCCTTGGGATCTATCTTGGAATTGGTCGCACGGCCGGCTGTCGGGTGCTCAAGCACTCCGGGTTGACCAGTTCATGGCTGCGAATCAGCATGTGCCCTTCCGCGGTGTTGTCGTGCACCATCCGTTCTGTGTTCCAGAGGACATGCCTGGCTTTAGAACGATTTGCAACGCTGAGCCGATGCTGAGCGTGCTTGCTCGGCACCGTGTCAACCTCGTACTCGCGGGTCATCTGCATCGCTCGTTTGTGGCATCTCGGACCGTGAAGATGGAGCACGATGACTATTCGGTCCCTATTCTCCAAGCCTCGACAGCAACATCGCATCGTCGGCGCGCCCAACCCAACGCTTACAACCTCGTCACAGTTGACGGCCATAAGCATCAAGTGTCGCAGTGGGTTTATGATGACCGTATGTTCTCTGAGGCATCGACTGGCATCTGGGGCATGACGCCCGGGCATCAGTGAACAGGAGTGGTTGTCGCCGCCCGTCACTGATTCGGGTGGTCTACTCATGACATCGGGGGCTTGCGACTCAGAGTGACTCGACGATTTCAGCGCGGGCTGTAACACTTTGATCTGCGTCGCGCGCGAGCTCACGCAGGGCTCTCGTGGAATCAGCCGCCTCTCGCCTTCGATCCAGTGCACCTGCCGACCTCTCTCCGTACCGCCAAGCGTACCTGGAGCTCACCGCCTTGCCCTCGGTGGTTCGAGGTCCGGTGCTCTGCTCCCACGGACTGTTTCGCTTTGCCGAGGATCGCAGAGAGGCCAGTCCCTCGGTGGTCAGCCGAGCGGGTCGGGGCTGGCCCTCGGGGCACTCCTTGTTGCTTGCCGACTTGCTCTTGGTCACGCCCGTTCATGGCAGGTGTAGTCTGCGAAATCCTCGCCAGCTGACGCGGCGCCACTGACGGCACGGAGCGGACTCAGAGAATCATGACCCATCCTTCGTCGCCTGCTGTCTCCCCCACTGCCGCCACGCTTGGCTCTCGCCGCGCATCGCGATGAGTTCGACGAGCATCGGTAGGTCTTCCTGCGGCACGCCATGTTTGACCTGGCACCGGGCGTAAGCCTGGACCGCGGGCATGTAGTCTGGCCAGACCTCAAGGGCCGAGCGGTACTCTTCCATAGCGCTGTCGATCTGTCCTGCGCGTTCGAGCGTCACGGCGAGGTTCGTGCGAGGGTCGGGGTGGCCGGGCATCAGTTTCCTGGCCCACTCGAACTCGGACGCAGCTTTGTAAATCTCGCCTTGCCGCAAGTAGAGCACCCCAAGGTTGTTGTGAGCGGGCCCGTGGTAGAGGTCTGCGGTGAGCGCTTCGATGAGCAATTCTTCGCCGCGCGAGTCGTCGCCGCGATCAATGGCTGAAACGGCTGACTGCGTGAGCATCTCGGCGCGGAGCGGGCTGCGCGCATCGGCAGAGGCTGGCTGGTAGGGACCGGAGGAAGAAGCGCACCCAGTCAGCGCGAGCAGCAGCCCGAACAGGGCGAGGCATTGACTGCTGATACAGTTTCGACTCACGGGGTGCCTCCTTGTGCGTACGGGGCGACCACGATCAGACTGCCCGTGAACACACCTTGACGCGAGCCCCGACCGTCGGCCGCGGCGAGCTCGATGGAGGTGACCGTCCATCGTGGCGCCGCCTCCTGCCACGCCCGCAGGAACGACCCGAACGTCGGCGCGTTGATCGCACGCAGGCTGATGCGGACGGACTGCTCACGTAGCTGGACACCGCCGTTTGGCTGGCCGGGAACGGGGCGATCACCGGTCGGCGTGATGCCCTGAAGCGTGTCAGAAGGAAGGCCCGCGGCTGACACCGCTGAGCGGGCCAGCGCGAGCACATCTGCATCGGGCCGAGCGCCCCATGAGAACTGCTGCGAAGCTGCGTCGAGGCTCTTGAGTTCGGCAAGTTCATTCGAGACGAGAACCGCATCGGCCTGGGCGTCTGCGAACGCTCGGCGTTCACCGGCGAGCCGCAGCGCCTGCCAGGTGCAGATTAGTCCGGCTGCAAGCGGCACCGCCAGCAGCAAGATGGAGCGTGCTCTCATCATTGAGATCCTCCATTGGCTGTGCGCACGCAGACGAGATCGAGTCGGACCTCGCCCCGCTGCGTGGTCATGCCCGGCTGCTGTGCAGTCCAGATCGCCGGGTCGGGTTTCCATGCAGAGGCGAACTGATCGGCCGCTGCGGTGCTCTCGTGGAGTGTGCGCACTCGGAGCGTGGTGCTGGTGGCGGTCAGCGACTCGGTCTGGGCGATGATGCCCGGCGGCCACGCTTCCAGCGCTGCGGCGAGTGTGGGTACCGCACTGTCCGCTCCAGCATAACTGGCAGAAGACGAATCAAGCGCCATGAGCCTGCGGAGTTCGGCGGTGAGGCGGAGCTTGGGCAGCTGACCTGACAGCGATGGTCCGAGCTGGCCGATGATGGCTTGATCGGATGCGGCTCGCAGGTTTGAAGATGCTGCCGCGAGGGTGTCGGATCGACCGTGCAGGCCTATCGCCACCACGCCGAGCATCAGCGAAGCCGCGATCGAAGCGAGCGCAGCGAGCCTGCTCATTGCAGTCTTGATGGCTGACGGCGTGGCCTCGCACCGGGCCAAATTGAAGCTGGCAGCGGGTGTCTCCGCGTCGAGCCAGTCTGGAACAGCGCCCGGTTCAATCCGCAGACATCCCTGCTCGAGCAACGGGTTCAGTCGATCCCAGTCGATCCCGCAAGCGAGGACCGTCTCGCCCGTTCGCAGGTAGACCGCATGGACCTCTTCGATCGGACATGGCAAGAACCGCTCGAACGCGAAGCCGAGCCTGCGGCGTGCTCTGGCCGACTTTGCGTTGCGGCCACCGAGCAGCGAGGACTCGAGGGATGCCCAGTACAGCTGGTCATTGGATAACCGCTCCACTTGATCTTCGTGTAGATAGGTCATCGCACCTCCCTTTCGAGGGAGAGCCGCTGGGTGCGTCCAGACAGCTCGACATCGATGCCGCTGGTATCGATAGAGGCGATCCGGTGCTGGCTGATGACCGAGCCGGCCTGGGCTCGGTGGACCTTGTGGGTACTCGGGTCGTACAACACGGCGGAGAGGACCTTGTCCTCATCCGTTGCAATCGCCAGCAGTTCGAGGCGCATCGGAACGGCTTGTTTGGGCTGCGGCGGCGTTGGCGATGCGACAAAAGCTACAGGAAACGGCTGCCATAGCGACAAGTCAAACGCGGTCCAATCAATCCTGGTCTGGGCGGCCATAAAGGCTCCTGGATCTGGAGCACCGTTTGAAGAGATGCCGCGCGAGCCATCGGGCTTCGTGGGCGTCAGCGCCCACTCAGCCGCGACGATGATCGCTACTGCGCCCAGCGCGCTCGTGGCCCGCGACAGCAGCCGGAGTCGCCAGAGTGGATCAGGCATCGATCGGGACACGACGGTGAATCCTCCATCCTTGCTGTTCCTGAACGTACACGTACCACCAGGAGCGCCGAGCCGGGCCGCTGGCAGCATCGATCCGAAACGCCCACGCGTCCGATGAGGCTGTAAGCTTGATCTTGTTCGCTGGCCCGTGGCCGTCTGGCCGAATGCTCGACGCGCTGACTGGCGCTGAGGAAGTCTCCCCGTTCCTCCGAGCTTCGGCAACCCGCTCAACACCCGATAGGCCGGTCGATCGCGCGACGGTTTCGACCATGGGCCACGGGGCTGTGTTCACGTTGAGAATGGCGGGCAGCTCCAACTCGGCGAGGTCGAACGCAATGAGTGCTCCCGGACGCGGGCCATCGGTCGACTCTTGAGCGCGGGATGGGTACCACGATTGATCGCCGATGAGCACAGCCCGCTCCGACCAGCCATCCAAGCCGAGCTCAATTGCTTGATCGGAAGGGGTCCGGCGCAGATACGAACTGAGTTCGGTCAGCGCTCTCTGGCCCAGAGGCGTGTCGCGCACGATCGCGACCGGCAGCATGCCGCGCAGATCGCACGCGGTAATTGTGAGCGATGCTTCACGAGTGCCGTTGTTCCACACCAGTTGGTCGACCGCGATTCTGGGCTCTGCCGCATCGATGGGAAGCACGATGCCCGCTGATCCATCCGTGAGCCACGCCTCGATGCGAGCCTCGAACGCGGGCAATGAACTGTCGATCATGGCGCCCAAGTCCGATTGTCGCGAGGACCGATGCAGGCTTGCGGTACGGCTGGCCAGCAGCGCCAGGGCCGGCACTACCAGCACAAGCGTCGAGAGAACGAGCAACAGCGCTACACCGCGGCGGGTGTGGTTCATGGCAGTTCCTCGGCTTGGAGCAGGATGACACGGGTCTCGCTGCTTGCTAGTGCAATGCTGAGCCGGATCTGGCCAGAGTGATCTGGTAGTCCGACACGTTCGGTCGTCACGCCGGTGCACTCGGTGGCGACCACGCGGGGCCGAGCAAGTGGCTGCTGCCGGTTATCCATGAAATGTAATACGAGGGCATCCTGAACCTCGTCGTGTTCAACCCGCGCCCACGATGCAAGCTCAAGCTCGCCGCTCGACATGGAAGCCCACCACCGAGTGGGAACGAGCAGCCTACCTTGCTGATCCAGTCGGGCCAAGCGGCCATCGGTAGAGCGAAGCCTGAGTTCCTCGATGAGCAGGACCGCGTGATCCAGGTCGCATGAATCGAGCCGAGCATTGAGAACCGGCAGCGAACCGCGTGAAACCGATGTGATCCACGAGACACAAGCGCCCGCGACCAAGGACAGCAGCGCCAGCGCCGCGAGCATCTCGACGAGAGTGAGCCCGCGTCGACGAGGGGCGTTCATGGCAGTACCTCTGCTGGCTGCACCTCTGATTCATCTTGAGCAGGTTGCCAGAGGAGCACACGAGCCGTCTTCCACGAGCAACTGAGCCAAGTCCCTGCATAAGAGTCGCTGACTAGACCGAGATCGACCGGTCCGCCGTCCAGTCCTTCAAGCGCAAGAGGTCCTTCGTTCAGGCCGGACCGTGCTTCTTCGGAGAGCCCGGCCAGAGCGGTTCGAAGCGCGGCTGTATCCTCGACGACCGATTCAGCGTCCGTGCCGCTGAGCCTCGCGACCTCGCGCATCAGAGGGATGCACGATCCGGCCATCACAGCCAGAAGCACAGCCGATGCGAGCACCTCTACTAGCGTGAGCCCGCGAGAGTTCACGGGAATTCTCCCATGCGGACGCTTCCCAGCAACCCGTCGATGCGAATCTCATGGCGATCGTTCGGGCCAGTGATTACTAGCTCGACATCCCCGCTCCGGCCCGCTGAGTCGATCACATATAGCCAGTCGTGCTGCGACCAGTTCGATGACTCGATGGTCCAGCCGTCAGGCAAAGTTCGTTGCACCACTGCCTCATCGCCGAATACGGATGCTATCAGCTTGTCGCCGGTCGCCCTTACACGCAGAGGACCCGAGGACCTCGCCATCGACCGTCCGGTGCCGTCCAGCTCCGAGATCGCGCGCAACGCCTGTTGCAGTTCTCGCTCAGGTGAACTCGCTGTCACGCCACGCGCCAGCACCGCCGTGGCCAAAGCGAGCAGGACGATGACAGCCAGAGTCTCGATGAGCGTGACGGCTCGCTTTGCGGAACGAAGTGGTCTCACGGCCCGTTTTCCTTGGCCCGGAGATTAAGACTCGAAATGTCGGTGTTCTCGCCCGAGCCGCCAGGCTGGCCGTCGGCTCCGAGGCTTAGAATTTCGTAGGGATGGCCATCGGGTCCGGGCACTACGAACTGGTACGCGTTGCCCCACGGGTCGAGCAGTTGCTGAGGGCTCAGGTAGTACGCCGAGGTTGGCGCGGCGCTGCCATCGGTGAGCGCAGCCAGGCCCGTCGAAGCATCCGGCCACTGGCCCGTGTCGATCTTGTACGACTCGACCTTGCCGATCACGATGCCGATGCCGGTCTTGGCGATCTCGCGTTTACCCTTGCCGAACGCGCCTGAGAATCCGAGCGAGAGCGTCGCGGCGATGATCCCAAGCAGCACCACTACCGCGAGCACTTCGACCAGAGTCATGCCCGAGCGAGAAGCGATCTTCATCGGATGATCTCCTGTAGACGAATCAAAGGCAGGACCGCGCCCATCACCACGAGGCCGATCACGCCCGACAGCGCGAGCACGACGGCGGGTTCAGCGATGCGGGCCAGCGCGTCGATGGCCCGTTCGGCTCTGCGTCGCTCCCGGCTGGCGATCGATGCCAGCACATCGGGCAGCTCGCCCGCGGTTTCACCGATGTACAGCAGCCTGCGCGTAGTAGAGTCAATGGACTTGTTCGCATCCAAGACCTCGCTGAATGCCTCGCCTGCAGAAACACGCCTAGCGGCTGCAGAGGTGGACTCGCGGAGACCGGCAGCCCCAAAACCACGGAGCGTGCGAGCGGCCGTCTGCAGTGCTTCGACCAGTGGGATACCGACCGCAAGCAGTTCGGACAGCACACCGAACAAACCGGCGACCCGCACTCGCCGAACGACTCTCGGCGTGATTCGATCAGCGAATTTATCGGCCCAGACTCGTGATCCACCGGACCGTGCGATGAAAAAGCGAGTCGCGACCGCGAGCAGCGGCAGTGCGATGAGCATGACCGGGCCGAAACTCAGCAAGCCTTGGCCGAGCGTGATGATCGCGCGTGTCAGCCCTGGCGGCTCGATCCCCGCATCGGTCAGCATCGAGACCAAGTCGGGCAGCGTGCGGCTGGACAGGAAGATCACCACGCCGACCCCGACGCACAGCACGATGAGCGGGTATGTCAGGATCGCGATCAACTTGGACGTCAGCGCTGTGGAGCGTTCTTGTCGATCCGCCAGACGCTGCAAGACAGCGGCCAGCGTGCCGGCCGACTCCCCAGCGCTGAGCATCTCGACCTCGACCTCATCAAACCACGAGCGTTCCTTGGCACACGCCTCGGCGAAACTACTCCCGGAGCTGACCTCGGCGCGGAGGCTCGCGCTCAGGTTGTAGAGCGGACCGGACGGGGCGCCGATGCTCGAAAGCGCTTCGCTGATAGGTAGTCCTGCATCGAGCATCGTGGACAGGGCATCGAACGCCTCGGCCTTGAGCGGCTGTCGGCGGCCACGGAGATACTCATCGAGCCCGCTGCGCCAGACAATCGTTGGCACACTCGAACGCACGGCCCGCATGTCTGTGACCTGAAGGCCCACGCGCAGCAGGCTCGATCGCAGTTCCGCCGCTGTGGTCGCCTGCATCCGGCCCTTGCGCGCGGGCCCCCCCGCGTGTGGAATCGCTGTGTATCGGAAGACCGTCACGCGGTTACCTCATCTACTGAAGAAGCGTTGGCCGCCGAGCCATCTCCATCCTCGCTGCCGAGACCCGATAGCACGCGCGCGACCTCGGCGTGGGTCGTGATGCCAAGGCCTGCCAGCCTTTTGCCCTCGTCTTCCAAGCTCCGAGCGCCAGCAGCGCGTGCGGTCTTACGGATCGCTATCGCTGTGGCGCCCTCGGATATGAGCGAACGGATCTCGTCAGTGACTTCCAGCAGCTCGTACACGCCCAGTCGCCCAGAGTACCCCGACCCGAAGCACGCCTCGCAGCCGGTGCCTTCGCATGCTTCGTGGACCCTCCGAACCAAGCGTTGAGCGAGCACTGCCGAAAGCGAAGCGCTGACAAGGTACGGCTCGACGCCCAGGTCTACGAGGCGTGTGACCGCACTCGCCGCGTCGTTGGTGTGCAGCGTTGAGAACACCAAATGCCCGGTCAGGCTCGCCTGAATAGCGGTTCTGGCCGTATCTGCATCCCGGATCTCGCCGACCATCACCACGTCTGGGTCTTGCCGCAGGATGTGCCGCAGGCCGCTTGCAAACGTGACGCCTTTCTTGGTGTTCACCTGGGCCTGGCTGATCGCGATACCAGAGGACGACAGCTCGTACTCGATCGGATCCTCGATCGTCATGATGTTGAGGTCGCCACGCCGGTCGAAGCTCTCGTCGGTCGCGAGCCAACGGAGTGTTGTGTACAGCGTCGTGGTCTTGCCCGACCCTGTCGGACCTGTGACCAGTACGATACCGCTGGTCCGCGAGGCTCGCGAAAGAAACCTCGGCCGCAGATCATCGGGCATGCCTAGGGATGCCAAGTCCCTCGGCTGAGCCGACGACTCTGCCTCCAAAAGCCGAAGCACGGCCCGCTCGCCGTGGCGTGTGGGAAGCGTGCTGATGCGAAGGTCGATGGTCCTGCCAGAACCGATGGTCACCGTGCACCGACCGTCCTGTGGCATCCGCCGCTCGGCGATGTCCATCTTGCCCAGCACCTTGACGCGGCTGACCAGAGGCGGGCCGAGTGATGCGGGCAGCTCGCGCAGCGTCTGCAGCACGCCGTCCACTCTGAATCGTACCAGCGTGCGATCGCCCAAAGACTGGAGGTGCAGGTCGCTCGCGTTGCGTCGACACGCCTCGAACAGCATCGTGTCGAGCAGCTTGACGACCGGGGCCTTGCCGTCGGTCGAGAGCAGGTCTCGATCGGCGTTGTCGATCAGGGCTTCGATATCGGCCTCCCCTGGTGCGAAGTCGCTGCTCTCTGACCGCGCGGTTTGGCCCCTGTAGCCTGCATCGATCCTGCTCGCGAGTGACTCCGCGTCGAGCACAACGCACTCGACCTGCCGTTCGAGCCTCACGCCGATGTTGTGGGGAATGCAGCGCGGTGTCGAGTCAGCGACCAGCAGCCGCTCGGTGTCTCCTTCGCAGCCTGCACTGAGCACCATGTGCAGCCGAGCGAAGTCGTGCGAAACGCAGGCCATGAACTCCGCTGACGGCGCGGCATCTGACACAGCCAAGCTCGGTTCCACCGCGGTCATCGGATCATTCTCGGGGCGACCTCGGGCCAGCCGTCGTCGATGCTCGCTTCCTCCGCACGCTGATCGCTGATAAACCGCAGATCCGCAAACGTCGGAGACCGGAGCACCTCGGCCCGGATGAACACGTAGAACCTGCTCTTGGAGTCAGAGCGCGATCTGTTCTTGAAGAGCTCGCCGATCAGCGGGATGCTGCCAAGGCCCGGCACGCGGGTCTCGGCATCGCCATCGGTGTTCACCTCGATGCCGCCGACCGCCACGGTGTAGCCGTCGGGGATCGTTGCCACGCTGGCGACACTCGTCTGTTGCCGCGGCGGCGGCAGGCTGGCGCTGGCCGATTCGCCCACGAACGTGCTCAGCGACACAGAATACTCCAGCCTCACATGGCCGCCTTCGGCGATCTGCGGCGTGACCTGTACTTGAGTCCCCGCCGACTCGGAGCCACCAAAGGACGTTGTCGCCACCGTGTCCGATGCATTGGTGCTCAGAAACGGCGCTTCGAGCACCGCGTCAATGGAGGCCGGAGAGTTGTTCTCGACCAGCATGCGAGGCGCGCTCACCGACCGGCCCTTGTTGACGGCTTCGAACGCCCGAACGACCACGCTGAACTCGCCCGGGGTCAGCACGATGCCCGTGAGACCTGCGCCCGCTCCGCCAACCGCACTGGCAGCCGCGTCGGCTCCTAGACCAAACAGCGATGAGAGTCTTCCAACCGAGTTGTCGGGTCCGTCGATAAGCCGGTCGATCTCAACCCCCAGATCGAGGCTCTGGTCGTCGCTCAGGCTGACCATCAAGACCTCAAGCATCACCTGGGCCTGCCGCACATCAAGGCGCTCGATGAGCGAATCGAGCCGCGCGTGCTCGGCGGGCATTGCGACTGCAATGAGCGAGTTGCTCGCACGGTCCGAGACCAGCGTCGGGAGTTCTTCCAGGGCTTGGCTTGCGACATTGGCTAAGGGAGTCACTGCGTTCTGCCGGGTCGCGGGTGAAGGCGCTTCAGCCTCAGCATTACCCTCAACTAGGTCAGAGCCTGGAAGCGCGAGCAACTGCTGCAGCAGGGGCAACACATCATCCACGTCGCGGTTCTTAAGCACGTACTGCTTCGCCGGCCTGCGGCTCGCCTCGGGTACCGCCGCGAGCTCCGCCATCACCCGCTGCACCGCTACGTGGTCTTCCTCGGTCCCGGTCACGAGAAGCGAACCGGTGAGCTCATTGACAAGCAGCCTGCGTCGATCGTCTGCCTCCATGTCCAACGCGGATTGCTCCAGCAGGTTTGCAATCTCTGTTGCGCCAAACGCCGCAGGCGCGTACGACTGCGTCCGCACGGGTTGCAACGAGTCGAGCGACTCCAGCAGAGACCGCCAGCGTTCTGTCTCGCCCGCTGGCGCGATAATGAACAGCTCGTTGTTCTTGGCCAGCAGTTTGCCCGCGTACGGCTTGCTGCCCAGCGTTGACACGGATTCGGCGACTGAGGTCGCCAACTCACCCAGCGCCTCGACGCTGCGGGAGAGCGGCAGGTATTGAGTGGCCTCCACCATGGCGTGATTCCCGTCGATCCGGTCGAGCATCGCGGCGATCTCAGCCAAGCGCGCGCCGTCGTCCGAGATCACCACAAATGCGGTCCCGGGAACCGATTTGGCCGAACCCAAACCGTCACTCATGAGCGGCTTGATGGCTTCGATCAGGCTCGCAGCAGAACGGTGCCGAGCCTCGATGATCATCGAGCCGAACAGACCTCCCAAGGGAACGGGCTGGGATAGAAACGCGGGGCCCCGACCGAAGCGTGCTGCCTCGTTGGAACGCACGACTGCTAACCCGCCGTCGGTCATCTCGACGAACACCCAGCCTCTTGCTGCCAACACACTCGACGCCAGAGGAAACAACTCGGCAGCGGGGATCGACTCGACTCCCCTGAGCGTCACCTCGCCGCGTAGCTGGGCTTGGTCGTATGTGACCGCCAGCCCCGCCTCGGTAGCCGCCAGATCTACCAAACGAGCCAGATCCAAGCGGTCGGGGAGGGTTACAGACTCTTGGCCCCAGGCGTACCGCGACGAGAATGTTGAGAGCAGCATCGTGATGACGTAACAGCTTTGCACCAAGTGCTGTCGAGATAGGCCCACATCATCTGGTGGCATAGGCCCGCAGCTTACCACTTACCCATGGCTTCGCACATCTTCCGCAGCCGGCAACGGAGTTATCCACAGCAGTGCAATTAAGTCGCCCGAGACCGTTGCTGTATCTCGGTCTAATGAAGACGTTCTCAATTTTGTATACATGTGGATACTTGCTAATTACTCACACAATCTTGTGCGGCCATGGACATTCAAATACAGCGTCGCCACATACATGTGGCAGTATTGCCGTGCTCCATCCTCACTCAGTTTGATCATCGACTTTTGCCACGGCAGATATCCAATTACGCTTTGCCTCGCAACTGCCAATCGCTTCCGGGAACAGGAACCCGATCGTTCGCTTAATCGCCCGGCAGCGTCCCCAGAACGGAGAAGCCATGCGGAGTCACTTGCACATGCTCGGCGGAGTAGTCGCGTTACTGCTTACGCTTTCCGCCCACAGCTCTTATGCCCAGCCGGAGTTTCCGGGTATGTCCTGCCTCGACGGGTACACCCACGCTCAGGCTACCGGAACATCAGGCTGGCACGGCTACGACATAAGTGCACACGCGTTGCTCTTCGAGACAGCCGCTACGACTTCCTGCGATGTGTCGTGGGGCCTTACACACAGCTCCATCGCCCCAGCCGATTGGCAACGAAACGCAGGCGGTGACGCACGTATCCAAACGATCCCATCTTGGCGCGACCATACCGGACAGACCTGCGGCAGCGCAGATCACCGCCTCTTCCAATACACACCGCCAACGGCAGAGGATGCGGCAGCTGACATGTCGAGAGACGCGTACTACAGCCAGCGAATGAAGATAGGCGTGCCCTATGGCGCCATGCCGGGTGACTTCCTCGATCCCGCCCCCACCATTCGTGCGAGTTCGCTCGCCCTCTTGCCCTCAGGCTTCGCCGATGCTTCGACCGCTTGGCAGGGCTCTATTCGCCCGACGCTTCTCGGTGACATCGACCTTGTGACCGGGGTTCCGCTGGATAGATACACCGACCTCGAGCTGCCCTTCGGCGGGTCGGTCTTCCGGCTCACTCGCACCCGATCGGCAGTCCGGCCAGAGTACTCCGCGCACATGGCAGCCCACGTGCATCGCCAAGACGGTTTGTGGGATTGGTCCGGTTCAGGCTGGATGGCAAGCGAGAACCCGCTGCTGGTGATTAACAGCACGTTGCCGCGAGTGGTCGGCGATGGACCGCCCACGTGCTATCTGGTGCACGATGCCCACCGGTCGATCCCGTTTCAGCTCCTCGAAGACCAGGGCGTGTACGAAGCCCCGCCCCGCTTCCGCGCGAGGATGGAGCACAACGGGGTGTGGGACACAAACCTCGGGGGCAACGGCATCGCAGGGTGGGCACAGAAGCCCGCATGGTTCAAGGTGTATCTGTACGACGATGCGGTCCAGTACACGTTCGCTCCGATCTGGAACACGGTGCCCGACAACGAGTACTACCGGCCCGGCCTAGCCGCTGACGGAGTAGTGCCGCAGACGACAGATCAGGTGGAAATGGGCTCGCACAACAGGCGCCCATACACGACCGACGGCATTCTTCAAGACAACCCCGCGCTCACTCCTGCCGACGTCCGCATTCCGTGGGATTCAGCCGACGCGGATCACAACCCCGGGCTCGGTTTGCCCCATATCGGCATCTGCACGGAGATCGCCGATCGGTACGGGCACAGGGCCAAGTTGTACTACAAGTCCGTCGACGGTGTCGCCCTGCCCCCGCTGAACGCCGGCACGGGAGAGTGCCAGATCTGCTACATCGACGGCCAGCGGCTCGGCCAACTCAGCCACATCCGGCTCTTCCGGCCAGATACCTACGGCGAGGTCAACGCCTGGACACTGGTGTACGCGCACCGCCGTTTCGCGCGGTTTGATGGCTGGGGCCCCACGATTCACGCCATCGGCTTGAATGGCATCCACTCATCTGACCCGAGTTTGGGATTCCCTCTCGGCCCAAGTGAAGCAGTGACCCGGTTCTTTGACTCGATGGGCGAGTCCGCGGTCGATCGCATCTATGTCTTCGAGGACGACGGCAACATGACCGATGCCGAACTGGTCGCCGCAGACCTGGACACGTCGGTGCTCGCGGACATGCTGGTGTTCGAGTCGACCGGACTGCTGCCGTCGCGCACTGATCCGCTTCTCGATCCGATCGAGCTCTTCAATGCCCGGCCAGCTCAATTGCAGAATCCTCTCCAGCAGCTGCCGACAAACTGGATGTACCGCGTAGTGAGTCAGCACTACGAGCATACAGAAGACGAACTCGATCTTCACGATGGACCACGATCACCAGCGTCTCCTCCTCTACTCATCCGATCGAGCGTTGAGTATGCCGACCGCAGCGAACCAGCCCCCGAGCTCGCGTTGACGAATGACCATGTGTTTGTTTACACTGAAGGATACGACACCTTCGAACGCCCGGGTTTACCGAGCACTCTCAACGCAGCGTACTCTGGCAATGGCACGAATTCGTGTGACGAGCCTTTGCCTTGGCTGTCGCTCATCTACGATGCCGAAGCGCTCCAGGATCTGCGCTCGGCATTCCCTGATGTCCCAGGCGTCGAATCGCCCTCAGTCGATGCGCAATCGCTCGCCAAATGGCCCTTTGGAAGTGCGGATGCCGACTACTGGACGATTGTTGGCTTTGCGAGCACGCGTCACGATGGCCGGTTGGATGGCAATACCATGTCAACAAACGCCAATGGGTCTGCACCCACCCCTGCCACCCTGTCCGCTACGCACTCTGGCGGCACCCAGTACCTCAAGAATGAGGCTGCCCACCTGATCCATGATGGATACTCGACCGGTCCATACGGATCAACGGTACACACAGCCGTTCTAACAGATGAGGTTGGTTCGAAGAGGTACTACCGGCTGCATCGCTTCCGGCGACACCCCTTCGCCCTTCCCGGACCCCAGTCCATCTCGCCGACAACCGATCCCCTTGCTCTCTATCCCTCTGCGTTCGCGCATCCGTATCGCGTTCGAAGCGAGCGTGATCTGTGGAGCCCCGAGTGGAACTCCAACAACGGAATGCCCGCGGAAGAGCTCACGCATACTCCCGACCTGAGCAAGCCCCGATGGATCGTAGTGATCGACGAGTTCAATTCGGTCGAGGCGATGGAGTCATTCGGTGGTGTTGGCGAGAACGATCCCGCCAAGTACGACGGGCAGAAATACGATGACCAAGCGTACAAACTTGGCATGACCAACCGACGAATCGTCGAGATGAACGCAACAGGCTACATCCTGCGCGATCGCCGCTGGGAGTACTCCGGTACCGGAATCGTCCAGTCCGGCAGCGGGCTCGGCGAGGAGTTCATATACCAGAAAGCCGACGACTACTTCGACGCTCAGGTTCTCCCTGATCCGCCAGCCGATACAAACGCCACCGACGATTGGGCACACCTCCGCGAGGCATTGCTCCTCGTCGAGCATCGGAGCGTCGGCTGGAGCGCGGCCGATGCTGAGAATCCGAGTACCGGCGAGACCAACGGTCTGGTCATGTTCTACGAGTACGCTCTGGCTGGACCTCAGGTCGGCACGCACGTTAACCCATTGAACGCATCCATCGTCACGGTCGCGGAGGGGATACAGCAGGGCGCAGATACCGACCCCGCCCAACCGCTATCCGGTCGGATCAAGCAGTACAAGCGGCAGTACTTTCGGGATCAGGCCAGCGACCCATTCACGGTCACATGCACGGTCGATTTCACTGCGCCTTTGACCGACAAGCTTCCAGGAGCCCCCGCAACTTCCGGCTCCCCGATGCCTGGGGTTTCCGCTGTTCACTCGATCACCGAGTATGTCTCCGTGATGACAGCAGAAGACACCGATTTCAAGCGGCTCATCGATCACAGGATCATGATAGGCACACCAAGGCAACTCTACCCCAACAGCGACTGGTACTACCCCGCAGAGGCCGAGTTCTACGACGATTCGGGCAACCCTCGGTGGTCCGCTAATGCTCTCGCCATTGATCCCACGAACCCCGCGAGCGGTGCCGACGAGCATACCTCGGTCATCCTGACCTACTTCGAGCGCGACGACCGCGGCAGATCAATCCACACGGTGATGGATGCCCAGCCCGGTTCAACGCCGAAGTCTGTGAACAACGTGGACGTTGCCATTCCACAAGCCCCGACAGGGTGGGGCCGACTGCAGCCAGCGGGCCAATCAGTCGATGCGATCAATGCGATCACGAGCTTCGAGTACAGCATCGAGTATGGCCTGCGAGATGTCTTCTTCCCTAACGGCCGTCGTTGGTCCAAGCGGTTTGTTTGGTATCCCATGGGTCACGAGCTCAATCCAAGGAAGGGTCAATCTCGCACGGCCAGAGAGTTCATCTTTAATGACCTTGCAGTGGTAGGTGATGTGGCCATCTCATCGTCTGGCCCGTTCAATTCCGAGTCTGTCGGTGAGGTGAATGACTACACATTGAGCGAGGGGGTCAACTTCCCTCGTGGCGCGCCATTCAGCAAGAGCCGTGTCACGTTCGTAAACGACACAGGAGTACTCGAGAGCATTGATTTAGGCTTCTGGCGAGATAATGCGCCGAAGTTCCAGCAAGAAGCTCGCGTCGAGATCAAGCCGGATGGCACGGGACGTCTGCGAGAAGCCTCGCTGCTGGAACCTTCAGTTCACGGCACGATGCTCGCCATCGGTTCCAAGATCATCAACGACCTCGGCGAGGTGTACCGCGAAGCCGAGATCGACGGCTCGATCAGCCGAACCACGAAGAACCAGATCGGTCAGGCGCTCCGCACCTACGCGGGAACCGAGGATTCCGATTGGACGAAGCCGACGCTGGGTAATGACCCCCCCAACGACAACTTCAATATGTACCTCACCAGCCGGACCGAGTACGGCCTGAGTCCCAACGACGCATGGCTCCCGGTGAAGGTCTGGGAGTACCGGTCAAACCCAGGCTGGTACACCGACTTCTACGACGAAGTGGCTTCCGACACCGATGGCTACGCGACAACCACGCAGTACGACTGGAGGATGCGCCCGGTTCTCACCTCGGCCTACGACCTGCTCACCTCGGCGGTGCTCTCCACTTCCGTGACCTACTACGATCATGCGGACCGGCCCGTTCTTACAGCCACCTACGGCGAGACGCCCGCACCTATCAGTTTCGCCGCATTCGATCCGACTGCGTTCACGGTCCAGAGCAGCAACCCCTCGCCCGCCGATCTATTCAGCGTTCAGGCCGCGCCCCTCTCGGTGACCGAACACTTCTACGACCCATCCGGTCACACGACCGAGACACGGTCGTACGACGTATCGTGGGACGGCACCGGCGGCCAACCGCCGTACATGGCAACGCTCTCTTACCGTGGACGCGGCGATGCCAATGTTTTCAGTCAGTCGCCCGGTCAACCGTTCACCCGCAGCATCCTCGATGGTCTCGGGCGCGTCGCCGTCGAGATCACCGCAGAGCCCCAGCTCGATGATGCACCGCCGTATGAGCTGACTCGAACCGAGCACTCGTACGACGGCGACGGCAACGTAATCGAGACCAGACGGTTCGTTCGTGTCGTCTACGATCCCAACAACCTGCTCTCAGCCGAACCGGCAAGCGGCAACGCCGTGCGCACAACCACCGTCAGTTGGTACAACGCCAAGAAGCAACTTCTCGCACAGGCCGAGCTCGGCACCGAGCAGGCTGATGGGTACGTCGCGGGCCCGCAGGCATTCTCCCGTGTGGATGCGAACGGTCAACCCCTGAACAATGATGCCCCGATCTATGACACTACATCGGGAACGACGAATCGCCAGGACCTTCCAAACCACGCTCGCATATGGATCAACCAGTACGACCGCGCCTCGGGACGCCTCGTGCGCGAGATCGACCCTCGGGGTACCGTTACCGAGTATCAGTACTCCAAGCCCGGCAGACTGGCTCGAAAGATCGAGAACGCGGCCGCCGACAATGCCCGCGACCGGCGATACACCGAATACGCCTACCGATTCGGTCGGCTCGTCGAGATGGTCGTGCCTCGATTCAATGCCACTGGAACTCTAAACACCGGAGACCCCGGCGTTGCCGGCAGCGACGTGCATTGGGCCGACGCTGAAAAATCTCGTATCAGGTATCAGGCCGATGTTCTCGATGAGGCATACACCCCCGTCTCCCAGAACAATCAGCTCGTCGGTCAGATGTGGCTGCGCGTCGATGAAGCAGATGACCGGTTCGACTTCACCGGGCCTCTGGAACTGGATGCCGAACTCGGAGGCACCCCAGACCTCGAGCTCCGCTACTTCTTTGATGGCCGGGTCGCCGAACGCATCGATGCCCGAGGCATGACCATGCGGTACGCCTACGACGCCCTGGGGCGCCTCGCCAACATCCAGATCGGCTACTACGACAACGAGTTCTGGGTCGACGGCTACCCCGCCTCCATGAACCAGCCTCTCGCGGGCCTCTCCGACGGCTCGCCAAGCACGCTCCCCGTGGATGACCGCGTGGGATTTGTCGAGTACAAGTACGACACGCGGGGCCAACTGCAGCTGGTAACCGCCAAACAATCGCAGGCCTCCACCATGGCCCTGTCTCAGGTGCAGATCGAGTACGACCCCCACGGCCGCCCTACCACCGAGTGGCAAGCCATCGCCGATGCGGTCGACGAGCACTCCACTCCCGCGATCGCGTACAGCTGGACGCACGTCAACACCGACCTAGCGATGGGCGAACCCGGCTTTGCCCGGCTCTCCTCAATGCAGTACCCAATGGTTGAGGAAGACGCGACCAACTTCCAGCTTCCCGCAGGTCCCGCTGTCGAGGCCCGCCGAGCCGTCACCTTCGGCTACGGCACGCCCGGCAGCATCGACCACCAACTCTCCCGCATAGTCAGCCTCGATTCGAGTGTATTACTGGCTGAAGCGAACGGCACTCAAATATCGCCCCCGGCCGTTCCCATCGATAACAGTACAGCGTTCACACGCACCGGCGACGGCCGCCGCGTGGCGACCACCCGCGCCGCGGGCGGAATCATCCAGGACTACGGCGACCCGTCGCTGCTGAACACTCCGCCGCCTCCATCCTCACCTATCGGCCTGCCCGGCCTCGACATGTTCGGCTCGGTCAAGCATGTGCGATACGAGACAGACGAGGCCTCGCCCACAACGCTGTACGCAGAGATCACCACTCGCGACGCCACAAGCAACCCCACGCTCCGCGTCGTCACGCAAGCCGAATTCTCCGGCCAGCCCCGTGACAACGTCCGGTCTCACTCGGCCGCATACGACCACCTTGGCAGGTTGGTGGCCAACTACATCGGCGAGTTCGACCCGACGCTGCCGATGTACACGCCGGGCGGAGGGGGGCACTACAACCAGCCCCAGCCGCGTCCGCTGGCCAACGTGGTCCGCACCGATGACTGGCTGCTCGATGCTGTAGGCAACTGGAGCGGCGGCCAGATCGGGGATTTCGACGGCGACCACGACATCGACAACGACGACTTCCAACACCTCCTCCAACTTATTGACACCACCGAGGAAGAGCACGCTTGCAGCGGCTGCCCTGAGGACATCGCCGACGAGAACGGCGCGCCAGGACCTGACGGCATCGTGGGCTTTGGCGACTTCCTCGCGCTGATGAGCCTGATGGGCTCGGCCCCCGCTGGCCGCTCGACGATCGGCGATCTCGACGGCATGGCTCTGGGCGGTTCGGGCACCGCGGGCGCCCCGGATCCCGCCAATGAGAGCCTGCTGCTCTACCACACGGCGGACCTCCGCAACCGCATCGCCGAGCAGTTGCACTGGGACCCGACCGATAGCGGCGTCTTCAACGACCCATCGCAAACGGTCCCGCTCCAGCGGCGTACACAGACCCTCTACGACGAGGCCGGCAATCTGGTCTTCGATGGTCGGTACTACTTCCACTTTGATGCCTTCAACCGCCTCGTGCAGGTCAACCAAGCGAGCTGGCACTGGGACCCCAGCGCCGCCCCGCCCGCCTGGGTCCTCGACTACGGGGATGCGGTCCGCCGATACCGATACGACGGCTTTGGAAGGCTGATCCGCACGGAGTCACCGCTGCGCCCGGGCAGCGCCGCCAGTGGCTTCTTCACCGAGGACTTTTACTACGACGGTGTACGCCGCATCCAGGAGCGGACCACCGACCCCGATGCGGGAACGGCTGACCAGCTCCGCCGCGAGTACGTCTGGGGCGGCGGCGATGCCGGATTCGACGAACTCCTCGTGCAGCACGACGGCGATGAGTGGGCCGAGCGCAACGCCGGCTGGTGGTCGCTGTTCGACACAGCCGGCAACATGGCCGCGCTTTGCGATCTCGATGCCAACGGAACAGCACGGGTCGCCGCGCAATGGTCCTACGAGCCCTACGGCGATGTGATCGCTGCCGAGCACAACATCGAAGCGTTCCCCGTCCAGACCCTCGGCCACAAGGGCCTGTTCCTCGACCGGCTCGACAACACCACCAACGGGCCAGTCTCACTCGGCGGAACCGAAGCGCATCGCCTCGTCCCCTTCGCCCACTCGCTCTACCACAACCGAAACCGAGCCTACGCGCCAAGCCTGGGCAGGTTCCTCCAGCAGGATACCAACCAGACCGCCATGAGCCTCCTCGAAGGCTCCTACCACGGCAGCGCCATGGGCGCAGCAGCGCTCAGCTACTCCCTCGAAGAGCTTTATGGCGACGGATTCAGCCTCTACGGGTACAACGGCAACAACCCGATCGGAAACAGCGATCCAACCGGCCTCAGCTGGCGCGAGAGCTACGAGGGAGTGATCCTGCCGGTCGTCGATGCTGTCACCGGAATGGTTGCGGGCGATCTGCTGGAGATCCTGCAGGGCTACGTGCTCATGGCGGAGATCCACTCGTTCGTGCAGGGCGCGGCGTACGACCGCGAAGAGCAAATGGACTGGGCTCTCGACTGGGACTCGTCCGACGATGACAACCCATTCTTCAGCCGAGACGGCGGATTCTCGGATAGACTCCTAAACAGCACGACAGACCAGTCAGACCCGGCCGTTTCAGCTCCGGCACCGTTCAACTTCGCATCATCCTTTGCGGCAAAGCCGAGACGACCAGGACAGCTCAATCCGATTCGCCAGCTTGGAGTACCAGGAGAGATCGCGTCGCGGAAGGCAAATAACGCGATTGAGTGCAAGCACTACGTTATGGATCCAGGCGCGGCGGACGTCAACAGATCTACCGGCCGCAGCGGCAAGAACGGTTTGCAGACACGCCGCATGTATGACTCAATTCTCGATCGAGAACAGAAACTGTACATGGAAGTCAAGTCGGGTTATCAGTCCTTAAGCACTCGGGTAAAAAGACAGATCCTGTTTGATGTACGTGCGAAGAGAGCTGGTACAGTAAAGGACGTACTTTGGGAGTTCCGACTGAATGGCAAGCGGGAACCACATCCTGATCTGCTACACTATTTGAAGCTCAATGGCATTAAATACACGATCATACGATGAGAACAGTGGTTCCTTCGATACCATAGACAATCTCTTACGGATCGAGTGGCGATCCCTCCATTGGAGAGACTCCGACGTCCGCATATCGAATTTTATTACCCAACTATGTCAGCGCGAGAGTCGCTTCACGGCACTCATTCGCAGCAGCGCTGGATTTGAGACATGGACTCCGGATTACTCCGCTTGTTCGCTCGAGCTGCTGGGGTCGTGGTTCGAGCGATATGCCAAGCTTGAAGTGATTCCGCCTGAAGAAAGGCATGATGTCATATGGCTACATGAGTCCCTTTCGCGAGAGATTCGAGAGGACATCTCTCAGAGAGAAAGGATGACCATCCGCTGGAGACTAGATCGATGTTGGCAGCTTATCGCAGTCGACGCAGCTGCTTATTTTGGAGAGTGTGTCCGCTCCGGCTTGCCGGCGTGTACCTGGCGGAGATGCCGCAAGCGTAGAACAGATTCTTACAATGGCCCTTGGATCGAGTACACACCAAGTGTCCACCGTGGTTTTGACGTGTTCGGTCGGGTTCCTACGGCACTCATGCAGATAGCGGAACACGACCGCCCCACCGACGGCTTAGCCGAGTTGTCGAACCTCGCATCACAGGAGTATCGACTAGCCAACCGCGGCGACCGCTAGCTATCTGAGCTCCGATAGTCTGGCCGTCACCGATCAACTCCGCCGTGAGTACGTCTGGGGGCCGGGCGACTCGGGCTTCGACGAACTCCTCGTGCAGCACGACGGGCACACCTGGGCTGAGCGCAACGTCGGCTGGTGGTCGCTCTTCGACACAGCGGGCAACATGGCCGCGCTGTGCGATCTGGTGTCGCAAAGCAGCGGCCAGACGTTTTTGGAGTCGATATGAGAGGAAGAGTCCATATCGGAGAGGCGGCGGTCTCTCAGAGCGTTGACGAGGCCCTCCGCAAGACACACAAGATGGCCGAGATGCTGCGGAACGAAGGGCTTACCGTTGTAGAATGGCCAGTGATGACACCACAGCGTCTGCGCGGTACCGACTTTTAGACCGAGAGATTGCCATTGAGTATAGAACTTTCTACTTATCCTGCCCTTGAGTATTTTCATCTTGTTGTGTATTGCAGAGCAGAGTATCGGCATCTCATTGATGCGCTCAGCGTCTGCAATGAGACAATTCAGCATCTATCGCCGAGGCCACTATGCAACACGTATCACGTACTGGGCAAATCACATCAACGTCTCGACCGACCGTGGAAATCGACAGAATCGAACACCAGCGACAAATTCAATGTCACACTATCTGCCGACAGAAAGAGGCACTTTGAGCTTGGGCCTGTCCTGGGCACGCTCGCTAAAGCACAGATCTGCCTCGACCACCTTTCAATCGATCACATGATCCGCGACGAGAACTGGGGCTGGTTCGCGAATAAATGGGATATCGAGATCACTCGTGCTGCCCTCGTTGGCGAGGAGCGGCAGGATGTGGCCCTGCGCCTCTCGATCAACGCGCGGTCGGCCTTAGCTTACGCTCAACATCAAGAGCGCGAGGCTGATTTGGCGTGTGCTTTGATGGACGCACTGGCAAAGCTCTCAGACGCCGTCGGTGCCTACTATGGATTTGTTGACTGCACCTACTTTGCGGATGATTGCTCGGGTTCGTACTACGGGTACACGCCGTTCGCAGCCCAGATGATGTCAGTGCCTGTGCGATTGGACTTTGACCGATGGCGCGAGGCGGGCCTTAACCGGAAGGGGCTCGTTCCTGCGATACACTGGGCCCAGCTCATAGCAGAGCCGCTGCTCACCACACTCGGAGGGCGAGCTGCCTTTCGAGACGAGTTCTATGACCAGATCCGGCATTGGCGGTTCCCCGATGGCAAGCTGTTCCTGCGCGAATGTGAGCAAGGCCTGATCATCAAGTTGTCTCAAGAACTCGGATCGCGTCTGATCGGAAACCGCGGAATGGGAAGTCTCTGGGACCCACCTGCACCATGGCTCGAATCACGACTACGCGATGTGGGCGCACTGACCTAAGCAAGCTGACTACTACGCGAGTGGGCCACCCGCAACACCGGCTGGTGGTCGCTGTTCGACACAGCGGGCAACATGGCCGCGCTGTGCGATCTTGATGCCAACGGCGATGCACGCGTTGCAGCCCAGTGGTCCTACGAGCCCTACGGCGATGTGATCGCTGCCGAGCACAACATCGAAGCGTTCCCCGTCCAGACCCTCGGCCACAAGGGCCTGTTCCTCAACCGCCTCGACAACGAGACCAACGGGCCAATGTCCCTCGGCGGCAGCGAAGCGCATCGCCTCGTCCCCTTCGCCCACAGCCTCTACCACAACCGAAACCGAGCCTACGCGCCAAGCCTCGGGAGGTTCCTCCAGCAGGACCCAAACCAGACCGCCATGAGCCTCCTCGAAGGCTCCTACCACGGCAGCGCCATGGGTGCAGCGGCTCTCAGCTATTCGCTAGAGGAGTTGTACGGCGACGGAATGAGCCTCTACCAGTATGTGGGCTCATCGCCTGTCTCGAATAGCGATCCAACGGGACTATTCGTGGGCTACGACGACTTGCTGATGGTTGGCGCTGGTGCGCTTCGAGGTGGCGTCGAGGGCATGATTGGCCAATACGCTGAGAACCAAAACATGGATCTCGATTGGGCTACCAATTGGGATACCGACGATGACTGGCACTCATGCTCTAGCAATAGCTGGGCTGAACTGTCATTCGCCATGGGTTTCTATGCAGGACTCATAGAGCAGGTGCAAGACGCACTAATGATGAAGGAGCTTGAAGGGCTCATCGTCGCGCGAGCACGTGGTGGTAAAGGGGGAGGCAAGCTCACGGAGAGCGGTGCTCGTTCAGTTTCCGGCATGAGCCAGCTCAGTGATCGCCACGTTTACGACTCCTATTACAAGGCTCGCAAGGGGTTTGATCGGCATCCAGGCGAAGGCGCCCACCATTTGGTAGAGAGGCAGATGGATGGCCCGTGGCGAAGAAACACCGCCGGAGGAGGTCCCGCAATCAACGTGGAAGCCAGATACCATCGGAGCGACATCCGCGTACGCTTCAATGAAGCAAACCGCAGGTACGGCGGTCCACGCGGCCTGTCGAAGGAGAATGCGAAGAAGGTTGTCCGGTATGTATACTTGGGAGCTCCGAATTTGCGGAAGGCCGCGATTGACTACATTGTCGGAAAATAGCTTTGCTTACTTCACAGATAGGACCAGCCAGTGCAGCATGAGTGGCAAGTGTCGATTTTAACGCCGACCCGCACGTCATCACGACTTGCAACCGAAGTAGTCCGCTCACTGGGAGTGACCGACTCGGTTGTAACCAGCGATGTTATTGACTTTGTTATTCCGCAGCATCAAGGACATCCTCTTCAACTCGAATGCGATGCACGATCACTAGAGTATGACAGTGAATTGCACACGCGTTATGAGGAGGCCGACGCACTACTAGGCGACTACGGAATCCTCCATGTGGTGCCATCCTCCCGAAATCAGGTCCCCGCGATACTATCTACCGCTAGCATGGACTTTACAATGGCATGTAGCAACTGTTCGTTCGGGGCTCGCCAAGTTAACCCTCATACGATGCCCAAGAGCGGGCTTCGCTACAAAGGAGAGTTTTATCATGGACATCCCGGAACAAACCGGCTGTTGATGCGACGACGACTAGCAGATCTAATTGTCGATGCAACCGGTGTCGACAACTTCCTAAGGCCATCTCTGTTGCCTGACGGCTCCGAGGCTGCGGATTGGGTGGATTTGGTTCCGACGGCAGAGATGCCTCCGCTTAGCACAGGTTCGCAGGGAATACTCGTGAACGCCAGTAGGGCAAACACTGATCTGGGAGACCCCATGGAGGAATTCGACCCGTGCCCTATCTGCAAACGGACCGTATGGGGGTATTCGTATTCAGAACCTAGTAGACTTGAGTACTCCCGCGCTTCAACCAAGGACTTGACGGACCACGTCGTATTGAGCATGCGAGAGCCGTTCAATTTCTTCCCTCGAGTAACCACAAAGACAGGCAAGTATGGCCCGCTCTATGGCTGGCCACTCTTATTGCTGCAAACAGCAGCAGTAGAGGCGATCATTAGTCACATAAGGTTTCCAGGACCGGAGACCTGGAAGGGAAGGCAGCAAGAGCATGGCTGGGTAGAGCCCGTGTACGTCAAGTAGCACTTGATACGCGATTGCGGAATCCGATTTATGAATCACCCGCTCTTGAACGGCATCGACGCAATGTTGCGTCACAAGCCTCGGACGACGCCTACGCCATCAAAAAGGGCTCGCCCTTCAACCCTTCCCTCAGGCCTCACGGCCCCGCTCCGTCCTGGCCGTGAGCATGTAGCCGCTTGAGCCCCAACTGCCTCAGCCGCCACCGATCAACTCCACCGCGAGTACGTCTGGGGACCCGGCGATTCGGGCTTTGACGAACTCCTCGCGCAGCACGACGGCCACGAGTGGGCCACCCGCAACACCGGCTGGTGGTCGATCTTCGACACAGCCGGCAACATGGCCGCGCTGTGCGATCTCGATGCCAACGGAACAGCACGGGTCGCGGCCCAGTGGTCCTTCGAGCCCTACGGCGACGTCATCGCAGCGGAGCACATCCACGACTTCCCGGTCCAAACGCTCGGCCACAAGGGCCTGTTCCTCGACCGGCTCGACAACCCCACCAACGGGCCCGTCTCACTCGGCGGAAACGAAGCGCACCGCCTCGTCCCCTTCGCCCACTCGCTCTACCACAACCGAAACCGGGCCTACTCGCCAAGCGTCGGCAGGTTCCTCCAGCAGGATCCCAACCAAACCGCCATGAGCCTCCTCGAAGGCTCCTACCACGGCAGCGCGATGGGAGCGGCGGCGCTCAGCTACTCGCTCGAGGGGCTCTACACAGACGGGTTCAGCCTTTACCAGTATCTCGGCTCAAGCCCGGTCAGCCGATTCGATCCCACGGGACTGAGCTCTGATCCCTTCGACATGGTCGACGACTATCTGGCCACTGACGCGGGAGCGAAGCGCGCGCTTATGGAGCGCATCACAGGCAGCGCAAACACTACTGCGTTTGCGCTCTCATACATCGCCAGTGCACTCCCTTTCCTGGCAACAGCAATCCTGGGCGAACTCGGCATCAGTGCGATGGATAGTCCGGAGATGCTGAGCAACTCCGAGGCATGGTCGTGGATCGAAGCCGGACTCGACCTGGCAACAGGAGAACTGCTGAACACCGGCGTCACTTTGGTGATCCAGGTATTGCGCTCTCGATTCGGAAGCAAGGTGTTACAAAGAACGTGGCGAGAGTATGGGAGACAGTTCAGATGAACCGCGCTTAGGGCGCTGGACGGGTTCTGTGGAACAAAAATAGGGGCGTCGGAAAGCACCGGAACTTCTACGACGAAGTCATGAAGTGGGGCAAGAAGGTATTCTAGTTTGCTACGCTCTGGACACCATGACACGATCGACAGCCAATCCCGAACCCAAACCTCACCCGAGCGGCCTTTACTGGCTGCAGTTGCTTCGTCGTCGTCGCACGAAGCCGCCGCCGAGACCCGGCGATTTCTTTGTGTGCTGCACACCTGAGCATAAGTGGCTTGGAGGACGCGTCGTATTCGATCATATGTCCGGTGCCTATCCCAAGGAGCCTCCAGTCGGGATTGAGTTGGTTCTGTATGTCTACCGTGGGCTGCACGACTCGATTGAGGAGGTGCCACTTCCACCTCGCAAGCCGGATTTGCTTGTCCCGCCAGATTTTTATAACCAGACCGTGTGGACTCAGGGCATCGCGTACATCCTGGGCAACTGGCCGATGCAGCCCGAAGAGTACGTCCCTCGGCATGTGTTCCGGGATCATCGAAACGTGAAGATGCACTCACATGATCCTGTCCCGATCCGAGTGTGCCTGTATCGTGATGAACACTACAAGATCGTCGAGCCACTCGATGAACCGATGGGCATGTACGGGCTTGGAGCAGCATCAAGATTGAGTCACCATGTCCAGCAAGCTCTTACCGGTAACGTGTAGTGGGTCATCGGCACCCCGTGGTAACAGAGTGACGCTAGTCCAGGTGGTGAGAACGCTTCTACTTGCATAGCCTCCGACCTCCGCAACCGCATCGCCGAGCAGTTGCACTGGGACCCGACCGATAGCGGCGTCTTCAACGACCCATCGCAAACGGTCCCGCTCCAGCGGCGTACACAGACCCTCTACGACGAGGCGGGCAGCCTCGTCTTCGACGGCCGCTACTACTACCACTACGACGCCTTCAACCGCCTCGTGCAGGTCAACAAAGCGAGCTGGCACTGGGATACCACTGCCTCACCGCCCGACTGGAACCTCGACTACGGCGACGTGGCCCGACGCTACCGCTACGACGGCTTCGGCCGGCTGATCCGCACCGAGTCCAACTTGCACACTGCCCTTCGACACCTGCCGCGGCTGTCCAGGCCAGTGCCACGGTGACCGAAGCGCGAATCGAGGCTATTCGGCGCACCGGCACCGCCTCGGCATGGACGCACACGCACGCCCCACGGCGGCTATCACGTTACGGCTCGCTAGATTCTCACAGCACCGGCGCAATAAGCTGGGCCGCGTTATCGACAATGCCCCACGCTATCGAGCGATGAGACCATGTGTCTGGATCAATTCGAGTTGAGCCAGCGATGTATGACCGCTGGAGCTTGACGAGTTCCGAGGTAAACGCGGTGTCGTAGACGAAGAGGCTCACTTCGAGGTTGAGTTCGAAGCTGCGGAGGTCCATGTTCGCCGTGCCGATCATCCCCACGGCTCCGTCCGCCGTCACCGTCTTGGAATGGAGCAGACCTCGCGTGAACTGGTGAATCTCGACTCCCGCGTCGAGAAGATCACTGAAATAGGCTCGCGTCGCGTGTCGGACGAGCACAGCGTCAATCTTCGCCGGGACGATAAGCCGAACGCACACGCCGCTGCGAGCCGCCGAAGTCAGCGCCATCATCATCGGCTCGTCGGGGACAAAGTACGGTGTCGTGATGATGATCTCCTGGCGTGCCGCGTGGATCTGGGTAAGCAGCATCCTTCGGAGCACTTCGGGCTCCTGAGCGGGCCCTGATGGGAGCACCTGGGCCGCGGCCCCGTTCTCGAACTCGAGTGTCGGTGCGCATGCTGGCCGCGCGGGGCTCTCGGCGCCGGGGTTCTCGATTGACCAGTCGCGGAGAAAGACCCGCTGGAGATCGCTGGCTGCTTGGCCCTCAAGCCGTGCCATGCAGTCGATCCACTGGCCGACGCCAGCACGGGTCTTGAACAGACGAGGATCAACGATGTTCAGGCTGCCGGTGTACCCGATCTGGCCGTCGAGCACCACGATCTTGCGGTGGTTGCGAAGATCGATTCGGGCGAGTCGCAGGCGGAGCCACCCTGCTCTGTTGGCGCTTACCACTTCGACGCCCGCGCGACGGAGCCGGCTGTAGACTTCACTGGCAAAGAACGATGCGCTGCCATGGGCGTCGGCGAGCACCCGGCAATCGACACCCCGGTTGGCGGCTCGCTCGAGGGCCAACGCGATCTCGTCTGTCCGCCCGCCCGGATACCAGATGTACGTGAGGATGAAACAGTTCGAAGTCGCGCTATCGATGTCACGGATCATGTGGTCAAAGGCAAGGTCGGCGCCGTCCAGCAGCTCGATCCGATTGCGAGTGCTCAGCGCGATCCCGCTCGCATTCTCCGCCAGCGAGGCGAATCTCGCCAGCAGTTCCGGATCGATCCCAGCGGCAGCGGGCGGCGTCACAGCAGGGTGCTCTCCTGAGTCTCGTTCCGCCTGGATCATCTCCGCGACTCGCCTCACGCGCCGCTTGGGCAGCCAGACCTCCCCCACCATGAGGTACAGGGCGGCACCGACATACGGCACGGAAAGGGTGATGAAGATCCACGCGAACCCCGAGCCCCGAGACCGGCGGGCCATCAAGATCCGGCAGGTCAGACCGATGGCGATCGTCCAGTGAAGGACAATCGCGAGCACTGGGGCTAGCGCACCGATCATGTACTGAACCCACTTGTGAGAAATCGCGTACGCATGATGGGATGAGTCTACCCGGGCTCGCCACGCGGCCGCATGTACAATGCTCCACATCGGAAATGACCATGGAACCGCAACCCCAGCCAGCACCATCCCGAGGAAGACTGGAACGCACCGCGCGGTCGATCCGCTCAGGCCTGCGGAGATACCCGGCTCAGATCGTCCGGTCGCTCCTAAGCCGAGACCTCGCCAAGGAGGGCGGAGCGGTCCGTTTGCTGCACGAGCTCGCGCCGCACGATCTAGCGTTGTCGTGGCTCGGGCACGCGAGCGTGGTCTGCCAGTTCGGAGAGTTGCAGGTGGCGGTCGACCCCGTGCTGTCTTCGCGGATCGGCCCTCGCATCGCTGGCCGAACAATCGGCCTGGGCCGAGTATCACAAGCACCAATCAACGCACCATCGCTGCGGGGCGTTCCGCTCGTGCTGCTGACGCACGCCCACTTCGACCACCTTGACAAGCCGACCCTCAAGCAGATGGCCAGTCCTGACACGACTGTCGTAGTCCCGGTCGGCTGTTCGCGGCTCGTGCCCCGCGGCTTTGCAGATGTAGTCGAGCTGCGCGCGGGCAAGGCTTTCGAGCTGCGGGAGCTCCGGGTCGACGCGATCCAGCCCAGGCACTGGGGTGCGCGGACAGCCGTCGACCGTGCCCGCGGCGTGAACAGCTACCTGGTGCGATCAGACGCTGGCTCGGTCCTCTTCACCGGTGACTCGGCAAGCACCGACGCCTTCGATTCGGTGGAAGACGTGGATGTTGCGGTATTCGGCATCGGGGCGTATGAGCCGTGGGAGCACATGCACGCGACGCCCGAGCAGGTCTGGTCCATGTTCCAGCGCACGGGGGCACGGTACCTGCTGCCGGTGCACCACTCGACGTTTGAACTGAGCGATGAACCGCTCGATGAGCCGATGCACCGGCTGACAGCGGCCGCCGGCGACATCGACGGCGCGATCCTCGCCGCAGCCCCAGGTGACGTCATGGTCGTCCGCACCAGAAACGACTGAACCGCCCCGCAGCTGTTCGCCCCGTCCGGCTGAGCATCACAGTGAAGCCGGACCCAGACCTATTCGCTCCGGTATTGGCCGGTGGTGCCCGCATCGGGGTCGGTGGTCCGCTCCTTGATGCGGCGCACACCGTCGTAGTAAAAGTCCTCGGTAAAGAAGCCACTGGCGGTGCTGCCCGGGCGCAGCGGTGACTCCGTGCGGATCAGCCGACCAAAATGATGAGATCAGACGGTGCGGTTAAGCGGGAAGGTTGCCCTGGACGTCGAGGGCATAGCACATTGCAAATATCGTGCCCTATAAAGAGCCTGGCACCACCATCTCACGCAGCCCAAACATGGAGTGGGTGATGTAGCACAGTCCCGCCTTGTCCGGGGCTGTTGTGTTCGGGGCCGGCCGTAGCCAGATCTCCCCGTCTCTCTTGTCTTTGCTGAAATGTGCGAAGATGGCCTCCCCGTCCTCGCATGTGGCAACCTGCAGCATGCTCGGCGGGAACGTGCGCCCCTCAGCCTTGGCCTGCCTGATCACCTCGATCACGGTGATGTCGCCCGGCTTGTCCTTTGTGATGGTGAACGGCGGGTGCATTCGGGCCACTTGGGTCGTACCGTCTGCATCTTTGTACTCTACACGGGCATAGGGCGTGGGCCAGTCCGAGAAGTTATGAAGCACATAGCAGTAGGTGTGGGGAAGCTTGTGGCGCAGCGCGTCCTCAATCTCTAAGTAATGTTCATTGTAGCCTTGATTCGGGCTGAAAAAACAGCACCCTGTAAGGCCCTCGGCCTCCATCGCACGCCGGACCTCATCAGAGACAACCAGACTCACATAGAAGTACTTCACCCGTGCCAGGTGAGCACCATCCGGAAGGGGTCGCTCAGCGAAGGTAAAATGACTTACCTGCACCGGGTCCTTGCCACCGACATCAGGCTTTACGACTGAGATGTCCGGGTCGTGACATTCGACGATGCGCCGGGTATTGATGAGCGAGTATTGAACCTCAGTCCAAGGCTCCCCTTCATAGGTCAAAACGGTCGGTACAAAGTCGAGCATGTCCGGCTCGAACCGCAGCAAAAGCTGCTTGAGCCGCTCCGAGACGATGATTGCTTCGCCGCACCAGGGCATGTCTTCCGGTGCCTTGCGGAGCTTGAGCACTTTTCCGGGTATGGGGACCTCGGGAGGGAGTACAAACGAACCGCGGCAGATGTGCTCTTCGTAATCGAGCCCATCAAACAGAAGCTCGACCACCATGCGGTGGCGCGTCGAGTTCTCAGTAGATGAGAACGAGTAGTAGTCATGATCTCTGTCTGGATTAACGTATGCCATGGGAAGGGCCGCTATCGAAGTTTGAGCTCGCTCTTTGAGATTTTGCAACGGCGTTTTATGAGCTCGGCGTTGAACGCTTCAAGCTTCTGGTCTCGAGTCTTTCCTGTTTTCCAAGCATCATCGATCCGCCTGTATACCTCACCATGGTTTTGTTCTTTGGCGGTCACCGCAAATAGTGAACAATACTTTGAACTCTCAGTGAGAGTCCGCTGGACCTCAGACCTAAAGCACGGCGCTGGGCCCAAAGCCGAGACAGAAGTGGGACTCGACGGCTGTGCGGCTTTACGAAAGTGCTCATCACGGAACCGGCACACGCGAGTGGGCTCTAGAGCGTCGGCACTCGGCCAAACAGCTTCGTGCTTCCGGAACACGTGGCGAGGGAGAAACTCCTTCGCTTCCATGGGCCAATTACCGAAAATGTAAGCAAGCCCCTGTGTCCAGATGGTCTGGTTGTAGAAATCCGGCGGAATCAACCGATTGGGTTCACGTGAAGGCAAAGGCACTTCGTCGATGGAGTCATACAGCCCGCGATAGACGTAAAGGACCAACTCGATACCGACGGGTGGATTCTCGGGCTCGGCCCCGGAGATGTGATCGAAGACGACTCGGCCGCTGAGCCCCGTGTGATCCGGCGTACAGCAGCCGAAAAAATCGCCCGGCTTTGGAAGAGGCTTGGTCTGTCGGCGTTTGAGCAGATGCAGCCGGTAGAACCCACTAGGATGCGGCTTGGGCTCGGGATGTCGAGGCGACCTGGGCATCGGAGCGATGATACTTACGATACGGCAGCGATGCCGCGTGGCCGTAGCGTGCTCGTGTGGAACTTCACACCCGATCCGGGGGTCTGACCTAGCTACAGCGCTCGGAGGCGTGTACTCGGTAGCATGCGTCGATGCCCAACGACCCCACCGACACCCCCACCAACGACCAGCCCAAGCAGCCCTCCGGACCGATCGCCCGGCTGCTGGCGGTGGTCGAGTGGCTCGGCAACCTGTTGCCCCACCCCGTAAGCCTGTTCGCGCTCTTCGCGCTGGGAGTCGTCGTGCTCTCAGCCATCGCCGCCGCAGCCGGACTTAAAGTCGAAGACCCGAGGCCGGGCAACGCAGGCGAGATGTTTGTCGTCAAGAGCCTGCTCACCGGCGAGGGCATCCGGTGGATGAGCGAGAATCTGGTGAAGAACTTCACGGGGTTTGTGCCGCTCGGCACGGTGCTGGTCTCGCTGCTGGGCGTCGGCGTAGCCGAGCGATCGGGCCTGCTGACCACCGCTGTGCGCGCGCTCGTGCTCGGCGCCCCAAAGAACCTGGTAACACTCGTGATCGTCTTCGCCGGTGTCATCAGCAACACCGCAAGCGAAATGGGCTACGTCGTGCTCATCCCCCTGGCTATGGCGATCTACCACTCGCTGGGCCGACACCCGCTCGCGGGCATGGCAGCGTCGTTCGCTGGCGTCTCCGGCGGATACTCGGCGAATCTGCTCATCGGTACGGTCGATCCGCTGCTCGCGGGCATCACGCAGGAAGCCGCCCAGTTGCTCGATCCGGAGTACGAGGTCCACCCCGCAGTCAACTGGTACTTCATGATCGCCAGCACGTTCCTCATCACAGGGCTCGGCTGGTTCGTGACAGCGAAGATCGTCGAACCCAGACTCGGCACCTACGACGACAGCGAAGCAAGCGAACACCTCGGCGAGCGGGCCGCGATGGAACCCGTCAGCGCCCTCGAGAAGAAGGGCCTGCTACTAGCGGGGCTCAGCGCGCTTCTGGTGTGCCTTGGCATCGTGGTGGTCGCGGGCCCGCAGTTCGCAGGCTCACAAGCGCTGAGCTGGCTGCCCGGCTGGGGCGTGCTGCGCAACCCGGACCCGACAGCGACCGGGCCAGAAGCGTTCCGTCCGCTGCTGCGGAGCGTGGTGACACTGATTCTCGTGTTCTTCGTCGTACCCGGCTTCGTGTACGGCCGAGTGGTCGGCACGATGCGCAACGACCGAGACGTGATCGACGCGATGGCCGAGGCGATGCGCAGCATGGGGCTGTACATCGTGTTGGTGTTCTTCGCGGCCCAGTTCGTCGCCTTCTTCGGGTACTCGGGGCTCGGACAGATTCTCGCCGTGCTCGGGGCCGAGGCGCTGGTGGCGATGAATCTCGACAACCCCCTGGTGTTCGTGCCATTCATTCTGATGTGCTGCGTCGTCAACCTGATGCTTGGCTCGGCGAGCGCCCAGTGGGCCGTTACAGCACCGATCTTCGTGCCGATGCTGATGACGATCGGCTACAGCCCCGAGGTGATCCAGGCCGCGTACCGGATCGGCGATTCAACGACCAACATCATCACACCAATGATGAGCTACTTCGGTCTCATTCTCGCGGTCGCCACGAAGTACAAACGCGACCTAGGCATTGGAACGATGGTAGCGACCATGCTGCCGTATTCGGTGGCGTTCCTGATCGGCTGGGTGGCGCTGTTCTACCTGTGGGTGTTCGCGCTGGGCCTGCCCGTCGGGCCGGGCGCACCGACGCTGTACCCGGCGGGCTGATAGCCGCTGCTTCGCATCGATCCGGTACCGGAATTCAGCGGCCTTATGAGAGCTACTCGATCTCGGTTGATTCGGGATCAGTCACATGCACGTTGGTTGCGAGATCCCCCCGCAGGCGTTCGTGCAGCGAGTCGTCTTCGAGCCCGTCGACCGCCGACTCTGCTCGCTTGAGCACGCCATCGCGCGGAAACGCTATGTGGCAGACCGGGTCGCCCGGCGCGACCGATGGGATGGTGGTCATACCGAGCACCACGCCGTCGTGCGTGGCGCGGATCACATGGTCCTCATCACCAAGCAGGTCGGAGCTTGTCGCCAGCGCATCACCCTGGCGAACGATGTCACCAGGCGCTACGTGGAAGCTAAGAAACCCGCCGAAGTCGGCGCGCATCCACTTGGTCACGTCGGTCTCGATGCGGTACGCAGGCTTCCTTGGCTCACCATCGACCATGCCCAGCCAGCGCAGGCAGCTCGTGATACCACGCACGGCGTACTCGACCACGCCGGGCTCGACCTTCCAGACCTCGCCCGCTTCTAGAATCAGCGTCGCGCAGCCGGCGGCCGACGAGGCGCGGCGGAGCGAACCCACGGGGCCCTTACCGCTGACGATCAACTCAGAGCCGAACGCACGAGCGAAGGCGGCGATGCGCTCATCGGTCATGTCGGCGCGCACGTTGGGAAAGTTGGTCCGGCGCACGGCGGCAGTGTGGAGATCGATCCCAAAGTCGCACCGCCGGTTGACCTGATCGAAGAACGAGCGGGCCATTCGCCCTGTCAGGCTTCCCTCGCGTGAGCCTGGAAAGGAACGGTTGAGGTCGCGGCGGTCTGGCATGTACCGCGCATGGCGGTCGAAACCCAGAATGTTAACGACGGGCGCCAGCACAAGCGTGCCCGAGCTGAGCTCGAATGGCCGCTCGCGGATGATGTGCCGAATCGCGCCCGTGCCATTGATCTCGTCACCGTGAACGGCAGCGGTGATGGCGACCGTCGGACCCTCAAGCCGCCCCCTCCACACGAACACCGGGATGGAAACTTTCGCTCCCGAGTAGTTTTCCGACAGCACGAGGCGCGTTGCGACCCGCTGGCCCGGGGCCACCTGCTGGCCAAACCAAACCGAGGGATCGGTAGTACCGGGCATCATGAGTCTCCAAGATCTTCAAGCAGCTGCGGGTCGAGCGCCTTGGCGGTGATCTTGCGCTTGCGCCGCTGCTTCTCGGGAACCAAGCCCCGCATTTCTTCCAGCTTGCCGTAGCAGAGCAACCTGTCGCCGGCTTCGAGCACGCGCGAGCCTTTAGGGTTCGAGATGATGGTGGTGCCTCGGTGCAGATTGAGGATGGCGATATCGCGGTCGCGGAGCTGGGACTCGCCGATGGTGATGCCAACAAGTTCGGAGCCCTCGGGGATGAGCAGGTCGGCCACGCCATACCCGCGCGAGACAGTCAACCGTTGGCGAATATCGATCTCCGGGAAGTTCACCTGGTTGGCGATGTACTCGACGATCGTGCCCGCAACGTCGAGCCCCGTAGCACCCTCGATGCCTTCAAGACCCGGCGACGAGTTGACCTCAAGCACCTGAGGTCCGTCGTTGGCCTCGAGCATGTCCACACCTGCGAAGCGCAGACCCATGATCTGCGCAGCCCTGACGGCGGTCTGCCTGTAGGCAGCGTCCAGCTCGACAGGTTCGGCGATGCCACCGCGATGCACGTTGCTGCGGAACTCGTCGCCCTGTGCAACCCGCCGCATCGCCGCGACGACGGTGTCCCCCACCACCAACGCGCGGATGTCCTTGCCCTTAGATTCCTTGACGAAACGCTGAATCAGCACGTTCTGCTTGGCCGTCTGCAGCGTCTCGATGATGGCCTCGGCGACCTTGGTCGTTTCGGCCAGAATCACGCCGATGCCCTGTGTGCCCTCGATGATCTTGATAATGACCGGAGCCCCGCCAAGGCGTTCGATCGCGGGCAGCACGTCGGCGCGAGCCCGGACAAACGCGGTGTGGGGAATGCCTATGTCGTGCCGACTGAGGATCTGCATGGCCCTGAGTTTGTCGCGCGAGTTGGTGATCCCGTTGGCGGTGTTGGGCGTGTACACGTCCATCTGCTCGAACTGCCTGACGACTGCTGTGCCGTAATAGGTGATCGAAGCGCCTATGCGTGGCAGCACCGCGTCGTAGTCGCTGATGGCTTTGGACCGAAAGTGCAGGTCAGGATCGCCCTTCTCAAGATCGATCGCGAATCGGAGCGTGTTGAGAACCTTGACTTCGTGACCGCGCTCGGCGGCGGCCTGCTTGAGCCGTCGGGTGCTGTAAGCGGTTGGGGCCGCTGAGAGGATCGCGAGTTTCATCGTGTTGACTGCCTGTCAGTTGAAGACTTTGTGCGGGTCGTGAGCAGGTACGTTTGCGAGGAGTCCACCAGGAAGCGTTCGCTGAGCGCAGAGCGTCCGATGAGCATTCGGCAGAGCATGCCCGCCCGACAGACGAGGCTCACCTCGATCTCTTGCTCGTGGTCCCCGATGCTGATGGTGGTCAAGCAGACGTAGCGAGTCTGAGCTTCGCCGTGGCTTGGCTTGACCAGGCTCGTGCGCACGGGCATCGCGGTGATCCACTTGGTCTTGCGGCTGGGCGTAAGCCTAGCGACCACCTCAAAGCGGATCGTGCCGTCGGCCTGGGGCTCGATCTGGGCGACATCGATGGCGCTGGTGCGCGCGCCGGTATCGATCTTCGCGCGGACGCGCCGCATCCCCCACTGCGTGAACGTCACACGCTCGCGCCAGCCGACGATGGGGAGTTCCGGGGATGGAGCCATGCAATAGTGCCTCTCGCGCGGGCCAGGAACTGCGGGCCCGATCCATCGTAGGGCCGAATGTTGCGGAGCCCCCGCGACCGGACCAGGCGGTAGACTCGGCGGATGCTTCCATTCGACGACACGCTTCCGTACCCGTCCCAGCGCGAGCCCGTTTATGGAAAGGCGTGCGTCGCCACGAGCCAGCCGCTGGCCGCGCAGGCGGGGCTGGATATCTTGCGACGCGGGGGCAATGCGGCGGACGCGGCCGTAGCGACTGCGATGTGCCTGACCGTGGTCGAGCCGACGAGCAACGGGATAGGTTCGGATGCGTTCGCGCTGGTCTGGGCGGGCGGCGGGCTGCACGGGCTCAACGCCTCGGGCATGTCGCCAGCGCTGCTGACCGATGCGGAGGTCGCCCAGCGTTTCGAGGGCCTCGACCAGATCCCGTTTCGAGGCTGGGGAGGCGTGACCGTGCCCGGCGCGGTTTCGGCGTGGGCCGAGCTAGTTTCAACCCATGGGACGATGCCGCTGGCTGAGCTTGCCAAGGCGGCGGTCCATTACGCTCGGAACGGGTACCTTGTGAGCCCGCAAACCGCATCGGGATGGAGCCGGTCTCGCAGGGCGTATGCCGAGTTCGACGAATGGCAGCGGGTCTTCGCGCCGGGTGGCAAGACACCCCGCACTGGCCAGCGAGCGGTCTTGCCGGACCACGCGAACACGCTCGAAAGCATCGGCGACAGCTCGGGCGAGTCGTTCTATAAGGGCCATCTCGCCGAGGCGATTGACAAGGCATCGACCGCGCAGAAGGGCCTGCTTCGCGCGAGCGATCTGGGAGCGCACGAGGCCCAGTGGGTCCGGCCTATCTCGGTCGAATACCACGGGCTCACGCTGCACGAGATTCCGCCCAACGGGCAGGGGCTGGCCGCGCTGATCGCGCTGGGCTTCCTTCGCCACCACGACGTGCGCGCGCACGCGGTCGATTCGGCCCTGAGCCTGCACCTTCAGATCGAGACGATGAAGCTCGCGTTCCGCGATGCCCACCGTTACATCGCTGACCCCAGGTTCATGGGCGTGAGCGCCGATCAGCTGCTTGATCCCGGATACCTCGCCGAGCGTGCGAGCCATATCCGCATGGACCGCGCGACGGACTTTGAGTTCGGTGTGCCCAAGCAGGGCGGCACGGTGTACCTCACCACCGCCGATGCCGACGGCATGATGGTCAGCTACATCCAGTCCAACTACACGGGCTTCGGCTCGGGCGTTGTCGTTCCCGGCACCGGCATTTCGCTGCAGAACCGCGGGTGCTGCTTCTCGCTCGAGCCCGGCCATCCGAACCTCGCGGGCCCGGTCAAGCGGCCCTACCACACGATCATCCCGGGGTTTGTCACGCGCGATGTCGGCGGCGTCGAGGAGCCGGTCATGAGCTTCGGTGTGATGGGCGGATTCATGCAGCCGCAGGGCCACGCGCAGGTGGTCATCCGCATCGCCGACTACGGGCAGAACCCTCAGGCTGCGCTGGATGCCCCGCGCTACCAGGTGATGGAAGGGCTGGAGGTGCTCATCGAGCCCGGGTTTGACGATTCGCTGTACGACGGGCTGCGCGAGCTTGGCCACGAGGTCGAGATCGCGCCGGCGCGGACCGTGACACACGGGCGGGGGCAGATCATCTACAAGCTCGACGATGGGTACCTCGCGGCGAGTGACCTGCGTAGCGACGGCCAGGCGGTCTGCTTCTGATCCTCGAAGCGGGTTCTTGGAGTGAGGCACGTACGCTCGCGCTTCGGGCTCGTTGGCAACGGCAGCAGACCGCTTCCTGACGGTCGCGGCTCGTCCGGACGCGGCTCGTCCGCACGGGGCCTCGGCTCGAAGGAGCGCGGCAGCGGCCTTGCGGACGGTCTCGATGAGTGAGGCGCTCGCGTGGTCGAGGGGTGTGTTGGTGATCTCGGCGAGCCGTGCGAGTGCTGAGCGCGCGGCCTGGCTTGCGAGGTGCGCCGCTCG
>JAJDDJ010000013.1 GCA_029260395.1 Phycisphaerales bacterium | reverse complement strand
CAAGATTGACGACTCACTCACCGACGAGATCGACATCCTGATCGCGACGGATTGCATCAGCGAGGGACAGAACCTCCAGGACTGCGACTACCTCGTCAACTATGACATCCACTGGAATCCGGTCCGCATCATCCAGCGGTTCGGGCGTATCGACCGGATCGGCTCCCAGAACAGCGTCATCCAACTGGTCAACTTCTGGCCCAACATGGAGCTTGACGAGTACATCAACCTCGAAGCCCGCGTCAGTGGCCGCATGGTGCTGCTCGATATCTCCGCCACCGGCGAAGAGAACGTCATTGAGCAAACAGACAACGACCACATGAACGACCTGGAGTACAGGCGGCGGCAGTTTGAGCAGATGCAGGAGGAGGTCATCGACATGGAAGACCTCTCCAACGGCATCTCCATCACCGACCTCACGCTCAACGACTTCCGCATGGACCTGGTCGAGTTCCTCAAAGAGCACGAAGAGCGACTTGAGCACATGCCGCTGGGAGCATTCGCGGTCGCAGCCGGTGATGACCTCGTGGACATCGAGGACATCGGCCCCGGAGTGATCTGGTGCCTCCGGGCTGAGAACGCGAAGGTCCGGCTCGACAGCACGTACGCCCTGTCGCCGCACTACCTCGTCTATGTCTCAGACGAGGGCGACGTGAAACTCAACTTCACCAGCACCAAACGAATCCTCGACGTGTTCAAGAAGCTCTCGCTCGGCTGCTCGCAGCCAGACGATGCCGCCGTTGCCTTCTTCAATGCACGCACCAAGAACGGCTCGCAAATGAGTCACTACCAAGGCTTGCTCGCTAAGGCGATCGCCGCCGTGACCGGCAAGGCCGAAGAGAAGGGTGTGGAGAGCCTCTTCCAACGTGGCGGCACGGTGCTCACGAAGGACTCGTTCCAGGGCATCAACGACTTCGAAGTCGTCGCGTACCTCGCCATCGTCGATGCAGACTCGGGGGGCGGTGGATGACCGACGCCCTCTACTCAAGCATGGCCCTTCCCGATGCCTGCCACCTCGGCAAGCGTGTGTTCAAGAAGCTGTTTTCAGAGAACGCCTCGCTCACCGCCGCCGACAAGCGGGCGTTCGCTGATGACATCGAGAACGTGACTTGGCAGTACACGCTCAAGCCGTCAACCGTGCCGATCTCCGCCTACGAGGACGACGAACGGGAGTACCACGAGGTCGCGGTCATCCAGGTCAACCTGAAGACGGACAAGCGAACCAAACGCATCGCGGAAGTCATCCATCGGGCGATCCCGTATCCGGTGGTGCTCGTGCTGTCGCTTCCACCCGCGTTCGCGGTCAGCGTTGCTCACAAGCGGTTCAGCCGTGCCGAGCGGGACGCGATCGTTGCCGAAGACGTAAGGCTCTCCGGCTGGATGGACGCGAGTTCTCTCTCCGCCGAGCAGTCCGGGTTCATCAAGAGCTTGCCTCTGCCCGGCTTGCCGCACACGCACTTTTTCGACCTGTACTCGGCTCTGGTGGACCGCGTGGCCGCACTCGATGCGTCGCGGCTTACGGGGAGCTTCTCGCTCTATAGCTCCGTCGATCAACAAGCAGAGCGGCTCAAGCGACTCGCAGAGTGTCGCACAATCGAACAGCAGATAGCCGAGCAGCGTGCCCTGCTCAAGAACGAGACCCACTTCAACCGTCAGGTTGAACTCAATACCAGTATCAAGCAGTTGGAGCAGCGTCTCCGCACAGAATCGACCCTGCTCTAGACCGAGGAACACGACTGATGGAACCACTCAACCCAGCAACCGATGGTGCATCCGCCAACATCGTCGAACAGAATCTCGCCAAGCTCCGCGAGCTGTTCCCGGATGCGTTCACGGAGAGTTCCGAAGACGGGGAGCCTCGGTGGAAAGTGGATTTCGACGCACTTCGTGAGGTGCTCGGCGACGCCATCGAAGAGAAGCCTGAACGGTACAGCTTCACCTGGAACGGCAAGAGCCGGGCGACACTCATCGCCAACACGCCCACAGCCGCAACGCTCAGGCCGTGCCCGAAGGAATCGATCAACTGGGACACGACGAAGAACCTGTTCATCGAGGGTGACAATCTGGAAGTACTCAAGCTGCTCCAGAAGTCGTACCACCGCAAGGTGAAGATGGTCTACATCGACCCGCCGTACAACACTGGTAAGGAGTTCATCTACCCGGACAGGTTCCAAGAGAATCTTGATACCTACTTGCGGTACACAGGACAGACCGACGAGGAAGGGTTCAAGGTATCTGCCAATTCAGAGTCTTCCGGACGCTACCACACAAACTGGCTGAACATGATGCTGCCTCGCCTAAAGCTGTCGCGTCATCTTTTGCGAGAGGATGGGGCGATTGTCATTTCCATTGATGACCATGAAGTATCACGACTTCGGATGCTGACAGATGCCGTGTTTGGGGAGGAGAATTTTGTTGCGTGCATTGCCAATACCAATAATCCCAAAGGGCGTTCAGATGACAAGCACATAGCTACTGCTCACGAATACATGCTTGTGTATGCGAAGAACATCGGGTCGTTCAGTGCTGGCGGCTTTGAGCCGGGGGAGCACATCTTGTCCCGTTACAACAAATCCGATCCGCTTTTAGGCAGGTATCGCGAAATTGATCTGCGGAAAACCGGCGACAATGACCTCCGCGAAGACCGTCCTAACTTGTTCTATTACTTCGTGCATGATCCTGAGACGGGCAAGTTCTACCCGACCGAGGACGATGAGGTGCCCGATGGATACGTCCAGATAAAGCCGGTGCGAAGTGATGGGAAAGAGGGGAACTGGCGATGGGGCCTTGATACGGCGAAGGAACAGCTGTCGGCATTGATGCCGAAGTTCATGCCTAACAGACAGATTTGGGGCGTATTTGAGAAAGACCTATTGACCGGCCGCGATGATGTCAAAGCTACTACATCGTGGTCGTTCAAGGATGTCAATAGCGAGCGTGGAAGCGAGGAGTTCATTGCACTTGGTTTCGACAAGAGAGTGTTTCCAAGGCCTAAGCCCATCGGCACCATTAAGCGTGCATTGCAGGTGTGCACGAGTGCGAATGGTACAGACATAGTCCTCGATTTCTTTGCCGGTTCGTGCTCAAGCGCCCAGGCGGTACTTGACCAAAATGTAGAGGATAGTGGTGATCGGCGATTCATTATGGTTCAACTGCCAGAGCCTTGCGATGACGACTCTGTGGCACTTGAGAGTGGGTACAAGACAATTGCAGACATCGGGAAAGAGCGAATCCGCCGATGCACTACGCGGCTGGCGGAAGAGCGTGCGGAGCGGTTGGACTCGGCGTTGGCTCCGTCTGATTTGGGATTCCGCGTCTTCAGACTCGACAGCAGCAACATCGAACTCTGGGACACAGAGTTTGATGCTATCGAAAGCACGCTGCTTGATTCAATCGACAACATCAAGACCGAGCGAAGTGAAGCAGATGTCCTTTGCGAGCTACTCCTGAAGTTTGGGCTCGACCTCGCGGAGCCGATTGAAGAGCGAAGAATCGCGGGAAGCACCGTCTTCAGCATTGGTGCCGGTGCGTTGGTGGTGTGCCTCGCGAAGTCTATTGGCCTTGATGTTGTCGAGGGTATCGTCGCCCTCAAGAAGGAGCTGAAGCCTGAGGACATGCGTGTCGTCTTCCGAGACTCCGGCTTCAAGGACGACGTGGTCAAGGCCAATGCCGTGCAGATTCTCAAGCAGGCCGGGCTTGCCGATGAGCAGATCCGGAGTTTGTAGTAGACGAGACGACATGAACCCGAAACTCGCTCCCAATCTGATTGAACTCACGAAGGACGCCTGTCTGAAAGCGTTCTGGCGTAAACGTGCCTTGAGATCATTTCTCAAGCAGCATCGGATCAAGGAGTCCAAGCTCGCGACGTGGCCCGGGGAGGAGAGCAAGCGTGATTTTCTCCATCGCCTCTTTGATGACCTTCTTGGAGTCAAGGACAATGCGGGCCATATGGTCATTCTTGACATGGCCCGTTCGCTCGCAGAAATGACCCATTTTCCTGACTTGGAGCGATGGGAAGACAGCAAAGAGAAGCTGGCCGATGCTCGTGAGTCAGTTGCCCGACTGAAGAAACAAGTTGATTCGCTAAAGAGCCAGACAGAAGACAAGCGAGCTGCTGAGCAACGACGGCGGCGAGCGAACGAACAGCGAGAGACAACGCTTGCCTCCCGGGAGACCATTCAGAAACTTCGACAACGCCTCGATGACCTTGTGCCAAGTCAGGGCACTGCCGATGCTGGATACGCATTTGAAAAATGGTTTTATGACTTTGCTGGATACTTCGAGATCGTCGGACGTCCGCCGTACAAAACAGATGGACGCCAGATCGATGGATCACTGAGCCTGGATGGCACCGAGTATCTCATTGAGACCAAGTTTACGACTGGCAAGTCGGGAAGCCCGGATATTGATGTCTTCATGGCGAAGATCAACTCAAAAGCAGAGAACACGATGGGCGTGTTTCTCTCGATGTCTGGCTTTACATCTGGAGCAATCAAGGCTGCATCGCGTGAGCGGACGCCGATGCTGTTGATGGATTACTCGCATGTTTACAATTTGATGCTCTCTGAATTGATGTCGATGCCAGACGTCATTCGGCGAATCAAGAGACATGCATCCCAAACAGGCGAGGCATTTCTTTCGCCCAGTGAGTTTTCTGGCTGAGGTTCATGATGAAAATGCAATTCAATCCAGAGCTCGACTTCCAACACGATGCTGTATGCTCGGTGGTAGACCTCTTTGAAGGTCAAGAGACCTGCCGCACCAACTTCACCGTTGCAGCCGTCGATGTACCGTCCGATGACGGGCAGAGCACGCTGGCGTTCGGCTCAGATCTCGGTGTTGGCAACCGGCTTCGCTTGCTCGACGATGACATTCTCGCCAACCTTCGCGGGATTCAGCTTCGCAATGCATTGCCGGTGTCGGAGAAACTCGGCGACCTCAACTTCACGGTCGAGATGGAGACGGGCACAGGAAAGACGTACGTCTATCTCCGCACTATCTTCGAGCTGAATAGGAAGTACGGCTTCACCAAGTTCATCATGGTGGTGCCCTCAGTCGCCATCAAGGAGGGGGTCCACAAAACACTCCAGATGACCGAAGACCACTTCAAGGGGCTCTACGACAACACGCAGTACGACTACTTTGTCTACGACTCGCAGAAGCTTGGCCAGGTCCGCAACTTCGCCACGAGCGACTACATCCAGATCATGGTGATCAACATCGACGCCTTCCGACGGAGTTTCAAGGACCCGGCGAAGGAGGACAAGGCCAACATTATCCACAGGCCGCACGACCGGATGACCGGCAACAAGCCGATCGAGTTCATCCAGGCGACGCACCCCATTGTCATCATCGACGAACCGCAGAGTGTGGATACGACGGACAAGAGCAGCGAGGCGATAGCGTCGCTCAACCCGCTCTGTACGCTGCGTTACTCGGCAACGCACTTGAAGAAGCACCACATGGTCTACAAGCTGGATGCGGTGGACGCCTACGAGCGGAAGCTGGTCAAGCAGATCGAAGTGGCTGGCATCGACGTGCAGGACAGCCATAACAAGGCGTACATCAAGCTGCTCAAGGTGGATAACAAGAAGAGCCCCATCACGGCACAGCTTGAGCTTGACGTGCAACAACGGAACGGCGAGGTCAAGCGGAAGAAGAAGACCGTCAAGGCAGGGCAAGACCTTCTCGAAGTGTCGGGTGGCCGCAGTGTGTACGAAGGGTACATTATCGACGACATCTACTGCGAGAAGGGCAACGAGTACATCAGCTTCACGAGCCAGGACGACATCGTTCGTCTCAATGAGGTCGCTGGCGACGTAGATGAGGACCAGTACAAGCAGCTCCAAATCCGCAAGACCATCGAGGCCCACCTGGACAAGGAGCTCCAGCTCCGCCCGCAAGGCATCAAGGTGCTAAGCCTGTTCTTCATCGACCGAGTCGCGAACTACAGGCAGTACGACGACGAGGGCAAGCGGGCTGACGGCAAGTACGCCGTGATGTTCGAGGAGGAATACGCCAAGGCGATCAAGAAGCCGAAGTACGACGTGCTCTTTGAAGGGTTGGACCGCGAGACCGCAGCGAGCGGTGTTCACGACGGGTACTTCTCCATCGACAAGAAGAAGGTCGCCGGGCAGCCGGTCGAGATGTTCAAGGACTCGACCGGTGAAGGCAAGACCAAGGCAGACGAGAGCACCTACCACCTGATCATGCGAGACAAGGAGTCGCTACTCAGCTTCGACTCGAAGCTGAAGTTCATCTTCTCGCACTCTGCTTTGCGAGAGGGCTGGGACAATCCGAACGTGTTCCAGATTTGCACCTTGAACGAAACCGGTTCGGTCATCAAGAAGCGGCAGGAGATTGGACGCGGGCTGCGTATCGCCGTGAACCAGGACGGTGAGCGAGTTCATGGGTTCGAGGTGAATCGACTCACGGTGATGGCGAACGAGTCATACGAGGACTTCGCTCAGAAGCTCCAGAAGGAGATCGAGCAGGACGAGGGCATTCGGTTCGGCGTCATCGAGAAGCACCTGTTTGCGAGCGTGGTGCTGGACGCGTCGAAGCCGGAGATTGAGTACCTCGGCACCGAGAAGTCGAAACAGCTCTTCGAGTATTTGCAGGAGAAGGGGTACATCGACTCCAAGGGCAAAGTGCAGGACGAGCTGCGTAAGGCCCTCGCAAACGATGAAGTCGAACTGCCTGAGGACGTGAAAGAGCAGTCTGACCAGATTCTACGCCTGCTCAAGAAGGTGAGCGGCAAGCTCAACATCCGAGACGCCGACAAGGCTGAAGTCGTCAAGCTGAACAAGGCGATCTACCTCGGTGAAGAGTTCCGCGAGCTGTGGAACCGCATCAAGTACCGGACGACATTCCGTGTGGACTTCGACGCCGATGCACTCGTGAAGAAGTGTGCGAGCGATATCGCCAAACAGCTCATCGTGGGGAAAGCGAGGTTCGTCTATCGCACTGGACGCCTCGCCATCGAACGCAGTGGCGTCGAGACCGATGAGGGCAACGAGAGCGTTCACGTGTATGACGCAACCGACTTTGAGGTGCCAGACATCGTCTCGTTCCTCCAGAATGAGACTCACCTGACGCGACGTTCCATCGTGGAGATTCTCACGACAAGCGGACGACTCAGTGACTTCAAGAACAACCCGCAGAAGTTCATCGAGCAGGTGACCGCTCTCATCAAGAACCAGATGCAGCTCTTCATCGTGGACGGCATCAAGTACCAGCGAATCGGCGAAGACGCGATCTACGCCCAGCAGCTCTTCCAGAACGAAGAGCTACGAGGCTACCTTGACCAGAACATGCTCCCGAGTGACAAGTCCGTCTACGAGCACGTCGTCTACGACTCTGACGTTGAGGAAGCGTTTGCAGGTGCCTTCGAGCGAGCCGATGAGGTGAAGGTGTACGCGAAGCTCCCAGCATGGTTCAAGATTGAGACCCCTCTGGGCACCTACAACCCAGACTGGGCGGTGGTCATCGAGATTGATGGGCAGGAACGGCTCTACTTCGTCGTGGAGACGAAGGGAAGTCTGTTCAGCGGCGACCTTCGTGCAAGGGAGAAGGCGAAGATCGACTGTGGCCGAGAGCACTTCAAGGCACTTGATACCGAGATCGGCTTCGCGGTTGCCAATGACTACGACAGGTTCACAGAGCAGGCCATGAGCTGAGCTTGAACGGCCGGGTCAATCGCCACGGGTGTCCTTTAGAGTCAGCTCCGGATGGGTCGCTGGGGACCGGAGCCCGTGCGTCTAGCCAAGCCCAGGCTGTTCGGTGTGGCTTGGCGAATACGCGTCGGCTCTAGGCGGGGTCAAACGACTCACCTCTGCGTGGTGGGGGCTTTAGGTGGCTAGCGAAGCATGGAGCTGAACCGGTACTCTGTGGCCATGATGCTCCAGCAAGTAGTTATCGAGATGATCCGATCCCCAGACCCGACTGTGTCGCTGCGTGCGATCAGGGTGCTGCTCATGATGCTCGAGGCGTCTGACTGTGCCTGGAACGCCCTTCAGACCGACCCCGAATCGCTCCAGAGCGGCTCGTGGCGCGAACGAACTGGATGCTGTGATGGCTGACAGAGCACCACGAGAGCGAATTCTGTCGGAAGATACGCGGCAACGTCTGCGGGACGCCGCTCTCCGCAACCGGCCTTGGGAGCGATCTACCGGGCCGCGGACGGCCGCAGGGAAGGCCAGGAGTGCCAGCAACGCCCTGAAGCATGGCCGGGAGACCAACGCCCGCCGAGTCTACCGACGCCTCGCCCTAAAATTGCTGGGCCGAGTAGAGAGGGTCCTCCATCTCCAGGAGCAGTCAGATTCAGAGATCCAATCCGTCGAGGTCGAGATCAGCTCCATCGCCGGTGCCGTTAGACAGGCTGAGCGGCGAGCTTGGGAGGCAAGTCGAAATGGTTGAGAAGCTTTTGGTATCAACGGATGGCCCCGACTCGTTGCCCACGAACGACTCGGAGTGCGGGGGAGGCAACGCCCTGACTGGAAGCCAAATAGGGGGAGGGCCTCTCAAGCCGGTGCTGGGGACGCAGGAGTGCAGAGAGCTCGCGATCGTCGAATGGGATGGCGTGGATCCCGATCTTGTGTTCGCAACGGAGCAGCAGCAGCTACAGAAACGAGAGGCTGAACTCTTGCTCACTGAACATGAAGCGTCCAAAAGCACACGCCTGTCGCTGGATGAGAGAGTCCGCTTGCTTTCTGATCTACTTGCCGCGGCTGTCAAGGCTTCGGCCTCGATTCTCTCGGGCCCAGTGTCTCAAGCTTACGGGGGGCTGAGCAGATCCTGGCCTGAACACGCACTCGTGCTGACCCGATCTGTTCACGCGGCGAGTGACATCATCGTGGCCATGGACGCAAACGAATGGGCAGTTGTCCGATCACACGAGCATCGATGTGGGTTTCCTTACTCTGTCGGAAGAATCGAGGCCGCGTATCGATTCAGCCGAGCTGCCGAAGACTGCGTTGCGGAGGGGATCGGTTGGGTTCGTGCGAGCCAGTTGAACATCCCGGTGGACGAACTAGAAAAGCGGCGTGTGTCGAGGGTGTTCGCTATGGCGACGCACGATCCCCGCGAACCGCACAGCGGGTCTGCGATCGGCTTGGACGAACTCGCGATGGGTTGCTACTTCAAGCCGAATCCAAGAGCACGTGAAGCAGCTCAAGCTTCGGAGATGATCGAACAGCTGGTGGATAGCCTCCGGAGCATGCCTACGGACATCGCACGAGTTACTGCTGAGGACCGGTTCAGGTCCGCGGTGCCAGATTTGGCACCCATGCCGGTTGCCGAAGCCTCGGGCGAAGTGCTGCCAGAGCATCGCATCACCCTCCAACAAGCGGCGAAAGCCTTCAACGTCACCGAAAAGACGCTACGAACCGCGGTGAAGAAAGAGAAGCTCAAAGACCTTCGCAAGCCGGGACTCCCGAAGAACGCGCAGATCATCCTTGACCGACGCGAGCTCGAGGGCCGCTACGAACTACGAAAACCCGTAGTACCCGGTACGGTAATAACGCGGTAACTCGCGGTAGCTTTGCGGTAACAGTCGCAAGCGGTGTGGAACCGACCGGTTATGTCGCTATTTGTCTTCCAAAGGCCGCCCATGCCGGGGGGCCAAAGGAACAAGACATGACGCGACAGAATCAGAAATCTCAAGCCCCCCATCAGTACAGCTCGCCCGAGGACCGGATCTCGCTCCTCCGGATCCCCGAGGTCGCAGAGCGGCTCGCGATCTCGTCCCGATCGGTCCACCGCCTGATTTCGAGACGCATGCTGCCCGCCGTCAAGGTTGGACGGAGCACGAGGATCCAGGCGTCCGCTCTCGAACGCTTCGTGCGTGCCGGAGGTGGCAACTGATGGACCATCAACTCAAGCTAGAGATCGGAGCACCAAAGAAGGGCAGCGTGAAGGTGCCGGTCTCCGTCCTAGATGACGACAAGACCATCCACACCGACCGAATCGACCCAGCACTCGCCGCGGATCGAACTCGGTTCATCGAAAATGTCCGTGAGAAATCGAAGGGCCTAAGCGAAGAACAGGTTTCTCGACTAGAGGCGGACCTCATGGCGTGCTCCAGCCCCGCCTTTCAACCGCAGGCGAGCATGCCGCCGGAGCTGCCTGATCCGGTTGCAGTCCGCGACCAGTTGCTTCCTGAACTGGATAAACGAAACGAGCAGCGACTGAGCAGGATGCCGCCAGCCGTGGTCTCAGAGGCTCGCCAGCTCCTGCGTGAACCACGGCTCATCGAGCGTCTCATTGCCACCGCGGGCGACCTTGGCTTGATCGGTGAAGAGGATCTGTTTCTAACGCTGTACCTCGTCGGCACGTCCCGCCTGCTCCCGGAACCGCTCGCTGCTGTGGTGCAGGGCCTCAGTTCGTCGGGCAAGTCGTTCGTGCTCAATCTCGCGGCAGACCTGTTTCCTCCAGGATCAGTTCTCAAAGCAACCGACATCACGCCTCAGGCGATCTATTACGGGCCACCGGGCCACCTCATTCATGTGTTTGTGGTGGGTGGGGAGCAGCCTCGCGGGATAGGAGATGACCAGGGCTCCGAGCGAACACGAGCACTGAGAGAAATGATCTCCGAAGGAGCAATCAGCAAGCTGGTCCCGCCACGGGACGACGGCGTGGGGCAAAGCGGGTACGTCTTCCAGCCCGGCCCGATCGCATACGCAGACACCACCACCAATACGTCTCTGCACCCGGAAGATGCCAACAGACGACTCCTGCTGGCGGCAGACGGCAGCAAGGAGCAGACGAAACGTCTCAACCACGGTTCGATGCGGTCGGTCTCAGCTCGACAGCGAGAGCACTTGAAGCAAGTCATGCATGCATTGCAGCTCTTGCTCCGACGAGTCGAGGTCAGGATCCCCTTCGAGCACGAGATCGGATCACGCCTTCCGGATCACCCGCCGGAGATTCGGAGAGTCAAGAATCAACTCCTGAATCTGATTCGAGCCATCGCGTTGCTCCACCAATACCAACGCTGTGAGAGCCCTCAGCACGGCACCGTCATCGAAGCCAGAATCGAGGACTACCACGTTGCACGGAGATTGCTCGTTGCTCCCATGGGCCTAGCACTGGGCACGGGGCTCTCGACCGCGACCATTCGATTCGGTCGTGAACTCTGGGGGGCGTTCAACGACAAAAAATTCAGCACCACGGATGCCACTCGTAAGAAGCTCTCCGTGGGATCCAAGCAGCAGATCCTCCATCACCTCAATGCCTTGACCGATGCCGGTCTGTGCGAGTTGGTTTCGCGTGGCTTGAGTCAATCACCGAGTTCGTGGCGGATGCTGTCCGATCCTGAAGAACCACGTGCCGATTGGCTGCCGAAGATCGAGGACATCCAGGCTGATCTTGCCGGAACGCAGCACCCAACGCATGGCACCGACGAGAGTTGTGCGTCAGGCTCGCCCGCGGAACGCGACCCAGGCATGCCGGAAGATTCTCTCGACGAGGATTCGCGTCAGGAGCGTCTTCCTTAAACAGAGGGCCTGCATAGTCAACCAATTATGATCAGCGTCATGCGTTCGCGGGGGCGGAGCGTGCACGCCCACCCATTGGTCCCCAAGCGGGTACCGTGGCCAGTTCGGAGAAAGCAACCATGGCAAGTGTTTTCAAGCGATCGCCCACCAGCAATAAGTGGAGCTTCGAGTTTCGCGACGAATCCGGGCGTGTCACGCGCAGAGTCGGGTTTCGGGACAAACAGGAGACGCGAAGGCTCGCGTCCCAGCTTGAGCGGGAAGCGGATCTTCGCCGTAGGGGCCTCATCGATCCCGAGCGAGAGCGAGCTGTCGAGCTGAGCCGCACGCCCATGGACCGTGTCATCGCACAGTACATGGAGCACCTGAGCGCTAAGGGGTCGACAGAGCAGCACCTGGCCGAGGTCCGCTCGGTGCTCGTCGAAGCCGTGAGCGACTCGGGGACCGCCACGCCATCCGATCTGCGGGCCGAGACAATCTCGACTCACTTGCAGCGGCTCAGGGTTCGCGAAGTTCGGCCGATCGGAGCTCGGGCCTTCAACAAGCGGCTCGGGATGCTGAAGTCTTTCAGCAGCTGGTTGGTGAGGGAGGGCTTCCGGCCCGCCAACGTGCTTGCCTCAATCTCAAGGCTGAACGAACAGGTCGACAAACGCCTTGAACGCCGTGCCATGACGGATGAGGAACTGGTTCGGCTGTTGGACTCGCTGTCTTCCGTCGAGGCACCCACAAGGGCGAGGCTCGCCGCCGTGGATCGAGCGATGCTGTACTGGCTCGCGGTATCCACTGGTCTTCGACGGGGCGAGATAGCCAGCCTCACGCCGGAGTCATTTTCTTTCGATTCGCGTGGATCTTCGGTGACAGTTGAAGCTGCCCACACCAAACATGGTCGCCGTGATGTTCAGCCTGTTCCGGCCGCCATCGCCGCGTCACTCAAGGCATATCTGGAGCACAAAGAACCGGTCCTGCCGATCTGGGTGATCCCCCGAACCTCCGCGAAGATGCTCCGAGCGGACCTCGTCGCCGCGGGCATCGAGCCCATCGATTCAAGAGGGCGCAAGCTCGACTTCCACGCCCTGCGTCACACGTTTGTGAGTCGCCTGGTCTCGGCGGGCGTCCAGCCAAAGATTGCACAGGCATTGGCTCGACACAGCACCATTACGCTCACGATGGACCGGTACGCACACGTTGAGGCGGCGGACACTCGGGCGGCTCTGGAGACTCTGCCCGAGCTGAGGACGGCGGACAACGGGAGCACCGAACGCCCAGGGGATGTCAGTGCTTGTCAGTGGATTTGTCAGTGTCCGAGAGGCTCGGAGGGTCCCGAGCAGTCCCGCCGTGTCAGACCAGGGTCTTTGACCAAGGCGGAATCCAGAAGTCGTAAGCCGTTGAATAGCAGCGGTCTTGACACGAAAAGACCCCCGCAGTCAGCGAGGGTCTTAAGCGAGGCGGACGGGAATCGAACCCGCAACCACCGGATCGACAGTCCGGTACTCTAACCAATTGAGCTACCGCCCCGGCATGACTCGGCACCGGCCTCTCAGCCAGCTCCGAAGGCTCTCAATCCGTCACGAAACATAGCCGCTTGCTCGCCCGGGTCAAGCTCTGGGCTGCCAGCGAACAGGCCGAATCGTGCCCGCCGTCCGATCACAAAGCCCTCTTAGGCCCGTTTGACAGCCTGGCCCATCCCACGCCGTCAGGGCGTCGGGGTCCAGGGCTCCATCGCCGTCGCTGACCACGTCATCTTCCCGGGCTCGTAGTCCTTGGCCGAGCCCGCGTGCCCGTCGAGGTACGCCAGATTCGACACCCCCGCGTGCGGGTCGAGCGATTCGCCGAAGCTGGTGTCCCCGCCGAGCGGCCCCGTGAACCCCGGCCCGAAGAACACCGCTGGCCCTGTGGCATCGTCCTGATCGCAGTCCGGAGCCCGGGCGATCGAGCCGTAAGGCTGGGCGTACAGCGAAGGGAGGTTGCAATCACCCGTGAGGACGAACGCCGAACTGAAGACGACCCGCTGCGTGCGAACTGAAGTGAACGGCTGAAGCTCGCGCAGGTAGGTGTCGCGGGCCTGAAGGAAGTACCCAAACGGCGCTTCGTCGATCGGCCTGGCCGGGTCCTGAAAGACCTCTCGGCCTGACAGGAACCCGTCGGTCACTAGAAGCTCGGTCCAGCCCAGCCCGGGTGCATCGTCGCCGGTGCCGTCACCCTGCCAGGTCTGCCAGCCGGACCAGTAGGGGAACGCATCGCGGTTGGCATCGGCGTACATGGTCATGGCCTGGCTGATGCTGCGGACGTTGGCCATGCACTTGGTCGTGCGGGCCACTCGCCTGGCAGCCCCCAGCGCCGGAAGCAAAATCCCGATGAGCAGCGCGATGATGGCGATCACCACCAAGAGCTCGATCAGGGTAAACCCCTGAATCCGGCCTTTGCGTAGTCTCGAACCCATTACCGATCCTCCAGTCCTCGTGGCGTCATGCTACCCGCTCGCCCGCCGTCCGCTGCTGATTCCATCGGTCCCGATCGTTCGGCCGATACACTTTCATGGCCCGCCAGCGGCCCGAGCCAACATCCTCGCAATAAAGCGCTGCCTCGGGCGTTGGACCCGTACCTTCCTTGGAGATCACGTTGGACCACAGATCAGCCCGCTCGGGCTTCTCGCTCATTGAACTGCTGGTGGTCATCTCGATCATCGCGCTGCTCATCGGCATCTTGCTGCCCGCCCTCGGCCCAGCCATGAACGCTGGGCGTCAGGCCCGGTGCATGAATAACCTGCGCGGGCTGGGCCAGGGCATCGAACTGTACAAGAACGACTTCCGCGAGGTTTTCCCCGTCGCCAAGTACATGCCCGACCCGTGGCTCACCTCGAGCGATCAGCCCTCGTTCAATGTCGCGATGGAGGACTACGTGGAGCCGCTGAGCCTCGCGTACCAATGTCCGGGCGACAAGGTCATCTTCGATACCGAGTACGTCGATGACGACGGCGTGACCCGCAAGTCCGGTTCGTCGTACCGCTACCAGTCGGGCATCGGGGGCCAACGAATCGAAGAGACGTGGTTCTTTACCCGACTTGAGTTCACGCCCGGCGACATCCCAGTCCTCAATGACTACGACGGCGGGGCTTTCGAGACACAGGACGGTCGATTTGTCACTGTCGATTTCTTCCACGACAAGCGCATGTTCTTCTACGCCGACGGCAGCGCCGGCGGTTCCAAGGCCAACTGACCCCGACTGATCCAGCCTGAGACGACGCATCAACAACGCCCGCTCGCGTCCAGCGAGCCAGGAGCTCACCAATGCCGAAACGACTTGATCTCTCCGAGAGCCTCAAAGGCTCGTCACGCAAGCCCATCGACGCGAGCTGGTCCAAGCCCAAGAAGGTCGCGGTGATGTCCGTCGCCGGCACGCTGGCCGCTGCGGGACTCGCGTGGGGCATCTTCAGCTTCGTCAGCAGCCGGCCGCCCAGCATGCCCAAGACCGCCGAGCAGGCGGTGATCGCGCTTGCCTCGAACAACTTCGACAAGCTCGACGGCGAACGCCAGAACGCCATCCGCACGCAGGCTGTCCGCCTGCTCAGCGAAGCCCCGCGCGAGCAGCAGCAGGAACTGCGCGAGAAGATCGAACTCTCCGAGGAAGGCCGTCAGCAGCTCCGCGAAGCGTTCATGGAAGACATGGTCCGCAAGTTCGCGCGCGGCGAGGAACTCTCGTGGGAATCCATGAGGGGCGGCATAGGCGGTGGGCGTCCCGGCGGCGGCCCGCGTCCGGAGGGCGAACGCGGTGACCGCGAAGGCCAGCCCGAGGGCGAACGCCAGCCCGGTGAAGGTCGACAGGGCGGGGGCGGCGGCGAAGGCGGCGAGGGCGACCGCCCCAGCCGAGAGGAACGCCAGCAGCAGATGCGCAACCGCATCCAGGAGCGGATGGCCAGCGGCAACTCTCAGACCATGGCTCTCATGGGCGAATTCATGGCCACCATGCGCCAGCAGCGCGAGCAGAACGGCGGGGGCGGTGGTGGAGGCGGGCGCGGCCGCGGTGGCGGTGGTGGCGGCTGAGCCGATCGTTTGTCTAAACATCTCAAGTACAAAAGAGGGAGCTCAGGCTCCCTTTTTTGCTATACTGACCCCAGACGCCGACCCGCGACCCCAATCGCGGACCTACGACGGCCGAAGAGGCCACGTCAGTCTGCTTGCGAGCATCCCGTAGCGCCGACGGTGCGAAAGGACCTCTGAAGGCAGCAGGCCAGCGGGGACGCAGCACCAGCACCGCTCATCCCTACCAGCAACCGGCCCCAGCCCCCGGGGCCCACACGACCCCTCGCCACCATTTAGGAGTGAACGCCCATGCCGCGTCATCCGTCCAACACGCTCCGCAGCGCAGGTCAGCCGTTCGCGTGCGAGTCGCTTGAATCGCGCATCGTGCTCTCCGCTGACTTCGTCTCAGCGGGGCTCGCCAACCTGTTCGCGCAGGCCAACGCCTTTTCGCTCATAGGAAACCGCGACGACCAGGGCGTGATCGTCGCCGATCGGCTCGATGCAGCCAACCCCGGCCCGCCACCCGTCTCCATGCCGACGCTCGACCTGCTCGAAGACCTCGCGGGCGGCGGGTTCGATGTCGGCAGAACTGACGACAGCACGTTCACGCTCGACGTTGGCACCCGCTTTGATGTCGCTGACGGCTTCGGCGTCGGGTGGCTCTCCTCTTTCACAGGCACCGATCTCAGCGAGTTTCAGCTCATCGTCGAAAGGCCCGCCGAGGGCGCGATCACGCTGTCGTCCATAGCGGGCTTCTGGCGCATGCACACCATCGAGTACACGCTCGATGCGCAGGACCAGCTCGCGTCTATCGGTGTGTTCGAGGGCACCACGACCATCAGCAACACCTCGTTCTTTACCCAGCTCATCGGCTCGCCCGGCGAGGTGCCGAAGATTCAGAGCCGCGTAATCGTTGGCGACGACATGCGAGGCGGATTCGCGCTCAACGACGATGCCGAACTGTTCTCCAACGCCGACGGCACCATCCTGATCTACCGCGACCTTGACCACGAGTCCCACACCGCATTCGATGGAAACGACGGCGGCATCGGCATCCTCATCCGTAGCGACATCGAGCCAACGGTCGAAGAAGTCGCTGGTCTGTACCGCTTTGGTGGCGTGGCCTTCCAAGAGGTCGCCCGGGCGTTCTTCGCCGATTCGCCCTCCGCTGACTGGGTGTTCGAGCTCCGCGCCGACAACACGTGGCGAGCCTTCGATCTGTCCGACTCCGAACGTCAAACCGCCAATCAGGTCATTAATGAGGGCGAGTGGACCCTCACCGGCGGCATTCTCAGCATGACGCAGGGAATGCCGGGTGGCGGCGGACCAGTCATCAACTTCGAGGTTGCATCCGACGGCAACACCCTCGCCGTCGTAGGCGTTGAAGACGGCGGTTCACTCGTCAAGGCGTTCGGCGTCGCCAACCGCATTCCTGCTGGCGCGGGTGCTCCTGGCGATGAACTCCCCGATGGAGGTAACGGCGGAGGCGGCGGTGGTGGAGGAGGAGGCGGAGGCGGTGGAGGTGGCGAGCCCGTCACCGCGCTCATCGGTGTGGGCGGCCGTAACATCAACGACGAGCCGCTCGCCTTCGACCTTCGGGGCGAGACCTGGTTCGTCGCCGACCTGATCGCCTTGGCCACCGGGACCAACACGCAGACCGCGCCCACGCTCGACTTTGAAGTCTGGATCGACCCCGTTGATGGCCAGCTACACGCTGCGACATCAACCGTCGACGGGCTGTACGCATACCGCCGAGATGGCGACAAGACTTGGCGGGTGCGCAATCTGACTACAGAGCTTGCTGGCGCCGAGAACATCGTGGGCGACCTCACTGTTTTCTTTGCCACCACCGGCGAGGTCTACATCGCCGGACTCGCCAGCGACGGCGCGATGGTCACCTACACCAACCTCCAAGACCCGCTGCTCAGCGGGCTCGAACGCTGGGAGTTCGACAACATCGCCGACAGCCAGCTCACCCCCAAGAGCGTCGAGATGCCCGCCATCGTCTCGCCGCTCACCAGCTACGTCACCGCGTGGAACGGCCTGAACATCATCGGGCTCGACGCGGCGGGCGACATCTGGGCCGTATGGAGCGGCAACGGCGGCAGCATCTGGTGGGCCAACAACCTCAGCGAGATCACGGGCGCGCTGCCCATCAGTGGCGGGCTTACCGCGTACCTCACCTCGTGGAACGGCATCAACATCGCGGGTATCGATTCCGACGGCTCGCTCGTCGTCAGCTGGTGGGTGCCTCAGTTCGGCGCCGACTGGGTCTTCTCTGATCTCTCCGCAATCGCCGACGGGCCCGCGCTCGATCCGTCTTCTATCACCAGCTACGTAGCCCCGTGGGGCGGGCTCAATGTTGCGGGGCTCGATGCCGCGGGCGAGGTTGTTATCTACTGGTGGTCGCCCGCGCGCGAGGCCGAAGGCCTTACCTGGACCACTTCCAACCTCACCGAGGCGCTGCCCGCCGAGTCGCCGCGCCCCGAGACGAATCTCACAAGCGATGTTGCATCGGGTGGCTCCAACGGCGTATCGCTCAACGTCTTCGGCGATGCCGCCAACGGCGATGTCATCCGGCTGTTCTTTGAAGTTGATACCGCAGCGTGGTCGCTGCAGAACGTCACCGCCGACGCACGCGCCGACTGAATGATCGAGCTTGGGTTGACTCAGCCCGCCAAACGCTCAGCGTCAATCCCGAGCTGACGCATCTTCTTGTAGAGCGTGGTGCGGTTGATCGCCAGGTCGTCCGCGGTCTGCTGGCGGTTCCAGTCGTTGGCTTCGAGTGCACGCAAAATGATCGCCCGTTCGGGCTCGCGTAGCAACTCGCTCAGCGGCGCTGGCGACCATGGGCCGCTCACGCTTGCAACAGGTGATGCAGCGGTGGAACTCGCTCCGCCCGCGACGGCAGCCGGCAGGTCCGCAACCGTCAGCGTCTGGTTCTGCGTGAGCACCACCGCCCGTTCAATGATGTTCTCGAGCTCGCGGACGTTGCCCGGGAAGCGGTACCCGCCCAATGCTCTCAGGCATTCGCTGTCAAAGCCAGTGATCATCTTGCCCGCCTCAGCGCACGAGTGTTCCAGGAATTTCTTTGCCAGCACCGGGATGTCACCGGGCCGCTCCCGAAGCGAGGGCAGCTCGATCTTCACCACGTTGATCCGGTAGTACAGATCCTCGCGAAACAGCCCCTCGGCGATCAGCTTCTCAAGCGACTGATTCGTCGCCAGCACCACCCTCGCGTCTGCTTCGATCGTTTCCGTCGAACCAACCGCCTCGAATCGCTTCTCCTGCAGCACCCGCAACAGCTTGAGCTGCATCCCCGGGCTCGCGCTGTTGATCTCATCCAGAAACAGCGTCCCGCCTTTAGCTGCTTGGAATCGGCCGATCTTGTCCGTGTGTGCGCCCGTGAACGCGCCCTTGACGTGCCCGAACAGTTCGCTTTCGAGCAGGGTCTCCGGGATCGACCCGCACGACAGTTCAACAAAGGGGCCGCTGCTGCGAGGGCTCAGCCGATGGATCGCGCGAGCGACCAGGCTCTTGCCCGTGCCGCTCTCGCCGCTCATCAGCACCGTCGTCTTGGCCGGCGCGACCGCACGCACCAACTCGTGCACGCGCAGCATCGCGGGATCTTGGCCGATCAGCCCGTCCAGCCCATCACGCGATTCGAGCTGGCGGTGCAACTGCTCGTTCTCGGCCAGCAGCATCCGGTGACGAAGCCCGCGCTCGACCGCGAGCCGAAGCTCGTCATCAAGCACGGGCTTGGTCAGAAAGTCGACCGCTCCCAGCCGCAGTGCATCGACCGCGGCCTCGATCGTCCCATACGCCGTCAGCATCACGACCGCCGTTGCCGGGTGCCTGCGCGAAACCTCTCGCAGCAGTTCCCGACCGTCGCGCCCAGGCATAGCTACATCAGTAAGCACAAGGTCAACAGCACGCCCCGAAGCTGCGGCCGCATCAAGCGCTTCCAGTGCCTCGGCGGCACCGCCCGCGCCGGTGGCTGAAAGCCCTTCCTGGCGAAGAAAGTCCATCAGCGATCGACGCACGATCGGATCGTCGTCCACCACCAGCACGCGCCCGTCTGGCGTGCGATCATCGGTTGCGCCAGCAATCTTCACGCCGCCTCCGGGCCCGTTCGCACTTCGAGCACCGCGCCGGGTCTCGCTTCGCCCCGCCGCTCGGGCCTCGGGTGTAGCGTGATCGTCCCGCCGGGCAGGTCGCTCACGATCGTCCGGCACACCGCAAGCCCGATGCCCTGGCCTTGCGGCTTGCTCGTCACGCCGTGCTCGAAAAGCCGCTGCTCATCGATCGCCGGCGGACCAACGCCATCGTCCAGCACACGCAGCACAAGCCCGCCGTCATCGCCCTCGGTCAGCACCACGGCGACCAATCCCGAGATCGGCTCGGGGCTCCGCACCGAAGCGATCGACTCGACCGCGTTGCGAATCGCGTTCAAGATCAGCGGGTAGAGCGTTCCGCAGGGTCGCGCCGCCACCCGCGGATCGAGGGTTGTGATGATTTCCACTCGTGAGGCGCTCGCCAGCGGCCTCATGACCTCCGCCGCATGCTCGATCGCTTCACCCAGCGCGATCGCACGGCCCGCGTTCATCTCGGGCGAACCAATCGCGCCTGGCGTCTGGAACATCGCGCTGCCCAGGAGCCCGCTCATGCGCTCCAATGCCCCGCGAGCCGTCGCGACCTGATCGCGCGCAGCGCCCTCGGCTGCATCGGTATCCAGCATTCGTTCCGCGTTGCCAAGGCATCGCAACGAGCCATCGAGCAGGTTCCGTAGCTCATGGGCCAATGTTGTAAGAAGCTCAGCCGCCGGAACCGTTTGGGAGCCGGTCACTGCGGGCGGGCTTGCGTGTTGACGGTCGCGTGGGTGTCGCATCGCACCCACTATCGGCCGGTTCATCACGTCAATAGACCCCTCGTGTTGCATTCGTGCATCATCGAACGTCACGCGTCCGAGAACACGGGTGGTCGTAACCAACCGATTGAAGGCAGCCGCTACGCAAGCCCCAAAGCCGCTGCGTCGCGGTCGCTCAGCAGTCCTCCGTCGCTCCGCTCTCGCACCGTGCTGTCGCGTTTCCATGACCGCTCGCACCTCGGCTCATCGCGCAGATCTTGCACGCTGACCGTAGGTCCAAAGCCCACCCGGCTTACGCCCAGCAGGTCCGCAAGGTCGGTCGAGTCGAACGCCGCCAGTATGCCGTCCGTGTCCGCAAGCGTCACGCCCGTATCGAGCGGGTTATCAAGGTCGCTCTTAGACCGCGCCAGCTCCATTGCAGCAAGGCCCGCGTCCCGCGCCTTGAGCACCGCGTTCCATCGGTCGTCTTGTGGCGCTCCGAAGCCAGCATCGAATGTAGCCAAATGCACGCTCGCCTCGGCGTCCTGCTCCGCGCCTATGAGCGATCGGTACGCCTCGTCCGCTGTGTGCGGCAGCAGTGGGGCGAGCAGCGAGCTCAGCCCCCGTGTGAGCAGGTGCATCGCACACTGCGTCCGCCGGCGCCGCTCCGAGTCCAAACTGTCGCAGTACAGCCGGTCCTTCACCGCCGCCAGGTACACGCTGCTGAGCGTCTCGTTGCAGAAATCGTACATCGCCTGGTGCGCTTCACGGAACGCGTACCGCTCGTAGGCGCCGATCACTTTCGACGCGAGCTTCTCGTACCGCGTGAGCACCCAAGCATCAATGCTTGTCGCGGGCCAATCCGAGGGGGAGCTGCCATGCGCATCGTGGTCGTAGTCATCTAGATTGCTCAGCAGGAAACGAACGGTGTTGCGTACCTTGCGGTAGCTCTCGCCCGCGACCTTGAAGAAGGCTTCGTCCACCTTCATGTCGCCGTCGTAGGCGAGCGAGCTGACCCACCACCTGATTACGTCGGCGCCGTAGTTGCTGAACAGGTCCTCGACCGTGTCGCCCTTGCTCTTGGACAGCTTCTTGCCGTCCTTGTCCACCATGAATCCGTGCGTCACGATGCCCTTGTACGCGGGCGTGCCCATCATCCCGAGCGAGCACAGCAGCGACGACTGGAACCAACCCCGGTGCTGATCCGAGCCCTCGAGGTACACCTCCATCGGGAACTCGCCCGTGCGCGCACGCATGCACCCGTTCCACGAGGCCCCGCTCTCGAACCACACATCGAGGATGTCCCAGCCCTTGCTGAGCGTTTGGGGTTCGGGCATCGGTCCATCAAGCTGCGGGTCGCTCGCTGCGTCGTACCCGCTGAGCAGATCGGCAGCGCTCATCGTGTACCACGCGTCGGTGCCCTTGTCGGCGATGACGGCTGCCACTGCACGCACCACCGCAGCGGTGGTGAACACGCTCCCGTCCTCGCGGTAAAACGCCGGCACCGGAACGCCCCAACTCCGCTGGCGGCTGATGCACCAGTCGGGCCGCGACTCGAGCATCCCAACTAGTCTGCTCTTTCCCCACGCCGGCACGAACGCCAGGTTCTCCTTCGCCTCGGCGAGTGCCATCTCGCGCAGGCCCTTGCCGCCGTGCTTGGTCGGCCCGTTAACCGCCACGAACCACTGCTCTGTACAACGAAAGATCACCGGCGTCTTGCTCCGCCAGTCGTGCGGGTAGCTGTGCATGAAGCGTTCGCTCGAGAACAGGTGCCCACTCTTGGCAAGCCACCGCTCGATCTCGCTGTTTGCGTCCCAGATGCTCTTGCCGCGAATCCAATCCGGCGTGGACTCGTCGTACGTACCGTCGCCGCGCACCGGGCAATACACCGGCAGCTTCTCGCGCACGCCCGTCTGGAAGTCGTCTTGGCCGTGGCCAGGCGCGGTGTGCACCAGCCCCGTGCCGTCTTCCATCGTCACGTAATCCGCCGCCACCAGCGACCACACCTTGGCCTCATCGACCGCTTGTCCCAGCCCGCACGGTGGAACCTCGTTCACAAACGGGTGCTTGTAACGCAGCCCAACCAACGAGCCACCCTTGGCCGTCGCGAGCACCTCGACATCCTCGGCCTTGCCCTTTGCTGCGACCTGCTTGACGAGATCCTCCGCCAGCACCACCACGCTGCCGTCGACCCGCACCAACGCGTACGACGACTCCGCGTGTACGGCCACCGCGATGTTCGCGGGCAGCGTCCAGGGCGTCGTCGTCCAGATCATGAAGCTCGGCGTAGCCCCAAGCTCTCGCTCATCGCGTGCAGCCTCATCAATTCCAAACGCTGCGTACACCGCGACCGCGTCCATCGCCTCGAATTCCACATACACCGACAGGTCTTCGCGGTCCATGTACTCAAGCTCGGCGTCCGCCAGCGCCGTCTGGTTCGCCACCGACCAGTGCACCGGCTTGAGCGCGCGGTACACCAAGTCTTGCTCGAACAGGGACGCCAGCACCTCCAGCACCGCGCCCTCGTATGAAGGATGCAGCGTAAGGTACGGGTTCTCGTAGTCGGCCATCGTTAGCAGCCGTTGCATCTGCCCTGCCTGAAGCTTGACCTGCTTGAGCGCGTACTCCGCGCACGCCTTGCGGATCGCCGAGTGCTGCGCCTCCACTGGCAGTTCCGCCAGCTTGTCCGCCTTGCCTTTGGCGACCAAATCGCCCACCACCCGGTGCTCGATCGGCAGACCGTGGCAGTCCCAGCCCGGAACAAACGGCACGTCCATGCCCATCATCGACCGGCTGCGCACCACAAAGTCCTTGAGCGACTTGTTCAGCACGTGACCAAGGTGGATCGAGCCGTTCGCGTAAGGAGGCCCGTCGTGAAACACAAACTTTGGCGAGCCCTTGCGCGCCTTGCGAAGCTGTTCGTACAGTCCGGCCTTGGCCCACCGCTTCTGGCTCGCCGGCTCGTTCTGCACAAGATTCGCTTTCATCGGGAAGCTCGTCTTGGGCAGATTCACCGTCTTGCGGTAGTTGGGCTTCTCGCCCGCGCTGGCAGCATCGCTCGTCTGGCTCATGGCGTCGGTCCGTTCGGTCAATAACCCTGCTCGGGCGTGGTGCTAGAAGGCACAACGATAGACCGCCCAGCCCCTTGGGCCGGACGGTTAACCCGCTGCATAAACCTCAGATCAGCCTCGCAGCCGAGCCTCTCGGCTCATCACGGCTTGTGCTCAAAGATCGCCTGCGTCCGAAGCACCATTCCGGAGAGTGCCCGTAGGTGGTAGCACTGCGCGTGAACCTCGGCGGCGTACCGCTGAATGTCCACCATCGAAAGGCACGGGCCCGCCTCGTCCTCGTAGCTGTGCATCAACGCCGAGGTCTCAGCTCCGAACGCCCGGAGCTCATCGAGCGTGTTCAGGTACAGATTCTCGGTCAGCGATTCGGTCTGCACCGAGGCCAGATAGTTCACCGCGTGCGGCTTGAACGCGTGCTCGTGCTCACGCTCGCCTGCGCACAGGTATCCCTCGACCAATCCCTGCTGGGGCACCGCGTCCTCGCGGTCGGTCACGAGCTCGCACGCGCACAGCGGGCCACGCTCGAAACGCAGCAGGTGTCCGCCTGCCATGATCCAGGCCTCAAACTCATACTCGCCGGAGTTCACCACTCGGCGTTCACACAGATCAAACAACTCCGGATGCAGCGCACGCTCGTACAAGAACGCTTGGTACGACTGCACCGCGTTGGGTTTGGCTGAGATATCCATTTCTTGCTCCCGCGCCAGCAGGGTGGCCGCGAAACCTTCGATTCCAGTGCCCATTCGAGCGGCTGGGTCGCAGTCTCGCGAACGCCGTGCCGGGGTCAACGCCATCCGTGGCTGATTGGTGCCGACTATAGACGAGGCCGATGCGAACACCTACACCCAAATCCCCGCCGGGCCGCTCCATTGACCGGGCGAAGACCGATGCCTTCGGCCGCAGACCCACTAGATGTATGGGCTGCGCAGATTCGTGCCACTACTATCTGCGTAGTACGATCGGCAATCAAGCCCCATTCGCAGTATGCTCTTCGTACCCGCAAGCACTCCTGACTCGGTCCCATGAGCAGTCCCCAAAGCCCCATCTCGCTGCTCCGTTCCATTCCCGCGAGTGCCAGGCCGCGCACGCTTGCTGCGATCATCGAGCACGGCTCAGAACACGATCGGTCTTTGTTCGCTCCGGCGCTCGCTGAACTCGCCCTGCTCTCGCCCATCAGCGCTCGGCCCGATGCGCCGCCTCCCGAACCCATCCGCGCCTGCCTCGTCGCCTGGCCTTGGATCCCGTCCGAGTTCCGCCGGTTGCTGGCCGCCTCCGACCTCGACTGGCCCGCCGCCGCGAGCGCACTGCTCGAAACCGCCGAGCCCATGCACCGGTCCCGGCTGGCCTCAGCCGCCCGCGACCTCCCGGGCGTTCTCGCGCTGCAGCCGCGGCTGCTTTCCGATCCTGATGCCGGCGTCGTGCAGACAGCAGCGCGCGGCCTGTTCGAACGCGCTGCCGAAGCCAGCCAAGCCCGCGACCACAGGAGGGCCGTCGTCCTCGCGCGTGTGCTCACCCAAGCACTCGATACGTTCGACACCCACCGCCAGCGCCCGGTCATCGAGGCGGTTTGGATGCTCCTCGAATCGCCAGCGTTCACTCTTTCGCTTGGCGAGCCCGGCAAGGCGCTGCTCCGTTGGCTGCGCACCAGTCGCGATGCCTCGCGCTCGGCCGCCCGCACCGTCCTTCGCACAGGCGAGCACCGCTGGTTGCGTGCTCGGGCCATTGCATGGCTCGCCGAGCCCGCGACGCAGGCCGCCGCCATCGACCGCCTCTCCCGCGCGACCGACCATGCCGACCACGAGTGCACGCTCCTGCGCGCGCACCTGCTCGCGCGACCGACCCGCGCTCGTGTGCTTGGGCTGCTCTCGCCGGTTATCAAGCCCGTCAACATCGAGGGCAAAGCGGTGCGCCGACCGATCGAAGGCGGCCCGGTGCCGAACCGCGCGCACGTGCAGGACCTCTCGCCGCGTGCAGCCCGCGCCCTGCCCGGTTATCTCGGCCTGCTCGGCATCACCAGTAGCGACCGCGCCATGGCCGCCGAGCCGCTGCTCGTTTCTGATGATCCAAGAACACGCCTCGCGCTCGCCCGCATGCTCGACGACGCAGCCGCCCGCGATCTGCTGTTCGATCCTCATCCGCTCGTCTCGCGGCACGCCGCGTACCGCTGGTCGCTCGCGGGAGTCGCATCCCAAGGCGATGCCAAGACCGGGGCCAAGACCGATGCCGATCGCGCCCGCCTCCGCCAAGCTCGCCGTCTCGAGCGAGCGCCCTCGCCTCTCGTCCGCCGCGTGGCCTCCGATCAGGCCGACCGTCTCGACTTCCTCCGATGGCCAAGCCCCATGGCCCGCGTGCAGGCCCGACGGCTGCTGCTCCGCGATCGCTCCGCGCTGGTTTCTCAACTCCGCGATGCGCTGGCGAATACTGATGATGACAAGCGCCTGCGTGCCGCGATGGTGGCTGCGTCGCTCGGACTTGGCAGCGACCTCCGCGAGCCTCTCACCGCGATCCTTCTCGAACGCAAGGCCAGCGACCCCGTGGCATCCACCGCCGTGCGTGCGTTGCTGCGTTCGCCAGATGCCGATGCCGAGCTCACGTCCGCCGCGCTGACCCATCCTGATCCGAGGGTCCGCGCCAACACCATTGAAGAACTCGCCCGCGGTGGGGCCGATGGCGTGCGCACGCTGGAAGACCAGCTCGAATCGTGGCTTTCTGACCGTGCGCACAGACTCCGCGCCGCAGCGGTGCGTGCTGCCCTGGCCGAGCCCAAGCTCGCGCCCGTGGGCAAGTCCGCCCTGCTCGACATGCTCAGCGATGACCGCGCCATGCACCGCGTCTCAGGTGCTTGGCTCGCGTGCCGGGCGCGAGCGGTCGATGCCGCAGCCATACTGAGAGACCTCGCCCTACGCGACCATGACAGCGCGGTCCGCGCGCGCGCCGACTGGGCCCTCCGCAGGCTCGCATCACCCACGATGAAGGCCTCGGCATGAACACTCTGTTCACCCAGGATGCCACGCCTGCGTTCCGCGACTCGCCTATCGGGATTATCGTCGAGCAGAACGCCCGCGAGGGCACGGGCGGCTACCACCGGACCGAGGTGGATGGGCTGGCGATCATCATCACCGCCGTTCTCGCTGTGAGCTTCGCCGCCCTCGCGTGTTGGCTCTGGTGGTCGCACGCGAGCCGTGCTAACAGCTCCGTTACCGCTGCGCGCAGGGTCGCGCGCCGTCTGGGTCTGAGCCGCTCGCAAGTCTCGGCGGTCCAAGCCGCAGCCGACAGCGCCCGCGTCGAGCCCGCTGCCATGCTCCTGAGCACAGCGGTCTTCGACAACACAGTCCGGCAGGCCGCTGCGGGCACCGCCGACCACGACGCGCTCGCCTCGGCACGCCAGCGCCTCAGCAAGGCGTTCGGAACGAGCTAGTCTCGCGGCGGCATCTCGCCCGTGACGATCAACGGCTGTTCGCCACGCAGCCTTCGCGCGGTGTCTGCCACAAACAACGGGTTGCCGGGCACCAGAAAGTGGCTGAAGAACATCTGTCCCCGGTCCCACAGGGGCACCTCGCCGGGCGGGGCGGTCCGTGTCGCGCCGACCCATGTGTCGTTGAGCTGTGCGTAAGGGACAAGCTCGTAGTCCACCGTGGGCCACGTCGAGTTGAGTTGGCCGAGGTACACCGAGCCCGGCTTCATCGACTTGGCCGCCGGGTCGATCGCGATCCGCCTCGCGAGAATCGCGCCCTGGTGCGGCGTGCCATAGGTAAACAGCCTGCGCACCTTGAGCCGCCTCGTTGGCTCGGCTCGGCTGGCGTCGAGGCGCGCTGGGCGATCCGCCGATGCCAGCGCCGCGTGCCGCGCTACCAGCCCGCCCATCGAGATGCCCAGCACATCCACTTCGACCGTTTCATCGGGGCTGTCGCTCGGCCAGCGCTCCTGCACCTCGCGCACCACGCGGGCCGCGATCTCGTGGATGTCGTCCCCGAACATGTAGACCACCGTGTGGAAGTCCTCGGCCCGGCCGCTGGTCATCGATCGCACCCGGCCCGTGAGCCGGAGGGCGTTGGTTGCGGGCGAGCGGTACCCGCTGAGCACCAGCACCGGGCGTTTGAGTTCCACCGGGTTCGAGACCATCGCCTCGCGGGCAGCCTTGAGTTCGGCTGCGTTCACTCGGACAGCCGGGTTCACGGGCCCGACCGATCGGCAGCCCACCAGCAGTGCTGCCGCAGCCGTCAGCCCGATCAGTGGCACCGCCCGCCGGGTCATCAGAGCGGCCACTGAACGATTCGAGCCGGCAAGGTGCAGCGTGGGCATGGTCACGAGCGTACAACCGTTCAGAAGCTTCAGCACCATCCCGCCCGATGCGAACGTAGGAGACGACCATGCCAAGCCAGCCCTCATCCCGTCTTGGCAGCGCCATGCGCAGCCTGCTCACGCTCGCGCTTGCCGCCACCCCCGCGATTGCAGGCGACGACGACCAAGCGTGGATCCGTGTCACCGAGACCGACTCGACGATCACCCTCGAATCCGTCTCGCGCGCCTACTCGCCCATCGACGGCGACGGACCGGTCATCCACCTTGTCGGAGCGGTGCACATCGGAGACTGGGAGTTCTACGACCGCGTGCAGTCGTTGCTCGACGGAGTTCCCGTGGTGCTCTGGGAAGGAGTTGGCGGCGGGTTTGACACCGTTGACGACCCCGCGGTCCGGGACAACGACGAAGCGCTCCGTGAACGCTCACAGCGGAAGATACGGTTCCTGGACACGGTTGCGAGGCTGTCGGGAGCCGAGCCTCAAGTCCCGCAAGACATCTTTGATGCGGTGCCCGATGCGCTGCAAGACTTGGTCATCGATGCCATGACTGACGCTTGGGGCAACCCTGTTTGGCTTGAGAACGACGAGGGTTCTTGGGCTGTAGTTTCACTCGGCGCCGACGGCAAGCCCGGCGGCGAAGGGCTCGATGCCGACATCCACTCCGATGACCACATCTCACCTCCCGAGACCATCGCGGGCGGAGGGCTGCAATCCGACCTCGCTTCGGCGCTCGGGCTGATCTTTCAGATGGACGGCGTGGACTACCAGCGCGCGCACTGGCGCAACAGCGACCTCAGCGTTTCCGAGCTCCGCCGGGCGTTCAACGGCGAGGACGTCGGCGACCGCCCATCGCCCGCAATCAAGCCCAAGAAGGGCGCAGCCTCGCAACGCGAGCCGGTGGAGGCCGGAGGCGCAGACGGATCCAACGATCAAACCGATGCGCTACTCAAGATGATGAGCGGAGAGGGCATGCTCGCGGGCGTGATGAAGTTTGTCACCCGCCTCATGAGCAAGACGCCGAGCAGCCAGGCTAAAGCCAAGATCATGCTCAGCGAGACGCTCAGCCACGCCGAGGCATTGCTCTCGATGCAGCAGGGGCCGGCGGCCGAGCTGATGCAGGTGCTCATCCACCAGCGCAACGACCGCGTGCTCTACGACATCGACCAGATCCGTGCGCACGAGCCGGAGGTCAAGCAGCTCGCTGTGTTCTATGGCGGCGGGCATCTGCCAGCGATGGCCGAGGCGCTTGTGGAACGAGGCTACGAGCCTGCGGGCGACATATGGTTCCCCGCCATCACCGTGGACCTTGAGGCCGAGGGCCTCGATCGAGCGCAGCTCGAGCAGAGCCGCAAGATGATCAAGATGTTCATCGAGATGTCGATCCCAAAGATGCCCGAATAGAACGGTTCGGAGTCGACAGGCTCACGTTCCCTTAATGGTCAGCGGCGTGGGGCCGCGCGAGCCGTTCATGCGTTCAGCCGCGACCTTCTCCCAGCCGCTGCCGAGTTCGCCTTCAGGATCGGGCGGCACGATCTCGACCTTCTTCTCGCCGAGTTTGACCTCGCCTGCGCGCACACGCTCTTGGAAGCGCACGCATTCGCTGAGCAAGCGGTCAAGAATCTCGGCCTCGGGGATGTTGGCGACCTTCTCGCCTTGCACGTAGATGATGCCGCGTTGGTTGCCCGCGAACACCGCTACGTCCGCTCCCTCGGCCTCGCCAGGGCCGTTGACCACGCAGCCCATCACCGCGACTTTCATTGGCACCTGGATCTGGTCGGCCAGCTTTGTGCGCACATCCTGGATCAGCGTGAACAGATCGACCTGGATGCGGCCGCAAGTGGGGCACGCGATCAATTCCGCGCCCTTGCGCTCCCGCAGGCCGAGGCAGTACAGCAGTTCGAGCCCGTCCTCGACCTCGTAGATCGGGTCGTTGGCGTAGCTGATGCGGATGGTGTCGCCCACGCCCCGCGTCAACAGCGAACCCAGCGCCACCACGCTGCGGATGCAGCCAGTCTCCTTCGGGCCCGCGTGCGTCACGCCCAGATGCAACGGGTGGGGGAACCGCTGGGAGACCTCGGTGTACGCGTCCATCACGAGCATCGCGTCCATGGACTTGGCGCTAATGGCGATGTCGAAGAAGTCCATCTCGTAGAAGATGTCGAGGTACTCTTCGAGCTTGGCGATCATGATCGCGAGCAAGTAGCCGTGTTTGTGCTCGCTGAAGTAGGCGCCGAGTTCCTTGGCGCGGGCCAGCTTGTCCTTGCGCTCGATGATCGAGCCCTCGTTGACACCCACCCGGATGGGGATCTTCGCATCGGCGCACGCCCTGATCACGTCCTGCACCTGCGCGCGGTCGGAGATGTTGCCCGGGTTGAGCCTGATCTTGTGGACGCCCGCCTCGACCGCTTCGAGGGCGCGCTTGAAGTGAAAGTGCACGTCCGCCACGATCGGCACGCTCGTCTGCCTGATGATCTCGGCCAGGGCCTGCGTGTCCTTGCGTTCGGGCACGGCGACCCGCACGATGTCCGCCCCCGCGGCCTGCAGTTTGAGGACCTCGGCGACGCACTTATCGATGTCGTGCGTGTAGCCCGCGGTCATGGTCTGGACGGAGATGGGCGCGGGCTGGGTTGGTCTGGAATGGTCGCCGCCTGGCGAGGCCGTGCGGGGGTCCGCATCCAGCGGCAACCCGCCGCCGATCTGTACGATGCCCGTGCGGTCGTCGCCTACGAAGATCGGCCTGGTGCATCGTCGTGGTGTCATCGCGGTAATGGTAGGAAACGTCGCGGGGCGCGAGACGCGAACGGACCCGTGGCAATCTGGGCGCTCATCATCAGGAGATCGAGGCATGGAATATCGAGCAACAGCGTTCGACAATGCGGACGAACCACGCTCAGGCGTGCAGATCCCCATTTCCCAGGTAGAGCCTGCCCCTGATGTTCGTGCCCTGCCGACCGATTGTTCGGGCCGAAGGCGATTTCTGGGGCTCGCTCCGGCGTTAGGCGCGATCGCGTTGACGGGCTCCACATCGTGGGCGAGCCACCGCGAGCAGCCCCGCGAATCCACGGCGAGCAGCCACCAAGGTCCCGAGAGCATCCCAGCCGGTTTCCCCCGTCATGGCCTGGACGCGGTACATGACATCGTTCTCAAGTCTCACTTTGATCTCGAGCATGTCACCAACGCGGTGACCGCCCGACCCGCTCTGGCCAAAGCGGCCATCGATCACGGGTACGGTGACTGGGAGTCCGCGATCGGAGCGGCTTCGCACACCGGTCGTCGGGCGATCGCGGAGGTCCTCATCGCCCACGGAGCCAGACCGACGCACTTCACGTTCGCGATGCTCGGTGATGTCGATGCGGTCCGTGCCATGGTGGGGAGCCGCCCCGAACTGCGATCCCTGCTCGGGCCCCATGGGATATCGCTGATGGGCCATGCCCGCGCGGGCGGGGACGAGGCGCGAGGCGTGCTTGCGTACCTGGAAGAACTGGGTGATGCCGATCCGCAGGAGCCGCGCCAAACGATGGCCGCCGAGCAGATGCTGAGGTACACAGGGGAGTACCGGTACGGTCAGGGCCCCGATGAGCGGCTCATCGTCGAGGTTCGGCGCGATGAGCTCGCGGTCTCGACGCCCGGGACCTTCCCGCGCACGCTCCGCTGGCAGGGTGGCGATGTGTTCACGCCGCAGGGTTCGGTCGCGGTGCGGCTCGTCCTTGGCGGGCTTGGAGAGCAGGCCCAACGCCTCACCGTGCACGATCCAGAGCCGATCGCAGATGGCGTTCGAATCTAAGCAGGCTTGGCGCCGCCTGGGCTCGCTATGCGAGAGGCCGCATCCAGCGGCAGCCCGCCTGCGTGCTCTCTTAGCGGCGCAAGCCCCTTGCGGCCCGCCTGTGTGCCTTCTAGCGAGCCCTTCGAGTGAGCGAGGGGACTTTGTCCACCGTGGCCCATTCCCGACCGCTCCCTCTTACGGGCACGGCCCGATGAGGCCGAGCAGCGCGAGGAAGTCGCCGAAGCTCACCATGCCGTCGCCGCCGTTGAGCGAGCCGAAGTCATCCGCGATGTCGCCAACGCAGCCCGGTGTGCCGCCGGGACATGGCCCGATCAATCCGAGCAGGGCGAGGAAGTCGCCGAAGCTGATCATGCCGTCAGCGCCCAATGTGCCGAAGTCGTCGGCGATGTCGCCGGGGCAGCAGCCGGGTGCTCCAGGAAATGAAAAGCTTGTCGGAGGGGTGACGAACGCCACCGCATTCAGAAACATGGTCGTGGTTTGAGAGAAGATGCGGTTCGCTCCGCAAGGGCTGACGGTGAGGTCTAGGAACCCCTCCTCGTCGCAGTACAGCACCGCGCGGCCCAGTCCAAACTCGAAGCTTGCCGCTATGTCCGATGTGGATGTGAGGAACACGGATCCGTTCGGGCCCACCAATTCGAAACCTTGGTGAAAGCCCATAGGGAACGTCCCGCTCGCTTGGCCGAACGGACCATCAGTCACAGGATTCATGGTGTTGGAGACTGTCGCGCTTCCTGACGCAGCAACTCCGCCATCAGCACCTAACTCGGGACCGAGAACCGCTGCCGCGTTATTCACAAACATAAACACGCCCCCGCCCGCCTCGACGAAGTCGCCCAGCAAGCGCAGCTCGCATTCAGTGAGCGGCGCGTCCGCCACGGCGTTTGCGAGCAGCACAATGTCGGCACCCTCGAGTGCCGACGGCGTGATCGCCGGAACCGACGCCAGCAGTTCGATGTCTCTTGGGATGATGCCACCCGGCCCGAAGTTGCTGTTGCTAAGCAGCAAGCCACGCACGCTCGCGAAGGCGTTCCCCACGGCAATGTTGAAATCCACGGTCTGGCAGACACTCGTTCTGGATTGGTCCAGCGTTAGCACACGGATGGACTGTGCCAATACGGGGTGGCTGACTGCCGAGAGCAGCAACAGGGTCATGAGTGGCTTCATAGCAGAGTCTCCTCTCGGGGCGGGGGGAGCGCCCAGCCTACCCGAAGCGGCGGGTGCGGCCAAGGGCTTTGCTTCGCTCCCCTCCACCCCAGCCCTCGGCCGTCAATGCCCGTTGCTCTCATGACGGGCAGGGCCCGATGAGCCCGAGCAGCGCGAGGAAATCGCCGAAGCTCACCATGCCGTCGCCGCCGTTGAGCGAGCCGAAGTCGTCCGCGATGTCGCCATCGCAGCCGGGCGTGCCGCCGGGGCACGGCCCGATTAATCCGAGCAGGGCGAGGAAGTCGCCGAAGCTGATCATGCCATCAGCGCCGGGAGTGCCGAAGTCATCGGCGATGTCGCCGGGGCAGGGAGCCGGCATGCTGAAGGCGTACGCGGAACCGGACGAGTTGCCGTTGTCGTCGTCCCAGATTGCCCCAACCACGGCCGTGGTGCCGCTGATCGCGACGGACCAGCCGACAAGATCATTCGGTGCCCCATCGCTGGGCAGGAGTTTGGCGAGTTGTTGGCCGGTGATGGTGTCGAAGACGTACGCCGAACCGGAGAAGGCGCCGTTGTCATTGTCCGCTTCAGCCCCAACCACGGCCGTGGCGCCGCTGATCGCAACGGAGCCGCCGAAAAAATTCTCTTCTGCCCCATCGCTGGGCAGGAGTTTGGCGAGTTGTTGGCCGGTGATGGTGTCGAAGACGTACACCGAACCGGAAGCGTCGCCGTTGTCGTCGTCCCCGGCAGCCCCAACCACCGCCGTGGTGCCGCTGATCGCGACGGACTCGCCGAACCGATCACCCGCTTCCCCGTCGCGGGGCAGGAGTTTGAAGAGCTGCTGGCCGGTGGTGGTGTCGAAGACGTACGCCGAACCGGAACCGCTGCCGTTGTCGTAGTCAAAAAAAGCTCCGACCACCGCCGTGGTGCCGCTGATCGCGACGGACTCGCCGAACTGATCACCCGCTTCCCCGTCGGCGGACAGGAGTTTGAAGAGCTGCTGGCCGCTGGTGGTGTCGAAGAGGTACGCGGAACCGGAACGGTCGCCGTTGTCGTCGTCCGCCCTAGCTCCAACAACGGCCCTGGTGCCGCATATCGCGACGGACGCGCCGAACTGATCACCCGCTTCACCGTCGCCGGGCAGGAGTTTGAAGAGCTGCCGGCCGGTGGTCGTGTCGAAGAGGTACGCGGAACCTGAGGAAGCGCCGTTGTCGTCGTCCCAGATTGCTCCAACCACGGCCGTGGTGCCGCTGATCGCGACTGAGATGCCGAATTGATCTGCCGTTTCCCCGTCGCCGGGCAGGAGGTTGAAGAGCTGCCGGCCGGTGATGGTGTCGAAGAGGTACGCGGAACCGGAGGAGGCACCATTGCCGTCGTCCTCAGCAGCCCCAACCACGGCCGTGGTGCCGCTGACCGCGACGGACCAGCCGAACACATCACCCGCTGCCCCGTGCCTGGGCAGGAGCTTGAAGTCCTCGCTGATCACCTGACCTGCGGCGGGCAAGGCGGCGGTGGCAAGGCAAAGGGCGATCATGGCGTACGCTTTGTTCATCGCCGGTTCCTTTGAGGTTCGCCGCCCAGCTTACCCGAATCGGCGGGTGCGGCCAAGGGCAATCTTCACCCCTCTTCCCCCCTCACCCCAGCCCTCTTCACATCGATGATCGTTGTCGGTCCACCGATGGTCGCAAACGAACATAAGTTGTGTGCTTTCGCTCAAGCCGGTGCCGCGCACCATCGATCGATCCCATAAAGCAGGGTCCGCTCGGCAGGTGGGCATGCCACCCCATCAAGCTCATGGTCTTTCTCCCCTCTTCCCTCTGGCTCCCTGCTTTCCCATTGCCCACTCCCCATTGCACTCTCTTCTCAGTGATCTTTGTGCCTCTGTGGTACGAGCTCTTCAAGAGGCCACGGGGCTCCCGCCCCGGGCTCGAGCCGTCGTTGCTTCTCTGCGGTCTCTGCGTCTGCTCTCTGCGGCTCTGCGTTCGAGCCGGTCTGTCGCGGCGGCTCTTGAAACCGCGGATGGGCCGGGCCTAGACTTGGGGCCCTCTCGATGGGGCTCCCGGCCGATGGCTCGGCGGGGCGAACAACGTGAACCGATTGAACCACCGACCTCCCCGTGTGCTTGGCCGCGGCGGGGAATGGGCAACGGCCCGAGGGCGGTGGGAGGTGGAGATCGATGGCCAAGCGTGAAGTAGTCAAATCGTTCAAGATGATGGCCCCCGGTGGCACGGCGACGCCCGCACCCCCGATCGGGCCGGTGCTGGGTGCCAACGGCGTCAACCCGGGCCAGTTCATCCAGCAGTTCAACGCCCAGACGGGCCACCTCAACGGCAAGCTCGTGGGCGTGATCGTGACGGTCTACAGCGACCGCTCGTTCGAGATGCTCATCAAGTCGAGCCCGGCCTCGGTGCTCATCAAAGAGGCCGCGGGTCTGGAGAAGGCCTCGGGCGAGCCTCAGAACATCGTCGGCAAGATCAACCGCGACCATGTCCGCAAGATCGCTCAGGAGAAGTTCGAGGATCTGAACGCGAACACGATCGAAGCGGCGATGAAGATCATCGAAGGCCAGGCCCGTTCCATGGGCATTGCGGTGGAGGGCTGAACGATGACAAAGCTCAACAAGCGTGCGAGAATGAACGAGAAGCTTGTGGTGGAGGAGGCTCTGCCCGCCGCCAAGGCGATCGCGGCCCTCAAGCAGTTCAAAGGCCCCAAGTTCGATCAGACGGTCAACGTCGTGATGCACCTGGGCGTTGATGTGAAGCAGGCGGACCAGATGATCCGTGGCTCGGTGTCGCTGCCTAAAGGCATCGGCAAGGCCAAGCGGGTCGTGGCGTTCTGCCAGCCGGACGTGGCCCGTGAAGCTATGGCGGCGGGTGCTATCAAGGCCGGCGGCGAGGATCTCGTCAGCGAGATCGAGGGCGGGTTCTTCGACTTTGATGTCGCGGTGACCAGCCCGGACATGATGCGGGTCATCAGCAAGCTCGGCCGGGTGCTCGGGCCTAAAGGCCTGATGCCCAGCCCCAAGAACGGCACGGTCACCACCGAGGTCGTCAGGGCGGTGCAAGAGTTCGCAGCGGGCAAGCTGGAGTACCGCACCGACAAGGGCGGGAACATCCACGGCGTGATCGGCAAGATGAGCTTCCCCAACCCCGACCTGCTGGAGAACCTCGAGTTCTTCGTGCAGACCATCGAGAAGGCCAAGCCTTCCTCGCTGCGGGGTGTGTACGTCAAGAAGATCTGTCTGAGCGGGACGATGACGCCCGGTGTGCAGGTGTATTACGAAACCGCCGAGGCGGCGACCGCCTGATACCAGGCAGGTCGGGTTCGGCCATTGAGGCCGGGAGGACGCAGCGATGTCAAAGCTGGTCAAAGGCATGCTGATCCGCGACTACGAGTCGCGGCTTGAAGGGGTCGAGGACGCGCTGCTGATCTCCATCCGGGGCATCGGCGCGATCGACACCAACGAAATCCGTTCGGGGCTGCTCGCCAAGGACATCCGTGTGACGATGGTCCGCAACGCGCTGGCCAAGAAGGCATTCGAGGGCACGGGCCTCGAGTCCCTCGGCCCGCTGCTCGAGGGATCGAGCACGCTGACGTACGGCGCGGAGTCCGTAGTCGATGTGGCCCGCGAGATCGTCGCTCTGGTCAAGAAGTACCCGGACATCCAGCTCAAGGGTGCGGTGCTCGATGGCCTGCTCTTCGAGGGGGAGGCCGGCGTCGAGGCGCTGAGCAAGTACCCGACGCGCGACGAGGCGATCGCTCAGGTCGTGACGCTCGTCGTCAGCCCCGCCCGCAAGCTCGTGGGCGCGATCAAGGGCCCCGGCTCCAAGATCGCGGGCATCGTTAAGACCATCGAGGACAAGCTCGAGAAGGGCGAGTCCATCGCGAAGGTTTCGTAAGACCGAGTCGGCACGATCGGTCTGCAAGTATCAGCTACAGCGCCCCCTGCTGCGAGCATCGGGGCGATGAACGAGGCAACGACACCCGACTGGCCCGGCTTTTTCCGGGGTAAAGCGCCGAATGGTTCGGTCCCTCTCGGGTGAGTTTGGCAACACGAGTAAAGGTTGGAACACTATGAGCGATGAAGCAGTCAAAGAGTTCGACTCAGCGATCAAGAGCCTGGGCGACAAGCTCGCCGAGCTGACCCTCAAGCAGGCCGTGGACCTGGGCGACTACATGAAGGACGCCTACGGCATCGAGGCCGCGGCTGGCGGCGGCGTGATGATGGCGGCGGCGGCCGGCGACGGCGCTGCGGCAGTCGAGGAGCAGACCGAGTTCGACGTCATCCTCAAGTCACAGGGTGAGAAGATCAAGGTCATCAAGATCGTCCGCGAGCTGACAGGCCTCGGTCTCAAAGAGGCCAAGGACATGGTCGACAACGTCCCCTCGACGCTCAAAGAAGGCGTCTCCAAGGAGGAGGCCGAGGAGCTCAAGGCGAAGTTTGGCGAAGTCGGCGCCGACGTCGAGATCAAGTAAGTTCAGCCTGCAAAGGCTTGATCTGGCTGGATCAGGGCTGTGAATAACCCCTGCCCGGTAAACGGGTGGGGTTTCTTTGCACTCCAGAGCCTATTTGCAGGGGTTATCCATTGTTTTTGAATCTTTGGTGAGCAGTGATGCACTGAGGTTGGCTACAGTCAGTGATTCTCCACAGATCATGACGGTACTGACGGATCAGGCGTAACCTAGCTGGTGACCGGTGTTTGTTCGCTCGGTTGGGTCGCGGCGAACATCGGCACAGTCAAGTTGAGGGGCTCCATGGCGAGACACGGATCGCGTGAGCGGACGGTGCGCAGCTTTGTGAAGCGCGGCGACGTGATGGACATTCCGAATCTGACCATCCTCCAGCAGGCCGGCTACGACCGGTTCCTGCAGGTGGAGCAGAAAGCGGACAGCCGCAACACGGAGTACGGCCTTGAGTCGCTCTTGCGGGAGATTTTCCCGATCGAGAGCTACGACGGGACGATGCACCTCGAGTACATCTCGTACGAACTCGACCCGCCGCGCTACACGCCCGACGAGTGCCGGGAGCTGCGTCTCACCTACGGCATGCCGTTCAGGCTGAGGCTCAGGCTCGGGCGCGAGCACCACCCCGACCTGCCCGAGGAAGACATCTACCTCGGCGAGTTCCCGATCATGATGGGCGGCGGCGAGTTTATCGTCAACGGCGCCGAACGCGTGATCGTTAGCCAGCTCCACCGCTCGCCCGGTGCCGACCTCTCGATCCTCAGCAGTGAGGGCGATAGGCCGTTGCATTCAGCGCGTGTGATCCCCGAGCGCGGCTCATGGATCGAGCTCGAAGTCACCAAGAAAGATGTCCTGGCGATGCGGATCGACCAGTCGACCAAGCTCGCCGCGACGACCTTCCTGCGTTGCCTCGATGAATCGGTCGCCTCGACCGATGCGATCATCAGCCTGTTTTACGAGGTGAGCGACGTGGCCGTCGCCAAGCTCCGTCCCGAGGACTGGGCTGCGGCGACGATCATCGACACCGAGACCGGCGAAGAGCTGGTCCACGTCGGGCGTCAGCTTGGCGAGACGGGTGTCGAGGCGATCATCGCATCGAACCTCAAGAAGGTCCGCGTGGTGCAGAACCCGTCGGACGCGCTCATCCTCAACACCGTGGCCGAGGAACGCCTCGACCAGTTCGAGGTCGACAGCGAGTACGACGCGGCAATGCTCAAGGTCTACACCAAGCTCCGCCCCGGTAACCCGCCGCAGGTCGAGAAGGCCAAGCAGCTGTTCGTCGAGAAGTTCTACGACGCCAACCGCTACCGGCTCGGCAAGGTCGGTCGCTTCCGTCTCAACCGCAAGTTCGGACTCGATGCGCCCCAGGATCAGATGTTCCTGTCCGCCGAGGACTTCCTGCGCGTTGTGCAATACGTGCTCGACCTCCGCAGCAACCGCACCGACCCCGTCACGAACCAGCCGGTCGCGACGATCGACGACATCGACCACTTGGGTAACCGCCGGCTGCGCACGCTCGATGAGCTGGCGGTCGAGGAACTCCGCAAGGGCTTCCTGAAGCTGCGGCGCACCGTCCAGGAACGCATGAGCGTCAAGGACCCCGAAGAGGTCACGAAGATCGCGGATCTAGTGAACTCCAAGAGTATCAGCAGCGCGATCGATTTCTTCTTCGGTCGAAGCGAGCTGAGCCAAGTCGTTGACCAGACCAACCCGCTGAGCACGCTTGTGCACGAGCGGCGACTTTCGGCGCTCGGGCCGGGCGGTCTCAACCGCAAGCGTGCGGGCTTTGAGGTCCGCGACGTTCACATCAGCCACTACGGCCGGGTGTGCCCGATCGAGACGCCCGAGGGCACCAACATCGGTCTTATCTGCTCGCTGGGCATCTTCAGCGATGTCGATGAGTACGGCTTCCTGCGCACGTCGTACCGCGTCGTCAAAAACGGCAAGGTGACCGACGAGGTCGTGCAGCTCCGCGCCGATGAAGAGGCACGCCTCGTGCTCGCGCCCGCCGACTCGGTCAACGCCGACGGCACATGGCGCGACACAGTGCTCGCACGCATCGACGGCGATCTCGCCGAGGTCAAGCCGGGTGAGGTCGACTACCTCGACATCAGCCCCAAGCAGATCGTCGGCATCTCGGCGGCGCTCATCCCGTTCCTCGAGCACGACGACGCAAACCGTGCGCTCATGGGTTCGAACATGCAGCGTCAGGCGGTGCCGCTCATCAAGGTCGATCCGCCCTGCGTGGCGACCGGCATGGAGACCGCGATCGGCACGAACAGCGGCATGGTCGTCAAGGCCAAACGCGGCGGTGAGGTGACCTACGTCGACGGCGAGCGCATCGTCATCGACAACGCCGATGAGTACGACCTCCGCAAGTTCCAGGGCCTCAACGAGCGCACCTGCCTCAACCAGAAGGCACGGGTCCGCCCGGGCGATGTGGTCAAGGAAGGCGACGTCATCGCCGACGGCGCGAGCACCGTTGATGGCGAGCTGGCCATCGGCAAGAACGCGCTGGTCGCGTTCAACACCTACGACGGCAACAACTTCGAGGACGCGATCGTCATCAACGAACGCCTCGTCAAGGACGACACCTTCACGAGCATCCACATCGATTCGTACGATGTGGAGATCCGCGAGACCAAGCTCGGCCGCGAAGAATTCACCCGCGACATCCCGAACGTCAGCGAGCGCATGCTCCGCAACCTCGACGAGAGCGGGATCATCCGCGTCGGGGCGCACGTTGGCCCGGGCGACATTCTTGTCGGCAAGGTCAGCCCCAAGAGCAAGACCGAGCTGACGCCCGAAGAGAAGCTGCTGCACGCGATCTTCGGTCGTGCTGGCGAAGACGTGAAGAATGACTCGCTTGAGGTGCCCGCGGGCGGCTCGGGCGTGGTGGTCGCCGCGCGGAAGTTCAGCCGCCGGATGCACATGAACGAGGACCAGAAGAAGCAGCTCAAGGTGCAGATCGATGCCTATGAGCTGTCGATGGACGACCGCGCCATCGCGCTGTTCCGCGAACTCATCGGCACGATCAACGAGATCACAGGCTCCGAGATGGTCGACCCCATGACCCGTCAGAAGGTCGCTCAGTCGGACATCCGCGAGGTTGTGCTCGAGCAGATCCAGACCTTCAACCTCAAGTGGGTCAAGGGTTCAGCGGAGGCCCGCGAGCAGGCAGCCGTGGTGCACGGTCAGTACTGGCCGCGCGTCGAGGCCGTCGAGGCCGAGAAGCTGCGCAAGGTCTCGCACATGAAGCGAGGCGACGAGTTGCCCAGCGGAGTGCTGGAAATGGTGAAGGTCTACCTCGCCACCAAGCGTCAGCTCAGCGTCGGCGACAAGTTCGCGGGCCGCCACGGCAACAAGGGCGTCGTCGCCCGCATCGTGCCCGAAGAGGACATGCCGTTCATGGAAGACGGCACGCCCGTGGACGTCATGCTCAACCCGCTGGGCGTGCCCAGCCGCATGAACGTCGGGCAGATTCTCGAGCTCCACCTTGGATGGGCCGCGCAGGTCCTCGGCTTCCAGGCGGTCACGCCCGTGTTCGACGGCGCGACCGAGCAGGAGGTCCACGACGCCATCGAAGAAGCCAACGTGGATGTGCGCCGTCGCCTCGCCGAGTACGAGGAGAAGGGCACCTACCCCCAGCCGCGCGAGCTGCTGGCACAGATGCCCAAGGGCGGCAAGATCCAGCTCATGGACGGCCGAACCGGCGACAAGTTCCACCAGCGGACCTCGGTCGGCTTTATGTACCTGCTCAAGCTGCACCACCTCGTGGACGACAAAATCCACGCGCGTGCCACCGGGCCGTACTCGCTCATCACCCAGCAGCCCCTCGGCGGCAAGGCCCGCACCGGCGGCCAGCGATTCGGCGAGATGGAAGTCTGGGCGCTCGAGGCTTATGGCGCGGCGTACATCTTGCAGGAACTCCTCACCGTCAAGAGCGACGATGTTGAGGGCCGAACCAAGATCTACGAGTCCATGGTCAAGGGCCACAACAAGCTCGAAGCGGGCATGCCCGTCGCGTTTGATGTGCTGTGCAACGAGCTGCGAGGCCTCGGCATGAACATCACGATGGAGAAGAAGGAACTCGAGAGCGGGAGCTTGTTGTAAGGGATTGAGATGTCCGTCAGGAGATGGCGATGGCGACTGGAACCGTTCTACACGATCGCGTTCTTGTTGCTCACGCCAGTCGGGATGATTGCTGCGGTGAGAGCCGCTTTCCCGAACCTTCACACGGCATTACAAATCGTGATCGCGGTAACCGCCGCTGCGATCTTTGGGCGAGTGATCTCGATGGTTGACGGATTAGGGCGCTTTCCGCAGGATCTGGCTCATGCGGGTGTCCGAGTCACGAAAGAGAATGCAGATGAGATCGGGACTGAGCATCACACGATTTTCGACCTGCTCGCGTTTTACGCAGTGGTTGGTGTCGTCGCGGGCCTGATCTTTGCTTTGAGTTGATGACCCTCGGGCCTTGCCCGTTGAGATGGGATACGAACCATGGCTGAAACCGTGTACGATCGTGTGAATGACTTCAGTGCTGTCAAGGTGACCCTCGCGTCGCCCAACGACATCCGCGCGTGGTCCTACGGCGAGGTCAAGAAGCCCGAGACCATCAACTACAGAACCTACCGCCCCGAGAAGGACGGTTTGTTCTGCGAGCGGATATTCGGGCCTGAGCGCGATTACGAGTGCTCGTGCGGCAAGTACCGCGGCACGAAGTACAAGGGCATCATCTGCGACCGCTGCGGCGTGAAGGTGACGCACAGCCGGGTCCGCCGCAAGCGGATGGGCCACATCAACATGGCGTCGCCGATCGTGCACATCTGGTTCTTCAAGAGCCTGCCGAGCCGGCTTGGAACGCTGCTTGGTATGAAGACCAGCGACCTCGAGAAGGTCATCTACTACCAGGACTACGTCGTCGTTGATCCGGGTGATACCGAGCTGACGTTCAAGCAGATGCTCACCGAGGACGAGTGGCGCACCGCGGTCGACCAGTACGGCAACGCCTTCAAGGCGCTGATGGGCGCCGAAGCGATCCGTTCGCTGATCGAGCGGATCAACCTTGACGATGAGGCCGAGCAGATCCGCAAGGAGCTGCGAGAGACGCGGAGCAAGCAGAAGACCAAGGACCTGGCCAAGCGGCTCAAGCTCGTCGAGAGCGTACGCCATAGCGAGAACGACGCGGCGTGGCTGGTGATGGACGTGATCCCGGTGATCCCGCCGGACCTGCGCCCGCTGGTGCTGCTTGAGAGCGGCAACTTCGCGACGAGCGACCTCAACGACCTCTACCGCCGAATTATCAACCGCAACAACCGGCTCAAGAAGCTGATGGACCTCAATGCGCCCGACGTGATCATCCGAAACGAAAAACGGATGCTCCAACAGGCGGTCGACTCGCTGTTTGATAACGGCCGGTGCCGGCGTCCGGTGGTCGGTTCGTCGAATCGCGCGCTCAAGTCGCTGACCGACATGATCAAGGGCAAGCAGGGCCGGTTCCGCGAGAACCTGCTGGGCAAGCGCGTGGACTACTCGGCGCGTTCGGTCATCGTCGTCGGGCCTGAGCTCAAGCTCTGGCAGTGCGGCCTGCCCAAGAAGATCGCCCTCGAGCTCTACCAGCCGTTCATCATCAGAAAGCTCAAAGAGCACGGCCTCGCCGACACGATCAAGAGCGCCAAGAGGATGCTCGAGCGCCGCGACGCCGAGGTCTGGGACATCCTTGAGGAAGTAATTTACCAGCATCCCGTGCTGCTTAATCGCGCTCCGACCCTCCACCGGATGGGCATCCAGGCGTTCGAGCCGGTGCTCGTTGAAGGCAACGCGATCCGCGTGCACCCGCTGGTTTGCGGCGGCTTCAACGCCGACTTCGACGGCGACCAGATGGCCGTCCACCTGCCGCTGAGTGTCGAAGCGCAGACCGAAGCGCACGTGCTGATGCTCAGCACGCACAACGTCTTCAGCCCCGCCAACGGCAAGCCGATCATCTCGGCGTCGCAGGACATCGTGCTCGGCGCGTACTTCCTCACGACCAGCATCCCCGACGACCGCCCCGACAACGAGCTGATGCGGTTCAAGGACCGTCAGGAAGCGCTGCTCGCGCACGCGCAGGGCAAGATCGACCTGCACGAGAAGATCGCGGTGCGTCTGCCCGCGTTCACCGAGGTCGTCAATAGCCAGGGCGGCAGCGTCGAGCCGATGCCCGAGAACCGCAGGCTCACGACCACCGTCGGCCGCGTGATCTTCAGCGAGATTCTCGATCCCGGCATGCCGTTCTACAACTGCGCACTGGGCAAGAAGGGCTGCGCCCGCGTTATCGATGACACCCACTTTTACGCGGGCCGTGGCGCGACGATCGACTTCCTCGACCGTCTCAAAACGACCGGCTTCAAGAACGCGACCACCGCGGGCCTGTCGTTCGGCGTGATGGACATGCGCATCCCCAACTCCAAGCAGGAGATTCTGACGGCGGCACAGAAGCGTGTGGATCGCGTCGAGAAGAACTACGACCGGGGCATCATCACGTCCCGCGAACGCTACAACCAGCTGCTTGACATCTGGGCGCACTGCCGCGAAGAGGTCACCAAGGCGCTGGTCGAGACGCTCAAGCACGACCGCCGGGACGAGAACGGCGACTACACGAGCATCGAGAACAAGGAAGGCAACTTCTACCTCAACCCGGTCTACATGATGAGCGACTCGGGTGCGCGCGGCAACATCAGCCAGATGATGCAGCTCGCCGGTATGCGTGGCCTCATGGCCAAGCCCTCGGGCGAGATCATCGAGACGCCCATCCGCGCCAACTTCCGCGAGGGTCTGAACATCCTCGAGTACTTCAGCTCGACGCACGGTGCTCGCAAGGGCCTGGCCGATACGGCACTCAAGACCGCCGACTCGGGCTACCTCACACGCAAGCTCTGCGACATCGCCCAGTCCGTCATCATCGGCGAGCACGACTGCGGCTCCAAGCGCGGCATCGTCAAACGGGCCATCTACAAGGGTGAAGAGATCGATGTGCCGCTCAGCGAGCAGATCATCGGCCGCGTCTCGGTGAACCCGGTGGTCAACCCCGTGACCGACGAGGTCATCATCGCGGCCAACGAGATGGTCAGCGAAGAAGCAGCGGCCCGCGTCGAAGCCATCGGCATTGAGTCCGTGCTCGTCCGCAGCCCTCTGACCAGCGAGAGTTCCACCGGGTGCTCGGCGCTCGACTACGGCATGGACATGTCCACAGGCCAGCTCGTCGAGCAGGGCTTGGCTGTCGGCATCATCGCGGCCCAGTCGATCGGTGAGCCGGGCACGCAGCTCACGATGCGTACCTTCCACACCGGCGGCATTGGTACCCGCACCATCGCCGAGAGCGAGTACCGCGCGTCCAACGCGGGCAAGGTCCACTACCGCGACTGTGCCCAGGTGGACTCAGCAGACGAAGACGGCAACGCCGCGCTCGTCGCGGTCAAGCGCAACGGCGAGGTCGCCATCCTCGACGACAAGGGCCGCGAGCTTGAGAAGAGCAAGGTGCCCTACGGCGCGTTCCTCTACCCCAAGGAGGGCGCGACCGTCAAGCGTGGCGAGCTGCTCGTCAAGTGGGACCCGCACCGCACGCCCATCCTCGCCGAGAAGGGCGGCATCGTCCGCTACGTCGATATCGAACTCGGTGTGACCGTGCGCGAGGAAGACGCCGGCCGTGGCCAGCGCGCCTTGGTCATGATGGAGCACAAGGGCGAGCTTCACCCGCAGATCAACATCGTCGACGATGAAGGTCAGATTCTCGACTTCCACTACCTGCCCGCCAAGGCTCGCATCGAAGTTGCCGACGGCGAGACCGTGGTCGCGGGCAAGATGCTCGCGCGTCAGCCTCGTGGTGCCGCAGGCTCGCAGGACATCGTCGGCGGTCTGCCGCGTGTTACCGAGATTTTCGAGGCCCGCGTTCCCAAGGAGCCCTCGGCGATGGCCGAGATCTCAGGCCGCGTCGAGATTCACTCCGACAAGCGCAAGGGCAAGATGACCATCCGCGTCATCTCCGAGTCGGGCATCGAGAAGGACCACCACGTCCCCGCCGACAAGCCGCTGCTCGTCCACACGGGCGACGCGGTCATCGCCGGCGACCCGCTCACCGAAGGCCCGCTCAACCCGAAGGACATCCTTCAGATCAAGGGCGACGAGTCGTTGTGGACGTACATGCTCGACGAGGTGCAGAACGTCTACCGCGCGCAGGGCGTGACCATCAACGACAAGCACATCGAGCTGATCCTCAGCCAGATGCTCCGCAAGGTTCGCGTCGAGAACCCGGGCGACACCGATCTGTTGCCGCACGAGGTGGTCGACCGTTTCCGTTTCCGTCAGACCAACCTCAAGTTCACCGGTATGGTGCGCGTCTCCGAGCCGGGCGATACCGACCTGGTCCGCGACACGCTCTACACCCGCGACGAGGTGAAGGAAGCGAACGTCAAGGCCGAGTCCGAGGGCAAAGAGGCGGCCAAGGGCCGCAAGGCACGTCCCGCGACGGGCCGAACGCTGCTGCTGGGCATCACCAAGGCGTCGTTGCAATCGGAGTCGTTCCTGAGCGGTGCTTCGTTCCAGGAGACGACCAAGGTGCTCACGGAAGCCGCCCTCCGCGGCGCTGAGGACACGCTCATCGGCCTCAAGGAGAACGTGCTGCTGGGCCACCTCATCCCGGCGGGCACTGGCTTCACGATCCACCAGGATGTCCGCGTCAAGAAGCTCGCCGAGCCGCCGGTTGACGAGTACGACAGCCACGAGGCCATGCTCGCCGAAGCCGCCGACGCCGCTGAAGCGCTGGGCGCTGAGCCGGGCGAGCCCGTGGGCATCCCGCAGGTTGAACTGCGGGACGTCACCATGACCCAGAGCGCCGAACCCGCCGAGCGCTAAGCGGCTCTTTGGTGGCACAGGCTTTTAGCCTGTGTCTTCCCGCTCACGGCCTCCAACCAAATCACCACACCCAGCCGGGCTTCACAGCCCGGCTGTTTTTTCCACTACCTAGCTGGCGGTTCACGCCCGACGATCGGCAGCACAGGGAAGCTCGTTTGGCCTGTCTTGAGCACGAGCCTCAGGTAGGGCACGCACGTGCCGCAGTCCGTGCCAGCGCCGGTCGCTGCGCTCAGCGATTCAACCGTGGCGCATGGCCCCTGCCGCTCGGCCTCGGCCTTGAGGGCCGCGAACGAAATGAAGTGGCACACGCACCGGTCAACAGGCATCGGGCCGCCTTAGTCTTGCCGGCCGTCTCTGACAGCCGCAGTCCATAAAAACCGCCCCCGAGCGCGGGGGGTGCGCTCTGGGGGCGTAGGGGGGGGCTGGTTGTTGACCGAGTATAGCATCATATCCGGCAGCGCAGGCAAGCAGGATCCGCGAAACGCCCCCGTTGGTCTTAATCAGGGTTGTTTTCGGTCCAAGGCCCTATGCGCCGCCCGCTGATCCGTGCGTAGGGTGGGGCACACGCCCCCAAGGAACCCATGATGCCGACCCTCAAACCCGAACCCGCTGTGCTCCTGGCTGGCGTGCCCAACACCTCGATGGCGGTCTACCACCGTACCCGCTTTGCTGCGGGCGACCCCGTGATCTGGGTCGAGCTGCCGACCGGTCGAACGCTCGTAATCGTTCGCGATGTCGAGCTACCGCGTGCCCGCACCGAGATCCCGGTCGACTCGGTCTATTGCTATGAGGACTTCGCGCCCTCTGGCGGGCTCAGCGGCGACCGAGCGGTCCGCGCTGCGCGGGCGGCCGCCGAGTGCCTCCGTCGGGAGGGCATCACCAGTGTGCGCGCCGACCGTTCGCTCGCGTTCGTGTTCGTGCGCGCACTGGAGGACGCGGGCATCGCGGTCGTGCTTGATCTCGGTCTAGGGGTCGATGACCGCCGGCGCAAGACAGACCGCGAGATCGAACTCATGCGCAAAGCCCAACAGGCCGCTGAGCGAGCCATCGAACGCACTTGCCGACTCATCGCCCGCGCTAGCGCCGTCGCAGGCGGCGTGCTGATGCATGAAAGCTCGGCGCTCACGAGCGAACGGCTCAAGGCGATGATCGACGGTTGGCTCGCGGAGGATGGCTACGAACACAAGGGCGCGATCGTCGCGGGCGGACCCATCGGCGCGGACTGCCACCACGCAGGATCCGGCGAGCTGCGGACGGGTGAGCTGGTGATCGTGGACATCTTCCCCCGCGACCGTGCGAGTGGGTACCACGGCGACTGCACGCGCACCGTCGCGCATGGCGAGGTGCCCGCCGAGTGCGCACGGATGCACATGGCCGTCGTCGAAGCCAAGCGGGCGGGCATCGCCGCATGCCGAGCGGGCGCGACGGGCGAAGATGTCCACCGCGCGACCGTTCAGGTACTGACCGATGCGGGGTTCACGCTGGGCCCGCCTCCCGATGCGGACCTTTCGGCGCGCTCGCCGACGGGGTTCTGCTCCATGCCCCACGGCACGGGCCACGGGCTCGGGCTCGAACTCAAGGAACTGCCGCTGCTCGATATCGGCGGCCCCGAGTTGGTCGTTCGTGACGTGGTCACGGTCGAGCCGGGGCTCTACGCCCCGGGTCTTGGCGGCGTTCGGCTTGAAGACATGGTCGTGATCGGTGGGGCCGGCTGCGAGAACCTCAACACGCTGCACGACGGGCTCGACTGGCGCTAGCCTGCTGGCATGACATCGACCGAATCGGCAGAGCATCCCGCGATCGACCTGATGCGTGCGCACCGGAGCATCCGCACGTTCACCGATGAGCCGGTTTCGCCCGAGGCCATTGAGGCGGCGGTGCGAGCGGGCCAGGCCGCCGCGACGAGTTCATCGGTGCAGGCATACTGCTGTATCCGGGTGAGCAACCCGGCCCATCGAGACAAACTCGCGGAGTTGGCCGGGCCGCAAGAGAAGGTGGCGATCGCGCCCGAGTTTTTCGTGATCTGCGGCGATGCCCGGCGCCATCGCATCGCCTGCGAGATGGCGGGCGGTGCCTACGACCAGAAGCTTGAGGGGTTCATGATCTCGGTGATCGACGCAGCGTTGTTCGCTCAGAACCTTGTGCTCGCGTTTGAGGCAATGGGCCTCGGTACCTGCTACATCGGCGGGCTTCGCAACGATGTGGGCCGGGTGATCGAGGTGCTCGGGCTGCCATCGGGCGTGTACCCGGTCTTCGGCCTGTGCGTGGGCACGCCCGCCGAGTCGCCAACGCTCCGGCCTAGGTTTCCTCTAGAAAGCGTACTATTCGACGGCGCCTACCCCGATGACTCGACGATCGAAGCGCAGCTTAAAGCGTACGACACCAGCTACCGCGAGTACCTGCGCCAGCGAGGCGCGCCAGAGCAGGCGGTAAACGGCTCGTGGAGCGGCGCGATGGCCAGCAAGCTCGGCAGGGTCGCTCGGCCAGCACTCGCGGGCGTCTACCGCGCGCAGGGAGCGGTGCTGGACTAGGGCTGGACTGAAGTGCTAGCCCTTGGCCTTGCGGATCACCGCGACCACGTCCTCGACCGGGATGACGAACAGCCGGTTGTCGCCCTCAAAATCCACTGGAATCGCGTGCTTGGGGTTAAAGAGCACGCGGTCGTACTGCTCGATCGGGTAGTCGCTGTCGGCGGCGATCTGTGCCGACACCGCCACGATGCGACCGGTGAGCGTCGGGATCTCGATCTTGTCAGGCAGGTGGATACCGCTCTTGGTCTGTTTCTTGTCCTCGTCTTTGCGCACCAGAACGCGCTCGCCGAGCGGCTCGACGGTCTCAAGGACGGCGGGGGTCGATGGGGCTTTCTTGGGCGGGGCCATGAGCGATGGTAGGGGAGTGCGCTCGCTCGAGCTTACGGACTGCTCTGGCGTAAGGACTCGATAAGCGCGCGCAGGGCCTGTGGGTAGGCGATCAGTTCCTGCTCGAAGACCCTGGCAGCCAGTGACTCGGGTGTGTCCGAGGAAAGGACGGGGCATGTTCGCTGGAGCAGGATCGGACCGGTGTCATAGTGCGCATCGCACAGGTGTACCGTGCACCCGGACTCGGCGAGGCCCTGCTCGTGCGCCTCTTTGAGCACCGCCGAATGGACGCGCCAGCCGTACATGCCCGGCCCGCCGAACTTCGGCAGCAGCGCTGGGTGGATGTTCACGATTCGGCCCGCAAGCGAGAGTGGCACCGCTACGCGGCGCAAATAGCCCGCCAGCACGATCACGTCGATCGCGTGCTCGGTTTTGAGTTCGAGCAGTTCGGTCTCGGTCAAGTCGCCCGGGATCACGCGGGTGTTGATGCCACGCTCGCGGGCGAGTGCTTCACCTAGGCATGGCCGATTAGCGACGACGAGTTCGACGCTCGCGGGCAGGTCGGGCGCCCAGTCGACGAGATTCATCAAGCTTCGGCCCGTGCCGGAGACGAAGACCGCGAGTCGGGCTGGAGGTTGGCCACTCATCGGATAGATCGTAGTGGCTGAATGCTCGGCTACTTGATGAGCTTGCTGGCCGAATCGAGGTCGGGCTTGATCGGAAAGAGCTTGTCGAGACGGGAGATCTTGAGAACTTGGGCGAGCTGGTCGTTGAGCCCAAAGACGACCATTTTGCCGCCGCTCTGTTTGGCCTGCTGGTGCAGGTTGACCAAAGCCCCAATCCCGGCCGAGGCCAAGAACCCGACCTCGGTCATGTCCACGGCGACCCGCCAACCGGAGGCCTGGGCGGCCTCACCGATCTCGGACGAGACGATGTCCGCCTCCCGTTCGGTAATCTTGGGGGTGAGCACACGGGCGACCACGCCCCTGCCCACTACGCTCATACTGACAAAATTGGATGCGCTCACGATGCGAGAGTGTAACCCGAGCGATCGGGACTTGCTGGACCCCGAGAGCCCGGTTACGGGGATACCCCCAAAAAGGTCCCGTTTGCTGGCATCGGGACTGGCGTTGTGGCAGACTGGCTCGGAAACCATGGTTTGAGCCAAAAGGGAGCTGGCAGTATGCAGATGCGAAGCGTGCGTGCGGTGTCGGTGGCAAGCGTTCTGATGGCGGCCTCGGCCGCGATCGCCCATCCCTATGGGTGGCGGGTCGGTCAGACGATTGACGGCGATCTGACCGTCGACTTTCTCTGGGGCATGAGCCACCACCTGAATGACTCGATCCCCGGCCTGCCGGGCATCGCTGACCGCGACCTGGGCTTCGAGGAATTCCCAGTAGACAACCCGCCGATGAACCTCTACACGCTCGATCCGGGTGGCAAGATCGAGCTTGTTATCGATGGGTTCGACGATGCCCTCTTCCTCCGCGATGACAAAGACCCGATGACCGGGCTGCACGATCCGGGCGGATCGCTCGCCATAGGCAGTTCCGGGACCGGCTTTCTCACGCGGCCCTGGTGGCACCTGGATACGACCCACCCTGATTACACCTATCAGGGTCTGTGGTCGGCGAGTTTCCATCTCCGTGACTCCAACGGGATCCACGGCGACAGCGAGACCTACACGTTCACCATGCGAGTTCCCGCTCCCGGGACCGCCGCGGTGCTCGGCTCGATGGGCGTAATGGCCTGCCGACGCCGGCGTTGAGCCGCGGCTCATAAGTCGAATAGCCACCAGCTCAACGGCTCGGGCGAGTGCTTGGGCTGTTCTTGTGCGCGCAGAAGACGGGCTGAATCGGGCCGGCCCGGTGGCGGCTGGGGGTCCAGGTGGTTAGTCTCCACTCGCCTCAGGCGAGGCCAGAGCAGCGGGCACCGGAGCCCGATCAGCGACTGGCTAAACCTCTATGGAGACGATGTTGGCCCGAGAGGACTCGGCAGGTTGGACCAGCGTGATCGCAGCGGTCGCGGGCATGTGCATCGGGCTGCCCGGGGCATGGGCCCAGCGTGCGCCCGTTGCGGACCCGCTTGCGCGGTTCGCCGCCGAGCGGCTGCCCTCGCAGGCGGTGGCTGGCGGGCTGGGCATGGCGGCGGACGTGGCGACGGTGTGGACCGAGCAGACAGCTGCTGGCCTCGTGCAGCGGGTGGTGCTTGACCATGCGGTGCAGCTTGAGATCGGTGGCAGCTCGTTCGAAGCCGAGCGGGCCGTTCTCTGGATCCGGACGGTGCCGGGTGAGGATGCCAAGCAGGTCTTCGCGCATCTAGAGAGCGTCGGCGCACGGCAGGGCCCGCCAAGCTCGTCCGCCGAAGAGCTGACGATCAGCGGCGTGGTGCGCGGCCCGGTTCGGCTGGTCGCGGGCGCGGTGCGCGAGCGCGGTGAGGGGCCATCGACTGACAAGGGATTGACCGAACTCGTCGCGCGAGCGGATGAGGCGCTGAGGTCGTACTACGAGCCCAAGATCACTGAAGCACCGACGCGGGGCAGGCGCGCGTTCAGCCGATCGAACCGAGTGCCCGCGCGGTGGCCCGACCCGCTTCCGAAGGTGGAGCTAGCAGTCGAGGATGCTGGCGAGCCAGAGGGCGCTGCGGATGAGCAAACGCCGACCGCACCCCCGAGGCGGGTAACCGCTCGCAGGCCCACGCCGCCGCCAGGAGCGGTTGTGAGCGATAGCAGCGAGCGCAGGCCAGCGGATGGGCCCGTAGCGAGCGCCGACGAGCCGAGTCGCCAAGGCCGCGAGGGCGAGTCGGCCGCTACGAGTGGTGCGACGACGCCCGCTACCCCTCGACCAGCGGAGATGGCACCGACCGATGGCCGATCGGCCGGTGCGCCAGCACCCGGAGTTGTGCCCGCCATGGAGCCGCGTTCGGCGACGATACCTGCGCGCACAGCGAAATGGCCGCCAGCTAGTCCTGACAGCGCGGCAGTGCCGGGCGCGAGATTGCGCGATGCGGAAGCTTCGCGCGGCCGGGTGCTGCCTGAGTCGCGTTCAGATCTTGGCACGATCCTGCTGCCCGGCCAGGGCGATCTGGGCAAAGCGGGTGTGCTGACGTTCTCGGCGGAGGACATCGCGGTCGTCGGTAGCCAGAACGAAACGAGCGAGCGAACGATCCTGATGAGCGGCGGGGTTGGGATGGAACTCAGCAAGAACCGCGAGCAGCAGGGCCTGACGATGACGGCCCAGCGCGCGGTGGTGTTTCTGACGCCGGGCACGCTCGCTGAACTCGGTCGGGTATCGCGTGAGGACGTGGTCGGCATCTACCTCGAAGGCGAAGCGGTGATGCAGGATGACCGCTCGACGCAACGCGGCAGCCGGCTGTACTACGACGTGGCGGCGGACCGGGCGATGGTGCTCGATGCCGCGATGAGCACACGCGACCCGCGAAGCGGAGTGCCGCTCTATGTGCGCGCCGACACGGTCCGCAAAGAGGGCGAGCGGCAGTTCGTGGCGACTCGCGCGACGGTTGCCAACACGAGCTTTGCGAGGCCGCACTTTGCGATCGGTTCGCGCGAGGTGACGATCGAGCAATACCAGCGGCAAGTGGGCGACGACATCGTGACGGGCAACCGGGTTGATGCGCGCAACCTGACACTCGAAGCAGGTTCAGTGCCCGTGCTTTGGTTCCCGCGCTGGGTGGGCGATCCCGAGCGGGTGCCGCTTCGGGGGCTCGGGTTTGATTCGAGCAGCACGGAGGGCTTCGCGGTAAAGACGGCTTGGGATGCTTGGGTGTTGGCGGGCATCGAGCCGCCTACCGGGGTGGAAACGGAACTGCTGGTGGACGTGTACGAGAAGCGGGGCCTCGGGCTCGGCACGTTTGCGAAGTGGAAGCGGCCGACGTTCGAGGGCAACGTGTTCGGGTACATTTTGCCGAACGACGACGGGGTGGACGATCTGCGCACGGGCGAAGAGGTCGATGTCGGCGGCGAGCTGCGGGGCACGGTGATCGCCGAGAACCGGTGGGATATCGATAACAACTGGACGCTCCGGCTTGAGGGCGCGCACGTCAGCGACCCGAGGCTGCTGGAGTCGGTCTTCGATGAGGAGTTCCGCGATCGGCGCGAGCTGACCACGCGGGGTGTCCTGACCCGGCGGGGTGAGCAGACGCTGTTTGAGGTGGAACTGGCGAACAGCTTCGATGACTTTCTGACGAACGAGTACCTGTTGCAGAGCCGGGGCTACACGGTTGATCGGCTGCCCGAGATCCGGTTCACCCGGCTGACCGCCGACCCGCTGCGAGACTTTGCGCCCGGCCTTCTGACGTACAACGCTGAGGTGCGCGGGGGCATGCTCGGATTGAACTTCGACGATGTACGCGCATCCGAGCGCGGCATGGAGCGGACGTTCCAGTCGATGAGCATCTTGGGTGTGACGCCCGAGATGTCGGTGGGCGACCGACTGCGGACGGAAGGATTCAACGAGAAAGAGATCTGGCGGTTCGATACACGCCACGAGCTAGCGATGCCGTTGCACTTTGGCGCAGACGATGCGATCAACGTAACGCCATTTGTGGTCGGCCGGATGACGACGTACGACACGAGCTTCAGCGGGTACAGCCCGGACGAAGAAGACCGCACGCGTCTGTGGGGTGCTGCGGGCGTGCGTCTCTCGACAACCATCAGCCGAACCGATGACGGGATCGAGAGCCGAACGCTCGATCTGCACAGGCTTCGACACGTGCTGGAGCCGGGCATCACGCTGTGGCACGCGGGCACTTCGATCGAGCAGGACAACCTGCCGGTCTACGACGAGGAAGTCGAGTCGCTGGTCGAGGGCACGATGTTGCGGGTCGGGCTTGATCAGAAATGGCAGACGCAGCGGGGCGGGCCCGGGCGTTGGCGGAGCGTGGACGTGCTCACGCTGCGCACCGAGTGGGTGTGGTCTTCGGACGATGTCGATGAGCAGAGCCCGATCGGTCGGTACTTCGAGGACCGCCCCGAGTACTCGAACCCGGGCGAGTTCTACAACATCGAAGCGCTGTGGCAGGTGAGCGAGGCGGTTGGGCTCGCGGGCCGACTGGTGCACGACATCGACAACCGCGAGTCGTCGTACATCACGGGCGGCGTGGTGCTCGATCACGGCGGGGAGTTCTACACGAGCTTCGATGTGCGCCGGGTCGAGGCCATCGACGCGACGGTGCTCGGAACCAACGCCTCGTTCGCGCTGACGAGCAAGTACCGGGCGTTCACCTCCGCGAACTACGACACCGTGCAGGGCGACTTCGAGCGGATTACAGCGGGCGTGGAACGGTCGTTCCCCAACGTCAGTCTGCGTGGCTCGATCCGCCACGACAGCGTTCGGGGCGACACAAGCTTCGGGTTCACGCTCGCGCCCAAGGGCGTTCCGGGCGGGGGCTTTGGCTTCTCGGGTGTTGGCGGGGAAGAGGGAAGCCGGAGCGTGGGCCAGTGAGCGCGGCTTGCCCACAAGTGGGTCCGGAGAGGCAGGGCTGACCGCGATGGACCGCAGGCCCGGCGCGTTTAGGTTGGTTCCAACGTTCGTGCGCACGCGCATCAAGCGTTCGCTCGCGCCGATGATCCGGTGGGTGGTCCGCCACGAGACGATGGGGGGCGCGCACCTATCCGCCAAGACGCTGCCGATCGAACCCGACCGCGACAGCTATCTGATGGATGCGGTCGAAGATTCTCCTCGGCTTGCCTCCGACGGTCTCGCCGTGCCGCCCAAAGAGCTTTGGTGGGAGTACGCGGACGACGAGGCGGTTTTTCTCGATGCGGGCATAGCCCACGTGCGCACGATGCACGAGGCGCTCGCGCGCACCGGCTGGTCGCTCGAACCCGAGCACAGCGTGCTCGAACTCGGGTGCGCCTCGGGGCCGATGCTCCGGTGCTTCGCGGCCCATGCGAACGCGGGGCGCGAGCAGGGGGGCGGTCGCGGTGGCGGGCCGTTCCGGGGTTCTGCGTGGGGCGTGGATATCTCGCAGGTGCACATTGCGTGGTGCCTGGGGCACCTGTCGCCGCCTCTGCGGTTTGCATCGGTGACGACCGCGCCGCACCTGCCGTTTGCCGATGGCTCGTTTGACCTGCTCTACGCGGGTTCGGTGTTCAGCCACCTTGGCGAGCTGACCGAGGCGTGGGTGTGCGAGATTGCGCGCGTGCTCCGGCCCGGCGGACGGGCGTACCTGACGTACGTTCCAAGGGAAGCGATCGAGCGGTACCTGGCCGAATGGCCCGATGTGCAGTTCAGCCGGGAGGTGGCAGCGGCAACCACGCCCGAGCAGCGGACCCGCGCGTATCGGCGGCTCATCGTCGGGCGCGAGCCGTGGCAGCACGCGGTGTTCGATCGTGCCCACTTCCATCAGGTGTGTTCGCAGGTGATGGAAGTGCTGGAAGATGTGCCCAATGCCTACAGCTTCCAGTCGGCGGTGGTGCTGAGGCGGTGATTGGAGAAGACCAGCAGAGCCCGTGCAAAATGCACGGCGCTCGCCTGAGGTCTATTCAACGTGAACCGAAGCAAGCTCTACATGATCGCACAAGCCTGCTCGGTGGGCGGCATCGAGCAGCCCAAGCGCATCGTGCTCGTCGAACGCGCCGACCGCGAAGCTGTCCACGTCCAGCACGCCCCAGCACCGGCCACCTAAGAGCATCGGCACGACCACTTCGCTCAGATCGCGAGGGTCGCACGCGATGTACGAGCCGCCGCTGAGCGTGCGCACATCCCGCACGATCAGCGATTCTCTGCGAGTGAGTGACTGCCCGCAGATGCCGTTGAGCCCGATCGGCGAACACGCCGGTTTGGGCTGGCGGGCCGCGAGGATAAGTTCGTCCGAATCCGAATCACGCACATAGAACCCGCACCACGAGTAACCGGCATCGTTCCCGCCGAACGCCGTCCACAGCGCATCGCACAGCGTGCGCATGCGAAGGTACCTGCCCGCATCGGCAGGCAGGTCGATCGAGATGCTCTGGTAGTCGCGATTCAGGTCAGACATCGGGGCCTTGGTGGGCCTCGGGCTCAGACCGTCGCCGAGGTGAACGGCAGGAGGCCCATGAACCGTGCTCGCTTGATCGCCTGAGCGATCAGTTTCTGCTCGCGGGCGGTGCTGCCAAGCCGCTTGCGTCCGTAGATCTTGCCGTTGGGGCTCATCATGCGGCGGAGCGGCTCGATGTCTTTGTAATCCACCCACATCAGCCCTTCGGCGGACTCGCGGATGATGGTCGGCTTACTGGGGGGGCTGAAGCGGTCGTTGCTGCGGTCGTTGCGGCCGTTGCTCATGGCGGGGCTCCGTCTCGGTCGTATCGGCCCGCGATGCGCCCACTCGGGCAAACCACCACGGGCGACGGGGATGGGGCCACGATGGTAGGCGTTCGGGGTCCGAGAGATCAACTCTCGCGAGCAGCCTCAGTCGTCCAAATCGTCCGCTTTGGAGCTCTTGGGCCGGCCGCCGGGCTCGTCGACCGAGAGGTACCCAGGCCCCCAGAAGAGCACCACGACGCACGCGGCTGCCAACAGGCAGTTCTGAAGCACGTTGCACCAGCCGATCAGCCCGGGCTCGCACATCAGCCCATACTCGCCGAAGCACCCGCACTTGAGCACCATGTCCCGGTACATCGCCGAGATGATCGCTCCGATGAACACGATCAGCGTGCCCCAGAGCACCAAGGCCGCCGCCCGCGAACGCCAGCCGATGAGCAGCAAGGCCGCGCACACCATCTCGGTCCATGGCATGAAGAACGCCAAGAACTTGGTCACGTGCTCGGGCACAAGGTCGAACGCATCGATGCTCAGCATGAACGCCTGCGGGTTGTCCAGCTTGACGTAAGCCGCGAAGCCAAAGACCACCGCCAGCGCGAGCCGGAGCACCATCGCGGAGAAGTTCATGAACACGTTTATGGCGTCTCCTGCGTGAAGTCCGGGCCGGTCTGCGTCGGGTGGCCCGATGCTTCCCACGCCGGGTAGCCGCCGTCGTCGATGTGCACCATCGCCGGATCAAAGCCCGCTTCAAGCAGCGCGCGCACGACGAACTTGCTCTCGTTGCAAAGCCCGCCGATGCAGTACACAACGACCCGCCGCGCCGGCGAGATCCACCCGTCAGCGACGAGTTGGATCACCCGCTGGGCCGCGTCCTCGTAGGGGACGGACATGGCATTCTCGATGTGGCCCGCCTCGTAGTCCTCGGCGTAACGGGCATCGAGAAACTCCGCCTCGCCCGCAGCGAACAGCGCGAACGCCTGATCTCCCGAAATGTTCGAGCCGAGCGCCTCGTTGGAGGGATCATTCGACTTGATGGGGTCGGATGCAACAGGTTCGGGGGGCTTCCGCTCGGCTGCGGGTTGCAAGACCTCTCCGTTGGTTGCTGGCGCGCGTGCCGTGATGCCCTCAGCAGGGTCGATCCAGACCTTACGCTCCGGAGTAAACGCCGCGTGGACAGTCGCCGCGATGGCGGCCAGCCCGATGATGCTCAGCGCCTGCGTGATGATGCCGCCCGTGGGCCCGAACCGCAGCGGCCGAAACCAGGACTCGGCCATTACCCGCCCGCCGGCTTGACGGGGGTCATGGGCTGCGTGGGCACGAGATTGGCGGCTCGCGTGGGCATCACCGCGCCAACGTAGTTGTAGTTGATGATCTCTTCATCCTTTACGTTGGTATGGATGCGGAACTGGCCGCGAACCGCGCCCTGACTGCTGATGCCGTCGCTCTTGAGCGTGAGCTTGTACGCCGCGCCTTCGGAGCCGCTGATCGGTTCAAGGAAGTGCTCAATAGCCTGACCCGAGGTCGTCAGGTGCTCGAGTTTGGTGATCTCGAACGGCGTGTTCGTCGACGAGCGGATGATGACAACCTTCTCGAACGGCGTGTCGGGCGTAACCCGTCCCAGGCTCAGCCTGGCCGGGGTCATGGTCACATCGCCGAGCTGGGTCGCCAAGATCGGCAGCTCGAACCGCTTGGCCTGCCCGTCGTTGTGCTCGACGACCAGCCGCACGTTGCGGAGCAGCCCGATCGGCGCATCCTTGGCCATCGTCACGTGGACGATGCGCTCCTGGTACGTCCGCCCATCGACAGCCTTGGGCGCGCGCTCACCCATGGTCACGGTAAATACCTTGGCCGGGTCCCACTCGGGGAGCTGGTCCTTCATCGAGTCCGGAACGGGTGTCAGCTCGACCCAGGCTTTGGTGACATCGAAGCCTTCTTCGATCCCTGACACGGTCACGTCCATCGTCGGGCCAAGGCCCTTGGCGACGAAGCCGAATGACATGGACTGCCGGTCGGCCATCGTCCTGGGCTGCACTTCAGCATTTACAGTGAGTCGGATCGTCGGATGCTTGGGGTCGTTGGTCTGGACCGTGACGGTCTGGTGCTGCGTTCCACTACGGTTGGCGGGGTTGAAGAACACCTGCAGCGTGCCGGATTCACCCGGCGCGTAGGTCTTCTTGGAGAGCGTGGGCACCGTGCAGCCGCAGCTGCCGCGTGCTTCGCGGATCACAAGCTCGCCCTTGCCGACGTTCTTGAACTCGAAGTTGTGCTCGACTCGGCTTTCGTCACCGATCTTGCCGAAATCGACTCCGGTCTCCGTAAACACTACCGATGGAGGTGCCGCGTTGCTCGCGACCAGCGGGCTCGCTGATTCTTGGAGCACTTGCCCCGTAGCGGTCCCGCCAACAAGTCCAACCAGTCCAAGTACAGCACACGCGGTGATTCGTCGATTCACAGCAAATCCTCCCAGGTTCATCCATCGCCGGAGCGGCGTGAGAGAGGCAGCGGTCCACCTCTCGATTGATCGATGCACGTTCCTACCAGCCAGTTACCCGGCAACAACAGCCAGGGCCCTAGCTCTACCACTCATTACCATACGGACGCTCATCGGCTGCGGATCGGCTCGGATCGAGGAGAGTAGCTCGTTTGCAAGGGGTTTCCCTGGTTTGAGTTTCTGGCTTCTAGGGCGTGCCCGGCTCAGACTCGTTCTCGGCACCTGCTGGCGACATCCTCGGCGTGCTGGTCGGGCCATGCATCCAGCGCCATCAGAACCTCCGTCGGGTTCTTGGCGAGCCGAATCCCGTCCTTCAGAGGCCTGCTGTGGCCCTCCCGCTCGCCTTGCCCCATTGATTTGCCCAGCCAAGCGATCTTCGAACGCATCACATGCATGGCGTGGTGGTCGCCTCGGTATTCGCGGAGCAGGCCGAAAAACCGCCGAAGAAACGCTGCCTTGTCCTGCTCGGTCATCGTCTCGGGCAGCACGCCGGTGGTCTGGAGCATCCATGCCTCGTGGAATACCCACGGCCTGGCGAACGATCCCCGCCCGATCATCACGCCCGCGCAACCGGTCTCGGTCATCATGTTGATGGCGTCGTGTGCCGAGCGCACATCGCCGTTGCCCAGCACCGGGACGCCGCCTCCGCTCGGGTGGCCCGAGGCCTCACCGATGGCCTCGACCACTCGGCGGATGCCCTCACGCCGGCACTCGCCCTTGAACCGCTGCTCGGTCGTCCGACCGTGCACCGTGATCCCGGCGACCCCCTCGCTCACGAGCTCGCACGCGAGCCTCGCGGCACACCCATCGGCACTCGCCTGTTCGTCCCATCCGAGCCGCATCTTGGCGGTGAGCGGGATGGAGCCAGGCAATGCAGTGCGCACGGCACGGGCGATCTTTGCAGCTCGGCTCACATCGCACATCAGCTTGGATCCGCCGTCCTTTTTGGTGACCTTGTCGACCGGGCACCCCATGTTGATATCGACGACCGTCGCGCCGTGGTCGGCGGCCCAGACAGCTCCCTCGGCCATCAACGCCGGGTCAGAGCCGTAGAGCTGCATCCCCACGGGCCGATCGCGCTCGTTCGTGCGCGCGATATCGCTGCTGGCCATCGAGCCCCGAAGCAGGCCCTCGGGGCTCAGCAGGTCTGTGAAGGCAAGGCCCACGCCGCCCAGTTCGCGAACGCTGATGCGCCACGCCAGCTCGCACCACCCCGCGATGGGCGCGAGAAGCAGGTTGGACGCGAGCGTCACCGGGCCAAATGTCAAGGGAACGCCGAGCATTTCAAGCCAAGGATATGAGCTGCAGGCTCCGGCTCCAAGCAACCTCTGCCAGCGGGTGCTCTACACTCTCCGCGTGTACCAGACTCTGCTGACCCGCCGATACCTGACCACCAAGATCATGCCCCTGCTGGCATCGCTCGGCGTGGGGCTCAGCACGGCGATGGTCCTCATCACCTGGTCGGTCATGGGCGGGTTTCTCAAGACCCTCAGCGAGTCCGGCCGGTCGCTCATCGGGGATGTCCGCATCGCCTGGCCCAACACCGGCTTCCCGCATTATCAGGACCTGATCGATCGGCTCGAAGCCGAGGGCGACATCGGTGCTGCTACCCCCGTGATCGACTCTTTCGGGGCGATCCGCCTGCCCGATGGACGCACCGAGGGCGTGCAGATCCGTGGAATCGATGGGCCATCTTTCGCGCGAGTCACGACGTTCGCCGAGACGCTCTGGTGGAAGCCCATCGCCGAGCCCCTGCCGAGAGACAAGGAAAAGATGGACCCCCGCCTGCGCGCGCGCACTGCCGGTGATGTCCCGCCGACATGGGGCGATCTTCAAAGGAACGGCCTGACGCTCTCTCGGCCTGACTTTCTGACGGGCGAGCCCGAGGCGGCCATGGTGCTGGGCATCGGCGTGACGATGTTCAATCGGCGTGAGCGGGGGGGGTACTACTCGCCGCTGATGATCCCCGAGCAGGGCGCGAACGGCGAGGTCACCTACCTCGACCAGTTCCTGCCGATCAACGGCGAACTCGTGCTCCGGGTCTTCCCGCTCGACAGCCAGGGCCGGCCCCGCGACTCGGTCGCCCGGCTCATGCCCATCGCCAACGAGTTCGAGACCGGGCTGTTCGACATCGACCGCTCGAACGTGCTCGTTCGGCTTGATGCGTTGCAGCAGATGCTGAGCATGGGCGAGGGCACCCGGTACGCCGAGGCGTATGACCCGCTCTCAGGCGATCCGCCCCCGCCGCTGATCGTTGATCCCGCTCGCGTGACGACCGTGCTTGTGCGCCATGCCGAGGACGCCGGCGATGTGCGCGCGCTGCGGGAGCTTTGCAAGGCTGTCTACGCGGAGTTTGCCGACGACCACAAGGGCGAGGTGCCCGCCGCCGAGCTGATGCTGATCGAGACATGGGAGCAGGCCAACGCGACCATGATCGCAGCCATCAAGAAGGAGACGATGCTCGTCCTCTTCATCTTCACGTTCATCTCGCTGACGGCGGTGTTCCTGGTCGTCTCGATCTTCTGGTCGATGATCTCCGAGAAAACCCGCGATATCGGCGTGCTCCGCGCCATCGGCGCAGGGCGAAGCGGCATCGCCTGCGTTTGGCTCGCCTACGGCTCAGCCATTGGCGCGATCGGCTCGGTTCTGGGTGGGGTCATCGCCTACTCAGTCGTCAGTAACATCAACGCGATCCACGACTGGATGGGAGAGTCGCTCGGGCTTTATGTCTGGGATCCGAGCGTGTACGTCTTCAAGAGCATCCCCGACGAGATCGACCCGGTGCACGCTGCGTACGTGCTCGCTGGCGGCGTGCTGAGCTGCCTGATCGGGGCGCTGGTGCCTGCTGTGCGAGCCGCCTGGATGGACCCCGTGCGAGCGCTCCGATTCGAATGACCAACGCTGACCGTTCCAATTCGATCGGTTCTGATAGCACACCCGTGCTGCGCGCTGTGGACATTCGCAAGACGTACCGCATGGGCAAGGTCAAGGTGCCGGTGCTCAAGGGCGTTTCGCTGGATGTCACCTCGGGCGAATGGCTGACGATTCTCGGCGCTTCGGGCTCGGGCAAAAGCACCCTGTTGCACCTTCTCGGCGGGCTTGACAAGCCAGACCGGCGCGAAGGAGGGTGCATCGAGTTCCGCGGCACCTCGCTCGCATCCATGCCCGAACGCGACCGCAATGCCTTCCGCTCGGGCTCGGTTGGGTTCGTGTTTCAGTTCTATCACCTGCTGCCAGAGCTGAGCGTGGTGGAGAACGTGCTGCTGGCGTCGAGGGTCAAGGCCGGGCCTATTTCGAGCGTGCCCAGCGCGGCTAGGGATCGCGCTCGGTCATTGCTCGACCGCTTCGGGCTTGGGCACAGGCTTAAGCACAAGCCCAGCCAGCTCTCGGGCGGTGAACGCCAACGAGTCGCGATCGCGCGGGCTCTGGTCAACGAGCCGGTCGTGCTGCTCGCAGATGAACCGACAGGCAATCTAGACCAGAAAACGGGCAGCGAGATCATCGGAGTGCTTGAAGAACTCCGGGCCTCGATGGGCCAGACGCTGGTCATGGTGACGCACGATGCCTCGATCGCGGCCCGGGCGGACCGGGTGGTGCAACTGGTCGATGGCAAGGTCGCCGAGCGTGCGGGCCAATCGGCCCCGAATGGCTCTGGCCCTGCACCGACAGAGCCGAAGGCGGATCCCCAACAGGCTCTTGGATCGGTCTAAGGCGGAAGTCAGCTCCGTACCTTCGGGCTGGAAGCTTGTGCGTACTATCATCGAATCCGAGCCCTATCCCACTAAACGTATTGCAGAGGATGTTCTCGCTTTGAGCCTGACCCAGCCCGCCCATGCCCAGCGACCCAACGAAGCCCCAAGCGGCTCCACGGGTGCGATCACGCTACACGGCGAGGACGGCAAGGCGATCGAGTGCAAGGTCGTGGACGTCGGCACCGGCACGCCGATCGTGTTCCTGCACGGGCTTGTCGGCCTCAACGACCACTGGGAGGACGCCGCCTCACGCATCCAGTCGCGGGCGCGATGCGTGCTCATGGAACTGCCGCTGCTCGATCTCAAGGGCGATGACTGCTCGATCTTGGGCGTGGCGGCGCTCACCCAGCAAGCGCTGCGCGCGCACCTCGGCGGTCAACCCGCGATCGTGGTGGGCAACTCCTTCGGCGGGCATGTCGCGCTGCACCTCGCGCTGAGCCACCCGGAGCTGGTCCGCGGGCTGGTGCTGGCGGGCTCGAGCGGCCTGATCGAGCGGTCGACCGTGCGTGATGTGCAGGTTCGCCCGAGCCGGGCTTGGCTTGAAGAGAAAATCGGCGAGCTGTTCTTTGATCCAAAGCACGTGCGCGAGTCGGACATCGATCGCGCGCACGAGGCGCTGAGCCACCGTCGGCGGGCGCGGGCGATGGTTCGGCTGTCTCGCTCGGCGCGTAAGAACCACTTGGGCGCGCGCATCGGGGAGCTTGCGGCGCCGACGCTGCTAATCTGGGGCAACCAGGACGTGGTCACGCCGCCCGAGGCAGCACGCGAGTTCTACAGGCTGCTGCCCGACGCACGGATTATCTGGTTCGACCAGTGCGGGCACGTACCGATGGTGGAGAAGCCCGACGACTTTGCTGAGGCGCTGCTGGCGTTTATCGCCGAGATCGACCCGGAGGCCAGCTAGTGGCCCTGACCTCGCTCGTGGGCCGGGCGGTGTCGCTGCGGGTTTCGGCCCGAGCGCGTTCACTCGGCGGTGCCGCATGGTGGGGCGCGAACACGGGGCGCATCCAGGCGGCTTCGCTTCGATCGCTCCTCAAGAAGGCAGCCCGCACACGGTTCGGTCGCGCGCACGGCTTCGCCCGAATCGCACGCTGCGATGATAATGAACTATGGAATGCCTACCGCCAAGCGGTTCCGATCCGCGATTGGTACGGCTTTGCCGACGACATCGCCTCGATGCGTGAGGGCACCGAGCCCGATGTGCTCTGGCCCGGTCTTGTCCGCGACTTTGCCCAGACCAGCGGCACGACGTCGGGCGACAAGTTCATCCCAATCTCGCGCGAGATGATGCGGTCCAACTACCGGGCAGGGCTCGATATATTTGCGCACGCCCAGCGGTTCGGGTTGTCGCTGCCCGATCTATTCACGGGCGGGGCGCTGTTCCTGGGTGGCTCGACCAAGCTGACCATGGGCCCCGGCGGTGTGCGCACGGGCGATCTCTCGGGCTTGAGCACCCGGCTGATCCGCTGGCCGATCTCGCAGGTGTACCTGCCCGGCGCGCGCATCGCACTGATGGACGACTGGCCCGCGAAGATCGACGCGATGGCCGATTTGTGCGCGCAGCGGGATGTACGGATGGTCAGCGGCATGCCGAGCTGGGCGGGCGTGTTGTTCGAGCGGATCCTCGAGATAACGGGCAAATCTTGCATGGCCGAGGTGTGGCCCAACCTGCGGCTGTTTGTTCACGGCGGGGTGCGGTTCGAGCCGTTTATGCCGAGGTTCACCGAGCTTTGGCGCGGTACGAATGTGGCGCTCGCACTCCCCGACCGGCTCGAGTTGTACCCGGCGAGCGAGGGCTTTGTCGCGATGCAAGACGCGCCCAATCCCAAGGGTGACGGCTTCATGCAGCCGAGCATGCGGCTCAACACCGACATCGGCTTGGTCTTCGAGTTCGTGCCGCTTGATGAGATAGACGACGACCAGCCGAGCGCGTTCGCGGCCCACGAGGTGGAGCCGGGCGTGCGCTACGTCGTGGTGCTCACGACGTGCGCCGGCTTGTGGCGGTACGTGCTGGGCGACGTGGTCGAGTTTGATTCCGTCCCCGCGCAGGGCAACCCCGCGAGGCTGCGGATCGTGGGCCGACACCGGCACTTCATCAACGCCTTTGGCGAGAACATCATCGTCGAGCACATCGAACGGGGCGTGAGCGAGGCTGCCCGCACGACCGGCGCGGAGGTCGGCGAGTTCAGTGCCTGCCCGGTGTACCCCCAGCCGGGTCGGACTGGGGCGCTGGAATTGGCTGTTGAGTTCCGCAGGCCGCCCGATTCGGTCGAGGGCTTCGCTCGGGCATTCGATGCAGCGGTCAAGGCGTGCAACGTGGACTACACGACCAAACGCACCGCTGATCGCGGCATGGGAGTGCCCCACGTGAGCCCGGTACCGATGGGCAGCTTCCACCGCTGGATGGAATCCCGGGGCAAACTGGGCGGCCAGCACAAGTGCCCCAGGTGTGCGAATCACCGCGATTACGTGGATGGCGTGCTGGCTCTGGCGGGCGGGTCGGCGGTGGGCGGAGGGGTGCTATCGTCTCTTGCAGGAGAAGCCGAATCATGACGATGACCGACAGCAATGAGAAAGCCACGGCCAGCTGCGCCGAGGTGGTGCGGGCTTGCGAGTGCATCCTTGGGCAGTGCGCGTCGCTGGCTTGCAAGCTCGAGGACGGTTCGTACACCGCTGAATCCAAGCTGCTCAAAGGCGGGACCATTGGCAAGCACCTGCGCCACACGCTCGACCATGTGGCGGCAGCGGTGGGCGCAGCCGGTGCAAACCAGCCCATCGATTACGACCATCGTCAGCGTGGCGGCTGCGTCGAGAGCGATCGAGCCGAAGCCGCGAAAGCCATCGCGGATGTGTGCGGCCGATTGCGTTCGCTTGATGCCCGCGATCTGGACCGGCCGGTGCGTGTGCGGTGCATGCTGTCGGGCGCGGGTGAGCAAGCGGAGATGGGTTCGACGCTCGGCCGAGAGCTGGCGTTTGCCATGCACCACGCGATCCACCACCAGGCCATGATGCGGGCCATCGCCACGGAACTCGGCGCGGATGTGCCCGATGACTTTGGCGTGGCGCCGGACACGCTTCGGCATCGCGGCGAGGCCTGCGGATAAGGGGCATCAGCGGTGTGCACGGTCAGCGTGATCCCGAAGCGCGATGCGAGCGGCGCGGTGATCGGTCTGCGGCTGGTGAGCAATCGCGATGAGGGCCGGGACCGGCCCGAGGCGATACCTGAGCAGTGGCACCAACTTACAGGCGGGGTACGAGCGATCTGGCCCACCGATCCGCAGGGCGGTGGCACGTGGATCGCGGCGACGGACCGAGGGCTCGCGCTAACGCTGCTTAACGTGAACAACCACTGGGGCATTGTGGGCGAGGCCTCGCGGGGGATGGTGATCCCAGCGGTGGCGGATGCTGGAAGCGCCGCCGAGGCGTTGGAGCGGGCTGCGGGGCTGGACCTTCGCCGATTCTCACCCTTTCGGCTGGTAGCAGCGGACGCTCTGACCGGCTTCGCGGTCGGCGATCTGCGCTGGGACGGCAGGGGGGCCGACTTAACTTGGTACGAATCTGGGCCTGTAGCGTTCGCCAGTTCGGGGTTGGGCGATGGAGTGGTCGAACCCAGGCTCGGCGTGTTCGAGCGGCTGGTCAAGCCCAATCCAACCTTCGAGGCTCAGGACCGATTCCACGCATACGGCTGGGACCCGCTGAAACATGACCGCAGGGCTTGGGCCGAGAGCGTGCTGATGAGTCGAGCGGGGGCACGGACCGTCAGCGTGAGCGTCATCGAGATCGAGGGCCGAGCTGCAGCCCTCTCGACTCGGTTGATCGAGGAGACCGCGGAGCAGTTGGCGCTGGTTCGGCGGCACTCGCCCGATGGTGCTGAGGCGGGACGCCGAATGAGCGATCTACGCAAGGCGGAGGCCGCGGGCGCTGCCCACCGATGACTGTCCGATGGGGGTCAGGGTTGCTACGCTCTGCCCATGCCAGAGTTCATCACGGCCCAGCTCGAAAGCCTGCTGACCGCTCAGTTCATCGTGAGCGTGGTCACCATTCTGCTGGTGGTACACGTCATTCTGCTGACGGTCGCGTACCTGATCTATGTCGAGCGAAAGCTGTCGGCGTACATCCAGGATCGGCTCGGCCCCAACCGGGTGGGCTTTGACTTCGGATTGCCGTTTCTGAGCTTTCTCAAGGGCTGTCTGGGTCTCGGTCAGCCGCTCGCCGACGGGCTCAAATTCCTACTCAAAGAGGACTACGCCCCGAGCCGGGTGGACAAGGCGTTGTTCACGCTGGCCCCGATCATCATCATTGTGCCGGCGCTGATGGGCTTCGTGATCATCCCCTGGGGCGGCGTCTGGGACATGCCGGGCTTCACGATTCCGATTATCGGGATCGATGTCGCGGGCGGGCCGGTCCACGTGACGGGCGCAGCGGTCAACGTGGGCATTATCTACCTGCTGGCGATCGCCTCGCTTGGTGTGTACGGCGTGACGCTCGGCGGCTGGGCATCCAACAGCAAGTTCTCGTTCATCGGCGGCCTGCGTGCGACGGCTCAGATGATCAGCTATGAGATACCGCTTGGCTTGAGCCTCTTGGCGGCCTTGCTGCTGACGGGCACGGTGATGCCCGAGGGGATCATCCGATACCAGGCGGACAACGGGTGGCTGATCTTCAGCCAGCCGGTGGCGGCGGTGATCTTCTTTATGGCGATTCTGGCTGAGGCCAACCGGGCGCCGTTCGATAACGCCGAGGCCGAACAGGAACTCGTAGGCGGGTACCACACTGAGTACAGCTCGATGCGGTTCGCGCTGTTCTTCCTCGCGGAATACGCGCACATGGTGACGAGCAGCGCGTTCTTCGCGCTGATGTTCCTGGGCGGTTATCAGTTGCTGCCATTCGTTGGTGATCCGCTGACGAGCCCCGGAGCGGTGAGTTTCTGGGCGGTGCTCGCCAAGTTCGGCGTGTTCATGGGCAAAGTGGTCCTGCTGATCGCGTTCATGATGGTGATCCGCTGGACGCTGCCCCGACTGCGGTACGACCAGGTGATGACGCTGGCGTGGCAGAGCGTGATCCCGATCTCGCTGATCGTGGTTGTCGCGACCGCGGTGATGATCTACCTGGGCCATACAGGCGTGCTCCCGATGCTCGGGCTTAACCTCGTGATCGTGCTGGGCATCTTGGTGGCGCAGGCGTTCATGCCCGTGACCAACACCAATGCCAAGCTTCCGCTCTACGGCTCGCGCTTCAATCCCGTGCCTGGCGAGTTTGTGAACACCCGTCCCACGGACCCGACCGCGCTCGAAGACCGTCCCGAGCAGGGGACCGCTCCGCGGGCGGTGTGAAGTCGGGCTCTCCTGACGGGGCGCTTACTGTCTGGGCTCTACTGGCGGGGCAGCACGTCGCTGGGCTGTTCTGAGATGAACAGCGTTGGGATGATGTAGCCGCCTTGGTGGCTCGCAACGGCCCTGCCGCTGACGTGGAACGTCCACGACTCGCCCTTCATCGAGGCCTGCCGCTCCATGAGTTCAAGAAGCTGGCAGGGCACGATGGTAAGAGGGGGCTCGTGGTTGTCGCCGTCTTGATCGAACCGGATCTGCCAGCGGCCGCCTAGGTCACGCACCATGCGCGCACGCCGGCGGATGATCTGTGTGCCGGTCGTCAGAGGCGTGGCGGCCTGTTCCTGCGCATCGAGGCGCGGGTCGTTCATGGATGGATCGAGCGCGCGCGGCGAACGGTTCTCCGAGAGCAGTTGCTCGGTGAGAGCCGTCACGCGCGGGTCGAGCACGGATGTTGGGTCGGTCGTGTTGGGCCGGGTCGGGTCGGTGGGTTCGGGGTCACCAGGAGCGTCGGCATCCTCGGGCTGAGCCTCTGCGGGCTGAGTCGGTGCAGGATCAGCGGATTCCATCGGCTGGTCGAGGGCCTCTGGTGCGAACGCGGACACCACGAGCAGGTTGCGGCCCTTATAGACGAACACCTCGCCGCTCACTCGGCCGGTCCAGCGGTAGGAGCCGTCGATCTGCGCGCGAAGCCGGTCGCTCTGGTTCGAGGGCGAGATCAGGAACACGGGCGATTTCTGCTCGCCGGGCTCGACAGCGGGCGCGAAGATCAGGTCGCCGGTCTCAATAAGGTGCATCACGCCGAGCCTGCGGATAAGAAAGCTGCCCTCGGCAGCGGTCTTGCCGCCCGGTTTGGGGATGTCGAGCGCCTCAAGCTGTGGCACGACGGGGATGACTCGCTCGGGCGGGGTCGGGAGGTACCGGGGGTCGACATCTGGCTTGGGCAGGCGTTCCGTTTGACTGGGGGGGTCAAGCGATGGTGGGGCATCCTGAGCGCTGGCGGCGGCAAGCGGCAGGCCAGTTATGGCCAGGAGTGTGCTCAGCAAAGTGGCGCTGTGAAGGGTGGGCATGGGCATCAGGGTACCTCGGAGAGTTCGCGGGCGCATTGACCACGCCATCGGCCACCGATACGGTCTGGCTAAAGGCCGGGGCACCGATGCCCGTCCTTTGGCCGGCCGTGTGCCCGAGTGGACTAAGGGGACGGATTGCAAATCCGTTGTGCGAAAGCCAATCGTGGGTTCGAATCCCACCGCGGCCTTTTGGGGGCAATCCCCATGACAGGGACGGGCCATCACGCTTGGCGGGGTGGCCTTCTTTGTGCGCCGAGCTTGGGGTGAGCCCCGCTATTGCGCGCGTTCTGACCGTTGGGTTCTGCGGAGGTACAGCTGGGGGTTGACGAATTCGAAGTCGTCGATGTCCGTGTTGGCGCGTTTGACCGCCCGAATGAGAATCGTGTTCTCGCCCTCTCGCAGCCAGTCGGCGGGCACGCGGGCGACGAACTCGCCGAAGCTGCCGTCACCCGGTGATTCATCGAGCCGGGTGGGCAGCTCCCGTCCGTTGATAAAGATGAGGTTGGGGTTCTGCACGCCGCGTGCCATCATGCGGATGGCTGCCATATCGATCACCGGCGGGAGCTGATCCGGCGCGAGCACGAACGTGCGCTCGTAGGTCAGGCCCTCGCTGTCGACCTGGAACTGGCTGTTGATCCGGCCGCTGAATTCGTCGTTGCCGAGGTGACGGACTTGCGGGTCGTTTTCGAGCGCGATGATCGATCGGCTGCGAGGGTTGAGTCGGAACGTGACCGACGCGCCGTCATCACCTACGTCAGCTTCGGCGATGTTGACCGACTCGGACAGGTAGCCATCGGCGGACGCGGTGAGGGCTGCGAACTCGGGAAGCCGATCGGGCGTGATGGCGAACCGTCCGTCCTCGCTGGTTGTGGTCTCGCGGATCTGGCGGTCGTGGCCGTCGAGCAGCACGGTGGCCTCGGTGATGGGCTCATCGGTGCGAGCATCGAGCACCAAGCCCGAGATCACGCGGGCGACGGGCATGACCGGCGTCGCAAAGGTGGGCACGGCCAGCGCCGCGAGCGGCTGAGGCGCTTCGATGCTGGGCGCTGCGGGGGCATCGGTCATCGTCGGCGCGGGGGTTTGCTGGGGGGCGACAGCTTGGCTCACTGTCTCGATAAGGTGGCTCTCGCCGGGCTGGACGGAGACTGCAGCCCGCGACGCGGGCTCAGCGATAGTTGCTTGCGAGCTGGCGGCGTTGTCTCGTTCACGTTCGGACAAACGCTCGCCGGTGGGCATAGCGGGAGCGGCCAGTTCGCCAAGATCGAGCGTCGGCAGCGGCACGGCGGCGGCGACCGGCTGAGCGGGCGCGGCTGATGGCGAGAGCGATGGCTCGATGGAGGGTGCCTGAGCCGTTCGCGCAGCTGGCGCGTCGGGGGCTTGGGTCGCGAACGCCCGGCTCGTCGCTGGCGCTGGCGCATCGGGCCGATCCATGAGCGGGGCATCCGTGGGGGCCTGCGCGTCGCGTGAGCTGGACTCAGCGCTCGCTGAGCGCTCCACGGTGGGCAGTGCACCCGGCACGCTCTGCGGGAGTTCGATCGCTGTCCGTGCAGGGGCGGAGGCAGCGGCAACGGGCTGGGCGGATGATGGCGAGGGCGCGTCCGCGACAGCCTGCCGGGCTGCGGGCGCTGTAGCTGAGGGAGCATTGGTCTCGATGGTGGAAGCGGTCGCCCCGGTCGGGCTCGGGGCAGCGGTGGGCCGAGCGGTGTCGGTCAGGAGTGCGTCGGTCGAACGCTGCTCACTCGTCGCAGACCGCGCATGTGTGGGCATCGAGGATGGTTCGATGGCGACCTCTGCTGAGCTGGCAGCGGGCGCTGGCACTGCGTTCATGATCGCGCTGGGCGTGGCAGCGGTCATGCGAGAGGGCGCCGGGGCAGCGCGCGCAGCGGGTGCCTGCGTGCGATGCTCGACCGTGGGTTGAGCGGTGGGCGCGGGCAGCTGGCGTGCAGCCTCGGCAACGGGCTGCTTCGCGCTGGCTGCGGAGGCTTGCAACTGGTTGGCCGCGGCGGCGGCCGATCGATTGGTGGTGAGCGCGACGCGGGTCTGCTCGGTGCCGGTTTCGCCGGGCACGCCCGCGTGAATGTCCCAAAGCCCAAGCAGCACAGCGAGTAGGGCGTGAATAGCGATGGACGCGAGAACGCATCGGGCCATGAGGCCGAGCGTGCTGAACCGCTGCTGCCAGTCGCCAGAGCGCACGCTTCGCTGAAGGCCCGCGAACAGCAGCACGAGCGCCAGCGCGAGCAGCAGCCAGGGCAGGATGCGGAGCAAGTCCGCGAGCACAGCGAGCGAAGCCCAGCGCGTGCGAACGGTCTTGTAGACCTCGCGTGCGGTGGTCTGCTGGTAGGTGGCGGTGGATGGCGCGCCCTCGTAGTCGCTCCGGCGGAAGCGGAGCCTGAAGCCCGCCAGGTCAAGGGCAGGGTCGAGTTCGTCGCTTGCGGTGTTGACCTCTTTGCCGAGCCACCACGCGGGGCCGGGCGAGCCAACGGTCATGCGTGCGCGGTAGAGATCGAACCCGCCTTCGCCGCCCGGGCGGTCAGAGGCGAAGTAGAGAAAATCGCCCGAAGGGCTGAACGCGGGCGAGCAGTTGCTGACGGGCGGGGCGTCAGCTTCAGCCGGTGCCTCGATGGCGATCGTTCGTTTGCCTGCTCGCAAGTCGAACAGCGCGAGGCTGCTCGGGCTGTTGCTATCAGATTGTTCGACGAAGCAGAGAAGCGAGCCGTCCGGCGAAATGGCGGGCGAGCGTTCGTCGATGGCGGAAGCGCCTAGCTGCGGATAGACGCTTGCTGCGGGCTTGGCGGGCGACCAGCCTGCGTCGGTGCTCGGCGCGATCCAGAGGTCGTAGCCGCCTTGGCCCCCTGCACGGTCGCTGGCGAACCAGAGTTCGCCGGTGGGCGCGTACGCGGGAGATATGTCGTGGTCTTGGCTCGATGCGATGAGCAGTCGGCGCGGCGCTGACCACTGGCCGCCGGCGACAAGGGATTCGTAGAGATCGAGGTCTCCATCGGGCCCGGGTGCTGCAAAGGCGAAGCGTGAGCCGTCGGCGCTAAAGCTGCCGCCTTGAGCGCCTTGCGGCAGCGATTCCGGCTCGAGCTGCTCGGGCGGCTGCCAGAGGATGTCACGGGGCTTGGCATCGTCGGTGGCGAGGTCGATGGTCGCGTCGTCGGTGAGGACCTCGACGGTGGTGCTGCCCGCGTACCACGCGAACGCACCGAGCCCGCCGAGGAGCACGGCTGCGCCGATCAGAATGGAGCCAAGAGATGGTCGCACGGGAGGGGCTCTCTGCGAAGGGCGCGTTAGTTGGCGGGTACGGTATCGAGGAACGGCTCATCGACGCCCGCGCCCTTGCAGGCATCGAGGACGGTTGCAACCTGGCCGTAAGAAGCATCTTTGTCGCCTCGAATCGTGACCTTCTGCTTGGGGTTCTGTTCGAGGGCATCCACGATGATGGTCCTGAGCTGGTCGACGGTGATCTCCTGGCCGCTGACGAAGACCGTGCCGGCGCTGGTAACGTTGACGATCAGCTCGCGGAGCGCCACCGAGATGGGCGAGCCGCTCTCGGCCTCGGGCAGGCCGATCTTGATCTCGCGCTCGATCTGGTGGTAGGTCGTGGTGACGAGAAAGAAGATGAGCAGCAGGAAGACCATGTCGATGATGGGGGTCATCTCGATGGTGGGGCCGGAGGATGCAGCCTTGGAACCAATCAGCATCGTGCGCCCTCGCTGGCAGCGGACGTGGGCGAGCCGTCGCCGTTGTTGATGGCGTTGGAAATGGTATCGGGCTTGGCTTCGGCGGTGCGCGCGGGCAGGGCATCGCGCGCATGGTTGTTGACAAACTCAATGGCCATGCGGTCGAGCTCATGGGTCAGGTGCTCGACCCGGCCCGCAAGCAAGTGGTACAGCACGAGCGTGGGCATGGCTACGAGCATGCCCGCTGCGGTCGTGATCATGGCTTCGTAGATGCCAGTCGCGAGCAGTTCGGCCTTGCCGAGGGCTTCGCTCGAGAGCGCGACGGTCTGGAACGCACGGATCATGCCGAAGATGGTGCCCGTCAGGCCGATCAGCGGGGCGACCGCGGTGATAACCACGAGCACGCGGAGCCTGCGGCGCATCGCGAACACCTGGTGCTCGCCCTCGGCGGTCAGGTGGCGTTCGAGCGTGGCGGTGCTCTGGCCCACGCGCTCGATGCCCGCGGCGAGCATCTGCCCGGCGGGGCTGGGCTCCTGCTTGGCAAACGCCGCGGCATCGGTGCCGGCTTCGATCGCGTCCTCGGATCTTTGCGCGATCTTCGGGGGGATGACCTTGTGCCGGCGCAGCACCGTAAGTCGCTCGGCGACCACCGCGATGGCGGCCAGCGAGCACAGCGCCAGCGGGACCATCATGATCCCACCCTTCTCGACGAAGTCCCAGGCGGATTGCACCGCAACATCGTTTACGGGCGTGGCCTGCGCAATCGTCGTGATCGGGATGGTGAACATAAGCAGCGGTCCTTTGAGCGTCGCGCGTTGCGCTGTCAGTCAGGGCAATTAGTTGAGACGGTCGAGGCGTTCGCGGGCGAGCGGCGCCCACTCGGTATCTTCAAAGCGTTCGATGACGTCGCGGTACTGGGCGCGGGCCTCACCGATCTTGCGGAGCTGTTCGAACGCCCGGCCTGCTTCGTAGAGAGCCGCCGCGTTCCACTGCGGGTAGTCGTAGAGGATGTCCACACGAAGGAGTTCGCGGACCGCGTCGTCAAAGTGCTCCTGTGCGAAAAGGCACTCGCCGATCTGGAACTGCGCACGCGCCGCGGTGGGGCCATCGTGGCCACTGACGACTCGGACGTACTGCTCTTTGGCGTCGTCGAGATGGCCAAGGTTCTCGAGCGCCCAGCCGAGGCCGAAGCGGGCTTCGTACTCGAACACATCGGCGTCAGATGCTTCTGCGCTCTCACGCAGGTAGCGTTCATACGCTTGACGACTCTTGTCCCACGCCTGGTTTGTGGCGTGCGCATCGCCGAGCCTGAGCAGGAGCGGTCCGAGCAGGTCCTCGCTTATCTCGGGCAGGGCACGTTCATAGGCGGCGGCGGCGTCTCGCGCCCGGCCCAGAGCGAGCAGGGAGTCGCCCAGCAGGACGTCGGCCGTCGTTCTGAGGTCGTGGTCCGCGTGTGCATGTGCAAAGCCGTCGAGCAGGTCGACAACCAGTTCATGCTCGCTGCGAGCCGATGCGAGGCGCGCGAGGCGGTAGACCAGCGTCGCGCGGATGCCTGCATCAGCGAGCGAGCCGTCGGCATCGATCATCGCCTGTGCTTGGTTCAGCCAGTCCTCGCTCTCGGCGAGGTTGTCGCGCTGAAGCTCGATCGCTGCGCCCTCAAGTGCTGCGAACAGGCTGAAACGGTCAGCGGGCTCGCGGGTGAGGCCCGATACCAGCTCGAGCGCTGCATCGAGTTGCCCGGCTTGGCGCGCGCACCAGAGGAGTTCGTAACGGGCTGCTCGCTCGGCCTCGAACGAAAGATCGTCCGAACGGATCAGGCGTTCCAGGTCCGTGGCAGCCTCATCGCACTCGCCCATGCGCGCATTCGCGATCGCCGCGTAGGCGCGCACGTCGGGATCGGCTGAACGCGAGGCCTCGGCGACGGATTCAAGATCGCCCGCCCCGAGCTGCACGCGCGTTCTGCTTCGCAGCGCTGCGGCCCGTGTCTCAGGGTCATCGGCCGCATCCGCGGCCCGGTTGTACCAAGATGCAGCGAGCGTGGCGTCCCCCTCGCGCTCGGCCATGTCGCCCAAGTGCAGCATCGCGTAGCCAGCGAACTCGCATCCGGGCGCAGCGTCTAACAGTTGTTCGAGTGTCGCACGGGCTTCGCGGGGTTGGTCGCTGAGCAACCGCGTCTGCCCAAGCTCGAATAGCCCGTGCTGAGCGACTTGTTGGTCGGCCGAGCGCGATGCCTGCTCGAACAGTGGCAAGGCGTCGGTTGCGCGGCCTTGACGGGAGAGCGCGAGCCCGAGCTTGAGGGCCGCAAGGTCCGCCTGCGGCGCTCCGCGATCGATCGCCATGTGGTACCAACGCTCGGCGGCGTCCCATTGCCCGGTCTCAGCAGCGGCATCGCCCAGCACGAGCAGCCCGGGTAGCGCGAAGTCTGGCACGCCATCTTCAAACAGCGGATCGAGCGTTTGAGCCGCGTCGTCGAGATCGCCGCTCTGGGCTTGGGCGAGACCGAGCTGGTAGCGGGCCTGATCGCTCGACGGATGGTCGGGGTTGCTGTGGAGCCACCGCTTGAGGGCTTGCACGCCCCGGCGTGGGTTGTCGCTGAGGCCCGCTGTCTGCGCGACGATGAGCTGGGCGTCTGCTTGCAAATCGCTGCGCTGGACAAGCCCTACGCGGATGGCAGCATCGTTGTAGCGTTCGAGAGTCACGAGTGTTTTGGCCGAGGCAAGCTGGGCATGGTCGGCGATGACGGAGTCCGGGTGTTCGAGGATGACACGGTCGAACCGCTCGAGCGCACGCTCGCTCTCGCCCTGTTCGTAGAGCGCGACGCCCAGGTCGTAGAGCATCTCGGCGTGCAACGGCGAGCCTTTGTGCGCGTCGGTTGCGGAAGCGAGCAGGGTGATGGCCCGTTTGGAGTCGCCGCTGCGGAGGTAGGACTTGGCGGTCCAGTACTCGATGGTCGCAGCAAGGTCGGTGCCGCCCGCGTTCATTGAGGCGAGCACGGTTCTACCGGGTTCGTGCTCGCCTGAATCGATCAGCGCTATGCCGAGTTCGAGGGCCAGCTGAAGGTCATTTCGTGCTTCTGGTAGCCGAGCTTGCAGGTGGCGGATGGCGCGCACGGCTTGGCCCGGCTCACCTGCTGCACGCATCAGACGGGCGAGTCCGAGCGTCGAGGGCAGCGCCCACTGCGGTTCATCGAGCGTGGCAAGCGACGCGTAGAGGCGGGCAGCGTCGTCGTTTCGTTCGAGGGCGAGCATGGAACCTGCGCAGGCCATAGCGGCTTGCTTGCCGATGTCGTCTTTGCGATCTGCAAGCGCGGCCAGGGCTGAGGCTGCCTCGCGGTGTTCGCTCTCTTCAGCGAGCGAGAGGCCAGCAAAGAGCGTGGCGCGGGGCAAGTCTGTTGGGCGAGCGTCGTGGTGGTCGAGAGACTCTCGCCAGGCGCGCACCGCTGACTCGTGCTTGCCGGTGCGATAGAGACACTCGACCCACAAGCTGGCGGCCTCTGGCGCACGGGCGTGGTCGGCGTTGGCAATCCTGCGGAAGTCGCGGGCTGCATCGTCGAATTCGCCCTTGGCGTAGCGGAGCTGGCCCTGTAGGAACTTGGCATCGAACGTGAAGGCGAAATCATCGCCCCCAATGAGGTCCAGCTGGGCGAGAGCGGCGTCGGCGCTGCCGGTGTGCGCGAGCGAGACGGCCAGGCCGTAGCGGGCAGTGTTGAGCTGGTCGGCGGGGGCGTCGTCTTGTGCATCGAGGAAGGCGCGGTACTCGGCTGCGGCTTCTTGGTAGAGACCACGATTCAGAAAGCCGTTGGCGCTGAAGTAGGCACGGGTGGCCTTGTCGGACTGGCCGTGAGCCGAGGGAACAGCACAAACCGCGATCCCGATCGCCAAGGCGAGGATGCGCCCCCGCATCCGGTTCGGGCTTCGAGCGGGCCGGACGGGCGAAAGGGCAGCGTCGGGATTGGTCAACGGTTCTCTCCGGCGGATGAGGTTCATGCACCTAGCAGAGATGTTGAATGGGGAAGTCGCTGGCGGGGTTTCCTCGGTTTTCGTGGGTTTCTTGTACGAACTTCACAATTGCAGTGAAGTCATGTACTTACGACTTGCAAGTTCGAGCAAATTAGCGAGGAATGACCAGCGACCGCACCACATCGTCCAAGACGCTCTTGGCGCGAGCATCGTCGCCCGTGAGCGGTGTGTCGCGGAGCACCAGCCGGTGCAGGCACACGGCGTCTACCGAGCGGGAGATGTCATCTGGAATCAAATAGTCGCGGCCCGCCATGAGCGCTCGGCCCCGGGCGCATTGGACGAGCGCGAGCGAGCCCCGGGGCGAGAGGCCGACACGGATCTCGGGGTGCTCGCGTGTGGCGGTGGCGAGGGTGACGACGTAGTCGAGCAGTTGGCGGTCGGCCTTGACCGCGTCGGTGGCCTGCTGAAGCTCGATGACGGCCTGCGCGGAGAGGACCGTGGGCAGCGTGTCGAGGACGCTGGCTGCGGGGCGAACCTCGAGCACCCGGCGCTCGGCTTCGGCCGAGGGGTACCCCAGGCGGAGCCGAATCAGGAACCGGTCAAGCTGGTTCTCGGGCAGTGCGTAGGTGCCTTCGAAGTCGTAGGGATTCTGGGTGGCGAGCAGCATGAACGGCTGATCGAGCTTGCGGACGACGCCGTCGGTCGAAACAGTGCCCTCGTTCATCGCTTCGAGCAGCGCGGTCTGGGTGCGGGGCGTGGTGCGGTTGATCTCGTCGGCGAGCACCATGTTGGCGAAGATCGGGCCCGGCTTGAAGATGAAGTCGGAGGTCTGGCGATCGAAGATCGAGACGCCGAGAACGTCGCTGGGCAGCAGGTCGGGAGTGAGCTGGATGCGGGAGAACGAGGCGTCCACGCTCTTGGCGAGGGCTGAGGCGAGCACGGTCTTGCCGACGCCCGGCACGTCTTCGACTAGGGCGTGACCCCGTGCGAGCAGGCAGCAGATGAGCTGATCGATCGCGTCGACCGGGCCTAGGTAGACCCTGGCGATGTTCTCTCTGAGCCGATGGATGCTGTCGGTCATGGGCGTGAGGTTCTCGCTTGAAGTCCAGTGGTGCGTCGAGCGCGATGGGACTTCTGTTATGGGGCGTGTGGGCGCCCGGTTTCATGAGCCTTGGTTGGATGCTCAACCGATGACGCGACCGGTACTCCGCGGGGCGTCGCGACCCTGCTGGAAGCATAGAGCAAAGGCGATGGCAGCGGGTACACTGGGCTCATCGTGGAAGGAACGTTTCAAGCAGAGCCCGATTCAGGGCCGGAGGGGACGCGCAGTGTGGTGCTCTACGGCAGCCCGGCGCTCGATCTGAGAGGATCGATGCCGTGCATTGCTTGTGGGTACGAGCTGCGGGGGCTATCGATCCGTGAGTCCTGCCCGGAGTGCAGTTTGCCGGTGCGAGCGACGCTGCTGGCGATCGTTGATCCGCTGGCCCCGGAACTGTCGCCGGTGCATCGGCCGAGGCTGCGAGTCGCGGCGCTGTCGCTTTGGGCCGCAGCGGGGGTGTTCCTTGTTGTGCTGACGTGGGGGCTTCGGCTGGATGACGCGATGACGGTGCTCTCGAACGGCTCGCGACAGCTCCGGTGGCTGACGCCGATCGGATCGGCGGCGGTGATTGCGGCGGGGCTCGGCACGCTGGGCTTTGTTGGTGCTACGGCGGCGGCGACACGCCGGCTTTGCTTGACGGCTCTGCTGGCTTCGGTGCTGCACGTGCCATTGGCGTGGCTCTACTGGCAGATTCATGTGTTGCAAGACGCGATGTTCCCGCTGCCGTACTTTGATGCGGCGTACGGGGGTGAGCGGGGCGCCGACCGCGCGCTTTTCGCGCTGGCGTTCAACGGTTTGCTCGCGGTGATCGTCGTGCTGCTGAGGCCTTCGGCGAGGCTGCTGGTGAAGCGATCGGCGGTGCTGAGGCGCAAGGCGGTCGATCGGCAGGCGCTGCTGATGCTGATCGCGTCGCTGACGATCGCGTCGGTGGGCCAGTTGCTTTTGTTTCTGAGCATGACCTCGCTTTGGGTCGCGCCCGAGGGCTTGGGATCGCTCGGCACGGTGATGGTGGGGCTTGGCTCGGTGCTGCTGACGATGGCCGCGACGGCTGCGGTGTACGACACTTGCCTGCTGATGCCTGTCGTGCTCCGTAGGCCCAGGAGCCTTGAAGATGTGTTCATGCCCAGCCGGGATCGGCGGGGTACACGCCGCAGGTGGTGGGGCGGCCGGGGCGATCAGGAGCCGCGCCGTGGTGGATGAGGACCGAGAGCGGTTCGATGCGCTGGTCGAGGAAGCCATCGGCGAGCTTCCCGAGACCGTTCAGGGCTGGATACAGGAAGTGCCGGTCGTGGTGCTCGATGGGCCTACAGCCGCGATGCTCGATGACCTAAGCGATGAGCCGTTCGAGCACAAGCAGCTTCGCGAGCAGCTCTGCGGCCTGCACACGGGTGTCTCGCTGACGGACCGCTCGATCGAGGTGCCCGAAGCTCACGCCCTCAACCAGATTCATCTGTTTCGGGTTGGGATTCTCAACCACGCTGCGGGCTGGGACTGGCAGGACGAATCGGCCCAGAAAAGACTCAGCAAGGAAATCCGAATCACGCTCTTGCACGAACTCGGGCATCAGTTCGGCCTCGATGAAGACGAACTGGAGGAACTCGGGTACGCCTAGTCAGGGCCGACCGGGCACTATTGAGGCTCAACCAATCTACGAGCGGGCTGGTAGAAGCTGGGGTAGGCTGGCGCTTACCGCGGCCTGAAGCGCGGACACGAACACAGAGAGGACCCCATCATGCGCACACGGATGACTGCACTGCTCGCTCTTGCCACGGTCGGCTTGGCGGCCCCACTCGCGATCGCGGACGACGCCAAGCTCGGCTGGATCGAGATCAGCGGGGCGATGCCCGATTCGCCCGGGCCGTTTGACTGGCTGAACCCCGATGCGCACACGTTCGGCGACCTGCTCGCGGCGTTCGAGGATGCGGCCGAGAATGATTCGATCGACGGCGTGCTCGTGCGCCTCAAGGACGCTCAGCTCGGCTTCACGCAGATCGAAGAGCTCGGCAAAGCGATGAAGCTCGTACGCGATGCGGGCAAGAAGGTGCATGTATTTGCCGAGGCATACACGACGTCCGAGTTCCTGGTCGCGTCGCACGCGGACGAGGCAATGATCCAGACCGGCGGCGGGGTGTACCTCTCGGGCATGTACATGGAAGAGATGTACCTCGCCGACACGATGGCGTGGATCGGGGTGAAGCCGCAGCTCGTGCAGGTGGGCGCGTACAAGGGCGCCAACGAGACGATGATGCGCTCCGAGCCCAGCCCCGAGTGGGACCGCAACATCAACCGCCTGCTCGACGGGCTGTACGCGAACCTACGTTCGACGCTCAAAGGCGGCCGAGACCTGAGCGATGCGCAGCTCGATGAGGCGATGAGCGATCTATGGATGGCCCAGGCCGAGGCCGCGGTCACGCACGGATTGATCGACTCGGTGATTGATCTGCCGGACATCAAAGACCATCTCGAATCCGCCTACGGCGGTACGGTGACGTTCGACACCGGCCTGCTCGTGGCGCGGAGCGGCGGGCTCGATACGAGCGACCCATTTGCGCTGTTCAAGATTCTCTCGGCCAAGCCCAACCACGGGCCGGACGGACCGGCGATTGCTGTGCTCCATGTGAATGGAGCGATCGTCGATGGTGAGTCATCGGCGGGCGGGTTGTTTGGTGGCGCGGGCACGGTCGGCAGCCGAACCATCCGCAACGCAATCGAGGACATCATCAAGGCGACCGACATCAAGGGCGTGGTCGTGCGTATCGATTCACCCGGTGGGTCGGCTACCGCGAGCGAAGTCATGTGGCAGGGGCTCCAGCGGTTGTCCGATGTGAAGCCCGTGTGGGTGAGTGTCGGGTCGATGGCGGCCTCGGGCGGCTACTACACAGCAGTCGGCGGCGACAAGATATACGTGAGCCCTTCGAGCATCGTGGGCTCCATCGGTGTGGTTGGCGGCAAGCTGACCATGAACGAGGCGTTTGACCACGTCAAGCTCAACGTGCATTCGCGGTCGCGCGGGCCGCGCTCGGCGATGTTCGCCAGCGACAAGGCCTGGGGTGAGAGCGAACTCGCCGAGGTCCGCAAGAAGATGACTGAGACCTACGACCTGTTCACCAGCCGGGTGACCCAAGGCCGCGACGGGATCGATCTATCGAAGACCGCCGAGGGCCGGCTGTTTACGGGCAACCAGGCGATCGCGTTGAACATGGCCGACGCTATCGGCGGACTAGACGACGCGGTGCTCGACCTCGCCGTAGATCTCGACTTGGGCGAGTTCGAGGTGGTCCACTACCCCGCACCCAAGGGGCTCGAAGAGATATTCAGCGAGATGTTCGGCATGGCCTCAGCGCCGGGGGCGGGGCAGAGCCAGATCGCCGGACCGTTCCCGATGCTGACCGCGGCACGCGAGCTGATCGGCCCCCAGCGGTGGGACGCGGTGGCGGCTTCGCTCGAAGCGACCGTTCGCTTCCGCACGCAGCCGGTGCAACTGGTGATGCCGCGCGTGCTGCTGTTTCGCTAATTGAAAGCGTCCTCGCACTTCTCGAACGCCCGAGCACAAAGCTCGGGCGTTTTCGTTGGCGGGCTCGGTTCTATCGGATGGCCTTGAACGCTTGGATGGCTCGCTCGCGTGCAGCTTTGTGATCAACGAGCGGCTCGGGGTACTCGAGCTGTGAGCGCAGCAGGCCTGGCAGCTTGCTGGGATCGTGGAGATTGGGGCCTTCGAGGTCCGCGAGTTCGGGAACGTACCGGCCGATGAACGTTCCGTCTGGGTCGCACTTCTTGGACTGCGAGTACGGGTTGAAGATGCGAAAGTACGGGGCTGCATCGACGCCGGTGGAGGCGGACCACTGCCAGCCGCCGTTGTTGTTCGCGAGGTCGCAGTCGATCAGGTGGCGCGAGAAGAACCGCTCACCCTTTCGCCAATCAAGGAAGAGATCCTTGGTCAGGTACATCGCAGCGACCATGCGCAGCCGGTTGTGCATCCAGCCGGTAGCGAGGAGCTGGCGCATCGCTGCATCAACAATAGGCACGCCCGTCCGGCCCTCGCACCAGGCCTTGAAGTGATCGTCGTTGTCTACCCATTTGATGCGGTCGGTCTCGGGTTTGAACGGCTGGTGCCTGCATACGCGGGGGAAGCCTACAAGGATGTGGCGGTAGAACTCGCGCCAGACCACCTCGGAGATCCAGTGGGCGGCGCTCGCTGAGCCGGAGTCGAGCTTGCCATCGTTGGCCTCGGTCGCGGCGGTGATGCACTGCATCGATGAGATGCTGCCGCACGCGAGGTAAGGCGAGAGGCTGCTGGTGGCATCGAGGCTGGGCGTGTCGCGGTCGTCTTTGTAGGAGTGGATCGGGCCGGCGCAAAATTCACTAAGCAGCTTGGCGGCGTGGTGCTCACCAGCGGGCCAGAGGTTGTGCAGATGCTCGGTGGGAGCAAAGCCATGCAATTGGTTTGGGATCGGATCGGGCTTTATCGCAAGTGCTGGCTGTTTCTTTGGCTTGGGGGCGATCTCGCGGGCTTTGCCGTCTTGGTGGGCAGCGATCCATGACTTTTTGAACGGCGTGAACACGCTGTAGAACCCGCCCTGCTGCGTGCGGATGGAGGCCGTGTCCATCCCGATTTGGTCCCTGAACGTGTGCACAACAAGGCCCGCATCCTCGAACGTGCTGCGCACGGCTTCGTCACGGTTGCGTTCATTGAGCTCGTACTCGTCGTTAAAGTACAGCGAGTCGATCTCGTGCTCGCGTGCCAGCGCTTGGAGCGCATCGGGCACCCGGTCGAACGGGTCAGCACGCACGATCTTCAACGGGATGTTGAGGCGTTTGAGATCCGCGCTCAGCACGCTGAGCGTGCGGAGGATCAGATCGGCTTTGGCATCGGACAGATCGTGCTCGTCGCGCCACTGCGTTGGGCTGGCCACGAACACCGCGATGACGCCCTTGGTCGCGTCTCGCGAGGCGTGCGACAGCGCCGGGTTGTCGTTAATGCGGAGGTCGCTACGAAACCAGACGAGCGCGCGCATGGGTCACATCCCGAGAGTTTGGGTGATCGACGTTACGGGCCTGGTTCGGGTTTGCGGGGCTCGCGGATTCAGACTTCCATGATCTCGACGGATTTGGATTCGTAGGCCTTGTCCATCTTCGCTTCGTTCGTCTTGAGGAGCTCCTGGATTTCCTTCTTCAGCACGTCGATCTCGTCCTCGGCGTAGTGCTTGCCCTCCTGCTTGGCGAGCGAGTCGGCCAGCTTGTTCGCGTCACGGCGAGCGTTGCGGAGCACCACCTTCTGTTCCTCGGCGAGCTTCTTGGCCTGAGCGGCGAGCTGCTGGCGGCGGTCCCTGCTGAGCGTCGGGATGTTGATCCGCAGCGTCTTACCTTCGGTCATCGGATTGAGCCCGAGGCCCGACGCCTCGATCGCTTTGCGGATCTCGCCCAGGGCGCCGACATCGAAAGGCTTGACGTGGAGTTGAGTGGGCTCGGGCACGCTGACCGCAGCGATGGCCTTGAGGTCGGTGGGCGAGCCGTAGTAATCGACCTTGATGTACTCGATGAGCGACGGCGAGGCCCGGCCGGCGCGGAGGCCCTGGAACTCTTTTTCGAGGTACTCGACCGCTTTGGCCATATGGTCTTCGAGTTCGAGCAGGATGGTGTCGGGATCGGTACTCATCGGGTTCTCCTTACGCGGGGCCGGGGCTCGCCGGGCATGGTAGAAGCGGGGATCAGTCCGCGGTGACCAATGTGCCGACACGCTCGCCCCGGACGACCCGGCGGATAGCGCCCTCTTCCTTGAAGTCGAAGACGATCAGCGGGATCTTGTGCTCTCGGCACATGGCCAGGGCTGTCATGTCCATCACGCGGAGCTGGCGGTCGAGGGCTTCGCTAAACGACAGCTGCTCGTAGCGGGTGGCCGTCGGGTCTTTCTTGGGGTCGGCGGTGTACACGCCGTCGACCTTGGTGGCCTTGAGCAGCACATCGCAGTCGAGCTCACGGGCGCGGAGCGCGGCGCAGGTGTCGGTGGTGAAAAACGGGCTGCCGACGCCCGCAGCCAGGATCACCACTCTGCCCTTGGCGAGGTGTCGTAGCGCCCGAGCCCGGATGAATGGCTCCGCCACCGAGCGGACTTCGAGGGCCGAGAGCACCCTTGAATCCACGCCGCCGGCGAGCAGAGCCTCCTTGAGGGCAAGGGCGTTAATGATCGTGCCGAGCATGCCCATGTAGTCGGCGGTGGCCTGTTCGATTCGGCCCTGCTTGGCCAGTTCGGCCCCGCGGATGATGTTCCCGCCGCCCACGACCACCGCCAACTCGGCTCCGACCTCGTGGGCCTCGCGGACGCGCTGGCCGATGGTCTCCATCGCGTCAACGCTGATGCCAAAGCCTCCTGGCTCGCAGAACGCCTCGCCGCTGAGCTTGAGCAGGACTCGTCTGGGCGGGCCGCCGGGGTTGGCTGGGGTGGGGGCTTGGGTCATGCTCTCGGCCTTTCCCTCTTGTCGACGTGGCGGGGGAGGGTGCGTTCAGGTCGGGCAACGCGGTGCAGCCCTCTTGGTACCATATGCGTACAGGCCCGGTCGGCTTGGCTTGCGGGCTGTGAAAGCACGCTCCGCGGGCCCCGCTGGCCGAGCGAACGGGGGAGTGGGGCTCGCAGAGTCGGCGGTACGGATGCTGCCAGCGCCACGGGCGAGCCATTGGACTTGAGCGGGAAAGGACCGACACGGCGAGTCCCTGCACCTCCTACTCGTCGTGCGGGCCGCAAGCGCCTGTCCGAGCGAACCACCGGATGCCATCAAGCACACCATCATCTCGGCAAGATCCGGTCGACGCCGCCGTTGGCGAAAGCCGTCGCGTGCTCGGACGGTTCGACATCCGCGGCACGCTGGCGGTCGGGCTTGCCTGCTCGCTCTCGCTGCACTTGCTGCTGATGGTCTTGGCGGCTTTGGTGCTGGTGGGCCGGGGCAGCGTGGCCGGTGAGGGCGACCGCCCGCCGGGTGAGGTTCAACTCGCGGTGGTCACGCAGACCGAGCTTGCGGCTTTGGAGTCGAGCGCAGCGCTTCCGACGGTTCCCGTGCCGACCTTTGAAACACCCGAGCCCGAAGCGCTCGAGAGCATCGAACTGGCCGAGCTTGATACCAGCCGATCGGATGTCTCGCTCACGGAGCGTGCGATCGAGGGGCTCGGTGCGGGCGATCTGACGAGCGGTTCCGAGCTGGCCACCGGTGGCGGCGGCGAGGGCAGCGTGAGCTTCTTTGGCGCTGAGGCGGTGGGCAGGCGGATCGCCTATGTGATCGACATGAGCGGGTCGATGGCCTCGGGCGGCAAGATCGAGGCGGCGCAGGCTGAGCTTGGGCGTTCGCTCACCGAGCTGCGCCCGCCGATGGAGTTCTTTGTGGGGCTGTACAACAGCGCGGGCTACCCGCTTCAAGGCTTTGACGGCTGGACCGATGCCAGCGGGCCGATGACGCGCGAGGCACGCCGGGCCTTCGCGCACCGAGCGAGCGAACTCGGGGGCACGACGTTCCCGGTGTACGCCTTCGAGCTGGTGTTCGCGCTGCGCCCATTGCCCGATGCGATCTTCTTTATGACCGATGGCGACTTCAGCGATCAGGACCAATCGACGGGTCGCATCATCGCGCTCAACTCCAAGCACAAGATACCGATCCACTGCCTCACGCTGATCGACCGGTCTGCGGAGGCGAGGATGCGCCGCATCGCGGAGTCTTCTGGCGGGACGTACACGCACATCGACGGTCTTGGCAGGGGGCGGCGTTGATCGGTCCAGCACAGTTGATAGGGATGGTCTTGGCGATGTTCGCTGGCTTCGCGTGCGCGCAGGGCGTGGTGCTTCGCCAGAGCGAGCCGCCGCCTGTAGGCGAGGTAGTCTCGATCGATGCGCAGGGCGTGACGGTCGGGTCGGGCACGGTTTCGCCCGTGCTGGTTCCTTGGGGCCGGGTGCTGAGCGTTGATGGCGGCGGCTCGTACGCCGAGATCGCCGACTTGGCTTGGCGGGCACCGCTGCGGTTGGATCGGCGCGACACGCTGACGGCTGAGCCGATGTTCGAGCGGCTGGTAGCGATGTTGGGCGAAAGCAAGGGGCCGACGACCGCCGCGGCGCTGTGGGGGCTGATGACCTGCCAGCGCGCTCGGGGCGCGGATGATCTGGCGGTGCAGACATGGTCGGCGTGGACCGATGCGTCGGCGTACAGGGGTGATACGCCGGTCTATCGTCCGCGAGGTTTCGGCCGCGACGAAGGCAGCGGACTCGGCGGAGCGTTCCTTGGTGTGCTGATCGCAACGATGCCGCCGATATGGCCCGAGGCTGCGGAGCCCTCACTGCTTGCAACGCACGAGATCGGCGCGACTGAGTCGCGCGGGGACCTGTTGCTCGCGTGGTATCGTTCGTCGGCTCGGCTTGCAGCGGGCCTGCCTGCTGAATTTCCCGAGGCCACCAGCAGCGACCCGGCTGTGCTCTTGGTGCGCGATCTGGTTCTCGCACAATCGGGTCAGCCGCGCGATGCCCGTCCTGCGCGTGATCGACTCCTCGATCAACTCGATGGGCTGCGCGGCTCTTGGGCCTCGGCGTGGATACACGCTGCGGTGGGGCGGTCACTCATCGCAGAGCCCGACCGCTCGGCTCAGGAGCTTGGCGTGGTGCACCTGCTGCACGTACCGGCGCAGTGGAGCATGGTGACGCCCGGGCTGGCGAGCACGTCGCTGGCCGATGCGGCGAGTATGCTCGAACAGTTCGGCGACAGGCCCGGGCAGGAGGCCATCGAGGCCGAGCTGCGCCGGCTTCGGCTCGCGAGCCATTCTCAACAGGAGTTCGTTCCTTGATGCATCTACTTTCGAGTTCACCCCTGACTCTCGCGATGATGCAGGCGACTGCCGATGCCCCCGCATCGTCGAGATCGCTGCTGGACTACATCGCCGACGGCCGGCAGGTGGGGTTCATCATCATCGGCCTGTCGATCGCCGTGGTGGTGCTGATCATCATCCAACTGGTTCGTTTGCAGCGTGAACAGCTCGCGCCGGGCGAGCAGGTCGCACGGCTCGGTGAGGCGCTGCGACGGCGCGACTTGGCTGGGGCACTGGTGTACTGCCAGGCGGAAGAGAACTCGTCATTCCTGACTCGCGTGTTCGGGGCGGCGCTGCTCAGAGTGAGCCGAAGCCCCTTCGGAGGGCTCGAGCTGCGCACGGCGCTGGAAGAAGCAGGCCAGTTGCAGACCGCTCGGCTGTACCGGGGTGTCGATGCCATCGCGGTTATCGCAACAGTCGCGCCGATGCTCGGGCTCTTGGGAACGACGATCGGCATGGTGGGGGCATTCGACACGCTGCGCGCAGGCGGCGGAGTAGCCCGGCCCGACCAGCTCGCGGGCGATATTTCTGTTGCGCTCATTACCACCGTGCTCGGGCTGATCGTGGCGATTCCTTCGACCGCGGTGCACGCGTTCTTGCGCAACAGGGTTGAATCGCTCGTGGGCTCGGTGGCTGAGATTATCGAGGACCTGGCAGCGGTTGTCGAGGCGGGGGGAAGCCAGCCCCAACGGCCCGCTGCCGCGGCTCACAGGCCCACGGCACCCGCAGGCCAGCCCGTGCCCGCGGGCGGGGGCAACGGGACCGGCCCGTGAACCTGCTGCCCAAACGTAAACGCCGGCTCCGCGTGTTCGACATGACGCCCATGATCGATGTGGTGTTTCAGTTGCTCATTTTCTTCCTGTTCACCAGCCGATTCACCGAGACGGCGCGCACGCCGATGGATCTGCCGCCGCAGGCGGGCGACGGCGCGATCGACCAGCCCGCTGACTTGGTCGTTGACGTGTTGACCGACGGCAAGCTGCTGGTGAACGGCGTTTCAATGAGCCTGGAAGGCTTCGAGGCAAAACTTGAGACCTCGATCCTGAAGTTCGGCGATCCATCGCTGGTTGAGGTGTTGGTACGCGCCGATCAGGCGGCCCACGCGGCACCGGTCAACCGCGTGGTAGGAGTCATGGCGCAGCGCGACGTTCGGTTGTGGCGTTTGGGTACCGCCGTGCCGGGCGGGGAGGGGCGCTAACAGATGCGATTCGGACGCGACCATCTCGATGTCGGCATATCCGAGGCACGCTTGCCCATGACGCCCATGATCGATGTGGTGTTCATGCTGTTGATCTACTTTCTGCTGTCCACGACGCTGGCCAACCCGGAGAGTGATCTGGCCACCGCGCTTAGGGCGCAAGAGGAATCCGGCGCGAGCAGCGCCTCGGACTTTCAACCTCAGGTAGTCGAGGTGGTGATGGACCGCGGCAGCGTGTTGTATCGGCTTGGCGCTCGCGAGCTGCGCAGCACCGAGCCGCTGCGTGAGCTGCTCGCGACGCTGCCAAAGGATCCGGGCGTATTCGTGCGCGTTTCGGGCGAGGTGCCGGTCGGGGCGGCGGCTGCGGGCATCCAGGCAGCCAAAGACGCCGGCTTTGTGAGGGTAAGCTATGTGCCCTCGGAGTAGCGTGCTCGCTTTGATCTTGGTCTCCGCGTCGCCTGCACAAGCGCAGATTGATGCGCCCACCGTCGTCGCGAGCGAGGACTCGGTCGAGCAGTACCTGGAAACGCTCGGGCTTGATCGGTTGCGCGCGGTGCATCTGGAGCAGAGGCTTTCGGCGCTCGAGGGCGAGAGCCGGGCGCTGGCAGCCACTCGGCTCGCGACGCTGTACGGCAGGCTACTCGAGAGCGACAAGGACCCGGTGTTTCGGCGTGAGATCGAGCAGCGCAGCCGGGCGCTGCTCAAGCTGGTGCCGCCGGATGATGTGGATGATCTGCGGCTGACGATCGTCAAGGCACGGTACTTCCAGGCCGAGCGACAGAGTCAGGCGTCGCTTCTCGGCGCAACCTCGGCCGAGGAGGACCAGGGGCTGGCGCGTGAGTTTCAAGCGATGCTGCCCGATCTGCGGGACATCGCGGCGGAATCCCAGCGGGCGATCAGGAGCCTCGAAGGCAAGCTCGGTTCACGCCGGGCTAACGTGGATGAAGCCGCGATGCGCGACGAGCTTGAGGCTCTGCGCTCGCGCGTGTCGCAGGCGCAGTATTACCTCGGTTGGGCGCAAGTTGAGCTCAGCCGGCTTACGGGTCAATCGAGGTACGCGGACCGGGCGATCGAGGACTTCGGCTGGATTTTGGGCGGCGGCGGAGACCGCGAACCGAGCGTAGACGCGGTGGCGCCGGGCCTGCTGGGGTACAGCCACGTGGCCCGCTCGGCGCTCGGTTGCGCGCGTGCGATGGCACTCCGCGGCGACGATGTGAACGCGACGCGGTGGCTTGATCTCGTAGTCGAGGCGGGCGACGCGGTCAGCGCCGATGTTCGTTCGCAACTGCTCGCGCACCGCATCGTGGTGTTGAGCATGGCCAAGCGGTGGGCAGACCTGCAACTCGCCGTCGACGAGGCGCACCACCCGCGTGAGGGAGAAGAGGCGCTGCTCAGCCCGCTCGAAGCGAGGCTGTTGGCGGTGGCGACGCTCTCGGCGATGAGCACCGAGATGCGAGGCCCGGTGGGTGATGCGCGGCGGTCGCTGCTTGAAGCGATGGCACAGGTCGCGCTGACGGACCTGATCGAACAAGACCAGCTCGGCGAGGTGCTCGCGATCGTCACTCGGTTCGGGACGCTGCCGATCGGTCAACGCGGATTCATCGTTCACTATGTGCGCGCGATGCGAGCCGTTGAACGAGCGGAGACGGCACAGACTGATGCGGGAGAGCCGCTCGGCTCTGTCACCGAGAGCGACGCGGTGGCCAACCGGTACCTTGAAGCGGCAGCGGTTTTTGATCTTGCGGTCAATGCGGACGATGCCGATCGGTTCGGAGCCGATCGTGGCGACGCGGCAGTGCTATGGGGTCGGTGCCTGTACATCGCCCGGCAGTTCGAGCAGGCAGCGGATGTGTTCGAGCGAGCCTCGGACATTGAAGCCAGCGGCGCATCGCTGAACGAAGAAGCCGCTTGGAACTTGGTGGTGGCATTAGATCGTGGTATCGCTGAGGGTGCGGCATCGCTGACTGAGCGGCGCGACGCGGCGTCTGAGGCGTTCTTGCAGCGGTTCCCGGCGTCGGATCGCTCGGCCGAGCTGCTTGTTCGGCGCTCCGAAGGGGGGCTTCTACCGAGGAGAGAGGCGATCGAGATCCTACTGGCGGTCGATGAGGGGTCTCCGCTTAGGCGTTCGGCGAGTCTGATGGCGGCGGGCTTACTGTTCGACGACTACCGGGCCAGCAAGGGCGCATCGAGGGCAGAGGCGGCGGACCGGTTTGTGCGCACGGCCGATGCGCTGCGCGAAGAGCTTGCCGATGGGCTGGCCGAGCCAGCGCCGGAAGCGCTAGCGCCGCGTCAGCGGCTGGCTCGGCAGATGCTCGACGCAGCGTTCGCGACGCAGCCGCCGAGTATTCGAGTGGCTGAACGATTGACCGATGAACTTGGCCAGGAGGTCGCCAAGCTCTCTGAACAGGACCCGCTCGTGGGTGAACTGCGGTATCGCCAGCTCCAGCTTGCGATTGCCAAGAACGACGACGGCGCGGTCGATGCCCGCTTCGCCGAACTTGTGCGCACGGGAGGGGACTACCTGCAGTACGCCGAATCGCTGCTGTTCGAGCGTGCGAGCCATCGGCTTCGCGCGAGCGCGGACGATCTGTTCGCAGCGCGCGACGTGGTGCTGTACGGCCAGCGGCTCCTGAGTGGGCTGCTCGCTGGCGCAAGTGAAGAAGCGAGACGAGGCGTCGCGTCGAGTGTGGTGCTGGCGGCAGAGTCGGTCCACGCCGAAGCGCTGGGAAGCGATTTGAAGGGCGACACGGTGGTGCGTGACCTGGCGATCGGTATTGCAGAGGAGTTGCGGGCGGAGTCGGGTGCATCGCCTGAAGTGCTTGCAGCGCACGCTCGGCTCGCCGAGCACGCGGGCGATTTCGAATCGGCTCTCGAGTCTTGGCGGCTGGTCCTCAGTTCTCTCGACCCTGGGAGCGATACGTGGATGGATGCACGGCTTGAGTCGCTGCGGGTGCTTGCGCGCGTGGATGGGGCTCGGGCTGCCCAGGTGCTCGCGCAGTTCGACCTGCTCTATGGTGAGTCATTGACGCAAGCGCAGCTTCGCCGCCGCGACGAGATCGAGTCGCTCATCACGGTGCCCCCCGGCAAGCCGGAAGGGTCACCATGAGCCAAGCCGAGACGGATCTGTTCCGGCGCGGGGCCACGCGGCTGATTGCGCTGCATGGCGGTTGGAACGCGCGGTCGCGGCGAGCGGTGCTCTGGCTTGCGGCCCGGCACGGCATACCGGCTGCTGAGATCGCTAGCGTGCTCACCAGCCAGCACGTGATCGAGTCACCGGCGCTCGCGGAAGCAACGTCTACATCGCGTTCAGCGGCGCTGCGCGGTTCGCCCGCGCCGCGAGACCGCAACACGGGACTGTTGACGGTTTTATTTACGGCCTCGATCGTGTCGCTGATTCTTACCGCCGGCATTGCTGTCATCGTGCTGCCGCCGGCGCTGCGGGGCGAGGGACGAGCGGCCATCCCATCCGTGATTAAGCCGGAGCCGGAGGGTAGTTCGGTGCCGATCGCCAGCGCCGGCGCACTGTCTGGGGCAAGGACTGAGGAGTCCGATGCGCTCGCGGGGCTGGGTTCAGGCGTAGCCATCGAGGAAGTTGCAGGGAATCTGGCGACGGCGTTCGATCGACTGGCAACCCAGCGCGCTGCGGCATCCGCCGACAAGCGGCGCGAGCAGTTCGCTGTGCTGACAGCCGCGACGGGACGGCTGCTGGCTGATCCGCAGCATGCCGAACGCGCGGTCGAGGTTTTGGAGCGAGCGATCGAGCCGATTGTTGGTGTTGAGCTAGGCGACAGTGGCGGGGTCAGCGCCAGAGAGCTTGGCGCTGCCATGCTCGCAGCGGAGGTGCTCGACAGCCTCGACCAGCGGCGGCTCTCGGCGTGGACCGGTCAGCGGATTCGCACGATGGCGGGGGCGCTGGGCGCTGACCGCGATCGTCGTAGGCTGGTCGCGTCGGCGATGAGGGCCGGGGCAGAGGCGATTGCCACGCCTGCGGACGGGCCGGGCGCGGGCGACCGCATCGAGCGAGCCAACGCGGCGTGGCGCGAGTGGCTCTCGCTCGTGGACATTGCTGCGGGCAACAACAGCGCCCGTCGCTCGGAGTTCCTGGTGTCGGGCCTAGGCGTACTGACGCGTCAAGCGCCGGATGCCTCGGGAAGTTTGGCCGCAACGTCTGCCATCCGGGCCATCGCGGGGGCTATGTCGTGGGATGAGCGTTCAGCGGAGCGTGAGTGGTTCGTGCGAGCGGTGCTCGACGATTCGGTGAGCTCGGAAGAGTTGTATCTGATCACGGGCGCGATGGTGACGTCATCGGCACCGGGGGTTGACACGACGATGGTGGTGCCGCGCGACGCGGGGGCGGGCCAGCGTCGGGAGTTTCTTGAGCGTTTCATGTCGGCGTGGGGGCTAACGGCATCGGTCGAAATGATGGGGTTTACCTCTCGTTGGCAGGAGGCCGCGTCATCGGTGCAGAGGGGCGCACGGTTTGATGGCGAGGCCGAGCCGCGCGGGTCGATTGTTCGCGCCGCGATGCTCGCGACTCTCAGTGCTGCGGCGTCGGCGGCCGCCGAAGGCGAGTACGAGCTCGCCGATGAGCTGCTGACACTGGCTCGCAGCCAGCAGAGCAGGGCTTCGCAGGCCGACGATCCCCAACCCGAGGCGTTCTCGCCCGCGACCGACGAGTTCAGCGGCGGCTGGGCGATGGAGTTCCTGAGCTTAGCCAGCGACGCGAACGCACGTCTGACGATGGTCCGGCGGATTCCGGGAACGCCAGATCCAGTGGATTCGGAGGTGCTGGTCGAGGCGGCATTGCGCGATCCGTCGAGCCAGGTTCGGGCTGCAGCGGCGGACCGCGTTCGGCTGCTGGGCTCTGAGCCGGCGATCGTCAACGCGCTTCTGGAGGCGGCTCCTTCTATGCCACGGTCGGCCTTGAGCAGTTCGCTGGTGGCGGACGTCACGATCACGCCTCAGTTGTCGACGTCCGATCCCAAGTGGCGTGCGAGACTCAGGCTCACGCTGGTCGAACGGCTCCATGAACTGATCGGGCTGAGGTCGCACGGCTCTGTGATCGATGAGGCTGCGGGCGAGTTGGCGACGCGGTACGCCCAGCGGACCGGCGCAGCCAGCGGCTCGGGGGACCCGGTGATCGAGGCTGCGGCTCTGCTTTCGGAATGGCTGAGGCGGCTTGACTCAGGCGGCTCGGGTGAACGGGCCGATCGTCGTCAGCAGATCGAAGCGAACCTCGCCCGCAGGCTTGCGATTGCGCGGAGCGATCCACAGCGGTTGGTCTGCTATCAGCGAGCGATCGGCGAGTCGATGGCGCTGTGGCTGGAAGCTGAACGCCCCGATCGTGCGGCCCGCGCCGCAGAATTGCTGGAACTCGCGGGCGAGCGGCTCGACCGCGCCCGGCATGTGCTCACTCAGATCGAGGTACTCGAGCAACTGGCGTTCGAGCTGTGGCTGCTTCGATTGGAGGACCGGTCATGAAGTGTGCCATGGCGATGTGCGTGTTCTCGCTGGCGTTGCTGACCTCGCACGTTTGGGCTCAGCCGAGCGAATCGGAGCTATCGGCGCTCGATCCACACGACGCGGCTGGCTATCTGCGGCTTGGTGAGTCGGTCGCTGGCGAGGCTGACACACCCGATGAGGTTCGGTTGGCGAGGCGGCTATTCGTGTATGCGCTGCAGATCGGGCGTGAGTCGGACGACCCGCAGCAGCGGGCGTTGGGCGCGAGCGCGGCGCTCGCGCTGGCACAAAACGCGAGCACCGCCACCGAACGTCGATGGCTTTTGAGCATGGCGGGAGCGCTCGAGCCCGTACTGGCTCGCGGTCTAGATCGCGGCAGCGCCCCGCCCGCATGGGATTGGTCGGTCGGGCTGCTCGCAGCAGAAGCATTGGGATTAGCGCGGGCCGGCGAGGGACGTGAAGCGGTTAAGCGGCTTGACGAGCCGAGCGTGCGTGCGGTGCTCGCAGAGGTGACGCCTCTGCTCGGTATAACTGGGGGCGGTGGCGCTTCCGGGCTGGTCGAGCGGCTGAGCCGGGGCTGGCCCTGCCCGGAGTGCGGCAATCAGAGGGTGATCGCCCGCAGGCGCGACGGCGATGTCGAGCGTTCGCGCTGCCCGACGTGTCTTGGTAATCCCGGCCCACGCGAGATGACGGGCCAGGAGCTTTCCGCCCATTTGCGCGCCGAGCTAAGGCTTTTGAATGGATCGGTTCGCACTTGGGGAGCGCAGCTCGAACTCGACGGGGGCGAGCCGTTGCGCGAGCCGTCCGTCTCGGGCCTGCAGCGGTTCTATGGTGTGGACCCGCTCGCGAGGCTCTGGCGCGATGGCCAGTGGGTCCGCGAGCCGACACCAGAACCCATTCTCGAACCAGAGCCAGACCAATCGCAACAGGAACCCGCCGATGACCAACGAACCGACCAGCCAAGCGACGCCTCCGGTGACTGACGAGCCAGCCGAGACGCAGGGCTTCTTCAAGCCGGAGATCGCGTTTGAGGATTTTGCACGCGTCGACCTGCGCGTGGCCAAGGTGCTCGTCGCTGAGAACCACCCCAACGCCGACAAGCTGCTGAGGCTTCAGCTCGACGACGGCTCGGGCACGCCGAGACAGATCTGTGCGGGCATCCGCGGTGCGTACACGCCCGAGGAACTGGTCGGCAGGCTGATCGTCATCGTCGCCAACCTTGCTCCTCGGAAGATCCGGGGCGAGGAATCGCGCGGCATGTTGCTGGCCGGGAGCGACCAGCCGGAAGGGCCAGACGGCGCGCGCCGCGTTGTGCTGCTCAGCCCGATGAGCGAACTTGTGCCGGGCTCGATCGCTACGTGAGGCTCACAGCTTGTTGATGCCGAGCAACGTGAGCACCGCGCCGACAAAAATCACGAACACGCCGACCAGCACGTAGAACGCCTGCGCGCCGGTTCGACCGAGCGCCTCGACCAGCGGCCGCGCGCGGCGGTTGTTCATGAACCAGTCGGGCGCGCGCACCCCGCCGTAGATCGAGAACACGCCCGCCGCGAGCAGCAGCCCGCCCAAGAGAATCATCCCCTCGGGTCCGAGCCGCTCGTAGCGCGGTCCATGTGGCTGCTGGCTTGCCAGAGCCGAGGATGCAGCGACCGAGAGCGTGAGGCAAGCGGTGCCTAGGTGGCCCCGGAGCCGACCGGCTGTGGCCTTGGTGGTTGGTTCCATGGCAAGAGCGTACCTGAGACCCAAGCACTCGGAAGATGCGGTCCGAGAACTCAGCGACCCCCATCGAACACGCTAAGTGTCACCGACGAATGGGTTTGACATCGTTCAAAGTCCGTTCCTAGCCTTGGATAGTTGGCTGATGCCGCTTGTTAGGCACCGGTCCGAAGAGAGTGCTTGAGAGGGAGTAAATCATGAATCGATTGGCATGGGCTCTGGCCCCGGTGGTGGCTGTCTCGTCGTTCGCGTCAGCGGACTCGGTCTCGTACCTGTACAACGGCACCGTGGCGACCAACACGCCGTGGGCTTCGTTCCACGGCAAGCCCGTCGAGGTGCTCGTCACGATCAACCTCGACACCGCGGCATCGCAGGTGTCCGCCGACCGCAAGCAGTACGACGGCGCTGTGACGGGCGGCTACTTCGATGTCGACGGCATCCGCTTCCCGTTCGATCCGGCGGGCATGCGTAACACCGTCACCGTGCGCACGGACGTGCTCGATATCAACTCGGGCCTGCACTTCAACCAGTACGTCATCAACATCTCGAGCGACGGCGTCGACCGCGGGCCGTTCATCTTCCCAAGCGCCATGCTCTTCAACCTGTTCGACTACGACGCCCCCGCCGACACCGTGGTGGACCTCGACCTCGACCAGCCGCTCAACACGCTGCGGACCGTTTCCAATGGCGGCGTTGACCGGCTCGGCATCGCGATGGGCGTGGCCATCGGCAGCATCCATTCGAGCGTGACCAGCGGCGACGGCGGGATGAGGATCGTTCCCGCTCCGGCCTCGGTGGCCCTGCTCGGCTTTGGTGGTGCTCTGGCCGCCCGCCGCAGGCGCTGAGCCGCCCGCTCAACTCGATCTTCTTACGAGCCCGCCGCTATGGCGGGCTCTTTTGTGCGCCGAAAGTCACTCGGCCGGGATCGAGGCGAGCACGCTCGGCTTATCACCCTCGAACCTGAGCACCCGGAGCCTGCTGCCTCGGTCGGATGCCTCGGAGATGTGCATCGCGCCGTCGGGCCCGAACGCCACGCCGAGCGGGGCCCAGCCGCGATCGCTCGTGTGCACGATCTTCAGCGATCCATCGGGGTCGATGCACACCACGCGCCGGCCCGCGTTGTACGCGACGTGCGCTGCGCCATCGCTGTCCACGCACAGCCCGTAGAGCCGGTTCCACGTCGACTCCGACCCGCCGCGCGTCGGCGGGTTCTTGGGCGAAGCATCGATCAGCACCGGCCCGAGCGTCGAGACCGTGCCATCGGGCGCGAGCATCCGCAGCCGGTCGCGGTCGAGCAAATACAGCGTGCCGTCGTCCATCAGCCGCATGTCGAGGATCATGCGGAACGTCGCCTCGTGGGCCGGTCCGTCGCGGTACAGCGGGCCCTCGAGCGAGCCCGCGATCGTGCGCACAGCCGAGCCGTCGAGGTCGTCCGCCGCCCGCTGGCGGATGATCGACCGCCACTTGCCGTCCTCGCCACGGACCCTGTGCGCGAAGAAGACCTCGCCGCTCTCGCTGCGGGCAAAGGCGTTGGAGCCGAATTTGGATCGGTCATCCGGTGGAGCCACGACCTGCGTGCGCTGGCCGTCGGCGGTGAGCGTCCAGATTGACTGCGGGGCCTGCTCGTAGCCGAGGTGCTCTTTCTCGTAGACGAGCGTGTCGCCCGCGGTCAGGTGGAACTCGTGCGTCCAGCTGCTCGTGACCGCCGGGGCGACTTCGCCCTCGGGCGAGATGCGCCAGATGGTCTTTCTCGCTACATCCGCGAGGTATACCGTGCCATCCGAGGCGACTTCGAGGCCCGAGCCGGGGTGCTGGTCGGTGTGGAGGTGGGTGTTCGCCAGCGAGAGCGTTAGCGCGGCAGCGAGTGTGGTGAGCATGCCCGGTTGTAACAGCAAATAGGGCGAAGGCTGCGAGCCGTGGCGGGTGACTGTGGCGAACGCACGGGCGTGAGAATGAATGAACCCGCCCGCTTGCGTGCGGACGGGCTCGGAGATGGTCAGATGGTGAACCTGCTTCAGCGGCGGCGACGCGCGGTCACGAGACCGCCAAAGCCGAGCAAGGCAATCGAGGCCGGTGCGGGCACCGCGAACTCGAAGCCGTAGCTGTTGCCGAAATTCACGCCGCTGTCGATCGACCCCAACAGAGCAAAGGTGCTCTTGTTGTACTCGTGGAAGAAGCTGGAGCCGTTCTCGGCCAACCAGATGCTATCGGTGGCCGGGTTGTACGCGAGGCCTCCAAAGTTGTTAGAGCCGCCGGTCAGCGAGCCGCTGAACAGCACGTTGCCTGCGAGGTCGAACGCCTTGATGCCGCCGTTGAAGTCGTTGACGTAGATGGTATCGGTCGTCGGGTCAAAGGCGATGCCCGACGAGAGGCCGGCGTTGCCGGTACCGAAGAGCACGGTCTCGCCGACGAACTGCGTGTCGGAGACCGTTACGGTGTCGTTGCCGCAGCAACTGACCGAGTAGTTCACACCGTCGCCAGCGGCCCCGTCCAGCAGCTGGCCGAAGAGCCCGCCGCCGGGTGCGGTGTTGCCCGTGGGCACGCCGTTGAAGTCGTACTCCACCGAGATGCTGTTGTCGCGGTCGCCGATCCAGATAGTGTTGCGGACGGCGACGGGGTAGCCGAGGCCGGCGGCGGCGGTGTTGAACGATGCCTGCAGGGCGCCGTTGTTGAAGATCCAGCCCGCGTCCGAGTCTCCATCGAGAACGACGGCGATGCCCGGCTGGGCGGCGGCGACGCTGCATAGACCGGCGACGGCACAAAGTACGATGCGATTCATGGTGTCTCTCCTCTTACGGGAGCCTCCCGGCTCCTTGCTCCATGACTGGGGTCCAAGGCTTGCCCGCCTCATGGACTTACCCGTCCGCTGGATTGTACCTGGATTGCCCACAATATTTTCTATAAAATAGTGGGTTTCATGCATTTTAGCAGCCTGTTCTGGGCGAGGAACGGCCCTAACCCCCTCGATGGGCCCGGAACGCCTCCGCCGCCGGATCACTTGGCCCTACGCCGCCAGCCTTGTTCGCTGCTCGCTCGCCCGCGATGCCCCCTGCACCACGCCAAAGTGCATGGTGTGCAGCGCAGGCTGGCTGCGCTGCTTTCCACCGGTGGCTGGCAACGGCGTCTACGGGCAGGGCCCAATGAGGCCGAGCAGCGCGAGGAAGTCGCCAAAGCTGACCATCCCATCGCCGCCGTTGAGCGTGCCGAAGTCGTCCGCGATGTCTCCGTCGCAGCCGGGGGTCATGCCGGGGCACGGTCCGATGAGGCCGAGCAGTGCAAGGAAGTCGCCGAAGCTCACCATGCCGTCGGGGCCGCCAATGGGGGGGAGCGTGCCGAAGTCGTCGGCGATATCCCCGGGGCACGCGGTCGGCGCGGTGATCGTCCAGTCGATGGTGGTCGACCCGAGTTGCACGGGGGTCTCGAGCCCCGAGTTGCCGCTGTGGGTCAGGCGGATCTGAACGCGGTAGCTGCTTGAGGCTGCGGTCAGCGGCACGGTGATATCAAACGGTGTCGGCCCGGCGGATGTCTGATCGGTGAAGAGCTGCTCAAAGAACGAGCCGGTGAAGCCGCTCCCGGGCATGAACTCGCTGAAGACATTGACCCGTGCCGTGAAGCCGATGAACGAGGGGCCGGAGTTCGAGAGCGTGCCCTCAAAGCGGATGCTGCCCTCACCGGCGAGCGTGAAGTCGTACTCGAAAATGCTGGAGAGTGTGGTTAAGAACGACTGCGCGCTGACGTCGCCCGGCGCCCGGTTGCCGTCGTATGTCTGCGTCGAAGCGAACGTGCCGTTGGCAGCATCGGCGAACAGGGCGCTGCCGGTGGTGTTGGCGGTGTACACGCCGTCGGCGCTGCTGATCGAGACGGGCGTCGTGTGTGGCCCGAGCGTGTTGGTCATGGCACCCTGATCGTCAGAGCGGGTTTGTTCGTCGCTGAGATCGACCACGCTGAGAGCGATCCTCGACCGCGTGTCGAGGCTCGAACGGACGGGCACGACCTGGGCCGACGCGACTGGTGCGGCACCGGCCAGCAGCGTGGCTGCCAGCAGCGCGATGTGTACAGGGTTGCGGGCGTTCATGCGGTGCTCTCCTCGTCCCAAGCCCCGCGCATCGTTGCTCTCAGCAGGATGCCCGCGAGGGTCGGTTTCATTCAGATCTCCCTGACGAGGGTATCCGATTGATCCATGCCGACCAAGCCTCACCAAGCCCGAGAGGGCGGGCCCCGCCCCCTCCGTTGCTCACGGCAGCGCGCCGGGCGTTGCCAGCATCCACCACATCAAGAGCATCATGCCGATCAGCGACGCGCCCACCACGACCTGATCGAGCATGAGCACGCGATGGGCTTTCCACAGGCGTCTCGCGATGGCCAGCATCCGCCAGCCGAGCCAAGCCGAGCCGGCGCCTACCAGCGGCATGAGGAGCCAGCCGTAAGGATGAATCATCCACGCGATGATCGCGGGGAAGTAGAGCACGCTGGTGCTGATGAACATGCCGCCGAACACGAGCGCCGCGAGGATGGCGCGGATCGCCTTGCCAATCGCGCCTCGCGGCAGCGGGATGCGGCGGAGGTCATCGAGCAGTGGGGAGTGAACCTGCATTGACGGAGTCCAGCGTAACAAAGCAGCACCCCTGAAGAAACAGCCCCCTCGGGTGGGGAGGGGGCTCAGCTTCCGGGTGGCACTGGCAGCTTGCAGCCAGTGCGTTGGATGCATCTCCACAAAGCACACGGCCGGGCAAGCCGGTCGTGCCGCACGGAAAGGCACAGGTGTCTCCGTTCGAGCTGTCATCACTCGACGCGTTGCTTGGCTAAGAGCACTTCCTCGCCGCCGCGAATCTCCAAGGAGCATCGGACCCTTGAACCCGGCGGGTGGGCCCATTGCTCGTCTTCGGGGTTGTAGTCATGCGTCGGAAGCAGAAGGTAGACGCCGCTGCCGAGTGGCTCGGCCTGCGTCGGACGGCAGACGGTGGTTCCCTCGTTGAGCAGTTCGACGTGGACGGTCTCGGTGGTGGGCATCAGGGTTCACCACCGAGAGCACAGAGGCACGGAGGGCACATAGAGAGGAAGAAATCTGTGCGCAGTTCGGGGTATGAGGTGGGTAATAGTACGAAATGTACCAGAAACTACTTGAAACGCACTGAGCTACACGATAATGTATACAGAGCGGGCACCAGTCCCGTGTGTTGTGCCATTCTGGCAGCCCAAAAAAATAACTTAGGCGTACTTGGCAGCCCCAGAGGCTGCTTTTGGCCGTTTTTGGGGATCTCGGACTGGCACGGCCTTCGCCAGAGTCCTTGTGCAGCACCGGCTTGCTAGTCGCGGGCCGATCCTGCCGAACACAAGGACACAGCGATGGCAAAGAACAACGACCCGATCCGTTCTGATACCGAGATCCGCGAGATCCTGCTTCGATACTTCTACGACCGCAACCGCAACGCGAAGAGCGCCCGTTCTGACAAGTCTGGCGCTGCTGCGAAGATTAGTGTCATCAGGAGGGATCTGATGGCGAGCCATTCGTTGAAGCAGCAAGAAGTTCGAAGCAACCTGACTTACTTGATCAGCGAAGGCTGGGTTGAGGAGGAGCAAGTCACGAAAACCGTGCCACTGAAGAGCGGCACGGTCATACCGCAGGCAACCTCGTACTTTCGTATCACAGCTCGGGGTATCGACAAGATTGATGGGCCCGGGGCATTCACCATGCCCAAATTCCACGGCATTAAGATCGAGGCAAGCGACAGTATCGTCACCGTGGGCGACGGTAATCAGGTGGACGCTCGCTTCGAAAAGGCCGGAAACGACCTTGCTTCTTTCAAGGATACCGTTCGAGAGTGCGGTGAGATCGACGACTCCATCAAGCGTACGATTCTTGCGGATGTCGACTCAGTGCAGTCGCAGCTAGCCAAGCCAGAGCCGAACCGCTCGGTTCTCAGCATGCTGTGGGAGGGCATTGAGAGGCTCACAACAGGGACATCGCTCGCAGCAAGTGTCGCGGCGCTGACCGGGTTGCTTCAACTCGCGGGGTGAACTGCGATGGTTGCTGCGCTCGCAGGACGGGGCACTAACTACGGCGTGCATCCAAGTACAGATACAGGCTGTCGTAATCGCCGTCCCACACGAGAATCAGGCTGCCATTGCCTCGAAACGCACTGCATTCGTCATCGCCTTCATCTTCCCAGATCTCGCCACGTAGGAAGAAGGTCTCGTCTCTTAACGTAACGACGAATTCTGATTTCTCTTGAGGGTCAGTCTCAAGGTAAAGCCTAAAGCGAATGAAGATCGCGCCATCATTCTCGCCGCGCTTGATTGTCCCTTTGTCCAGCACGTATCTCGACATCTTGCCTGTGGCGAGTTCCGCGTTCAGGTGAATGCGATCGAGCAAGATATCGTGTACTTCTTGCAGCCGGAACTGTGTCTTGCTCACAGATTCCCTCTCCGCTCCTGCTCCAGCTCAAGCGCTTCGAATAGGGCCTTGAAGTTGCCCTTGCCGAAGGACTGGCTGCCGCGGCGGCTGGTGGTCTTGAGGGCGTGGCTTTGGTGGGGCATGGCACCCCGAGGATACAGCGAAGAGACCCGCGATGGAAGGCGTCTGGCCGCTACAGGGTGGCCATCAGGCGTTGGTCTCGGCAAGCGGCGCGTAACGCAGGATCTGGCACGCCCAGGTCAGGCCCGCTCCGAAGGCCACCAGCAGAATCAATTGGCCCGGTTCGAAGTGGGCTGATGCCCGGGCGCGATCCAGGGCGATAGGCACGCTCGCGGCCGATGTGTTGCCCGTTTCGGCCACGTCGATGACCACTTTGGGGATGGGGATCTCAAGCTTCTCGGCGACGGCCGAGAGGATGCGCTCGTTCGCCTGGTGCGGGATCACCCATGCAATATCGGAGGCCGCCAGGCCGCAGGCATCGAGCGCTTCTCGGGCCGACTCGACCATGCGGCGAACCGCCTGACGAAAGACCCGGCTCCCATCGAGTTGCAAGTAGTGCTGGCGGTCCTCGATCGTCTTCACGGAAGAGGGAAGGCGGCTGCCCCCTGCGGGGATGCAGATCAGGTCGGCCTGCGAGCCGTCGCAGCCGACGCTGGAATAGATGACCTGCATAAAGCCCTTGGCGGCGATCACGCAGGCGCCGGCGCCATCCCCGAACAGAACACACGTCCGCCGGTCCTTGTAGTCCGTCACACGGGTGAGCGTGTCGGCTCCGATCAGCAAGACATGCTCGGCCGATCCCGAGCGGATGAAGGCTTCGGCCGTGTGCAAGCCGTAGAGGAATCCCGAGCACCCGGCGTTGAGATCCATCGCCCCTGCTCGGTCCGCGCGCAGCGCGTGCTGCACGGTGCTCGCAGTGGCGGGGACGGGTGCATCAGGGGTTGCGGTGGCCAGGATCACAAGATCGATCTGCCCGGGGTCAAGCTGGGCATCAGCGAGCGCACGACGCGAGGCGATGATCGCGAGATCGCTGGTCGCTTCCGCCACGCCCGCTCGGTGCCGAGAGTGGATTCCGGTTCTGCTGGTGATCCATTCGTCACTCGTATCGACAAGCGAGGCCAGATCGAGATTGGTGATCGTGTCGACCGGGAGGTAGTGCCCCAAGCCAAGGATCGAGGGACACGCAGCGCCCCGAGTGACGCTGGATCGCGCGTTATGAGGAATCATGAGTGCATCCACAGATCCGCATGAGCGGTGTGAAACAAGATGATCCTGCCGCCAAGTGACCCATCAACGGGTTCGATACCCTTGAGTGAACACTCAGAGCTTCTGTTGCCTGTGAAACGACCGGCGCCTGCCGCCCCCCGGCTGAGGAGGTTGGCGAGCCGCGCATGGTGAGCTTCACAGATTCCCTCGCCGCTCCTGCTCAAGCTCCAGGGCCTCGAACAGGGCCTTGAAGTTGCCCTTGCCGAACGACTGCGAGCCGCGGCGACAGATGATCTCGAAGAACAGCGTCGGGCGGTCCTGCAGCGGCTTGGTGAAGAGCTGCAGCAGATACCCCTCATCGTCCGCGTCCACGAGGATGCCCAGCTCCTTGACGCGGTCGTGGTCTTCCTTGACGGCGGTGTGGCCGTGTTCGGTGAGCATCTTGTTGACGCGGTCCCAGACGAGCTGGTAGTAGGTGTCGGGCAGGCTGAGGAAGTCGACACCTCGGTTGCGAAGGGCCGCGACCGAGTGCAGCTCATCGTCGGTGCGCAGGGCGAGGTGCTGCACGCCGGGGGTCATGTTGTGCCACTCGAGGTACTCGAGGATCTGCGATTTCTTCTTGCCATCAGCCGGCTCGTTGATGGGCATCTTGATGAGGTTGTTGCCGGATGCCATGACCTTGCTCATAAGCGCGGAGTGCTCGGTCGAGATGTCGGCATCATCGAAGTGCTTGAACATCTTGAATTCGAGCACATCCTCGTACCACTTGACCCAGTAATTCATCTTGCCCTCCTCGACGTTGCCAACGAGGTGGTCGACGTACTTGAGCCCGCAGGGGTGCTTGGCGTTGTACGCGTTGAGGGGGCAGTCGAAGGGCTTGAATCCGGGCATGAGCGCCCCGCCCTTCTTGACGTTGATGAGGTCGTAGCCGCCGGTGCGGCTGACAAAGGTGTGGATGACCCGGCCGTAGGTCTTGATGGAGGCGACGGTGACCGAACCGATGTCGTCCTTCATGGTGCGGGGCTCGGCGGCCGAGACCGCGCCGTTGCTCATGGCGCGCTTGTACGCGGCCTCGGCATCGAAGACGGTGAACGCGACGTCCTTGACGCCGTCGCCGTAGAGCTTGATCTCCTCGGCGGCGGGGTGGTCCGTGGTGAGGGGCGTGGTGAGCATGAGGCGGATGTTGCCCTGCGTGAGCAGGTAGTCGGCCTCGTCGCGGCTGCCGGTTGTGAGGTCGGCGACCTGCGAGATGTTGAACCCGAAAGTGTGGGCGTAGAAGTACGCGGCCTGCTTGGCGTTGGCGACGTAAAAGCGAACGTGGTCGACATCGATGAGGCTTAGCGGATCGGTGCCGACAGCGCCAGCGCCCCCGGTCTTGGTTTGCGCGGTGGTCATGATTTTGATCTCCAAAGCTTGGGCGGTTCAGTTTCTTTGCGGAGCCCAGGTCCGTTGAGACTGAGTATACGCGCGGGAGAGTGGAATCGAGCGTCGATAGGGATCTGGAAGGGTGCAAGGCGAATGACAGGCTCGTGAGGCCGCCGGAAACTCCCGACGGTGGTATCCTTGGTCCGATGAACTGGGAGCTAGGGGCATGATGCCCGCCCGAGGGAACTGGGCCAGACGACGGCTTGGCCCCGAGGGATCATCGAACGCTGCTGGGGCTTTTTCGGCCCAGGGCTCGGACCCATAGGCTGGGTGCCGACAGCAGCGTGCACGGACGAGTCAATGGCACCGGATGCAACGCAACGTCAGTCAGCACCTATGGCGACACCGAACTCATGGTCTGAATCCACCGACCCCGCCGATACGGCCCGCCCGCGCTGGGCGTGCTGCACGCTGCTGCGCAGGCTCGAAGGCGGCTTGGCGGCCGAGCGGGGCGTGAAGGCATGGCTCGGTGTGCACGATGGGGACCACACCAGCCACGTGATCTACCGCTTCGAGGATCCGGCCGAAGGCACGATGGGCCGCGTGCAGGCGCTCGCCGACATGGCCCACGCGCACCTGATGGAGATCGAGGCGTTCGACGGCGACGAGGTCGGCCGGCTGCGTGTGCGCACGAGCTACACGGGCAACCAGCAGCAGTGGATACGTCTCGGCGATGTGCTCCAGGCGAAGGGCGGCCAGTTGCCCCATGCCGAGGCCGAGCGGGCTGTGCTGCATCTGCTTGAGGCTTCCGCTCACGCGCACCAACGGGGCATGGCCCACGGCGAAATCGCCATGGGCCGAGTGCTGGTCGATCGCCACGGCCGGGTACTGGTCGAGCTCTACGGCTTTGACCGTGCGGTCGCGGGCCTTACAGGCACCGACAGCGAACTCAAGCGCGACGAGGTGCGGTCGATCGCGGCCATCGCCTACACGCTGCTCACCGGGCTCGCCCCGGCCGAGCCGCTGATCGCAGCGGGCCACCTCATCAAGAAGCTGCCCGCGGCATGGGACGCGTGGCTCGAGCGGGGCTTGAACCCGAGCGACGGGTTCGATACAGCCGCCGAGGCGATCGCGGCGTTGCCCGCCAATCGGCCCGAAGAGAAAGTCCCGACGGTGCGCGTTGTTCGCAGCGTGCTGCGATCGTTCGGCTCGGGCGCTTCGCGCTAAAGCCAATCGCTCACGGCCCGCCGGGCTCGGGGTCCGTATCGACTGTCGCGAGGCGGGCGGCGCGTTCTTTCCATGGGGCGCTATCGGCGAGCATGGTGCCGGCGAGTGCTGCGGCATCGGCTGCCTGCTCAGGATCGCCCCGCTCGACCAAGGCCTCGGCAAGCATGACTAGCGCCTGGCCCCGCAGGGCACTCTCGATCCGGCGAGTGCGCGCTGACGACAGCAGATCGATTCGGCGAGAAGGCGACCAACGAGCGTCTGTCATGGAAATGAGCGTCGCGATCGGCATCCGGTCCGCGAACGCGCGGATGGGTTTACTCGCGGCATCCGGTTTGGCCTCGGGCAACATGAGAAGCGTGGTGAGCGCCTCGCGCGGCGGCATGTCCTTGGTGGCGCTCGCAGCGGCTTCCACGAGTTGCGGGTCGCTCATCGCGGCCCGTATCACGACCCCGGCGAGCTGGGGCACCTCGGCCATCGCCATGGCGGCGCGCCGGAGCACCGCGGAGTCGGGCGAGCCAAGCAGCGAACTGAGCCGGGCGTGCTCGCGCGGCCCGCCCAGATGGGCGAGCAGCCTGCACATGGGCTGCGTCAGCGCCGAATCGGTGACCAGCGAGAGCGAGGTCAGCACATCGCGGATCGCGGACTCATCGGTCAGCCTTCCTGAGCGGTTGAGCTCAGCCAGCGCGCGCGCTTGGCCGGGAGTCATGGCCCCATCCGGGCGTACCCAGCGAAGGACGGCTTGAGGGTCGAGCTGCTCGGGCCAGCGGGCCCCGGCACGCAGGAGCACTTCCGCGACGGCGGGGTCGGTCTCGTCGGTCAGCCGGAGCAGGATGGCGTTGCCCGCCCGAGGTGTGGCGACCAGGTCCGCCAGCGCCGCCGACCGCGACCGGATGCCCGCGTCGGGGTGCGAGAGCAGGCCGAGCACGGCTTCAATGATGCTCTCGTTGAGCCGGCTTCCACCCGTCTGCTCGCGGAGAGCCAGATCCAGGGCGCTGCGCACGACAACGGCTGAGTCGTCAGCTAGAAGTGATGCGAGCGTCTCGAATCGCTGATTCTCTTCGGAGGCTAGATACAGCCGGCGGACCATTCGGTCGAGGTCTGCCTCCAGCGAGTCAGCAGTCGGATCTTGTTGATTGACAGACTGTTGGGCGCGTGTCGAGGGGACAATTAGGCTTCCAGAGGTGAGCAAACCGATCAATAACCAGAGTTTTCCCTTGGAAATCGTGCGGCTCGGTTTGGCGGGGCCGGGCGGACGGTGCATCGGGCAAATCCTGGGTGGCGGGTGTGAATCGGAGGGCTGGCCGGTCCCAACAAGTCCCGGAGTCTATGGATACCGGGTTTGCAGCATTGGGTTGTAGTTCCCTACTATCGTCACATTGGTCGTCCGGACACCCCTAACGGGAAGCAGGCCATGAACGAATGGTTCGAGGCCGAACAACACGTGGAGCGCGCTCACGAGCTCTTTGAGTTGGGCCGCCTCGATGAAGCCGAGGTGGAGTTGCGTGCTGCGCTGTCGAGCCAGCCGGACCAATCGGAATGGCTGTTCAACCTTGGCCTGACCCTTGAAGCCGCGGGGCGGTACGAGCACGCGATCGAGGCCTTCGAACGGGTTCATGCGCTCCAAGACGGTGAGCCGGCAGCGATGCTGATGATCGGTTCGTGCCTGATGCGGCTCGAAGAGCTCGCCAAAGCGCTGGTCTGGCTTGAACTCGCCGTCAAGGCCAAGCCTAACGACGCCGAAGCGCATGTGTACATGGTGGAGACGCTCGCTCGACTGGGGCGCCATGAGGACGCGGAGGTCGCGTTCTACCTGGGCCAACAGATCGATGCCGAGCGGGCGGACCTATACGTGGCACTCGCGGATTCGTTGCTCGATCGTGGCCTTCACGAGCGTGCGGTGTGGTGTCTGCGCGAAGCCGCACGGCTTGATCCGGGACTCGCAAAGATCAACGCTCGGCTCGCCGAGGCGTACGCGTCAACAGGTAGGCTTGAGCGTGCACGCCAGCTGTACCTCGCTGAGCTTCGGCTCGATCCAGGCGATACCGATGTACTGCTCGACATAGGCGACCTGTTGGTCGATATGCACCGGTTTGATGAGGCGAGCGAGAAGTACCGCCGTGTTCTCGAACTCCAGCCGCACCACGCGAGCGCTCACGAGGCGCTAGGCGAACTAGCCGTGCGCATGGGCCGGCTCGATGATGCGGTGCGATCGTTCGATGTCGTGCTACGGCTTGACAGCGAGCACCCTGGCGCGCGCACACGGCTCGCGGACACGCTGCTTGAGCGCGGCTCGCCGGGAGATCTCGCGCGGGCGCGCACGCTGCTGGTGGCGGAACTGAGCGCGCGGCGGTCAAGCCTTCCAGCGCCCCCGAACGACAGCGTTGCAGACGCGCCGATCCGTCCGTCAGACGATGCCGCAGCCGACGATGCGTACGAACTCGGCCGGCTCTTGGTTGGCGCGGGCCAGCACGCGGTCGCGGTCCCGTTGCTCGAGCGCGCTGTCCAGCTCAAGCCGCACGACGCCGAAGCCCACCACGTGCTGAGCGTCGCGCTACTCCGCAGCAAGCGGCACGGCGCGGGTACCGAGCACGCACGCAAGGCGCTGAGCCTGGCTCCCTCGATGTTTGCGCCCATGCACAATCTTGCGCTCGCCTCGATGGAGCAGCGGGACTGGCTCAGAGCGTGGTACTGGGTTCGGCGCGCTCGCAAGGTGGACGCCGATGAGGCCGGGCTGCGCCGACTGCGCATCAAGCTCCAACTGCGTTGGGCGAGCGAGATGCTGCTCTGGTCGGTTCGCTTGGTCGGACGCGTCATGCGCCGGTTCGGATCGGTGTTCGGCAGGCCGTCCCGGGCTGCCTGGATTGACCGGACCTGAGCGCACGCTGTCAACCTCTCCAAGTCCCTCCCCCTCGAATTTGAAGAATTACCCGCGCCGAGAGCCCTTGGCTTTGCTGCGCGTGGGCGGCGTGCCAGACTTGGCCTTGCGTTTGCGCGCGCCCTTGGTCGGACCGGCCCGTTTGCCGATAAGGTCATCCAGTTGCGAGCGCCTGACAGTGATCGGTCCCTCGGTTCCGATGGAACGCTGCTGGGTGACGTACTCGCGGACTTTGTGGAGCTGGTCACGCATGTGGGCAGCACGTTCGAACTGCAGGGCCTGGGCGGCCTCCAGCATGTCGGCTTCGAGTTGCACCATGAAGGCATCGGTCTCGATGGGCGGCTCGGCGTCGGCGGCTGCGGACTTGGCAGCACGCCCGGCTTTCAGTTCTTCCTCGATGCCGCGCCTGATGCTCTTGCGGATGGTTGTGGGCTCAATGCCGTGTTCGGTGTTGTACGCGATCTGCTTGGCCCGGCGGCGCTGGGTCTCGTCGATCGCCGTCTGCATGGCGTTGGTGATGCGGTCGGCGTACATGACCACGCCCGAGTCCGCGTTGCGTGCAGCCCGGCCCATCGTCTGGATGAGGCTCGTCGCGCTGCGGAGGTAGCCCTCCTTGTCCGCGTCGAGAATCGCCACCAGCCCGACTTCAGGCAGGTCGAGGCCCTCTCGCAGCAGGTTCACGCCGACGAGCACATCGAACAGGCCTTCGCGAAGCTCAGCGAGAATCTCCATCCGGTCAAGCGTGTCCACCTCGCTGTGCAGGTACTTGACTCGTAGTCCTTGCTGATCGAGGTACGAGGCCAGGTCTTCGCTGAGTTTCTTTGTGACGGTTGTTACAAGTACCCTCTGGTGCTTGGCCACGCGGCGCTGGCACTGCTCGAGCAGGTCCTGCACCTGCGTGTCGGCGGGTCTCACCTCGACCTGTGGGTCGAGCAAACCCGTTGGGCGGATAACCTGCTCGTGCACGACTCCGTTGGTGCGCTCAAGCTCGTAAGGCCCGGGCGTAGCGCTGACGTAGACAACCTGCGGAACGATGGCCTCGAACTCTTCGAAGCGCAGCGGGCGGTTGTCGAGCGCGCTGGGCAGGCGAAACCCGTGTTCGACGAGCACGGTCTTGCGGGCCTTATCGCCGTTGAACATGGCGCGGATCTGCGGGATCATCACATGGCTCTCATCGATGATGACCAGCCAGTCCTTGAAGTTGGGTCTCTTAGCACGCACCGCATCGGAGGTTGGGCTCAGCCCCGGCTCGGCCGGCGTGGTGCGCTCGCCGATGTCGTTCGCGGAGCCATCCACGGGCGGGGCGTACTCGAAGTAGTCCATCAGGGTAAAGGGCCGTTCGCCGGGGGCGCGCCCATCCATGAACCGGCTGTAGTTCTCGATGCCCGGGCACATGCCGATTTCTTCGATCAGCTCGACGTCGTAGTTGGTGCGTGCGATCAGCCGTTGGGCTTCGAGCAGCTTGCCTTGCGAGCGGAGTTCGAGCACGTGTGCTTTGAGTTCCTCGCGGATGGCCTTAGTGGCCTCGGCGAGTTGGTCCTCGGGCATGACGTAGTGGACAGCGGGGAACAGGAAGAACTGATGCTCCTCGGCGAGCACCTCGCCGCTGGTCGCGTTGACCAGATCGATGCGTTCGATCTCGTCGCCGAAGCTCTCGATGCGCACGCTGTAGCGCTCGTAGGCAGGCCAGACCTCGACGATCTCGCCTCGCACGCGGTACATGCCTCGGTCCCACTCGATGTCGCTGCGCTGGTACTGCATCGCATTGAGCGTCATGAGGAGCGTTCGCCGGTCGATCGAGTTGCCTCGCGTGAGGGTGAGGACCTTCTGGCCGTAGGCCTCGGGCGAGCCCAGGCCGAAGATGCACGAGACGCTCGCGACGACCACGCTGTCGCGCCGGCTGAGGATGTTGCTGGTGGCGGCGAGGCGGAGCCGGTCAAGGTCGTCGTTGCGGGCGGAGTCTTTCTCGATGTAGATGTCGCGAGAGGGGATGTACGCCTCTGGTTGGTAGTAGTCGTAGTAGCTGACGAAGTAGTTGACCGAGTTGTTGGGCAGGAACTCGCGGAGCTCTTCGTAGACCTGGGCCGCAAGAGTCTTGTTGTGGCTGATGATCAGCGCGGGCTTACCGATCTGTGCGATGACGTTGGCCATCGTGAACGTCTTGCCCGTGCCGGTCGCGCCGAGCAGGCACGATGCAGCGGCCCCGCTGCGCAACTCTCGCACCAGGCCCTCGATGGCTTCGGGCTGATCGCCCGATGGCGCGAACGGGGCGACGACCTGAAATGGCTGGCCCGGAGTCGGCATGAGGGGAGTGTACGAGCGGCCGCAGCATGGGAGGGCGGCTCAGCCTTTCATCGAGGCGAGCAGTTCGCGGGGCTTGCGTGCGTTGAGCCGGGCGATGGCGGGTGCCGAAGCCAGCAGGCAGATGGCCAGCACGAACGCGCAGCCGATGAGAATCGGCACGGGCGGCGGAACAAGCTTCAGATCAAGCCCGAACAGCTTGGTGTTGATGATCCAGCCCGAGAACGCCGCATGGATGCCCATCAGCACGCCCAACACGCACGCGGCTAGGCCGATGAGCACGGCTTCGGCGGCGACCAGTCGGAGCACGAGGCCTCGGCGCGCGCCCACCGAACGCAGCACACCGAACTCGAATTGCCGAGCCTGGATGCTCGACACGATGACGTTGGCCACGCCCAGACTCGCGATGAGCATGCTGAGCACAGCGATCGCAGTAAACGCTTGCAACGAGCCCCGGATAAAGGTCTGGATGCCCGCAAGGATCTTGCGCCCGCTGCCCGCATCGAGGATGCCGACCCCGTTTTGGGCGAGCAGCGAGCGGATGCCCGCGATGGCTTCAGCGTCTTCGATGTCGTCGCTGAGCTCGATCTGGATGAGCTGAATGGAGTCGTTGTTGAACAGCCGCTGCAGATCGGCTCGCGTGCCAAAAACCGCGTGCATGGACTGCTGTACGTACTGATCGCCCACGTTGAAGAACTTGCTGACGATCTCGAGCCCCGGGCTGCGGACCACGCCGACAATGCGGAAGCTGCGGTCAGCCAGCTCCGCCTCGGTGAGTGAATCCGGATCGATGCCCGCGGGCACGAGGGTGAACGAATCACCTACTCCGAGGCTTTGAGCGACGAGAAACTCTTTAGCGACGAGCAGGGCGTTGCCGGCTTCGAGCTGCTCGATCGCGCTCTCTTGATCGCCCTGCACAAACTCGAGCGTGCTCATCTCGAAGAACGCGCGTGGCTCGAAGGCGATCATCGCGGTGGCATACTCACTAAGACCCTTGATGCCGAAGGCGTCGGTCTGCACCGGCTGGATCGTGATGGCGCAGGTCTGCTCGACGAATTCGAGGCTCTCGATCGCGTCTTGTGCTTCTTGGGGCAGGTTGATGCCGCTGACAAAGGCGTCGGCAAAGCGGAGTTTGTCGAGCCAGTCGCGGAGCACCGCGCCGCCCTGCGTCCAGATGGAGACCATCAGCGCGAGGCCCGCCATCATCGCGCCCGCGGTCAGCCCGTAGCGAGCGGGGCTGGACGTGATAGTGCGTTCGAGCACGCGCGGCGGCAACGCAAGCACGCGAGAAATGCCGCCTGAAGTGAGCTTGGCGAGCGCGAAAACGGTCGGCGTGCCGAGGATGAAGTAGCCCAGGAACATCGCGGGCAGCCCGACCGTGGCGTAGCCCCAGAACACGCCCTCGCCTGTTTTCGGCACGAGCACGATGGCCAGATGCAACGCGAGCAGTCCAAGCCCGACGGCGAGCATCAGCCACAAGCCACGAGCCCTCTGGGGCCTTGAGCGCGCGCCCAGCGCCTTGAGCGGGCTCGTGCGCGAGGCGCGCCACGCCGGGTACGCAGCGCCCGCAAGACCGGAAGTGAGCGCCCCAACGACGGTCAGCACCGAGCCCAGCAGCGGCACACCCATCCCCGCGGGCAGGTACTGCGGGAACACGACCACACCAAGCCACGCGATGAACAAGCCCAGCGGCAGGCCAAACGCGGCGCCGCCCAAGCCGATAAACCCGCCGACCAGCAGCTGCGACTGGGCGAGTTGCAGCTTGGAAGCGCCGATGCAGCGGAGCATCGCCAACTCGCGTTCGCGTTCAGCGGCCTCAGTGTTCAGCCCGGTGAGGATGATGAACGATGCGGTCAGAAAGCTGAGCACCGTCGCGAGGATCAATCCGAGCTGGCTCGAAGCGAGGTTTTTCTCGACACCGCTAGTAGTCCGGGCGGTCTCCTTGAGCACCACGGTGTCGGGAATATCCGCGGCGCGGTTAAGCACCACGGCTGGCGCTGTCTGTGGGTCGCGGATCTTGAGATCGATCGCGCTGAGCCGGCTGCTCGAGTCGAGCATCGCGTCGAGGCCCGAGCGCGTCATGAGCGCGGTCGGCCTGCCGCCGAGCGGTGGCTGGGCCGCAATGCCAACGACCTTGACCGTCGTCGATTTCGTAAAGCGGTTGAAGAGCGAGATCTTGCTGGAGAGGTCGACGCCCACCCGGTCGAACGCGGTGGCCGGTCCCGTGAAGCGGACGATTTCGATCTCGCCCCCAAGACGCACACCGACGCGGGCGTTGTAGCTCTCGGCGTCGCCGCCCGCAGTGGGAGGCGGGGGGGCAGGGGAGAGCGCGAGGGTGGGCGCATCGACCACGCCGAAGCTTGCGAGCCCGTCGTCGTCGCGCTGGGCTACGTACGTCAGGCGATTGGCGAGCAGCGTGTCGATGACGACCTCATCGTCAGTGGAGGGCAGCCGGCCCGCGACGAGATCGATCGGAAGAAAGCGGGTCTGGGCCGCGAAGTCCACGCCTCGCACCAGCATGACCGTGCTGAGCGTTGCGTCGGCGGGCTGTGCGGTGCCAGCTTCAACAGCTTGGAGCACGGGCAGCGTGGTGCGCGCGGTGACGGGCAGCTCTTGCCAGCCGAAGGCATCGGTGACCTCGGGCCAGCTTGAGACAAGCTCGTAAATATCCTCGCCGAACGTGCCGCCGGTCGAGGAAGGCCGGACCGTGACATCGGAGACGCCGACGGTTTTCTCCATACGGAGCCGGACCGATCCCTTGACGGATGCCATGAGGGTGGCGACCGCTGCGACGAGCGCTGCGGACAGCGCGACCGCTGCGATGAGCAGGCCCGTTCGGCTACGCCGACCCGACAAGCTGCTGGTAGCGAGACGCCACGCCGGCCGCATCCAAACCCTCCGTGCGGATCTCGCCGCAAATCTGTCCGTCCCGCACGATGAAAACCGATTGGCAGTGCGCCGCAGCCGCGGGCTCGTGCGTGACCATCACGATGGTGGTCCGCTGTTCTTTGGCGATGTCGCCCAGCAGCTTCCAGAGCAGTTCGGCGTTCGCCGAGTCGAGGTTGCCCGTGGGCTCGTCCGCGAACACCACGGGCGGTTTGAAGAGCAGCGCCCGCGCGATCGCTACGCGCTGCTGCTCGCCGCCTGAGAGCGCATCGGGCCTGTGGCTTGCGCGTGCCGGGAGCCCGAGCAGATCGAGCAGTTCCATTGCCCGGGCGCGGATCTCGGCTGGCGGCTTGCCCGCGAGCACGCCGGGCAGCTCCACGTTCTCGACCGCCGTGAGTGTTGGGATCAGGTTGAACTGCTGGAACACGATTCCGATCTGTGTTCGGCGGTACTCGGTGGCTTCGCGTTCGCTCAGCGAATGAATCGGTTGGCCGCCCACAAAAATCTCGCCCGAGTCCGGCGGGTCGAGCGCGCTGAGCAGATGGAGCAGCGTGCTCTTGCCGCTGCCCGACTGTCCCATGATCGCGTAATACCCGGGCTCATCGATCTGCAGGTCGACCCCGCGCAGGGCCTGGACACGCTCGCCTTGGCCCTTGTAGCTCTTGTGGACATCGACGCACCGGACAACTGGCCCGTCCACAGTGTTGGCGCGCGGGGTGGCGTTTATTGATTGGCGCGGGTTGTCAGTTGGATGCGGCACGCTCAGGGTTGGTTCGGGTTAGTGGGCGTGCTCTTTCTCGTAGGTCGCTGCGTCCACGCAGTCGGCCAGGCCCGAGGCATCGCTGACCTTGATCTTGACGAGCCAGCCCTCGCCGTGGGCGTCCTCGTTGAGCAGCGCCGGGTTGTCGATGACCTGCTGGTTGACCTCGATGATCTCACCGCCGACCGCGGAGTAGACATCGCTGGTGGTCTTGACACTCTCGACTTCGCCCAGGGCGTCGCCCTTGTCGAGCTGGGTGCCCGCGGGCTTGAGGTCGACGAATGTGACATCGGTGAGCTGATCGACCGCAAAGCTGGTCAGGCCGAGCGTGACCACGCCGTCTTGTTCGAGGTGCCACTCGTGGCTTGAGGTGTACACGCGATCGTCGGGGTAAGACATGCTTGGCTCGCTGTGGTTATGGGAAAACGGGCTCGGCCCGGGAAAGCAGCAGGGTAGCCTTTTGGGGGGAGGGCTCGCCACGATGTGTTTCAGAGCATGAGGCCCAAGTCTGGAGCACCTCGGTTTGGGGTGGGCGGGTAGGTTCGTGAGCGGTACAGTGCAGGCCGGAGGGTCGGTTCCTCCGTGCGTTCATCGAGGCCCCGGCCATCCCGGAGATTTCCATGCTTCTCACGCTGACGGTCTCGGCCAAGCGGCCCGTGCTCACTGACCGCCGGGGACGGGTTGAACTGCTCACGCTGCCGACCAGGATCCGCGAAGAGCTTGGCCTCCACGGCATGAACCTCTCGACCGATCTGCTCGCGGGGGCCAACCGCTCGACGATCACAGGGCTGCGCGACGCGGCGGACAAGGCCCGCTGCGCGTGTCTGCTGCTCATCGAGCCGGGCGCTCTGCCGCTGAGCAACGCAAAGACCGGCGGCGACAAGGCCCAGGCCCGCGTGATGAACATCCTCGAAGCCTCCTCGCTGCTCGGGTGCAACGCAGCCGCGATCGCGATCGACGGCCCGAGCACCGATCAGGCGCTGGAAACCACCGTCGAACGGCTGAAAGCGGTGGTCGAGCGGGCCGAGGCGTTGGAGATCAACCTGCTGATCTCGCCCCGCGAGGGTTTGACGCAGCAGCCCGATGACCTGACGGGGCTCTTGAAGCTGGTGGGGGGGTTCCGCATCGGGACATTCCCCGACTTTGCTGCCGCTCAGCGAGCGGAAGACCCCGAGCTTTACCTCCGCCGGCTTACGCCCTACGCCTCGGTCGTGCAGGCGGTTACGACGGAATTCGGCGAGACGCCCGAGATCGAGGACGACGCCCCGCCGCCGACGGTCGCCAAGGGTGAAGACCCGGCGGCGGCTCTGCTGGCAGCCCTCGACTCGCTCGACGATGAAGACTACCCCGTGGCCCCGCACATCGGCTATGACCTCGATCCGATGCTCAAGGCGGTGGTCAGCGTCGGATTCGACGGCACCATGTCGATCTCCTACGAGGGCGAAGGAGACGTTAGACTCGGGGTGGAACGCAGCCGAGACGCGATCGAGGACGCGCTCGACCGCCTTGCATCATCGACCGAGTGACCCTGAAAGAACCGTCCAGACCGTCCCCATCCGAGCCAGCGTCCAAAGGCGGCCTGACCAAGAGCGAGGAACGCGATGACTGCTCAGCCCGCGGTAAGCCCTCAGCAGGCGCACGAGCACCACACCAGGCGTCACCCCACCGTGCCGATCTCTCAACCGACCATTGTGACGATCGATGGCCCGGCAGGGACGGGCAAATCGACCGTCGCCCGCCTGCTCGCTGAGCGGCTAGGGCTGGACTTTCTCGATACAGGCGCGATGTACCGGGCCGCAGCGTTCATCGTGCTCGATCGCGGGCTCGATCCAGCGGACCACGACGAGATCGTGGAGATCGTCGCCGATGCCGACTTGCACTTTGATTGGACCACCGACCCGCCGCAGGTGCTCGCGTGGCTCCAGCCGATGAACGACCGCATCCGCTCGCGTGAGGTCACTCGACTGGTGTCCGCCGTCGCGGCGATCGCGGCGCTCCGCCGGCACATGGTCCGCAAGCAGCGGATCATCGCCCACCAGCATCCGCGGCTGGTGACCGAGGGCCGCGATCAGGGATCCGTGGTGTTCCCAGACGCAGCGGTCAAGTTCTACTTGGATGCCGACGCGAACGTCAGAGCAGAACGGCGCGCCGAACAGCTGAGAGCAGCGGGCAAGCCTGTTGACGCCGCGGTCATTCTGGAAGAGCTGCGACGGCGCGACGAGATCGATTCGACCCGCACTGAGGGCCCGCTGGTCGTGCCCGAGCACGCGGTTGTGTTGGATACATCGGAGCTGAGCGTCGAGCAAGTAATCGACCAGCTGGAGTCGCTGGTTCGTTCGAGACTTGAGAAACCGTGACGACCGAGCCCGTTGGCGAACCAAGTTCAGGCAGCCCCCGCGCCGGCGAGCACCGTCCAGTGGGCGAGCGCCGGTGGTTCTACAGCGCCTGGCGGTGGCTGGCAGTGTTCGTGTTTCGCTTTGTGTACCGGGCGGAAATCGTCGATGCGCACCACGTTCCCCGCTCTGGCGGTGTGCTGCTCGCATCGAACCACCAGTCTTTCTTCGACCCTCCGCTGCTCGGGTGCTTCATCCACTGGCGGCAGTTCGCGTTCGTGGCACACGAGTACCTGTTCAAGGTGCCGGTGTTCTCGGCGGTGATCCGCGGGCTCAACTCGGTATCGGTGTCTGGCAAAGGGTCGGATGCATCAACCATCCGTGCGCTCATCAAGACACTGCAAGACGGCAGGCCCGTGGTGGTATTCCCTGAGGGCGCACGCTCGATCGACGGGTCGATGCTTCCCTTCAAGAAGGGCGTGGTGCTGCTGATGCGGCGGGCCAAGCGGCCGGTAGTGCCGGCAGCGGTCGAGGGCGTGTACGACACATGGCCACGCCACAAGAGGCTGCCAAGGCTCTTTCGCAGGCGTTTGATCGTGGTGTACGGCAAGCCGATCGCGCCCGAAGAGCTCCGCGATGACCAAGCCCTGCTGCGGCTTGCTCAAGAAGTGGATGCGCTGCGGCTGCGCGCACGAGCTATTCTTCGTGAGCGGACCAACGGTCGGCTGCCCTCGGCGGGAACGGGCGATGCGCCGACCGCCAAGCTCACCGACGACAACGGCGCCAAGACGATACCGGAAGCTACCGAAGCCGGCTAAGCGATTCGATCCGCTGCTCGGTGGGCGGGTGCGAGGCGAAGAGCTTGTTGATGGTGGAGCCAGCGCTGAAGGGCTCGATGATAAACATGCTGTTCTGCGCGGGGTTGGGGCTCTGGAGCGGGATGCGGCGATTGAGCGTTTCGAGCTTGGCCAGCGCGCTGATAAGGCCATCGGGCGAGCCCGCGATGCGCGCGCCGTCGGCGTCGGCCACGAACTCCCGGCTGCGGCTGATCATGGACTTGAGCATCGCGGCACCCACCGCAGCAAGAATGATGACCCCGATCATCACCAGCGGGTTGCTGCCCTCGCGGTTGCCAGCGCCAAGAAAGAAGCCCCACTGGGCGAGCATGGCGAGCAGGCCCGCGATGGTCGCGGCGATGGTCGAGGTCAGCGTGTCGCGGTTCTTCACGTGCGCCAGCTCGTGGGCCATCACGCCCTCAAGCTCGCGCTGATCGAGGAGTTGCAGCGCGCCCTGTGTGACCGCGACAGCCGCCTTTCGCGGGCTTCGGCCGGTCGCAAAAGCGTTGGGTGCCTGGTGCGGGCAGATGTACACGCGTGGCATGGGCAGGTTCGCGCTTCGGCGGAGCCGATCGATCATGTCGAACAGCGGGCCTTCGGTGACCTCCTTGCCACGCATGGAGGCGATAGCCAGCTTGTCGCTGAAGAACCACATGCCGACGTTCATGGCGACCGCCATCACCGCGAAGGGAATGATAAAGCCCTTGCCGAGCGCTCCGCCCACCGCGATGACCAAGCCGGTCATTGCGCCCATCATCAGAACCGTCTTCGTGTTGTTGACAAAGGTGCTCATGGCGGACTCTACGCCCGAGCAACGGTCTTTGTTCGCACCAGCGATGGCGTGGCTTGAGGGGGGCTCAGATCCAGCCGGCCAGCTTGGCTGCGGCCACCGCGAGCACGACCGCGACCACCAGCCGCAGCTCGCGCAACGGCAGGCGGTGGGTGAGCTTGGCGCCGAGCATGGCCCCGAGGACGCCCCCGATGGCCATCGCTCCGCCGAGTGAGACCGCCCGGAGCACCGGCTGCTCGACGGCTAGGGCCAGCGTGGGCAGGGTGGCGAGCTTAAGGCCTGCTCCGATGATCGAGCTGATCCGCATCACGCTCGCGCTGGCGGCGATTGAGGATTTGAGCGGCACGCGCGGGATGAGCTGGAGCAGAGGCACGAGGACGATCCCGCCGCCGATGCCAAGAAAGCCCGCGAGAAAGCCGGTGCCCAGGGCGATCGGCCCGAGACGTGCCCATGTGGCGCACACGCCGTCGGGCGGTGGGTCGGGCAGCTTGCGCACCGCGCTGAACGCGGTCCACGCCGCAGCGAGCACAAGAAAGCCGGCAAGGGCGAGCTTGGGCACTTTGCCGTCGAAGCTGTTGGAGACGAGCACGCCGAGGATGATGCCCAGGATCATGCTGGGCAGGGCTTTGGCGACGACGCCCGGCGCGTTGGCGTTGGCTTTCTTGTGCTGAGAACTGGAGGCGAAAGCGATGACGACGTTGACGATCATGGCCGCCGCCATGTAGACGTGGTGCGCGGACCGCTGAGGGTCGGGCGAGCCGTCTAGGAGTTTGTAACCAAAGACCAGCCCCAGGGCTGGGAGCATGACGATGGACCCGCCGATGCCGCACAGTCCGCCGATGACGCCGGCAAACAGCCCGATGAGAATGGCGATGATCAGTGCTTCGAGGCCCACTGGGGCTCCTGCTGGGTTTGTGTACGGGTAGCGGGCGGGGGGCCGACGGGTGTGCTACGCGGGTCTACCATATCGGCCCCGCGCCCGGCGAGTGCTCTGGCGGCGGGGAACCGACTCGGGCCAAGGAAGGCACCGCTGGAGTGCCGACGATGCGCACCGATAGTGCCACGCACCGCATCTTGAGATCCGCAAGGTTCCAGACCTGGGCCAAAGCTGTGGGTGCAGCGATGGCCGTCGCGGTGACGGTGGGCTCGGCGATCATCGCCAAGGAAGCCGCGGCTCCGCCGTTGGCGGTCATCGAGCAGACTCGCGCCAGGCCGAGCGTCGACAAGCACGTGATAGAGGTTGCGGCCATGCCACGCGCTGCTGCTCGTGAGGCCAGCAAGCACGCGGTCGGCGAGACGGCCGAGTTGAGCGAAGCGATTCAGCAGCAAATTCGTGAGCAAGAGCACACGTTCAACGGCAGGCCGATCAGGCCCGCACGGGTCGTGTGGATGCAGGTGACCGCGTACTCGCCCGGTGCCGAGTCGTGCGCGCCGTTCAACGACGGCAAGACCGCGACGCTGCACTCGGTCTATACGAACGCGATGAAACTGGTGGCGGCCGACACGAGCCTGCTGCCGTTCGGCAGCCTGGTGAGCGTGCCGGGCTACGACGAGGCGCGGGTGGTCCCGGTGCTCGATCGTGGTGCGGCGATCAAGGGCTACAAGCTCGATGTGCTGTTCCCGACGGCTCGGCAGGCCCGCAAGTGGGGCGTGCGGAAGCTGCCCGTGGTGATCTGGGAATACGCCGACGGCGAGCCGATCGACGACCCGCGCGCGTTCCGCTGAATAGTGCCGCTTGGGCAGTGATCGCGTCGCTTTGAGCACACGGCTACTCTCAGTTGTGCCGAGTATTACAACTCAGAATCAGGCCAAACTCGCTAGGTCTCGACTGTCCACTCTGCGTGGTCGGCAAGGTCAACGGGGACTTTGCTACCTGTGTGGGGAAGGGTTTACAGGGGGCTCGAGCGATCCGATCCAGACCGAGCACGTGATACCTCGAAGTGTTCTTGGCACTCCGCCGAAAGCAGCAAACCAGCGTTTCTCGTTGACTTTGAAGTGTCACCGAGCCTGCGACCAGTCTCGAAAAGAGGCCAACGACAGGGTGTTGCATGCACTCGAAGCAATGGAGGCTCGACCGGCGGGGGCCTCTTCAGTTGCTGACTTGCTCAGGGGAAGGGTGTTGCGGCCATTCGTGACTTTGCCGAGTTTGCCGCTAGAGCCGACAATTATTGCTGCTAGGCCATTGATGGACGGCATTTGGACTTGGATACGAGGGTTGCACGCGGCCCTCTATGGAGAGTATCTTCCTGAAACTGTGGGGCATCGTGAGATTGCCCCTGTGCCAGAGGGTGCCCACGAGAGAGCAGATGCAACCGTACGCAAGACACAATCCAGTTTGCGATCGATCGCAGCTCGAATCGTACTGGAGGGTGTCGCCACGGCAAAGCGAGATGAAGTTTCGATATGGGGTAATGAGTTTCGCTACTGCTGTACGTGGGTAAGACTGCCTGATGAGCAGCGCGGATGCACACGAGGTTGGACTTGCTTCTGGATTCTTAGGACTCCACGTCTTCGAGAATGGACGCTAAACGCATGCGGTGAGCCTATCCCTTGGACGGGCATGTACTCGTGTCCAGTGCCGAGTCTGGCGACATGCCTCGATGTGCCGGGAGAGTACTCCTTCGACACCAAGTCACTCCCGACGTTGATTTCTCGGTTACTTGCGTGGGAGCGCGCCGACGGCGAACCCATCGACGACCCGCGCGCGTTCCGCTGAATCGAACTAAATAGCTGAATAGAGTCTGCCAATCGCTGGCTACCGGCCCGGATCGCTCGGGGGCATGGGCGATGTCGCGCTGTCGATCAGCTCAGCGGTGCCCTCGGATGCGGGCCGCAGTTCAGCTCGTTGCAGCGTCAGGCCAAACTCGGCATACGGGCCGATGAGCACCGGGTAATCGAACACGCCCGGCGTGGGCCGATCGATATTGAACACGATCGACGGCGCGAGCTCGGCCTCCAGCAGCCAAGGGCGGTTCGGATCGGTGCTGATCGTGCGTACAAGACGGGCGGGCAGCGGGATCTCGGTGGGCGAGCCCATGGGTCTGCCGGTGAGTTCGTCGTACACGCGCACCCATGTATGGACCGGCGAGCGAGCAGCGGGCGAGTCGGCCATGGGCTTGATGAGCCACGTCACCCGGCCGAGGCTCTTGGCGTTGTGCTGCTCGCACCACGGGCGGACAGCTTGAGGCGTTCGGCCATCGGCGGGCAGCTCGCGCTCGTAGCGGTCGCGGAGCATCGCCAGGAGTGCATCGGGGCTTGAGGTCGGGTCGGAAGACCCCGACGCGATAGCCCGCTGGGGAACGCGGCTGGTCTGGCCAAGGGTGATCGACCGGAGCAGTTCGCTCAGCGTCGAGCGCACATCAAACAGCGCCGCTTCGAGCTCGGCGACCCGCTCGCGGAGAGCGGCGTTGTCGGCGCGCAAGCGGTCGAGTTCGGCGGTTTCTGACTGCCCGCTCGCGGTCGGCACGGTCAGCACGGCGGCGAGCAGAGCCACAAGAGCAGTCGGCGTGGTTCGCATGGGCGGGTTCCACCTTCCTTCGCGTATGCTACCGGCGTGCTGCTCACGCCGGACATCGCTGTGCCTAAGAGCGTCGACGAGCTGCTCGGCCCGGAGCTGCTCGCCCGTCTGGATCGATTGGCAATCCTCAGCAAGAAGCTGTTCGCGGGCAAGCTGCCCGGTGAGCGTCGTAGCAAGCGGCGGGGCCAGAGCGTGGAGTTCGACGACTACCGGCCTTACACGCGGGGCGATGACCTTCGCCACCTTGATTGGAACGTGCTGGCGCGGTTTGATCGGCTCGTCCTCAAGCTCTTCCGCGAGGAGGAGGACCAGACGCTCCACCTGTACCTCGATGCCTCGGCGTCGATGCTCACCGGCGGCAAGAGCACGCTTGCGGCCAGCGATGCAGCACCTACCAAGCTCGTGAGCGCGGCGCGGCTCGCGATGGCGCTGGCGGCGGTGGGGCTCAGCCAGCAGAACCGCGTGGTGGTGACGGTCCTGGGTCTTGCTCCGCTGGGTTCAGTACAGGGGGGCTCGGTCGGTACCTCGCGCGGGCGCACGCTCGCCCCGCTGCGCGGCAGGCGGAACATCCGACGGGTGGGCGAGTTCCTGTTGCAAGCGATCGCCGATGCCTCGCGCGAGATGCCAAGCGTGGACCTCGCGGCCGAGCTCCGGCGAAGTGCGCTGACCAGGCGCGGCCAGGGCGTCGCCATCCTGCTGAGCGATCTGCTCGTTGATGATGGCCTCGAAACCACACTGGGCGCGCTGGTCGTGCCTAAAGGCTTTGATGCAGCGTGCGTGCAGGTGCTCAGCCCGGGCGAGGTCGATCCATCGGCCGACCGCGACGCGGGGCTCGTTGGCGATCTGCGGCTGACGGATATCGAGACATCGAAGGCCGTCGAGGTCACGCTCTCTCGCGCGCTGCTGGAGCGGTACCAAGAGAGGTTCGAGGCGCACGCGGCGCGGGTGGCCAAGGCGTGCGTTTCGCGGGACATCACGCACCTGCGTGTGCTGAGCGATGCGGACCCGGCGGAGGTGCTGCTGGGCGTGCTGCGCCAGCGGGGCGTGCTGGGATAGGCAGCGGGCGATGATGACTGGGCGATAGGAGACAGAGGCGGTGATGCCGCTTTCCCGGGATTTGCCTTGTCCCCCAGCGCTGGGTTCTTCCATGAGAGTCCTCGTGCTCTCGCTTGCGCTTGAGGCTTGCTGGAAGAGCGTGCTCGAGAGCTCGCGCCCCCGGCTCGAAGGACCGAGACTGCGGCTTTGCGGACGGTCTCGATGAGTGAGGCGCTCGCGTGCTGGAGTGGGGTGCTGGTGATCTCGGAGAGGCGGGCGAGTGCTGAGCGCGCGGTTTGGGATGCAAGGTGCGTCGCGCGTTGTTGATTGATGGTCTGGATGTCGGCGAGTGCAGCGGCGAACTGCGGCGCGCTAATAGCCTCGCGGAGCTGGCTGAGGGTGAGGCTGTGACGATCGCAGAGGCGAAGCTCCGAGAGATCTGGATCCAGGTAGTCCTCGAGCAGTTGGTTGTGGTCCATGTCCCCCCCTTGCACCAATCGTGGCATGTTGCGGGGACGGGATCAAGGAGGCTTCGCAGAGGTGCCGAATGTTGCGCGCGCGGGAGGTTGGTGGGGGGAAGAGGGCAATGGGGAGTGGGCAACAGGCGATGGAGCGGAGAGAGAGAAGATGTTCACCACAGAGGCACAGAGGGTGAAGAGATGAGGGGTACTTGGAGAGGGAGGAATGGCGGATATGGGAAGGGCGAAGGGACCGAGATTGCCCTTGAACCCCGTCCGCCGCTTCGGGTAGGCTGGGCGTTCCACGACGGAAGGAGCCAGAGATGAGACTGACCAGTACCATAATCGCCGTCTGTCTCGCCATCGCCGCCTTGCCCGCCGCGGGCCAGGTGATCAACGAGGATGCCAAGCTCTTGCCCAGCGACGGGGCAGGGGGCGATGAGTTCGGTTTCTCCGTTGCCGTCAGCGGCACCATGGCCGTGGTCGGGGCTTTGTTTGAAGACGACAACGGCTCCAACTCCGGGGCCGCATATCTCTTCGACACGGCCACCGGCCAGCAGATCGCCAAGCTCCTGTCCGGCGACGGGGCAGTGGGAGATTACTTTGGCCGCTCCGTTGCAATCAGCGGCACCACGGCCTTGGTCGGAGCCTTCGCGGACGACGACAACGGATCCGGCTCCGGGTCTGCGTACGTCTTTGACACGACCACCGGCCAGCAGCTCGCGAAGCTCCTGCCCGGCGACGGAACAGTTGCCGATAACTTCGGCATCTCCGTTGCGATCAGCGGCGCCACGGCCGTGGTCGGAGCCTTCTTGGACGATGACAACGGCTCCGGCTCTGGCTCTGCGTACGTCTTCGACGCGACCACCGGACAGCAGCTCTTCAAACTCCTGCCCAGCGACGGGGCAGTGGAAGATCGGTTCGGCTACTCCGTCGCGATCAGCAGCACGACGGCGGTAGTCGGCGCTTACCAAGACGACGACAACGGCAGCAACTCCGGTTCGGCGTACCTCTTCGACACAACCACCGGCCTGCAGATCGCCAAGCTCGTGCCCGGGGATGGAGCAGCAGATAATCGTTTCGGAATTTCCGTGGCGATCAGCGGCACCACGGCCGTGGTCGGGGCTCAGAGTGACGACGACAACGGCATCGATTCCGGTTCGGCGTACCTCTTCGATACCGTAACCGGGCAGCAGATCGCCAAGCTCATTGCCACCGACGGGGCACCGGCAGATTCTGTTGGTATATCCGTCGCGATCAGCGGAACGAGGGCCGTAGTCGGAGCCTTCTTGGACGACGACAACGGCTCTAGCTCCGGGTCTGCGTACCTCTTCGACACGACGACCGGCGAGCAGATCGCCAAGCTCCTGCCCGGCGATGGGGCAGCGGGAGACCAGTTCGGCTGCTCCGTCGCGATCAGCGGCACCACGGCCTTCGTTGGGGCGTACGCGGACGACGACAACGGCAGCTCTTCCGGGTCGGCGTACCTCTTCAATCTGGATACCGACGGCGACGGACTGCTCGATTCGTGGGAGACCAACGGCATCGACAGCAACGGCGACGGCGTGATCGATCTGGATCTTCCCGCGATGGGCGCACGCGTCGATCGCAAGGACATCTTCATCGAGATCGACGCGATGACCGGGCGCGCGCCGACCATGGCGGATCTGCAGCCGGTCATCGACGCCTTCAATCAGGCACCCGTGCCTGCGCCGCCCGGCGGCGGCACGGGCGGCATCGCGCTGCATCTCGTGATCGACGAAACCAGCATCCCTCGAGCGCCGTTCCCAAACAACTTCGCCGATTTCGATACGGTCAAGGCCGCACGCTTGGGCACCGCCACGGAGCGCGCCGACGCCAACTGGCCCAACATCAAGGCCGCGCGCGAAGCAGCGTTCCGCTTTTGCATCTTCGCCGATACCTACGACGGATCGGGAAGTTCGGGCCTGGCCGAGTTCCCCGGCAACGACTTCATGGTCACGCTCGGCGCATGGGCGCCGCCCGGCGGCACGCCCGACCAGAAGGCCGGCACCTTCATGCACGAACTCGGCCACACCCTCGGGCTTGGCCACGGCGGTGGGGACAACACGCACTACAAGCCCAACTACTACTCGGTTATGAACTACCGCTGGCAGACGCCGCAGTCGATGTATGCACATCTCTGGCGTCTCGACTACTCCCGCGAGGCGCTCCCGCCGCTGGTCGAGACGGCGCTCGATGAATCGACCAGCCTCGGCGCGACGCGGCCCGAGTACGCCGCTGTGCAAGTGCCCTTCACCACCGCCGCCAACACCTGGGGCTGGGCCCCTCTGGCGACCGGACAGAAAGTCGACTGGAACGGCGACGGGGCGACCCCCGCCGGTCAGCCGCTCGTGATGGCGGATATCAACCGGCGCGCGCCGACCGACCCCGCCGGCGGCCTCACCACCCTCACCAGCCACGACGACTGGGCGAACCTGCAGTACGCGCTGAACGGGCACCCCAACTTCGGCAATGGCCGCACCAACACCACCATTGACGACGAGTTCGACGTCACGGAATTTGCGATCAACGAGCAGATTCCGCCGCCGCCGTCGCTGTGCGTTGGCGACATCGCCGACGACTTCGGCACGCTCGGCGCTGACGGCATGGTGAGCTTCGGGGACTTCCTCGCGCTGCTCGGCTTGATCGGTCCTTGCCCCGGCGGCACGCCCGGCTGCGATGGTGACATCGCGGACGACTTCGGCACGCTCAACGGCGGCGACGGCATGGTGAGCTTCGGCGACTTCCTCGCGCTGCTCGGGCTCATCGGGCCCTGCCCGTAGGCGTCGCGATCACCCCAGCTTGGTGTGCATCTCGCCCTTGAGGTCTTCGAGGTGCCCGCCGCGGCCGAGCATGTCGTCGACGATGTGCTTGGTGTCGGGCTTGATGGGGGCGGGCTCGCGGCCGCGGAGTTCGGCGGCCCGCTGCTGTGTGATGCCGAGGTAGCGGAGCATGGCGTAGTCGTAGACGGCCTCGTCCTCATCGCGTGAGAGATCGAGCCGGAGCTCGTTGATGATCTTGGTGCCGAGCCCGATCCAGTCGTCGAGCGTTTCTTTGGTGATGTTCTCGACCATCCAGGTGCCGACGCCGTCGCGGAAAGGCGGTCGGCCGAGCTTGGTGCCGGGCTTGCCGGTCTTTTTGCAGACAAAGTCGCCCTTGGAGGCGGGCTTGGGCGGGGCGGTCTCGGGGATGGGGGCCCCAAGCTTGGTGAGCAGCTCGGTCATGGCCTTGAGGGGCAGGGCATCACCCCGGCCGCCGGCGACCTTGACGCCCGCGGTGAGCAGCTCGATGGCCTTGGCCTCGTCGCCCGCAGCGAGGTGACACTCGCCGCCGAGCTGGTAGGCCTTGCTCATGGCGGGGTTCAGCTCGCAGCATTTTTCGTAGGAGGCGGCGGCCTCGGCGAAGCGGCCGGCCTGCTTGTACGCCCCGGCGAGCGAGAAGTGGGCCATATCGTTGTCGGGGTCCTGGCTGAGCAGGTGCTCGAAGCGGCCGATGCGGGTGTCGAGATCGGTGGTTGGCTCGGTCATACGCGAGCATAGGGGCGGGCGGGTAGCCTGTACGGGCCGGGCGGGTCCGTCGTGACTCGCATCGGGCGTGCGTGGGTAACGCTGGGAAAGTCGCCGATGGCCAAAGCACACATGCCGAGCGAGGGGTCTGCGGCGGAGACGCTGCCATGGATCGCGGTGGGCGTGGTGGCGCTGGCGGCGCTGATCCTGATTCAGCAGTGGGGCGTGTGGCTGTCGGGTTCGACCATCAGCGGTGCGGGCCAGCAGCGGGCGTGGGAAGAACGGCTCACCGAGCCTGGGCTCGACGAGCTGACGATCACGTCCAAGGCGATCGTGCGGATCTTCTCGATGGGCGGCGAGCTTGAGATGGAAGCGGACGAGGCGGAGGTGCTCGAGGGCCTGGACTTCATCGCGCTGACTGCGGCCGACGAGATCAGAGTGGCGGTGGTCGCCGGGGAGCTCCATGGTCCCGAGGAGACCCTGCGAAGGCTGACTGCGATCGACGAGCGGCTAGGCGTGCGGGCCGAGTTGCGGGGCGATGTGCGTTGGTTCCGCGAGCTGTACGAGCGAGCGGCTGGCGAGAGCGCCGCCGACGGGATCGGCGGGGCCGAGGTCATGCGCGCCCGGCACGGCTGGTTCACGGATCTCGCGCTATCACGGCACGCGGGCTCAGCGAGCGACCAGCCGAGCGCCGAAGCGCTCACGGGCGGCGGGCTTAAGCTGATCGCCGTGCTGGCAGGCGTCGGGATCGCGCACGGGCTGGTGTCGCTGCTCGCGCTGGTGGTAGGGATCTGGGCGCTCATCAAGTTCTTTGATCGTGACGGCGACGCGATCGAGATGTCGATGGATATCGAGCCCGCGTACCTGCAGGCGGCGGTGCTGTTCCTGATCGGGGCGATCGTGTTCTCGGGGCTTGGCGCGATGGCCTCATCATCGCAGGGCAACGCTGCGGTCGTGTTCTTCGCAGCATCAGAGGTCGCAGTCTGGGTCGCGGGGCTCAGCGTGCTCTGGCCGCGGCTGCGCGGGGTGCCGGGTATGGCGTTTCGGGCGGACACCGGCTGGACGCTTGGCGAGGCGGGCTTCGCGCGCGAGGTATTCTGGGGCTTCGCGGGATTCTGCGTGAGCACCGGGCTGACGATGTTGCTCTCGATCGGGTTTGGCATCGTGGCGATGGCGGCCGGGAGCACGGAGGGCGGGGCGGAGACGATCGACCTGCCGCTGTTTGATTCGCCGATCGCGCCGACATGGCCATTGCTCTTGCTGGGCTCGCTGACAGCGGTGCTCTGGGCGCCGTTCTTCGAGGAACTGGTGTTCCGCGGCTGCCTGTTCGCGTGGCTGAGGCCGAGGCTGGGGATGTGGGGCACGGTGGCGGTGACGTCGATCGCGTTCGGCGCGATCCACCCGTACTCGATCGACGGCATGCTCATGGTCGCCAGCGGCGGCGTGGTGTACGCGCTGCTCCGCGAATGGCGGGGCTCACTGATTGCTCCGATCACGGCTCATATGCTGCACAACGGGCTTATCACGGTGACCGAGCTCGCGGTGCTTGCGGCGATCGACTGAGCAGGTCGCACACTACCGAAGGACGCGATGCCCACGGACTCACTGCGAACAACGATCGCGGGCCTGACGATGGGTTCGCCGGTGATGCTCGCGGCAGGCACTGCGGGCACGCTCGACGAGATGGGCGAGGTGCTGGACTTTCGCGATGTGGGCGCGGTGGTGACCAAGTCGATCACCGCTGAGCCGCGCATGGGCAACGAGACCTGGCGGATATTGGAATCGCGCGTCGGCATGCTCAACGCGATCGGCCTCGCGAACATCGGCGTCGATGCGTTCATCGAGCGAGAGGTGCCCAAAATCGCAGCGATGCCTACCAAGGTTGTGGTGTCGATCGCGGGGTGGTCGGTCGAGGACTACGTCGGCGTCGCGGCGAAGATAGCGGAACACGCGGGGGTCATCCCGGCGATCGAGTTGAACGTTTCGTGCCCGAACGTGCACGGCGGCACGGAGTTTGGCGCTGACCCGGGGGCGCTTCGCGAACTGCTCGCGGCGGTTCGAGAGGCGGCCAACGCGCAGACGCTCATCGTCAAACTCAGCCCGATCACCGTCGGCACCCCGAACTCGATCGCGGATATCGCGGCCTCGGCCATCGAAGCCGGTGCTGATGCACTGACCATCGCTAATACACTCCCCGCGATGGAGATCGATGTCGAGAGTCGAAGGCCGAGGCTCGCCAACGTCACCGGCGGGCTCAGCGGGCCGGCGGTCCACCCGGTCGCGGTGAAGCTGGTGCACGAGGTGTACCGGCGGGCGGCGCGGGAATTGGGCACGCCGATCATCGGCGCGGGCGGGGTAAGTTCGTGGCGGGACGCTGCGGAGTTCGTTCTGGCCGGGGCATCAGCGGTGCAGATCGGCACCGCGTCGTTCGCTGACCCGAAAGCTGCAAGGCGTGTCAACGCGGGCCTGAGCAAGTGGGTTCGCACCCAAGGCGCTACGGCCCTGAGCGAACTGGTGGGGGCGGTTCGGCTCGATTGACCACTCAAACTCGCTTGCGACGGGCTAGTTCTCGCTCGCGACGGGTTGCTCGCTACGCTCAACCGCCTGCTCGTCTCGCAGTCTCGACAGCGCCTCGGCGACCGGGCCGCGGCGCTGCACCGGATGGTCGTCTGCTTGGTCGTCTGGCTCGATCGCAACCGGCTCGGCAGGCTTAGCTGGCTTGGCCCCGTTGGCCGGCAGTTTGATCGAGCCGTCTTCGTTGACGTGGTCGAACTTGACCGTGACCCGCGTCGATACGCCGCGCTCCTGCATGGTCACGCCGTAAAGCCGGTCCATGGCCTGCATGGTGCGTTTGTTGTGGGTGATGACGATGAAGTGCGAGAGATCGGTAAACTGCGCGATGGTGCGCGACAGACGATCCACGTTGCCCTCGTCGAGAGCGGCATCGACTTCGTCCAGCACGCAGAAGCAACTCGGCTTAGATCGGAAGATCGAGAGCAGCAACGCGACCGCGGTGAGCGTTTTCTCGCCGCCCGAGAGTTGGCTGATCTGCCGGGGCTCTTTGCCCGGCGGCTTGGCGATGACCTCGATGCCGCTCTCGAGCACGTCGATCTCGTCGGTGACGACCTTCTCGGGTCCGTCTGGTCCTTCGATGGTCTTGACGAGCGGCATGAGGCGCACCTCAGCCTTGCCGCCGCCGAAGAGCTTGCGGAACATGCCGTCGGGACCGCCGAACTGCTGCTGAATGCCTGCGAACGACTCGGCGAAACGGTCGGTGCTCAGCGCGTTGAGGCGCTCGATGAGACCGATGAGCTGCTCGCGCGCGGTATCGAGATCGTCGACCTGGCGGGCGAGGTCATCGTTGCGTTCTTCGAGCGTAGTTTCTTCTTCGATGGAGTCGAGGTTGACGTTGCCGAGCTTGCCGATGTCCGCGCGGAGCTCGTCGATGCGGGGCTGGATGGCCTCTGGGTCGAGCCGCTCGACATCGCCCGGGCCAACGGTCAGTCGGAAGTCGTCGTACTCGAGCTCGAGTTCGAGCGAGAGGTCTTCGGCGGCGCGGTCTTCGAGCGTTTCCCGGCGAATCTCAAGCTCGCGGCGTGAGCGTTCGAGCGCGTTCCAATCGCGTTCGATGGTCTCAGCCCGCTGGCGGCAGGCGTCGAGCCTCGCGTGAATCTCGATGACCCGGCCGCGCACGTTCTCCAATTTGCTGCTGGTTCTTGCTGCAACCTCGGCGTATTCGGTGGCTCTCGTGGCGGCGGTGGCAGCGGCCAGCTCGGCCTCGGTGATTGCGGCCTGCTCCTCGGCCATCCGGGCGTTGGCCTCTTCGAGCCGGTTCTCAAGACCCGACCGTTCGCGGGCCGCGTGGTCGAGGTCGGAGACCGCCCTCGACAGTTCCCGCCGCGAAGCACGCAGGATCTCGTGCAGCCTGCCGACTTCGACTCGCTGCAACGCGGTCTGCTCGCTCGCTTGGGTGACCTTGGTTGTAGCATCGGCGTGCTCGGCCTCGATGGCCTCGAGCCCTTGCGCTTCGTCGGCGTGCCGGGCTTCCAACTCCGCGACTCGCTGTTGCAGTGTTTCCTGTTCGCTGCGCAGCGAGGCTGCACGCTCGTCGTGCTGTTCGAGTTGCTGATGGCAGTCGGCCAGCGAACGATCGAGATGGGCGAGCTCGGATTCGAGCCGATCGTTTCGACTGGTCGCCGAAGCCAGCTCTCGCTGCTTGTTGCTCAGTGCGGCTCTGGTTTCTCCAGCCTGCTGCTCGATCGTTGCTGCTCGCTGATCGAGCGAGGCGAGTCGCTCGCGGAGTGCGGCAAGCGCGACGCGGACCTTGGCAAGCTCGCCTGCGAGCGATTCGAGCTGCGTGCGTTGCTCGAGCACGCCGCCCGCCTGCTGGCTGCTCGCGCGGCCTGCGATGATTCGGCCGTCGGCTTCAAGCACCGAGCCATCGTGGCTCACAAGCCTTCGGCCCGCGAGCGGACCGGCTGCGAGCAGCACGGACGACTCGAGATCGGGCACGATGAACGTCTCGCCAAGCAGGCGATCGAGCAGCGTGGCGATGCGTTCGTGCATCGGGTCGTGCTCGGGCACGTTGGGGCGCACGAGCGTACGAGCCGCGACGACCCGCTGTCCGAGCGATGACGACGGATCAAAGACCATTCGGTTCGATTGCGAGGCGCCAAGCCGGGCGAGCGGGATGAACGTGGCACGTCCTGGAAGTTCGGCTCGCTCATCGGCTGGCGGCAGCGAATCTATGGACTCGATGACGAGCCCACCGAGCAGGTCACCGAGTGCCGACTCGATGGTCCGAGCGTTGTTCGCGTCGGTCGATACGAGATCGGCGAGCGGCGCGATGACGGTTCTGAACGCCTCGCCGCGGTCCTTGGCTTCGAGCACCGCGCGGGTCGCATCGCCAAGCCCGACGCGGGACGCGACCAGCTCTTCGAGCGTCTGGTGCCGGCTCTCGATGCGGGCCCGCTCCTGCTCGCCGGCGGCGATCTCCTCAACGAGTGAGGCGCGGTCGCTGCCCGCTGATGATGCGAGCGTTTCCTGTTCATTCAGTTCGGCTTGCAGGGACCGGGCCTCGGCCCCGAGTGCTTCTGCTTGCGCGAGCGTTTGTGTCTGGATTGCCTCGGCGGTGGCGCGTTCAGCGGAGAACTTCTCCTGCTTGTCGAACAGTCCTGTCCGTTGAGCGTCGAGCTGAGCGAGGCGCCGCTCATCGCTTTCGAGCGAGGCCGCCGCCGCGGCACGCTTGCGGTCGGTCGAGGCGACTGCGCTGCGCCGCTGGGCAGCGGCCGAGGCCAGGTTTGCTGCTGCTTGCGCCGCTGCGGACTGGGCCACTGAAGTCTCGTCGAGCACGCGCTCGACCTCTTGCACCTTTGCTTCGAGGCTGGCGACCTGTTCTTCGAGATCCCGGTGCGTAGCCGAGTCCGCGTCGGCTTTGACGCGGTTGGCTTCCAACGCCTGCTCGTGCTGATCGGCGAGGCGTTTGGCTTCGGCGATGGCCTTGATCGCAGAGGCGCGTCGCTCGTCGGCGCGCTCCTGCGTGTGCACCGCCCGCAAGCGGTCTTCCTCGGCCCGGCGGGATGTGGACTCGATCTCCGAGCGTTCAAGCTCGGCCTGCTCGCGCTGGATGGAAAGGTCCTCCACCTCAGCCCGAGCCCGGCTGCGGATGGACTCGATCTCGTTGAGCTGGCTGGTAAACCCGTCTATGCGTGTGCGGAGGTCGTCGTACTGCTCGAACGCCACCCCCACCCGAAGCGCTCGGTACTCGGTATCGAGTTCGACGAACCTGCGGGCCTTGGCGGCCTGGCCCTTGACCATGCGCAGTCGTCGATCGGTGTTCTCAAGCGATTGGCGCGTCAGAGCCAGGTTCTGCTGGGCCTTCTCAAGCTTGCGCTGCGATTCGATCCGCCGCTGCTTGTACCGAGCGATGCCCGCCGCCTCTTCAAAGATCGAGCGCCGTTCCTGCGGGCTGGCCAGCAGCATCGCATCGACCTTGCCCTGTTCGATGATCGAGTACGCGTCGGCGCCGATGCCCGTGTCGAGGAACAGATCGCGGATGTCCTTGAGCCGGGCGCGTTTTCCGTTGACGAGGTACTCGCTCTTGCCGTCGCGGTAGAGCCGGCGTTCGACCTCGACCACGTCGGCATCGAGCGGCAGGCCCCGGCCCTTGGCCGCGGCCCGGTCGATCGGGCTGTGCTCGTCCTCGGTGTCGGTGCCGGTGTCTGCTGCGGTGTCTGGACGGGAATCAGTTTGATCGCCAGATTCGTCATCGGCCTCAAGCTGTGTTGCCTGCGCCGGGCCTGCGGCCTTGATGCCCCTGAGCATCGCGAGTTGGGCTTCACTGAGTACCGGGTTGTCGAACCCGAGGCAGACGCTCGCCATGCCCGAGGGCTTCCGGCCCGCTGAGCCCGCGAAGATCACATCGATCATCTCTTTGCCGCGAAGGCTCTTGCTCGAACGCTCGCCTAGCACCCACTTGATGGCGTCGACGATGTTGCTTTTGCCGCACCCGTTGGGTCCGACTACGCCCGTCAACGAGTCGTCAAAGACGAACTCCGTTGGGTCTGCGAACGACTTGAACCCGTTGACGGTGAGCTTCGCGAGCCTCATGAGACCTCCGTGTCGCGGGTGACACCGGTCTCATCCTTAGAGACCAGCCGTGCTCGATGGGCATCACCACGGCGCACACTGTACACCAAAACTGCTGGGCGGAGCACGCGCCGCGATCTTCTCGGACCTTCAGAGCGGCGAATCTGCGTGCTCGTTCTCTAGCGGCCCTCGCGCTCGCCGGTGACGGGGTTGATGGGCACGATCTGCGGGCGTTGCGGCTCGCGCGGGCCGCGCAGGCCCGGCACGCCGGTCGTGCTCGTCGCGGGGTCGGGGATGTCGGCGCTGGTCTCGGGCCGCACCCTCGAGGCCGGGCCGGTCCGCGCCTCGGCGAGGGCTGCCGTCAGCGTGTCACGCTCGGTCGTGAAGGCCCAGGGCGCACCCCTTTGCTCGCCGAGCCCCGCAAGCACCGAGACCACCTCGCCGTACGAGAGACCGAGGCCCGGCCTCGGGTCGCCCTGCGTGCGCACGCGGGTGAGCACTTGCAGCAGGGCCGCGAGATCGGTCGGCGCGTCCTCGACCGTCATGGGCACAACCGAGTCGCCACGCCGGTACGCGATACGCAGCGGATCCGAGGCCGAGTCCGCGACCATGACCAGCCTGCCGTCCCACAGCGAGACAAACGCGGGCTTTGGGATATCGAGCGATTGGCCCATCAGTACAACGCGGGGCCTGCCCTGCTGGGTTGCGTAGACGAGTGGCTCGCCCCAGGGCACGCGGTCGAGCACGAAGCGCGGCTTGGACGAAGCACGGTCGAAGGAGTCGCCGCCGATCGTCCGGCGGTCGAATCCGCCGATGCCGCGATGCACGAGCCGCAGCTCCGCATCGTGCTCGGCGTTGGGGTTGCCGGGCTGGGACCGGATGGTCGCCTGCTCGGCTCGGTACGCGATGGCCGCGTACGCGGCGACCCGCACGGTCGTGCGCCCGCCCGAGGCAAGCTGCTGGAGCAGTTGCTGGCTGCGGACACCGCCGTCGATGCGGCCGAGCATGTTGATCGCCTCGAGCTGCTCGACCCCTTGGGAATGCTCGGCAAACTCCAGCAGGCCCAGCTCGGTGCGTTCGTCCGCCAGGCGGGCGCCCGCTGAGAGCCCAGCAAGCCGGACCTGCGGATCGGTTTCCTCGTACAGCTCGCGGGCCATGGGCAGCGCCGGGTCGCCCAGTGCTACGAGCATGTCGCTCGCGAGCTCTGCCTCGGTTGGGTTTTTGCGGACCTGCTCGACGATTCTCTGGGCGTGGGCCGCCGGGAACTGGTACTCGAGCTGCACGTGCTCGAGCAGGCTCAGGAACTCGCCCGGGTTCGACCGCCAGCGGTAGGGGATCAGGATGTCAACGAGCGAATCGCTCCGGCCGCGCGCGATCGGACCGGGGTCATAACGCCCCGCTCTAAAGCGTGAGTTGACGGCGGAGACGATCTGCGTGGCGCGCACGTGCGAGGGCGCATCCAGCGCGATCTGCACTGCCAATGGGTCGGTGACCTTGCCGCCTGCAAGCACCCGGCCAACGGGCTGGTTGGCGGCGGCTTCCGAGTCGGGCTCGAGAAACGGGTTGGTGTAGATCGGGCCGTACGCCGAGGCGACCTGCCGGGTCTGCACCCGGCCAAAGGATGCGGGCGGGCCTAGCCGCATGTCGGTAGTCCAGAGCAGCCCGCCGCGCAGGCTGGTCGCGTTGACGGCGCGCACGATCGCATCGAACTGGAAACCCTCGGGCGAGCCGCGCGCGATCACTGCCTGCACCAGCACCACCGCGATGTTGGGGTCGGCGAGAATCTCTCGCGCGGTCTTGGGCTGGCCCGTGACGGGGTCGACCATCGGGCCCTCTTTGTAAGGCCCGCCGGGGCCGATGCCCTGAAGCTGCATCTGCCGTTCCATGGTGGTGACGATGTTGTCCGCCAGCACGCCCCCGCCCGTGCCGTCAAGCCCGACGACCAGGCCGTAGCCACTGATGAGCATGGGCTCGCCCGCGGTGGTCGAGGCGATGGAGCCGAGCGTTCCGCGCCGGATCGGCTCGACCGAGCGCGTAAAGCCGGTGGTCTTGGACTCGATCGTGGTGCCCTTGGACCCCCCGCCGCAGCCGGTGAGCAGGGCCGAGCATCCCATCGCAAGAAGGGGTGCCAGCAGAAGAACGGGCAACGGTCGGCAGCGGTGGATGGGCATAGGGGCTCCCAAGGCGGATTCGGGTGACTGATCGCGTAGGGGTCAAGTCGGTGTGGGGCGGCTTGGCGTGGCTGGTTGGCAGCGCTAGCGGTCGGGCCATGAGTCTAGTGGGCTTTGCAGCCGGAGTGCGCGACGCCAAGCCTGTCACTTGTGGACAAATCGCGCGGCGCACGGGGGCTGAGGAATCGACATGCCGGGCGGGAGTCGAATTCTTTGCGCTTTGCAAACCCAGAATCGAGCGAATGTTGCGCCATCGAGGCCGCGCAATCGACTGTCAACTACTCGATTTTGTGGCCCGCGAGCCCCCATGCACGACAGGTAGTGGTAATATCTCGGCCGCTCGCAATCCAAAGCAAGCACGACTGGGAAATGTTCGGTAAAATCTCGCGTAGAACACCCGGAGCTGGATGGCTCTGGACCAAGCGACGGACAGCGAGGCCAGGAGGGCCAATACCGCTGCCCGGGGAGACGGCTTCATGCCCGTCCTGTGCGACAGCCAGATCCGCAACACCGTCTCGATCGAGCCGTTCGAGCCCGCCATCAAGCGGCCCGGCAAGATCAGCTACGGCGTGTCCAGCTACGGCTACGACGTCCGCGTCGGGAGCCGGTTCAAGATCTTCAGCGCCACGCCCATCCATGGCGATGTCGCCATCGTCGATCCCAAACGCTTCAGCGACGACTTCATGGTCGAGGTCGATGTCGCCGCGACCGGCCGGGACCACGTGATCATCCCGCCCAACAGCTTCGCGCTGTGCGAGACGGTCGAGGTCATCGAGGTGCCGCGCGACATCCTCGTGATCTGCGTCGGCAAGAGCACCTACGCACGCTGCGGCCTGATCGTGAACGTCACGCCGCTCGAGCCAGAATGGCGCGGCAAGGTCACGCTCGAGATCAGCAACACCACGCCGCTGCCCGCCAAGGTGTACGCCAACGAGGGCGTTGCGCAGCTCATCTTCCTGCGGGCCGAGCAGGTGTGCGAGACGAGCTACGCGGACAAGGCCGGCAAGTACCAGGACCAAGCGGGGCTGACGCTGCCGAAGGTGGATTGAGGAGTCTTCACAGTGCCACGTACTAGATCAAAGTCTAGCGGAATACACATCAATGTACCGCTCTGTCCGAATTGTGGAGGGGCAAGAGTCCCGCGGCTGAGGCCGGAGCAGTTGGAATGCGCACGCTGTGGCTCTGTTCTTCGCCGATGGACTAGCCCGGTCGTTTGGGTAAATGGAGACCCAGTCTCTATTCGGCTCAGCAGTGTTCGCCGCTAATTCAGAGTGTCGTTCGAGTCGCACACGCTAGGAGCTAAACATGTTCGACTCTGAGTTGGCAGCAATCGTCGCGGTCACCATTAGTTTTGCCTGTATCTGCTCATTCGTAATTCAAATGATCAAACGTGCAGCAAGATCGGAATTGCCATTCATTCGAGCATTGCGTATCGAAAGCCAAATGTTCGCGATCGCAAGCTGCCTTGAGCGAGATATTGCGAAGGCGTTTGAAGAAGTCGCTCTCATCCGAGACTTACACAGTGCCAACGGGCGAATGAGTGCGGCTCTCGATTCTGCGCGGCGGGATTACGCGACGGCGAAGGTGCAACTAGAGCAGCGCGCGCAAGTGGAACTATCGCACCTGTCGAAGCAAGCCCAGCAGTGGGGTATGGCGGGATATGTTCAAGAGCTTTATGAGACAATGGCTGGTCAGTATCCCTCACTTGGATTGTTGCGGCTGGCAGACTGAGTGAGATTTGGGTCGGTGGTCCTAGCTATCTGGACAAGGGATTAGGCGGCAATGAAAGTAACACGGAAGTTCACAAAGCCCGGTCAGGATCCTTTCGCCACAGTTGAGTGGACGAAGCGTTCGAGCCGGATCAGCAATCCCGACGGCACGGTCGTCTTTGAGATGGCCGATGCCGAGGTGCCCAAGAGCTGGAGCCAGCTTGCGACCGACATCATGGTCAGCAAGTACTTCCGCAAGGCGGGCGTGCCGCAGGACGGCGGGCCCAATGGGATCGCGGCGCACGACTGGGATGCCAAAGCGCACAAGAAGGATGCCAAGGGCTCCGCGCCCACCGGACCGGAGAAGAGCGCTCGGCAGGTGATCCACCGGCTGGCAGGGTGCTGGCGGTACTGGGGCGAGAGCCACGGCTACTTCGACACCGCCGAGGATGCGCAGGCGTTTGAGGACGAGCTGAAGTACATGATGGTGCACCAGATGTGCGCGCCCAAGTCGCCGCAGTGGTTCAACACGGGCCTGAACTGGGCGTACGGCATCAACGGGCCGGCGCAGGGGCACTGGATTGCCGATGCCAAGACGGGCGAACTCAAGCTCGCGGACGATGCGTACACGCACCCCCAGCCGCACGCTTGCTTTATCCAGTCGATCAGCGACGACCTCGTGAACGAGGGCGGCATCATGGACTTGTGGACGCGGGAAGCGCGTCTGTTCAAGTACGGCAGCGGCACGGGCACGAACTTCAGCAACCTGCGGGCCGGGGACGAGCCCCTGAGCGGCGGGGGCAAGTCGAGCGGTTTGATGAGCTGGCTGAAGATCGGCGACCGCGCCGCGGGCGCGATCAAGAGCGGCGGGACGACTCGCAGAGCGGCCAAGATGGTGTGCCTGGACATGGACCACCCGGACATTCAGCGGTTTGTGAACTGGAAGGTGCGCGAGGAGATCAAAGTCGCGGCGATGGTCGAGGGCATGGCTGCCATCGCGGGTAAGCCCGCCTCGGCGAACGACCCCGAGACGATCGGCGAGACGGCTGCCCGGCTCGGTTTGGAATTGGACTACGACTTTAACGGCGAGAGCTACCAGACCGTGAGCGGTCAGAACTCGAACAACTCTGTGCGAGTGCCGGATTCGTTCTTCGAGGCGCTCGACGAGGACGGCGAGTGGAAGACGTACAACCGCACCGACGGCGCGTTGGCGTGGAGCATGCCCGCGAGCAAGCTGTGGGACGACATCGGCTACGCGGCGTGGCGGTGCGCCGACCCCGGCGTGCAGTTCGATAGCACTATTAACGCGTGGCACACCTGCCCGAGCGCTGGCCGAATCAACGCGAGCAACCCGTGCAGCGAGTACATGTTCCTCGACGACACGGCGTGCAACCTAGCCTCGCTCAACGTGCTGAAGTTCTACAACAGCACGACGCGGACGTTCGATGCCGAGCTGTACGAGCACGGGATTGACCTGTGGACGACGGTGCTCGAGATCAGCGTCTTGATGGCGGCGTTCCCGAGCCAGCGGATCGCCGAGCTGAGCTACAAGTACCGCACGCTGGGCCTTGGGTATGCGAATCTGGGCGCGATGCTGATGCAGGCGGGCATCGCGTACGACTCGGACGAGGGGCGTTCTGTGTGCGCGATGCTGACGTCGCTGCTAACGGGGCGCAGTTACCGCAAGAGCGCGGAGCTGGCCGCCGAGCACGGGGCGTTTGCGGGGTACGAGGCGGACCGCGACAGCATGCTCCGCGTTATGCGCAACCACCGCCGCGCAGCGCACGGCGTGAGCCGGGGCGAAACCGAGTGGGAGGACCTGAAGATCCGCCCGGTGCCGGTGGACCACGCGATCGTGAACGCAGGCCGGATTGGGCTTGAGAACGCGGGCGAGCTGCTCGAACGCAGCGTGCGGTCGTGGGACGAAGCGCTCGAGCTTGGCGAGGAGCACGGCTACCGCAACGCGCAGGTCACGGTGATCGCGCCGACGGGCACGATCGGGCTCTTGATGGATTGCGACACGACGGGCGTGGAGCCCGACTTTGCGCTTGTGAAGTTCAAGAAGCTCGCGGGCGGCGGGTACTTCAAGATCGCCAACGCCTCGGTGAAGCCGGCGCTGCACGCGATGGGCTACGCAGACGACCAGATCGTGGTGATGCTCCGCACGCTGCTGGGAACGATGGACCTTGAAGTGCCAATGCCTGCGGGTGTGGAGGGCGTGGATTCATCGACTTCGCTGCGCGAGTGGCTCTCGGGCAAGGGTGTGCCGGAGTCGGACCTCAAGGCGATCGAGGTTTCGCTCGCGGGCGTGTTCGAGCTGTCGTTCGCGTTCACGGGCTGGTGCCTCTCTGATGAGGGCCACCGCAAGCTCGGGTTCGATGCCGACTCGGCCCGGTCGAACCGTTCGTTCAACTTGCTCCGGGAGCTTGGTCTGAGCGACAAGCAGATCGGCGAGCTGAACCGGATCGTGTGCGGCACGCAGACGATCGAGGCGGTGCCGCACATCCGCAAGGAGCACCTGAGCGTGTTCGATTGCGCGAGCAAGTGCGGGCCGCTGAGCGTGCGGTTCATAGCACCCGAGGGGCACATCCGGATGATGTCGGCGGCGCAGGCGTTCATCTCGGGTGCGATCAGCAAGACGATCAACCTGCCGAACGATTCGAATGTGGACGACATCAAGTCGGCGTACCGGCTGAGCTGGGAGCTGGGGCTCAAGGCCAACGCGCTGTACCGCGATGGCTGCAAGCTGAGCCAGCCGCTGAGCACAAGCTCGGGCGAGTCGAAGGACTCACTCGAAGACGACGAGGCGGAGGCCAGCGGTGAGCGCGAGGCGCACGACGAGATCGCCGCCGAGGTGGCGGAGGTCGCGGGCTCGGTGGCTGGGGCCGATGCTCAGGCTGCGGAAAGAGTGGTCACGAAAATCGTGCACCGCCCGATGCGCCGGCGCTTGCCCGACACGCGGGACTCGATCACGCACAAGTTCAACGTCGCGGGCCACGAGGGCTACCTGACGGTCGGGCTCTACGAGGACGGCTTGCCGGGCGAGTTGTTCATCACCATGGCTAAGGAAGGCTCAACCATCGGCGGGCTGATGGACTCGCTTGGCACGGCGACGAGCGTTGCGCTCCAGTACGGCGTGCCCATCCAGAGCATGGTCAACAAGTTCACCCACCAACGCTTCGAGCCCGCGGGCATGACATCCAACCGCGACATCCCGTTCGCCAAGAGCCTGGTCGATTACATCTTCCGCTGGATGGGAATGCAGTTCATCCACGGCTACCGCGAGGCCAACGCGCCCGACCGCTCGGGCGGGGCCAAGCCCGCAGCTAGATCAGAGAGCCGAGCCGTGACGAGCGCGGCAGAGTCGAAGGAGACACCTCGTTGGACCGATTCGCACGACACAATTCGCCCCACAGACGCCGCGCCGGCGGTGAAGGGCCGCGCGTCCGCCCGGGGTGGGACGCAGCTGTCTGGAACCTCGATGGCGCCGATGATGAGTGCGGCGAGCGCGCAGAGTTCGGCGCTCTCGGTCGCTCTGGAGAGCGCGGCCGATGCGCCGCCATGCGATGTGTGCGGAACGATCACCGTTCGCAGCGGCACGTGCTACAAGTGCCTGAACTGCGGCAACAGCATGGGCTGTAGCTGATCGGCTTGGCCGTCGGGCTTATGCATACGCCCACAGGCGGCCGGGCTTGGTGCGAAGAGGTCAGCACGGGAGGCGGACGAAGGAGAGTCCGCCGGGGAGTGGTCGCTGGAAGCGGCTCTGCCTTGTGCCCGTGCGTGCGGCAACCCGTCCGAGGACCCCTTTAGGCTGGGTCATGGACCGTGGCGGGCCTGCAGCCTCAAGCACCATCGGTTGGCAGCAGAGCAGGCACCATTCGTATGTGCCAGCTCGAATAATGGCTGCCAGCACGCGATCGGTTCAAAACCCTCAAGGCCCCTGGGCGTCCACCGAGGCTCAGGGGCTGTTTCTTGCGCGGGCAATGAAGTCGGCGCTACCGTTGGGCATGGACGACCAAACGGCCCAAGACCGATCGCTCACCTGGGCTGGGCTGCTCGCGCGGTGGACCGAGTTCGCGCAGGCATCGGTCGCGCTGCCCGATGACGGAGCGGGCGGCCAGTGGAAAGCGGCGGTACCGGCGATCATCGAGTTGCAGGCAATAACCCACGCGCTGAGCGAACTCGACGAACTGGCCGATGCCGACAGGCCGGCGGCGCTCGACCGGGCCGAGTTGACCTGCCAGAGTGCGGCTAAGGCGCTCTACACGATCTGGTCCAACGAGCCGCCAGCGGAAGTCGAGGAGATCATCGACGATGCACGCGCCATGTTCGAGGCCGCGAGCAACGCGGGCATCGAGTGGACCGTCGCGAGCGATCGGCTCGTTGGCGACCACACAGCGGGTTTGTTCGCGGCGGTGTCGCCCCTCGGGTTTAGGGGCGATGTGTTCGTGCCCGTGCCGGGCTATCCGCTGCTCAGGGGTTCGCCCGCTGGGTTTGCACGCGGCCCCGCTGGGGCGGTTCCCGAGCAAGCCGTTATGAAAGCGATCGGGCGGTTTCTCACCAGACTCGGCGGCAAGATCGCCGGTCCCGAGCGGTCGGCCAACCCGAGGCAGGTCTACCGCAGAAACGACTTCGCGACGGGCAAGCTGAGACCGGATCTGGTGGTATCGATGGCCGAGCCCCCGGTGGCGGGCCAGCCGCTGCTCGTGCTCGCGATCGAAGGCGGCAAGCTCTTGAGTCCGGCGCTGCCGACGAGGGGGATGGCCGGTGCGGAGGCCGCCGAACCGCCGGGCATCGAGTTTGCCCAGCCGATGGCGGAACGCCAAGAAGGAGTGGACAGCCAGGCCAGCGGGTGACGATCCCGGAGTGCCGACCTACCGTGGGGTTCACCTAATCGACTCATTGCTTGAGAGGATCAGTTTCATGCCAAAGCGGGCGAAGATCAGCATCATCGGTGCCGGGAACGTGGGCGCGACCTGTGCGCACTGGGCGGCTCAGAAGGAACTCGGCGACATTGTGCTGCTGGACATCCCGCGGGCCGATGCGCCCGATCAGCACATGCCTAAGGGCAAGATGATCGACCTGGGTTGTTGCGCGCCGATCGAGGGATTCGATTCCAAGCTCACGGGCACGTTCGACTACAAGGACATCGCCGGGTCTGACGTGGTCGTGGTGACCGCGGGCCTGCCGCGCAAGCCGGGCATGAGCCGCGACGACCTGATCCAGACCAACGTCAAAATCGTCAAGAGCGTCAGCGAGAACATCAAGCAGCACGCGCCCGACTCGATCGTCATCGTGGTCTCCAACCCGCTCGATGCGATGGTCTACACCGCATGGAAAGCCACAGGTTTCCCGGCTCACCGCATCATGGGCCAAGCGGGCGCTCTGGACTGCGCACGCTACCGGGCGTTCATCGCGTGGGAGCTTGGCGTGAGCGTCGAGGATGTGCAGGCCGTGCTGCTCGGCGGGCACGGCGACGACATGGTCCCGTTCCCGCGTCTCACCAGCGTCCATGGCATCCCGATCACCGACCTGCTGCCCGAGGACAAGATCACGGCGTGCGTCGAGCGTGCCAAAGCGGGCGGCGGCGAGATCGTCAAGCTCATGGGCACCAGCGCTTTCTACGCCCCGGCCCTTGGCACCATCCAGATGGTGGAGGCGATCATCAAGGACAAGAAACGCATCATCCCGTCGGCTGTATACCTCGACGGGCAGTTCGGAAAGAAGGGTCTGTTCGTCGGTGTTCCGGCCCTGCTCGGTGCCAAGGGCGTCGAGAAAGTCGTGGAGTTCAAGCTCACAGCCGATGAACAGAAGCTCTTTGATGAGTCCGCGTCCCACGTTGCCGACCTCGTCGGAGTGGTCACCAGCCTTTTCCCTGAACTCGCCTGATCGAACCTGTCTTCGCCATGCGGCCCGCGCCGATGGCCAGTAACCAGAACGAAATGGAGACCCGAACCATGATCCGTAAGCACCCCGCAGCACGAACCCTGCTCTGTTCCGCGCTCCTGCTGCCGTTCGCAGCAGTCGCGACGGCGCAGGATGACACGCCCGTTGTTCCCGAGCCGCCTCAGATGCCCGACACGCCGCTGAACGGCGACGGGTCGTACACAGCCCAGTGGTCGAGCCCCGAGTTCGCACAGATCGCTGGCATGATGAGCGGTACTTGGAAATCTAACGCCCCGATTACTGAATTCGCTTCCGAGGATTCGACCAACACGCTCATTACCTTCACGCCCGTGAAAATGGACGCGTACCCCGATGCGATGTACGTCGAGGTTGCGGCCGAAGACACGGCCTATGAGCCGTACTACCAGGCGGTGCTCCAGTTCTGGAAGCGTGGGAACACGGTGCATCTCCGCACGCTGGAAGCCAAAGAAGAGGCCCGCAACGGCGCGATGACCGGCATGTGGATGTACCCCGGTTTCTTCCCGGGCTTCAGGGCCGAGGACTTCCGGGGCACCCTCGACATGACCATGGCCCCTTCGGGCAACGGCTGGACGGGCAAGACCTCCTGCGCGTACCCGGTGAACGAGCGAGGCGCGGTCGAGATGACCAGCGAGCTACGCATCGAGCCCGGCTCGCTGCAGGTCGCCGATCGGTTCTTTGATGCTTCTGGCGCTCTTGTCTCCGGGCCGGCCGCTGGGACGTTTTACGGCTTCTCCAAGGCGGATCATCCGTTTGTGAGCGAGCAGATCATCGACGGCGTGTGGCGTATCACCATGCTCGACCTCGACGAGGGCAAAGCCATCGCTGCTCTCGACAAGGTGGGATTCCGCTACTGGGGCTACCTGCAAGCCAGCGACAACCCCGGATACATGTTCGATTCCTCGGAGCTTGCCGGCCGGGATGTCCTGCGGTTCACCGCTCCGGGCAGGCTGATCGAGGGCCTCCAGCCCGCGATCATGGGGCTACAAGCCGGCGAGTGGCATCGGTTTATCATTCGTTCTGACCAGGGCTACAAGGAGCGTCCCGCAGCTGGTGGAGGTATTCCGGCGTGGTCCGACCTGATCTTCACGTTCCAGACGCAGTACGTCGAGGCACCGCCACCGCCACCCGAGCCGGCTGAGCAGGGCCCCACGCCAGAAGAAGGTGCGGACGATGCGGAGCAAGCCGAGGACGGTTCCGACGAGTGAGCCGCTTCTCTGCGTATTAGTTCAATGAGGAGCCCGTCGCTCGCATGAGCACAGCGAGAAGCGATCCCTACGAAACCCTCGGCGTGAGGCGTGATGCCTCACCTGAGGAGATTAAAAAGGCGTACCGCGCCAGGGCGCGAGCGGTACACCCGGATGTCGACAAGAGCGACGGCGCCGCCGAGCGTTTCAGCGAACTCCAGCGCGCCTACGCCGTGCTGAGCGACCCTGAAAAACGCGCCAAGTTTGATCGATTTGGCCATGCCAGCGACGATGTCTTCGCGCAGACCGCGGCTTCGATGGACCCCGATGATCTCGGCTCAATGTTCGACGCCTTCTTTGGGGCTCGCGGCGCGCCGGGTCAATCGAGGGCTGCCCGCCGAGGGCGGGACATCCACCGGCCCATCGACGTCTCCTTTCTTACAGCCGTGCGCGGCGGGACTGAGACTGTCCGCGTTGATTCGGGCTCGGGTGTGCGCACCATCGAGGTCAAGGTCCCGCCGGGTGTGCAAGAGGGCGCCAAGCTCCGCGTGCGCAGCGGCGGGGAGGCTGGCGTTGGACAAGCCAGTTCGGGCGACTTGATCGTGACCGTTCGCATCGGCAAACACCCGGTGTATCGACGTGTGACCGGTGCGCCCAAGGATCTCGAACTCGATCTCCCGTTGAGCGCGGGCGAAGCGGCTCTGGGAGCGACTGTCGAGATCCCAGCGCCCGACGGCAAAACCGTCAGCCTGCGTGTTCCCGCTGGGACTTCAACAGGCGCAACGCTCCGCGTGCGTGGTCACGGTATCAAGCCGCGCACCGGCGAGCCGGGCGACCTCCGGACCGTGGTCGTTGTCCACGCGCCCAATCCCGATCAGCTCGACGATGATCAGAAACGAGTGCTTGCCGACTTGACGGCCAAGACGCCCGCAGCACGCGACCGCTTCAAGAACTGAGCCCGGCTGCTTTCGAGCCGAGAGCGCTCGTCTCTCCGACTGCCTCTTACGGGCACGGCCCGATGAGCCCGAGCAGCGCGAGGAAGTCGCCGAAGCTCACCATGCCGTCTCCTCCGAGGTTGCCAAAGTCGTCTGCGATGTCGCCCGTGCAACCGGGCGTTCCACCTGGGCACGGTCCGATCAGCCCGAGCAGCGCGAGGAAGTCGCCGAAGCTCACCATGCCATCGCCGCCGAGGTTGCCAAAGTCGTCTGCGATGTCGCCTACGCACATCGCAGACGGAGTTTGGAACGCGCGGAGATCGGTGTTGCCGCTGCTGACGACGAGCACGCCGTCTTGACCCAGCGCCGGGAAGCCGAGATCGACCCAGTCGTCGATGCGCCAGTTCTCCGTGAGATCAGGATTGAGGCTTACGAGCGCTGCTTCGGTCGAGAGATAGATGGTGTCGTCCGCGCCGATCGCCATCCTCGGCGAGGGTGCGACCGTCGTGGTGGGCAGCGCCGCGGACTGGTTGATGATCGTCCCCGTCGCGTCGAGCCGGAGCACGATCAACTCCCCGAGAAGCTGACCCGATGAGTTCTCCGGCGTGCGGTAGGCGTACACGCTGCCGTCGCTGGTCGTGCCCGTGGTCGAGAACGGCACGAACCCCGCGGGCAGGCCGTAGATAGGCTCGATCGCGCTCCCCGTGTCGCGCAGGGCGAAGAAGGTGTCGAACTCGGTTCCCGGCAGATCGCCCGGCAGGCCCTGCTGGCCGCGCGGCACATAGATCGTGCCGTCTTGGCCAACGAACAAGCCGACCTGCTGGACGAAGCCGGTCTCGATGTCGCCCGGGACGGACGAATACAGCACGGCTCCGGTTGCAAGGTCCGCTGCGGTGACAATCGGGCCCGGGGCGCCGGCCTGGAAGTAGTACACCTTGTTGTTGGCGACCGCGACCGAGCAGCCGTTGGAGGTCGGGCACGAGCGGTCGGTCTTCCAGATCGTCTCGCCCGTGTCCTTGTTGATGCGCATCACGTTGCCCGGGATCTGGTTGGCCGAACCCGCTACCTGGCTGCCCACGATCAGGTCGCCGTTGGGCGCGAAGGCGTTACCTTCGGTCGAGCCGTTGGTGATGAGGTCTTCGCTTATCCACACGACCGAGCCGTCGGCCGCGTCGAGCGCGTACACCGGGGCCGAGCTCGTGTTGCCCGCGCGGGTTGCGTAGACACGGTCGTTGCGAGCGCTCGTCACCCGGCCTCGCCATTCGGCATCGAGGTCGGGGTTGAGAGCGTTGTCGTTGTAAGGCAGTTGCACCTGCCAGAGCACCGAGCCCGTGAACAGGTCCTGCGCCACGATGAACGAACCCGTAGGAATCGTAAAGCTCTGGATGCGGCCTGTGACCACGAACCCATCGCCGATGAACGGCTGGGTTTCAAGAATGTCGCCCACGGGCGAGCCACGCCAGATCTCGGTAGGGGCGCTCGGGCCGATCACGGTCGAGACGCAGTTGCGGGCCGAGTTGCCGCCCGGGCCGGCACCCCACTGATCGTCCTGTGCGGTCGCTGCGGCTGGGGACAGCGCCATGCAACCAGCGGACAAGGCAAAGAGCGATGCGGCGGTCATAGTCTCTCTCACGGTGTAGCTCCTCGAACAGATGGATGCACAGCCAACGACCCGGCCCACAGACGCCGAGTTCGGTCCTCAGTCTACTAGAACGTGCTCCCGCGCCAACAAAAAGACTACGGACATGGCCCGATGAGCCCGAGCAGCGCAAGGAAGTCACCGAAGCTCACCATGCCGTCACCACCGTTGAGTGTGCCGAAATCGTCGGCGATGTCGCCGGTGCAGCCGGGGGTACCACCCGGGCAAGGGCCGATGAGTCCGAGCAGCGCGAGGAAGTCGCCAAAGCTCACCATGCCATCACCGCCGGGGTTGCCGAAGTCGTCGGCGATATCGCCCACGCAAGCCTCCACGAAGCGATTGATCCGAACAGGCAAGGCGGAAAGCCCCGTTGCCAGCCCGGCCTTGCCCGTGACTACCCACGTCCCGCCGTCGCCGCCAAGGTCGGCAACCGCGATGCGTCCCGAGGGCTCGCCCGAGAGGTACGACTCGACGGGCAAGACCGACATGCCCGCCGTGATCCCGGGCAACTGAGCGACAAACTGTTCGGCGGGATCGAAGCCGTTGTTGACCGCGACCACATCGGCCTGGCCGTTGCCATCTAAATCGGCGATGACCGCATCGAGCAGCGCCCAGCCTTCGGAACGTGCGCCCGTAAACAAAGTCTGGGCCGAGTAGTCACCGGGCGAGGCCTGCCGCTCGAACAGGAGCACGCGTACATCCACTTGCGGGTCGTCGGAGCTGACCGCGACAAAATCGGGCAAGCCGTCCGCGTTGAAGTCGCCCGCCGTGATGGACGAGATGTTCCCCAAGGGCGCAGTTGAGACAGTGTCGGTCTGCGTGAACGTGCCGTCGGTGTTCACGAGCCAGAACGTCGCCGAGTCGATCGCGGGGTGCGCGACGCACAGCCGGATCGAGCCGTTCGGGTCGATCGCCATCGCCATGCTCCGGCCTATCGCGGCCGTCGTTGGACCGGCGGTGAACGTCCCGTCCCCCTGGCCGAACCATGTGCGGAGCTCGTTGTCGACCAGGATGATGGCATCGGGGTGCTGGTCGACCGTCTCTTGCGTGTTGATGTTCGCGACCTCGATCGCCTGGACCTGCCGGCCCGCGGTGTCGATCGTGAGCGGTGCGAGGCCGAGCCCTCCGCTGCCGTCATTCAGCAGGACGCCGACCCCGCCGCTGAGGATGCCCCCTGCCAGGTCGGGGCCGTTGACCCCGTCGAAATCGGCCGTGACGAGCTTGCCGAACAGGTTGGCCGAGTCGTCCGGCGGGCCGGGTGTGCCCCACGTTTGCGCACCGGCATCCCAGGGAACGGTGTAGAGGTCGTACGGGAACGAGCCCGTGTCCGTAGGCACCATCAGCGCCGCGGCTTCAAGCACCCCGTCACCCGAGTTGTCGAAGTCCGCCAGCACAAAGTCGAGCACTTCGTTGGCCGCTGGCACTTTGACGACCTGCTCGCTCACGAGGTCTGTGCCGTCGCCCAGCAGGACCACGGCCACGTTCTCGAAGGTCGAGTACACGACCAGATCAACGTGCGGGTACGGCGCGCTGAGCCCGGGAGGGCCGACGCTCGTCAGCAGCATGTCAGCTACGCCGTCGGGGACGACGTGCGTGCTCGCCGCGCCGAACGCTGCGCCGGTGATGCCGAACAGCAGGCTCACGGTGTCGTCGTTCCCGTTGGCCACCACCGCGTCCGGGTGGCCGTCGAGATTGACGTCGCCGAACGCGATGTGGGTCGGGCCGCTGCCGACAGGCTGCGTGTGGGTCTGCGAGACCGTGCCGTCGCCCATGTTCTTGAACACGGTTGCCTGCCCGATGCTGAGCGGCACATCGCTGAAAACCACCAGGTCCTTGCGCCCGTCGCCGTCGAGGTCGGCCGAGCCCAGCCCGGCTGCCGAGTCGGCGACCGTGTAGGCGAACGCCGCAGCGTACGCGAGGTCGGCGTCGTAGAACGCGGTGCGCAGCGCGTTGGGACCGGTAGGGCTGGTGAACGCGAGGTCCTCGTCGCCGTCGCCGTCGAGATCGAGGCCCTTCATGCCGGTGACCGAAGCCAGGCCAGACTGGAACTCGCCATTGAGGTACGAGCCGTCGCCGTTGTCGATGAAGACACCGACCGCGTCGGTCGCGCCGCCCTTGTCGCCGTAGACCACGATGTTCTTGCGCCCGGGCACAGAGCCCGCGACAAACTCGATACCGCGGATCATCTCGACGCCGCTCGGCCCGAGCGTCGAGTCCACGCCCGACTCAATGTTGATGAGGTGTACCTGGCCGTCGTCGGTCGCCACCGCGATCCTCGAGATGCCCGATGCGGTCGTATCGCTCACGCACTTGCCGATCGCCACGGGCTTTCCGGGCACAGTGAAGCAGATTCTCCCGCCCGCGCCGATGATGTTCGTGGACTCATAAATGGTCAGCGTCACGTTGTCCGTCGCGATCGGGACGTACTGGAGCACCAGCACGCGGCCCGAGCCCTCGGGCCCTTCCACCACGCACGCATTGGCGGCACCTTCAAACTGCTGCTGCAGGTTGGTCAGCGTCGCGGGGATGGGATCGCAGGAAACGAGCGTCCCCAGGCTGAGGGCGAGCAGCGTCGAGAGTGCTTTGCGCATGACGGCTCCTTGTCAAGAGCCTCCAGTACACCGGATTGTCCGGTCCGGGTCAACGGAAACCGACTGACTCAGGCTTTCTGAGCCGCTCAGGGCGGCCCGGGGGTAACTCGGGGCCGATGGGCTGGTTGACGCGGCGGGCTCGCGGGTAGAAACTCAATGTCAGCAAGGCGGCTGGCGGCGATGCTCGGATCAGGCCCGGAGGGCCTAGGCGAGCGGCTAGGGAGGCTGAGGGGTGGAGCCCTAACCACCCACCCCCCAAACGACAGCCCCACGAACACGGAGGCAGGGAAGGCCCCGATGGTCAAGCAACAACACCAACTCTTTGTCGCGCTGCTCGCCGTCTCTGACGGTCTGGTGGCCTCGCTGGCGTGTTACGCCGCGTGGGGCATGCACCGCGTGCGCACGTTCGGGTACTTCCCCGACTGGCCCGGTCAGTGGGAGAGCTGGGTCAAGAACCCGGTCGCGTTCTTCGTTGCGCCGATTCTGCTTGTGGCCTTCCAGATGAACGGGCTGTACCGACCGCGGCGGGACGAATCTCTAGTGCGAGAACAGCTGGGCGTGCTGCGTGGCTCGGTGCTGAGCTTCGCCGCCGTGGTAGTGGTGCTGTGGCTCGTGGACAACCAGGCACTGGACGAGGGCCGCTTTCACTTAGCGTTGCTGGGCCTCGTGCTGCCACTCGCGATGGGCCTGCACCGGATGGCCTTTCGCATCGGGCTCCGCTCGCTCCGCAGCCGGGGCTGGAACCTTCGGCACGTGGCGATCATCGGTGTCGGTCGGCTGGGGCACATCGCGTGCCGAACCGTCGAGCGAAACAGCTGGACGGGCATCAAGGTCGTGTACTTCGTCTCGCACCGCGAGCAGACCAAGCGCACCGACGTCATGGGCCGGCCTGTGTACGACGGGCTCGATGACCTTGAACGCACGCTCGATGAGCACCCGGTCGACTCGGTCTACATCTGCCTGCCCAACAGCCAGGCCAGCGCCCTGCCTGAGGTGCTCGCACGGCTCGAACGCTTCGCGCTCGATGTGCGCATCATCCCGGACGTGCAGCCCCGCTACCTACCCAGCGCGATGGCGGTCAGCGAGCTCGAAGGCATGCCGATCCTGAGCGTCCGCGAGTGCCCGCTGTACGGCCTCGGTGGGGTTTCCAAGCGGGCACTGGACATCATCGGCGCGGGCGTTGGGCTTCTCGTCTTCAGCCCGGTGATGCTCGCCTGCGCCATTGCCGTGCGTCTCAGCGGGCCGGGCCGAGTGATCTTCAAGCAGCGGCGCGTCTCGATCGGGGGCGAGACGTTCAAGATCTACAAGTTCCGCACCATGTTCCACGTCGAGGACGAGAAGTACGGCGGGTACACCGACGACCAGTGGACGCAGCGCGACGACCCACGCATCACACCGGTGGGTAGGTTCCTGCGCAAGACCAGCCTCGATGAGCTTCCCCAGCTTCTCAACGTGCTCAAAGGCCAAATGTCACTCGTTGGTCCCAGGCCTGAACGTCCCGAGTTGATCAGCAGGTTCCGCGACGACTGGCGCGGGTACATGCTCCGCCAACACGTCAAGGCGGGCATCACCGGCTGGGCACAGGTCAACGGCCTGCGAGGCGACACCTCGCTCCGCAAGCGGCTGCAATACGACCTGCACTACGTCCGCCATTGGTCGTTCGGGTTCGATCTCAAGATTCTGGCCCTGACTGTGCTGCGAGGGTTCATCCACCGCAACGCCCACTAGGGTTTGTTCGCGGGATTGCGGCCCGTTCCTTCGAGCCAGGGGCACAAGCCCCGGAGTTGCAAGCCCCCTTGCCGTAGCTCGCGGCGCGGGCTCGTCTTGAGCGCCGATCTTCTTATCGCCTCATTGCTCCTGAAAGAGCTACGACCGCATAGGGGCGTGTTTTTGTGAGTTTGGGCGATCCCCTGCAACTCGCGGACGGCAATCGCGAACAACCTGTTGCGTTGACCGCCGGGGGAAGGGTGCCAGCCAAGGCATCACGGCGGCCAGCCACACGCGACCAGGGCCCGATATTGGGCCCACAGGCGCGGAGCGATAGGGGGGAGAGGCGCATTATGGCCCCTCCCGGTAACGGGTCCCGCATGGGTACGGAGGACGCTGGCTTGCTGGCCAGCGATTCCACGGCTCAAGCAGCACGCAAGGGAGTTCGGGGATGCAGCTTTCACTGGAACAAACAAGTTGGCTTCGGCGGGGGCTCGAATGCCTGGCCGCCAACAGGCAACGGTGCTTCGAAGACGCGCTCTGGCTCGGGTTTGGCGACCAATGGTGGCCCTTCCGCGAGCAGCTCGTGCAGCACGACTACATCGAGGCAAAACGCGACCAGAGCGTTGCGCTGACCTCGCGCGGCCGAATGCTGATGGAACGCCTCGCCGACCACGCAGTGGTTGCCTGACGCGAACTCGCACCCGACAACCCGATGCAGCCGAGCCTGTCGAGCACCGGCATACGATCGGCTCATGCGCACACGGGCGTTCGATGTCATCGTGGTGGGGGGCGGGCACGCCGGCGTAGAGGCCGCGTGGTCAGCCGCCAATCTGCTTGGAGACGATCGCCCCGCGCGGGTCGCTCTGGTCACGCTCGACCCAGCCAAGATCGGGCAGATGAGTTGCAACCCCGCAATCGGGGGGCTCGCCAAAGGCCAACTCGTGCGCGAGATCGATGCGCTCGGCGGGCTCATGGGCCTAGCGGCCGATGCCACCGGCATTCATTTCAAAATGCTCAACCGCTCCAAAGGGCCAGCAGTCTGGGGCCCGCGATGCCAGAGCGACAACGTGGCTTACGCGAGGTACGTGCGAGCGTTGATCGCCGAGCGCCGCGAGATCGAGGTCATTGCGGGAACCGTCGACCGCATCGATACCGACGACCACGGCTGCGCGAGTGGCGTCACGGTGACAGATGGTGAGGGCGGTCAGCTCGTGCTGTGCGCACGGTCGGTGGTGCTGACCACGGGCACGTTCATGCGAGGCCTGATGCACCAGGGCCCGGAGCAAACCAGCGGCGGGCGCGTGGGCGAAGGCGCGGTAAGCGCCATCTCGGTTGCGCTCGCCGCGCTCGGCTTTGAGCTTGGCCGGCTCAAGACTGGTACCCCACCGAGGCTCGCGCGTGACACGATTGACTGGGACAACCTGCCCGCAGACCACGGCGACGCTGAGCCGGTCCGGTTCAGCGAACTGACCGTTCCGGCGAAGTTCCCTGTGCTTGAGCAGGTGCCGTGCAGGCAGACACACACCACCGCCGAGGCGCACGCGACGATCCGCGCCAACATCCATCGCGCCCCGATGTTCTCGGGGCAGATCGACTCGGCCGGGCCGAGGTACTGCCCGAGCATCGAGGACAAAGTCGTGCGGTTTGCGGAGCGCGAGCAGCACGGCGTGTTTCTTGAGCCCGAGAGCCACGAGACCAACGTGGTGTACTGCAATGGCATCGCGACAAGCCTGCCGAGGGATGTGCAGGACCAACTCGTGCGCACTATGCGTGGCTGCGAGCACGCGAGAATCATTCGCTACGGGTACGCCGTGGAGTACGACATGGTTCGCCCGCACCAGATCCGCGCCACCGGGGAGACCAAGCTGGTTCCGGGGCTGTTTCTGGCAGGCCAGATCAACGGCACGAGCGGGTACGAAGAAGCGGCCGCGCAGGGCCTCGTCGCGGGCATCAACGCTGTCCGCTCCGCGAGCAAGCTTGAGCCGTTCGTGCTCGGGCGGGATCAGGCGTACATCGGCGTGTTGTTTGATGACCTGGTGACGAAGACGCCCGTGGAGCCCTACCGGATGTTCACGAGCCGAGCCGAGCATCGGCTGCTGCTCCGCGGCGACAACGCAGCGGATCGACTCACCCCGGTGGCGATCGAGCTGGGGCTGCTTGAGACGACCGACCGGGGCGCGCAGCGGAAACGGCTGTTCCAAGTTCGCCGAACCCAGCGCGACGCAGTTGCCAAGGCCATCGCCGAAACCCGTGTCGAGCACAAGCCGTTGGCGGATGTGCTCAGGCGGACGGAATCGACTGTGGACACGCTGCGGCAGGCGGTAGCGGGGCATCCTGAGGTGGTGCGTCTTGGAGGGGTGGGCGCAATCGGCAGTGAAATCTGGTTCAGTGCGCACGCCGATGCTCGATACGAGGCGTACATCACCCGTCAGCACGCCGAGGTGAAGCGGCACGACTCGATGGAGCGTTCACCAGTGCCCGTGTGGATGCACGAAACGGAGCTGCCCGGCTTGCGCTCAGAGGCGGCTCAGGCCATTGCCAAGTTTCGGCCCGATACGTTCGGTCAGGCGCGTCGGCTAGAGGGGATCACGCCCGCAGACTTGACGCTTCTGGCGGTGCTGGCCAAGCGTGGGCCTTCGATGGCGGGGGCTACTCGGTGAGCTGGCCGAGTTCGTCACGCAAGATCGCGGCGAGCTCGTAGTTCTCAGCTTCGAGCGCCTCGCTGAGCCGTTGCTGGAGTTCGGTCTTGAGGCTCACGGGCAGCTTGGGAATGAGCGAGGCTCGCATGGCTCTGAGGGCCTGCACCTCGCCCGCCTGGTCGAAAGCATCGCCGTCGCCTCGATTAGCAAAGTGCTCGCGGAGCGAGTCGAGCGCCTGGTCGATGGCGAGCACCGCGGCCTTTGGCTCGTTGGCATCAAGCGCCTGGCCCGCGAGGGCGCGGGCCTGCATCATGGTGATGTACGCGCGGTACGGCTCCATGCTCTGGCGGTCGGCCTCGGTTTGCGCGTGCGTCGCCATGAACTCGAGCGCCCGCAGGTTCTTGGTCGTGTCGCGGATCACACGCGCGAAGTCTTCCAAGACCAGCAGCGCCACGTAGCGGTGGTAGACCTGTACGGTTTCGTCGCGGATGAGCTTGGCATCTTCGGGCGAAAGGTCGAACCGGCCCTCAGCGGGCTCGGGCTCGAAGGCTGATGAACCGCCTAAGGGATCGCTGTCACCCTCCGCTGACGTGCCATCGGCCGCCTCGGCTGCGTCGGCATTGGGGGCATCCTCGTCCTTGCCGGCCAGCAGACCCAATTCGCTGCGTGGCGGCGGCGGCGGCGAGCCCTGTGTGACCGAGTCGTGCATGGCCTCAAAATACTCGAGAACGCTCGGGTAACCAGCGGGTTCGAGCCCGTCGGGCCTGCCGTCTAGGTTCATCTGGAGAACACCTAGATCGAGTCGAATCTGCAGCTTCTCGGCACCGTCGGTTCCGGTGATGAGCCGAACGTTCAGCTTGCCGGGTTCGAAAGGCCACGCGTCGAGAAGATTGGAGAGATCCACGGAACATGGTACGGCTGAGGGATCGCATGGGATGAGTCAGATCTCTCGGAGTGCGACAGCACGGGTTCCCGGACCCTCACAGACCGGCTCCGTCGGAGCAAAAAATCGTTGTTGGAGCAGGTCTATCGCGAGCAAGTCTCCGGTCTTTCATCCGCGAAACGTCGTTCACTGGCCGAGAAAGGGGGAAAGTGCTCGGAGTATCGGACTCGGGATCGTTCTAGGACCGATAACAAAGCTGAGTCAAGTTCCAATGATTGCAACCCGATGGAACCGAAAATCAACTGTGAGCGAACATTTGCATGTCTTTGCCTTCAGCGGGTGTGCTAAACTCGTTGGTGCGGCCTAAAGGCCGCGGAAGGTGGGTAGAGAAGTGAGTGGAGTACGAGCCTCGGCCTCAACGGCCGGAGGGCTGCAATCTGATTTGCAGCTATACCTGCGTGAGATAGGGCGGACGCCGCTGTTGACCGCTGAAGACGAGCGTGAGCTCGGCTGGGCGATCATCAACGACAACTGCCCGAAGGCCCGCGAACGGATGATCCGCGCGAACCTGCGTCTTGTGGTGGCGATCGCCAAGCGGTATAACAACCGCGGCCTTCACCTCACGGATCTCGTTGAAGAAGGCAACATCGGGCTGATGCGCGCCGTGGAGGGGTTCGACCCGTCCCAGGGCGCACGGTTCAGTACGTATGCGTCGTGGTGGATCAAGCAGGCTATCAAGCGTGCGCTGATCAACGCGTCGCAGCCCGTTCATGTGCCCGCGTACATGGTCGAGTTGATTGCCAAGTGGAAGGCTGCCTCGCGCCGGCTTGAAGCCGAGCTTGGTCACGCGCCGGATGTTGAGGATCTGGCTCGTGCCATGGACCTGCCGGCCAAGAAAATCCGCATCATTCGTCGGGCCATCAAGGCGATGCAGTCGCCGATCGGTCAGCCCACGGATTCGAGCGGCGATCTGATGAGCATGGGCGACCTGCTCGCCGACACCCGCAACGAGATGCCCGAGGCACCGGTCTTCCACAACGAGGAGATCGGGACGCTCCGCAAGCTTCTCGAGGCGATCGACGAGCGCGAGGCCACGATCCTGCGGCTCCGCTTCGGGCTCGATGGCCAGGAGCCGATGACGCTCAAGCAGATCGCCGACGAGGTCGGGATCAGCCGAGAGCGTGTCCGCCAGATCGCTGAAGAAGCACTGGCGCGGCTCAACGGTCAACTCACCGACGAGCGGCCCTCACGGTTCTTCAACGAGAACCGCCGGCCCGGGCTCGATGGCCGGCAGGACTCGCCCGGCGAGGGTGACGTGACCCGGCCCACGCTGCGGTTCAGGCGTTCCACCGCGGGCTGATTCTCGACGCTGTTCGATCTGATCCAGAGCAGTCATGCCCGTTCTTGAGCGGCTCGCATCGGCTACCATGCCGACGTGATGCCAACAAGCAAGAACCAAGCAGCAAATCTCTCCCGTCGGCCGGTTCGGTGTGACGGTTTCAACCGCGTATGCGGCGTGCTGATCGCGGGGCTAGCGCTCGCGTGTGCATCTATCCCAGCCAACGCGCAGGGCCCGATTGAGCGGGTCAACGCGGGTTTCGCGAAGGTCCGCCCGCAGTCGCGTTCCGATGTGATCATCGTGCCCCCGCTGGGCGCGATGGAGGCGCCGCCGTCCGCGGTTGCCGATCGAGTAGCTGCTGAACTGACCACTCCCGCGATGGGTGCTTGGCCGGCCGCTGAGCGATGGGCGTTGGCGGCACCCCAGCGGGCGATGCTCGAGGCGCTTGAGTCGGTCACCCAGGAACAGGATCTCCGGCGAGCGTTCGCGTTCGCTCAGCCTTACGGGCAAGAGGCGCTCGTGTCGCAGCCGGGTGGCATCGAACTCATCGCATCGAACATGTACACCGAGATCCCGGGTGACCCGCCGCTGCTCGCGGGCGCGAGGTTTCACCTGCTGCCCAAGTTTGATCAGATGATGTGCCTGCTGCATATCGAAGCGACTCGCTTGGCCGCGGACGGAGATCCCGATGCAGCAGCAGAGGTGCTGGCTGATGGAATCCTGTTCGCTAGGCAGATCGCTGACCGCCAGTTCGCAGCCGAGGCCAACTGGGGCTACGACGCGATCAGCGAGTTGCAGCAACGGATCCGCGATGTGTACTACCTCGATTTTCGCAGCCGAACGCCCAGAGCCGACACCGCAAAGGTGGCGGCGCTGATCTCCCGGCTCGATGAAAGAACGGGCTACCTGGAGATGGGCCGGGCTCGGTTCCCTGAGGGCGATATCGTCGCTGCAGAGCAGCTGATTGCACTGGTCATGGTCGAGCGGGGTGGCCCTCGCGACGGTGTGTTCGGCACGGTACTCGCCTCGCTTGGCTCGATTGATCGACCCCTTCGGCTGTTTAGCGAGAACGCCCGCTGGTCAGACGCGGCGTCGCGTCACGGCACATGGTTTGAGACCACCGACACCCTCAAAGCCATCGGTGATGACTACAGATTCCGCTGGAGCCGGGCGTGGTCCGATCCGGTGCAGCGGCCCCCGACCACCTACGCGACGCTCCAGGCCAACCGTGACAAGTTCGCGGCGGTGTTCGTCGCGGTGCCCGAGATCGAGAGCCTCTACCAGGCGAGGCTCCGCGCGATCACCGAGTCGGCTGGCACCCGGCATTCGCTGGCCGTGATGAGCTTCGCGAAGGACACCGGCGGGTTCCCGCTGTCGCTCGCAGCGACCCGGCCACGGTACATCCCCCGCATCGATGCCGACCCGCTCAACAACGCGAAGCTCGATGGTCGCGATCCGGTGATCGAGTACTTCGTGCCGATTCGCGATACGGCCCGTGGTCGCAACGAGCGCGATGTGCCCGACCCGCATGAGATCGTCATCATCAACCCTAAAGGCGAGGACGTGGCGTTCAGGCTCCGCGATGACCAGTTCGTGGTGTACTCGGTCGGCACGGACAGCCAAAAAAACTGGGCGAGCGAGGTGCAGAACACGACCGACGCGCCGCCAGGACGGGACTACCTGTTCTGGCCGCCTGTGCTGTCGCTGCTCCGCCAGGACATGATCGACAGCGGCCGACTCCGGTGAGATGGCCCCGATGATTGGGCTCCTATGAGATGCCCCGGCCGCGTGGTGCTTGCTGGCGTGTCGGATTCGATTAACGGAACATCGGCAGGCACTCGGGGGTAGGCATTCGCCGGCGAGCGGATGCTGGCAAGTGAGCAGTGGTTCCGGTTCAGTTGAGGTGTTCCATGAGCGACGTGACGGCCAACGGGAAGAACGACATCGAGAAGGTGGTCATCATCGGTTCTGGGCCCGCGGGCTGGACGGCCGCCGTGTACGCGGCACGGGCCAACCTGGACCCGGTGGTGTATGTGGGCGTGGCCAAGCAGGACCCGGGACCGATCTTGCCGGGCGGGCAGCTCATGCTGACCACCGAGGTGGAGAACTACCCGGGCTTCCCCGAGGGCGTCGAGGGCCCCGAGATGATGGGCAAATTCCAGGACCAGGCCGAGCGGTTCGGAACACGGTCCATCGACCAGGACATCGTCGAGGTGGACTTCACCACCAAGCCGCTGACGCTCAAGACTTCCAGCGGCGACACCGTGCGCACCCACACCGTCATCATCGCTTCCGGTGCCACCGCGAACTGGCTGAATATCGAGAGCGAGCAGCGGCTCGCGCGCAACGGCGGCGGGGTTTCCGCGTGTGCGGTGTGCGACGGTGCGCTGCCCGCGTACCGCAACCAGCACGTCGCGGTCGTCGGCGGTGGCGATACCGCGATGGAGGAGGCGACGTACCTCACCAAGTTTGCCAGCAAGGTCAGCGTGATCCACCGCCGAGACGAGCTGCGCGCGAGCAAGATCATGCAGGAGCGTTTCCTATCCAAGCCCAACGCAGAGGTGCTATGGAACAAGGAGGTCGCCGACGTGCTGCCTGACGAGAAAGATCGCATCCGCGGCATCAGGCTCAAGGACACCGTGACCGGTGAGGAGAGCGAGATCGAGGTCAAAGGCATGTTCGTGGCCATCGGCCACACACCGACGACCAAGTTCCTGAAAGGCTCGGGGCTCGAGTTCGACGCCAAGGGCTACATTGTGCTGCCCACGCGGAGCAGCCACACCAAGCTCGAAGGCGTGTTCGCAGCGGGCGATGTCGCCGACGCTGACTACCGCCAGGCGGTGACCGCTGCGGGCATGGGCTGCCAGGCCGCGATCGATGCGGAACGTTGGCTCGGCGAGCACGGGCTGGCATGAGGGCCGAGCTCGACGCCGACGGCATCGAAGTTGTCGAAGGCTTCGTACCAGGTGTTGTGCTGGAAGGCATCGAGAGCACGCTTCCGGTAGTTGACGGAGCGGGAGTGCGCGGCATCGCGCGGTTGAGCCTGCAGGTAGCCGAGTTCGCCTACGCAGCGACGACCATACGGTTGATCCGCAACGTGCTTGGTGAGCACGCACGGCTTGTTCGCTCAATCCTGTTCGACAAATCGCCAGACGCGAGTTGGACGCTCGGGCTGCACCGTGATCTAACGATCGCAATGAGAGACCGGATCGATACACCCGGCTTCGGTCCGTGGTCGGCCAAGCAAGGCGTGCACCACGTTCAGCCTGCTCGCTCGGTTCTAGAGGCGATGGTCACGCTTCGGCTTCACTTTGATGATGCAGACGAGACCAACGGCTGTCTGCTGGTAATGCCGGCTAGCCAGAACTCGAAAGGCGCAGCCGGCGGCGCACTGAGGGATGCCCATCCAATCGTTGTGCAACGCGGCGATGCGGTGCTCATGCGGCCCCTTCTCTTGCATGGCTCGGGACCGAACCGCTCGCAACGATGCCGCCGTGTTCTTCACCTGGAGTACGCCGCAGCGGAGCTGCCCGGCGCGTTGCGATGGGCCGAGGGCGGCGCTTAACCATCAAAAAACGGGCGACCTGTTCAAGGCCGCCCGCTTGGCTGAATCGAAATCAGTGAAGTTGTCGGGGGCGCTTAGTGGCCGCCCGAAGCCTTCTTGAACTTGGCTAGGACCTCTTCCATTGCTTCACGCTGGTCGTCGCTTGTCGAGTGCTTGACAGCCTTGGTCTCGATCTCGATGGCTTTGGCATGCTCGCCCAAGTGGTGGTGTGCCCAGGCAAGGGTATCGAGTATGTTCGAGTCCTCCCACTCGGTCAGCTTGCAGGCTTTGGCGGCCATGTCGCGGGCAAGCTCAGCGCTCTTGGTCGAGACCTCTTCACGGTCCACGAGGTTCCAGGCCATGGCGTTCAGGCCCATGGCATCGTCCTTGAAATCGGCGGCGCTGAGGGCGGCCATGAGAGAAAGCGCGTCCTTTTCCTCGCCCTCGCGGAGCATGGAGTTCGCGGTGCCGATGAGTCGGCCAGCTCGCTGACCGTCGTGCTCCTTACGCATGGCTTCGAGGCGTTCAGCGCGCATGGCTTTGAGGTCGTGTTTGCCGGCGAGGATGGCATCGAGGCTTTCGCCCATGGAGCTGTCGGTTCCGTAACCGATCCAAGCAACCTTGCCGGCGCGATCGATGATCATGGCGGTGGGGATACCTCGCTGGCCGGCGGCTTTCATCCAGTGTTCTTCAAGCATTTGCTCGCCGTCGATGGCGACGGTGTAGCGCATGTTCTCGTCGTGCTTCTTGACGAACTCCTTGACGAGTTCGGTGCGCTCATCGCCGACGATCGGCTCGGAGCCGTTTGCGGTGCGCTTGTTCTCCCAGATGTCCACCGCGACGACCTGCAGGCCCTCGCCCGAGTGCTTTTCTTGCAGTTCTGACAAGTGGGGCATCGAGCGGATGCACGGCCCGCACCAGGTGGCCCAGAAATCGATGAGGTAGACGTTGCCGTTCTCAAAGGAGCCAACGGGCGCACCCTTCACGAACTCGGTCACGCCGAGCTCGGGGGCGTTGTCACCGATGTTCAGTTTGGGCGCGACAAACGGCGGTGCGGCATCGCTTGCATACTGCTCGATCACCTGCTCGGGGGTCTGGCCGTTGAGGTAGTCGCTCTGTGCCCATGCAGGCGACGTCAGCAGCAATAGAGCAGACGCGGTGAGTTGAAGCTTCATAGCAGGTCTCCTTGGTGGTGCTCGCTGGCTTGGGTCCACGCGAGTCTTGAGGCGTTGAGGCTCGGGGCGATGCGGCGGACGCTCCGCGGGATCGCCAAGACCTCACATGGTCTACAGCGTACCAGCGTATCGGATGCTGGCATCTGGGCGGCAGGTTATCTGGTAGCTACGGTGCGGCTATATCCTGGTTCGGCCATAGAATCACCCAAAGACCATCGCGTGGATACGGTGGAAAACCACTGGTCCTACAGAGGAAGCAGTTGGCGATGGTTCACCGCCGAGAGCCTCGCTCAATGGACGTCGAGGATGTCATTCTCGCCGAATAGCCTGAACTGCTTGCGGCGGAGAATCTGCCCTGCGAGCACGTGGTCATCAACCGCTATGGCGATCGTGGGCGTGCCGTTGGGCCTGAGCATCAGCGGGTAAGCGAACTGGATGTTCAATTCCGCCCCCAGCAGGCTCAGGCACATGCTCGAGAGTGAATGGCCCTTTGAGAGCTCGACCACTAGCACGTCCTTCTCGCAATAGGCGAGCTGTTCACGGCGGAGCAACGAGCGGGCGATCGTGGAGCTGTTGGTGATGAGGCGAACCACCGCGTGGTCGCTTGCCTCATGCACACTCAGGGCGCACACCTGCGCGGGCGAGGCCTCAAAGCTCTCGACGAGGTCGTGCAGCTTTCCGACGCGGTTACTCAGGAACACGCTGAACTGCGTGACCGTGGGTGGACTGTAGCTTTGCGATGTTTCGAGCGGAATCGGCGCTTGTGACATTCGCTTCTTGAACCTTACCGAGATTGGGCCTCGGCGGCCGCTGGAACGCGCCAGACGGGCCGTTCCCCGCGGCCGATGCAGACCAACCGCTCCGTCAAATGTAGACGAAACGGCAGGAAAATGCGAGCACTATCTTTCAACTGGGCCCACTGAGCACGGCCCGGATGCCCGATTCAGGCGCTGAAGCTTGAGCCGCAGCCGCAGGAACTGGTGGCGTTGGGGTTGTTGAACACGAACCCCCGGCCCATGATCTCATCTCGGAAATCGACGGTGGTGCCGTTCAGGTACAGCATGCTCTTGGGATCGCAGATCAACCGGATCCCGTGCTGCTCGAAGACCTCATCGGTGTCCTTCTTCTGTTCGGTCAGGTCAAGCACATAGCTGAACCCCGAGCAGCCTCCGCCTTTGACCCCCACCCTCAGGCAGACATCCTCAGCGGCCAACTCTTGTTGCTGAATGATGTTACGGATCTCTTTAGCAGCGGCCTCAGTGAGGATGACTGCGGTGGTATCGGTGTCAGTGGTGCTCATGGCGTATTCCTTGCCTACTCCAATTCGCCGCATCGGCTACCGAGCCCTCGCGGCTGCCGACCATTCGGCCTGCATCTGATCCTATGCAGTCGATCTAATGCCCGAGAGCACCGATCGGCCACCCGTCTCTACGGCTTGAGTCGTGGGCCGGTTCGCATTCGGAGCGGATCGAGAGCCGCCTTCAGGGAGCTCACTCCCTCGATTCTGGGCGGATCAGTTCCATCTCAACCCGGTTGCCTTGTGCGTTGTGCTCGATTCGGGTCATGTAAGCCCGCATCAAGACCAGCCCCCTGCCGCTTGGACGTTCAAGGTTTTCATCGAGGGTGGGGTCGGGGACGGCCTTGGGCGTGAAGCCAGGGCCTTGGTCTTCGACGATGACGTAGATGCGCTTAGGAGAGACCTCGAACTCGAAGTGGACCGGCGTATCGCCCGGCAGCCCCTTGTGGCCGTGCTTGAAGGCATTAACGATGGCCTCCTCAAGCGCGAGTCGAAGGGCGAACTGCGCGTTCGTGTCGTAGCCGAGGCTGTCGGCAGCGTCGATGACGCGGTCCTGTATCGAGTCGATGATGGCACGGTCGTTTTGGACCCAGAGCGAGTCATGGTCGCCGTGGGGAGGCCTGGGGCCTCCGCCAACGCCCGAATCGGGATGGAACAGCGCGTCAGGGAAATGGAGTGCGGGGCGGCTCATGGGCACGCCTTCACTCGAAGCTGGCTTGGGCTTCTTCAGTGGTGTCAGATATTTGAAAGAGCTGGTTGAGCCGGGTGATGACAAACACCTCGTAGATCTGTCGGTCGATGTTGGCCAGCCTGAGCTGGCCGCTCTTGAGCTTAATTTTGGTGTTGAGCGTGATGAGCGTTCCTAGCGCCGACGAGGAGAGATGGTCCACGTTCGAGAAGCTGAGCAGCAGCTTGGGGTCCTTCTCGGTGTCCACGATCGAGAACAACTCCTGGCCGATCATTTGGATGTTGGCCTCGTCGAGAATGTTGCGGTCGATGAACTCGACGTGTACAACCCCGTCCTCCCGCTGGACGCGTAGCCTGGACTCTTCTTGACTCATGAGCGCTCCGAAGAAAAGACCCGAGAACCGAGCCGACCACGACCAGTCTAGCAGCGATCAGGCTGCAAAGTCCAAACCCTCTGCCGAGCTGGTTAGCCGCCGTAGCTGCGGCTGAGTTCGCTCCCGATGCCCGGGTGCTGACGCTCCTCCTGCTCGCCTTGGATAAGGATCGTGGGCTTGAGCAGGATCATCAGCGTGGATTCGTCGCGTGACTCGATGCGGTTGGAAAAGAAGCGGTTGAGGATCGGGATCTTGCTGAGGATTGGCACACCCGTCTCGACCTCGGACTCGCTGACGATCCGCTGGCCGCCCAGCAGGGCCGTGCCCTGATCGGGCACGTTGACCGTGGTCTGTACCCGCGTCACTGTTGTGGTCGGCAGGCCGATGAAGGACGAGGCCTGAGCAGAACTCACGAGCTGGCCGCCCGCTACCGCGACGACCTCCTCGTTGGCGATACCGATGACTTCGGCGACTGCCGCGTCAACGTTCATCTGAACGTACCGGCGGTCGGCGGAGACCGTGCCTTCGAGCAGCAGCGTCACGCCCTCGACGACGGTATCGAGCTCTGGATCGAAGCCAACGGCCGAGTCACTGACCACGGGCTGAAGGTCGGAGATGAATGCGATCTGCGTACCGACGACGATGTTGGCGATCTGGCCGTTCATGAACGTCAGGCGCGGGGCGGTAAGAGTGACCGTCCGGCGGTCGGCCTGGGTGGCCTGAATCAGGAAGTCGACCTGGATGTCGTCAAGGAACTGACCCGCGATGCCCAGAGCAGGTGCGGCGCTGAGCACCTGGCTTGCGATGCCCTCGGCCGGGAACAAAGCCTCGGTCAGACCGATTGAGTTGCTCGGGAAGCCGATTGGCGACCACGGGCGGGGAGCGACGACGCCCTGTGTGAGCGCTCCACCGCCGCCAGCGACCGGGCCGTTGGGGGCTGCGGATCCGGTGACGGTCCGTTGCAACCCCGCAGCGCCGCCGCCTGTGGGGCTGAAGCTAAAGAAGTCGCTCGCGTTGATCGTCGGATCACCCGCGCGAGCGGTGCGGACCTGGTTGTTGTTGGCGTTGAGGTAGACATCAAAGTCAAAGCCGATTTGCTCAAAGAAGTCCTGGCTGACGAGCAGGAAGCGGACCTCGGCGTTGATCTGGATGGCGCGCTGGTCGCGTAGCTGGCTCAGCAAGCCCCGCACCTCGCGGTGGTTCTTAGGGCTGGTGTTGATGATGAGCGACTTGCCCCATTCCTGGATGAACCCGTCCACGTCCCAGTGTTCTGTATCAACGTTCCGCTCGATAATGTCGCGGACCTCGCGGATGCGGTCTTCAAGTGGGATGCGCACGGTGTCCTGGTTCTGATCCTGGAACGGGCTCTGGCCACCGCCCTCGTTGGACTGGAGCGCCTGCTGAAGATCGATCTCGGGCACGCTTGTGTAGTCGGGCACCTCGACGACGAGGTCGCCGATGTCGTAGATGTGCAGCGCCCGACGCTTGCGGAGCCGATCCTTGGACGCAAAGACAAGCACGCCGTCCTGCACAGCCCAGTCGGCCTCAGCACCGATGTCGCTGACGCGATCGGCGACTGCATTGAGAATGCGCTCGGGGGTCACGGGCGGGAGGTTGAGCGTGACTTCGGTCTCGGGATCGATCCCGATCTCTTCGAGCGAGCGCCAGTCCACATCGATTGCGACTTCAGCTACAGCGCTGACAAAATCAAGCACGTCGCTCAGGCGGTTGGCTGCGAACCTGGCCTCGACCGGCCGGAGCCCGAGCTTGCCCAGCGTGGCGCGGTCCTCGGCGGTCTCAAAGTCACCAAGCCCACCAAGGCGGGTCGTGCTCAGCGACGGCCAGTTCTCGGGGTAATCGAGGATTTCAGTCGGAGGGAGCACGGCCGCGGCGTTCTGGTTGGCAAGCTCGCTCAGGCGTAGGTTCATCTCCTTCCGGTTGGCGTTGAAGACCCGGTAGATGTCCGCCTCGCGCAGGATGTCTTGCAGCAACAGGCCCGCCGGATTCAGCGGATCGATGAACAGAATGTCCTGCTCAACAACCGCCAGAGCCGCCTGGTACCGGCGTTCGGCCTGCAGGGCCCGAACTCGGTCGAGCGCCTCACGGAGACGGACCTCCTTCTTGATGATCCGCTCAGCCTCCTTGGATTGGGCGGCCCTCAGGGCGTCGCGTTCTTGATCGCGCGCGGTCGAGTCGGCCTGTTCGAGGTCGCGACGACTGATGGCCGCGATAAGCGTATCGATCTGGTCGCTGAACGCCTGAAACTCGCTCGCGGAGAGCACGTCCTGGTTGCGGAGTAGATCGCTTCGGGCACCCTCGGCGTTGGTCTGGGCGAGCTCGATGAGCCCGGTATCCAGACGGGTCTGGGCTTGGTCAATTTGGTTGGCGATGATGGCGCGGGCTCGGTCGGCTTGGGCGCCGCGGGTCTGGAGCTCGCCGTCGAGGATGTTTCCGCCGTTGTCGCCAAGCTGGAGCCGGCTCTCGGCCAGACGGTCACTGATGTGCTGCATCTGAGCGGATGTCAGGTACTGGCTGTACTGCTGGGCCGTGAAATACATACCCTCGGCCCGAGCGTACTGGGCCTTCTCAAAGGCGGCATCCGCGTTGGCGATGGTGCTCTGTGCTTCGATGCGAAGGGCCTGGTCGATGAGCGAGCCGCTGGCTTGCTGGGAAGAAAGCTGGCTCTCTTGAACTTGCATGCTACCCATTGCGGGCGTGCGACCAGGGGGCGTTGACTGCGTCATCGGCTGGACCGATGGTTGGACCGCGGGCTGCTGAACGGGCTGGCTGGTGGAGGGCGGTGGTGTCTGCTTCTGAGGAGCGTTGACGGGGGTCATCGTCCCGATTTCGGGATCGTCCTGCCGGGCTGCCTGAGCAGGAGTGGCTTGTGTCACAGGCTGGGCCGTGGTGGACGCGATGGCTGGCTTTGCAGCGGGCGGCGGTGTCGTGCTGCCGCCGAGGGCCATCTCGATCGGGTCCATGGTTCCTGCAGAGCGTGTCAAGGGCTTGGCGGGCGCGGGCTGAGCAACGGGCTCTTCCAAGGCCGGTTCTTCGGTCGCTGGCACCTGGGCGGGCTCATCGGGCTCCTCAGCGCGTCGCTTCACGACACCGGCCTGAAGCATGGTCGCAGCGTATGGCGTGTGGTCGATCACGCCATTGACCCGCTCGAGCTCGTAGAGCGTCGTCGTGTAGTGATCCACCGAAGACTGCTGAGCCGGGTTGAGCTCGATGCCCGAGCGCTGCAACGCATCGAGGGCCGCCTTGGCTCGGGCGTACTGACCCGAAGAAAAGTCGTCGCTCATCGCCAGCAGCAGATCGGGGATCTGCGGGGCGATCGCGGTCCGCTGGGCATCGACATCGGCGATGACTTGGCTGGCTGCCTGCCGGTCGGCGGAGTAGGCATCGGTCATCGCAAGCACCGCGGTTGCGTTGTGCTCGGCAACGGTGAAGTTCCCATCGAGCAGGGCGATCTGGGCCGTCTCGACGCGCTGCTGGCTTGCGGGCTGGGAGCTGCGCATCGACTTGGCTTTGCCGAGCAGGCCCATGACCTCGTTGCGTCGGGCCGAGTCGGTCATGAACGATTCGCCGCGCATGACCTCCGCCAGTGAGCGAAGGGCGTGGGCGGGGCGTTCTTCAGCAATATAGAGCCGGGCATCGGCGAGCGCGATGTCCGCTCGCTCGGCCGAATCTTGTGGCACGCCGAGCTGCGGCTCATCTGGCATCGCGGCCCACGCAGGGGCGGCGACACCGGCTGCGGTCGCCGCAGCGGTGACGAGAAGGGCGCGTGTCGCGGAACGTACCGCGCGGGACGAGAGGTAGGGGATGTTCGACATGAAACACCGGCTCCTATCGCGGAGGCTGTTTTTGCAGCCCCGGCGAGCGTTCTGGTCGGATCCCCGCGAGCAACAAAGCCTCAGAGCGGATCCGGACACGTCTCCTGGATAGAGGACCGGCGTGGGGTAACCACGCGCTGGCCGCTGACCCGACCACGACGGGCGGGGCGGCTAGTCCTCCCTATACCGGGCTGACCATATCGGCCTCGCCCGGCGGACGCAAACCGTAATGGGCCCCAAGCGAGGTTTTTTCACGATCGTTGATCGAGCCCGGCCAGGCACCCGCTCCCCAATGCAGCAAGCGGAAGGGGTCTTGAATCCAACCGGTCTAATGGAGCCAGCGGGCTGCTAAGAGCCCGGACTCGCCCGTGGACTTGCGGTGGTCAACAAACTCGCCGACAGACTCAGCCTTCATGCCTCTGAGTGATTTGGCCATATCCGCCACGACGAGGCGGTCGGCTTGCAGCATTCGCGCATCGTCGCAAATCCGATCGATCGATTCGAGCATCCGTTCGGCAGCCTGCTGGGCGAGGTAGTCGGCCTCGTTGAGCGATTGGGCTTCCAGCAGCACTTCGACGTAGAGCACCTCAGGTTCGGTGCTAAACCGTAGTTGCAGATGACAACGCCACCCTACGACGCCCAGAGAGCGGCCGCTTTCGTCCGCGTTCTGCTCTGCATCGATGTTGAGCACCAGTCGCCACTCATCGCGGAGGACGTCGCAGATCTCGTCGAAACTCAGCAGGTCTGGCCGGTCTTCCGACGCCACGACCACGCTTCTGTGCTCGTGAGCGGCGAAGTCGGCTGCGGCGGGCTGATCGACGGGTTCAAGGTCGAACGCCTTGAGAACCGCTTCGACCTTCTCGCGGTGCTCCTCTGTGCACCGGATGGTCAGCACCTTGTGCTCATCGAGGAACAGATAAAAGAAAGGCGTGTCGCTCATGGCCCCGATGCCGCACCAGCCGTCCTCGAACAGCACAGGCCCAAACCGCCGGAGGGCATCGATGAAGCGGTCCCGGCCGACGAGCTCGTACGAGATGTACGGGTCGATCTCGCGGTACGCGTCGTAGCCGATGATGTCGAGAATCGGGAAGACCCGCTCGGGCAGCAGGGTCGCCAGCGAGCGCATGAGCTGAGGGAGCCTGGTCGCGGTGACCACCGCCTCGAATACATAGCGGTCGGGCCACTCCTCGACCTCTTGGTCGTCGCCGTCGGCCGGCTCGAACTGGACGGCGTAGCCAGCCTTAGGCTTCATCGCTTCGACGGGGTACACCCCGAGCGGGAAGGCGAAGTCGTCGATCTCCACCCGTTCAAGGCTCTCATCGATCTGGCAGCCGGTGGGATGGAGAGGCTTGGAACTGGCCATCGGGCGACACTGTAGTAGCGGGCGGCCGCCACGCGTAGTCTAATGCCATGAGCGATCAAGACCGGATGCTGGCGGTGGCGGTGGGCAATTCGCGCGTCCGGTGGGGGGTGTTCGAGGGCTCGTCGCTCATCGAGGCCCACAGCGTGCCCAACGCGAAGCTCGATGAGCTTGTCCCGGCCCTCAAGGCGCACGCCGATGTAGAGCTTGCTGCGGTCGCATCGGTCAACGACCCCGTGGCATCCGAGGTCGAAAAGGCCATCTACCAGACGATCGGCGGCAGCGTGGGGCGGATCAACCGCGATATCCCGATCCCGCTCAAGCACACTATCGAAGAAGCGCACACGCTCGGGGTGGATCGGGCGGTGTCGGCGCTGGCGGCCTGGCAGCGAGCCCAGCAGGCGTGCGTGGTGATCGATGCGGGAACCGCGATCACGGTGGACTTTGTCGACGGCAAGGGCGTGTTCCAGGGCGGAGCGATCCTGCCGGGCGGCGGGCTGATGTTGAAAGCCCTCCACGGCGGGACCGCTCAGCTCCCGCTCGGCACATGGCCCCCGGCTGAGGAGCCTCCCGAGGTCATGGGCCACAACACAGCTGACGCGATGCTCACAGGCGTGCTCGCGGCGGCCAGGGGCAGCGTGCGGTACCTGATTGAGCGATACAGCGAGTTCTACGGCGCGTACCCACAGGTCATTGCTACTGGCGGGGATGCGCCGCTGCTCTTTGATGGCGACGAGCTCGTCGAGCACATCATCCCCGATCTGCAACTCATGGGTATACGGGCGTGTGTAGACCATGCACGCAGCGACGCATGAGCGATGTGCGGTCGCCAGCGAGATGGTGGCGGGCCTCGGGCACCGGCGGCGCGGTCTCGGTCATCGGGCTGGTTGCGGACGGAGCAAGCCAACTCGATGCGGCGATCGAAGGGCTCTTGTTACCAAGGGTGCCGGTCGGTGGCGTGCGCTGGTGCAGGGTGGCGGGGATCGATGAGATGGTGGTGGCCCGGCCCAGCCCGACGCTTATCTGGCTCACGCCCCACGCGGGCAAGGCCATCGCGGAACGCTTCGACGGCTGGCTCAGATGCGCGGGTCTCGAGCGCGCACATGAGCCTGCATTCTCCGAGGCGCGTAGCGAGATCGAAGCGCGAGCGCTGGGCGTTCTTACACGCGCAGCCAGCCCGCGTGCGCTGGACCTGCTGCTGCGTCAGCACGAGCTGTGGGCTACGGGCGCGCGCGACGAGGCATCGCCGCTCAGCGAACGTGACCGTGGGCTGCGTCAGCTGATCGAACCGCCGATGGTGGTGGTTGTGGGCAGGCCCAATGCGGGCAAGAGCACGCTGCTCAACGCGGTCGCGGGGCAGACGGTGGCGCTGGCAACGGATGTCGCGGGCACCACACTCGATCATGTGGGAGCGCTGGTCGAGCTTGATGGCTTGGTGACTCGGTGGGTGGACACGCCGGGCATCGAGAACCACCCGAGCGATGCACTCCAAGCGTTCGCCCAGCAGACAGCGGTCGAGCTCGCCCGCAGCGCGGACCTTGTGGTGCGCATCGCCGAGGCGGCTCGTCCAGAGGACATCGAAGGACTTCCAACCACGCAATCTGGCCAAGCCATCACGCTTGCGAGCAAGACCGATCTCGCTACAGGGGACGGCTGGACCACTTGGGCCGACCTTGGGTGTTCCGCGCTCGACCAAGCGAGCATCTCAGAGCTAACGGCGGATCTGCGGCGTGCGCTCGTAGGTGACGACTGGCTTGCGAGCGATGAGCCGTGGCGGTTCTGGAGCGATTGAGCCGGGCCGCTACGATCGGTGCATGGCCAAGATGCGATACACCTGGAAGCTGCTCGATGCGGGCCGACTGCTGCTCGACGGCGGCTCGATGTTCGGCGTGATCCCGCGCGTTGTCTGGACCAAGCACGCGACGCCCGACGAGCAGAACCGCATCGAGGTTCGGCACAACTGTCTGCTGCTGGAGAGCGAAGGAATCGATGCTGAGCTCGGTCGCGCGCGCCGGGTGCTCATCGAGGCGGGCACGGGCGACAAGCTGGATGAGAAGATGTCCAAAATCTTCGGGCTCGATGGCCGAACAGTTGAAAGCGCTGTGATCACGGCGGGCATCGACCCAGCAGAGATCGACCATGTGATTGTCAGCCACCTGCACTTTGACCACGCTGGGGGGCTGACTCGTCGGCCGCGCCCGGGCGAAGCGCCTCACTGGTCGGCGCCGACGTCGCGCGATGCCTCGGGCGACTGCCCGGATGTGGTGCGCACGTTCCCCAATGCCGAGGTCATCGTGCAGCGGCGGGAATGGGACGATGCGCTCGCCAACACCGCAGTCATGACACGGACGTACTACCGCGACCATCTGCTGCCATTTGTGGGGCTTGAGGGCACGCAGCTTCGGCTGGTCGACAGCCCGCCGGCGTTCGCGCCGGGAACTGTGCCATCGCGGGATGCCGTGCCCGCTGGCACACTCGACGCGCGCACCACCGAGGTCGCCAGCGGCATCGGTGTGTTCGGCGTGCCGGGGCACACCTGGGGTCAGCAGGCGGTGCGGTTTACGGATGTCGATGGCCAGACCGTGGTGTTCGTGCCGGATGTCTTGCCCAGCCGATGGCACAGCGGTGCGGCGTACAGCCTGGCCTACGACGTAGAGCCCTACACCAGTATGCTTAGCAAGCGGTGGCTGCTCACAGAGGCAGCACAGGGGCAGTGGACACTCGTGCTTGACCATGAGCCGAGGTCGCCGATTTGCCGAAGCGTGTCCAATGGCAAGGGGTGGTTTGAGCTGGTGGATGCCTGAGTCGCCTCCCTAGCCAGACAGCAGAGCCAGATGCCCTGACGTTTTCCTGACGGGTGGACGGGCCGAGGGTGGATACGATGGAATGGGTGCCCGCGCTCACCAGCAAAGAGGACAGCATTGACGACCGCCTCCAAGTCCAAACCAGCCGAGCCCACGACCGAGGCATCGCTGCGCGCCGATGACTCGGCGGAGGGACTCGACGAGGCCCTGCAGGGCCAGCCGGTCACCGCGATGGATCCGGCGGGGTCCAAGCCCGGCAAGCGGACGCTGTTCGACCGGCTCGATGCCTTCGTGAGCAAACTGAGCACTCGGAACAACTTCTGGCACCGGGTGTGCTCGCTGATCTGGCTGCCTTACGCGTTTCATTCGGGCATCAAGATGAAGCGGCTCGATGCGGAGACGTTCGCGGCGGTGCTGCCGTTCCGCCGGTTTAACCGCAACTGGTACAACGCGATGGCCGGCGCAGCGCTGCTGGGCAACGCCGAGATCGCTGGCGGCATGTACGTCTTCGGCAAGGCGGGTGCGAACTTTACGGTCGTGTGTAAGACGCTGGAGTACCGCTTCCTGCGGCCGTGCTTTGGGCCGGCGGTGTACAAGATCAAGTCGTCGGAGAACATCGACGAGCTGGTCGCGCTGGGCAAGGAGTTCAACTGCTCGCTGCGCATGGGGGTGATGCAGTCGATCCCCGGCACGCAGGACAAGCGCGTCGGCAAGGTGACGGTCACGTTTCATGTGACGCCCAAGGACCACTACAAGGCGCGGCTGGCTGACCGCAACCCGGAGGCCGAGGCGAAGGCCAAGCTGCCGACCGAGGTGAAGCCAGAGACCCATTCAGATACCAAGCCCGAAGCCAACGACGACCGGGCCAAGGACGCCTCGGCGTGAACCTGCGAACGCTTGGTTGGGCTGCGTATCTGGCGGTGAGCTGGACGTGGTGCATCGGGATGTTCTTTCCGGTGCTACTCGTGCGGGACTACGGCATCTGGGGCTTTGTCGTCTTCGCGGTACCCAACGTAGTCGGCGCTGCGGCGATGGGCTGGGTGCTCTGCCGAGACGGCATGAGCGAGCACCTGGTGCACCGCCACCGGCACGCGATGGTGGCCTTTAGCGCGGTGACGGCGGCGTTTCATGGGTATTGGATCTCTTGGCTGGCTGCAAGCACTGGCTTTCCGATGCTGCCGTACGCAGTGATCCTTCCAATCGTTCTGTTGGTTTTTGCGGGCGTCACAAAGACGCTATCGCGGCCCGAGCGGACACATGCCATCTGGATTAGTTGCGGCACTGTCCTGATTGTGAGTCTGATCGCAGTAGGGGGCTTGGGAATCGCCGACCAAGTGGCAGTGCCCGAGCTCAACGAGACGATTGCGGCTCGGCCTGCTTTGTTTCTGCTCGTGCCTTGCCTGCTGGGTTTTGCGTTGTGCCCCTACTTGGACTTGTCGTTTCACCATGCCCGGCAGATGCTGGGAGCCGGGTCTGCACGTTGGGGCTTCACGCTTGGCTTTGGAGTGTTTTTCCTCTCGATGGTTCTCATCACGTTGGGATATTCCAAAGCTCTACCCATCTGGATGCAAGGCTCTGTAGACGACCTGTCTCTATGGGTGGTATTCGCCTTTGTCATCCACGTCCTGTTTCAAACAGTGATGACTCTTTGCATTCATGCAGACCGCGTGATACGACTGCAGGCAAACCAAAATCCCGTTTCGTACATCTTGGCAATTGGGACCGGCGTCTTGCTGTACTTTCTTTCGCTGCTTCCACCTGTTTGGGGCATTGAACAAATCGTCGACCTCTCCATCGGCGAACTGATCTACCGCTGCTTCATGGTGTTCTACGGGCTCGTGTTCCCAGCGTATGTCTGGCTGGCGATGTGGCCCACGCGCGATGGGCACAGCGGGATCAAGGGCCGAGACGGGCGTCGCAAGCGGCTGGTGCTGGCGGGGGTGGTGGGGCTGGCGTTGCCGTTTTACTGGATGGGGTTCATCGAGCGGCAGGAGCCTTGGCTTGTGGGGGGCGTGGCGGTGGTGCTGCTGGGCAGGCTGTTCGTGCGGCGGCCCGCCAAGGCTCCCTAGAGTGTTGGGTCAGGCAAACCCGCTCCCTCACGGTCGCGGCTCGTTAGGAACGTCGCGGCTCGTTCAGAGGGTCATGGCTCGTTCAGAGAGTCGTGGCACGGTTAGAAGAAAGACACAGCGATGGCGATGGACAAACGACAGACCGAGATCGTGGAGGGCGCTGGCCTCGATGAGGGCCGGATCAACCAGGATCTGATCGATTTTCTGAGCAAGTGGTCGAGCCCGCTGCTGTTCGCGATGGCACTGATTGCAGGCGGCTGGTGGTTCTGGAACTACCGCGGCGAGCAGCAGACCGCCTACCGCGACTCGGCGCTTGTGCAGCTCGAGAACGCCACACTCAGCGGCAACCCCAACCCGGTCACGCTGGTCGCGCTCGCCGACGAGTTCAGCGATGTGGACGGCGTGCCCGCTCGGGCCCTGCTCGCAGCGGGCGATGTGCGCTTGAGCGCGGCGTCGCGGGGCATCGCGCCCGGTGCGCAGGTCAACCAGGACGGCACGGTCGCCGAGGAAGATCTCTTGAGCGATGAAGACCGCGCCGACGAGTTCGACAAGGCGGCCAAGCTGTACAAGCGTGCGTGGGACCTGACCAAGGACGAACCTGCGATGGCGCTCCACGCGGTGGGCGCAGCGTCGGGCATAGCCGCGGTCGCCGAGTCGCTGGGCGATGTGGCGGGCGCTCGGCAGGCGTACGAGCGGCTGATCGACATTGCCGAGAAGGCGAATTATTCCCAGCAGGCTGCGGTGGCCAAGCGACGGCTGGCATCGCTCGAAGAGCGTTTGAGCGAAGCGCCCACGCTGTTTACCAAGGGCGAGCTGCCCGAGCTCTACGCCGATCGGCCGCTTGAGTCTGAGGACGGTGTTACACCGTTGATCGAGGGCTCGACGGACGTGGTCGGCCCCGAGGCGCCGCCTGCCGAGACGCCCCCGGCCGAGACAAGCGAAGGTGATGCTCCGGCTGCAGAGCCCGAAGCGCCCGTAGCTGATGAACCCGCAGGCGAACCATCAACTGAACCTGCGACCGAGCCCGCGCCCGATCCCGGGGCGTGAAAAAAAGCGATCAGAATCCCTCCAGCCTGCCCCGCTCTGCGTTGTCAGCGGCTCGCGTCTGAGTTCGTCTCGTCGCCTACCACCGCCATCACAGCCCGAACCGCGTCAGCGGCACCGAGCCCTCGGTATGCACCGCCTCGGTCGGGCCTTGGCGAAGGGCCTCGATCAGCGCGAGCAGCTCTGCTCGCAGCGGTGCGGTGAACGTCATTGGCGTGCGAAGCACCGGGTGCTCGAACGCGAGCAGCGCCGCGTGCAGTGCCTGCTGATCGATCACGACCTCGCCCGTGGTTGGATCGGCGAAAGGGCGGCCGCTGTACATGTCGTCCCCGACGATGGGCCAGCCCAGGTGGCTCAGGTGCACGCGGATCTGGTGCGTGCGCCCGGTCTTGAGTTCGAGCTCCACGAGTGTCAGTTCGCCCGCGTGGGGCGTGCGGTAGCGCTCGCGGACGCGGCAGATGGTCACCGCGTTCTTGCCAAGGTCGTCGTGGCGGACGACCTGCTTCTCGCGGTAGCCCTTCTGCTTGCTCGGGTGGGGGCCGATGGGCGCATCGATCACGTCGATGTCGGGCTCGACCCGTCCATGAACAACCGCGAGGTACCGCTTGTCGACGGTCCGCTGCTCGAATTGGCGGCCGAGCTTCCAGTGCGCTTCGTCTGTCTTGGCGAACACGATGCAGCCCGATGTGTGGCGGTCGAGGCGGTGGACGACACCGGGCCGGGCGAACTCTTCGCCGACTTCTGAAAGCGAGCCCCAGCTGTTGGTTCGCATGTGCCACGCGAGCGCGTGGAGCATGGTGCCCGAGTTCTCGCTGCGCGCGGGGTGGACAATGATGTCGGCGGCCTTGTTGACCACGAGCAGGTGGTCGTCCTCGTGCAGCACCTCGATGGGGATGTCCTCGGGCTGGATGTTCTTGGACGGGGGCGCGGGCACGAGCATGCGAACGGTGTCGCCCAGCGTGAGCTTGGTCGAGGGCTTGGCGGGTTTGGCGTTAACGGTCACGCCGCCATCGTCGATGAGCTTTTGGAGCTGGGTCCGGCTCATGAAGGTGACGCGGCTGGTGAGGTACTTGTCGAGCCGGGTGGCGAGATCCCGCTGGAGAGTGAACGTGACCTCGGGGAGTTCGACGTCTTCGGCTTCTCCAGACTCATCGCTTCGAGCCGCAGCGAGCTTGCGCGCCCGCTCGATGGCCGAGGCGATGGCGTGGGGGTCGACCTTGCCGCCGGGCATGATGAGGCGGTCGCCGAGGCTGGCGCTGACGCTCTCGTCACCTGTTTCGTTCTGAGCCGGGTTCACTGAACGCGGCACGATGTCTGGCCGCGCTTGGCGAGGTACTGCTGGTGGTAGTCCTCGGCCCGGTGGAAGGTGGCCCAGGGCTCGATGGTGGTGACGATGGGCTTCTTGAACGAGGCGGCCATGCGGTCTATCACGGCTCTGGCGGCGGCCTTCTGGCCACCGTCCTTGGCGAACACGGCTGAGCGGTATTGGCCGCCAACGTCCGGTCCTTGGCGGTTGAGCTGGGTTGGATCGTGCAGCTTCAAGAACGACTCGACCAACTGCTCGTAGCCAACCTGCGAAGGGTCGAAGGTGACGAGGACGACCTCGGCGTGGCCCGTGGTGTCGGTGCAGACCTGTTCGTAGGTGGGCTTGTCGACCTGGCCGCCCGCGTAGCCGACGGCGGTCTGCGTGACGCCGGCGATTTGGCCGAACGCGACTTCGACGCCCCAGAAGCAGCCAGCGCCGAACATGGCTTGCTGGTCGGCGAGCCTTTGGGTTTGGTCATTGGTGGTGGTGGACATGGCCAGATAGTACGCTCGGCTGGCAGCGGGCTATTCCAGCCCCGAGGGATGCACCCGATGCTCAAGATGGACCCGATCAGGCTGGCCCGGCTCGAAGAACACAGGCAGGCGGTGGGCACGGCGGATCTGTGCAACGAGTCGGAGCCCGTCGGCGGCGGGATCATGAGCTACCAGTCGCCTAACTCATGGGCAAACCAGGCGTGCGGGCTGGGCCTCGATGGCCCCGTGAGCGGGGGCGAACTCGACAGGCTGGTCGCGTTCTATCGCGAGCGGCAAGCCAAGCCTCGCATCGAAGTCGCGGCCCACTGCGATGAGTCGCTGATCGCGGGTCTCGCCGAGCGCGGGTTCCAGACGATCGAGTTTGAGAACATTTACGCAGCCGAGTGGGCCCAGGGTGAGGACGTGTTCGCGCGCCTGCCTTGGGGCATCCCCAACGGCGTACGGTGCGAACTGATCGACCGGAGCGACGACACGCACTGGCGGGCGTTCATCGATGTAGCGACCAGCGGGTTTGCGCCGCGCTTGCAGAAGAACGGCGCAGTGCTGCCGCTCGACGACGAGACGCAAGAGTTCATGAGCCGCATGATCCGCCACGAGCGCACGACGTGCATCGCGGCGTGGGCGGACGGCGCGATGGTGGGGGCCGCGGCGATGGAGATCGCGGGCGAGCTGTGCTGCCTGTTTGGCGGGTGCGTGCTGTCCGCGTTCCGAGGCCGGGGTATCCAGGCGATGATGATCGCCGAGCGGTTTGCGATCGGTCAGCGGGCTGGGTGCGAAATCGCGGTGACGCACACCAAGCCGGGCATCGCGACTGAGCGCAACTGCCGACGGCTTGGGTGTGAGCTTGCGTACACGAAGGTCGTGATGGAGGCCCCCCTCAGCGATAAGGGCTAGGAATCTCCATAGCGATCCCGTGCCCGGCGCTTAGCGGCGAGCAGGCCCGAGGCGCTGGACTGTTCGCCATCGGCTGCGGCGGGCGGCTCGGGCGTATTCGGCGTCGGTGACGATGCGGGCTTGGGCTGCTTGGACGCGGTTGTACCGGTCGCTGCCTGTTGCCGTCGTTGCTGGGCGTCACGCACGAGTCGCAGCGCGTCGGCATCGCGGTTGGATGCGGCGGTGTTTGGAACAGCCGGATCGACTTTGCGCGCTCGCAGCGCGGCGGCGGCTCGCTCGGCCAGCGCGGATCGGTCGGTCGTTGCAGAGGCCGCCTGCCTGCGGAAGTCGTCGGCGAACTCGCGCGAGAGCCAGCGGTCCCACGCGACGCGGCGGGTGCCAATGTCGAGCATCAGCACCACCAACGCTGCGGTGAGCAGCGGCTGCCAAAGAGGGATCCACGCTCGTCGCGTCGGGCGGTCCTGCAGCGTAAACAGGCTCTGCCCGCCAGCGATCGTGGCCTCGAGTACCCGGCCGCCTGTGCGCTGTGCGATCGCTTCGAGCAGCGCCTCGTTGGACGCAAGCGAGCGGTGCTCCGCGCCGTCTGGTCTCGATAGACCGCCGACGGCTGCGGGCAGCGGTAGCCCGGAGCCGGTGGGCCGGGCGATGGCGATGTAGTCTCCCGATTCCGCAGCGGGTACTACGGATTCGTAGAGACCCGGCGCGGTTTGTGTGAGGCGGGCTCGCAGTTGTTCGCCGCTGGGTGTGAAGACGGTGACCGGTATGTCGAGCCCGCCCATCGGGGTGCCGTCAGGCTGGTACGCCTCAAGGCTCATTCGCAGTGAATCGCCATCTAGCCGGGTGCGAACCGCGAACCGGCGGTCGTCGTCGGGTCGGCTCAGCGAGCGAGCGAGCGTCGTCCAGAGGCGGCGGTAGGCGGGCGAATCGATCCATGGCTGCGCCCAGTCGGAGGCGTCGGAAGTGAACGCAGCGACTCGGCCAAGTCCCGCCTGCCAGTGCGCGAGCACGGGCACGCCGTCGGACGCGGACAGCGCGGTAGCGATGCCGACCTCGTCGCGTCGCGTAGTGAGCACGAGCCCGCCGAGCGGCGGCAACTCCGCGGGCAGGCCCTCGATCAGCGGTGACGCTGCGGTGCGCACGGGCACGAAGTCGCCCTCGCGGAGCATGGGCGAACGCACGATGCGCACAGCGGAGAGAAACACAGCGGGCAGACGGTTAGGGTCAATGACCTCGTAGAACGAGCCCTCGCCCTGCGAGGCGATCTTGCGGAGGGTCTGCGTGTCGGCTTCGTCGCCCACACTGATGGTGGTAACAGTGATGCCGGCGTCGGCCATCTGTCGAGCCAGCTGCGGGAGCAACTCTTCGTTCTGCGATCTGCCATCGGAGAGCACGACAACGTGCTTGAGGTCGGCGTCGGCTTGTTGCAGGGCGCGGTTGGCGTCTTCGAGCGCGGGCAGGAGGTTGGTCCCCCCGCCGTGACGAATGGACAGGATGCGGCGTTCGGTCTCGTCGGGTTGGTCGTTTGGCGCAAGTGGGACCACGGTTTGGCTTGCGTTGGAGAAACGGATCACGCCGACGAGATCGGTCGGGCCGAGGCTCGTGACGGCGCGGGCGGCGGCCTCGTTGGCGATCTGCTGTTGGCTGCGCGCCGAGCCGAGCACGGACTGTCCCATCGAGCCCGAGCTATCGAGCACGAGCATCAGCGCGACGCGGGGCATGACCATCCGGTCGGGCACATCGAGCGCCACGGGCAAGAGCGGTTCGATGGGCGAGCCTCGCCAGCCGCCAGCGCCGAAGCTGCTCGGACCGCCGATCATGACCAGCCCGACTCCGAACTCGGTGACCGCCGAAGCGAGCGAACGCTGAGAGAGTCCGGGCACCGCATCGGCCGAAACATCATCGAGGATGACGAGATCGTGGCCCTGCCAACCGAGCACATCGGTCGGCGCCGCAACTGGATCAGCAGTCTCGACGCGAAGCCCCGAGGCGCGGAGCGTGCGCACGAGTGTGGTTTCAGACGGGGTGCTCTGCATCACGAGCACCGAGCCGGTGCCGGGGGTGATGGTGAACGAGCGAGCGCGGTTGTTGCGGAGCGAGGTGTCAGCGAGCGGACGCGCGGGCGACCCTGAGCCCTCTTCACCCGTAGAGAGCGTGGGCTCCCAGACGGCTTCGAAGCGGTGGACACGCTGGGAATCGAGCGTGACCTCGGCGGTCTCAACGCGCTGACCCGTGCCAAGCCTCAGCGGCCTGGCGTTGCCCTGAGCTGAGCCATTGATGTCGACGACCGCGCCGTCGTAGAGCAACGAGAGCGAGCCCGTGGCCGGCGCTGTCGAACGCAGCACGATGCGCACGGTCACGGTAGATTCGCTGATCGCGGTAGGGGGCACATCGACGCGCTCGACGAGGACTTCCTTGTCGATGCGGTACCGGATCGGGAGCACGTCGACAGGCACGGGCGAGCCGTCGGCGCGGACAAGCGAGCCCGCAGCCGCGAGCGCATCGCCCGAGGTCTGGTTGCCATCAGAAATGAGCAGCAGCCGGCCGCTCGCATCGGCGGGAAGCATGGCGGCAGCAAGTCGAAGGGCTTGGGCGAGATCCGTTCCCTCGCGGTAGCGGGCATCGAGCGGCCTGCCCGTTGGATCGGCGCGGGTGGGCATGGCCGAGGCGGCGGCGACGGCATCGAAGAGCACCAGCCCGAGCCGATCGTCGCTCTCCCGCGAGACCGCGGCGGCGATGAGCATGGATCGGACCTGCTCGTCAAACTCGAGAATGGAGCCGTCTTCATCGAGCAGCGTGGGCGCGTTCGAGCGAGCCGAGTCGGAGACATCCAGCACCGCCACGACCGCGATGGCATCGGTCTGTCGGGGCGAAGAGGCGCCGGCAAGCGCCAACGCGAGCAGCGTCAGCAGCAGCGTTCGCGATGCGATGATCGTGACGCGTCGGGCCGCGCTCATACCTAGCAGCCAGCGCACGCCGAGCCAGACGGTTGGCACCGTCAGCGCGATCAGCACGAGCCAGACGGGATCACTGAGACGGAGCGATGGCATGGTGGGTGGGCATCAGGGATCAGAGGTCGGAGAGGAAGGAGGTGGGTTCTGACGCTCGGCGAGCCGCTCGTACACGCGGCGGATAAGCGACCGCCGATCCGGCGGCACGCCCTGCTGCTCGATCGCTCGCTCGGCGCTGGCTCGCGCCTCGCGGATCGCGGTGGGTGTGTACCGCTCGCGGGAGTTGGCAAGCGGATCGCGCTCGCCATTGGTGAACCGTTCGCCGACAACTTCGCCCTGGGACTGCGCGTCGGGATTGGTAGCATCGAACGGATCGAACGCTGGGTCATCAAGCGAGATCGGGCCTAGGTCGCGTTCGCCCGGCGTGTCGCCAGCGCCCCCGGCTGAGTTGGGGTTGTTCGGGTCCGTGGGAACGCGATTGCCAGGTAATTGTTCGGGGGCCCGCTCGTTCCCCTGTTGTTCGCCCGGTTGCTGGCTTTGGTCATCAGACTCTTCGAGCAGACGCCGCGCGTTTTCGCGGAGTTGGTCGGCCTGCTCTCGCTGTCCGCCCGCTTGGCGCTGACGCTCTCGCGCTTGTTCGAGCTGCTCGCGTACCTCACGGGCTTGCTGTTGAGGCGACGATGGTTCGCTTGTTGGTTCTCCCGAATTGGGCTGCTGTTGTTCGCCGGGTTGTTGCTGTTCGCCGGGTTGTTGCTGTCCGCCGGGTTGTTGTTGCTCGCCGGGCTGCTGCTGTCCGCCGGGTTGCTGTTGCTCGCCCGGTTGCTGTTGTTCACCGGGCTGTAGTTGTTCGCCGGGTTGTTGCTGTTCGCCGGGCTGCTGTTGTTCGCCGGGTTGTTGCTGTTCGCCGGGCTGCTGTTGTTCGCCGGGCTGCTGTTGTTCGCCGGGCTGCTGTTGTTCACCGGGCTGTTGCTGTTCGCCGGGCTTTTGCTGGTCGCCGGGCTGCTGTTGTTCACCGGGCTGTTGCTGTTCACCGGGCTGCTGCTGTTCGCCGGGTTGTTGCTGTTCGCCGGGCTGTTGTTGCTCGCCCGGTTGTTGCTGTTCGCCGGGCTGTTGTTGTTCGCCGGGCTGTTGCTGTCCGCCGGGTTGTTGTTGCTCGCCCGGTTGCTGTTGTTCACCGGGCTGTAGTTGTTCGCCGGGCTGTTGCTGTTCGCCCTGCTGTTGTTGTTCGCCGGGCTGTTGGTCGCTGGGCTGTTGTTGGTCGCTGGGTTGTTGTTGCTCGCTGGGTTGTTGTTGCTCGCCGGATGGTTCGGGCTGCGGCGGCGTCTGCGGGTCGGTAGTCGGAGGCGGGCTCTGTTCACGCTCCAGTTCTTCAAGTCGGTCGCTCAACTGCTGAAGCTGGTCGGCCAGCCGCTGGGCTTCCTCGGGCGAAAGCTCGCTTGCTCGCTCCTCGAGCCGTTGGGCTTCCTCGATTGCGCGATCGAGATTGCGCTCCCGCAGTGCCTCAGCGAGCGGGTCGAGCGCGTTGTCTTCGGGCCCGGGATCGAAGTTGTCGCCGGTCCTCGCCAACTCGTTGAGCTGGTCTTGGACTGCGTCCGCTCGCTCGTCCAGCGCGTCGGCCGCCTGTTCGAGCTGGCGGGCAGCCTCGGCTCGGGCGTCAAGCGGATTGCGCACGCCGTCTCGAAGTTCGGCTTCGAGCTCGTCTATGGCGGCCTGCGCCTGCGCCACCTCAGGCAGCGGTGGTTCTGCTGGATCGGGTTGCGGGGCGGCCTGGGCGATGTCTTCAATGGCTTGCGTTACGGCGGCCTGGCGGTCCGCTGCGGAATCGGTCAGCTCGCGAGGCGGAACAAAGAGCACCACCGCGACCAACGCTCCGGCGGCGACGGGCCACGCCCACATCCGCCCCAACCAAGCACGGGTGGGCATCGCGTTTGCATCGATCCGCCGGGCAAGCAACTGACCATCGGCAACCGCCCAACGGGCGAACGGGTCGTTACTGGACTCGAACGACAAAGCTGAGGCCAGCCGATCGTGGAGCCCGAGCGAAGTGTCCAATTCCCGTGCCGCTCTTGCGGTGGACCATCGCGTGCCCGTGGCGATACCGATCGCTGCAAGCAGGCCGATGCACAGCACGACGGGCACGGTCCACAAGCCCGGCTCGGCCGAGCCTGTCCACCGGCTTATCAGCACCAACGCGACGGTTGCCGTCGAAACCAGTGCGAGCGTCAGGCCGCTGTGGAAGAGGGTCGATGCGATCAGGGCGCGCCGGGCGGCGCGCTTAGCGACCTGCTGAATGCTGACGGCGGCGGGCATGCACCCATTGTAGGGGAAGGGCGGAGTTCGGATGCCCAAGTCGCTCGGCACGGGTAGGCTCTGAGCGTGGACCCGGTTGCATGCCTCCAATCATTGATCGATGGCCAATCGCTTACAGAGCACGAGGCCGAACGGCTCTTCGGCGCGATGCTCGTTGGCGAGATCGATGAGCGGCTGATCGCGGGGCTGCTCGCAGCACTGGCTGCCAAGGGACCGACCGTCGACGAACTTACCGGTGCTGCTCGCGTGATGCGTGCCCACGTGACCCCTGTGCCTTACGAGCCTTCGGCTGACGAACGACTCATTGATACCTGCGGCACGGGCGGAGCGCCCAAGACGTTCAACATCTCAACGGCGGCGGCGCTCATCGCAGCCAGTGCCGACGCGCCGGTCCGGGTGCTCGTGGCCAAGCACGGCAATCGGTCGCGCACCGGTCGCGGCTCAGCCGAGGTGCTCGCAGCCCTGGGGGTACAGGTGGACGCGCCGCCCGAGGTGCAGGCCGAGTGCTTGCAAGACGCGGGCGTGTGCTTCTGCTTTGCGATCCACCATCACCCCGCGATGCGATACGCAGGAGCCGTTCGCCGGGCGCTGGGCGTGCCGACGCTGTTCAACGCGATCGGTCCGCTGACCAACCCGGCGGCCGCTTCGCGCCAGTTGATCGGGGTGTACGCACCGGAGCTTGTGGGCCAACTCGCCGAATGCCTGGCCCGGCTTGGGGCCGAGCGAGCGATGGTGGTGCGAGGCCACGACGGGCTCGATGAGATCACCACGACGACGACGACGGCGGTGGCCCACGTGACGGTTGGCCGAGTGGAGCCGGGCACGATCGACCCGGCGGGACTCGGGTTGGCGCGGTGCTCGATTGCTGACCTGCAGGTCGCCAGTATTGAAGAAGGCGCTGCGGTCATTCGATCGGTGCTCGCGGGTGAGGCCGGTCCCAGGCGGGACATCACGCTGCTCAACTCGGCGGCGGCGCTGTTTGTGGCTGGCGCGGCACAGTCGATGGACGAGGGACTCGCGATGGCGGCAGGCGCTGTCGATTCTGGCCGAGCCGCGAGGACGCTCGAAACGCTGGCCCGCGTCAGTCATGACGTTCGCTAATGAGCGCGTCGTGAATTAGGTTGGCCGCGTCCGAGACCGGTCCGATGGTTCGGCTGTGCTGCGTGAAGATGTAGAGCTTCTCATCGCTGCCCAGCCAGACCACGGCGTCGGCGTGGTCGTGCTTCTTGAGCCAGCTCGAAATCGCGCGTGAAGTGCTGTCGGAGCCGAGTGTGAGCTGGCCCCGTTTGCGGCTAAGTGAAGCGAGCGCGTCTACCTCTTCAGAGTCGAGCGGGTCGCCATCCTCGGCGGTCATGGCGCTGATCGTGTGCACGCCAGAGATCGAAAGCACGGCGTGTGCTGCCTCGAGCGGGGCGAGCAGGCTGTCGTCCAATGGGGGCAACAGATCGCTGAGGAACATGACCTCGGTGCCGTCGATGCCTTCGAGAAGCTCGGGCGTAAGTTCGCTGATCGCAACGGCAGGATGCACGCTGCCCGTGGGCCCGACGTGCTCGGGCACGGTGACGATGACCGAAGGCCCTTGGCCGCTGCGATCGTCCGGGATGATCTTGGTGGTTGCTGTGGTGACGGTACGCGTTGTCCCCGGCTTGGTAAGCGCGAAGCCGATGCCGCCGATAAAGCCGACCGCGCAGAGCACCGCGAGGAACGTGCCCCAGTTGAGGTTGTTGTCGTACCGGTTAGGGTGGCGACGTTTGCTGATGCGCTTGGCGGCGTTCTTGCGGGTGTTGGCGGCGCGCTTGCGGGCCGCACGAACCTGCTCTCTCGCGTTCAGGCGCTTGTTGAAGGAGGACTTGCCGCCGATGCCGATGGCGGCAACGAACACGCCCGACTTGGGCTTGGGAATGCGCGAAGTGGTCGCTCGGGCAACACGTACGGGCTGGGAATCGGGCGCAGCGCCATCGGCCTTCCACTCGCCGGTCCACCAGTTGGTGACGCGGATGCGCGGCTTCTTGCCATGCTTGTCCGGTCCACGCTGCGGGGCTCCGCCGGGCGGGTTTGGCGCGTACCGCGGGCGCTGGGCGGGCTGAGCCGGGGGGAGGGGCGAGGCTGCAAACGCGGCGGCGGGCTCGGCCAGCGCCTCGTCTACAATTTCCATCGGCTCGGCGACGGGAATCTCGGGAACAGGCACGTTGGCCCCGCCCTTCACGCTCGGCAAGTTTGCCGGGCGGAGCGAGGCGATGTCGCCGCACGCGAGCACCGTGCGAAGGTCGGCGAGCATCTCGGCGGCCGAGGCGTACCGCTTGTCATAGTCCGTCATCGATCGGCGGATGATCCACCGCAGCGCATCGGGACAGGGCTTGGAAAACTGGCTCAGCGCGCCGTGGGCGGGGAACGAGTTCTCGACCACCGCGTAGAGCACCGCACCGGCGGCGTAGATATCAAACTTGGCGCCGTTGACCTCGTGTACCTTGGCTCCGCGGAGTGCCATGCGGACCATCTCCGGGTCGCGGAAGTACTCCGTTCCGTGGGTGGTCAGCGTCATCGCGCTGCGGAGCGGCGTGATGAGACCGAAGTCCACGAGGTGCGCGCTCTTGGAATCAACAATGATGTTGTCCGGCTTGACGTCCTTGTGCCAAAGCCCGCCCTGATGGTACTCGGCGAGCGAACTCGTAAGGTCGGCGACGTACCCGACCATGGTCTGCAAATCGGCCTGGCTCAGCCCGTCGGAGCTGCTACGTGCGTGGAATTCCTGGGCGACCTGGCCAAGGGGCTTACCGGGCACGTACCGCATGACGTAGTGGAACCGTGTGGGCGTCATATCGTGCTCGAGCACGAGTCCCATGTTCTTGGCGGCAGCCAGCGCGCGGTTTTCACGCACGATCTGCGGCAGGCTTGAGCCATCGTCGAGACTGAAGGTCTTGATGACGACCTGGTCCACCTCGGCATGGCCCGAACGCTCGAAGGCGGCATGCTTCTCGGCGGTGGGCTCGGCGACGTAGAGCTTGCCGCCGGAGCCGCCGCCCGCGAGCGAACCGATGATGGTGTAGCCATCGAACGCGCCAGCGCGGGCCTTGTGGGGCTTGTCTCGCGTCGGGGCTGCGGCCATGACCTGCGGTACGCGCTGCTCGAGGCCCTCGACGGCAGCGCCAAGGCCGAGCAGACGCGCGGGGTGACCGATCACGATGCGGTACATCGCGGCGACCACCGCGCTGACCTCCGACGAGATCGCACGCCCGAAGTGCGCCGAGGCCGACCAACGCCCGATGAGGATGTTGATGACCACGAGCGGCACGAACACCAGCGTGGTGACGATCGAGCCAATGATGCGGGCAATGTCGGTGAACACGCCCCCGATGAATCGGAAGATGTGGACGACGCCGAAGCCGAGCAGGCCTATCAGCTTGATCGCGACCCAGGGGCCGACGATCACTGCGACGATTCCGAGAATTATGAGCAGTGGGATGGGGATGTCGTTCATCGGGGTCCTCCGCCGGAGCCGTTATTCGGCCAGGCGTTCATCTTGACGACGCAGCTCTGCTTGCTGGTGGTATATCTCCGCGAGTGCGTCATCGAACATCGCGTCGTCCGCCTTTGTCGGATTGAGCTCGAGTCCGTTTCGCTCGGCCTCTGCTCTTTCTTCGTCGGTGAAGCTGTACAGCGCCACCGTCGCCGACACCCGCTCGCGGAGCAGCCCCCGGACTTTGGCAAGCCGGCGGCTGATGGTGGGTTCTGAAACGCCCACGGCCTCGGCGACCTCCTTGCCTGATTTGTGGTCAAACACCCGCATCTCGTAGATCGAAAAATCGACGAAATCGCACTCCCGCTGCACCGTTCGGATCGCGGATTCAACCTTGGCCCTGAAGACCGCGGCCTCGTACTGCTCGTCGGCGCCGATCTGCGCGCCGCCCTGCATCCAGGCTTCTTCGAGCACGGTCGGTTTCTTGCCCGAGCCGCGTTTTTGGGCCATCCGCCTGTCCATCTCGTCGCCCAGCACGTGCTTGGCAATGGCCAGCAGCCAGGTGCTGAACCGGGCGCCCCGCGCGGGGTCGTAGCGGTCGATGGACCCGGAGAGCGCCGCGAGGGTTTCCTGCGAGAGGTCTTGAACGGTTTCTCGGCCGATCCGCCCGCCCCCCCAGCGGGTGAGCTGAGCTCGGATGACCGGGCCGAAAGTCTCCCAGAGCTCGAACCAGGCGGCCTGGTCGCTGGCTCGGAGCCTGCTGACGAAGGATGTGGTGAGTTGGCTGAGCACTCGGACGGTCTCCCCGCGAATCTGCGCGGATCGGTGACTCGCCGACCGCTGGTCCTTCCGTGAGCCGCATCAATCCGTGGGCAGCCTTGGAATAGGGCTCACCGACCAGGTTGATACAGCTCCGCTGTTGAATCGTTCGGCGGCCTGATGTCCGGCTTTCACGTTTGCAGGCCTCAAAAGCAGGATACGTCCCAGAACCCGGGGCTGATAGGGGAATCCTCGGGGACATTTTTTTTGAGGTCGAGCCCCTGAAAGCCGTAGCGGCCTGCAATCGAGCGGGGCTGGTTCCGAAAGACGGTGATGACACGCGAACGCCTGGGCCTTTGAGGGCCAGCAAATCGCGGAGGCCCGGGAACGGAATCCGGGTTGGAAGAAGGAATGACACCCACAGGCCCGAAGGCCTGCATCGAAGTGAAATGAGGAGTCTCAACATGGCATGCATCGTCAAGAGTGTGGTTCGGTTGGCAGTGGTCGCAGGGACCGGTCTGGCCGTCGTTGGGATCCCTGCAGCCCTTATCGCTGGCCCCGAGCGGGTCGGAGCCGTCTTGGGTCAGGCCCGCGACGCTGTTCATCACAGCATTGATTCGGCCGTCGGTGACCCCGCTGCCCTCAGGGCGCAGCTGCGGTCGCTGGAAGCCGAGTATCCCGAGCGGATCGCCGATGTGCGGTCCGACCTGACCCAGCTGGATCAGCAGATTTCGCAGATGAAGCGCGAAGCCTCGGTCAGCCGCAAGGTCGTGGAGCTGGCGCAGGCCGACCTCTCGACGCTCGGCTCGGTCATCGCCAAGGCCGAGGACGCCCGCGCCGCCAACGACGGCTTCGCGGTGGTCCGTGTCCGTTTGGACGACCGTGTGCTCGATCTGGAGCAGGGCTATGCGGAGTCCAACCGCATCGGCAAGCTCCGCAACGCTCACGCCAACCGCGTCAGCTCGATCGATCGCGACCTGAGCCTGCTCGGTCAGCAGCGCGACCGCCTCGGAGCGGTGCTCACCCAGCTTGAGAACGAGCAGTCCGAGCTGCAAGACCAGCTCTGGCAGATCGAGCAGCAGGTCGACACCATCGCCCGCAACGAGCGGATCATCGACTTGCTCGAAGACCGCGACGAGCACATCGAGCGTCTGGGCCGGTACGAGGCCAAGACCCTCGACCACGTCACGGGCAAGATTCTCGGCAAGCTCGCCGAGCAGGAGCAGCGTCTGGCGGCCCTGGCTGGCCAGACCGACGAGAACGATTACATCGAGCAGGCCGAGTACGAGCTCGACGTCATGCTCCGTGCTGGCAAGGTGTTGGGCGCGCCCTCCGCCAAGGTGATCGAGATTCAGCCCCCGGTCATCGAGGTCACCCCCGACTCCGAGCCCGTGCTGATCGATCGGGCCGGCAAGGGTGAGCCCGTTGCCCGCCGCCACTGAATGAGAGACTCGCGGAGTGGGGCCCGATCGGCTGAAACGCTGGTGAGCCTTACTCCGATCAAGAACCGCGACAGGCGAGGAGGATCGGCCCCAGGGCCGGTCCTCCTTGCCGTTCAACAGGCCAGCCGGTACCAAACAGCACCGATCCAGACCGGAGCAAATGGCCCCATGATTCGCGCGCGGGTGGCGAGTATCGCGAGGACCCTATAATGTGCGCAGATATCGAGCCCGGATGGCTCGGTGCCGGACAAAGCCTGAGGCGCTCTGCGCACCCTCAGGTTCTCGCCCATCGCGGCGCGTCGCACGGAATGAGGCGGCTGGTAGATGTTTGAACGCATGCTCGACAAGTTCAGCGGCTGGTTCACGATCGACATGGGGATCGATCTGGGCACTTGCAACACGCTCGTTGCGGTGCGGGGTCAGGGCATCGTGCTCAACGAGCCCAGCGTGGTCGCGGTCCGCAAGGGCACCAACGAGGTGCTCAAGAACGGGCAGGCCGTAGGCATGGTCGCCAAGGAGATGCTCGGCAAGACGCCCGGCTCGATCTCGGCGGTCCGCCCCCTCAAAGACGGCGTGATCAGCGACTTCAAGATTACCGAGGCGATGCTCGCCTACTTCATCCACAAGGTCAACGGCAACTCGTTCATCAGACCCCGCGTGGTTATCAGCATCCCGTCGGGCATTACCGCCGTCGAGAAGCGAGCGGTCTACGACTCCGCCGAACTCGCCGGTGCCAAACGCACGTTCCTGATCGAAGAGCCCGTGGCGGCAGCCATCGGTGCGGGCCTGCCGTTTGCCGAGGCGACCGCGAGCATGATCGTCGACATAGGCGGCGGCACGACCGAGGTCGCCGTCATGTCGCTCGCCGACATCGCGGTCTGCGAGAGCGTCCGTGTCGCGGGCGACGACATGGACGAAGCAATCATCAACCACATGAAGCGGACGTACAACCTGATGATCGGCGAGCAGACCGCCGAGCGGGTGAAAATCGAGATCGGTTCCGCGGCTCCCGTGGGCGAAGAGACCTCGATGGAGGTCCGCGGCAGGGACATGATCAGCGGCCTGCCCCGCAAGACCGTCATCACGAGCGAAGAGATTCGCGAGGCGCTGCAAGAACCCGTCGGCGCGATCATCGAAGCCGTCACCCGCACGCTCGAACGATGCGAGCCAGAACTGGCTGCGGACCTTGTGGATAACGGCATCGTGCTCGCTGGCGGCGGGGCGCTGTTGCGCGGGCTCGATGTCGTGCTCAAGAACGCAACCGGGCTCGACTGCCGGGTCGCCGACGACCCGCTGACGTGTGTGGCGCGAGGCACCGCGATCTTCCTTGAGAACATCGAGATGTGGAAAGACACGCTCGAATCGGACCTCGACCTTTAGCGTCGGTCTAGGCGGGCGTGGCCCAGCCGCACCGACGCGCACCCTCACACGGACGAGATCATGGCAGCAGCGGGTTCCCGGCGAAGGCGACAGAGCGTGCTGCTGCCGATCGCGGTCTTCCTGCTCATGGTGCTCGCCGTGGTCCCCTCGCGCTACCTCGGACCCACCCAATGGGTTGCGGATTTGGTCAAGGTCTCGGTAGCGCCGGTCTCGCATCCGATGCGAGCTGCCGCTGCGTGGCTCAGGCCCGCCGTCTCCAAAGACGACAGGCCCGAAGAGCTCCGTTTTCTCGAACAGCAGGCCGACCAGTGGGAGACGCTCTACCGCCGCGAGCAGCGGGAGAACCGCGAATTGCGAGCCCGCGTGGAAGAACTCTCCCGTGGTGTCGCCGTCAACACACTGCCCGTTCGGCAGGTGCCCGCACCGGTCATCAGCGCCTCGAGCGATCTCAGCAGCGGCGTGCTGACCGTTCGCGCAGGCCGGGGCTCGCAGGTCGAGATCAACACCGTCGTGGTCGTCGGCGGCACGCAACTGCTGGGACGGGTCGAACGCGTCGGCGCGCTGACCTGCCAAGTTCGGCCCATCACCGATCCCGGCGCTCTGGCTGTTCGCGGCCGGGTCGCGATCGATGACGCGCCGTCGGCGAGCGCCCGCTCGCTCGCGTGCCTGCTGCGCCCCGCAGGCGATGGACTGCTCGTGGGCGATGTGCAGGACCCCGCCGAACTCGCGGGCCACGATGCAGCGCTCATCGACGACTGGCTCGAAGTCGGCCAGACCGTACGTCTCGACGACGACTCATGGCCCGCCAACGCGCAGATGCTCGTCGTCGGCGTGGTTGAACGCATCGAGCCCGCGCCCGAGAGCCCGCTTCGCCGCGTCATCACCGTTCGGCCGCGCGTCACGCTGTCGCGCGTCAGCGAGGTCGTGCTGCGGGTCGTGCACGAGAGCGACGCGCTGTCCGAGACGGGCGGCGGGCCATGAACTGGGGCGTGTTCGCGGTGATGACGTGGCTGCTGCTGGGCGTCGAGGTCGGCCTGCGCCCGGCCCTCCAGATCGGCACCACGCCGATGGCCCCGAGCTTCTTGCTGCCGCTGGGCGTGTGGGTCGCGCTGTGGGCACCCAAGCACGTCGCTGCGTCGGCGTGCCTCATCCTTGGCGTGCTGCTCGACCTCACGTTCGAGATGCCGCTCGCCGACCGCGTTGGCACGACCGTCGTGCTCGGGCCGTACGCGCTGGGCTGCCTGCTCATGTCGCAAGCCGTCATCGCAGCACGCGGCCTGGTCATTAAGCGCAACCCGATCACGCTGGTCGTGCTCTCGGTGGTGGGGGCGATGATCGCCCACTCGGTGGTGGCGGCCCTGCTCACCGCACGCTGGCTGATGGGTGACCCCATCGTGTGGGAACCGACCAGCCAGCTCATCGCCCGAGCCGGCATCAGCGCGTACACCGCGGTAACCGCAGTCGGCGTGTCCTTCGTGCTCTACCCGCTGCACCCGCTGTTCGCGTTTACGTCGAGTTCACCGATGCGCGGGTTTGTGCGGAGGGATGACTGAGCACGCGACGCGGTTCAGGGTCCGAGGAACACGTCGAGTCCCATTTTCTTCGCCTGCCGGTCGAACTCTGGGTAGGTTATGCGGCGAAGTTTGTGGTGTTGCAGAGCGACACGGTCTGAGTCGGTCCTGCTCACGACACGCTTTAGCTCACTGGGGCCAACGAAACTCCAACTGTTGTCGCTGACAGATGGCTGTTGCGTCAGCTCGAACAAAATGTGCCACTCAGAGTCTGTATCTGAAGGATGCTGCTTGAACTGACAGCTCCCGGCGAGTTGCTCAGAAGTCGCTGCCCAGTCGGACTCAGAGGCAGGTCTGATGGTCAATCGAAGCCAGTCGAACGCGTCGTCCGCCGTGCCAATACGTCTCGCAACTGCGAACACGTATCCCTCAGCTGTCTTTCTGATCGCTACCAGCGAAGGCGAGGTGTCGAGGCTCTCGACGGATGGGCTCAAGGTCAACGTCGACTGACCGCCGTACAGCCAAGACTCAGAGTTCATCATCAGCTTGGTGGCTGACTCCGTTTCGGTCGGGGCAGAAGCCGATTTTTCCGGTTGCGGCGTCTCCTCGCTGCACCCGGCGAGCAGGAGGAATCAGACGATCCAAGGCGACGCGCACTTCATCTGTGCCTCCATCGTACTTGCGGAGGCCCCTCATGCGGGCGTGAGTGTTCCGAACAAGCTAAGCCGATCCGCGCTGTCGATCCGAACCGTTACGATCGAGCCGGTAAGCTGATCCACCTCGCTCGCCGGCGCATCGAACAGCACGATCTGGTCGCCGTCGGTACGCCCGGAGAGCTGGATGGTCTCGCACGCGTCCGCCTCGGTTGAGGACTGCTCGGGTGAACCGCCGCCGACGGTCAGCGAGACCGCGTTAGCCAGGCGTATCTGGCCGTGCGTGAGCCCCTCGGCTCGGCGGGCCTTCTTGCTGACGCCCTCGACGAGCACGCCGAACGTCCGACCAATCTGCTCTCGGCTGACCTCGTCGCTCATCCACGTCTGCACCGCCAGCAATTCGTTGTTCCGCTGACGCTTGACCGCGTCGGGCACGTCGTCCGCAATCTTGTCGAACGCGACCGTGCCGGGGCGGGGCGAGTATTTGAAGATGAAGCAGCTCTTGTACCGGCTGCGTTCGAGCAGCTCGATGGTGCCCGCGAAGTCCTCGTCGGTCTCGGTGGGGAAGCCGACGATGATGTCCCCGCTGATCATCAGCGGTCGGCCGATCTCCGGCTGGTGCAGGTGCTCGCGCGCCCGGCCGATGAACTCGTCGTACTCGCCGACGGTGTACCCGCGGTTCATCATCTTGAGTACACGGTCCGAACCGCTCTGGGCGGGCACATGCAGATATCGGCACAGCCTCGGGCAGTCGCGGATGACCTCCAGCACGTCGTTGCCAAAGTCGCGCGGGTAGCTCGTGACGAATCGCAGCCGTTGCACGCTCGGCACACGCTCGTGGATCTGGTACAGCAAATCGGCAAACGTCGTCGTGCCCTCGCCCGCAAAGGCGTCGCGGTGGTGGCTGCCCTTATAGGTTCGGCCCTTCTGCGGCTGGAGGACGCCCTCGATGCTCACTGCAGATGCGCCCTCGTACCGGTAGTGGTTGACGGTCTGGCCCAGCAGCGTGATCTCGATCACGCCCGCATCGGCGAGCCGCTGGCATTCCTCGATGATGTGCTCGGGCGGGCGATGGACCTCAGCGCCGCGCGTGTGCGGCACGACGCAGTAGGTGCAGAACTTGTTGCAGCCGCGCGTGATCCGCACGTACGCCGACCGCTGGGCGTTGTGCTCGATCGCCGAGACCGCGCGCGAGAGATCGAGCATCTCAAGCCGGTCGCCCGCTGCAGCGAGCGTGCCCGACCGGCGCGATGCATCGCCTTGCAGCGCGACCTGTCGGGCACTGACAAGAGGCAGACCCGCTCCCTCACGGTCGCGGCTCGTTCCGTCAGCGTTGTCTTCGGCGCCCAAAGCCATTTTGGTGCGCACCGCGTTGTCGAGCAGCCCGGGCAGCTTGTCGAGTTCCGCCGGCCCGCAGAGCAGGTCGACCGCGGGCATCCGGTCGAGCAGGCCAATGCCGTCGCGCTCGGCCATGCACCCCAATACGCCCACCACCAGTTCGGGCTGCGTCTGCTTGCGTTTGGCCAGCTCGCCGATGCGGCTCCAGACCTTCTGCTCGGCCTGCTCACGCACCGAGCACGTGTTGTACAGCACCACATCCGCCCGGTCGCTCTCTAGCGTGAACGTGTACCCCAGCCGTGAGAGGTCAGCGGCGACCAGTTCCGAGTCCAGCTCGTTCATCTGGCAGCCGAAGGTCTCGAGATAGACAGTCTTGCCGGTCATAGGGGCATGGTAGGAACGGGTCGTGCCCAGACGCTTGGTCGATCATGCCTCGCGTGATAGGGTGGTCGCATGTTCAGGAATCTTGCGTTCATTCTGGGGGCAGCCGCAGGGCTGCTCTTGAGCTCCCCGCCGGCGCGTGGCCAAATGGACCGGGGGCACGAGAAAGAGATCAGGCTCGATCCCGCGGTGATCTACGAGGTCAACGTTCGTCAGTACACACCCGAAGGAACGTTCAGGGCCTTGATCCCGCATGTGTCGAGGCTGGCCGAACTCGGCGTGGACGTGCTCTGGCTCATGCCCATCCACCCGATCGGGGAGGTCAACCGGCTCGGGACGCTCGGCAGCTACTACAGCATCCGCGACTACAAGGCGATCAATCCCGAGTTCGGAACCGCAGCGGACCTGCACGCGCTCATCGATGTGGCACACGACAAGGGGATGCTCGTTGTTCTCGATTGGGTAGCGAACCACACCGCCTGGGACCACGTGTGGACACAGACGCACCCCGAGCGTTTCACACGCGATGCGAACGGCAATTTCGTGCCACCGATACCTGAGTGGGGCGACGTCATCGATCTGGACTACGACGAGCCATCGACCAGCGACGCGATGATCGGGGCCATGAAGTGGTGGGTGGAAAAATTTGCGATTGACGGGTTCCGATGCGACTTCGCCGAGGGCGTGCCTTCCGCGTTTTGGACGCGCGCTCTCAGCGAACTCCGCGCCGTCAAGCCTCTCTACATGCTGGCTGAGGGCCACGCGCCGTGGCTCTACGAGTGCGGTTTCGATGCGCTCTACTTCTGGGGGCTGGGCGATTCTGTTCTTCGCATCGTCGACGGACATGACACCGCGATTGGAGTCCGCCAGCAGATCGATACATGGGCGATACCGCCGCTCGCCATGAGCCCCTCCCGCGCGCGCATGGGGTTCACCTCCAACCACGACTGGAACTCGTGGGAGGGCATCGCGACGGATCGGTTCGGGCCCGCGTGGGAGGCCGCGACCGTGCTCTCGTTCTCGTTGCCAGGCGTGCCGCTGATCTACTCCGGACAGGAGGCCGGTCTTGACCGCCAGCTCGCGTTCTTTGACAAGGATGAGATCGACTGGAAAGCCGATCCGGCGTTCGACCTGTATCAAGCGCTGATCGGACTTCGCCGATCGAGCATGGCGGCGCGCCAGCTCGGAGGGGATGCGGTCTTCGAGTGGCTCGAAATCGGGGCGGCTGAGCGCGTGATCGCATTTCGACGGACGGCGGGCGACGAGGAGCTGGTCACGATCGTCAACGCTTCGGACTTGCCTACACCGCTGACCCCGGTGCCACTCAACGGGCCGATGGTCGATCTGTACGGTCTGCCCGCCGAGGTGCCGCGATCGCTCGGGCCGTGGGATTGGGTGGTCCTCCGGTCAGCAGACTGAGCCGGGGTTCAACTTTCGATCCCGAGCAGCCTCGCCGCCTCATCCACGTCCTTGTCGCCCCGGCCCGAGCAGTTCACGACGATGTGCTGGTCGCTGGGCATCTCGCCTGCAAGCCGAACCGCTTCATGGATGGCGTGGGCGGTTTCCAGAGCGGGGATGATCCCCTCCGTGCGAGCCAGCAGGGTAAACGCTGCGAGCGCCTCATCGTCGGTGCACACGGTGTACTCGACCCGTGCCGTGTCCTTCCAATACGAGTGTTCCGGCCCGACGCCGGGGTAGTCGAGCCCCGCCGAGCACGAGTGGACGTTCTGCGTTTGGCCGTCGGCGTCTTGGAGGACGTAGCTCATCGAGCCGTGGAGCACGCCGGGCGAGCCGAGCGTGAGCGGGGCGGCGTGGTCGCCCGCGTTCGATGACCTTCCGCCTGCTTCGACCCCGATGAGGCGCACGTCGTGGTCCTCGATGAACGCAAAGAAGATGCCCGCTGCGTTGGACCCGCCGCCGACGCACGCGACGATCGCGTTTGGCATGGCTTCCATGTGGCGGAGCGACTGGGCCTTGGTCTCGCGGCCGATGATCGACTGAAAGTCCCGAACGATCGCGGGGAACGGGTGGGGGCCTACGACCGAGCCGAGGATGTAGTGCGTGGTCTCGACCGAGCCCATCCAGTCGCGCATCGCCTCGTTGGTCGCGTCCTTGAGCGTCTTGCTGCCCGACTCGACGGGTATGACCGTCGCACCGAGCAGTTTCATGCGCACAACATTGAGGTGCTGGCGGCGTACGTCCTCCGCGCCCATGTAGACGTAGCACTCGAGCCCTAGGTTGGCGCACGCGGTCGCGGTCGCCACGCCGTGCTGGCCCGCGCCGGTCTCGGCGATGATCCGCTTCTTGCCCATGCGTTTGGCGAGCAGGGCCTGGCCGAGCGTGTTGTTGATTTTGTGCGCCCCGGTGTGGGCGAGGTCCTCGCGCTTGAGCCAGATGGTCGCGCCGTGGTTTTTCTTGTCCGCGTGCTTGCGGGCGTGCCGGCTCAGGCTCTCGGCCCGGTACAGCGGCGTGGGCCTTCCCGTAAAGTGCTTCTCAAGCTGGCGGAGATCATCCCAAAACCGCTCATCGTTCGAGGCCTTCTGATAGACCTCGGCGAGCTGATCGAGCGCGGCGATCAGCGTCTCGGGCACGTACCGCCCGCCGAACTGACCGAATCGGCCGTCGGCGTCGGGCACAGCCATCGTCGCGCGAACGGGCGCTTCGGATTCGGGCGAAGTCGCGTCGGTGGCGGCATGCGTAGGGGGCGGGGGGGTAGCCATGCAACAGGTTAGGGGGCTTGGGTCCTCGCTGCGTCGCGCTCGGCTCGCCGGGCTGCACGGACGCCCGAGGTCTCGTTGACCCTCAGCAGCAGCACCAGCCCGATCACGAAGAAGGAGCCGAGCAGGACCATCGATGCCGGGTCGCCAAGCCAACTCTTAACGACGCCAAAGCTCAGCACGCCCACCACGCCCGCAGACTTGTACGTCATGCCCCACAAGCCAAAGAACTCGGCGGTCTTGTGCCGGGGCGCGAACCTGCCCACCATCGATCGGCTGGCGGTCCCGATGCCGCCCAGGCCGAGCCCCACCCCGTTGCCCACGACCCAGAACGCCCACTGGTTGTCGGTGCGTTGACCGGCGGGAATTAGCGTGAGCGCGAGCAGGCCAAGAGCGGTGACGATCCATAGCAACAGATAGAAGATCAGCGTGGCTTTGGCGCCGACCCGCTCCTGGTAGATCCCGGTCACGATGGCCGCTGCCCCGGCCATGACCGTGAGTTGCAGCGTAAACACCATGAGCTGCGCGTCTTGGAGTCCAAAGTCGCGGGCGATGATCCCCGCGAAGTAGATGATCGTCTGCACGCCGAGCCCGTAGATGAAGAACGCGAGCAGGAAGCGTGAGAGATGGCGGTAGCGCGAGGCTTGGCGAACGGTCTCTGTCAGCCTACCGATGGTGTTGGCCACGAGCGTGCCCTGGGCTTTGGTGGTCGGCCGAACCTCTTTGAGGATTTTCCAGGGCGCGATCATGCCCAGCGCAAACCAGACCCCGGCCAGCAGAAAGTAAGGCGCCCATTGCGACTCATCCTTCCACCCTATCACCAGCATGCCGACGAGCGTCAGCAGGATGAGCAGCAGCGCGCCGATGTACCCCATCGCCCAGCCCGTAGCGGAAACTCGGCCGATATTTCTCGGCGTGGAGACCTCCGGCAAGAACCCCGCGAGGATGTTCTCGCCGAGTTGGTAGCTCACGTTGGCTGCAACAAAGAGCCCGATCGCAAGCGCGGTATCGTTGGCGCCGAGCAGGGCCATCAGGCATGTGAGCACGCAGCAGATCACGCCCGTGATGATCAAGAGCCGCTTCTTGATGCCGTAGCTGTCGGCGGCTGCCCCGACAAACGGCGAGAGCAGCACCACCAGCGCCAGGCTGCCCGAGCCGGCTGTGGCCCACAGCGCGTCACCGTTGGCCGGTGCGATCACGTTCTTGAAGTAGATCGGAAACAGCAGCGTGATGATGAGCAGCGTGAACGACTGGTTCGCCAGGTCGTACATGCCCCACGCCCACACCTCTTTGGCGTTGGGCAGGCCTTTGAACGGGTTGAGGCGTGACAGCTTCACAGCCCGAACTGCCTAACCAGAAAGTCGGTCATCGTGTTCTTGGCATCGTTGCCGAACTTGCCGAACCCGCCGTGCTCCTCGGGCGCACCCGTGTTCTCATAGGTCACCAGTTCGATGATCGATCGGCTCACGGCTTGCTGCTCGTAGTGGTCGCCGAGCAAGCCGACGAACCGCTCTTGCAGTTCGAACGGAACAACCTTGTCCCCGATGGTGTGCAGCACCTGGAGCGGTATGGCCCTGAAGCCCGCGAGATGGGCCGAGGCATCGATCTTGGAGACCGCGCCTGGGTCATGGCGGGCGACCGATGCGCGACGTAAGCCGTCAGTTGGGTTGTAGAGTTCGTTCAACAGGCCCGTTGTGCCCTCGACGTGCGCGCAGCAGAACGGATGGTCGTCGCACAGCCTGCGCAGCGTGGCCATGCCGCCCGCCGACATGCCCCCGATCGCCATGCGGCTTGCATCAAACAGCCCGTCGTACTGTTTCTGCGCCTCCGCAAGCGCCGGGTCGATCTCATTGACCATCTGCGTGACAACCCGCACCGATTCGCTCGCCGAGTCAGCGCCCGGCTCGGCCCGCTCGCCATGCCCGGGTAGATCGAGCGCGATCGAAGCGATGCCCTTGCGCAGCAACCGAAGGTACCGACCGTTGTCAAGCTCTTTGAAAGCGGTTCGGCCGTGCATCCAGACGAGCACGGGTGCGGGGCTCGTCCAGTCCGGGTGGACGATCATCGCGGGCACGCCCGCGAGCGTGGCGTGGCGGGTCTTGGCCGCGAGCGACGCGGGGAGTTTGGTGAGGGTGGGGTCCATCGGTGTTGGGAGAAGAGTCAGAGCGCCACTTCTGAACCGGGCTCGATCTCCTCGGGCAGGTCGACACCTTCGAGGTGCGAGGGATCGGTCGCGGTCAGCGGGCTGATCTCGATGGTGGCGATCACCTCGTTCTGGCTGTCGCGCGGGATGCGCACGCCGCGTGCTTCAAGCCACCGAGCGGCGCGCTCGATCTGCAAGGCCTTGCTGGTCTCGGGGCTGTCGTTGCCCTCGGCGTTCTTGATCGGGGCGAACTCCTCCACGCGGTCGGTCTCCAGCACGATCGAACGCTCAGCCAGCGGCAACGCATCAAAAACGAACATCTCCAGCTTGACCGCGTTGGGCTCGTCGGGCGTGACGCACCGGCCGTCGGCGTCGGGATCGCAGAACGCGACCTTCTTGTCGGCCCGGTGGAAAGGCAGGGCGTAGTCGGGGTTGGTCGCGACCCGGCTAAGAAAGTCGAGGCTCATCGCGTGGATCGCGATGGACCCGCCGTTGAATTTGAGCGAGCCGTCGGTGTTGGTCTCCTGCTGGCGCTGCATGGGCATGTCCGAATACTCGACGACAGCGGTGCGCCCGTTGATCTTGCAGAACAGTCCGACCTTCTCCTCGGCGTAGGCCTTGGCGACCATCTTGGACGACATCTCGGCTGAGCTGTCCGGCGCTGCCACGTGCAGCCCGAGGAACAAGGGGTCCACCGGCTTGACGGTCGCGTTGTCGACCTGGAAGTAGCTGAGATGTTCGATGCCGCGCGCGCGGAGGGCATCAAGTGTGCCCGAGCGGTGCAGCGCGCGGATCGACCCGCCGTGGCCGTCGGGCGTGAGCGCGAGCGAACTGGGCGAAGCGAGCAGCGCTCGGCCGGTCTTGCGATCGAACGCGGGCATGGAGCCCTGCGGGAAAAAGCTGACGTCTTTGGGGTCAAGGCCGAAGTACTGGTGTTGCTCGAAGAACTCGACGGTCGCCTCGTGGTTGAGATCGCTGGTCATGATGGCCCACGGAATGGGCTTGCCGTAGAGCGAGGATGCCTTACGAATAGACTCAGCGAAGAGCTGGAAGAGGGGCTTACCCGAGATCGGCGCGGCGGGGTAGCAGCCCTTCGGCCCGTTGTAGCCGAGCCGAGAGCCCTGGCCGCCCGCGACGGTGAAGCACGCGACCTTGCCAGCGCGCAGCAGGTCCTCGCCCGCCTTGCGGAACTTGGCCCGGTCCCAGTCGCCATCAAGGGCGTAGTACGGCGCGGGTTCGACGCCCGCTGGTAGCTCCGCTACCGGCTTGGACGTGACGTACGTCTTGACAAGCTCGGGGAACGTCTGCGGCTCGGCGGTCTCGATCTGCGAGAGAAGTTGTTGCAGGTCGTCCGCTTCAAGCTGGCCTGCGAACGCGAGCAGATGGGTCTGGTTGACGGCTTCGAGCCTGCTGCGGAGTTGATCGATGGCTTGGGTGTCTGTGCTGGGCATGGGCGATGGTAGAGGCAGGGCGGTACCCTTGCCTCATGCCGAGACTCGATCTTGCCCGCCCGCCACGACTCCCGATGGTGCTGCCTTCAATTCTCTCCGCGGACTTCGCCCGGCTCGGAGACGACTGCCAGCGGGCGCTGGCTGTGGGTGCCGATGGGCTGCATGTGGACGTGATGGACGGGCACTTTGTTCCCAACCTCACAATGGGGCCAGCGGTCCTCAAGTCATTGCGAGAGGCTCTGCCAGACGTCTGGCTTGACGTTCATCTGATGGTCGAGGACCCAGGCCCGATGCTCGAGCCGTTCGCCGAGGCGGGGGCAGACCACCTGACGGTGCACGCGGAAGTCGTGCCTGAGGCCAAGCGAGCCGCGATGGTGGGGCGGATCCACGGCCTGGGGTGCTCGGCGGGGCTCGCCCTAAACCCCGACAGGCCGATCGAGGCCGACGAGGCCAGCTTTGGGCTGTTTGACCTGATCCTGGTGATGAGCGTGTTCCCCGGGTTCAGCGGGCAGTCGTTCATTGCTGAGTCGGTCGCACGGTGCAAGCAGGTCCGCCGGTCAGCCCCACCAACGTTGCGGATCGAGATGGACGGCGGGATCGCGCCCGATACAGCCCCGCTGGTGAGAGCTGCTGGCTGCGACCTATTGGTAACGGGATCTGCGCTGTTTGGTGCGAAAGCGATTGACAGACAAGAGGTTATCGTTGCGTTGCGAGGGACGTTATAGCCTATCACATACCAAATAAAGCGGCATCCGCGAAAGCGTTGTCCCAACACTCCGGGTGCTAGACTTGCGGCTTGGATTCGGCGGGTTTCGGTGGAGCCGAGGCCTCGTGGAGCATGATGCATGGCTGAGAAACGTCGCGAGGTACGCCTGCTGTTGGTGACGACGGGCGCCACCGACTGGTGCCAACAGCAGCGGTTGCTTGGGTCTACGGACCTGCCCATGTCGCCCGCTGGGCTTCGATCGATCAGGTCCGCAGCAGATAAATTGGGGCCCGACGCGCTGGGAGTAGTGCTGTGCGGCCCGGATGAGGGCAGCCATACGACGGCCCGCGCGTTCGCTTCTGCGGGCAGCACGAAGGTGCGTTCGCTCGACGGGCTGGCCAACCCGAGCCTGGGGCTCTGGGAAGGCTTGAGCGAAACGGATGCAGCCGAGAAGTTCACACGCACGTTCAAGCAGTGGTGTGGCGACCCATCGAGTGTGCTGCCGCCCGAGGGTGAGGCATTTGCGGATGCCGAGGAACGGATTCTGCGGACGCTCGCCAAGGCGGTGCTCAAGCACAAGGGCACCGGGCCGATCGCGGTGGTGCTCAGGCCCACAGCCAGCGCGATCGTGAGGTGCTGGCTGGAGTCGCTGCCTTCTAGCCGGGTGGGCTGGATGGCTGGACGGACGCCGGTCACGGAGTGGCGGAGTGTTCCGCGAGAGCGGTTTGATGCGATGATCCGCGAACTCAAGACCGCGAGCTAGCCGGGCCAGGATCGGCAGAGTCAGGACGACACGTGAGCGCACAGGACAGCGAGCGGCCGGCGAGCAAGCCGAGCACCAAGAAGGAGCCACCGATGACGAAGGCTGTGGTGCAAAGTTGGACCGCCTTGCGCCCGGCCCGCCGGACCTCCGTGCCTGAGGGTTCTTGGCTACGCTGCCCTTCCTGCGCGCAGATGATCTACCGCCGCCACATGGAGACCAACCTCCACGTCTGCCCGGAGTGCCAGCATCACTTCCGCATCGTCGCGAGCGAGCGGGTGGGCCAACTCGTCGACCCCGGCTCGTTCCAATCCGAGTTCGACGGGCTCCAGTCGCTCGACCCGCTCGGGTTTCGCGACCTCAAGGCGTACCCCGACCGGGTGCTGGCCGAGCAGCTCAAGAGCGGCAGGCCCGATGCGGTGCTCGCGGGGGAGTGTTTCATCAAGGGCCGCCCAGCAGTGTTGTGCTGCTTGGACCTCGGGTTCATGATGGGCTCGATGGGCAGCGTGGTGGGCGAGGTGGTGACGCGGTCGGTCGAGCGGGCGCTCGAGCGGGGGTTGCCGCTGGTGATCGTGAGTTGTTCAGGCGGCGCGCGCATGCAGGAGTCCGGGCTTTCGCTCATGCAGATGGCCAAGACCTCGGCAGCACTTGCCAAGCTCGACAGGGCCGGTCTACTTTTCATCAGTGTGCTGACCGATCCGACCACCGGCGGGGTTACCGCGAGCTTTGCGATGCTGGGCGACGTGATCATCGCAGAGCCCAAGGCGCTGATCGGTTTCGCCGGGCCGAGGGTGATTCAGCAAACGCTCCGCCAGGACCTCCCAGAAGGATTCCAGCGGTCGGAATTCCTTCGGGAATGCGGCCTGGTGGACAGGGTGGTACACCGCCACGAGCTGCGCAACGAGATCGCACGCTTGATCGATTACACGGGCGGATGAAGCAAGCCAAGGCGAACCCGCGCATGCCGACCGCCGAGTCCGGTCGGTCGCCGCGCCCGTTCAGGCGGGGCGTGCTCGCTGGGCTGGGCTACGCGGTCGCGTTGAGCCTTTCGATCGAACCCATCGGTCTCTGGCCCGTGGCGATGCTCGCTCTGCCATGGATGGTGCTGGTGATGCTACCAGTAATGGGGATCAGCCCGGTGCGCTCAGCGGTCGGCGTGGGCGTGGGATCGCTTCCGGTTTGGGCGTGGACGCACGGGTGGGTATTCGGCATCGCATGGACGGGCGGGATGCTTGTCTCCGCGCAGATGGCAGTATTCATCGTCCCGTTCGTATGGGTGGTCGGCCTTGTGCGCCAGCGGTGGGGCCTCGGGTGGACGATGGTGCTTTGGCCGGTCGTCTGGAGCGGGTTCGAGTGGTTGCGTTCGGAGGTGTTCTGGGGCGGGTACTCGTGGTACGTACCAGCCCAGGGGTTGGTAAACGCGCCGGTGCTGGCATCGGCAGCGGGGGTCATCGGGTTTCACGGCGTCGGGGTGCTCATGGCGTTGCTGGCCGGGGGCGTGGTGTGCGCGTTCAGCGCGCGCGAGGCCGGGCTTGTGTGGATTGGCTCGGTGGTGGCGGCATGGGCGGGGCTCTCGTGGTGGGGGTGGTCGCCGCCAGCGAACGGTCCGGTGCTACGGGTGGCGGCGGTGCAGACCTCGATGTCGCAGAGCGTGCGTGGCGGTTGGGCTACGGCTGATCGCCTAAGTTCGATGGAACAACTGGTTGAGTTCACCCAGCAGGCCTCGCTTGCCCAGCCCGCGCCCGACGTGATCGTGTGGCCCGAGACGATGTTCCCGGGCGACACGATTGCGCCAGCCGACGTGGCAGCGGAGCGCGAGGCGGACCTGATCTGGTTTGAGACGCCCGAGCGGGGCGATACCGAATACACCAAACTGGTGTGGCGCGGGCGCGACGGACAGCAGGAACCCTCGGCGGTGCGCCGCATGGCTTCGGCTGAAGGCAAGCGGTACATCTGGTCGCTCGTGTGCGCTGATACGCTGGCGTTCTGGCAGGACGTGATCGGAATCCCGATGCTCATAGGATCCGACGGCTACAAGAACCTTCGCATCACGATCGATGAGAACAACCGCCCCGAAACGCAGTTTGATGCACGCTACAACAGCGTGCACCTGCTCAGCAATGATCGCGTGAGCGCTCAAAGATACGACAAGCAGCACCTGACGCCCTTTGGCGAGGTGATGCCGGTGATCGAGCACTGGAAGGGTCTGCAAGACTGGCTGCTGAACGTCGGTATCGGCGCGGTGGGGATGCGGTTTGATCTCAGTCGAGGCGCGAGGGGCGAAGCCGCGACGAGGTTTTCACTCGACCCAGCTGGCGGCTCTGTGAGGGCGGCTACTCCGGTGTGCTTTGAGGCGACGTCGGCATCGGTCTGCCGAGAGCTGGTCTCGCTCGGAGGCGAGCGGCGGGCGGATGTGCTGATCGGGCTGACCAACGACGGCTGGTTCGACCGATGGCCGGTGGGCCGCGAGGCGCACCTGACGCTCTCGCGTTGGCGGAGCGTGGAACTCTGGACTCCAATGGTGCGGTCGGCGAACACCGGTGTGAGCGCGTCGGTCGATACCCACGGTCGGGTGGTCGATCGGCTGGACGCGTGGGCCGAGGGCGTGCTGATGGCTGAGGCGCGAACGGTTGGAGCGGTCAGCCCGTACAGCCGGGGCGGGTATGTGTTCACTTGGCTGGCACCATCAGGGCTTGGGTTGATCGCGGTCGTGCTAGCGTTTAGGTGGGTTCGGGGAATCAAGCGACGCGGGGTCTTTCAACGCCCTGAGCCCAAATTAGCCGATGCTGCGTGACACAGCGGAGCGAGACTCAGAATCAACGTCAGGAGCGAACCGGATGAAGCGCGGATGGCACACATGGCAGAAGATGGCTGCGGCGGGACTGGTTGGGGCGGCGGCCTGCGGCTGGCTTGCGGCGTGCGCGAGCAACGACGGCGCCAAGCCCGAGCCAGCACCCGGCGGAACGCAGGCTGGCGTCGGGCAGGTGGTCCAGGGCGCGACGCTCAGCCGAAGCGAACTGCGGGAACGCGCCATCGCCGAACTCGTCGCTGCAACAAGGTCGAGCAGCCCACAGGTCCGTGCCAACGCGATCGAGGGATTGTCCGCATCACCTGCGAGGCTCGGACCGGTGCTGGGCGTGGCGCTGCGTGACAGCAACGAAGGCGTGCGCACGGTCGCGGCAACCGTGGCGGGCGAGACTTCCCAGCGGGGCCAGCTCGGCGCTGTGCGAGCGCTGCAGCGGGATGCCTCGCCGTACGTTCAGGCCTCGGCGCTGTACGCCTCGGTCAAGCTCGGCGACCGGTCGACGGACCTGACTCCGCTGGGCGATCTGCTTACGCGGTCGGGCTCGGCCCGCGTGCGTGCGCACACGGCGACCATGCTCGGCTTGATCGGCGACGACTCGGCGATCCCAATGCTTCGGGCCACCGCGGCCTCGACGATGCCACGTTCTGGCGAGGGCGAGATCAGGATGCTCAGGCTCGCGGTCTCGCAGGCACTCGTCAGGCTCGGCGAGGAGCAGGAGATCCACACGTTGCACGCGGCGCTGTTCCCGTCCACGCCTGATCAGCTGGAGACCGCAGCCGTCGCGGCGCAGATGCTCGGCGAACTGTCGAGCAGGCGGTCGATCCCTGAGCTGACCAACCTGGTTGTGTACCGCGACGGGGCGACGGGTCAGCAGATGCCCGCAGAAATCCGCCTCGCAGCGGCCCAGAGCCTGGGTCAGCTCGGCAAGAACGATGGGGCGTTTGTTGGTCTTGAGTATGTGAACGATCAGAACCCGCTCGTACGAGTTCAGGCGGCGCGGGTGCTGGGCGTGATGCGTGGTGATGAAGCCAGGGCAGCGCTCGAGAGACTGCTGGAAGACCCCAACCCGCTGGTGAGAGTGTCGGCGGCAGCGGGAGTCTTGGACTCGGTGGCTGGGCGTTGATCGGGGCTGACGCCCGCGCTGGACGAGTCGCCGGGATTGACAGCCCGCTGGGGCGGTTGTATCAATCATGTAGACGGGGTGTCTCTATGGCGGCCCGGGCGGTGGGCGGTCGCGGACACCGCCCATGCCCAAGGCTGGCTTTGGAGTGCTAGACTCGCCCCCAAGCCCGTCCTGCCACGCTGGCAGGGCCGGTATCGACGACGCGGATCGCCGCCTATGAGCGGCCAGGCCGAGGAGCCATCAGTGCACATTCTCACGAAAGTCTTTGCTGTCTTTGCCGCGGTGCTCAGCTTGGTGCTCGCCACCCTGACGATGAGCATGGCGTTCAACATCAGCGAGGTATCCGGCGCGCTGCGGTCGGCCGAGGCGGACGCTGCGGCTGAGAAGGCCCAGAAGGACGCGGAAGTGAACCGCGCTGCCGAGGAGCGTTCGAGGCTCGAACGCCAGCTCGCCGACTCGTCCAACGAGATCGCGCGGATCCGCGGCGTGAACACCGACCTGAACTCGGAGAACGCCCAGCTCCGCACCGATGTGAGCCGGGAGCGAGAGGCGGCCCAGGCCATCCAGACGCAGATCGGTGACTTTGACAAGACCGTTGCGGCTCAGACCCGGCTCATCGAGAGCTACCGCACGCAGATCGACCAGATGCGCAGCGAGAGCGGCAGGCTCCGCAGCGAGTCGCTGGCGCTTGAGGATCGTCTGAACGATCGCGAGAGCGAGCAGGGTGTGCTCAACCAGCAGATCAGGGCGCTCCAGGAGCAGCTTGCAGCCGCCGAGATCGCCAACCAGGGCGGCGGGGCAGCGGCTTCGACCGTGGCGGCCAAGCCGTTCGAGTTCAATGGCCCGATCATCACGAGCCGCGTGTCGGCTACCGCAATGGACTCGGTGACGGGCGACCAGCTTGTCGAGTTGGCCGCTGGCAGCACGGACCGGGTGAGCAAGAACATGCGGCTGTACGTCGCACGCGGCAACCAGTGGATCGCTGATGTGGTCGTGATCCGCACGGACCTCAACGAGTCGGTGGCCCGTGTCGAGAGAATGGCCAAGGGCCAGTCGATCCAGAGCGGTGATGTGGCGCTGAGCCGGCTTCGCTAACGACCAACGCCTTTTAGGACGGAGCGCGGACGATGAGTCAGTTCGGAATGCAGATGCCCGGCGGACGGGCGCGGAAGTCATCGGGCCCCGATGTGTACACGGGCCTGCTCGTGGTCGCGACAGCGGCGATGCTGGCGGCGTGCGTGGTAGTGTTCATGCAGGCGGGGACCATCGGCAAGGGCGGCAGCGCCATCGCGCTGCAAGAGCCCGGCAACGTGGTGCTTCCGCCGAAGTAGGGCCCAGAGCCGGGCAAGGCCTAGTCAAGGCTTCCACCACCGAGGCCACCGAGAACACAGAACATCCATCCGCGCCGTGTGCATCCGCATGCGGCGTTGTTTGTTGAGGCAGTGGGGCCGAGGGGGGAGGGGAGCGGGCGGCATGCCCACGAGCCTGAAGGAAGCGAGGGCATGTTCGCTTTGGGTACGCTGGCGGCATGGAGACGCGGGCGTGAAGTTCCTCAAGCGCAAGCAAGCCCAGGGCGATCGGCGCAGGCGGCCTCGCCACGAGCGGCTCATTATCGCGATGACGCTGGTGGTGGGGGTGCTGTGGTTGGTGTCGTACGCGCGAGTCGTACTGTGGGGTGACGGGGGCTCTGCTCGTGATCCGGCAAGAATGATTGGCCTTCTCGACGGGAGTGTGGTGCTTCGAGGTGCGAATCTCGGAGGGGAATGGCCTTCGAATTGGCGTCTGGAGTATGGAGTAGGTTCAGTTGGACCGCTCCGACACGCCTTTGTTCCGCTTTCCTACATCAGACCAGGAGTGAACATTGTCACAGTCCCCCTTGGCTCGCTCTTGCCCTTGGCCACAGCCGCGCTGTTCTTCCTTCCCGCCGTCCGTACCGGTCACCGCAGTCGCAAAAACCGCTGCGTTGATTGCGGCTACCCGCGAGACGAGCAACTCGAACGGTGCCCGGAGTGCGGGCGGCTTACCTCGGAGCCGTCGCCGGGGATCTGGCTGCTCGCGTGGCGGGCGTACCGGTGGCCGCTGTCGTGCATCGCGGTGAACGTCGCGATCACGCTGGTGGCGATCGAGGTGATGAACTGAGCTGGCGACAAGCCTCCTAGCAAGCCCTTCGCGCGGATGGTGCGCTTCGCAACGATGGTTATCAGGCCATGTACGCGAGCGTGGCCGCCAGGTCATGGATCTGTGCGCTGCTCTACGGTCGTCGTGCGCTGCTCTACGGTCGTCGTGCGCTGCTCTACGGTCGTCGTGCGCTGCTTTACGAGAGCTGTAAAGGGCTCTACGGTCGTAGTTGGTTGCTGTACAAGCGTCGTTCATGGACAAACAGGGACAAATCATCAGCGCGACAGAGCTGTTCATGCCTCAATAGGAACAAATCATCCATGTGACGGGGCAGTTCATGGACGAACAGCTCCCGATGCTCGATCGTCACGCCGTCGCGGTGGCGTGATTCTTGCGCTTGCACGCGAGATGCCCGCATTCGGAGCAGGGTCCGGTAAACGAGCCGAGCAGGTCGTAGCCGCAACGCGGGCATCGGCCCGTGCGGAACCGGAGCAGATGCCGAGTGCCCTTGACGAGCCGAACGCACACGAAGAACAGCAACGCGTAGAACGCGGTGTTCAGCGCCAGCCCCGACCAGATCGGCATGTACGGCAGAGCGCGGAACACTGGCCCGTGGATGTTTCTTGCGACGCGCGTTAAGGGTGGTATCTGAATCCCTCCAATCGGACCGCGCTTCGCATGGATGTGAAAACCCCAGCCACCGATAGGAACGAAGGCCTCCCAACTGCACCAATGGGACAGAGCCGGGAATCCTCGGGCGTCGTCTACCCCAACCGGCCGTGCAGTATCGGCTTGGAATTCATAGGAATCGGACCGATGCCCCCACGCGCCATCGTGGGACGGATCAATCGCCAGCGTAAACCTAGAGATAGTTGGGTCGTCAAGTTCCTCTCGCAATCGCATAGGAGCTGATAAGAGAACACTCCTTGAAAAGCCATCGCTCCATATGTCAGATGTAGCGAATCCAATCCGAACGCTACCAACACCGCGCAGCGTCGTGAAATTGATGTCTCGATCTAGATGTGGGGTCGGTGAGATTGTGACACTACTCGTTTGCCGATCTCGTCCCGGCGGCAGCAACGCCAGCCCCCACGCGACGGCCCACGTGGTGACAAAACCAAGCAGCAGGTAGTTCAGCACCACGCGGCCGATGAACAGGGCTCGACGCATGGTGCCAGCTTACCCGCTTGTTGGGATTGAGTAGGTGGCACTGGCAGCTTGTGGGGGGGCAGCCAGTGCGGATGGCTAGCCAATGCTGGACAAGCCAGCGTTGCCACCCAGAGGAGTATCTCCACCGATCCTTCTCTGCGGCCGCTGTGCCTCTGTGGTAAATCCATCTTCGAAGTGGCCACGGGGCTTCCACCCCGGGCTCGAAAGAAAGGATTCGCTCGGCGGTCAGTTGCCCCAGTCGATGCGGGTGGCCTGATCGCCCACGCGGAAGCCAAACCCGCCCGGCTCGAAGATCTTGCGCCCTGTGCGGTCGATGACCGAGAGATCGTCCTTGGTCAGCTCGAACGTGATCGTCTTGGACTCGCCCGCTTCGAGCGCAACCTTTTCAAAGCCCTTGAGCCGATGCACGTGGGGCGTGACCGAGGCGAACTCATCGCTGACGTAGAGCTGCACGACCTCGTGGCCCGCGCGTTCGCCGGTGTTGGCGACGGTGACCTCGACGGTGAGCGCATCGCCCCGGTCTGTGACGCGAAGCCCCGAGTAGCCGAACGTGGTGTAGGCCAGGCCGCTACCGAACTGGTAGAGCGGGCGTTGGGGGCCGTTGGCGAACACCTCGGGCGAGCCCTCGGACCACTTGCGGTCGTAGGTGACGACCGAGCCGTTCTGGCGGGGGTAGGTGAAGGGCAGACGGCCGCTGGGGTTGAGCGTTCCGGCGAGCACCTCGGCCAGAGCCTGCGGCCCGAACGGCCCGGGCTCGCCGAGCCAGACGACCGCGGCGGCTCCGGCATCGACCTGGGTAAACACGCGGGGGCGGTTCTCGATCAGCACGAGCACGACGGGCTTACCCGTGTCGATCGCGGCCTGGGCGAGGGCGAGCTGGGCGGGTTCGAGCTCGAGTTCAAGGATGTCGCCCGGGCCTTCGGTCGAGGGGGGCTCGCCGAGGCAGACCACGATGGCATCGGCGTCAGCGGCCGCGGAGGTGACGGCGGCCAGGTCGAGTTCCTCATTGAATGATGCGCCTGGCACGTACGAGACGTTGGCCGCGCCGAACTGTGTGCGGGCCGCATCGAGCACGGTGGGGGTGTCGGGGTAGAGCCCGGCCTCGGCGCCCTGCCACGAGAAGCTCCACGCGCCGTAGACGGGCGGCAGGGCGTCGGCGGTGGGGCCGGTGACAAGGATCTTCGCACCGCTTGCGAGCGGCAGCGCGTTGTTCTCGTTCTTGAGCAGGACCACGCCCTCGCGGGCCGCGGCGAGGCTCGCGTCGAGTGATGCTTGCTTGCCGATGTGCTGGACGTGCTCGGGCCCGGAAATGGGTTCTTCGAACAGGCCGAGCTTGTCCTTGAGGCGAAGGATTCGGCGTACGGACAGGTCGATGCGTTCCTCGCTGATCGCGCCCTCGCTTACGAGCTCGACGATGTGGTCGGCGAAGTCGGTCTTGTAGGGCACCATCGACATGTCGATGCCCGCGAGGATCGCCTGACGGGTGGCTTCCTTCTCGGAGTCGGCCACCTTGTGCATCGTGTGCAGCTTGATCACGTCCTCCCAATCGGTGACGGCGACGCCCTCAAAGCCCATGCGGTCGCGGAGCAGACCGGTAAGGATCTCGTGGCTCGCGTGCACGGGCACGCCGTTGATCTCGCCCGAGTTGATCATCATCGTGTCTACGCCCGCGTCGATCATCGCCTGAAACGGCGGGGCGAAGACGTCGAGCAGCTCGACCATGCCGATCTGCGTGGGCGTGCGGTCCTTGCCCGTGCGGGGCATGGAGTAGGCGATGAAGTGCTTGCCGCACGCGGCGACGTTGAGTTCGGCTTGCTGCTGGCCCTTGACGGATTCGGCGGCCATGACCGACACGAGATGCGGGTCTTCGCCGAAGGTCTCGAAGTAGCGAGACCAGAGCGGCTGGCGGGCCACGTCTGCGACAGGCGAGAAGTTCCACGGGATGCCGACGGCGCGCGTTTCGAACGCGGTAATCTCGCCGGCGATGGTCGAGAGCGACGGATTCCATGTCGCGGCCAGGCTCAGGTTCTGCGGGAAGATGGTGGCGCCAATGACGTAGTTCGCGCCGTGCACCGAGTCCACGCCGTAGACGACCGGGATCTTGAGCCTCGTCTCCTCGGTGGCGATGTCTTGCACCGCGGTGATGATCTCGCGCCAGTAGTCCGGCGTGAAGGCGGCATCGAACTGGTTGAGGATCGAGCCGACGTGGTCCTCGACGATGGCCTTGCGGAGCGCCTCGACGTTGAGTTCGTGCTCGGTGTCGGTCCACTGCCGACCCGACGACAGCGCGCTGAGCGTGAGCTGGGTCATCTGCCCGGCCTTCTCTTCGAGGGTCATCTGGCTGAGCAGGTCCTCCACGCGGTCCTGCGCGGTGGCACCAGCGGTGAGGGCTGCAGAGGCACCCACGGCGAATAGAGAGCGAACAAGCGAAGGGGTCATGGTCGGTTTCCTGTGGATGTCGTCAAATGCGGGCGAAGCGTGGGCGTTGCTGCGAAAGTGCTTTATACTCGCCATTCTACCAGTTCGCCCGCGCGTTCGGCGTGAGCAAACGGAAACGGAGCGATTCGATGCGCACATGGCTGACGAGTCTTCTGGTGGCGATGTTCGTGTTCACGGGCGCGGCGGCAGCGCAGGGACCGATCAAGGTTGAGATTGAAGTCACGCCTGACGGCTTCCGCTTGCTGCGAGGCGGCGAGCCGTACTTCATTAAGGGTGGCGGGGGACAGTCCCACCTCGATGTGCTCGCGGCATCCGGCGGAAACTCGTTCCGCACCTGGGGCGCCGAGGACGGCAAGCGCCTGCTTGATGAAGCCCATCGCCTCGGCCTGACGGTGACGCTCGGCATCTGGATCGGCCACGAACGCCACGGGTTTGATTATTCCGACCCCAAGCAGGTCAACGACCAGCGGGCGATGGTCGAGGCTGTGGTCCGCGAATTCAAGGACCACCCTGCTCTGCTGATGTGGGGACTGGGCAATGAGGTGGCGCTGCTCGGCGAGCCACGCAAGCTGTTCCCTGAGGTCGAGCGACTAGCCAAGATCATTAAGTCGATCGATCAGCATCACCCGATCATGTGCGTGATCTCGGGCAGCTCGACCAAGAAGCTCACGGCGATGATGGAGCTGTGCCCGAGCGTCGACATCATCGGGGTCAACCAGTACGGCGACGCAGCGGATGTGCCCGAGGCGCTCGACCGGGCTGACTACTCAGGCCCGTACGTGCTCACGGAGTACGGCCCTCGGGGCTGGTGGGAATCGCCCAAAACCCCGTGGGGCGCACAGATCGAGCCGACCAGCGCGGAGAAGGCCGAGCAGTACGCGCACTCGCACGAGATGGCCGTGCTCCGGAGGCCCGAGCAGTGCTTTGGGTCGTACGTCTTTCTGTGGGGTCAGAAGCAAGAGGCGACGGCGACGTGGTTCGGCATGTTCCTTGAAGACGGGTCCAAGACGCCGGTCGTCGACGTCATGCACCGCTTTTGGACGGGCGAAGAGCCGCCCAACCGCGCGCCGGTGGTCAGCGGGATCGTGTGCCCAGCGGCGCACAACGAACTCGAACCGGGCCAGCCGTTTGCGGCTTCGGTTGAAGTGACCGATGCCGACGACGACAAGCTTCGCGCCGAGTGGGTCATCATGGCTGAATCGACCGACCGCCGAATGGGTGGCGATGCTGAGAGCAAGCCGCCCGCGTTCCCTGACCTGACCGTGAGCAAGGCTCTCGAAGGGGCACGTTTCAAAGCGCCGTCCGAGCCCGGTGCTTATCGGCTGTACGTGACGGTGTACGACCAGATGGGCAGCGCCGGGGTGGCCAACCTGCCGTTCTATGTGCGGGACGGGAACGACTGAGTGCGATTCTCCACGATCCAAGCTTTGGTTGCATCCGCTCGCGGTGCTCTCGCGAAAGGTCCTCTATGAAAACCCACCTATGGGCTGTAGCTGTCGTCGTGTCTTCGGTGCTTTCTGCTTCGGCGCAAACTCTGGTCTGGTCGGACGAATTCGACACGCTCAACCTGTCGGTCTGGCAACCGATGATCGGAGATGGCTCCAACTACGGCAATCCCGGTTGGGGCAACAACGAGTCCCAGTACTACACCGGCCGGCCTGAGAACGTCCGTGTCGAGAATGGCGAGCTTGTCATCGAGGCGCGCCAAGAGTCGTTCGGCGGCAAGCAGTACACCTCCGCCCGGCTGCGGACCCTCAACCAGGTTGACATCCGTTATGGCCGCATCGAGGCCCGCATGAAGATCCCGGTTACCACCGGGATCTGGCCCGCGTTCTGGATGCTGCCCACCAACTCGCCCTACGGCGGGTGGCCCATGAGCGGCGAGATCGACATCATGGAGTCGATCAACCTCGGCGAGCGTGTCCACGGCACGCTGCACTTCGGCAACCCCTGGCCTCAGAACGCCAGCGCGGGCAACAGCAAGCTCAGCCCGACATCATGGGGCGACGACTACCACGTCTACCGCGTGGACTGGTACCCGGATCACTTCGAGTGGTCTGTAGACGGTGTTCTCTTCGGCGTCATTTATGACAACCAGTGGTTCACGCCCGCTTCGGGTGCCGCTGGGGCGCCATTCGATCAGACGTTCCACATGCTGCTGAACGTTGCTGTGGGTGGCAACTGGCCGGGGTACCCCAACGGCTCTTCCCAGTTTCCCCAGCAAATGCGTGTCGACTACGTACGTGTCTACGACCTGGGCGACTCGGGCGACGCACAGGCCCCGTTCGGCGGCCAGCCGCACGCATTACCCGGAGTGATCCAAACCGAGGACTTCGATACCGGCGGTCAGGGCGTCGCCTATTCCGACACCGATGCCACGAACAATGGCGGAGCGTACCGAACTGGCGAGGGTGTGGACATCGAGGCTGCCGCTGGCGGTGGCTTCAATGTCGGTTGGCTTCGCTCCGGCGAGTGGATCGAGTACACGCTCGATAGTCAGGCAACCGGCCCGCGCACTTACACCGTCAACGCCCGTGTCGCTTCACCCAACACCAGCGGGGCGTTCCGCCTGGACTTTACAAACTCGGGTGGCACGGTGCAGTCGATGCCCATTGTCGTGCCCAATACGGGCGGCTGGCAGAACTGGACATCCGTCACCCAGAGCGTCACGCTTGAGCCCGGCGAGCAGGTCATGCGGTTCGTCTACTTCGGCGGGGAGCCGCAGGCATTCAACATCGATCACCTGACGTTCACAGCGGTGCCCGAATGCCCGGGGGACATCGCGGACGCATTCGGCACGCTGGGCTCCGACGGCGAGATCGCGTTCGGCGACTTTCTCGCGATGCTTGGGCTCCTGGGCTCCTGCCCCGGAATGGTGCCCGGCTGCTTGGGTGACATTGCCGACGACTTTGGATCGCCAGTGCCGGACGGTCAGGTTTCGTTTGGCGATTTCCTCGCGCTTCTGGGGCTCATCGGGCCATGCCCGTAACCCCGGAATTGAGTGAGATAGGCTAGTTTCGAGCCTCGTATTGCAAGGGCTTTCGCGATTTGCTCAGGTCTTTTGACCAGCGTTCCGGCGCAGAATCTGATCTTCCCTGACCCGTCGCAATCAGCAAAGAAGGGCTCCATAGCCGGCAGCTGAGTCTTTCGACAATTATTTCTGCTGAACCGATTTACCCAAAGAATCAACGCGAATCTCCATTGACCGCAGATCGCTGATCCGTCACCCTGCACTATGGCGAGCTTGGGGGTCGCCGAAAGGACATCAGCATGCATAGCCGGCGCAGCCGATCGCTCAACACGAACAGCCACTCACGCACGAGTTGCACAAGGGCTTTCACGCTCATCGAATTGCTCGTGGTCATCGCGATCATCGCGCTGCTCATCGGCATTCTGCTGCCCGCACTGGGCAAGGCGCGCAACGCCGCGCGTCAGGCGGTGAGCCTCGCCAACATCCGTCAGCTCACGACCGCGAACATCATGTACGCGAACGACTTTGACGACTGGTTCCCGGTCAACTGCGCCGTCGATCCAAACAATCCGAACGCGTTGGATCCTGATGACGGGCTCGCGCCCAAGCGATGGTTTGATGACGTGGTGCTCGGGCGGTACATCGACAGCACCGACGGCAGCGACTTCGGATTCAACCCCACGCCGCCCCTGCGTTCTACGGTTGGCGGAAGCGTGATGGTGAACCCCGCCCATCCGCAGCCCGCTGCGCGTTCTTACGCGATGAACTACTGGGCTTCTGCGTACACCCGCTTCACGGTCAAAGGCACTCCCGGTAACGGGGGCAAGTTCGATCTTATTGTCAGGCCGGGTGACTACCCGAGTCTGGATAGCCAGAAGGGCCGGCAATTCAAGGCATCGGCTGACTTCGGTTCACGCCTGATGCTCATCACCGACGCATGGGCCCAGTACTGGAAAGACGATGACGGCGACGGCGAGTTCAAGGCCGTCACGATTGAGAGCGTCGGCGCATGGGGTCTTCCGGGCCAGAGATTTGGCTCTGACGAGGCCTTTAGTTACCGAGATCTGTTCCAGTGGAACGGGACTCGTAACACGGCCAACCCGGAATACCGCGCCAACTCCAGCCCACGCAGCTATATCCCGTACTACCGCCACAACGGCGACAGCAACGACATCTACAAAGTTGAGGGTGTCGGTCAGTTTGGATTCGTCGACGGCAGCGCCCGGGCGTACCGGCCGAGCGAGTTGTACGACTCGGGAACCAAGAAGAGCACGTATGAAGTGCTTTGGTCGCCGAACGATGCGAGGATCGAAAAGAATCCGTGAGGTCACGGGCTAGTGATTGGTTGAGGCTTTGAGTTCATCAAAGCGACGGACCTGAGCGGTGTTCGCACAGGCCGTGGAGATTTCTGATTCGTTCTCTTAGAGGAGATTGAAAGATGCGCAAAATCGCTGCAATGGCCGCACTCGCCGGGAGCCTGATGGCTTCCACCGCAACCGCCCAGGTCGACCTGGTGGTCGATAACTCCCCTGGCTCGATGGACTCGATGGGCTGGCAGGGCTACGCCAACTTCTTCGAGATCCCGATCGCGCTTGACATCTTTGTGTTCGGTAGCGCATGGGGCCTCGACCGCCTGACTGCCACCTTCGACGACAACACCAACACCGTCACCTTTGGCCCCCTGGGCATCGATGATCCCAACGAGTTCTGGTTCCAAGACACCATCGGTGGTGCGCCGGATCCGATGAACCCCGGCGGCCCGGGCCAAGATGGCAACAAGGACTGTGAAGTCTCGTTCTACCAGGAAGTCACCGATACCTACGCCGGCCAGACCGTGACCTTCACGGGCGAGATCACCGCCGATACGCTCGATGCAGGATGGGAAGTCGTGGCGTTCGTCCGTGACTTCGCCCCGGACTACTCGGCGTTCAACGACGTTGAGGTCTCGGCCTCGGTTGGCCCCTTCAGCGTGCAACTCGTCGCTGACCCAGGCGCCGGCCGTCACGTGCAGTACGGCTTCCGCATGGTCGGCCCGAATGTTTGGCCGTCCGATGTCCCCTCCAAGGGCGCCATCACAATCACCACCGTTGGTGATCCGGTCGTGGAGCCTTGCCTCGGTGATATCGCCGACGACTTCGGCAACATCGGCGGTGATGGTCAAGTCAGCTTCGGCGACTTCCTCGCCCTGCTCGGCCTTCTCGGTCCCTGCCCGTAATCAGCAACTCTGCCTATCGGACGGTGCCCGGGCGCTCGATTGAGCGCCCGGCGCTGGTCCGGCGGATGATTGCAAACCTCTGAGGCACAACAGCTATCTTCGTTGTGCGGGCGGGATGAACCGCTAGACTGATTGTGATTGAGATGGCGCTGGCCTAGTGGCCGGCGCGCGGAGATTGAGACAAATTCTGTTAGGAGAGATTGATATGCGTAAGACTTCCATTGTTTCAGCGTGCGCGGGCATGCTGCTCAGCTCGGCCGCCTTCGGTCAGGTGACCGTTGGCGTTGACGATTCCACTGGCCCCTGGATCGGGTTCATGAACGTTTCGAATCTGCCAGCGCCCGACGGCGACGGCGGGTACCAGTTCGGCAGCGGCTGGGAGGTGCCCGATCTCCGCGTTGAGTTCGATGACTCGAACGACAAGTTCACCTTCTTCCCGAACTCCATCGGCGATCCCAACGAGTACTGGTACCGGGAGGCTCCCGGTGGCGATCCAGGCAACCCCGACAACGGCGGCCCCGGTGCTCCTGGCAATAAGATCATGGAAGCCAACCTGTTCCAGCAGGTCGACGATGCCTTCGGCGGCCAGACCGTGACCTTCGAGGGCGAGATTCTCTCGAACTCGTTCACGCAGGCTCATATGGCCTCGATCTTCATCCGTGACTTCGCTCCCGACTTCTCAAGCTTCAACGAGACGATCGTTCCCGCGGCTCCCGGCGCGTTCAGCATCTCGCTGGCAACCGATGCCGGTGCTGGCCGCCACGTGCAGTGGGGCTTCCAGGTCAAGGGCGAGAACGTCTGGATCACCGACGTCGCGCCCTTCGGCAACATGATGGTCGGCACGATCCCGACGCCCGCTTCGGCCGCAGCGCTCGGCATGGCCGGCCTGTTCGCCGGTCGTCGCCGCCGCTAATCCACCGCAGCGCAACTCGGGCATTCAATCGCTCGACGACTTCATCGACCGCCGGGGCTCAATGCCTCGGCGGTTTTTTGCGCACAAAGGCAGCGGCACACATGTTGGCGTGGCGAACCATCGGAGCTTCTTCGAGAGTCACGAACCGCTAACCCGGTTTGTCCGGCTAGGGCTCAAATGAAGTGGGCGTAACAGGACTCGAACCTGTGACCTCGTCGATGTCAACGACGCGCGCTAGCCAACTGCGCCATACGCCCCGGTGGGGCTTCCACTATAGCAGGCCGATCGCCCGAAGGCACCCATCGCGGGCACCGATCAGCTAGTGCGAGGAGTCTTCCGGTGTCGGCAGAATCGCTCTGGCGACGGGCCGGCTGAGGTCCGAGGCCCACACCCCGCCCGCAGGCTCGATAGTCACCCACATGGCAACCGCGTCGCGAACCGCCATCGCCGGCTCGAAGGACACCAGCACCTCGCGCTCGGCGTGGTCACCAGCCGAAGGGGAAGGCTCGTGCGGCACTTCAAACAGCCCCGCTGAGATCCGCACCGGGTTGGCATCGGCCGACGCACTGATCCAGAACTGATAGACCAACCGCTCGGCCTCGTGCGCGCCCGCGTGAGGATCAGCGGCGTGCGAGCCGTCGAGAGGCTCGAGGCCTGTAAACCGCGCGAGACCCTTCTGGGCGGATTCGCTCCACCACACCTCACCGAGCACAGCGTCTGATTCAGCGGCTCCCGAGCCCCAAGGCTGCCAGAACGCAGCCACGGAATCGGGATACCGGAACTCAAAGTCCTCCCATTGCGATTTCATGGAGACGGAGTTCGGGCCGTAGCCAGCCACCAGCGCCGGTCTTATCCACCCGACAAGAGCGATCGCCGTAGCGATGAACGCCATCGCCCAGCCGGCGGCGGCGAACTGCTTCCACCGACGCACGCGCAGCGATTCCTCGGCATCGCAGGCGTCGGAATCTAAGAACGCCACGGGCGATGATGGTGGTGTCTTCTCAGCCATCGCTCACCGCCAGAGCCGGGCGATGGGACGCGCGAGCATGAAGTACGCCGTAGCGAGTGGCATCGCGTCAGTTGTTGCCGTCGAGTACAACGATTTCAACGCGACGGCTCTGAGCCTTGCTGCCGCGCTGGTGCGCGGGGCCGAACGCAGCGGAGTAGACCTGATCGGCATCGATGCCGCGCGAAACGAGGTAGGTCTCGACCGCTAACGCACGTGCTGCACTGAGTGCCTCGTTGGTGCCCCATTTGCTTCTGCGGATCGGGTCGGTGTCGGTGTAGCCCTCCACGCGGATGGTGTTGGAGCCGTAGTTTGACTTGATCGCGTTAGCGACGCCGTTGAGCGTGGATTTGGAATCGTTCTTGAGGTCAGCAGACCCCGATGCGAAGAGCACATCGCCCGCGACCGTAACTACCACGTCGCTGCCGCGAGCAGAGACCTGCGCGCCGTCGATCGAAGGCAGGCTGCCTCCGGCGGCGGGCTGGTTGCGCATCTGGTCGAGCGCCGATGCCAAGTCGCGGTTTTCGGCTTCGAGGCGCTGCCGCACCGACTCGTACTGTTGGCGAATGGCCTCGGCCTCGGCCGAGTTGCCGTCCATGCTCGCGAGCTGCTGACGCAGCTGCTCGTTTTCTTGGACGAGCAGGTCGTAGTCGCTCGTCTTGCTGGACTTGCATCCGGTGAGGCCCATCAGGCCCACAGCACTCATCGTCACAACGGTCATCAGCTTCGTCATCAGGCGTCGATCCATCGCTCATCCTTTCGCGAAATATCAACTCGTGCGTCCCGCCATCGCCCCAGCGTACCGCTCGTGGCGAGGCCGCCGAGAGGGTACACCAGCCGAGCCCATCATGCGGGCCCAGCGCGAGGTTCATGTCGGGCGGATCAGGGCAGCATGAACGGGCCGTCACTGCCCCAGATTCGGCCAAGGCCCCACTCGAAGCCGCGCTCAGCGACCACAACCAGCAGCGTCGCTGCGGCCAGGGCCGGGCCGTAAGGCAGCGCCCGCTTGGCGGCCCCGTCCCACGACCAGATGACCGCGGTCATATAGAGAGCCAGGAACGGGGCGACAAAGAACACCAGCGTGGCATCCATCCAGCCCAGGCACGCCCCGACCGCAGCCATCAGCCACGCATCGCCCGCACCCATCGCTTCCTTGCCGAACGCGAGGCTGCCGAAAATACGAAGACCCCAGATCAGCCCGCCGCCAACCAGCAGGCCCGTGAGCGAAGCGCCAAAGACGTGCAGCCAGAGCGGCATCGCGTGGCCCGCGCTCGCGCCGGGCATGAACGGGTCGATGGGCGGCGCCCCAAACCGAGCGCCCAGCTGCGCTCCGATCGCACCGAGGGCGATCGCAGGAACAAACCAGAGCAGTTCCCGCAGCGCCTCTCGGCGGGCGTGCGGGTAGCGCATCCAGACGTCGGCCACCGATTCTGGCCGTTTGGTAGGCACCTTGGGGGCGGTGAGCCGAGCAAAGACTGGAAGCGCCGCTACGGAGCCGCCAATCCCCCACAGCCAAGCCGTCCCGCCGACCAGCCAGGCGATGCAGCCTGCAAGTACGCCCGCGGCGACCGTCACCAGCACCGCACGCCATACGCGGCTGGCGGGGCCGCTTGGGGCGGGTCCGGGTTGTTCGTGTTCGCCGAGCGATGCCTCCCATGTGGCATAGTCCGCGTAGCTTTGCTTGAGCACGCCCAGATTCTGAAGGAAAGCTGCAACGATCAGGCCAACTCCCGCGCCGATCGCCAGGCCGAGCATCGCCCAGCCGCGCGGATCGCTCGTTGGAATCATCCACCAGTGCCCCTCGGCGGTGTATCGCAGAGCGCTGCGTGTGCTCTCGATCCATACCGCGTGCGACGTGTGGCCTACCAGCCCAAGGCCCATCGGAATCCATGTCAGCACGAGCGGGATATGGAACGTACGCGCATCGATGAGCGTCATTGCTGTAAGTGAACTCAGCAGCAGCACCGTCATGACGTACGTCGGCCACACGAGGCCGAAGCGGTTGCGGGTCCACTCGGGCGCGAGGTTCGCCAGGTCAAGCCCGGCCCACACGCCCGGGTCGTGGTTGGGCAACACGAACCACATCGCAAAGAGCCCCGCGAACAGCAACCCGACGAATGCTTCAACGAGCGGGTACTCGGGGCTGATCGGGTTCTTGCAGAATCGACATCGGCCCTTGAGCATCAACCAGCCGAGCACCGGCACGTTCTCACGCCAGGTCAGCTGCGTGTCGCAGGACGGGCACCGTGACGAAGGCGAGACCACATCCAGTCCCAGCGGAAGCCGGTACACCAGGACGTTGATGAGCGAGCCCACGCACGACCCGAACGCGAACGCGAACAGCAGCCACGTCACCAGCAGCAGCGTTTCGAGCAGCTTGTAGTTCTCGATCACGCCGATGGACCCTCCGTGGACGCGCAGCGGCAGGAAGCCCCTTTAGCTAGCGGTGCCTTCTACATCGGTCCCCGAGCCCATTTCCTCCACTCGGTTGAGGTCCATGTCGATCTCTTCTACCCGCCTTTCAGCGGCATCAAGCAGCGATCGGCAGCCCTTGAGAAGCCCGGCACCCCGCTCGTACGCCGCGAGTTGCTCCTCCAGCCCGATCGAGCCGGACTCGATCTGTTCGATCAACGCCTCGATCTCGGCCATCGAGGCGTCAAAGTCGGGCTTCTCGCTGGCTTTCTTGGGGCTCGGTTTCTTGCTCACAGCGGCGGTCCTCGGCATTGGGCGCAAGTGGTTGGATGGCTCGTTGGGTGGTTGCTGCGGGAGCGCGAGTGTACCCCTCCACCAGATCGAGCGCGGGTGGGGGTGCCGCTGGGGGTGGGGCTGTCAGGGGCTGTCAATAAAAAGCAACCGACCGCCGGAGGTCCTAGCAGGAAGCGTGTCCTCCGAACGCTCCCCGCGTGCCATCTCGGCGGCCGGGTTGATGGTGCCACCACCACACGCGAGTGCGGGTCGTTGCACACATGGGTCGAGATTTGATTCAGGCGGATCAGTGCCGGAAAGAACGCCTCAGAAGCGAGGCCCGCCGCATCGTGCGACGACCTTCCCAAGGTATCGATCCCTGCATACTCATGCAAGAGTCTTTGCCCGTATTCACGAACTTTGGACGCTTTGCTACCCCCGTTCTAGAGGGTTCCACGGGCCACACTTGACAGAGCTATCGACATCCCCTTCACACGCTCCAAAACACTGCTAATCTTCTTCGCCTAGCACCGCCACGGAACGGCGGAATGCGGCGAAGGAACGCTGCCATGTACACGAATAGCCACCCTGCTGGGGGCGTCGAAACCCCTCTCGTCGAGCTCAAAAACTGGGCCCCAAACGGCTGGAGGGTCCTGCTCAAACTCGAATGCCTGAACCTGACCGGTTCCAACAAGGACCGCTCGGGCCGGGCGATGGTTGATGCCGCCGTCCGCGATGGCCGGCTCAGGCCGGGCATGAGCGTGGTCGAGGCCTCCAGCGGCAACGCGAGCTGCGCCATCGCCGCCGCTGCCGCTGCCCACGGCTGCTCCATGACCGCCCTCATCCCGCCGGGCATGGCCCGCGACAAGGTCGAACGCCAGCGCGGCTACGGCGTGGACATCCGGGTCACCACCGACGACCAGGGCGGCTCCGATCCCGACTTTCGCCGCGGCGTTGCCCGAAGGTGGGAGCTCGAAGAACCCGGCCGTTTCCACACGCTCGACCAGTTCACCAACCCCGCCAACCCGCTCGCGCACGAGCAGGGTACGGGCCGCGAGTGCGTTCAGCAGATGCGACTCATCAGGCCCAGCATCGGCGAGCTTGGCTGGTTCGTGATGGGCGTCGGCACGGGTGGCACGATCACCGGTATCGCACGCGCTCTCAAGGATGGCGGCAGCGCGACCGACGCTGTGCGCACCATCGCGGCCGACCCGGTTGGCTCTGGCGTCGCGCCCCGGCTGCGTGGCGAGGCGTGGGCGGGCGGCAAGCTCGAAGCGCCCGATGGCATCGGCTCCGCCAAGCTGCCCGAGAATCTGGATGCATCGCTTGTCGATGATGCTGTCACCGTGGCGCGTGCCCGCGCGCTCGAACAGATCGGCCGCTTGCGCAAGCTCGAAGGCCTTCTCGTCGGTCCATGCACCGGCTACGCGCTGGCCGCACTGCTCGATATCGCGAACTGGCCCGACGACAAACTCGGCGATCAGCCCCGCACCGCGCTATTGCTCGCCAGCGATCGCGGCGAGCCATACCTCTGCGACCCAGCGGTGGCTGAGGCGGTGGCGTAACACTCTCCCCGCGCGGCGCCGCTGCGGCTAGGCATCGACCAAGACCCCTGCCCGGCTCGCCTGTTCGCGCTCAAAGAACACAACGATGTTGTCCATGTTCGGCCAATCGAGGTGGTCCTCGTCTCTCGCTGAAATCCAAATCGCAGGAGCGCCGTCAAAGTCGATCCTGCAGTCACAGATTTTGTCAGGCTCCTCTGGGATTCTGACATCAACAGAGAACGTGACGGAGCGGATCACTAGTCCTATGCGCTGTTTCCACTCCGGATCGGTACTGACCTCGAAGCGGCTTGCCGAATGCAGCCTGAGTTCGCCTTCTGATCGTTCGACACAGAGCCGATAGTCATCACCATCCCAGTCCCATGTGATTCCGATCTGCACCTGATCGCTTGTGACCAAAGCAAGACCGAAACAAAGCGAGTGGCGACCCTCGGCGGGCTCGAAACGAAACAACGGCGTTCCGTCGTCGACGGTCGTGTCTGTATAGATCACCGATTCGATGGTCCGGCCTGTTAGCTCTGCGAGCGCGAATCGATAGCCCTCATGCCAGTCGTCGGGACGTGAAGAACCGGCGGTCATGGTTCACACCAGCCAATCCTCGGCCTTGAGGCGTTCGGGGACGTACACCTCGGTGACGTAGCTGATGTCTTTGGTGATGAGCGATTCGACTTCCATCTTGAAGCCGTTGGAGAGCATCTGTTTGATCTCCTTCTGCCAGCCGCGTTTCTCTTGGAACCACGGGTACTCCATGATCTGTTTGGCCCGCTGTTTGTCGCGGTCGTTGAGCTCGATCTGCACATCGTCGCTCAGGCCGCAGGCCTCGTAGTCCTTGCTGCGGATGCCCAGGTACTTGGCTTCGGGGATGGCGAGGCGCTCGCTCTCGAACGCGAGGCTGATCGAGCCTTGCTTGATGACGCTGTAGATGTAATGCCCCCACGGGTCGCAATCGAGCAGGCAGATGATCGGCAGGCCGTGCTCCTTGTTGAGTCGGTGCAGCATCCGCCGAACGCCCCGCGGCGGCTGGCCCGAGCCCTCGGTCAAGATGCAGTTGTGCTCGCGCCAGAACTTGTCCTCGTTGAACCGCTGCCAGACGGTGTCTTTCTCGACGTGCAGCACGAAGTCCGCATCGACGTTCTCGAATTGGATGACGTCGGGCTCGCAGATGCTGGGGATGGCGTAGCCGCCGCTGCCCATTCGCCGGCAGTCGATGGTGTCGCCCGAGTCGATGACGGTGATGTTGCCGACCATCGTGCCGCGCTTCTTGGCGAACACGTGCAGCTCTTCACGGAGACTCCCGAGCGTGACCTCGAGGTCTTCGAGAATGCCATCGGACTCGGTCTGGTCGTTGAAGGTTTTTTCGCCCGGCCTGCCCTTGCCGCCCGTGCCCTGGATGGTGTGCAGGCTCTTGTAGAACATTCCACGAAGGCTGAGCGTCTTGTCGGCGTCGATCAGTTCCTTGATGCCCTGGCCGTGCAGCAGGGTCTGCATGAACTTGCGGGCCTGGCCGAGGTTGAAGAGCTGGCGTTCCTGTTGGTCGGTGCCCATCTGCAGGATGCCCCGGCTCTTGTTCCACTTGGTGTTGGACTTGGAGCGGGTGGGGACGTGGACCCTCGGCTCGCGGCCGGCCATCGCCGAAGTCACGATGCCATCGGCGAGTGTGGTGATCGCGTCCGAGGTGCGCACGCCCCGATCGGCCCGAGATTGTTCTCGGACCTTTTTCGGTGCGGAGGCGGCGGGTTTCCGGCCCGAGCTTGTTTTCTTCGCCATGAGAACACATCCCTGTGTGAGACTGGTACAAGAAGCAGAAAAGCTATCAAAAACCGTACAAACGGTGTGATGGTGCTGCCAGAGGGAGTCTATCGCGGCGGCCTCCGCGATGTGCTGAGGGCGAAAAACACCTTTGCTCAAAGCATTGTTGCAGATTACTGGTCGTAATTGACAACCGGGGTTATCTTGACCTCGTGAGTTGGAACCTCTATGCCGGGCTTGGCCGATGCCATTTTCGGGAGGGGTGAGTGATCAAGAGAGTAAGGGAGAAATCTATGAAGCGTTTCGCACTGGCCGCGTTGATCGTGCCTGCCGCCCTCGCTGGCGCGCAGGATCTGTACTTCTCTGACTTCGAAGCCAACGACGGCGGCCTCGCAGCCACCAACGACTGGCAATGGGGCATGCCCACCGGGTTCGTCGGTGGATTCAGCAGCACCGAGCCCGGTAGCGGCTTCTCGGGCGACAACGTCTGGGGCACCATCCTCGGCGGCAACCACAACCCCAGCACCATCAGCACGCTGACGCTCGCGGGCGTTGACCTGACCGCAGCCACCGAACTGAACTTCTGGGAGTGGTCGGACTCCGGCGGCAACACCTTCGACATGGCTGCGGTCCTCGTCGATGGCGTCCAGATGTACCTATCCGACGGCGACAGCGCAGATGCGTGGCGCAACGTGTCGATCGACCTTACGGCCGTCTCCGGCACGGGCGACATTGTCTTCCAGTTCAGCACCACGTCTGTTGTGGATCGCACCGGCTGGTACCTCGACGACGTCCGCGTCGCCGGCATCCCCGCCCCGGCTTCGGCCGCGCTGCTGGGCCTCGGCGGCTTTGCCGCTGCCCGTCGTCGCCGCTAAGCGCGAGCGACAACAAGCAAGCCATCCTCACCGCCGTCGGGAAACTGACGGCGGTGTTCTTTTTGGCTAGTCGGTGTCGAGGGCGGCGAACTTCGCGCGGACGCCTCGTACCGAGCGTTAGCCATCAAACAACCCGCTGCCCGCAGCGGCTTGCTGCTTTGCTGGTTGCTTGCGCACCGTCTTCTTGACGACCTTCCTCTTACCAGATGGCTTCGCGCCCGCACTCTTCTTCGGCTTGGGCTTGGGTTTGGCTTCTGCGCTCGGCGGCAGGGCCGGTCCGTCGTCCTCGCCGACGATGATCACGCCGTCGTCCTTGTCGAGCCGGCCGTTGCCCTCCGACAGTTGCTCGCGTTTGGAGCCGACGACCTTGCCGTCTTCATCGAGAATCGCGTCGGCCAGTTCTGTGCGACGCTGGGCCTGGCGCAGCAGCGTGTCGTAGAGCGCCTCTGCATCGGCGCCGGTAATGGCGTTGCACGCCTTGGCGATCTCGCCGATGTACCGCTCGAACACATCGCGCCGCTCGCCCTCACGCTTCATGGCCTTGCGCCTGCGAATGTACGTGCCGAGCTTTCGGCCGCACTCTTGGAGCGCGAGCCGCATCTCCTTCTTGATCTCGTCGTACTCGGCGATGGCTTCCTTGCTCTCGCTCGTGAAGGGCACCCAAACGCTGGCCATGTGGATCATTACGACGAGCGGTCCGACGGGCGCTGTGCCGCGCGGCTGTTGCAGGCCGTAGTTCTTCCAGCCGGTATCGACCACCGCCTTGAACGCGCAGCAAGCGCTCTGTTGGTACAGCAGTGGCACTCGGTTGGCATAACGGATGACCCGCGCGGGCTCGTCGCCCGGCAAGTCCCCGCCGAACGCGATGGCGGCCTCGATCTGGAACGGGTTGCCCCGGTACACCGCTGCGGGCCGGGTGCTCGCGGAGTAGAACTCAGCCTTCACGCCCTTGAGCAGACCGGCCAGCATCGTGCGCACACCGATGGGTGCCAGGCAGTTGGTGGGGGGGCTGCGGAGCTTGGCATCTTGGAGTGCGGAGTAGATGCGTTCGGTCGCGGCGTGGTCGAGCGACGAGATAGCGGTTTGGGGAGTGATCGTCTTGGACTTGGTGTGGGCGGCCTTTGTGACTTCCGCGACGATGGCTGGCGGCACGCGGCAGAACTCGTGCTTGAAGAAACCCGCGAGCTGCCGCTGTTCGGTGCGTTTGAGCATGTTGAGGAACGTGCCGAGCTCCACGCCGTGCGGGTGGGGCTTGATCTCCTCGGTTTCCGGCGGGAGTTCATCGACCGCGCGCGGGAAGACGATCCGGTCGCCAAGGTCCGTGGTTTGGGCTATGGCACGTTCAGACGGCGCGATACCGGCTGCCAGCGCTGAATCTTCTTTCTCAAAGACTCCGAGTTCTTGCTCTGCGGCCTCCGCGCCTCCGCTCTGCGACTCTGCGGTGGCGGCCTTCTCTGGCGGGATGAACGTGATCAGCGCGTGCGGGTTGGCGATGGCGGTCTGCTCGAGGTACGCATCGATCGAGGTCTTGCCCTTCATGTACTTGGCTTCGAGCTCGATCGTGACGCTCGTGCCCGTGCCGCTTGAGGTCTCGAACATCTCGCCGTCGGCATCATCGAGTTCGCGGTCGACCGTCACCTCCGGGCGGTTCTTGGAAGTGTCCATCGCGAGTTCGATGTGGTGCGCGGGCTTGCGCGCGCTGGGCCGGGTGACGATGACCATCGGCTTGCCGGTGGTCATGAGCCCGTACATGCCCGCGGCAGAGATGCCGATGCCCTGCTGACCACGGCTCATCTTGAGGCGGTGGAACTTCGAGCCGTAAAGCAGCTTGCCGAAGATGTTCTCGACCTGCTTGCGGACGATTCCCGGCCCGTTGTCCGTGATCGTCACCCGGTACTTGGCCGCCTTGGCAGCGGACTTGGCGGGCGCTATTTCTTCGAGCCGAACGCAGATATCCGGCAGGATGCCCGCTTCCTCGCAGGCATCCAGCGCGTTGTCGACGGCTTCTTTGACGGTGGTGAGCAGCGCCTTGCGTGGGTTATCGAACCCGAGCAAATGCCGATTCTTGGCAAAGAACTCGCTGACGGAGATATCGCGTTGCTTGGCCGCCATGGTCTCGGCGGTCTGCTTCCGTGCATTGGCAGCCATTGAAACTCCGTTGAGGCTGGTCGTAGGGCGGATCCCACCGCCTGCAAGAGTATAAGCCCAGCCGTCGCGGGCGCGCCCTTCGCCCATCTGGCGCGATGGCAGGCGGGGTGAGATTGGAACTTGAAGATACGGTAAATCCCTCCAAGAGAGTGCCTTGGGCCGGGACACAGCGGGCCGTGCTTGATACACTTCTGGAAGACGGCTTGCCGTCGAGGCTGAGGAGGATGAGAGACAGCCCCCCTCAGTTCAATTTCGATACCGAAGCCGGTGGTTTGGAGACCATCGGCGGACTGTGGATTCGTGGACAAGACACCGCATTCTTTGGAGGACAGAGAAATGACCAAGAGATTCGCCCTGCTGGCCATCGCCGGCACCGCCCTTTCAGCCAACGCCCAACTGATTATCTCCGAGGTCGTGGATGCGACCCTGCCAGGCGGCTTGCCCAAGTTCGTTGAACTGACCAACACCAGCAACTCGACGATCGACCTGAGCGGCTTCAGCATCGGTAACTTCAGCAACGGCAGCACCACGCTCGGCGGCGGAGCATCGACCGTCCTAAGCGGCATGCTGGCCGCTGGCGACTCCTGGGTCATCAGCTACGAGAACGGTGACGAGCCCGGCATGGGCTCATTCTTCGACGTTTATGGCTTCGATCCGGACGAGTTCTCGCTCGGTGCGTTCACCAACGGCGACGATGCCTACGCCCTCTTCGCGGGCGCCGCGACTGGCGACGGCAGCGATGCCACCCTCGTGGATGTATACGGCGTGATCGGTGTTGATGGCACAGGCGAAGCCTGGGAATACACCGACGGCTACTCCTTCCGTAACCCCAGCGTCCTGGGCGGCAACGCGTCGTGGACCGCTGGCGAGTGGACGGTCGGCGGCGCGAACAGCCTCGAGGATCCGGGCGGAGACGACGTGATCGAGCTTGCGCTCATCCTCGCCAACACCACCCCCGGCACCCACAACTTCGTCCCCGCCCCCTCTACCGCGGGCCTGATCGCCCTCGGCGGTCTGGTTGCGGCCCGTCGCCGTCGCGCCTGATCGGCCTGACGACATTCTGAGACCTACTCCATCGGCGGTCCCACTTTCGGGACCGCCGGTGGCTTTTTTCGCCCGTGCGGTGCGTTCGCGCCGCTCCGGCGAACAAAGCCCGATATAGGACCTTGAGTCTCCTCGCAAGTGCGTGAAGTCTCTGTAAACACCGGCAAAACTTGCTCATCAGAGCGTGATACCGCCCTGGGTCGTGATACCATCAGGCACACGCGTTTGGTGGTGGGCGACGGTTCTGTGCGGTCCTTTGACCAGCATCCGCGTGACCAAAGCGGCGGTAGGTTCCGCCGCGTGGGTGATAGAGAGCGAACGAACACCTGTTGGATGAGAAAGAGAGCTGAACGATGATGCTGAAGACAATCGCATGTCTCGCGGTGGCCGGTGCGACCATGGCCGCCAATGGTCAGGAACTGCTCGCGTGGTGGAGCTTCAATAACTCGACCTCTGACAGCAACCTCACCTGGTTCGATGGCAACGACTTCCTCAACGACTTCGGCTTTGGTGCCGTCTTCCGTCACATGCACGACAACGACGGCACTTTCAATGACGGCTTCCTCGATGCCGCAAACGACCACATGTACCCCGTGTTCGATGGCTTCAGCATCAACCCCGGTGCGCTCATCGATCCGAGCGTCGTTGATTCCATGGATCTCAACCCGGACATCAGCCTCTTCGGCGCGTACATCGATGTCTCCGATCTCGCGGGCGATAACTTCGCCAGCGTGACCAACCCCTCCGAGGCTTCCAACGAGTGGGGTTCTTTCGGTGGCACCGCGGACAACCGGCCCGACGGCGGCGGCTTCGGCGGCGGCAGCCTCGCGATCTCCGGCCCGGCCAACAACACCAAGAGCTTCGACATCGTCGCCGACCTCTCCGACTACCAAGACATCGAAGTGACCTGGGCCAACCGCGGCACCAGCACCGGCTTCACCAGCCGCACGGTCTCGGTATCAACCGACGGCACCAACTTCACGCAAATCTTCTCGGATGCCGGCGTGCTCTCGAGCACCTGGGTCCTCAACCTCGCCGACGCGGGCTCGATGCTTGACAACGCCCCCAACGCCATCATTCGATTCACGATCGACGGTGCCATCGACGACGACAACGATCGCGGCAACAACCGCTTTGACAACATCCAACTCATCGGCACCGAGGGCATGGGCTCCGCATGCATCGGTGACATCGCGGACGACTTCGGCAATCTCGGCGAGGACGGGATGGTCAGCTTCGGCGACTTCCTCGCCCTGCTCGGACTCCTCGGTCCCTGCGGCCCCGCCACTTTCAATCCCGACTGCATCGGCGACATCGCCGACGACTTCGGCAATCTTGGTGCTGCAGATGGCGCGGTCAGCTTCGGCGACTTCCTCGCCCTGCTCGGTCTCCTCGGTCCCTGCCCGTAATCCGCCATCACCTTCGGGCGAATTAGCGGCTCGAACATCCTGACGACCATGCGCGGGCCGCTCCCTCACTGGGGCGGCCTGTCTTTTATGGCGGGTGAACGCCATTCAATGTCCTCTGGCCGGTCGTCCCCACAGATTTGGGGGTTTATCATCGCCCCGCCGCGTTCTTAGCGGCACAGACCACACTCAACCCTCTTGGCGGAGATGCCCCATGGAAACCACGCTTATCATTCTCAAACCCGATGCTGTCCAGCGAGGCCTCATGGGCCGGGTCATCTCCCGATTCGAGGACAAGGGCCTGCAGATTGTCGGTGCCAAGCTCATGTGCATCTCTGACGACCTAGCCGCCACGCATTACGAGGCTCACAAGGAACGGCCCTTCTACGCTGGGCTCGTCAGCTTCATGACCTCCAGCCCGGTCATGGTCCTCGCTGTGCACGGCAACAGCGCCATCGCGGTCGCTCGGAAGATGATGGGCGCGACTTTCGGCTCCAACGCCGAGCCCGGAACCATCCGTGGCGACTTTGGCGTGTCAAACTCCTTCAACCTCATCCACGGCTCTGACAGCCCCGAAGCCGCCGAGCGCGAGTTGGGTCTCTTCTTCAGCAAGGGCGAAGTCATGCCGTTCGACCGCGCGATCTCGACCTGGGTCTACGACATGAGCGGCGGCGACCCCGAGTAAGTTTCGCTGGCATTGAAGAACAAGAGCAACCCGCCCTCTACAGGCGGGTTTTTCGATTGAACAGGATGCACTCGCAAATGATGGTTAGCCGCAAGCGGTCAAGGCGTCACGCTGGCGACCGGCTTGATCGAGCCAACCACAGCGGGCGACTCCGTTGATATCTGATCCGCGATTTCGCGCCGATGGATCGATACCTCCCGTGGGAAGTCGAACGCCACGCGGACCCGATCGCCTTTGACCGATGCAATCCGTACCACCCCGATGGGGTTCCGCGGGTCACCGATCACCACTTCTTCGCCTTCTCGCCGGGTAATCACCAACATACGTGCAGCCTCCACATCCTGCGCGGCCTCACCGAATCCCACCGGAACGCACTATACCCCGGGGCCCCTCTCACCCAAAGCATGTTCTGAGGATTCAGAAAATTCAGAGCGATCGGCTCTAGGGATGGCCAACCGTCGATCGGCCAATCAATCGTTTGAATAAGGCTTGGATGAGCCAGAAGGCCAGTTACTCAATCGTGTTACTCGACCGCTTCGACCCGCGTCGTCTCAGGCACATGCTCTAGCAGGTTCCGCTCAATGCCCATCCGGAGCGTCATAGCGCTCGACGGGCACCCCACGCAGGCTCCGTGGAAGCGGATCTGGACGATGCCCTCATCCGAGACATTGACGAGTTCGAGGTCCCCGCCGTCGGACTGAACAGCGGGCCTGATCCGCTCAATAACCCGCGACACGCGGACGAACAGCGAAGGGTCGCTTCCGGTTGTGCTTGGATTCGAGCCAGCCATGGCATGATCGTAGTCGGCCCGGCCTCTGGACGGCATGAGGCGAAAGATCGATCCCACTATCTAGGACCGTGCCCGTTGCTGCTCGTCGGGATCACAGGCCCCGGGACCGGTGGCCGCTCGCTCCGGCTGCGCTCTAGACTCGGCCATGCACCGGACTCGACAGTTCCTCTTCGCGTCGATCGCCTCCTCGATTACCCTCGCTCTCGCAGGCTGCGCCTCCGATGGCCAGACCCGCCATCCAGGCGCTTCGGGCGACCCGACGACCGACCTTCGCAACCCTGAGTTGCACTCGGGAGCGCGCACCACCGCGGTGGGGCAACTCTGGCGACAAGTTGAAGCGGGCGAAGCCGACCGCTCGGTCGCGCGCGACACGCTCAAAGCCGTCGCTTGGCCGACCAACAACCCCGAGGAACTCCGCCTCGAAGCGCTCCACGTACTTTTCTCCGACCGCCAGGCTGACGACGATTCAAGAGCCCTCGCCCGGCTCATGCTCCCACACGGCGGTGGATCCGAGGATGTGACGGAGCTGCTCGCGATGACCGCCGCCGAACGCGGCTGGACGGAGTGCGCACCCGCGATCGTCCGCAGCTACGCGAACTACAACGTCTCGATCGATGACAGGGATCGTTCCGAGCAGAGAGCGCTGCTGGCGATGCATCCGGGCAGCACCATCCCGGAGATCGTCTACGCCGTATTCCTCGACCCGCAGACAGATCCGGGGCCCGAGACGATCCGTTTCGACGACCGGACCCGAGCCGACGCATGGAACCTGCTCGCCCGCCTCGACCCGACCGGTGAACTGCGGGCGGGGCTGATCCTCGATGCACCCAACGTTCCGGTGGCGGACTCCACACGTCCTACGCTGGCAGCGCTCCGCGATGCGCTGCGAGACTTCCGCGTCGTGCCCATCACGGGTGACGAGCTGCAGTGGGTCGCTAGGGCCCACTCTTCTAAGCCGCAGTGGTGGGCAGAATCCAAGGCCGCGGTCGCCAGGCTGAACGCGGCCCCGAGGCTTGCGTTCAGGCACATCGAGGCAGTTCGCTGGGCTGCAGCCAGCCGCCCTGCATGGCTGAACGCATCGCGCGACGAACTGCTGGCCGAGATCGAATCCCGCCAGCAGCAAGGCACGCAGATCGAGCGCCGGGCCGACCGGACCCGCGACGGCCGAAGGCGCGGCGAGCAGGTCAGAGACTGGCTCGACACCCTCAGCTGGGCGGACGCGCTCACCATCAGCGTCGTGGCTGCCGCCGTCGAGGATCCGTACGTGCTCAGCCAGATCCGCCAACAGGCAGGGCTCGACCGCGACGATTCCTCAACGGAGTACGGCGGCATCCTCGAAGCGGTGTCTACAGGCGGGTTCGATGCCGTGCTCTTCCCGCCGAGACCAAGCCAGCGCGTCAACGACACCACGTTCGTTGCCAGCCAGGACATGCTCAACAACAGCTCAGCGTCGCTCGCGCACTACCACCTCCACGCCCAGCGGGCCAACAACGATCAGTACGCCGGCCCGAGCCTGGGTGATCTGCGTTACGCAGCACGCTCGGGCCGAACCTGCGTCGTATTTACCACCGTCGGCGACGACAGAGTCAACGTAGATGTCTACAGCCCGGACGGTTCGGTGATCGACCTAGGTGTGATGCCGCTGGGCCGATGATGCGAGCGCTCCGTCCATACCTACCGGTGCATACCGCGTGATCCATGTGCTGCTCGTGGTCGCGTTCGTCGTCACCCATCTCTCGGGAGGTATGCCGCCAGCCGACGACTCGCTGCCGATGGCCCAGCGTTGGACGCTCTGGCTCGCGCCGATGTTCGCAGTGAGCGTTGTGCTCGCGGCGTCGGTCTGGCGGCGCACGAGGCTGCTCGATCGGACAGGCCAGCTTGTCCATGTGCGCAAAGCGTTTAATGCCGCGGGGCGCACACGGGTCGCGGCGGTGGTCATTCACCTCGGGGCGGTGCTCACGGTCGATCCGCTCTCACTTGTGCGCACGGTTACTGGCGATCTGCTGGTGGTCGATGAGTTGTTAGCCACGCTGCCCGTACTGATGGTGTTCGTCTGGACTTGGTGGGTGATGTTCAGCGTGGAGCATCGGTTGGGCGAGGCATCGATCATTGGTCGCCTCGACCGGGGCGAGCAGATCGAGGCCATGCCAAGCCAGGCCCGGTCGGTGTGGAACCACGTTCGACAAGACATGCTGTTCATCGTGGTGCCAGTGGTGACGTTGATGGGGCTTGGCGAACTAGCGGGATCTGTCGCCGACGGTGTGATGAGGGCGGACCCTGCGGTGCGCGCGCTCAACCCTTCATGGCCCGAGCCACCTGGCTGGACCGAGCATCTGCCACAAGCCTGGCGGGGCGAACGCGCCGCGATGGTCATCTCGGGCCCGGTCTTGATTCTGGGCGCGGTGGTAGTAATGGCGTTGTTCCCGCTGGTGATCCGCTGGCTCTGGGACACGGTCGAGCTGGGGCGTGGCCTGCTTCGCGATTCGATCGAGGCGAGGCTTCGCTCCTGCGGGGTGCGTGTATCGACGCTGCGGGTGTGGCGCACGCGCAGCCCGTCGGCTCTTGCCGGGGGCGCGAACGCGGCGGTGGTGGGGCTCGTGCGTCCGCTGCGTGACATGCTGTTCACAGATCGGCTGCTCGAGGGCATGCCGATGGTCGAGCTTGATGCGGTCGTCTGCCACGAAGCAGCCCACCTGCGCCGGCATCACGCAGCGTGGCTGGCCTTGGCAGTGCTCGGGGTTGGTTCGAGCGCCGGGCTTTTGGCGTCAGAGTTCATGGCGTTGCAGGGCGAGTCGCTCTGGGCTGCCGGCTTTGGTATCGGTGCGGCGCTGGGATCGGTCGTGTTCGTGAGCCGTCGCTTCGAGTGGCAAGCTGATGCTCACGCCGCCCGTTGGCTCAGCGCCGACGGCCTCGATGGGCCTGGCATCATGGCGGCGGCGCTTCGTCGGGTGGCCAAGCTCAACGGGGTGGCGATTACCCGGGCTTCGTGGCGGCACGGATCGATCGCGTTGAGGTGCCGAAAGCTCGCCAGAATCGGCGAAGCCGGTGTCGATCGGCTGAGGATTGATCGCAGCGTGTGCGCGGTCCGGGCCGGGATTCTGCTTTCGCTCGCGCTCACCGCCTGGCTCGCGTGGCGGACGCTCGGGTAGCGTTTCCTCGTCCGGGGCGGGCTACCGTTGGCCATGGCGCTCGATCGGTTGACACAGCCCGAACAGAAGCTCGCCAGGGCCATCTCCCAGCGGGCCGATGCTCTGCTCGAAGATCTCCGACGGCACGTCGAAACCCCGACCGGCGGCAGCAACGCGCCGGCCCTCGATGAGACGCGAGGCCTGTTCACAGAACGCCTTGAGGGTCTCGGCGCGATGACCCATAGCTACCGGGCTGACCCGAGGCCCGATTGGATTCTCGGCACGAAGGGCGCGGACTTTGCGCCGCCGACGGCGGTGTGCGCACGCCTGCGCGACGCCAAGCCGCGCGTGCTCATCGCTGGCCACCTCGACACCGTGCACGATCCGCAGGGCGACTTCCGTGAGCTATCGATCGCAGCCGACGGCAAGACCGCGACCGGGCCTGGCTGCGTAGACATGAAGGGCGGTCTGGTGATCGCGCTGGCAGCGCTCGAAGCGCTCGAAGAGTGCGGCCTCGATTGCGGCTGGTCGTTTCTGATGAACAGCGACGAGGAGACCGGCAGCTACTTCTCCGACACCGCGCTCGCCACCGAGGCGAAAGCGCACGAATTCGGACTGGCGCTCGAGCCTGCGCTGGCAGGCGGTGAGCTTGCCGTCGAACGCATGGGCTCGGGGCAATTCGCGATTCGGTGCACGGGCAAAGCTTCGCATGTGGGGCGAGCGTTCGCTGAGGGTGTGTCGGCGGTGACGGCGCTGGGCGCGTGCATCGTGGAAGCGGGCAAAATGCCGAATGTGGAGCGTGGCAAGATATTGAACATCGGCCCCCTCAAGGGCGGGGCGGCCACCAATGCGGTGCCCGATGAGGCGTGGGCGTGGGGCAACGTGCGGTACCCGACGCAGGAAGTCTGCGACGAACTGGCCTCGGAGCTGGACGCGCTCGCCACGTCGGACGGTGCGATGCCGGGTGTTGAAGTGATGCGGAGCTTCAACCGGCCCGCCAAGCCGTTGATTCCTAGGACCGAGAAGCTGGCGTTCTTGGCCCGAGAAGCCGCCGAGGACCTGGGCCAGAAGCTGCCGTTTGCCAAGACCGGGGGCGTCTGCGACGGCAACCAACTTCAGGCTGCGGGATTGCCGACAATCGATACGCTGGGCGTGCGCGGCGGGGGGCTGCACACGCCGGTGGAGTGGATCGAGCTGGGCTCGTTGGTGGAGCGGTGCCAATTGCTGGCGCTGACCATCGCCCGGCTCAGCGAGGGACGACTGACTCTGAAATGAAGGACTCACACGTGACGACCACGCAAGCTACGAACACAACCCACCAGACCACCCACGGCGCTGCGATGAAGCAAGACTCGGCCATTGCGGAAGCGATCGAGACGATCGTGACCCGCGTGGGCGAGCACTCCAAGGCGATCACCGATTCAAAGCCCGCGGACTCGGCTCTGGCGACCAGCTACGACGAGGCGCTGGCGGTGGCGGCGGGCGTCAAGGGGCGCGGGCTGCTGTACCCGTACCTGGGCTCGGGCCTGGGCAACGGGCCGCTGGTGGAACTCGCCGACGGCAGCGTCAAGTGGGACATGATCAGCGGGATCGGCGTTCACTTCTTCGGGCACAGCCATCCCGAGATGATCCGTGCTGCGGTCGCGGGCGGAGTCGAGGACACCGGCAAGCACGGCAATCTGCAGAGCGGGCCTGTCGCGTACGAATTCGGAGCCAAGCTCGTTGAGCTTGCGTCGCGTTCGAGCCGGCTCAAGCACGCGTTCATCTCGACCAGCGGTGCGATCGCCAACGAGAGCGCGCTCAAGGTATGCTACCAGAAGCACGCGCCGGCCAGCCGGGTGCTCGCGTTCAAGCACTGCTTCATGGGCCGAACGGTGACGATGGCGCAGATCGGTGACAGCCACGCCGGCCGCGATGGCATCCCGCTGACCACGCAGGTCGACTACATGCCGTTCTGGAACGATGTGGCGGCGGAGAAAGTCGGCGGTGCCAACAACTTTATTGACCACGCCATATGGCGCCTCGACCAGTTCGTTGAGCGGTACCCCAAACAGTACGCGTGCTTCATCTTCGAGCTTGTGCAGGGCGAGGGCGGGTTCAACACAGCGCCGCGCGATTACATCAAGGCGCTCATGGATCGCTGTCGCGACCACGGTATCGCGATCTGGGACGACGAGATCCAGTCGTTCGGCCGAACCGAGCAGATGTTTGCCTACGAGATGCTCGACCTGGGCGATTACGTCGATGTGTTCTGTGTCGGCAAGATGACACAGGCGTGCGCCACGCTATTCACCGAGGACTACAACCCCCGCGCCGGGTTGCTTAGCGGCACGTTCACAGGCTCGACGAGCGACTTCACCACCGGCATGCGCGTGCTGGAGATGCTCGACGCGGGCGACTACTACGGCCCGAGGGGCGCGTTCGCCCACCACCACAAGCAGTTCACCGAGCACGCTCGGGCGCTAATCGCCAAGCACCCCGACTGGTTCCCGCCAGCGTCGTTTTGCAGCGACCTCGTCGGGGGTGTCGGGGGCATGATGAAGCTGACGCCCTTCGGTGGTGATAAGGCCAAGGTCAGCGCGGCCTGCCGGGCGTGCTTTGATGAGGGGCTCATCCTGTTCTACTGCGGGCACGGCCCGTTCCACATCCGCATGCTTCCCCCGCTTCCGGTGATGGAAGACAGCTACTGGCCCCGCATCTTCGAGTGCCTGGAACGCGCGCTCGCCAAGGTGGCCAAGTGACCCACGCAACAACAGCTACGAAGGGCCATTGAGGGCCGACCGCTCGTTCAAGGAAACGCATGTTCTTCATCCGGTGCGCACAACTCGACGACCAATCCACGCTGCATAAGCTGGCGAAGATGGTCCACTTCATCAACCTGCCGGCCGACGGTGACATCATCACGCAGAAGATCCGTGCGGCCCGTCAGGCATTCGGCCGAGTGGCCAAAGACCAGCCGCCCAACATCGGTGCGCGCGCCGGTGACAACCCGGGCGGTCTGAGCGACGAGATCGCCAAGACCGACCTGTTCATGTTTGTGCTCGATGACACCGACAACCAGGGCTGCCTCGGCACGAGCCAACTGATCGCGCAGATGGGCGGGCCGCACAACCCGAACCTGTGTTTCAATCTCGAGGTTCGGCCCAAGTATTCCGAAAGCATCAAGACCGGCACCAACTCGCTCGTCGCGACGCTACACGAGGACACGAGCGGGCCGACCGAGATCGGCGGGCTGATCCTTCAGCCTTCGTTCCGTGGGCACTCTGAGAAACTCGGGCGGTTCCTGAGCCTTGTGCGGTTCCACTTCATTGGCCGGTTCCGCGACCGGTTCCGCGACGAAGTGCTCGGCGAGATGATGGCGCCGATCACGGCTGATGGGCACAACCTGCTTTGGGACTTCCTTGGCAGACGGTTCGTGCCGCTGAGCTACGACGAGGCCGACCGGTTCTGCCAGTACAGCCGGGAGTTCATCAAGGCGCTGTTCCCTACCGGCGACATTCACATTTCGCTGCTGCCTCCCGCCGCCCGGGAGGTCATCGGCCGCGTTGGGCCTGACACCGTGCCCGCCCGCAAGATGCTTGAGAAGCTGGGCTTTGTCTACAACAACCAGGTCGATCCCTTTGACGGCGGACCGTTCTTGCGAGCGCAGACCGACAGCATCTGGGTGGTCAGAGAGACGCAAGAGCGCACACTCGGCGAGCCGGTCGGCAAGAGCAAGGCCAAGCACCGTTCGATCGTCAGCGTGCTGACCGACAATGGCGAGTTTCGAGCGGTCGAGCAGCCCGTAGCGATAAACTCCGACGGCACGGTCAGCTTGACCCGCGATGCGATGGCGGTGCTCGGTGCCAAGCCGGGTGACATATGCGGCCATACCGTGATGCCGGTTCCAGGTAAGAAGCCAGCCTCTGGCGGCAAGAAGGCCTCGCGCGAGCCCGCGAGCAAACCCAAAAAGCAGTCCAACCGCAAGTCCCAACAGAAGCCCGCAGCGAAGCTCAAGGCACCGCGATCAGTAGGAAAGTAACCCGATGCCAGAATCACTTGCCGCGCCGACGCACGCCTCGCTGCGCTACCCGCCCTCGAACTTTATCGGTGGTCGGTGGGAGCCGCTGGACGCGGGCGATGCCCCGGGTGCGTTCGACTCGACCAATCCCGCAAAGCCCGCCGATGTGGTGTGGCGTGGCTCGGGCTCGGTCGCTGCGGTCGATCGTGCCGTGGCAGCGGCCCGCGCCGCGCTGCCCGAGTGGTCAAGCTGGTCGTTTGACCGAAGGCGGGCGGTGCTCGAACGCTACGTCGATCTCTGCGGCCAGCGCGTTCACGAAGCAACCAAGCTGCTGACCGACGAAGTCGGCAAGGTCGCGTGGGACTCGGCGGGCGAGGCTGGCCTACTCGGCGGCAAGGTCGGTATCACGCTCGACGGTTCCGAGCACGGCGGGCTGAGGCGCGTCACCGGATTCGAGTTTGGCATCAACGACACGCGATCGGGCAAGTGCTGGTTCAGACCCCACGGCGTGATGGCAGTCATCGGCCCGTTCAACTTCCCCATGCACCTGCCCAACGGGCACATCGTCCCGTCGCTGCTAATGGGCAACACGGTCGTGCTTAAGCCGTCTGACAAAACGCCCGCGTGCGGCCAGCTTCTCGCGGAGCTGTTCGCCGAGGCGCTCTCACTGGAAGGCGCACCGGCGGGCGTGCTCAACCTCGTGCAAGGTCAGGGCGATGTTGCGGCCCACCTGGGAAGCCACCGCGATACCGACGGCGTGCTGTTCACCGGCTCGTGGCCCGTTGGGCGCAAACTGCTGCAAGCCAACCTCGATCGGCCGGGGCGGATGGTTGCGCTGGAACTCGGCGGCAACAACGCGGCCATCGTGATGCCCGACGCCGACCTTGCGCTAGCCGCAGCCGAAGCCGTGCGCACCGCGTTCATCACGACCGGTCAGCGTTGTACCTGCATGCGCCGCCTGATCGTGCACAAGGACGTAGCCGACCGGGTCATCGCCGCCATCGTGAGAGCTGCCAGCGAACTGGTCGTCGGCTCACCTGATAGCGCCAAGGACGTGTTCATGGGTCCGCTGATTTCAGAACAGGCTCGCGCCGAACTGCTGCTTGCGCAGAACACATGGAGCGAAGACGGCGGCGAGATGCTGCTCGAATCCCGCCCGCTCGAACTGGGCAAAGGTGGCTGGTTCGTATCGCCGGGTGTCATGCGCGTGGATCGGTTCAGCAAGCTGGACGAAGGGCCGGGCTGCGATCAGGAAGTCTTCGGCCCGCTGCTGCGAATTTCGGTCGTGGACTCCTTCGATGAGGCGCTCAAGCAGGCCAACGCCACGCGGTTCGGTTTGGCCGCCTCGCTGTTCACACGCGATCAGGATTCCATCGAACGGTTCATGCGAGAGGCGCGTGCTGGCTGCGTCAACATCAACACCGGCACCGCGGGCGCATCGAGCAAGCTGCCGTTCGGCGGGCTCGGCTACTCGGGCAACCACAGGCCTGCCGGCAGTTTCAGCCTTGATTACTGCGCTTACCCCACCGCGGGCCTGATCGATTCGGGCGGCTCGCCGGTCGTGCCCAAGGGCATGAGCTTCGATCCGAGCTGGGTCAGTTAGCGAGCCAGGCTTCACGCCGTCACGCGAATACCGGCTCTCCATCAACGACCCGTGCTGGGTGCTCTTTGCCACACTCGGGGCACTGTGGCCCATCGGTGCCTTCGAGGCTGTAGCCGCACCACGGGCAGGTGGTGATATCGGCGAAGCGCCCGCCGCGCTGGCTTGGCGGTAGGAGCAGCAGGTAGGTAGCCGCGATCGTGGCTGCAGATAGCTGGGGCGCTACCAGGAAGTATCCGACGCAGAGCGCCAGCACCGAGAGAAGCGAGACTAGCGACACGACGAGCCAGATCACGAAAAGCTGAAGCGTGTGGCCTCGGGTCATGCTCCAACTGGTGTTGATCGATGCGATTGGGTCAAACTTCTCGGTTTCAATCTTCTCCAAGCTGACGAGAAACGCCAGGCTCATGCGGATCTGGATGAAGGCTATGAGGATCATGCTCAGCGCGATGAAGCCGAACGACGCGACCCACGACACGATCGAAGAGATGCCCGCCGAGGTTTGATTGGCCGCAAAGATGAGAATTGCGATCCCTAGGACAGCAGGGAGCGAAGCCACAATGAACAAGATGGACATGGCCAACAACTCGAGCGCGATCTCCAGCCCACGGATGGTCTTGAAGCCGCTGAACATGGCAACAAAGTCGACCTGTTCGTGCCTGCGTTCTGCCTCGACCACCGCTTGACAGGTTCCGGCGAGCAAGATGACCGCCGGGAACATCGTGAAGAGACCAACGATTGGGATGAAGTTCCCAACAAGGCTGCCCCCAAAGTAGACCACCATGAAGAGGGTCAGGAACAGCCAGTGCCTGAGGAAGAGGTTTTTGGTGTATTCGAAGCTCGCACCGATCGAGAACTCGGTGCCTCCAGTGGGATCGCCCGCTGGCGGTACGGCTGGGGACCTTGGAGCGTCGTGCGGCGGTGGGGGTTGTTGTTGCACGTATTGATATTGGGGGACCGCAGGCGAAAGTGCAAGCGGGCCCCGCATGGGACACCTGCGCTTCGGTTACGATCGGCGCATGGACTCCCGACGAACCAAGCTCCCTGATTCACGAGTCACGCCCCGTTTCGCTGGTCTGGTGACCTTCGGCCGATACCCGAGGTTGGGCGATGTGGACCCCGCCGATGGGCCGGTCGATTGGGCGATCTACGGCGTGCCGTACGATACGGGCGTGACCTACCGCCCGGGCACCCGGTTCGGTCCGAGGGCTGTGCGCGATGCCTCGCAGTACCTCAAGGCGTACTCGATCGAGCACGATGTTGATCTGCTTGAGGCGTTCTGCATGGCCGATGCGGGCGATGCGCCCGTCGAGCCTTACTCGCCGCGCGGCACGCTCGATGCTGTCGCGGACTTTGCCGCCGACCTCGCAGACCCGGGGCACACTCGGCTGATGGCGATCGGCGGGGATCACTCCGTCGCGTACGCCAATCTGCGGGCCACGCACCACCGCTTGGGTCTGCCGACCGAGGGCCTCGCGCTGCTTCACTTTGATAGCCATTTGGACACGGTCGATGAGGTCTGGGGCGAGCGGCACGGGCACGCCTCGCCGTTCATCCGCGCCATCGAGGACGGGCTCGTGGACCCGAAAGCGATGCTCTCGATCGGGATCAAAGGGCCGTTGAATTCTCGCCGCGATCTTGATTACGCGCGCGATCAGGGCGTGACGATCGTGACCGCCGATCAGTGGAGGACCGATGGGCAGGCGCACATGGACCGCTATCGTGCGCTTGTGGGCGACCGGCCGGTGTACGTCACGTTCGACATCGACTGCGTCGATCCCGCGTTCGCACCGGGCACGGGCACGCCGAGCGTGGGTGGATTCACCAGCGCCGAGGCGTTGAGCGCTGTGCGTTCAGCAGCGGGCCTGCGCATCGCAGGCGGGGACGTGGTCGAGGTGCTGCCCGCGCTGGACGTAGCGCAGAACACGGCGCTGCTGGCAGCCCATATCGCCTTTGAGATCATCGCACTGGACGCGGTGCAGCGGGGCGTTGGCCGATGAAGTTTCTCAGTGACATCATGCACGCCTGAGCGCGAGGATCAGCTCGATTTGCCCGGTCGGGCGGTCCACCTGCCGGGCGATTTCGACGGGATTGAGCCCCTTATCCGCCAGCGCGTGGACTCTTGCATGCAGCGGGTCGGCGGGCGGCGCATCGGGCGATCGCGACATCGCGATCGCGGGGGGAAGAGCAGTGTTCTGTTCTTCGCGTTGCGAGGCCAGGCCATCAGACGCGGTATCGAACCTGGATTCGAGTTCTGCGATCCGTGACTCGGCCCGATCGAGCAGCGACTCAATCCGGACGGCTTTGTTCTCAAGCTGGGTGATGAGCGTCTGCACGGATTCCTGCGCGCGCGCGGTGACCGCGTGCATGTCGTTCGTGTTCGAAGCGCCGGAGTTCAGCCGGTCGATGCGTTCGCGGGGCGGAAGGTCCATCTCAAATTGCTTTTGCCTGTTCTTGCGCAGCTTGCGAACGAATATGAACACGAGGCCCAGCACGCCCGCAGCAAGCAAGCCCCCGCCGAGCATGTCGGTGAGCACCGTGGGGTTGGCGCCCGAGGCATCAACGCCTTCGGTGCCCTCAGGCTGCATTGAAGGGCCGCCCTCGATGGCGAGTGGTTCGTCGGATTGCGGGAGCGGGTGGAGCAAGATCGGGTCCGTTGGGTCAGGTTCGATGGCAGCGACGTACCATCATGGCAGATGCCAGCCGCCGCGTCCAATCTAGCCGGGGTCCGGAGCCTCGGCGCGTGCCGATCGATCATCGAGGCGTGGCGAAGGCTCACGGGCGGTCCAAGCGTGCCCGATGCGGACCGTTGCACGCTGGTCGCGTGCTCGGGGGGCGGCGACTCCTCGGCGATGGCGATCGCGCTGGCTTCAAGCGGCGGTGCGGTCGTGCTGGGGCACGTGGTCCACGATCTTCGCAGCGCATCTGAGTCGGAATCGGATGCACAGCAGGCGAACGAACTGGCGGACCTGCTAGGAATTCCGTTCGAGCGAGCGATTGTCCACGTTCGAGATCTGCCTGGCAACGCCGAGGCCAATGCTCGCGAGGCGAGATACGAAGCGCTCGAAGCGATGGCCCGCGAGCACGGCTGCCCGTTCGTCGCAACGGCGCACCACGCGGGCGATCAGGCTGAAACCATGCTCATGGCTGCGGCTCGCGGCGCGGGGCCATCCGGCCTTGCGGGCATTGATTCAGCAAGGCCACTGAGCCCCGTGGTCACACTGATTCGGCCCATGCTTCGTGTAGCTCCGCAAGAGGCCCGGGCGTTGTGCGATGCCGCGGGTTGGCAGCCGGCCATCGACGCAACCAATTCAGATGTATCGCGCACGCGCGCACGGGTTCGCCACGAGGTGCTCGGGGGCATCATCGAGGCGATGCCGACGCTGCTCGAAAGGCTCAGCGATACTTCAGAGGTACTTGCGGAAGCCGATCGCGTAGTGGGGGCACAGGCAGTGGCGATCTGGTCTCGTGCCGAGGTTGGCACCAATCAGATCCGTTGGCCCATCGCTGCGTTCGAGGAGCAGAGCTGGCTGGTGGTGTCGGCGCACCTGCGCGATGCCCACGCCGAGCTTACCGGGGGCCGGGGGGCTGACAGCCTCTCGCTTCGAGTCGTGCGGCCGGTCGCTGAGGCGATCATCGAGCGGGCCTGTGCTCGCAGTGTTGCCATCTCGCCAAGGGAATACCGTTGGCGTCGTGTGGTACTCATTGTTGACCAAGCATGCGTTACGATGCGGCTGATCGAGCCTGAGGAGAGGAGCCCGGAATGAGTGAACCGATGCGAGTTGTGCTAGTGGGGCATTGCACAGCGGATTCGATGTTTCTGTCGCGGTTCATCCGCAATCAGTTGCCCGAGGCGAGTGTGGAGCGGGTGAACAGCGACGCGGAGCTCGATGCGGTCATCACGGTTCCAGCGGTGCTGCTGGTCAATCGAGTTCTCGACGGGTCGTTCCGCGATACCACGGGCATGGCGGTGGTCGTTCGTTCGCTCGCGGGCGGCAGTGTGCCGCTGCTCATAAGTAACTACGAGGATGCGCAACAGCAAGCGGTCGAAGCGGGTGCGATGGCGGGATTTGGCAAGGGCCAACTCGGAGAAACGCAATCCGGTGAGCGGTTGCAACAGGCCGCCAGCCAATTTGCCTAGGACCGATTTACCGACCGGTGATGAGCCGGCCGAGCGTGCTGGCCCACTCGCCCGCGGACCTGCTCGGTGGTTTTCCCGCGTTGTGCCGAAGCACGAGCAGCGTCACATCGTCGTCCGCAACGTCGGCATCTCGGAACTCGCCCACGCGAGCGAGCAGCGAGTCGCACACCTCGGCGGGTTCGCCCGCGTCGAGCGCATTGGCCAATCCGAGCAGACCGCTCGGCCCGAGCTGACGGCCGTCGGCATCGGCGGCTTCGATGAGCGAGTCCGTGTAGAACACGATCAGGTCATCAATCCCGATCTGCACCGCAAACTGGTGGTATTCGGTCGGCTCGATGATCCCGAGCGGCAGGTTGTCGAGGTCCTTGGGCCTGACACTCGAATTGCTCTCGGCCAGTTCGGGCGTCAGCAGTTTCCATGTGCTATCAACTGCTGAGTACCAGAGCGGCGGGGGGTGGCCCGCGTTGGAGAGGATCATGCTTTGCGTCGGTCCGTAGTACGTGCCGATGACCGCGGTGGCGAACTTGCCCTCGCTGCTGATACCCGAGAATTCCTCGTTCAGTTGGCGAGTGAGCCGGGTCTGGTCGGGCGTGTTGATATTCTTGCGGAGAAGCTTGCGGAGCGAGAGCGCGAGGTCCCCGACGGACTCGCCGTGACCCGCGACATCAGCGACCATGAAGCGTGAGATCGCCCCGCGCAGACAAGTTGAAACATAGTGCAGGTCGCCGCCAGAGGCCGCCCCGTCGTGCGGGTGGGCATGGACGAGCACATCCATGCCCGGCACGCTGAGCTCTCGGCGTTCGGCCCGGTTGCCGCCGAACACTTCGAGGCACCGCAGCTGCAAAGGGCCTTCGCTTGTGGGCGCATCGGTTGTTTCACGCATCGTCGGCATCTCGCAGCTTGGGGCGGGCGGCCCAGTGGAGTTTTTCGATCAGGGTGTCCCAGAACCGCACGGACGAATCGGTGATGAAGCGCACGGTCTCGTTGGCCTTGCGCACGACCATCGTTTCGCCAGTGCGGATCGGTACAAGGACCTGCCCGTCGAGGACCATCGTCGTGCCGTCGGAGCCGTGATCGTCGTTGCCGCGTTTGACGACTGTCTCGAACGTGCACCTCGGGTCGAGCACCAGCGGCCTGAATGCCAGGGTGTGGGCCGCGATGGCGGTCACGGTCATCGCCTCTACGCCCGGCGCGACGATCGGCCCTCCTGCTGACACGTTGTATGCGGTGGACCCGGTCGGCGTGCACACCAGCAGGCCGTCGCCGGCGACCGTCGGCCCTGGCCTGCCATCGATCGAGAGGTCGAGCTCGATCATTCGGAACGGAGCGCCCGCGGTCAACGCCGCTTCATTCAGCGCCAGCCCGCTGAAGCGGGGCGTGGGAGAACCCGGACTGAAGACTTCGGCGCGCAGCATCATGAGGGTTCGCATCGAGAGATCGGCAGCGGAGCTCGCGGGGCCGAACAATTCGGCGGCGCGGGCGCGAACGGACTCAAGGTCAAACGCCGCCATGAAGCCCAGTCTTCCCAGATTCACGCCGAGAATGGGAAGATCGAGCGAAACCGCTCGGCGGGCCTGCGAGAGCAGCGTGCCGTCACCTCCAAGCACGATGAGCATCTCGCAGCCAGCAGGCGGTTCGAGCGGTTCGGTGTGGTGCGCGTGCTGCTCGATGATTCGCAGGCCGTGGCTCGTAGCGAGCGCCGCCACCTCGTCGGCGGCCTGAGCGGCCCCTTCGCGCTGACGGTCGACCAGAAGCAGAGCGCATCGTGTCATGGGCTGAGCGTACACGCACTAGGCGCGAGCGGGAGCGGGGTCATCGTGCGGGGTTGATGGCTCCCGCTTGCCAGCGATCAAGTCCCGGATGGCCGAAGCGATGCCCGCGGCATCGATCCCGACCTCGGCGAGCTGGGCACCTCGGCTGGCCTGCGCGATCCACGAGTCGGGCAGGCCGAGCCGTCGCACAAGGCCTGCGTTGAGCCGCATGTCAGACGCGGCCTCGATCACCGCAGCACCAAAGCCGCCGATGACCGCGTGGTCCTCGATGGTCAGCACCGGGATGTCAGCGGCGAGCAGCGCCTTGATGAGAGCCACATCAACCGGCTTGGCGAATCGGGCATCCCACACCCCGACGCGGTACTCGTCACCGAGCGCTTCGCACGCCTCCAATGCTGTGATTGCGGGCGTGCCGAAGGCGAGCACGGCAACATCCGGGGCTTCGCCGCCGTTGAGCACATCGAACTCGGGCGCAAGGCATCGGGCCTTGCCGAGTTCGAAAGCGGGGCATGCTGTGCCGGCCAGTCGTTTGCTGACGGTGTCGCGCGGGTAACGCACCGCCGATAATCCCCGGTCGTAGCTGTTCATGAACGCGAGCGCCGCTTTGAGGCTGGGCTCGTCGATGGCTGCGGTAATGGCCGCTTGCGGGAGTGACCGCAGCAGCGCTACATCGCAGAAGCCGTGGTGGACGGCACCGTCGCCTCCCACGAGCCCGGCGCGGTCAAGGCACAGCCGAACGGGCAGCCCCTGTAGGGCCACCTCTTGGAACGCCTGATCGAAGGCCCGCTGGAGGAATGTGCAGTACACGGCGAAGAACGGCTTGTAGCCGGTCTTGGCGAGGCCTGCCATCATGTCCATCGCGTGGCTCTCGCAGATGCCCACGTCCCACGCGCGCTGCGGAAATTTTTCGAGCACACCGTCGGTGCCGGTACCGCCGGGCATGGCCGCGGTGCACGCGACGACCTTGTCGTCGGAGTCCATCAAGTCGAGCAGGGCATCGCCGAAGGCGCTTGTGAACGATCGGCCGGAGTCCTTGATCTCGACCTGGCAGGTGTCCGGGTCGTAGCGGTGCGCAGGCGGCGAGTGGAACACCGTCGCGTCTTTCTCCGCGTATTCGAGGCCCTTGCCCTTTACCGTCTTGACGTGCAGCACCATCGGGCGGTCGAACTCCCGCGCTTCAGCGAGGTACTCGATCAGCTCGGGCAGCGAGTGACCATCGATAGGTCCCGCAGTGAGCAGTCCGAAGTGCTCGAACCAGCCGGTCGGCTTGCCGCGCAGCGCCACCATCGCCTTGGTCATCTCGCCTGCGCGGTGGTACGCCTCGGCCATCACCGACCCGCCGGGCACGTGCCCGAGCACCTGCTTGCCCGCGTCTTTGATTTCTTTGTACGTCGTGCTCAGGCGGACGCGATCGAAGTATTGCGAGACAGCGCCCTGCGGCCTGCTGATCGACATCCCGTTGTCGTTGAGAATGACGAGAAACTGCCGGCCGAGTGTGCCCGCGTTGTTGAGGCCTTCCATCGCGACGCCGTTGACGATCGAGGCATCTCCGATGAGCACCGCAACGCGCCGGCCGCTGGGGTTGCTGCGCGAGTCAAAGCCCTCGCCGTTGAGCCGGTCGCCCCGGGCCATGCCCACCGCGGTCGAGATGCCCGTGCCCGCGTGCCCAACGCTGAAGAGGTCGTAGGGCGATTCACTCGGTTCGGGGAAACCCGCCATGCCCTCCCGGGTGCGGAGCTTGGCCAGCATCGGGTAGCGCCCGGTGAGCAGCTTGTGCGGGTAGCACTGGTGGCCCACATCGAACAGCAGCCGATCGAGCGAGAAGTCGAATACGCGGTGCATCGCGATGCTGAGCTCGACCACTCCCAGGTTCGGGGCGAGGTGCCCGCCCGACTGGCTGACCCTCTCGATGATCGCCTCGCGGATCTCGCCAGCGAGGTCTTCAAGCTGGGCGATCTCCATCTTGCGGAGGTCCGCCGGTCCGGTAAGCTTGGGCAAGATGGCCATCAATGAGTCCCTTCTCGCTGCCAGCAAGCAGTTCCCGGCACCAGCATCCTTGGTCGCGCCGCCTCAGAGCTTTCACAACGCAGCCAGCTCTCAGCCATTCTAGGAAGCCGCTTTCATGCGGGCCGTGGATGCACTCTCTTCGTTCGTCTATCGAGCCGCCAGAGTTCGCGAGGCCACCATCCAGATTAGATCAGTCCAGTTCAGGCCTTCCGCTGGCTGAGCCATTGGGCGACCTGCCTGAGCGTTTGGCCGCGCTCGCCGAAGGGTTCGAGAGCGGCCTCGGCCTGCTCGCGAAGCGAGGCCACCAGATCGCGTGTCCCCTCGACGCCAAGGCACTCGGGATACGTTCGTTTGCCCGCATTCGAGTCCTTGCCGGTGCGTTTGCCCGTCTCTAGCGGCGTCGACTCCACATCGAGCAAGTCGTCCACCGCCTGGAACATCACGCCGATGTGCTCGGCGTACGCGGTCACCGCCGCTAGCTCGGGGCCGTCAGTGGACCTGCCAGTCTGGTGAAGCCCGCAGATGGCACCCATGCGGGCCGACGCCCGGATCAGCGCCCCGGTCTTGCGGGCGTGGATGGTGGTGACGACCTCGATGGGCTCCGCGTCGGTGAGAGCCATCGAGCCGAGTGTGTCGAGCACCTGCCCGTCGATCATCAGCCGCGTGCCCCGGGCGAGTTCGCGGCAGAGCAGAGGCGTTACCTCTGTCGCAGCTGTGTCGACGCACAGCACCTCGAAGGCCATCGAAAGCAGGGCATCGCCCACGAGGATGGCCATCGCCTCGCCCGAGCGAACGTGCAGCGTCGGTTGACCCCGGCGGAGGTCGTCGTCGTCCATCGCGGGCAGGTCGTCGTGTACTAGGCTGAAGGCGTGCACCATCTCGACGGCAGCGCCCGCTGGCAGGCTGGCTTGGCCCGGAGCGCCGACGGCTTCGCACGCGAGCCACGCGAGCACCGGTCGCAGCCGCTTGCCCCCGCTGAGCAGGGCATAGCCGATGGTGTCCTTGAGCTCCGGTCCGACCGCGGCCTCTGCGAGCCACTCAGCCATGAACGCGTCCACCTGCGGGGCGATCCGGGCGAGGTCTGGCGGGGCGCTCGATGAATGCTCGCTCGGCAAGGAGGTTCCTTCGAGTTACGGCTCGAGGCGGAAAGCGCCGCCGCCGGATGGTAGTGCTCACGTGCCTGTCGGTGCCGGGTGATCGTGCTACGCTCGGGCGAAGCGATGACAGCCTTGATCGAGTCCATCCGAACGCTCTTTGACCTCGGCGGCTGGGTGATGCTGCCGCTGTCTGTGCTGAGCGTGGTGTCGCTGGCCCTCATCGGCGAGCGAGCGTTGTTCTGGGCGATGACCGGCAGCCGCCGGCGGACGGCCCGGCTGCGCATCGTCAACGAGAAGGTCCAGCAAGGCGATCTGGCTGGCGCAGAGAGCCTGCTCGATTCCGACGGATCGGTCTACGCAGCGGTGCTTCGGCCCGTTCTTCGTTCAGCAAGGCGTAGCGGCGAAGCGGGCGAGGTGGAGGCCCAGGGCCTCCAGGCTATCGAGGCGGTCAGAGGCCGAATCGAGCGCTTCGGCGCGTGGCTCAGCGCGACGGTGACCGCCGCCCCGATGCTCGGCATTCTGGGCACGGTCGTGGGCATCATCCAGAGTTTCCGGTTGCTCGGCCAAGAGTCAGCCGTGGCGGATCCGACTGAGGCCGCTGCAGGCATCGCTCAGGCGCTCTACACGACCGCCTTTGGCCTCGTCATCGCGATGCTGGTCTTGTTCCCGCTGGTGCTGTTCCGCTCGCACGCCGAGCGGTGCCTCGCCCGGCTGGAGTCGCTGATCGCGGTGATCGCTGCGGCCCCGAGGCAACGCGAGCGAGTCTGAGCGTGAGCGATGATCGGTTTGGCTACAGCTTTTGTGAGAGCAATTCCCAGAGCTGATCGGCGTCCTCGGCGGCGTAGATGCTCGCGCGAAACTCATCGGACACCAGCAGGCGGCTGATGTGCGCCAGCGCCTGAATGTGGTCGCTCGTGCGGTCGGGCGGGCTGGCCAGCAGCACCACCAGCTTCACGGGCTTCTGGTCGATGGCCTCGAAGTCCATGGGCTTGGAGGGTTTGCCGATGGCCATCGCGAGCGAGTCGAGCCCCTCGCACTTGCCGTGCGGGATCGCGAGGCCCTGGCCGATACCCGTCGTGCGGGTCTGCTCGCGGGTCCAGACAGCTTCTTTGAGCGCTTCGGGCTTGCGGACCGCGTTATTGGCGGCGATCACGTCGACGAGTTCATCAATCACGCCGCGCTTGTCGGTCGCCTCAAGGGGCACCTTGACGCAGTCGCGGGTGACGATATTGCGGAGTTCGAGGAGCGAATCTTGTTGAGCCATGCACGGATCCCGATCTCTTCTCAGACGACAGGCCAAGCCCGATGAATCCATCAGCGCGGTCGCTGCTTCGGGGCAAGCCGAGTGTAGCAGGCCCTTTCGCGGGTCGTCTCGAGAGGGTTCCGTTTGGCGGGCTAATCCCGCCCGAGCAGCGCCCAGTACGCGCCGTCACGGTAAGCGGACAACGGGCCCCCGGGCTCGCCCGTGGGCAGGGACTCTCGTTCTGCAACGAGTTTGAATCCCTGGGCGTGCTCGGCCCAGAGGGCCTGCTCACGGTTCTCGGCTGGGTCGAGGCTGCAGGTGGCGTAGAGCAGCCTGCCTCCCGGGCCTACGAGCGTCGCGCACCGCGCGATGATGTCCCGCTGCTGGTTGACCAGCCGCTTTAGCTGCACATCGCCTAGCCGCAGCCGGGCCTCTGACCGGCGGGCGAGCACGCCTGAATTACTGCACGGTACATCGGCGAGCACCAGATCCGCCCCGCCGACACGCGAGGCTTCTTCGTGCACAGCCTCGGGCGTGACTACTGCCACGCGGCCAGATTCGGCGAACACCGAAGCAAGCGTGGAACGCCTGCGATCGTCGATGTCCGTCGCCAGCACCTGGGCCCGGGGAAAGACCGCTGCGAGTTGGCGGGTCTTGGTGCCCTGCCCGGCGCAGAGATCGATGATGAAGGTGGGCTCGAATTGCGACTGGTCAGCGACCGTTCTGGACGACGACGGGTCCTGCACCCACACGCCCGGATGCTCGCTCAGCCAGCCGCGGAGACCAGTCGGCGGATCGGTCAGCACGTGGTGGCCAGGCTCATCATGAGCCGCCCATGCTGGGTCGGTCGGACCCTCGGCGTGAGCGGTGCTCAGCACGATCGGCGGCTCGATGAGTGCGTGGGCGCATAGAGCGGTCGCGACGTCGATGCCTCGTTCGTCGATCCACCGGTTGATCTGCCAGCGCGGCACGCCGGTGGCGGCTTCAAGCCGATCGGGCATCGGTTCGGGCAGCAATTCACTCGAAAGTACGAGGCACCCGCCCTTGCCCAGCGGGAGTTCATCGCGAGCGGCTGACCAGGTGTCGCGTTTCATCGGCCCGTCTTGGTCGAACGCAAGGTCATCTGCGACCCGGCGGAGCACCGCGTTGACAATACCCGCCGAGCGTGGCTGGGCGGTCTTGACCCATGCGACGGTCTCGTTGACCGCCGCGTGCGGGGCGATGCCGTCGAGGAAGATGAGCTGGGCGCTGCCCGCGAGCAGGGCGGCCTTGGTCGGGGCATCGAGCTGGCGCCAAGGCTGGCGGGTGTGGCGGGCGATCAGGTGGCTCAGGCACCACCATCGGGAGACCGTGGAGCGGTACATCGCGCGGGCGAGCGCCGCGTCTCGGCGGGTGAGCGATGAGGTGTCCATGGGCCGAAGGTCGGGCATGGCCTGCTCGCTGGCCAGGGCCATGAGGCGGCGGCAGACCGCATCGCGGGCCGATGACGGGGCTCGGTTGGAATCGAGGCTCGGCCCGGCCGATGAGCCTCTGCTCGACCGACCCGCAGGTCCATTGCGACTGGACTTGCGAGCGGACTTGTGGGTTGGGTTGGACGATCGGCCCCGGGGCCCGAACGATGCATCGTGCGTCATCAAGCCGACAGCGTAGCCCCGAGTTCGCGCGATGCTCCCAGCGGCAGCCGGGCGCGGGGCGGCGTGCTGGGTTCGATGCGGGTCCGCAAAAAGCTAATCGTGCTGCACACGCTGTTCACGTTGGCGCTTGCGGCGATCCTGCTTGTGACGCTCGGGCCGTCGCTCACGAGGCTGGTCCACGTTGCGGAAGTCGACAAGGCTGCGACGATCCTCGAAATGGTGACGGGTCAGAACCAGGCGCTGCATCAGGTCAGCGGTTCGGTCGTGCTCGAGGGCGTCGCGGTGCACCGGGGCCCGGCGGCTGAGAAGCTGCTGAGTGCAGCGCAGCTCTTGGCGGCACGTTCGAGGCCGGGCGAACCAATCGACATCGGCAGGCTTGCGGATGAGAGCGGCCGAAAGCCGGGCTCGTGCGTGGCGGTTTGGCTGCCGAATGCTCGGGCTGGTTCGATGCCGGGCAGCGGGGAACTAGTAGCGGTGGAGGTGAGCATCGCTCGTAGCCGGGCCGCGGCGGGCCGGCTGTTCGCGCTGATCGTTGCGGTGCTGCTGGCGGTGTACATCCTGGTGGCGGCCGCGCTGGAACTGCTTGTGCTGCCGGGCGCGCTGTACGCACCCATCGAACGGCTGCTGCGCGCCGACCGCGCGGTGCAAGACGGCAGGCCAACCGAAGAACTCATTGCCGACAGCCAGATCCCGGGCGATGAGTTCGGCGCGATCATGCGGTCACGCAACGCTTCGGTGCTCGCGCTGCGCGCCAGCGAACGGCAGCTGGGCGAGGCGCTCGAAGAACTTGAGATGGTCGCGTCTGAGATGAAACGCAAGAACCACCTGATCGAGACCGCCAGGCGGAATCTGGAGGGCGCCGATCGGCTGGCGAGCCTGGGCATGATGAGCGCGGGCATCGCGCACGAACTCAACACGCCACTAACCGTGCTCAAGGGTCTGACCGACCGTCTGGCAGACAGGCCGGGCCATCGGGCGACCCCCCAAGAAGCCGCACTGATGCGGCGGGTGGTCGGACGGCTCGAACGGCTGGGCGAGAGCCTGCTCGACTTTGCCCGGGTGCGGGAACCAAGAGCCGAGCCCGTCAATCTGGAGCGAGTCGTCAGCGAGGCGATCACGCTGGTTCGTCTCGACCGAAAGGGGCACGTGGTGGAGTATCGCAACGCGGTGTCTGCGGGTCTGGTCGTGCTGGGAGACGCCGACCGGTTGGTGCAGGTGTTCGTGAACCTTGTTCGCAACGCGGCCGACGCGGTAGTCTCGGTTCCGATGGACCAGCGGGTCGGCGGGGGCTTGGTGAGCGTTCGAGCACAGGCCAATGTTCCGGCGGAGGAACTCGGTGCGATGGGCACCGATGATCGTTGGGTGGTGGTCCGCGTGGAGGACACTGGTCCGGGGCTCGACCCGAGCGTATTGCCGAGGCTGTTTGAGCCGTTCTTCTCGACGAGGCTGGACGCAGCGGGCACGGGGCTTGGCCTGGCTGTGGCCGAAGGGATCATCCGCGAGCACGGCGGGGTGCTGGTGGCCCGCAACCGGGAGGACCACCGCGGGGCTGTCTTTGAGATTACGCTGCCAGCTGGCACAACCGGCGGTACCGGACTCTCGGAAGCTCGTGACGAACAGGAGAACGAACGGTGACAGACACCAATCCGGGCCTGCGCGTCGCAGCGCTCGATGATGATCCCGACTTTCGCGAGTATCTCGCGGGCACGCTCGAATCTTTCGGGCACGATGCAGCGGTGTTCGACACGCCCGCTGGGCTCTTGGCGCACTGCGAAGCGACGCTTCCAGAAGTGGTGCTGCTCGACATAAAGATGGGCGAGCACCGGGGCGAAGACGTGCTCGCGGCACTGCGTGGCCGGTGGCCCAAGCTATGCGTGGTCGTGGTGACCGGGTACCCGTCGCTGGACTCGATGCGGACGACCTTCAAGCACGAGGCGTTCGATTACTTGGCCAAGCCGTTTAGCGCCGAGCAGCTGCAAACGGTGCTCCAGCAGGCCGCCGATCGGTATGGGCTGGGGGCGTCGCCTCAGGACCGACTCCGTGGCGAACTGGGCCGGCAGATCCGAGTGGCCCGTACCGCCCGGTCGTGGACGCTCAAGGAACTGAGTGAAGCATCCGGCGTAAGCGTCAGCCAGCTCAGCTCGATCGAACGCGGCGCGCACCTTCCCAGTTTGGAATCGCTTTTGGCGGTGGCCGAGGCGCTGGGGCCAAAGCCCAGCGCGTGGCTCGTCGCGGCGGGTTTCTGAGCTACGCTTGCGGATTCGTTACCCGTAGCTGTCCGTCGGGTCCCTCTCCTGAATGCGAGCGAGTGAGCGTCCAAGCCCGTGACATCGCGATCCTGTTCACGGCGTTTGAGCCGAGCGGTGACGACCACGCTTCGGTGGTCATCGGCGAGCTGCTGCGGCGGCACCCAGAGCTCACGATCTACGCATGGGGCGGCGAGAAGATGGAGGCCGCGGGCGCGACGGTGGTCGAACGTACAGGCCAGGACGCGGTGATGGGCCTGCCCGGTCTGGCCAAGATCCGCGAGCACAAACGTATCAACAAGCGGATTGCCAAGTGGCTGGCGCAGCACCCCGAGGTCAAACTGCACGTACCGGTGGACTCGCCGGCCGCGAACTTTCCGATCTGCAAAATCGCTCGCAAGCAGGGGCGACGGGTGGTGCACCTGGTGGCGCCGCAGGTCTGGGCGTGGGGCACTTGGCGCATCGGCAAGCTGCGGAGACTGACGGATCTCGTGCTCTGCGTGCTCCCGTTCGAGGAGAGGTGGTTCACCGAGCGAAACGTGCCGGCGAGGTTTATCGGCCACCCGCTGTTTGACCGTGCGTTGCCGCGCGAAGACTTGGACCAACGGGTTAGCGAGTTACTTCCGACGTTTGAAAAGCCTGCGGGTGGTGGGACGGCCGGTGGCGAGCCGATCAGGATTGCGCTGCTGCCGGGTTCGAGGCCCGGCGAGTACAACGGAAACTTCGGGTTGCTGCTGGCGTCGTTTCGCGAACTCCGCAAGCGGCATCCGGCTGCTGTCGGCCTGGTCGCTGCGACGACACCCGCGGTCGCGGATCGGTTGCGGACGCTCGCGGCGGACCACGGCGGTTGGCCCGATGGGCTGTCGATCGTGTCATCCAAGACCGATGCCGTGCTCCACTGGTGCGATCTGGCGCTGGTGGTCAGCGGCACGGTGACACTGCAGATCGCGCGTCACGGCAAGCCGATGGTGATCGTCTACCGCTCCAACCCCGTGCTCTACTTCGCGCTGGCCCAGTGGCTCTTGGCCAGCGAGTTTCTCACGCTGCCCAACCTCATCGCAGGCCGAGAAGTGGTGCCCGAACTGGTCCCGCACTTCGGCGGTCCGGAGGCGATTATCGCCAAAGCCGACGACTTGATCACCAAGCCCGAGGCCGCCCGGCGCCAGCGACAGGCCCTGTCCGAGATCGCTGAGCTGTTCGCCGCCAAACGGGCGGGTCCAGAGGCTGCCGACCAGATCGAGCGGATTCTGAGGCTCGGTAGCGGGTCTTAGCACGAGTGGGTCTTTTACATCCGGGCAGATTTCGCTACACTGGCCGTGGCCGAAGGCGGGCTGCGTGTACGCCCCCCTGTTCTTTGCCCCCTCCCCTTCCCCTCGGCCAAACAGGCTTGGTGAGAGTGAAACCCATGACCATCGTCCCATTCGATTCCGTCGCTCGCGCGTTCGCTGTGCTTTCACTTGCTGTGCTGGCACCGGCATCGGTCGGGCAGACCGTCGGCGTCGATTGGCAGTCCACCACGCTGACCACCGCCAGCGGTGATCTCAACGGCACGCCCGTGCAGGTCTTCGGCCTTGTCAACGGCGGGGTGTTCTCGTTGCAAGATCTTTCGGGCCCCGATTATGCCGCCGCGCCGCTCGCAGCCAGCCAGGAAGTACTCGACTACGCCTACAACTCCAACTGGCTGGCCAGCTTCGCGTCGCCGGTGACCGACCTGCTGCTGCACGCCAAGTTCTGGCGCGGCCCCAACAATCAGAACGACCCGGCGACGCACGATTACACGTTTGATCGGCCGTTCACGATTCTCTCGGGCTTCCCCGGCGCGACCATCGCCGGCAACACGCTGAAGGTCCCAAGCGATAACTTCCGTGACGGCATCCTCAAGTTCGCCGGCACGTTCTCGACCGTTGCGGTCGTCAGCAACAACGCCACGAATGGTTCTCGCCAGGCTCTTACGTTTGCGCTAACGGATCCCGCGGCCTTCTGCATCGGCGACATCGCCGACGACTTCGGCTCTATCGGCGGCGACGGCATGGTGAGCTTCGGGGACTTTCTCGCATTGCTCGGGCTGATAGGCCCGTGTGGTCCCGGTACGACCAACGCTGCGTGCGTGGGGGACATCGCCGACGACTTCGGCTCGCCCGGCGGCGACGGCATGGTGAGCTTTGGGGACTTTCTCGCGTTGCTCGGGCTCATCGGGCCTTGCCCGTAAGCGGGCCAGAGGCGACGGAGCCGAAACGCGATCGCCTCGCTCGCAGACCGCACGCCTTCGCTGATTCCGGCGATGCCGGTCTGTGCGGTTACGCGGCGGATGGGGCTGACGATGTGGGGCATGAAACGAACCGCATCTGCTGTTATCGGCCCTGATAGATCGTTTGAGCGGCGTTTGCGATCCTGCCAACGGCCTCGATCGAAGTCCGATTCCGTTACACTGCCAACGCTTCAAGCCGCTCGCACCATCGTCTTCGGCACGCTGCCTGGCGGGCAAGTGGCACTCGTGAAAGGATCTGAGAGATGCAGAAGAAAATGAACAAGCTTGTTCCCGCCATGCTCATAGCCGCCGCTTGCTCGGCGACCTCCGCCCAGGTGGTTGACTTCGTGTTCCCAGCATCGGGAGCCACCGGCCTGACGACCGACACGTTCACCGACCCGACCACCGGCCTGAGCCTGACCATCGACAATCCGCGCGACAACGTGATCTTTGGCGACAATACCTTTGGCTACACGCTCGGCGGGCTGTTCATCGACGGCGGGTTCGCTCCAACCGTGGACTGGACGTTTAGCGAGGCCGTGCGGCTGGTCGAGTACGAACTCGGCAACCAGGACAACCTCGACCTGTTCACGCTGACGCAGGGCACCGCGGTCTCGGCGGACAACACGACCATACCGGTATCGACGTTCCCGTTCACAGAGACCACGAGAACGTTCGCTGGAGGCGCGCCCATCGCGCTCACGACGAGCAACCACGACGGCGGCGGCTACTCGTTCGCTCGCGTCCGCGTTGAGATCGTGCAGCCAGCGCCCGCCTACGCGGTCGATGGGTTCGGCGGCACCGATCTCTACCGGATCGACTTGGCTCAAGGCACCGAGACGCTCGTGGGCAATGTGGGCCAAACCGTTCTGGGTATGACGTTCGATGCGAGTGGTTCCAGGCTCTTCGGCTATACGAACTCCGGCGATCTGCTGCGGATCAACCCCGCGACAGGTTCAACCGTGACCGTCGGCAACAGCGGCCTAGTCGGTGAGTTCGGCTTCGGCCTCGCGTTCCACAACGGCCGGCTGTACGGCGCGTCCGAGGCCTCCGAGAATTTCTACGAGATCAACCCCAACACAGGCTCTGTCAACCTGATAGGCAACCTCGGCCAGAGCGTCGCCGGACTCGCCTCGATCGGCACCCGTCTTTACGGCATCGCCGACACCCCGGACAACAACCTTGTGCTGATCAACACCGCGACCGGTGTCGCGGCGACCGTCGGACCGCTGGGCTTTAGCGGCAGCTACCTAGGTGCTTCCGCAGATTCGAGCGGGCGGATGTGGGGCGTGAACTCCAACGGCGAGACGTACCGCATCAACCTGGGCACCGGCGCGGGCACGCAGATCGCCGATTTGGCCAACGGGTACACGGCGATGGCCATCAACGCCGGGCCGAGCCTGATCGGCGACGACTACATCGCGGACCTTTACATCAACAATTCGTTGTTCACGAGCAACAACGACACGGCGCTCGTCGGGCCGGATGCAGACGGCACGTGGTCCAACGCGGCCTCGCTCCCCTACGACCTCGAGGCGAACACCATCAACGTGGAGTCGTCATTCTCGAGCGGATCTTGGACCACGGGCATCCAGTTCGAGTTCCGTGATCTTGACTTCGATGTGCCCGGCCAGAAGATTGTTGGCGTGAACATTCTCCGCGCGACCGGTAACGGCTGGGATCAGATCGATCTCTCCGACATCAGTTTCACCGGTAACAGCGTCTTCATCGATGCCTCAGAGATCGCGGGCATCGTCCCTGCGCTCGACCAGGGCATCACCGTGCGGGTGATCCCCGGTCCGGCGGTCAACTTCATCGGCGACGACTACATCGCCAACTACTACTACAACGCCGCTCTGCGGCAGACCCGCAACGACACCGCGCTCGTCGGACCCGATGCCATCGGCAACTTCGAGGGGCACACCACGTACGACATCGAGCCCGACAACACGCTAAGCATCAACTGCGTCTTCGCGGGTGGCACGTGGCAGCCCGGCCAGATGTGGGAGTTCCTCGACCTCGAGCTCAACGACCCGAGCCAGGTGATCACCGGCGCCACCGTCATCAGCGCCACCGGCGCCGGCTGGAGCAACATCGACGACAGCGACCTCTCCTTCACGGCCGACAGCCTTCTGATCGACGCGGTGGACATCGTCGGAATTACCACGGCGCTGAACCAGTCTGTCAAGATCCGGTTCATCACCGGACCGGCTGGCCCCGCTTGCCCCGGCGACATCGCGGATGACTTCGGCAACCCCGGCGGCGACGGCATGGTCAGCTTCGGCGACTTCCTGGCCCTGCTCGGCCTCATCGGACCCTGCCCCGGCGGCACTCCCGGCTGCGTTGGCGATATCGCGGACGACTTCGGCAACCCCGGCGGCGATGGCATGGTCAGCTTCGGTGACTTCCTGGCCCTGCTCGGTTTGATTGGGCCCTGCCCGTAATCCGAAGGCTGATAGACCCTGTTCATCTCGCGGGCCGCTCCCATCACAAGGAAGGGGGCGGCCCGTTTGCGTGCACCGAGGGGCTCGTTGGCCGTTGGCCTTATCGCTCTTGGATTGAGGGGCTGCTTCGGGTAGGCTGGGCGTGGTCGCGGCCACCCGTCCGGCCCAATAGGCCCAAACCCGGAGGATTCTGAGAGATGCCGATAGCACGCCCCAGCCGATTCCGCCCTTTCGCTGTTCTCTGCGCCAGCGGGATGGCGATCTCCGCAAGCGCCGCACCCCATTGGCACGATCCCGACGCGGGCGCTGACAGAGGCCGAGCCTTTGAGATTTCGGAAGACGGTCATCTCCGGGCGGTACCCGAAACCAGCTCATCCTCCGGCGGGACCAAGGCGGGCGATGTGGTGCCGTACGGCCTCGTGCCCGATCAAGAGGTGCTGCTCAGGCGGCAGGTCGGCAGCCTGCAGATCGCGGACCTCAACGGCGACGGGTTCAACGACCTGCTCGCGGCGGTGTACGTCTCCAACAGCTTCCCGCCGTACACCGAGTTTCAAGACCAGGTCTATTTCGGCAACGGGTCTGGCATAGACCTCACGCCCGGCTGGCTCAGCGATGACGCGATCCATACCGGCGATGCGCTCATCGGCGACATCAACGGCGACACGTTCCCCGACATCGTCACGATCCACGGCGGGGGCGTCCGCAGCGACAACGTCCGTGTCTACTTCGGCGGCGCGAGCGGGCCGTCGACGACTGCGGGCTACGTCTCGTCTACGAGCCCCAGCGCGTGGGGCACCGCGGGCGTGCTCGTGGACATCGACAACGACAACGACCTCGATCTCGCCACGACCAACCAGGGGCTGAGCCCGGACCCGTTCCGTCCGGTCTTTCTTCTTCGTGGCAACGGCTCGACGCTCGAATCCAGCCCGAGCTGGATCTCCGCCGACACAGCGGTGCAAAACGGTATAGATGCGGCTGACATCAACAACGACGGGTTCGCCGACCTAGGCGTTGCCAGATGGGCCAACTTCAAGAGCGGGATATACCTCAACAACGGCACAGGCACGCCCGAGAGCCTGCCTTCGATCCAGGTGCCCCAGACCGCCGGGAACGAGACGCTCGACCGTAACGCGGTGTTCGCCAGCCTCGATGGCGACAGCGATCTCGAAATCTTCTACAACTCATCGAGCGATATGGGCCGGCTGTACGACATTACCGCACCTGAGTTGACGCTCGTTGACACGACCACGCCGACCTTTGACAGCGCGCAGGAGACACGGGTGTTCGATGTTGACGGCGATGGCGATCTCGACCTTGCCGAGATCCATTTCGGCGGCGGCCGGGCGCACATCTACCTCAACCGCGAAGGCATCCTTGACGATGTGCCCGCGTGGACATTCGATGCGTCGGAGGTTGGCAACTCGCTGGCCATCGGTGATCTGAACAACGATGGCAGGCCCGACCTTGCCCTTGGGTACTCGGGCGATACTTCCATCCGCGTGTTCTTCGCGCAGGCTCCGGCGTGTCCCGGCGACATCGCCGACGACTTCGGCAACCCCGGCGGCGACGGCATGGTCAGCTTCGGCGACTTCCTCGCGCTGCTCGGACTCATCGGTCCCTGTCCCGGCGGCACGCCCGGTTGCACAGGCGACATCGCCGACGACTTCGGCACGCTCGGCGCAGATGGCATGGTGAGCTTCGGAGACTTCCTCGCCCTGCTCGGCCTTCTCGGGCCGTGCGCGTAATCTCGAAGGAAAGGAACGCAACAATGAGAGCGAGCTTCACAACCACCCTTGCCACGACCGTCGCGATGGCCGCCGCTTCGGCCGCGGCCCAGAGCACCGACCCCATGATCTTCGTGGCCAACAACGGCAACCTTGAGGGCAGCGTCTCGTCGATGCGGTACAACCCCGACGGCTCGCTGACCCTCGTCGACCGCGTGGTGACCGGTTCACGCACCAGCACCAGCCAGCCGTGCCCTGCGTGCAACGCCTACGCCATTTCGCGCTCGCCCAGCGGCCGCTACCTGGCCACCACGCACGCCTCGGGCCAACTGCCCGAGGATTACACCATCTACGAGGTCGCCGCCGACGGCACGCTGAGCATCGTTACGAGTCTCACCCTGCCGCAAGCGGGACTTGACCTCGACTGGGTCACCGATGGCCTGCTCGCAACCGCGGTTACCAATCTCGGCGGTGTCAACGAGTTGCGGCTCTATGAGTTTAATGCGGGCCTTCAGACGCTCACGCTCGCGGACTCCGATGCAGCAGGCGATTTCCTGACCTCGGTGGCTGTCCATCCGAGCGGCGAATGGATCGCGACCAACGACTCGTTCGGATTCACCGTGCGTCTTTGGAGCATCTCGGGCAGCAATGCGACACTCGTCAACACGATCCCTATTCCGGTTTACGGTGTCGCGATCGAGTTCAGTCCCGACGGCCAGTTCCTCTATGCCGCGGGCGGGATTAGCTCGGGAGGCCGCGCATTCAGCGGCTTCTTCTTTGATTCTGAGAACAACAACCTCATCGAAGTCCCCGGCAGCCCGTTCACCTCACCGGGACAGTCGCCCAAGGGCTTCGCGTTCTCGACCGACGGCTCGCTGCTGTTCGTCTCGCACGGTACGGACGCGACCATCCGGGTGTTCTCGCTCGATCCGAGCACTGGTGAAGCCACCAGCCTCGGTCAGAGCTTTGATGTCGGGCTTCAGGGCACGCTGCAGGGCATGGACTCGCTCGATGGTGTGCTCTTCGCGCTCGACAACTCCACCGCGCTCGACGGCATCCAGGGGGCCTACGCCTTCGGCATCGACGCGATGACCGGTCAGCTCACGCCCGGCCCGAACTCACCATTGCTGACAGGCGGCATCGGTGCCAACGACGTGGCATCTTGGCCCGGGTCGGCGTGCCCCGGCGACATCGCCGACGACTTCGGGACGCTCGGCGGTGATGGCATGATCAGCTTTGGTGACTTCCTTGCGCTGCTCGGCCTCATCGGGCCCTGTCCGGGAGGAATGCCCGGCTGCACCGGAGATATCGCCGACGACTTCGGGACGCTCGGCGGTGATGGCATGATCAGCTTCGGCGACTTCCTCGCCCTGCTCGGATTGATCGGGCCCTGCAACTGACTCGGCGTGCTATACCAGCCCCCGATCCAAGGCGGCATCGTTGCGCACCCGCATGAGCGCCAGCGAGCACCAAGAGTTGCCGATGCGGTCAGCGATCGGCTGATGGCGAACAACCTGCTCGCGGATAGGTGCGTCCTTGTCGAGCAAACGGTGCATCAGCGCCGCCAGATCGTGCTCGGCCACCTCGTGTTCGGCCGTGAATAGCACCAGCCCGCACGCGCTGCGCTCGATCATCGGGTCGGCGTTGAGCTTCTTCGCGTCACGCAGCACGCCCGACACGAACGAGCTGTAAGACTTGTCTGCCCCGGCGTACCCGTCCACGACGCGGAACTGTCCAGCGGCCTTGAACTCGAGCCACCATGCGTCTTGCGGCTCTGCGTTGCCACCGGCTGCTCCGGAAGGCTCGGGCTCCGGCTCGGTCGAGGCGAACAGGCTGGCCTGCCGCTCCAGATCGTCCGCGAAACGGTCCCGCGGGTCGGCGAGGCCGCCAGCCCCCTCGGGCAGCACGACCAGATCGCACCGCTCTCGCTCGCGCCGAAGGGCGGCCGCTTGCTCGGACTCGCCACGGCGGGATCGTTCTGATTCAATCTGGCTAGGGAATGGGGCCTCACGCAGCACGCTCCAGCCCCCTCGGGCCATCCCGTCGGCGAGAACCGCGTGCAGATCGACCTCGCTCAGCGAGTCCAGTCCCGAGAATGTCTGTTCAACCGCCAACTCAGCTTCGCGATCCGCAAGAGCTTGGGTGAGGGCGTCGGCCAGTTCATCGAGGCTCCACATTGCCTCTCAGATTAGCCGTGCTGTGGGCCGGCTAGCCCGTCGCGAGGCCCCACGTTGCATTCTTGGCCCGTTTCGGCGATGATCCCGATTCGTGCCGGAGGTCAAGGCCCCCGGCGGTGGTTCACCTCCTCGCCATCAGGACCAGATATACCCATGGGCGGAATCAACGACTTCATCAACATGCTCAACGGCGTGCTGTTCTCGAACTACACCGTCTACGCCCTGCTCATCACGGGCGTCGTCTTTACGGTCTGGTCTGGCTTCGGTCAGTTCAGGGCCCTTACACACGGCGTCTCCGTCGTCAGGGGCAAGTACGACGACAAGAACGACCCCGGTGCGATTAACCACTTTCAGGCGCTGTCGGCGGCGCTTTCAGCGACGGTGGGGTTGGGCAACATCGGTGGAGTCGCAGTAGCCGTAGCGCTTGGCGGACCGGGCGCTGTGCTCTGGATGTGGGTAATCGGCGTGCTTGGGATGTCGCTCAAGATGACCGAAGTCACGCAGTCCATGCTCTATCGCAACACCGACGATCCCGACAACCCGCACGGCGGGCCCATGTTCGTCGTCAAGAAGGGATTCGCGGAGTGGGGCCTCGCCCCGATCGGGACGATCATCGGTGGCATCTTCGTCGTGACGCTGCTCATCTCCGCGATCACCGGCGGCAACATGTTCCAGGCCTGGAACGTTGCTGACATCACCCGTACCTACTTCCCGGCCGTCAATCCGATCGTCACGGGTGTGATTCTTTCTGTGCTCGTGGGAATGGTCATCATCGGCGGCATCAAGCGCATCGGCTCGGTCGCGGGCAAGATCGTGCCCTTCATGTGCGTGATCTACGTGCTCGCCGCTCTGTACGTGCTCGTTCTCCACGCTGGGCAGATCCCGGCCATGCTCGGGCTCATCGTCAAGAGCGGCCTACCGGACTTCCTCGGCGGCGAAGCCCCCGATGCCACAGGCGCATTCCTCGGCGGCACGTTCGGCTACGCCGCGATGTGGGGGGTCAAGCGGGCGCTGTTCAGTTCGGAGGCTGGTCAGGGTTCGAGCCCGATCGCTCACTCTGCAGCCAAGACTGACGAGCCCGTCCGCGAGGGCGTGGTCGCTGGCCTTGAGCCATTCATTGACACCATCGTCGTCTGCACGCTCACGGCGCTCGTGATCCTCTCGACTGGTGCGTACAACCGTGACTCTGAAGCCACCTTCGCCGATGCCTCGACTGTCAGTGTGGTGCAGGCTACCGATGCCGCGGGCAACGCGCTGCCGAACGAGTGGACCCTCCAGACGCCGGTGCTGCCGCGCATGACCGACGATGCTCGCCGCATCAGGCAGACCGAAGAAGGACGCGCCGGCTGGCGAGAAGACGAGACCGTCTTCCTCATCGTGGAAGCTGACGAAGACACCAACACAGGTCGAGACCTTCGCAGAATCACAGGCAGCGTCTCGGGCAGCGAGGACGATGTGGGCACACGAACTTGGACCGCTGCTTGGGGCACGCTTGAGTCCGTGAAGAAACCCGTCATTCGAGCCAACGAGGATGGCACAGCTGATGTCGGCATCTATGGCGATTATTCCGCAGCATCTATGACCGCATACGCCTTTGACCGCGCCACACCCGGCCTCGGCAAGATCATCGTTTCGGTCGCGGCCTGGTTGTTTGCTCTGTCCACTATGATCTCATGGTCGTACTACGGCGAGCAGGGCATCTACTACTTCTTCGGCTCGCACGGCGAGAAGGCGTCCAAGACCGCTGTGATGATCTACAAGCTCGTGTACTGCCTGCTCATCTTCCTGACCACAGTGGCCATGACGAAAATCGTCCCGCAGGCCGATGGCTCCAAGGCTCCGCTGCTGGGCACCGATGCCGAGCTTGATATGTGGACCACACTCGGACTGGGCGTGATGCTCGTCGCCAACATCCCCATCATGTGGATCTTCGGCGCCAAAGCGATGCGCGCGTACCACGAGTACTTCCGCCGCATGAAGGCCGGCGGCGATCCGGGCCACACGCCCGCGCCCATCACCGATGTCATGGAAGGCAAGGACGTCGAGTAGGCCTCGAGACTGAACTGAAGTATCGAGCCGGGCCACGTTCGCGTGGCCCGGTTTTTGTTTTGCATCGTTTGTTATGAAAGGAGGCTGATTGTCATGCCGCTCGGTCAGTTCGTTCCAACCGAGCCGTCGACCGCTTGCGCGATCGCCTGGGCCATCTCAGCGCCCGAGACCAATGCCTCGGCCCTGCTCTTGCGCACGAAGCCACGCCACATCCACGGCAGTGGGGCAGCGGTCAGCGGCAGGTACCACGCGTAGGTGAGCCACGGCATCGACTGCGTCCACCGGCTATACCAGCCGAAGTACGTCACGAGCATCGAGTCCGTCAGCCAAACGCCGGGCCAGATCGTCACCGCGAGCACCGCCGCAAAGAGCACCGGCATCCGGCGGAGCCGGACCAGCCGCAGGTCGATCAGGCTGCCTTTGCTCGCGTCGCGGAACTCTCCGACCAATCGGTAGTCGAAGGGCGTCGCCGCGGCCTCGACGCTGAAATCGCCTCCGTGCGAACCAAGCGTCCCCTCGCGGAACTCGGCGAGTTTGCCCCGCCGAGCACGGGTCTTGAACGCGGCGATAGCCTCGGCCCGGCCCAGCGCCGTCCTGACAGCCCACCCGCTCGGGGCCTCGGCTGGAGGCGGAGTCGCGTTACTGGTTGGTTCGGGGCTCGGCTCGGGCACGCTGGTCTTTCGCGGGCAGGGGCTCTGGCGTTCACACAATCCGGGAGTGTACAGATTCGGCCAAGCAGGCACGCTGCTTGCTTGAAACCCCGCATGGCCCCATCCGGTCGCCCAGATTCACGAGCTTCCGAGTCGCCTCTGCGCCTGGTGGGGGCGAGAACTGCGCCCGAACGTTCGCCGCTGCGCGTCCAGAAACGCGCCCCCCGCCCCAGCGAGGACCACAAACGGGCCGTGGTGAAGGAGAACCTGGCTTCGGCGGCGCTGTCGGCATCCGATGCCCGCTGGGCGTTCGCGGTGCGGGTTGCCGCGTCCATCGAGGGCGGCCGGGCGGGCATCCTCAGGCCAGCCGTCCGCCAGAAACTCGTTCAGCAGGCCACCCAGCTCGGGCTCAGGCCGTTCGACGCCAATCTGGTCATCGCGATCGTGCAGGATTCATCCCGAACGTTCGGCTCGCCGCTGAGTGATCACGCCGCCGATCGGCTCAGGCTTGTCCGCGACCCACGCGAGGCCAGCCTGCAGAGCCAGCGGTGGTCGCCATTGGCGGTATCGCTGGCGGTGAGTCTGATTGCAGTTGCACTGGCTTGGACTGTGATCAACTGGCTGCGAGGCTAGCCGCCATCGACGCCGCCATCCGCCGAGCCGGCATCGTGAACATCTCGCGGTTTGGTGCGCCGATCACGTCATCGACTGTCGATTCCCAAAGCCCGATCCATCGCTCGAAATTCGCGAGCGAGATCTCGGGGAGCTTACGGTGCACGTCGATCGGCCGACCCGAGTAACGCCCGGTTCGCAGCACGACGGTGGACCAAAAGTCGTACATCTTCGGCATGTGCGCTGACCAGTCCGCGACGTGCCGCGTGAAGATCGGCCCGAGCACCACGTCCTTGCGGACGCGTCCGTAAAACGAATCAACCAGTCGTCGTATGTCGGCCTCGTTGACCATGCCTGCAGCGCCCGAGTCCGCAACGGGCTCGGTCAGGGGCAGGCGGAGATCGTCGCGCTCGGGGTTATCTCGCATCGCAAACTCCCTTGGCCGTTGTGCGGGCGAGCCATGCTAGGGGCCGACCATGGTTGGTGCCCCGGCGGCCTTTGCGCGGCTAGCCTGCCCCAGTCGGCTCATCCAGCCATACACAGGAGAATCACCGTGCCGCTCATCGATCCCGGAAAGAAAGCGCCCGCGTTTGCTCTCATTGACCAAGACGGCAACGAGCACTCGCTCAAGCAGTACGCGGGCCAGCCGGTCGTGCTGTTCTTCTACCCCAAGGATGCCACCAGCGGCTGCACGGTCGAGGCGTGCGACTTCCGCGACCGCTTGCCCAAGTTCAAGCGGTCCAAGGCGCCGGTGCTTGGCCTCTCAATTCTCGGCACCAAGAGCAAGAAAAAGTTTGCCGACAAAGAGGGCCTCAACTACCCCATTCTCGCGGATGATGCTCTCAATGACGATGGCAAGCCCGACCCCCAAACCGCGCAGAAATACGGCGTATGGGTCGAGAAATCAATGTACGGTAAGACGTACATGGGCATCCAGCGAACCACCTACGTCATCGACGCGGCGGGCAAAGTCGCCAAGAGATGGGACAAGGTCGAGATTCCGGGTCACGCCCAAGAAGTGTTGGAGTTCGTCAAGGCGCTCGCCTGAAAGCCATCCGCGCTGTATGCTAAAGACTACCTAGAAAGCAGAGGTTTCCCATGGATCAGAAGAGCAATGGCATCGTTCGGACCGTCGTTTGGGGAGCAGTCGTGGTCGCGGTGGCCGCCGCTGTCTGGTTTATGCCAAAGCCCGCAGCCAACACCGCCTCCTCGGCCCGCATCGCGCTGGTCACAGCCGACGGCGATCCATACTGGGACGTCGTCATTCTTGGTGCTCAGGAAGCCGCCAAGCGGTCGGGTGCGAAGCTCGATGTGATCAAGGCCTCCGGCACGACCGCCGACCAGACCAAGCTGCTCACCAGCTTGACTGGGTACGACGCAGTGGCCGTCAGCCCGGTTGACGGCAAGAAGCAGGGCGTTCTGCTCCAGGAACTGGCTCGCCAGATGCACCTCGTGACCATCGATTCCGATTCCACCGTCTCCGACCGCCTCTGCTTCGTGGGCACTGACAATTACACCGCAGGTCGAAAGTGCGGAAGGCTCGTCAAGCAGGCCCTTCCCGATGGCGGCACCATCGCCATCGCGGTAGGCCCGCTCGACAAAGAGAACGGCCGTGACCGCCGCCAGGGACTCATTGATGAGCTGCTCGACCGCGATTTCTTCACGGAACGCAGGATTGATCCCGTTGAGGGCCTCATCGGCGATGGCCCGTATCGCATCGTGGCGACCGCGGTCGACGAGACAACCCCTGAGACTGCGCAGGCCAACGCCGCCGCACTTCTCGAAGCTCATAAAGACCTGAACATGATCGTCGGCATCTACGCATACAACGCGCCCGCTGCGTTAGCGGCCATCACCGAGGCTGAGCGTACCAACGGGGTGCAGGTCATCGGCTTCGATGACGACGAGGCCACGCTCGCGGGCATCGAAGCCGGGACCGTGTTCGGCACGGTGGCGCAAGATCAATACAACTACGGCTACGACGCGGTGCGACTGCTCTCCGATGTCGTCACCGAGGGCTCCAGCTACAACCTCCCGAACGATCGACAGATCCACTTCCCGGTGGTGCTCGTCACAGCGGAAAATCTCGCTGAGTTCAAGGTCAACCGCAGCGGCAGCCTCATGGGCCTGCGGGCACCCAATTAACTGTCGAGCCGATGGCGTCGGCTCGATGCGACCCGCGACTGTCAGGGAGCGGGTTCTTTCTTCGGGTGCATCCGAGCGATCTCTAGCGATCTGCCCACTGAATCTGTTTCCTTATCACAGCGCTGACCGCCCACGCTGCCAGCGCGTGTGAGAGGATCGTCCCTATGAAATGGCTCAGCGTGTTCATCGTTGCTTTGGGGTGCTCGCCCGCGTTCGCGCAGTTCGTGCAGCTCAAGCCGAGCCTCGCAAAGGACCTCGCGCCCTTCGAGCCGTTCCTCGGCGTTTGGGAGATCAACGACCATTGGGCGGATGGTCCCACCCTCCATGCCATCGCGGAGTACAAAGCCGTGCTCGGCGGCGAAGCCGTCGAAATACGCACATGGGTCAGCGATGACGGCGGGCCGCTCTATGAGCGCTACCGAGCCCTGCTCCGCCACGACAACGGAAGATTCATCATCCACACCCTCAGCCACGATGGCTCGCTCACCGAGTCTGCGTACACGCGAGATGGCGACAGCTTCGTTACTTCGTGGGAATCCGACGGCACGACGGTCACCGATTCCATCTCGCTCGCCGACGACAACACCATGCGGTGGCTCGTCAAGACGACCAACGCCGATTCCGGCGATAAGTCGGCTGCCCTAGATGGGCAGTGGGAGAGGCGGGGCGATGGGGAACGAGGACGGCTCTTGCGTGATTGGGAGCCTGCTGAACTGGAAGGAGAGCTTGAGATACTTCAACCACTGATGAGCTCATTTCGAAGCACTATCGAGCCACCACCGCGAGCCGGAACGAAGGCCTTTCAGCGGTATGAGGAGTTCGAACCTGGTCCAGGCGGGAAGAGTGTCTGGTCCCGCCAAGTATTCAAGAAGGACTCAGAGGTAGATGAGTACATCTTGCTGTACGGGCACAACGCAGGTGTTGCGTCGAACGAGGTACGCATGTTCTCGCAGCACATGGACTTTAGTCAATCAGGCATGATCGAGGGAACTTGGAGTCAGAAGTCGTCCTCAGAAGCCGCCGGAGTGCTCTCGGTTGATTGGGAGAACGAGGGCCGGAGGTGGACACTGGAGTACTCGGCGAAGACCGGCTCCCCCCTTCTGCTTCGCAACCGTGCTTGGATCAACTCTGAGAACCGATGGACACGAGTGAGTCCCGGTACAGAACTCTCTAGGCTTCCTCCGAGCGATTGATCTAAGATGGCAAAATGAGATCGAGCCCACCGGAACCGGCGACTCCTGCGAGGTTCGGCTCACCCACCTCGGCTTCGGCGAGGGCGAGCACTGGGACGAGACCTACGCCTACTTCGATAATGCATGGGACAGCGTGCTCGACGTTATGGCCCGAAGTCTCCGCGGCGAGTGAGCCATCTCCGTAGGTTTACTTCGACGCGATTCTGTTGATCGCACGCACCCAGCCCAGCACTATCAGCACAAGACCCGAGACCAGCACCGCTGCAATCAGCCCGCCCAGAGCGCCGAGCCCTCCGCCAATGAGCTGGTCGCACCCAATCGCGCCGGGCAACAGCAGCGCACCCAACCCAGCACCGATCATACCGCCCGCGACGGCGCTGACCGCTTGCCACAGATTGTCCTTGCCTCGCGGGTTGGGAATGAACCCAACGGTCTCGGCGACAGCGTGGTAGCCCTCCATGGACTCGTCCTAGGCGGGCGGCATCGGACGCTTGGTGTTCTTCGGCTGGCTCACTGCGGCGTTCCTTTCACGCAGCTCAGGCTCCATCGATCCGATGCAACCACTCTTCTTCGAGTTCATCGAGTTCGGTCTGATGCCCGCTTCGTTCAGCCGTGAGCATGGTTGCACGCTCAGCATCGGTCCAAGTCTCGGTCAGCGCGAGTCGTTCATCGAGCGTTGCGATCTGCGCTTGAAGCTCACCCATGTGTTCCTCGATCTGATCGACGTCCATCCAGCTGAATCGGCTCTTGCGTTTGGGTGCTGCGGGGTCCGCTGCACGTACAGCCTGCTTGTTCGTGGCGTTATCCCCCGCTGCGCCCAGCTTGGTCTGCTTGGGCGTAAAGCCCGTGGGCTCGTTCTCGCGTGCTTGCTTCCACAGGACCCATTCGCTGTACCCGCCGTGGAAGATCGTCACGCCTCCCTCGCCGTCAAATATCAGCAGGTGGTCGCACAGTGCATCGATGAGCGCACGGTCGTGGCTGATGAGCACGAGCGCGCCGTCATAGCCCTTGGCCGAGGGCGACAGCGCCTCTTCGAGCCGCTCGGCCGATGGAATGTCGAGGTGGTTGGTCGGTTCATCGAGCACGAGCAGGTTCTTGGCACTCGCCAGCAGCGACGCGAGCGACACCCGTGCGCGCTCGCCGCCGCTGAGCAGGCCGATCTCCTTTTCCTGGTCGAGCCCGCTGAACAGGAACGCGCCGGCCAGGTCTCGCGCTTGCTGCTCGCTTAGCAATCGTTCCGGATTGGCCTGCTCGACCGCGCGCTGGATCGCGCGCACCACGGGGGTTGTGGGCTCGCCGAGTTGCGGGTTCTGCTCGAAGTACCCGAACACCACGCGCGAGCCGAGCGTCGCAGAGCCCTCGTCAGGCTGCATATCGCCCAGGAGCGTGCGCACGAGCGTGGTCTTGCCCGCGCCGTTGGGGCCTATGACGGCCCACCGCTCGCCGCGCCCAATCGTTACATCAAAGTTCTCGAACAGCGTCTTAGTTGAGCCGTCCTGACTCGGGTACCTCTTGGTCAGGCCTCTCCCGATTGCGACCAGATCGCCCGGCCTGTCCGCGCTGGGCAATTCAAGACTAAACGCGCTGAGCTCCAACGGCCTCTCAAGGCTTGAACTCTCCTTGGCCCGGTCGAGTCGGCTCTCCCTGCCTCGCGCCTGCTTGGCGCGCTGGCCCGTCTTGTACTTACGGATGAACGCCTCTTCGCGCTTGAACTTGCTCTGTTCGCTCTCCCACGCGCGGAGCTGAACGAGCCTGCGTTCCGCACGCAGCTCGCGGAACGCCATGTAGTTGCCCGGGTAGTCGATCAGCCGGGCCTGTTCGAGCTCGATGATTCGCGTGACCACGCAGTCCAGCAGCCGGCGGTCGTGGCTGATGAGCAGCACGGCACCCTTGAACTCATCGCGCAGGAACACTTCGAGCCACTCACGCCCCTGGATGTCGAGGTGGTTCGTCGGTTCGTCCATCAGCAGGCAGTCCGGCTGGCGCAGCAGCAACTTGGCCAGAGCCACCCGGGCTCGCTGGCCCCCGCTGAGCCCTTCAACGGGGATTCCGAACTGCTTATCTCGGAACCCAAGCCCGTGCAGCACAGCGCCGACGCGGTGTTCGACCGCATAACCACCCGCCGACTCGATCTTGTGTTCGAGCTCTTCTTGTCGCCTGAGCAGTTTGCCTAGTGCTTCACCATCGGCCCCCGACATCTCATCGAAGACCGCTGCCAGCTCGCGCTCCAGCGTGAAGATCTCCTCGAACGCGGACAGCGCCTCGTCGTGCAGCGTGCGTCCTGCACCGAGCTTTGGGTGCTGATCCAGCACCCCGATGCGCGCGCCACGTTGGGGGGTCACCCTGCCCGAGTCGATGGTCATGGTCCCCGCGAGGGCCTTGAGCAGCGTGCTCTTGCCCTCGCCGTTGCGTCCGACCAACCCCACCCGCTCGCCCGGCTCGATGGAAAATGAGATGCCGTCGAGAATCACTCGTTGACCGAAGGCGTGCGACAAGTTGACGGCTTGAAGGATTGACACCCGGCACGGTACGCGCCCTAGCCGCGCATTGGTTTACCGGTCATCGCTAGCCATGGCTCGACCGTCAGCGACCTCGCCACGGGGACGGAGCCGATCCCGGCCAGAGCCCGAGCCAGCGCGGGCCTCATGAGCGCGATGGCCAGCAGCCTGCACGCCGGCAGCCGAAGCCTCAGCCGACGGGTATACGCCCGGCCCATCTCGCGATGCAGCGCAGCGAGGTTCCCCGGCTGGCTGCCGTCCCCGAGCCACGCGGCAAGTTGTGCGCCCGCGAGGCGGCCGCTCCACAGGGCGTTGCCGATGCCCTCGCCGCCGGCGGGGTCGACCGCCGCCGCCGCGTTGCCCACGCGGATCGATCGCGGGTGTCCGCTGGCGATCCACCGCGACCGTGGCACCGGGCAGGCGTGCCAATCGCTCACACGCCAACTCGGGTTGTACCCCGGCCAGATCGTACCGAGCAGCCGGTCATGGTTACCACCGAGCTTCTTCACCTGCGAGGTGCGCGCCACCACAGCGCACGTCGCATCCCCGCTCTCGATGCCCACGAGCCCCGCGTACGCGCCCCGCCCGGGCCGCATCACCAGCCCAGCGACCGGCGATGGCGTTCGCAGATGGCACTTGAGACCGACGACGCGTCTGTCTCTAGGCGTAGCCCCGCTGGGGTCGTGTCGGCCCGAACCGTCGGCATGAACGACCACCCCGGCGCGCACACGCTCGCCACTGTTGAGAAGCACGCCCACACTCTCGTTCTCGTAGTCCACGCTGCGCACAGTTTCCGGGCTCAGTACGCTTCCCCCGGCCTGCTTGGCTTGGGAGAGCAACGCCGCATCAAGCCCCGCCCGGCTCAAAACCCATGCAGGCGGCGCCACCCAACTCCACGCACGATCGCCGCCCGCCAGCGTGAGCCGATCAACCGTGCTCGCGCCCAGTATCCTCAGCTCATCCGGGCCTAGCAGCGCTTCGAGTTCCTGCGTTGCGCTGGGGGAGATGTACTCGCCGCATACCTTGGTGCGTGGAAACGTCTTCGATTCGATGATCGCGACGCTTCGGCCCGCACGGGCCACCTCGATCGCTGCGGCGCAGCCCGCTGGCCCGGCACCGATGATCGCGACATCGACCATCAGAGATCGCCCTTGAACGAGCTCACGGTGAACCGGTGGTGCAACAGGTTCCAGCGGTAGGTTGGGTCGTGCAGCCCGACGCGGTGAGCGATGTCGAGTGCCTCGCGCTTTGTGAAGCCAGCACGCACGCTGACGCGCGCATCGTGCCTGACCATCTCGGGCGCTCCGATCGTCATGGCGTGGATCGCTGCGAAGCCTGCCCGTGAACGCACGAGGTCGTTCCACACAAGCCCGACCCGGCTCACGCGGTCCATCTGCCTGAGCACGTTCATGGCGTTGATCTCGCTGAGGTGGTGCAGGAACAGACCCGCGTGGGCAACATCGAAGTTGGCGATGCCGAATCGATCGACCATCTCCAGCGCATCAGCTGCGACCAACTCCACGCCCTCGGCAAGTTTGGGATCGGACGCTGACAAGTACTCTCGTGCCAGATCGAGCGTGGTGGGGTGTAGGTCGATCGCGGTGATCCGCAAGTCGAGGCCACGCTTTCGAGCCCAGACGCGGGCTGCGATCGGAACGTCCGCTGAGCCCGTCGCCACGTCCAGCAGCGTCATCGGTTTGCCAGTGGGCCATCCCTTTGACCAGAGGTCCAGCCAGCGGATCAGCGCCGCCGAACCGCCCATCGAGTGGTTGACCCAGCGGATGAACCCGAGCGCACGCGACAGCTCGCCGCGATCGGCGTCTGGGGCGTCCATCAGCTCTGGAACTCGCACTCGTTGCATGCCCAGCGAGCGTACCCAGCGAAAGTTGGGGGTGCTCATGGCCCTGCGTATACTTGGGATCGATGCAACCGTCAGAATCCGCCGATGCTCGTTCACCCGTCACGCTTCGCACGCTCTCCGCGATGGCCAAGGCCCGCGAGCCTTTCGCGTGTCTGGCCGTCTACGACGCCACGATGGCCCGGCTGATGGACGAAGCTGGCGTGCACGTGCTGCTCGCTGGCGACTCAGCCGCAGAGGTCGTCTTGGGCCTGCCGCGCACGATCCATATGCCGATCGACTTTGCGATGTGCATCACGGCTGCGGTTCGCCGTGGCGCGAGCCACGCGCACGTGATGGCCGACATGCCTTTCATGAGCTACCAGGCCTCGCCCGACGAGGCGATGGCCAACGCTGGGCGGTTCATGACCGAGGGCCAGGCGGATTCGGTCAAGCTGGAAGCCGACGAGTCGCTGGCTCCATTGATCGATCGGATGACGCGGGCGGGCATTCCGGTGTGCGCGCACGTCGGGTCGAGACCCCAGACCGCCGCCCTGACCAGCGGCTACACCGCTGCCGGTCGATCCGAGCCCGAGGCCGAGCGGATCGTCCGCGATGCGAGAGCGCTCGAGTCAGCCGGAGCGGTGCTGCTCTTGATCGAAGCCGTGCCTTCGGAAGTGACCCTTCGAGTGGTGGAGGCGACCAGCGTGCCTGTCATCGGGATCGGCGCGGGCACCGGCTGTCACGGCCAGATTCTCGTGGTTCACGACCTGCTGGGGCTGAGCACCCACCCGCCTAGGTTCGCTCTGCCCGCGGCCCAACTTGCTGAGCCGATCGTTCAGGCTGGCCGGGAATGGGTCGCACGAGTCGCCCGCAGCGAACTCGGGGGCAAGGGGTACACCATGAGACCCGCCAAATCGGTCGAAGCGGCCCCGGAACAATCCCGAATGGGCAACCGTTAGAAGGCCGGAACCGAATTGAACCGATGAGTGCGGCACGCTGCCGTTCGAAATTCAGATGGCAGGGATGGCAGGAGGCCCCGAAGATGCGCCGATTTATTGCCTTTGCACCCGCGCTCCTGCTGCTGTTCGCGGTGACCGCTTCCACGCTGCTGGCTCCCGTCATTGCTCGGCGGGTCGGTTTCGCTCAGACGGAGGCGCGAATCCAGCTCGCCAGGCTCACGCTCAGCGACGACGACATCCTCGAACGCCTGAGTCAGGCCACGCAGTCGGTCGCCGACCTCGCCAGACCATCGGTGGTGCACCTTGATGTCGTCGCCAATGCCCGGCGAGGCACGGGATCGTCCGGCTCGGGCTGGATCTATGACGACGCGGGCCACGTGGTCACCAACTCCCATGTGGTGCGCGGCAGCGATCGCGTGACCGCTGAACTCTCGGATGGCCGGGTGTACAGCCTCTCGCGGGTTGGCTCGGACCCGTTCACCGATATCGCGGTCTTCAAGCTGCCGACCACAGCGGGCATCGTGCCAGCGAATCGCGCGACCGGAGAGATGCCCCGTCAGGGCGAGCGGGTGTACGCGTTCGGCTCGCCGTTCGGATTCAAGTTCTCGATGTCCGAGGGCATTATCTCAGCGCTGGGCCGCGACCCGCGCGGAGCGGTTGTGCTCGACGAGGGCTTTACGAACTACATCCAGACTGATGCGGCCGTCAACCCGGGCAACTCGGGCGGGCCGCTCGTGGATGTGCGAGGACGGGTGGTGGGCATGAACGTCGCCATCGCGACGGGTAGCGAGTCTTCGGGCACCACGTCGGGCCAGTCTGCGGGCATCTCGTTCGCAATCCCGCTGCGCACGATCGAGTCCGTCGTCGACCAGCTCATCGAGCGGGGCGAGGTCCGCAGGGGCTTTCTTGGCATCTCGCTTCCAAGTAACAGGTCTAGGCCCATCGCGGACCGCACGGTGTACAACGGCTACGGGGTATCGATCCCGCAGGTCAGTCCCGGCGGCCCGGCGGACCGGGCCGGGCTGAAACGTGGCGACATCATTCTCACCATCGATGGCCAGACGATCACCGGCGTGAACGTGCTGCGTTCACAGATTTCGAGCACGGCGCCGGGCGAACCGATCGAGCTGAGCTACGTGCGCAACGGGGAGACGCGCACCACGACGGTCGTGCTGGATGAGTTCGCCGCGAGCGAGTTCGCCGGTCAGCCGGCTCTGCGCGAGCTCTTTAGCCTGGGCATGGTTGTCATGGCAGACGAGGGCGTAGTAGTCGCACAAATTCGGCCACAGTCCCCCGCCGAGGAGGCGGGGTTTCAGCAGGGCCAGCTCATCAGTGCGGTTGACGGCCAGAGCGTTCCAACGGGCTCCAGACTCGTGAGCCAGCTCGTGCAGAGCGGCCTGCTTGCGGGCCGAGAGGTCACGTTTACGGTTCGAGGCGAGGACGGCCAGACGCAGGAACTGAAGCTTCGGGCTCGCTAGCGGGCTCGGCTGCTGACAGCCGCACGATCACGGGCGTTCCGATCTTCGGAACGATGCTCGCATCGGCGAGCCACTCGGGTTCAAGTTGTCCCGCATCGGGCGAGAGCACGCGGGCCCACGCAATGGTCTCGGTGCCAAAGGTGTGCAGACCGATGAGCTGGCCCGTGCCGTCCGCGCCGTAGACCTCGCGTTCGCCGCCGTCGAGCTGTTTGATCGCCATCATCCGTGAGCCTGCGAACACCCAGCCGCGGGACTCGGGCTGATCGGCTCCCCACTCAAGCAGCGACTGGTCTCGTTCGTTGGAACGGATCCACGTGCGCGGGTCCGTCGCCAACTCGGGTTGCTCGGGCACAATCAACTCGATGCGCACTCGTTGGCCGGTTGGAGCGACGGGCTCGCCGCGTTCCCAACGCCCCGGCGCGCCCGGCTCGAAGCCCGCTGCGAGCAGAGCGGCGTGGACCTGCGAGGCCAACGCGTGGGTTGCAACCAGCGCCTCGTGCTCGCGGGTGTCGACTCGACAGGCGATGACTTCGAGGTACACATCGGGCGTGACCTCGTTGTGGGAGTCGATGGCGACAAAGCCGTCAAACTCGACGATCCGCTCATCAATGTTGACGCGAACGTGCTCCGAGATGGCAGCAAACCCGTGGAGAGGATCACTCGGAATTACGTCTTGCGAGTGCACAGCGGGAGCCAAGACCAGCCATGCAAGCCAGGTGACAATCATCGGCGTGTTCATGTGGGGCTCCCTTGCCTCGCGTGCGCATGGAGCGCCTGGATAAAGTAATCGCCGCGCTGGGTAAAGTTGGTGAACTGGTCCCAGGACGCACAGCCTGGGCTCAGCAGGATGACATCGCCCTCGTGCGCATCGTTCATGGCACGCTCGACGGCGACCTCAAGTGTGCAGCACGATTGGCCCTTGAGCATGGCCGCCGTGGCCCCGATCGCGTAGAGACCCGCGAGCGGCAAGCTGTTGATCGCATCCAGGCTCACGCCCTTGTCGTACCCGCCCGCGATAAGGCGTACCGGTCCAAGCGGTACGACAGCCTCGACGGCGCGCACCGTGGCCTCGGGCGTTGTGGACTTGGAGTCGTTGAACGCACGAATGGTGCCGTGCCTGGCTGCGAACTCGCCCAGGGCTTGCAAGCGGTGGGGAAGGCCGGGGAACGAACGCAGCGACTCAACCGCTTCATCTTCGGTCGTGGCCCCGCTGGCGAGGACCGCTGACAAAGCGAGCGCCGCGTTGTCGCGGTTGTGCCCGCCGGGCACCGCGAGCGTGCAACGCTCAGCCAGTTCGCCCGCTTGCTGGGCGCGCGCGCCCGGCGCCACGGGCCAGTCGGGTGCGGAAGCCGCAAACACAGCGTGGTCGCCCGGCTGTTGGCCCTCGAGCAGTGAGCGTTTGGCGTCCTCGTAATGGGCTGCGTCGTCGTGCCAATCGAGGTGGTTGGGCGCAAAGGGCGTGATCACGCTCAGGCCCGGCGACCACTGGCTGGGCAGACGACCGCTGAGCGTGTGCGCGCGGTTGATCCACCAGAGCATGGCGCTGGACAGCTCGAGCACAACCCAGCGGCTCGCGGGCAGCGCGTCAAGCTGGTTGAGCAAGGTGCCACCGATGTTGCCACCGAGCACGCTGCCCGCATCGGTTGGGGCGAGCATGTGATCGATCATGGCAGCAGTCGTGGACTTACCGACCGAGCCGGTCACGCCAATGACGCGGCTTCGGTTGGGTAGATGTTCAACGACGAGTTCTATTTCGGTCGTGACGCGGACACCCGCGGAGGCGGCGGCTCGTACGTGCGGGTTGAGCCAGGGCTTTGGCACCGCTGGGTTGACGATGACCGCGTCGGTCTCGACGAAGTGCTGTGGATCGTGCGTCCCGAGGGCGTAACTGATCGAGCCGTTTGGGGCGGTACGTTCGAGCTCTGCGATTGGCTCGGCAAGGGCTGGTGCTTCGAGCAGATCGGTGACCAGCACTTCGGTGCCCTGCCGAGCGAGCCAAGAGGCAACGCCGACCCCGCCGCCGAACCGGCCAAGGCCCATCACCGTCGCACGTTTGCCCGCCCATTGGTTCATATTGGCTCCAATGTACCCATTCAGAGCAGCGATACCGGGTCCACATCGATAGCGGTTTGTCGATCGCTCTTGAGCAGGCCCTCAGCCCGGGCATCTCCGAGCACCCTCTGGAGCGTCGTGGCCTTTGGGGAGAGCAGTTCGACGGCGAAGCGGAACTGATCCGCGATGCGTGCGATCACGCAGGGCATCGGGCCGAGCACCTCGATCTGTCGCTCGGCGTCGTGCGCACGCACCGCATCTGCGAGCGACTGGGCAGCGGCGAGCGCCTTGACGTGGTCACGGTCGCGGGCGATGAGCCTGACCATCCGCCTCGCCGGAGGCAAGCATGCCTGTGATCGGTGGCGCAGCTCGGTGCGCGCAAACGCGTCGTAGTCGTGCTTGGCGGCGGCCAGAATCGCAGCCGAGGTCGGCTCGTGCGTCTGCACGATGACTCGGCCAGCGTGCTTGCCGCGTCCGGCGCGGCCGGCGACCTGCGCGACGAGTTGGAACGTGCGCTCGGCGGCCCGAAAGTCAGGGATCGCCAGCGACTGGTCCGCATCGAGCACGCCAACCAAACGCACGTTGTGGAAGTCAAGCCCTTTGGCCACCATCTGCGTGCCAAGTAGCACGCGGCCTTCGCCGGACGCAAAGCGGTCCAAGACATCGAGCATGCCGCCGCTGATTGAGGCGACATCGGCATCGAGTCGAAGCAGCGACTCGCCCGCAACCAAACCGAGCCACGCGGCCAGTGCGTGTTCGAGGCGTTGGGTACCGACCTGCAACGCGCGCACGGCTTTGGCGCACGCCGGGCACCGGCTGGCGAGTCGCTGCTCGGCGAGGCAATGGTGGCAGCGCATCGTGCCCGCTCCCGGCAGGTCGGAGGCCTTGTGCCAAACGAGGTTGGCATCGCAATGGTCGCACGCGAGCGTCCAGCCGCAGGCCCGATCAACGCACCCGATACGTCGACCAAACCCCCGTCGATTGAGGAGGAGGATTGCCTGGCCGCCTTGGTCGAGTGTGCCGGTCAGAGCCGCCGCGAGCGTGGGTCCGATGAGCTCGGGCCGGTTGTGCTCAGCGGGCTTTGCTTGACGGGCCTCCGTGCGCATGTCCACGAGGCGTACTTCGGGGAGCTTGGCACCACCGACTCGGCTGTCCATGCGCCAGAGTGTTGAACGATCGGTGCGGGTGTTGGCGAAGCTCTCGAGAGAGGGCGTGGCCGAGCCGAGCACGACGGTCGCGCGTTCGATCTGGGCGCGCTTGATGGCGACATCTCGGCCGTGGTAGCGGGGGAGCTGGTCTTGTTTGAACGAAGCGTCGTGCTCCTCGTCGACGATGAAGATGCCGACGTTGTCGAGCGGTGCGAATATGGCTGAGCGCGCGCCGACGGCGACTCTTGCTGAACCCTCGGCCAGCCTTCGCCAGCCCGCGTGCCGCTGGGATGCGGTTAGCCCCGAATGCAGCACCACGACCTGCTCGTGGCCAAGGCGTGAGGCGTATCGCACAGCGGCCTGCGGGGTCAGCGCGATCTCGGGGACGAGCACGATGGCGCTGCGGCCCGCTAGCAGCGTGCGCTCGACCAGACGGATATAGACCTCGGTCTTGCCCGAGCCGGTCACGCCGAGCAGCAGGTGGGTGTGGAACGAGCCGAGCGAATCGGAGATGCCCTCGATGACGCGGCGCTGGTCATCGGTTGGAGTCGGCGCGGTCGCGGAGGATGCCGCGTCCTCGAAGCCGCGAACCTCCGACGTGCGCACCGTGTCGGCTGAAGTTGCGACGAGCAGGCCGAGCTTGGTGAGCCGACTGATGGGAGCGAGCGAACGAATCGCGAGCGCATCGCGAAGGGCCTTTGGAGTGCACGGGAAGGGTGCTGGATCGAGTGCCCCGATCGCGTTCCACGCGGCTTGGGCGGTCGGTGGGAGTTTGAGTGTGGCGGCGGCCTCGGCTGCGTCGGGCGCGGGCTGGAGGCGGGTCTCTGTGCGCGCGCCGGTGGCCTTTTTTACGGCTGCGGGGACCATGGAGGCGAACGCCATCCCGAGCGGGCAGACGTAGTAGGTCGAGAGCCAGATGCCGAGTTCAACGAGGGAGGCCGGTAGCGGCGGGTCGGCTAGCCCTATGGCGGCTTTGACCTTGGCGGGCGAGAGGTCGCCTAGTAGCGATGAGCCTCCGGCCTCAAGGACGATACCGCGGACCTGGCTGTTGGATCGTCCCAGCGGAACGGTGACGGCGCAGCCGGGGTGGAGCGTGGCATCGAGCGTCGAGTAGGTGAGGCCCTGGGCATCGCCCGGCGACCAGTTGGCATCGAGCCCGCGTTCGACGGCAACCCGCACGAACCGCGCATCGGGGCCGACATCGGGCGGAGAGTCATCAGGAAAGAGCGATTGCTCGGCGGACACGGACTAGACTCTACTCCGATGCCAACACCGCTGACTAAGGGCGAGCTTCGGACGGGCCGGCTGGTGCTGGCCGACGGCTCGATCTTTCGGGGTACCGCGTTTGGAGCCCGGGGCGTGACCTCGCTCGCTGAGGTCGTGTTCAACACGGCGATGAGCGGCTACCAGGAATCGCTGACCGACCCGTCGTACCGCAACCAGATACTCGTTGAGACGTTCCCGCTGATCGGCAACACCGGTGTGAACCCGGCGGACGTCGAGTCTGGACGGGTGCAGGTCGCTGGGTTTGTGGTCCGCGAGTTGGCCCGGCGGGCGAGCAACTACCGCTCGACGGGCGGGCTCGATGCGTACCTGTGCGAGCAGGGTGTGCTGGGGCTGGCTGGGATCGACACGCGGGCGCTGACCCGTCGGATCCGCGCCACAGGCGCGATGGCGGGAGTGCTAAGCGACGACGAATCCAAGAGCGACCAGGTTCTGCTGGCACTCGCACGAGGAGCTACCGGCATGGCGGGGCAGAACCTCGTGCCCGAGGTTGGCTGCGATGTGGAGTCAAACTGGGACCAGACGCTCGGCGACTGGCACGCTGGTGCTTGCAGCGGCTCAGACAGCCCGAGCGTTCTGGCGTTCGACTGCGGTGCCAAGCACAACATCCTTCGGCATCTCGCCACGCGCGGGTGCGACGTGTTGGTGGTGCCGCACGATACCGATGTGGACAGCATCATTCAGCGGTTTGAGGCTGGCGAGATCGACGGGGTGTTTGTGTCGAACGGGCCGGGCGATCCGGCAGCGGTAGAGGGCACGATCGAAACGCTCCGCGGCGTGGTCGCGCACGAACCCGCGATACCGGTCTTCGGTATATGCCTGGGGCACCAGTTGCTCGCTTTGGCGATCGGGGCCAAGACGTTCAAGCTGCCCTTTGGGCATCGCGGCATCAACCAGCCGGTGCTGGAGACCTCGGCGGGACGGGTGGCGATCACGAGCCAGAACCACGGGTTTGCGGTCGAGGCCGAGTCGCTCGAACAAGCGGGCGGCCGGGTCACGCACAGGCACCTCAACGACCAGACCATCGCGGGCTTCGAATTGGTGGACCGGCCTGTGTTTGGGGTGCAGTTCCACCCCGAGGCATCGCCCGGGCCGCACGACGGGGCCTTGCTGTTCGACCGGTTCGTGGCATCAATGCACGAGGTGCGAGCCGAGCGCGCGGCCTCGACCTGCTAAGCCAGCTTCTGCCCTTCGGTGCTACTGCCCTGCCGGAAGCAGGGTGATGAGGCTGCCGAGCTTGGTGTAGCGCGGGATGCTCGGGTCGATGGTTCGCGACCAGAGGTCGATCCCGCCGACGATGGAGCGAGCGCCCTCGAAGCCCGCGGCCTTGAGCGTGTTGGCGGCGTACAGGGAGCGCCTGCCGTGGTGGCACATGACGAGGATCTCGGCGTTCTTGGGCTCGGCACGGGCCGTGAGCGCGGCTTCGACTTCTCGCGTGCGCGCAGCGAGTTCATCGAGCGGGATGTGCAGGTTGCCCGGCAGCGCGACGGCCTCGACCTCTTCGTCGCGCCGGCAATCGATGAGCAGCGGCGCGGGGCGGTCTTTGCCTGAGAGCGCGCCCGCGGCGTACTCCGGGCCGACTTCGAGCGTGGGCAGGTAAGGGTGGCCGCATGGAACACCCCGGCAACAATCGGCCTCGCTGCTCACTGCCTGGGCTCGCTGGCGGCGGGGCTGGGCACGACCGGGGTCATCTGGCCTATCACCGGCGTGGAGACGGACGATCGATCGTGGAGCGTTCGCTCAGGTTCACTCGGCCGGGTTGGTGCCATCGAGGCGTCGGCCGGGCTGCTCGCTTGGGCCGGGGCACTCGCTCGCAAGGTCCGCTGGTAGGTGACGTCTGGGCTGAAGCGGGTCTTGGCCTGGTGGTAGGCGATGAGCCCGCCGGGGATGGACACGGCATCAAGGGCCGCTGAGCCAAGCTGGATGGGGACTTCCTGAACTTGTGCTTGTAGCGAGGTATCGCTCAGATCGAGTGCGGATTCAGCGGTTGGCATCTCGCCGCGCTGGCGCGGGGTGACGCGGGTGTGCCGAATGTTGCTGTTGTAGGTGGGGCGGTGGGCTGTGCCGTCAACGGGAACATGGATGGCGGTGGCCTGCCAGCGCTCGCGGCTGAGGCCGTGGCCAGCGTTGTATGGCAATGGCTCAAGCGGCGCGACGGCTTGTGGGTCCACGCCGACATAGGAGCGATCGTTGACGGACGACATGCAGCCGGTCACCGCACCGGCGATGACGAGCAGCGTGAGGACGGCGAAGGGGCGGGGGTGCGTTGAAAGCATGGGTAAAGCGTAGCTCGCTGGTCAGGATTCTGCGGAGTCGGGGTCCTCGTTCTGCTCGGGGTCTGGTTCGGGCTCGGGCCTTCCAGAGAGGGCCGTAGCGACGGCCTCGCGGATCACGCTCGGATCGAACCCTCGGCGGGCCAGAAAGCCCGAGAGCCTGCGGTACAGCGCCTGGTTGGTGAGCCGGGGCGAACTCCGCTGGGCTCGGCGTTCGACGAGGCTGGTGGCATCGGCGAGGGCGTCTCGATCGGCGGTGGCCTCGGTGGCGGCTTTGGTAGCGAGAGGCCGGCTCAGGCCCTTCTGAGCCAGCTTGAGCTCGATGAGCCTTCGGCCCGAATTGCCGCGATCGGCGAGCGATGAAGCCAGGCGCTCCGCGAGCGATTCATCGTTGAGCAGGCCCGCTGAGGCGAGGGCGTCGAGAGTCGCGTCTATGGATGCGGCCTTGTGGCCGGCTTGCGTGAGCCGCTGACGAAGCTCGCCTGTAGAGCGGTCGCGGGTGTTGATGAGCCGAAGCGCTCGCTTCTGGGCGGCGCTGCGGTCGATGGCGGCGATCAACGGCTCGACCATGGCATCTGTGAGCGATTCGCCTCGCGCGAGGCCCAGGTCCGAGGCGACGAGGGCATCGATCTGGCCGGCGGATTTGCGATCGAGGGCGATGCTCATTCGTTCGCCCGCTGAGCCGACCGCTCGCAGCGAGGTAATCGTCATGCCTGCCTCGGGCGTGATCGGTTGGGCTTTGGATTGGCGGGCGCGGGGCATCGTCGGGGCAGTGTACCGCTTCTACGCTCGAATCACGGGGCGGATAGCGCCCGGCGAACCAATGCACCCCTTAGCCCACGGGAGACACGGCCATGAGCGGAACCAGCAGCGAGCACGGGATCAAGAAGGTGGTCGTCATCGGCGGCGGGCAGATGGGCGGCGGGATCGCCCAGATCAGCGCCGTCGCGGGCTTTGAGACGGTGGTGTTCGATGTCAGCGCCGATCAGGTCAAGCGGTGCGAGGCCACGCACGACAAGCTGCTCACGCGGGCGGTCGAGAAGGGCCGGATGACAGCCGACGATGCTGCTGCGGCCAAGGGCAGGATTAGCTACACCAGCGACCTAAAGAACGCCAAGGGCGGCGACATCGTGATCGAAGCGGTGGTCGAGGACCTCGGCGTCAAGCAGCAGGTCTTTGGCCAAGTGCTGGAACACTACAAGGGATCGAACGCGATCCTCGCGAGCAACACCAGTTCGATCAGCATCACGGCGATGGCGGCATCGGTCGAGAAGGCCGGCGGCGACGCGAGCAAGTTCATCGGCATGCACTTCTTTTATCCGGTGCCGGTGATGAAGCTGGTGGAAGTCATCCGGGGTTTGCAGACGAGCGATGAAGTGGTCGCGCGCACCATCGCGCTGGCCGAGGCGATGGGCAAGACGGCTCTTGCGGCCAACGACCGCGCTGGGTTTGTGAGCAATCGCGTGCTGATGCCGATGATCAACGAGGGCTTCTACGCGCTGATGGAGGGCGTGGCCGAGCCGGAGGCGATCGATGGCATCATGCAGCTCGGGTGCAACTTCCCGATGGGCCCACTCCGGCTGGCGGACTTCATCGGGCTTGATACCTGCTGCCACATCATGAACGTGCTGGCCGAGGGGCTGAACAGCGATCGGTACAAGCCGTGCCCGCTGCTCAAGCAGTTGGTGGAGGCAGGACGGCTGGGTAACAAGACCATGCGCGGTGTGTACAAGTACGACTGATAGAACGGATATCGATCGGTCTTTCCGGGTGGCACTGCTGGCTTGTCCGGCAGTGGTTGCTTTTCTGCCTCCCTCTCCCGCGCCACGTGGGAGAGGGCCGGCATAGCCGGTGTATGGGGTGAGGGTCTTCTTCCCCCATCGCCCACTCCCCATTGCCCTCTTTACGGGCACGGCCCGATCAAGCCGAGCAACGCGAGGAAGTCACCAAAGCTCACCATGCCGTCGCCGCCATTGAGCGTGCCAAAGTCGTCGGCGATGTCGCCGGTGCAGCCGGGCGTGCCTCCGGGGCACGGACCGATCAAGCCGAGCAGCGCTAGGAAGTCCCCGAAGCTGATCATGCCGTCAGCGCCGAGTGTGCCGAAGTCGTCGGCGATGTCGCCGGCACAGGCCTCGGGTGCGGAGAGGTCGACGACAAAGATGCCTTGAGTTGTGTCGGAAAACTTCAGCAGGATCACGAGTAAGCCATCATCATTGAGGCTCGTCGGCCGTCCTTCGCCACCTCCGGAGTTGTTAGTCAGGAACAAGTCCGAGACGATACGGGCGTCCACAATGCCGGGTTCGGGGTCGACGTCCCATGCGTCCCCCTCCCGGACGACCAGCGTGAGCTCGCCGTCGGAGTCGGTCGCCCAGATGCCCCGGTTGTTGCTGCTGTTCACACCGGGGCCGGTGACGGGTCTCTTAAACGCGACCTGCCCCGCGGCGTTGAGGACAGGCGGGTCGTTGAAGACATTGAGGCCTCCGAAGACCACGCCCGGCGGCGTGCCGGGCGCCGGGTCCCCCTCGCGTGCGATCAGGGCGAGCCCTGAGCCACCCCCCTCCGACCAGATGCCCGTGTCGTTCGTGGCATCGACGGCGGGGCCGGTGAGGGTTCCGGAGAACACGGCCTGCCCCGCATCGTTCAGCAGGGGGCGGGTACTGAGAAGGTCGAAGACGACTCCCGCCGGCGTGCCCGGAGCGGGGTCCCCTGTGCGCGCGACCACAGCGAGCCCCGAGCCGCTCCCTTCCGACCAGATTCTGTGACCAGGAACGGAACTGTTTGGCCCCGACCAGAACGCGGCTTGCCCCGCCGCGTTGAGGACAACTCCCTCGAGGGCGTCGAAGTCCACGCCTCCCGGACCCGCGGTGCCCGAGCGCGCGAGCAAAGCGAGGCCCGAGCCGCCCCCTTCCGACCAGAGGGTCCCACGTTCGCTCGCAGGTATTTCGTCACTATTGACTGGTACGCCGAACGCAGCCTGCCCCGCGCCGTTCAGCACAAGGGACCTGCCGTCTCTGCTAAAGCTGCCGAAGTCCACGCCCGCCGCCATGCCTGGGGCGGCGTCCCCTTTGCGAGCGAGTAAGGCGAGACCAGTGCCGCCTCCCTCCGACCAGATGCCGCTGTCGTTGGTGGTGTCCACGCCGGGGCCAGTGAGGGAAGCAACAAACGCGGCCTGCCCCGCGGCGTTTACGGCGATGTCGCGGATCGGTAATTCTGCATAGACCACGCCCGCCGGCGTGCCTGGGGCGGCGTCCCCTTCGCGAGCGAGCAAGGCGAGACCAGTGCCGCCTCCCTCCGACCAGATGCCGCTGTCGTTGGTGGTGTCCACGCCGGGGCCGGTGAGGGAAGCAACAAACGCGGCCTGCCCCGCGGCGTCGAGAAAGAAAGAATTGAATCCTGCATAAGCGACACCTGCAGGCGTACCCGGAGCGGGGTCTAATTGCCCCGCGACCAGAGCGAGCCCAGAGCCACCCCCCTCTGACCAGATGCCCTCGAAGAACCCGACGGTTGGTCGCGCAAGAAACGCAACCTGCCCTGCGGCATTCACGACCGGGAGGTTGTTGACGGAGGTGAAGCGCCAGAAGACCCCCCCGGACGTGCCGGGCGCAGGATCGCCCGAAAGAGCGACGACGCGATACGGGAGAGTCTGCGCGTCGGCATGCGCCGCAAGACCGCCGGCGGCGGCGAGGCACAGGGCGATCATCGCGGTCGTCATCTTCATCTCTGGCTCCTGACGGGGGCGGGGGGGTTGAACGCCCAGCCTACCCGAGGCGGCGGGTCCGGCTCAAGGGCTTTTTGGCCGGTTTGAGGACGCGTCCTGGCCGTGTGGTGCCCTGGAAACGCCCGAGGTCGCTCTCGCAAGGCAGCGCGCGGCTCTCGTAGAGCAACCAACGACGACCGTAGAGCAGCGCACGACGACCGTAAAGCTCTCTACAACTCTCGTAAAGCAGCGCACGACGACCGTAAAGCAGCGCACGACGAGCGTAAAGCAGCGCACGACGAGCGTAAAGCAACCACACGCGACCGTAAAGCAGCGCACGACGACCGTAAAGCAACCAACAACGAACAAATCGTGCGTTCACACGATGTTCGCTCAACCGATCGTCGTCGCGGGCCGACCTAACACGCCATCACGGGGCACCCTTCACGCTGTACTCGGTTGGGGCTGATGGCGTCGACAACGGGGGCTTGCCGCCCGCAGAGGGCGAAGCCGGTGCGATGACGCAGAACGGTGAAGGGACCGACGAGAACTTCACGCGTGATTGGGTACCACGCGGTCAATGACCCGTGCAATTGGCTGCTCATTCGTTCGAGCCAGCAGGATTGACAGATTGGAGCTGGCAGAGCCGACCCCTGCTCTATAATCCGCGAAGGAAGGGCTCTGACCATGACCACCAGCATCACCGGGCCGGGCGTTGGCCCGCTCTCGCCGAACGACGTTGACCCGCACGCTGTCACGATCTCCGGGATCGTCATCGACCCGGCCTACGGGCCGGGGGTGATGGGCTGGGAGCCCGCCGAGTCGCTGCGGAACGTCGATCGGGACATCGCTGCGCCGGGGCAGTACCCCTACACGCGGGGGCTGTACGAGCAGGGCTACCGCGCCCGGCTTTGGACCATGCGGCAGTTCGCGGGCTTTGGCTCGGCGGACGACACCAACCAGCGGTTCAAGTACCTGCTGCAGGCGGCGACCACCTCGACCAAGGCCAACACCGGCCTCTCGACGGCGTTCGACCTCCCGACGCTGATGGGGCGCGACTCCGACGACCCGCTGTGCGTGGGCGAGGTTGGCAAGTGCGGCGTGGCGATCGACACCATCGAGGACATGCACCGCCTGTACGCGGACATCCCGATCGACAAGGTGACGGTCAGCCAGACGATCAACGGGCCGGCGTGCGTGATCTGGGCGATGTACCTGGCGATGGCCAAGCAGCGGGGCATCGAGTGGGACACGCTCGGCGGCACGCTGCAGAACGACATCCTCAAAGAGTTCCACGCGCAGAACGAGTTCATCTACCCGCCCGAGGCGAGCGTCAAGCTTGTCGTCGACACCATCGAGTTCCAGGCCGAGCACCTGCCCAAGTGGAACAGCGTGTCGATCAGCGGGTACCACATCCGCGAGGCGGGCAGCAGCGCTGCGCAGGAACTGGCGTTCACGCTGCGCGACGGCATGGAGTACGTCGAGGCGTGCCTGCACCGGGGCTTGGATATCGAGAGCTTCGCGCCGCGCCTGAGCTTCTTCTTCAATAGTCATAATGAGTTCTTCGAGGAGATCGCCAAGCTCCGCGCGGCTCGCCGCATCTGGGCCCGCATGATGCGCGAGCGGTACGGCGCCAAGAACGAACGCTCGTGGTTCATGAAGACCCACGTGCAGACCGCTGGCTGTTCATTGACCGAGCAGCAGCCGCTGAACAACATCGTCCGCGTGGCCTACCAGGCCATGGCCGGCGTGCTGGGCGGGTGCCAGAGCCTGCACACCGACTCGATGGACGAGACCCTGGGTCTGCCGACCGAGCAGGCGGTGACCGTTGCCCTTCGCACGCAGCAGATTCTCGCCCACGAGACGGGCGTCACCCGCACGGTCGATCCGCTGGGCGGGAGCTGGTTCATCGAGGAGCTGACCGACCAGATCGAGGCCGATGCGCTCGCGCTGATCGAGGAGATCGACGAGATGGCCGGCGGGCCTTGGACACCCGGCCGCGTGGGCGAGCTGGCCAACGGCGACTTCTACTCGGGCGGGTGCATCGCGGGGATTCACCGCGGGTACTTCCGCCGGCAGATCGCCGAGGCCGCGTACCGCTTTAGCGAGGAGTGCGAGGCGGGCGACCGGATCATCGTCGGCGTGAACCAGTACATCGAGGAGAGCGAGGGCCGGCCCATCGACATCCTGACGATCTCCGATGAGGTCGAGACGGTGCAGGTCGATCGGCTCACCAAGTTCAAGGCTGCGCGCGACGACAAGGCCGTGGCCAAGGCGCTGGATGCGGTGCGCGAGGCGTGCCGCGAGAACCGCAACGTGATGCCCGAGCTGGTCGAGGGTTCGCTTGCCAACTGCACGATGGGCGAGATGGTGCAGGCGATGGCGGACATCTACGGCCGGTACACCGGCGGGCCGGAGTGGTGAGGTCGAATGACGAACGGAGCGGTCAGTGAGTCGTTGATCTCATTGGTGGTGGACGCGGCGGGCGTGGTCGGCGCGATCGTTGCTTTGCCGACTGCGTTCTTCGTCTTTGGCAAGTACCGCCTGTATATCGAAGTGTGCGGGAAGGCGGGTGATTCGGTTGACAGCCCGGTTGGATGCGCGTGGGTTACGCTCGTGAACCACGGCCGCGAGGCAGCGATCCAGCAGATCTCGGTCAGCTATCGCGGTGACTACCCAGCGGCGCTCAAGGACGATCTCAGCCCCTACTGGAGCGTAGAGCCTGAAGCACCGTGTGTTTTGCAGCAGGGCAGGAGGCTGGAGGCCCGCATACCCGTGCCATTTCATGACATAGGTGATACTTGTGAGTGGAGCGTCGTTGTCGAATTGGAAGACACACGCAAGTTGATAATCTCATCAGAAAATATTTGGTACCAACGGAAGCTGTTCTATCGACCAGTACTGCTGGGTCTGACCGGGCCACTGAGGCCGCGGAAAGGATGGCTATGGCGGATCGAGCGTTGGAAACAGGATAGAAGTACCAAACGGGAGATCAGAGGTATCAAAGCGGGAGATTCCGCGGTGAAGTGAACTGGCTTCTGTAGTCCAAAGGGGCCGTGCGCTCGTGATGATGCCCCGCTCAGGCGCCGGGCTCGCCGGGTAACGGATCGGCCCGATAAGGCATCGGCTTGAGCGGATGCGGCGATCGGCCGTGCCATTGCTCTCTTAGGCCCACCTGATGCTCCATCCGGTCCACCTGATGCTCCATCCGGTCCACCGATTGCTCTGCTAGGGCAGCCTGATGCTCCATCAGGGAACCCGGATAGGCCGTCAGGTCCACCGAAGGGTCCATCAGGCCAGCCTGATGCTCTGGTAGTGTCACCTGATGGATCCGCAGCGGGCGTTGATGCTCTCGTAAAGCAGCGCGCGACGACCGTAGGGAGCTTTACGACTCTCGTGAAGCAGCGCCCGACAACCGTAAAGAGCTTTACGACACTCGCAAAGCAGCGCGCGACGACCGTATAGGGCTTTACGGCTCTCGTAAAGCAGCGCACGACGACCGTAAGGGGCTTTACGACTCCCGTAAAGCAGCGCACGATGGCCGTAAAGAGCCTTACGACTCCCGTGAAGCAGCGCACGACGACCGTGAATGGCGTTACGGCTCTCGGGAGTGCCGCCAATGGCTGTCGGCATCGTTAGGATGGCTGCATGAGATTCACACCCTTGATCGCGTTGATGCTCATCTGGGCCGCTGGACCGGCTCTGGCACAGACCGAGTACGACTGGGCGATAGGGATGCGAGACCACGAACTCGGCGTGGACCAGAAAGTAACCACGACCACAAAGCGGACCACCTCCGATATTCGCACGCGGATCAATCGCGTGGATGCGCACACACTCGAGGTGACGATCGTCTCGCTCAAGCTGTCGGTGTCGGACACGCCGATGGGGGCGATGGAGTTCGACAGCGGGGACGAGCCCGATCCCAAAGGCACGCTCGATCCGGTGCTTCGGCCCCTGATCGGCGAGAGTTTCTCGGTGACGTACGATCCGCAAACAGGGCTCATCGAGACATCGGGCGCGCTAATCGAGATGCCCGGGGCCAAGGCGATCGCACCGATGACCATCGATCCATGGACCGCGACGACGTACATGCCGTTCTTTGTCGGCGAGGGCGATGAGCGGCCAACGTTCATGGTTCTGCCGATGGCGGTAGCGAAGGTCTGGGACGGAGAGCCCTCACCGATCGAGTACATCTTCGGCGATTATCGAGGCGGGCGGATGCTGGATTATGTGCACGACGACCCGCTCAAGGGGATCACCGAAGGCCCGCTCAAGGAGTTGGAGAAGACCGCGATCAAGTTCTTTGGCTCAGGTCAGGCGGAGATCGACGCCGACGGAGTCGTTCGAAACTTCTCTTACGTAGGCGGGACCTTAATGCAGTTTGACTCTGCACCCAAGCAACCGATACGAGGGCTCATCGATGTGGTGTTCACGATGGAGGTCGCACCGCCTCAAGCGCCGGCCGACGACGCGTACGAACCAGCCAAGACCGAGAGCGGGGGTCCGAGCAAGTAGCAGGACGGCTCTGGCCCGGTTGGGGCCTCTTAGTCCTCCAGGCCTCCCCTCGGGCTCGTTCTAGACGCGAAGCTCGTTAGGATGGCCCCATGAGAACCACCCTGCTGATCGCTCTGGCTCTGTTCTGCATCGCTGGTCCGGCTGCGAAGCTGGCCTCGGCCCAGAGCGAGTACGACTGGGCGTTCCGCACGCGCGAGCAGAACTTCGGCGCAGATCAGAACACCGCTAAGACCACCAAGCGGGCGACCACGGATGTGCGCACGCGGATCGAGCGGGTGGACGCGAACACGCTTGAGGTGACGATCGTGTCGCTAAAGATGTCGATGCCCGACACGCCGATGGGCGCGATGGAGTTCGACAGCGCGGCCGAGCCGGATCCCAAGAGCATGCTCGAGCCGGCGCTTCGGCCGATGGTCGGCGAGCGCTTTACCGTGACTTACGACCCGGAGTCGGGGCTTATCAAAGCGTCGGGCGCGGTGATCGAGCTGTCCGCGGCCAAGGCGATCGCGCCGATGACCATCGACCCGTGGACGGCGACGACGTACATGCCGTTCTTTGTGGGTCAAGGCGAAGAGCAGGTCGAGGGCCAGAGTGATAAGCAGCGAGCGTTCATGGTGCTGCCGATGGCGGTGGCGAGGGTCTCGGACGGCGAGCCATCGCCGGTGACGTACACAGTTGAGGGCGTCGAAGGCGTGCGAGTGCTCGAACTCAAGCACGACGACGCGGTCAAGGGAATCACCGAGGGCGCTCTCTCGCGGTTCGAGAACTCGGTGGTCATGTTCAGCGGCGACGGCCGGGCGGAGCTCGACGCCGAGGGCGTGCGGAGCTACGCGTACTCGGGCACGACCGAGGTCCGGTTCGACTTCAAGCCCGACCAGCCGGTGCGTGTGCTGATGAAGGCGTCGTTCACGATGGCGCTCGCGGCCCAGGAAGCAAACGCTGCGGAGCCAGCCGAGGCCGAGAGCGAAGAAGCTTCGGGTAAGTAGCGACGCGGTCCTGGGATTGGCGCAAGCTAGCGCACCCAGTTGGCGCGGTCGGTGGCGACGTGGTAGTGGGGGTCCTCGCTGATGTTGACCTCGACGAGGTCGCCCGCGCGGTCGAGCAGCCGGCGGCAGTCGTCGCTGAGGTGCCGCAGGTGCAGGCGTTTGCCGAGCTTCTGGTACCGATCAGCCAGGTTGTTGATGGCTTCGAGGCCCGACTGGTCGTAGACACGGCTGAAGTAGAAATCGATGACGACATCGTCTGGGTCGTCCTGCGGCGTGAACAGATCGCGGAAGCGCGAGACGCTGCCGAAGAACAGTACGCCGTGGAGCTGGTAGATCTTGCTGCCCTGGTCGTTGGTCTGGACGTCGGCGACGAGGTGCTTGCTCTTGTTCCACGCGAAGACGAGCGCCGACAGCGCAACCCCGATGATGACCGCGGTGGCGAGGTCATGCATGACCACGGTGTAGCCAGCGACGACAAGCATGACGAGGACCTCGGCCTTGGGGATGCGGCGCCAGGTCTGGAGCGTGGTCCACTCGAACGTGCCGATGACGACCATGAACATCACGCCGACGAGGGCGGCGACGGGAATGGCTTCGATCAGCGGCGACAGGAACAGGATGAACAGGAGCATGGCGACGGCGGCGGTGATGCCGCTGAGCCTGCCCCGGCCGCCGGACTTCACGTTGATGAGCGACTGTCCGATCATGGCGCAGCCGCCCATGCCGCCGAGCATGCCGCAGGTGACATTGGCGACGCCTTGGCCGACGCACTCGCGGTTGCCGCTGCCGCGGGTCTCGGTGAGTTCATCGATGAGGGTCATGGTCATGAGCGACTCGATGAGCCCGACGCCCGCGAGGATGAGCGAGTACGGGAAGATGATCCAGAGCGTGGCGAGTGAGAATGAGGGCAGCTCAAAGTCCCACCATGTCGGGCGCGGAAGGCCTCCGGCGATACCCACTGAGTCGGCAGCAACGCTAGCGATCGCGGCCTGCGCCTCGGCGGCGGTGAGCGGGTCGACGGAGCCCTTTGATACAGGCTCGGGCTTTATGCCGTCAGGCAGTGTTGCGCCGATTGAGGCGAGCAGGGCTCGGTCTTTGGCGTGCTGGGCGGTGCGGACGGCCGAGGCCTGGGTCGAGTCGACGAGCACATCGCGCACGGTGAGTACGGCTGGGTCTTCGCCCTTGGGGCCGAGGCCCGCGTTGAGCGCGAGGGCTGCGAGCGAGATCGCGACGATGGCGACCAGCGTCGAGGGCACGGCCTTGGTCAGCCTTGGCAGCAGGGCGATGATGGCCATGGTGACGGCGACCATTCCGAGCATGATCCAGAGCGGCGCACCCGTGACAAACTCCAGCGAGCCTACTGGGCTGAGGGTCTTAAAGCTGCCAAACTGCGCCATGAGGATGACGACAGCGAGGCCGTTGACGAACCCGAGCATGACGGGGTGAGGGACGATGCGGATGAGCTTGCCCAGTCGTGCCATGCCGACGGCGATCTGGATGATGCCGCACAGCACGACGGCGGGGAACAGGTAGCCGATGCCGTGCTCGGATACGAGGCTCACGACGACGACGGCCATCGCGCCGGTAGCGCCGGAGATCATGCCGGGCCTGCCACCGATGACGGAAGTGAGCAAGCACATGATGAAGGCGGCGTAGAGCCCGACGAGCGGCGGGACGCCTGCGACAAACGCGAACGCGACGGCTTCTGGCACGAGCGCGAGCGCGACGGTGATGCCGCTGAGCACATCGGCGCGGGCCGAACCGCCGAAGCCAGACGAGAGGCCAAAGAAGCGCGGCTTGCTCGGCTTGGGATTCTGGGAGGGATCGCTGGGCTGTGACAATAGTGACCTTGCGTGGGGATGTGTGATGCAAGCGATGCCGAGAAATGGCTGCGTCAGGCTTGCAGTTCAAGGAGCGAGAAGGCGGCCTCTGCACGCCGGGCGAAGAGGCTAGGCCATGCGAGTGGTTGAATCGCACCAATTCAGGTGTTACAAAAAAGCCACCGCCGATGCGGGGCGTGCATCGGCGGCGGGCAGTTTGTCGAGCGAAGTCGCTCGTTTCACGTTGCGATCGGCTCGCTTACGGGCAGGGCCCGATGAGGCCGAGCAGCGCGAGGAAGTCACCGAAGGAGACCATGCCGTCGGCTCCGAGGTTGCCGAAATCGTCGGCGATGTCGCCGGTGCAGCCGGGAGTGCCGCCGGGGCAAGGCCCGATGAGCCCGAGCAGCGCGAGGAAATCGCCGAAGCTGACCATGCCGTCGGCTCCGAGGTTGCCGAAGTCGTCGGCGATGTCGCCGGTGCAAGCGGGGGTGTTGTTGCAGCTCTCATCGACCACGCGGAAGGCATCGATGGCGGCCTCGGTGACGGAGTTGTTGGGGTTGTCGGTGGCGCTGAAGCGGACCTGGAACTGCGAGGTCAAGCCGACGTAATCGAGTACGCGGAAGCTCACCTCGTTCCAGCCGTCCTGGTCGCCCAAGTTCTCGACGGTGACCCATGAAGCTCCGCCGTTGTCAGAGAACTGGATGAGCAGGTTGTCGGTGCCGACCGTGGCGTTGGTGTCGAACCAGCGGGCGTAGGTGACCACGGGATCGGACGCTGCGCTGAGGTCGATCGGTGCGGTGATAAGGCTGGTTGGCCCACCATCGACGTCCTCAGAGAGCCCGTTGCCGGTGACCCAGCACTGACCAGAGCCGTCGAAGTCGGCGAGCGGGTCGCCACGGCCCTCGGCACGCGGCACATCACGGACCCAAGCGCCGGTGGTCAGCGCGGTGTTGGCGACGGTCCAGAGAGGATCGGTCTCGAAGTTGAAACTGGCGAAGGTTGTGTACTCGTCAGCTACCGAGGCGCTGAAGGGTGACGCCGAGCCGCCGGTGGGTTCGAAGTAGGAATCGCCGGTGGTGTCCATCGCCGAGACGTAGAACAGCGCATCGAAGTCGCAGTCCTCTGCGGAGAACGTGCCCTCGTAGGTATCGGGGCCGGTCGAGGTCATGGGAATCGCGACGAATCCGGCGCCGTTGTCTACGTGTAGCACGATGGTCCCGGAATCGAGCGTGACGCCGTTGGCGTTCACCTGGACGGTCACCGTGGCGGCTTCGCCGGTCTCGAGCATGGTGGGTCGCTCGCCGACGATGGCAAGATCCAAGCCGAAGGCGCAGATACCCAGTGGGTTGGCGAGCGCGTTCTGGAAGGCTGCGTGCTGGACGGCCGTACCGTTGTTGGCTCCACCACCGGAGTTGCAGCCCGCGTGGGTGTGGATGCCGATGGTCAGGCCCGTGGAATCATCTTGCACGGCCGAGCCTGAGTTACCCCCGGAGGTGTCGGGGCTGTATTGGATGTTCGTACCCGTGACGCCGGCGTAAGGGCCGGCGTGGGTCTTCTGCGCGAGGTACCAGGTGGGGCTGACAGGTGACGTGGTGGAACCGTATCCGGTGACGCGGATGGGCTGGCCCGTGCCACCGGGTGCGGCTGCGGCAAGCGTGTGGGAGGTGCCGCCCTGGGCTACAAGCGGTGACAAGCCGGTGTTGGCATTGTTGAAGACGCCGAAGGTGGACCAGTCGTTTCCGATGCCCTGGCCGCCGTTGGACTGGATGGACACGGGATCGACCGCGTACTGGTCGTCCGGCCCCGGGTGCTGAGGCGTGCCGCCCGAGGTCGAAAGCGGGACATTGAACTGGATGACCGAATCATTGGCCGGGCCGCAGTGGCCCGCGGTGTTCAAGCAGTTGGGCCTTCCGTCAAAGAGCCACGCGGTGCAGCCAATGGGCCAGACTCGGCCCGAGCGCGGATCGCTTGAAAGCACGCGGTCGTCGGTCGGGCCGCATATGGACTTGGCGGGGTTGAAGGCGGAGGTCTCGGAGATGGCCTCTGCGATGACGACGCGGGAAGCATCGGCGCCGGTCGGTGAGTAGATCTCGACGTGGACTGAATCGCCGTTGAAGTAAGCGGAGGTGTACTTCCACTCTCTGAGTGTCTTGGGCGTGAGCACTTGCTGGTGCCCATCGGCGAGTGAGGTGATGAGCATGTAGGTGTCGCCGCCTTGAGCGGTCGCGGCCGCGAGCTTGGTGGTCTTGAAGATCAGACGCACCGCATCAGAACCCGCGACTTGCACATCGGTCGAGAACACGAGGTGCAGGTCGGTGGGCAAGGCCTGCCCGCCGGCGGGCGGGGCCACGCTGCCGGAATCGATACCGACGCCGACGATGGCTTGGCTGACATCCACGAGCGAAGCGAGGGGGGCGTCGTCTTCGGCCATCGCAACGGTGGCGGGCATGGCGAAGAGCAGCGCTGACGCGAGCAGACGGGCGGTCATGGACATGGGTTGGCTTCCTTTGAGGGGGCTCTCTCTGGTTGACAAGCACCCGCCGAGTGACGGGTGATCTGAATCGAGCGTACCAAGAACGGTCTCGGGATTGGAGCCGACTTGCGTCGGATTCTCTCCCATTTCGGCCTTTGGCGGTCGCTTGACGAGGATCTCTACGGCTCGTCTCCCCGATCGGATCCGCCGGTGGTTCCGGTAACCAATGGAACTCCCCGAGACTCTGGCATGGTCAGCTCTTCATCCATTCTGAGAGAGGGGTTTCACTGGGTGTAGGTCGGTCCGCCATAGGGCTGCTCTAAGGTTCTGACTCCGAATTCCGGCACTAGCATGCGCTGGCGGAATTTAGGGGCAGCTGGCCCGACCGCGATGCAAACAAGGAGCTCGATATGATGACTCTCATTCGCTCACTGACTCTCTGCCTTCTCGCGGTACTCGCTGCGCCATTGGCCGCCCAGCATGAACGTCCGAGTGATGAGGCCGGCGAGCAGGCGGGAGCGGTTAACCAGATGTGCCCCATCGGCAAAGAGCCGATCGTGCCATCCGCCGGAACCGTTGCGTACAAGGGACACGAGATCGGTCTCTGCTGCCCCGGGTGCGGCGACCAGTTTTTGGCATGGGACAATGCCAAGAAGGATGCCTTCATCGTCCTCGCAGCGGCGCACCGCGAGCCCGGCCAAGAAGCCGAGAGCGCACCCGTGGCGATCGAAGGGCCGACCTTCCCGTACACGCTGGGCGAGTGTGCGGTCAGCGGCGAGGCATTCGGGGACGATGAACCCATCGTTCGGATGGTGGGCAACCGCGAGGCAAAGTTCTGCTGCAAGCGTTGCGCGGGCAAGTTCGAGGCCGACCCGGCGAAGTATTGGGAGAAGGTGAATACACAACTCGTCGGTCAGCAGCTCATGCACTACCCGTTCGAGACATGCATCGTGACGGGTGAGAAGCTGGGATCGGACTCGGTCCACCACATGTACAACAACCGTTTGGTGACGCTTGCCAACGATGAGGCCGTGGCCGCGTTCGATGCTGAAGCTCGGCGTTACTTCGCGGAGATGGACAAGCGGATCATCGCGGCCCAGCTCGAAAGCTACCCGATGGACTCGTGCCCGGTGGGTGGCGAACTGGGTGGCATGGGCGAGCCGGTCAACTTTGTTTACATGAACCGGCTCGTTCGCTTCTGCTGCGGCGGGTGCGAAGATGATCTGACCGCCAACCCGGCTGCATACATGGCCAAGCTCGACAAGGCCTACGCCGACGCGCAGCGTGATGCGTACCCGCTCAAGACCTGCGTCGTTGGCGGCGGGGAGTTGGGCGCCAAGGGCGAACCAGTCGAGATCGTCGCGGGCACACACCTCGTGCGGTTCTGCTGCAGCGGCTGCGTTGGCACGTTCAAGGCCGATCCCCAGCGGTTCATGGCCAAGCTGAAGGAGTAGCCCCGCCAACGCTCGCCAGCGTCGCCAGACCAAGGTCGCGGGGCGCGAGGCTGGCGCTGGCACTCCTAGACTGACCGATGCAAAGACGAGCCGCCGTTGTAGCTGCCATGCGTACGCCCGTTGGCCGATTCGGCGGGTCACTCGCCGTGGTGCGCCCGGACGACCTAGCGGCCCTCGTCATCAAGGCGATCGTCGACCGAACAGGCATCGATGCAGCGTTGATCGATGACGTCTATTTGGGGGCTGCGAACCAGGCGGGCGAGGACAACCGCAACGTGGCGCGGATGGCGGCACTGCTGGCTGGTTTGCCGGTGTCCGTTCCCGGATCGACGGTCAACCGGCTGTGCGCTTCGGGGCTCGAAGCGATCAACATTGCAGCGCGGATGATCGAAGCCGATCACGGCGACGTGTTCATCGCTGGCGGCGTGGAGTCCATGAGCCGGGCCCCGTACGTGCTCAGCAAGGCAGAGTCGGGCTTCGATCGCGGTCAGCAGGTGTACGACAGCTCCATCGGCTGGCGGTTCATCAATCCGGCGCTGTCGGCGCTGCACCACCCGCACTCGATGGGCGAGACCGCCGAGAACGTGGCCAAGGAGCACCAGATCAGCCGGGCAGATCAGGACGAATTCGCGCTACGGAGTCAGCAGCGTTGGGCCTCGGCGCACGAGCGTGGGCTGTTCAAGAGCGAGATCGTGCCTGTTGAAATTCCTCAGCGAAAGGCCGATCCCATTGTCGTCAGCACGGACGAGCACCCCAGGCCGGACACAACGCTGGAGAAACTTGCGAAGCTGCGCCCGGCCTTTACGAGCGATCCTTCAGGCACGGTGACCGCGGGCAACTCGTCGGGCATCAACGACGGGGCCGCGGCGTTGTTGTTGGTGGAAGAGCAACGCGCCAAGGAACTGGGGCTTGTGCCTATTGCGTTCGTCGGGCCGAGCGCCTCGGCGGGCGTGGACCCCGCGTTCATGGGCATCGGGCCGGTGCCGGCCGTGCGCAAAGCACTCGGCCGCGCGAAGCTGTTGCTCGGCGATATCGATCTCATCGAGTTGAACGAGGCGTTCGCCGCGCAGTCGCTGGCGTGCGCACGAGAACTCGGCCTTGATGAATCAAAGCTAAACGTCAACGGCGGAGCCATCGCGATAGGCCACCCCCTGGGATGCAGCGGGGCGCGGATCGTCACGACGCTCATCCATGAGATGGTGCGAACCGGCTCAGCGCGCGGCATCGCGTCGCTGTGCGTCGGGGTGGGGCAGGGGCTTGCGACTGTGTTCGAAGGTGCCTAGTCGGTTAACTCATCGCAGCGAGCTTCTCAAACCCGGTGGCAAAGGCCGCGATGAGGGCATCGATCTCGGTCTCGGTCATCGGGGTTGAGAGCGCTGACGAGCCGGTGCTGACCAGCAGGAATCCTTCGCTGAACATGTGCTCGAGCAGCAGCTTGAGTTGGCCGTTCTCCTCGGGCGAGAGGTACGCCTCGCGGTAGTTCGTGGGCGCCGTCGGCTTGACATGAACGCGAAACATCGAGCCCGCGCCGGTGATGCTGGCAGCGACGCCGGTCTTGCTGATCGCGGCTTCGATCCCGGTGATCGCGCGACGGGCCAGTGCGTTGAGTCGGTCGATTGCGGGCCGGTCAAACTTCTGCATCGTTGCGAGCCCCGCGACCATGCCAATGGGGTTCGCCGAGAACGTGCCCGAGTGCGGGAAGAGGTACCGCTTGGAGCGGGGGTTGAGCACGTCCATGACATCGGCCCGTCCCGCAACGGCGCCGATAGGAAACCCTCCGCCGATCATCTTGCCCAAAGCCGTCAGATCGGAGCGGACGTTGTAGCGGTCCTGCAACCCGCCGTATCCGGCGCGGAAGGTGATGACCTCGTCGAGCACCAGCAGCACACCGTGCTCGGTGGTCCATTCGCGCAGCGCCTCGACGAACGCGGGATCGGCGGGGTTGAGCCCTACGCGGTGGGGCATCAGATCAAGCACAACACACGAAAGACGGTCCGCGTGTTCATCGAGTACGGCGATGGCCGCCTTGGCGTCGTTGTATGGGAACACGACGACATCATCGATCGCGGACGCGGGCGTTCCTCCGACGAGCGGAACCCGCGCCGGGTGCTGCTGATCGCCCCAGTTCTTGGGGCCGGGTGCCTGGCTGACCTCGACGTAGTCGTACGCGCCGTGGTACGCGCCCTCGGCCTTGGCGATCATCGGTCGACCGGTGAACGCCCGTGCGGCCTTGATGGCGAGCATCAGCGCCTCGGTGCCCGAGTTGACAAAGCGGAGCTGCTCGAAGGTGTCGTTGCGGCTGAGCAGGTACTCGGCGTAGACGATCTCCGCCTCGGTGCCCATGTTGAACGCGGTGCCCTTTACGAGTTGCTCTTGGACAGCGAGCACCATGTCGGGGTCGGCGTGGCCGTGGATCAGCGACGCCATGTTGTTCGCAAAGTCGAACCGGGTTACTCCTTCGACGTCGGTGATCTGGCAGCCCGAGCCCCGAGCGGCGTAGAGCGGGTGGGGGTCGCGCAGGGCCGCGTTTCGGCTCACGCCGCCGGGGAGGACTCTAAGCGCCCGCGCGTACAACTCGGCGGAGCGGGTGGTCTGCTGTGTGCTCACTTGGTGCTCCCGATGTTGGCGCTCGCTGGCAAGAGCAGCGGGGCGCCGGTCGCTTGCTTGACGGTGTCCACATCCACACCAGGCGCTAGCTCAACCAGTTGGAATCCATTTGCGGTCACGTCAATAACCGCGAGATTGGAGTAGACACGGTTGACAACGCCGAGGCCGGTAAGCGGGTAGGTGCAGGCCTCAACTAGTTTGGGCTCGCCGGTCTTGGTGCAGTGCTGGGTGATGACGTAGATCGACTTGACACCCGCGACGAGGTCCATCGCGCCGCCCACCGCGGGGATCGCGTCGTCAGCGCCGGTGGACCAGTTGGCGAGATCGCCGTTGTGCGCGACCTGCAACGCCCCGAGCACGCAAAGGTCGAGGTGACCGCCGCGGATCATGGCGAAGCTGTCGGCGTGATGGAAGAACGCAGCGCCGGGGTTGGCCGTAACCTGCCGCTTGCCAGCGTTGATTAGCTCGGGGTCGCCGGCACCCGGCTCGGGGGAAGGGCCCATACCGAGCAGGCCGTTCTCGGTGTGGTAGATCAGTTCCCGGCCAGCGGGCACAAACTTCGCCACGAGTTCGGGGATGCCTATACCGAGGTTGACGTATGAGCCGTCGGCGATGTCCTGCGCCAGCCGCTGGGCCATCTGCTCTCGGGTCCACCCGATTGTTTCGGTGCTTGGAGTCTGCTGGGAAGTTTGCCGGGTCATGGGTACGTTACTCCCGCCGCAACCAACTGCGATTCGTGTGCTGGCTCGGGCACCTCGACGACGCGGCTTATGAAAATACCCGGCGTTACCACTGTTTCGGGGTCCATCGAGCCGGGCTCGACGACCCGCTCGACCTGAATCACCGCGACGCTGGCCGCCATCGCCATGATGGGGGCAAAGTTGCGCGCGGTCTTGTTGAAGACGACGTTTCCGTGCGTGTCGGCCATGCGTCCTTTGATGAGCGCGAAGTCGGCTTTGAGCCCTCGCTCCATGATGTACGTCTTGCCATCAAACGCGCGTGCTTCCTTGCCCTCGGCCAGCGGTGTGCCCACCGCAGCGGGGGTGTAGAACGCGGGAATGCCCGCTCCCCCGGCGCGGATGCGCTCGGCGAGCGTGCCCTGCGGCGTGAGTTCGAGCTTGATCTTGCCCGAGTGGTACAGGTCGGGGAACACCGTCGAGTTAGCAGTGCGCGGGAACGAGCAGATGACCTTGGCCACCCGCTCGGCATTGAGCAGCGCCGCGAGCCCGACTTCGCCCGAACCGCAGTTGTTGCTGACGATTGTGAGGCCCTTGGCACCTTGGTCGATGAGCGCGTGGATGAGCTCAATGGGGCTGCCGGCCTCGCCGAAACCGCCGACCATGATGGTCGCTCCGTCGAATACATCGCGCACCGCCTCGGCGGGCGACGTGACTTGCTTGTTGATCATCGCGGCTCTCAGGTGGTGCCGGTTAGGCTCGGGTTGGTCACTCGCGCGTAATCAAACAGTCCGGCCTCGTCGAACAGCACGCGGTCCTCGTAGCCGTCGAACCAGACAGCATCAGGGTTGCGCCCGACGATGCAGACCTTGCCGCGTCTTGGGGCGCTGCCAGCGTTGCGGAGAATTTTGAAAATCACCACGCCGTTCTCGCTGCCCGCGAGTCCGGGGATTGGCTCGTTGGTGACTGCGGCGACTTCGGTCTTGCCCCGGTAGTGGGTGATCGAGAGCCGAGCGTGGTTCTCCACGCCCGACAGGCCCTTTTGCGACTCGTTGAGAATGTGCCAAGCCTTCTCGATCGGGATGTTGAACGCCTTGTACGCGACGATGTCACGCCCGCAGAAGAAGTAGTGGTTGTCGGCGCCGACCCGCTTCATCTCCCGCTGCATGAGGCGCAGCGCATCGGGGTCGTCGTTGATGTCGCGGATGATCGGCGTCTGGTTCTCGACGGTGATCCAGCCACGAGCGAGCAGGCCGCGCATCGCGGCTTCGGTGTCGGGGACCCACTCACAGATGCCGTTATCGCCGCGAACATACTCGCCGTCGTCGCCCTTAAGCAGGAACTCGTCGGGGTGCTCGAAGTGGACCATCATGTGCAGGCCGACCTGCGGGTACGTTTCGTGGAACGCGTCGAGCATCGCAAGGAACGTCTCGTTGAACCGCTTGGGGTAGAACGCCATTTCTTTGGTGCCGATGCGGATGGATTCGATGCCCGCCTCGGCGAGTGCTGCGAGCCACGCTGCGAGCTTGGAGTTGTTCAGAACCATCGGATCGCCGCCGGAGAGCAGAATCTCGCGGAGCTTTTCGCGTCCCGAGTCGGGGTGCCTGCCGCCGTTGGCCGCGACCTTCGCGTTGAAGCTTCGGATGTACGCGGTGATCTCTGGAATCTTCGCGAGGCCCTTCTTGGCGACCGTACCGTCTTGACGTGCAATTTCCTTGCGCGCGATCAGTTCCTCGCGGTAGCAGAATCGGCAGTGGGCCGAGCACGTCGAGACGACGTACATCAGGCCCATTTCGTACTTGTGCAGGAGGCCTTCGACCGGGCTGTAATCCATCTGGTTGCCCGGGTCTTCAGAGCCCGCCAGATCGACGGTTTCGTCGGGGCTGGCTTTGACCAAGCGTTGGATAGGTTTGCTTTTCTTGGCGAGTTCGAAGAAGTGCCGCGTGATCTTCACGGGCATGCGCTTCTCAACGTCGCGGTCGCCGCCTTTGAGCCCGCCGAGTTGAACGAGTTCCTGTTGGCTGTATAGCCCCTTCATGTCCTCGGGCACCTTGTCGCCAAAGAACGGTGACAAGCCGTTGATGATCTCGCGCTCGTACCGGCTGTCTTCGACGCGATCGAGAAACCGTTGTTCCGGTTCTGTGGGGGCGTAATCCTGTGGCATCAACGGGCTCCGAATGGGTCCAAAGGTTGGCGGGGACACGGGCTGTAACCGATTGTACACTCGGTTGTGCATATTGCAACGCAATGAACATCGGAGCGTTTGGTTTGACGATTCAGGATCTCATCGCCTCCGCGGCTGACAAGCTGACCCCGACCGATCGCCGAATCGCGGGCGTGGTCCTAGAAGATCCCACTCTGCTTGCCTTTGGGACGGTTTCCGACCTCGCCGAGCGCGCCAGGACCAGCCGGCCCTCGATCGTCCGATTCGCAGCCAAGCTCGGCTTCGAGGGATACACCGACCTTCAAAACTGGGCTCGCGACGGCGTCTCACGCCAACTCTCCAGCCCGAGCCAGCGGATTCGGCGGCAGGGGGGCTCCCCAGCCCCCATCCGCGATGGCATCCTGCAATCGCTTCAATCAGCGTTTTCAGCTTTGGACGATGCAGTGCTCGACGCCCTCGCGGCCCCTATCGCCAGGGCCCCGAGCGTTTGGATCATCACGGGTGAGACATCGATGGCCGGCGCCAGGGCGCTCCAAAGCGGCCTATCGATGGCAAGACCCGGCGTGCATCTGGTCGACGAGCATTCGACGGGCAGAGACCTGAGCAGCGCGGCAACGGGCGATGTCGCGGTGGTGTTCGACTTTGCCAGGTATCGCCGGCACTCGGTGACCGTCGCCAAGGCCCTGAGTGAACTCGGAGTGACCATCGTGGCGATCACCGATGGCCCGCTGTCGCCATTGGCGGCGCTCACCCCGATCTGGTGCGAGTTGAAAATCCCGGCGGTTGGGCCGTTCGACAGCTCCGTGCCCGTGGTGGCAGCGGCGGAACTGATCGTGGCTCGGGTTGTCGGCCTGCTGGGCGACTCGGCCCGCGAACGCATCGACAGGCTCGAGGCCCTCTGGCAAGCCACGGACACCTTCCTGCACTACAGCCCTCGTCCCAGCCGGGATTAGTCGGCCCTTGCAGCGGCATCCGTGAGTTCCTCTTCGATGCCAGCGAGTTGCGCTTGGCCGCGCTTGTCCAGCAGGCTCACGACCACGGCGACAGCGCCGGAAACTAGAAATGCGGGAAGCAGCACATCGAGCGCCCCGAGGTACGCGGTGCCCTCTTCCCAGCCAACGGCTTGGAGCAGTGGGGGGGCCGCGAACTTGAAGAAGGGCACAGAGACAAAGCCCGCGACCATCGCGCACTGGGCCGCCAGGCTCGTCAGCTTCGACCAGAACAGGCTCAGGATGACCACCGGGCAGAAGGTGGCCGCGATGCCCGACCACCCAAAGATGATGATCCAGAACACGCCGTTGTCTTTGTCGTACGCCAGCAGCCCGAGCCCAATGAGGTACGCGACGATCGCCAGCCCCATCGTTGTCCAGCCGCTGAGCTTGAGCAGGCTGGCGCCGGGCATGTCTGGCCTGCGGGTCCGCTGCCAATAGTCGCGAACGGCGGCGCTCGATGCCACGACCAGCAGCGAATCGATGGTCGACATGATCGCGCTGAGCACCATCGCGATGAAGATGCCCGAGACAAACGCGGGGAGCAGCTCCTGCGACATGAAGGGCAGGATGTTGTCCTGATCGCCCCCAATCTGTGTGCTGTCGTAGAGCGCCCGGCCGATCACGCCCGTGAGCACCGCGCCCCCGTCGGCGAGCAGAGTCCAACTCAGTGCGACCGCAGCACCCTTGCGGATTTCTGACTCGTGGCGAAGCGAGATAAACCTGACGAATACCTGCGGCGACCCCAAGAAACCGATGCCGATCGCTGCGAACCCGACCACCGTTGCGATGGTCATCACAGACCAGCCCTGGCCTGCGGTCATCGACAGGTGCGACGGGCTAGTCTCGCGTAGCGAATCGAGGATGTTTGTAACACCTCCGGCTTCCATAAGCCCGACGATCGGCAGCATCACCAAGCCCACGACCATCAGCGTGCCCTGGAACACGTCCGACCAGACCACCGCCACGAAGCCGCCCTTGGTGATGTAGAAAAGCACGACGAGAAAACCGACCGTCGCTCCGAGGTAGTGGTCCCAAGCGAGAAAGGCGTTGAACGCCTTGCCAGTCGCGAACACCTGCGAGCCCGCGTAGATGGGCACGAAGACCAGCAGCGCGCCCGCCGCGAGCAACCTGAGCCGGTGGCCGGTGTCGCGGAACCTCGATTCGAGGTAGTCGGGCATGGTGATCGAGTCGTAGCGATCGGTCAGCCGCTTGAATCGACGGGCCATCAGCAGCCACGCCCCGCCCACGCCCAGCAACTCGCCGGCGACCACCCAGAACGACTGCACGCCGAGGGCAAAGCCCGTGCCTGTGAGCCCGATCAGCAGCCACGCGGACTCCCCCGTCGCCCGGGCCGAGAATGCGACGCTGAGAAAGCCCATTTTCTTGCCACCCGCGAAGAAATCCCGGATCGAGTGCATCCGCTTGGACGCCGCCCATCCGATGACCAGCAAGATGGAGCAATAGAGAACGACGGCGGCAAGTTTGAGCAGGCTTTCGGTATCGATGGCGGTGTTCTCACTGTGTTGGGTGCGGAGCAAAGCAGCGATCCCGAGCATACCACATGGCGGTTTCTGCTGTCTGGCCGAGCATCAGTCAGGCTCGTTATGCTGGGAATCAGCAGAACTGGATACCCGCCCACTCGCAACGGAGGCCGCCATGCCGGAAGTACAAGCGCCGTTCAACCTGATGCGTTGGATCGATGAGCACCGCGGGGAATTCAAGCCGCCGGTGATGAACAAGCAGTTCTACTCGGGCGCGGACGACGTGATTGTGTTCGTCTCGGTAGGGCCAAACAACCGCAACGACTACCATGTGAATCCAACCGAGGAGCTGTTCTACCAGCTCGAGGGCGACGTGGCGGTGCGCATCAGGCCGCCCGATGGCTCGCCGCCTCGGCATGTGGTGATCCGCGAGGGCGAGATGTGGCTGTGCCCTCGCATGGTCCCGCATCGTCCCCAGCGGCCAGCGGGCACGGTGGGGCTGATCGTCGAGTTCCCGCGCGTGGTCGAGGGCAAGGCCTACAACGACGGCCTGAGGTGGTACTGCGAAGAGTGTGACACGCTGGTGCACGAGGCGAGCTTCCGGCTCGCGCATATCGATGAAGACCTGCACCGCGTGATGGATGCCTTCTGGGGCGGACCGGCCAGCGGGCGGACATGCCCCAAGTGCAACACCGTGATCGAGCGGGCCGGGGAGTTCGATTTGGCCAGCGCCACTCGCTAGCCCGGTAAGGGTAGAGTTCGCTCCATGTACAAGATCGACATTCATACCCACATCCTGCCGCCCGGCTGGCCCGACCTGCGCTCGAAGTACGGCCCGGGCCGGTTCGTGGACTTTGAGGCCATCACCGACGGCACGGGCTGCACCTGCGGCGCGCACCTGTCGATCGAGGGCAACCACTTCAGAACCATCGAGCCCAACTGCTTTGATGCGGCGGACCGGCTGAGCGACATGGACGACACGGGCGTCCATGTGCAGGTGCTCAGCACGGTGCCCGTAATGTTCAGCTACTGGGCCAAGCCCGAGCACACGCTGGACTTGGCGCGGATGCTCAACGACCACATCGCCGAGCTGTGTCGTGCGCACCCGAGGCGGTTCATCGGCCTGTGCACGGTGCCGATGCAGGACCCCGAACTTGCAGTACGCGAGCTCGAACGCTGCGTGAAGGAACTCGGGCTCAAGGGCGTGCAGATCGGTTCGCACGTCGAGAAGCCGGGCGGGGCGGACTGGAACCTTTCTGAGCCGGCGTTGTTTCCGTTCTTTCAGGCGTGCGACGCGAACAACGCTGCGGTGTTCGTGCACCCGTGGGACATGATGGGCGAGCGCCAGATGGGCAAGTACTGGTTGCCCTGGCTGGTGGGCATGCCCGCAGAGACCGCGCGGGCGATTTGCTCAATGATCTTTGGCGGCGTGTTCGATCGCCTGCCACAGCTCCGCGTTTGCTTTGCGCACGGGGGGGGATCGTTCCCCTACACCATCGGCCGCATCGAGCACGGGTACGCGTGCAGGCCCGACCTGGTCGCGGTCGACGGTTCAAGCAACCCGTGGTCGTACCTGGCCGATCACGACAAGCCGGCGAGGTTCTATGTCGATGCATTGGTGCACTCTCGCAACGCTCTGAGGTATCTGATCTCGATGATGGACGATCGGCGGATCTGCATGGGCTCGGACTACCCGTTCCCCCTGGGCGAGGCCAGGCCCGGAGCGATGATCGACTCGATGTACGACCTGACCTTCCGTACAAAGCAACGGCTGCTCGCGCAGAACGCGCTGGAGTTTCTGGGTGTCGATCCCGAGGAACTAGGCATGCCGGACATCGCACAGTCTCCTTACACGGCTCAGTCGGTCAGACCCGTGCGTGCGCCCGATCCGCGGCGATAGAATGCCCTCATGAGAGCATCACCCGTTGACGCGAGCCGAGATTACGCCGTTGCGATGGACCGAATGGACCCACTCGGCAAGCTGCGCAGTCAGTTCAACATCCCGACACGCAACGGGCAGGAACTGGTCTACCTGACCGGCAATTCGCTCGGCTGCCAGCCCAAACAGGTGCGGGAGGACATTGAGCGCGAGCTTGCGGATTGGGCCCAGCTAGGCGTGCTCGGCCATGAGCAGGCACGCGACCCTTGGTTCTCGTACCACGAGCAGTTTCGTGTGCCGTTGGCGGCGATCGTCGGAGCCAAGCCGAGCGAGGTCGTCGCGATGAACACGCTGACGGTCAACCTGCACCTGCTGATGGTGAGCTTCTACAGGCCCACGCGCGAACGCTACAAGATTGTGATCGAGGACAGCGCGTTCCCGTCGGATTCCTACGCCGTGGCCAGCCAGACCCGGTTCCATGGCTTTTCCGCTGACGATGCAGTGATTCGGCTCAAGCCGCGCGAAGGCGAGCACACGCTGCGGACCTCGGACATAGAGGCAGCAATTGAACGAGAGGGCAAGCAGATCGCCCTCGTGATGCTGGGCGGCGTGAACTACTTGACCGGGCAGTTCTTTGAGATGGAGCGGATCACCGCGTGCGCACGTCAGCAGGGTTGCGTGGTCGGGTGGGACCTCGCGCACGCAGCGGGCAGCGTGCCGGTGCGGCTCCACGAGTGGGGCGTCGATTTCGCAGCGTGGTGCAGCTACAAGTACCTCAACGCTGGGCCTGGAGCGGTCGCGGGTGCGTTTGTCCATGATCGCCACGCGCGAGAAGACCTCCCGAGGTTCGAAGGCTGGTGGGGCAACGATCCCGCGGAGCGATTCAGCATGGGACGCGAGTTTGTGCCCAAACCGGACGCCGACGCTTGGCAGCTCTCCAACCCTCCGATTCTCTCCATGACTCCGCTTAAAGGCTCGCTTGCGATCTTCCAAGCGGTCGGCATGGAGGCGCTCCGTCGCAAGTCACTCGCCCTCACCGGGTACATGGAAGAACTGCTTACGGAGCGATGCGGCGAACGTGTACAGTTGGTGTCGCCGGCGGACCCATCGCAGCGCGGCGGGCATCTGTCGCTCGTCGTGGATGGCGCGGATCAAACACTGCTGAGCAAGCTGATAGAGGCGGACATCATCGTCGACTTCCGCGAGCCCAACGTCATCCGCGCGGCGCCGGCTCCGTCGTACGTGTCGTTCCAAGACGTGTGGCGGTTCGTCGATGTGCTCGCGGGTCTCTTGGAGCATGCCTGATGTCTGACGAACGCATCGGGATCGTCGGCGGTGGGCTTGCGGGCGGGCTGCTCGCTTGCATGCTCGGCCGCAATGGGTACCGCGTGACGCTCTACGAACGCAGGCCCGACCCACGGCGTGCGGGGTTTATCGGGGGCCGGTCGATCAACCTAGCGCTCTCGTGCCGAGGGATCACAGCCCTCGAGCAAGTTGGCCTCTCGGGTGAGGTGCTGAGCGATGCCATCCCCATGCCCGGGCGGATGATGCACGATCCCGCCGGCAGGCTAACGTTCCAGCCCTACAGCAAGGACGCGAGCGACGCGATCAACTCCGTGTCGCGCGGCAAGCTCAACATCACCCTGCTCAACGCCGCCGAGGCAAGCGGCGCTGAGATCATGTTCGGTCAGCGGTGCGTCGATGCGGACCTCGATGCGCCCGCTGCTGAGCTGCGAGATGAGAGCACCGGAGCAACCCGCCGGGTCGAATGCGACGTGCTCGTGGGCTCCGACGGCGCATTCTCCGCTGTTCGCAGCAAGATGCAGCGGACCGATCGGTTCGACTACAGCCAGGCCTACCTCGGCCACGGCTACAAGGAACTCAGAATACCGCCCGCCAGCGAGTGCGACATCGATCCTGCCCGATTTAATGGCTTTGCGATGGACCCCAGTGCGTTGCACATCTGGCCGCGCGGCGGGTTTATGATGATCGCCCTTCCGAACGCGGACCGGAGCTTTACCTGCACGCTGTTCTGGCCCTTTGACGGCGAGGCAAGCTTTTCTGCGGTCTCGAGTCGAGAGGACGTGCTGCCGTTCTTTCGCGAACACTTTGCCGATGCGGTGCCGCTGATGCCGACGCTCCTTGATGATTACCTGGCTCACGCTCCTTCGTCGCTGGCAACAATCCGCTGCGAGCCTTGGAATGTCGGGGGGCGCGTGGTACTGATCGGCGATGCATCGCACGCCATCGTGCCGTTCTACGGGCAAGGGATCAATGCCGGGTTCGAGGACTGCCGAGTGTTTGATGCGTTGTTGGATCAACACGCGGGTGACTTCGATGCGTTGCTGCCCGCGTTCTCGGCGGCTCGAAAGCCGAACGCCGATGCCATCGCCGATCTGGCGGTTGAGAACTTCGAGGTCATGCGCGACAAGGTGGCCGATGCAGCGTTTCTGGCACGCAAGCGCGTCGAGCACGCGTTGCACAGCATCGATGAGGGCCGATACACACCGCTCTACAACCTCATCAGTTTCTCCAACACGCCGTATGCCGAAGCTCGCGAGAGAGGCAATCGGGTGATCGCGTTGGCTGAACGCATCGTTGGCCGCATCGGGGCATTCGAAACGCAAGAACTGAACGACTGCGCCCTTTCAGAGCGTGTGCGTTCGTTTCTCGCGGAGATGCCATGATCTACGACATCTCGCCGGCCATAACTCCAGATATCGCGGTGTTTCCGGGCGACACGCCGCTTCGCCGCGAGGTGCTGTGCGACATGGCCAAGGGCGCTGCGCTCACGCTCTCGACCATTCACGCTACCTGCCACCTCGGTGCGCACGCGGACGGCCCGAATCACTACGGCGTTGATGCTCGCGCGATCGATCAGCAGCCTCTTGATCGCTACCTGGGCCGGTGCCAGGTGATCGAGACGACGGTCCCGCGAGGCAAACGAGTCACGCCTGAGCATCTCACTGCCGCCATGTCAGAAGAGCGGATTCTGTTCAAGACAGGAACGTGGCCCGAGCCGACCGAGTTCAACCCGGACTTTGCGGGGCTCAGCGTCGACCTCGTCGAGGCGATGGCGGCTGCGGGCGTTCGAACCGTTGGCATTGACACGCCGAGCGTCGACACCGCTGACTCGAAGGACCTGCCCGCGCACCGAGTGATCCTCCGTCATGATATCGCGATTCTGGAGTACCTCGATCTCTCAAAGGTGCCCGCGGGGTTCTACGAGCTGATCGCCTTGCCGCTCAAGCTAGTGGGCTTCGATGCCAGCCCAGTGCGTGCGGTGCTGCGGACTCTGGATTAGTTTCGAGCTATCGCTACGACCTTCAGTTCGACCGCGATCGGAGCATCGCCGCCTTGAGGGAGACTCGAAATCTCGATGGTGGTGCGTGATGGGTTTGGGTTGCCATCGCCCGCGAAATACTCGGCGTAAACACGGTTGTACGTCGCAAAGTCCCGGGGCATGTCGGTCAAGAACGCGAGCACATCCACGATGTCACCCCACGAGCTGCCCGCGTCTTCGATCACGGCTCGCACGTTCTCGAAGCAAGCCCTGCATTGCGCTTCGATGTCGTAATCGATCATCTTGCCGTCGGAATCGAGCGTCACACCCGGGATTGTCTTGGAGCCTCGGCTGCGCGGCCCAACGCCGGACAGAAACAACAGCCCTCCTGCCTTGCGAGCGTGCGGGTACGCACCGACGGGTTCGGGCGCTCGCTCGCTCTCGATCGGCTTATCGTTCACGGCTGGTCTCCAAGCCTGACGCACACATTGGTTGGTTCAGTGAAGAAGCGGAGCGCGTCACTGCCGCCCTCTCGGCCCACGCCCGATTGCTTGGCTCCGCCGAACGGCGTGCGAAGGTCGCGCAGCATCCAGCAGTTGATCCACACGATGCCCGCATCGAGCCTTGCCGCCGTCTTGTGCGCACGTGTGATGTCCCGAGTCCAGACCATCGCGGCCAGGCCGTAGGGCGTTGAGTTGGCGATCGAGACCGCTTCGTCGTTGGAATCGAAAGGCGTAACCGTGACGACCGGGCCGAAGATCTCCTCCTGCTGCACGGGACAGTCGGGCGCAAGTGCCGCGATCACCGTGGGGGGGTAGAACCAGCCCGACTCGCACCGCCCTGCTAGCTCGGTTCGAGCTCCGCCGCAGAGGATCTTGCCGCCCGCTCGCCGCGCCTGCCCTACCGCGGACTCGACTTTCTGCAGGTGCGGCTCGGAGGTAAGCGCGCCAAACTGCGTGGCCTCATCGCTCGGATCCCCTGGTCTCAACTTCTTCGCGTGCCTAATGAAGCGCTCGATGAACTCATCGTGGATACTGCGTTCGACGAGAATGCGTGAGCCGCACAGGCAAATCTGGCCTTGATTCGTGAATGCAGCCGCAGCCGCGGTCGGAATGGACTGTTCTAGATCGGCATCCGCAAAGATGATGTTGGGGTTCTTCCCGCCGAGTTCGAGGCTGACGCGCTTGAGGCGTTCGCCCGCGCGCGACGCAATCCAGCTCCCGACACGGGTCGAACCCGTGAACGAGATCGTCGGCACGTCCGGATGCTCGACCAGTGCTGCGCCCGCGTTGGCTCCGTCGCCGTGGACAATGTTGACCACCCCCGGCGGCAGCCCCGCCTCGGTGATCAGGATGCCCAGCAGGTGCGCTGTCATCGGAGTGACCTCCGACGGCTTAGCCACGCACGTGTTGCCCGTCGCGATCGCGGGCGCGATCTTCCACGTAAGCAAGTACAGCGGCAGGTTCCACGGCGCGATGAGCCCCGCGACGCCGCGCGGCTTGCGAAGCGTGTAGTTCAGCGCTTGGCCATCGGTGTGGTACGCATCGCTCGAATCGTGCAGGATCGCAGTCGCAAAGAAGCGAACGTTGGCCGCAGCCCTCGGAATGTCGACCCGTCGAGCGAGTGAGATGGGCTTGCCCGTATCGATCGACTCAGCCCTCGCCAAGCTCTCGCAATCACGATCGATCAGATCGGCAAGCCGGAGCATGAGCCTTGAGCGTTCGTTGGCAGGAGTCGCGGCCCAGGCGGGGAACGCCCGCGTCGCGGCCGCAACCGCAAGGTCGATGTCGCGAGCGTCTGACGCCGGGGCTTGCGCGTAGACCTTGCCCGTGGCGGGTTCGTAGACATCGATCCACTCGCCCGTAGCGGGTCCAACAAACGCGCCGTCGATGGAGTTAGCTAGGCGTTGCACGCGTTGAGTCTATAGCGTCGGCAGCCGACCGCCGTCAACCGGAAGGTTGATCCCGTTGATGTACCCGGCCTGCGGCGAAGCGAGGAACGCTACAGCCGCTGCGATTTCCTCGGGCCTCCCGAGCCGGCCAGCAGGAATCGAATCTATGGCCACAGCGGTCACCTCCTCGGCGCTCATGCCGAGTTTGTCCGCCTTGGCCGCGAACAGTTCGCTCAGCCGGGCCGTGTCGGTGAAGCCGGGCAGCACGTTGTTGACCGTGATGCCGTGCGGGCCGAGTTCAGCAGCCAGCGTCTTGGCCCAACTCGCCACCGCGCCGCGGATGGTGTTCGAGACACCGAGCCCCGGAATCGGTGCCTTGACGCTCGTCGAGATGATGTTGATAACTCGGCCATACCCCGCCGCGCGAAACCCCGGCACGAGCGCTTGCACGAGTGTCTGGTTGTTGACAACGTGCGCACGGAACGCGGCGATAAATGCATCGGGCTGGGCGTCAGCGACAGGACCGCCGGGCGGCCCGCCCGTGTTGTTGACCAGAATGTGGTACGGACGATCGGGATCGACCGCCCCCAGCACCGCTAAGCGAACAGCCTCGGTGTCGCTGAAGTCGGCCGCAAGGGAGTCGTGGTCCTGGCTGTGTTCGCAACTGAGCCCCGCTTGCACCTCGGCGAGCTTGGCCTGATTTCGTGCGAACAGTGTGACCTCAGCACCCTGTTCAGCGAGCAGCTCAGCGGACGCCCGGCCGATACCTTGAGTGGAGCCGCAGACCAGAGCACGCAGTCCTTGGAGGGAGTCGATCATAGTGCCCAACTCTAGGTCCACAACGTAGCGGCACTTCCGATTGCCACCCTCGCCTTATCGGGCGATCGAAGAGGCGATTCGGATGGATTGACTTGCTCAGGCCGATCACTCCGCCGCAGAGTCTCGGACGCCAGGGGGGTTGCGGTCGTTCAGGAGCGACTTTGCTCCGATCAGTAGAGCATGACGACCAAAGCCTGGGCGATGATGTGCGATCTGGCCTACGGCCTGATGGGTTTGTTGGGCAACTCGCTATGGGTGCTTTGCATCGGCGCGTGTAACACAGCGCGTGAAGGAGACTGGCGCTTCGGCAGGTCAAGGTGGAAGTGGCTCAGTGCTAGCCGCATGAGTTGGAACAGTCGAGTTCTGAGCCTGATCATCGCTGCACTCGTGGTGTCATGCGGCGTTGAGGAGACGGCGGGACAGGAAGATCGGTCTCCCGGCCTTCGGGCGTACTGGTCGTACTCGCAGTCGGATTGCGTTAAGCTCGGCCACGTCGATTGGGCTCGGTACCACGAAACATCGATCGAGGCGCAGGTCAACTGGGAGCAGACCTCAGGTTCCTTCGTGACAGACGGCCCAACCGACTACTTTGCGCTACGACTCGTTGGCAAGCTTGAGGTGCCGTCCGATGGACCCTGGACGTTCACGCTGTGGAGCGATGAGGGAGCCAGGCTGTGGATCGACGGCGTGCTGGTGGTCAACGACGGGCTCTTGCACGGCTATCGCCCGGTTTGGCGGACGATCGATCTGACCGCAGGCGAGCACGATATCGAGGTGCGATACCTTGAACGTCGGTACAGCGCTGGCCTTGTGCTGAGCTGGGAGGGCCCGGGTGTCACCGAGGAGGTCATTCCAGCGAGCGTGCTGTCGCATCCGCCGGAGGAGCCTGTTTTCGATGCGGGCGGCACGGGGTTGTGGGCTTACTGGTACGAGGGAATGTCGCACGCGACGGACCTCGGGCAGATTGAGTGGTCCGAGCACGACCGGGTTGACGTTGTCGAGCGTGTGAGCTTCGACCTCACCTCTGGCGAGTTTGAGCTCGGGGGGCCGACCGACTACTTCGCGGCCCGGTTCGTCGGGCTGCTAAGCGTGCCTGAAGAGGGCTTGTGGACCTTGGAGCTCGGGTCTGACGAGGCCGCGTCGGTGCTGATCGATGGTGAGTATGTTATCGCGGACCCTGTAGCGCATGGCTATCGATGGGGATCGGGCACAGTCGAACTGACCGAAGGTTCACACCAGATCGAGGTTCGTTTCCTTGAGCGTCGCTATTCCGCAGGACTAAAGCTGGCTTGGCGGGGACCGAGCGATGAGCATGTCTCGATCGTCCCTTCGAGCGCGTTCTCGCCAGGCAGCGGAGTCGTCAGCCCGGCTTCGGGCGGGCTGGTTGCTTACTGGTCCGATGGCGTCTCGCACGCGACAAGCGTTGGTCAGGTGAACTGGAACAATTACGACAGGCTCGGGACTGAGCCCAACATCAGTTGGCGCCTGACCTCGGGCGCGTTTACGGACGGCGGAGAGACGGATTACTTTGCGCTCCGTCTGGCGGGCAAGCTCAAGATCCCTCGCTCAGGTAGCTGGACGTTCGGACTGGGATCCGACGAGTCGGCGCGGCTCATGATCAATGGTGTCGTTGTTGTCAACGACGACACGGCTCACGGATTCCGCTGGAAAGACGGCGTGCTCACGCTTGCCGCTGGCCAGCACGACATCGAGGTCTTGTACCTCGAGCGTCGGTACTCGGCCGGGCTTGTGCTCACATGGCAGGGGCCCGGCGACGAGATTTCTGAGGTAATCCCTGCGGCGGCGTTCGTCGCGGATGCACCCCCAAGCGGGGCGGGCGGCGGCGGTCTGCGCGCCTACTGGACGGAGGGCCAGTCGCACGCCGACAAGGTGGGCCATGTCGACTGGTCCAATTACGACGAGATGGCAATAGTCCCCAGCATCGCTTGGCGACTGACCAGCGGGGCGTTCCGTGACGGCGGGGCGACCGACTACTTCGGCGTGCGTCTCGTTGGCAGGGTCGCGATAACCCAGAGTGGAAGCTGGAGGTTCTCGCTCGGATCGGACGAGTCGGCGCAGCTCTATATCGATGGTGAGTTGGTGATCAACGATGACACGGCTCACGGGTACCGGTGGGAATCGGTCGATCTGGAGTTGGCCGCGGGAACTCATGACTTCGAGGTTCGTTACCTTGAGCGCCGGTACAGCGCCGGATTGACGGTGACTTGGCGATCGCCGTCGGGCTATGAAGAGGTGATCCCTGCGACCGCATTCTCTCATCCGGCGACCGAGACCCCGTTCAATAACGGTGGCGGCGGCCTTCGGGCGTACTGGTCCGAAGGCGTAAGCCACGCGACGGAGGTCGGGCACGTTGACTGGGAGCAGCACGACGCCGTGACCACAGTGGACAATGTCGGGTGGACGTTGACGAGTGGCGGGTTCCGCGACGGGGGAGCGACCGACTACTTCGCGGCGAGGCTTGTTGGGCGGATCGATATTCCTGAGGACGGATCGTGGACACTCTCCATCGGGGCCGACGAGAGCGTGGCGCTCTACATCGATGGGGAGCCCGCCGTGGTTGATACCACGCCTCACGGCTTCCGTTGGGCATCTGGTTCACTTTCGCTGTCGGCAGGGCTTCACGATATTGAGATCTGGTATCTCGAGCGACGGTACAGCGCGGGCCTTTTTCTGACATGGCAGGGCCCGGGTGTCCCGGCTGAGACGGTGGTTCCGGCGACTGCGTTCTCGCTTCGCGACAATGAGGAGCCGTACGAACCCGGCGGCGGTCTTCGCGCCTACTGGTCGAGCGGTGTCTCGCACGCGGATAATGTGGGCCAGATCGACTGGGCCGAGCACGATTCAACCAGCGTGATCGGGAAAGTAAGTTGGAACATCACGAGCGGCGCCTTCCAGGTGAACGGGGCGACTGACTACTTCGCGCTCCGCGCGGTCGGTTTGATCGATGTCCCCGAAAGCGGGGAGTGGACGTTTAGTTTGGGATCGGACGAATCCGCTCAGCTGTACATCGATGGAGCGCTGATCGTAAGCGACCACGTCGCCCACGGGTACAGGTGGACAGACGGGAGCGTAACACTCAGCGAGGGGCTTCACTCGTTCGAGGTGCGATACCTCGAACGTCGGTATTCGGCTGGCCTGGTGGTAACTTGGCAGGGGCCGAGCATGCCGTTTGCGACCATCATTCCCGCCGCAGCGTTTTCGCAGCACGAGGAACCTCTCGTAGTGGATGCGGGCGAGCCCGGGCTGACGGCGACTTGGGCCGAGGATGTCTGGACGGATGCCGAGTCAGTCGAGTTCACGAGCGGGTCCACGACGACGATGGAGCATCGCGTGAGCTGGCGGATCACCAGCGGCGCCTTCCACCCTGACGGAACGACCGACTACTTCGGAGTCCGGCTCGTCGGGCGGCTGATGGTGCCGCGCGGTGGGTCATGGACCTTCAATCTGGGATCCGATGAGAGCGCCATACTGACCATCGATGGCGAGACAGTGGTGTGGGATGCCTCCAGGCACGGCTTCCGATGGGTCGACGGCGTTGTCGAGCTGGAAGAGGGCGAGCACGAACTCGAACTAAGATTCGTCGAACGCCGCTATAGCGCCGGACTCTTCTTGACGTGGAAGGGACCGGGGGATGTCTGTGAGTCCGTCATACCTGCGGGCGCCTTCATCGCGCCAAGCCACCGCGACATAAGAGTCGTGCGCTGGCGCGAGGTGGGGGCTGCTGGCGAGTAGCCCAAGCTCACGGCCAGCCCTCTTCGGTGTACGGGGACTGACCGTGTCGATGACGGCCTGACGCGTTCGGACATCGCGCGCCGCAAATTCCTCTCGATCTACTGCGAGAAGGCTCACCGAGCAATGGAGGTCGACGCCCACAGGGCCCGGATAGATGTGCGATGGTCATGCCACTACGCGGATCGCCGAGGTGATCGCAGTGAGCCCGGCCTGAGTCCGCCGGCTCAAGCAGTTCAGACGCGCGAGAGCCCACCGACTCGGCCGGGGCTGACCTGCCTTCCCAGCCGCCCTACAACCCCGACCTCGACTCCATCGAGATCGTCTTAAGCAAGATCAAGCAAACCCTTCCTTCGAAGGCGTGTCGGACCGTCGAATCACTCTGGGCGTCTATGCAGAGGGCGCTCTGCGCGGTCACACCCATCGACGCCTTCAACTGCTTCAGACCATGCGGTAGCACGGTAGAAAATCGATAAAGATGCACTGACTCACAGGGGCACTTCGGGGACATCGGGCACTCAGGATTGGACAAGTACCTCGTAAACCCCACAAAAAAAGGCCCCTGCGTGAGCAAGGACTCATTGAAGCGGAGAGGGGGGGATTCGAACCCCCGTGGACCCGAAAGCCCAACTGGATTTCGAATCCAGCGCGATCAACCGCTCTGCCACCTCTCCGTGGATTCGGGCCAACAGTGTACCACGCTCACCGCCCCCCGGCCTCACACCGATCCACACGGTCTCGCACCCGGGGCCACGAAGGCTCATCGCTGGGATCCACCCAGCGCAGCCACACCCAGTCCACCAGCCGAACGCCCCAGCCGCCGCTCACTGCAAGCCCCGTCACGGCCGCGCCGAGGCACGACCCAACTAACACATCCGACGGGTAGTGCGCCCCCGTCGCCAGCCTGCCAAACCCGACGACCGCAGCGAGCCCGGCCACCAGCGGCAGGAGTCTCGGGTAGAGCATCCCTAGAAACACGCTCATCACCACCGCCGCCGCTGTATGGCTCGAAGGCATCGACCACAGCGAAGCAACGCCGTCTGCGCCGAACTCCATCGGTCGGACCACCGCCTCGCCGCTCTGAAGGGGCCTCGCGCCGAGGGGGCCAAGAAATGTCGCAGGTTCGCCGTACGCGGGCCTTGGCCGTCCGAGTGTCGTCTTCAGCACAAGGCCCATCGTCGCGGTCAGACCGAGGGCTACGGCCCAGTCCAGCAGCCGGCGTGTGCGTTTGGGATCGAGCAGAGCGATCACCGCTGCCGCAATCAGTGAAAAACTGAGCTGGCCGTACTGCTGCAGCGCCTCCACCTCTCGGCGAATATCGCCCCCAAGGCGGATCGAACCCGCCCAGCGAGCGACCATGCCGTCGAACGGCAGCAGCGCAACACCTCCAAGAACCGCCAGCACCAGCGGGACCGCCCAAAGCCGTCGCCGTGCATCAACCGTCCATGCCGCTAGCGGCACGACCACCGCCAAAGCTCTATGAACCATCTGAACGGGCCAGCCAAGCTGCTGGGTATAGTCGCGTGACATGCTTCGACGGGTCGCATCCATGTGGCTGGCTCTCCCGGCGTGGCGTGCAGGCCTGCTCATCGCCGTCTGCTGCCTCGCAGTCTATGGCCCCGGCCTGGTTCTGCTCCCGACCATCGACCGCGACGAGGCCCGTTTCGCCCAAGCCAGTCGCCAGATGCTCGAGTCCGTCGTAGTGCCCGAGGCCCAGCGCGATCCCGATCTCCATTCGGGCGGCGCTGTGGTTCCCATGGTCGGCGGCCGCGAACGCATCAACAAGCCGCCCATGATCTACTGGCTCCAAGCCGCCTCGGCGGGCACCCTCACCCTCGGCGAACCCGCCCGCGATGCCATTTGGATGTACCGCGTGCCGTCGCTCATCGCTGCGATCCTCGCGGTGCTCTCGCTCTGGCGGATGGGCTGTCTGCGGCTAGGTCCGCGAATCGGCCTGCTCGCAGCCCTCGTGCTCGCATCGTCCCCTCTCTTCGCGTGGGAAGCGTGCCAGGCCCGGTCCGACATGGTGCTTGTGGCGGCCACAACCGTGGCGATGGCCGCGCTCTGGTCGCTCTTTGATGGCCGTGGCCGGCGTTGGCATACGCCGCTCGTGCTCTGGCTGGCCGTCACCGTCGGCGTGCTCACCAAGGGCCCGGTCATCCTGCTCGTCGTCCTTTCAGCTGCCATTACTGTCTCCCTAGCAACCCGGCGTTGGAAATGGCTCGCGCGCACGCAGCCGTGGATCGGAGTTTTGCTCATCGCCGCAACGCTTGGCCCATGGCTGTTCGCCGTCGGCGAGCACGTCGGGCACGCCGAATTCTGGGAACGCATCCGCAGCGAAACCCTCGGCCGAAGCCTCGAGCCCGCAGAGGGCCACTGGGGGCCGCCCGGCTACCACCTCGTGCTCAGTGCGGTTTTGTTCTGGCCTGGCGCGGCGCTCGCTGGCCGCGAGATACTCGGTTCAATCGCTCGACTCTTCTCGGGCGCTACAGGCCGCCGCACGCCAAGACCGGGCCTCGCCATGCTGGCTGCGTGGCTTATCCCTACGTGGCTCGTGATGGAACTAATCTCTACCAAGCTTCCGCACTACGTGCTGCCCCTCTACCCAGCACTCGCTCTGCTCAGCGCGCGCGCCGTGGTGGTGGCCCATCGAACCGGGCTCTCCGCACCCGCCGACCGTGTCCTCGCACTCGGCATTAGCGTCTGGCGCTGGCTCGGCTTAGCTGTGCTCGTGGGCGTCCCGGTCGCCTTCGCGGTGCTGCTCCATTGGCTCTGGTGGCCGATCGCACTGGTGATGTTCCTCGCCGTGGGCCTGCCACCGATTAATCCGTTCAAGATCGGCTGGTTGTGTGCGCACGAAAAGGCGATGGTCGCCGCTGGCGCGTTCGCGCTGCTCGTCCCAGTTGGTATCGCGCTGAGTCCAAAGATCCATCTCACCCAGCAGATCGTGCGCGCGCTCGGGGCACGGACGCCCTCGCACGTTGGAGCCGTCGGCTACCACGAAGACAGCCTCGTGTTTGCCACCCGCGGCACACTCGCTCGGCTCGCCAGCAGCGACGCCGAAGCGTTCTTACTTGCGCACCCAGCCGCGACGCTCATCGTTCCCGCCGACACTCCTGTCGCCAAAGGCACCGTCATCGGCGCAGTCGAGGGGTTCAACTACTCCAAGGGCAAGCACCAGTCGCTGCTGATCGTGCGTTCTGAGGGCGAACCCCGATGACCGAGCAAGAACCTGTTAGCCCCGTGGGCCTGCTCATCGTCGACAAGCCGCTCGGCCCAAGCTCGATGGATGTCTGCCGGCGTGTCAAAGCCCACCTTCGCCGGGGCGGTGCTCCCAAACGCGTCAAGGTCGGCCACGGCGGTACGCTCGATCCGCTCGCCTCGGGCGTGGTCGTGGTGCTCGTGGGGCGGGCTGCCACGCGCCTGTCTGACCGCATCATGCAGGGCACCAAGGTCTACGAGACCACCGTCGATCTGTCCTGCACCTCGACGACGGACGATGCCGAAGGCGAGCGCACGCCAGTCGAAGTGGATCACGCGCCCTCGCTCGAAGACGTGGTTGCCGCGTGCGCGCGATGGACCGGCACGGTTGATCAGAGGCCGCCTGCGTATAGCGCCATCAAAGTGGGGGGCCGCCGCTCTTACGACTTGGCCCGCAAGGATCAAGCCGTCGAACTGGCAGCCAGGCCCGTGCGCATCGATGCCATCGAAGTCGTTCGCTACGACTGGCCAACGCTCGAACTGCTGGTCACCTGCGGCAAGGGCACCTACATCCGAAGCCTCGGCAGGGACATCGGTGCGGTCATGGGCGCAGGAGGCATGCTCACCGCCCTTCGCCGAACCCGCGTCGGCGAGTTCACGCTCGACCGCGCCATTTCGATGGACGCGCTGCCCGATCCCCTCACGCAGTCCGAGCTGCTATCGCTCGGAGCGTTCGCCTCGCTCGCTGACGCGCCCGCGTGAAAGCCCCAGCGGTATCGATGATCTCGATCGCCCTGAAGCCGCCATCGCGCAGACAGATCCGAACCGAGCCCGCGACCAGCTCGCCCCCCGTTTCGCATAGCTTGATGACGGCTGTCGGAAGGTCGGTTTCGCGAGCGTTCAACTGAAGGGTCTCAGCGGGCGTCACAATGCTGAGCGATTGCACTCCGCATTCGGCCAAGGCCGCGGCGATCGCCCTCGCTTCCAGCATGTTGTCGCTGAACGGGTCATGCTGCATCGTCGTCCACTTCCGTGCGGAGCACACCCAGCTCGCTGCCGGAGTCTGTGATCTCTGCCGGGTCGCAGCGGTCGTTGGCGTACCGCAGCGCCAGGTACGCTCCCTGCGCGCACGCGAGCAGCAGGCTGACCACCACACTGCTCACGGCCATGCTCAAGGCCATCGCGAGCATCCCCGCCTGGGCGACCCAGCCAAGCGACGCGATCCCCAGCGAGAAGCCAGCGACGGGCAGCAAGGACAACACGCTCGTCGCCGGTTGGCGCAGGGCGTACGCAACGGACCGCTGCACAGCGTCGATCGTGTCCGAGCCGTCCGCGGCGATCGACGCTAGCCCGAGGGCCGCAAGCATCCACCACAAGGCGGAGGCTGCCGCCCAAGCTGCTGGCGCCGTGAGCCACACGCTCAGAAGCGCGAACACCCCCGAAGCGACAAACGCGCAGACCAGCCCAACCCCAGCCGCGGCTCGCTTGTTGTTGACTACGAAGCCGATCTCCCGACCCGCTGGCCGCCTGCGATCCACCGCCAGCTCAAGTGCCACGCTTCGCATCACCGCCAAGCCCGCCAGCGTGCTCAGAAGCGATGCGGGCAGCAGGGCCAGAAGCATTATCAGGCCACCAGGCTTAGCGATGGGAAGGCCCACCGCCAGAGCCCAGGGCAGAAACGCCAGTGCCGAAAATCCCAACCGATGAGGGCTCCACGCTGCTATTGCGCACCGTGTCATCCACAACAACACGGGCCGGGTCGGCTCGGTCAGCGGCAGGTCCGCTGTGCTCGTCGCGGGCTTGCGGGCCGGGTCTTGGGGGACTTGGACAGTCGAGAATTCCACGGACTCGGGGCTCCAACTTCGGGTGGCACGGACGCGCTCGAACGCATCTGTTTATAGTGGCCAAGAGCGAACGGTGCGGCCAAGTCGCGCCAGAACGTCAATAGAAGGGATCGGTCCAATGACTGGCATCGGAATCATGGGAATCATCGGGGTCATCGGTGCCCTCCTCGGCCTGTTCATTATCGTGGGCATCATCGTGGCTGTGATCTACAACGGGCTTGTTTCGGCCCGCGTGGATACCGACAACGCCTGGGCCCAGATCGATGTGCAGCTCAAACGCAGGCACGACCTGATCCCCAACCTCGTGGAGACCGTCAAGGGCTACGCCTCGCACGAGAGCGGCACGCTCGAAGCGGTCATCGCGGCGCGCACAAGAGCCGTCGCTGTCCCCTCGGGCGGCGCGAACGCGGCCCAAGCCTCTCAGGCCGAGGGCGAGTTGACGCAGGCGCTCGGCCGGCTGTTCGCGGTCGCCGAGGCGTACCCCGATCTAAAGGCCGATTCCAGCTTCGGCCAGTTGCAGGAAGAACTTGCCACCACCGAGAACAAGATCGGCTTCTCGCGTCAGCACTACAACGATTCTGTTGGCAACTACGAGGAGCGGCGTCAGTCGTTCCCGGTCAACATCATCGCCGGCATGTTCGGCTTCGCCAAGCGCGAATATTTCAAGCTCGCCGAAGGCGACGCGGCCCGCGAGGCGCCCAAGGTTTCCTTCTAGAACCGCATGACCAGCGCGCCCCGCAACAAGTCAGCGGGTGACCAGCTTGATGCCATGCGCACCAAGCTGGCCGCCGAGATCAGCGCCTACCCGGGCCGGCTGACCTACCAGAACCTGATCCGCAAGAACAAGCGGGATAGCGCTCTGCTCATCGTGTTGATGCTGGCTCTGACCTCGTTGGTCGGGGCAGCTATCGCCACTGCCATCGCTGCCTACGGCGGTGCGAGCGCGCCCAAGCAGTTGATCCCGTCCGCCATTCTCGGACTCGCAGCGGCATTCATCGTCGGGGTCGGTACGTCTCTCTGGAGCTGGTTCAGCGGGACAAACGCGATCCTCCGCATGAGCGGCGCCCACGAGATTGCCAAAGCCGACGACCCGCCGCTCTGGAACGTGGTCGAGGAGATGGCGATCGCAGCTGGCCTGCCCATGCCCAGGGTGTACATCATCCGCGACAACGCGCTCAACGCCTTTGCTGCTGGCCGAGACCCCGAGCACGCGGTGGTGGCCATCACGCAGGGCCTCCGCGCACGCCTGCCCCGTGATGAACTCCAGGCCGTCATTGCCCATGAGATGGCGCACGTTCGCCATCTCGATATTCGATTCGCGATGCTCATGGCAACGCTCGTTGGGCTGGTGGTCTTTGCTGCCGATGCCTTTCTGCGGATCGCCTTCCGAGGCTCGATGCACAGCGGGGGCCGCTCGCGTGGCAAGAGCGACGGCGGCGGTGGGGCAGCGGTCATCGTCATCATCGTGATCGCGCTGCTGCTGGCGGTGGTCGCACCGCTCGGGGCGAGGTTCCTCCAGATGGCTTACAGCCGAAAGCGGGAATACCTCGCAGATGCGGGAGCCGTCGAACTCACTCGCGACCCGGGGGCGATGGCCAGGGCGCTCAACCACCTCACGCAGGATCCTGAGCCGCTGGTCGAGGCCGCCAACCGGGGCACCGCCCACATGTTCATTGTCAACCCACTCATCAAGTCCGCCAGAGCCCGGCTCGACCGCAGCAGCGTGTTCTCGTCGCACCCGCCCATCCGCGACCGCATCGCCCGGATGCTCGCCCTGCTCCGGTAGCCGGGGCAGGATGCTCGCCGCCGCGGGGCGTACCCTGATGACGAACCGATGGCCAAGGAACCCACCATGCTGACCGCTGCCCTCCGATGGGCCCCTGGCCTGCTGGCGATTTTCGTGCTCGGACCGATCGCCGGGGCGCTCGTGGGCCTGCTGCGCAGCCCAGACGGCGGGCCGGATGCTTCGCTGCTCGTCAACACCTCGCCCGTGCTGGGCTTGGGGGCGCTGGTTGGTGTCTTCGTGATCGCGGGCGTCTGCGGGCTGATCGCTTCCAGAATCGTCGGCTACCGCTTGGCAACCTGGGCCGTGGGCTACGTGCTCGCCTGGGCGGCTTACAGGTCAGCCGATGTACCCAACCTGATCCGCTCCCAGGCCGACGGCGCTCCTTGGATCGCTCTCGCTATCGAGGGCCTGATCTGCGGTGTGCTAGCCGCGGGGCTGCTGATCGCGATGCTCAAGTGCTCGAACGACCGCTCGGCCAAGCTGGGCTCGGGTGACTCGCTGGCCTCGGCCATGCGCGCTCCGAGCACGTGGGCGGGTCTGGCGGCTGCGGTCATCGCGGGCGGCGTGGTGGCGCACCTCGTCAACATGGACCCGATCAAAGGCCAGGCGATCTTCGCTGCGGTAATGGCCGGTGTCGCGGCGGGCGGGGCTGGGGCGTACATCTCCTCATTCGTGGGCGAGGCACCCGGTGAGCCCATTCTCGCCGTCGGCTTCTGCCTGCTGGCTGTGCTGGGACCGATCGCTGGCTTGGTTCTCTACGGCTCAGACGGTGCCCTCACGGCGGCCAATGAGGGGCATCTGCTGGGGCCGTCGGCGATGCTCGGTCTCGACTGGGCAGCGGGCCTGTTCATGGGCCTGCCCGCGGGCGTGGCCCTCGTCGAATCCACGGTGGAACAAACAGCGAAGGCTACGGCGTAAGCACCGTGACGAATCCGAACGACCGAGCCAACGAACAAGCCGACAATCGAAATAGCGATCGAAATGGCGACCGCGAGAAGAGCCCCGACATGACTAACGCAATACCGAAGCAAGACAAGTCGGCACCGCTGCCGGACGTTCAGGGCAGCACCGACGACCGCCGGGTCGCGATCGACAAAGTCGGTGTCAAGGACGTGACCTTCCCGATCCGTCTGCGTACCCGGGACGGCGGCACGCAGACGACTGTGGCGAAGATCAACATGTACGTCGCGCTGCCTCACTACAAGAAGGGCACGCACATGAGCCGGTTCTTGGAGGTGCTCAACAAGCACACCAGTGAGCCTATTTCGCCCGAGGACATTCCGCACCTGACCGAAGCGATCCGCGAAAGGCTCGACGCGGAAGAAGCCCACTTCGAGGCCGAGTTCACCTATTTCATCAAGAAGCCCGCGCCGGTCACCGGCAAGCTCGGCTTGATGGACTACCAGGTCCGGTTTGAGTGCACCGCCGACGGCAAGGCCGCCGACATGGTCCTCTCGGTCAAGGCTCCGGCGACGAGCCTGTGCCCGTGCTCCAAAGAAATCTCCAGCTACGGGGCGCACAACCAGCGATGCCACATCGAGGCAGCCGTCCGGACAGAGGGCATGCTGTGGATCGAGGAACTCGCCACCCTGCTCGAAGGTGCGGCCTCATGCCCGGTGTTCGCGGTGCTCAAGCGGCCCGATGAGCGATGGGTGACCGAAAAAGCGTACGAGAACCCCAAGTTCGTGGAGGACATCATCCGCGATCTGGCCGTAGCTTTGGACGCCGAGGACCGCATCCGCTGGTACTCGATCAGCTCCGAGAACTTCGAGTCGATCCACAGCCACAACGCCTACGCCGAATTGGCCCGGGACAAACGCCAGGCCAAGCGCGGGTCGAACTGACAGGCGTATCCGGCCGAGAGCTGAATTGTGGCGGGGAGCGTCGGGCCAGCGCCGATCGTTAGTATCGGGAGCCACCGTCCACCGATGCCAAGGCCCAAACGCAAGCAACCCGACCCGCCCAAAGCGCCTCGCGTGAGCATGTTCTTCCGCCGGCTGCTGCTCATTGCGCTGGCGCTGAGCGTGGGAGCGGGGGTGTTGCTGGCCAAGTCGGTCCGGATGGGCACCACCAACCACGAGCAGTCGCTCGCCGAGGCCCGCGATCGGCTCTACCGGGTGACATGGACGCCCAGCGTGCGCGGCCGAATCCTCGACCGCAAAGGCCGGGTGCTCGCGCGGGACCGGGCCAGCTACTCGGTTGGGGTCGAATTCGGCGTGCTGACCGGCGACTGGGCCCGCAAGCAGGCTCGGGCGAGCGCTCGCGCCATGCACCGCGATGCCTGGGGCCTGCTGTCGCCCGCTGAGCGTGACAGGCTGATCGCCAAGCTGCTGCCCATGTTCGAGGACCATGTCGAGCGGCAGTGGTCGGCGCTCGCCGACCGAACTGGCACGACCGAGGAAGCCATCCGCGAGCGGGCGGGCCGAACGCTCGATCGGGTTGATCGGCTGCGAGGGTCCATCGAGGCGCGCAGGCGGCGCAACGCGATGATCGACGCGGTGGCGCGCGGCCGTCAGCAGACCACCGAGATGCTCGCGGAAGTCGATCAAAGGGCCGAAGTCGAGCTGCTCGAAGAACGGCAGAGCCATGTGCTGGTCGAAGAAGTTCCTGACGAGGTCGCGTTCGAGCTGATCCGCTTGACGGCTGCACGTACGCTGCTGCTCAGGCCCGATGGGGAATACGTCGAGGTCCCGACGTTCCCTGGATTGGACATCCAGAGGTCCGCCGACAGGATCTACCCGTTCGATCAGATGACGGTCGAGGTCGATCGATCTGCATACCCGCTGCCCATCCGCACGGACGAGCCGCTGACGGTGCCGCTGACGGGAGTCGCAGCTCACACGATGGGCTGGGTGCGTCCGGGGGCGCACAGCGAGGACCTCGAACGGCGGGCCGCTGCGCTCGAATCGGACTCGCGGCTCCGTGAGGCATCGATGACTCGCGCGCTTGGGGCCCGAGAGATCGATCGCGGGCGGTACAGGCCCGCTGACTCGGTAGGTCGAGGCGGCATCGAGTACGCGCACGAGAACGTGCTTCGAGGGCTGCGGGGCGTTTCGATCGAGCGGCTCGATACCGGATTGCGAGAGACCGTCATGCCCGATGTAGGCCGAGACGTGCAGCTCACGCTCGACATCATGCTCCAAGCCCGTGTGCGCGCGCTCATGGAACCTGGAACCGGGCTTGCGACGGTGCAGCCCTGGCATAACAACGACGGGCTCAAACTAGGCACGCCGCTACAGGGCGCAGCGGTCGTGATCGACGTGGCCACCGGCGATGTGCTCGCGATGGTTTCCACGCCCTCGATCGACCGTGTCGCGCTCACACAAGACCCGCAGGCGGTGCTGGATGATCCAGACCGTCCGCTTTTCAACCGCGCGACCGGGGCTGCGTACGCACCCGGCTCGATCGCCAAGGCGCTCGTGCTCTGCGGAGCGGTCACCTACGGCAACTACAAGCTGGGCGAGCGGATTTCGTGCCAGGGCCACCTGATTCCCGGGCGCAACGACATCTACCGCTGCTGGATCTATCGCGATCGGTTCGGGTTTGCGACGCACGACGCGGTGCTTGGCGAGGAACCCAACGACGTGCAAGCGCTGGGCGTTTCGTGCAATATTTTCTTCTACACGCTCGGCCGACGGATGGGTGTCGAGACGCTGGACAAGACGTACCGCGCGTTCGGATTGGGCGATCGGTTCGGGTTCGGGGTCGGGTTCGAGCATGACGGGCGGATCGGCGCGCCGGGCATGAATCTTGGCACGTCGGATGCCATCTTGATGGGTATTGGCCAGGGCCCGGTCGACTGGACGCCGATGCACGCGGCCTCGGCGTACTCGACGCTCGCCAGGCTCGGAGTGCGCATCAAGCCGCGATTGATCGTCGATGGTTCCCCCCCCGAGGTCTCGGATGCAGGCATAGACCGCCTGGCCATCACGCACGCGCTGCAGGGGCTCGAGCGTGTGACCAACGATGAGCAGCACGGCACGGCGTACGCGATTCGGTTTCCATCGGGCCGAGACCCCATCTTCAACACGCCCGGGACCAAAGTGCTCGGAAAGACCGGCACCGCCACGGTCGAATTGCGGGATGATGCGGGCAACGCCATAGAACGTGACCACGCCTGGATGGTGGCGCTTGCTGGGCCTGAAAACAGCGTACCTACGCACGCGATTTGCGTACTGCTGGAACAGGGCGGCAGCGGCGGTCGCGCTGCGGGCGGGCTGCTCAACCAGATCGTCCGCGCCCTGCGAATCGAGGGCTACCTGTGAGCCTGGGCTGGCGATGGGTCATTACGGGTACACGATCAGAGGCTCGCGGCGTGCGTTCAGGCCTCCGCTGGGCGCACCCGGCGTGGCTGTGCGTGCTGGCGGCGGCGATGCTGAGCGCGCTCGGTGTGTACGGGATCGATCTGGCCAGTGCCGCCGATAGCCACGCGCTGACGCAGCTCACGCCACAAGCCTTCAAGCAGGTGGTATTCCTTGGCGTCGGGCTCATCGCAGGGGCTGCGGCGGCGCTACCCCATCTGCGGTGGCTGTCGGCGCTGTCGTGGGTGCTCGCTGCGGTGGCACTGGGACTGCTGATCCTGCTGCTGCTGCCGGGCGTGCCCGAAGCAATCGTGTCGCCGATCAACGGCACGCGGGCGTGGATCAAGCTGCCGGGCTTCAACGCCCAGCCTTCGGAACTCGCGAAGATCGCGTTCGTGCTGCTCATGGCGACGCTGATGAAGCGCACCGATGAGCACCGCCGGTTCGTGGGCATCATCAAGCTGTTCGCGCTGACCGCGGTGCCCGTTGGGCTTATCGTGCTCCAGCCAGATCTGGGGACCGCGTCGCTGTTCGGGCCGGCGCTGGTGGCGATGCTTATCGCTGCGGGCGCGAAGCTCAGGCATTTGTTTCTGCTGGGTGCCATCGGTCTGGCGCTGGCGCCGGCCTGCTGGCCTCTGCTACACGACTACCAGCGCGAGCGGATCGTGGCGATGGTCCGCCAGTTCCAGGGGGACCGATCGGGCGGGCAGGACGAGAACTTTCAGAGCTTTACGGCTCAGCGGCTGATCGGCGCGGGCGGGCTCTGGGGCCAGAGCGATGAACAGACGAGGGCGCTGGTGCGGTTCAATCGGCTTCCCGAGGCACACAACGACATGATCCCGGCGGTGCTCATGTGCCGATTCGGTGTGCTTGGGTCGGTCCTTCTGCTGACGGGCTACTTTGGCTGGATCGCGGGCTCGCTGCTCACCGCGGCTTGGTCCAAGGACCCGTTTGGCCGACTGGTCGCGGTGGGGCTCAGCGCGTTTATCGCGGGCCAGGCGATCGTCAACGTAGGGATGAATCTGGGCCTGCTGCCCATCATCGGGATCACGCTGCCCTTTGTGAGCTATGGCGGGTCGAGCCTGCTGACGTGCTGGATCATGACCGGTTTGCAGGTGAACATCGCGATGCGTCGGCCCTCGCTGCCCATCCGCTCGTCGTTTGAATACGATACCCACCATGAGCACACCCGACGCTGAGCCGCACGCCCCGCCCCCCGAGTTTGCGGCGCTGTGCGCACAAGTCGGAATTGAGCTTGAAGCCGAGGACATCGGCCGTCTCGCTGGGTTTATCGCATTACTCGTCGATGCCAATACCCGCACGAACCTGACGGGCGTGCGAGATCCGGCGGAGCTTTGGACTCGGCATGTTTTCGACGCTCTGACGCTGATGAGTGTGCTGGAATCGGCGGATGGCCCTCTCGATGTACTGGACATCGGTTCGGGCGGCGGGCTTCCCGCGCTTCCGCTGGCGATCGTGCGGCCATCCGACCGGTTCACACTGCTCGAAGCGACAGGCAAGAAGTGCGACTTTCTGGAACACGCGATCGCGTCCCTCGGGCTGTCGAATGCTTCGGTCCTGCGGGGCCGGGCCGAGCGTCTGGGGCATCAGGTAACCGAGCCTGCGCTGCGGGGACGATTTGATGTGGTGACGAGCCGAGCGGTCGGCCGAGTGGTGGTGGCTGCGGAACTGTGCGTGCCGTTTGCTCGCGACGGCGGGCTGGTGGTGCTGGTGAAGGGCGCGCAGGCCAAGGAGGAGTTGGCTGAGGCGAAGAAGGCGCTGCACATGCTGCACGCGGCGCCTGCAGGAATCGTTGAGACGCCGACCGGCCGACTCGTGGTGCTAGAGAAGCTGCGCGCGACACCGAAGATGTACCCGAGGCTCGATGGCGAGCCCAAGCGGGCACCGCTCGGCGTCACCGGTCCTCCCGCTGGTAAGCCGGCATGAGAGCTTCGGTCTCACACTGGCTGGGCGATGGCGGCCCGATAGCGTCAGCGATTGGTGAGGGCTACGAAGCGCGGGCCGAGCAGGTGCGCATGGCCGAGGCGGTCGAGCGAGCGATGGAAGAACGAACGCACTTGCTGGTCGAGGCGGGGACCGGGACGGGTAAGAGCTACGCGTACCTGGTGCCGGCGATGAGGCGCGCGATCGAGCGCGGCGAACGGGTGGTGGTTTCGACGCACACGATCGCGCTGCAAGAACAGCTGATGCGGAAGGACTTGCCGGCGCTCGCCCGCGTGATGGAACGAGAGGACAGCCGAAGCGTCAAGACGGTGCTCGTCAAGGGGCGTGGAAACTACATCAGCCTTCGTCGGCTGGGCCTTGCGAGCAGTCGGCAGGAGAGTCTGTTCCCCGATCACGCGAGCCGCCGATCGCTGCACGCGATCGAGGACTGGGCGTACGAGACCACCGATGGCACGCTCGCGACGCTGCCCGTGCTGGAGCGAGCGAGCATCTGGGACCGGGTGCAGTCGGATGCGCACAACTGCATGGGTCGGCGGTGCCCGACGTACGACCGCTGTTTCTATCAGCAGGCCCGCAGGGCGATGGAGCAGGCGGATGTACTCGTGTGCAACCATGCGCTGTTCTTTAGCGATCTGGCGCTTCGTTCGCAAGGCGCGGGGTTCTTGCCGGATTACCAGCACGTGATTCTCGATGAAGCGCACCAGATCGAGGACGTGGCAGCGGACCACTTTGGGGTGAATGTCTCGGAGGGGCGGGTGAACCACCTGCTCAACGCGCTGTACCAGTCCCGGACACGCAAGGGTTTTTTGGCCAATCTGCGGACGAGTGATGCGGGCGTGCCCTTGGTGGACGCGGTCATCGAGCGGGTATCGCAAGCACAGGTGCTGAGTGACGAGTTCTTTGCAGCGTTGGTCGACCTGCTGGACCGCGGGAAACTCGTCAACGGCAGGGTGCGGCAGGCGGATGCGGTCGAGGATCTGTTGAGCGGAGCGATGAGCGATCTCACCTTAGCGTTGCGGGGACTGCGGGAGTGCGTGCATGAGGAAGCGGATCGGTACGAGTTGAACGCTTATGCCGAGCGGGCGGCCGCGATTGCCGATGGTGTTGAGTTTCTGGTGACGCAGGCGGACGGCGGGTTTGTGTACTGGGTGGATGCGGAGCCGAGGTCGAGCAGCCGGGGCTTTGGCCGGCGTGTGACGCTGGCGTCGTCACCGGTAGATGTCGCCCCGATGCTGCGCAAGGAGCTGTTCGAGGCGGACCACAGCACGGTACTGACCAGCGCGACGCTCGCGACGCGGAGCGCGGGCGAGGACGAGCCGATGGAGCACCGGGAGGCAGGGTTCACGCACATCCTGAGCCGAGTCGGCGCAGAGGGAGCCCAGACGCTTCAGCTTGGGTCGCCGTTTGATCTCGCACGGCAGATGGAGGTGTTCATCGATCGATCGATGCCCGCCCCCGGCCGATACGGGGACGACGAAGCACAGCGCCTCTACGACAATGAGTTGGTGAGCCGAGTGCTTGAGCATGTCGGTGAGACCGATGGCGGGGCGTTCGTGCTGTTCACGAGCTACGCGCTGCTGTATCGGGTTGCAGACCTGCTCGAAGCGCCGCTCGAAAGCTTGGGCATGCCGATGCTGGTGCAAGGCCGGCGGGTGCCAAGAGGTGAACTTCTCGAGCGGTTCCGAGAGAACCCGCGATCGGTGCTGCTTGGGGCTGCGAGTTTTTGGCAAGGCGTGGATGTGCAGGGCCAAGGGCTCCGCAACGTGATCATCACGCGGCTGCCTTTCGAGCCGCCGGGCAGGCCGCTCACCGAGGCCCGTTTAGAACGCATCCGCAACAGAGGCGGCGACCCGTTCCGCGAGGACTCGCTGCCACGGGCGGTCATTCGCTTCAAGCAGGGCATCGGCCGGTTGATCCGCTCGGCGGAAGACCGCGGGCGGGTGGTGGTGCTTGACCCACGAATCGTGACTGCGGGGTACGGGCGGGCGTTTTTGGCGGCGTTCCCGCCGGGGCTCGAACCGACGGTGATCCGGGGCTCGTGAGGCCTCGGGCCAGCCTGCCCGCTACCATGGTTGTTCTACCGACTGGGGCCTGTATTGAGGCCCCGGCATGGCGGTTCCTAACCACCCGCACACGAATCAGATGGGCGATACTTCATGCTGGGACGAGTCTTCAAGGCGTACGACGTTCGGGGCACTTACCCTGATCTGCTGACCGATCAGATGGCGTGGCAGATCGGCTACGGGGCCAGCCGGTTCTTGCTGAGCGAGGCTGAGACCAGCGGCCACACGACCCCGATGATGCGCAACGTCGTCGTGGGAAGGGACATGCGCACGAGTAGCCCGACGCTCGCGGCCAAGCTCATCGACGGAATCAACGCGCACGGCGGCGACGTGATCGACGTCGGCATGGTCGATACGCCGTTCATCTACTTCGCGGTCAACCACCTCGACTGCGCCGGCGGGATCGAGGTTACCGCCAGCCACAACCCGCCCAACTACAACGGGTTCAAGATTTCCAAGCGGCTGGCTAAGCCCGTGGGCGAGGCAACGGGCCTAGGCGAGATCCGCAAGTTCGCGGCCATGGTCGACAAGGGCGCACCCCCCGCGACGGGCCGAAGCGAGCAGCGGGACCTATGGGACGCGTACATCGATCACGTCCGCAGCTTTCTTGATATCGGCGACCGCAAGATCAAAATCGTCATCGATGCCTCCAATGGCATGGCGGGGACGGCTGTCCCGAAGATTTTCGGCAAAAACGGGAGCGCCATCGCCGGGCTCGACATCGTCGAGATCAACTTCAAGAACAACACGGGCGAGTTCGTGCACGAGCCAAACCCGCTTGTCGCTTCGAACGTGCAGCAGACCATTGACGGCGTGCTCAAGCACGAAGCGGACTTTGGTGTGTGCTTCGATGGCGATGCCGACCGGTGCGTGATCGTTGATGAGAAGGGCACAATCGTTGGCTGCGACCACTTGACGGCGGTGCTCGCGAAGTGGTTCCTCCGCGAGAACCCGGGTTCGGCGATCGCCTACGACCTGCGTTCGACCAAGGCGGTCGAGGAAGACATCCGTGCTGCGGGCGGTGTGCCGGTCAAGGGCCGGGTCGGGCATGTGTTCATGAAGCAGGCGCTCGCTGAGCACAAGGGCGTTTTTGGCGGCGAACTCTCCGGGCACTTCTACTTTCGCGACAACTTCAACGCGGACTCGGGTGTCATAGCCATGGCCACCGTGCTCTCGGCGTATGCCGAGTTCGACGGGACGATGAGCAAGATGATCGATCCCGCAAGGCGCTACGCCCAGTCCGGCGAGATCAACTTCGAGATCGAGGACAAGGACGAGGCGCTCGCAATGGTGCGCGAGACGTACTTCGACCGAGGCGAACTGGATGAACTCGACGGCGTGACCATCGACTGCTTCGATAGCGAGGGCTGGTGGGCAAACATCCGCAAGAGCAATACCGAGCCGCTGCTCAGGCTCAACGCCGAGGCCAAGACCCCGCTTGCGCTTACCAAGGCTCTCGAAGAAATCGCACCGATGCTCGGCGATCGCGTCGACCACTGACCACCACTTAGCGCCAGCCCGAGAGCCAGGGACACTCCACCGATGAACCTCACCGATTTCTTCGCGCACTGGAAGATCGAAGAAAACCCGTTCCAGGGCGAAGAAGCCCGCCACGACGCGGTGTTCGCCCGCATGGCGCTGCGCGCCCAAGAAGGGCGGCTTGCGCCGACGGCTCAGCATTCCGATTTTGCCAAGATCGTTGGTGCCATCGAGCGGCCATCGACGTCGGTCGTGTTCGGTGAGAAGGGCAGTGGCAAGACCGCGATTCGGATGCAGATCGCGGAGCGCGTCCGCCAGGTCAACGAAGCCGGCGGCGACAACCGCGTGTTCCTGATCGAGTACGACGACTGGAACACGTTTCTCGATCGCATGCACGAGGTCGCCGGCAAGGCCAATGCGCTGGAATCGCTCAAGAAGATCCGCCTCGTGGACCATATGGACGCGGTGCTGTCGATCGGAGTGACCAGTCTGGTGGACCGCTTGCTCGGCGTGGCAAGTGTCGATGGCAGCGGGATTGACCCCGTCATCTCGCGTCACCCGGCCCGGCTCGACGCGGGGGCCAAGCGCGATCTGCTGCTTCTGCAAGCGGTGTACGACCGTTCGACCCAGGCGAACGAGCGCACGTCGACGCTCAAGCGGGCGCTTCGCATTATGCCGACGCGGTCCACGCTGCTCTGGTCGTCGGCCCAGTGGCTCGGATGGCTGCCCGCTGCCGGGTTCATCACGTGGTCGCTCATGAATCAGCCGGAGTCGGCTGAGAATTGGCGATGGTGGGTGCTCGGTGTGGTCGCGGGCGTGTACGCGCTGGTGTTGTTCAAGACGCAGGCGTGGGATCGGCTGATAAGGCTCGGCCTTGCACGCAGGCTCCGCAAGCAGTTGCGGGCGCTGCGCCGGGGCGAGGGCTCCTACTCGGCGAGCTTGGCTCGATTGCCTGAGGGCGACCGAAGCGCCGCGGTCCTGCCGCTTACTTCTGCGGACGACCAGCGGTACGCGTTGTTTGAGCGGTTTCGTCGCGTGCTCAAAGCGGCGGGCTGCCCAGGGCTGCTCGTGTTGATCGACCGGCTCGACGAGCCGACGCTCATCAATGGCGACGCCGAGCGCATGAAGGCCGCTGTCTGGCCGTTGCTCAACAACAAATTCCTCCAGCAAGATGGCGTGGGCTTCAAGATGCTTTTGCCAATCGAGCTCAGACATGCGATCTTCCGTGAGTCGAGTTCGTTCTTTCAAGAAGTGCGACTCGACAAGCAGAACCTCGTCGAGCGGCTGAGCTGGACCGGGCCAATGCTGTACGACCTGTGCGATGCGCGCCTGCAGGCGTGCGTGGCCCAGGGTCAGGAATCAGTCTCGCTACAGGATTTGTTCGAAGCGGATGTGAGCCGCCAGGACATAATCGAGGCACTCGCCCAGGTGCACCAGCCGAGGGATGCGTTTAAGATGCTTTATCGATGTCTGACGGAGCACTGCTCGAACGTCACGCTCGATCAACAAGCGTGGCGCATCTCCAAGCCGGTGCTCGATCAGGTCCGCAAGCTTGAGGCAGACCGCGTCCAGCAGCTCTATCGAGGGGTGCGACCGGCGTGACGCTGTTTGCCCGCCTCATTTCACTTGCGCTTGTGCTCGCTTTGGCATCAACCACCTTTGGTCAGCAGCGGTTCATGATCGACTCGCTGGGTTGGTCGGCAGCCCCACCCGCTGGGTGGACTCGCGTGCAGGGAGCGTCGCTCGATGCCATTCGGGCAGATCTTCGGCAGAGCCCCGGCGCGACTGAGGTCGCGGCGTGCTGGGCCTTGGCTGAACCCGGCGCTCTGCCGCGAATCGTGGTGACCACCGCGCCAGGCGAAATCAGGGGGTACGCCGCTGCTCGCACGCTCATTGATTCGCTGGGCGGCGATGCAACCACTGGTGAACCGGCTCGATTCAGTCTTCGCTCGGGGCTCGCTTCGTTCGACGGCGAGGTGCTCGTGCTGACCGAGGGAATGGTTGGCGCGAATGGCGTGGTGCAACTGGTGGCGTACTGCCGAGAGCCCGACCTAGCTGAGACGACTAGCGAGCTGCTCAAGGTGGCCGAGTCTTCTGCGTTCACCAAAGACCATAAGCTGGCCGAGGGCTCTTCGGGTGGCTCGTCGAACCGAGTGATCGGATGGGGCGTGCGCGGAGCGGTCATTGGTGCGATGGTCGCGGTGGTTATCTTCGGGGTTCGGATGCTGCGCGCGATATGGCAACCCGCAGCCGAGTCAAGCGACGGCTGAGGCTTGCGATCGACTCGCAGCTCGCTTGTATAGCTGGTCGTCGTACTCGTTGAGTGTTCGCAGTCGATCCTCAATCGCTGGGTCTGATCGATCGAGCCGGAGCGCGCGCGCGTCGGTCTTGCGCCTGCGGAGTTGCTGGCTGCCTGGCGTGACACCCATCATGGCTGCGAGTTGGCTGAGAGACCGCTCGTGCTCACTCTGGAAACCGATGAATCCGTAGTCGCGGTCGAGATGGGTTGCCGCAGCTGCGAGCATGTCTTGAAGATCCATGCTGCTGAGTCGGCTTCGGCTCGCGAAGTTGGGCTTGAAAAGCAAGCCCGCTGCGAGGTCGTCTTCGGTGAGTTCGATCGCGCTCAGGTCGGCGAGGCCGCTGAGCTGCTGGGTCGTTACGTTCGCGCAGAAGCCACGCTCGATGCACGCATCCAGCAAGTGAATCTCGGTGCCGGTGGAGTTGTCCAACAGCCCGCCCGCTCGCATGACCACGGCCAACGTGGGGTAAGCCTCGGGCGGCACCTTGGCCACGCTGTGCCTAAGCGCCGAGATGGTGCGATCGATCGGGTCTCGCAAGAAAACAGCGAGCCGTACCGCGCGACCCGTGAACAGCGCGGCAGCGGTGGGGGGTAGATGCCCGCTAAGCAGCGTCGCATCCGTGGTCAGGTGACGGCTTTCAAGCAGTGCCCTGCCAATATTGAAACCGTAGTCTTCCGCCGCAAGCGCCCGCAGTTCTGGCCCCAGCAGCGAACCCGGGCAGGCTGCAGCCAGCCGCTCGACAACCGAGGTCCCGCCTGTTTTGGGAACGTGTGTAAAGAGCGTCAGTGGTTGCATCACTGGCACTGGCATCGGCACGGTGGGGCACGGACGATGAGCCTTTTTGCGACGGTCTGTTCGTGCTAAAGGGGTTCGAGCCGGGCGTACTCGAGCACGAGCGTCTTGGTGCCAGTCTCGCGGAACTTGACCTTGGCACGCACGCTGGCCCCGCCCTCGATGGCCTCAACGGTGCCAACTCCGAAGCGAGGATGACGGACTTTGGACCCGACCGGATAGAGCTGTTTAGCCTCGGTGAGGGCGCTCGATCGGTCCTTGGCCGATAGCTGGTGCGAGGGCGTGTCGTCGGAGCCGGGGTCGTAGCCGAAGTCGGTAGAGTCGGTCCGCACGACGTGCGCAGTGCCGAGCTCTTCGAGGAACCGGCTGGCCATCGTGCGCTCAGAGACACCCCTCTGGCTTCGCCGCGATGCGGAGGTCATGAGCAAGTGGCGCATCGCGCGGGTCATCCCGACGAAGCACAGCCTGCGTTCCTCTTCGGTCTCGATGGGGCTCGCTGCGGCACGCGAGTGGGGGAGCAGGCCCTCTTCGAGCCCGATGATCGCTGCGGCACCGAACTCCAGCCCCTTGGCTGCGTGCAGCGTCATCAGTGTGACAGCGCCCTGCGATGGATCGACCGCGTCGGCATCCGCGACCAGGGCCACACGTTCGAGATACGCGCGGAGCAACACGAGCATGGGTGGAGCTGGGCTCGCGCCAGCTTCGCTCGCTTTGCCCGATTCAGGCGCGACAAACGTCACCGGGTCGGCGTCGGGGTCGTAGTCCTCCTCGAACGCGGCTGCCGAGTTCACCAGTTCGTCCAAGTTGTCGACACGCTCGGCCTCAGATTCGGTCTTGGCAACAGCGGCCTGCGACTGGTACATCTTGCGAAGGCCAGAGTCATCGACCACTCGGCCAACAAGCTCGGCAAGCGAGGTACTAACCGAGGCCCCCAAGAACGAACCGCTGCCTGTCCAGTCCTCGGCCATCTGCACGAAGCCCTTGGCTGCCCCTGCGGCACGAGCGCTCACGCCCGCGATGGTGTCGGTTGAGCCGAGCACTTCATAGAGCGGGACCCCGGCCTGCTGGGCGTGCGCACTAAGCCGTTCGAGGCTGGTCTTGCCGAGCCCTCTCGGCGGGACATTGACAATGCGATTGAGCGAAACATCGTCCGCAGAGTTTGCGACGACACGCAGGTATGCAAGGGCGTTGCGGACTTCTTCGCGGTCGTAGAACGCGGTGCCGCGGGCGACGGTGTAGGGAATGCCCTCGGCACGCAGCGCGTCCTCGATCGAACGGCTTAGCGCGTTGGTTCGGTAGAACACCGCCATGTCGCGCCAACGTTCGGGCTTACCGTCATCACCGATCGCGGCGGGGTCGCCTTCGGCGAGTGCGCGGAACCAGTCGATGACAAGCTCCGACTCATGGCGTTCATCGCGGCAGCGGTGCACCTGGATCGGGAGCCCGCCGGGTTTGGAGGTGAACAAGTCCTTGTGCTTGCGGTGGGTGTTCTTGCGGATCAGCGTGTCGGCGACGGCGAGGATGGGCTCGGTCGAGCGGAAGTTCTCGCCGAGCGTGATGACCCGCGCCGAAGGGTAGTTCTCCTCGAACTCGAGGATGTTGGCGATGTCCGCGCCCCGCCAGGAGTAAATCGCCTGATCGGGGTCGCCTACCACGGTGATGTTGGGCTTGCGCTCGGGCGTCTCGTCGCCGGCGAGCAGCGACGCGATCACGAACTGCGCGTGGTTGGTGTCTTGATACTCGTCGATCATCAGGTACCGCCATCGGCCCTGGCATTCGGCGCGGACCATGGCGCTCTGCTGGAGCATCGAGGCGGTCATCACGAGCAGGTCGTCGAAGTCGACGGCGTTGGCTTTATGCAGCGCCTCCTGGTAGCCGGTGAACAGGCGTGCGATAGTCCGCGAGTAGAAGTCATGCGCGCTGGCCGCGAACTTCTCGGCGGTCATCAGCTTGTTCTTCTCAGCGCTGATTGCCGACAGCACGCTACGCGGCGGCCAGTTGGTCGTCGAGAGGTCCGCGCCGACGATCACGCGCTTGACCAGTGCGACCTGGTCGTTGGAATTGAAAATCGTGAAGTCTCCGCTCACGGGCAGTGGGTGGCCGTCGGCTTGGGCGACCTCGCCGTATCGGCGGAGCAGCCTCGCGCACAACGCGTGGAACGTCGTAACGGTCAGCCCGCGTGACCGCCAGGGCACGTTGTCGAGCAGCGTTAGGGCGCGCTCTCGCATCTCGGTGGCGGCCTTGTTCGTGAACGTCAGCGCCATAATCTGCCAGGGCGGAACGCCGTCGGCGATGAGACGGGCGATCCGCCGAGTCAGCGTTCGCGTCTTGCCCGAGCCCGCGGCGGCGATTATCAGCAGCGGTCCGTCGGTGTGCGCGACGGCCTCGGCCTGCGGCTCGGTAAGACCCTCGAACAGCGCCTCGTGCGGATCAGAACCGACCGTCTCATCGCTAGACACAGCCGTAGGCTTGGCCGCCCTGGGCTGAGGCGAGGCTGGCTCCTCTACGGGCCATGCGCTATCGCCGATGCTGGAATGAATGCCTGAACTACTCATGGGTAGATAACGCCGAGGGGACGTGCGGAGTGGTGGCCGAACGAGTCACGAGTGAAACGCCGTCTGGAAGCAGGCTCGCGACCGTCGAGATCACATCACCTGAAATCTTACGTGCGAACAGCGATCGGCGGGTCTTGCCCATGATGAGGGTGTCGCAGCCGTAAGTGACGGTGAAGTCGACGAGCTGCTCGGCGATCTCGCCCGACACAACATAGATCGGGAAGAAGTCGACGCCGGCCTGTTTGGCGAGCACCGCGGTGGTGCCCAGAGCGATCTGCGCGTCGTGGTCGTCCTCGATCCTCGGGTTGCCTCCGGGGCCAACGTCCATCACGCGGAGCGTGCGCACAAACATGGCAAAGAGCGTGGCGTTTCGGCGACGGGCCGTGTCGACGGCAAACTCGGCCTGGTACCGGCCTCTGGCGGCGAGCATGATCTTGGGCTTGGCTGGATCGATCGCGACCTCGCTGTCCATCATGGTGGCGAGCCACCCTTGAACGGGTTCGGGCAGCGGCTCGGGGGCGGGCATCCGACGGGAGCTGATGGCCCGGAAGATCAGCACGGTGGCGACGAGCCCGCCGCTGAACGCGGTCGAGATCCACTCGGTAAGCCCAATGGTGACGGTGATTGCTAGCAGCAGGGCGGCAAGGAACCAGAGCCCGCCTCGTTCGAGCGTTGAGGCTTTGAGCTTCTTGTTGAGCGAGCACGAGAGCATGGTGGTCGAGATCGCCCCGCACACGCCCAGCACATACAGCTTGGCAAGCACTGTTACGTCTTGCTCGATCGCGATTACGCCGATGGGGATGACCACCGCGACGATCAGACCAACCCACGGCACACCCGAGTAGTTGAGCTTGCTGAGCGGACGGGGCAGCTCGCGGTCGCGAGCCATAGCGAACAGCACAGAGACCGTCGCCATGATCGCGGTGTTGGTCGCGCTGAGCAGAAGCAGGCCGAAGGTGATTCCTGCTGCGATGCCGAAGTAGCGGCCGCCTGACTCACCGAAGAAATGAGCGCCGCTCTGCTCGGCCACGACCTTCATCGCGGCGTTGGTGTAGTGCTCGACCTCCTCCTCTACGATGGCGAGTTGGGTGGCGCTCACGTTACCAGCGGCGACCTGGGCTTCAAGTTGTTCCAGAACGTGAATGTGCGGGCCGTGCTGATCGGCGATCGCTACGCCGTTGACCGTGTAGGCAAGGCCGGCCAGGGCGATCCCGAAGACCATGTTGAGCACGACCACCTCGATGGTGACGGGCCAGATGGTGCGTTTGGCTTCTTTGGCTACGGGCTGCTTCATGAGCCCGGTCATGTTGGCGACGGCCTCGACACCCGCGAGCGCCAGGCAAATCTTCGTGAAGCTCACCCATATCTCGGCGGGGGGCGCTGTCGAGAAGAACTCGAGCGAGAAAGTCTGCAGCCCGACCTTGACGAACGGCAGGCACAGCACCGCCAGGATCGCCGACAGCACAAGGGCGAGCAGAGCGATGATCAGCGCGAACCGGCCTGCGGACTTGGCTCCAAGCCAGTTGATGGCACCGATGAGCACCACCGAGACAATTCCCAGCGGCAGGATCCACGAATCCGAAGCACCGAAGTAGTGGAACGCCTCGATCACACTGATCGCAGCGGTCATGATGTACCCACTGAGCAGGAGCGTCGCGCCGACGACTCCAAGCACGGGATGGATCTCCCGGCCCGCTGTGTAGACTCCGCCGCCGTCGGGGAAGCCGCGGCAGACAACCGTGTACGCCCAACTCACCGCGATCATCAGCAGGCCGATGGCGGCCAGATACACCACGCTCGCGTGGGCGGTGTACAGAAACGCGAGGCCCAGCACGTACAGGCGGCTGGTGCCCCAGTCCCCGTAGAGCAAGGGCCCGGCGTGGATCCATTTCAGCGTGCGGGGGCGGCTCTCGGCGACAAGCATGGGTGTGAGGGTAGCGCCCACGAACCCGGGGATTCGACGGTTTACCAAGCCGAAAAACGCTTACGGAAGGTCGGCACCCCGCACACCATCGCGGGTGGCCCAGAAGTAGGCCGGGCCGTCGTATTCCCACTTAAAGCCTTGAAGCGACGAGTAGTCGTACCCCCGCATCACCGCTTCCGAAACGCCGCCGGAACCGAACGTGCCGCTGGGCGAGAGGATGTCGCCGCCCATCAGCGGCGGGTTGTCGACCGAGGCGCTCGTGATTTCGCTCATGTCGGCGTTGCTCGCGCTGCCGTCCATCATCGCGATGACCGGCTTGGCATCCCGCTCGAACCACATGGGCTGGTCCGGGTTGGCGTAGTCCTTGGACTCAAAGAGCAGCACCTTGCGCGACGGCCAGAGCACCTCGGCGAGTTGGTGACGGTCGATGTCGTAGTCGTTGGTCGGCGACGCTGGAGTGCGGGTCGAGTTTGCGAAGCGATCCTCAGACTGGTAGAACACCGGCGGGTACCAGTAAGAGGTCGGGAAGATCCACTCGAAGTTGGTCTGTGCGTTGGCGTCCTCGTTGTCGGTGAGAAAATCGATCAGAGCCTTGTCGCCCGGCGCGTAGATGGTGTTGAGACGTGAGGTCGTGACATCATCGTTGTACATGGTGTGGGCGAGCCAGTGGAAGCTGTAGGGCTCGACCCTGCCGCCCGAATACCGCCATCCCCGGCGACCCTCCATGCCCTTCACCCACAGCCAGGAGTTGGAGTTGCGGATGCGGTGATTGGCCGCGAACGGGTTGACAAGGTCTTCCTTGAAGGTGTTGACGTAGTTGGCGTGGATGATGCTGTTGGAGCGGATGTTGGCTAGGCTCACGGTCTTCTGCCCGGCCCGACGGGCCTTGCCCAGAGCGGGCAACAGGATGCCGATAAGCAGCGCGATGATCGCGATGACAACGAGCAACTCGATGAGCGTGAAGGCCCTGCGGTTCGGTTCGGGCTTAGTCATAGTCGGGAGCATGGCTGGCCTCTGGTTATTCCTCGGCTGGCAGCAAGCCCGCCAGCCTTGGCTATAGCATACCACAGACTGCGATCCTTGCGAACCGCTGGCCCAAGAAGCCGTATGGTTACCGGCCGTCCGGCCCACATGAGCCTGTCAAGTAGGGGGGCACTGCCCGGACTTTCGTGTAGAGTTGGGTTGTCGTATGAGTGAAACAAGTCCACAACAGCACGCTCAGGGGGCCCCGGGGGACACCCGCCCGGTCACGGTGGGAGATCCGCCTTCGGTCGCCGACAGCGAGCAGGCCATCAAAGAGGCTACCAAGGGTGGATCGAAGGGCGGCACGAACCTCGACACGCTCGTAGGGAGGATGGTCGTCGAGCAGGGCCTCGCCACCGAAGAAGAGGTCCAGCACGCCCTGCAAAGCTCGAAGGACGGCTCGGGGGGCGTGGGCCAGTTGTCGCTCGCCCATGTGCTCGTGGATCGCCAGTTTGTCACCAAGAGGCAGATCGCACGCCTCCGCCAGATGATCGAAGCCGAGCGGTCGGGTCAGCAGATCCCGGGATACAAGATCTTGTCCAAGCTCGGGGCGGGCGCCATGGCGACGGTCTACAAGTCGCGCCAGCTCAGCTTGGATCGGCTCGTGGCGATCAAAGTGCTACCCCAGAAGTTCACAAGCAACCCGCAGTTCGTCGAGCGATTTTACGCCGAGGGCCGGGCAGCGGCACAGCTGAACCATCCAAACATCGTTCAGGCGTTCGATGTGGGCAAGGCCAACGAGTACCACTACTTCGTGATGGAGTACGTCGAGGGGACGACGGTCTACGACGACATCATGCACAAGAAGCGGTACAAGGAGTCCGAAGCGATCGACATCGCGATGCAGATGGCCGAGGCCCTGCACCACGCGCACGAGCGGGGACTTATCCACCGGGACGTCAAGCCCAAGAACATCATGCTGACAACCGATGGGGTGGCCAAGCTGGCCGACATGGGTCTGGCCCGGGCGGTGTCGGACAAGGACGCAGCCGAGGCCGAGGCGGGCAAGGCGTTCGGAACGCCGTACTACATCTCGCCAGAGCAGATCCGGGGCGAGACCACCGTCGGCCCCCCGGCGGATATCTATTCACTCGGCGCGACCCTCTACCACATGGTGACCGGAAGCGTGCCCTTCGAGGGCAAGAACCCGTCGGCGGTAATGCACAAGCACCTCAAAGCCGACCTGGTGCCGCCGGACCACGTCAACCCCAAGCTCTCAGCGGGCATCAGCGAGATCATCGAGATGATGATGGCCAAGAGCGTCCGCAAGCGGTACGCCTCGTGCGCCGACCTGCTGCTCGATCTGAAGGACGTTCGGGCGGGCAACAAGCCAGCCATCGCCCACAAGGGCGTGGTTTCGGCGGCGGCGTTCGAGGACATCGTGGCCGCCGAGGCCCAGGCTCACGCTGAACTCGCCGAGGCCCAGCCCAAGAGCGGCGGCAGCCCGTTCACGCACCCGTTGTTTATTCTGGTGGTCGCGGTCGCGGCTCTCAGTCTGGCCGCGAATCTGGTACTGGTACTGGTCCGTTGAACACGCGGGGTTCTCCGGGCGAAATTCTCTTGCTCGGGGGGTCCGGATCGAATACCCTTATGGAGCCCGATCGCGGGCGAGCCAGGCTCGATTTGAGGCCGGCGATGACCGATAGCACTGAAAGCGAAAGCTGACAGTGAACTGATTCGAGACAGTAGACGGAGCCAAACGGCACGATGACCACGACCCGCCCACAGCCACGCAAGCAAATGCTTAGGCTGTCCGAGCGCGCTGGGTCATGAGCCGTTCCGCTCGTTTCAACCCTGTTCCAACTCAGCCCCGCGTTGCAGCCGGTGTTCGGTGCGCAATGGTTGGTGGCCGCTTGCAAGGAGCCTGAATATTCGAGGCAGAAGATTCTTCCGAGACGCCGGACCGGTCCGCCGAACCCGCGTCAACCACATGATCCGCATCTCCCCGATCCGTGTGGTCGGCCCCGACAACGAACAGATCGGCGTGATCGACACGCACGAAGCGGTCCGCATGGCGCAGGAGCGGGGGCTTGATCTCGTCGAGATCGTCTCCGACAGCCGCCCGCCGGTCTGCAAGATCATGGACTATGGCAAGTACCGCTACGAGCTCTCGAAGAAAGAGGGCAAGTCGCGTGGCCACGCGCCTGAACTCAAGGAAATCCGCCTCGGTCGATCGGTTAAGATCGGCGGTCACGACGTGCAGATCCGCGTCGACCAGGCCCGCCGATTCCTTATGGCCGGGCACAAGGTGCAGATCACCCAGCGGTTCAAGGGCCGCGAGATGATGCACAAAGAGCTCGGCATCGAACGCTTGGCCGAGATCGTCGATCAGCTTGAGGACATCTGCAAGGTCGAGATGGCGCCGCGGTGGATGGGCCGGCAGGCGAGCATTGTGCTCGCACCTGATCGCAACAAGGTCGACACCGCTAAGCGAAAGATCGCGGCCGAGCGTGCCGCCCGGGCCGAACTTGGAGACGACGTGGAGGTTGACGACGACGCGAGCCTCGAGGAACTCGAAGCGCTCGTGGAAGCCCAGAACCTGGCCGATGCCGCCGAAGACGATGACGATGATGCGGTCGCGGCGCCCGAGCAGGAAGAACCAAAGGGCAAGAAGAAAAAGGGTCCCAAGGACGACCGGGCACGCAACCCGGTCGACGACGAGCTGGCTTCGCTGCTTGGCGACGAATAGCCGCGCGCACACCACTTGAGCGACCTTCAGGGCGAGCCACACGGTTCGCCCTTTTCATTGCGCTGCGCTTCAGCATCCTGCGTGAAGTGACGGTCGGTGCGTTGGGGGACAGTCTGCCCAGGGCTCAGTCGTGCCGAAGCGCGACAATCGGGTCGTGCCTAGCGGCCTGAATCGCGGGGTAGAGCCCCGCCATCAGCCCGACCATGGTTGCGACTCCGAAGGCGACCCCGATCGACCATGGCGTGATCTGCGTGGCAAACGACATGTCGCCTCGGCCGAGCAAGCCCCACTCGGAGAGCTTGGGAAGCACGAGCGAGAGCCCGACGCCAAGTCCGATTCCCAGCAGGCCTCCGATGGCGCTGATCACGCCCGTCTCGATGATGAACTGAATCAGAATGTGCTGGCGGGTTGCGCCCATGGCTCGGCGGATCCCGATCTCGCGGATGCGTTCCTGCACCGTCGCGAGCATGATGTTCATGATCCCGATGCCGCCCACGAGCAGAGCGATTCCAGCGATCGTGCCAAAAACAAGGGTGAAGGTGGTCGCTGTCCGCCGGGCCTGTTCGAGCAGTTCGTAGGGAACGACCATGGTGAGGTCGGTCATCCGTGGATGGCGGAGTTCCATGATGCGTTCGAGCCGGCCGCCATCGCTGAGCACGGTCTCTCGGCTGGGGCTCGACAGGTAGATCTCGGAGATCTCGATCTCGGCTCCCGAGAAGGAGCCCGATTCCCGCCGAACGATGGTATCCCCGAAGACCGCCCTGGCGGTGGTGATCGGGATGTGCATGTCGAGGTTCAGGTCCCGTCCGATCAACGCCCCGCCAGCTCCGTTGGCCAGCCCAACGGGCCGCAGCAAGCCGATAACGGTCAGCGCTTTTTCGTCGATCCGGATCGTCTGACCGATCGGATCCTCGGCCGGGAAAAACTGCCGCGCCACCTCGGCACCGAGCACAGCGACCATGGCCTGATCGGTTATGTGTGCATCGTTGATATAGATGCCCCGTGCTACGCGAATGCCCGCCACTTGGGGCAGGTCGGGCGTGGTGCCGAAGGCTTGGCTGGTCTTGGCGAGGCTGCCTCGCAGAACCTGGCTGCCGACCGCCTTGAGCGGAACGATGGCTTCGGCATGCGGGAAGTTCGTGACCACCACGTCAAAGTCGTCGCGGGTGATGCCATAGCGGTTGATGAAGCTCGTCTGCTGGCCGCCCTGCTGGTTGGCCGCCTCAGCTGGCCGTTCTGATCGAACGATGATGTTGCGGGCGCCGAGCACCTCAAGCTGGAGCAGGACCTCCCGCTTCGAGCCCTCGCCCAGCGAGACCATCGTGATGACCGCTGCGACACCGAAAATGATGCCCATCGCGGTCAGCACGCTCCGCAGCGCGTGCAGCCGGAGGTCGTTTAGAGCCAGTTTGATCGTTTCGAGCAACAGCAAGGCCGATACTCTACCGATGAACGAGCCACCGGAGGCAGCATGTCGCTCGCAGATCGCATCGAAATAGGCCAAGAGGCCGAAGAAATGGGCGGCTGGTCGTACCGGGTTGCCCGGATCGATGCCCACGATCGGGTTGTTTCGACCCACACCGTGCTGCTCTCATGGGTGGACCACGATGCACTAAGCGGCGGTGCAAGCGCCCCTAGCTGCGTCATGCGGGCGGTCCTTCAAGCCCTGCTTGACGCCGGCGTGAGCGACTGGCCCGAGCGGTTCGATGCCTCGACCGCCCGCAGATGGATCCCGGGCCTTCCCGAGGTGATCGCTCAGCGGCTGTGAAGTGATACGTCATTAAGAAAAAGATGACCGACGCGCCCAGTGGGCGAGTCTCTCGAAGAGAATCAAGCTGGGCGCGCGGCTCAGGTCGAGCCGGCGCGATCAGCGGCGGCGCCGCGCCGCGGCCAAGCCCGCAGGCCTAAAGGCCTCGAAGCCCGACGGTGCCGGGATGTGGAAGACCGAGGCCTGCGTGGGGGCGAGGCTACCCAAGTTGCTCTCGGCACTGGCCATCAGGGATCGGAGGTTTGTTCGGCATCGCGACTGGCTACTCGGAACACGAGATGAGCGGTTGTCGCTGCCCCTTGCCGGCGGAATCGACAGGCAGGATCGAGATCGTTTGCTGGCTGTTGCGATCGAGTTCAAGTGCGAGGGTGTTTTTCGGTGATAGGGGTGGGGCTGATCAGCGCACAGAGTCGGGTATGCTGCAATTGCTGATCCAGTCCGGATCGCCCGCTACGGCGGCTGCTTCATAGATGATCGGGGAGCCACATGAACAAGATCCCACTCTCGCTAACTCTGACCAGCATGGCGATGATCGCGGGTTGTCAATCAACGCCGAACAGCGACCACCTCGCCGCCGACGCACCCAGCGCACAACTCTTCGAAGGGATGGGCGAACGCAGCCGCCCGATCACCTCGGCTTCCCCCGAGGCGCAGGAGTACTTCGACCAAGGTGTCGCGTGGATGTACGCTTTCAACCATGACGAGGCAATCCGTTCGTTCGCCAAGGCGGCGGAACTCGCTCCGCAAGCGGCGATGCCATGGTGGGGCATCTCGGTCTGCGAGGGCCCCAACTACAACGACCCGATGATGACCCCCGAGCGCAACGAGGCCGCCTGGGCCGCGCTGCGACAGGCCCAAAAGCGGCTCGACTACAAGAACGCGAACGAGGCGGCCCTTATCGGGGCTCTGGGCGCTCGGTACGCTTGGCCCGCGCCCGATGATCGCAGCGCTCTCAACGAGGCTTTCGCGGAGGCGATGGGCGAGGTGTGGAACAGCTATCCGGACGATTCGCTCGTCGGCGCGCTATACGCCGAGGCGCTGATGGTGCAGCGGCCTTGGAAGCTCTACACCAAGGAACGTCATCCTGAAAAGGACACACCCGAGATTTTGGAGACGCTTGAGCGGGTAATGGCGATGGATCCGAGCAACGCCGGGGCGAACCACCTTTACATCCACGCGATCGAACCGAGCACCACCCCCGAGCGCGGGATCGCCGCGGCGGACCGCCTAGGGATGCAAATTCCTAAGGCGGGCCATCTCAACCACATGCCTTCGCACATCTACATCCAAACGGGGATGTGGGATAAGTCGATCGAGATGAACATGATCGCGATGCAGTCTGACGGCGAGTACATCGAGCGGTCGCCAAAGCAGGGCATCCAGTACATGTACCAGGTGCACAATGCGCACATGCTCGCGTTCAGCGCGATGATGGCCGGCCGTGAGGCGGAGGCGATGGAAGCGGCCAGAGCGATGTGGGAGACGATCCCTGAGGAGATGCTCCCGATGATTGGCGCATACGTCGATCTATGGATGACATCAGTTTACGACGTGCAGAAGCGGTTCGGTCGATGGGACGCACTGCTCGCCGAACCGGCCCCGCCGGAGTTCTTGCCGATCACGAACGCAGTATGGCACGCCCACCGGGCAATCGCGTACGCAGCGAAAAAGGACATCGCAAACGCGAAGGCAGAGCAATCGCTGTTTGAGGCTGCGTGCATGAGCATCCCCGAGGATGCGGTCTGGGGCGACGATCCGGCGTACACACTTCTCGACGTCAGCCGTCACTTCATCGCAGGTGAGATTGCGCTGCAGCAGGGCGACTGGGCGACGGCGGCCAAGTTGCTCGAGGCGGGCGCCGCCATCGAGGACGTGCTGGGTTACGGCGAGCCGCCGCAGTGGCTTCAGCCGATCCGTCACACATTGGGCGTGGTTTATCTGAAAGCCGAGAAATTCGACGACGCCGAGCGGGTCTACCGCGCGGATCTCAGCCACTGGCGAGAGAACGGGTGGTCCCTCTACGGCTTGGCGAAGTCGCTCGAAGGCCAAGGTCTCGACAGCGAGGCCGCTGAAGTGATGAAGCGATACGAGGCCGCGTTCAGCAAGGCCGATGAGAAGCCGACGACGAGTTGTCTCTGCGTGCCCGAGGCCTAGTCACGGCGATGACTGCGTGCCTGGTGCCTCTGTAGAATTGAAGAGCCCTTGCCGGCCCTGTCGGCCCGCCTGAGTTTCATCTGTGAAACGTCAACTGTGACTCGGACATGAGGAACGCCCCGAATTCAACCATGGCCAAGGACGGCAACAAAACAGATGCTTCAGTCTGCTCATCTGGAGGCGTGGCATTCATGCGAGGACGCTGAGGGTGACGTGCCTTCCAAAGTGCAGTGCGCTGTCCGAATGCCAGAACCCCAACCTTCCCTCCGACGGTCAGCGCCCAAGCACGCGAGAGTCGCGATATGCCAAGGATCCCTCACAATGCCGGAGGGGGGACTCGAACCCCCACTCTATCTCTAGAAGTGGATTTTGAATCCACCGCGTCTGCCAATTCCGCCACTCCGGCGTGGGCGGGAAGTGTATCCAATGTGGTTTGCCATCGCGCGATGCCGCGTTGCTCCACACCATTTCGCCTCTCTACTGCGGGGCTTACTGCGGAGCTATGGGCGTGTCTCGATCCGGCCCCGACACTGCCTGCGATTAGCGTGACGCTCGTCGAGGGCCATACGAAGTCAGCTTCCTCTCAAGCAACCTCCTAGGCATCGCCGAGGTATACTCATGCCGTGCCTCACCGATTGCTCGCCATTCTGCTGACCATGCTGGTCGGGATTCAAGCCCTTTTCGGGGGTCTGAACGGCGCGGCGGTCATGTGCTTCGGCGGCGGGCATGAGCATGAACTAGCCGAGGCGGCCAGCGGGTGTGAGCTTGCGTGCGAGCACGCGGAGAGCTGGCCAGGGCCGGTGCCCGGCGACGATCACGGCGACGATTGCGGCTGCGTCGATATCGAGATAGATCTGGTCGAGCTTCTGAGCTTGCCGAGATCGGATTCCGAATCGACGCAAGTGCTCTTTGTTCAGCCACCACCGGCTTGGGTGGTCACCGAGTTGGGTCATGGCTTGTCATGGACCGGCCCTCCGATTCCCCCGGCTTGGTTCGATCCCGGCGGCACACAGCGGCTTACGATTGTCTCGTCCACCAGACTGATTCTCTAAATCTTATCTGACAGCGAATCGCGTCCCGAGCAGCCTTGGCTGCCTCGGGTGGTTTGTCGTTCACACAGATAGGAACACAGTCACATGGACATCTCAACACCCCTGCCGGTGCGTCGGAGTGCGCGGCCGGGACTGGCTGCGGTGGCAGCGTGCGGCCTGCTAGGAGGCTGCCAAAGCTACGAAAGGGCTCCGCTCGACCTCCCCTCTCATCGATCGGCGATGGAGTCCAGGGTCGATGCCGCCGAGCCGATCGGCGCATTTCTCGACCGGCTCGCCAAGACCGGAGACGGTGCGCCACAGCGCTTCGATCTCAGCGACGGGCTGTCCGTCGCGGAGGGTGAAGTCGTCGCCTTGTTCTACAACGCCGATCTGCGGTTGGCGCGTCTGGCAGCGGGCCTCGCGCTGGCCGAGTATGAAACCGCGGGACTCTGGGAAGACCCACAGTTCGGCTTCGATGGTGCGGAGATTCTGTCGCCCGAAGGACCGTTCGAGTACGGCCTGACGCTGAGCTTCACGATCCCGGTATCTGGGCGTTTGGAAGTGGCTAAGGACCGTGCGGGCGCGGCATTCGAGACCGAGTTGCGGCGCATTGTGGATGCCGAATGGACCACACGAGCCCGTGTCCGATCGGCATGGGCGGCATGGACAGTTGCAGACGCCCGGGTCGGCCTGCTCAGGGAAGCGATCGGACAGGTCGAGCGGGTCGCCTCCATCACAGATCGGCTCGAAACGGCAGGAGAACTCACAAGGGTCGAGGCCCGCCTGCTCCGTGCTGAGCTTGTGGAGAGCCGCGGCCGGCTCGCTCAGGCGGAGTTCTCCGCGACACAAGCCCGTGTACACCTGTTCGGCTTGCTCGGGCTGTCGCCGACCACCGATGTCGCTCTGATCCCCTCGATATCAGCTAGCGAAGCGGTGTCGTTTGCGGACGAGGTGCAGCGGCTCATCGAAGCCAACACGTCGATCGCCGTGCGCCGTGCAGAGTACCACACCGCTGAGGAGACCCTCCGACTTGAGGTTCGCAAGCAGTACCCGGACATCACCATCGGCAGCGGGTACGGGAGTGAGGCCAGCGACGACCGCCTGCTGCTCGGCCTCTCGATCCCGATCCCGGTCGTGAACGCCAACCGGGCCGGGATCGCCGAAGCAAGAGCACGGCGAGCTATCGCTCGCGTCGCGGCGGAGACCACCTTCGAGCAGCTAACGCGAGAACTCGCCACGACAAACGCAGCACGCACGGCCGCACGGAGCCAGCTCGAAGCGTTCCAGACCCAACTGGTGCCCATGCTCGATGAGCAGTCCCGAGAAGTGGAACAGCTCATCGGGCTCGGCGAGGTTGACGCATTGATCTTGTTGGAGACAGTCTCGCGCCGCTTTGAGGCCAAGAGCCAACTGCTCGATCTTCGATTGGCCGAGTTGAACGCGGTCGTCGAGCGTGCTCGGCTGCTCGGACCGGACCAGCCCAAGTTTCCCGCCCCTGTTGAAAAGAACGCAGACGACACTTCACCTGTCGTGGGGCCGATCCCATCACGCTCCGAGGAGAGTTCCCGATGAATGCCATCTACCGAATTGCAGTGATCGCTGCAACAATGTTCGCGCTCGCTTCCCTCGCGGCCTGCAAGGGCAACGACGCATCGCCTGCCACGCAGTCCGATCACAGTCAAGACGACGGCCACGATCATGGTGAGCAACCCGCATCAGCGTCAACCGACCGCGTTGCCATTCCGGCATCGGTTCGCTCGAACCTCGGCATCAGCTTCATCAAGGTAGAACGGAGGCAGATCGAGCAGACGCTTCGAGTGCCGGGTCGCTTCGAGTACCTCCCGACCGCGAGGCGCGAGTACCGAACGGCGGTTCCGGGCCGCGTTGAGCTGCTTGCAGAGCAGTTCCAGCGCGTGAAGGCTGGCGATGTTCTCTACCGCATCGACTCGCCAGCGTGGCGAGAGATGCAACAGCAACTCGCCCATGCTGAGTCGCAGATTCAGCGGCTCGACGCTCGCCTTACGACCTTCGATCCGCTGTTCGCAGCCCATGAACTGCACGAGCAGAGCCTTCACGAGAGCGTCGCTGTGTGGAACGAACGTGTCGAGCAGCTCCGAATCGTGCGCGAGGCGGGCGGAGGTCGCATCGACGAATTCGCCCAGGCGAGGGCGGCGGTCGCGAGCAACCGGGCAGAGCTTGCGAGTGTACAGGAGAAGAAAGCCGAGTTGCACGCGGACCGGCAACAGACCGAAGCTGATCTGAGGGCTGCGAGGGCTCAATCGAGCTACCTGCTCGACTCCGCGTCGGCCATCGTGTCTATCGGTCGGGAACAGCTCGCCGCCACGGTCAAAACCGCTCAAGGTACCCAGCCCGGGTGGGCGGCCATCGATTCGATCGAAGTGATCGCCACCGAAGCGGGGGTTGTGGAGACTCTGGGCCTGACGAACGGCTCGTGGGCGGATGAGAAGTCCCCCGTTATGACAGTGGTGCAACCTGACAGACTGCGTTTTCGAGCGTCGGGGCTTCAGAGCGATCTCGGGGTGCTTCGAGACGGCCTGTCGGCGCGGATCGTGCCTCCGACTCCGACGGCCGTTGGCCGGGCGGTGCCCTTGCAGCACACCATGGGAGGCACGCTCACGCTCGGGCTGGGCGGTGATCCGAACGACCGCACGCTGGAACTGTTCGTGGCTCCCGATAACCTCCTGCCATGGGCACGCCCGGGTGTGTCGGCTCAGCTCGAAATCCTGACGGACGCGACCGCTTCGCCCGTGCTGGCGATTCCGCTTGCCGCCATTCAACGTGACGGGCTATTGCCGGTGATCTTCCGCCGGGATCCCGCCAATCCGAACGAAGCGATCCGCATGGAAGCTGACCTTGGCAAAGACGACGGCCGGTGGGTCGCGTTGCTGAGCGGGGTTCGTGACGGCGATGAGGTTGTGCTCGACGGCGCGTTCCAGCTCATGCTCGCGACCAGCGGATCGATCCAGAAGGGTGGTCACTTTCACACGGACGGCACCTTCCACGACGGGGAGGACTAAGCCATGTTGAAGGCCGTCATCCGATTCTCGCTCCAGTACTCGTCTCTCGTTCTCATTTCCGCCGTCATGGTGGTTGGGTACGCAGGCTACCGGCTGCCGCGGATGAGTGTGGATGTGTTCCCCGAACTCAACGCACCAACCGTTACCATCATGGCCGAGTCGGGCGGGCTCGCGGCCGACGAGGTCGAGCAGTACGTGACGTTCCCCATCGAGTCAGCTGTCAATGGCATGACGGGTGTCCGGCGCGTTCGCAGCGCCAGCGCCATCGGCCTCGGCATCGTGTGGGTTGACTTGGACTGGGGGACCAACCTCTACGATGCCCGCCAGCTCGTGGCCGAGCGGCTCGTGACCGCTCGGGAGAATCTGCCGGAGGGTGTCGAGCCGTTCATCACGCCGATCACCTCGATCGCGGGCGAGATCATGCTCGTATCGCTGTCCTCGCCCGATGGAACGGTCGAGCCGATGGAACTCCGTTCCTACGCAGAATTCGACCTGCGGAACAAGATTCTCTCCGTGCCGGGCGTTGCTCAGGCGGTTGCCATCGGTGGCGAGCTGCCCGAGTACCAGGTCAATGTCAACCAGGACCGGCTCCGCCTCTACGACCTCACAATCACCGACGTGGTCGAAGCCGCAGGCGGCGCGCACAGCACCGCGAGCGGTGGATACCTCGTCAACGTAGACAATTTCGAGATTCCGATACGCCAGCAGAGCCGAGTAACGAGGCCGGAAGACATTTCCAACACCATCATCAAGTACCACGAGGGCGTTGCCGTGACGATCGGACAGGTTGCCGATGTCCGCCTTGGCCCGGCTCTCAAGCGTGGCACAGCCTCCGAAGGCGGCCACCCCGCAGTCATTCTGACGATCCAGAAATCTCCCGGCACCAACACGCTCGCCCTCACCGATATGCTCGACGCATTGTTCGATCAGATCGAGCCCACGCTGCCCGAGGGTGTCGAGCTGAACCGGGATGTGGTTCGCCAGTCGCACTTTATCGAGCGATCGGTCCACAACGTAACCAAGGTGCTCGCAGAGGCCATCATCATCGTGCTGGTGGTGCTCGTGCTGTTCCTCATGAATCTGAGAACAACGCTTATTACGCTCACCGCGATCCCGATCTCGCTCGCGGTGGGGCTGCTGATGATGGACGCGATGAACCTCAGCCTGAACGTGATGACCCTAGGCGGACTCACGGTTGCCATCGGCGTGCTCGTCGATGATGCGATTATCGATGTGGAGAACGTCTTCCGCCGACTCAAGCAGAACCGAGTGTTGGCCGAGCCCGATCGTCGTCCGTTCACAGAAGTCATCTTTGACGCGAGCAACGAGATCAGGCCCGCGATGGTGTTCGCGACCGTGATTATCGTCATGGTGTTCTTGCCGCTCCTGTTTCTGCAAGGGCTCGAAGGCCGGTTCTTTCAGCCTCTCGCGCTGACCTACATGATCTCGATTCTCGCGTCGCTCTTGGTCGCCCTCACGGTGGTCCCCGCCATGTGCCGGTTCCTGCTCAAGGGGAGACTTGGCGGGGCGCACGAAGACCGCGAGGCGGCGCTCGTCCGTGTTCTCAAGCGGGCCTACGAGCCTGCGCTTCGGGCAGCTATCCAGTTCCGTGCCTGGATGCTGGGAGCCGCCGGTCTGATTACCGTGGCCGCGATGGTCCTGGCGAGCACATTCGGTACCGCGTTCCTCCCCTCGTTCAACGAGGGGACTTTCACGGTGTTCCTCCTCGCGCCGCCCGGCACATCAATCGTCGAAAGCGACCGGCTCGCAACCGAGGTCGAACGGCAGCTCGTCGAGATCGAAGGAGTCCGGTCCGTGTCGCGTCGAACGGGCAGAGCCGAACGCGATGAGCACGCCGAGCCCGTCAGCAACTCAGAGGTCGAGGTCACGGTCGATGCGGGCCGATCGCGTGCCGAAGTGCGCGACGAGATCGACCGTATCCTGGCGGCCATCCCAGGGATCACCACGATGGTCGGTCAGCCGATCGAGCATCGCCTGAGCCATGTCCTCTCGGGAACACCCGCCGCAATCGCGATCAATGTATTCGGCGAGAATCTGTCCGAACTGCGCCGAGTTGCCAAGGCCATTGAGGCCGAGTTGCAGTCGCTCCCAGGTGCCCGTGACGTGAACGCCAGCCGCGAAGTAATGATCACGTCGCTGCCGATCCGCTACCGCCACGCCGAACTGGCCGCAGCGGGTCTCAGCCCGGCGGATGCCGCCGAGCAGGTCCGTGAAGCGATTTACGGCGAGGTGGTCGACACCGTCAACCAGGGTGTCCGCCAGTACGACATCGTTGTGCGCCTCGGGCCAGAGGAACGCGAATCGATCCGTCAGGTCCGCGACTTGCTCCTGCGCGGGCGAGGCGGCGCAACCGTCCGATTGAGTGATGTCGCCGACATCGGTCCGGAGCGCTCAAGCAACCTCATCACGCGTGAGAACGCCCAGCGGAAGGCTGTTGTGTCGCTCAATGTCGCGGAGGGCTCGAACCTCGGCGACCTCGTCGCACAGGTGCGGGAACGTGTCGATCCGATCGTCCAAGGTGCCGGGATGACCGTCTCCTACGGCGGGCAATTCGAGGCCCAGCAGTCCGCGTCTCGCACCATTCTCGTCGCCGGTGTCGCGGTCGCTCTGGTCATGCTGATGCTGCTTCAAGTATCGACCGGTTCGTTGAGGGCCGCCGTGCTCGTGATGCTCAACATGCCGCTCGCGCTCATCGGTGGTATCGCGGCGATCTACCTGACCGAGGGCGGCGGTGCGATCGGTAATACCTTGGCGCTCATCGGAGTCGGCGGTGCGTACGTGCCGCCGGTCATCTCGATCGCGAGCCTGGTCGGGTTTATCACGCTGTTCGGCATCGCGGTCCGCAACGGAATCCTGCTCATCAACCACTACAACCACCTCATGCGGCACGAGGGAGTGCCTCTCGGCGAAGCGATCGTGCAGGGTTCGATGGAGCGGCTTGTTCCGATCCTCATGACCGCCATTTGTGCCGCCCTGGGTCTGCTTCCGCTGGCCCTCGCTGGCAGCCAGCCCGGCAGCGAACTGCTCGCGCCGCTCGCGATCGTCACACTCGGCGGGCTGCTCACCTCCACGTTCTTGAACCTCATTGTTGTTCCCGCTGGATACTCGCTGGTGTTCGGGCACCAGCTCGCACCGCGTCGGCGCGCATCACCGGCCATTCTCACTCGGATTGCCGGGGCCCTGCGCCCGGCCAAATCAAAGGAAGCATCTCCATGAACGATCTCACGAAGCTCATCCTCGCATCCACTCTGGCCGCAGCGCTGTCGATCGCCGGTTGTGGCAACGAATCAACTCCCCATGACGCAACGGCGCACTCTGAGGACGACGGGCACACGCACGCTGCTCCTGAGCCAGCGGAGCCAGACCAGGACGGCCACGGAGCCATGCGGTCTCTCGGGTCCGTAGTCATCGCCGGAACCTCACTCGACATATCAGCCGGTGGGGCGCCCACGCCAAACACGCTCATGCATGTGAATATTGAGCACGACGACGGGCCAGCGCCAGCGGCGGTCAGGCTGTGGATCGGAAACGAGGCGGGCGACGGGTCCGTGCGATCAAAGGCCGATGCCACCGGCGGTGACTTCCACGGGCATGTAGAGGTACCCGCCGAACTCGATGCCGACGCGGCGTTGTGGATCGAGATCGAATCGGCGACCGGCGAACGCCTTCATGGTTCGGTGGCCTTGCCCTGAGCCGCCGGGGTTTTGACGCTTTCCCGCTTTGCGTGGAGGCGTCGAGTTACCCGTCAGCAGGCCCTTACGGGCACGGCCCGATCAAGCCGAGCAGCGCGAGGAAGTCCCCGAAGCTGACCATGCCGTCTCCGCCGTTGAGTGTGCCAAAGTCGTCGGCGATGTCGCCCGTGCAGCCGGGCGTGCCGCCCGGGCAGGGGCCGATGAGGCCGAGCAACGCGAGGAAGTCGCCGAAGCTCACCATGCCGTCATCGCCGGGCGTGCCGAAGTCGTCGGCTATGTCGCCGGGGCAGGGCGACGAGTGCAAATCAAACAGGTAGGCCGAGCCGGAGTTGGAGCCGTCGTCGTCATCTCTGTACGCTCCGACGATCGCCGTCGAGCCTGAAATGGAGGCCGAAACGCCAAAGTAGTCCCCAGCTGAAGCATCGGACGCAGTGAGCTTGCCGAGTTCCTGGCCGGTGGTCGTGTCGAACAGATACGCCGAGCCAGAATAGGAGCCCGCGTCGTCGTCAAACCACGACCCGATGATGGCGGTCGTTCCGAACATGTCAACAGAACGGCCGAATTTGTCGAACTGCGCAGCATCGGACGCGGTGAGCTTGAAGAGTTCTTGGCCGGTAGCCAGATCGAAGACGTACGCAGCGCCAGAGTCGAATCCGAAGGAGCCGTAGCTGTCCGCCCCAATGATGGCCGTCGTACCGTGGATCGCGACGGCGTTGCCGAAGGAGTCAGCAACGGCGGCGTCGCTCGCGTTGAGCTTAAAGAGCTGCTGCCCGGTGATGGTGTTGAAAACGTACACAGAACCGGTTGCCGAGTTGTCTTGCGGTGCCCCGATGATGGCAGTTGATCCCGAGATAGCGACCGAGCTGCCGAACCTGTCCCCAGCAGCGACATTGAGTGAGGTAAGTTTGCGGACCTGCTGGCCGGTAATGGTGCTGAAAATGTAGACCGAGCCGAATGCAGCATTGTCCTCGGGTGCCCCGATGATGGCGGTCGTACCCGAGATAGCGACCGCAAAGCCGAACCAGTCTCCTGCCGCGGCATCGGACGCGGTGAGCTTGAAGAGTTCCTGGCCGGTTGTTGCGTCGAAGAGATAGGCAGAACCGGAGTCCCCGCCCGCGTCGTCATCAAGGAACGCCCCCACGACGGCAGTGGATCCGGAGATTCCCACGGAGAGACCAAACCGGTCGTCCTCGGCGGCGTCGGACGCGGTGATTTTGAAGAGCTCTTGGCCAGTGGTGGTGTCAAAGAGATAGGCAGAACCGGAGTCGTCTCCCGCGTCGTTGCTGAAAAACGACCCGACGATGGCCGTCGTGCCATAGATATCCACGGAGACGCCAAACCGGTCATCCGCAATGGCATCGCTGGCGGTGAGCTTGAGGTCCTCGGTCAGCTGCCCGCTGGCGGCGGTGGCGAGGCAGGCGACAATCATCATGTAAGGCAGCTTCATCACTGGTTCCTTTGAGGGGTGACCGCCCAGTCTATCCGAACCGGCGGGTGGGGCTCAAGGGCTTTTTACTCGCTTTGATGCGGCATTCGGGCCGCCTGATGGCCCGCAACCGCTCGGTGCGGCTCTTGCGAAGCGCGTTTCTGCTCGATCACCTCACGGCGATGCTCCTTCTTCGCCATGCGATGGAACGTGGCGCGGCGGTACTGCTCTGTGAACGCGTCATCATGCTCAGTGGCCTCGTGTCAACGCTGCATGGACCCGTGGCAGAACGACTCTGCCTCGTGTCAGCGCGGCGCTGACACGGGACTTTGGGGCAATGACACGTGAAATTCTCATGATTCCACGAGGCAATGTTGCATTGGCATTAAGCAATAGAACGTTTGGGGCGATCGACGCGAGCGGAGCGGGCACATAGGCGGGACGCCTGTGCCTCCAGGAAAGCGGACTCAGCCTGCAAGTAAAGAGGGGGCTGGGCCACCGAAGCAGCAGACCCGGCGGAACGTTCGAGCCGCGTGCTTGGGTCTCAAGGCGACAGCGTGCCCCGCCCGATGAAGCGGGTCCACCAAGCGAGGGCCTACCCTTGCGATTCGCTCTGAGTCGGGGCCGAGGGGCTGCGGGTGTACCGCGGCTGGACCGGTCCCTGTCGAAAGGTACGTGCCGATATGGCCGAGACCACCGTGACCGTGACCGATGCAGGCCCCTGCGCGCGCAAGCTGACGTTTGACATCCCCCCGGCGGCGATCGCCGAGAAGCTGGACGGCCAACTCGACTCGCTCGTGGCCGAATCCGAGCTTCCGGGCTTCCGCAAGGGCCGTGCCCCGCGCCGGCTCGTCGAGAAGCGATTCGGCGAGGCTGTCCGCCACGAGGCCAAGGGGCAGATCGTCTCCGAGGCGTACACCAAAGCGATCGAAGACAACAAGCTGCAAGTGGTCGGCGAGCCCATCGCCGACGACGAGCTCAAGGACCTCGAACTCGACCCGGCCAAGGGCTTGAAGTTCGACATCGAGGTCGAAGTCGTGCCCGAGTTCGAGATGCCCAAGCTCGAGGGCATCAAGGTCGCCAAGCCTTTGGTCGAGGTGCAGGATGCGCAGGTTGATATAGAACTTGGGCGGGTCTGCCTGACCGAGGGCGATCTTGAGGAACGCGAGAAGCCCGAGCCGGGCGACTACCTCACGGGCCACGGCATCATGAAAGAAGCCAAGGGCGACACGGAGTTCTACAACATCAAGGGCGCGGTCGTGCAGATTCCCGCCGCCGACAGCGACGGCAAGGGCATGATCCTCGGCGTGATGGTCACCGACCTGGCCAAGCAGTTCGGAATGCCCAAGTCCGGCGAGACGGCCACGCTCAAGGTCAAGGGCCCCGAGCACCACGAAAACCCGGCGCTCCGCGGCAAGGACCTGGTCGTGACCTTCGAGGTCGACGCGGTCCATCGCATCATTCCCAAGACCCCCGAAGATCTCGCACAGATGGTGGGCCTCGAGAACGCGGACGCTCTCAAGGACGCGATCCGCTCGCGGCTCTACGAGAAGACGGTCATCCGCCAGCAGGTGGCGATGCGCCGCCAGCTCACCGACCACCTAGCCAAGGAAGTGGACTTCGAGCTGCCCAAACGACTGACCTCCAAACAGGCCCAGCGGTGGCTTGAGAAGCACCGCATGGAGCTGATGTACCGCGGGCTGCCCGAGGACAGCATCGAGGCGCGCGTCGCCGAGATGCGCGATGCCTCGCAGGAGCACGCTGCCCGTGAGCTCAAGCTGTTCTTTGTTCTGCACAAGGCGGCCGATGAGCTCGATGTGCAGATCACCGAGGGCGATGTCAACCAGCGCATCGCTCAGATGGCCCACAGCCGGGGCCAGAGGCCCGAGATGCTTCGCCAGCAACTGATCTCACAGCAGCAGATCGGCACGATCGTTCAGCAGATCCGTGAGCACAAAGCGCTCGATGCGATTCTGGCCAAGTCCGAGATTTCCGAGATGTCCATCGAGGACTTCAACAAGAAGTTCAAGGACGCCGCAGCCGAGGTCGCCGACCACGAGTAATTGAGCCGAGCGGTAGCAAAGGCGACCGTTTAGCTAGCATCGAGACGCCGGGGTCTTCCGTCAGGAGGCCTCGGCGTTTTCAGTTTCATCGTCGGTCTCGTCGTCGTCGGGGAGCACGGGTGCATCGCTGGCGCCGTGGGCGAGCGATGCGTCGATCGTGCCGCACTTCGGGCAGACCACGCCGTACACGCCTGGGATCTGCTCTGACAGATCCTGCTCGCAATGGACACACACGGGGTTCTCAAGCCTGAGCTTGGAGGCCAAGGAATTGACGACGACCGCTGCGGCGGCGACCGCCACCCCGACCACGGGCCAGGCTGGCCAAGCCGTCAGCGAGAGCATGGCGATGACCACGAGCGTTAGCCCGAGTACCAGAGCCAGAGCCCGCATTCTGATCCGCCTCATCCATTCCATGCCGCGGTTCCTCCAAGGGATGGCACCGAGTGCCCAGCCGAACGTCGGTGGCATTGTATCGGCTCAAAGTGGCTGAGCGGGGACAGTGCTTGTTCGGATATAGTCAATGCATGCGTGTTCTGTTCGTGAACTGGGCCAAGATTTGGGACGGACCGACCAACGGGGGAGGGGTCAACGGCTACGCGCAGTCGCTCGCGATAGAGCTCGTCCGCCTCGGGCACGAGGTCTCATGGCTCTGCTCGGGAACCAGCTACTCAGCGGTGCAGGCCAAGCCGGACGAGGATTTGGGACCTATCCACGCGGTTCGTCACCAGGACTGGCTGGGCGTGAAGGTGGTTGAGATTGTCAATAGCCCGGTATTGGCCCCCTCGGCGTTTCAACGGGATGACGCCGACGCCGAGATCAGCCAGCCAGAGCTTGAGCGGGTGTGCGGCGAAGTTCTCACCTCGCTGAACCCTGATGTGGTTCACTTCCACAACATCGAGGGTCTCTCGGCTGGCTGCATGCAAGTGGCCAGCCAGGGGCGTGGGGAGTGGCGTGGGGCCGCAACGGTGTACAGCCTACACAACTACCACACGCTCACCCCCGAGGTCTACCTCCCGATCGAGGTCGTGAGCCTCTACGAGCCCGAGCGGGCGGTCATCGACCCTCGGACCGAGCGACGAAAGCGAGCGGGCCTGGAGTCGGCGCCCAACCAGCCAATCCAGTCAGAGCCAGCCCAGGAACTCGCGATCCGGCTGCTGGAACCGGATGCCGATTCCCCGTTCAAGGTTCCGGGTGACGACCCGCGGGGCATGGCGCCCGTTCTCACGGCACCGGTGTCTACCGCGTTCGCCCCGGCCCCTGAAAGCGCCAAGTGGGAGCCGATCGCCAACAACCCGCAAGCCGAGATCAACGACGGGTTCGACCAAAGGCGGGAGGCGATGGTGGGGGCGCTCAACACCATCGACCGGGTGCTGGGCGTCTCAGAATTCGTGAGCCAACGCTTCATCGCATCGGGTTTGGAGCCCGCACGGGTGCAGACGCTTCCGATAGGGACGCGGGCTCGGGAGATCTGCGGACAGCACCCCGAACTGCTCTTCGACCCACCTGCTCGAGTCGGACCTACCGGCCTGCGAAGGCCTCTGCGGCTTGTGTTCCTCGGCTACGACCACGCGTACAAGGGCTTGCACGTGCTGGCCGATGCGCTTGAATTGATCGTGCCCGAGCTGCTCAGCGAGGTCGATTTGGCGGTCTTTGCCCAGGCGGGTCAGCGGAGCGAGTGGCGGTTTCGGCGGCTGGAGCCGAGACTCGCCAGGCTGGCCTACCACCACGGGTACGGGCCGCAGGATCTGCCCTGGATGCTCGGCGGCAAGGACCTGGGCATCGTGCCCTCAATCTGGTGGGACAACGGCCCGCAGACCGTCTTTGAGCTTCTAGCCTGCGGCGTGCCCGTGCTCGGCGCGGACCTCGGCGGGATTCCCGATGCGGTGCACCATGAGCACAACGGGCTGCTGTTCCGGGGCAATGACCGGTACGACCTCGCCCGCCAGATCGTGCGGGCGATCCGTGAACCCGGCCTCGTTGAGCGGCTACGGTCAGGGGTTACGCCGCCCAAGTCGATGGCCGAGCACGGCCGGGAGATAGAGATGCTGTTGCAGGACGTCATCCGAACTCGCGCCGCTGGAGCACCCCAGCGGGCCGGTGTGGGCGGAGCCCGGGTATGAGCGCTCTCGGACCGCAGACCAAAGCCCCCCAAGCGGTCGCGAGATCGAGCGCGACCAGGCCGCCCAACGTGGCGATTCTCATTGTCACCTGGAACCGCTGGGAGATGGCTGCGGCGGTGCTCCGCGCTCTCTCGCAGCAGACCTTCCCGACCGACCGGTTCGACGTGGTGGTGATCGACAACGCCTCGACCGACGGCACGACCGACCAGCTTCGCCAGGCCTTCAGCCCCGAGCGGCTGGTGACCAACCCTACGGCCGACGCACACTTACCCGACTTCCGGCTCCCCGACGATCGTGCGGGCCGAAACCGTCTTGGGTTCCGTTCGCTGACGGTCGTGACCAACGCGCACAACCACGGAGGGTGCGGCGGGTTCAACACGGGTTTCGCGTTCGTCGACCGAGTGCTTCAGAAGGGCCCGGCCGAAGAACGCCCGGACTATGTATGGCTGGTGGACGACGATGTGGACCTGCCAGCAGATGCGGCTGCACAGCTCACCTCGGTTGCCGAGGGTGACATCGAGATCGGACTCGTCGGCTCGCGCACGGTGGACATCAACAACCGCGACACGACGATCGAGACGACTGTCTACTTCAACCGCGATTCCGGGCTGATGGGCGACGAGCCGGGCGAATCGCACCCGCTGCGAGAGAGCCACCGGGCTTGGGCCGTCAAGACCGGTGGGGTTCGAGGGCCACACCAATACACCGGCACGCGAGAAGTGGATGTCGTGTCGGCGTGCTCGATGCTCGCGAGGTGGAGCGCGGTCGAGAAGGTCGGCTTCTGGGACTGGCGTTACTTCATCTACTGCGATGACGCCGACTGGTGCCTGCGGTTCGCCAAAGAGGGCTACCGCGTGGTGCTAAACCTTGACGCGGTGGTGTTCCATACGCCCTGGCACCACAAGCTGACCCCTGCCCGGCTGTATTACGCCCAGCGGAACCTGATCTGGATGATGCAGAAGGTGCTGCCCAAGGGCGAACTTCGCCGGGTCGCGGGACGACGGATTCTGGGGCTGTTGAAAGACTCGATGGTGGCGATGGTCAACCGGCGAGCTTCGCACGCCGAGGTGATCCGCCGAACGGCTGACGATCTCTGCGTGGGACGGGCGGGCAAGTTGCAGGACCCGAGCCCGCCGTTCGAACCGCTGATCGAGGGTCTCGCCTCACGCGGGTTGTTGAGCCCCGACAAGCAGATCGCGGTGCTTTGCAATCGTCCTGAGTGTTTAGATTGGAGCCGGCAGCTTCGGCTTGAGATCGACAAATCGCAGGCGGCCGCGGGCCGATCCGAACAGCGGCCTCGGTGGCTGGAGATCGTCCGCAACGACATCCCGAATGCTGAGCTCGCATCGGGCGCCGACGATACGGAGCGAGTGGTTTACTCAAGCCGCAAGCGGAGCAAGCTCCGTCGCCAGCGAGAACTGCTGGCTGACGGGCCGCACGCGCTGATCGTGTACGACAACGACTGCGACTTCCCTCTGCTGCGATCTGGTATGAACGTGCACATCGACCGCCGGCGCGCTGGCGAGTGCCAGATCGAGCCCTTTGGCATCCGCACCCGGCTCGGGTTTGCGGCCCGTTGGACGCTAACGTCCTTGCGCTCGGTTTGGTATTTGGTGACGCTGCGACCGTTTGTACGCACGAGCCGGTACGGCTGAGCCACCTTTGATTGACACGCAAGACCAAATGGCGAGCCTTTTCGAATGAACGCACCGAGCGATGAGCAAGCAAGCCTGGCTGCCGCGTGGCCCAAGACCGACGCGCCGATGACGGTGGCGCTGTTCGGGTGGGCGAGGCTTGCCGCTCAGGCCGCCGAGGGCAGCGGTTACAACCTCGCGGCCTCCGAACTCGCTGCGGGGTTGGTACTCAGCGGGCACCGTGTGCATTACCTGCGTTCGGGCATGGACTACACGCTGCACCCGCGCAGCCCGCACGTCAAGAAGGTCGAGACCTGGCGAGGCGTGACGTGCCACCACTTGTTCAACTCGCCAAACTTGTCGCCGGCGTCGTCCAACTTCCGCAACATGACCCAGGAGCGGGGCGACCCTGCGACGGCTGAACTGATCGCGGGTTGGCTAAAAGCGATCAAAGCCGACGTGGTGCACATCCACTCGCTCGAAGGATTCGGGCTGGATGTGGTGGCGAAGATTCGCGAGGCGGGCACACCGGTGGTCATCACACCTCACAACTACTGGTTCGTGTGCCCGCAAGTGGATTTGCTGCATAAAGAGCGCGACGTGTGCCTGGACTACGAGGGCGGGCAGAAGTGCGTGGGCTGCCTCGAGGCACCGGACCCCAAGACCGCGATCACCAAGCGGGCGACGCAGCAGACCGTGATCCGTACGCTCGGGCCGCAGGCCTACGGCATGCTCGATAAGACATACCGAACCGCCAAGAAGGTGGTCAAGCGGGGCGAGGCGGCCGAGCCGCTCGCGGTCTACGAGGACATTTCCGACAATCCGAACTCGATCAGCCCGGATCCTCAGGCGTGGCGGGGGTTCAGCGTGTCGCCCGAGGACAACGGCGAGAATGAGTTTGGGCTGTGGCTTACGAAGGGCGAGGAGCCGCCCAGGCTGGGCCGGGCTCCCGCCGACGCCAACGAGCGGATGCTTTCGGCCCGCGATGTCCACTTGAAAGTGCTCAATGAGGACTACGGCGGTCGGCGGCAAGCGGGCATCGAAGCGCTAAATACCGCGAGTCTCATCACGCCACCCAGCCGGTTCATGCTGCAGGTCCATGAGACGATGGGCCTCGATCCCGAACGCGGCCATCACCTCCGGTTGGGCTTGCCACACTTCGACCAGATTAATCGCAAGGTTCGTCGATCGCCCTATTACAAGCGCCGGCCATGGAAAGCCGAGACCTCGGGCCGTCCGGTGCGGATCGCGTTCTTTGGCACGACGAGGAACAACAAGGGCTTCCGCATCCTCGCCGAGGCGATCGAACTGCTCGATCAGTCCATACGCCAGAGGTGCCAGTTCCTGATGCGGGCCGGAGGTTACGACTGGCACTTCCGCAAGATGCTCAGCCGGTTCCCGGAGGTCAGCTTCGTGGGCGGCTACGACCAGGTCATGCTGGTGGCATCGGGCGGCGACTACGACGTAGGCGTGCTCAGCCACGTGTGGTTCGAGAATTCGCCGCTGGTGCTGCTCGAGCATCTGCATGCGGGCAAGTTCGTGATCTCGTCGCGACTGGGCGGTCCCCCCGAGTGGGTGGTCGAGCCGGGCGATTCGCCCGAGCACCCTCTGGGCAACGGGCTTATGGCCCCCGGTGGCTCGCCCGAGGACCTTGCCGAAGCCATCAGAAAGATCGCGGTCGGCGAGGTCCAACTGCCCTCGGCGAGCGAAGTTCATGCAGCGTCGACGCTGGTTAGCTACCCTGAGCATGTCAGGGAGGCACAGGGGTTGTATAGTGGCCTGACGCGTGGTCAGGGCGGACCTGAACAGCTTCAAGAAACCCTCTCCGCAGGAAGTGCGTAGACTCAGTTGTCCCGCCCCGGCGGGATCCCGCCTGAAACGTTCGCGACGCCCTACCAGGTGCCGAGCGTCCCGTTGAGCCGACGAACGACGTTGGCCGACCCAGCCAAGAGCCAGTATGGAGGCGCTAAGTATGGGGATGTTCCCCCTTCGCACAAGTGGTACGAACCTGATCCGCACCGCCGGTCAGCCTCTGGCTCTCGAGTTAGAGGCTCTGGAACAGCGCCAGTTGCTCTCGGTGCAGTTTGCACCGACCGAGTCGATCACGACCGTCGAGAGCGGCGTGAATGTGCTCTCCGCGGACTTCGACCGCGACGGGTTCGGCGACATCGCCGTCGCGCACAACGACCGCAACGTCGTGACGGTGCTGTTCGGCGATGCCGGCTCGACTTTCCGTCGTCGTACCTCGCTCTTCACGACCGATCGACCGATCGGGATGACGAGCGAGGACTTCAACCAGGACGGGTTCACCGACCTGGTAGTCGTCACCGGAACCGGCGTCGTCAATTCATTCCTTGCCGACGGTGCTGGCCGCATGCGCCGCGCTGGCAACACCGGCGCGGTCGCGCTGCCCGTGGACGGGCCGTTCTTGGCCGCGGCCACGGTCGATGTCGGCCCCGATGGTGACTGGGATATCTTCGGCATCTCAGAGGTGGGAGTGGGGCTGCTCGCCAACGAGGGCGAGGGCGAGTTTGACGGGAATCTCAACATTGCCAACCCCGCCAACCCGCCCTTGATCGAGGGTGATTTCGGCGTGCGGTTCGATGGGCTCAACCTGAGGCTTGAGGGGCGTGATTTCGACGTTGTCTTCGACGAGGACATCAACGAGGTCAACCTCATCCTCGCGACGCAGGACCTCGATCAACAGGATCGAGGCGTGGTCGCGATTCTGAGAGAGAACTTCCCCGATCCGGTCAACAACCCGATCGGGCCCAACTTCACACAGGGCTTCTTCGTGTCGTCGTTCGTCGATCTTCCCTGGGCTCCCTCGGCGATCGCGCAGGGCGATGTTTCGGGCGATGGACGGTACGACATCGTGGTCGTCGCCGAGACAGAGGCCGAATTCGCCGTTCTCACAGCGGATCGCGGCGGGTTCTCGATTCAGATTTTCTCGCTCGGTTCGGTCAACGGCGGCAATGACATCAAGATCTCCGACCTCGACCGCGATGGCGACCTCGATGTCGTCATCGGTGCTGACGAGGCCATCATCGTCTTCGAAAACCAGGGCTTTGGCCGGTTCGCTTCCGCGGCCATCCAGACTCTCTCTGTGGATATCGATGCCATCGCGCTAATCGATTACGACCTTGACGGGCGCGACGAGATCGTCGGAACGTCGATCAGCGACGACATCCTGATCTTCCAAGACCTCTCGATCGTGAACGGAGTCGTCGAGGTCAACGTGACCCCGGGTGCCACCCTCTCCTCGGCGATCCGCGCGGGCGTTAACCCGCAGGTCACCGTTCGCAACACCGTAGGTAATCCGCTTGCGTTTATCGGCAACCAGTTCACTGGTTTCCAGGTAGCGGACATCCGTGCCGAGAGCACAGGAGGCCCGATCTCCGCGGCCGCAAAATCGTTCGTTGATACCAAGGACGGGCGGGGCTACGCGGTCGCGCCTTCGGCGACCGGGCTCATCCTCTACCGCGACAACGGCAATTTCTTCACCGAGCGGGACCTCGCCGACGAGACCCGCGTGGGCGGTCCGTTCACCAACGTCGTACCGGTCGTCGGTGTCGACGGCTTGGCCCGCATCTTCGCGTTCCGAGCCAGCGGCGAGATCATCCTCTTCGAGCAGAACGGCACGACCGACGACCTCGGCGAGTTTTTCTGGTTCGCCCGCAATCTTTCGACTAACGACCTGACCGGGTCAGAGTTCGGCACGCCGACCTTCGTGAGCCCGATCGTCAGCTACGTCACGCCTTGGAACTCGATCCACATCGCCGGGCTCGACGCCGACGGCCGGATCTTCACGGTCTGGACCTCGGGAGCCCTTGGCGGCACATTCACTTCCAATGACATTACCGCGGTCAGCTCGGCTCCCGCGATCGTGGGCAACCTCGCTGTCTTCGTTCAGCCATGGGGAGCCGTCAACCTTGCTGGCACGGATACCAACGGCGACCTGATCGTCACCTGGTGGCGGCCCGGCTTCGGCGGGTTGTGGCGCAACGACAACCTGAGCACCGTGCTCGGCGACACGGCTCCGTCGCTCGTCGGCTCCACGCTCACCGCGTTCGTCACGCCGTGGTCTGGACAGAACATTGTCGGGCTCGACGGCTCGGGCGATCTGATCACCGTCTGGTGGTCTCCCGCGTCTAACGCATGGGTCTCGACCAACCTAACGGACGTTACGTCGGATGCCGTGCCGCTATCGATCGGACCGCTTGCCGCCGAGGCTGGACGGGACGGCACGATCTACATCTTCGGCACCGCGATCGAAGGCGACGTGACTTCCTTCGCGTTCTCCGCGTCCACATTCTGGCGGGCGTTCAACCTCAGCGAGACTGCCGTCGCACGCTGACCCGCCCTTACTTCTCAGACAATCCCTCCGCAACCCTCGCTCACGCGGGGGTTGTTTTTTCGCGCCTCGCGGAGCGCGCATAAAAACACGCCTCATCTGGGCGTGCGAGCGTGCTGAAATGTCGGTCGGCGGCTTAGCTGTTCCACCCGCTCAGCGCAGGCCCGGTGTACTCCGAGACCGGACGGATCAGGCGGTTGTGGGCGTGCTGCTCCATGACGTGGGCAGCCCAGCCAGTGATGCGTGATGCCACGAAGATCGGCGTGTACTGCGGCACGGGGATGTCCATCGTGAAATACGTCATACCGCAGGGGAAGTCCACGTTGGGGTGTATCTGCTTGTCGTCGAGCATGATCTTCTGGACCCGCTCGCCCAGGTCAAAGAGCTCGACCCACTCGGGGCCTTTCTGCTCGGCGAGTTCGCGGCCCAAAGCATGCAGGATGCCCGCGCGGTGGTCGCCATTCTTGTAGACCCTGTGGCCAAAGCCCATCAGCTTGCGCTTGTCGGCGAACGCCTGGAGCATCCAGTCCTCGACCGATGTACCCGCCTTGTGCGCGACCGTGATCTCCTTGAGCATGTCCATCGCGGCCTCGTTGGCGCCGCCGTGCAGCGGCCCCTTGAGCGCCCCGATTGCGCCGGTCACCGCGCTGTGCAAGTCGCTGAGCGTCGCGCAGATGACGCGGGCGCTGAACGTGCTCGCGTTATAGTCATGCTCGGCGTAGAGAATCAGGCTCACGTCCATCACGCGGGCGGCCTTGGCGGTGGGCTTAACGCCCGTCATCATCCAGAGCAGGTTGGCCGCGTGGCTCAGAGAGGCATCGGGCGCAACCGCCGCCTTGCCCTCCAGAGCGTTCTGCATGTGCCCGATCACGGTCGGAATCTGGGCGGTCAGCCGCTTGGCCTTGGCCCGCTCGGCCTCGGGACTGTTGTCCTGGCACTGCGGGTCGAGGTTGCCGAGCATGCTCACGGCGGTTCGCAGAATGTCCATCGGCACCGCTGAGCCGCTCTTGAGCATCGGCGGCGTGATCTTCAGGAAGTCGCAGACCTCCTTGGGCAGCGCTCGGTTGGCCTTTAGCTCGCTGTCGAACGCCTTGAGTTCTACTGCCGAGGGCTTGTGGCCGACAAGCAGCAGAAACGCGACCCCCTCGAACGTCGCGTTGCGGGCCAGGTCGTCGATCTCGTACCCCCGGTAGATCAGGGCGCCCTGCTCGACTGAGCAGATATCCGTGCTGCCAGCGATCACGCCTTCGAGCCCGGCCTTGGTGTTTGCTGCAGACATGGGGGAGCCTCCTCTATCGTCGGGTGGGTGCTTCAGAGTCGTTGCGAAGATGGTAGGGGGCCAGCGACGATCGCTTCTCGCACGCCCGCGCATAGACTCGTGGCCCCCGCCCCGAGCCGCCCTGACCGGCGGCCATCGGCGTTTGATGCGGGGCCAGCCATTTGGAAGCGATCCCCCATGCTCAAACGCACCCACACATGCGGGCAGCTCCGCAGCCAGCACGTTGGCCAAGATGTCGTCCTCACAGGATGGGTCAACGCCTTCCGCGACCACGGCCAGGGGCTCGTCTTCATCGACGTCCGCGACCGCGACGGGCTCACTCAGTTCGTCTTCGAGAAGGACAGCGTCTCGGGTGATCTTGTCGAGACCGCTTCCAAGCTCCGCGGCGAGGACGTGATCGCCGCCAAGGGAACCGTTCGCGTGCGCGCAGGCGGGGGCAACCCCAAGCTCGCGACGGGCGAGATCGAGGTCGTGGTCAGCGACCTCGAGGTTGTCGCCAAGTCCGACGTGCCGCCGTTCTCGCCGAGCGATGAGGACAACCTGCCCGGCGAGGAGCTTCGTCTCAAGCACCGCTACCTTGATCTGCGCCGGCCCAAGATGCAGAACTTCCTGCGGACGAGGCACCGCATCGCCAAGATCGCGCGCGATTACTTCGACGAGCAGGGCTTCATCGAGGTCGAGACGCCTTATCTGTGCCGATCAACGCCCGAGGGTGCGCGCGACTTCGTCGTGCCCAGCCGGGTGCAGCCCGGCCAGTGGTACGCGCTGCCGCAGAGCCCGCAGATCTTCAAGCAGATCCTGATGATCGCCGGCGCCGAGCGGTACATGCAGATCTGCAGGTGCTTCCGCGACGAGGACCCCCGCGCCGATCGCCAGGCCGAGTTCAGCCAGATCGATCTTGAGATGAGCTTCGTTGACCGCGACGATGTGATCTCGATGATGGAGGGCTTTGCGCGCACACTGTGGGACAAAGTCCTCGGCGTCAACATGCCCACGCTCGACCGCGTGACTTACCGCGAGTGCATGGACCGCTACGGCATCGACCGGCCCGACCGCAGGTTCGGGCTCGAGCTGGTCGACGTGAGCGATCTCGCCGCCAAGACCGAGTTCAAGGTCTTTACCGATGCGCTCGCCAAACGCCGGGGCGTGGTCAAGGCCATCCGCGTGCCTCAGGGCACCACCGAGCTCACACGCAAGATCACCGATGGCTACTCGGAGTTCGTCAAGCAGTTCGGCGCGGGCGGCATTCCCACTACCAAGGTCGCCGAGGCCGACGGCAAGCTCACGCTCGAAGCGGGCATCGCCAAGTTCGTCGGGCCGATCGCGGACGACCTCATCGAGCGACTCGGCTGCGAGGCGGGCGACCAGATTCTGTTCGGCGCGGACTCCTACGCGGTCTGCACCAAGGCGCTGGGTGAACTCCGACTCAAGTTGGGAGCGGACATCGGGCTGATCGACGAAACCAAGTGGGACTTCCTCTGGGTCATCGACTTCCCAATGTTCGAGCACGACGAGGCCACCAACCGCTACTACAGCCTGCACCACCCGTTCACCGCGCCGAATCCGGACCAGCTCGAGGCGTTTCTTGCCGCCAAGGACGACGACGTGGACGCGATCGAGGGCATCGTCTCGGCGGGCTACGACCTCGTGTGCAACGGGTCGGAAGTAGGCGGCGGGTCGATCCGTATCCACCAGCGCGATGTGCAGGCCCGCGTTTTCAAGTTGCTGGGGATGAGCGAGACCGAGGCCAAGGACAAGTTCAGCTTCCTGCTCGATGCCCTTCGCTTTGGCGCCCCGCCGCACGGCGGGGTCGCGTTCGGCCTCGACCGCCTCGTCATGCAGCTCACCGGCACCGACAACATCCGCGACGTGATCGCGTTCCCCAAGACGCTCAATGGCGCGGACCTCATGAGCCAGGCCCCCAACGCGGTCTCGGACGAACAACTCGCCGAGCTGAACGTCAAGAGCACTTACGTCCCTAAAGACGTCTGAGGACTAATCGCTGGTGAAGTAGGGAGCGGGGTCGATCCATCTGTCCGATTGCCCACCTTCTTGAAGTCTCAGCAGTTCTTCGTGCATCGCTTCGAGAAGCTGTCGCGGTAGATCTTGCTTACTTAAGACTGATGCCGTCTGCTCTGGCGTAAGCCAGGCAGCCACCCAATCATTAGTACGGATCGGCCTACCAGCTGCAGGCAGTGAGTTCTCCCCTCTCAAGAACAAGCAAATCTGCAGTCCAGATTTGTTTCTATAGAGCACCGAACGCAGTGAGGATTCGTCTGGATCATGTTCGATGGTGCCAGATAAGGGGACTCCAAATTCGCTGTTGAGCGTGGCAGGCCAAGCGATGCGGACGGCTTCATGAGCGTTAACTTTTGTACCGTCCGAAGCGGCCTCATACCGAAGTACTGCTAGTGTGCGCGTCACCATTTGTTGTGCGGTCCACGCTAAGCAGACAACGAGCGGAAGCGCAACCAGATACCAACGAGCCTTGCGGCTTGCATCCACCCAACGGGCTGGCGAAGACAGCGCGATCGATGACTCGACTGGCTCCGTACCGCATTCGGGACACCGGTGCAGTTTGTCGTCGCTGAGGTCGTACAAACACGCGGGGCAGGCATCCGGAGTCCATGGCCTTGGCCGACCAAGTATTCCTCGGACCAATAGAACCAGCGGTGCCATGAGGAACCACACGGCTCCAGAGATCACAATGGGACCAGCCACAGACACCATCAACTTGTCGCGATTTCTTAAGCTCATGCCGCCGTCGTCTTCAGCAAGAGGGATGGCCCAGCTATAAAGAAACCCCGCCGCCAGGAGGCATGCAACCTGAAGCAAGAGCACGCGCGAGAGCCGCCCAACCGCCATTGACACTAGCGAGAACCATGCCGCTCCGATGAGCAGAGGGACGACCAGTATCAGCAGTCCAATGGGCGTCGGGACATTCTGCACGACCCGCATCAGCCCCAAGATCAACCATGTGTGTGCCAGAGCCACACACATGCCAACGCCCAACATGGTCGTGAACAAGCCGGATTGTTCAATGTTCGGTACGCAAACTTGCTTCACAGGATAAATCTCAAGCTACTGAGTGGCCCTGCTCTCCGCGAAGGCTGCAAGTATCTCGTTGCCCTTCTCCCACGGCTTGCCGCGGGTTTCGGTGCAGTAGACCGACGCGTCTTGTGCACTCAGGCCTTCGTGGTCGATGCGGCGCATGGCCCACGCGTAAGTGGCGCGTCCGCCGCTGGCGCAGTGCAGCAGCACGGGGCCGGTCGCTTCGTCGAGCGCCGCGGCCATCGGGTCGTAGGTGGCCTCGCCCATGGTCGAGCCGCTGGTGGGCACGTGGACGTACTTCAGGCCGCGAGCCTCGATGCTCTGCTGATAGCCGGGGAAGGCGGCCATCTCGCTATCGGTTCTGAGATTGATGACGGTGGTCCCGCCGCGCGCAGCGAAGATGTCGAGGGCTTCATCGCTGGGCATGCCCGCGAGGATGACATCGGGGTTGTTGGACTGGCGGAACGTCTCCCAGCCGTAGCGTGGCGGGGGCTCATTGGCGGCGGCCTGGGACGATGCGCCGCCGGACGAACCGGCTTGCTGCGTGGCGCAGCCGGTGAGACCGAGCGAGGCAGCCGACAAAGCGAGGAGAGCAAGCGTGAACGGTGAGAAGGTTGGTTTCATGCTGACAGCATACCGGCCCGGCTAAAGTGTTCCATGCCAAACGCTTTACACTCGGTAAACCCCTATGACGCAGGCACCAGGCTCCGCAAGTTGATGGATGCAGGCTGCGTGGCAGCCCCCGGCGCGTTCAACGGCCTTGTGGCGCGGGCGGTCAAGGACGCGGGCTTTGATGCGGCGTACGTCTCGGGCGGGGCGGCCAGCGCCGCCTCGGGCGTGCCGGACGTGGGGCTGCTCTCGCTGGATGTGTTTGTGCGCACGATCCGGGAGGTCGTGGTTGCGAGCGGCCTGCCTGTTCTGGCCGACGCGGACACGGGCTTCGGCGAGGCCGAGATGGTCCGCCGAACGGTTATTGACTACCACCACGCGGGCGCTGCCGGGCTGCATCTTGAGGATCAGCAATTCCCCAAGCGGTGTGGGCACCTCGACGGCAAGGCGCTCGTGCCGACCGAGCACATGACGGAGAAAGTCGCGTGGGCGGCCAAGGCTGCGAGCGAATGCTCGGGCGGATCGTTCGTGGTGTGCGCCCGCACTGATGCCGCGGGCGTAGAAGACTTTGATGCAGCGGTGGAGCGTGCGACGGCGTATGTGGAGGCCGGGGCGGACATGATCTTCCCCGAGGGCCTCAAGAGCCGGGATGACTTCGCGCGGTTCGCCGAGGCCATGCAGGCGCTTGGCGATGATGCTCCATACATGCTCGCGAACATGACCGAGTTCGGCAAGACGCCGATGCTGCCGCTGAGTGAGTTTGCGCAGATGGGCTACCACATCGTGATCTTCCCTGTCACGACGCTGCGGTCGGCGATGGGAGCGGTGGTGCGCACGCTTGCAACGCTCAAGGCGCAGGGCACGGTCGAGCCCGAACTCGGCTCGATGCAGGACCGCAAATCGCTCTACGCGATGCTCGGCTACGAGCCCGGCACACCCTGGGAGTTCGGCAGCTGAGTGGTCAGCCTTTGCCGCCCGGGCCTTCAAGCCGCTGGCGCACGACGTTCTGGTACGCGAAGAAGACCATGGCCAGCGGGGCGAACGCCTTCTCACCGGTCGCGGCCGCGACGCCCTCAAGCGAGATGTACTCGCCGGCCTTGATCTCGGTGACGAGGTCGTCGAAGGCGTTGGACATGACCCGCATGACCTGCGCCCAGATGATGAGTTCATCGCGGGTCTTGGGCAGGTACTTGCTGACGACCGGCAGGTTGGTGGGCAGCACCAGGTGCCAGGTGCCGTCGCGAGCGTCCTCTTGCACGACCACGCCGACTGGCGGGAGGATGGGTTTGCCGTCCCACATGACCGCCTCAGCGCCGTCGTAGATGTACTGGGTAGTGAGGCGTTCCTTGCTCTCGCGGGCCCAGCCGTAGGGGTCGGCAAGGAGGGCTTGGATGAGCGCGTTCATGCGGTCGTCGCTGGCGGCATCGTCGCCCCGACGTTTGCCGCGTCCGGTGAGGGCTTGCTGAATGTTGTTGACGGCGTCGCCTCGCATGGCGGCAGCCTCGGCATCGGCGCGGAGCTCGGCGATCTCCTTGGGGAAAGCCTCCTCGATCGAGGTCGCGAGGTTCTGGAGGGCCTGGAACATGCGGCCGGCTTCCTGATAGACGATCCGATTGTTGTCCGTGGGCTCGGGCAGCAACTCGACGAGTCGCTCAGCGTTCCCGTCTTCGAGCATCTCGCGGGCCGAATCGAAGAGTTCCTCGGGCGATTCCCGGCTGTAGGCCTTCTCGGAATCTGAACAGCCTGGCAGGCCCAAGATGAGCGGCAGCGCGGCAGCCACGGCGATGAGCTTGGCGAGGGCCGAGGGAGGGATCTGGTTGGGCATACGGGACTGTAGCGACGGGCAGGCGATCCGATGCAGTCAGTAAGCCGCCAGAGCGAGCGGCAGTGGGCAGTCCGACTACACTCTCGGCCCGGCTTGGACGATCAATCCGGGGCCAGCACGACTCAGGTCGCGTGGGTTTTCGGACGTTGCGGGGCGGAATGCCCGATTCAGATTGGCCGAACTCTCGCCGCGACGAGCCAGTACGGGAAGCAGACTCCGGGCATGAACGAAACCGATCAGAGCACAAACTCAGACAGCAAGGCGCCTCTGGCGCAGTCGCTCGATCGGTGCGCGCCGTTCCCTTACAGCAAGGACGAGTACGTTCGGCGGCTGCTCTGGGAGGTGGTCAGGCGAACGGTGTACGGCCTGGCTCCTGGACGGATGGTGGGGTGGCGGCGGTTCTGGCTCAAGGCATTCGGCGCCAAGCTTGCTCCGACGGTGAACATCCGGCCTGGCGTTGTGATTCGGCATCCCTGGCTGCTGGAGATGGGCGAGTATTCGGCACTGGGGGATCATGTCACCGTGTACAACCTTGGGCAGATCACGATCGGAGCCCACACGGTGGTCAGCCAGAACGCGCACCTGTGCAACGGCACGCACGACTACAAGGATCCGACTCTCCCGCTGCTCAGGCCGACGATGACAATCGGTTCGGGCGTGTGGATATGCGCTGATGCATTCGTGGGGCCAGGGGTATCGATCGGAGACAACACCATTGTGGGCGCGCGTGCAGCGGTCATGCGGAGCCTGCCTGCGGGAGTGATCGCATCGGGCAACCCCGCTGCGGTGGTCCGCGAGCGGCCGATGCCCGCACCGCCGGAATCCATCCCTGCCAAGACTAACGACACCAAAGCGAACGGAAGTGCTGCGTGACACCGATGAATAATGGAGACACCCACTCGCCCGTTCTTGACGCACAACAAGCCGAGGCGTTCGCGGGCTCGAAGTGCCTGATTACGGGCGGCGCAGGGTTCATCGGCTCGCATCTGGCCGAGGGGTTGCTCGCCAATGGCGCATCGGTCGTAGTGCTTGATGATCTCAGCGGGGGGCATCGCGAGAATCTGCCGAAAGGGACAAGTCTCATTGAGGCTTCGATTCTGGATGACAGTGCACTGCGGGAAGCCATGGCTGGCTGCCGATTCGTGTTTCACCAAGCCGCGATGGTCAGCGTTCCCGAGAGCGTGGACAAGCCCCGCGAGTGCGTGGAGATGAACGTCGATGGCACGAGGCGTGTGCTGCAAGCGTCGCAGGAGCTTGGCGTCAAGCGTGTGATGTTCGCGGCTTCGGCGGCTGCCTACGGCGGAGATCCGACGCTTCCGAGTAGGGAGACACACGCTCCTGACCCATGGAGCCCGTACGCAGCGACCAAGATCACGGGCGAACTCCTGCTGCGGACCTGGAGCATGTGCTACGGGCTGAGCACGGTGAGCCTGCGGTACTTCAACATCTACGGTCCCAGGCAGGATCCCAAGAGCGCGTACGCGGCCGTCATCACGGCTTTCATGGATCGGGTTGCTCGGGGCGACGTGCCGACGATCTTGGGTGACGGGCTGCAAACTCGGGACTTTACTTTCGTACGAGACGTGGTCCGTGCCAACTTGCTCGCTGCTTCAAGCCCGAAGGATCTCAAAGGGGAAGTTTTCAACATTGGCACAGGATCGGCCTCTACGTTGCTCGATGTGCTCGCGGCAATCGCGGCCGCGGCGGGGCGTGAGATCGAGCCCGGGTTTGCAGAACCGCGAGCCGGTGATGTTCGCCATTCGTGCGCTGACATTGCGCGCGCCCGCGAGGTGCTTGACTACCAGCCGATGACGTCACTCGAAGCTGGATTGGCTATGACGTACGAGAGTTTCTTGCGTGACGCGAGCGGCCGTCAAGAGGGGGTCGCGTGACAACCGACAACCCTCCGCCTCGGCTCGAGCCTCCTAGCGTTCTCGTCCTCACGAAGGATGAAGAGATCAACATAGCGCGGTGTTTGGAGACGCTCAGTTTCTCAGACGACATCGTTGTGTTTGACAGCCATAGCACCGACCGGACGTGCGAGATCGCCGAGAGCTTTCCGAATGTGCGAGTCGTCAAGCGGCCTTTCTCCACGTGGAGCCAGCACAGCAACTGGGCACTTGAAAACATCGACTTCAAACATCCTTGGGTGTACTACTCCGATGCTGATGAGCGGGTGACTCCGGAACTTCAGGCGGAACTACTGCGCATCGTCAATGATGAGTCCAAGCCGTACGACGCGTACCGGCTGCGGTACCGCAACATGTTCATGGGCCGGTGGCTTCGGCACGGGGGAATCTACCCGGTGTGGATCATCCGGCTCTTCAAACCAGACAAGATCCGGTACGAAGATCGGGGCGTGAACCCTCACCCGGTCGTCGAAGGTGAACTGGGAGATATCGAGAGCCACTTCATTCACTTTAGCTTTAACAAGGGTCTCGACCCGTGGTTCCGCAAGCACAACAGCTATTCGACCGGCGAAGCAGCCGAAGCGACGCAAGTGCTTGAAGGCTCAAACATGTGGGCGGAGTTTCGGCGGATGTTCCAGGGGGACTCGGCGAAGGAACGCCGCCGCGGGTTCAAGAACCTGAGCTTTTTTATTCCGTTTCGCGGGCCAGCTCGGTTCGTGTACATGACGGTGCTCAAACGTGGTGCTTTCGATGGCAATCCTGGCATGGCCTATGCCGCCATGGTGTCGATGTACGAGCACTGGATCGAGGCCAAGCTCAAGTCGCACCGCCAACGTTGGGATGAGAGAACTCGCGATGCCGCGTCAAAAGCGCTGGGGAGGCCCTGGCGTTGAGCAGACTCGTCACTCTCATCTGGAACGACGGCGTCGACGAAGCTGGCGTGGTCGCCGCAGCGGCTGACGCTCTTGCTCATGGACGTTGCGTCTTTGCGCGCGGCTCGAGCGAGCCCGTTTGCTCGTCGTTGCCAGAGGGCGTTGAGACCATTAGGTTGGAGGCCGGGCGGGCGGGTAGACCGCAATGGGCATCGCTCGGAGACAAGCTGCGCGATGCGGTGGGCCGCGACGACTGCGTGCTCGTCTTGAGCGCCAGCGAGCGACCAACACAAGAACTCGTTGAGTCCGCCCAGATGTGCACGACCGCGTCAGAGGTTCAGCTGCGCGAAGTGTTCAGAGGCAAGCTGCTGCATTCAGCGGTCGCCGGGCCACAGAGCGCCGTTCGCGTGGCGCCTCTTGCGACGGTTAAATTTCGATCAGGTTCGTTTGGCCCTGAGATTGAGGCTGAGAACACGGCTGCTCGACTGCCCGGCCGAGTGCTCAAGGCCGAGGACCGAAGCATCAACGCAATGCTCGACCATCTCGTGGCCCGGGCAAGCCACGCGAGCCTGGTCACGCCGACGCCCCAATGGGCGATCAGACCCGCTTCCCCGTTCGCGGCGACGGCTTCATTCCTATGGAGGTACTTCGGTCGAGGCGGCTTTATTGATGGCGTGAGCGGCTACCACCGCGCGGTGCTTGAATCCAACCTGCGCTTCATGGCGTGGACGCTCGTGGGCGAGCAGATGAGGGCGTTCGAGCACGAGCCCGGTCTCGAGTGGGCGGGCGACGACAACGGCTACTTCCCGGTCTCGTGTGTCATCCTCACGAAGGACGAAGAGGTGAACATCGAGGCGTGCCTCGACTCGCTCTCGTTCAGCGACGACATCGTGGTTTACGATTCGCTCTCAACCGACCGCACGGTCGAGATCGCAGAGTCACGGGCGCACACGCGGGTCGTGTCTCGCAAGTTCGACAACTGGTCGAGCCATCAGAACTGGGGCGTGCAGAACATCAAATTCAAGCACCCCTGGGTGCTGTACGTCGATGCAGACGAACTTGTTCCGCCGGAACTCGCTGCTGAGATCATGCGGCTTGCGGATCCAGCGAGCCCCAACTCGGCGTTCCGCATGCGCCGCAAGGACATGTTCCTGGGCCGCTGGATCAAGCGGGCCTCGCTGTATCCAACATGGCTCGTGAGACTCTTCCGTCCCGAACACATCAGCTACAAGCGGCTGGTCAATCCGGTAGCGGAGGTCGATGGCCCGGTCGCCAACCTTGAAGGCCACCTGCTCCACTACCCCTTCTCCAAGGGCGTGCGTCAATGGGTCGAGCGGCACAACAGCTATTCCAGCTTCGAGGCGATGGAAGTGCTCAAGGTCATCGACGGCAGCCGCAAGCCAGTACGGGGCGTGCTGAGCCGGGACCCGAACACACGGCGAGCGGCGCTCAAGGACCTGTTCTACCGCATGCCGCTGAGGCCTCATATCAAGTACCTGTACTACGTGCTGGCTCGACGGGCGTTTCTCGATCTCGCTCCCGGATGGATCTATGCCCGGCTGCAATACCTCTACGAGTACATGATCACGATCAAGGTCAAAGAAGAGTTGATCCGACGCCGCGACATGGGCCAAGAGCGTGCCAAAGACAGCTCGCCAAACGCGCGGGGCTGAGGCCCGGACGTGATCCGCTAATTTGATAGCAGCCCAGCGCTCGTGAGCACGTCGTGGCAGGTGCCCCAGCGGTGCTCACGGAGCAGGCGTTGCAGCTTGGCCTTGGTGGTAGAGGTGCCCACATAGCACTTGAACCGCCGGTGGGGGGGCATGAGCACTTTCGGGCAATCAGGTGCAAAGTCCCTCGGGTGCAGGTAGACGACGGTCGGGCGGCCGTGATGAAGTTCGTGCTGAACACCTTGCTCGATCAGGGTGCTGGGAAGCAGCCGCATGTACCCGCCGCCCGAGTAGCACATGCGTTTGCGCGCTGGTCCGATGCCGACCGGAGCCAGACTCATGGGAAGCTCGGGCATCGTTCTGCCGGACGGAGCAGTTACAACGTGGGAACCGGGCTGGCAGGCGTACCCGCCGTGGCCTCTGGCGCCGGGGAACAGGCTCGCGTCGTACTCGAGCCCGCAGTCCAGGAGCACATCGAACGCCCACTCGGCGCCCTGCGTGATCGAAAACGATGGCGCGCGGAAGCCGCGTATCTGCGCATCGGGGGCCGCACCTTTGATCGCGCGGATCGAATGCTCGATGTCTTCGCGGAAAGTTTCGGGCGTGAGTTCGTACACCTTGCGGTGCCAGAACGAGTGCGTCGCGAGTTCGTGACCGGCATCTGATATGCGCCGGACCAATGCGGGGTGGCGTTCGGCGATCCAGCCGAGCATGAAGAAGGTGGCCTTGGTATCGGCTTCGGCGCAAAGCTCCAAGATGAGGTCGGTGTACCGCTCGACCAGCGACGACTGCTCGCTCAGCGCCGGCCACTGGCCCGGGTCTTCGACCGCCTTGACCTCGACGATGTGGAACCAGTCCTCGATGTCGAAGGACAGCGCGTGCAGCATGGGGGCTGGCTTCTTGTCGGCTGACTCAGACAAAGCGGTGCCCGCCGGACTTGAAGCGATTCACATCATCTTTGGTCGGCATCGAGAAGTGGCTCTGCTCTTCCTGCGGGTTGGCCGCGAGCGTCAGCGGGCCGTACTCGATTTTGCGCACGCATTCAAGGATCGCCTCGGCGGCGAGGTCCTTGGAGCGAGCCATTACGTTCTCGAGTGTGTCGTGCGGCCAGATGGCGTAGTCCCGTTGCACCACGATCGGGCCGTTGTCGAGCTTGCGGTCCACATAGTGAACACTCACCCCGCCGCGCTTCTCGTGGTTGGCGAGCGTCCAGAAGCTGGGCATCAAACCTCGGTACTTCGGGAGCAGGGCGCCGTGACAGTTGACGATGCCGTATGGGGTCTGCGCGCGGAGTGCCTTCTTGTAAAGTTGCGTGCCGCTAATCGAGACGATGAATTCGACGCCCTTGCCGCGAAGCATCGACAAGAATTCATCGGAGTTCACGTCGGCTGAGCCTTGCACCGGCACGTTGTACTTCTTGGCCACGGCTGCGACCGAGTGGCAAACGCGGGTCGAACCCATAACGTCGTTGACCAGCTTGGACTGAAGTTTCTTGAACACGAAGTTGCGGAACTTCCACTGGAAGTACACCGGGCCGTACATCTTGAGCAGGTCCATCGCGGTCTGCACGACGGTGCGCTTGCCTTGGGCAACCGACTGGACGTTGATGCCGACGGTCGAACTCGCGTGCTCACGCAGGTACTTATCGAGCACCTTGGGCAGGTAGAACGGCTCGTTCTGGATGAACACATACTTCGTGAGCGATCTACCCGGCGGCTGGGTGTTGACCGCTTCGAGCTTGTCGAGTTCGCTCTGCGGGAGCTGCTCTGGCGGCAGGAACTCGGGGGAGCCCACCTGCCCGGAGGGCGCGGTCGGTTGGGTTGGGTGTTCGGCCGTCTGCATATACAAGCTCCGAGGTGCAGTGATTCAAGTGGCTCAGGCGGGCGTCTTTATGGAGAGTACGGCACATGATGTGTCTCGCATGATTTTCTCAGCGGTCGTTCCCAAGAGCATGTAGGCAAGGCCGGTCCGGCTGGTCGTGCCGGTCACGACCAGGTCTGTTTCAGATTCGGATGCGTAGCGGACGATGGCGGCTCCTGGGTCGATTGCCTGAAGGAGTTTCAGAGGCGGTGCGGCGTCGGTGTCCCCCAACGAAGCCATCGCCTGGTACTGCCTTTGCAGCGATGCCTGGTACTCATCAGTGAGTTCGAGCGCGTTGGACGGGACCCCCGTGCCAAACCTCGCTCTTTCCCACGGCACCTCGAAGCAGTGGACCGCCGTTAGATCAGCGTCGTCGGTTGCCGCCATGCCCATCGCGAGTTGGAGCACGCTCTGCGTTGAATCAGAAAGATCAACACACGTGAGTACACGCTTGAATGGAGCGGTCTGCGCTGCGGGCACCAGCAGCACCCGGGACGGTCCCTTCCGCACGCACCGAGAGGACACCGTGCCCCATCGCTTGCCGTTCTCACCGGTAGCCCCGATGACCAGCAAGTCGGCGTTCGCATCCTTGGCGACGGCTTCGATCTCCGCGAGCGGTCGGCCAAACCGAACGATCGACTGCCCGCTGGCGCCGATCGCTCGCAACTGGTTGTCCATGTACTCCAACGCTTGCTGAGTGGCATTGGCCTCGTCGTCCTGACCGCCATCGGGTTCGCTGACTCCGGGCACGTTCGAGCCGCCCTTGGGCACGACGTGCAGGTAGTTCAGACTCGCCCCGTGCTGACTTGCCAGACGCCAGGCCTGTGCGAGCGCAGCATCGGAGGCTGGGGAAAAATCGGTTGCAACGAGGATGTTGGTGAACGTGAGCACTGCGAGTCTTTCCCTTTCGATGCCGGGTTGGTTATCCTGCTTCGGTCGGCGCATCCGAAGGCTGCGAACGCGAAGAGATCGTATCGCCGCCAGTGTTCTGCCCCCCGGCCACTACATCTTCCAGCAGCCGCTGCCACCGCGTGCAAGCTGCCCCGGTGCTGTAGGCTGTATCGAGCGCACGACGGGCGTTTTCGCCCAGTCGTCGGGTACGATCGGGATCATCGGCAAGGCCTTTGATGAACTCCGCCAAACCAACGCTGTCACCCTGACGCACGGTTGTTCCCGCGTCGTTCTCCGCAAGCACCCGGCTCAATTCGCTGGTGGGGTGCCCGATGAACGCGCAGGGTCGCGCAGCCGCCATGATGCCGAACAGCTTGCAAGGCACCATGATGCCCTCGACGCCCTCCAGCAGCGATGCCATGTGCAAGTCGGCGCACGAGAGCGAATCGCTCAATCGCTCCCTGGGCTGGTACGGCGCGAGCACGCAGTTGGTCAGCTGGTGCTCGCTCACGAACGCTTCAACAATGGCCTTCTTCTTGCCGCCTCCGGCGAAGACGAAGCGAACACGGTCCGACCACGCGGGGTCTTCGTGGAGGCTCTTGGCGGCCTCGAGCATGGTCTCTACATCGTGCCCGAGGCCGAAGTTGCCCGAGTACATCACGACGAATCGGTCACCCAGCTGCCACTCTTTGCGATACGGGTTGTAGAGCCTGGAGGGCGGCGGGGCGTCCGCGCTGTCGCGCTGGCCCGGCCATACACCGATGTGTACAACACGGTCGGCGGGCGCGCCCTTGTCGAGCACGCGCTGCTGCATGCATCGGCCAAGCACGACGCTGCGGTCGGCCCGCTTGAGGCAGAAACGATTGATGGCTTCGAACAGCCGGGTCGGAATGCTATTGGGCTTCATCACGCCGCAGGCGACCGGCAGGTCCGGGTACAGGTCCATCACCCAGTACACGAACCGCGAGCCGCGAAGGAGCCGAAGCGACCAGCCGGCTAACGCGATGAACGGCGGCGTGGTGAAACACACCACGACATCGGGCTTGGGTACCGCGAACGCCTTGAGCACTGCCAAGATGTAGAACAGCCCGAAGTCGGCGACTCGTGCCAAGATCGAAGCCTTGCCGAAGATCGATCGGCCCACGCGGTGGACCTGCACGCCCTCGATGGTCTCACGGGCGGGCAGAGCCGCACCCTTGGAGCCGTACAGCGCCCGGCTGGCAATCACGTGGACCTCGTGGCCTTCGCGGACGAGGTGCCTGGCGAGGTCGTCGGCGTGCTGAGCCGTCGCCGCCGGGTCGGGGTGGTACACCTGGTTGAGCAGCAGGACTCTCATGCGTGCAGCGGGGTTCCTTGCCCGCCTATGCGGGCCAGTGTGGGCCAAAAACAGGCCGGGCGGTGTCCCTAACCATCGGTTCAAGGGGCCGCAGGCTGTAGCGTAGGGGGCTGCTCAATGGGTTTGTGCAGCGCTCTCAGGCGTGTTATTCGTACGCTCTCCGGGCTAGTGTGGGTCATGCGAATTCTGCTCAATGGCAAGCCCCACGACGCACCCCAGAACGCCACGGTCGCGGTGCTGCTGGCCGAGTTGGGGGTCGCGGGCAGGCCCTGCGCCGCTGAGGTCAACCGTGAGGTCGTGCCTCGGCGTGAGCACGAGAGCCACCAGCTTGCTGAGGGCGACATCGTGGAGGTGGTCACGCTCGTGGGCGGGGGCTGAGATGGGGGCTGGCCTGGCCGAGCCCGCGTAGGCTTGGTCATGCCCCAAGCCACAGAATCGATCCGATCCCAGCCCGGCCTCGAACCCCTGAAGCTCGCGGGCAGCGAGTTCGGCTCGCGTCTGCTCGTAGGCACCGGCAAGTACGCCAGCTTCGAGCTGATGCAGCAGGCCCTCGACGCCAGCGGCTGCGAGATCGTGACCGTCGCGGTTCGCCGCGAACGGCTGGTCAACGCCCAAGGCCAGAGCCTGCTCGATTTCATTGATACGAGCAGGTACACGATCCTGCCCAACACCGCTGGCTGCTTCGATGCCGATGATGCCGTCCGCGTGGCTAGGCTCGGCCGGGAACTGCTCGACCAGATCGACAACCCGGGCAAAGACTGGGTAAAGCTCGAAGTGCTCGGCGACAAGAAGACGCTGCTGCCCGACCCCGTCGGCACAATCGAGGCCACCAAGACTCTCGCAGCAGACGGCTTCAAGGTGCTTGTCTACACCAGCGACGACCCGATCAGCGCCCAGCGGATCAAGGACGCTGGCGCTGCAGCGGTCATGCCCGCGGGCAGCCCGATCGGGTCTGGCCAAGGCGTGCTCAACCGCAACAACATCGTGCTGTGCCTGGAACTGCTCAAGGCGGGCGATCCCGGCTACCCGGTGATCGTCGATGCGGGTGTGGGCTCAGCGAGTGATGTAAGCATCGCGATGGAACTCGGCGCAGACGGCGTGCTGCTCAACACCGCCATCGCCCACGCCAAAGACCCGGTCATGATGGCCCACGCCATGCGCAAGGCCACCGAGGCGGGCCGGCAGAGCTACCTCGCGGGGCGGATTGATAAGAAGTTGTACGCGACGGCCAGCAGCCCGATGGAGGGCGCGATCAGCTACATCCCGGGGGAATGAGGTCGATAGCAATAGTCGAATCCTGGAGCTTTGCTACACTGGTCCCATGCAGTCAGCTCGTAATACAAATCTCTTGACAGCATTCCGTGAATCCCACAACGGCTACGCGCTTGACGCTGTTATCTGTAACGACGAACTACGCAATGCCCTTATCAGAAGGGCTAAGAAGACCAATCCGGGCATGTCAGAATTCGACGTGTTGTGGGGATTGATGACCATCCGTAAGTCGGCCGAAATGAATGCTCTGACCACGCGGCATCTAACTCAAGATCACAGCGGGTATCAGCAGGCAGCCGATCGTGCCGCGAGAAGCGTGGAGAACTCGCATGGATCGTCGATAGATCGGACGCTGTGCAACCCGCAGCATCGAGCTGAGTTCGATGGTATCGCGGCAAGAATCGTTGAAACAGAGCAACTTGGCCCATGTTCTCCTGAGCAATTGCGTCTCGCTGCATTGCGGACACGCAAGCTTGGGCAAGACCGATAGCGCCGAACTGGTCCGCTGCGTCATCTGCCCAGAATGCGGGGCAGCGTGGAAGCTGCCGCGTTGAACCCAACCCACGCGAAGAACGCGAGCGTGCCGATCAGCGCAGCGTTCCCCAGCCAGCTTGTGCGTCTGTTGCCCATGTGCGACCGCTGGTTGTTCAGGTACAGCAGCGCCGCGGCGAGCATCGGCACGAACATCGCGCCGCACACGGTGTAGAGCAGTTGGACTTGCTCGAAGCTGAACGCCATCCCGAGCATGGGCACCGTGGCGATGGCTACGAGGTACGCCTTGTACGACCGCGTCTGCGTGAGCGGCCGGCTAACGGTGGGCGTTCGGCGGAGCAAGCGGAGCGTGTCGGCAAACAGGTAGGGAACCGACTGCCACACGCCCAGCAGGCTGCTGAAGATGGCGGCCCACGCACCGACGAGGAACAGCGTGCCCGCCCACGCGCCAAGCGATGCTGACAGTTGCACCGCGAGTTGAGCGAGCAGCCCCGTGCCCTTGCCGTCGACCGGGCCCACGCCGCTGGCGATGACGATCATCGACACGCCGAACAGCGCGGTGACCGCGTAGCCCACCGCAAGGTCTATGCGGGCGGAGCGCATGTGCTCCTTGGTGTCACGCTTTGTCTCACGGAGCCAATAGCCGTAACAGAGCACGGTGACTGTCCCTCCGACGCCTCCGATGAGCGCGACGACCCAAGTGGTGGGGCTGGCGGCGCTCTCGGTCTTTGGCTCGGGGATGGTGGGGACGAGGAGCCCGCGGAGGAGATGGGCGAGATCGGGGCCCGTTGCAATGGCGGCAACCACGACCGAGACCACCATGAGCCCGATGGCGACGGCCATCACCCGGCTGAACAGCTTGAACCCGCCGAGGAGCACGAGCCCCAGCCCCGCCAGCGAATGGGCCAGCCCGAGCATGGCGCCGCCTGTCGGGCCGACTTCGAGGCTCGGGAGGAGCGCCTGCAACGTGACGCTGCAGGCCTTGATGAGTGAGCCGCAGACAAAGAACGACCAGAGCAGGAAGTACGCGAGGAACACGACCATCGCGGGCCGTCCGATTCGGGACGCGACGCCCTCGAGTAGCGAGGTCCCTGTGGCTAGCTGCCAGCGGGCGAGGCCTTCGGTGATGACGAACTTCATCGCAGCCCCGACGAGCACCGCCCATGCCACGCCGAGTCCCAGCCGCGAACCGGCAAAGCCAGCCGTGGCCAGATCGCCCGCACCGACACCCGTGGCGGCAACGAGCAGCCCCGGTCCGATGACGGCCAGAAAGGGGAAACGGGGCTTCATGCGTGGCAGCATACCCACCCCCGCGATCTGGTTAGACTCTGGCCATGAGCGATCCCAAAGTCTTGCGTGAAGCCAGCTTCGATCCCAAGGTCAAGACCTACTACATGATCAGCACGATCATCTTGTGCATCGTGACGGTGGTGGGCATCCCGATGCTGCTCATCGTGATTCCGTTCGGGTTTGCGCTGATTCAGAAGTGGCTCGACAACCTCGGTTGCACGCTTACTTCTCGCACGCTCGAGATCCGCAAGGGAATCTTCAGCAAGGTCGAGAGCACGATCCCGCTGGAGAAGATCACCGACCTGCAGCTCTACCAAGGACCGGTTATGCGGGCGTTCGGGCTGGAAGGGTTCCGCGTCGAGACCGCTGGCCAGTCGTCCACGCCCGGGGGCTCACTCGTGAACATGGTCGGCATCGTGGACACACGGGGGTTCCGTGAGGCAGTGCTCGCCCAGCGCGACCGGCGGGCCGACCGCGAGCAAGCCCCATCCGCCGGGCAGCCACAGCAAACTCACCGGCCCGCAGGGGAGGAAGCCGAGCTGCTCCGAGAGGCGGTCAGCCTCTTGAGAAAGATCGAACGCAAGCTGCCGGGTGAGTAACCATCCAAAGGCTTGCGGGCCGCGTAAACTCATGCCATGAGCATGCTCCGTCAATACCAGGTCGATGCGTTTACGTCCCGTCCGTTCGCTGGCAACCCCGCAGCGGTCGTGCCGCTTACAGGCTGGCTCTCCGATGAAAAGATGCTTGCCTTGGCTGCCGAGAACAACCTCTCGGAGACGGCGTTCTTCGTGCCCTCCAAGAGCGGCGAGAGCGACTACGACCTGCGATGGTTCACGCCCACCGTCGAGATGGACCTGTGCGGGCACGCGACCCTGGCCTCGGCCCACGTGCTCTATCGGCACCTTGGCCGCACTGAGCCCTCGGTGCGTTTCGCTACACGCTCGGGCGTGCTCACGGTCGAACGCCTGGAAGACTCGCCGGGCCGATACGCGATGAGTCTGCCAGCGATACCCGTCGAGCCCGTCGAAGTACCCGTGGCGATTGTCGAAGCGCTCGGCCGCAGGCCCGCGGAACTGTACCGAGGCACGAAGCTGCTCGCGGTGTTTGAGGCCAAACGCGACATCCACGAAATGCGGCCGGATTTCTCCAAGCTTGCCGCCATCGAAGAGCTGACCAGCACGCACGGGGTGATCTGCACCGCGCCAGGCGCTTCGCACGACTTTGTCAGCCGGTTCTTCGCGCCAAGTCTCGGGATCAACGAGGATCCCGTCACGGGCTCGGCGCACTGCCTGCTCGCGCCGTTCTGGGCTGCCAGACTTGGCCGAAAGAAGCTGTCGGCGCATCAGGTTTCCAAACGAGGCGGCGAGATGCTGTGCGAGATGACCGATGGCGGCCAGCGTGTGCGCCTGACCGGCGATGCCGTCAGCGTGATCGAGTCAACGATTCTCGTCTGACCCGGCTAACTATTCTCGCCAAGCAGCGGGCCTTCGAGCCCCTTGAGCCGCTGGCGGAGCATCGCGAGGGCCGCGACGACCGAACGCTCTCGCACAGCTCGGCGGTCCTGCTTGAACCGAAAGCATCTCGCAGAGGGCTGATCGTGGCCCTCAGAATCCAGCGCGATCCAGACGGTCCCGACTGGTTTGTGCTCGCTCCCGCCACCCGGCCCTGCGATGCCCGTGATCGAGAGCGTGTGATCGGCGGCTGTCCGCTTGCGAGTTCCCTTTGCCATCGCGATAGCCGTTTGCGCGCTGACGGCGCCGCGACCGTTCAGCACCTCGAGATCAACTCCTGCGAGCTTGATCTTCAACTCGTTGCTGTACGTCACAAGCCCGCCAACGAGCACCGCTGACGAACCGGGCACATCAGCGATGGTCGCTGCGAGCAAGCCCGCTGTGCAAGATTCGCAGACCGAAAGCGTGTTCCCACGATCACTGAGCAGTCCGATCAGTTCGCGGACCATCGCGTGGATGCCGCGTTCGTTTGCAGACTCCGCCGACTTCGGTGGCCGGATGATCAGCGGGCCAAGGGCCTCGGTGACCGCACGCTCTGTGCGCACCAGCTCATCCTCAATGGTTTGAGGCTCTGCGGACTCGGCGCGGAGGCGAACCGAGACGATTCCGCCCGATGCGGTGGTGCCGACGGTTGGGTTGCGATCGCGGTCCATCAGTTCGCCGAGCAGTTCCGCGATGTTCGACTCGCCCAGCCCAACCGTATGGAGCACGCTCGTGCGCACGACACGGGTAGGCCTAATCGCGGCCAGCAGATGCTTCGTGAACATCGGCTTGAGTTCCGATGGGGGACCTGGGAACGCAAAGACGTCCGCGCCGTCATGCGTGAGCATGAGTCCCGGCGCCGAGCCGAGCGGGTTGGGGATGCACCTGGCCCGGCTGGGCCGCATGGCCTGCACACGGTTGGTGCTGGGCATGGGACGGCTGCCGTACCAATCAAGCAGCTCCGCGAGCGCGGCTGCATCCTCGATGAGCGAATCGCCTGTCGCCACGCAGAGAGCTTCACGCGTGAGGTCGTCTTTGGTTGGGCCTAGCCCGCCAGTAAGAACGACGAGGTCGGCATCGCGGCTGGCCTCGGTAATCGCGACTGCGAGGCGGTTCACATCGTCATCAACCGTGACGTGCCGAAGCGCGCGCACGCCGTGGTCTGCGAGCAAACTCGATATCCACGCCGAGTTGGTATCGGTCGTTTGGCCGAGAATGAGTTCATCCCCGATGGCGAGCACCACGCAGGTCGCGTGCGAACGCAAGCTCGTCACGGCGTCTCACTCTCGCCATTCTCCGGTTGCATGAAGCCGCTCTGACTTCCCAGGTAATGGACCGCGATGAGGTTGGCAGCGAGCCGGTAGCCGAGCGGCTTGCCCGCCATGAGCACGACAGGATCGTTCCGGCGTGCCCAGTTCTGGCCGAGCAGGTCCTCGTCCACGTTGACGTTCCAGTCCGCAAGCCTGCCGCTCTGCGGGGGCTCTCGCCTGAGGGGCGTAACACCCCGCAACAGGCACATGCGTCGTGCGGCCCGTCGGTTGGAGGTGTACGCGATGATCGGCACACTAAAGGTGTTCTGGCTTAGGTAGCGGGCGGTCTCGCCCGTCTGGCTCCAGACGACGACGAGCTTGGCGCCGATATCCTGGGCCACGTGCCACGCGCCGTGGGCGAGCGCTGCCGAGCGGTTGTGCGCTTTGCGGAGCTTCTCGGGGGCGGAGGAACTCTGCGGCAACTGGGCCATGCGTTCCTCGGTGGCGCGCGCGATGCGGCCCATGGTTTCCACTACGAGATCCGGGTGCTTGCCGACCGCTGACTCGGCACTGAGCATCACCGCATCGGCGCCGTCGAAAATCGCGTTCGCAACGTCGCTCACCTCGGCACGGGTAGGCGTGGCATTCTCAACCATTGTTTCGAGCATCTGCGTGGCCACGATGCAGGGCTTGCCCTGCCGGGAGCACTCGGCGATGAGCTTCTTCTGAATGATCGGGACCATTGCTAAGTCCATCTCGACGCCTAGGTCGCCACGGGCGACCATGATCGCGTCGGCTGCATCGACGATGGACTCGATCTCTTGCACCGCTTCTGGCTTCTCGATCTTGGCGACCACGGGCAGCGGGGCCGCGTTCGGATCCCAGTTCGAGCGGTCGATCGGGCACATGTTCGCGAGGCGGTCCTTGAGCTGGCGGACTTCGTCGGCCCTTCGCACGAACGAGAGCGCCAGAAAGTCGAGCTCGTGGCGGACAGCCCACGACACGCACTCCCAGTCGTGGTCCGTCAGGGCTGGTGCCGAGATCGAGGACTCGGGCAGGTTGATGCCCTTGCCGGTCGTGACCACGCCACCAACGAGCACTCGGCAGCGAAGCTCGCCCTTGGCGGGGTCCGACTCGACGGCGAGCATACGGATATGGCCGTCGTTGATCAGCACCCGCTGGCCCGGTTCGACCTCATGCACAAGCGGCTCGTAGGTCGTGGGCAGCACGGGTACGCGCTGAGGCCCCATCTCCTCGAAGCGCGCGGAATCGAGGCCGATGCGGAAGATCGCGTCTTCCCCTGGCGCCAGCTCGATGCCCCCGTCTGGAACGTGGCCCACGCGGATCTTGGGGCCTTGAAGATCGCCCATGGCGGCGACGGGCCTGCGGACACGGACCGCTGCGTCGCGGACGGTCTTGAGCCGCCTTTCGTGCTCGTCAAAACTGCCGTGGGAAAAATTGAACCGGAAGACGCTCACGCCCGCGAGGATGAGTTTCTCGACCATCTCGGGCGAATCGCTCGCCGGCCCTATGGTGGCGACGATCTTGGTGAGCGTGGGCTTGGCCGAGGGCGTCAAGCCAATGCTGGCGGGTTGTGCTTGGTGGGATGCGGCTGGCAACAGGTGGTTCCCTTCGAGATGGATATCGGTTCGACCGAGCCTTCGGTCCCGCATTCCCGCGAAAGCGGGTGCAGTGTACCGCCAGCGGGGCTTGGTCGGCGGGCCTCGGGGTCTACCGTCCTCCATGACCCAAGCATCTCAGGACTCCAAACAAGACGGGGCTTCGCAGCCAGTCGCGATCGTGACGGGAGCGGGGAGCGGCATCGGCAGGGCGACGGCCCTCAAGCTCGCTGATCGAGGGTTCGCGGTCGTCTTGGCGGCCAGAACTGATAAGCCCTTGAGCGAGCTTGCCGACATAATCAAGGCCAAAGGCCAGACCGCTGTCAGAGCCATCACGGACGTGGGCAAACCCGAGCACTTGGATCGCTTGGTCTCGTCGACGCTGGAGCGTCTGGGGAGGATTGATGTGCTGGTGAACAACGCTGGCCGGGCGACGCTGCACCCGATCAACAAGCACACCGATCCGCTGCTGGACTCCCTGTACGCGGTCAACGCGCTGGGGCCGGCGAGGCTCATCGCGCGTGTGTGGCCGACCATGATCGCCCAGAAGGGTGGGCGGATCGTCAACGTTTCGACCTACGGCACGAAGGACCCGTACCCGGGCTTCTTCGGGTACGCAGCGGCCAAGGCCGCGACCAATGTCATGGCTCACTCGGTCGCGACCGAAGGGGCTGAGTACGGCATCAAGGGCTTCGCGGTCGCGCCGGGCGCGGTGGAGACGCCTTTGCTTCGTTCGATGTTCGATGAGCACGCGGTGCCGCACGAGAAGTGCCTGAGTGCCGAGGAGGTCGCGTCGGTCATCGCAGCGTGCGCGGCGGGAGACCGCGACGCTGACAACGGGCAGACGCTGTTTCTGCTCGCCGACTAGTCCTGTTTGGTGCGTGACGGGTTCAGGCGAGCCCGAGCCGCTGTTCGATGCCCTCTATGAGCGCATGCATGATGACCGTGTGGACCTCTTGCACACGGTCGGCGGTGTCGCCCGGGGCATCGAAGCTGTGGTCGCAGAGGGCGGCCAGCTTGCCGCCACCTTTGCCGAGCAGCCCGACAACGAGCATGCCTGTCTGCGCGGCTGCTTCTGCGGCACGGATCAGGTTGGCTGAGTTGCCGCTGGTCGACAAGCAGACGAGCACATCGCCCGGTGCGCCGAGCGCGCGGACCCACCGCTCGAAGACGGCGTCAAAGCCGTAGTCGTTGGCCGTGCAGGTGATGTGCCCGGGATCGGTGCACGCGATAGCGGGCAGCGGCCGACGGTCACTTCGAAAGCGGCCCGAGAGTTCCTCAGCAAGGTGCATGGCCTGGGCCATCGAGCCGCCGTTGCCGCAAACGAGCAGCCTGCCGCCCGCGGTGATGCGGTCGGCCAGTTCGCCCGAGGTGGTCTCCAGCGCGGCCAGCGTGTTGGGCTGGGCACAGAACAGATCGAGGCATCGCCGGGCGTCTTCGAGCGAGCGAGCGAGCGAGACTGCGCGGTCCGATTGCGAAGGAGCACCTGCCATGAGGGCACTCTACGCCCGCGAGGCAGGTTTCCGGCGGGAGTGGGCCTATCGATGGCCGCAAACCGCCGGCCAAGGGCCATAGCATCGCCCCCGGCTTGGCCGGGCCGACCGTGGAACTGCCCCGAGAACTGACCAGGAAAGAGCCCACATGAGCCAGTTTGCTGAACTCGCCCGCGACACCAACCAGGCCCTCGGGATCGCCCGCTACGCGATCGATTTTGTGCGGGGCGATGCCTCGGGCGCGGTGGGTCAGCCGTCTGACAGAGTGCTCGCTCGAGCCGACCTGTTCTGGACGGATTCAGTACTTTGCGGGCTGTCAGCTTTGGCGCTCGGGACCAACGCCCCAACCATCCTCCGCAACGAGGCGCTCGCGTACCCGGTGACGGACTCGGCGTGGAAGCCCGCGAGCGCGCAGCACGCAGGAGCCACGGTGTTTGGCTCGTCGCTTCCGGTCCACCCGGAGAAAGCGATCGTCGCCAACGCGGCAGCGGTTCGCGAGTGGGACTCCAACGGCACGAATTTCGGCTACGACCCCGAGCGAAAGCGAACCGCCGGCGAGTTCGGGCACAACGACTTCTACCCCGTGTGTCTGGCGGCGGCTCAGATGGCAGGACTCGATGGAGCGGCAGCCCTTCGCGCGATGGTCTGCCTTGATGAGATTCGAGGCCGGCTCGCCGAGGTCTTTAGCCTCAAGAGCTACAAGCTGGATCACGTGGTACACGGTGCGATCGGTTCGGCAGCGGTCTTCGGTGCGCTGATGGGCGCGACCGCCGAGCAGATCGAATCTGCGATCGGGATGAGTGTGGCGCACTACGTGCCGTGGCGTGCGATCCGCGCAGGCAAGCAGCTCAGCGATTCCAAGGGCTCGTCCGCTGCCATTTCGACCGAGGCAGCGGTGCTGTCGGTCAAACGCTCGATGCAGGGCTTTATGGGCCCGCGCGATATCTTCCGTAACCCCGAGGCGATCTTCAGAGCGTTCGAGGGACCGGGGCAGCTGTTCAGCCGAATCGGGCACCACGAGCACGCCAATACCAAGCATGAGGATGCTTCGCCGTTTGATCTTTCGCTCGCGACCGGCGGCGATGATTTCTCGATCATGGGCATGCACTTTAAGATCGGGCTTTACGAGCACCAGTCGGCGGGCGCGCTCCAGGCCCTGCTTGACCTGCTGGACAAAGCGCCGGGCCTGCTCGATGACGCGAGCGGCGAGGGCATCAAAACCATCCGCATCAAGGCGTACGAGCCCGCGTTTGGCATCATCGGCGATCCCGCTAAACGCGACCCCAAGACGCGGCAGTCCGCGGACCATTCGATGGTCTACATCGTCGGCACGATGCTCCGCAAGGCACTGGAGAGCCGGTCGGCGGGCAAGGATGTTTCGTGGGACCATCTGATGCTCATGCCGCACGATTACTCGGGCGCTGCGATAAACAACACGATCACGCGCAAGCTGATGGGCAAGATCGAATTTGAGCACGGCGGCGACGAGTACGACCGGCGCTACCCAGACGGCATCCCGACCAGCATGTCGATCGAAGCGCCCGACAAGACGACGTACGACTCGGGCATGGTGATGTACCCCGCGGGCCATGCTCGCAATGCCACGCACAACCTCGAGAGCCTGCTGGACACCAAGTTCCACTTGCTGGGCAAGCTGGTCAGCGATCAGCCGGACACGATTATCACGCGGTACCGCAACCTGGCGGCCAAGAGCGCTGCCGACATCGCTTCGATCAATGCTTTCGAGCTCTCGCAGGATGAGTCGTTCGAGTGAGCGAGCGCAAGATCAGTTCGGTGGGTGTGTTCTGCGGCTCGGGCGGTGGGACTCGGCCGCAGTACATCGAAGCCGCCACCGAGTTGGGCGGGCTGCTCGCGGCAGGAAGCCTGCGGCTGGTGTACGGCGGTGGCGGGCTGAGCAAGAACGGCAAGCCCGGCATGATGGGCTCTGTTGCCGATGCCTGCCTCGCGGGCGGCGGTTCGGTGACCGGCGTAATACCGACCTTTCTTGCGGGCTTCGAGAACGCGCATCCGGGCGTGAGCGACATGCGGTTTGTCGGCACCATGGCCGAGCGGAAAGACGTGTTGATCGCTGAGTCCGATGCGTTTGTCATTTTGCCGGGCGGGATCGGCACGCTCGATGAGCTGTTCGAAGTGGTCACGTGGAACCAGCTCAAGATGATGGACAAGCCGGTGTTGGTCGTGAACACGCAGGGCGTGTTTGACGGGCTCGCCGCGTGGTATGAACGTGCGGTTAGCGAGCAGTTCGTGCCAGCCGATGGTGGGGGCGTGCCGGTGTTTGTTTCGACCCCGGCTGAGGCGGTCGAACGGCTTATTGACAAGGCCTGAAGCTGGGGTGCGGCGATCGGTGGCCCTAGCATCCAGCCATTCAGCCGGCAATCCGGCCTGCCCGACCGACTCCCTGACTCTGGAGACAAGACCGTGACCGCAACACCCGTGATCGTTGCCGCCAAACGCACCCCAATCGGCCGATTCATGGGCGGGCTGTCGGGCGTGGCCTCGCCGCAACTCGGTGCGTACGCGATCCAGGCAGCGCTCGCCGAGGTGCCCTCGGCGAAGGACCACATCGACGAGTGCATCATGGGCTGTGTGCTGCAGGGCGGCCTTGGCCAGAACCCGGCCCGGCAAGCAGGGCTCAAGGCCGGGCTACCAAATTCTCTGAACGCCCAGACGATCAACAAGGTCTGCGGATCGGGGCTACAGGCGGTCATGCTCGCGGCCCAGTCGATCAAGGCAGGGGACAACGAGGTCGTCGTCGCGGGCGGGTTCGAGAACATGTCCGGCGCGCCGCACTTCGCTCACGTCCGGGCGGGTGTGAAGTATGGCCCGACGACCATGCAAGACCTGATGGCTCACGACGGGCTCACGTGCGCCTTTGAGCAGTGCGCGATGGGTAATTCTGCCGACCACATCGCAACCAAGTACAAGGTAAGCCGCGAGGAGCAGGACCGATTCGCAGCCCAGTCGCACCAGCGCGCCGCCAAGGCCTGGGACAGCGGCTGGTTCGATGCCGAGACCGTCGCGCTCACAGGCGAACAGGTCGGAAACCGCAAGGTGCCCGGGCCCGAAGGTGGCGTGGCACGCGATGAGGGCATCCGGGCCGACTCGACCGCGGAGGGTCTGGGTAAGCTCCGCCCAGCGTTCACTAAGGACGGCACCGTTACCGCTGGCAACGCGAGCCAAATTTCTGACGGCGCAGCTGCCACCGTCGTGATGAGCGACTCCAAAGCAAGCTCGCTGGGCATCAAGCCCATCGCCAAGATACTCTCCTACCACACGCACGGCGTGGACCCGAAGGAGATCTTCGCAGCACCCATCGGCGGCATCACCGGAGCGCTTCATAAAGCCGGGCTCAAGGCCAGCGATATCGATCTGTTCGAAGTCAACGAAGCGTTCGCGGCGCAGGTGCTGTGCAACATCACGGAGCTTGGCATCACCGAAGATCGCTTGAACATCGGCGGCGGCGGCGTGGCGCTCGGCCATCCGATCGGGGCCTCCGGCGCCCGCGTGCTTACTACCTTGTTGCACCACCTCCTGCGAACCGGCGGCAAGCGAGGCCTTGTCACGCTGTGCCTCGGCGGAGGCAACGCGGTGGCGATGGTCGTCGAGACCGTCTGACCGCGGAGCACCCTGCACGATGGACCAGCCCGGCGAATCCAGCGATCAACCGGGCATCCCTCACGCCACGGGCCACCTTCAAGCGATGGCGGTGTGCGGCTTCGGGCTTGAGTCTGTCGTCGCGCGCGAGCTTCACCACCTGGGATTCGCAGATGCCAAACCGGCCGACACCGGCAGCGTGCGTTGGCAGACCGACGAAGCCGGCATCGCGCGCGCGAATCTCTGGCTGCGCACCGCCGACCGCGTGCTGATCGTGGTCGATGAGTTCGAGGCCGACAGCTTTGATGCGCTGTTTGAAGGAACCAAGGCGGTGCCGTGGGCCGACTGGATCGCCCAAGACGCCGAGTTCCCCGTGCGAGCGCGGTGCGTGCGCAGCCAGCTATCCAGTGTGCCCGCGGTGACGCGTGCTGTGAAGAAGGCGGTAGCCGAGTCGTTGCTCGCGGGGCATGGCGCAAGCGAGCTGCCTGAAACCGGCCCGATGCACGCGATCCAGGCGAGACTTCTGAACGATCGGCTCACGTTGCTGCTCGATACCTCGGGCGAGGCGTTGCACAAGCGGGGCTACCGCCGAGAGGGCGGGCCTGCTCCGTTGCGTGAGACGCTCGCGGCGGCGATGCTTTCGCTGACCCGGTGGAGGCCCCACCGGCCGCTCGTTGATCCGTTCTGCGGATCGGGCACGATCCCGATCGAGGCGGCGCTGATCGCCACCAACACCGCGCCGGGTCTCACCCGCCACTTTGATGCTGAGCAGTGGGGGAGTTTCCCGCCCGAGCTTTGGGACGACGAACGCGAGCAGGCCGAAGGCATGATCGAACTCGATCAACCGGTCCTGCAGATCGCGGGTTACGACCTCGCGGAGGAAGCGCTCGTCGTGGCACGCCGCAACGCAGAACGCGCCGGCGTGCGTGATCTCATCCATTTTCAGCAGCGGGCGTTCGGCGATCTGCGTGCCAAGAGCGAGTTCGGACTCGTCGTCACCAACCCGCCGTACGGCGTTCGCCTCGACGAAAAACCGCAGGCCGAAGCCATCCTCCGCTCTATGCCCGGTGTGTTTCGCAGGCTGCCCACCTGGTCGTTCGGCTTGCTAACCGACCACGATGACTTCGAGCACCTGATCGGTCAGCCCTCGACCAAGAGGCGCAAGCTCTACAACGGTTCGATCCAGTGCACGCTGCATCGCTTCGATGGACCCAGGCCGCCAAGACGCGACGGCACGGTCGACCGCGAGCCGGCGCCCCCAGCGTTCGGCGTGCTTGCCCAAGCCGACGAAAACCGCATGGGCGAATTCGAGGCGGTGTTCGCCAAGCGGTGGAGGCATCTGCGCAAGTGGCCCGATCGCGGCATCGAGGCGTACCGCGTCTACGACCACGACGTGCCGGCGATCCCCATCGCCATCGACCGTCTTGGTTCTTCGCTCGTTGTGGGGCGTTTGCCTCGCGGCAGCGGGGGGCGATCGCTCGGTCAGCAAGATGCCTTTGAGGAACAGATCGCTTCGTGCGTGCAGCGGGTCAGCGGCTATGAAGCCAAAGCGATAGTGCGAGCAACCTGCCGTGAGCCGGTCCTTGTTACCGAGCACAACGTTCGCTACGAGGCGGGGCCAAACGATCGCGGCAGCGACCGCCTGGATCTCGAACTCCGCGATGCGAGGCAGTGGCTCGCCAAACGCAGCGCCGGGCAGTCGGTCCTCAGCCTGTTCTGCGGCGGGTCCGGATTCACCATCGCGGCAGCGGCGGGGGGCGCTGCTGGCACGCTTTCGATCGACGCGTCAGAAGACGCACTCGATTGCGTCGAACGCCAATTCGGGCACAACGGTATCGAGGCCGAGGGCCTGCATGAGTTGGTCTGCTGCGATGTCAAGGACTATCTGGCGGACGCTGCCGAGAGCGATGAGTGCTTCGATATCATCGCGGTTGAGCTTCCGACGTCGGCCAGCACGATCGCACGCGAGACCGACTGGAACTCCCAGCGGGATCACACGGAACTGCTGCACCGCCTGGCCGACCTGCTCATGCCAGGCGGCGTGATACTGCTCGTGAGCGGTCAACCCGTGTTCCGGCTTGAGTCGCCACCTCAGCTCAGCATCACCGAGACCTCCAAGCGGTTCTGCCCTGAAGATTTCCGATCAAGACCTGTAACCAGATCGTGGCTCTGCTCTCTCGCATAAAAAGGCCCGCCGATTGGCGGGCCGTATAAGGCTGTATTCAGCACATCGGTTCACTCGGGAGGCAGCAGGTCGTCCTCGTCTGAACCCGGAGCGGTTCTCGGGCCGCCTCTGATCGGTTCTTCACGATTGCGGAGTTCCTCGAGCGCTGCCTGATCGATCTCCTCGCCACCCGAGCCACCGAACACGTTGATCGCGATGATGATCACGGCGAGCAGTCCGATTGCAGCGGCAATGATGAGTTTGATTTTCTTGCTATCCAACGTTTACTCTCCATCGCGTCAAAGTGCGGCCTCATGTGTGATGCGACATGAGCACTCAATCATCGTCGGTCCGAAGCGTGAAGTGGAGGTTGTAGTCCTCAGTGTTGGCCTTGCCAAGCTCGAACGGCAGGTACTCGACGTGGCCATCGTAGAAGGCCATGACGCCCTTGTTCATTTCGCCGTAGTCGCCCTCGATGCCGCCGGGGTAGGTAGAGAGCGCATCGTCTGAGGTGACAATATCGCCGGCTTGGTCATAGATGTACACGAACTTGGACGGGCTGAAGCTCGACGCGATGCGGAGTCTGCGGAGGCCCTCATTGTATGCATCGTTGAAGTTCAAGTTCTGGTCATCTTGAAGAACCGAGAACCACTTGACGTTGGTGTGGTAGGACGTTCCAACGTCTTCGTAGCTGCTGACATCAAACGTTGGCTGGGGCCAGCGACGCTGACGGGTCATTTTATCGCCGGGTGCGCGAAAGACATCATGCTGAAGGTTCTGGCGAACACCAGGGACTCGGCTGGTGCGAGCAGCCGTGTAGGCGGTGTCGTCGTTCCTCTCATAGAACGGCGTCGGATAGTCATACTCTGAGTAAAGGTACTTGTTGAGCGGGCGACCGGAGGCTGCCAGGTCGAACGTGCCCGGCCTCTGCCAGTAAATGTCGGGGTCCTGCCCGCCGTGTGCCCATGTGCACCAGCCGCCAACGACGGACCGAGCTCGCACGTTGTAGCCGGATGCGTAATGCGGCACGTCCTCGTCGTTGTCGATCCGGTAGCCCTCAAAGGCCACCATGACCTGACGGAGATTGCTCAGCGAAATGGACTGCCACGCGAGAAGCCTTGCCTTGCCCAGAGCGGGCAGCAAGATGCCGATGAGCAGCGCGATAATCGCGATGACCACCAAGAGTTCGATCAACGTGAACCCGGATTTGATCTGCCTGTATACCTTCATGATTGTTTCCCTTGCTTGCTTGCCGCGACGGTCCGCGAATGGACACTTCGTGCGCCTAGACCGGCCCACGTGGCGGGCGTTAATGGCCCTTGAGGACAGCTTACTCGATAGTGGGCTTGTACGCCACCCCCAACACGTCCCCAACCCCCTGAATGGTCAGACTAAGGGATTGACCCCTTCGGCTGACGCTTCCTACGGGTTTCTTCGCAAGCCAGACACGAACGGTTCCCGGTTTAGCCCGCGACGGCACGCCACCGACTCTGGCCTCTCTCTCGCTTGGAGTAGAGCGGAATCACTGTCCAATTGTACATAACACTGATTATAGGACTTTGTTCGCATTGTTCAAGATGCCCAGTCCTGACGCCGTGCACCGCTGATTCCTCTTCGATCAATCAGGGCACTCTGCCTTCGGACTAGCATTGAAGATGCCCAGCTTGTTTAAGAGAGTGCCGTTTGTGAGCCCTACGGACGCGGCTCAGGCCCGCGTGGCTGCCCAGCGGGTCGTCGAGGTCCATCGAAGGCTGGTCGAGTTTCTCGCGGCCGGTCAAACCCTCGCCGAGATCGATCGATTTGTCGCGATCACGCTGGATGATCTGAAATGCAAATCGTGCTTTCTGGGCTACCGGGCCGGGGGTTTGCCGCCCTTTCCATCGCACGCCTGTCTGAGCGTCAACGATTGCGTCGTCCACGGCACAGCGGCTTCGCTTGAGCGGCCCTTAGAGCCGGGGGACCTCGTCAAGATCGACATCGGAGTGAGCCACAAGGGCTGGATCGGGGACGCGGCGTGGACGTACTCGCTCGGCGAGCCATCCAAGCAGGTCCGAGCATTGATGGACGCGAGCAGAGAATCGCTGCGACTGGGCATCGCCCAGCTCCAGCCGGGCAGTACCTACATGGAGTGGGCAAAGGCCGTTCAGCAGCACGTTGAGGATGAATGTGGGTTCCATCTCGTTAAGGGTCTTGGCGGGCATGGCTACGGCCGAAAGCTGCACACCCCCCCTTTCGTGTCGAACAGCGTGGTGTCGGCCTACTCATGGCCCGAGGGCAACCGAGAGATCGAGCCGGGAACGCTCATCGCGCTCGAACCGATGGTTGCGATCGGTACGGGCAGCACCAAGGACACTCCAGGCGGCTGGCCGATCTGCTCGGCGGACGGTTCGATGACCGTTCATCACGAGCACGATGTGTACATCGCCGAGGACGGCCCGCAGATCTTGACCGAGGGCCTCGATGACCTGCCGGATGTGATCAGATGAGCGACCAAGGTGCTAGCGGCGTCGACCGTCTCGATCGTGTTTTCGCGGAGGCTCGCGAGGTGAATCGCGGCGTGCTCATGCCGTTCGTGGTCGGCGGCCATCCAGCCGGAACATCGCTGCCCGATTTGTTGCGTGCGCTCGAACGTGGCGGTGCAGGCGTGGTCGAGATCGGGTTCCCGTTTAGCGATCCCGTCGCCGACGGCGGCGTAATCGCCGCTGCCATGCACGAGGTACTTCAGACCGGGCGAACTGTCGAACAACTGCTGAGCGAAGTGCGGTCGGTGCGGAGTGAACTCTCCATCGGCATCGTTGCGATGGTGAGCGTCAGCCTCGTAGAGAAGCTCGGCGGAGCAGCATTCGTGCGGACGCTCGCCGACGCCGGCTTCGATGGCGTGATCGTGCCCGACATGCCGCTCGAGGAGTCAGCCCGCTACCGCGAAGCCGCGTCACGGGTTGGGCTTGGGTTCACGCTGCTGATCGCACCGACTTCGCAGCCCTCGCGGGCGATCGAGATCGCCAAGGCCAGCACCGGGTTCGTATACCTGATGGCTCGCACGGGCATCACGGGCGAGCAGACCCAAGCACCACTGATCTCCAAGCCGGTCGCTGGGCTGAGAGAGGCAGGTTCCCCCCCCATCGCGGTGGGGTTCGGGATATCGAGCCCGGAGCATGTGCGGGCTGTGGTGGCCGTGGCGGACGCTGCGATCGTGGGCAGCGCACTCGTCCGTCGGCTCGCCGATTCGACGAGCCCGGCCGCTGAGGCTGAGGCGTTCTGCCGAGCTCTCGCGGCGGGCCTTGATCGGTCCTGACGCGGCAGAATGACCCTGACTTGTCAAATCGCTGTCTAGCGCCCACAATCGGGTTGACCGGCTTGATAAATCGGTCGAGTTGAATGGCATCGGACTTCCTGCCGGCAACCCTCGCGAGGGTCCGGTGACCGAGACGAAGGGACAAAGCAGGCATGAGCAGGGTGACTCTCAACGGCGGCGGCTCGGCAGTGAACCCCAACGCATCACCAAGCCCGCACGCTCTGGGCCGAAAGGCAGAGTCCACGTTCGGGTGCGACGTGTTCTCCAAGCGTGTGATGCAACAGCGGCTGCCCAAGGACGTGTATCGCAAGCTGTTGGCCACTATCGAGGCGGGCCAACGGATGGAGTACGAGGTTGCCGATGTCGTCGCTACAGCGATGAAGGACTGGGCCGTCGAGAACGGCGCGACGCATTACACGCACTGGTTCCAGCCGCTTACGGGATCGACCGCAGAGAAGCACGACTCGTTTCTTGTGCCGGACAACTCAGGCGGTGCGCTGACCGAGTTTACGGGCAGCATGCTCATTCAAGGCGAGCCGGACGCATCCAGCTTTCCATCGGGCGGCATCCGCGCGACGTTCGAAGCCCGGGGCTACACCGCGTGGGACGCGACGAGCCCGGTCTTTCTGAGCCGGGGGCCGAACCACGTCACGCTTTGCATCCCCACTGCGTTCGTGTCGTGGACCGGCGAAGCGCTCGACACCAAGACCCCCCTGCTGCGTTCCATGGACGTACTTTCGGAAGCCTCGCTCCGCGTGCTCAGGCTGTTCGGCCGTGCCGACGGCGTCTCGCGCGTGTTCGCCACCGTTGGCGCCGAGCAGGAGTACTTCCTGGTCGACCGCGCCATGTATCTTCAGCGGCCCGACCTGGTCGCTGCAAGGCGGACGCTGATCGGAGCACGTCCGCCCAAGCACCAGCAACTCGATGACCATTACTTCGGATCGATCCCTGCCAAGGTGCTCGCGTACATGGCCGACTGCGAACGCCAGCTCTACCGCTTGGGTGTGCCCGTGCAGACCCGGCACAACGAGGTGGCCCCGGCTCAGTTCGAACTCGCAGCCCACTACGAGGTCGCCAACGTGGCGTGCGACCATCAGATGACCGTGATGGAGATTCTCCGGACCACCGCACCGCTGCACGGGCTCGAGTGCATATTGCATGAGAAACCGTTCGCGGGCGTGAATGGCTCGGGCAAGCACCTCAACTGGTCGCTGGCCACTGATACCGGCTCGAATCTCTTGAACCCGCGCGACGAGACGCACTCCAACATGGAGTTTCTCGTGTTCCTGTGCGCCGTCATACAAGCGGTCAGCATGCACGCTGAGTTGCTCCGGGCTTCCATTGCTAGCGCAGGCAACGACCACAGGCTCGGTGCCAACGAGGCGCCGCCCGCAATCATCTCGATCTTCCTGGGCGACATGCTCATGGACATTATCGATCAGATCGAGGCCGGCCAGCGCAAGAGCACCATGAAGGGCGGCAAGCTGGATCTCGGTGCCGCCTCCATGCCGCACATCCCGCGCCATTCGGGCGACCGCAATCGCACAAGCCCGTTCGCGTTCACCGGCAACAAATTCGAGTTCAGGGCCGTCGGCTCCGCCTCGACCGTCGCTTGGCCCGCGACCGTGCTGAACACCATCGTCGCCGAGTCGCTGCAGGACATCGCCGATCAACTCGAGGCCGCCTTCGGCAGCTCCCCCACTGATCAGAAGCGACAAGCGGCTGTGGGCAAGGTGCTGCAGCGAGTCGTCAAGGCCCACAAGCAAGTGCTGTTCAACGGCGACAACTACGATGATTCATGGCAGCACGAGGCCGCAAGACGCGGGCTTGCCAATCACCGCACGACGGTGGCCGCCTTGCCCGCCCTCACCACAAAGTCCTCTCTCGACCTCTTCAAGAAGGCCAAAGTCCTTTCTCGCACCGAGGTAAAGAGTCGATCCGTGATCGAATACGAGAAGTTTGCGTTGCAGGTGAGCATCGAGGCCCGGACGCTCTCCGACATGGTGCGCACGCAGGTCTTGCCCTCGGCGCTCCGCCATCAGGCCGAATTGAGCGAAGCGATCGCTTCGACCGAGGCGGCGGACGTCGATCCCGGTGAACTCCGAACCCTTCTCGAGGAGCACGTCGCGCTCGTAGGTCGATGCGCGAGTCTGGAACGTTCGCTCACTGCAGCGATGGCGCACGCGAGCGATGATCCCCGCAAGCACGCCGAGCACGCACAGACAGCGATCAGGCCAGCCATGCTCGAACTGCGAACCGCGTGCGATGAGTTGGAAGGCCGAGTGGCTCACGATCTGTGGATGCTGCCGCGCTACCGCGATCTCATCCAGATAACATGAAGCCTCGGCGTGGCTCGCCACGTCTTCGGCCCCGTAGCTCAGCGGTCTAGAGCTGGCGACTCATAATCGCTCGGTCCCCGGTTCGAATCCGGGCGGGGCTATTGCCGACCACTGGCGAAGTCTGGTTTTGAGCGTGAGTTACGACCGAGTTCAGCTTCGCGGCCCAGAGTCGTGTCGTCAGTCGTCGGCGAAGAACCGTAGTGCCGCCACTGCGGATTCCACGACGGATTCTCGCTGAAGGCTGTCGTCGTGCTCGGGTGAACGCCGCAAGTCGTAGTGGTCGTCCGCGACCCGCTGAGAGTGGCCGAGGATGATGGACTCCATGAACGAGCCGTCTGCCTGGCGAACCTCGGTAGCGAACGAGCGCCGCAGAGACTGGTAGAAGTCTGCCCAGATCGTTACCCCCGTCCGCTCCTCGGCTCGCTTGGCATCGCGGCACTTCGCACCTGATCTCGGTCTTGAATATCCGCCTCGACGACAGTCACGCGAGGGTCCTGCGGCCAGGCCCGTTCGTCCAGCTTGCGTTTCGATCGCACAACGCACACCACCTCGTGCCCGCGTCGGAGCAACTCAGGTGTAAGCCGGCCGCCGATGTAGCCGGTCAACCCAGTTAACAAGACCCGCTTCGAGAAGTTGGTGTTCTTATCTGATGCTTCGCCGGGCGCAGTGGTCCAATCCATAAAGAACAAACCAAAGCCAACCATATTTCGAAACGTAGCATGGGAAGTTCCGGCAGCCTCCACAGAGTCGAGGATGAGCGCGGTGGGACTGGGAATCGTACCAGCAATCGGGCGCTGGCCACATCAAGAGTGTTGGAGCGGCTTCGATCTGAACGTTAAGCCGGCCGGCGAATGTCGATGAGGGCCAATGTCGCAGTCTCCGTTTAACGAAATGCCATCGGGCGTCCTCTGCGCCGCTGCCGGGTCCAGAGACGACTCGCCTGCTCTGCAATGGAGCCGTTCGCAAAGTGAACAGGTTCTTTCGCTATGCTCTCGTCAATGAACTATCTAGGACACCCCCTGCAGTTGTGCTGGCTTGCCAGTCTGGTCATTTGTCAGTGCGCTTTGTCGCCCGCTATTGCTCAGCCAGTAGTCCCAGGTACCGAACCCGCCAGAGCCGAGGGGCAAGGGCTGTTCGGGCCGCTCACATCTGCTCTCGATCGGATCGCGGTCGACCTGACCGGAGACTGGCAATACATCCCCGACCCGTACGACACCGGTTCTCTCAGCCACCTGAGCAAGCCGCTTGACCGCGGATGGTGGGCAAATCGCGAACGCACACACCCCGAGCAACGCATCGAGTACAGCTTCGCAGGCGCGGACCGCATGGTCGTGCCTGGCGACTGGAACAGCCAAGACGAGAGGCTGTTCTTCTACGAGGGAACGGTCTGGTACGAGCGATCGTTCCAGTTCGAACCCGAAGAAGACTCGCGGACCTTCCTCTACTTTGGCGCGGTGAACCGGCACGCTGATGTCTGGCTCAACGGTGCGTACTTGGGCTCCCACCACGTCGGGTTCACCCCATTTTGCTTCGAGACTACCGGGAAGCTTGCGGCCGGCAAGAACAGCATCGTTGTCCGCGTGGACAATCGTCGCCGAGCAGAGGACGTGCCCGCGATTCGCACTGACTGGTGGAACTACGGCGGCCTCACTCGAGAAGTGGCGGTGCTACAGACCCCGGCGACCTTCATCCGGTCTTGGGAGTTCAAACTGGATGAAGCTGGAATGCGAGTGCTTGGCTCCGTCCAGCTTGATGGACCAAGGGCCGCACACACACAACTCAAAGTAGAAATCGAGGCACTTGATGGGCCACGCTCGCTGACAACCGATGGCAACGGGCGAGCTGTGTTCCAAGCCGAGTGGCCCCAAGATCGCGATTTGTGGTCTCCAGAGTCTCCGACTCTGCAAGACATCGTTTGGCATTCCCCCACCGACACCGCAAGGGATCGTGTGGGATTCCGCACGATTCGAACAGATGGCACGAGCATCATGTTGAATGGCGAAGAAGTGTTCTTGCGGGGAATCTGCTTGCACGAGGAAGCCCCGGATCGACCCGGCCGAGCTTGGAGCGAGAGCGATGCCCGGATGCTTCTCGGCTGGGCGAAAGAGCTTGGATGCAATTATGTACGGCTTGCTCACTACACGCACAACGAGCACATGCTCAGGGTGGCTGACGAACTCGGGCTGATGGTTTGGGCCGAGATTCCGGTGTACTGGGTCCTCGATTTCCAGAATCCGCTCACGCAGGGATACGCGAGAGTTCATCTGACCGAGATGGTCGAACGCGATCGGAACCGGGCCAGTGTTGTGATCTGGTCGGTTGGGAACGAGAACGAAGGAAACCAATCACAGACTCAACTTCGCCGTGCGCTTGCCAGTCTCGCTCGAACGCTCGATCCCTCGCGCCTTGTCTCGGCTGCTTGCTTCGTACGCATGACTCGAGACGATGCGGGGCGACTCAACGGCGTCTTCGTCGATGACCCTTTCGGTGAGCATGCCGACGTACTTGCCATCAATGAGTACATCGGCTGGTACCACGATTCGACTGACCAACTCGCTGGGCTCCCGATTGAAAGCAAATGGGACAAGCCGCTGGTGCTGAGCGAGTTTGGTGCGGGTGTCAAGGCGGGTCTCCGCGGTACCGCCAATGAAGTGTGGACCGAAGAATTCGGTGCTCGTTTCTATCGCGACCAGTTGGCGTGGTGCGACGAACTGAAAGGCAAGGGGCAGCTGCAAGGCCTGTCCCCTTGGATTCTCAAAGACTTTCGCTCGCCTAGGCGACCCCTTGCGGGCATTCAGGATTGGTACAACCGCAAGGGGCTGATCTCCGAAGGAGGCGAACGCAAGGACGTGTTCGAGATCCTCCAGCAGCACTACCACGCTTGGTCGCACGATCCCAAAGACAAACCTGATTGACGGATTCGCGCGAAGCACTGAACTCTCGAACCCTGATCAACACTCGCGTCAAGGGAAGGTCGCTGCCATGATGTCCGAGCCTTAGTCGCTAGGCCTTCCGCTAGCGCCCCACACTGCTGGGGCTCCGACGGCTTCAACTCGTACACGCCGACGTACATGACCAGCACCTTGCCCCGCAAGAAACGATCAGCTGATCTTTAGACTTGCACAACAAGGCTTGCATCGTTGTTGGCCCTGGCGTTGTTCACTCGCGAACTCACCGGGTGCATGGTCAGCACGCCATCCGCAGCAGGACGGAGCATCGCGTGCGCATCATCCGTGTCGGTCCCCCCGCACCACCGCTCGACTTCCTCACGCTCCAGCACGCACGGCATCCGGTCGTGAACCTCTCGCATCATCGCATTGGGCGAAGTTGTCAGGATCGTGAACGACTCGACGGGCTCGCCCGCTTTCGACCACCGCTCCCAGAGCCCGGCGAACAGCAAAATCTCACCATCGGCCCGGTAGATGTAGTACGGCTGCTTCGCACCCTCGTCTCGCTTCTGCCACTCGTAGAACCCGCTCACCGGGACCACGCACCGTCGCCTCGCCATCGCGGCCCGGAACGAGGGCTTGTCGGCGGCGGTCTCGCTGCGGGCGTTGAGCATCCGAGCGCCGATCGACGCGTCCTTCGCCCACGACGGAATCAGGCCCCACTTGGCCTCAATGAGTTCCAAGCCACCTTCGCGCTGCCGGGCCACGGGCGAGAACTGTGTGGGCGCGACGTTGTAACTGGCCAAAACCTCCAGTTCGCTGGGGAACCGCAGGTCGAGAAAGTCATGGACCTGCTGCCAGGTGAACTCGCGAGTGAATCGGCCGCACATGGGAGGATTCTTGGGGTCTTGAGTCTATCGGTCTAGTTGTTCTTGATCGTATTTCGTTTGGGTATTACCCTAACATTATGCTGCCATCAAACCATCCAAAGCACGGGGCCTTGCTCGGCCTAGCCGGTGCCCTTGAGCGGGTTCAAACCCGGACTCCCAGCGGTTCTGAAGGGTTGGGGTCCCTTGGAACCGGGTGGGACGGCCCGGACTGCGTAACTGGCGGTCTTCGCCGGGGATGCGTCCATGAGTGGTTAACCGGTGACGACTCCGCGTTCAGCCTGCCGCCGATGAGCCTGCTCGTGCATCTCGCCGATCGCTCGCTAGAGGCATCGCCCCCGGGCTTGCTGGCGATCTGGATCGGTCGGCCTTGCTGGCCCTGCCCTCTCGCACTCCCGGCAGGGTTGCTGGCCCGATCGGTCTTCGTGGACGCCGCCGAGATCGATGGCCGCGTGTGGTCGGCTGATCTGGCATTGCGGGCGAAGGCTGTGGGCGTGGTGATCTCTGATGCCAGCGGGCTTGGCATGAGCGCTTCGCGCAGGCTCCAACTGGCCGCGAGCACCGGGTCTGCTGTGGGCTTGCTGGCACGGCCCTGGCGAGAGCGCGGCGAGGTCTCGGCCGCGTGGACCCGGTGGCGCGTTGAACCTGAACCAGCAGGCATGACCGCTTCAACATCGCCACGGTGGGCGATCGACCTGCTGCGCTGCAAAGGCTTGCAGTCTTCCGATGAGGGCGTGCGCCGCTGGTGCGTGCAACGAGACCATGAGACGTGCTCTGTCAGTCTGGTGCCCGATGCTGGCGATCGATCTGCTTCGTCGGCAGGATCGACGCACAGACGCTTCGCCTGATCGAAGGCCCATCCTTATCGTGCAGCCGCAAGGCCAACGCCAGGTCGTCGTTGCCGCCTGCGAGCGAGCGATGGCCGACGGCGCCGCCGTCGGCATGGCCCTGGGTGATGCTCGCGCGATCCTGCCCGCCGGCAGCGCACGGATCGAGCAGTTCCAGCCCGAGTCGGTGGCCATCAAGCTGCGAGCCCTAGCGGCGTGGGCGAATCGGCTGGCCCCCACCGTCGCGGTTGATCCGCCCGATGGACTGCTGCTGGACATCACCGGCTGCGAGCGGGTCTGGAAGGGTGAGCCGATGCTGATGGCCCGTCTGACTCGCGGCTTTGCCGGATTGGGTGTGCGCACCCGCTCGGCGATCGCGCCGACATTCGGCGCAGCATGGGCTCTGGCAAGGTTCGCTAACGACCGCACCATTGCCGTTGACGGCGAACAGAGCTCCCTGCTTGCGCCGATGCCCACCGCAGCGCTGCGTCTTGAAGCGCCGTGCGTTGCGGACCTGGCCACGCTTGGCATCGACCGCGTCGAGCACCTCTTGGCTCTGCCCCGGCGCACGCTGCCGGCCCGCTTCGGCCCTTCGGTGCTGCTCCGGCTCGATCAGGCAATGGGCGAGGCCATCGAGACCATTGATCCGGTCCGCCCGGTCGATCCGCCACAAGCCCACCGGCTGTTCGACGGGCCGACGCCCAGTCTCGAAGCCATCGAACTGACCGTGCGCGAACTGCTGTACGAGCTGTGCGCACGGCTGGCATCGCTGGAGAGCGGAGCGACCCGGCTCCGGATTGAACTCCTCCGGTCGGACCTCGAACCAGCAGCGATCGGCGCACAGCTCTCGCGCCCGAGCCGGGAGCCGAGGCATCTTTGGGCGATCGTTCGTCCCAAGCTGGAGCGGGTCCATCTGGGCTTCGGGGTGGAGGGAGTCTCGATCACAGCATTACATCTCTGCCGAATCGATCACGAGCAGGCCCGGTGCTGGGACGCACCGCCTCAGCAGGCCGTTAAGGCGGAGGGCGAGTTGCTCGATGCGTTGACGGCTAGGTTGGGCGATCGCCGGGTCATGCGTGCGACGCTGCACGCTTCGCACCTGCCCGAGCGAGCATTCCGATGGGCCTCGGTGCTGACAACCAGTCGGCCCGGAGCCGCTGCCGAACCACCGCCGCTGGGTGACCGCCCGACCGTGCTGTTCGATTCCCCGGTCGAGGTCCGTGTGCTGTCGGTGTTTCCCGATGGTCCCGTGGCCAGCATGATGATCGCTGGGCAGGATCATACCATCGAGCAGAGCATCGGTCCCGAACGCATCGGCCCCGAGTGGTGGGAAGGCGACCGTCAGACGCGCGATTACTTCAAGGTGTGCGACGACCGCGGACGGTGGCTTTGGCTCTTTCGCGAGAGCGAAACCGGGTGTTGGCACGTCCACGGCGTGTGGGCCTAGCCATGCCCGGCCAGCCACCACCAAAGCCAAGAACGCATCCGTTCCGTGCACCCAAGACCGATTCGCCGAAGGCTGGGCCTCCAGGATCTGGCAAGCGGCCAGTCTATTTGCCCTTCGCAGAGCTATGCACGACCAGCAACTTCACCTTTCTAACCGGGGCGAGCCACCCTGAAGAGTTGGTTCAGCGCGCTGCCGCCCTTGGGCATGTGGCTGCGAGCATCGCGGACACGAACACACTGGCTGGCATCGTGCGTGCGCACGTGGCGGCCAAGGACGCTGGCATCCCGCTGGCGGTCGGGTGTCGGCTCAAGCTCACCCGCTCGCGAGGGCTGGAGGTTGTGGTCTATCCAACCGATCGGCTGGCGTACGCCCGGCTGTGCAGACTGCTCACGCTCGGCAAACGTCGCGCCCCTAAAGGCGAGTGCGATCTCTCCATCGATGATCTGATCGAGCACTGCGAAGGCCTGCTCGGTGTTCTCATTCCGCCGAGGCTCATTGACGATGCCTTCATCGACCTTGCTCGAAGGCTCCTCGGAGTATTCGATAACGACGGGCTCTCGCTCTTGGCATCAGTTGCGTTCGGCTCGAACGACAGCGACCGGCTTGCTTCGCTCTGGGTGTGCGCACGCGAGCTGGGAATACCGATGGCTGCTTCGAACGCGGTACTCTACCACGCCCCGGAGCGACGGCCGTTGCAGGACGTGCTGACTTGCATCCGCCACGGGCACACCATCCACCGAGCGGGCCGTCGGCTCGAAGCGAATGCCGAGCGCCATCTCAAACCCGCCGAGGAGATGGCGAGCCTGTTCGACCGTTACCCACAGGCGGTCGCAAGGTCTGCGCAGATCGCGCTGCGAGCGTCGGCTTTCAGCCTCGACGAGCTTCGGTACGAGTACCCCACAGAAGCGTGCCCGGAGGGGAGCACGGCGATCGGTCATCTGCGTGACAAGGCATGGGCGGGTGCGCACAAACGGTACCCCTACGGCGTGCCTGATAAGGTTCGCGAGGCGCTGGAGCAGGAGTTGCGACTGATCGAGGAGCTGCGGTACGAACCCTACTTCCTGACGTGCGATGACATCGTCGCGTTCGCACGCTCCAAGGGCATCCTGTGCCAGGGACGGGGCGGGGCGGCGAATTCGGCGGTGTGCTACTGCTTGGGCATCACCGAGGTGGACCCGTCGCGGTTTCAGTTGCTGTTCGCCCGGTTTGTAAGCCGCGAGCGGGGCGAGCCGCCCGACATCGACATCGACTTCGAACACGAACGCCGCGAGGAGGTGATCCAGTACATCTATTCCAAGTACGGGCGTGACCGGGCGGCTCTGACCGCCGAGGTGGTGAGCTACCGGGGCCGCAGTGCGATCCGCGAGGTGAGCAAGGCCATGGGCCTGAGCGCCGACGCGGTGGACACCCTTGCCAAGAGCATGGACCGCTGGGGCGAGAAGGAGCAGCACGCCCGAGCCCGCGAGGCGGGGTTCGATCCCGCTGACCGGACGATCGCGCAGATTCTCAAGCTCACCGGGCAGCTCTCGGGTTTCCCTCGGCATCTCTCGCAGCACGTGGGCGGGTTTGTCATCACCCGGGGGCCGCTGTGCGAGTTGGTGCCGATCGAGAACGCGGCCATGGAGGACCGCACGGTCATCGAATGGGACAAGGACGACATCGATGCGATGGGCATGCTCAAGGTGGACTGCCTGGGGCTGGGCATGCTGACGTGTGTTCGCAAGAGCTTTGATCTGATCCGTGCGCACAAGGGACACGAGTTGACCCTCCCGGGGGTGCTAACCGAGCACGCGGAGGACCAGGACGTGTACGCGATGATTCAGCGGGCGGACACGCTGGGTGTGTTCCAGATCGAGAGCCGGGCGCAGATGTCGATGCTGCCGAGGCTCAAGCCCGCGTGTTTCTACGACCTGGTCATCGAGGTGGCGATCGTCCGGCCCGGCCCGATCCAGGGCGACATGGTCCACCCGTACCTTCGGCGGCGCAACGGCGAAGAGGAAGTCACGTTCCCCAGCGCTGAGATCGAGGAGGTGCTCGGCCGGACGCTGGGCGTGCCGTTGTTTCAGGAGCAGGCGATGCGGCTGGCGATCGTGGCAGCGGGCTTCACCCCTGATGAGGCGGACAGCCTGCGCCGAGCGATGGCCGCTTGGAAACGCAAGGGTGATGCGATCCACAGATTCGGCGCGAAGCTCGTCTCGGGGATGCTGGAACGGGGTTACCCACGTGAGTTTGCCGAGCGGTGCTTCGAGCAGATCAAGGGCTTTAGCGAGTACGGATTCCCCGAATCGCATGCTGCTAGCTTCGCGCTGCTCGTGTACGCCTCGTGCTGGCTCAAGCATTACGAGCCGGCGGCGTTCGCGGCAGCGCTCATCAACTCGCAGCCGATGGGCTTCTATCGGCCCGCGCAGATCATCCGCGATGCGCAGGAGCACGGCGTGTGCGTTCGGCCTATCGATGTCAATCTAAGTCAGTGGGACTGCACGCTTGAGGAGCACGGTAACGCGATCCGGCTCGGCATGCGGCTGGCCAAGGGCCTCTCCGAGTCTGATGCCAAGCTGGTAGAGCCCGCCGTGCGGAACCAAGGTGGATTCAGGACTATCGACGGCTTGTGGCGGACCTCGGGTATCAGCGTGCGCGGGCTTCGCAAACTCGCTGAGGCCGATGCATTCGGATCGATTGGGCTCGATCGACGAGCGGCGCTATGGGCGATCCGCTCGCTTCGTGACGACGCTTCGCCGCTCTTCTCGTCCTGCGAACGGGCCGACGACGCGCTGAGCACGGACGGCATGGAATCGCTGCCGGCCGCCAGCGACGAACTCCGCATGACCCACGATTATCAGAGCACGGGCTTATCGCTCAAGTCGCACCCGCTGGCCTTCGCTCGCGATCGGCTGAAGGGGCTGGGCGTGGTCGAGGCGTGCGAGCTGCGTGACGAGCGAACGTGCCCACAAGGTCAACGAGTCGAGATCGCTGGCGTGGTACTGGTTCGTCAGAGGCCTAGCACGGCTTCGGGTGTCGTGTTCATCACGCTGGAGGACGAGACCGGTATCGCGAATCTGATCCTGTGGCCCAACGTGTACGAACGGTTCCGCCGGGTCGTTCGGCTCAGCACGGGGCTCATCGTCCGTGGCAAGCTCGAACGCCAGGGCGAGGTGGTCCACGTTCACGCCGAACACATCCGCAGCCTCGATCGTGACATCGCTGATGTCGGCAGCGGGTCGCGGGACTTCCACTGAATGGTCGGCAATAGACCAGCGTCACGGCGCTCACCGCAACGGTGTAGACATCACAGACAATCCTGCGAGCCACCACCGCCATCGGTGGGGCGAGATCACGCCCCCACCATCCCGGAGATGCCTGCGTGAAGCGCGGGCGGGAGCGACGGCTAGGCCTCGAGGCTGCCATGCAGAGGATGAACTCTCCCCAGGGAGCCGGATCGCCTCAGTCGGAATGGAAACAACGAACAACCCCCGGAGCACCGAAGCGCTCCGGGGGCTGGTTCACATCGCCGGGGACACGGTTGTCTCCCGGCGCTCAGGATGAGCTCAGATCGCGCGACGCCTGCGACGGACGAAGCCGAGTCCTGCTGCGGCAAAGGGTGCGAGTGTGACGGGCGTGGGCACCACGTTGACGGTCCCGCTGAAAATGATGCCGCCAGCGCCGAAGCCGTGATCGCGCTGGTAGAAATACAGGTAGTTTTGGCCCGGGTGGATCAGCGCGGTGATGTTTTGGCTGTGGGTGGTGCGGTTGGCGAAGTTGAAGCCTTGGTATTGGTACCCGGCTGGAGTGCCGTTGACGTAGAGGCCGTCAAGGTTTGGCCCGTCGTTGGTGAACCAGTCTCCGAGGACATCGTCGACACCGCCCTCGAAGGAGAGTGTGGCGTTGGTGATGTTGGCGGTGTTGACCCAGAATGGGACGGCGTACAGGGTAGAGCCGGCTGGCCCGAAGCCACCGAAGGCGTCGGCGGCGTAGTTGATCCACCTGGCTCTCGAGTCGGAGAGCGGTGCGATGGCCCCCCCCATCCAGGCACCCTGAGGCCTTACGACCACAGCCGGTGCCCCGCTCGCCGTGGCCGAGAAGTTGGCGAGGGTAAACGCGGTTGGAAGGATGGGCGCATTGGCGGGATGGCCCCACGGGTTCACGGTGACTTCATCGTCGGGTGCGCCCGGGTTGCCCGAGCCACTTCCGCTCTGACCGCTCCAGAACTCGATGATCTCGGCACTTGCGAGCGGGGTAAACAGAACGGCGAAGGCGAGGACTGCGGTGCGTTGTGCGTGTTTTGACATCTCAGTCTCCTTGTGTGTGGTGTGATGGCTAGAGGGTGTTGCGGCGGCTGCGACGGGCGAAGCCGAGACTGGCTGCGGCAACGGGTGCGAGTGTGATGGGCGTGGGAACGACGGCCAGACCGATCGACTCGCCCCGGTAGCTGTCGATGACATCGATCTGGGTAAACGATCCGGTCGTGGCGCTGATGGTGCCAAGGACGAGTTGCCCGGTATCAACCCGTCCAAGTGCGGCGTAAATGACACCCTGGTAGGCCTCGAGCGAGCTGTTCTCGATGTCGATGCCGAGCGGGCCGACGGACGACGCGGTGCTGCCAATCGTGTAGCCGTACACGGCGTCGTTGAGGCCCTCGACGAACAGAAAGTTGTTGCCTCCGTTGTGTACGAGCCCACCGGAGCCACCGAACACGCCGGTGTTCCACGTGGTGTTGGCAACGAGCGTCGCGGAGTTGTACTCGAGGAAGTTGACGCCGAGGAGCACGCCGTAGAGTTGCCCGTTGGCGAAGCACGGCGAGTTGTTGCCGCCACCACCCATGACGCCGACCTGAGTGAGCGAGGGCGTGCCGAGCGGGGTGTCGAGCCGGTACGTGAGGTTCCCGCCGTCGCCGTTTGCGACTGCAAGAATCTCTCCCGGGCCAGCGCCACCATTCAGGTTGCCCGCGGTCATGCTGGTGGGAACGGTCGTCAGGCCCGTGATGGGATTCGGGAGCACGAAGGTCTGGGTGGTGCCGGCGGTGTAACGGTAGAAGGTGCTCCCCTGAGTGATGAGGAAGGTCTGAGCTTGAGCCGTGCCGGTTACCGCAGCGAAAAGCAAGAGCGTGAATCTGGTGTCCATGATGATTTCCTTTGGTAGCAGGGTGTTGACATTCAGCTTCGCGAACGCCGGGCCGCGAGCAGGCCGCTGAGCCCGAGCAGGCCGGCGGACGCGGGCGATGGGATGGTGATCCGCCAGCCCCCGGTGTTCCCGTCCGGATCGATGCCCCAGCCGACGAGGACCGAACCGTCTGCGGAAATCCCGGTGATCGCGCCGAACTGCCAGCCGGCTTCGCCGCTCATTCCAAGGTTAGAAACGTAGTCATGCAGGTCGTGCATCTCGTAGATGCCGCCGTCGGCAAGCCAGATGGCGGCAGCTTCTTCCCCGCCCAGAAGTGTGTAAGACCCGCCGATGATCTCGGCATCGGCAGAGGTGGCGTAGACGGCGGAGTCGTGGCGGTCGAACAAGTTGATCTGACCATCCTGGTTGATGTCACCTGCATCGAGCAGCGTGTAGCTTTCAGAGGCGACATCGAACAGGCCGCCCTTGGTGGTGTCGTCAGCGTGCCACGACCAGGTGAGAATCTTCGACCCGTCGGGGGTCATCTGCGCGAACACCAGCGATTCTGCACCCACGGACGAAGGCTCGACCACGCGGTAGGTGTCGCCCGGGATGTCCCATATCATGCCCTTCTGCGTGGTGGTGTCAGCGGGCTTGGGTTTGGGCTGCTCGCTTGACATGCCCCGCTCGCCGATAGCGCCGCAAGCAATATTTCCGTCGTCGGAAGTCCACCAGACCTCCGAGGCTCGCGTGCCAACGGGGACGGGCATCCGTTCAGCGGTTCCGCCGTTGACCCACTTGGCCGCGTGGCGCGAGACGCCTTGGCCGTCGATGTCGCCGTAGAGAGCGCCCGCGATGAAGGAGCCGTTGGCGCTTGCGTTGGTGGACCAACTGTCTACACCCCAAGAGTTGTCGAGTTCGACGATCACCCCCTCGTCGGACCCACGTGTGTCCCAGTAGGCGGCCTTACTGCTGGGCGTTTTCTCGAAGATAATGTCGATGCCTGGGATGGTCTGCCCCCGCTCGGGGCCGGGGATATGGCGGAACTGGTAGCTCACGACGTCTTGGAAGTTGCCGAAGTCGTCGGTGGGCGTAGGCATGTGGTAGAACTGGCCGTTGGTCCACACCGCGGCGCCCTCGACGCGGTCGCCCTGGACGCCCTTCTCGTCGATGGCTTTGCAGGGGATGAGTTTGCCATCGGGCGAAACCCCGATGGGGACCGCGGAGACCATGCCCTCGTCGTAGCCAAGGGACGTGAAGACGGGGGCGAACTGGCCGAGGGCAGTGCCAGCCGAGCCAGCGAGTGCGAGCAGTACGAGAGTGGTGGTCGTGCGTTGCATGGTGAACCTCCTGAGTTCTGGTTTGCGAATCGGCCCGGCAATCGGGCCCTGCTTACGCAGGTACTCCGAAGCTCAGGGACCGATCTCGCAACAGCCAGCAAGAAAATTTACTGTGCCGAACCAGGGATTCAGGGGGCTTTGACGGGCTCGCTGACGGTTCTGTCAGCGTTTGCGGCCCACCTTCGCAGGGCAGCGGCCTGCGATGGCTCGCGTCCGAGTTCGGCGGTGAGCCGGGCGATGTGGTATTCGAGGTTGCCCACGATGCACCGGTCAGGAGCCTTGAGGCCGATCAAAAACAACTGACCGCCCGCTTCTGGGTTCTTGAGCTCGACCTCGCCCCCCACTGCGAGCCACCGGCCGTCGGGGCTGAACGCCAACTCAAAGACGCCTAACTCGAAAAGGTCGAGAGCCGCGAGCTCGCGGCCGTTGGCAGCATCCCAGATCCGGACATCCCTGGCTTCGGGGGTCCCCCCGCCCGAGGCGAGGAGCTTGCCATCGGGGCTGAACGCGATCGCGAAGACACCGCCCGCGTGTACGCCGAACGCTCTGATGGGCCTGAGCGTGGGCGTGGGGTCATCCTCGATGCGCCACAGCCGGATCATGCCGTCGTCGCCCGAGGTGGCGATGAGATCTGGGTCTGCTGGATTGACCACGATCTTTCGGATTGGCGGCATGACGACCGATGCGGCGACGGGCTCGAGAGAGTCCTGGTCGAGCACAACGAGGCCGTCGCCAGCCGGACCGACGAGCAGCCACTTGCGGTCGGGGATTCTTGCCATCGCTCTGAAGAGGGGCCAATCTCTGTACGGCGTCAGCATTGTCTCATTGAGCACCGTTCCGTCCGAGGCATCGAGCTTGAGAAGGTGGCCATTACCGGTGAGTGCCCAGAGCACCCGGTTAGCTTCGAGCTCGATCGCGGGGATCCAACGCTCCCCGCCCGCTATGAGCTCGGTTTGCTCGTCTCCCAACCGCACCACCCTCGCGGTGTTCTGGCCGAGGTCATGCGTGCCGACAAAGGCCTCGCTGCCGACCATTCGGAGGGCGGTGACTCCGCCCTTGACATGCCTGGTCTCGCCGATGGGCGCACCCTGCTTGGCGAGATCGAAGCATCGCACCGAGCCGTCCATTGCGCCGGCCCAGAGCCGGTCGTTCTCAGGCGAGAACGCCAGCCCGAAAACGGTTGCATACCCGCTCTCGGTCACCGGTGCTGGCAGCGGCAGCCGGGTGATGCCGGTGGTATCGAGATCGAGCACAAAGCCCCGGTTCGAGGGCCTGGCCGTGCCCAAAACAAACCGGCCGTCATCCGAAAGAATGACACCGCTGGCGCTGATCGCCGGGATCGGTGTGCCCTCAGAGAGGGGGCCTGCCCGCAAGCCTAAAGCAACTCGCCAGCGGTCTGAAAGAATGATGTACCGGTCGCTGTGCAGCGTGCTGGTCAAAGAGCGAACCCCATCCATAATCGGGGAGCGAGGCGTAGAGAGCGCAATCCCGCTGGCGGGATCACGCGCGTTGAAGGTCGCCAGCGCGTCAAGCCCGAGCACCACAAATTCTTCTGGGTTCCCACGGCTGGCCACCCTCAAGAACCGGGGCTCCTGATCGCCGGTTCGTTGGTACAACAGCTCTCCGGTTTCGGAGCCAAAGACCAGCAAATCCCCGCCCTCTGTCGTCAACGCCAGATACTGCCCTGCAGACTCGAACGCCATAGTTGAAGTAGGGCCGGGGAGCAGATGCGTGGCCAGCGCTATCGCCTGCTCTTTAGATACCTTCCATAAGTTCAGTCGCCACTCACCGGCCTGGTTGCCAGTGATGATCGCGAGGCGGTCGCCTGACATCGCGAGTCCGAGTTTCCAGGTGTTCTCGTTAACTTCGGCCCATGCGCCGGTGTCCATGTCGATGAGATGGCACCGCCCATTGGGGGAAACGAGCACTGCCGAGTGGGCGTCTGGCAACAGACCAAAGCCCCCGAGACCCGAAGCACCCTCCGGGATTTCAAGAGACTTGACCACGCTTCGGGACTTCCAGTCCCACCAGTTGAGCCGGCCGCGATCCCACTCACCGGTGACCATCGCGTCGAGCGTGGCGTCGTACGCGATGGGCGGCCTGCTGGTATCGGGCACGCTGAAAACCACCGGCGACCGGAGGTAGATCTCCCAGAGCGCCCAGTACGCGGCGCTGGTCGGCGTGCTGCCCAGTGTCTCGATGCCTTCGATCGCGTTCTTCACCAGCACCGGCTCGGGTTCGAGCAGCGCGTCCCACGCCAGTCGCTCGCCCGCCTCGAAGTTGTCCATGGCCACCGACCGGGCCTCGGCCATGCGAACCCAGTGCGACTCCATGACGCGAGCATCGCGGACGGCATCGGCAGTTCTTGCAAGGGATGCCTGCTCGCGCGCGATCAGCCCGAGCGTGCCTGTGGTCGCTATCGCGGCCAAAGCCGCCGCGGTGATCGTCACGGGCCACCGGTACCGGAGGAGCCACTTGCGCAGCATGTACGCTCGGCTATCAAAGCGGGCGCTTACCGCCCGTCCATTGAGCCAGGCGCGCAGGTCGTCGCGGAAATCGGCGGCCGTGGCGTAACGACGGTCCTTCTCCTTGGCGAGCGCTTTGAACAGGACCGCGTCGAGTTCGTCTCCGATGACACGGTTCAATGAGGACGGCCGCGGGGGCGGAGTCTCGCGGATCTGCCTGAGCAATTCAGCGGTGGGAGCATCCGTGGTGAACGGGAGCCTGCCGGTCAGGGCCTGGTAGAGCAGGAGCCCCAGCGCGTAGACATCAGTGCGCATGTCGATCGCGTTAGCACCCTCAATGATTTGCTCCGGGGCGGAGTAAGCGATCGTCCCGACGAAGGCTCCAGTCAGCGTGGCGAAACTCTGCGCTGACTCGTCCAGCGCCTTGGCCAGGCCGAAGTCGAGCACGCACGGCTTGCCGCTCTCGGTGACGATCACATTGCTGGGCTTGATGTCACGGTGGAGCACCGCGCGCTGGTGGGCGTAGGCGATGGCATCGGCGACCTGTACAGCGGCTTCGACGATTCGGCGAACCGCTGCGTGGCCTAGCTCAGCGCGGGCGGCTGCCCATCGGTCGAACGGCTCGCCCTCGATGAACTCCATGACGCAGCCGACCCGGCCGTCGACGAGTTCGCAGGGACCGATGACGCGAACGATGCCCGCGTGGTCGAGCCTTGCGGTCAGTTCGATCTCACGTTGGAAGCGGTACCGAGTGGATGGCTTACGAACCGCGTCGCCCAGCGGCACCTTGATCGCCACCGCTCGCACGGTGCCATCCTGCACGGCGCGATAGACCGCACCCTGCCCGCCGATAGCCACCAGCCCCTCGATTTGATATCCGGGAACCCGGATAGTTCCGGAATCCGCCAGGCTCGGGAACTCACGGTCCGCAGCGCCACTCTGAAACCGCTCCAGAAAGATGTTGGCGCTTCGCATCTCATCGAGCATCGCCCGGCAGCGCGCGCAGCTGTGCAGGTGCTCAGCAATGGCTGGCTCCGGCGATCGATCCAAAGCCGAAGCCAGCGCGTCGAGAACCGCCAGGTCAAGGCATCCTTCAGGTGTACCATCGAGCTGTCCGATGCCCGGCTCCATGTCAGATATCCTCGTAGAGCTCGTCGAGGCGAGCCACGATTGGCTGCAGACGCTTGGTGATGCGGTACTTGGCGTTGTAGACCTCATCGCGTGTCATGCCAAGGCTTTGCGTGACCTCTGCAATATCCGTACCTCGAACACCGAACAGCTCAAACGCGGAGAGCATGCGCCCGTCGGCTCCACTCTCGCGGAGTTCATGAAGGGCTTGGCGAAGAATCTGGAGGTGGCGTTCATCGAGCCAGAGCCGATCGATGTCGGTCTGACCGAATCGTTCGACCGCCTCAACAGAACCCGGGGACTCGCGTCTCTTGACGGCTTGACGGCGCGCGTCGATGGCCCGAGAACGCAGGATCGTAATCAGGAATGCGCTCAGTCGGCCACGCTCGCGGTCGTACCTACCCGCCCGGTACGCCTCGATGAAGGTGAGCATAGTGACTTGCACCGCGTCTTCGGCCTCAGCGTCCGTAAGTCCCATGCGTTGGGCAACACCAACCATGATCGGCCGGCAGCGGGCATCGAGGTCGGTCCACGACTCTTGGTTGGCTGGATCGTGCAGGCCATTCAGGAGCGCGGTCGTGGTACGCTGGGAGAACACACGTATCCTTCCGTACTACTTAATCGCGACGTGAAGCGGTTCGATGGCACGACGCACATCCGATCATTCAGCGTAACACGATTCGGCATCCACGGGGCTTTCGCGTGCCGATCCATGCGTTTGAAACCCCGGCAGGTCATGCTCGCCAGCGTCTGTCGCGGGCTTCCGATGCCAATTCTCTGCGAAGCCCCATGTCGCCGGTTCTACGCGAACCACTGCGGTCTGATCGATTGGCTCGCTACAGACCTGCCCACTCCGACACCCCCACCGGCCGCTCTATCTAGGAGCACGCCGGATAGACCCCTTAGCGGGGTCCTTGGACTCAGCCACTGACTTTCGCCCGCAGACGCCTGACGCGAATCGTTGAAGCCTCGAGGCGTGTGCGACGGGTGACGAACGGGCACGCCGGCACGGCGGGAGCTCCTCGGGCGTCCCTTGCGTGGCTCCGGTTGTCACCCTGCAACCAGAGGATCAGTTCTTACAGGCCGGGGGATCGTTCACACTCTCCATCGAGTCAGCGGGGACCGGTCCGCGTTCACACCAGTGGCGATTTGAAGGCAGCCCCATCCCCGGTGAGATCATGACCACGCTGACCATCGCGGTCACTGATTACTCCCACGAGCGCATGTAAGACTGCAAGGTCACCAACGCATGCGGATCTGTCCTAAGCGATCCGGCGTTCGTGAACGTCGGCTTCGCGTGTCTTGATGACATCGCCGACGACTTCGGGACGCTGGGTGCCGACGGTCAGGTCAGCTTCGGCGACTTTCTCGCGCTGCTCGGGCGCATTGGGCCATGCCCGTGAAGAGCCAGAAGCTGCAAGAATAAGAGCCCAACAAGCTCGACCGACTAGGGGACCATCACCACGCCAGAGTTCGACAGACTTGGGACAGTCAAGATGCTCGGAACTCCCGCGCGCGGCCGAGAGGCGGGCTCGGCTCGTCTATTGGTCATCCGATGGGGTGTCTGCCTCGACGATCGCACCCGGCTCAGCAATGAACGTCAGCCCCGCTGCGCGGGCCGTTTGGCGCAGCCCACGGACGATCGCCTGGTCGAACCGCTCGTCGCCACTTTGCCTGAAGTGCTCTTGAACAAACGCAGCACGCTGCTTGGCTTGCTCGTTGATCTGCGCCTGGATGTCGCGTCGCTTCTGCCACAAGCCGTCGATCTTGGCCTTGCGTTCATCAGCCGAGAGTTCCGCGAGTTCCGCCGGCAATTCCTGTTCCGGTACAGCGTCCAATTCCTTGCCGTCTCGCTTGACAGCATCAACGACATCCCAGTGTCCGTTGGCGTAGTTGCTGCCCGCCCGCGCGGGGGCGCTCTTCGCCCCGAGTCCAGCGCCGTCGTTCTGGCGAGTGGCCTCAAGCTGCGCTTCTCGCGCCCGGCTTGCGGGTGCTCGATTAAACGCGAGGTAGGTGGTGTTAAGCTCGTTGTTGAGCTGCGAGATCTTCGCATCGAACGGCGTAGGCGGCTCGACGGCCGACTCGTTCTGATCGATGTGCGCGTAAAGCCCGCCTCCCAGCTTCGCGCCGTGCTGCCACTGGCCGGCGATCCCGGTCTCGCGGTCGCCGCAGTGAATGGTGCTGACTGTGATCCCGAGTGCTCTGGCCGAGGCGATGGCCTCTTGGTACGCCGCGCGTCCCTGGTTGAACGGCTCATTGCCCGCGATCACGAGCATGCGCACAACGTTCGCGTCCACATGCCGCAGCATGTCGCCGGGATCGCGAGGCTTCCTGGGTCTCTCGATCCCCGTCTTGATGGCGTCGAGTGCGGCTCGGTCAAGCGGCTTGGCGGGCTCCCCTTCCTGAAGCACATCAAAGATGTCGGCATCCGTATCGCCAAGCCACCAGTCAAGATCGGCGACAGCGGTCTGAATCGCCCGGCCGCAGAACTCCGACCCGCCATCGGTGCGGAGCCCGAACAACTGCCCGCTGACGAGGTCCAGGTCCGTGGTGAACGGCGTGCGTTGGCGAACGAACCCAACCGATGCGGAGATGCTGTCGTTGCCGTACTCGTAAATGGCGATCTGGATCTGCGGCACTGCGCCGTGAGCATCGCGTGCGAGCGTCAGGTCGTTGACGATTGCCCACAGCGCGGCCTTGGCCTGATCGATCAGCCCATCCATGCTGTTGGAGGTGTCGAGCAGCAGGGCGATCTGCACGACCGGCCCATCGTGGGCCGCGATCGGCGCCACCGAGACCGGGTCGGCCCCCGCCTCGTGGTTCGCTGGCGGTGCTGCCTGCCCCCACGCGCTGGCTGCGATGAGTGAACAAGCGGTGATCGGAAAAAAGACGAGGCGGGCGGTCCGGTTCATGGGCACGTGAGACCCCTTTCTGGCGCGTGGTGGCACCTGGTGTCGTTCCAAGGTGTGGTACAAGCCGGTGGGGTCTCAGGTTTGCCACGAGTATGTAACGGCAGTTGCTCGCGACAGCCTCCACTCCCCCTCACTGCGAGTGCGTAACAACAAACCGCCCGCTCATCGCTGAGCGGGCGGCTGTACTGAAGCGTGCCGATGACAGGCGAGAATCAGCGGCGGCGACGCGAGACGGCGACGCCCGCCAGGCCCATGACCATCGCCGAGGCGGGAGCCGGCACGAAGCCGATGTTGCCCCCGACGCCGTCACCACGGAGCGTGGAGTAGTGGATGGTCAGCGAACTGAGTGAGTCGTCGATGCGCACGACACCCAGTTCGGTGTTCCAGTGCGGGTCGGCGCCGCCAAGACCTGTCACCGAGTTTTGCATGGAGAACGTGCCAGCGCCCGGGGTGAACTGGGTCGCACCCCAGTTGTTGCCGCTGATCCAGTCGCCGACGAACGTGCCGTTCTGGTTCACGGTCGCGGTCGATGTGCCGCCGCCAAAGCTGGTCGTGGCGCCGAGCCCCGAGATACCGACGTACACATCGCCCGCGGCCTGAGCCGGGAAGGTGTACGTCACCGACCACGCCACCGGCACGAGGGGATTGGGGCCGCTGGCCAGCGTGGCAGCGAGCTGCTCGTGGGCACCCCAGTTCCATGTGTTCGGGCCGCTGGTGATCGAGCCGTTTTGGAGGGTTGGGTTGGTGATCCGCCCGTGGACGAAGTCGCTCGGGATGGAATACGTCACGTTGACGTTCCCGATGCCGGGAACAAAGTAGTTCGAGTTGTTCGGCACGGGCGAGTTGAAGGGCGTGGGCGACATATCGAGCCACGTGATGGTGGTCAAGGCGGCGGAAGCCATGCCGCCCGCTCCGAGGAGGACCGCCGATGCAGTAAGAGTCCGTGCGTTCTTGATGAGGTGCTTGGTCGTCATTTCAATCTCCTTCGCCACGTGATCGGCGGTATGCCGCGTGTGGTGTCTGTCTGCTTATTTAAGCCCCGCGGGGTTCCCGGCATCGGCCGGCCCTGTGGTCTCTAACAGAGCTTGCGAACGCCGGCGGGAGACCTTGCGGCACCTTCAGAAAAATAGTGCGAGCTAACGATCAGCCTCTCAATCGCAAGCCAATCGGCGCTCGCCTGAGCGGGCCGACCGCCCTCGGCTAGACTCCCGCCCATGAGCGATCCTCCTCAAGCTCTCAAGATCCACCGCCGAGCTGGCGGCCGGGCCGTCGTCGGAATCGAGTCCACGGTGTTCGTCCACGGCCTGCCCCGCGAAGAGGCATTGCCCCTGGCCGAGGAACTCACAGCCGCCGCCAGCAAGGCAGGCGTAACCCTCGCCATCATCGGCGTGCTGGCTGGCAAGGTCATCGTTGGGCTCACACAGGACGACCTGTGCAAGCTCATCGCCGAGCGGGCGGTCAAGCTCAACACCTCGAACCTCGGCTTGGCCATCCACCAGCAGCTTTACGGCGCGACAACCGTGAGCACGACCCTTGAGATTGCCGCCCGCGCGGGCTTGAGGCTCGTGGCGACCGGAGGGTTAGGCGGGGTCCACCGAGGCTTTGGTCAACGGCTGGACATCAGTGCCGACCTCGCTGCTCTTGCCCGGTGGCCGGTCGCGATTGTCTGCTCGGGCGTCAAGTCCATTCTCGATATCGAGTCCACCCGCGAGGCGATGGAGACGATGGGCGTGCCGGTCGTGGGCGTCGGCACCGACGAGTTCCCGGCGTTCATGGTCAGGTCCAGCGGGCTTCCCGTAGATGGACGCATCGACGATCCCGCCGAGCTCGCAGTCTTTGTCGAGCGAGAGCTCGCCCGCTCGCCGCGAGGCATTGTGCTCGCCAACCCAGTGCCCGAGGCCGACGCCATCGGGCCACAGACGTTCTCGGACTGGATGGCCGCGGTCGACAGCCAGCGTTCTCAGGCTGGCTCGATGGGCCGCGAAGAGACCCCCATGCTGCTGGAAGGGCTTCGGCACGTCTCCGATGGCCGGTCGCTGCGGGCAAACCTCGCACTAATCCGGGATAACACCCGTCTGGCGATCGAGATCGCCCGGTGCATGCACTGGGTTTGAGCCATTGCCGGGCCCTAACTTTCCGCTATCGCTCGGACCTCTTGGACAGGTCTGGCCGTATCGGTACAGTGCAATGATCGGACGCTTGAGGCGCTTCAGGTGTCGTTCTGGGATCGTTGCCACCAGCCTTGTTTTACGCCACCGCTCGGAGCGCCGATGAAACGAGTTCAGCCTCCCCGTCGGCGGCCCCATGCGCATCGGAGGAGGTCGCAAGTGGAGGAACAGATGCGAGCAGAGAATGCACCGTTACGCCGCCAACTAACCGCCATGCTCGCGCTGGTCGCCGGCCTTGCCTGCGCCGCTTACGCACAGGACAGCACCTCGCTCCACGCGGGCCTTCCGGGCGATGCTCCCGATGCCTACGACGCGGACGACCAGTGCGATGATTACGTGCTGGACCTTGCGCCGATTAGCTCAAGCTGGGGGCACGCGTTCACGCTCGGCCCGCTCATGAAGCTGAGCCGGTCCGAGCCTGCCGCGTACTTCACGAATCTGCCTGGAGCGTCGAGCATCAGCGCCACACTCGCGGCGATGCCCTTCGACGCGACGAGCTACGACCTGTGGTCGACGCCGATGCAGGGCGTGTCCGCGATTGACAACAGCTCGCCTAGCCAGTCGCTCACTCCGACGGGCACCGCAGTTCAGTTCGCGGCCATCGCAGCCGACTTCGCGCCAGTTACGGGTGTGCAAACGGGCCACGTCGTGGGCGCTGTCGTCCGCATTGACCCATCGGACCCAACCCGGCTGTACGTGCAACGCCGTATCGCCGCAATCAATGGAACATCGGACAACGAGTCCAGTTCGTCGCTCTCGGCAGGATCGGTCAATGAGTTGGGCCAAGCCGTCATCCGCGCTGATGCGTTCGGCGGCACGGGGCCGAACCTCATCAGCGGAAGCAATCTGCTACTCATCGACCTGCTCGATCGAAACTGCGCCGCCAACGTGATCACTAGCGCCGGCGGCTCCGACATCGCCGCGACGAACGACATCGTGCGGTCAAGCACGACTATCGTCTCGCCCGCGAGCATTCTCCCCGCATCAGTGCGCACCGGCACCGTGTTCGCAGCCGACTTCAAGGGGGACCTGCTCTTCGGCGATGCAGCCTCGACCGCGACCACCGCTACCCACCGCGGCGGCGGTGCCATGTTTACCCCGACCGACCACAGGGGAACGTCGGCTTACAGCCCGGCGGTCTGGTTCGCGGGTAGCGCTGGCACGGGGGCGGTCCTTTCGTCCAACGAGATCACCGGGCCGATGGATGCCGAAACGCTGGGCATCTGCTTCTGGGGCGTCGATGGCTCCACCGGCGGCGTGCTCGCCGGCGCGGGCAACGCCCTCACCATCCTGCTGCCCGCCGCCTCTGCCTTTGGCGCCTCCGCATCGGTTGTCGATAACTTTGACGGCCACGAAATCGGCAACAACGCCGAGCCCGGAAGCGACTGGACCTTCGACCACATCCACAGCCAGACTCCTTTCCGTGGTGGCAATGGTCAGGTCGGGCTCAACACCGATGCGCAAGGCCGGCTCCTGATCTCAGCGCACGCAGGCTTTGGTTCGTTCGCTTCCGGCGGCCCGAACTCGCCTGTCAACGCGATGGTCGTCGCACGCGTCAGCCCCGGTGCGCCGACGATGCCCGAATGGACGCTCGCTGCCTGGGTCGACTCGGCTGTGCCCAACGGTGGCAAGGCCATCACCGACGGCAGCGGCACGGTCGTTGGCTACCTCGAACAGCTCGACCTGCAAACCGGCGGCGACCCGCTCGGGCCGTCCATGACCAGCCCCGCGATCGATTCTGCTGGCAACGTGTGGTTCGCAGCCTCGGCGCGGTTCATCGATGCCGGCGCTCCCGGAGGCTTCACCCACGACACCGCGCTTATCCGCGCTGTCTACGACCCCGCTGCGTTTGCCTACGAGCTCGAAGCCGTTCTTGCCGTCGGCGAGATCGTCCGTGGACTCAACAGCGACCGCGACTACCGCATCGCTTCGATCGAACTCGCAGACCGCGACTCGGTTTCTACTGGTGCGATCACGTCCGGCAGCATCGTCCACGAGCCCTGGCTCGGCGCGCCCGCTGGTCCTGCGATCGGGGACCCCGCCGCTCTTGGCGGGCTCGTGTTCGCGGCGTCCATAGTTTACGACACCAACAACGACGGCCAGTTCCTCTCGCCCACTGGATCCAGCGGCACTCCTGGCTCGCCGGACGAGGAGTACCAGACGCTCTTGTTCCTTGGCGTCGGCAACAACACCCAGGCTTGTTTGGGCGACATTGCCGACGACTTTGGTAGTCTCAACGGCGGCGACGGGATGGTCAGCTTCGGTGATTTCCTTGCTCTGCTTGGTCTCATCGGGCCGTGTCCCGGCGGCCTACCGGGCTGCACGGGCGACATTGCCGACGACTTTGGTAGTCTCAACGGCGGCGACGGCATGATCAGCTTCGGCGACTTCCTCGCGCTGCTCGGCCTCATCGGTCCCTGCCCGTGATCCCTTCTCGCCACCCCGGAGCGATAACCTTGCGCCTAGCACCCACGTCTCATCTCAGCACCATCTTGTTCGCTGCGCTGCTCGCGGTGCTCTGGTGCCTCACCCAACCCGTCAGTGCTCAGTGGAATCCTCAGCAGGGGGAGTGGAACAAATCCGACCCCGACCATCTCCGCGTGATGACGTGGAACGTCCGTGACCGACTGTGCTCTACAAACTCAAAGCAGGACAACGGCGGCACCTGGCACGGCATGTCGGTCGTGGTAGCAGCCGCCCGGCCGGATGTGCTCATTCTGCAAGAAACAGGAGACAACTCGGGCAACGGCACCGGCAGCAGCGCCGACTCGACCGCCACCCTCACGTCCGTCGTCAACCTGTTCATCGACGGAGGAGCCGACCCCTTCCAAGGCGGAACTGTGACCGCGTTCGTCAAGAAGTACGCGCCCGGCTACGACCTGCCCCACCGCTTTGTCAGCACCAACAGCGACGGCTTCAACCGAAACATCATCCTCAGCCGATACCCGTTCGCGGATCTCAACGGCGACGGCAAGGCCACGCTCAGCGACATGCCCAACGTCAATGGGGAGAGCTACAGCGCCGGCGGCACGGGGGGCATCCGGGGCTTTATGTTCGCCGAGATCGACCTGCCCAACGACACCTACGAGGGAGACCTTGTCGTAGGCAACGCCCACCTCAAGTCAGGAGGCGACAGTTCGTCCCAGGCCCAGCGCCTCACTGCCTCGCAGAACGTCGCCTACTACATCCACGCTCTGCTTGCGGGCGCTGGCACCGGCGTGCCCGATGCCAACAACGCTTTCTTCGATAACCCCCCCGCCACCAGCATTCTCTCTGGCAGCACCGCAGTCGTGATAGGCGGCGACTGGAACGAGGACGAGAACACCAACGGCAGGCGCGGCCCCGCCCTGTGGCTCACCCAGGGAGAATTCGCGGCAGGCACCGACGGCACAGACCGCGACACCACTGATGCCGAGTTTGACACCGCCGTCGATCTCTTTAGTGGCAGCCGGGTCACGCAGAACAGCGGCAGCAAGCTCGACTACATCGCATGGTGGGACTCAGTCGCCACGCCAGTCCACCAGTTCGTCTTCAACTCCGCAACCATGCCCGCCCAGGCCCGACCGCCCGAGTTCAGCAATCACCCGTTTCCTCAAAGCGTCAGCAGCGCGAGCGATCACCGCCCGGTCATTGTGGACCTCGAACTGCCCACTATCCCCCAAGGACCGCCCGGATCATTCAACCTCATCGCCCCGCTCGATGGTCAAGGGAGCATCCCACTCGAACCTACGCTCAGCTGGTCCGCATCGGACTTCGCCGACGACTACACCGTTACCATTGCGGTGGACGCCGCCTTGACGAACGTAGTCGCGACGATCGGCCCGCTTGGCTCGACCTCGACGACTCTCACCGCGAGCACGCTCGATTTTGCCACCACATACCACTGGGGGGTGACAGCAACAAATGCTCTCGCATCGGCAGGTTCAACGCCGTTCTCGCGTTCATTCACCACGGTCGCTCCCCCGTCACCAGGTCAATTCTTTCTGTTTCTTCCGATCGACGGCACGACCAGCTTTCCGTTCGATGGCACGCTCGACTGGGGCAACAGCGCGGGTGCCAGCACCTACCGCGTCACGCTTGCTCGTGACACCACGTTCTCCGACGTTTTTCGCGTCGTGGACGGCCTGACGGCCAGCACGCTGACGCTCGGCTCGGGTACCCCGGTGCTCCAGCCGTGCGAGCGGGTGTTCTGGCGCGTTGAGGCTCTCAACGCGGGCGGCGCGACCGTTAGCCTGCCGACCTTTCGGGGGTTCACCGTTGAGAACCCGCTGGACATCGCCGACGATTTCGGCACGCTCGGCGGCGACGGCATAGTCAGCTTCGGTGACTTCCTTGCCCTGCTCGGGCTCATCGGGCCCTGCCCCGGCGGCACCCCAAGCTGCACGGGTGACATCGCCGACGATTTTGGCACGCTGGGACCCGACGGCCAAGTGAGCTTCGGCGACTTTCTCGCGCTGCTCGGCTTTGTTGGGTTCACCTGTCTTTAGCGCAGCCCTCTACGGTTATGAATCGCCGCTGAGCCTGCCAAGGTCCCGCAACGCTGCGTCGAGTTCCCGCCGCATCTGACCGACCCGTACCAGCGACCGGACCCGCGTCAGTAGCTCAACCCGGTGCACCGGCTTGGTTAGGAAGTCGTCTGCGCCCGCCTCGACGGCCCGCTCGATGTCCGAGACTTCGTTGAGTGCCGTCACCATTACGATCGGGATGTCCCGCGTCCGCGGGTCTCCCTTGAGCCGCTCGCACACCTGAAAGCCGCTCATCCTGGGCATCATCACATCGAGCACGATTAAGTCGGGCAGCTTCTTGGCCACGCACTCGATCGCCTCTTCGCCGTCGCGGGCAGTGAGAGTGCCGCAGCCAAGCTCCTCAAGGAAAGCCTGCATGAGCTCGAGGTTCTGCTCGTTATCGTCCACTACCAGAATCACCGCGTCGGGTATCTGATGCTCTGAGAAAGGCTGGTTCGTGCCCGATGGGCTCTGCTGATCCATCACGTGCCTGCTCCATCCCTGCCCGCGAGGCATCGCGGGGCTAGCCTGCACAAGGGATTTCCCGGGCTAGCCTGCATCCGCGTAAGGTCGGGCCGGTATCTCACCATAGCGACCCTCGGCACCTCACGGCCAAACCCCACCCACCGCTAGGGCGCTAGAACTCCTCGGAGATCGGCCTCGACATGATTACCAAGACCCTGCGTTCGCCTTGGCTCGACCGGTTCAATGAGCCATCGACTGATGGCGTTATCGAAGCGATCGAGCCCGAGCAGCGTCACCTGTTCGACCACATCCGCGACCGTATCAACGCGCTCACTGATGTCAGCGAACGACTTGAATGGCAGGGTCTTCCCTGGCGGTGGGCGCTCGCTTTTTCTTCCCCGAAGTGCCCCCAGGACCGCGCGCTGGCGTATCTCATCCCGGACCCCGATGCAGCCCGCCTCGCCGTAGCACTTGGCGAAGATGCGGTGCCGTCTCTGCTAGGCCCCCGCTCGGCCCGGTGCCTCCGCGAGAACATCGCCCACTCCAGCCAGGTCGGCTCGGTCATCTGGACCGAGTGGGTGCTCAGCTCGAAGGTGCTGGCCGACGAACTCGTCAAGCTGGTCGCCGCCAAGCTCGAAGGCCCGGCCAAGGCCAAGCCAAGGCGAACTCAAAAGCCAGCATCCGAGCGGTGATCCAGCCTGGAGCCACCCCGGCTGATGTACGCAGCCGCATCCTGCCGATGCATCGGCCTATGCCCAAAAGCCGTCCATCAAGCTGCCTCCACTCGCTGATCGCCCTCGCTGTCTCCCTGCTGGCCGCCGTAGCCGCACCGACTTCTGGCCAGAGCCTTGAAGAGTCGATCCAGCGCCTCATCGAGTTGCACAAACTCGACGATGCCAACATCGGATACCGGATCGAGGATGCACGCAGCGGTGCTGTGCTCGCTACCAAGAACGCTCACACGCAGCTTCTCCCCGCATCCAACATGAAGCTGCTCACCTCGGGCGCGGCACTGGCCGTGCTCGGTCCAGACTTCAGCTTCCGCACGACCATCACCCGCGCCGGGCCCGTTGTCACATTCGTGGGCGACGGGGATCCCTCACTTGGTGACCCAGAGATCCTCGCGCTGTCCGACCCCCCGCTCACCATTGACACTCTGTTCGAGACGCTCGCCGCTGCCACGATCGCAGCAGAGCCCGGCGCCGTCACCTCGGTGAGAGTTGATGCCAGGATCTTCGACCGTGAACTTGTCCACCCGACATGGGAACAAGCCGACCTCTTCAAGCACTACGCGGCCCAGGTCAGCGGGCTGAACATCCACACCAACAACCTGTCATTCTTCACGGCTCCTGATGCCGGCGGCTCGGGACGGCCCAAGGTCACCACCCAGCCCGCGGCCTCGTGGATCACGCTCACCAATAACGCTCGCACCGACAAGAAGGGCACGAACACCGCATGGATATCGAGAGTCCCGGGCCAAAACGACTTCACGCTCCACGGCACCGTCGTCCGCCGAGAGCCGTGGCCCATCAAGACCCCCATCGATACGCCGAGCCTGTTCGCCGGCCGGTTGCTCGCCGCCGCAATTGAGCAGCAGAGTTCCGACGACCGTGATCTCGTACAGGCAGTCACGCCGTTCGATGTGAACGACGCGGCCCCCGCTGGCAAGACCGTGGCGGTCGTTGCCACTCCGCTGCACGAGGTGCTCGTACGCTGCAACCGTGACTCTGAGAACCTCTATGCAGAGGCCCTTCTCAAACGCATCGGGCGAGAGGTTACGGGCAGGCCGGGCTCATGGGCCGACGGCGCAGCGGTCGTTCGCATGCTCGTGGCCGAGCGCCTTGGTCCAGACCACGCATCCCGCATCGTGATCGCGGACGGCTCGGGCCTGAGCCGGGGCAACCTTGTCGCGCCCGACACCATGACAGCATGGCTCCGCAGCTACTACGCAGACGACTTGCTCAGTGAACCCATGCTTAACAGCATGGCAACTCCCGGTGAAGGCACCTTCACACGCCGATTCAGGAACATGACGCTCGAGAACGATGTTCGGGGCAAGAGCGGCTCACTCACAGGTGTGCGAACCCTCAGCGGGATCGTCACGCACCCAGTCACCGGCCGGACCGTGGCCTTCGCCGTCTTCGTGAACCGGAGCGATCAGGGAACCGTCGCGGTCAACGCTCGCGACTTCGCCGACCAGGTCGTGCTGTTGATCGACCGTTGGATGACCGAGGAAGAATCGGCCCCCGCCCTCGGCGGCTAAAGCCTTCACAGGGCCAACAGCGTCTGCGATTTGAGCATCGGTATCGAGTTCTTCCCATAAGCCAGGTAGAGGTAGGGCTCCAGGCTGCCGCTGAGTGCGGGGTGGATGCTGGAATGCTGACGGACTTGAAAGCCGCCCCAGGCCAGTTCCAGGACCTGGTCTCCAAGCACGCAGCGAGCAAGACCGAATTCAACATGCTGATCGAGTCCACGCGCAGCGGCTCGAACATGGCTACCGAAGAACGCTGGCGCCAGCAGGCCTTCGAGGGCAACGCGTTCACCTGGGGCGCACGGTGCAAGGTCCTGCTGGGCATGTGCATCTTGATGCCCTCCGAGGACCGAGAGCACTACTTCCACGCAGCCCAAGTCCGGGGCCTCATGCGCTTTCGGCAGACCCGACCAAACGTGCGGTGGGTGGTCAGCCAGTCGGTAGCCGTTGACGACGACGTGCAGCACGAGCAGGCCATGCAGCGGGCCGCGATCGACCCCGCCAGCGCGGCCGAGCACAACGGCGTCCCCGTGCTACCCCGGTTTTGCTCTCACCCGATGCCATCCCTCGAACGCTCGGGTACGCACGACGGCATGGTCCAGGACGAGTTCCTTTCGTCGGATGTGAGCCTGCTCGGTGAACGCACCCTCGTAACGGGCGAAATTCTCCAAAACATCGCACCAGTCCACGCGACGCCGCAAGACAAGGTCGCCCACTTCGGTTCGGCTGTGCGCACGCCCGCCGAGCGAGAGCGCCGCGGCCGTGCTTTGCTCGCCATTCGCGAGGCGAATCCTCTCGATCGCCGGTATGGGTTGCACAGACTGGACACATTCGGTCCGTTTCCCGCCACGTGCGAAAGCTACACCCATAGAATCCCACTGATCGGATGCCCGGCTCGCTGGGCTGGGCGTGTTGTCGTGGTCGCGGTATACCTTGGTGCCGGGATCCCAGTGCAGGTCGCGATGGTGCCGATCGAGGCGCTTCGAACTGGAGTTGGCATGAAGCGGTTTCTGTTCGGCTTGTTCGGTGGGCTCCTCATCGCGGTCGTCGCGATCGGGGCCTTGGCGCCGCTTCTACTTCAGACTCCTCTGGCCGACCGCCTGATGAAGAAGGAAGAGGTATTCATTGAGGTCAAGCTCGAGTCGGCAGAACTCGGCTCACTGACACGCACCATCAACGCTCCGGGCGAGATCGAGCCCGAAACCAATGTCGAGATCAGTGCGCAGGTCTCAGCCCGCGTCGTCGATCTGCCGTTCGACGAGGGCGACACGGTGAAGCGCAACGACGTGGTGGTCCGGCTTGACGACCGCGATCTGCAGGCCGCACTCGACGCGGCAAAGGCCCAGGTCGTTGCCGACCGTGCGAGATTGCTCGGCGCCGATGCCGAGGTTGACGAGGCCGAGGCCTCGCTCAAACGCCAAGAGAGCCTTTACGAGACAAACGACACCTCACTTGCGAGCCTCGAAGCAGCCGATGCCCGCGTTCGTCGTGCCAAGAGCACCATCGGGCAGATTAACGCAGCCATTGATATCTCGCAGGCCCGCATCCGCCAGGCCGAACGCGACCTAGACAACACCACTATCCGCAGCCCGATCGATGGCGTAATGACCCGCAGACAGGCTGAGGTGGGCGAGCTTGTCGTCGTCGGCACGCTCAACAACCCCGGTTCGGTCATCCTTGAGATCGCGGACTTGTCACGGATGCTCGTCAAAGCACGCATCGACGAGTCCAATGTCTCACTTGTTGAGGTAGGCCAACAGACCACCATTTATCTGAACGCCTACCCCGATGCGCAGTTCTCGGGGCAAGTCAAGTTTGTCGGGCTCGCACGCCAGCTATGGCGCGACGGCTCGGGCTACGTGGTAGCCGAGATTCTGCTGCTTAACGAGGATGTCAGCAGGCTGCAGACCGGACTGACATCGAACGTTGATATCGCGGTCAGCACGCTTCGCAACGTCGTAAAGGTACCAAGCCAGGCGATCGTCGATCGCCGAATCGAAGAGTTGCCCTCCGAAGTGGTCGATACCAGCGACCTGATCGACACTGCACGCACGTTCACGCGCGTTGTCTACATCATGGACGACGAGGGTGTCGCTCGCGCGAAGCCGGTACAAGTCGGTTCGTCTGATCTGACGCACACCGTAATCACCGCGGGGCTCGACGCGGGCGAGCGTGTGATCGCAGGCCCGTTCAAGGTGCTCAACACCCTTACGGACGGCACCAAGGTCAAGGAACACGGCGATAGCGACCAGTCAGAGGACAAGCCGACCGAACCCGAAACGGTGACCGCCGAATCCAGCGAAGCCACCGAGACCGCCGGGGGCGGCGGGTGACCATCAGCATCCGGGGTCTCCGCAAGATCTACCGTCTCGGCGGCGAGACGGTCCGCGCTCTCGATGGCGTGGATCTCGACATCGTGCGCAACGAGTTCGTCGCGATCATGGGCCCCTCGGGCTCGGGCAAATCCACGATGATGAACATCCTTGGATGCCTCGACAAACCAACTTCTGGCGAGTACCTGCTCAACGGCAAGGCCACGCACAAAATGGGACCGTCGCGACTCGCTCGCGTACGCAACGAAGAGATCGGGTTCATCTTCCAGAGCTTCGAGCTGCTGCCCCGGCAGACCGCGCTGCGCAATGTCACGCTCCCGCTCATTTACTCACGCAAAAACTGGATTGGTGCGAACAAGCGGGCCAAGTCCGCGTTGCAGCGAGTGGGCTTGGGCGACCGCATGACGCACCGACCCAACCAGCTCTCGGGCGGCCAACGACAGCGGGTCGCGGTCGCGAGGGCACTCGTCAACGAGCCAAGCATCCTGCTCGCCGATGAACCCACGGGCAACCTCGACACCAAGACCACGCTCGAAATCATCGACCTGTTCCGAGCCCTGCACGCCGAAGGCCAGACGATCATCATCGTGACGCACGAAGAAGAGGTTGCCAGCTTCGCCGACCGCATCGTGAGGCTCCGCGACGGGCTCATCGTCAGCGACGAACCCACGAAACGCGATCCCAAGTTGCACGATGAGCTCCGTTCGATGGCTGCGGGCGCAGCGCAACCCGAGGGAGCCACCCCGTGATCGGCAAGCTCTTCATCCCCGTTACCATGATCCTGCGAGTCGCGTCGCAGACCGTGTGGCTCGCACTCGCCCAGATCCTATCCAACAAGATCCGCACTCTGCTAACCACGCTGGGCATCGTGATCGCGGTGGCATCGATCATCATCGTGGTCGCCGCGCTCTCGGGCATGAGGCAATTCGTGCTCAGCGAGTTCGAGACCTTTGGCGTCAAGCGCGTCTTTGTTGACGGCACGCTCCCACCATCCATGCGCGGCAAGCTCAACTGGCGCGAAGTGCAGCTCAAGCAGCGAGAGGTTGATGCCATCCGCGAGCGCGTCTCGAGTCTCGAGTTCTTCGTGCCGCTCTACTGGGGCAGCTACTCGATCCAGTACGAGAAGGTCATCCTCGAAGGCATCACCACCTGGGGCATCGAGCCAGCTTGGCACGACGTCGAGAACCGCGAAATTATCCAAGGCCGGCGGTTCTCGGCGATCGACCTCCGCGAACGCCGCAACGTCTGCATCATCAACCAGGCTGCTGTCGAGGAACTCAACCTGCCGAGCGAGCCAACCGGTTCGTTCCTGCTGGTCTCTGGCAGAAGATTTCTGATCGTCGGTCTGGTGGAGACCCTTGAGCAGTCGGGGATGTTCGGCGGGGGCGACACACGAACCGAGGTCTACATCCCGTTCAGCACCGCCCAGTCGCTCAGACCAGAGGGCTGGATCAACTACGCGCAGGGCCAGCTCGTCTCAGCCGAAGTAGCCGACGAGGCTGTCGCGGAGATAACAGCGGTCCTCCGCCAGATCAGAGGCCTCGAGCCGGGCCAGGACAACACGTTTGACGTGAACGTGGTTCAGCAGTTCATCGAGAGATTCAAACAGATCGCTGCGGTCATCACGCTTATCGCTGGCGGCATCGTGACCATCAGCCTCGTAGTGGGCGGCGTGGGCATCATGAACATCATGCTCGTCTCCGTGAGCGAACGCACCCGCGAGATCGGCCTCCGCAAAGCGATGGGCGCGCACCCGCTCATCATCCTCACCCAGTTTCTCATCGAGGCGGTGGTGCTCTGTCTGGCCGGGGCCGCAGTGGGCCTGTCCATCGGGCAGTTTGTGATCCTTGGCGCCAACTCCATCCCAGACTTCCCGCTTGATTCGCTCGAGGTCCCGCCGTGGGCCGTCATGCTCAGCGCCGGCTTCAGCACCGGCATCGGTGTCGTCTTTGGCATCTTCCCCGCGATCAAAGCCGCCAGGCTCGACCCCATCCAGGCTCTCCACCATGAATGAATGCTGCCGCCGTCCCCGTTCCTGCTGGCCCGTGGCGGGAGCGAGCTTGCTGCTGCTCGCGGGCGGCTGTTCCAACCCACTCTCGCTCAACAGCCGCGACTACGAGCGCGTGTCGGCTGACCGCATCCAGAACCTCCGGGCTCTGGATGTCTCTAGCTATCGAACCGACGAACCGCTGCCGCCGGCAACCGAGCGCATCGATCCGTTTGCCGGGCTCGATCAGGTCGAACTCACAATCGATCAGGTCCGCGTCAGCGCGCTCGAGAACAACCTCGATATTCAGTCCGCTCGGCTCAGCCCGCAGATCGCCCAACAAGCCATCACCGAGGAGATTGCGCGTTTCGAGACCGTGTTCCGCGTCGACGCGACGTACGCCGAAACCGACCAGCCTACCGCCTCAACACTCAACAGCGCCGAGGCCAACAGCCAGTTCATTCGCCCCGCGCTCACCCGCCCGCTGCTCACAGGAGGCACGCTCGATGTCTCCTTGCCCTACAACCGCGTGAGCACGAACAACACCTTTACCACGCTCAACCCCTCGTACGACACCGACTTCGTGCTGCAACTCACACAGCCGCTGCTTCGAGGTGCTGGCAGACGCACCGCTACCGCAGCCGTTCGGCTCGCCGACCTCGACCGCTGGATCACCGATGTACGAGCGCGCTCCTCGATCGCCTCAACGCTCGCCACCATCGATCGCGCGTACTGGGAGCTCTGGTCGGCTCGCAAGCGGCTTGAACTCCGCGTCGAGGAGTTCGAGGTCGCCCGCGAGGTTCTCGCTCAGGCCGAGCGGCTCGTCAACGCGGGTGAGGCCGCCGAGGTCGAGGTCATCCGCGCACAGGCGGGCGTGTCCGACCTTGTGAGCACCATCTTGCAACTCGAACAGCTTGTGCTCCGCCGCCAGCGCGAACTCAAGCGGGCGATGAACGTCGAGTCGATGTCACTCTCCGACGATGCCATCATCATCCCTGCGAGCGATCCCGAACCCGTCGCGCTCGCGCTCAATGCTTCTGATCTGTTCGGCATCGCGTTGCAGACCCGTCCCGAGCTGCTCGAACTCGAACTGCAGATTCTCGCGGACGCCACCCGCATCGACAGCGCGCGCAACGCCAGGTTGCCCCAGCTCGACGTGACGGCAACCTATCGTCGCAACGGCCTTGGCAGCGACACCGAGTCCGCCATCCGCCAGGCGATGCACGACGAGTTCGAGGACTACACGCTGGGAGTTACCGCCTCGATGCCGATCGGAAACGAGGCCGCTAACTCGCGTTTGCGCCGGTCGCTGCTGCAACGCATGCAGCGGATTGTCGACCAGCAGTCCCGCGAACAGACCATCGAGCAGGAGGTGCTCAACGCCATCGAGCAGATTAGAACCGACTGGCAACGCATCAGCGCGAGCAAACAATCCGTGGCGCTCAACGCTCGGAGCCTCGCCGCCGAGCAGCGGCAGTTCGCGGAAGGCCTCTCGACCTCTGTGGATGTCCTTGAAGCCGCGAGCCGGCTGGCCGCCGCCCGAGTCGGCGAGATATCCGCAATCGCCGGCTACCAGCTCTCGCAGGTCTCGCTCGCCGAGGCCACTGGCACGGTGCTCGGCCAGACCATCGCGGTGAAGCCTGAGTAGACGATTCTGGCCGTTCGCAGAGAGCTTGGATTGTTCCGGATGCCGTTGAGCAGACCCGGATCGGGTCGGTTCGTCAGCAATGGGCGCGGAGGGATTCGAACCCCCGAAGGTATTACCAGCAGATTTACAGTCTGCCCCCGTTGGCCACTTGGGTACACGCCCGGGACTCTGCTGAACAGGGTTAAGCAGAGGTCGGGACGATAGTCCCCCATAGCCCGCCCGGCAAGGCTTTCCCTCTCTGACTGACTCTCGAAAGCCGCCTGCCGGACTTGAACCGGCGACCGTCGGTTTACAAAACCGAAGCTCTACCAACTGAGCTAAGGCGGCCAGCGGGCTCACAGTATGCCCCGCACACGTCATCCGTGATCAGCACTATCGCTGAGCCTGACTCCGAACGCATTTTGGGCCAGCCATAGCTACCCGCGAACCGCTCAACTACCCCTATTTGCTCACGAAAGCAACCAGCCGAACCCATTCAGCAAAGACGTTCCGCTCGCTTTGCCCGGATCCCGGTTTCGCTGGGTCTAACGTCCACGGCCAGATCCACCACGGAGTTGAATCGTTCAATGACCCCCGCACCCAGACGTGAACGACCCACCCTCGCCCGCGTCGCCAAGCTTGCGGGAGTCGCCGAGTCCACCGCCAGCCGAATCCTCAATGGCTATACCCGCGGGTTTCGCGTGAGGCCCGAGGTCCGCGCCCGCGTGCTCCGTGCTGCGGAGGACCTCAAGTACAAGCCAAACCCGATGGTCCGCTCGATCAGCGCCAAAAAGACCAACCTCGTTGCGGTCGTTGGATGGGCTTCTGACGGCGTGAACCGCACAGCGGTCCACGAGGCGGTGCGTGTCCTCATGGAAGCGGGCAAGCACGTCTGCACCACATTCCTTCAACCCGAGTCCGACGGCCATGAACTGCCTTCTTGGCGGGTCGACGGCGCGCTGGTTGTGCGGGCCCGGGAGCTCAAGGACCTCGACGAGATTGAGGGTCAGCAACTCCCCTACGTCTCGATCAACGGCTTTACGGGCGTAGGCGGCGACTCGGTTACCTTTGACGAGGCGCAGGGCATGGCCCAGGCCGTCGACCACCTCGTCTCGCTCGGGCACTCGAAGATCCTCTTCGCCTACCTCCGTCGCGAGCAACACGCCGGTACTGGTATCCCGCATGCAGCGGTCGCCTGGCGCCGCCAAGCCTACTGCGATCGGATGGCCCATCACGGCCTCGAACCGCTCGCGGGGTATGACCACGAGGACATCGACTATGCCGATTTCGCCCGCACCCATATCGTGGGATCGAAGGCTACTGCCGTTGTCGCGTACGACGACACCACCGCGCTGTTTCTGATTCAGGCCCTCGACCTCATCGGCTTGCGGGTGCCGCACGACATCAGCGTGGTCGCATTCAACGACGAACTGCCCGCGCGGATGTCTACGCCGCCTCTGACGAGCGTGTCTATCCCTGCGGCTGAGGCTGGCCGCAAAGCCGCTGAACTCCTGCTTGAACGCCTCGATAGCGAGGACCCCATCGCAACGCGTTCGATCGTTCTCGGCGAAACGCTCGTGGTCCGCCGATCGTCCGGCCAGCTCCAAGACTAACTATGAGACGAACGGCTCTCAGCCCGATCGAGCCCGTCCGACGAGTTCCTTCGCCCGCAGTCCGTCTACTGGCTGGGACCAATGACCGTTAGCCTTGATCGCACTCCCCACAATTAGCGCATCGGCCACCTCAAGCAGTCCTGCCGCGGTTTCGGCTGTAACGCCAGAGCCCACCAGCACCGGTCGGCTCGTCGCCGCCTTAACCTCCCGCACGTCGCCACGGTCCACCGCGCCGCCCGTGAACCCGCCACTCACAATCATCGCGTCGGCGCCGAAGAACTCCGCCGCGTGCGCGGCCTCGCCGATGCTCAAATCCGCCGTGATCGCGTGCGAAGCGTGCTTCTTCTTCAGGTCGCAGCACACCGAAAGCCCCTCAGCACCGATCACTCGCCTGTAACGCAGCAGATCGCCTGCGCATGCCTTGGTCAGCAGCCCCTCATCCGCCACGTGCGCGTATACGAAGTTCTCGCATCTGATGAACGAACCTCCCGCCGCGTGCGCGACTGCGAGCGCCTCGCGCTCACCGCCCGACAGCACCTGTATACCCATAGGAATGGCAACAGACTCGCGCACTGCCACTGCCACTCGCGTCATCGCCGCGGTAATCTCAGGCCCGTGCCCGCCGTGTGCATAAGGCACGTCGTGCATGTTCTCAACGATCACCGCGTCAAAGCCTGCATCGGCTAGCAACCGTGCTTCAACTACGGCTTGTTGGGCGAGTTCGGTAACTGAGCTGCGGTGCTGCGGAGCGCCGGGCAGCGCCCCGACATGCACCATCCCAATCAGCGCCTTCGAGACTCCGATTGCCTGCATCAAGTCGGCCATTCGTAGTTCCCCTGCATGCCGTCATTGAACGCGATCAGTTGACGCCAATGAACAGGCTCGCCACTGAAGCGGTCATCCAACTCGCCAGAGCCCCGCCGAGCATCAGCCGCAGGGCCAGCCCCGCGATCTCGCCGCGGCGCTCAGGTGCCAGTGCTGCAAGCCCGCCGATCTGAATACCGATCGAGGCGAAGTTCGCAAACCCGCACAACGCGTACGCAGCGATCGCAGAACTGCGGTGCGACATCTGCGGCGCCTCGGCGATCATGTCCTTGGCCAGCGCGTCGTACGCGAGGAACTCGGTCACCACCAGCTTCTTGCCGAGCAGCGTCCCAAAGAACGAGGTGTCCTCCCAGGGCACGCCCATCGTCCACGCCAGCGGCGCGAGCACCACGCCCATCATGCTCTCGATGGACACGCCCTCGAACCCGAGCTTGCCCGCGATGCCCCCCACGATCGCGTTGCCCAGCGCGAGCAGCGCCACGAACGCCACCAACATGGCCGCGACGTTCAGCGCGAGCTTGAGCCCCTGCGTGGCTCCCTCAGCGGCTGCCTCCAGCACGTTGCCCTGCTTCTCAAGCTCAACCTGATGAATCTCCTGCGCCGCAACGTCGGTCTCAGCGGGTACGATAATCCGTGCGATCACGAACGCCGCCGGTGCGCTCAGCAGGCTCGCCGTGAGCAAGTGCTTGATGAACTCTTGTCGGCCCGCTGGGTCGTCACCGCCGAGCATGCCCACATACGCCGCGAGCACACTGCCTGCGATCGTCGCAAAGCCCCCCACCATCAGCGTCGCGAGTTCGCTTCGCCGCATCGTGGCGACGTAAGGCCCCACGCACAGCGGGGCCTCGGTCTGCCCCACGAACACGTTCGCTGCCATCGCGAGCGATTCCACACCCGTCACACGCAGCGTCCTGCGGAGCACCCAGGCCAACCCGCCAATGAGCAGTTGCATCACGCCGATGTGGTAGAGCACCGCCATCAAGGCCGCAAAGAACACGATCACTGGCAGGACCCTGAATGCGAACACAAAGCCCGCTGGTCCGCCGGGGTCGGCTAGACCGCCAAAGAGGAACTCGGAGCCCTTGTTGGCCGCATCAATCACACCATTGACACCAGTCGCGACTTTATCGAACGCTTCGACCACCGGCGGAGACGCCAGCAGCAGCCCCGCCATCACCAGTTGTAGTGCCACTCCTGCCAGCACGAACCGCCATGGGAATCGGCCCCGAGACGTCGACAGGGCCCACGCCAACGCCACCAGAACGAACAGCCCGAAAATGCCCTGATACTGCGCCATAAATGATGCAACCTCCGCCGCCCGACCCCGGGCAAGACCAAAGAGCCTACCCAACGCTCGCCCCGCCTGCGCGGCCCGCCAACACTTACCCATGCGGATCCACTGGGACCATGCGATCGACACACTCGCCGGCATGGTCCCGGCCCACCGGCCCGTCGTGGTCTGCATCGCTGGACCCACCGGCAGCGGCAAGTCCACCCTCGCCCGAGCCCTGGCCGAGCACATCGGTGACGCACTCGTCATCGGCACCGACAGCTACCTGCCCGACTACGACGAGCTTGAACCCCACCAGTACGATCTCCCAGAGCACTCCGCCCTCGACGAGCTCGCCTCCCACCTCGACCAACTACTCGCGGGCCATCCCGCGCCGATCCCCATTTGGCGCTTCAAGGAGCACCGACGCACAGGCAGCCGCCTGATCCAGCCCAGGGGCCTGATCATCGTCGAGGGCATTCATGCTCTTCAATCGGTCGTCGCCGAGCGCGCGGCTTTGCGGGCCCTGGTTGAGGCTTCGGCTGACGACCGACTCGCGCGCGCCGTCGCTCGCGAGCTCTCCGGCGCGCGCGGCTGGGAGATCGAGCCCATGACCGAATTCATTCAGACCATTGCCGACCCCACCTTTGAGCGGTTCCTGCCAGAGTACCGAGCCGCTGCCCACGCCATTATCGACAATCCCGGCCGGCCCTAACTCAGCTATCGGCCACCCCGCTAGGACACAACATGCTCAACCGAATCGCTCCTGCTTTGTTGTTCGCACTACTCATGCTGGCGCCAACCGCCGGGGCCCAACCCTACTCGGGAGAGGACGCAGGTCAGCTCGCACGCGACGCAGCGACGGTCTACTCGGTGGACCTGTCGCGGACCGCATCGCAGCTCATTACCATCCGTGTTGAGTTGCCAAATATCGATGCCGACGAGACCGTGCTCCAAATGCCCGTCTGGCGGCCGGGTAGGTACGAGATTCTCGATCCTGCAGGAACCGTGCGCACACTCAGCGCAACCGACGCAGCCGGCAATCCCGTTGCCTTTACCAAGACCGACAAATCCACATGGCGCTTTGAGACAGCGGGCGTTGATCAGCTCATCGTCGAGTACACCATCTACGCCAACTCCATAGGCAACCGCACGCGACACGCCGATGCCACCCACGCCTTCATGAACCCGTCGTGCGTGTTCATGTACGACCCCGCACGACGCGCACAACCTGTACGCGTCAGCATCCACTCGGCCCCGCAAGGCTGGAAGCTCTCCACCGGCATGGAACACGACCCGACGAGCGAAGCCGAGATGGCCGTCGTCGCCCGCGACTACGACACGCTCGTGGATTGCCCGATCGAGGTCGGCATCCACGACCTCAAGACATTTGACGTGCGAGGCGTGCCGCACGAGATCATGATCTGGGGCCGTCATGAAGCAGACTTCGATAAGCTCACCGAGGACTTCGCCAAGATCGTCGAGTCACAGGCGCGCGTCTTTGAGTTCGACGGTCCGCTCCCCTATGGACGCTATGTCTTCATGATCCACTGCGGGCCGGGCCTCGGCGGCGGGACCGAGCACATCAACTCCACCATCATGCTCACCCGCCCCGCCAGCTTCACCGACGACGACGCCTACGAGGGGTTCCTAGGACTCGTCAGCCACGAGATGTTCCATACATGGAACGTCAAACGCATGAGGCCAGCGGGCATCACGCCCTACGAGTACCAGCACGAGAACTACACCGATCTGCTCTGGGTCGCTGAGGGCACCACCAGCTACTACGACGACCTCGTGCTCGTTCGCACTGGGCTCATCGATGTCGACACCTACTTGGGCCGCCTTCAGGCAAGCATCGGGTACGTCCGCAACAACCCCGGTCTGTCCGTCCAAACGCTCGAAGAATCCAGCTTCGATGCCTGGATCAAGTTCAACAAGCGAACACCCGACTCGCCCAACACCACCGTCAACTTTTACAGCCAGGGCGCGATGGCCAGCCTCATCATCGACCACTGGATCCGCGACCACACGGCCGACGAACGTTCGCTCGATAACGCGATGCGTCTCGTCTACGAGCAGCACACGCTTGAGTCAGGCGGCTTCACCACCGCCGACCTAGCAGCGGCCATCGCCGAAGCCTCCGAGCAGCCTCTCGAAGCCGCGACCGAACTCCTCGAACAACTCGCGGGCGGCACGCTGGACCTGCCATTGGAAGCCCCGTTGCTCTCGGCTGGGCTCGAACTCACCATCGACGACGACCAAGACGGCTCAGACCTTGGCCTCCGCCTGGGCGACCAGGACGGGTTCGCTTTGGTGCGCACGGTCTACGAGGGCAGGCCCGCCTTCGGCGCGGGCGTGATCGCTGACGATGTCATCATCGCCATCGATGGAATCAAGGCCACGCAAGACTCGGTAGGCGACTTGCTGGAACGCACGGATCCGGGCACTCGGCTCAAGCTCACCATCATGCGCCGATCGGAGATTGTCGAGATCACTCTGACTACTACCGATCCTCAACCCAAGTGGGAGCTCGAGCAGATCGATGAGCCCACCCGCGCCCAGCGAGCACGGTTCCAGAGCTGGACCGGTCAGCCCTTCGATTCGGAGTGACCGATTGTCTGCCCGCATTCGGGGCAGATCCCGTCTCTCAGCTCGCCCAATTCGTGCCCGCATTCGGAGCAGAGGTTCGCCGCAGCCAGCGCCCTTTGGGCGCGCGCCTCAGCAACCGCGCGCTGGCGGGTCTTGTGCTGCACCCAAAGCAGCACGATCGCTCCGAGAATGGCAACCGCACCCCCGATCCACTGCGTCGCCGTAAGCCCCGGCTGATCCAAGAAGGCCCAACTCACCAGCGCCACCCACACTGGCTGCGTCTGCACCACGCCCGACGCCACCGCCACCCCAAGCCGATTGATCGCGATGTAATACACCACGTGCCCGATCGCGATCCCGATCACCGCCGACAGCAGGAACAAGCCGAATGTCGCTGGCTCAAGGTCTAAGGCGCGAGCACCAAAATCCTCGGCCCGGATGAGCATCAGCGTGACCATGATCGCGGCCGTGTACTGGCTGATCGCCGCAAACGCCAAGAGCGGGTTCACCCCCTGCATCCAGTGCCGAACCGCCAGCGCGTAGAACCCGTAGCCCGCGCCTGCTCCCAGCGCCAACAGGAAGCCGTCAATCTCCACGAACGCCGCGTCTCCGCCCAGCAGCACCGCCCCGATGAGCCCGCCCACGATCATCGTAATCGCCACGATGTACATCGGCTGGGCCACTACCTTCCTCTCGGCGGCAAAGAACACCGCAGCGCCCAGCGACACCACGATGATCTGCGACCGCAGCCCTATCGCGACCATCGGGGCCGTCGTGTTGTAGAACGCGAGCACGAAGACGATCTGCCCCGCCGCGTTGATGAGCCCGGGCACCAGCGCCTTGCGGAACAACCCGGCCGGCAACTTCTTGCGAACCGCTGCCACCACCAGTACGGGAAGCCACAGCAACGCCGCGAACCCGTACCGCCAGCCGTTGCTCGTCCACGGGTCCACCTTCTCGGTGAAGTACTCCACGAACACCGGCGTGACCGACCAGCAGAACAGCGTCGCCAGCACGAACCCCATCCCGATCAGCGTGTTACGCGGGCTGTTCAGGTCGGTGTCTGGCATGCGCAGCGTCAACTCCCCAACCAACAACGACAGCGGCTCCGTGGCCAGCGAGCCTAGGCCCAAGCGGGCTCCTGCCCGGCTGAGAATCTGGCACCCGGCCCCGATCCCCTACGCTGTGCTATCTAGGAGAACCCGAATGGCCACCAACGACCCCGACCGTCAGCCAGAGTCCAAGAAGCGTCGCGGCCTGCCCATCACCTGGCTGCTCATCGGCCTCGCGGTCGTGGTGATGGCTTGCGGCGTGGGCTGGGACGCGATCGCCGACAAGGCTCCCGCCATCCAAGCCCCCGACCTCAGCAAGCTCGACCTGCCCGAGGGCATGAACCCCTCAAGCAGCGTCAAGCTCCCCGAGGGCGCGACCGAAGAGGCGCTCAAGGGCCTCGGCTTTGATCAACGCAACACGCCCGACCCCATGAAGGGCATCAACGACATGATCGAGGGCGTGCAGGGCGCCATCAACCCTCCGCCCGGATCACCCTCGCCCATCGAGGCCGCCGAGAAAGAAGGCTCGGAGCCCGAGGCCGTGTTCCGCCTTGGCTTTGGCTTCACCGCGGGCTTTGCCGCAGCGTTTGCGATGCGCAAGCTCTTCAAGGTGACCATGTTCGCCGCCGGGCTCGTGTTCATGCTCCTGCTGGGACTTGAGTATGCGCAGCTGATCGACATCCGCTGGGGCGCGATGGCCGACCGCTACGACAGCTTCGAGGCCTGGGCCGGCGGGCAGTTCGCCTCGTTCCGCGCGTTCATAACCGGAGCCGTGCCCATGACCGCGACAGCGCTTGCGGGCATCGCCGCCGGCTGGAAGGCGGGCTGAGCGGCGGAACGTTGTCAGGCAGTCAGACAATGGGGCTTGATGGGTGGCATGCCCACGCCCCATGCCATAAGGGGCGCGGGCATCGGGCCTTGCTCCCGGCGAGCCGCGACTGTGAGGGCGGGCTAGAAGAGCTTCGCCACAGAGACACCTTCCTTCCGCGCTCTCCGCGTCTTAGTGCTGCGTCCCTGCGTTGTACGCTCATCCTCAACCCACCGGCACGTGGCGGATGTGCTCGCCCTCGGGCCGGGCCTTGGGCTCGCGTTTAGGGATGCTGCGGCGGAGTTCGACGATGAGAAGATCGTCCTCCGGGCCGCCCTCGCGGAACTGCTCGACGCGCTCGCGGAGGTGCGCGGGCCAGCCGCCGGGCTTGATCGAGCCTGCAGCCAAGATAGATGCGCGCAGGCCGTCGATCTGCAGCATCGTGCCGCTGGCGGCACGGGCCTCGGTCACGCCGTCGGTGTAGGCAAGGAATGCATCGCCCGCGAAGAAGCGGACGGTGCGCTCGCCGTGCTCGAAGTCGTCGGACCCGGCAGCACCGAGCACGATGGCCGTCGAGTCGAGGTCTTCGAGCGTGCCGTCGACGGCCCGAACGAAAGCGGGCGGGTGGCCGGCGCTGGTGTAATCAAGCGTCTGGGTCTCGGCGTTGATCCGCACGCACAGGCCCGTCGCGTAGATCGAGTGACGGGCGAGCGTGAGGTGGACGTAGCGGTTGACGAGTTCCATCACCTCGCCCGGCCCTGCGTGGGGCTGCTCGGCGTAGATGCGGGTGAGTTCGCCGTGGAGGCGGTTGACTGTGAGTGCGGCTGGGATGCCGTGGCCGGTGACATCGATGACGACCAGCGAGAGCGAGCCCTGTTCGCCTCCCTTGGAAGGGGCCTGATGCAGGAACAGGAAGTCCCCGCCGATCGCACGGGCCGGCTCGTAGGTGTAGCTCATCGAGATCGGCCCGCCCTCGGCCTGATCGGGGAAGAGCGATTCGTGGATGCGTTTGGCATCGACCAGCTCGCGGCGGAGGTCGCCGTAGCGGGACTGGAAGAACTGGGTCTTGAACTTCTGCGTTCGGCTTGAATGCCGCATCGCGCACACCGCGGTGCCGGGCACAGCGATAATGGGCGTGAACAGCAGCATGCTGGCGCTGGCCCATTCACTGGCGGTGAAATTCCAGAAATGGTTTTGGATGGTCAGCACGGAAACCACGTTGGCAAGCAGCACGATGATCGCGGACTTCATCGCCTGCCACGGGGTCCACGGCAGGAACAGGGCGGCGATCAGATGCGTGATGCCAAAGCCAGCGAGCCCGAGCGCAAAGGGCATAGCGATATCGCGGGCGAGCAGGTTGAGCAGCCCGTCGAGGGTGACGACCGCGATGCTCGCATTAATGAGCTTCTTGCCCGAGGGACGGTCGTAGACCGCCCAGGCAAACGCGACGACGTAGAGCAACGTCCAAGGAATCCCGACGAGCACGAATTTCCACAGGTCGGATGAGCTCTGGTCGGTGACCTCCTCCATCGCGTTCGAGTTGAGACCCGTCAGGATGCCGACGACAACGCCGAAGATGCCGAACGCTGCGACGACGGCTGTGAACCACAAGAACCGCTTGCGCAGCAGGCGATGGGTTTGAAGCTCGAACTCCTGCGAGAACTCCTTGGTGTAAGCCGCCGAGGTGAACATGGGCTTGCTCATGACTTGGCACTCCCATCGCCCCGGCTCTTGCCCGGCACCCACAGCACGTCCGCCTCGCCATTGGCGTTCACGACCCGGCTCATGACAAACAGCAAGTCGCTGAGCCGGTTGAGGTAACGCAACGTGGCAGGCTCGGACTCGAGCGTACCCTCATGCTCGCCGACCTCGACAACCTTTCGCTCGGCCCGACGAGTGACCGTGCGGGCGAGGTGTAAGGCGCACGCCGCGGGACAGCCGCCGGGAAGCACGAAGCTGGTGAGCGCTGTCAGCGATCGATTCCAGCCGTCGATCTCGGCTTCGAGGCGATCGACCTGCGCGGGCACGATCCGCAAGGCGCCCTCGACCTTGCCGGGCGTGGCCAGGTCCGCCCCAAGGTCGAACAGGTCGTGCTGAATAACCGTGAGTTGGCTGGTGAGCCGGTCGGCGTCGGTTTGGCTGGCCTGATGGCCGCCCGCCTTGAGGCTTGAGACCGCCAAGCCGACGGCGGCGTTGGCCTCGTCGACGGTGCCGTAGGCGACCACGCGGGGCGAGGTTTTGGCTACTCGGGTGCCCGAGACGAGCCCTGTGGTGCCGTCATCGCCGGTGCGGGTGTATATCTTCGTGATCTTGACCATGGAGAAACCGTCAGCCCGGTAAGGTGGGGCTCTGCTCTATCCCGCGACGACGGCCCCCGAAAGAGCCAAGAAAGCGATAGCCCACCGCGAGCGGTGGCGCACCGGAAGCCCCAAGGAACCCCAGACGCGATGCTGAGTGTACCGCAAGACACGCCGCCCGCCCCCGACGCCGATGGCGACAGGCCCGCCGGCCCCGCCCACGAGCGTGGGCTGATGTGCCGATGGGTCTGTGATTCGGAATCTCGGCCCGGCAATATCGCGAGCGACCTAGGCGATCTGCCCGGCCTCGACCCGCTGACCGCTCGCGTGCTGGTTGCACGTGGCTTCGGGGACGCCGAGTCAGCCTCGGCTTTCCTCAGGCCGTCTCTCAGCGACATGCACGATCCGGCCCTGCTGCCCAACATAGGCCAAGCGACCGACCGGGTGCTGCGAGCGCTCAAGCGGGGCGAGCGGATCGTTATTTATGGCGACTACGACGTCGACGGCGTGACCTCAACCGCCATTCTGTACCACGCCATCCGCTCGATAGCGCCTGATGCCAACCTCGGCACCTACGTCCCCCACCGGCTGCACGAGGGCTACGGGCTCAACGCCGAGGCCATCACCTCGCTCGCCGATGAGGGAGCCGAGGTCATCATCTCCGTTGATTGTGGTATCACCGCGATCGAAGAAGCATCGCTGTCGCGAGCGCGGGGCATCGACCTCATCATCACCGACCACCACCAGCCGAGCCTGCCGGACGAAACCGGTGAGCCAGCCCCGCTGCCCGATGCGTTCGCCATCGTCCATCCATCTCTGCCGGGCAGCCTGTACCCGTTCGAGTCGCTCTGCGGCGCGGGAGTGGCGTACAAGCTCGCGTGGCACCTGCTCATCAAGCACGAGGGCCGGAAGCAGCTCTCCGCGCCGAGACGTGAGACGCTGCTCGAACTGCTCTCGCTCGCAGCCCTGGGAACCGTCGCGGATGTCGTGCCGCTGGTCGATGAGAACCGTGCGATTGTTCGACACGGGCTCGCACGTTTAGGCAACAGCAAGATGCACGGCGTACGCGCGCTGCTCGAGAGTTGCGGCCTAGGCGACGGCGCGGTCGACGCCCAGCGGGTCGCATTTGGGCTGGCTCCCCGCCTCAACGCCTGTGGGCGGCTCGGGCACGCTGCCGATGCCGTACGCATGCTCACCGAGGCCAGCATGGACGAGGCCCGAGACATCGCCGAGTACCTCGACGAGCGCAACACCGCCCGCCGCGACCTCGAAAAGGCCATCGCCGAGCAAGCCATCGAGATGGCCGAATGCGCGGGAATGACGACGGGTGACGCACGCGTGATCGTGCTCGCGGGCGACGGCTGGCACCCTGGAGTCATCGGCATCGTGTGCTCGCGGCTCGTCGAGCGGTTCGGCAGGCCCACCGTGCTGCTCTGCCGCGATGGCCAGACGCTGACCGGCTCGGCCCGAAGCGTGCCGGGCTACGACCTGCACGCGGCGCTGCACGCTTGCGCCGAGCACCTCGACCGCTTCGGCGGGCACGCCGCCGCCGCCGGTCTGGGGCTATCGCAATCGTCACTCGCCGCGTTCACCGCCTCGATGCAGGCCCACGCCGAGGCACACCTGACCGAGTCGCAGATGCTCCCCGAGCTGCGCTACGACGTGCGCGTTCAGCCGCGCGACCTTACCCCCGCCGGGGTCGAACAGCTCCAACGCCTCGGCCCGTTCGGGCACTCCAACCCCGAGGTCACCGTGCGTATGGACGCTCTGCGGCTGATCGAGTCGCCCAAACGCATGGGCTCGACCGGCAGCCACCTGTCGCTAAGGGTGTCCGATGGCGATCGCGTTCTGCGACTCGTCGGCTGGCGCAAGGGCGCCTGGGCCGATCAACTGCGACAGGGCGTGAAGTTCGATGCCATCGTTCGGCCCAAGATCAACGAATGGCGTGGACAAAAAAACATCGAGCCCGAGGTGCTGGACCTCAGGCTCGACGGGTGAGTGCAATAGCTTTGCTTCAGTCGTTGACCGGCACGTTCGCGTAAGAGCCCAGGCTCTGGGCGAGTTCGCGAAGTCGCGGGTTGGTCGGGTCGGCCCGCGCCGCGGAGAGGATCTCTTGGCGTGCTTCTGCGTCGCGACCGAGTTGCTTGAGCACGATGGCCCGCATCTGGTGAATGACGATCTGGTCGCCGCCTCGCTGCTGGGCCATATCGAGCCAACGCAGCGCTGGCTCGGGATTGGTCTGACTGCGGAACCAAGCGGCGCGGTACAGGTAGCCCTCAGGCCGATCGGGCAGCAGCGCCACGACGCGCTGGGCGCATTCGCGGATGCGGAGCTGGTCGTTCAGCGCCATCGCAACGCTGCCTAGAGCGACCCAGGCCTCGGTATCCGAGCTGCCCTGCGAGCCCTTGGTGAGTTCAAGGTACGCGGTACGGGCCTCGACGAGCCGGTTCAGTTCGACCAGCGCGCGAGCGCGGGTGTGCTGCAAATCCCGGCGCGTCGCGTAGTCCTTGTCGGAGAGCAGCTTGGCGAGGTTCGACTCGGCAGCGGCGACCTGCCCGGTCGCAATCTGTGCCGAGGCCAGATCCTCGATGATGCCCTTGTCGTCCGGCGTGAGCAGGCGGGCCTGGTTAAACATCTCTACCGCGAGCGAGTGCTCGCCGCGGATCATGGCCAGGTGACCCAGCGTCTGGCGGACACCGCCGTTGTGCTGGAAGCGGTCGCCGGTGGATTCGATGAAGCTCTGCGCGCGTTCGATCTGGCCCATGTCCATGAGCTGCTCGACCGCCGCGATGAGGTACTGCGGGTCGGTCGGGTCCAGCTCGTGCGCTTTGATGAAGTGCTCGGCGGCCTTCTCGCGGTTGACAATCCGCTCGTACACGATGCCCATGTAGTACTGGGCCTCGACGTTGCTCGCGTCGAGCGTTACGGCGCGAGTGAAGGCCGCGATGGATTGATCGACCTCGCCCATCTCGTTGAGGATTCGGCCGTGGAGCACGTTGCTCTTGGTGACTTCCGGGTTGAGCGAGAGCGAACGCTCGATGCGTTCGAGGGCTTTGTCGAGATCGCCCGCGAGAAACGACTGACGGGCCATGTCGTACTCGGTGGCGCTCTTCATGATGTCGAGCTTGACGCGAGCGGCCGACAGGTGCTCTTGGGTGTACTTGCCGCGGCTGGCGCCCCCGCCGCCGCAACCTGTAAGCCCGATAAGCCCTGCCGCCACGAGGACGGACGCTGTGATCTTCTGATACCTGTCCATGCTGGTCTCCTTCTTCCCTCTCCCCAGCGGGGCGATATGCGCCCGCCCCGGGCTACTCCGGCGTGTCAGTCTCGGTCGGAACTTCGGTGAACGGGCCGGTGGACTTCGACATCGAGCCGAAGGACCGGAAGAACTCGGTGAGCACGAGCATCTGCATCTCAGAATCGCTCAGGCCGAAATCGGCGGCGGCCTGGGCCGCGTCACCGGTCGCAGCGGCCGAAGCCGTCAGAGTCGGTGCAGGAACTGCAACGGGGGCCGCGATCACCGGGGCCGCGGTCGCGGTCGGTTCGATCGCCGGCGCGGCTGTCGTTTGGCTGACCGGTTGGGCGACCGATGCGGGCGCGGTGATGGTCTGGCCAACCGGCTGCGGAAGAGGCGCGGCCTGCGTGACGCTCTGAGAGCCGCTGAAGCCTGTGGGCTTCATCGTCGGGTCGTTGAGCAGCCCGGTCGAGAGCGGGGCCTGCTGGGTCGGTGCCATCGTGGGCGTGAGGCCCGCCATCGGGCCGGTGCTCTGGGTGAACGAGGACCCGCTGTTTGCGGCCATCGGAGTTGGCCGAAGGCCAGCAAACCTGGAGTCGGTTGTCTGCTGAGCCGTCGGCTGAGATGCTTGCTGCGTCGACTGGAAGACAGGCGTGCTGGTCGCTTGCGCGGTCGGGGCCTGGAACGACCCCGTCGGCGTGAGCTGGGTGCCCGTGTTCGACTGGATGGCTACTGGCTGCGTGGCCGCGACGGGCGTGGGCCGAAGCTCCGACGGCTGCACAGCGACCGGTGCAGGCTGGCTCGTTAGAACCTGAGCCGGCACTGGCGTGGTGGTCGCAACCAAGCCGCGATCGGAACTCGTAATGGTCTGTGAGACGGGCTGGGTGACTGGCTGCGTATAGGAGCTAGTCACCACCGGCTGCGAAACAACCGGCGGAGGAGCGGTAAAGCTCTGGCTGCGGGTCGCGGAAGCACCGGTCTGGACCGGTGCGCTCCGCTGGTTCTGCGAGCCGCGGCTCATCGAGCCCGAGGGCGTGTGGCCCACGGGGGCATCGAACAGCTCGTTCTCAACCACGTCGTGGATCAGGCTGCGTGTGGGCCAGACGGCCTGCTCGTTCATCAGACGTTCACGCATCGCGATGGCATCGGGCTGGAAGGGGTTGTGCTCCAGCGCACGACGCACGCAGTGCAGCGCGCTGGCGGTCTTGCCCTCGGCGGCCAATCGTTCGGCCTCAACCAGAAGCTGGCTCGACTGACGCTCACGGCTAAAGGGCAGCAGCCCCTCACGCGAGCCCGCACGCACGCGGCGGACGTAGTCCTCGCCCCGGCCACCCTGGGCGATGAGCACATCGTCGGCCATGATCGAAGGCTTGATCAGGAAGATGATCTCAGACCGCTGCGTCTCGTCCTCATGTCCGCGGAATGCAGCACCGATGAGCGGCAGATCGCCAAGTACGGGCACCTGACGGCGTGCAGCGCTGGTGGATTCACGGAACAAGCCGCCGAGCACGATCGTGTGCCCGTCGGGAACGATCACGTTGGTCACGATCTCGTTGGTGATCTCGTCGGGGATCGTCACCGCAGCACCAGTCGCGTCGGTCTGGTTGCGAATGATCGCCTCGGATACCTGCGGCTTGAGCTCCATGCGGATCATGTTGTCGTCCGACACGAACGGCCGGAAATACAGCTGGGTACCCGTATCGAGGAACTCGACGGTCTGCGTGGTCGATGTCTCGGTCGAGGTCGTGCTCAGGTAGCCAACCTTGCGACCGACGAGCACGCGGGACGCCTGCCGGTTGAGGGCCAGAATCTTGGGGCTCGACAGGATGGTGGTATCGGAGACTTCATCGAGCATGCGGACGAACACGGAGATGTCGTCCCGAACGATGCCGAGCTTGAGGGTCGAGGGACCCGAGGTGTTGCCGGGTGTGCTCTGGATGGCTCCGCCACGACCGTCGTCGCCCGGGACGCCAACCGAAGTAGTCGATCCGTTCTGGAACCGTTGGCCGACGCCGCCCAGCAGGCCATCGACCGGGCCGAGCACGCCGCCGGTGTTCAGGAAGTCGCCGATGTTGAGGTCGGAAACGATCGAGAAGTCCACGCCGAAGGCGTTGGCTTCATTGAGAGTCGTCTGAACGATAGTGGCCTCGACGAGCACCTGCGCGGGGCGGGTGTCGATCTCGTCGATGAGCCGCTGAATCTCATCGATGTTCTCGGGGTAGTCGAATACGACGAGCATCGCACCGTTGGCGTAGTCGTCAGCGCCAACCGGAGTATCCCCGCCCACGCTGAACTCCGCTGTGCGCCCGTTGGTCTTGATGAACCCGCCCTCGCTAAGCAGGGGCGTGACGAACTCCGCCGCGTCGATCGCATTGAGGAAGTTCAGGTGAATGGCCTGGGCAACCCTCAGACGGGTGGCCTGCTCGATGTTCGCCATCTCTTCGAGCGTGTAGACGTAGATGAAGTTGCCCTGCTCGACGTAGCCGTAGCCATTGACGTGCAGGATCGCATCGAGCGCCTCATAGAACGTCACGCCGTACAGGTTGGCGGTGACGGTCGCAGCGACGTTTCGGCTGGAAACAATGTTCCGCTGACTCTGGATGCTGAGCATCTGCAGCACGTTCGCCAGGTCTTCGTCCTGCACGTGCAGCTCGACGATCATGTTCTCATCAACGCTCACATCGTCGGCGAGCGCTGCCATGAGCTCGTCGTCGCTCATGGGCTTGGACTCGCCCGCTGCGTTCATCAGCGCATCGAGCGGATTGTCCTGCGGGGTCGTGTCGCCTTCGGCGATGCTCCGCAGCATCCCGGCGATCGGGTCCTCATCCTGGCCAATCGCGGCCGGTGCAAAGGTCGTGCCTGCGGCAGCGACCAGGGCCATCAGCCACGCGGTACGGTTCGAGTCTGCGGTTGTTGCGGTCTGCATCGTTCATCCCGTCCGGTCGGATCTACACACCCCTCCGCGGCACTCGCCGCAGACGGGGACCCACACGACCGTCGGAATGTGTTTCGACCTAGCGAGAGACCGACTTTGCCTAGACCGTCCGAAAGGAGGCTCAAAAAAGCCCTAGTTTCAGACTGGTTATGGGGTTGCCGGGTTCTCGGACGAATCCGCCGCATCCCCGGGCTCCGGGTCGGCACGCGACTCATCGGCATTGCCCGCATGAGGGGAAACAGGCGCGTTGCCATCCGCTGGCTCAACAGCTCTGGGCACCGCGTACGCCGAGCGCGGCGTGTCAGTCACAATCTTGAGCCGGGACCACATCAGCAGTCCTGCAAAGACGCCCAGCCCGAGCACCGCCACGTGCGCCAGCCGTCGGCTTGCGCTCATGCGAGATGCGTTGCTCGAAGCGTGTGATTCATTCGTCGGTTCGTGCTGCTGATCCATCGGTCCCCACTCCTGCTTCAAGGTCCAGCCGCGATGACCCGTTCGACCGTGATCCGCGCGGTGTACGGCGCGATATCGATGCGGAACACCGAGCCACTGCCCCGCACATACAGCGTGCCGCCCGTCGAGGCCGTGGTGCTCGCCCCGCCGTCAACAGGCGTGCCGAGTTCATCAAAGATCAGCACGTTGTCGCTGGTGCCAAAGTCCACGTCGTACAGCTCCGCGCCGTCGAACTCGTTGAGATCAAGGTCCACCGTGTACCGGCCGTCATCGCCCACCGGGTGGAAGAGCGGTTCGTACACGATCGTCGGGCTGCCCCCGCCTGCTCCGGTGATCTGCACCTCACAGATGGAGTATCGGTTCTCGTCCTCGTTGTAGACGATCGCCCGCCGCTGCTGGTAGCCCAGGGCATCGGTCTGCGCAAAGGTGATATCAGAGACAAGCGTTCGCACCGCGGCCTGGATGCGCAGGACGTTGGCATCGCCAAGCGAAGGGATCAAGATCGCCGCCGAGATGCCCATGATGGTCACCACGATCAGCACTTCGATCAGTGTGTAGCCGCTGCGACGCATCCGCTCACTCCTTGGCTCGGCCCAGGTCGCCACGAGCTGCTGTTCCGATTCAACCGCCCTGCTGGTCGGTCTGCGGTGCTGCACCAAGTCGCTTCTCGATGCGTTCAAGCCGAAGGTTCAGGGTCCGCAGCTCGGCGATCATCGCGTTGCGCTGGTCGATCGGGTTCGCGAAGCCGGTGACCGTCTCGTCACCTGCGATTGCCGTGCGGGGCGTGATGCGCACCGCAACGACCACCAGAGCGACCGCAGCGACCACTCCCAGCACCTGTGCGAGAGCCCGGGCGGGGTGGTGGCTGCCCCGCTCATGCTGGCTAAAGGCCTCGCCTGATGATCGCGAATGTTGGTCGCTGCTGATGTTTGACATGAACTTGGCTCCGGTTGTTGAAATCGCCGCGGCGCGTCTTTCAGCACCGCGGCGAGAGTTTGAGTCGTCGAACCGATATCAGTCGGTCGCGGTCAGGGTGACACCGGGGGTCACGCCGGCACGCCACGGCTCGTTGTAGTACGAGGCGTAGATGCGGTTCTCGGTGGTCTGGAAGAACCAGGCCGAGGTCGCCGAACCGGTGCCAGCGGCACCCGAGCTGACGCTGGTGCGGGTCGCGGCGGTGGGCCACGCCGGGTTCGACGGGGCATCCTTCACGAAGTTGCCAGCGGTCATGTCGTCCCAGTCCGCCGACAGATCGGGATAGGCGCCGTTGTTCTGCGCCGAGTAGAGCTCGATCTGGTTCTGCAGCGTGCGGAGCTGCGAGCTCAGGTTGCCGCCGCGGGCATCGTTGGCCGCATTGGTGAACTGAGGCACGACGATCGCGGCAAGAATGCCGAGGATCACGACCACGATCAGGATTTCGACGAGGGTGAAGGCCTTGTTGGCTCGCATACGCTTCATACTGAGTCTCCTTGCAACACACATGTGAGTTCCCCTGCTTGCGTCAGGGGCCGGTACTGGCGGTTCGTTCCGGCGGGCTCGTGCCCGCTGGCAGCCTCGCACGACCGGGGCGTCTCCTCCGACGCCCGGGTCGCGGTCTGGCCGCACGCTGAACATCGGAAACAAGCCTCCTTTCCGTCAGGGCCGGGGCCGATCGATGTTGGCGGCTGCGAAGGTCGTGCGGGCAGTGACGACCATGACGGCCCATCCGCCAGTTCTGCGGACTCTGGGTCCGGCAGCGGCCCGTGATCCAACCAGCCCGAGAACGCCAGCGGACATCGAGCGCCTTCGCCGGTCACTTTTGGACCGCACAACAAAGCCCTAGCGAATGGTCAGGAATCTTGCCCTTTGGGTCTCCAAACTCGCCCCACGTTGACACCCAGCCGCCAATGGGGCTAGATTCCGCTCTGCGATGGTTTCCCGGCCCGCCCGATCGGCGGTCTTGGTGGCTATCAAACGCCCGCCCACACCCCGATATGCCGGCACCAGCGAGGTGCCGCATCGCGGGGCTCCCCCTCGACCGCCCGGGCCTGTCGCGCCCTGGGGTTCGACGAGAAGGAGAGTCTTGTGCTCCGAATGCTCATCCTGACGGTTCTGCTGGCCCTCGCCGTTGTACCCGCCAAAGGCCAGACCGACCCGCAAGCCGAGCAGGCCACCCAGGCGCTCCGCGACTTCATCCACTACGTGCGCATCGCCCGGTACGACGCAGCCGTGCTGCGCGGCCAGGAACTGCTCGCCATGGACATGGAGGCCCAGGCCTTCACCGATGTGGTGGAGGGCTCCGATGAACTCGATCGCTTCACAAACGCGGTGGGCCTCGCCCAGCGTGCCGAGGGCCAGACCGAGCTTGAAGACACCGCAGCGGCTCTCGAGAACCTGTTCAACACGGGCAAGCTCAGCCGGGCCCGCAACGACTCGGAGATCGCTCGCAACATCGAACTGCTCGGCGGCAACATGCGAGGCCGAGTGCTCGCCGAGGACCGCCTCCTGGCTGCGGGCGAGTACGCCGTGCCCCGGCTCCTCAACGCGTTCCTCTACACCGACAACCGGGCGGTCCAGGTGGCAGCATCGCAGGTGCTTTCGGGCCTCGGTCAGCAGGCCGTGATGCCTCTGGCTGTCTCGCTCGAAGCGCTAACCCCCGAGCACCAAGAACTGGTACTGGGCGTGCTGGCCAACATCGAGTACCGCCAGTCAGTACCATTTATCGCCAAGGTGCGGGCCTCGACCGGTTCTGATCGTGTCCGCGCCGCAGCCGACCGGGCTCTGACGGCTCTCAGCGCCTCGACCGCCCAGCAGCCGGGCGATGCCGCCTGGATGTTCGCGTCCCTCGGCGAGGCTTACTACAACGAACGGCTCGATGTGACCAGCTTCCCGGGCGAGGATTTCCAGCTTGTCTGGACCTTCAACCCCGAAGCGCCAGAGCTGAGCCTCTCGCCCCGCGCTGTGCGCACGGAGGTGTACCACGAGGTGATGGCGATGCGGATGGCCGCCGAGTCACTTAGGCTCGCCCCGCAGAGCCCTGAGGCGATGTCGCTCTGGATCTCAGCCAACCTTCGCCGGGAGATTCAGAACCCCGAAGGCTACACCGATGTGTTCTCAGAATCGCTCGGCCGCAGCGCCGACTACTTCGCCGTCGCCTCGGGCAACGCCATCAGCCAGCGTGTGCTGAGCCGGGCCATTGCCGACCGCGACACGCGACTCGCTCTGCGCGCCATCGACGCCGTCGGCAACGTAGCGGGCGGTAAAACGCTGTGGGAGGGCCTCGACGGCACCCGTCCGCTGGTCGAAGCCTTGCTCTACCCCAACCGCCGGGTGCAATACGACGCAGCCCTCGCCATCGGCGGGGCCCTGCCCGTTGACGCCTTCCCGGGCGACGAGCGCGTTGTGCCCCTGCTCGCGAGCGCTGTGCGAGACGCCGACGACCGCTACGCCCAGGTACTCGCCAATGACCAGGAGGTCTACCAGGGCGTGCGAGCCGTCCTCGATCAGATGGGCTACAAGGTGCTCACACGCTCGGCTGACCTCTCAGCCGCCCGCGACGCCATCGCCGCCACACCGGGGCTTGATCTCATCGTCAGCGTCACGACCGGTCCCCGCGTCGAAGAACTCATCGACGAAGTCCGCGGCACGCCCGACCTCGCCGCCACCCCCGTGCTCGCGCTCGTTTCCCGCGCCGATGCCACCAGCCTCGCCGCCCGCTACGACCGCGACGCGCTGTCCAGCGTTCGGCCGATATCGCTTCGGGCGCAGGAACTACGCAACGCCGTCGAGATGCTCGTCGAGGGTGCCTCAGGCGGCCCGATCACTCAGCAGGAGGCCGAGGCGTTCGCGACCCGATCGCTCGCGGTGCTCCGCGACCTCGCCATCACCGGCGGCGGCTCGCTTGATCCCGCAGCCTCAACTCCTGCTCTCGTCAACGCGATGACCAACGGCTCAGCAGCCGACCCCATGGCCGTCGCGGGTGTGCTCGCTGTACTGGATAACGACCAAGCGCAGGTCGCTCTAATGGACCAGGCACTGGCCTCCAACGGCGCTGACCGGGTCGCCCTGCTTGATCTCACGAGCCACAGCGTCCGTCGCTTTGGTGGGCGGTTGGAGACGCGTCAAATCGACCGGCTCGTCGACCTCGTCGCATCCGCACCCGGAGATGAGGGCACAGCGGCCGCAGCCCTCGCGGGCGCTCTCGGCCTACCCAACGACCGCCTGCTGCCCCTGATTTTGGGTGACTGAACAAGATGGTCGCACGCAGGAAATCGGCAAAGGAACGTCGAATCAGCTACGGCGAGGTCCAGTACGCTAACTCCTGACGAACCGTGCCTTCCAGCACCGTTCCGTCTGCGGTCACTCCGACCTTTGCGCCCGGCTGGGCATGCTGCCAGCGGACCATCGCGAAGCAGACGGGTCGGCCGCCAAGCATGGGCGAAACGCTCGAACTCGTGACCACTCCCACCGTTTCGCGAGCGTCGTCGACTTCCGCCAGCACCACCGCGCCCTCGACGGGCTGAGGCAACTCGGCTGCGGGCGTATCACCAAGCGAGAGGTCGATCGCAACGACCCTCTGTTTGGGGTGCCCGAGCGACTGCATCCGCGCCACAATCTCCTGGCCCAGGTAGCAGCCCTTGTCGAACCGCACGCGGCGATCCACGATGCCGCTCTCGTGCGGCAGGTGCGAGGCTCCGAAGTCAAGGTTGTAGAACGGCAAGCCCGCCTCGATGCGGGCCGTGTTGTACGCGTGCCAGCCGATGGGCCTGAGCCGGGATGCCTGCGGATGCTCTGCCGATTCATCGACCGCTGCGTACGGATCTTCGCCCGTCCAGCCGCCCGCAGCGAACAGCGCATCGACCACCGCAGCGGTGTGCTCCACGGGGACGCTCAACTCGTACCCGAGCCCGCCGGTCTGCCTGCGATGATCCGCAACGAACTCGATGCCGCCCGCCGTCCAGCGGGTTGCAGCGTCAGGCGTTGATGGGTCGCCCTCGATCAGCTCGGCCGCCTCCTCGAGCAACGATCCTGATGCCGGGCCATGGAGTCCGAGTCGGTGCCAGCGGTCAGTGCCGATCTTCATCTCGCAGTCGTCGGCGATCAGATAGGCATCGAGTGTGCGAACGAACCGCTCAGCGGCATGGACGTCCACATCCACTAGAACACGCTCACGCAGCAGCATCAGCCGAACGTCCGCGTCGATTCGGCCCTTGCGGTTGCACCAGAACGAGTCCTTGCACGCCAGCGGCCCGACGGGGGCCTTCACGCCCACCAGATCCTGCGTGAGCATCCGCTGAAGGAACGCGACCCGTTCGCCGCCTGTGATCTCGACTGTCGCGCGGTGCGGGAGGTCAATCAGCCCGGCCGACCTGCGCATGGTCGCGTACTCGAAAGCAACCGGCGCGTGGGCCGCCACGAGCCTCGGCGGATCGCCCGAGCCCTCCTCGCCCAGCGCGTAGGGCATCATGGGCGGCTGGGCCTTGGAATAACGCGGTTCGAGCGGGCTCGGATGGGCCATAGGCCCGGATGCTAGGGGCGCAGGATCAGATGGCTACAACCAGAATCGTCACACGCTCGCGACATAGCGCGCGAGGATGTCGCGCGCCGCACGCAGATCGGTCAGATCGATCGTCTCGGTCACGGTGTGGATGTAGCGCGTGCCCACCGTGATGCCGATCGCTTTCGCACCCGCTGCGGCCTGCTGGGCAGCCGCGCCGTCCTGGCCGCCCGCAGCCAGAATGCACCGCTGGTACGGGATCTTGTTCTTGATCGCGAGCTGCTCGAAGTCCCGCACCAGCGTGTGGTCTGCGATGAAGCTCGAGTCCTTCACGTGCAGCCCGAATCCCTTGCCCTGCACCGTGACTCGCTCGTTCTCGGGCACGCCGGGCGTGTCGCACGCGAGCGTCACGTCGATCCCGATTCCGATGTCGGGCCTGACGGCGAACGACGCAGTGCGTGCGCCGCGGAGGCCTACTTCTTCCTGTGTCGTGAACGCGACCACCAGTTCGCAGTTGTGCGCAAGTTTGAGCTTTGCAAGCTCACGGACCGAGTCGATGCCCAGCCAACACGCCACGCGGTTGTCGAGCGCCTTGGAGACAAACTTGTCGCCCATCTTCATCGCGGGCTCGTTCATCACGATGTAGTCGCCCACCTTGACTCGCTTCTTGGCTTCCTCAGAGGTCATGCCCAGATCGACCATGAACTCTTTGACCTCGGGCACCTTCTTGCGGTCCTCGGGGCTCGCGATGTGTACAGGTCGGCCGCCAGGATTCATTACACCCGGTAGATCGCCCGAGTCCGTGCAGACCGTCACGCGCCGGCTGAACAGGTTCCGCGTGTCAAACCCGCCCGCAGCGTCGATGTACACGTAGCCCTTGTCGCAGACATGCGTGACGTAGAACCCGATCTCGTCCATATGGCAGAGCATCATCACGGTCTTGGGGTTCTTGACCGACTTCCTCTTGCCGCTTGCGTCCCTCGGCTGCCGTCGGCAGATCAGGGAGCCCAGCGCGTCGACCTCGGTGCTGTCAAACAGGCCCTTGATCTCCTTCTCGATCACTGCCCGCACTCGCTCCTCGCGGCCCGGTACGCCGGGGGTTTCGCAGAGCCTGGTCAGCAGCGCCAAATCGAGGCCGCCGCCTGCAGGCTTGGGAGCCTTGCGGGAGGTCGAACGGGTGATCTTTGAGACGGTCTTGGATTTCTTCGCCATTTCGATATCAGCTCCAGCGTGGTTCGGCCCGCAGCGGGCGTTGAAAGCAGTCACACAGGGTACCTGCCGTGCGCCCGCGCGTCGCCCGGGCCAGCGATGTGTGCTGGCCGCCCCGCTATCGTGGACTCATGCACGCCCGGCCGGCCAACGAATTCCTTCGGCGAGCCGCCATAGCAGCCATGCGGGCTGCGGGCACCGCCGAGCCCAACCCGCTGGTCGGGTGCGTCATTGAACGCGGCGGCGAGGTGCTCGGCATCGGCCACCACCACCGATTCGGAGGCCTCCACGCCGAACGCGAAGCGCTCGCGAACTGCACCGATCGCGGCCTCAGCCCACGAGGAGCGACCGCTCATGTCACCCTCGAGCCCTGCTGCCACACCGGCAAGCAGCCGCCATGCACCGAGGCGCTGATCGCAGCGGGCATTGCCCGCGTGGTGTACGCAAGGCCCGACCCGGGCGAACTCTCAGGCGGCGGAGCCAAGATCCTGCGCGAAGCCGGGATCGACGTGGTACTCGACGAATCAGACCCAGTCGCACGGGGGCTCAGCGAGCCGTTCGTTCAGCAGCTTGACACCGGCAGGCCCTGGGTCATCGCTAAGTGGGCGCAGACCGTGGACGGCAGAATCGCCACACGCACGGGCCAGAGCCAATGGATATCGGGCGAGCTGAGCCGAGGGCGCGTCCACCGGCTACGCGCCCGGGTCGATGCCATCCTCACGGGCTTGGGCACGGTGATCGCCGACGACCCAATGCTCACCGCTCGCGGCGTGCGCCGAGTACGACGCACCGCCACGCGGGTCGTCGTGGACCACCATCTTGATACGCCGTTGAATTGCAGGCTTGTCACTTCGGCGCGCGAAACGCCCTCGCTCATCGCGTGCGACTCGGCCATGGCATCCAGCGAGCTAACTACCGCCAAGCGAGCAGCCCTTGCAGATCGCGGCGTCGAAGTCATGGGCGTACCCGGCGGCCGCGAGGGCCTGCACCACATTGATCTCGCTCAACTCCTCAAGCAACTTAGCGCACGCGGCTGTTCGACGGTCATGGTCGAAGCCGGCCCGGGAATGCTCGGCTCGCTGTTCGAGGCGAATCTTGTGGACGAGGCCTGGGTGTATGTGGCGCCGCTGCTGCTGGGCGATGAACAAGCCCCCGGCGCCGCACGAGGCCGAGCCGTGCCCGCCCTTGAAGGCGGCAGACCGCTTCGGCTCGTTCACACGAGGCGTCTGGGAGATGATGTGGAGCTGTGGTACCGCCGAGGCGGATAGCAGCGGGCCGCGTTCAGTGGACCATGCTGGTCGCTTGCTCGATCGACTCAACAAGCTGCCGGACCGCGAAGGGCTTCTTCAGGAAGCTATCGAAGCCCTCGCTGCGGAGCGTGCTCGCCTGCTGGTCGCTGAGCTTGCCGCTCATCGCGATCACGCGGGTCATCTCGAGCCCGTCGGCGTCACGAAGCGTCAGCGGGATTTCCCGGCCCTCGTCCTCGCCCACGTGCACATCGGCGAGGATCACATGCGGTCGGAACCGTTCGGCCTCGATGCCCGCCTCAAACGCGGTCGTAACCGAGCGAACGTCGTAGCTCGTGCGCTCGGCGAGCACTCGCTCAAGCGTCGAGCAGATCTCGTCGTCGTCGTCAACGATCAGCACGCGGGTTCGGCCCGAATCGATTCCCTCGGTGGGGATGCCGTGCGATTTCATAAACCGAAGCAACTCACCCAGCGGGATGCGTCGGTCACGCGAACCGGGGATTCGGTACCCGCCCAGCGAGCCCGAATCAAACCACTTGGACACGGTTCGCGGCGCCACGTTGCACAGCCGTGCAACTTCGCCGGTGGTTAGCACATCTTTGTCTACGCTCATGGTCTCACCTCGGACACACACACGAGTGATCCAACCCCGGCCGTGCACGGAGCACCGCCGCAACCCCTCCCCCATCGGTTGCATGTGGGCGGATCTTGACCCTTGGAGCCAACTCGGCCCCGCGAACCGCGTCCGGCCGGGGTTCTCCGTGGTGCGATTCTGGTTATCGAGCACCTAGGAACGGCGGATCATCCGCGTCCGCTCAGCCTTCGTCGCCTCGCCCCCAACCTCGGCAAGCCATCGGCGAGCATCGGTCGTGTAGCCAGCCGTCGGTTTCAGCTCGGGCATACGCGAGGCCCAGTAACGGTTGAATCTACCCATCGCCAGCTCGCGTACGTACTTGGCGGTCATCGAGGCCGCCGCCACCGGCAGGTGCGAGGCCTCCGCCTCCACCTCGAACCGCACGGCGACATCCCGCCACGGATCGGCCACCCGGTACGCGCTGACGCTCGGTGTCTGCGCGACCACCTCTACTGCGCGGCCCCCGCTGGCCGCCTGCACGAGTTCGCGGTAGTCGCTTCGCCCGCTCTGACGGTCCGCCACGATCCGCACGAACGCGGCGTCCGCGTCGATGTGCTCAGCGATCAGCGCGCTGACGCACGCGCCGTTGACCTCGGCCTTGTTGCCTAGCTGAGTGCAGAGCTGGTTGTAGTCAGCCTCGCATCGAATCTCGCATCTCGCGCCAAGTGGGATGATCCGGGCTCGCGCCATCGCGGTGTGCAATGTGTTGCGGTCGATCGCCAGACTCCCGCGATCGGTCGTGACTGGCAGGCCCGGACTGCCCCACCGCTCGGCGTACCACGGCGAATCGTCAAACTGTGCACCGAGGACGCCCAGCAGCATCGGCTCGTCTTCAGGCATCGCTGCCGGTAGCATCGCGAGCACACCCCGTTCAAGGTGGTACAGCGGGTGGCGACGCTTGGAAGAGTTCGCGAGCTTGAGCTTCTTCGAATCGTTGAACGCGAGCCGGCCCCTGGCCTCGCGGGGCGATCGACAGACGGCATCGCTCAGCATGGACCACAAGTCCGGGGCGTGCCCGTCAGGCGACCAGCCTTCGATCTTGAACGCAGACGACGCCACGCACAACGGCCCGAGCATCGGCCCGTACCCCGCCTCGTCGATCCCAGCGTAATGGAGTGTCGTTCCAGATGCCATAGTGAGTACTAACGGCTAAGCGGGCGAAGGGGCCGGGGAGGGGCCGGGGAGGGGCCGAAGCCAGTGGATTACCGGTCGGCGATTGCGGTCGCGCCGGTTTTGCGCGATTTGTTCGCTCCAAACTACATAATTCTTTGGTAACAGGTCCGATCTTGTGTCCCTAATGAAGCTGTGCTGCGAACTATTCTGAGCGAGATGAGACTCCGGCCAGCCGAATCACCGGACGGCTGAATGGGTCTCGGATTCTTGAAACGCTAGGGCGGGGCTCGGACATCCGTTATCGGGCCCCATCCCACTCGACCAGCAGCACGTTCCGGGCTCGCGTGAGCTCCGAGGGAACAAGACAGAGACCGCAGAAATCGCAAGAGGAGACTGAAACCAATGAATCGCCTCACCACCCTTATCGCTGTCACCGGCCTGGCTGCCACCGGAGCACTCGCTCAGAACGACGGTGACATCCTGTTCACGAGCCACGGCCTGCAACGCTCCAGCGGCGCCCTCCCCGACTTCATCGGGCTCATCGATATCGGCGCGCTCACCTCGTCCAACCTCTACCAGGTGCCCGCCAGTGACACCACTAGCCGCCTTTCAGGCATCGGCCGCACCGGCACGGGCAACTACGTGTTCGGCAACCAGCCCTTCCCCGGCATCCCAGGTGCCGGCAGCACCTTCGTCGTCAACAACCTGTTCAGCGGGACCGGTACCCGCAACAACCTCTCCGTGGGCGGCATGGCCGACAGCCCCCAAGAGTTCGAGTACCACGGCCCGTCCAACAGCATCCTCGTGCTCAACAACCCCGCGGGAAACCCGCCCCCCACCAACCCAACCGACGGCGTCAGCGCGGTCAACCTGAACACGATGGCCAACACGCAGATCTTCGCCGAGCCGCTCGGTGGAGCTGATCCGCGCTACAACGCGGGTGTAGACATCGTCGCCGATCCGCTCCGCAACAACAGCTACTACGTGCTGACATTCAACCGCGGTATCGACGGCGGGTTCTCTGATGAGGCACCCTCGACCCTGCACCGCATGACAGTCAACAACGACCTGAGCACGGTTAGCATGGATCTCATCCAGGACTTCTCGGCAAGCGTGGTTGGCGCGGCCAACGCCATCACGCGCGCCACCAGCATCGCGGTCGATGCCGACGGCGACGTGCTCGTCACGGCCAACGCTCCCGGCGAACGCAAGATCGTTGAAGTTGACATCGACGCTGGCGGCAACGCTGTCGGCGTGTCGTTATTCGCCGACATCGGCGCTTACCAGGCAAGTCTCACATTGGGCTTTGGTGGCGTTGAGGAAATCGAGTGGGACTCCTTTAACAACCGCTGGCTGTTGGTCGAGGACAAGGGCGGGCTCAATTCACCCAGTCGCATCACGACCCTCGGCGCTGACGGCAGCATGGGCAGCTACGGCGTGCTGTTCGATGGCGGTTTCGCCATCCGCGACATTCAGGTCGTCCCCACTCCCGGCGCAATCGCTGTGCTGGGCCTTGGCGGGCTGGCCGCCACCCGTCGCCGCCGCGGCTAATCAACCAGTTCGGCCCCAGTGGGTCGAACGCATCCAAGTCCTCTTCAACGCCCCAGCCCCTTGGCCGGGGTGTTTTTTGGCCCACTCCAGCGGAACGCGGCTGTTTCCTCGTCAAATACCGACCTATCGTCTGGACCGCTCGAAACCGGCCCGAGATGTCTCTGGTGCCGGCAGAACCGTACAGGAGCACGAGCGATCAGGTCCGGGCAAACCGCCCGCACCACCCAGGAGTCTCGAACATGGTCCGCATCCGTATGCAGCGTCTTGGCCGTCGCAACCGCCCCTTCTACCGAATCAACGCGATCGACAAACGCACACGCCGCGACGGCAAGGTCATCGAGAACCTGGGGTGGTACGACCCGATCGCCAAGGACGAGTCCAAGCAGCTCTCGCTCAACGGCGAACGGATCAAGTACTGGCTGAGCGTCGGCGCCCAGCCGAGCGACACAGTCCGTGACTTTCTCGCCAAGGCCGACCTGATCGATACCACCGAATGGGAAGCCCAGCGCAAGGCGGACCGCAACCGGGTGACGTGCAAGATCGCGACTTCCAAGACCGATGAGGCTCTGGCCGAGATCAACGGTATCGCTGGCGCATCCGAGGCTTCGCTCGAGGAGTTTGTCACGGCTGCGACCGAGGCCGCCGCCGCCGCCAAGAGCGCGGTGAGCAAGGCCGATGCCGATGCCGCCGCCACGGCGATCGACTCGTCCAAGCAGGCCCTCGCTGGTGCGAAGGCAGCGGACGAGAAGGCTCAGGCCGCCAAGGCAGCCCGCGAAGCAGCAGAAGCTGAAGCCGCTGCCAAGGCCGAGGCCGAGGAAGCAGCCAAGGCCGCTGCGGAAGAAGCCGCCAAAGCCGAGGCACCCGCTGAGGACGAGACTGCCTCCGACGCCGCCGAGTAAGACCCGCTGCCTCACCTCGCGCCGCCTTGGTATCGTGCAACCATGCACGACCAGAGCCGACGCCGATTTATCCAGTCCGCAAGCGCCCTCACCGGAGCAGGTCTGCTCGGTGTTTCGGCGCGCGCTGCCAGCATTACCACTCGACTCAGTCGCCCACCCACCGGCCCGGTCGTGATTGCCTCGGCCAACGGGCTCGCAGCGGTGACCAAGGCCCATGAACTGCTCATTGGCGGGGCCGATCCGGCGGTCGCGGTGGTCGAGGGCGTCGGGCTCGTCGAAGCCGATCCCAACGATATGAGCGTCGGGCTCGGCGGCCTGCCCAACGAGGACTGCATCGTCGAGCTGGACGCCTCCGTCATGCACGGCCCAACGCACAAGGCCGGAGCGGTCGCGGCTCTCCGCGATACTGTCCACGCGGCCCAGGTCGCACTCAAGGTGCTGCAAACCACCGACCACGTGATGCTTGTCGGCGAGGGCGCCCGCGCTTTCGCCCGCCAGAACGGGTTCCCGCATCAAGACCTGCTGACTCCGCGCGCCCGCGAGGCGTGGCTGCGGTGGAAGCAGCAGCTCAACAATGGCGACGACTGGCTCGATGTCGACCAGCGCGACTGGGACCTCGATACCAACAAGGCCATCCCACGGACCACCGGCACGATCCACTGTTCCGCGGTCGCTGCCAGCGGCGACCTCGGATCATGCACCACCACCAGCGGGCTGAGTTACAAGATCCCGGGCCGCGTGGGCGACTCGCCCATCATCGGGGCTGGCATGTTCTGCGACAACACGGCCGGGGCCGCGGGCGCCACCGGTCGAGGCGAGGCGGTCATCCAGAGTTGCGGCGCGCACGCGATGGTCACGCTGATGGGCCAGGGCATGAGCCCAAACGATGCCTGCCAGGCCGTGGCACGCACGATCGCGGAGCGGTCCAAGCTCCAGCGAAGGCTGATCGACGAGCGGGGCCGACCCCGATTCGATGTGAAGCTCTACGCCCTGAGCAAAGCGGGCGAGTTCGGCGCCGCGTCGATCTGGTCCGGCGGCCGGTTCGCCGTCGCCGATGAGGCGGGCCCAAGGATCGAAGCCGCCGCCTACCTGTACGAACGAGACTGACCGCTTCAGCCCCCTCACTTCAGTCCAGCTCCACTTGGCCGCTGTTTGGGCTCAATAGCTGGGCCTTGAATGTCTGCCGCGTGGACTCCTGAATCGCTTGTGTCTACGATCTCCGCCCTCACAGCCCCCTGTGCAGGGTTGTTGTGTTGGCACCCAAAGCGGCTCACGTTCGCTCGGTGCCCCGATCAAGACCAATCGGCGAGGGCGATCGCCCAGCCAGGAGCCAGCCATGGGCCGCCAGCAGATTCTTGAAGACATCAACAAAGACGCGCTCAAGACAGACCTTCCGACGCTGAGCATCGGCGACACGATCAACGTGCACGCCCGCATCGTCGAAGGTGAGAAGGAACGCATCCAGGTGTTCCAAGGCGTGCTCATGTGCCGCCGGGGCCGCGGTATCAACGAAACGATCACGGTTCGCCGCATCGTGGACGACATCGGCGTCGAGCGCACATGGCCGCTGCACAGCCCGATCATCGCCAAGTTCGAGGTGGTCCGCCGAGGCGACTCGCGCCGTGCCAAGCTTTACTTCCTTCGCGACCGCGTCGGCAAGAGCCGCCGCCTCCGCGACCGCCGCCGCAAGATGCACCACATCGCAGGCGAAGGCACGACCCAGGGCCGCAAGTAAGCACCCGCCCAGAGACTGATTCGATCCCGAGCCGCGCCCTTCAAGGGCGCGGCTTGTTTTATTCTCGAAGCGTTCAATCGTCGAGCAGGTCCGGCCTGCGAGCGCGCGTCCGCTCGACGCGCTTCGCAAGCCTCCACTTGGCTACCGCCTCGTGGTCGCCGCTCAGCAGTTCTTCGGGCACGGTTCGGCCATCCCACTCGCGTGGCCGCGTGTAGTGAGCGCAGTCGAGCAGCTTCGAGTCCGGCTTGATACCCAGTTCCGCGCACCACTTGGCGAGCCGCTTACCGCTGATTGTCGTGCCGTCCGCATCGGTCGTCGGCACGCCCCCGAAGCTGTCCTCGCTTGCTGAGGCCTCGTCGCCCAGCACGCCGGGCAACAGGCGCGCGATGGCATCGATCAGCACCAACGCGCCGAGTTCGCCGCCGCTGAGCACGTAGTCACCGAGCGAGACCTCAAGCGGTTCGAGCCGCTCGATCACCCGCTCATCGATGCCCTCGTAGTGGCCCGCGATGAGCAGCAGCCTCGGCTGGCTGGCAAGCTCCTCCACGAGCGCCTGCGTCAACGGCACGCCCTGGGGCGACAGCAGGACCCTGCGCGCCGGCGCGGGGTGCAACGCCTCGGCAGCCATCGCCGCGTCCCACAGGGGCTGGCACGTCATCACCATCCCCGGCCCGCCGCCAAAGGGCCGGTCGTCCGTTCGGTCGTGCTTGTTGTCGGCGTGGTCGCGGATGTTGGTGGCGACTACTTCGAGCGCACCTGCTTCGATCGCTCGCTTAGGGATGCTCGAACCGAGCACGCCGCCGGGCTCGGTAGTGAACAGCTCGGCAAAGGTCGTCAGCACATCGATCCGCATAGCCGAGCGTAGCGGCGAGCGAGAGTCTTGGTGCTAACGGCTACCCTCTACCCATGCGCGCCATCGTCATCAAACAGCAAGGCTCACCCGTCGCACCCAACATCCACCTGAGCGAGACCCCCGATGCCAAGGCCCCCGGGCCGGGTGAGGTGCGAATGCGGGTGCTCGCCAGCGCCTTCAACCACATGGATCTGTGGGTTGGTCGAGGCGTGCCCGGGCTCAACCTCGACTACCCTCGCACGAGCGGTTGCGATGCCTGCGGCGAGATCACCGACGTAGGGGGCGGGGTCGATCCCGCCTGGCTGGGCAAGCGGGTCATCTTCAACGCTGCCATCAAAACGCCCGAGCACCCAAGGCCCGGCGACCCGCCAGGTTCCACACTCGCGCCCAACTACGAACTCATCGGAGAGCACCGCTCACCCGGCGCGCATGCCGAGATGCTCACGCTGCCCGTTAGCCACTGCGCCGATGTTGGCGACACCGAGCCGACCGACGCTGCGGCGTTCGGGCTTGTCGCGCTGACCGCGTGGTCCATGCTTGTCACCAAGGCCCAGCTCCGATGCGGGCAGAGCGTGCTCGTCACCGGCATCGGGGGCGGGGTCGCGACCGCATCGCTCGCGATCGCCAAGCACTTTGGCTGCCAAACGATCGTCACAAGCCGGCATCAATGGAAGCTCGACGCGGCTGCCAAGCTCGGCGCAGACCTTGGAGTTCTCGACGATGGAAGCGACTGGTCCAAGCAGATTCGTGCACACACCGGCAAGCGCGGCGTGGACGTCTGCGTCGATTCCGTCGGCAAGGCCACCCACCTCGCGTGCATCAAGAGCCTCGCACGCGGCGGAGCGTATGTGACTCCGGGCTGCACGACCGGCCCCGACGCAACCACGGACCTCGCACGCCTGTTTTGGAATCAGCTCAGGCTCCTCGGTTCCACGATGGGCTCGAGCGAGGAATTCGCAGAGGTCGTCAGCCTGCTCCGAACCGGCAAGCTCGCGCCGGTTGTCGACCGTGTTTACAAGCCCGAGGACTGCACCGCTGCCTACGAACGGCTGGAAGCGGGTGAACAGTTCGGCAAGCTCGTGATCGACTGGAAGCGATAAGCCATTTCCCGCGACCTCCCGATGAGCACCAACGGCGGTGCAGTCTCTCATGGCTCGCGCGAAACACCCAGCTTGGCGAGGGTGCCCGTCGTGCTGCGACCCTCGACCAGCTCGACCAGTTCAACCCGGCCGCCCGAGGCCTCAACACACTCGCGGCCCACAACCTCGCGGCCCGCGTAGTCCCCGCCTTTGACAAGCACAGCAGGGTTGATCGCCTTAATGAGTTCGAGAGGCGTGTCGTCTTCGAACACGACCACCCCATCGACCGCCCGTAGCGCGCCCAGCACTCGGGCCCGGTCTTGGTGCGAGTTGACGGGCCGACCTTCGCCCTTGAGCCTCCGCACGGAATCGTCGCTGTTGAGCCCGACGATCAGTTCATCGCCCAGAGAGCGTGCATGCTCGAGCAGCGCGACATGCCCCGCGTGCAGCACATCGAAACAGCCGTTGGTGAACACCACCTTGCGCCCCGATTGGCGAACATGCCTGGCGTGCTCCGCAGCAAGCCGAAGCGACATCAGGCCCCCATCAATCTGGCCCGCTTCTCGTCTCGCAGCGATCAGCACTCGATCGAGCGGGATCGGCTGAACGCCAAATATCTCGACTTCGAGACCGGCTGCCAGGTTGGCTAGCCTTGTGCTCGCAGCCCAGCTCAGGCCTTGCGCGCGTCCCGCTGCGAATCCCGCGAGGAACATGTCACCCGCGCCCGTCACGTCGTACACCTCGCGTGCCACCGTCGGAACAGAGAGCGGCTCGTGCCCCGGCTCGTACAGCAACGCCCCGTGACGGTCGAGCGTGAGCGCCACAGCTTGGCAATCGAGCATCACCACCAGTCGCTCAGCAAGCAGAACGTTCTGCGATGCCGTCGCCTCGGCGCACGTCTTCATCCCGGTCGCTCGCTCAGCCTCGTTGCGGTTGGGAGTGATGGCCGTAGCACCGCGGTACCGGGAAAAATCATCGATCGAAGCCGGGTCAACCAGCACCTCGAGGCCGCGAGCGTTCGACTGCTCGATCACTTCTGCGAGCATGGGCGCACAGCACACACCCTTGTCGTAGTCCTCGATGCACACCACCGCAGATCCATCAAGCGCCCTGCCAAACGCCCGGCTCAGTTCCTCCCGTACCGAATCGCTCGGAGGGTCGCGGCTCTCTTCATCAAGCCGGAACATCTTCTGCGGGTGCCGCTGTTGGGCGAGCCCGACCAGATTGCGTTTGGTCGTCGTGGGCCGATCGGGATCGACCACGAGGCCTTTGCAGTCGATTCCTGCGTCTTCGAGGATGGACCGCAGCACGCGGCCCGAGCCGTCATCGCCCACAATCCCGACGACCCGCACGCAAGCATTCATCGCCGCGAGATCGAGTGCGAGATTGGCGGCCCCGCCCGGCGTGTGCCGGCGTTCACGGACCCGCAGCACGGGCACGGGCGCGTCGGCGCTTAGCCGTTCCGCGTCGCCCAGCACGAGTTCGTCGAGCATGAAGTCGCCCACGACAACCACGCCGAAGGGCTTCCACGATTCGATCGCCGAGATGATCTCATGAAGCAGCGATGCGGGCATCGCCCGATGATAGCACGCTTCAGCCGTCGTCCGGCGTGTGTTCGGAGGCCGTTCTGGCAACCTCGGCCCGCAGGAAATCCTCGCCTCGTACAAACGCCAGTTCGAGCACCGGCCGGACCACCGGACATGGCCAGCGCGATGCGGGCACCGCAGCCAGCTTGGTCCAGTCCTTCTGCGTGACGACCAGAGCCTGCGCCCCGCGATCGGTTAGGCTGCGGATCAGATCTCGAACCACAGCTTCGCTCATTGCGTGGTGGTCCGGATAGACCCTCGCGGCGGCCTCGGCGCCGGTTGCTCGACCGACGGCTGACAGGAACGGCTGCGGGTTCCCAATGGCGCACGCCGCGACTACCGGCCGTCCTTGGAGCCATCCCACAGGTTCGGTTCGCCCAACCCCATCGGGCTCGGTCAGTTGAAGCCCGGACCAGTGGTGCTTGAGCACAGCATCAACGGGTCGGCCGACAGAAGATGCAAGTTGCGCTTCGAGTGCTGCCAGCACCGCCGGTGCAACCGCCTCCGCATGCGTGATCGCGATGTGCGTTGCGCGGGAGATCGCCCCGATCGGCTCGCGCAGCCAGCCCGAAGGCAGCAAGCGATCGCGGAACGGGTCGCGCGTCGCGTCGACCAGCACCAGATCCATCGACCGTGCGATTCGGCGGTGCTGAAACCCATCGTCCAGCACCACCGTGTCAACCCGCTGGCCGCGTTCACTCGCAAACAGCTCAAACAATCCCTCCAGACGATCGGGCCGCGCGACCACGGGAAGATCTTCGAACCGCTCACCGTGCAGCTGCGCCTCGTCGGACAGACCGCCTTGTGACCGATAGCCCCGCATCGCCACCGCAGGATCGCGGCCCATCGCCCGGAGCTGCTCAACCATCCAGCCCACCACCGGCGTTTTGCCCGTGCCGCCGACAGAGAGATTCCCGACGCTCAGCACAGGCCGATCGATCCGCACAACGCCCCTGCCCGCGTCGAACCTGGCGGCTTGGTTGGCTGCCCCGCGCGCGTACAGCAGGCTCGCCGGGCCGGTAAGCCAGTCGGGCAACCGAGTCGGCGCAGTCCTCGCTGGTTGGGAGCCCGGAGCCGAGCGGTGTTCAGCCGTCATGGTCGGACGATACGTGCCTGTTCGCCGTCGTGCGCCTGGCACGGTCGAGCTTCATGCTTGCCGCCAGCTCTTGCATCGTCTGCCGGCGCTGCTCTCGGTGCCTGGCCAGCTCACGGCGATGGATCACGACCGAGTTGAGCGCGTCCAAGGCCGCGACCAGCACGATCATCCCGAGCAGGCCCATCGACGCCGACCATGCCATCGTGAAAGCCCGAGGATCGGCGGGCGTCACGATGCCGAATGAATACGCCAGCAGCGGGATGGTAACGAGCGCCAGCACCCCGCCGGCGGCCCGCAGCCGCCTTCGACTCAGGGGCATCTCACCGATCACATCAGGGTCGTGCAGCATGGACAGGTGCACCAGCGTCGCGAGCAGCGCCACCACCGCGATCGGTAACACCACCCACGTCGGTGCGATTGCCTGATGCTCGATCAACGGGTCAAGCATCAGTCGCTCCCTCCGGAGTTGGTTCGTTTGAATCGAACGCTTCCAGCGACTCGATTACACGCGACACAGGCAAACCCATCACGCTCGCGGGATCGCCCACCACCTCGATGGGCCAGCCCTCGGCGACCCGCTCAGCGAGGTTGTACCCGCCAGCCTTGCCCCGCCAATCGCCACTCTCGATGTACCGCTCGACCGCGTCCGCATCCACGTTGCCCCAGCGGACCACCGCCAGATCGGCGAACACCTCCCGCTGGCCTGTCTGCGGGTTCACGATCGCTACGCCCGTGACGACCTCGTGCTGGGCATCGATGAACCGCGCCAGCATCAGGCGCGCTTCGCCCGCCGACGAAGGCTTACCGAGCAGCTTGCCGCCGTCGAGGCACATCGTGTCCGCGCCGAGGACCAGGCACGCAAGCTCCGGCGACCGCTTGTTGATTGCGTCGGCCACCGACCGGGCCTTGATGTACGCCAGCGCCATGACCCAGTCGTGCGGGCCAGCCTGCCCACGGGTCAGCAGGCTCTCGTCGATGCCAGACTCCACAACCGTGAACGCAACCCCATGCTCCTCGAGGAGTCTGCGCCGGCGCGGAGATGAACTGGCGAGCACGAGCATGCGGCCTCTGGTCTGCCCTCAGCCTCGCCGAGCGGCCCCAGCCCACGCGGGCCGTGCTGCCATCGGTTGCCGAGCTGCCTTACCCAGTTTACAGCCTGATGCCCCGCCCGGTTCGCGAACTCGCCAGCTTTCCCGCCCGTATCCTCGGACCATGCGAGCCCATCTCATCCAGTACGACATCCAATGGGAACAACCGACCGAGAACTTTGCGATCGTTGAACAACTCGTCGCGGGTACCAGCATCGGCCCAGGCGATCTGGTCGTCCTGCCTGAGATGTTCTCAACCGGGTTTAGCCTGCGGAACCACGTCACGACCGCTGCCGCTCAGGCCGCCTGCGAGTTTCTTCGAGACCTAGCGATCCGCACCAAAGCGTTCGTGCAGGGCGGCATCGCGGTGGCCATCCCGGATGACGAGCAGGCCGAGAACCGAGCCCCTGCATTCACACCGCAAGGCGAACAGCTTTGCGAGTACGCCAAAATCCACCCCTTTGGGTTCGGCCGAGAGAATGAGGTCATGCGCGCGGGCACCACGCCCATCTGCTGGGACTGGCAAATGGGCGAGCAGGCACTCCGAGTCGGCGTCGCGATCTGCTACGACCTGCGATTCCCCGAGCTGTTCCGCCGGCTCACCGCCGACGGCGCGCAATGCTTCTGCGTCATCGCCAACTGGCCCGACACACGCCAGCACCACTGGCGGACGCTCGCCATCGCACGATCTATCGAGAACCAGTGCTTCATGCTCGCCATCAACCGCTGCGGCAGCGACCCGCATCTGAACTTCGTGGGCGGCTCCATCGCCATCGATCCCAAAGGCGAGATTCTCGGCGAACTTGGCACCGAGCCTGGCGTGCTCAGCGTCGACCTCGACCCAGCCGCGGTCATCGAGTGGCGCAAGACCTTCCCGGCCCTGCGTGACATCAGACTCACATGCTGAGCGCTGGCCAACGCCCCCGCTAACTGTCCGCGACGCGCTCGATCTCCTCGATGCTTACCTTGCCCTCGGCGACAAGCCGCCAGCCGAACTCGGTGAGCGTCGTGAAGTGGCCGCTTGAAATCACCTGCTTCATCGCGCCGACCGTGGGCTCGCCCAGCACGATGTCGCGCAACGCGTCGTTGAACTCCAGCAGCTCGAACAGCGCCACCCGACCACGATGACCGGTTTTCAGACAAGCCTGACAGCCCACCGGTACCTTCGAGACCGCCTTGCCACGCAGCGCGTTGCCCATTCGGCTTGCCTGGCCCGGCTTGATCGGTATCTCTCGACAGCAGTTCTCGCAAAGCACCCGCACCAGCCGCTGGGCCAGCACCAAGTCGAGCGCGTTCGCCACCAGATAAGGCTCGATACCCAAATCCAGCAGCCTGAACACCGCCGAGATCGAGTTCTTCGCGTGCAGCGTCGAGAACACCACATGCCCCGTCATCGCGGCCTGCATCGCGGTGCGCGCCGTCTCCTCATCGCGAATCTCGCCCACGAGAATCACGTCCGGGTCTTGCCGAAGCACGGACCGCAGCAGGTCGCCGAACGAGTTGCCCCGCTGGGCGTTGATCGGGATCTGCGTCACCCCCTCAAGCTGGTACTCGATGGGGTCCTCGATGGTCACCACGTTCCGCCGCTCGCGATCGACCGACCGAAGACAGTTGTACAGGGTCGTGGTCTTGCCCGATCCGGTCGGCCCGACGGTCAGCAGGATGCCCGAGTCCTTCTCGCAAACCTGCCGAACCCGGTCCTCCATCCAGCTGAGCAGCCCAAGCTCGCGGAGGCTCGTCGGCACGCCCCTCGCATCAAGCACGCGAATCACCAGCTTCTGGCCCTGCATCGAGGGCGTGAAGCTCACGCGGTACTCCACCCGCCTCGTATCGATGCGCGCGCTGAAGTGCCCATCGAGCACCGCCTGAGAGTGCGAGGTCTTGAGCTGGCACGCCGCCTTGATGAGCCCGCCCACCCGGTCGCCCGCGCTCCGTGGCAAGTCCGCGATCCACACCATCTGCCCGTCGATCCGCATCCGAACCCGCGTGAACTCGTCCTGCGGCTCCACGTGAATATCCGTAGCTCGGGCCTTCGACGCCACCTGCAAAAGCAATTTGACGACCACAGCGCCCGTGCCGCCCGCGTTCAGCACGCCCGAGTCCGAGCCATCGGCCTGCACCATCATGACGTTCGGCGGCTGCTCATCCTTGGGCGGCAAGCTTTCGAGCATCCGCACCAGGTCCTGCGTCACTTTCGGGTCAAGCTCTGCGGAGTCTGGCTCGCCACCGTCCGCTGGTTTGCCCTTCTTTTCGCTGGGGTCAGCGGCGGGCTTGGGACCGGCTTTGGCTCGCTTCTTGCCAGCGGGCTTGGCATGGGCGGCCTCCTCCACGTAGAACTCGGTCTTGCCGATGGAGATCACATCCCCCACGCTCAACGGGGCCTCGCTCATCTTGAGCCCGTTGAGCTTGGTCCCGTTCCGGCTGTCGAGATCGCGAAGCACATGGCCCAAGCCGTCAGCGCTCGGCTCGATTCGGCAGTGCGCTCGGCTGGCGCGGTCGTCGGTGATCGGGATCGTGTTCGACGGGTGGCGACCGATCGAAACCGCGTCGGCCCCGAGCGGTACGGGGCGACCGCTGCCGCCCGCTGGGCGGAGTCTAAGAGTCTGCGTCGCGTTGGGCATGACGGGCCGATTCCTCCCCTGGGGTGCCTGGCTCGGCCATGGTATCACAGGCAAGCGGCGCTCCCAACCCCTGTGACCGCCCAAGGCCCGGCCACCTACACTCAGAGCACTCATGATCGACCTCAAGGCCCTGCGTGAAGACCCCGAACATTTCAAGCTCGGCTGCCGACGCAAGCACGCCGACGTCGACATCGACGCGGTCCTTGCGCTCGATGCCCGAAAGCGCGAGGCCCAGACCCGCCTAGACGAACGCAGAGCCGAGCAGAACAAGCTCTCCAAGGCCACGGGCCCGCAGATCGGCCAGCTCAGCGGCAAGCTCAAGAACGCCGAGGGTGCCGACCGCGAGGCCATTGCCGCCGAGATCGAAGCCATCAAGGCCAAGCCCGCCGCCCTCAAGGCCGAGATCACGCAAATCGAGGCCGAGTTGAGGACGCTCGATGCCTCGCTCAGCCAGATGGTCCTCACCATCCCGCTGCCGCCAGACCCGGACGTACCCGATGGCCGGTCCGCCGACGACAACGTCGAGATCCGCCGGTGGTCGCCGCAAGGCTTCGACCCGGCCAAACCGTTCGCCGGGCAGAAGGGCTTCGCGCCCCGCTCGCACATGGACCTGATCGAACGGCTCGGCATGGCCGACTTCGAGCGGGGCGTCAAGCTCGCGGGCTCGCGCAGCTATTTGCTCACGGGCGACGGCGCGCTCCTCCACTCGGCGGTGCTCCGATACGCGATGGACTTCATCATCGCCAAGGGCTTCACACCCGTCACCGTGCCCGTGCTCGTGCGCGAAGAAGCCATGATCGGCACCGGGTTCTTCCCCGCGTCCCGCGACCAGGCGTACCACATCCCAGAGAGCGAGCGCCGGTCCGCCGAGTCCGATGCCGACGGTTCTGCGGGGACCGGTGGAGCCAGCGGCTACGACCTGTTCCTCACCGGCACGGGCGAGGTCTCGCTCATGGGCATGCACGCGGGCGAGATTCTCGACGAGGCAAGCCTGCCGATGAAGCTGTGCACCGTGAGCACCTGTTTCCGCCGCGAGGCCGGCGCAGCGGGCCGCGATACTGCGGGCCTGTACCGCATCCATCAGTTCGACAAGGTCGAGCAGGTCGTTATCTGCAAGGCCGACGAAGCCGAGAGCCGGCGCTGGCACCAAGAGATGATCGGGATCGTCGCGGCCTTGCTCGAGAGCCTCGAACTGCCCCACCGCCTGCTCCAGTGCTGCGCGGGCGACCTCGGCGCGAAGAACGCGGACATGATCGACCTCGAGTGCTGGATGCCCAGCCGGGGCGAAGACGGACCCGACGGCACGCCGACCGGTGCCTTCGGTGAGACACATTCGGCAAGCCGCCTCTACGACTACCAGTGCCGAAGGCTCAACATGCGTTACCGCCAAGGTGGCCAGGGCGGCACGGGCCAAACCGTTTTCTGCCACTCGCTCAACAACACCGTCGCGGCGAGCCCCCGCCTGCTCATCCCGCTTCTTGAGATGCATCAGCAAGCCGACGGGTCGATCCACGTCCCCGCTCCCCTTCGTCCGTACCTCAACGGGAGGGAATCGATCGGGTGAATACCATCCGCACCACGACCATCGAGACCCCGCTCGGCCGCGTCATCGCGGCGGCGACCGATGACGGCGTGTGCCTGCTGGAGTTCGGCCCCGACGATCGCGTTGATCGACAACTCGATGTCCTCGAACCGCTGCTCAAAGCAACCACCGAAATCGGCGAATCCCCCCACCTCTCCCTGCTCGAGCAAGAGATGGCGGCGTACTTCGCCGGCTCGCTCCGTGCGTTCACCGTGCCGACGGTCACGCCCGGCACCGAGTTTCAGCAGCGGGTCTGGACCGAACTCAAGAACATCTCCTTCGGCCGGACTATCGCGTACCGCGACCTCGCGCTCTCGCTGAACGCGCCCAGCGCTGTGCGCGCCGTCGGGGGTGCCAACGGCGCCAACCGCGTGAGCCTCGTCATACCCTGCCACCGCGTCATCGGCGCCGACGGCACGCTCACGGGCTTCGGCGGCGGGATCGAGACCAAGCAGCGCCTACTCGACCACGAACGAACCATCGCGGGAGACTCACTCTGGAGCGCCTCACTCTCCGATCACGCCCGCAAGTCTCGGCCCGCCTGAGCCTGCTGATCGCTTTGCTGTTCGGAGCGCAGTTGTCGGCGTGCGCGCAAACCGCCGAGTCGCCTCGTTGGGGCGTGACCTCCGCGAGCCTGCTCCAGCCGCCAGCGATCAACGAGCAGTTCCGAGGCCTCTGGGTCGCCACGGTCAACAACATCGACTGGCCCTCCGCGCCAGGCTCGCCCAAGAGTGGACAACTCGCCGAGATCGATGCCATCCTCGACCGCGCCCAGCGCGGCGGCTTCAACGCAATCTTCTTTCAGGTACGCCCCACCGCCGATGCCTTGTTCCGCTCCCCGATCGAGCCCATGAGCGCCTTTATCAGCGGCAAGCAAGGCCTCGATCCGGGCTACGACCCGCTGGCCGAGTGGATCACACGTGCGCACGCCCGGGGCCTCGAACTCCACGCGTGGTTCAACCCGTTCCGCACACGCCACCCTCGCTCCATCGGCCCCGATGCGCCCGGCCATCTCAACAACACGCGCCCCGACCTCGTGCGCACACATGGCCCGTACAAGTGGGCCGACCCGGGCGAGCCCGCAGCACGCGACCACTTCCTGCGCGTAGTCAGTGACGTGCTCAGCCGATACGACATCGACGGCGTCCACATCGACGACTACTTCTACCCCTACCCACCCGCGGGCACGACCAAGGCGCCCGATTTTGATGACCTTGTTTCCTTCACCCGCTACCAGCGCCGAGGCGGTGCGCTCAGCCGAAACGACTGGCGCAGGTCCAACACCGCTGCGCTCGTCCGCGAGCTGTACCAGCTCGTCAAGCGCGAAGACCCTTCGGTGCTCGTGACCGTGAGCCCATTTGGCATCTGGAGGCCCGGGCACCCGGCGGGCATCAAGGGCATGGACGCGTACGAACTGATATTTGCCGACAGCCGGCGCTGGCTGCGCGAGGGCTGGGTTGATGCGCTCATGCCCCAGCTCTACTGGCCGATCGACAAGCCCGAACAGTCCTTCACGGCGCTGCTCGGCTGGTGGGATCAGCAGAACTTGCTCGCCCGCCACCTCTGGCCCGGGCTGAGCCTTATCCGCTCGGGGCCCGCGTACCCGCGCTGGCTGGAGGATGAAGTGCCCCGCCAGCTCAACGAGTTGTCTCGGCATAACGCGAGCGGGCTTTCGATGTTCTCGGCGTCCGTGCTGCGCGATCAGCCTCTGTTTGCGCGCACGCTCGCATCGGGCGCGTTCGCTGAAGCAGCCGTCGTGCCCGATGCACCCTGGCTAGGCCTGCGCGCACCGACCATCACGGGCTCGATCGAGCCGGGCCATGCGAGCGACACGCTCGTGGTGCGTGCGTCGGCCGACCCCATCCGCTGGCTCGTGATGCGGCAGCGTGCCTCCGGCCAATGGACCACCCAAGCGGTGCCCGGCTCCGAGCGCCGCTTCTTGCTCACTTCCGCCGACCAAGCGGTGCTCGTGCAGGGTGTCTTCCGCGCCGGTGTGCGCACAAATCGGCTTGCCTACGCGCGCCGATAACGTGCGATCACCCGATCCCGTGCGCCATCGCACGCTCCATCAACTCGACGAAACGGTCGATCTCCTCAAGCGTGGTGTACACGCTCGGGCTGACGCGCAGCCCCGGGCACGACTCATGCGCGATGCCCACCACCAACAAACGATGTGCGCGCCACAGCCAACTCGATAGCTCGACTGGATCCAGCCCCTCGACCGCGACATTGGCGATGCCGCCCGCGTGCCCGGGGTTGGTGTTGAACCGCACTCGGTCGTGCGCACGCAGAGCGTGCATCCAGCGGTCCCGCAAGAACCTGAGCCGGGCGAGCTTGCGGGCTTGGCCGATGGCCTCGTGGAAGGCGAGCGCCTCGGCGATGGCCAAGAAGTTGGCCGCCGGGTGCGTCCCGATCTCCTCAAACTTGCGGATGTCATTCTCTTGGCCCGGGTTCTCGGCGAACAGGGGCCAGAGGCCCTCGATGGAGTTGCGCCGGACGTACAGCAGGCCCGTGCCGTGCGGCGCGAACAACCACTTGTGCAGGCTTGTGCCGTAGTACCGGCAGCCGAGGTCGGGGAGCCTGAAATCCATGTGCGCAAAGGCGTGCGCGCCATCGACGATAACCGGGATGCCCCGCGCTTCGCCCAGTGCGCACAGCTCTTTCACGGGAAGTACCTGCCCGGTGAGGTTGATCATGTGCGCGCACAGGATCATGCGTGTTCGGGGCGTGATCGCGGTCTCGAACCGCCGCACGACCTCGGCGGGATCGTCCATCGGCACGGGCAGCGGAATCTGCACGAGCTTGATGCCGTCGCGGCGCTCCCGCTGGTGGAACGCGTTGAGCATCCTTGGGTAATCCTGGTCGCTCGTGAGCACCTCGTCGCCCTGCGAGAGATCGAATCCGTGCTGGCAGATGTGCAGGCTCTCGGTCGTGTTGCGAGTGATCGCGAGCTCTTCAGGATCGACGCCCCACGCGCGTGCCAGGCCGGCACGGATCGCCTCCCGCTGAGCGGGTGCCTCGCGCCAGAGCGCGATCGGAGGCGGAACAGAGTTCGCCCGGGTGAGGTGCCGGGCCATCGCGTCCTGTACGACCAATGGGGCCGGGCTCACCCCGCCGTTGTTCAGGTTGATGAGGCCGCGATTCTGCGTGAAAGCCCGCTGCACCTCGGCCCAGTAGTCTTCGTCGCGTGCGATGGCCGAGGGCTCACCCGTCGCACCTGAGAGCCGATGCGCCAACCCCGCGGCGCTGGCGGTGCGCACGGGCAGGAGCGACGACGCAGCGGCGGCGGCGATGGGCGAGGCGATCGTGGCGATGGCTTGTCGGCGGTGCATCGCCCAAGTCTAGATGAAACGCAAGTTAGATGAGCGCCGAGCGTCCCGGACTACTTCGGCCAAGCCGATCCTGGATCAGGTGGAAGAGGTGGATCGCCCGATTCAGGCCCGGCGTCTGCGGCCGATCAGCCCAAGGCCGAGGCCCGCGACGCCCAGCGTGCCCGCGCCCGGTACCAGCACCGGGTAAGCGCGATACATCGCCCAGCCGCCCTGGCCCGGCAGTTCGGGCTCGGTCAGCCGCAACTGCACAAACCGGCCTGTCATCGGCGCATCAAAGTCGAAGCGGTTGACGGCGTACTCGACCGCGTTGGCGGGCACCGATACCGCGCCCATCGAGGTCATGCTCGCAAGCGAGTTCCCGATAAACAGTTCGAGCGTCTTGATGCCGTTGTGATGCTGAACGATGTCGAACGCGTCGATCTGAACCGCAACGTCGTACTCGTACGTGACCACCACGTCGGTGATGTTCACCACGCCGACGGTCTGGTGCAGCGTGAAGTCACTCGCGTTGCCGCCGCTGCCGGGCGCCGCGACCGAAGGATTGATGATGTTGCCGATCCCGCTGAAATCAAACGGGGCCATGACCGATCGGGGACCACCAGCGGTGGTGCTCTGGCTCAGTGTGACTGACTGAGGAAACGAGATCGAGACGAGATCCTGGGCAGCGGCTGTGCTAGCTACACCAGCACAGATGACCATCGCGCAACGGGTGGTTCGGTTCAACGACATAGTGCTCTCCCTCAAGAGACTCGGTGGGGCCATCAGGCGGGCCCATGACAGCGTACCGCCAATGCTGGCAAGTGCAAAGCAACTTGAGAACCTGTCTGATGTTATGGGCCTCAATCACCCCCCGACGTTGGCGCTGCACCACCATCGGTGCTGGAAGCAGGCTCAAGGCCTCCAGATGGAGGTCCCAGCGACTCGCCGATCCCGAGCGTCATTCTGAGGTTGCACGGGAACGTCGGATACTCGACCTCGTGGCGGTAGCCCCTGAATGCCTGCAGACTGCCCGCCCCGGCCTGCGTCAAAGCGTCGGCCACCATCGACGGGTACGCGCCCAATCGGGGTGTGTGCACCACCGCCGAGGACCCGAGCTCGACCGCTGGGTGCGGGGCGAGCAGCGCGGACTGCACGTTACGCAGCGAGGCATCGCCAACTGCAGGCCGGTCCTCGAGCAAGCCGACCACAGAGCGGTCGGGATGCCCAAAGTGCGTGAGCGACTCGTGCAGAAGAAGGTCGAAGAGCACACACTCCACCGGTGTGCGCACGGAGAGCATGTACCGCCCGGTTGTGTTGTCCTCGGCTCGCTTCAACGGCAGCGGGCCCAGGTACCGCTCACCCAGGATGACATCGACCGCGCCCTCGCGCCCGACCGGTCCCGCCGCGAGTTCGTCGTACACGAGCCCGTTCTGGGCATCCTCAAACTGGCTGAGATCCGGGAGTGGCTGCGAGCAATACGGCTCAAACAACGGCGGTAAGCCTGCATCCCGGCGTGAGGTCACCAAAGGTTCACGCCGAACGGTGAAACGCTCACGCCCTGAATCGCTGTGCGCATGAAGCCGGCGGATGAGCCATGGCACGTCGGGTCTGAGCCGTTCAAGCCCGACGAGCCCGCTGACCTGGACGGCATCGAGGTACCCGGGCCTGTCCGCGCTCGGGTACAACGCGAGCATGAGAAACTGAAGGCGGGCCCGCACACCCCATAGCGCCGAGCCCGCGCGGAAGTACGCTCGGCGTTCCTCGAACTCGAGTGATTCATCAAGTCGGCCAGCGGCGAGCATCGCCTCGAACGATCGGCGATCGCCGGCGTGCTGAGCCATGAAGGCTCGCAACGCCCGATCAGCTTGGCGCGTGCGCTCCAGGGCGGTCTCTTTAACGCCCAGCGCCCCCGCGGCATTGACCAGGATCTCTACGCCGCCCGCTCCGGGCATGTGGCGAGCCGCCTTGGCCGGATCATCACTTCCCACAAACCGCGAGACCTTCCACGCGAGCGTTTTGTCAAGCCCGAGGCGTCGACCCATGTCCGTAGGCCGGGCACCACCCAGACCAGCGTTAGCGAGCAGGTCGGTGACCGCCGCCTGCACATCCCGCAAGCGGTCGAACGCCTGGCCCCGGAATCCAGGGTTGGCCTCCGCCCGTTCGGACTTAACAGCTTCAAAAGCCAAACGGATCCCTTCCCTCACATCGGCGTCTTGTGGAGTGTCTTGCCGGCTCATGCTTCGGTCGGTCATTGATGACAGATTGATCCATGATACAGGATTTGGCCTTGAATACAAATTCTCTGAAGAAATTCTCTAGAGAATTCTTCCCAAACTCAATACTCGCTGGTACATTCGAGTGATCCGAGCCCGTTTAGGCCAACACGGGCCGGAGTTCCCAATCACTCTCACCCCGGATCGCAGATGCGTTCCCAGTTCTAAAGGAAACCCAGTCATGTCAGTTAGAGCCAGTATCGCCCTTTCCGCCGCCGCTCTCACCACGTTCGCGGGGCTGGCCTGCGCCGACCCGTTAACGGAGACGCATGTGGTCACGTTCGACAAGGCCGGCGAACTCGGGACCTTGGATGTCCCGCTGTTCGACACCATGGGCAGCACACGCGAACTGATCTCGGTGACGCTGCTGTACGACCAGACGGTATCGATCGGCATCTACATCGAGCAGAACTCGCCGGTGAACTTCCCGTTCGGGGAGTTCTTTCTCGACGCGGGGTTCAACACGTTCCACATCCTCGGACCCGACTTCGGAGCACCGGAGGTACAACTCGGCGGTGTATTCAATACGTACACACCCGCCATCGCCCCGACCGACGGCATCAATCGCTCGGGCCCTGACTCGGCGATCTTCACCGATTCAACTGGCGCGTACTCGGCCGGGTTTTCATTTGACGATTTCAACGATCCGACTACTCGCGACGTCTTCATCGGAACGGGCATGTTGACAACCATGTTGGGTGGATTCACGGACGCGGCGGGCGGCTTCGTGAACGACCCGAACTTCCCGATGGTGGACCCCGAGAATCCACCGCAGATGCCCGACTTCATCCCGCCGTTCTTCCCGCCCTACTACGACGTGTTCTACCAGATCGAAAGCCCTCAGCACGTCGGCTCATTGACCATTATCTACTCGTACGAGACGGTTGCGGCACCCTGCGTCGGCGACATCGCGGACGACTTTGGCGTGCTCGGCAACGACGATGGCATCGTGAGCTTCGGTGACTTCCTGGCGTTGCTCGGGCTCATCGGCCCATGCCCGGGTAACACTCCCGGCTGCACGGGCGACATCGCCGATGACTTTGGCGTGCTTGGCAACGAAGATGCGCAGGTCTCGTTCGGCGACTTCCTGGCCCTACTTGGGCTGCTGGGCCCGTGCGCCTGACACGAGTCCTGACGCTCCAACGCGTAACCTCGGGAGGCGGGGCCTGGACTGGGCCCCGTTCTCCTATTTTGCAATCGGCACGCCGGCTCAGCACTGAATGAACGACAGGTGCAGCGTCGCATGACCGGCCTGCAGGGTGCACCACTGGTCGTGGGATAGCTTGCCGAAGACCGGGCTCGGGTGCGTGAACCGTTCGCCCGCCTCGATGCGAGCGAGAGCTTTCCTCAGCCGAGCGATGCCTGCATCGGTCGTAGTCGTCTCGCTCGGGAAGAGAAATGAGGCACCCTTGGGCAGCTTGAAGCCAGCGGGCATCTTCTCGCCGCTGAGGGCCTTCTTCTTGAACAGCAGGATGGCCATCCACCGCATGGGAGCGGGCATCTGCGATGGGAAGCCATCGATGGCGCATTCCATGAGAATGGAGATGTGCTCGAGAATTTGACCCGCGGACCAGTTGCCCGTGGTCTTGAGCGTACCCGCCTGGTGGGCGGCCTCGATCTTGTCGAGGTCCGCCGAGATGTCAGCGAGCGAGGTGAGGGTGATGTCCCGGCGTTGGACGGTCTTGGTGTCGATGGCCATGGCTGTTTATAGGTGGAGACACCCCGGCGGTTACACGGAGTTGGCACGAATATCGCTGGCGGTCCTCTCCGCCGCTTAGAATCGGGGGTGAGCACCGGTGTCGTGATCGTTGGAATGAGAGACCGCACGATGTTCGATCGCATCGCGGAGGGCGTGTTCGACGGGCCCATCATGCCAGAGATGCTTGACCGGTTTCTCGGGTGTGACCTGCACCACATGGCCCTCGCACGAGAAGGTGACCTTGTGGTCGGCATGGCCAGTTCCAACATCTATCTCCACCCGGACAAGCCGGTGCAGGCGTGGATCAACGAGGTTGGCGTGGCCCCTTCACATCGCTGCCGGGGGATCGGCCGATCGCTGGTCACGGCCATGGCTGATCACCTTCGGTCGCTTGGGATAACGAGTGCCTGGGCCGCGACGGAGCACGACAATGCCGCATCACGCGCAATGTTCCGTGCGGCCGGCTGGCGGGCTACCGAGGGCATCGTGATGCTTGAGCTCGACCCGCCCTGCGCCGATGCCTGAATGAAAAAGCCCCGCTCAGGGCGGGGCTCGATGGATCTAGTTTGGTTGTATGCGTCGTTCGCTGGAGCGGTGCGTTAGGCGCTCGCCGCGGCCTTCTCGGCTTTCTTGCGAGCATCGTCGAGTGTGCCGACGTACATGAACGCGGATTCGGGCAGGTCGTCGCCTTCGCCGTCGCAGATACGTTCGAACGAGCTGATAGTGTCTTCGAGGCTGGTGTAGATGCCCGGGAAGCCGGTGAAGATCTCGGCGACGTAGAAGGGCTGGGAGAGGAACCGCTCCATCTTGCGGGCGCGGCTCACGATGAGCTTGTCCTCTTCGCTGAGTTCGTCAACACCGAGAATGGCGATGATGTCCTGCAGGTCCTTGTACCGCTGAAGGATGACCTGCACCCGGCGGGAGACGCGGTAGTGGCGCTCGCCAAGGATGGCGGGGTCGAGGATTCGCGACGTCGAGGACAGCGGATCGACGGCGGGGTAGATGCCCTTTTCGGCGATGCCGCGCGTAAGCACGACGAACGCATCAAGGTGAGCAAACGCCGTAGCGGGCGCGGGGTCGGTCAGGTCGTCCGCGGGCACATAGATGGCCTGCACGGAGGTGATGGCGCCCTTGTTGGTCGAGGTAATGCGTTCCTGAAGCTCGCCCATCTCCGTGGAGAGCGTCGGCTGGTAACCCACGGCTGACGGCATACGGCCCAGCAGCGCGGACACTTCCGAGCCGGCCTGCGTGAAGCGGAAGATGTTGTCAACGAAGATCATCGTCTCTTTACCCGACGCATCGCGGAACTCCTCGGCCATCGTCAGGCCGGAGAGGGCGACGCGGAGGCGGGCTCCGGGGGGCTCGTTCATCTGGCCCAACACCATGGCGACCTTGTCGATGACGTGGGCGGTCTTGCCGTTCTCGTCGGTGTACTCGGCTTCCTGCATTTCCAGCCAGAGGTCGTTGCCCTCGCGGGTGCGTTCGCCTACGCCGCAGAACACGGAGTAGCCGCCGAACTCGCGGGCGACGCGGGCGATCATCTCCTGGATGATGACCGTCTTGCCAACGCCGGCACCGCCGAACAGGCCGATCTTGCCGCCGCGAACGAACGGGCAGAGCAGGTCGATGACCTTGATGCCCGTGGGCAGGACTTCGGTATGGGGGTTCAGCTGGCTGAACTCAGGGGGAGCGCGGTGGATGGGCTTGCGACTGAGTCCTTCGGGAGCGGGCCTGTTATCAATGGGTTCGCCGAGCAGGTTGAAGACCCGGCCCAGCACGCCCTCGCCTACGGGGACCGACACGGGCTCACCCATGTCGATGCAGTCCATGCCGCGGCGGAGGCCGTCGGTGGAGCCCAGCGCGACGCAGCGGACTCGCCCGCCGCCGAGGTGCTGCTGAACCTCACCGGTGAGGGTCAGCTTGCCCGCGGGGGTGTCGGCATCGATGGTGACCGCGTTGTAGATCTCGGGCAGGTTGCCCTCGGGGAACTGCGCGTCGTAGGTCGAGCCGATGACCTGGGTGATGGTGCCTTTGGTGCCCTGCGCCATGGGGGGGAATCCTCGTCTTGAAGCCAGTGTGGCCCGCCGACTGTGGCGGGGGCTTTGAGGATAGGCCCTAACACCGGCTCCGGCGATGCTTTCTGGGGTCGATCAACGAGCCGAGATCGGTCCGCTTGCGGGTTCCCCAGCGGCCACACGACACCCGTCCGACGGCTCATGGCTGCGCAGCAGACAGGTGGGGTCGAGATTGTTGAACGCGGGTCCTCAGCGGCGGCGGGCCATGCCCAAGCCAGCCAAGGCGAGCACAGCCGCGCCCGCCGGAGCGGGCACAGTGGAGTTGTAGCTGAACCCGAGCAGGTCGTGGTTGCCCCATGCTGAGGCGGTGCCGGCAGTGAAGCCCACGAAGCCGCCATCGGTGCCGAGAGAGGAAGGAATGTCGATGGCGTGGGTCAATACCGGTGAGCCGAACACGCCATCGGTCTTCGAGACGGAAACCGTGAGCAGGCCCTCGCCGTAGCCGATTCGGCTGTACCAGATGTCGCCGTCGTCGAAGTCAGGCATGATGTCGGCCGTGACGACAGAGGCAACGTTGCCATTGATGCTGATACCGATGTGGTTGGACGAGGGGTCCCAACTATTACCCCATGTGTCGAATTCGACGGCGATAGACGGCGAGACGCCCTGGTAGCCGAGCCCGCCTCCTCCGCCGCCAAGACTCGCGGAAACATTCTGGATGACGAATGCCAGGCCGTCCGCACCGCCTTCACCGAACCGGTCAGCGAGGCCGCCCGGCTCGGTGATGCGGAAGGAGAACTCGGTAAAGAACTGGAGGGCGTCTATCTGAACGGAAGAGAACACGCTGCCGCTGTTGGCGTTGCGGGCCGCGAGGCGGATGACATCGCCATCGCCCGTGGCCAAGACCTGCGCGGAGCCTGAGAGGGTCAAGCCGGTCGTGTCGGCGAAGCCATCAAACGTGATGATCTCCTGAGCGAGGGCGGCGGATGAACAGGCAGCGAGCGCCATGGCGCAGGAACGAACGTGCATGAGGATCTCTCCGGTTGGGGTCGAAAATCGATCTGGTCCGCTAAACATGCCACGACCTTGCTCTAGAACCACAAAAAGCGAGGACCAGTAGCGATCGCGGGTCCGATACGCCGTGAGACGGCCTCACCGGGCAGGCCCGGAATCGATTGCTTACCATGCCCGCTGACTTGCATCATCTGACCCGAACAGGCCTCCCACGCACGGAGTTTCCCGATGAAGATCCATGAATACCAGGCCCGTGAGCTGCTCGCTGATGCTGGCATCCCCGTTCCGTCGGCTCGGGTGATCACCAGCGCCGGAGAGGCTGCTCAGACGTACAAACACGTCGCCACCGATGCTGGCCTCGACCCGAGCAACGGGCTGGTGGTGGTCAAGGCACAGGTTCACGCGGGCGGCAGAGGCAAGGCGGGGTTCGTCAAGCTGGTTCGTTCGGCGAAGGAGGCCGAGGAGGCCGCCCGGTTCATGCTCTCCAACCGGATGGTGAGCAACCAAACCGGGCCCGAAGGCATCGAGGTGGGCAAACTGCTGTTCGCAGCGGGCGTGGACATCGCCAAGGAGTACTACCTGGCGATCACAACCGACCGGGCGACGGGGCGGAACATTCTGATCGCATCGGCCGAGGGCGGCGTTGAGATCGAGGTGGTCGCGGAGCGCAACCCGGCTGCAATCCTCAAAGTGCCGATTCATCCGGTGGGCGGGCTCGAGCCGTACCAGGCGCGGGACGTGGCGTACCGGCTGGGCTTCGAGGGCAAGCAGGTCAACCAGGCAGTGAAGATCATGCTGGCGCTGGCGGAGTTGTACGCGGCAAAAGACTGCGCTCTCGCAGAGATCAACCCGTTGATCGTGACCACCCCCAGTGATGGGCATCCGAACGGACAGGTGCTCGCGATCGATGCAAAATTCAACTTCGACGACAACGGCCTGTTTCGTCACAAGGACCTGCAGGCTCTGTTCGATCCGGCGGAGGAGAACCCGGCGGAGATCACCGCGCAGAAGTTTGGGCTGAGCTACATCGCGCTCGACGGCAACATCGGATGCCTCGTCAACGGCGCGGGGCTTGCGATGTCGACGATGGACATCATCAAGCATCACGGCGGAGAGCCCGCGAACTTCCTTGATGTAGGCGGGTCGGCGACCGAGGAGGCCGTCACCGAGGCGTTTCGGATCATCCTGTCAGACGCGGCGGTGAAGGGCATCCTGGTCAACATCGTCGGCGGGATCATGGACTGCGAGGTGATCGCCAAGGGCATTGTCAACGCGGCCCGGTCTTACAAGAACCCCGACGGCTCGACGGGCTTCAAGGTGCCCTTGGTGGTTCGGCTAGAGGGCAACAACGTGGAGGCCGGGCGAGAGCTGCTCAAGAGCGCGGCCTCCGACCTACCCACGCTTCAGGCCGCAGAAGACCTGACTGACGGAGCGGAAAAAGTCTGCTCAGCGGTCGTCTGAGTCTGTCACGTAGTCACTTAGGTTCGACCGGGATGGCCCGGCTTGGCTGTGTCATGCGCATTCTGCGCCTTAGAACGGGCCCATCTACCGAGATGCGAGGCCGAACGGACGAATAGGGCGCAAACATCGGGGGGTTTCGCTAGGCTAGTACATCAGAAAGGACGCGCTATGTCTACGCAAGAAGGGACAACGTTGAGTCTTTCTCAAGACGGCCAGTGGGTCGAGGTCAAGATGCGGGAGAACGCTCGACCAGACCGGTGCTCGCTTGCCTATTCGAGAGCGGTCTCGGTCGCCCGGGAGCACCACATCAAGCGGCTACTTTTCGATCTGTCGTCGATCGGGCGTGATGACACGCAGGCCGAACAGTTCAAGGCGGTGCAGCAGATCAACCAAACCGGCCTCGACAAGAGTTACCGGGTCGCCGGGCTGATCGCCTCTGGCTCGACCGACCATGATTTCTTGTGTATGGCGATGCAGGACGCGGGCTACAACGTGCAGTTCTTCGCCAACCGCGGGAACGCCGAGGAATGGCTCCGCGGCTGAGTACCCGATCCATGTTTGAGGAAACGCTCTAATGCCCTTCACTCTTCATATCGATCAGGCTGCGCCCCGGTTCAGCCTGCCCGCGACCGACGGCAAGACCTATTCGCTTGCTGACTTCGACGGTGCCGATGTGCTGGTGATCTCTTTCACCTGCAATCACTGCCCGTACGTCATCAACTCCGATGCGCACACCGCCGCCCTCGCCGAACGCTTCGCGCCCAAAGGCGTGCGGTTTGTGGCGATCAACTCCAACAGCGCCAACACCTACGCCGAGGACTCGTTCCCAGCGATGGTGGAGCGGATGAACGAGCACCGGTTTCCGTGGACGTACCTGCACGATGAATCACAGGCTGTCGCCAAGGCGTACGGCGCGCTGCGCACGCCCCACTTCTTTGTGTTCGACAAGGCCCGCAAACTTGTCTACACCGGCCGATCGATCGACTCTCCGAGGGATGTCTCGAAAGTCACGAGCAATGACCTCGAGCGTGCGCTCACCGAGCTGATCTCGGGCAAGTCCGTCTCTGTTCCGACGACCAATCCGGTCGGATGCAACGTGAAGTGGGACGGCCGAGATGCGCACTGGATGCCCGCCGAGGCGTGCGATCTGGTGTGACAGCCCTGTTCTAAGAGGCCCCCCGCGAGCGTGCTCCTGGTTCGATGCCATCGGTGCCTTGGGCTCGGCAGCTCTTGGCGTCGGTGTCCATCTTCATGCGCAGCCGCACGAACCCGATCGCGCCAAAGACGATGAGCAGTGTGCAGAGCAGGAATGACCAAGCCTCGTAGCCCGGCGCATAAACCTTGAGCAGGTTGTAGAGCCCGACGCCCACGAGCGGCGCTGCGACACCTCGCACGCCGGTGAGCGTGACGTGGATGCCCATGTACGCGCTGCTGCGCTCGGGCGTGGCGAAGTCGTGGTGGCCGAGTTGCCAGGCGAGCATGCCTCCCGCCATCGCCGCGCCCTTGAGCAGCACGGAAGCAACCAGCAATGGCACGCTCTGCAAGACCGCAGCCGCGAGCAGCAGGCCGGTCGCGGCGACAAACACCCACGAGTGGTACGAGCGGAACGTGACGACGTGGACCTTGTCGAGCAGCCTCGCCCAAAGCGGGATGAGAAACGGCACGACGACCACGGGCAGCGTCGAGTTGAGCAGCAGGCCCGTGTCGTAGCCCGCGTCGAACCGCTCCTTAAGAACGATCGGCATCAGCGGCCAGACCATCAAATTGCCCGCGCCCAGGAACATCTGCGCGACCATGTACTCGCGGAACAGCCGGTCCTCGCGCAGCACCACGAGCATGCCCAGCGGGTTGAGCGAGGGGCCTGCGCCGCCCGCGGTCGTGCCCGCTTCATCGCGCAATAGCTTGGGGTGCCGGCGCACGCGCTGGCGGCTGAGCATCGCGGTACCGACTGCTGCGACGACAACCGAGAAGATGACAAAGCCGCGGAAGATGTCCATCGGCACGAGGCCCAGGGCACTCAGCGTTATTGACTCGGCGAACGCATCGGCGCCGAGCCATCGGGCCAGCGAGGAAGCCCCGTCGTTCATCGCACCGCCGAGGATCGCCGCGACCGAGCCCATTACCAGCATCTGCACCGTCGCCAGCTTGCCGGTGACGCGGGCGCGAACGTGGCGCGGATAGTTCTGACGCCAGATGGTCGTGCGCACGCTCGCGAACCCCGACCAGCAGACCCACGCCCCGAACACCAGCGCGGTGAGGATGGGCAGCCCGATGGCGCTGTCGGGCACGGCGGCGACCATCGCGACCATCGCCAGCACGCCAAGCTGCAAGCCGGTGAGGAAGCGGACCTTGTGCTGAGCGAGGCTGAGCTTGGCCCATACAAAGTTGATGATGTTCGCCATCGCGGGCGCGCTGCTGAGCAGCGCGACGTACCAGTTGAGCACCTGGTCGGGCAAGAGCCCGTCGTAGGCGATGCGAACGATCACGCCGATGGTCGCGCCGTCGAACGCGGCCCGGCTGAGGCTAAAGAGGCTGATGCCCGCGAGTTCCAGCCGATAGTTCCGCCGCGCCATCGCCGGAAACCGGCTCGGCAGGAAGCTGCCAACGGTTCGGCTGAACAGCCCGCGATGCGGGTGGGCCAGCTTGCCAGTTGGAGTGGGCGAACCCGGCGGAGTCACGACTAGGTGTAGGGCAGCCCGGCTAGCGCAACCACCAGCGAACCGCGAATCAGCGCCTGCGGCGTGCGCTCAGACCCGCCAAACCGCCCGCGAGCAGCAGGGCCGAGCCCGGAGCGGGCACGATCTCGTTCAGGTGGCTGGTCAGCGCCATGAGCGTGGCCTCGGTTGCGATCTCGGCCGCGGCCAGCGGGGTATCGATCCCGACGTGGATATGCCCGGCTGCAAAGCTGCGAGCGACCGAATCCTCGCCCTCATTCATCAGGTGGTTCCACATGCCGTGCATGCCGATGAACTCGGAAAGGAACCGCCCGCCGCCTGCCTGATCGATGAACACGCTGTCCACCGCTCCGGTGTCGGCGACGGCCTGCATGATGTCGTCCACCGGCAGCGCGCTGTCGTAGAACTGGCCCGCGTTCAGGTCATCGAAGATCGCCATGTCTGCGGTCGGCTTGAGCACGCCCTCGTAGTCGTTGAACCACTGGTTGGGCGACCACCAGCGCAGCCGGCCCTCGATCTCCCAGTTGCTGCCCGCGCGGCCCCGGCTGAAGGTGATGATCGCAGCGGGCTGGATCTCCCCGATGATGCGGTTCCAGTCCGAATGGGTGTCCTGATAGTCGACCTCGAAGTCGCCCTCGCCCTTGCCCCACTGCCCGGGGCTGGTCTGGCCGTTTGGAAACTCGGGGAAGTAGCCGTGAATATCCCAGCCCTGGCCCTGCCAGTTCTCGCCCACCCAGCCGTCCGGATTCTGAGCCGAGTTCGTGCTGAAAGGCCTGAGCATGTTGTTGGTCTGCGGCCAGTAGCCGGTGATGAGAATGTTGTTGGTGTAGTCGGCCATCGCCACCGGGGCGAGCCCCATCGAGGCACCCAAGGCAACCAGCACGCTCAGCGTTCCACGCTTCATCCGCTCTCTCCGATCCACGCCCCCACCAGCCCGCCCGCTCATCACACCCGACCCCCGAGCGATGGTGTGAGATACCCCACGATCGGCTCTCGGACCAAGAAAGCGGAACCTCGGCGGGTCGCGAAACCGTCTCAGCAGCCTCCCCCCACCGGCGTACTATCCCGGACTCATGCAGATCCGGAACTTCTCCATCATCGCTCACATCGACCACGGCAAGTCCACGCTCGCCGACCGGCTCCTCCAGGCCACCAACGCGGTCACCGACCGCGAGGCCAAGGAGCAGCTCCTCGACTCGATGGAGCTCGAACGCGAGCGGGGCATCACGATCAAGGCCTCCGCCGTCACCGTGTTCCACACGCACAACGGCGAGCAGTACATGCTCAACTTCATCGACACTCCCGGCCACGTGGACTTCGGCTACGAGGTCAGCCGGGCGCTCAAGGCCTGCGAAGGGGCCTTGCTGGTGGTCGATGCGGCCCAGGGCGTCGAGGCCCAGACCGTCGTGAACACGTACCTGGCCGTCGCCCAGGACGTGGACATCATGCCCGTGCTCAACAAGATCGACCTGCCCGGCGCTCAGCCCGAGGAGGTCGCGATGGAGGTCGAGCAGGTGCTGGGCCTGCCCGCTGAGGACTGCATGCTGGTCAGCGCCAAGACCGGCCAGGGCATCCCCGAGCTGCTGACAGCGATCTGCGAGAGGTTCCCGGCCCCCCGCAAGAGCCTCATCCCCGAGGCCCGCGCGCTGATCTTCGATGCCATCTACGACGACTACCGGGGCGTGGTCATCTACATCAGGGTGTTCGACGGCACCATCAAAGTCGGCGACAAGATCCGAATGATGGGCCTCGAGCGAACCCATCAGATCACCGAGCTGGGCAAGTACACGCCCAAGCCGACCAAGGTCAAACAGCTCGGCGCGGGCGAAGCGGGCTACCTCGTCGCAGCGATCAAGACCCTCGCCGATGTGCGAGTGGGCGACACCATCACCAGCGAACTCAACCCCGCCGCCGAGCCGCTCGAGGGCTACGAGCCGCCCCGTCAGATGGTCTTCTGCGACCTCTACCCCGCAACCACCACCAAGAAGGGCACCGACTTCGAGGACATGCGCGACGCCATCGAGAAGCTCTCGATCAACGACGCCTCGTTTACGTCGCAGACCGTCCACTCTGAAGCGCTGGGCTTCGGCTTCCGCTGCGGCTTTCTGGGCCTCTTGCACATGGACATCGTGCAAGAACGCCTCGAACGCGAGTTCGACCTCGAGATCGTCCAGACCGCGCCGACGGTGAGCTACAAGGTCGACATCCGTGGCAAGGGAGGCGAGATCACCGAGATCGAGGTCCACAACCCCGCCGACCTGCCCGACATGGGCTCGGTCATGGCGATCAAGGAACCCATCGCTCGCGTCGAGATCATGGTCCCCAAGGAGTACATCGGCGACATCATGAAGCTCGCCCTCGAACGCCGGGGCATCTACAAGACGCAGACGTACGTCTCCGAGACCCGCGAGCTGCTCACGTTCGAGATCCCGCTCGCCGAGCTGATCTTCGACTTCTACGACAAGCTCAAGTCCACCACCGCCGGCTACGGCACCATGGACTACGAGCTGAGCGAGTACCGCCAGGACAACCTGTGCAAGGTCGATGTGCTCATCAACGGCGAGCCCGTCGAGGCCCTGAGCCTCATCACCCACCGCGATAAGTCAGAAGCACGCGGCCGGTCGCTGCTCGTGCGACTCCGCAAGCAGATCCCCCGCCACCAGTTCGAGATCCCGCTCCAAGCGGCCATCGGCGGCAAGATCATCGCACGCGAGACCATCAAGGGCTTCCGCAAGGACGTGACCGCCAAGTGCTACGGCGGCGATGTGAGCCGCAAGCGCAAGCTGCTCGACAAGCAGCGCAAGGGCAAGGATCGCATGAAGAGCATCGGCTCGGTCAGCATCCCGCAGGAAGCCTTTATGGCCGTCCTCGATGTTGGAGAGTGAGTTGGTCAGTATTGAAGTTCGACCTCTCAAAAGAACGTTCGTCTGAGCCGCACAGCAAACAGTTGGGCGAAAGCATTTTTGCCTTCATGGACCGACTGGAACGACCACCACTAGATGAAGCGCGTGCTCAATGGAACCTCGCAGTAGAGGAGATTCCTGAGGATCTCAGACTGGAATATGGGTCGCGACTGCTGAGCAAGGACGACGACAATGTGATCGGGGCGTTCTGCGAGATCCGACTGCTGAGGTCACTTCGGGCTCTCGGTCTCGATGTCAGCTTGGTGCCGCCGACCGGTATGGGAAGCCGTGGCGATCTGTATCTCGTAGCAACGGGCATCAGTGCGCTCGTTGAAGTAAAAGTTGTGCTTGGAGAGCCAGACCCAGACCGAATGATACACAATCTCTGCCGAGTTGCGGCTCGTCATGTCACAGATTGTCGACTCAGAGTGTGGATCAACGTGCTAAACCACCCCCATCAAGAGCCAAGCGGGAAACGATTCGCGTATTGGATAAACAAGTTGTCGCATGAAGTCGACGACGAGCTGGTTTATCACGACAAGTCGAGTGGGCTAATGCTCGAAGTGACCCGCATTCTTCGGCTGCCTTCTTGTCGGCAGCCTGAGTCCGTATTTGCAGGCGGTCTCACCAGGGTCCATTTTTCCGAGTTTCCGCTTCGGTCAAAGGTAGCGGAGGTGCTGAATCAACACAAAGAGTCTAGCTGCGTGATTGTTCCAGCAATCGCCTGCAATGACTTTGCGAACGAGCCATCGCTAACAGAAATCATCGATGAGTTTCGGTTTGACTTGAAATGCGATGCACTATTCTGGCTAGGACCGTGTTACCCGTGGAAACCGGACTTGAGGCCACAGCTGATCACTCGTACTGGCTCACCGTGGAGTTCACTGGCAGCGGCCGCCGACGCAAGAGGCTGGGTACATGTTGTCGGGACGAGTACTTAATCACCTGAGTGCACCAGACTTCCTGCCCGCAAGGCCGCCCCAACGTAGTTCGACGCCATTGGACATTTTCTCGTTACACACCCTGCAGGTAACATTCACATCTCATGAACCTCACCCAAAAACTCCGCCAGTTGCACGCCGACATCGCCAAGTCCGGCGACGGCTTTAAGATCGTCGACGCCTGGGCCATGGTCGATCGGCTCATGGGCCGGCTGCCCGTTGACCAGGCCCGGCTCAAGCGGGTCGTCAGCGAGAAAGACGCGGACGGCCTCGGGGCCATGCTCGACGAGCTTGAGGCCCCGCCCGCCCCGAAGGCTGGGCCAGCGGCGACGTTCCCCGCCGCCGAGATGGACGCAGCGATGCGGGCCTTTAAGAAACGCCTCAAGGTGATGATCCTCAGCGATGAGTCCCGCCTCGGCGGACGGTACACCACCGGCGGGCGGACCTCGAAGATCGACGCGATCGAGCCGCCGCCTGACTTTGACCGCAAGATCTGGAAGGCGCTCGCGGCGAGCGGCCAGCTCATCGACACCGGCGGGGGTTTTTACTCGCTGCCGAAGAAGTGACGACAAGAGAACGCGAAGGCGCTGAGCCCCATGGGAAGCGGGGAGGCAGAGATCGCAGAGCTTTGCCGCACGAGCCGCGACTGTGAGGGAGCGGGCTGGAAGAGATTCACCACAGAGACCCAGAGAGCAAAGCGAAAAGGAGAGGCGCCGCTCAGTTCACCCGCCGCATGACGAACGTCATGGTGTGAGCGACGTCGCCTTTGGCATCGAAGCTGGTCCACTCCTGACGAATGCGATCGTCGTTCTCCCAGACCACGCGGAGCCCGCCCATGTAGTGGTCCTGGCCCTCGACAAAGTTGGAGACGGAGTCCATCTCGAAGTTGAGCGCGGGCAGGCCCTCAACGGTGGTGACGCCCGCTGCGACCATGCGTGGCTGGTTGCCCGCAGCACAATAATGGGTGCAGACGATGTCGTTGCCGTCCATGTGGTACAGGTTGGTCATCTCATGCGGCGTGCCCGGGACCATGACCTCGCGCACCACGCTGCCTGCGCTGCTGACCGCAAAGACGGCCTTGCCCTCGGGCATCTCCTCGGTCGGGTTGGCAAGTTCCCATTCCCCTTCGAGCTTGGAGAGCATGGCCATGGCCTGCGAGGCATGTGCCTCGTTCTGCACTTTGGGAGCGGGACGGCGCTGGCTGGATGTCGTTTCGCAAGCGGTGAGCAACATCCCGCCAGCAAGGCACACAGCGAGAAGCACGGCAGAGCGAGTAGTGGGCATGTCGGGTTCTCCGGAGAGGGGGCGGACAAGGCGGAGTTCCGCCTCAGTGAAGCCTCAGCCTACCTGATCCCGAAGCCCGCGTCACGGCCCGCCCCGGCCACTACACTCGGGTTCTGACACCCCGCCGGGCAGATTCAACGTTCGGCTCAACACCTGTAAGGAGGCCCCATGGCTGCCAAGTACGACCTCAAGAAGAGCCCCAGCGGCAAGTTCATGTTCAACCTCAAGGCCGGCAACGGGGAGATCATCCTCACGAGCGAGCTGTACGAATCGAAGTCCGCCGCCGAGAACGGCATCGAATCGGTCAAGAAAAACTCGCCCGACGATGGCAACTTTGAGCGCAAGACCGCCAAGAGCGATCAGCCGTACTTCGTGCTCAAAGCGGCCAACGGGCAGACCATCGGCAAGAGCGAGATGTACAACTCGGCCTCGTCGATGGAGAACGGCATCAAGTCGGTCATGAAGAACGGGCCGGATGCCCGCGTGGATGACCAGACCGGCGACTGAGCCGGCTCGCCGTTTGATCGTCACGGTCATGCAGAAGAACACCCCTGTTCCATCGACGGGGGTGTTTTAATTTTGGCGCAGAGGGCTTCGACTGAAAGTGCGAAACGGTACCGTGTATTGCAGCCCGCTTACATGCAGCCCGGGTAGTGGTAGCAGAACTTGCTGCCGGTGATCTTGCCGTTGTCGACCTTGTAGATGGTCGCCTCGCGCATCTGCATGCGCTGACCGGCCATCGGCCCGGCCTTTGAGGTGACGTCGATCGATGACATCACGACGAATTCGTCGCCGATGGGGAACGGGCCTTCCATTTCCCCGCTGTGGATCTCGTTGCACTCGAAGAAGAAATCGCAACCCTTGAGCAAGTCCGCTTTGGACTGCAAGCCGTTGGGCTTCATCGCTTCGGGGCGGTCCGCGCCCATGGCTGCGGGGTCCATCGCCTCGTGCACATCGACCTGATCGGCGTACAGCTCTTCGATCGCCTGCTTGTGCTTCATCTGCGAGCAGAGCTCAACGAGCCGCTGACCAACTTCGTAGGTGTTCATCGCGCCGGGTCCTCTCTGGATGCGGTGAATCTGTTCAGTATCGACAAGTCAATTGCGATCGATCTGACGCTTAGCGGCCTCGGGGCATGCCAGGGATCGGCGCGCCGTTGACGGTGACCTGCCCATCGACCTTGGTGACGGCCTTGACCTCATCGAGCGTTCCGCCCTGGACCGCTGCGTTCACCGCGACCGAGCCGTTCTTGGTGCGGAGCGAGCCATTCTCGTTGAACGCGCCGTTCTGGCCGACGAGTTCGCCCCAGTTCATAACGCGGACCTCGCTCGGCGGAGCCTTGATTGAGCCAGCGCCGGCGATCATCAGGCCAGCGAGCACGCCGCCGAGGCCAATCGCGGTCATTCTCCACCGGCGTGCAGAGATCTCAAGGCAGGCGACGCGTTGATCGAGCGAGTTGGAATCCATGGCGTGACAACCCCTGTTTGGCTGGACTAATGGGTGGGTGCGGATACATGCACGACGGCTCACCCGCCGTAACTGTGGGTGAGCGTACCGCGCATGGCCCTGCTGTGCGAATCGGATGTTGCGTGTCGGACCGGGAGCCCAAATGGGCACCAACAGGCCGAGGAAATGGCGAGGGGGAGACTTGAACTCCCGACCTGAGGGTTATGAATCCTCCGCTCTAGCCAGCTGAGCTACCTCGCCTCGAACCGGTTCAGACCCGAGTTGGGCCGTGGCGGTCTGGGGGCCGTGACTCTAGGCCCCCAGGGCCCAGTCCGGGCGGCAAGACCAGGGTCGGACCGAGCGGGTCAGTCCTGCGGCCCGCCAGCGCCCGAGAGCAGGTTGATGGACAGCTCTAGCATCGCTGGGCCGCCCCTCTCGACGTACTCAACCTCGACCTCGATGTCCCTTGGCTCATCGATCTCGATGACGCTGCGCGCGGTGCCCGAGCCATCGCCCTTGCCCGTCTTGGCCTCGGCGACGACCTTGCCATCGAACAGCAGACGGACCTCGTCGTCCGGGCCGATCTTGGCCACGAACTCGTACTTGCCGGGAGTGAGGGGCAGCTTGGATGCCGCGAGGATGCCGAAGTTGTCGTGACGAAGTTTGGCACGGATGACCGAGCCCGAGAGGGAGAGCTCCGAGGGGCCCTCATCGCCGAAATCGAGCTGAATAGCAGTGGTGCGAGCGCGCCGACCACGCTTGCCGTCGGCCTCGGTCTTCCACGCCTCGCGATCGGCGGCGGGGTCGGTCTCCCATTCGAAGGCATCGACCCGCCAGCGGGCCCTGAGCAGCGTGCCGCTGATCCTGCGGTCGAGCTTGCCATTCTCGGCGATCCGCACCTCGTATGGGTGGACCCCCGACGGCCCGTTGACCGCGAACCGCACGGGGTCGTTGGGGCTGGCCGCCTCGTCCCATTCAAGGCTCGCCTGGTTGCTGCGGAGCGACGCCCACAGGTTCTCGCTGCCGCCGTAGACCTCAAAGACGTGACGCTTACCGTCGCGGCTGACCGTTCGCAACGAGACACCCTCGCCGTCCCACGGGAAGAAGTCGCCCACGATCGGAGCCGACGAGTTCACCTTGGGCTCGGTGCCCGTCGGGTCGCTCTCGCCGGGAATCTCGACCTCGGGGGCCGAGTAGACCTCCATCGTGACGACGACCTCCTCAGCGGTGGCTCCCTCGGCCACATCAATCTCCGTCTCGCACTCGTCCATCGAGTTAGCGCCCATCTGAACATTGCCCGCGCTGACGGCAAGCCCCGTCTCGCAGACGCTCGCCGCGTTCTTGGCGACCAATGCCGAACCGCCCGCAACCTCGATCGCTGTGGACGTGTTGCGGATGATCTGCTCGCGAACAGTCATGCCCTCACCCGAGACCAGCACCCCGCCAGTGGATTCGTTGACCGCGTTCATCGCAAGCATGACCCGCTCACCCGAAACGTCAAACGCCCAGCCTTCGACCTCGTCCGCCGCGTTGGTCGCGATGACGCTGTCGGCGAGTCGGCTCGCGACCAGCCCCCGGCCGAGCGACTTCATCGAGTTGCGCATGACCAGCACATCGCCCAGGCCGCTGTCGAGCACGATGCCCGTGCCGTCTGGACCGAGATTGCGGATGGCGTTGCGTGCGATCATCGCCCGGTCGCTCGCGCCCGTAAGCCGGACCGCTGCGACCTCGATGCCCGCGCCTCCGAAGATGCCGTCGAAGGTGTTGCGTGCGATCTGTACATCGCCCGAGTCGCTCAGCTCGATGCCCGCGCGGGACAGATAGGAGATGTCGTTGTCGTACGCCCTAAGCGAGGCAGCTCCATTGCCCGTGATGCCTCGCTCGAACGCGCGAATTCTGGTCGACCGCACCGTCGGCCCGATGGCGTCGTTCAGCACAATCGCGGTGCCCGCGTGGTCGGAGCTGTTCGCTTGGCCCAGAACCCCGATGCCAGAGCCGAACCCATCGCGGATCTCACAATCCTCGATCACCAGCTCAGAGGTGTCACTCGTGACGATGCCCGCCGCAAACCCGCGAGCCATGAGCCCGCTGAGCGTTACGCCGGAGTGGCCCTCGATGCGGATCGCCGCACCCGTACGTTTGTCGGGAGCCATGCCCCAGCCAGTTCCGGTGAGCCAGTCGCTGCCCTCGGCCATGGTCACCACCACGTTGTCGGCGATGATGTGGACCACACCGTTGCCGTCCGCATCGGTGATGCGCGTGCCCCGGGGCACCATCAGCTGGCACGACTGGTCGATCCGCACGTTGTCAGCCGTGACCTCAACGATGGGCAACGATGAATGGTCGGGGTCGGCCCCGAGCGCGAGCGATCCAGTGGCGATCAGACCTGTGGTCAGGCCGGCAGTCAGAGCGATGAGCTTGGTATTAAGCATGGTCCCATGGTACGGCGTCAGGCCTGCCAAGTTGCCGACCAGCGTTCCAACATGGGATTCACATCAGATTTGCTGAGCTCAGCAGCCAGTCAGACGGCCAGTCCGGCCACCCGATCAGGCAGGCTTATCCGCCTCGCCGTTCGAAGGGCTCTGGACCGCGGGCTCTGCCACAGGCTGGCTGGACTGGCTCACGGTTCGGCTATCGCTCGGCTCATTGAGGCTCGCGGGCTTCGAAGCACTGTCCTTGCGGCTCTCGGCCTCGAGTTCGTTACTCACGTCCCGCAAGCCGCGTTTGAACTCGATGATCGATCGGCCCACGTTGCGGCCCACCTCGGGCAGCCGCCTACCGAACAGCAGCAGCCCGATCACCAGAATCGCAGCGATCTCGAGCGGACCCGGAGCCCCGAACGCGAGCGTCAGGCTTCCCTCGAAGGGGGCTGCTGCCAGTTGTGCCATGGTGCTCACGATGCGTTCTCCAGAGCTTGCTGTCTCAGCCACCATCGTATCCGCTGCGGTCGCCCGCCTCAAACATTCCCGCTAGCCGCCTTTGCCACGTTGGCGAGCAGCATCGCTACCGTCATCGGCCCAACGCCCCCCGGAACGGTGCTCAGGGCCCCGGCGACCTCGGCCACCTCGTCAAACGCCACATCCCCCACGGTCTTGCGGCCGCCCTTGCCGTCGTCCACGCGGTTGACCCCCACATCCACCACCACCGCTCCGGGCTTGACATGGTCGCGTGTGATCAGCCCCGGAACCCCGGCCGCAGCCACCAGCACATCGGCCGATCGGCATAGCTCTAAGGCCCCCTGGGTCCACTCGTTGCAGCTCACGACCGTCGCCTCGTGCCTCATGAGAAGCACCGCGATCGGCTTGCCCACCACATCGCCCGCCCCCACCACCACGCAGCGCTTGCCGCGCAGCTCGACGCCCGTCGACAGAATCATGTTCAGTGTCGCCAGCGCCGTACACGGCGCCAGGCTCGACCGCCCGTAGACGATGTTCCCGATGTTGGCGGGGTTCACGCCCTCGACGTCTTTGTCCGCATCGATCAGACGTTGCACCCGGTAGGGCTCGATGCCCTCGGGCAACGGCAGGTGCAGCATGACCGCGTGGACCCGATCGTCCTCGTTGAGCAGCAGCACCCGGCCAGCGATGTCCTCGAACGCAGCGCCCTCCCGCAGCGTGTGCAGGTGGTACTCGATCCCGAGTTCGGCGCAGGTGTCTTTCTGGCGCTCGGCGTAGAGACGGGCCGCCGAGTCCCCCTGCTCGACGAGCACAGCATCGAGCCGAACCTCCCTACCAGAGGCCCGCACGTTGGCGACGACCTGTGCGACCTCCTGCCGCTTGGCCTTGGCCAAGGCCCTTCCGTCGATGATCGTGGCTGTCCGTGCCGTCATTGGGGGCATCCTACCCGCGTTCCGCTGGGCGCACGGCTGCTGTACGCTTGGGGCCGTGCCACCGACCCCCACCAGCAAAGCGGCCAGCCGAATCGCCGAGCTGCGAGACCTGCTCAACGAGGCCAACCGCGCGTACTACGTGGACGGTACATCCCCGATGACCGATCGGCAGTTCGACGACCGCATGGCCGAGTTGGTGGCTCTCGAAGCCGAGCACCCCGATTTGGCCGATGCTGCGAGCCCGTCGGTCCGCGTTGGCGGCGAGCCGATCGCGGGCTTTGAGACCCGCGAGCACGCGCTGCCGATGCTCTCGATCGACAACACCTACTCCGAGACCGAGGTCCGCGAGTGGTACCAGCGGGTTGCCAAGGCTGCTGGCCAAGCCGAACTAACACTCGCCACCGATCCCAAGATCGACGGGGTGGCGCTGTCGATCACCTACGAACAAGGTCTGTTGATCCGCGCCCTCACTCGCGGCGACGGCGCGCGCGGTGACGACATCACCAACAACGCCAAGGCCATCGCAGCCATTCCGCTGAGGCTTGCCAAAGGTGCGCCGGCGGTGTTAGAGGTAAGAGGTGAGGTCTACATGCCCGCAGAGGAATTCCAGGCGCTCAACGCCCGCAAGCTCGAAGCGGGCGAGGAGCTCTACATGAACGCGCGAAACACCACCGCGGGTACACTCAAGAGCCTCGACCCGGCAGTGGTCGCGGAGCGCGGGCTGCGGTTTGTGGCCCATGGTCGCGGCGTGATCGAGCCAAACACGCTCGCCGACAGCTACTCAAAGCTCATGAAAGCGTTTCGAAGGCTCGGCATCCCGACCGCCGACCGCGTGCGCGCGCACGGGTCCGTCGACTCCGTGCTCGCCGAGATCAAAGCGTTCGACACCGACCGCCACAGCCTCGACTACGCGACCGATGGCATGGTCGTCCGGGTCGATGGATTCACCCAGCAGGACGCGCTGGGCACGACCTCCAAGAGCCCCCGCTGGGCCATCGCGTACAAGTACCCCGCTGAGCGCGGCAAAACCAAGCTGATCGATGTGGAGTTCCAGGTCGGCAAGACCGGCAAGATCACACCCCGTGCGGTCATGGAACCCGTGCTGCTCGCGGGCACCACCGTTCGCCACGCGACGCTGCACAACTTCGGCCAGATTCGCAGCAAGGACATCCGCATCGGCGACACGATCGAGATCGAAAAAGCCGGCGAGATCATCCCCTACGTCGTCGGGCCGGTGCTCGCTGAACGCACCAAGTCGGCCAAAGCAATCGTCGCGCCCGACCAATGCCCGGTGTGCGACGGAGACACGGATGTCTCGTATAGCAAGAAGCGGACAGCCGAGATTGAGTCCTACTCAAAAATCAGGCACAAGCTCAGGAGTTTGGAGCGCAAGCTCACCCGCCTTGAACCACAAGCGCTGGGCAAGCCGAACGACAGCGCAGAGCAACTGGAGTACGACAAAGCGCTCTCTCGCTCGCGAGAATTGCAAGCAAGGTTGGAGCGTGGCCCTCCGCCACCGCTGGGTCCGAATGACGAGACAGAACGGATCTGCATGAACCCGGAATGCCCCGCGCAGATTCGCGAGCGGTTGGTATGGTTCGTGGGGCGAAAGCAGATGGACATTGAGGGGCTTGGTGAGTCGACAATCGATTTGATCAGAGCAACCGGACTGCCGCCTAGCACGGGCAGCCGATTATCGCTGGAAATTCCCGATGAGATCGAAGCAGTACCTCTCGCTCATTTTGCGGATGTATTCCGGCTACCTCAATATGCGAAAATGCTCGAAGAATTGCCGGGCCTCGGAAAGAAAGCGGTTAGGAACATTGTGGACGGTATCGAGAAGGCGCGCAGGCGTGGGCTTGCGCGAGTGCTTGCCTCGCTAGGGATACGGCATGTTGGCGAAAGCGTCGCGAAGTCGCTGGCGAAACAGTTTCCGGATATTGATGCGCTTATGAAGGCAGAGCTGTGGCAGTTGATGCCCATTGCTGTGAACGGCACGACGATTGCGAATCGCAAGAAGCTGCTCGGAACATCGAAGAAGCTCGACGACTCGCAGTTGTACGACACAGGGCTTGGCATGGGAACGGCTGAGGCGGTTCACACTTTCTTGCATTCCGAATACGGACGATCACTCTTTGAATCGCTGAAGCAAGAAGGAGTTGACCTGTCGAGCCACGAGAGTGCAGCACTTATCGCAGGATCCCGTTTCTGGGGAAGCACCGTCGTCCTCACCGGCACGCTCGAATCCATGACGCGCGACCAGGCCAAAGACCAGCTCGAAGCCCTCGGCGCCAAGGTCTCCGGCTCGGTATCGGCCAAGACCGACCTGCTCATCGCGGGCGAAAAGGCAGGCAGCAAACTCGCCAAGGCGATCCAGCTTGAGGTTGAGGTGTGGAACGAGCAGCAACTGATCGAAGCCCTCAAGGAGGCAGCCGATGCGGAATCTTGAGTTCAAGGCCGAGCTTCGTGAACCGGGCCTCGCTCGCACCGTGCTCGAACGAGCAGGCGCCAAACGCATCGGAAAGGCCCGGCAAGTAGACACCTACTTCCGCGTGCCGAGCGGACGACTCAAGCGCAGGCTTACCGAGGGCTCGCCGCCCGAGTACATCTTCTACACGCGACCCGACGACGGCGCGCCCAAGGTCAGCGTCTACTCACGCATGACCGATGCCCAGGCCAAGGCCCGGTTCGGCGAGCAGGAGATGCACACGCGGTGCGTCGTCGCCAAGAGCCGAGAGCTTTGGAAACTCGGCCCGACACGCATCCACCTCGATGAGGTCGAAGGCCTCGGCTGGTTTTTGGAGTTCGAGCGTGAACTGAGCGAGGACGAGGTCAACATGGACCGTGCGCACGGCGACCTCAAACGCCTGCGCCAGCAGCTCGCGCCGACGCTGGGCGAGACCATCAGCCGGGGATACGCCGACCTGCTCGAAGCCGAGGCCCCGGAGCCCGAGGTTTCAGACACGGAATGACCGCCCGCTCAATGTGAGCAAATCCGATCATGCCTCGGTGGCCGGATCGGTCGGGGCCTGATGCCGCGTTCGCATCGCTTTTATCAGATCCCGAACAGCGATCGCGCCCCAGGCGATCTGCAACGCGAACACGGGCCACGTCTCCTGCACAAAGCAGATCGGTGCGATCATCGATGACGCAGTGATGTTGAACAACGCGTGCGTGATCGGGCCGATCGAGTGGCGAAGGAAGTACGCGGTCAGCAGGACGATCATCCCGCCCCAACCGATCATCTCGATAACACCTGGCATACGGGCCTTTCGGCTGGGATTGCGGAATCGCGCGGAGGTGGGCAGCCGCGAGCGTACACCGCTGCGTCAGCGCATGGCGAGTTGAACCGCGGCGCGTTAGCGAATGCCTCGGCTGTGAAAGAGCATCCAGAGGAACACAGGCCCGCCGAGCAGAGTCGTGACTACGCCGAGCGGCAGCCGGCCCGCCGAAGTGGGCACCGCGCCGATCAGCGCGTCCGCCCCAACAACTACCGCGGCGCCCAGCAGCGTCGCGGTCACCATCAGGCCCGCATGCCGGGGGCCACCCATGAGCCGGCCCAGGTGCGGCGCGACCAGACCGACAAACCCGATCGGTCCCGCCACCCACACAGCGCCCGCCGCCAGCGCCCCTGAGGCCACCAGCAAGCAGAGCCTCACCCGGCCAAGCGGCACCCCGATCGAGGCCGCCTCGTCCTCAGCGAGTGAGGCGCCATCAAGCCAACGCCCCCATCGAACACCCGCGGCGGCGCACACGACGGTCATCGCGCCAACCACCAGCACGCGAAGCCTGGGTGTGTCGTCGACGATCGCACCGAGAAGCCACCTGCTCGTGCGTACGCCCCGGTCTGGAAGCAGGTGCTGAATGATCATGATTCCCGCTGAGCACATGAGCCCGATGATCACGCCGACGAGAATCAGCGAGGTCGGGTCGATGAGCCCCCGCCGCTGGCTTAGCCCATAGACGATCAGCAGCGCCCCCACCGCCCCAACGAGTGCCCCGAGACCCTGGCCCGGAACGTTGGGTTCGACCGCCCCGGTGGCTGCGTAATGCCCGAGCACCACAAGCATCGCCCCGAGCCCCGCACCCGAGGCAAGCCCGAGCAAATCCGGCGAGGCCAACGGGTTGCGAAGAAGGCACTGGAGGCCCACTCCCGATAGCGCGACCGCGCCGCCGACGACGAGGCCGCTGATAAGCCGGTCCATTCTCAGCGACCAGATGATGCCCGACTCTGGCAGATGCAGCCCCTGGCCGCCTGCGAGCAGCCGAAGCACTGCTGCGGCCATCACCGCTGCCGTGGAGATCAGGATGGCCCATCGCGTCCGGGTCATGACCAAGCCTATCGCTGAGGCGTGGGCGTGCCCCTGAACCGCCCAAGGCGACCTAGCATGATCGCTCGCGGGGCCAATTCCCGCTGACTGCACCTGTTCTGTTCTCGAGAGGACCCGCCGTGAAGACTTTCCGCTGCCAGCTCGTCACTCCCAGCGCCAAGCTCCTCGATGATGAAGTGTCGTACGCCAACGTGCCCGCTTGGGACGGCCTCTTCGGCGTGCTGCCGGGCCGCGCCCCGCTACTGGCTCAGCTCGGCCTCGGCGAACTCACCGTGACCTTCCCGGACACCACCGGCAAGGGCGGGGAGCGGTCGTATGTGATCGATGGCGGGTTTGTGAAGATGGCGGGCAACACGCTGACGATCTTGGCCGAGACCGCTGTGCCGGCCGAGGAACTCACCGAGACCGACGCCAAGGCGGAACTCGCCGAGGCCGAGGCGCGAACGGTTCCCGCCGATGCCGCCGACCCGGCCACGGCTCTGCAGCGCCTCTCGCGTGACCGTCAACGCGCGGCACTCAAGCTTCGCCTGGCGCAGACAAGCCGAGCCAAGGGCATCTGACGCAGCTAGGCCGCCGCTCGGCTCGGTCGGCGCAAAGCCTCGAGATCGAACTGCGTACCCGCAATCACCAGCACCTCACCCTCGCTCAGTACGTGCGAGGCGGGCGGGCGTATCTGCGTGTTCCCGCCTTTGGCGTGTGAAGCGACAAAGACAAGCTTCGGATGGGCCTTGCCCAGCTCAATGATCGACTTACCGCAGGCCACGGAACTCGATGAGACGAGATACTCGACGAACTCCACATCGCCGTGCCCATCCTCGAGCCCGGGCAGCAGGCGGGCGACCTCGGGGTGGAGCAGGCTCGCCGCAATGCCGTCGCCGCCGTAACTCGCGGGGCTGACCACACGGTTCGCACCAGCTCGCTTGAGCTTGCAAACCGAAGCTTCTTCCTCGGCTCTTGCGATGATCGAAAGATTCTCCGCGAGCGCTCGGGCGGAGAGACAAATCATCGCATTGGCCGCGTCGGACGAAGTAACGGCGGCCAAGCTGGTCGCCCGGTTGATGCCCGCATCGAGCAGCGATTGATCGCTCGTCGCGTCGCCTTCGAACGCCACGATGCCTCGCTCGCGTGCATCCTCGACAAGCTTGGGGTTCTGATCGATCGCGACCATCGTCGCGTCTTCTTCCAAGAGCCGCCGGATGACGCGCTGGCCGGTCCGGCCCAGCCCGCACACGATGAAGTGGCCGCTCATCTGCTTGGCTTGCTGTATCATTCGTCGCTCCGGGAAGGTGGCTTTGGAGATGGCAAAGTGCAGGATCTGGCTTGCGGTATACGAGACGATCGCGATGCCGCCGATCATCAACACAGCCGTGAACCGCTCGCCCGCAGCACTCAGGCCGTAGTCGCCATAGCCCACGGTCGTGAGCGTCACGAGCGTGAAAAACAGCGACTGCCAGGGCGACCAGCCTTCGATCCAGGTGTAGCCCGCGGTGCCCATGCCCACGACCAACCCCATCATCAGCAGCGACCTGCGGATGGTCGGGTCCCAGCTTCCTGGGTACCAGGAGTAGCCATCGCGGTTTTTGCCAGCAGGCCGGGCCATGCTCGCCCTATCGGACATTGCATCGGGCCGCTGGAGGCTCGGTAGGGACTTGGAAGCAGGTTCCCCAGTGGATTACACCCGCTTGGACAATGCCCGCTGAATCTCACGACCGGCATCGCGGGCCTTGAGGTCCTCACGCTTGTCGACTCGGCTTTTGCCGTGCCCGACCCCTATGAGCAGCTTGGCCCAGCCGTCCTTGAAGTACAGCTTCAACGGCACGATCGTGGCACCCTTCACATCAGAGGCCTTCGCAAGCCGAAGGATCTCCCGCTTGTGCGCCAGCAGCTTGCGGACCCGCACCGGTTTGTGCCCCCGGCTACCCGCGGGGGCGTACTCACCGATGTTCACGTTGTACAGCCAGAGTCCTACCGGGGTTTCTTCGGCCCTCACGAAGCCCTCGCCCAAGGAGACCTGCCCGTCCCGCAGAGCCTTGACCTCGGTGCCCCCGAGCATGATCCCGACTTCCAGCGTCTCGCCGATGGCGTAGCGATAGCGAGCCTTGCGGTTCTCCATCACGCGGTCGCTTCCATCTTGGGGCTTTCGCTTGGCCATGCAGCCTGATTGTTGGCCTGTTCGGGAGCCGGGGCCGATCCGTGGTAAACTGCTGGCAAGCCTGCACGCAACCACAGGAGATCCGGTTATGCCCAGCCCCGCGACTCACGCCCACTCAGCCCTCGCCCGCTTCCCCCGCTCGCTCACGGTGTTTCTGGCTGCCGGCCTCGCCATCCCGTGCGCCGCCCAGAACGATGACCCGTACGTGATGATGCGTGAGCTCGATTCAAAGCTCACCTCTGCCAAGGGCTTCACCTACACCGCGACCCGCCAGGGCCAGGCCGCCTTTGCCACCACGCCCACCCGCATCGGCACCGTGACCGCAAGCTTGCTCGAGGGCGAGCTACGCCTCCGCATCGACGGCAAGACTCTCAGCCCCGACGCCACCACGCCCGCGTTCCTCTCGACGTACGACGGCCAGACGGTCACCTCCGTCCGCCACGGCGACAAGCAAGTCGTCGCCGGCCCGCTCGACGACGCACACGGAGCGCTCGACATCGCAGGTGCCGGTCTGTCGAGCTGGCTGCTGCAATGGGAGGATCAACTCGGCGGGGCGTTCCGAGGCGACCGAGAGCCCTATCCGCTGGTGTACGATGGGCTCGCGATGGTCAACGGCAAACCCTGCCACACCATCCGCATCGGCTTCGACGACTACGGCGGATACGAGTCGTGGATGTACCTCAATACCGACACCGGCATGCCCGCACGCTTTGAGTTTGGCGGCTACGACGACTCGGCCGACATCGGCATCGTCACCCTCACCTTCGACTCGTTCAACCTGCTCGACACCGTCGAGAGTTCTGCGTTCGCAGCCCCCGAGACGCCCACCGGCTACGAGCTGGTCGAATACGAGACGGAGCAGTTCGGCTTCAACGCCGGCAAGAAGAAAGAGCCCGTGGGTGTCGCCGTCGGCGAGCCCGCGCCCGAGTGGTCGCTGGAGGACCCGGATGGCACCGACTTTGCGCTTTCCGACTACCGGGGCAAGGTCGTCGTCATGGACTTCTGGGCGACGTGGTGCGGGCCGTGCATCATGGCCATGCCCGGGCTCCAACAACTCCACGAGGAGTTCAAGGGCGACGCGGTCGCGGTCATCGGCGTCAACTGCTGGGAGAGCGGCAACCCCAAGGCGTTCATGGCCAGCAAGGGCCTGAACTACCAGCTGCTCTTGGGTGGTGACAACGTCGCCAACGCGTACGGCGTCACCGGCATCCCAACGTTCTACGTCGTCGGCAGAGACGGCAGGGTCGTTCACCACGAAATCGGCTTCGACCCCGACGGCACCGACCGCCTCCGCAAGGTCATCAAGGACGCCCTAGCCGACTGAGCCCGCTCGGCTGGCTTTACGGACCCTGCATCACCGGGTTGCGCAGCACGCCGAGGCCTTCGATCTCGACCTCGACGAATTCGCCCGGTCGCAAGAACCTCGGTGGCGTGCGCGCGGCGCCAACCCCGCTGGGCGTGCCGGTGAGGATCACCGTGCCGGGCAGGAGCGTCATGCCCCGGCTGAGTTCGGCGACCAGGTCCGCCACGCTGAACGTCATCGAACCGGTCGTGTCGTCCTGCATCGGTTCCATGCCTGCGCCGCCGGGTTCTGGATGGCCCAACCGGCTCCGAATACGCAGGCCCGATGGGTCCACCTCGCTCGCGGGCACGACCGTTGGCCCGAGCGGGCAGAAGCTGTCGAAGCTCTTGCCCCGGCTGAACTGCCCGCCAGCACCCTCCTTCTGCCACCAGCGGGCCGACACATCGTTCGCACAGCAGTACCCGAGCACGAAATCCAGCGCTTTACGCACGGGCACATCGCGCGCGCCCTTGCCGATGACCACCGCAAGCTCGGCCTCAAAGTCGACCTGCTCTGGGCCGCCCGTGGCCTCGTCTCGGCAGAGCTCGGGGATCACGATCGGCTCGCCGTCAAACACGATCGAAGACGGACACTTCGAGAACACCATCGGGCGGTCAGGCGGGGCGTGGCCCCGCTCAGCCGCATGGGCGGCGTAGTTACGGCCGATGCCCAGCACCTGGATCAGCAGCAGGCCCGAGCCATCTGGCCGTCGCACGCGTGCCATGCCGTCGGTTTCTCTGTACAGCTCCATCGGTCTCTCCTTGGTTGCCTACAGCAGCGCGCAGACGACTCTCTTAGACAACGTCGATCGCGCCCACGGCCCGGCACAGCTTGGCCTTGGCCCCACGCTCGTACAGCACGGCCAGCGCCTCGCGCCCGCTATCGCTCATGTCCACTGTCAGCTCGCTCACGTACATCGATAGGTACTTGGCGACGAGTGCATCATCGCGCCACTCGGGCCGATCGCCCGCCCGTGCGAGCAACAGCCTGCGCGAGGCCGCGGCCTCGGTGCGTGCATGCACGACCGACGCCTGCAAGACCGCCGAAATGCGTTTAACCGCGCCCGGACCGTGGCGAGTATCGAGCTCGCGAAGCACCACGTTCAACCCGAGCGGCAGCGGCATGCCCATCTCGTCGAGCCACCACACGCCAAGCTCGGCGAGCTGCTGCAAGCCGTGGTCCTCGAACGTGAGCTGCGCCTCGTGGATGAGCACGCCCGCATCGACCGCGCCCGATTGCACCGCGCCGATAATCCGGTCGAACCGCATCTCGACGAACTCAAACGGCGGGCCGTCGTCCGCATCGAGCAGCAGCGACAACGCGAGAAACGCGGTCGTGTGCCTACCGGGCACCGCAATCTTGATGTCGTCGCCCGTGAGCCTCTGGGGCTCGCCGCTGCGGAAGCGCGGGTCATCGGCGCGCACGACGACCTTGGGCCCGTAGCCCTCGCCGAACGACCCGCCGCAGGCCGTGATCCGGTAGCGATCGGCCAAGTACGGGTACGCGTGCGCGCTGATCGCGGTGATGTCGAGGTCGCTCTGTTCGATGGCTCGCTGGTTGAGGACCTGCACGTCCTCGCCGAGCGGGTCGAAGGCGAAGCCGCCGGTGTCGATAGCGGGTTGTCCATCGGGGCCGTCCATGGGCGAGCCATCGGGCAGCCGCATCCCGGTGATCGGCCACCACATCACCACATCGTCCGCATCGGGCGAGTGAGCGAGCGTGAGGTTTGGGGTCTCATGCATCGTTCAATGGTAGACGCCACGCCGCCCCGCACTCCGGGCAGACCGTGCAGCCGTCGGGCTCGGCCGCAAGGCCCGCGAGCGAGAAAGTACACGCCCGGCACTGGCCTTGGCGGTCGCGCTTGGCGAACACCTGTGCGTGCATCGCTGGAGTGGCCCGCTGCATGAACAGCATCGACATCACCGCCACGAGCCCTATGACGACCAAGGGGACCCCCACCAGTCCCGCAGCGATCCGCATCCAGGTGAGGCCGTTGAGGAACACTCCCGACCAAATGAGCAGCCCGGCGCCGATCAGCCCGAGTGCGACCGCGAGTTCCGGGCTGAACCACCCGACCTCGTAGAACCGGTGGCGGCGCTCGATGCCTTGGCCTTTGACGCGCGCGAAGATCGGCACGCCGCGGAACCGCAACTTGATGGGCCGCCCTCGGTCATCAGCGATCATCGGCAATGTCTCCCAGCTTCCATGCCGCCCCGCACTCCGGGCAGACCGTGCAGCCGTCGGGCTCTGGCGCAAGGCCCGCGAGCGAGAACTCGCAGGCAGCGCACTGCTGATGAGGCAGGCGTCGCTTTACCCACCATCGCGCTCTCGCTGCGAGAACCAATCGGCCCTGCCAAACGAGGACAAGCCCGGAACACGGCACGAGCACGAACACCATCAGAAACCAGCCTAATGAACCACCTAGGCCCCACAGCCACGCTCCGATCAGCACAACCGAACTTGTAGCGATGACACCAAGCAGCGCGACTGCTACAAGCGACAGCAGGGTCGGCGTGCTGCTCCATAGTTGCTGCAGGTCGCTTTTCTTGGCGTCTCCGTCCCGGCTCGTTTCGAGATTGGCGGCTGAACCCCGATGGTCCTGCATCAGAACATGCTCTGCTGCTCTTTGAGAACGACCTCGCCGGTGAGCGGGTGCTCGATGTCGATGCGGTAGTCGGCGTTGAAGCACGCGGTGCAGTACTCGCTGGGCTTGTGCTTCATCACGCTCAGCAGGCCATCGAGGCTCAGAAAGTGCAGGCTGTTCACGCCGAGGAACTTGCGGATTTCCTCGACCGTGCGCTCGTGGGCGATGAGCTGGTCGCGGGTGGCGAAGTCGACCCCGAAGTAGCACGGGTGCTTGATGGGCGGGCAGCTGATTCGGAGGTGGATCTCGCTCGCCCCAGCATCGCGGAGCTGCTTCATCTTCTCGCGGGTGGTGGTGCCGCGCACGATCGAGTCGTCCACAACGATGAGCTTCTTGCCGCGAACGATCTCGGAAATCACGTTGAGCTTGAGCCTCACCGCGGCCCGCCGCTCGTTCTGCGTGGGTTTGATAAACGTGCGTCCGACGTAGCGATTGGGCACGATGCCCTCGCGGTACGGGATGCCGCTGGCCTGCGCGTAGCCGTTGGCCGCCGATCGGCCCGAGTCGGGCATGGGCATGACGTAGTCCGCCTCGATGTGGGCTTCCTCGGCGAGCTTGGCACCCATTGACTCGCGGGCCACCTGCACGTTCTGCCCGAAGATGTAGCTCGCGGGGTTGGCGAAGTAGACGTGCTCGAACACGCACTGGGCCAGCCTGGGACTAGGCGGTGCAAACGTGCGGCTGCTCACACCCGAGTCGCTGAGCGTGACGATCTCGCCCGGCTCGACCTCTCGCACGGCTTCTGCGCCGATCACGTCGAGGGCCACGGTCTCGCTGACCACGCAGTCCCGACCATCGGGCAGCTTACCCAGCACCAGCGGTCGCCAGCCCCAGGGGTCGCGCGCCGCCTCGATTCGGTCAGGGAACAGGAACAGCAGGCTGAACGCGCCCTGCAGCCTGCGAAGCGTGGCGGCGACGGGATCTGGGGCGGAGCGCTGCTCGGGCGATGCGAGCAGGTGGACAATGACTTCGGTATCGGAAGTGCTGTGGAACAGGTGGCCACGCTCAGAGAAGTGGGTCCGCCAAGCATCGGTATTGACGAGGCTGCCGTTGTGGGCGAGGGCGACGGGCCCATCGGCCGTGGTCTCCAGCAGCGGCTGGGCGTTGCAGGCCTGCGAGCCGCCCGAGGTCGAGTAACGGTTATGCCCGATGGCTCCGAAAGTGGCAGGCCCCCCGTCGGTGGCCTCACGGGCGCGCATTTTCTTGGTGAGGTCATCGAGTACCCGGCCCGGGAGGACATCCAGCACCAGCCCCATGCCGGTGTGGACGCTGAGGCCATAGCCATCGCTGACAGCGATACCCGCCGACTCCTGGCCCCGGTGCTGCTGGGCGTACAGCGAGAGATAACAGTGCTGAACAGCGTCCGGGTCGCCCCAGACACCGACCACGCCGCACGCCTCCTTGGGGCCTGCTGCTTGGGGCTGAAGGACGCGCAGAGCCAGCGGTTTGGGCATCATGTGCAGTCTACACCCGCTTGGCTTGACGCGGGCCGACCGAGGTGCTTGGATTGGGTTCATATCGGGCGCGTGCCCGGATCGTATCTCGCCGGCCCGAAGCCTCGGTCCCCGGCACGGTCGCCAAGCAAGCCTTGGCACCCGCGAGCAGCCCTCTTCGAGAGCCGCCCGCGGAGACGGAAGAAAGGAAGCCTGTCATGGCCCGTTACACCGGTCCCAAGGTCAAGTTGTCTCGCCGTGTTGGTGTGCCGATCGCGGACATCCCAAAGCACACCTCCAAGCGCGCGCTCAACCCTGCGGGCATGCACGGCTACCGCGGCCGGCGCCTGCGAGACTACGGCCTTCGCCTCAACGAGAAGCAGAAGCTCCGCTACCACTACCACGTGAGCGAGAAGCAGTTCCGCGCCTCGCTGGACCGCGCGACCAACCTGCGCGGTAACACGGGCGAGCTGCTGCTCCAGCTTCTCGATCGCCGGCTCGACAACCTCGTGCGTCGCACCGGCGTGGTCCGCACCATCTGGGCTGCCCGCCAGGTCGTCGCACACGGGCACGTTCTGGTCAACGGTCGCAAGGTCGACAGGCCGTCGTACCAAGTGAACGTTGGCGATGTGGTTTCGTTCAAGCCCAGGATCCAGAAGGTGCTGCGCGAGACAATGGAAACCATGGCTGGTCACGAGGTTCCGGGCTGGGTGGAATTCAACCCTTCGGAGCTGACCGGCCGCATCGTGGCGATGCCCACCGCCGACCAGATCCCATTCGAGGTCAACACGAACCTCATCATCGAGTTCTACCGCTAATCCGTCTTTCGCGGCCAGGCCGGGCCCGGTTTCCGGGCTCGGCGCGGGCTGCTGCGGTGCGCTGACCGATCTTCCTGCGACGACGCCCAGCCCCCTCGGGGAGGACCCCGCATGCTCAAGTTCCTGCGGAAGTACAACACGATCATCATGGTGATCGGCGGCGTGCTGCTGATGATCGCGTTCCTGCTGCCTCAGGCGATTCAGCAGATCGGCTCGCGCGTCGGCGACAAGGCCGTCGCCACGCTCGACGGCCGCGAGATCAAAGGCAGTGACCTGGGCTTGGCCGAGCGAGAGATCGCGGTCCTGCAGCAACTGGCGCGAATCCCCACAGCCAATGGTGTTCAGCCACTCATCGATAGGATGATCGATCAAGACTACAAAGCCGAACACTGGCTGCTGATGACTGAGGCCGCAGAACGAGCTGGATTTGTCGGCGACGCCGAGCACGGACGAGGATTCCTCGACGAGCTCGCCCAAACCCAGATCGTGCTCTACTTTCAAGCCCTCATGGTTCAGCAGGTCGCGAACCCGGCGCTTGCGATGGCTCTTGCCCAGCAACAGTTCGAGAGCGAAGAAGGCCAGCGGCAGTATCGCGAGCAGCGCACGTCGCTCTTGCGTCTGCGCAGCGAGTACGCCAGCAAGGCTCGTATGCTTCCCGAGGACGTGGACCGAGCGCTGGCCAAGCTGCGGGGCGTGCAGCGAATGCAGGCGGAGTACATCGGCTCGCTCAGGATGTCTTCGGTCGAGGCCCAGCGCGTCGCTTCGTACTACACCGATACGGTTGTCGCGGACGTCCTCCCCCTGAGCGCCGATGCTCTGGCCGACCCCCTGCTCAACCCCACGGACGAACAGCTCGAAGAGCACTTTCAGCAGTACAAGACGCTCAGGCCCGGCGAAGAGGGGCTCGGCTTCGGGTACCGCCTACCCGACCGGGTGAAGGTGCAATGGATCGCACTCGACCGCCAAGCGATCGCCGACGCGGTGCAGATCGACGTGCTCTCCATTGCCAAGGCTCACCAAGCCAACCGTACCCGTTACACGGGCGAACTCGCCGACGAACGCACACGCATCGAGTCGGACCTCCGCAACGCGCGGGTCACGGCTCTGCTCAATCTCGCTGAACAGACCATCCAGGCCGAGATCGGCAGGCTCGTGCGGCCGCTCGCCCCCGACGGCGAGTACAAGGCTCTAACCGCAGAATGGGCCACACCCGATCTGTTCGCGATCGCCGACACCGCCGCCGAGGCCGTGCGTACCAAGGAAGAGATGCCCTCGTTCCCGACGCCCCGCGTGGTTCGTCGTGATGCGCAGTGGCTCGATGCCCGCAAGCTCAGCGAGCTCGAAGGCATCGGACGCGCGAGTATCCGTACCACCGACACCCGCCAGCCGGCGATGCCCATGATCGCGCTGGCGCTCTCGGTCAAAGAGCTCGAGCCCGAAGTCAGCCGGGGGATCCAAGTCGGTGTGCCCTTCACCCAGAGCCGCCTCGAAGACTTCCTGGGCAACCGGTACATCCTCACGGTGACCGACGCCGCAGAAGAAGGTGTGCCCGAATCGCTCGGCGAACTCATCGACCCGCAGGTGGTCCGAGACGATTGGCGCATCGCGCAGGCCTACGCGTTCCTGCTCGCTCAACAGGCCTCGCTCGAATCGCTCGCGGTCGAAAGCGGCCTCGACGCCGCAGCCGATGCTCTCTTCCCGCCGGAGATCACGGACGTGGAAGACCGCCCCACGATCCAGCGCGGTGTTGAGTTTGGCATCTCGCAGATCAGGAATGGCAACGCCAGGCCTCTCTACGACACCGAGGCCGTCCGCGATGCGGTTCGAGCTAAAGCCGAGTCACTCAACCCGATTGCGCCCATGGGCGATGTGCCGACAACCGACCGCACGCTCGCGGTTCCGGCTGAAGAAGCCCGCTCGCTGCTGATGGTCCGCGTGATCGGGCTTTCACCGCTGACGGTCGAGTCGTTCCGCCAGATACGTGACCAAGCGATTCAGCGGGGCGTGCAGGACGACATCCGCGAGAGCGAGGTGCTCGCCACGCCGTTCGCGTTCAAAGAGCTCAGCAAGACGCTCAACTACGAGCTGCGCGAGGGCATGACCAAGCGTGTGCGCGGCGACCGAGCCAAAGCCGATGAGCCCGCTCCAAACGAGGGCTGATCGGGCCCGTCGGTTCGCCCATCAGGCAAACGGCAAGAGCAGCACGGCGACGGCGGAATTAACGACCCACGCCGAGGCCGACCACATCACATCGAAGCCGAAGAAAAACATCAGCATGAACAGGCCAAGGCCCACGTACTGGCCCTGCGGGCCATCGAACATGCGGCCGTAAGACGGCACGAAGTCTGCCAGAATCCGAGAGCCGTCCAGCGGCGGCACCGGTATCAGGTTGAACATCAGCAGCACGATGTTGAGCAGTGCTCCCGCCCAGAACACCGTCGCCAGGTTCGCTCCGATGTGGGGCGGGATCGATGCTCCGGCGTTCGAGTTCGTTACCAGTTCCCATGCCGCAAGCAGCAAGATGCACCCGATCGCGAGCACCAGGTTGACCGCTGGCCCCGCAGCGGCGACAAACGCCTCCGCGTAGCGGCCGCGGAGCCGCGACGGGTTCACGGGCATCGAACCCCAAGCGATCCCGATCACAGCAAACGCGATCAGGCTCATGGTGCCCATGTGCACGATCGGGTTAAACGTCATACGGCCCAGCTCGATTGGCGTGCGGTCGCCACGCCGAATCGCGGCCCAGCCGTGGGCGAGCTCGTGGAGCGTGATGCTCACGATCACCCACGCGGCCCACGCGATGGTGAGCACGGGGCTCTTCTGCCAGGTATCGGCCACCCACCAACCGTCCATTCGAGCCTCCAGCCGTCCGAGATACAGTCGAAAGAACAACCCCGCAGCACCATGGTACCGCGGGGCTGGGGTCGTGCCGAAACGGGTTGCTCAGAGGCTGCTTACGAGACCTTGGCGGGCTCGGCCTTGGAGACCTTGACCGCGGTATCGACGAGTTGGTCGAACAGCTTGGGGTCCTCGATCGCGATCTGGCTCAGCATCTTGCGGTTAAGCAGAATGCCAGCCATCTTGAGCCCGCTGATGAACTGGCTGTACCGCGTGCCACGCATGCGGCAGGCCGCGGTGATACGGGTAATCCACAACGCACGGAAGTCACGCTTGCGCATCCGGCGGTGCTGGTAGGCATACACACCAGCGCGGCGGACAGCGTCCTTGGCGAGGTAGTAGTGGTTCTTGCGCGCACCGTAGTAGCCACGGGCCTGACGGAAGATGCGCTTCTTGGCTTTGTTGCGGGCTGCGCCCTTGCTTGCACGAGGCATGCTCGTTCTCCTTCACATCCGTCGGAGCGGCTCGATCAGCCGGCTTGCGGTTCCCGACGCACAATTCTCTCGTGCTCGCGCGGACGCTCCGCTCGGGCACGCATTCAACGATCGTTTGGTTAATCAGCTGTGGCTGCCGCGGCGGCCCGCTTCTCAGCCTGCATCGCGCGGCGCTGCTCAGGAGAAGGCGAGCGTTTGCGGTCCGCTGCGGGCTGGGTCCGGCCTCGGAGGCGGCGGAACAGCAGCTTCTCAAGACGCTTGGCATCCGAGTTGGCGAGGTACCGGTCCTTGCGGAGCTGACGCAGCCGCTTGCCGCTCTTGTGCGAGCTCAAGTGCTTGTGGAAGGCCGAGCGGTGGCGGGCCTTGCCGGTCTTGCTGATACGGATCCGCTTGAGCAGACCCTTATGAATCTTGTTCTTGGGCATCGTGCCACTCCGTCTGTTTGGCGCCAGCCATCGCGGCTCGCGGCCTCCATGCTAGGCCCCTAGCCGGGGTCGGGCCACAGCCTCCACGGCCCGATTCGGACCGCAATCGGTCACGGACCCAGAAAATCATCGCCCGAACGCGCGGGGATTTCCGTGCCCCGGATGGGATCGATTCGGCCCATCCGCTCAAAGGCTTCCACGACCGCCTCGATGGCCCGAGGCAGGTAGATGTTGTCGCCCGATGGCAGCACCGGGCTGGCGGTCCATTCGACCGAGCCATCGGAGAACAGCACCTGCTGGCCCGAGCCTAGGTGGTTGAGGCTGTTCTCTCTCGGCATGATCGGCTGGCCACGGGCGGCCCGCACAACCACCGGCGAGCGGTCGGCTGCGATCACGAACCGCTGGCCCTCGCCGAGCGTGGGCGTGCCCCGGCGGGTGATGATCCGGTAGCTGTAGCTCACCTCATCGAACGAGTGCCAGTCGTCGTCCGTCGCATGGAAGTGCTCAGACGGAGCGTGCTCGTTGCCCGGGCACGCGAGATCGCCGACTTCTGCATAGCCGGTCCGTGCGAGCGTGAACAAGTTGGCGGAGTTGGACTGCTCAGCGCCCTTGCCGACGTTCCACCAGGTCTGCCCACCGCCAAAGCCAGCGGTCGCCGCGGGCAGGTGCTCGCGAAAGTCCCCGCCGTAAAGACCCATGGCCGAAGCCACGGACTGCATGTTTGAGGCGCAGACCGCGCGCATCGAGGCCGAACGCCAGGACGTCAGCGCGGGCCACCCGACCGAGACCACGATCAGGAGCATCGCCGCGATCGAGACGAGGTCCGCAAAGCGTTGGCGGACAGGCGGCCGAATCCGGATCGGCTCGGGAATGTCGTCGACGGCATCAATCCGAGCCATCGTCCGTTCCAGCAAATCCCTCGGCAAAGCAGGACCGCCGCTGGTCACGATCCGGGCCGAAGCAGCGATCGCAACGGCTCTCGACCGCAGCTCGCGCGGGGCCTTGTTCGCCTCAAACCCGAGGGCCATCATCGCGTCGATGGCATCGGCATCGAGCGAACTAAGTGTCTCGTCCGCAGAAGCCGCAGCGCGATCGGACTGCTGAACTCGCAGCATCACCACATCGGCGAGGCCCTCGGCGGGCTCTGCATCCGTATCAAGTTGGCCCAGCAAGGCTCGGAAGCGCGCGCACGCCGCCTCCCTATCGCCAGCGGCGCCTTCGAGCGCCTCGGCAAGCAGGGCCTCGATAGCCGGCTGGTCGTCCTGACTCGTCTGCCGCCCCGTGTCCTGACCCGATGGTTCCTTCATCGCTCGTCTCCAGGCCCAAGTCCGGGCTCGGTTCGGGGCTCGGGCGATTCGCTCTCGCGCTGCACCGCAGCCCAATGTTTGGCGAACCCCCCGACCGCTGCGTGCAGCCTGGACTTGACCGTGCCAAGAGGGATGCCGAGGTCCTCGGCAATCTGGGCGTAGCTGAGCCGCTGAAAGTAGGCCAAGAGCAAGATCTCCCGCAACGACCAGGGCAGTCGGTCAATAGCCCGCTGCACCATCTGGTCTCGCTCCTCGATTGCCAGCGCCGCCTCCGGGCCCGGCTCATCGAGAGCCATAAGGTCCGCAAAGGTGACCCTGCCGTCGCTCGTTCCGACCGGAGCCGACAACGGCAACTCCGATCGACGAACCTTCTTACGAAGCAAGTCCCTGGCCTTGTTCGCTGCAATCGTGAACAACCACGGACGAAATCGGCGTGTGATGTCAAACCGGTCCGCAGAAAGGTGAACCTGCAGGAACGCCTCCTGAAAGGCATCCTCAGCGATGTGCCTGTCGCCCGATAGCCTGAAAAGAAAGCGAAAGAGGTCGCCCTGATGCCGCTCGATGAGCGTCCGCAGGGCCGCCCCATCGCCCGTTCGGTGGGCCTCGAACAGCTTCTCGTCGCTGAGTTCGCCCAAGCGCGGCCCTTTCTGGCCCGCTGGCGAGCCTCCCAGTCGTTTCCCCCGCCCCTCTACGAACCGTCGGCTCCCAGTGTTTGCCGGGTGTGCGGCCGACTTGGGTACGCTGCCCATGCGAGCAGGACCGATAGCCCGTAAGAGCCGCCCACCGCTACCGAGCGTATCAAGAGGGTACCACCGCAGTGCAATGGAGCACGCCCGGCGGCGTTGGAGCACACGATGGGGCAGCCTGAACGCGAATCCGACCCACGCGCTCTGGGAGCGCAGGCGGAGCGTGATGGCCCGGCCCAATGGGAATCAGCGGCGGTTGAGCCGCGCATCGTCCGTGCCGCACTCGCCGGCGACCAGGACGCTTGGAGCGAACTCGTCCACGCCTACACGCGCCGGTTGTACGCTCTCGCGTACAGCAGGCTCAGGCAGGTCGACTTGGCGGAGGAGGTTGTGCAGTCCGTGTTTGCGACCGTGGCCAACAAAGTCTCGACCGGCGGGTACGCCGAGCAGGGCCAGTTCGAAGCCTGGCTGTTCCGCATCGCGGTCAACCGCATCCGCGACCAGATCCGCATCGCCCGGCGCAGCAAGCGGATCGATTCCCCAGAAGCCCTGCGAGAAGCGCAGGCTGAACCAGCCGCGACGGCAGACCCAGATTCCGAACTCCTCGTGAGCCTGAAAGCCGGGCTTGGCGAGCTATCCGACAAGGACCGCGAGATCATCGAACTCCGCCACCACGGGCAGATGAGTTTCAAGCAGATCGCCTCGATGCTCGACGAGCCCGTCGGCACCCTGCTCGCCAGACACCACCGGGCGCTGGCCAAGCTCCGCGACATGCTCTCCCCCTCCGAACAAGCCACAGCCGATTCTGCCGCGCGGCCGGCTGCACCCAACCAGAGGCTCCAGACACCATGACCCACAACCACACATCCGACCCTTCGCTGCAAGCCGTCGAACACGGGCTCAAGGCCCTCGCCGAGGCCGATGCATCCACCATGCCCCGCGGGCTGGCCGAGCGCGTTGTCGCTGCGACCGAGACCCTCGACGCGCCGATGCCTGTCATCCGGTTCTCGTCGTTCCAGCGGGTGTCGATCGGGCTCGCCGCCGCGGCCGCGCTGGCTGTGCTGGCGCTACCGATCTGGCTCAGTAAGCCCGCGCCAGCTCCATCGCCAATGTTGCACGCCTCGTACGACGCGGACGCGCTGGAACTGTTTGAGCTCGCGACCGCTTCGCTCGCGTCAAACTCGGTTGATCGTTTCGATGCACTTCTCGAAGACACCCAGTCGTTCGACGCCGCAGCCGAGCCCGATACCTCATGGCTCGAAGAATCGGAAGCGATCTGACCATGCACCGCCTTCTGACCATCGTTGTCACCTGCACCGTTCTTGGGACATGGGCACCTGCGGCGCGCTCGCAGCAGCAAACCCCACAGGCGGTTCCGCCCGAACGGGGCGGGCCGATCGTGGAACGAGCGATCCAAGACGCTCGAGATCGGCTCGCAGCGCTCGAGGCGTTGCAGGCCCGACTTGATGCAAATGAGCCAGTCAGCCGAGAGGAGTTCCGCGAAGCTCTCGGTCAGAGCGAAGCTGGAAGACCCGATCGGCCAGCGGGTGGTCCCGGAGCGCTCGACCGCGGGCCGACCGGCGATCGCCCCGAGGAACGCAGAGGAGAAAGGCCCCCGCCCCCCCTTTCGCCCCCGACCGACCCGCAGTGGGACCTGCCCTGGGCCGAGCTCGACGAAGAGCACCAGATGCGGGTTCGCGGGTTCTTGCAAGAGCACGCCCCGATCGCCTACAGCAGGCTTGAGCAATCGGATGGTCCCATCGCCGAGCGCATCCTCGGGCGGGCGCTGGCGCCTCGCGCCATCCGCGTGATCCGTGCGCAGGACACCGACGAACAGCTCGGCAAACTCTCGATCGAGGAATTCAAAGCGGGCGTCGGGCTCTTCGAAGCGGGCAGACTGCTGCGAGAGGCGTTCGTCGAGAAAGGCGAAGAAAGCGACGTCTTTGGCCAGGCCCTTGAGGGCTTCCGCGAATCAATTGGCCGAGAGATCGATGCCAAGTACGCGATCCGTGCGTACGAATTTCGCCAGCTTGAATCGCGCCTCGCCGAGCAGCGAGAGGCTTTGGCTGCGGAAGCGGGCAAACGCGACGAACGAATCCGTGAGTCCACCGAGCAGGTGCTCGCACGGATCAAGGGCCAGGGCCGAGGCCGGCCCTCCCCCGGCGAAGAGGGCGGCAGAGGCCCCCGCCGAGAGCGTCAGCCCGGCGGCCGGTAGCCGAAACCACCTCCACGCAACGTGACTCAGGCGCGCGCCCGACCGGGCGCGATAGATCTGGCGACCTCTCGCTGACGCGGGTGCCTGCTGCGCGTACGATTTCGCAGCCCCTCTTCGTAACCCTGCGATGGGGCCTGAAAGGAATCACGCATGGCCCTACGCATCGGCATCAACGGTTTCGGACGCATCGGTCGGCTGGTCTACCGGATCGCGGCTCAGGACCCCAACATCGAGGTTGTCGCCGTCAACGACCTCGTGCCCTCGGACAACCTCGCCTACCTGCTCCGCTACGACACCATGCACGGCCGATTCCGAATCAACGGAAAGCTCGCTCAGGTCGAGACCAAGGGCGAGACCGCCTTCACGGTCAACGGCAAGACCACCGAGACCAAAGCCGAGCGCGACCCGGCCAAGCTGCCCTGGGGCGACTGGGGCGTGGACTACGTACTCGAATCAACGGGCTTCTTTACCACCTACGACGATGCGCACAAGCACATCGAGAACAACGGCTGCAAGCGGGTGCTGATCTCGGCGCCGACCAAAACGCCCGACACCGTCAAGACGATGGCGTACAAGGTCAACCACGAGACGTACGACCCCAAGACCGATGTGATCGTCTCCAACGCGAGCTGCACGACCAACTGCCTCGCCCCCGTAGCCAAAGTCATCAACGATTCGTTCGGCCTCGAAGAGGGCCTGATGACCACCGTGCACGCCGCGACCGCGACCCAGCCCACGCAGGACGGTCCGTCGAAAAAAGACTGGCGCGGCGGCCGCAACGCCTACCAGAACATCATCCCTTCGAGCACGGGCGCAGCCAAGGCCGTGGCGCTGTGCATCCCCGCACTCAAGGGCAAGCTGACAGGCATGGCTTTCCGTGTTCCCACAGCCGATGTCTCGTGCGTCGATCTCACCTTCCGCACCGCCAAGCCGACCTCGATCAAAGCGATCAGTGAAGCGATGAAATCAGCCGCCAACGGCTCGATGCAGGGCGTGCTCGGATACACCGAGGACGATGTGGTTTCGAGTGACTTCATCGGGGATGCGCACAGCAGCATCTACGATGCGGGTGCCGCCATCGAGTTGAACGATCGGTTCTTCAAGATCGTGTCGTGGTACGACAACGAGGCCGGCTACGCGGCGCGCTGCGTCGACATGCTAAAGCTGTTTGCGAGCAAGGAAGGCTGAAGCCGACCGGGGAACCACAACAGTGGACCTGTACGAAATCAAGATCCGGGGCCTGCAGGCAGTCTCGGATCTGCGCGCGCTGAGCTGGAAAGACCCCGATCAGCGGAAGGTGCTCGTGCTGCTCATCGGCGGCGGCGTGCTTCTGCTGCTCTTACCCATCGCCGCGTGGATGCTCCTGATGCCCGCGGTCACGACCAGCCAGGCCGAGCGAGCCGCAGCGATGAACGAGCAAGCCGTGCAAGCCGTCGCCCCACTGTCGAGCCTCGAACGGGTGCGCGACCAGCTCTCGCCCAGGCTTCGTCAGGACGACCGGTTCGCAGCGGTGCTGATTCGGCCGGGGGCTTCCGCTGAGGCCCCCGATGCCGACGCCACGCTGCAAGGTTCGGTGAACGACCGGGCGGCATTCGATGCCCTCGTAGCGCTGCTCGATGAGTACGAGTTGGCGGGCGCGGTCCACGTCCGCGTGTCCATCGAGCCCGCCCGCCCACAGCACGCGCCGGGCGGGTAAGCTGAACGCCCAACAACAGGCCCTTTCGCGGAGAATTAGACCATGAGCGACCAGAACAACCCAGGCGACCCCGGCTTCACCGAGCAACCGACAGCTCCAGCGCCGGGTTCACCGGCTACGTCACAGCCGCCCGTCGAGCTCTCGCCGAGCGAGGTGCAGAGCAAGAAAATCCTCTGCGGCGTACTCGCCATCCTGCTCGGCGCGCTCGGCATCCACAAGTTCATCTTGGGTTACACAAAGCCTGCTGTCATCATGCTCTGCGTGTCGGTGGCAGGCATCATCACGTCTTGCTTCCTGTTTGGCCTCCCGTTGATGGCCATGGGCGTGATTGGTCTGGTCGAGGGCATCATCTACCTGACCAAGTCGGATGCCGAGTTCAAGGCGATGTACCTCGACGGCACCAAAGAGTGGTTCTGAAATAGCACGGGGCGCGCATGATTCAGATCAACGGCGTTCATCCTCGCCCACCCCACAACGTGCTGGGCGGAGAGTTGCAGACATGCTCTCTGGACCCCCTCACCGGCTTCTATCGCGACGGGTGCTGCGACACGGGGCCTGATGACCACGGTGCGCACACGATCTGCTGCATCGTGACGGCGGAGTTTCTGGCTTTTTCCAAGCTGGCGGGCAACGACCTGACCACGCCCATGCCCGAGTACGGGTTCCCGGGTCTTGGGGCGGGCGACCGCTGGTGCCTGTGCGCCGGGCGATGGCGCGAGGCGTTCGAGGCGGGCGCAGCCCCGGAGGTCGTGCTCGAGGCGACGCACGAGAGTGCGCTCGATGTGGCGAGCCTCGAAGAGTTGCAATCAGCGGGCTAACAGGGCTGGGGATCTTGCGAGGTAGCTTTATGTTCATGCGGATGGTCTACGACGAGAAGCTCGCACAGGCGGCGTACGTCATCGGCTGCCAGAAAACGGGTGAGGCGTTGGTCATCGACCCCGAGCGCGACGTGGACCGGTACATCGATCTCGCCGAGGCCAACGGGCTGAGGCTGATCGCAACCGCCGAGACGCATATCCACGCTGACTTCTTGTCGGGCTCGCGTGAACTGGCCGAACGCACCGGCGCAAAGGTCTACCTATCCGACGAGGGCGATGCCGACTGGAAATACCAGTGGCTCAACAAGAAAGCGGGCGGGGGCACGTACAACCACCAACTGCTCAAAGACTCCGACACGTTCAACGTCGGCAACATCGAGTTCAAAGTGCTGCACACGCCGGGCCACACGCCCGAGCACATCGTGTTTCTCATCACCGACCACGGCGCTGGTGCGGATGCTCCAATCGGGATGGCCACGGGCGACTTCGTATTCGTGGGAGACCTCGGAAGGCCTGACCTGCTCGAGTCCGCTGCGGGGCAGACGGGCGCGATGGAGCCGTCTGCCCGCAGGCTCTTTCAGACCGTGCGCACGCTGGATGATGTGCCGGACTTCGTGCAGGTGTGGCCGGCGCACGGCGCGGGCAGCGCCTGCGGCAAAGCACTCGGCGCGGTACCCATGAGCACGATCGGGTACGAGAAGCGGTTCAATCCGGCGATCAGGGCAGCGAAAGACGAGCAGAGATTCGTGGATTTCATCCTGGCAGGCCAGCCGGAGCCGCCTGTGTATTTCGCGAACATGAAGCGTGACAACAAGCTCGGCCCAAAGGTGCTTGGCGGGCTGCCCACGCCGCTGCGGCTCACCGTTGATCGGCTCAAAGCGCTCGATCCACAGCAAGTCGCGATCGTGGATACACGCCCATGGGACCAGTTCCGCGCCGGGCATGTCGCGGGCTCGCTGTCGCTGCCGATGATCAAGTCTTTCAACACCGATTCGGGCTCGCTCGTGAAGGACACCGAGGACGTGTACCTCGTCATCGAGCCTGAACGGCTCGAGGAAGCGATCCGAGACTTGATCCGCGTCGGGCTCGACCGCATCGTCGGCTGGTTGCCGAGCAGCGAGCTAGGTAGCACGGAACTTGTATCGATTTTAGAGATCGAGCCGGCTGAAGCGCGGGCGAAGCTTGCCGAGGGCATGGCCGATCCGCTGGATGTCCGCCGCGCCACCGAGTTCGCCGAGGGTCACGTGCCCCGCGCGGTCAACATCGCCCACACCCGGCTCATGGGCCGCATGGACGAAGTGCCAACGGGCAAACCGCTGATCGTCAACTGCCGGAGCGGCGTGCGCTCAGCGAGGGCGTGCGCGTACTTGCAGCGGGCCGGCCGAGAAGTCATCAACCTCAAAGGCGGGTTCCTTGCGTGGGAAGCATCCGGCGCTGACGTGCAGCATCCCGAGCCGTCGCTCGGGAAGTAGCGCGGTCAGGCTTTCACGATTGTTGCCTTGCCCGACTTGAACTTGGCCATCACGTTGCGCGTGTCCAGTATGAGCTTCGCGTGGTCGGCGAGAAGCTGGTAGTCCACCGCGTCGTGGTCGGTGACGATCAGCACCGCGTCCTGCGCACCGAGCTGCTCGGGCGTCAGCCGCGCGGATTCCATATCGAAATCGTACTTGCGCATGAGCGGGAACCGCGCGATGTGCGGGTCGTGATAGCTCACCCAACCACCGGCCTGCAAGAGCAGGCGGATGATCTCCGCTGCGGGCGTCTCGCGAACATCGTCCACGTTCTTCTTGTACGCGAGGCCCATGACCAGCACGCGCGCGCCGCGCAACGGTTGGTCGCGCGCCGCGAGTTCGTCGCGGAGTGTGTCGACGACGTGCGCTGGCCTGCGCCGGTTGATCTCGCCAGCGAGTTCGATGAACCGGGTGGGCTTGCCGAGTGACGCCGCACGCCACGAGAGGTAGAACGGGTCGATCGGGATGCAGTGCCCGCCGAGCCCGGGCCCTGGGTAGAACGCCTGATAGCCGAACGGCTTAGTTGAGGCCGCATCGATCGCCTCCCAGATGTCCACACCCATCGCGGCCAGCGCGGGCTTGAGCTCGTTGACCAGCGCAATATTCACCGCGCGATAGATGTTCTCCAGCAGCTTGGCGGACTCGGCGACCTCGGCGGTGCTCACGGGCACGACGGTGTCGACCGCGGGAACGAACAGCCGTCGCGCCAGCTCGGTGTCTGTTTCGCTCAGCCCTCCGACCAACCGGGGCGTGGTGCGCGTGGTGTGCGATGTTCGGCCCGGGTCTTCGCGTTCGGGGCTGAAGGCGAGAAACACATCGCGTCCGAGCTCGAGCCCCCGCTGCTTGGCGGCGGCAGAGAGAATCGCGCCGCTGACCTCGCGGGTCGTGCCCGGGTAGCTCGTTGAAGTCAGCACCACCAGCTGGCCCGCGCGCAGGTGGTCCGCGACCAGCTGTGTAGACGACTCGACGTACCGCAGGTCCGGGCGGTTGGCAGAGTCCAACGGCGTAGGCACGCAGATGATGACCGCGTCCGCCTCGGCCAGCCTTGAGGCATCGGCCGTGGGCACGAACCGGTTCGAGGCGGCCAGTTCGTCGTAGAGCTCCTGACCCAGGTGCTTGAGATACGCCGTGGCGCTCGTGAGCGCCTCGATCTTGGCACCGTCTATATCAAAGCCAACCACGCCATAGCCCGCGTCGTGCATGGCCCGCGTCATCGGCAGCCCGACGTACCCGAGCCCTACGACCGCGACGGTTGCGGTGCGCGCATCGAACCTCGCCGCCAGCTCAGCGGAGATGCCCGAGAGCGGTATGGTTTGAACCTCATGCTGCTTCACGCGGTTGCCTTCCGTGGTCATTGCGTGCGGGCCTGCCATCAGGGCGCGACCTGGGTCATGGCTTCCATCGGGTCGCCCACGCCCAGCGGGATACCGAAGGCATTCCAAAGGAGCAGGAATGCGGTCCAGATGATGGCGAACACGATGGTGTACGGGAGCATCATGGCGATGAGTGTGCCCATGCCGGCCTTGGGCGCGTACCGCTGCATGAACACGAGCACAATGACGAGGTACGCGTTGAGCGGCGTGATGACGTTCGTGACCGAGTCACCGATGCGGTAAGCGACCTGTGTGAGCTCGGGCCGGATGCCGATGAGCATGAACATGGGCACGAAGATCGGCGCGAACAGCGCGTACTTGGCGGACATGGAGCCCACGAACATGTTGAACACCATGACCAGCAGAATGAACGCGATCAGCAGCAGCGGAGTCGGCAGGCCTTGGTTGAACAGCCACTCGCCGCCGCTGAACGCGAGCATCGTGCCAAGGTTGGTCTCGCCGAAGTAGGCCACGAACTGACCCGCGAAAAACGCCAGCACGATGATCGGGGCCATCATGGCCATCGAGTCGATCATGTGCTTGGCCGCGTCCTTGGTGGACTTGACGTTCCCCACAGTCGCCCCGTACGCGATGCCCGGCAGCACAAAGCACATGAACATGAGCGGCACAACGACCGCCACCCAGCGAGGGAAGCTGCCGTCACTGCCGTGCAGGGGCGAGCCGTCCCAAAAGTGCAGTGTGACAATCGTGCCGATGAGTGCTGCAAGCACCGCCATCGCTCGCACGAGGCCTTTGACCTCGATGGGATCGAGTTTGCCGATGTCCTTCTTGGCATGAGCCGCGGCGACCGGGTCCGGCCCGCCTTGGTCGGCAGACTTCTTGGCGAGGCGTTTCTCGACGAAAATCGCCGACACGCCCCAGCCCACGAACGAGATCAGGACCGTTGAACTCGCGAGGAAGTACCAGTTGCTGGTTGCCGAAACCTCCCGCAGTGGGTCGGCGATCTGGGCCGCGTTCTGGCTCAGGTTGGCCATCATCGGCTCGAGGCTCGTGATGAGCAGGTTGGCGTTGAAGCCAGCGGACACACCCGCGAACACCGCCGCGATACCCGCCAATGGCGAGCGGCCCGCAGCCAGGTAGATCGCTGCAGCCAGCGGCGGGAGCACGACGTACCCCGCATCCGTGGCCAGTGACGACATGATCCCGATGAACACCATCGAGGGTGTGAGCATCGAGTCCGGCACGTTGCGCATAAAGACCTTGATGAGGGCCGCGATCAGTCCGGTCTTCTCAGCGACACCGATCCCAAGCATGCCCAGCAGCACCACACCAAGCGGCGCAAAGCCCATGAAGTTGTGCTCCATCGATTTGAGGCACCAGTACAGCCCCTCGCTCGTGAGCAGGCTCGTCGCGAACGTGACCGTGCCGTTGTTCTCAAGGAGCTGCGTTTCCTTTCCCGTCTCGGGATCCGTGACCATTCTGACGGTCTTGCCAAAGACCGCCCAGCCTCGCTCGGCAAAGTCGATCGGCTTGCCCGCTTTGTCAGAGACCACCTCGCCCGAGCCTGTGACCACCAGGTGCGCCTCGGTGCCAGCGTCGGTCTCGACGACCTGGAATGTCGCGCGTTCGAGAACTAAATCACCGTCTGGGTCAGCCGGGTTCGGCACTTCGCGGACGATCTCGCTGAGCTGCTGGTCCACGCCGCCGGCGCGGTTGCCCACATCGTTCCACTGCACCCGCCACCCGCCGGGCATCGAGGGCGCGAACAGGGCGCTGGCGACGAGCACGACCGTGGCACCAATGAGAAAGAGAAACGCGGGGTCGGGCAGCTTGTTGCCGAGCCACTCGATCCCGTCGAGGATGCCACCCATCTTCTTGGTTGGCTGGCTGTCGGACTTGGATGGACTCGGTTGGTTGGGTTCGCTCATCGCGGCTCCGGGGCTTGGGCGTCTCTGGTAGTGGCGTGCCGAGGCACGGTCCGGTTTGGGAGGATACAACCAACGCCATGACCGTCCACCCCGATCCAACAGGTTCGTTCGATCCCGATGCAGCGGCGGGAGGCGAGGGCTCGCTCTTCGGCCTGCCCGAGCACCCCAGCCCGCTCATCGAGGTGCTGCCCGCAGCCTACGAGGCCACCACCTCCTACCGCACAGGCACTGCGGGCGGGCCGGCAGCCATCGCCGAGGCCTCGCTACAGGTCGATCTCGACGATGCCCGGTTCGGCCAGATTTGGACAGTCGGCATCGGCTCGCTGCAAGGCCCCGAGGGGCTGGAGGCCATCGGTCAGCAGGCAAGCGAGCTCGCCCGGCCGATCATCGAGCGTGGCGGGGCGACCGATTCTGATGCGGCAGAGGTCGCCAAGATCGATGCCCTCGCCGAGCGAGCCACAGCCCTCATCCGCGAATCGGTGGCAGCGATTCTCGCACGCGATCGGGTCCCCGCGCTGCTCGGCGGTGAGCACGCGGTCTCGCTGGGAGCCATTGAGGCAGTGTCGGCCGCGCACCCCGGCGTCGGCGTGCTGCAGATCGATGCGCACCTCGACCTTCGCGATCGGTTTGAGGGCTTCGAGCACTCGCACGCCTCCGTCATGTTCAACGCCCTCCGCCGAGCCGAAGGCCTCGCAAGCATCACAGCCGTGGGCATCCGCGACCACGGCACAGCCGAGCGCGAGATGGCAGAACGTGACCCTCGCGTGCGGGTGTTCACCGACGATGCGCTCGCCGATGAGCTTGCCGCGGGCCGGACCTTTGCCAACTGGTGCGACGAGGTCCTCGCAACGCTGCCCGAGCGCGTGTACGTGTCGTTCGATATCGATGGGCTCGATCCATCGCTTTGCCCATCAACGGGCACGCCCGTGCCGGGCGGGTTCAGCTGGCAGCAAATCAGCGTGCTGCTTGGCAAGCTCGCCGAGAGCGATCGCAAAGTTGTTGGCTTCGACTTGGTCGAAGTCGGGACCGAGCAGGCGATCGACGCGATCGTCGGCGCTCGGTTGCTCTACCGGCTTTGCGGGGTGGTAGCCAGGCAGCATTCTGCTACAGGATGAGATCCTGTGCCATCAGAGCGCCCTTCAGACCCGCACCCGCGACCAGCCGCCCTGCATGAATCGGCCGGTGAACAGGGCGGCGCGGAACACGAGCTCGATGGACATCCCGATCCAGATGCCGTTGAGTGACGGCTCATCCAGGAACGGGTGCTTCAGGTAACCCCCGCCGGGCAGCGGCAGGTCAATTCCCGACAGCGCGTACACCAGCGGCAAACGCACCGCGTACATCGAAACCCATGTCATCACGAGCACCGCCTTGGTATCGCCCGCTCCACGCATCGCCCCACGCATCAGCAGCGACACCGCAAACGGGATCTGCACCGTGCCGATGATGAACAGCAGCATCGGCGTCATCGCCAGATGCTCCGGCTGAGACGTAATGAACCCCGTGAGCGTCTTAGGCAGCAGCATCAGCAAGAAGCCGAACCCGCCCATGATCGTCACAGAAATTCCCAGGCAGATCAGAATTGCCCGCTTCGCGCCCGCCTTGCTCCCCGCGCCGAGGTACTGACCCGCGAGCGTCGCCGCGGCCATGCTCATCGCAAAGCCGGGCAGAAAGCTCACCGCCTCGATGCGGATCGCGATCAGGTGCGCCCCCAGCGCGCCGCCGGTTGCCCCCACGCCACGCACCATCAGCACGATCAGAGCGTTCCCGAACCACAGGCCCGCAGTCTCGATGAAGTTCGGGATGCCCACACGGATCAGCCGCATCGACGTGTGCTTGTGCAGCCGGAGTCTGCGCTTGAGCAGCCGGACCCCGCCGACGCCCCGAGCCAGCACCAGCACAGCCAGCGCCGCGCCAACCGTGTGGGCGAGCATCGTGCCCCACGCCACGCCCACAATGCCAAAGTCCAGCGGCGATGGGTTCGTCAGCCACACCTGCTGAACCCCGGCCGCGTCGGCACGCGTCAGGTCCACACCGCTAAAAAGCCAGCTGCACGAGATGTTCACCGCATTCACCGCGATCATCACCCACAAAGGCTTGACCGAATCGCCCGCTCCCCGCACGCACGCGATGCCCACCAGCAGCACCGACGACATCGGCGTGCCGATCGCGATGATCCGCATGTACGCCGCGAAAGACTCCGCCGCGATGCGGCCGCGCTCCAGAGCGAGCGAGACGTTCGCGGGATCGAGCCCCTCGAGTTCGATGTCATGCACGCGGAACAGCGCATTGCCCGCTGGGGCCGAGGCGACGAAGATCGCCAGCCCCACCAGCACGCCGCTCAAGAGCGCCAGCAGCAGTGCCTGCCCCACCGCTGCGTTGGCGACCGCGAGCCTTGACTTGCCCACGGACCGGCTGACCAGCGCTGTCGCCCCCACGCCCAGCGCCATGCTGATGAGACTGATGAGCCACAGCAAGTACCCAGCGACCGCGATCGCGTCGGTCTCGGCCACACCCACCTGCGCAGAGATAATGGTGTCGGTCATGCCGACGAGCCAGTTGAGCAGCGACTCGATCAAGATCGGCCAGCTCAGCACCCAGATGGCCCCGCCCATCGTCAGCCCGCAAAGCCGCCCCTTCTTGAGCCGGCCCTCGTCGTCCAGGCCCGGGGCGTCGGCCGCGTCGGGCGCAATCGCCACCCGTTGCACGATCCCCCGCCAGTCGCTGAGGATCGGCAGCCGCTTGCGCCAAGGTGTGTTGTTGCGTTGCCCCAGCATCCGTGCCTCCGCGCCGACCCCTCAGCGAGCGGATGGTAGGATGGGGCGACAGGTCCGTACCGGAGCAACATGGCAAGCGACACAGACATTTGCTCGTACTGCGGCTACCCATTGCCCGGCGACCAAGTCGCCACGCCGTGTCCCGAGTGTGGCACGTCGCCGGACTATCACGGCGTGCCCGCAACCTGGCCACGTCGGGATCGACGTTTGTTTCGCCGAAAGATCTGGTATGAGATCGCCGCAAGCAGCGCGATGGCGGTTGCGTTCGTTATCACGCTGATCATTGAGGCATCAAGCCTCAATGCCGAGACAGACCGCATTGTGGTGTGCGTCACCTACGGCGTTGCAACACTCTGCGCAGCCGGCTTTATCGCACTCGGTACACAAACGACCATTGAGCACAACTTCCCGCCCTTGCGATCGCTGTGGGCTCCCAGAGGTCGCCGTCGCGCAGCGCGTATCCTCAGTCAGCTCGCGGTCGCATTGACTCCGATGCTGCTCGCTCTGGGCGTTGGCGAGCCATGGTTCTCAGCACCGGGCATGCAATGGATCTTGCTCATACCTACCGCGCTCATCCTGCTGGACGTTCGCACTCGGCTCGCGTGCTACAACAGTATTGTGAATCTGAAACGATGCCTCAGCTGGCAGCGGACGACTGCATTGGTTGTCGATTGCGTTATGGTCGCTGGGTTTGTCGGATTGGTCGGTCTGGCGGGCGCGGCGAGTGTCGGCGTCTACCCTCATGACAGTATTGCGGCCACCGCCATGTCCGCATCGTTCGCTCATGTAGTGCTCGGCTGCGGCTTCGCGTGTGCGCTGCCGCATGTGCCGAAGTGATAACGTATGCATCAAACTGTCGGCCCACAGGAAGCCTAGCGGCTCATTGCACCAACTGATCCAGCAGTTCCGGCACGCCCTGGCGGCAAATCCCTTCTCATCAGGGTGCCCACTGGGTACGCTGGGTGTGAATGGAACAACCCTTGCCCGCGGCGCGCGTTCCATTCATGTCGGTCTGGAAGACTCCCGCTCCAAAGCACGAGATGAGCAGGACTTCAACGACCAGAGAACGGGCACCCGCCCGAATCGGGGCGGGGCTTGGACTGCTGGTATGCCGACAGCTGACTCGGCCGGTCGTCGCTCGCCCGGGGCGTCAGGTCAACGAGCACGCCGTCGCGGGGCTTGGTTGAGACACCCGCCCGAGGCAGGTTGGCTCGGTTTGGAGCCGTGAACTGAAAGAGTTTGACGCAGGTGCCGACAACCAGAGCGGTTTCGAGTTGCCCGAGGCTCTTGCCAGGGCAGAACCGAGGGCCATGGCCGAAACCAAAGTGCGGCCACTCGTTCATCGGGCGACCTTCCTGCTCCATCCGCTCCCATCGTTGAGGATGGAACTCGCTCGCCGGGTAGCCCGTCTGCCCGATGCCCCAGTGGTCCTCGTGGCGGTTCGCGTGCCAGACATCGAGCAACACGTGCGTGCCAGCCGGCATCGTAATGGCCTCCTCCGCGGAGAGCTCCACTGTCGTGTGGACCGTCGCACGCCGAGGATGGAAATACAGCGACGGCGAGAGGCGGAGCGTCTCGTCGAGCACGTACCCGAGCTGCTTGCACTGGGTGAGCGTCTCCGGCGTGTAATCTTCGACGTCGCGAACCTCCTGATAGACACGCTCCTGAGTCACCGGATCACGCGCGAGGTGCGAGATCGCCCAGCTCGCGTAGGAAGTCGTCGCTTCGAGGGCTCCCGCCAGAAATACGCGGACGTTGCTCCGCAGCGCTTCGTCCGGCGCGTCAGAACGAAAGTGCCCCCACTGCCCCGCGGCGCACGGGCGTGTCGCGATAACGAGATCGGTCAGCCGCTCGAAGTCGGCCTTAGCTTGTCTCACGCGGGCCATGGCTTCTGTCAAAGCTGGCACCCGATCGAGCCGGATGCCAACACGGGTCAACACCGTGTCACGCACGATGTCGTCGATGACCAGCTCAAGTGCGGGCACGAACCGGTCGCGGATCTCCCGGTACGGCACGCTCGCCCCGAAGAAGTTGTTAACCAGCATCTCAAGCATCAGAGCCTTGATCTCTGGTTCCAGCTGGATCTGGAGAGGCTCGCGGCTCTCTCCGACACGCTGACGGAGCACGCTCAGCCGGTCTCGCACTGTGACACGGAACGAATCTGCAAACCCGCGAAACTGCTCAGGCTGGAACAGCGTGGTCCGCGCAAACGGCGGAGTCGCCAGTTTCTTCTGACGCTTCCACACCGGTCCGTTAGCGTACAACAGCGTGTCCTCGCCCGTCGCCCGCGCGATCCCGGCTGACGGCATCGTGTCGCGGTCGAACTGCCCGGGCTTGTCGCCCGTGTCAGCCGAGATCGCCTTGATAAGGCGGGGGTCGCGCGTTGCCAGCACCGGGCGCATACCGGGTATCTCAAGGTAGCGGGTGTGCCGAGTAGGAAGCGGATCTCGGTCGGCGTCCCAGAAGAAGGACTCGAGGATGTCGAGCGGCTCGTGGTAGTTCCACGGGTGCGGGAAGGGGGCCGTCGGCCTGCCCGAGTCTGGATCGAACAGCCTGACCCTACCGGGTTTGAGCGTCCCGCCGAAAGGGCTCTGGCCCCTGCAGCGTCGAACAAAGTCACGCCAGCGGGTGTGGCCCAGTGGGACCTGCGAGTCCGATGCGGCAGAGCCTGTTGTCATACCCACCCCACTTCCTTCCGTGTGAGCACGGCCGGAGACTAGAGCGCCGCGTCCGACAGCTCAGGCACGCCCTGGCCGCGCGTCGCCGCGGTCTCCAACACCGGCCTTCGACCTGCGATCTAGCGAGGAGTACCAGCTACCAGCTTACTGGCGATTCGACGCCCGCAGGCTATCCGGGGCTCCGAAACGCCCCTTACCTCATCGAAGCGTGAGCTCTTGCAACTCGCTCCGCTGCCACACGCTCGGCTCGCCTTTGAGCCACTGAACATTCAGAATCCCGCCGGGAAATGGCTGCCCTGTTTGCTGGAGCGCGACTTCAGCCAAACAGAAACTCCAGCCCTCGATCCAGAGCGACAGCTCCGATTTCTTTTGTTCCGATCCGTTGCACTCGATGTACAGATCGATATCGCTCGCCGGTCCTGCATCACCCCGCGCGGTGCTCCCACCAAGGTAGACCCGTGAAACACCGAACCGCGCTGCGTCGATGCTGTCAGCCAACGCCTCAGCGAAACGCTGCCTCCATGTCCAATGCGCAGACGAAGCGGGCGTGCGTTCTCCGAGCAGCTCTGCCTGCTTCCACTCCAAATAATCGCCCAGGCGCGACGCGATTCGTCGAAGGAGCTCGTGCTCTTCCACGAGGAATGGATCTTTCACCGATCCCTCGGGATCGATTCGACGACTCACCGAGATGCTCCCGATTTCAGCATTCCAGGGCAAGAGCGGGCAGGACATCATCTGGCCTTCAGGGCTAAATCCGGGCCCGACGTAGCTGCGGCCTAGGTATTCGATCTGCGCCCCGGTCCCCGCCGGGTCTTGCCAACCCGCCGGTATTTCTTGGAGCAAGCGGAGAAAGACCTGCACCGGCGTCTGCCTGCGATCACACACGATGGAATCGATCGTGTAGAGGCACCGGAGTTCTTTGGCCCGCTCGTTGAGCGCGTGAATGTCGTGCATCGATGTTGATCCGGTATCTTGGCGTGTTGCGAGCGTGATAGAAAGCGCCGAGGTAACGCCTCACCCCACCCTCACCCCTCCAACTGATCCAGCAGTTCCGGCACGCCCTGACCGCGCGTCGCCACGGTCTCAAACACGGGCCGTCGGCCCGCGATCTCGCGCAGGTCTCGCACCAGTTCGTTCTCGCCCGGGTGGTCGGCCTTGTTGCACACGAACAGGTCGGCGATCTCCAGAATGCCCGCCTTGTCCATCTGCACCGCGTCGCCCATGCCGGGCGTGAGCACGACCATCGTCGAATCCACATGGTCGCGGATCATCGTCTCGTTCTGGCCCGCGCCGACAGTCTCGACGAAGACCGTGCCAAACGCCCCACCGCCGCCCTCAAACTCAACGCCGCCGATGAGTTCCAGGATCTCATCGAGCGAGGCGTAGTCCTCGCCGCGGATGGCAAACGAGCGGTAGAACACGCCGTCGCCCAGGTTGTTGAAGTCCACGCGCAGCCGGTCGCCCAGCAGCGCCCCGCCGGTGATCGGGCTCATAGGGTCAAACGCCACCACGGCGCAGCGTTCATTGGTACCCGCCGCGGCCTGCCTCCGGCTGAACTCCCCCACCAGCTGCGCAACGAGCGTGCTCTTGCCCGCCCCGGGCGAGCCGGTCACGCCGATGATCCGCGCTGGCCTCTTGCGCTTGGCGTTGGCTCGCAGCGCGTCGCCCTTGGCGCCCTTGGTCTCGGGCCGATCGGCCGCGTGCACGAGCGACAGGTCGCGCGCGAGCTGAGCAACCACTCCGCCGCCCTCGATCTTGGCGGCTCGCACCTTTACGGCCTTGCAGACCGCATCGACAATGTCCTGAAGACCCGTGCCCGTGGGGAACAGCGCCGCAACGCCCGCAGCGAGCAGGGTCTTGGTGTCTTCCTGCGGCAGAATGCCACCCATGTACACGGGCAGATCGGGACGGCCAACCTTCTTGAGCGACTCCACCAGCATCGGACCGAGCTTGAGATGGCTGTTGCTCATCATGCTCGCCGCGATCACGTCGCAGTCCTCGTCGCGCGCGCTGATCGCAAGGCTCATCGGCGTCTGCCACAGGCCCGAGTAGATCACGTGGATGCCCGAATCGCGCAGCGCCCGCGCGATGACCTTCACGCCCCGGTCGTGGCCGTCGAGGCCCATCTTGCCCAGCAGCACGCGCGGCCGGTGCGGCAGGGCCTCGCAGCGATCCTTCTTCTCGAACTCACTCGTCGCCGCGCCTAGTGCCTGGGCCATCTCGCACCTGCTCCCGTCGGGTCTGTTGGGCTGCTTCTCTGCTAACCGAATCCGGTGTAGTCCGGCCCACTGGCACCGGCCCGGGCGGGTTCGACATCCACGCTTGGTCACGGTCGACTGTAGAACGAAACCCGGCCCCGCAGCAGGTGCGAGGCCGGGCCAAATCCGTTCACCAGCGCCTATGCCGCTGGAATGTGTGCTACAAGCCGAGGGTTCGCCTCAGTCCTCGACCTTCATCCCGGTGTGCTTGGCGGTGAAGGCGTACACATCGGCGAGTTCCTCGATGATCATCGAGGTCGGCTTGCCGCTGCCGTGGCCCGCGCGCGTCTCGATCCGGATCAGCACCGGGTTGTCGCCCTCGTGCGCCTCCTGAAGCCTCGCCGCAAACTTGAACGAGTGGCCCGGCACCACGCGGTCATCGGGGTCGGCAGTGGTCACGAGCGTCGCCGGGTACGCCGTGCCATCCGTGAGGTTGTGGTACGGCGAGTAGCCCAGCAGGTACTGGAACATGTCTTCGGACTCTTTGGAGGAGCCGTAGTCGTCCGTCCAGTATCGGCCCGCGGTGAACGCATCGAACCGGAGCATGTCCATCACGCCGACTGCGGGCAGCGCGACCGCGAACAGGTCGGGCCGCTGCGCCATGCACGCGCCCACCAGCAGCCCGCCGTTGGACCCGCCCTGGATGGCCAGGTGCTCGCTGCTCGTGTAGCCCTTGGCGATGAGCGTCTCGGCAGCTCCAATAAAGTCGTCGAACACGTTCTGCTTGTTCTGCTTCTTGCCGCCCTCGTGCCACGCCCGGCCGTACTCGCCCCCGCCGCGCAGGTTTGCTACGACGTAAACGCCGCCCTCTTCCATCCACGCCACGCGGCTGGTCGAGAACCTAGGCAGCAGCGAGATGTTGAACCCGCCGTAGCCGTACAGCAGCGTCGGGTTGGAGCCGTCAAGCTTCAGGCCCTTAAGGTGCGTCACGAACATCGGAACCCGCGTGCCGTCGCTGGAATCAAAGAACACCTGCGTGGTCTCGAAGCGGTCAGGGTCAAAGTCGATCTCTGGCCGGAAGTACAGCTCGCTCTCGCCGCTCTCCATGTCGTAGCGATAGATCGAGGGCGGCACGCTGTAGCTGCTGAAGGTGTAGTAGGTCTCGGTGTCTTCGGGCTCGCCGCCGAACCCGCTGGCCGTGCCCACGCCCGGCAGCGCCACTTCGCGCACCTTGATGCCGTCGAGGCTGTACAGCTCCACTGAGGTCTGCACGTCCTTCAGGTACGAGCACACCAGCGTGTGGTTTACGAAGCCCACGCTGCCCAGCGGCTCGGCCCGCTCGGGGATGATCTCTTCCCACTGGTCGGACGCAGGATTGTTGATGTCCATCGCGATGACCCGCTTGTTGGGCGCGTCGCGGTCGGTGGTCATGTAGAACGTCGTGCCCTCGTTGTGGATGTAGCCATAGCTGTCCTCGAACTCGTCGATGAGCGGCCTCGGCGCGGCGTACGGATCTTCGAGATCCCTGACGTACATCCGGTACTTGTCGTCAGTGCCCACGCTGATATAGATCAGCAGGTACCGCCCGTCTTTGGTGACCTCCGAGCCGTAGTTCCACGTCGGGTTCTCAGGCCTCCAGTACACCACCACATCCTCCGACTGGTCCGTGCCCAGCCGGTGGTACATCAGCTTGCCCTCGAGGTTCAGACCGGTAAACGCCTCGCCCTCTTTGGGATTGGGGTACTTGCTGTAGAAAAAGCCCTTGTCATCGTGCGTCCATGTAATGCCCGTGAACTTGAGGTATTCGAGGCGGTCGCCGGTGTCCTCGCCGTTGGCGATGTCGCGGACCTTCCACGTCCGCCAGTCGCTGCCAGCTTCCTGGATGCCGTACGCCGCGTAGCTCCCGCTCTCGCTAACCGAAAGCCCGCCCAGCGCAACCGTGCCGTCCTCGCTCCACTCGTTGGGGTTAAACAGCACCTCCCAGGGCCCATCGGCGCTCATCGACGTGTAATAGATGTCGTGGTTCATCAGGCCGTCGTCTTTGCGGCTCTGAAACCATCGGCCGTTCTGCTCGCCCGGCGCACCGCGCCTGGCGTAGTCCCAAAGCTCGGTGAGCCGCTTCTCGAAGTGCTCGCGGCCCGGGATCGTTTCGAGGTAGCCGAACGTCACCTCGTTCTGGGCGGTGACCCAGTCGCGAACGTCATCGCTGTTGCGAACATCATCCTCGAGCCAGCGGAACGGGTCCTTGACCTCCGTGCCGAAGTACGAGTCGCTGACGTCGACCTTCTTCGTGTCGGGGTACTCGCTCTGGGCGAGCCCGGGGCCAGCGAGCGTGAGAGCCAGCCCGCAGGCGAGCATGGACAGGGGGTTCGTGAGAGTCTGGTGCTTCATAGTCGGGATGGTACCGGCCCTGGCTCACCGAGTGGCCAGCGGGCAGGGGACCAAGGCCCCAATCACAATCCGGTCGCGTGACTCGCTCTTCCCATCGGGCTCGTGGGAACACTTCGAGCGGGGCGAGGGGGGCGAGGGGGGCAGCGGCCAGCAACACGCCGGAAATGCGCCCAAAACCCCTTCCAAATCACGAGCAGACGGCCGCCGCGCCTGTGTTGATCCCGAGAGCCGGGCTCTGCCGATAGCCCCCAGCCCAGCCCGGGATTTTCACGGATCAGAGTCAACCCAAGGGCCGGGTTTCGGTAGTCTCTAGTAGGACGCAATCAGGGAGGATTTCGCGATGCTCAGTCTTCGTTCGTTGTCGGCACCCCAGGCACACGCCCGCCGTACGCACAGAGCCTTCACCCTCATCGAGCTGCTCGTGGTCATCGCGATCATCGCCCTGCTCATCGGCATCCTGCTGCCGGCTCTGGGCCAGGCCCGCGAGGCCGGGCGCTCGATCGTCTGCGCAAGCCAGATGCGACAGCTCGGCACCGCCGCCAACATGTACGCCGACGACAACCGCGACCGCTTCCCCCAGCGGTCCCGCCCCCACTGGGTCGACCGCCTCACCACCATCTACGAGATGCAGCCCATCCTCGAGTGCCCCGCGGACCCCGAGCCCGTAGGCGGCTGGAACGGCGACTCCGACATCGACCGCGAGCCCCGAAGCTACTTCATCAATGGCTTCAACGACGCCTTTAGCGACCAGAAGGACGGCAGCCGAAACCTCGGCGACTTCGACGGCCTCGCCATGCAGCGGGGCCTCATCTGGAACCCATCCGACGTCGCCCTCTGGGCCGAAAAAGACACCGGCAGCCAGCACTACTACCTCGACATCCTCGAAGGCCTCGGCAACGACTTCACCGAGATGGAGCCCAACCGCCACGGCACCGGCGTCGCCAACTACGGCTTCAGCGATTCGAGCGTCCGCGTCATCAAGTACCCCGAGGCGCTCACGCCCGTCAACATCTTCGGCACCACCCGCTGGGGCCGCGAGTCGGCGTTCTAAATGAACCTCCGCACAACCCTCCGCACCGTCCAGGACTGGTACGAGCACAACGCACGAGCCGCCAAGCTCATCGGCGTCGTCGCCGTCATGGCCATCATCTGGGTCTGGTTCTTTAGCGGCGTGCGCGACCACCACGAGATGATCGTCTTCCACAGGCAAGACAACAGCCGCAACCTGCTCGTCTTCAACCTGGACATGAAGTACCAGCTCAAGCTCGTCGAGATCTGCGAGATTGATGAAGACGGCAAGACCATGGACCCGCTCTGGCGACTCAAGCCCGGAATGCCCGAGGGGGGCAACCCCGAGCGGGAAGTCCTCGTTCCGATCAACACCTTCCGATACCCCCAGCGCATCCGAGGCATGGTCCACGACACCGAGGACAAGCCGCCCAAGCTCAAGATCGGAGTCCCCTACCGGCTGTTGATCGTCGCCAAAGGCGGCAGAGCCGAGTACGACTTCGAGATCAAACCGCCCACCGGCAACCGAAACTAGACGCACAACTCAGCAGCGCGAATGCGTTCATGGACGAGCATGCGCTTCTGGGTGGCACTGGCATGGGGGGCCTTGGAGCCAGCGCGCCTTGGCTCCTCCCCCGCGCTTGCGGGAAAGGTGGCGAGCGATGCGAACCGGAGGGGGAAGGGCGCAACGCCTCCTCCCCATCGAGCCCTACGCGGAAGCGTGGGGTCGCCCCAACATCCACGCTCGCTGACGGAGGGGGCGCTGTCCGGGCTCCTCACCCTCGCTTGCGTGAGAGGCGGCGAGCCGTGCGAGCCACTGAGGGTTCTTCCTCCGACTGCCCTTGAGGGAGAGGGTGCCGCGCAGCGGCGGGTGAGGGGGCTTTTCTTCTCTCTCCACGCCCTCTTACGGGCACGGCCCGATGAGCCCGAGCAGCGCGAGGAAGTCTCCGAAGCTCACCATGCCATCGCCGCCGTTCAGCGTGCCGAAATCATCCGCGATGTCGCCCGTGCAACCGGGCGTCATGCCGGGGCAAGCACCGATCAAGCCGAGCAGCGCGAGGAAGTCGCCGAAGCTGACCATGCCGTCCGCGCCCAACGTGCCGAAGTCGTCGGCGATGTCGCCCGGGCACGATGCATCCCTAAGCAACCTGAGTTCGTCGATCCCGTAGACCTCGCCCGTCCCAACCTGAGAGTTCGCGACCAGCATGAACGAGAGTTCTGCAGTCGGATCGAGCGTCACGCTTGTTGACGCTGTCGAGTTTCCATTGAGAAAGCGCACCGTCACCTCGGTTTGTGTGGCCTCGATGCTGATCTCCACGATCGCATCGAGTTGCCCGCCTACCGGGACGAATCCAGCATTGGTAAAGATCAGCGGCTCCTCGATCGGGACGAGCCCAGCACCCACCAAGGTTCCCGCGACGAGCCGGGCCGAACCGTTTGGGTTATCGCCGACCTGTCCGCCGACCAGGCTCACTCCATCGCCTACCACGAAAACCGGGTCGAAGTCATCGCTCAGCCGCGTGAGCGTCATCTCGAAACGGATGCATACCGGGACCGAGCCGCCGCCGTAGAGCCCGGCGGGTGCGATCGGGTACCGGGCGAGCACAGCGTGGTTGACGAACGCGGCCATGTCCATGCGGCTGCCGACCACATTCGGTGTCGCCGTCGGGAAGGTCGAGAGCGGACTGGCAACAAACTCGGCGCCGGTACCACCAAACACAAGGTCATCGCCGCCGCTGGCCGAACCCACCCACGCGCACGCTGCCAGCACCGGGGCCACGACGTCGATCAGATGAGGAACGGGTCTGCGCGTGCGGGGCCTGTTCATGGCGTGCTGCCTTGCCTTTCAGAGAGCCGCAGTGTACTGGCGAGGGGCTCTATCTCCAAGGGATTGCTCCCGATCCCTTGCGGCTCCCCACTGCCAAACGCCTATGGCCTCCTTACGGGCACGGCCCGATCAAACCGAGCAGCGCGAGAAAGTCTCCAAAGCTCACCATGCCGTCGGGACCGATGAACCCGAAGTCGTCCGCGATATCGCCCGTGCATGCGTGGGTGAACGTCAGCGTCGCGTCGCCGCCCGCGACCCCATCGCTGTCCCCGTCGAGCGGCTGCCCAGTTGCCGCGCTGACCACGGTGTCGGCGACGGTAACGGTGTAGGTATCGCCGCTGAGCGGTTCGGCGAGCCCAATGATCATGAACTGGCTGCCAGAGCTGGAGGCATCGAACCCGACTGGCTGGCCGTCGCCGTCGGTGATCGTCACGTCGGTGTCGTCAAAGGTCACGGGCTCGGTGAAGATCACGCGCAGCGCGTCGACCGCGGAACCGCCCAGCACGGTGCCACCGGAGGCGGACGGGTCCGTGGCGAGCACCGCTGGCCCGGGCTCGTTGCCCTCGGGGCGGATGAGCCAGACGCCGTTGAGGTCGGCGACGTACATGGACTCGCCATCGGGCGAGATTGAGAGCGAGTCGATGCCGACGAAGCCGGTGGCCCAGGTGGTGTGCGTGCCGTCGGGTGCGACCTGCTGGATCTCGTCGGTGAGCCTCTCGGTAATGTAGATCACACCGCCGAATGAGCCGGAGGCTGCGATGCCGAGGTCGCCGTAGCGACGCACCCCTACGGGTACTGTGCTGCCGATGAGGCGGTAAGTACCTCCAGACGAAACGTCGTTCAGCTCATAGATTGCCGTTAGCGCATCATTGTTTGTGTCCGTGTCAGCAATGAGAAAGCCCCCACCGTAGAGCCCGCTCAGATCGCGTTTGAATCCTTGGGCGTCCGTATCGCTACGTCCTGTAGGAAACGAATTGCCATTGACGTCCGTGATTCCGAATGAACTGTCGAGTGTGGACAAGCGAGTTCCACCTCCGAGGTCTGTGTCGAGGAGCACAGCAGAGAACGGCGCGTTGCTGTCGGCGAAATCGAAGTTATACACAACTGCGTTCGCACTACTGCCAACCGAGAATGCTTGAACAGACGTTTGATCTGGCCGAAAGACGTAGTACAGCGAGCCCGAGCTAACTCCGGTTGCTGAGTTGATCGAAACATGAATGTTGCCGTCAATGACGGAGGCCGCGTCGAGTCTCGTTCGGACAACGCTTGCTAATGGCGGAAGTCCGGCTGCCACGCCGATCGCGTTAACGGTACCAGTTGAGCTGATCAACCGAAGCGTGAGTACTCCGCTTGAAACACTGGCCGTGATAACTCCCTCGCCGAAGTCAGCTTCGTCAATTGCTTCAAGCTGTGGAATCGTGCCATCTAGCAACGGCGCAATCTTCCGCGCGGTGAACCCTGCGGGCACCACGGGCTGGGCTGCTGCTGCTGCCGTGAGAAGCCCGACCACGCCGCATGTCATCATCGTCCGCATCGCTCGCTCCTTGCTGTTGGTGACTGGTCCGAACGACCTTAACGGATGGCGAGGGCCGGCTCAAGGGTTGTTTGGATGGTTTGATGCCGCGTTCGGGCCGCCTGATGTCCCATCAGGCCACACGGCTAGTGCGGCCGGGCCCTTTGTCGGGGCATCAGGCCACCGGACGTTGCATCAGATCAACCGGATGGAGCATCTGATCCACCTACAGCTCTTGCGGACTGGTCTACGGCACGAGCAGAGCAAGCAACAACGAGCGTCGATCGCGCTGCGGCACTCGTACAGCAGCGCGCGACGACCATCCGCGGACCCAATGCAATGTTTGAGCCAGCGATCGGCGAGATTCCTTCAAGTGATAAAGGTTCGCGTCGATCAGGGCAGCCGAAGAACGACGAGCACGATGCCCGTCCCACGAAGCTACCGAGCTTCACTCTGCCCCCTTCTCAACCGTTCCCCAATCCACTCTCTGTGCCCTCTGTGTCTCTGTGGTGAATCCCTCCCGCTCCGCGCCCCCTCCGCGTCCCTGCGTTCACTCCCCCATGCACCTCCTGCGCGCGCAACTTCCCGTCTCTGTCACCCACTTTGGCACGCTGCGCTTCCCTCGCACCAACCACCGCTCCACAATTGGCCCATGGGGGAACACGCCGAACTCACCAGCGACGAGCACGCCCTGCTCCTTGAGCTATGGCTCGAAGGCACGCCGCCGTTCCAGCTCTGCGAACGCTTCGACCTCAAGCTCTCCCAGCTGCTCGAATGGGCCAACTCTGCGCGCACGCGGCGTGAACTCACGCTGCTCGAAGCCGTCCACCAGCGTCAGGCGGACGACCGCAAGCCCGCCCTGCGCCGCCTCGCGCTGAGCGCCATCGAGTCCGCCGCCACCACTCACGGCACAGCACTCTCCCCAACTGAACTCCGCACCAACGAGTCCGCACGGCGTGCTGCTACCGCACTCCTCCGCGAACTGGGGCGCGGCACCTCATCCCCTCGATCGAAGGGCAGCATCCTCAACCCCGAGCCGCAACGCCCTTCGCCATCCCACCGCTCTCGACGCCGCCAGCGCGACACCGAATCCCCGCGCGAGACTTCACACGAAAACAAAGCAGGTCGCCCGAGCCTCGACATCGTTCAGCAATGGCAGCAGACCGTTGACCCTCGCTCAGCACCCGTACTCCGCGGTCGCGCCCAGCTCTTCCGCGATCCTGATGAGCTGGTTGTACTTGGCGGTGCGGTCGCTCCGGCACGGAGCGCCGGTCTTGATCTGACCGCAGTTGGTCGCGACCGCGATATCGGCGATGGTCGAGTCCTCGGTCTCACCCGACCGGTGGCTCATCACGCACGCGTAGCCGTTGCGGGTGGCAAAGTTGACCGTCTCGAACGTCTCGCTAAGCGTGCCGATCTGGTTGACCTTCACGAGCACCGCGTTGGCGGCCTTGCGGTCGACACCCTTCTCGACGTAGCTGCGGTTGGTCACGAACAGGTCGTCTCCTACAAGCTGGACCTTGGAGCCGAGCCGCTCGGTGAGCTTCACCCAGCCGTCCCAGTCGTTCTCGGCCAGCCCGTCCTCGATGGACCGGATCGGGTACTTGTCGCACCACCCGGCCCAGAGCGAGATCAGGTCATCGGACGACATGATCTCCTGCGAGCTGGAGAAGAACTTGTACCCCTCCTTGCCGTCGTTGGCCGCCTCGTTCCAAAGCTCGCTGGTCGCGGGGTCGAGTGCCACAAAGATCTGCTCGCCCCACTTGTAGCCAGCCTTGTCCACAGCCTCCTCGATCACCTTCAGCGCATCCTCGTTGTCCTTGAGGTCCGGCGCAAAGCCGCCCTCGTCACCGACCGCCGTGGACATGCCGCGCTTCTTGAGCACCGCCTTGAGGTGGTGGTAGATCTCGACCCCGGCGCGGAGGCCCTCTCCAAAGTTGTCAAACCCGGTGGGCTGGATCATGAATTCTTGGAAGTCCACGGTGTTGTCCGCGTGCTTGCCGCCGTTGAGAATGTTGAGCATCGGCACAGGCAGCGTCTTCGCCCCCGTCCCACCTAGATAGCGGTAGAGCGGCAGCCCGCTGGCATCGGCAGCCGCCTTGGCCGTTGCGAGCGAAACCGCAAGCATGGCATTGGCCCCGAGCTCCCCCTTGTTGGGCGTGCCGTCGAGGTCGATCATCACCGCGTCGACCTGCTCCTGGTCGCGCGCATCCAGGCCCTCGATGGCCGGCGCGATGCGATCCATAACGTTCATCACGGCCTGCTCGACCCCTTTACCCATGTAGATGGCCTTGTCGCCGTCGCGCAGCTCCACCGCTTCGTGCTCGCCGGTCGAGGCCCCACTGGGCACTGCTGCACGCCCCATCGCGCCCGACGCGAGTTCGACCTCCGCCTCAACCGTGGGCTGGCCGCGCGAGTCAAGGATCTGCCGGGCAACGATGGTCTCGATCGTGAACATGAAACATCCTTCTCGCGGACCAAAGGCGGTCCGCAGCGGGGGTCGTGGCTGGTGCGGCGCATCGCGCAGGAGTCCAATGGGGACTCTACTCCCGAGCGAGCCGGCTGGGAAAGTCCATGCTACGCTCTCAGCGACCGATAGTCCGCCCGCGCTCCGGAGTGCTCCCCCCTATGCCCGCCTCGCCCGATTGCTCTGAAGGATTCCAGCGACGAGTCGCCCAGCTCAAGGCGGACATGGTCGAGCAGGTCCGCCGGGTGCAGGCGCTCATGGAGCGGGCGTTTGAGGCGGTCTTTGCTCGCGATGCCAGCGCCGCCGCCTCGCTGATCGAATCCGACAACGAGATCGATCGCGTGGACGTGGCCATCGAGAAGGCCGCCGTCAAACTCCTGGCTGATGCGACCAGCCAGACCGCGTGCCTCTCCGAGCAGCAGCTTCGCGAGATCTTCACCGTGGTCAAAGTCAACAACGAGGTCGAACGCATCGCCGACCTGGCGGTCGAGATTCTCGACCACGTGCCCGCCCTCACCCACCTCGAAGAAGAAACCCCGGTGACGTTCCGAGTGCTGACCAACAGCGTGATCGGGATCGTCCGCGACTCCACCTCGGCCTACGACCGAGCCGATGCCTCGCTTGCCAAGGTGGTGCTCGGGAGCGACGACGCGGTCAGCGCGTTCACCAACAAGCTGCTCCGCGAGGCCGAGGAGCGTCTGGTCGCGGGCAAGCTGAGCGTGGACATGGCGTTCATCCTTCTGGATCTGGCCCGCCGAAGCCAGCGGATGGCCGACCACGCGTCGAACGTCGCCGAGCAGGTCATCTATCAGGCCACCGGCACGATCGTTCGCCACACCGACGCGGGCTGGGTCGAGAACCAGTCCAAGTAAGTCTGCCACCCTCGGGCATCGCTCAGTTCGAACCGGTGAGCGCGTCGGCCGCTATCTCGTGCAGCCCTCGGCACGCGGTCAGCACGTCCGCCTCCGTCGTCATGGGCCCGATGCTGAGCCGGACGGACCCGCCTGCGTCCGCGGTGCCGAACGCTTGGTGCGCACGCGGCGCGCAGTGCAGCCCGCCCCGAGCCAGCACGCCGAATCCGTGTTCGAGCCGCTCTGCGAGAGCGTCCGGGCTTACCCGCTCGTGAACAAGTGAGAACACGCCGCACCGATCACCGAGCCCCGCCGGTCCGAGCAATCGATACCCGCAGTCGTTCCCGGGCAGCTCTGACAGGAACACTTCCGTGAGCGAGCGTTCGTGCCCATGAACGGCATCGATCCCTCGGTCCAACAGCCATCGCACGCCCTCGGCGAGCCCCACCAGCCCGACCATGTTGTGCGAGCCGGGCTCGAAGCGGTCGGGCATGTCCATCGGCTGGCGGTCGCTCTCGCTGCGCGAACCCGTGCCGCCTTCGCGGAGCGTGCTCATCAGCGCAGGCATCCGTTCACTCATCCACAGCCCGCCGGTGCCGAGCGGACCGAGCATGCCTTTGTGCCCGGGGAACGCAAGCAGATCGATGCCCATTGCGCGCACGTCCACCGGCAGGTGGCCGACCGACTGGGCGGCATCGACCAGCAGCGGTACGCCGGCGCGCGCGCAAACCGCCCCGATCTCAGCAATCGGCTGCACGCTGCCGCTTACATTGCTCGCGTGCACGACCGCAACGAGCGCGGTGTCCGGGCGGATGGCTGCTTGGACCGTCTGCGGATCAACGAGCCCCGTGCCTCGCGCGTCCGGCTCCACGCAGGTCCAGTCGATCTCGCCCGCATCGGCCATCGCATTGAGCGGCCTTAGAACGGAGTTGTGGTCCATCGCCGTCGTCACAACGTGCGCCTTGCGACCCGGTCGTTCAGCGCGCGATTGGCCAACAACACCCTTGATCGCGAGGTTCAGCGCATCGGTCGCGTTGAGCGTGAAGACCACCCTTTCGGGGCCTTCCGCCCCGATCAGCTCGCAGATGAGCGATCGGCACTCATCGAGCAGCCTCGCCCCCTCGCGGCTTTCGGCGTACGCCCCACGTCCGGGGCTTGCGCCGATGCTGGTCGCGTAGTGCAGCATCGCGTCGTGGACCGCTTTGGGCTTGGGAAAGCTCGTCGCGGCGTTGTCCAGATACACACGATCGGGCGGCATTGGGCATGCTATGCCCGCCACCGAATCGTTTGCTTAGACCACCGCGTTGGGGGGCTCCTCGCCGCGCAGGATGGCGAAGGCGTTGGCGCACGCCATAGCGGTCATCGCCTCGCGAAACCGCCTCTCCGCGGAGCCGATGTGCGGCGTAAGCACGACGGAATCAAGCGCAGCGAGTCCCGGGTGCAGCGCGGGCTCGCGCTCGAAGACATCGAGCCCTGCGCCCCAGATGGCCTTGGCCTTGAGAGCCGTAACCAGCGCTGCCTCATCAACAACCGGGCCGCGCGAGGTGTTGATCAGCATCGACGTGGGTTTCATGAGCGAAAGCTCTCGTCCACCGATCAAGTGTGTGGTGGCATCGGTCAGCGGCACGTGGAGGCTTACCACGTCCGCCTCGCTCAAGCCCTCGTCGAGTTCGACGCGCGTTCCCGCCACCGGTGCCAGCTCGAAGGACCACTTCTGATGCCGGGCGACGTAGAGCACCCGCATACCCCACGCCTTGGCCCGCATCGCGACGCCCAACCCGATGCGACCAGCGCCCACGATCAGCAGCGTGCGCCCGGTAAGGTCTTGGCCGAGCCAATCGCCCATGCCCAGCACGCCCTGCTTGGCCCACTCGCCGCTGCGCACAAACCGGTCCGCTTCGACCAGCCGACGCGCCACCGCCAGCGTGAGCGCCCACGCGAGGTCGGCGGTGCCTTCGGTAACGGCGTCGGGTGTGTTGGTCACACGGATACCCCGAGATCGGCAGGCTTCGAGATCGATGTTGTTGAATCCCACCGCCACGTTGCACACACCCTTGAGGCCGTCTCCAGCAGCGTCCAGCAGCTCGGCATCGATCGTGTCGTGGTGCATCGAGACGATCACCGAGGCGCCTCGAACGAATTTGAGCAGTTCCTCGCGGTTGGCAACCCCGTCGCCCATCACGCGAAACGCCGCATCACCAGCTTCAAGCTTGCCGGGCAGGGTTCGTGTCACCGCAATCGTGGCCATCGTTCGTGCTCCTTGGGCTGGTGGTACCGTACGCGGGCATGGACGCAGGGCTGACTCTGATGACCTGGAATCTGCTTCACGGCGGTGGGCCGCGCCGCCTGCCACCGATCGCGCTGGCCCTACTCGACCTCGCACCCGACATCGTGCTGTTGAGCGAGTACCGACAGGCTCGCGGCGGGCAGCTCGCCGGGGTTCTGAGCGACCACGGCTGGGCGCACCAACTCACCGCAACCGCGCGGGGCGAGCCCAATGGCATGCTGCTCGCGTCGCGCGAACCGGTCGAGATCACGCCTGATCTTCCCGTTCCGCCAGCAGGCCTGGAAGCCCGCTGGATCGAGTGCGAGGTGCCCTCGTGGGGGCTCGCGCTCGCGGGGGTGCACATCCCCCACCGCGGCTCGGGCACGCGCCGGACCGCCCTATGGAAGCATGCGGTCGAGCGGGCCAGATCGCACAAAGCGGGCTCATTCGTGCTGCTCGGGGATTTCAACACCGGTCGAAACGAGATCGACGGCCCCAAGGGTGCGTTCGACTGCACCCAGCGGCTCGGCGAACTCGCGGCGATGCGGTACACCGATGCCTGGCGGTCGGCGCACCCAAATGGGGCCGAGGGTACCTGGGCTGGTGCTGACCAGATCGAGCACCGGATCGACCACGCGCACCTCTCCGAATCCCTGCAAACAAGGCTCGTCCGGGTATGGCACGAGCGGTCGTTGATGGACCAGAAGCTGTCGGATCACGCGGCATTGATGGTCACGATCGGGCGCTGTTGAAGGGCTCAAATCGAGCAAAACACTATGAATCAGGGGTCAAAATGGCAAGAAAGTGTGCTCGCCCTTGTTTTTTAGGTGTTTTTTGCACCCGGAGGCCTTGCCGATTCCGATCAAGTCAGGTAGTAATCTGTGATTCTCGGACGAACGTCGTTCGAGAACCGAGGACGAACAACGGAGTGTGGAGTCCAATCAATGGCAAAGCGTACCGCAACCAGAAGCAAGACCAGGTCCAAGACCGCCACCAAACGCACGGCAAAAAAGGCACCGGCCAAGCGAGCCTCCAAGAAGGTCGCTCGCAAGACCACCGCCAAGAAGGCCCCAGCGCGCAAGGCGACCGCAGCCAAGGCACCGGCCAAGGTGACCGGGGCCAAGGCCAAGGCCCGGACCAAGTCCGAGGTCTACAGCACCCTCGCCGAGCACGCGGGTGTCTCCAAGAAGGAAGTCGCATCGGTCTTCGAGACCATGCAGGAGATGATCGCCGCCGACCTCCGCAAGGGTAACGTCGGCTCGTTCAACGTGCCCGGCATGATGAAGGTCACCGTGCAGCGCAAGCCCGCCACCAAGGCACGCAAGGGCATCAACCCCTTCACCGGTGAGCCCACCACCTTCAAGGCCAAGCCCGCCCGCAATGTTGTGAAGATCCGTCCGCTCAAGGCGCTCAAGGACTCTGTCTGAGCAGCCCGCAAGCAGTTGACGAAACGCAAATGCAGCGGCCCTCTCGGGGGCCGCTGTTGTTTTTGTTCCAATCGATCTGCTGCTCGAACTGCTTCTCGATTGGTCAGCCGCCCGCGACAATCGCCTCGAGTTCGGTCAGCGCTTGGTCCATCCTATTGAGCGCCTGGTTGTGCGCCTCAATCACGGCGGCCAGGTCCTCGGCTCGCTCTGGCCCCCACCGGTTGGCTTCGACGAGCGCCGGCATGACCCACGAGCTGTATCCCGATTCGGGGTTGGGTGAGACGGTGAGATTCTTGAACCAAGGCCGATCTGGCAGCCCTTGCGGGTGGATCCACGCGCGATCGATCTTCCGCAGCGTGGCGTTGGCTCGCTGCAACGCGGCTGGCTGGAGCGCGCCTTGGCTTGCGAGCATTCGCAGACGGTCGCGGGTGCGCGCGGCACGGAAGCCGTATGCCATAGCGCGTTCGAGGAGCGGTTCGAGGGGCATGTCGTGGCGGAAAGCCTTCATGTCGCGGCTTACCGCCCACACCTGTCCCGCAGGGTCGAGCGGAAGGAGCGGCGCGTTGGCGAGCTTGGCCGCGGCCGAGGTGGTCATGCGCGTGATCATCAGCGCGGGCTCGTAGTCGTCGCCTACGACCTTGCGGTACCACTCGAGTGTGTCGTAGTTGGTGTGGTACGACGTGCCTGCTGAGCCGCCGCCTCCTAGCGAGGCGCTCGGCACGCCTACGTGGCACAGGAATCCTACGTGGTCGCTCCCGCCACCTAGCAAGCCGAGCACCGGTTCTCCGCCGGCCCTGCCGCTGCCCCATGCGTCGTAGACGGTTCTCTCGGGTTCGCGGGCTTGGGGCACATCCATAGCGGCCGACCGCATGACCTCGTGCAGCGCCGGGTGGGCTGAACTGCCAAAGTTGGGGCCCATCGAGGCCATGTCGAGGTTCAGGTATGCCACCGCGCTGTCGCGCAGCCGGGCCTGGTTGCGTTCGACCCATTCGGTCGAACCGATGATGCCGTACTCCTCAGCGCCCCAGCCTGCGAAGACGATCGTCCGCTTGGGGCGTTGCCCCCGCTTGGCCATCTCGGCGAATGCCCTCGCCGCTTCCAGCACGACGATCATGCCCGCGTCCGGGTCGCCCGCTCCCATGCCCCAGGCATCGCGGTGGCATCCGATGACGATGAGTTCATCGGGCCAGGTCGTGCCGACGAGCGTTGCTGTGACGTTCCACGCGGGCACACGCTCGCGGGGTTGATCGACCTCCAGGCGAACGCGGACCGCTTGAGCCGAGCCGGTGAGCCTGTAGGTGAACGGCAAGCCGCCTTGCCAACTGCCGGGCACGACTTCGCCGTCAAGTCGGCTGAGTATCTCCTGAGCCCCACCCCAGCCGATTGGCTGCACGGGGATGGTCGGAAGCGCGACGGTGGCGGGATCAAGCGTGGCGGCGTTCTGAGTCGCCTCGATGCCTGGAGTGAGCGGATCGCCCGAGTAGGGCAGGGTCTTGAGCGAACCACGCTGTATGCTTGTCGCGGTCTGGTAGCCGCCCTCGGGATACTCAAGCCCCTTGACGTAACCGGAGTCGGCGGGATCCGTGTACATGATCAGGCCCGCAGCCCCGGCCTCTTCGGCAAACTTGGCCTTGTACCCGCGGAAGTTCCCGCCGTACCGAGCAAGGGCGATTTTGCCGGTGAGATCAACACCCATCGCTCGCAGCTGGGCGAAGTCTTCGATGCGCCCGTAGTTGACGTATACGACCTCTCCTTCGGCGACGCCGCTGCCGCTGTATGCGTTCCAGCCGTCGAAGAGTTCAGGGTGCGCGGACGACGGGTCCGCCTCCAGCGGCACTTCTCGCAGCGACAACTCGATGGGTTCGCCGCCCGCTGGCAACACGCGAACGCTCGCGCTGCCGGGCTTTGGCAGGTACGCCCAGAACTCGTGCCGCTCGACCGCGAGGCCCATCGCGGCGAACTCACGCTCGAGCATGTCGCGGTTAGCCTCGTCGCCCGGGCTGCCCGCATAGTGCGGCCTAGACGAGGTCTTGGTGTGCCAATCGCTCAGCAGCGTGGGACTCGGAATCTCGTTGAGTGCGGCCTCGAAGGCGGCCATGGCCTGCTGATCGGCGGGAGTGGTGCCGGGGACGGGCGTCTGAGCCGATGCTGTGCCAACAGGGAATGAGACGAGGCCGAGCGAGACAACAGCAGCGAGCGAGATTCGGTGGGTCATGCGGGCATTATGGCAGCGCCAACCCGCTCACGCCGGAGGCGTTGCCGGAGCGCCCCGCCGCGACCGCAGCGTCCTGTCGTATTCGACCAATCCGTCTTTCAGCCGCAAGATCCGCTCGCAGCGGTCGGCGACCTCGTCGTCGTGCGTGACCATCAGGATGGTGAGTCCGACATCGTGCAGCGACTCGAAGAGTTGCAAGATCGACTCGCTGGTGGTGGAATCGAGGTTGCCCGTCGGCTCGTCGGCCATCAGGATCACCGGGCTGGTGACCAGCGCGCGCGCGATCGCCACCCGCTGCTGCTGACCGCCAGAGAGCTCGCGGGGCCGGTGGCCCATGCGGTCGGCAAGGCCCACCGATTCGAGAGCCGCAGCGGCCCGCTCTCGACGGTGCGTCTTGTGCACCCCCTGATAGAACAGCGGCACCTCTACGTTCTGCTCGATCGTCAGCTGCGGGATCAGGTTGAAGGCCTGGAACACGAAGCCGACCGTGCGCCCTCGGAACGCGCTGAGCGACTCGTCGTCCATCTCCTGCACGTCTTGACCCGCGAGCAGGTACCGCCCGCCGGTGGGCTTGTCGAGACATCCCAGGATGTTCATGAGCGTGGACTTGCCGCTGCCGCTGGAACCCATGATGGCGAGGTAGTCGCCCCGGTTGATGCGCACATCAACGCCCTTGAGCGCCTCGACCATGATCGAGCCATCCGGCTTGTAGTAGGTCTTGCTGACGCCCTCGAGCAGCGCCACTGCATCACCGATCTTGGGCGCGTCGGCACTGGCCGGGCTGGTCGGATTGGCAACGGATGAGGTCATGGATAGATCGTGTACCGCCCGAACGCTCGCTGGATGCCGATTCGCGGACCAGCCGATGAAGCGTTATCTGCTCACTCCGCGGCGGGGTCGAGTTCGAGTTGCAGACCAGCGAGAGCGGTCATGGGATCGGGCGCAAACTGGAAGACCTTGTCGAGCCCGGTGACGAGCAGCACGGACCAGACTTCGTCGGTCACGGAACAGACCCTCAGTAGGCCGCCGGAGTCGGCGAGCATCTTTCGGATCTTCAGGAGCTGCGCCAAGTTGGAGCTGTTGACGTAGGTCACGCTTGCGCAATTGATGACCACGCTCGGCGGCTCGCCCGGCGGTGCCGAGCCAATGCGCTCTTCGAGCACCGTGAGCTCTTCACTCAACGCAGGCTCATCAGAGAGCTCAGAAACCAAGATTCGTTCGGACCAATCGCTGGCCATAGGGCTCCAGTGTATCAAGTCTTGGCTGGTGCGCCGCATGTTCTCGCATTAGTCCGCATCAGTGCCCGCTTGCGGCTCAGGAGCCGATTCACTCACGTCGGTAGCCTCCTCGGCAGGAATCCGAGCGGCCGAGATCACCGAATCGCCATCGCTAACTCGAACGACACGAACGCCTTGCGTGCCGCGCCCGATCTGGCTGATAGTCGAGGCTTCCAGCCGCACGAGCAGGCCACGCCTGGTCACGACGACCAACTCGTCGGAGTCCTCGACCCCCGTCGCCGAAACCGGCCGCCCGTTTCGACCGGAGGTCTTGATGTCGCTTCGGCCCTTTCCGCCACGCGACTGCGAACGGGCTTTGCCCTCCTCGGGCTGCACGCGGTAGTCATCCACGAGGGTTCGCTTGCCGTATCCGTGTTCGGTGATCGTGAGCAGGCTGAGGCCTCGCTCGATGGAATCGTCGCTTGTCATAAGGTCGCCGTCGTTGTCCGGCGTCATGGGCACGCGGACCACGCCGATCACTTCGACGCCGTCGCCGAGGTCGATGCCTTTGACACCCGAGGCGTTTCGGCCCATGAGCCGGGCATCCTGCTCGTTGAACCGGATCGCCATGCCCGCGCTGGTCACCAGCATCAGGTCGTCGCTGCCGTCGGTCAGCAGCACATCGAGCAGCCCGTCGCCCTCGCGCAGGCTCACCGCGTTGATGCCCGTCCGCCGAACGTTGGCGTACTCCTTGAGCGCTGTCCGCTTGACGATGCCCGACCGCGTGACGAAGGTCAGGAACTGGCTGGATGCCTCAAAGTCCGCGACGGCTAGGTACGCGCACGTCTGCTCGCCCTCGCGGAGCTCCAACAGGTTCACGAGGGCCCGGCCCTTGCTCGTTCGGCTCATCGCCGGAAGCTCGTAGACCTTCCGCTTGAACATGCGGCCGGTATCGGTAAACGAGAGCAGGTTGTCGTGCGTGCTCGCGACGAACACGCTGCGGATGAAGTCGTCGTCCTTGGAATCGCTCGCGCGGATGCCCTTGCCGCCCCGGCCCTGGGCTGAATAGGTGCTCAGGGGAACGCGCTTGGCGTAGCCCTGGTTGGAGATCGTCACCGCCATGTCCTCGACCTGGATGAGCGACTCAAGATCGATATCGCCCTCGGCTTCTTCGATCCGCGTGAGGCGTGCTCTGCCGTACCGCTGCTTCATCTCGGCGATGTCTTCGAGCACGATGTCGAGCACGCGCTGTTGGTCGGCGAGGATCAGCTCGTAGCCCTCGATCTCGTCTACCAGGGCGCTGTACTCGCTGACAAGCTTCTCGATCTCGAGCCCGACGAGCTGGATGAGCCGCATCGAACCGATCGCCTCGGCCTGCACGCGAGTGAGCGCCGTTCCGCCTGCGCCAGCGTTCCGACCGGATTGATCGAGCAGCCGCTGGGGAATGATCGGCGCCGCCGGGTGGTCCGCGGCGATCTGGTACCGCCGGGCCATGAGCTTCTTGATCGCCTCGTCGCGGGTCTTGGAGCCGCGAATCAACGCGATGATCTCGTCGATGTCGCACACCGCGTAGATCAGGCCTTCCAGCAGGTGGGCCTTCTTCTTGGCCTCGCGCAGCAGGTGGGCGGTTCTCCGGCGGATAACCACCACGCGATGATCGACGTAGCAGTTGATCAGCTCGCGCAGCCCGAGCGTGCGCGGCTGGCGGCGAACCAGGGCGATGTTGATGATGCTGAACGTCTGCTGCAGCGGCGTGAACTGGTAGAGCTGGTTCTCCACCACTCGCGGATCGGCGCCCTTTTTGAGCTCCACCACGATCCGCGTCCGAGCCTCGCGGCCCGACTCGTTGCGCACGTCCGAAACGTCCTTGATCCGTTCGTCCTTGATCGCATCCACGATGCGCTCAACTAGGGTGTTCTGCACGAGCGAATACGGGATCTCATCGATCACCAACTGCTCGCGGTCGCCCCGGCCCAGCGGCTCGACGTGGACGCTCCCGCGAACCACGACCTTGCCGCGCCCCGTGGCGTACGCCTGGCCGATGCCCGAACGCCCATGGATCACGCCGCCGGTCGGGAAGTCCGGGCCCTGCACGCCGCGGCGCACGACCGTGCCCGCTTCGTCGGTCTCGTCGCTCATCAGTTCGAGCAGCGTGACCTCGGGGTTCTCGATCACACGGGTGATCGCGTCGAAGATCTCGGTCGGGTTATGCGGCGGAAGGCTTGTGGCCATGCCGACGGCGATGCCCATGCCGCCGTTGATGAGCAGGTTGGGGAATTTGCCGGGCAAAACGAGCGGCTCCATGAGCCGGTCGTCGTAGTTGGGCTGAAAGTCCACCGTGTCAAGATCGAGGTCGGCGAGCAGGTCCGTCGCGCCGTGGTGCATCCGCGCCTCGGTGTACCGCATAGCCGCGGGCGGGTCTCCGTCAATCGAGCCGAAGTTGCCCTGCGGGTCAACGAGCGGCACCGACATCTTCCATGACTGCGCCATGCCGACCATCGTCGGGTAGATCACGCTCTCGCCGTGCGGGTGGTAATTGCCCGAAGTATCGCCGCAGATCTTGGCGCACTTGAGGTGCTTTCGGCCGGGCCTGAGCTTGAGGTCGTTCATCGCGACGAGGATGCGCCGCTGGCTGGGCTTGAGCCCGTCTCGGACATCGGGCAGCGCCCGGTCCATGATCGTGCTCATGGCGTAGGTGAGGTACGAGTCCTTGAGCTCGTCTTCGATCTGCAAATCGATGACCGTGCCGAGGCCTTCGAGCGAACCGCCGACCGGGCCTTCGTTCGCTTCGCCTTCGCTGTCACCCGGGGGCGTGTTGTTGGTCTGATCGTCGTTGGTCATAGAGTCTCAAAGTCCCCGGCAATGCAGGCTCAGAGGCCGTCAAACCGGGTTCCAAATTCGTGTCGGAAGGCCCCGTACGGGCCGCTGAAACAGGCCCCTTCAGGGCACCCGACATCATAGGCGATCCAGCGGTTTGGGGCCGGTGGTTGAGCCCTGTTCAGAACGCGTCTGGGGGGTCGGAGTTGACCAGAAAGAACCGAGTTTCGACGGTTGCCGGGGCCCCGCTATTCGGGTGGCTCATCAGCGGGAATGTCGCCGAGACTTTCCCGCGTTTCCAGGCAAGCCAGAAGCGCCAGTGCTGTGTCCTCCGCGTGGACCTCAGAGTCCCAAAGCGTCCGGCGAACACCGCCCACCACTCTCGTGGGCAAGACTGACTTGTAGGCCGACGCCTCATCAACGGTCAGGGCTCGGATGAAACCTACCCCGCTGAGCACTCTGAGCAGTTCCCCGCGCTGGTCGGCGCTGCCTAGTGCTTCTTTCCGATTGGTGAGCCTTGGATCTCCCATCGCCCAGGCCGCGAACACCATCGGCCTGATGCTCGCAGACGATGGCATCCCGCCGGTGGAAAAAACCAGCCCGCCGACGAAGTCCTCGCTGCCGCGCACCGCGTCGGCTGTTTGAAATTGGTTGGTCCACATCACCCGGCGGAGCTCTCGTAGCGCTGCTTGCGACTGCATCGCCTCGCCCTCGTGCAAGGCCGCGTCTGCCCACGCCGACCAGGGAACCAGGCTGACCATGCCTTCCATGCCCTTGGCCGCGACAACTTCGCCGAGAGCTCGACCGATCCGCGCACACGCCTCGGGGCTCTCCGCGTGCTCTGCTGCGAGCGCCCAAAGACCTATCGCCTCGCTCGGCGTGCCGCTCCATGGGATCGTTTCGAGCTGGTCCATGACCGAACTCAGCGAAGCATCAACGCGCGCGCGCAGGTTCACGGGCATCTGCTGGCGCACGTCCGCCATCGCGAGCATCCCCGCGACCTGTGGCATGAGCCGTGCCTCATCCGATGCGAACTCGCCCCACAGCACATCCGCCGCAGCAATGGCATCGTCGGGCATGACGCCCGCCATGGCTGCACGCTCCAGTGCCAGCAGCACCGTAGCGCGGGCCAGAGGCGAGGCTTCATCGCCTTCGGGCTGGCACCCATGCAGGTCGATGGCCCGCCACCGGTCAGGGGCCTCTACGTAGCTGGACCGCTGAACGAGGTGTGCGGCGAGCTGCTGGGCTAACTCCGCGAGCAGCTCTGGGCGCATGACTCCATGTTGAGTTACAGGATGCGCGCCGCGTTGCAGCCGCACAAGCATGCCCCCGGGCATAGTTTGGGCCCAGTGCTCGGCCTCGAAGCGGTAGAACCGCACGCCCCGCTGCTCTGCGAGGTCGGATGGAATCATGGCCGCCGCAAATGTATCGCCCAAGGCCGACGCGGCCAGATTGCTCAGCTCTTGCCGAAACGGCCTGCGCAGCGGCGAAACGCCGTGGAACGCGGAGGCGAACGTCACCCGGGTCTGCTCGCCCGCACGTACAGCCACGCTGTCGATGCCCCGCCTGAGCATGAGATCGGGCGACTCGAGTTCCGCTGCAGTCAGGGGAATCCAATCGCCCGCGAGTTCAATACTCACCGCCAGTGATGGGCCCAGGCCCTCGACCTGCCCCCGTGCGTGCGCACGCAGCCCGTCCATCGCCAGTTCAGCCGCGCTGTCCACGCAGCCCTCGCCGACCGCCTGGTCCTCACCCACGAGATCACGCAAGAACCGGACTTCGACTCTGGCCGCGGTGATGCTCTGGTCGGTCCAGTTTGGCTGGTCACCGCCGCCAGATGCGAACCACCGGGAGACCGCCATCGCGATGGCGTGATCGCTGGCGTTGCCCGTCTGCTCCGCCTGGCCGAGCGCCTGCGGTGCGATCAGGACCGAGAACACCGCCGCCAACAGCCACGACGCCGTGGTGCTGCCGCGACGCAACGTGTGGCTTGGGATCAACACGCCAACAGTGTATTCTCGGACAGGCCCGGTCAGAAACCGCTCTCAGGCTTTGCAACCGGGCCTCGCTTGCGAGAGCCACCCTCTGGCACGCGGCTTGAACTATGTCCCTGCGAAGGCATCATCCCGCAGAGCCGCGAGGGTGAAGCCAGGAGAAACCAAAGATGACGACCCTGCTCCTCAAACTGACCGACACCCAGAAGCGAATTGCTCTGCTCACCCTGCTCAGCTACCTCACGTTGTTGTGATACCAAGCGGGAGAGCCCCCCAGCTTCAGCGGTTGTAGCGGGTAAGCAGTTCGAGAATCCTCGGCTGGTCCCGTCGGATCGTCAGACTCGTCCTCATCGCGGCCATCGCTCCATCGAGAGCGGCGGTGTCGGTTTTGCCCGACCACAGGTACCTGTTGAGCAGGCACACCCCAACCCCGTTGTGCGCGGGGTAGTGATTCGGGTCCTTATTGACAGCTGTAGTAAAGCTCTCCAAGGCATCCTGGTAGCGCCGGCTCCTGAACTGGGCACTGCCGAGCCGCTCCCAAACGCTCGCAGACGGGTCCATGCGAATGACCTGCCGAAGCGTGCCCTCCATCTGGGCGTACCGGCCAAGCTGGCCCTGGCTCTCGGCGAGATTCACGAGCAGCTCCGGGCCGAGCGTCATCAGTTCTGAGGCGCTCTCGTACTCGCGCACTGCCTCGGCGTGTCGGTCGAGCGCCGCATACGTCGCGCCCAAGTTCACCCTTGCCGGCCCGTCGGTGGGCCTGATCTCGGTCGCACGCAGGGCGTAGGGCAGGCCCTGCTCGGGCTCACCGAGTTGCAGGAACGCGGTGCCCAAGTTCAGGTTCGCGTTGAAGTCGCCGGGCCGAACCGACAACGCACGCAGGTACGCGCGGACCGCGTCGTCCATACGGGAGAGCAGTTGCAGCGTGAGGCCGTGGAGGTACTGGGCATCGAAGTTCTGCGGCTCGATCTGGGCCGCGCGGCCGTAGCGGCGCTCGGCGGTCTCGAAGTCGCCCTGCTGGCGGTAGATATCGCCCGCCCGCATGTACGCGAGCGTGACCTCTGGGTTTGTCTCGATGACCCGCTCAAACTCGGCCAATGCTGCTTCGAGTGCGCCCTGTTGGAGCAACTCATCGCCTCTTGCGACCGCAGCGCCGGTGTCACGCCCGGTGTTGGCCGGCGCTGGCGCGGCATCGTCCGAGCCGCCCGCTGTGTTCGATGACGAAGCGCAGCCCATCAGCCCGACGGCGAGCACTGTCAAACCAATCAGAATCGCGCCGCTTCTGGGCCAAGGCATGCTCATCTCCGCTGCTTCGTGGTTCCGGGTGGTACCGAGTTGGTCGCCCGGGGGTTCGCTCGCTGAGTCCCATCCATCGGCTCAGTCGGGGGTTGTCATGGAATATCGACGAGTTTGCGAAGCCGGCGCACGTTGAGTGTGTCGAACGCTGTGCCCGCCTCGGTCTCGCCCTTGGGCGTCTCGAGGATCATCGGCACGCCCTGAAGCTCGGGCCGATTGACGACCGCAGCGAACCCGCTTTTGGCAAGGGCCGGGGCTCGGGTGCTGCCGCCGATCGTGCCCTCGCCGATGTGGGCGTGGCGGTCACGGTGGCTGGATACGCCACCGATCGAGTCATTGAGGTGCAGCACCCGGATGTTGGTTAGCCCCGCGATGCGGTCGAACGCATCGAGTGCCGCATCGGCACCGGCTCTCGTCGAGAGGTCGTACCCCGCAGCGTGCGCGTGGCAGGTATCGATGCAGAACCCGACGCGGGCTTCCTCGCCTGTCGACTCGATGACCCTCGCTCGCAGCTCACCCAGATGCTCGAACGGCCCGCCGAGGTTCGACCCCGAGCCGACGGTGTTCTCAAGGCAACTCACGGTCGCGAAGCCCGCGGTCTGCTTGAACAGTTCCGCGTAGGCCGCCACGATCCTTGTGAGCCCCGACTGCTCATCCGACGTAGTAAACGCACCCGGATGATGAACGAGATTCGGGATTCCAAGCGCCTCGCAGCGTTCGAGTTCGACTCGCATCAGGTCGATCGATCTACGCCACAGCGCATCGTCCGGGCTTGCCAGGTTGATCAGGTAGCTCGCGTGGCTGACCGTTCGGTCCTGCCATCCGAGACGGGCTACCTCGGCGGTCCAGTCCGAGACCACTGCTGGATCGAGTGGTTTGACCTTCCATTGCCGCTGGTTTTTGGTGAACACCTGCACGCAGTCGAGCCCGAGGCGCTCGGCATCGAGCAAGGCCAGATGCATCCCGCCCGCAACCGACAGATGCGACCCAACCAGCAGATTCGCTGGCTGGGCCGATCGTTTGGAAGCTGACTTGGCGGACGAGTGGTCTACCACTCGTCGTGGCCGCGATTACCATCGCGCTTGTCGCGCCGCTCGTTCTGGTCGCCGATGACCGCGCCGCCGACGCCGCCCGCCACCGCGCCGATGGCGGCACCTGCGCCAGCGTTACCGGTCACAGATCCGATGGCCAGGCCGCCCAGCGCGCCAAGACCCGCGCCAGAGAGAGCGCCCTCGCCCGCGTTGTTGCAACCCGTGGAAACCAGCAGCAACGCGGCACCTGCGCCAACCACTGCTGCTCTGCTGATCGTTCTGCGCCTGTTCATGGCTCGCTCCTTGCATTGTGGCTCACCGAGCCCCATTGATTGCTGGCGGGCATGGAACTCCATGCCCTCAAGTAAGTGTACGCAAACCTACCCAAGATTGTTCCGGTTCAGCGTATCCCCGTTGCAGCCTGCGGCTTCCCCGGATTCCGGTGAACAGCCTCTCAACCGAGCACGCCTAGGGATAATCCTGGCGCGTCCCCCGGATCACGACATCCCCGATCGCCACGTGGCTGGGCTGCTCGGCTATGAACCGGATGGTTCGGGCGATATCGCTCGGGTCCAGGACCGGGCCGAGCTTGTCCATCAGGGCCCCGAAACTCTCGGGGTCGTAGCCGGCGACCTGCTGAAACTCGGTCCGCACGATGCCCGGCTCCAGGAGCGAAACGCGGATGCCCCTCGGCCCGACTTCACGCCGCAGGGCTTCGGCGAGCGAGCCGACCCCGAACTTGGTCGAGCCGTACATGGAACTGAACGGTGAGATATGCCGGCCAACGGTCGAGCCGAGCACGACGATGTCGTGCGGGTGGCTGAGCCAGTCACCTCGCCTATCGATGTCGGCGAGCATGGCCTCGGACGCCTGCCGCATCAGGTGGGCAGCGCCCGCGAGGTTGACGCGGATCATGTCGTCCCACTGAGCTGGGTCACTCGTAAGCACGCTGCCCGCGAGGCCACGACCGGCGTTGACCACGACCAGGTCAGCAGCAGCGCCGAACGCGCTCTGGGCGGCATCCAGCATGGCCGTGATCACAGCAGGGTCCGAGGCATCGCCCTCGCACATCGCGATGTGCGCAATGCCTAGCTCGTTGCTGAGCGCGTTGAGCCGATCGGTTCGCCGAGCGTTGACCACGACTCGCGCACCAGCCTGGACGAATGCGCGGGCCGTCGCTTCGCCGATGCCAGCGCTGGCCCCGGTCACCAAGGCAACGCGGCCATCAAGGCTGCCCATGTGGGGTCTCCTGTTGTGATTCGGATTGTAGATCGGCTGAACAGTTTACGGGAAGATGCCGCGCACGTCGTAGGTCTTGCCGATGTGCTCGAGCGCCGCAGCGAACGCAGCGGTGCGCATGTCGCACTTGAACCGCTGGCGCGCGAGTCGTGTCCGCCGTGCTGCCATGACCATGTGGCGGTTGAGTTCGGTGTCCACGTGCTCGGCGTCCCATATAACGCATGACTTGTTCTGCACCCACTCGAAGTACGACACGGTCACGCCGCCCGCGTTGGCGAGGATGGCGGGCAGCACCTCGATGCCGCGACGCTGAAGTTCTCGGTCGCCCGACGGATCGCACGGCGAGTTCGCGCCCTCGGCGACGATCTTGCAGTTCATCATGGCGGCCTGCCGATGCTTGATCATCTGCTCGAGCGCGGCGGGGATAAACACATCGACGGGGGTCTGGTAGAACTCGTCTTCGCTGATGGCCTGGCCGCCTTGGGCGGTGTTCTGGCCCGACCCGGATCCGGCATCCTGGCCGAATCCTGCGACACCGCCGGTCTTGGCGGTATGAGCAGCGAGCGCATCGCAATCGAAGCCCTCGTCGTTGCGGAGGCCGCCTGTGTGGTCCATGACCGCGACGACCTTCGCGCCCATGTCCGCGAGGATCCGGGCCGCCCATGAGCCCACGTTGCCGAAGCCCAGCACGCTGACTCGCATGCCTTCGATCGACAGGTTGAACTCGGGGAGCATCTCGACGACGACATCGACAACGCCCTGACCGGTCGCCTTCTCGCGGCCGAGCGAGCCGCCGAATTCGACAGGTTTGCCGGTGACAATACGCAGCGCGTCTTGGGTGTTGGACTGCGGCTGGCTCATCATGTAGGTGTCGGCGAACCATGCCATGGTCTGCGCGTTGGTGCCGACGTCAGGAGCGGGGATGTCGTAGTCCGGCCCGATGAAGGGGCTGATGGCGCTGGCGAATCGACGCGTGATTCGCTGCATCTCATCGGGCGTGTGCTCGCGGGGGTTGACCTTCACGCCGCCCTTCGCGCCGCCGTAAGGCACGCGCACAAGCGAGCACTTCATGGTCATCAGCAGCGCGAGGCTTTTGACGTCGTCAAGGTGGACCTCGGGGTGGAACCGAACGCCGCCTTTGTACGGGCCGAGCACGTTGTTGTGCTGCACGCGGTAGCCCTTGAACAGCCTGTGGTGCCCGTCGTCCATGCGGACCGGGAAGTGCACCATGATCTCGTTCTTGGGCTGAGCGCAGATAATCCGTACGCGGTGGCGCAGGTCAAGCAACTCTGCGGCATGGAGGGTCACCGCCACGGTCTGCGTGTAGAGATTGTCCGGATCGGTCGGAAAATCAAGTTCGTCGAAAACGGGATCGCGAGCCTCGGAAATCACGTTGCTAGCAGGTGTCTGGGCCGTTGTCATTGCCTAGCTCGTCTCTCATGCGGGAAACGTGTAACCGAATCCGCGGGGTGCGCACAAATCCGAAACAATCAGAACGATAGCGCGTTCTTGGGCTCTCATCGGCCTCTGCAAGCCACGGCGGGCTACAAATCTGGAACAATGGGCAACCTCGGGTTCGTCCCCGGACAAGGAAAGTGCATGATCGTCTATCTCGCTTCGGATCTCATCTGGGCCACCAAAATCAAGTCGACGGCCGATGCGCTGGGCGTGCCCTGCCGACCGATTCGCTCCGTCGAGATGCTGGAAGCCCGGCTCGCCGACTGCGAGGTCTCCGCAGCCCTGCTCGATCTGCAAGCTGACGCCATTTGGGACGTGCTGAACCGTTTGCGAGACTCCGCGATTGAGCCGAATGCAACCGGCGTGCGCACGATCTGCTTCGGCCCGCATGTGGACACCGACGCCATGGACCGAGCCCGAACGATGGGCGCCGCCGAGGTGCTGCCCCGCGGGGCGTTCGACCGGACGCTGCCTGATCTGCTCGTCAAGCTCAGCACCGGCTCCTAGCGCAACGCTTGGGCCTGAATGAAACGACGCCCCGGCGAACCGGGGCGTCGAAGGTGGATCACAGGATGGAACGGCCTAGAGGCCCGGGATGGATCAGAAGCTGATCTTGTCGGTGCCCATCGCGTCGTGGTCGCCCATGCCGCCTGAGCTGCTGCCTCCGCCGAACTGCTCGGGCCGGCCGCCTCCGCCGCCATCGTTGGAGTAGTCGTCGCTTCCGGTGGTATCGCCCCATTGCGCCCGCTTGAGCGAGAGCCCGATCTTGCGATCGGAGATGTCCACGCGGAGAATCTTGACGTCGATCTCGTCGTCGCTCTTGACGACGTCCTGGGGGTTCTCGACCTTGTGGTCGGCCAGCTCGGAGATGTGCAGCAGGCCCTCTAGATCATCCTCAAGCTCGACGAACACGCCGAAGTTGGTGATCTTGGTGACCTTGCCCCTGACGACCATGCCGGGCTGGTAAGCACCGGGGATGGCTTCGAGCCACGGGTCCTCGGTGAGCTGCTTGACGCCGAGGCTGATGCGCTGCTTTTCTTTGTCGACCTCGAGCACCACACACTGCACGTTGTCGCCCTTGGCCACAGCCTCGTTGGGGTGCGTGACCTTCTTGGTCCATGACATGTCGCTGACGTGCAGCAAGCCATCGATGCCGGGCTCGATCTCGACGAATGCGCCGTAGTTGGCGAGGTTGCGGACCTCGCCCTCGATGATGGTGCCGGGGGGGTACTTCTCGCCGACCAGCTCCCAGGGGTTCACCTCGGTCTGCTTGATGCCGAGGCTGATCTCCTGCTTGTTTTTGTCGATCTCGAGGATGACCACATCGATCGCATCGCCCGGGGCGACGACCTCGGATGGGTGGTTGACGCGGCGGGTCCATGACATCTCGGAGATGTGGACCAGGCCCTCGATGCCGTCTTCGAGGCGGATGAACGCGCCGTAGGACATGATGTTGACGACCTCGCCCTTCACGCGGCTGCCCACGGGGTACTTGGCCTCGATCTCTTCCCAGGGGCTTGCATCCTTCTGCTTGAGTCCCAGGGCGATTTTCTCTTTGTCCATGTCGATGTTGAGAACCTTGACCTCGAGCTTCTGGTCGATTTTGACCAGGTCCGAGGGATGGTTCACGCGGCCCCACGACATGTCGGTGATGTGCAGCAGGCCGTCGATGCCGCCGAGGTCGACAAACACACCGAAGTCGGCGATGTTCTTGACCGTTCCGGTGACCACGTCGCCCTCGTGGATGTGCTCCAGCAGACGGCGCTTGGCCTCCTCGCGTTCCTGCTCGATGAGCTTGCGGCGCGAGATAACGATGTTGCGCTTGTCGGTGTCGATCTTGAGCACCTGCGCGCGGAGCCGGCGGCCGATGAACTCGCCGATGTCTTGCGGGCGGCGGATGTCAACCTGGCTCGCGGGCAGGAACACGGGGACGCCGATGTCCACGAGCAGGCCGCCCTTGATCTTCTTCATCACCAGGCCTTCGACCTCGTCGCCCTCGTTGCAGGTGTCGGTGATGCGCTGCCAGTTCAGGATGCGCTCGGCCTTGCGTCGGCTGAGCTGCACGATCCCGCCGTCGCCCTCGAGCGACTCGAGCAGCACGTCGATCATGTCGCCGACACGGATCTCCATGTGGTCGAATTCGTTCTTGGCGACCAGGCCCTCGCTCTTGAGCCCGACCTCGATGACCACGTCGTCGCCGGCGTAGCCGATGATCTTGCCTTTGATGAGCCGGCCCGGGACCAAGTCTGCCAGGTCTTCTCCCAACAGCGAGTCCATGTTGATAGCACCCTCGTCGGTGCTCTCGGCATCCAGCAACTTGAGCATCTGCTCGGTCTCGTCGTCCACCAGACCAAGCGAAGCAATCAGATTCTCGTCAATCAAGGTTCACGCTCCGCAGCCTCCGCACGCGATTACCCCGTCGGCACGGGCATCGGTCGGACGCTGCTCACCAGAGCCTCAATGGCTCAAGGCGGCCCCGAAGGGGCGATGCAAGGGTTCAACACAATCCGTAGCCACACCACAAAGCGTGTACGGAGCCGACCACCCATGCTAGGTCGGCTGATCTCGCCTTGGCCTGCTGGCGGGCCTGTCGGTTTTCTGCATTCTTGGCTTGTGGCCCCGATCAAGCGTCGCCGCCTAGGCGGCTCAGTTCCAGGAGCAGCCTTTGGGCAGTTCGACCTGCCGCTGAGCCTCTGTCAGATCGAGTGATCGCCCCAGCCCCGCAAGCTCACTCCGCAGAAGAGCCGCCCGGGCGGAGACGCTGGCCTCGTTCAGCAGCTTGTAACGAATTTCGTGATCAGTGGTCAGCGCGAATCCAACAAGCTCCATGACCGCCACGGTCGGGACCTGTTCATCTTTCAAGTACTCGAGTACCGAGCCCGCTGCGGACAGGTGACGCAATGAGCCCTCAGCGAGTTCGTGGGTCACCCACTTGCGCAGCTTGTCGAGCCCCGGGCCCGGGTCGTCCTGGTTCATTACCGGCGAGAGCATCGCGGTGCGGTACGCCCGGTCCACGCTCGGCGGGGATTCCTGCTCGATCTTGGCCCGGCAAATCCCCTGGATCACCACGTTGAACCGCCCATCGGGCAGTTTCTCGTGTTTGGCGATCTGCGCCACGCACACGCTGGGCCTGACCTCGGCCCGGCCAAACTCGTCACTCCCCCGCTCGCCAGTGGTCTCGGGTGCCAGCACCGCCATCGCGAATTGGCCCGAGCCATCGAGTGAGTCGCTGATCATGGCTCGGTACCTGGATTCGAAGATGTGAAGCGGGATCGCCTGCTGGGGCAGCAACACCACCGAGTCGAGCGGGAAGATCGGCATCGGCCGGCTGAAGTTCACTCGGAAGGTCGGGCCGTCGCTCACGTGCGTCTCCTCGGGCCATCGGCCCGGTCGCTCGCGTTCATCCTACCCTGAACCATGCCCGATGCCTCACTGCTCGACAAGTTCCCCGCCCCCACCGACCAGCCGTTTGTCGTCGAGCACGTAAGCGACGAGTTCACGAGCGTGTGTCCGGTAACGGGGCACCCGGACTTTGGCAGCGTGACCGTTCGCTTCGAGCCCAAGCCAGCCAACGCGGGCGGCACCTGCGTCGAGCTCAAGAGCCTCAAGCTCTACCTCCAGAGCTTTCGCAACGAGGGCATCTACTACGAGGCCGTGACCAACCAGATCCGCGACGATCTGGTCGCACTCATGCAGCCGACATGGTTGCAGGTCATCACGCACTGGAAGGGCCGGGGCGGCATATCAAGCGTGATCCGGGCGACCAGCGGAACTGTGCCTTGTGAATTCCTCACAATGACCAAATGAACGGATTCAGCCGCAATCAAGCCGCTTCCATTGATGCACGTGGTTGTTCGATCTACCTGGTCGGCTGTATTCTCGTTCTCTTGCTGCTGCTGGCATTCTGGCTGTGGCGATATATCGCTGCTGGTGCATTTCCTTATCCTGAAAGCCCGACGCTCATGAGGGCGACCGCGCTTACCGAGCTTGCATGGAAGCATCGCGGACAACTGGACGGCACATGGACAATCGAGCAGCTTGAGGCATTAGCGACCGAACCCGCGAATAGCTTTGTCTGCGAGCTAGAACTGCACTGGTTTCAGGTTGCCCCAGGTTTGGTCCGTGGAGCTGTTGTCTCTGAGTTCGAGTGCCTTGACGGCACTTCTGTCGGGCCTGTCCCCCCATCGGGTATCGCGTTCGAGTTTACTCGCCTTGATTCGGGGGAATGGGTTGGACTTCATTGGTATGAGGATCTCGACTCTGATAGAAGTGCCGAATCTGTTGAGTGGCCTGACACCAGCGATTCCCTCGTCATTCGGTCCACCCTCCCCTGATCAAGGCAAACGGCGCGGCGTTGCTGGGCGTACCCTCTGCGCATGACCACCACCGAATCTGACCGGCGCGCCATCACCGATCTTCGGCCCTCCGAGCGCTTCGAGGGACCGTTCAGCATTGCCAATGCGCAGCTCGGCCGAACCCAGAAGGGCAACCCCTACCTCCGCTGCCTGCTGGGCGACAAGACCGGCCAGGCCGCTGGCCGCATGTGGTCGATCGATGAAGCCACGTACCGGCGCATCCCAACCGACGGATTCGTGTGGGTCGAGGGCGAGGCGCAGACGTACCAGGGCTCGCTGCAACTGATCATCCACTCGATCGATCCGGTGGACCCGACCCCCGAGCAGCTACGCGAGCTGCTGCCGAGTTCGTCGGGCGATCCCGACAAGATGTTCGCCGAGCTTCAGGAACTGCTGGACACGCTCGAGCACCCCGCTGCTAAGGCGTTGGCCAAGGCGTACCTCGACGACGAGCACCTGATGGACGCCTTCCGGCGCGCGCCCGCAGCCAAGTCCATGCACCACGCGTACCTTGGCGGGCTGCTCGAACACACGCTCAACCTGGTACGGCTGGGCAGCGCGGTCTGCCCGCTGTACCCGAAGATCAACCGCGACCTCGTCGTGCTAGGTTTGTTTCTTCACGACCTCGGCAAAACCCGCGAGCTGGTGTACGACAAGACCTTTAGCTACTCAGAGCGTGGCGAACTGATCGGGCACATCGTCGAAGGCGCGCTCATGCTCCACGACAAGGCCCAGCAGCTCATGGCCAGCGACGGCATTCGTCTGCCCAAGGGCATGCTCACCGTGCTGCAGCACATCATCCTGTCGCACCATGGCATTCCCGAGTACGGCGCTGCCAAGCTGCCTTCGACACCCGAGGCGATCTTGGTGTCCATGCTCGACAACGTCGATGCCAAGACCACGATCGCCCTCGATGCAGCCAGGCCCGACGAGCTGCCGAGCTTTGATCTGGGTGGCAACTTCACCGAGAAGCTCTGGGCGCTGGACACCAAGCTCTACCGGCCCGATCCGCTCGCGGACGGTTGATCGGCGGTCTCGCTCAGAACCCGAACGGGTTTTCCCCGAAGCCGAGCCTGCGCGACTCGGTGGGCGGGGCTGAGCCAACGGCCACTCGGCACGCCTCGGCGAGCCACTGGTGCAGCTTCTCGTGGCCGGGGTGCGCATCGAGCAGGTCGAGCAGGTCGTCCACCCGAAAGTCCGGGTGCTCCACATCGGGCAGGGCTGCGAAGCCCGCGTCGCCCAGTGCCTCTGAGGCCATCTCGAACCACGATGCCGGGGGCAGCCCGGAGTAGCGGTCTTTGGTCACGTGGTCCTCGACCCGCTCGAGCGGCTCGGGCGTCGCGACTTTGGCGCGGAAGATGCGTGGCCCCACCGCGACCATCGGCCAACGGCCGTCGCGGGTCATCGGCTCTCGGCACAGGACCAGCGCGGGCACCTTCTTGCGGTCGGCATGCTCGCGGAGCGTGCGGGCCTCAGCGCCGATCATCGGCGGCTGAAGCAGGTACACACCCGGTTCAAGCGCGCGGGGCACGTCGGCCCCCTTGCAGATCAGCAGGCCGAAGCCCGCGTCGAGCGCGATGAGCCTCTTCTGCCGGCGTGCCTCTTGCAGCGGAAGGCAAATCCGCGCCATCCGCTCGAAGTCGCGAGCCGAACGCGCTTGTCGCAGCGCACGCTCACTCAGCCGCTCGGCTTCGAAATAGTCCGTCTCGACGAGCGCACGCGATGCCCGGTCCATCATGGAATCGATGCCCGAGCCATCGGACGGGCCTTGATCGCCCAACAAGCTTGATGGCAGGTTAAGGCTCATGGTGATCGGTCGGTGTGTACCCAGTTGGGCGAGAGGTTGGAGTCAGTCGCCCTTCGAAGTCCGGGGCAGGCCGTCGGCCCAGGTGCGGAGCAGCGCCGACCATGACTGGCCGAGCTCTGCGAGATCGAACCGCAGGGTATCGCCCAAGGTGGACCAATCCTGCGATTCAATGGCCTTACGAACGGCTTGCAACTCATCGCGCAGCTTGGCGATGTGCCCGTCAACCTCGGCCGCGGTTTGCGCATCGGCCGGAGGCGCGAAGCCCTGCGTCTGCCCCACGGCTTGCTGGACCATGTCCCACATCGCCAGAGCGCCCGACAGCGACTTAAACGCCTGAGCCGAATCGCCCTGCTCCATCAGGTCCGCAGCCTGGGTCTGCATCCCGAGCGCCTGATCGATGGCGGCCGCTGACTCGTGGAGAATGTTGAGCCCGAAGGCGTTGGGCTCTGCGCTAACCAGCGAAAGCTCGTCGATCGGGCCGGCGTGGGCCTCGGGGGTTCCGAGCGCCTCGGGCTCGAGCGGCTGGCCGTCGGCGTGGACTTCGAGGATGAGCCTGCCGAGCTGCTCGGCCCGGCCGCTGGCCAGCGCGAGCGCATCGCGCAGCGTGTCGGACTGTTCATCGAGGCAGTGGCCGTCGAGCATGACTCGCATCGCGTTCGTCTCCTTACTTCACGCCCCGGTGGTGGGCTGCTGGCTCGCCTCACGGCGTTTGTGCTTATCGATCAATCGCAGGTTGCGCGCGTAGATCACGATGCCGCTGGACTGGCCGAACACGCCGACCGGGTCCTGCCGCCAGACAAAGTACACGAACAGCAGCGAGCCGCCCACGAGGCTCATCCACCAGAAAATATCGGGCACGGTCGACTTGCGTTCCCGCTCGCTGACCAGCCACTGGACCATGAATCGGCCCGCGAACACCGCCTGTGCACCAAACCCGAGCACCACCCACGCGAGGCTGCCCCAACCGGTGATATTGAGCAGGCGGAAGACCGCGTTGGACTCGCCGCGGGTTACGGCTTCGACCTGCGACGGCCCGAGCACAGCCACTAGCTCGCTCTCGGTGAGCACGGCCGAGGGCTCGCCCACTCGAGGCACGAACCGGAACGTGCGATCGCCATCGCCCGAGCCGGCCACTTCGAGCCAGCCGCGTTCGCCGCCGAGCCTGTACTCGATCAGTTCGGCGCCCTCGCGGAAGTTCCCCTCGTAGCGCGAGGAGCTTGGCTGGTAGATGAGCCAGAACCCGAGCGCCACCAGCGCCACCATCGCGAGCAGGGCTTCCCACTTGAGCTTCACCTACGGCCCCCGCTGGAATCTGACACGGCACCGGTGAGCACCTCGCTGGCGGCTTTAGGCTCGACTTGCCCATCGGCCTGTACGTTGGCCTGCCGAGCGGGCGCGTTGGCCAGCGAGACCAGCTCGGCTGTCACGGGCCTGCGCCGATTCCGCATCCAGCGGACCGCGAAGCAGTCGATCAGCCCGGGCAGGGCGCGCTGGGTGATGCCCAGGCCGTACTTGGTTTCACCTGCAGCGCGCGCGCGGTGCGAGACCTGCATCTCGACGACCTTGAACCCGAGATCGCGCGCGAGCACCGGAATGAACCGGTGCGCTCCACGGAACTCGAGCGGCAGGGCCAGCGCGACTTCGCGGCGCATCAGCCGAAGCGAGCAGCCGGTATCGCGGATCGAGTCGCCCAACAGCATTCGGCGGAACAGCCGGCCCACGATCGAGCCCACCTTGCGGACGATGTTGTCCTGCCGATCGCGCGAGCGGTCGCCCTGCACAACGTCTGCTCCGCTTGCCTCAAAGCGTTTGAGCATCGCGGGCAGGTCAGCTGGGTTGTTCTGGCGGTCGGCGTCGAGCACGGCGATGAGCCTGCCCCGGCAGGCGCGGAAGCCCGCGTGGAACGCCGCCGACTGGCCGTTGCCCTTGCCAGGGGGCGTGCCCAGCATGCGCACGCTCCGCAGCCAAGAACGATCGGCCATCAGCGAGTTGAGCGTGGCAGCGGTGGCATCGGTAGAGCCATCGTCGACCACCACGAATTCGAAGCTCAGGCCCGTGGGCGAGAGCGCGTCGTGGATCTCGTCCGCGAGCGGCCCGACGTTGTCCTGCTCGTTGTGGGCGGGTGCCACGACGCTCAGGTCGATCTCCGCGACTTGATGCTCAAACCCATGCCCGTGCTGCATATCCGCTCCGGTTCCGTGGTGCTGATCCAACCGATCGCAAGTGTAGGGGCTGCGGGCCTCCAAGCCTGATTCATCGATCTCGGCGGCCCGGGCCGACGCGTACCATCGGTTGTGGCCCGCCGAACACTCCATGACCAGTACTTCAAGCAGGCCAAGCGCGAGGGATACGTCGCGCGTTCGGCGTACAAGCTTCTTGAGATCCAGGAGAAGCAGCGCCTGCTCAAGACCGGCCAGCGGGTGCTGGACCTCGGCTGTGCTCCGGGATCGTGGCTGCAGGTAGCCAGCCCGATCGTTGGCCCCAAGGGGGTGCTCGTGGGGATCGATCTGTCGAGGGTCGCGGCGCGGTTCGAGCCGAATGTGCACACGATCGAGGGCGATGCCTTCGACCAGAAAGCCGAGGATCTGACCGAACTGGCGGGCGGGCGGTTCCATGTGGTGCTGAGCGATATGGCTCCCAAGACCACGGGCAGCGGCGACGACCTGGTATCGGCGAACCTCTGCCGAGAGGTGCTCGAACTGGCCAAGCAGGTCGGCCTGCCCGGTTCGTCGCTGATCATGAAGATTCTCGAAGGCGCCGAGTACCCCAACGTCGTGGCCGAAACCCGCGAGGCGTATACGAAGGTGAAGGGCTTTCGGCCCAAAGCAACAAGGGACGTCTCTCGCGAGATTTTCATCGTGGCCCAGGGACTGCGCGCCGGGGCCGGCGGATGACGCTGCTCGAGCCTGCTCACGCGCTGCTCGCGGGTGCGCTAGCCGTGCCCACGCTGCTGCTGCTCTACATGCTCAAGCTCCGCCGCCGGCCTGTGCGTGTCAGCTCAGCGATGTTCTGGGCCAAAGCGGCCAAGGACCTCGAAGCCAATACCCCGCTGCGCTGGCTCCGCGCAAGCTGGCTGCTGCTCATGCAACTACTCGCGGTGCTGCTGCTGGTCACGGCTCTGGGCAGACCCGCGATAGAGAGCGCTGAACCAAGCGTCGATCGGCTGGTGTTGATTCTCGATCGCACCGCTTCGACGGGCGCACGCGATGGCGAAACGACCACGTTCGAGAAACTCAGAAAGCGGCTTCTCGACCGAGTCGAGGCGCTCGACCGCGCGGGTTTCTCGGGCGAGGCCTCGCTCGTTCTGCTCGATGCAGCACCGGCGCTGGCAGCGGGCCCTTCGCGGGACCTTCGGGAGGTTGCCGTGGCGCTGCGTGAGGTCGCGCACACGGACCAGTCGGGCGATCTTGACGCTGCCCTTCGGCTTGCCGAGACGATCGCGGCTGGCCCCGAGCAGGCCATGACGCCAGAGTCGCGGGCGATGATCGGCACGATCGAACTCGCGACCGACGGCTCGATCTCTGGGGGGATTCCCGCTGGGGTGCGGATTCTGCGTGAAAGCCTCCAAGGGCCCTCGGGTAACGCGGGCATCGTGGCGATGGCAGCCCGTCGGGACATCGACGATCCGGCACTCGCGAGAGTGCTGGTGTCGATTGTCTGCGATGCGGCCGAGCCGGTCACGTTGGCCGTCGAGTTTGCCGTCGATGGCCGGGGTGTGGTCACTCGGCCCCTGCTGCTCGAACCCGATGCCTCGACCCCAGGCGTACTACGAGGTTCGATTACCGAGCCTCTGAGGCTGCCCTTCGGCGGTCTTGTCGTGGCTCGTCTGATCAGGCCCGATGCGCTCGACTCGGACAACGCGGCGGGTGTTCGGGTGACGGCCCCGCCAGCGCCGACGATTGTGCTGGTTCAGCCGAGCCGGGACGATCTTGAAAGCGACGCGAGCTGGGTGCTGATCGAGACGCTTCGAGCCATCGGGCCTGCATCGCTCCAGCAGATGACCCAGCAGGAAGCCGCTGAGCTGGGCGTACCCGACGGCAGCGACCTGGTCATTCTCGACGGAGTTTCGCCAAACTCGATCGTGATCCCGCCTGCTACGGCACGGCTGAGCTTTGGAGTCGATCCAGGCCTTCCGGGACTTGCTGCGGGTGCCGCTGATGATACGAGTGATCGTTTCATCTCATGGGACCGCGACCACCCGCTCTGGCGCGGTGCCGCGATCGACACGATCCGGTGGCGCCCAACGGTGGCTTACACGAGTGCGGTTGGCCCGTTCAACGTGCTTGCATCAGGCAGGAGAGGCCCGGTCGCGGTGCTCGATGAGCGGGGCGGCGTGCGGAAGCTCGCGCTGAGCTTCAGGCCGGAGGACTCGACCTGGACCACCCACTACAGCTTCGCGTTGTTCCTGGCCAACGCGGTCGAGTTCTTGACATGGACCGCCAGCACCGGCGCGGGCACAGCGCTAACCACGGGCCTTGGCCAACGCCTGTCACCCGCCGAGGTAGCGCCGATCTCGCCAATCGAGATCGCCATGGCAAACGGCGAAACGCGGGATCTGCAGCAGGCACCTGACGGCATGTGGCCGATCGGGCTGATCGCCCGAGCTGGCCCCGTCACACTCAAGGGCAAGGCTGGCGAGCAGTTCACGCTCTACGCGGGCGTGCTCAACGAGGACGAGTCGCGGCTCACTCACGCGGAGTTTGATGCGGGCGCACCGGTTGATGCGGGCGCACCGAATGAAGCCCGTTCAGGGGCGAGAGCCTCCCGCAACGCGACTCGCGAGGTGTGGTACTGGTTCGTCATTCCCGCAGCCTTGCTGCTGGCAGTCGAGTGGTTTGTCTATGTGCGACGGGCACGGGTCTGAATCGCGCAGCACCTACTTGCGGGGCAGCACAGCCCCCCACCCGCTCAGGTCGGCGAGAATCCGGCCGGGCTCGGCCTGTGCGGGCATCATCCGGCGGGGCCACGACGAGACCACCACGCCGTCTCGCCTCCGGGCCAAGCCGATGCGCAACTCCCCGTTGGACTCGATCGCCGAGGCCGGAAGCTCGATCTCGACGCGCCACGCTCCCGGCTGGCTTCCATCGTCGGCGTTGACCGCGACCGAACCCGAGAGGGGAGCATCGCCAGCGATGGTGCGCACCCCCCAGTCCGGCGAGGCGGACAGCACAGAAGTCGAAGCGCCCATCGGCCCGAGCCAAACACGGAGTTCGTCGCCGGGCGTTCGAGCGTCGGCGGCGCACTCGACGAGCAGCGTCCATGCATCGCCTCCGCCACCGGCACCTGGTTTGAGAAAGAGCTGGCCCCGCGTGAGCGTGCCGGCTGACTCGGCGGCGCCGAGCGAGGCATTACCGCTAAGCCAGGCTGGCGCGTTCCAAGGCGATGCGAAGGGTGCCACCGCCAGCCCCGGCGGACGCACGCGTGTCGGGGCGTTCGCTGAGGCGATCCGTCCGGACCACGAGCCGCAGTGGACCTCCAGCATCGACGGCTGATCTGGTGAAGCGGGCAGTTCGACGTGGGTCACAGCGAAGCCGGGGGCATCCGATACCGATGGCCCGGCCGCGGACTCCACCCACGCGAGCGACGCCGCGGCAGCGAGGTTCGCCACCCCGACTGTCGGGCCAGCCGGTTTGCCCTCAAAGGCGAGCAACTGCCCGCCGGCGTCATCGATCACCCACACGACGGCGGGCGGGCGATCGCCGAGCCACCGCTGAACACGCGCGAGTCTGGCTTCGTCGGTGAGCGAGAAATCAAGCACCGCATCGGCCAAGCGGTCAAGCTCATCGGCCTCGCCGGGCAAGCCCCATGCGGGCAGCCAGGTGGCCTGCCCGATGCGCACAACCGGAACGAGCGAGTCGCGGAATCGGGTAGCAAGGGCCGCGTCGAGCTGCCAGAGCGCCGCCAAGACCGACAGCCATCGGGCGCGTTGGTGAGCCGAGAGCACGTCGAGCGCCCTGCCGGGTGCGCGCGCCGACGACCCGATGGCCGGACGGGGCTGGTTGTGCTGATCCCAAATCTCGCTGGTGGCGAGTTCGACCCGCCAAGCGCTGAACGGGTCGGACCGCATATGTTCCAACTGCTCGCGGAGCGAAGCCGAACGCAGGGCATCTTCGGAAAGCGGCGACGCCCAAGGCTCCCATCGCTGCTGAGCACCCTGCGATTCTGAATCCGCAAGCGTCTCTGGCGAGGCCAACCAGCGAATCGATCGCCGCTTGCCGTCGAGCCAGATAGCCTGCCCGACAGCATCGATGGGCAGGTCGAGCAGCATGATCCATCGGCCGGGCGTGTCGGGCACGCTCGTTGATGTCGCCGGCAGTGTTTGCCAGTTGGGCGTTGGGAGCCAACGGCCCTCAGGCGGGCTCTCGATGCTGAGCCAGAGCAGGGTGGCAGGCACGGTGCGGCCGTCTTCGAGTTTGGCGCCGAGTCTGCCGTTCGGGGGCAGCGGGCCAGCGAGGCTCACGGGGGCAACCGCGGCTCGGCCCACAAAGGCCTCGATGATGCCGCTGCGGGTATCGATTGAGGAAACGGTCCGACTGCCGGACTCAGGGGTCGATACTGGCCCTGAATCCGTTGGGTCGGCTGGTCCGGCGGGGCGGCTTGCGCAGCCAGCGAGGCAGGCGGCCAGAACCGTGAGCCACAGCGCGGGGTTGCTCACCCGAAGCTGGTGGGGCTGGAAGGGGCTCGGCGGCAGCTTGCGGGCAGGTTCCATGGCACCCATCATGCTCGATCTTGGGCGGGGTTGCATCGTCGACCTCGTAGGCCCCCGTTGGCCTCGTCTTCTAAGAGAGTGGATCGTGCGCGCGCAGGTCTTTCCGCCAGCGGAGGGGAAGTCTCACTCAGGGCGCTTCGACCGGAACCGTGCGCATGATGGTCTCGATGACGGTGTCGGGCGTGATGCCTTCTGCCTCGGCCTCGAAGTTCATGATGATTCGGTGGCGCAGGGCGGGCAGGGCGACGGACCGCACGTCCTCGATACTGGCTGCGGGCCGCCCATCGAGCAGAGCGCGGATTCGCGCTCCCAGCACGATCGCTTGGGCGGCGCGGGGAGAGGCCCCGAGCCGAACGAACTGGTTGACTTGCGGGGGAGCGAATCGGCCGCTGTCGCTGCTCGATGCGAACGACTCGCCCGCGGGGTGCGTGGCGAGCACGAGCCGGATTGCGTAGTCCTGTACGTGCGGAGCGATCGCGGCCCGGCGAACAAGCGACTGGTGGCGGAGGATGGTCTCGGCATCGATGACCGGCTGTGCCTCTGGCGAATCGGCAGCTGTTGTGCGGTCGAGGATCGTCGCCATGTCCGCCCGGCTGGCGTAGCCGACGTTGAGCTTGAACATGAACCGGTCAAGCTGGGCCTCGGGAAGGGGATAGGTGCCCTCTTGCTCTACCGGGTTCTGGGTGGCCATAACGAGAAACGGCGAGGGCAGCGGGTGTGTGGTGCCCGCGACGGTGACGTGCCGTTCTTGCATGGCTTCGAGCAACGCGGACTGGGTCTTTGGTGTCGCCCTGTTGATCTCGTCGGCGAGAACGATCTGCGCGAAGATCGGCCCGGGCTCGAAACGGAACTCGCGTTTGACACGCCCGCTCGCGTCGTCGGTCTCTGCGACGACGGTGGTGCCGGTGATGTCGGCGGGCATGAGGTCGGGCGTGAACTGGACTCGGCCGTAATCCAGGCTGAGGGTTTGAGCGAGCGTTCGGACGAGCAGCGTCTTGCCGATGCCGGGCACGCCTTCGAGCAGCACGTGGCCACGGGCGAAGAGGCTGATGAGCAGGTCGCCTACCACGCCTTCTTGGCCGACCACGACTTTGGCAATTTCGGTCTTGATTCGTTTGAAGTCGTCGCGGAACGCCTGGGCTGCCTCGGCGGCCTGCTCAGGAGTGGTGATCGCATCTGGGTCGGTCATGGGGTGAGAGGATAGCGGCGAGTCAAGGCTGGCTTGCTTGAACGGCCCGGCTGGTGCCCGAGCCAATCGGGGGAGATCCCTTCGTTAGGTGGACCGCAGAGGGCTTTCGGACGCTCAACTGGGGGGTTTCCGGCCCGGGATGACCGCCTGTCACGCATGGTGGGTTCGTCCGGCCAGGGCTAAGCCCGAACGAATGGTTGGTTTTGACGTAAGGTGCCGATAGATTGGTATCTATGACTGGACCGAAGCCGGCGAGCCCGCTGGCGCAGGCGTGACCCGGGAGAAACCAGATGAATCCGCTGGAACTAGAACGGCTCGAAGACCGATTCGTGCTCTCAAGCTTCGCCTGGTCGCCGCAAGAGGTGTACTTGGTCGAGCTCGTGAACCGGGCGCGGGCCAATCCTCAGGCCGAGCAGGACCGGTACGCGGACTTCGTCTTATCGAATTCCCAATGGTTTGATGGCAAGGTTCTGGACCTGACGCAGGACCTGCCGAGCGATACTTCGGCGAGCCGAATCGTGCCCATGGAGCCGTTGGCGCTCAATGCCCAGCTCACCGAGGCTGCCCGATTCCAGAACGCGGACATGGCGGCGAGGGGTTTCTTCGCGCACGTCAACCCAGACGGGGACGACGCCGAGGCTCGGGCTGTTGCGGCTGGCTACGAGGGCTCCGTGGGCGAGAACATCGCGGCGGGGTACAACACGACGGAGATATCGCACATCGCTTGGCTCGTGTCGCCGGGGCACCGGGCCAACGTGCTGAGCCTGTACTCGTTCTTCAGCGATACGTTCCACTACGACGAGATCGGTGTGGCAACGGCGCTGCCCGGGCAGGTCGCAGCGCCCAATGCCCCGTTCCAGAGCTACTACACACAGGTCTTCGGCACGCGAACGGGAACGCAAACATTCATCACGGGTGTGGCCTTCGACGATGCGGACGGCGATGTGTTCTACACGCCCGGCGAGGGCTCGGCCGGAATCCGAATAATCGTGGCCCCAGCAGATCAACCGGGGAACATCATCGAGGCGGTGACCACCGACTCGGCGGGCAACTATTCGATTCTCGTGCCCGGCGGGGGTGCGTACTCAGTGACCATCCTCAACACCAACACCGGTGCATTCCTGAACCGCACGGTCGACGTCACCGAGGGGTACAACCTCAAGCTCGATATCGATCCCGATGACCTCGATGCGTACGACCCTGGCGACGTTGGAGGCATCCCCGGCGGCAATGGCGGAGGTGGCGACAACGGCGGGGGCGGCGGTGGCGACAACGGCGGCGGAGGCGGTGGCGGTGACGACGGCGGAGGCGGTGGCGACAACGGCGGCGGAGGCGGTGGCGGTGACAACGGCGGGGGTGGCGGAACGACCGAGATCGATCCCGGCCTGCGCGGCGACCAGTTCATCTCGGCCTTCATGGATGCTGCGCCCAACGGGCTCGCCGATGGAGACTTTGTTCGCGACCTGCTGATCAGCATCGTGCCCGGCCCGGCGTACTCACAGGCGGACTGGACCGCGGAGAACTTCTGGTTCCAGGACAGCTCGGGCAACGTGTGGTCCATGTGGCACGGCGGGCTGGTCCACGCCAAGGACAACGGCGAGCACCGCTGGGTGCTCACCAACCTCGCCCAAGCAGGCGGGCTTACGGGCACGGTAGAGTTCGAGCCGGGCTCGATGTCGGGCGTGATCGCGGCGTGGCGAGCCTTTAGCATCCAAGGAATTTCCAACGGCCAGCTTGTGAGCCTCTGGTGGTCGCCCCAGTCGGCTGAGAACCAATGGGGCAACAACGCCAACGGCTGGGTGCTGACGCCATTCAGCGCTTCGGTGCTGAATGACCCGATGACCGGGCTGCCGATGACGTCCCTACCAACATTCACAGCGTTCAGTGAGACGCAGAGCAACGGGCAGACCACGTTCGACCCGCGCGACTCCCGCGAGGAACTCGCTGGCGGGATGTCGGTCGTGCTCGTGACAACCACCGGCGACGTGTTCGTTGCGACGTTTACGACGGTTCACCAGAGCATTCCCGGGGCTCGACCCGACCTGCGCGCGAAGTGGTTGCTCGAACCACTGGCACAAGTGCCGAGTTTGGCGCATCTTGGGTTATTGAACCAAGTGTCGGACTTTGCAACCTTGTACCGGGGCAGGGCGGGGTTGAGCTGAAAGAAGTTTGACAGGGTTTTGATTGGTATTTTGAGACCGGCCATCCAACCCGGGCTCGAAACATGAACCCTTCGGACCGTGACAGCCGAAACACTCAAAGACAGGCCGTTATCGAGGCTGCCGCGACCCGGTCGCGGGCTTACGATCGAACAGACTCCCATCAGACCGTTCCCTCTTTCTATTTTAGAGATGAGACCTTCCCATGCGCACCGCACCGAGCGATCGTCGCCGTCGTCTTTCCCGCACCGCCCAGCGCCTGCTTTCGGCCGAGGGACGAGCGATGTGCGAATCGCTCGAAGAGCGCAAGCTGCTCGCGACGTTTGTCGTTGACTCGCTCGACACGAACAACGACGGCGACCGGACCGCTGGCAACTTCGCGTTGATCGAAGCCGTGGCGGATGCCAACGCCAACCCCGGGGCCGACGAGATCGTGTTCTCGGAGAGCCTAGCGGGGATGCAGCTCGACGTGCCTTCGGCGCTGAACATCGGTGGCGAAACCGTGGTGCGCGGGCCAACAACCGGCATCTTCACTATCTCGGGCCAGAGCACGACACGGATCTTCGACATCAATGATGGCAACGGCAGCGATGCGGCCGTGCTGATTCAAGACCTGACGCTGATCAACGGCAACGCGGGTGTCGAAGTTGGCGGAGCGATCCGGTCCTCGGAGGCGCTGACGCTGCAGAATGTGATCATCCGTGGCAGCAGCGGCGTGCTGGGTGGGGCGATCTACCTCGCTGACGGCTCGCTCGTCGCCGACGCAACAACAATCATCGAGAACAATACCGCGACCACGGCGGGTGGCGGCATCTTCGCGAACAACAGCACGACGGTAACGCTCAACGGCAGCGTTGTGCGGAACAACACTGCGGACGGCGGGGGCGGGGGAATCAACGGCGAGGACGACTCTACCATCACGTTGACCAACGCCACCGTCACCGGTAACAGCGTGACCGCCGGAAGCGGCGGCGGCATCAGCCAAAGCGACGGCACCGCGATTGTCCTTACCACCACCACCGTCTCCAACAACACGGCGAGCGGCAACGGCGGCGGGCTCTATCTGGTCTCCACTGACTCGATCACCATCAGCAACTCAACGATCAGCGGCAACATGGCCACCAGCAGCGGCGGCGGCATCCTCGCCTCCATGTCTAACGGAGGCACCCTGAGCATCGTTAACACCGCGCTCAGCACCAACATGGCGGGCGACAGCGGCGGCGGCCTCGACCTAGCGATGAGCACGAGCGGCGCGGCCACGCTCACCAACACAACGTTCATGAGCAACCAGGCCACAGGCTCCGCAGGCGGTATGCGGATCATCACTGCGGGGACATCGACGGCGATCGTTACCGACTCCACGTTCACGTCCAACACAGCGGGCGTGGACGGCGGCGGCATCATGTCCTTGGCCGAAACCCTCACAGTCACCGGCACCAGTTTCTCGATGAACGCCGCGGACCAGGGCGGCGGTATCGCATCCAACCACGCGGGCGGCAAGACCATTCGGATCGAGGACTCCACGTTCACGGGCAACACCGCCGCCGACAACGGCGGCGGCATCTACGCTCGAAAGCCCTTCGCAACGAGTTCGGCTGATCCGACCGTCCACGTGATCGGCTCCACCGTCACGGGCAACAACGCCACCGCGGGCGGCGGCATTTACATCTCGGGCGACGAGAACACAGGCGTCGTGGTCGAGACTTCCGACGTATCGAGCAACACAGCCAGCAGCATCGGCGGCGGCATCATGCTCACGGGTATCAACGACGAGATATCGTTTGCATTCACGCTCACCGACTCCACCGTGAGCAACAACCGTGCTAACACGCTCGACGGCGGTGGTATCTTCTCTACTGCGGGCACACTTACGATCACCGATTCGACGATTAGCGGGAATACCGCTGCTCGCGACGGCGGCGGCCTGCACGATGCCTCGACGACCGGCCAGATCACGGACAGCGACATCAGCGACAACACCGCGACCATCCGTGGCGGCGGCTTCTATAAGGCCCGCTCGGGCGTGACCGGGCGCTTCACCAGCTCGCTCATCAGCGGCAACCTTTCGAGCACGAGCGACGGCGGCGGTATCTACTTCCGCGGGTCACAGTTTTTTCTGAGCAACTCGACAGTATCGGGCAACACCGGGAGCTTCGGCGGTGGCATCAGGCTCGACCAGACCCCCAACGTGCGGATCAACAACTCGACCATCACCAACAACACCGCGCGTGGCGAGTTCGGCGGCATCGGTGCGACCAGCGCCCCCATCGATCTCACCAGCACGATTCTCGCTGGTAACAGTGATGCGGACGCGACCAACCCCGACGTGGACGTTACCACTCTCAGCGCTAACAACAACAACCTGATCAACACCGACCCCATCCTGACCGCTCTGGGTGACTTCGGCGGTCCCACCCGTACGCACATGCCCATGCAGGGCAGCACGGCCATTAACGCTGGAATCAACGACTTCGGTCTCACCGAGGACGCACGCGGCTTCAGCCGTGATGACGGTGGCGGGATCGACATCGGCGCTACCGAGGCGTACCGCCCCACCGTGACTCTCGGGGCGCAGACCGTTTCCATCGCCAACCGCGCGGTGGTGATCAACGTCACCGCCGCCAACGACGTGGACGGCACGGTCTCGGGCATCCGGGTTTACCGCGATGCAAACAGCAACGGCATTGCCGACACGGGTGAGCTGATAGACACCATCATGATCGGCGGAACGGTCACTCTCCCAGTCGAGCAGCTCCCGGTGGGCACGAGCGACTTGCTGCTCATCCCCGTCGACAACACAGGGCTGCTGGGCTCAGGATCGACCGGCAGCGTCACACTGCAGGCGGTGCCAGGCTTCGACAGCGTCACGCTGCTCGACTTCAACAACAACGCGACGACGTCGGTCGAGCGCGACCGCATGTTCACGATCAACGCGACCAGCCCGGTGTTTTCCGATGCCGCGGGTTCGATCCTCGCTTTTGAGGTGTTTGTCGATCGCAACGGGAACCTCGTAGCCGACGACGGCGAGCTTCTGGGACAGGGCGCGTACACCGAGAACGCAACCGGTTCCGGCACAGTTCAGATCTCACGTGCAATGTCGGCGACGCTGCCCTTGGGGACTTCCACCCTGCTGATTCGCCCGCTCACGAGCCGTCCTGGAGCGGAGGCCGACGGCCCGATCAGCACGATGTCGATCACTGTCTCTCCGGCGCGGACTGCGGGCGAAGGCTCCGAGGTTGTCGCGACCGCGGCCAGCAACCTGCACTCCGTGCTCGCGGTCGCAGGCGATGGTTCGCCGCTGCTCTTCGAGCAGGCTTCCAACGGCACATGGACCGCTCGCAGGCTCGACGACGCGACGGGCTTCAGTGCGAACTTCGGCACTCAGACGGAGATCTGGTCGAATGCAGCCGGGCTCACCCGCGCTGCGGTACTCACTGATACCAGCTTGATTGTGTTCACCGAGCAGGCCGACGGCACGTTCACCGCGACGGATCTTGGCGCCACAGTCGCGGGCTCAACCCCGATCGCGCGAGCGCTGACTAGTTTCACCACGCTTGGCGGACGGGTGTACCTCGCGGGTTACACGGCGAGCGACCGCCTCGTTGCCTACCTTCAGCCAACCGTGGATAGCGCGGCATGGCAGTTCGAGGACATCTCGGCTGACCTTGACGGTCGCGGATTTGCAACGCCTGTGCTCGACGAGATCGTCAGCTACGTTACCGCGTGGAACCAGTGGAGCATCGTCGGGCTCGACACCAACGGCGACGTCCAGAACATCTGGGTGCTGCCCGGCACGTTCGAGGAGTGGACGCTCAGCAACCTCTCCGAGATCACCGGGGCTCCCGACCTTGCCAGCGGGCTCAGTGTGATTCTTACCAACTGGAGGGGCATCAACCTGACCGCCCTCGACTCGTCGGGCAACCTGCTCGTCACCTGGTGGGTGCCTGCGTTCGGCGGTGATTGGGTCAGCAGCGACCTCAGCCAGATCGCCGACGACAGCGGAGCGGTCGACGACCGCGTAATCGTCGAGGTCATGACGGGCTACATCACGAGTTGGAGCGGCATGAACTACGCGGGTGTCAACGCCGAGGGCGACCTGATCATCTACTGGTGGGTCCCCGCGTTCGAGGGTCAGTGGCTTGTCTCACAGATCACCGATGGTGCCACCAGCAACGGCTACGACCCCATGGAAGATGTCTCCAGCTTCGTCACCCCAGAGGGCACGCTCAACGTGGTCGGGGCCGACGACGACGGCGACGTGCTGCGTTCGTCGTGGCGGCCCGGCGCTGCGGAGTGGACCACTGAGGTTCTCTCAGATATCGCGACCTTCATCTGACACACTGGGCCCGGCAGCGGGTCCCAGGATGGGCAACTCTCGAAGCCCCGCGGCCGCTGTGTCGCGGGGCTTTCTTGCGCGGTATGCTCATCAGGGCTCGCTGCGAGGCTGGCCGAGATTCCGTTATGTAACGAGGTCAGTCCATGCCCGATTCGCCCCAGCCAACAACCTGCGCCTCCTGCCGGGCCGATCTGAGCACCGTTGCCTATGTCGTGGACAAGAAGGGGCGAGGGCTGTGCAAGCCCTGTGTTGCCAAGCTCAAGGCCAAGCAGAAGGCCAAGGCTGATGCGGACGCCAGAGCCAATGCTGCTGGTGAAGGCGACGTGATGGGACTCCTGCTGGCGGACTCGGCGGCGAGCACCAAGACGCCGTGCCCTGAGTGCCAGGCGTATATCACGCCGGAGTCGGTGGTGTGCATTCACTGCGGGTACAACATCGCCAGCGGCAAGCAGATGAAGACGCGATTCATCGCTGCGCCGAAAGAGAAAGAAGGCAAGAAGCAAGGAGGCGGCGGCTCGGGAAAGAGCATTGAGGTCCCGCCGTGGGCTATCTATGGGGGGTTGGCAGCGATCTATGGGGGGTTGGGGGCGCTGTCGTACGACTCGGAGACCATGTTCGCTATCTTGTGGCTAGCCATATTGGTGTTCGGGCTCATCTCGCTCATCTGGGCTGTAATCGCCGCGTTCCAAGATGGCAACAGCATCTGGGGATTTGTGGGTCTCAGCTCGATTCTCTGTGCGTTCTCGTCGCTGGCGTTTCTCATCTACGTCCTGTTCATCAACGATCGTGCGCATATTAAGGGGTTGTACCTCGTGAACTTTATCGCGAACATCGCCTTCTTGATCATCGCCCAACAGACGGGGCATCTGGAAGAGATGATGGGTGAGTAGCGCGGCGCATCTAGAGCCGGTCACGCAATTCATGCTCTCTATGGCATAAAAAACCGGGACCCCTTCGGGTCCCGGTGCGTGTGTCATTGATTGTGCAAATGGTTAAGTGAGCAGGTCAGTAAGCCAGCGGCCTTGGGCTTAGCCCCAGGAGTTGCCGCCACCGCCGCCGCCACCCCAACCGCCGCCGGAGGAGCGTCCGCCGCCCCCGCCGCCGCCGGAGCGACCACCACCGCCGCCGCCGCCCCAACCGCCGCCGGAGGAGCCGCCGGAACGACCTCCGCCGCCGCCGCCGGAGCGACCTCCACCACCGCCGCCACCCCAGCCGCCGCCACCACCACCACCGCCGCCGCGTTGTTCGCGAGGCTGGGCTTCGTTGACGCGAAGCGGGCGTCCGTCCATGTCTTGGCCGTTGAGGCCTTCGATGGCTGCACGACCTTCGTCGTCGCCCATCTCGATGAAGCCAAAGCCACGCGAACGGCCGGTCTCCCGGTCCATCACCACGTGCGCATCGGTCACGGCGCCGTACTCTTCGAACGCCTGACGGAGTTCATCAGGACCACAGCTAAACGGAAGATTTCCTACATACAGTCGCATACCACTATCCAGAACCCGAGTACTTTCCTCTGCCAGCCGATCCGTCTCGGGTCCCGATCTGCAGCAGTCACGAAGCTTCCGTCGCCTCCGATGGCTCAGGAAGAATCACCCCGAGTGTACCAGCACCCGGCCCCTGTCAACGCTCAAGGCCTAGGATTTGTTCGCTGATCCGCCGGGTCGGCCCGAGATGGTGCCCTCCGAGCCCCCGCAAGTCGGTTTGGGGCCGGTTGTTAGAAGAGGTCGCATGTCCAAACAGGACGATAAGTTCACGCTCGACGCCACCGTTATCGAGGCTCTGCCCAATGCGATGTTCAAGGTCAGACTGCCCGATGAGGCGTCGACGGAGATCCTCGCCTACCTGTCTGGCAAGATGCGCAAGTACCGCATCCGTATCCTCCCGGGCGACATCGTGACCGTCGAGATGAGCCACTACGACCTCACAAAGGCCCGCATCACCTACCGCCGCTGAGCGCTACCAGACGCTCTGGCAGGCCCGGTCCCACCACCAAGCCCAGAACTAGATGGCTGGCTCTTCGTCCTCGGGCGTTTCCCGAGTGACCGTGGCCCGCAGGTCGGCGACGGCATCCGTTTCATCGACAATCTCTCGGCCTAGCAGTTCCTCGATGATGTCCTCGAGCGCGATGACCCCGGCGGTGCCGCCGTACTCATCGACCACGAGGAACAGGTGGTGCCCGAGTCGGCCGAACTCCTCGAAGATTCGCATGACCGGAGCCATCTCGGGCACAGCGTGGATGGGGTGCTTCATCGAACCAACGGTGCGGGATAGCTCCTTGCGGAGGGCCGCGGCGTAGACCTCGTGCTTAAGCACAATCCCGAGCATCTCATCGGGGCTATCACCGAAGATCGGTACGCGAGTGGCCCGGCCGAACTCGGGGTTCTCGAGCGCTTGCTGCACAGTGGTATCGCGCGAAAGCATGAACACAGCGGTCCGAGGGGTCATGATCTCGGCGACCCTGATCTCGCGCAGCCGGAGCGTCTGCTTGACGATCCCGGTTTCTTCTTGTGTAAGTGTGCCTTGCTCGCTGGCCATGTCCGCGAGGACCGCGACGTGCTCCCGCGACAAAGCGTGCTCGGCTCCACCGCTGCCCGGGATGAGGCGCGACAAGGCGTTGAGCAGTACGATGATCGGAAACGTCAGCCAGATCATGCCCTGCACCGAAAACACCGTGAACGGTACCAACTGGCGGGCGAACGACGAGCCCAGAGTCTTTGGGATAATCTCGGCACACACGAGAATGAAAAAGGTCAGCACGGCACTGGTGAGCCCGATCCAAGCATCGCCAAAGAGCCTGACGGATTCTGCGCCAACCCCGGTCGCGCCGATGACGTTGGCGGTGGTGTTCAGGGTGAGGATGGCGGCGAGCGGCCTGTCGATCTCCGATTTCATCGCGAGCAGCCGATGACCTACTGACTTGCCCTGAGAGATGAGAAACGAGGCGTCCGCCTTGGAAACCGTCAACAGCGCCGCCTCGGCCATTGAGCACAGGAACGAGACCCCGACCGCGATCAACAGGTACACGATCAAAAGGCCGAAGTTTGCGAGCGTAAGATCGGGCATCAGGTCAGCAGGTCTCGCAGCGGGCGGGCGTGAGCGAGACGCAGTGTAGGGGTAAGCGGCAGCGCGTACCCGGCCAAGCCACCACCCCGATCGCTCAGGAGAACCAGACGATGCGACACCGAAACTGGCTGCTGCTGCTTCCTGCTCTGACGCTTGTCTATTTCGTGGTGCTCACGGTAGGGCCGTTGCTGAATCTATTGCCGTGGTTCATCATGTCCGACGACCGCACGAGCATGGTGCTCTGGCTCGGGCTGTCTGGGCTTGCGAGTTGGACGGCCCTGGAGATCACCGTGTATCGCTCAAGGCGGACGCCGATGGCGTGCGTGTGCGGGTATCACCTGCGCGGGCTCAAGTGCCCCGAATGCGGCGAACCTATCGGCGGTTGACTGAAGCAGAGCTACTCCGGCGCGGGCTGCGGGCCAGATTCGAGTCCGGGGTCGGGGCCGGCCGCGTCATCGATCGGTTCGGGCAACTCGAACGTCAGGTCGTCGATGCCCATCGCGAACGCGCCCGAGGCGTAAGGCGTGAGCTGAAACGCCCACTGTTCGAGCTGTTTGCGCTGGGACTGGCCGCCCTCGAAATCGAGCGTGATCCACGACACCAGCTCGCCGAAGTCGTCCGCCTCGGTCCAGTGCGAGATGGTGAACCGGCTGTCGGCGGACGTGGTGTAGGTCAGCGTGGCTTCTGGTGAAGGCAGGTCGTCCGTTCGTTCGCGCACATCGACGAACGTCAGCAGTGCCACCGAACCGAAGAGCTTGGCGAACTGGCTCGGGCTGCCGATCTCCCGGCCATCGGGCATGGGGTCGATGGTGTATTCAGCGTCGAGTCCCTGGCCCTGGCGAGTGACCGTGAACGCGGGCGCATCTCTTTGCATAGTTGTGATCGACCGCAGGAAGTCGGAGCCGAGCCTGAGCAGGTCGGTCTCGGCCCACGCTGGCACGGTTGGATCAGCGCTGAGCGTGCCATCTATGAGCCAGACCGAGCCGTCCGCGACAAGCCGAACGTACCGGCCCAGCCCATCAGGCGTGGTGACACCGACCTCAAAGTCGGCGAATGTCTCACTCGCTGCGCTCAGTTCGATACGCAAAGGCTGCGTGAGCGCATCGGGGCCGAACCCGAGCGGGCCAAGGAACTCCGCGTCAGAAGACTTTTGCTCCAGACGCGACAGCCCGGTCAGTTGGAGCAGCAGGCGGCGGACTTCTTCGATCTTGGCGGGGTATTGGTCGCGGTCTGCGATGACCCAACCCTGCGGTGAGCGATCGATGATAATCGAACGATCGCCCTGCTTGATGCTCACAGAAGTTATCTCGTTGAGTTGGTGTTCTAACCCAACCACCAGCGGCTGAGGCTCGATGAACGCCTCGCTGCGGCGCTGTTGCCAGACCGTGGCCCCGGCGGCAAGGACCATGAGAGCCGTAATGAAGACCAGCCAGAGAAGCGTTCTTGTGCGCATGAACGGGGGTCCTTCGGCTTACGAACGTGGGGTGCCGCTGACCGCCCGGCGGCGATCAGATGCAAAGCGAAGCGAGCGGATGACCGACAGCAGCACCGCCACCACGATGACCAGCACCGGCCCGGCTCCGATGTTGATCGCCTTGATCGAAGCTTCGAGCCGATCGACGTCCTCGTTCAGATTGAACCGAACGTCTCGCAGTCGGCTGTTGGTCTCGACGAGCTGGCCACGGAATGCCTCGACCCGCTGGGCCTGCTCGGGGGTGAGAATAAGCTGGTCCTCGAGCGGCGCTTCGAGGTCGCCCTGCTGAGCGAGGCGGATCTGTTCTTCCACCTTGTCTCGCTCTGCTTCGAGTGACTTGAGCTCGGCGGAAAACTGCTCGTCGGCGCGGCGCTGCAACCCGGCAATGCGTGTGAAAGGCCGACTCGAGTTGCCTCGCCCGCGGAGTGAGAGCAGGGCCCGGTCGCCCGCTGCCATCTCGATCGCGTTGAGCACCAGGTCGCCGTTGTCGGAGATCCGGCGGTACCCGAGCGAGGCCCCGCCGTAACCGACTTCCTCGAGCCAGAACTGGTCCGCGAGCAGGTCCGCATCGGCGATCACCAGCACATCGACCTCGCCCTCGGTGATCTTCGGCGGCTGCCACGTCTGATTGTCTGCACCCTCCTCATCCGGCGGGGGCATGGCGAACGCGGACGACGCCTGGCCTCGCACGCGGGCCGCGAGCGTCAGAGGAGCACCACGTGAGACGAACGAATCGACCAGCTCGCGTGGGTCGGTCATCGGGTTGATGCGTATGGCGTCGATCAACGCTGATCGCTCGCTCGTGGAGATGAGCGGCTCGAACGACGTGCGCACGCCGGGCAGCGGAACGATGGCGCCGGCCGAGGCGAGGATCATCGAATCAATCTGCCGAGTCGCTGGATCGTTCGGGTTGAACCGGTCGCTGGCGAGTTGCAGGTAGGGCAGGTACGGCACGACCTGCCCCTGCGAGCGGACGCGAGCAGCTGATTCCATGTCGCCCACGACCACGTCGGTATCGATCGAAATGCCCCAGGCCTCGAGCAGCCCGCCAAGGTATGACGAACGGTCGGACTGGAATGCGAGCATGGGGTTGCTCTGATTGCCTTCAGGCCGATCGAGCTCGCACACCGGATCGAACAGCAGGACGATGGGTGTGCCCGCGAGGGCGGCCTGGTCGATCGCGCGCAGCGCCCGCTCGCTAAGGGCCTGCGGATGCACGATCAGCAGGGCTCGCACGGCGGTGTCGATCTCGGCAAAGTCGAGGCCCATGTCACGGAGCTCGAACCGGGTCGAGAGTTCCTGCCAAATGAGCCATGGACGTTTGTTCGGGCCACGCTGCAGGTCGAGCGAACTGACTACACCCACCACCGGTCGAAGGGGGCTGCGAACCGACACGAGCAGCTTGGCGAGCTCGTACTCGAGGAACGGCTCCTGCTGTGGGTCGAGGAAGGGGATCGTGGCGCGGAGGTCGGTCGGGCCCGCTGCCTCGATGCCCATAAACAGCGCCTGGCCGTCCGCGCCAAGCGGGAGTGAGGCGACGCCCGCGGCCTGCGCGCGGGCTTCCTGCGCCGAGAACGCCTTGGGCTCGACGCGCTCGATGCGGAACGCGCCACCCGCGGCGAGCTCGAACTCTTCGAGCAGTTCATCGATGCGTGCGGCGTACGCCTGGATTGCGGGCCTGCCCGCAGCGGCCTCTCGCGAGTAGAAAAAGGTCAGCCGCGATGGGCCGCGCGTACCGATGTCGCGGAGGATCTCTCTGGTGCCGTCGCTCAGCGTGTACCGCTGGTCGCTGGTCAGATCGAGGCGGACCTGCCTGAGCCAAGGCCCCGCGAGCACGTTGACCGCCACGAACAGCGCGGCGAGCACGCACAGACCGACAACCGCGTTGAGCTTGCGGCTGCGGAGGCTCTCGACCTCGGTCGCGGGACTGGAAACATCGTTGGATGGAGTGGGTGATTCCGTCATGCCTACTCCGCCTTGAGCAGTTCAACGAGGATGCTGTTGGCGGCGAGCAGCACCGCGATCAGCGAGACGAAGTACAGGACATCCGCCGGCGCGAGCACACCGCGGCTAATAGCCTCGAACCGGGTCAGCACGCTCAGGCTCGCGAGTGTCTCGGCGACACCCAGGGGCGCCCATCCAGCGATCACGCTCTGCACTACCGGGAACCCGAGCAGCAGGAGCAGCAGGCTCGCGACAAGCGTGAGAACGAAAGCGATGATCTGGTTCTTGGTCAGCGCCGACACGCACGAGCCGAGAGCTAGAAAGCCGCCAGCCATGAGCAGGCTGCCCAGATAGCCCGCGACGATCACGCCGTGGTCGGGCTCGCCCAGGTAGCTTACGGTGATCCAAAGCGGGAAGGTCAGGGCTAGCGCCACCGCAATGAACGCCCACGCGGCGAGGAACTTTCCTATCACCGATTGCCAAACCGCCAGCGGTAGCGTCATGAGCAGCTCGATCGAGCCGCTCTTGCGTTCCTCGGCCCAAAGTCGCATAGAGATCGCTGGCACCAGAAACAGGTAGAGCCACGGATGGAAGCCGAAGAATGGCCGAAGGTCGGCCTCGCCTCGTTCGAAAAACCCGCCGAGTTCTGACGCGAATGTGAACACGCTGCTCATGGCCAGGAACACCGCGATGAAGACGTAGGCAACGGGCGTGGCGAAGTAGCCAACGATCTCCCGGCGAAACACGGCGAGCGTTCCCTGCATCGAGGAAGCGGCGCTCATGAAGCGGTCCTCGACGCCAAAGTCAGCGTACGGAACGCCTCGTCAAGTGAGCCGCTTGGCGACACTGCCCGCAGTTGGGCAGGCGTGCCATCGGATACCACTCGGCCTTGGGCGATCACCACCGCCCGCGTGCAGACGGGGTCGACCTCTTCGAGGATGTGCGTCGAGAGCACCACGGCTTTGGTCTCACCGAGTTCGCGGATGAGCCCGCGTACCTCGTGCTTCTGGTTGGGGTCGAGGCCGTCGGTGGGCTCATCGAGGATGAGAATCGGCGGGTCGTGCAGCAGGGCCTGCGCAAGGCCCACGCGCCGGCGATAGCCCTTGGAGAGTGTCTCGATGGGCTGGCGCATCACGCCATCGAGGCGGACACGCTCGCAGACACGGCCGATCCGGCTGAGTCGCTGGCGGCGAGACATGTTGCGGACCCGGCCCACGAAGTGGAGGAAGGCCTCGGGCGTCATGTCTGGGTAGGCGGGCGCGCCCTCGGGCAGGTACCCGAGCAGGCGTTGGGCCTCGATGCGGTGGGTGCGGATGTCGTGCCCGCCAAGGCGAGCGGTGCCCGAGGTGGGCGCGAGAAACCCGGCAGCCATGCGCATGGAGGTGGACTTGCCGGCTCCGTTGGGACCGAGGAACCCGAGCACCTCGCCCGGTTCGACGCGCAGCGAGACCCCATCGACCGCGATAAGCGGGCCAAACAACCTGCGGAGTTCGATCAGTTCGAGCATGGCAAGGATCCGGTTCGTGCTAGCGATCAAGATCGATCGCACGCACTGCCAAAGGGTATGCCAACGAACCGCTGGGGTTGCCCGTGCATCCACAGCCTGCCCGGCCCGCAGCAGGCGACTTGCTATGCTCGCAGGCACATGCCACGCAAGCCGCGCCAGCCACGGATGGTCGTCATCGCCAATCGGCTGCCGGTGCGCCGTGTCCGCCGAGGCAACAAGAACGTGTGGGAGCCGAGCCCGGGCGGGTTGGTCACCGCGATGCGGCCGATCCTGACTGAATCGGGCGGCTGCTGGGTCGGGTGGGCGGGCATGGCACGTTCGCCCGGCAAGTCGTTCGACGTGGACGGCATGGAGGTCCGAGACGTGCCGATCTCGGCGGCGGAACAGGAGAACTTCTACGAGGGTTTCTGCAATGCAACACTCTGGCCGCTGTACCACGATGCCATCCGCGAGGCCGAGATCCACCGTCACTGGTGGCGTTCGTATGTTGATGTGAACCGAAGGTTCGCCGAGGCCGCAGCCGATGCGCTCAAGCCGGGCGACACCTGCTGGATCCACGACTACCAGTTGCACCTTGTGCCGCAGATGCTCAGGGAGCTGAGCCCGGGTGTTAAGATCGGGTTTTTTCTGCATATCCCGTTCCCTGCCGAGGAGCTGTTCGCCAGAATCCCGTGGCGTCGTGAGCTGATCAACGGAACGCTTGGCGCGGACGTCGTCGGCATGCAGACCAAGCTCGGCGTGCGAAACTTTGTCAGGTGTGCCCAGCGGTTTGGTGATGCCGAGGCCAAGGGCCAGACGTTTCTGATTGACGGCCGACCGAGCCGGGTGGGTGCGTTCCCGATATCGATCGATACCGCCCACTTCGAGCGGACCGCCAAGAAGCGCAGCGTGATCGAGCGAGCCGAGCAAATCCGTGAGAAGATGCACACGGTTTCGGGCCGCCAGTTGCTGCTGGGCATCGACCGCCTGGACTACACCAAGGGCATCGATTACCGGCTACGAGCGGTACAGGAGGTCTTGCGGCGGGGCCGATTCAACGCGGACGACTTCGCGGTCATCCAGGTCGCGGTGCCCAGCCGGGAGAACGTGAGCGACTACATCTCGATGCGTAAGCGGATCGAAGAACTGGTCGGCAACATCAACGGGGAGTACGGCGAACCGGGCCGGTTCCCGATCCATTACCTCCGCCGAAACCTCGCGTTTGAGGAGTTGATCGCGTACTACGGCGCTGCGGACATCATGATGGTGACCCCGCTGCGCGACGGGATGAACCTCGTCGCTAAGGAGTACGCGGCCGTGCGGACCGCCAACACCGGCTCGCTGATCCTCAGCGAGTTTGCGGGCGCTTCGCAAGAACTCAAGCGGGCGGTTCTCATCAATCCGTTCGACGTGGACGGAATCGCCACAGCGATCGAGGACACACTTACCATGAGCAAGGACGAGGCCGCCAGACGGATGAAAAGCCTCCGCTCGGTCGTGCTCAAGCACGATGTGTACGCGTGGGCCAAGGGGTTTCTTGAGGTGCTTCAGTCGTGATCGAGCTAAGCCGCGATGTTGAAGACCGTCTTGTCGAGCTTGCTAGAGCATCGGTGCTGTTGGTGGCAAGTGACTACGACGGGACGCTGTCGCCGATTGTCAACGATCCCGCGCAGGCACGCCCGCACCGCGAGGCGATGGTGGCGCTGCACAACCTGGCGGTGCTCCCGCGCACGCATGTGAGCATCATCTCGGGCCGATCGCTCAGCGATCTCTCGCAGCTAACAGGATCACCCGGCAATGTCCATCTCGTAGGAAGCCACGGCAGCGAGTTCGACCCGGGTTTCGCGTCGCGGATGCCCCAGCACGCTATCGATCTGAAAGAACAGCTCGCGCGCGAGCTGACTGAGCTTGCCGAGCGGTCCCCCGGCTGCACGGTGGAGATCAAACCCGCGAGTGTGGCGTTCCACTACCGCAATGCGGAACGCGGAGCTGGCGAGCGAGCCGCGAAGGTTGTGCATGAAGGTCTGGCGAAGCTCGCGGGCGTGCAGGTCAAGACCGGCAAGATGGTCGTCGAACTCGGCGTGATCGAGGCCGACAAGGGAAGCGCCCTCGAATCGATGAGGCACCGGGTCGCTGCGACCTCGGCGATCTTCATCGGCGACGACGTCACCGACGAGGACGCGTTCGCGGTGCTGCGCGGGCCCGACGTGGGTATCAAAGTTGGTCCCGGCGACACCAAAGCGGGCTTACGCGTGGATTCGACCGAGCACGTCGCGATGATTCTCGCCCGACTCGCCGAGCTGCGAGCGGCGCACCTCGCGGGTTCCGACGCGACGCCCATCGAGCGGCACACGATGCTCTCTGACCAGCGGACCGTGGCATTGGTCGATGACCAGGCTCGGGTCACGTGGATGTGTGCGCCGCGGATCGACTCGCCGAGCATGTTCAGCGAGATGTTGGACGGTCCCAACGCGGGCTACTTCGGTGTCGGTCCAGTCGCGGCAAACAAGAATCCAACTCAGCGGTATTTACCCGGCTCGCTCGTGCTCGAAACGCGCTGGCCCAGCCTGTCGGTGACCGACTACCTCGATGCCTCGGCGGGTGCGCCGCAGCAGCAGAACAACCGAGTCGATCTGGTTCGCGTGCTCGAAGGGACGGGAAAGGCCCGCGTCGAGTTCGCACCCCGTCTCGACTTTGGCCGAGTGCCGACCCGTCTTCGGAAGGTCGATGGCGGGCTCGTGGTGGAGGGCGCAATTGATGCCATCTCGCTGCGTTCACCGGGCGTAGATTGGTCGATCAAAGCCCAGGGCGAACACCACACCGCCGCCACCGAGATCGATCTCTCAAACGGTCCGGTCGTGCTTGAACTCCGTTGCGGCACGCAGGATCTGGCCCCATCGCTGGCACCTGAAAGCCATCGTCGCTCCGAGACGCTGGCATTCTGGAACGACTGGGCCAGCGGGCTCACGCTGCCGACGCTTCACAGTGAGCTGATGCGCACGAGCGCTCTCGTGTTGCGAGGGCTCGTTCACGGACCGACCGGGGCGATCGCAGCGGCCGCGACCACGAGCCTTCCTGAGACTCTCGGCGGTGTTCGCAACTGGGACTACCGGTATTGCTGGCCGCGCGATGCGTCGATGACCGCGACCACGCTCGTGCGACTTGGCAGCACGAGCGAGGCGATTGGGCTGCTCGATTGGCTGGCACGAGTGGTCGAGACCGTGGGCGATGCCGAGCGGCTCGCACCGATCTACGACGTGCTCGGGCGCGACACGCCGCCCGAGGCGGAGATCGTCCAGCTCAGCGGCTACGCGGGTTCGCGGCCGGTGCGCATCGGGAATGCCGCCGCCAGGCAGGTGCAGCTCGACGTGTTCGGCCCGATTGCCGAACTGCTGATGGCGGTGCTCGATGCAACCGGCTCGCTCTCGCCGGCGCACCACTCGCTCGTGCAGTCGATGGCCAGCGCCGTGGCGGCACGCTGGCGCGAGCCGGACCACGGCATATGGGAAATCAGGGGGCCGCTCAAGCACCACGTCCACACCAAAGTCATGTGCTGGGTCACGCTCGACCGGGCTGCCAAGATCGCGGAACGCTGCGGCGTTGCCGGCTCGGCGGGCTACCGCAAGGCCGCCGAGGAGATCCGGGAGGATGTGCTTGAGCACGGCTGGAACGACGCGGCTGGCGCCTTCACGGCTTCCTACGGCAGCGATGAACTTGATGCCGCGGTGCTCACGCTCGGGACGTTTGGCCTGATCGAGCCCGGCGACCCGCGATTCGCCAAGACGGTCGAGGCGATCGAGCAGCACCTCCGCAGCGGGCCCACCGTCTACCGGTACCTGTACGACGACGGCTTGCCGGGGCGCGAGGGTGGGTTCCACATCTGCGCCCTGTGGCTGGTCGAGGCGTACGCGCTGGTCGGCAGACTGGCCGACGCGCGGTCGCTGTTCGATTCCATCGCGGCACTGGCTGGACCGACCGGGCTCTTCAGTGAGCAGCACGAACCGATAGCCGGGGTCGCACTGGGCAACCACCCTCAGGCGTACTCGCACCTCGGGCTGATCGAGGCCGCCCGCCGGCTGGAAGCGCTCTCGTAGCGCTACCCTTGCATCGTGCCTCAGCGGGGCACCTGCAAGGAGCTTGACGATGCCTCAACGTGTGGTGCTTTCGTATTCGGGCGGGCTAGATACATCTGCGATCGTGCCGTGGCTCAGGGAGACGCTGGACTGCGAGGTCATTGCGATGGCCGCCGACGTGGGCCAGGGCGCGGACGAGCTCGAGGGCATCGAGGAAAAAGCCATCGCCTCGGGCGCGAGCGAGTGCCATGTGGTGGACCTCAAGCGCGAGTTCGTAGAGGACTACGTCTTTCCGACGCTGCTCGCGGGGTGTGTCTATGAGAACCGCTATTTGCTCGGCACGTCGATGGCTCGCCCGATCATCGCCAAGGCGCAGGTCGAACTCGCTCGAAGAGTCAACGCCGATGCGCTCTGCCACGGCTGCACAGGCAAGGGCAACGACCAGGTGCGATTCGAGTCCGCGTTCAGCGCGCTCGCACCGGACCTGGAGGTCATTGCGCCGTGGCGCACGTGGGAGTACAAGACACGCCACGATCTGCTCGACTACCTCGCCAAGCGCGGCATCAAGACCTCGGCGACCGCCGAGAAGATCTACTCCCGCGACCGCAACCTGTGGCACATCTCCCACGAGGGCGGTGCGCTCGAGAACCCGGCCAACTTCCCGCCGGACGATGCCTGGATGCTCACCGCTGACCCGCGCGTCGCGCCGAACGAACCCGAGAACGTGACCGTCGACTTCGACCGCGGCAGGCCCGTGAGCGTCAACGGCGAAGAACTCGCGCCCGAGGTGATTATCGAGCGGCTCAACACGATCGGCGGTCGGCACGGCGTAGGACGGGTCGACATCATCGAGAACCGCAGGGTCGGAATGAAGTCGCGGGGCCTCTACGAGACGCCAGGCGGCACGATCCTTCTTGAAGCGCTTCGCGGACTCGAAGAGCTCACGCTCGATCGCGAATCCATGCGGCTCCGCCAGCAGATCGCGCTGATCTACGCGGACCTCGTGTACGACGGCCGGTGGTTCACGCCCGTGCGTGCAGCGCTCGATGCCTGCGTCGATTCGCTCGCCGGCGTGCTGACGGGTTCGTGTACGGTGAGGCTCTACAAGGGAACCGCTGCGGTGGTGAGCCGCAAGAGCGAGTTCTCGCTGTACGCCGAGGAGTTTGCGAGCTTCGATATGAGCGAAGCCTACAACCAGTCGCACGCCGAAGGTTTCATCCGCCTGCTAAGCCTGCCCGAGCGCATACGTGCATTGAAATTCGGCCCAGCCGATGCGGCCGTCAGCTCTGCCGGGGCCGAGGCGTGAGCAGCGACGGGCTAGCTGCGGATGCCAGACGGGGCGCCACTGGGCCAGCGAAAGCCATGTGGGGAGGCCGATTCGATCAGCCACCGAGCGAGCTCTTCCGCGAAGCCAATGACTCCTTGCCCTTCGACTGGCAGCTTGTACAGTGCGACATCACCGGCTCGGTCGCGTGGGCGCACGCCTTAAGCCGGGCGGGCGTGCTGACCCATGACGAAGCGTTGCTCATTGAACGGGCACTGGGCGAGATCGCAGACGAGGCCGCGGCGCTCGGCGGCCCCCCTATCGACAGCGGCGCAGAGGATGTTCACTCGTGGGTTGAGCAGCGGCTCATCGAATCCCTCGGCCCGCTCGGCAAGAAGCTTCACACCGGCCGAAGCCGAAACGACCAGGTCGCCACCGATCTGCGGCTCTGGTGCCGCACTGCGATCGATGCACGGCTCACCGAGATCGATGCCCTCCTCGCGGCGTCGCTCCGCTTCGCGCGGACCAACTCTGACGCTGTCATGCCAGGCTATACGCACCTCCAGCGGGCGCAGCCAGTGCTGGTCGCGCACTGGGCGATGGCCTACACCGCCATGCTCGAACGCGACCGCGAACGCCTGCTCGATGCACGCCGCCGTGTAAACCGATGCCCGCTCGGGTGTGCTGCTCTCGCGGGAACCGCGTATCCCATCGACCGCAGTCGGCTCGCTTCGGCCCTTGGCTTCGACGGCCCCACCCCAAATAGCCTCGACACCGTCGCCGACCGTGACTTTGTGGTCGAGACGCTCTCGGCTCTGTCGCTCTGCGCGGTGCATCTCTCAAGGCTCGGCGAAGAACTGCTCGTGTTCGGCTCGGCCGAGTTCGGGTTCTTCACGTTCGGCGATGAGGTCGCCAGCGGCTCATCTATCATGCCGCAGAAGAAAAACCCCGACGCGGCCGAGTTGATGCGCGGCAAGGCGGGGCGCATCGTCGGGCATCTGGTCTCGATGCTCACGACGCTTAAGGGCCTGCCGCTCGCGTACAACAAGGACCTGCAAGAGGACAAGCAGCCGCTGTTCGATGCCATGCAGCAGCTCTCGCTCGTGCTGCGGCTCGCGCGGGCGGTCTTCGACGCGACTTCAGTCAACGCAGAGCGTTGTCAACAAGCGGCTGCCGAGTCGTACACGAACGCGACCGAGCTGGCCGATTACCTCGTGGGCAAGGGTGTGCCCTTCCGTGATGCCCATCATCAGGTAGGACGGCTCGTCGTCGACGCGATCGCGCTGGATCTGCCGCTTGAATCGCTCTCGATCGACCAGTTCCGTGCGCACGCCCCAGCCGTGCGCGACGATGTCTATTCGGCCCTGACGCTGGAAGCCTCCCTCGCCCGCCGTGATGTCGAAGGCGGCACAGCACCGGCAAGGGTCTCGGTGGCGATGGACACACTTGAACAGCACCTCGTTATCCGCGGTACTGTCTAAGAACGAAACGCGACCCATACATCGTTGACGTTCGTGCCTGTCGGGCCGGTCTCGATGAGCCCATCGATGCTACCGAAGAACCCGTTGCTGTCGTGCCGATCAAGCGCTGATCGCGCGGCCTCGACATCGCGAACAATGCTGCCGTTCGCCCAAGCGCCAGCGGCATCGGTCGGCCCGTCCCGGCCGTCGGTGCCAAACGCCACGATGCGTACCCCCTCAGCGCCTTCGATCTCGATAGCCCCAGCGAGCGCCAGTTCCTGGCATCGCCCCCCGATGCCAGACGCTTCGCCCACGACCACGGTCGTTTCGCCGCCAGCCAAGATCGCCTGACCGCGTTCCAGCTTGCGCGCATCGAGGCCCAACGCCCGACCCACCGCTGCGGCCTCGCCCTGCACCGCATCGTCGCGCCGCACGATCTCGAAGCCCTCGTGCGTAAGCTGCACCGCCACCGCATCCACCGCTGCACGGTTGTTCGCGATCACACGCTGATGGACTCCCGCGAAGCACGCGTCGCCCGGCTTGGGGGTCTCGGGTTCGTGGCCGCTCATGCCTCGCTCGAGCAGTCCGATCGCTTCTGGTGCCACGACTCCGAACCGTGTCATCACATCCATCGCCTCGGCGAAGGTCGACGCATCGGGCGCGAGCGGGCCCGATGCGATCACCTCCAGCCGGTCCCCCAGCACATCGCTCAGCACGAGCGAGACCACCCGCGCGGGAGCGAGTCTGGCTGCGAGTTGCCCGCCCTTGAGTGTCTCCAGGTGCTTGCGAACGCTGTTCAACTCGCCGATGGTGGCTCCTGCACGCAGCAACTGGTCAGTCACGCTCACGAGTTCGTCCAATGTCACCGGCGGCCTAGGGCTTGCAAGGTGCGCCGAGCCCCCGCCGCTCACGAGGCACAAGGCGAGCCATCGCTCGTCGAGCCCCTCGCTCGCCGAGGCCAACGCGCCAGCAGCCTGCGTGTTGCGATGCGTGGCTAAAGGGTGGTCCGCCACAAGCGTTTGAAGCCCTAGGCACGAGGCATCCTGGCCGGGTACCGCGATAATTAGGCCCCGATCGGGCGACCGTCCCTGCTTAACGAGCATCGCCAAAGCCGACCGTGCCATGGGCACCGAGCCCTTGCCGAACGCGAATAGAGCGACTGGGCCCTCGTGCGCATCGACTTCTCTTGGCCAGCAGCGTTCGACGGCTCGGCCCGGGTCCGCCGCCGCGAGTGCCGCGTCCACCAGCCTCCCAATAAGCCCCTGAGCCTCGTCTCGCCAGTTCATAGCCCGCATCATGCCCGCTTCCCCGCAGCCGCGTCCAGTCGTTATGCTGGGGCTCTGGCCCGATTCACCCGCCCGATCCACGGAGATTCATGCGATGTCAGAAATGTCTACTACCGGTGCCCCTCACAGGGGCGCGCTCATTCTCGTTCTCGGCATCCTGAGCATCGTCTTGTGTCCATTTCTTGGGCCGGCTGCGTGGATCATGGGTAAGGGAGATATGCAAAAGATCTCTCAGGGCCTCATGGACCGCGAGGGCCGCGGACTTACGCAGGCAGGCATGATCTGCGGCATCGTTGGCTCAGTGTTTCTCGTCCTTTGGGTGCTGTACATTGTGTTCGTTATCGTGCTTGGTGTCGGACTCGCTGCAGCGGGTGCCGCGGGCGGTGCGGGAAGCCCGTAAGGGATTTCCGCCACAGCATGAGGCCTCGCCTCGAACCCATCGACACGCTCAAGCCGCCTCCGCTGTGGTTCATTCTTGCATACCTCGCGTGGGCGGCATTGATCGTCGGGGTACACCTCGTCAACACACTCACAGAACGTGAGTTGATCATCTGCACGCTGCGACGGGTTACGGGCGTGCCGTGCCCGACCTGCGGCTCGACGCGAGCCGTCGAGGCGGCGCTCCGGGGCGATTTTCTATCGGCGCTGTTCTACAACCCGCTGGTGATCGGCATCCTTGTAGTTGGGGGTGTTGTGGTGGCACTTCGTTTCATTGCGAAACGACGGTTTGCCCTCGTCCTCTCCAAGCGTGAACGCCTCGTGGCGTGGGCGTTGATGTTGAGCGTGGTTGGCCTGAACTGGTGGCACGTCATCGCGTACCACGCTGGCTAGGCCCGTTGTTTGCGATCGTGAGCCCCGCGCCAGTACGCTTGCACCATGGATCACCACCCCAGCCAGCACGCCCGCGAGGCCTCCGACCTCATCGAACTCGTGGATGAGCCTGCTCAGCAGGCACCCGGCTCCGATCCCGTTGTACAGAACGACCACGGCTGCATGACGTGCGGGTACTCCCTGCGAGGGCTTGCCCAATCCACCAAGTGCCCCGAGTGCGGCACACCGGTCGCCGACTCCCTGCGAGGCGACCTGCTGTTCTATCGGAACACCGACTACATCCACACACTCAAGAAGGGACTGTCGCTGATTCTCAACGGCATTCTGGTCCAGCTGATTGTTACCATCTTTGGCGGAATCGGTATCGCGATGCTGTCCGCTGCTGCGGTCGCCACCGTTCCCCCCTTTGTCATGGATTTTGTCATTCCGGGCGTGGGTACCGCTGTCAGCGCCGTCATCCTGCTCGGTTGGTGGTGGTTCACGGCCCAGGACCCCGGCGTCGCCAACCAGGACGAGCCCAAAGCCAGACTCGTCGTGCGCGGAGCCGTCATTGCATCGCTTGTGATCGCGATTGCTGCGCTGCTCGTGCCATTCCTGCCCTCGTCTCCTTCGCAGTTCGGAGCCCGCGAGGCGATCGCCATCGTGCTGGGGATCGGGTCGACCGCTGCGTTTGCCACGCAGTTCTTTGCGGGCATGCTGTACGTTCGCGGCATGGCCCGCCGGTTGCCCAATGAGAAGATCTACAAGCGGGCCAAGTCTCGCATGATCGCGTGCCCCATCTGGTACACCGTCGGCATCCTCCTCATCGGCCTAGGGCCGCTCATTGCGCTCGTGCTGTACTGGAACCTGTTGAACATGGTCAGCACCGCGCTCAAGACCATCATCAAAGCCCAGCAGGCGGGCGCCACGCAGCCGCCGGTGATCCACATCAAGTGAGCGCAGAGCTACCCACTCTTAACGATCCACCTCCCGCTGCGGGGAGATCCGAGGCCATCGGCCCCGGCTCGGTGTGCCTGGGCTGCACCTACGACCTGACTGGGCTCATGCCCCACGGCCAATGCCCCGAGTGCGGCAAGCCGATTGCGGAGTCGCTCTCGGGCGACCTGCTCGCGTTCGCCGATGCTGAGTGGCTCCGCCGAACGCATCGCGGGCTGAGGAGGGTCACGCGGGCAGTCCTGTTGCCCGTGCTATTCGCCTGTCTGAGCATCATCGGCGCGGTGCTGTTGTCCGTTGCGGTCGACTCCGCTACACCCAGCAAGGCAGTCAAGTCGTTCATCAGCGGCCTGCTGATGGTCCTGTTCTGGATTAACGTTGTGGTGCTCGCATGCGCGCCGTTCGTCGGGCTGCACGGCTGGTTCACCGCTACCACGCTGGAGCCCGGTCGGCACGATGAGCGTGCCGACCGCGTGCGCCGCTTTGTCCGGTGGTCGGCCGTGGTCTGGCTCGCGCTCACACTCGCCAGCCTCGGCGGCTTAGGAAGCTATTCGCTCGTGGGACCAGGCGCAGGCACCTACGCGTTCTGGATGAGCTGGAGTGTGCTCGCCGCCGCCGCAGCGTTCCACTACTGGTACGCGATGAGCTTCGTCAGGCTGCTCGCCAACCGCGTTCCCGCGCCGAGGCTCACCCGGCAGGCCAGGACCGCCCGTTTCGGGCTGGTCATCGCGACCACCGCCGGGATGCTCGTCTGTGGCCTGGGGCCTATTGGGGCCTTTATCTACTACCTCGCGGTCATCGATACGGCTCACAGTTCGCTCAAACCGGTCGTACGGCGGCGAGGTCAAGTGTGAGAACCGCCGAGCCCGAATCCCAAGTATGCTTGGGTATGGACGCGAGTCTCAAAGCCAAATCGCAGCCCGCACCCGTCAAGCCGGAGGCCGCCGAGCCGACCGCCCGTTACAGGCGTTGGGACTGGCGTGACTTCGGGCTGTGCGTGGCCGCCGCCGCGGTGCTGCTGTGGGTCGCGCATTTCGCGCTGGCCTGGGATCGGCTCTTGGTTGGCGCGGTGCTGATGAGCATCGCGTTTGGACTCGGGCATTGGCTCGGCAGGCGCAGCGCGGGCGGGGACGACGCGGGCGGGCTCGTACACGGCCGATGGGGCTACCGCGTCTTTTTGCTGGGCGCGGTGCTCTTGCTCGCCGCACTGGTCGAACTGGTTGGCTACGGGTTCGCCTACTGGTGGCCCGTCGCCGAGGGCAGCGAGCCCCGGCTGGAGGCCTTCCCGTGGCGCAACGCTGTGGCTGGCGGGTTCGGGCTGGTCATCGGGACCGCGATGGCGGTCTTTGGCTGGAAATCGTCAGCGCCCAACCGCCCGGCCTAACACAAGCTAGCGGAACGCGTAAAAGTTGTCGTCGATCACGCCGACAGGCAGCACATCGCAGTCAGCGTTTCTCGCGATCGCATCTAGCCGGCCCGCCTCGGGCAACTGCGCGTTCGAGGCCTGGAATGCGAGCAGCAGGCGGACCGCACCAAACCAGTCACGCGCGCCGCTGACGTGGTCCTGCGCAAGAGGCGAGCACTCGCTCAGCGCCCAAGTCGAGATGAGCAAATCCACGTTCACATCCAGCTCGGGCACAGCGGGCACGGGCACGATGACCAGACCCGTAGCGGGCGGGTCACCATTGCCGGTCCAGAGCGAGACGCGGTCCTCGCCGAGCGTCATCGACAGGTACAACCACTGCAAAGCGCAAAACAACGGCGTGTCCACAATGATGTACCGTTCGAGTTCCGAGCTCATCCGGTGCATAAGCCTGCACAGGTTTCCGTAGCCACCCCCCCACTCCAGCACCGTGCTGCAGGCGGCAAGTTGGCTGCCGGTGTGCTGCTCGTAGCGGGCCAAATGGGCGAGGTGGTGCACCGTGTTGTGCGAGGTCATGAGCGACGCGTCGCAGAGAGGCGGGTCACCGACCGGGGTTTCTGCCGCGAGTTCTCTAAGTTGCTCAGCTCCGAAGTGCCCCGTGAGCAGTTCCATCTGCGCTTGGAGCCACGCACCGCGCACGTCCACGAACATGCTCCGGCGGATCACGCTCTCGCGCAAGAACCGCATCGGTGGTACCGGCTCAATCGCTGAGAGCATCTTCGCATTGAACCCCTCCCACAACGGCGTGACCCACGGGCCGAGGTCCATGCCTTCCATCGATGCCAGCACGCCGGGGAATCGGCGGGTGAGCGCACGCCAACGGCGCGTGTCCAACTGTGCTCGCAGCCTCCGCTGGGCTAAACCGAGCGTCACGGATTCGAGCAAGGACTGGCTCATGGCCGCGATGGTACCACCGGTCACCGGCCGCTGATTAGTTTGAGCGTGGAGCGCTGGCGGAGTGTTTGCTCGAACCGCATGTCGTCGATCAGACTCGATGATCCCGAGACCCGCGTGAGCATCGTCGCGTCCGATTCCAGCAGCGTGCCGCGTTCGATGTCCACGACCGATGTCGCCTCAATCTCTGACTGTTCCAATTTAAGCGTGATGAGTGCGCTCAGCGGGCTTGTGTCCGGAAGCACCATCTCGCCCCTGGTGGTGATTCGTGCTCCCGAATCCTGCCCCACGCGCTTGGTGCCGGCGTAGGTGTGCGTCTGGTTGACCGTCACCGAGCCGAGCCCGGGCACGGGCTGGTCCGTCGAGCCGTCCCAGCTCTCGCCCCTGCGGACGCTCTTGCCGGGCACGATGCGCAGGCTCTGCTCGATCTGCCGGCGGAACATCTCGTTGTAGTCCATCCCCCCACCGCCTACGAGCGCGTCGAGCCCGCCGCCCGCGCCAAGGCCCGAGCCTCGCATGGAATCGGTCATCGCGCGGATGAGCGCATCGCCCCCGGTGGCGCGCAGCACCCGGCCTTCACGGTCCACGTCGAACTCGATGGTCTTGCCGACAAACGCCGCGAAAGGCCTGATCCTTGGGTGCTGGGCCGACTCCTCGGCCGGACGATCCGAGTCGTACTCCACGCGCTTGCCGTCGGCGTCCGTGTGCTCCATTTTCAGGCGTTTGTACTCACGCTGAACGGTTGCGACCCCGTCATCGGTCACGGACAGAACGGCCTGCTCGGCGGTCCACGTGCGCACATCCTTGAGCGTTTGCTCCGTGCGCTCGCCCATCGCCTGGGTCATCGATTCCTGTTCAAGCTCCTCTGTGATCTCGTAAGTCAGCGCCTCGCCCGGCTGCCATGCCCATTCGAGGAGCACCGACTGCGCGCACGCGGGGCTTACGGCCCCGCCGAGCGCCACGACCGCACACCAAGCGATGACCGACACCCAGCACACTTCGATTGACTTATGCCCCTGCATCACGCGCCCCCTTTCAGTCGATGGCCTGCTGCTCTGGAGTGTACCAAGCACGGGCTCGAACCCGACAAAGTTCACAGGCCTTGGGCCCTGTCCACGGCCCGCCGCTCGTACGCGGGAATCCGTTCGCCCCCGCCGGTCACCCAGAATGGCACCCAGACCAGCGACACATGCCGAACGGTGATCCCCGTCTTGCGTGGAGGAAGCTCTACCCGTTCGAGCGTCTCGTGCATCACGTCGGGCATTTCCTCTGCACGCTCAAGCTCTCGCTCGAACTCCGCCTCCAGGTCCCGCAGCCTCTCCTCGACCGCTTCAACGGATTCTTCTGCCCGCTTGATGTCGCCGCGCTCGCGCGCTGTTCGACTCACGCTCCGCGCCGCGGTGCCCGATCGACGCACGTTGGTCGCCGACACCTTCTTGCCGCCGAGCAGCGCGCCCAGCAGAGCGGCCCCCGTGGAGAAAATACTCGACACCGCCGCGTCTCGGGCCTGACCCTTCTGCACATCCACCTTCTGCTCTGACTTGCGAAGGCGTTCTTCGAGCGTAGCGAGCTTGGGCGCGTAGCGTGCGCGCAGCTTCTCTACCGCCGCGTCACGTCGTTCGCGCGCGATCATCTGCTGACCCAACCGAAACTCGCGTTCGCTCTCGACTGGCTTAGAAACCTCGCCCGTGCTCGGGCTCTTGTAGAGCACGATGCCCGGACCATCGAGGAGAGAGGCCTTGAACGCCCGAGTCCATTTGGTGTACGTCGTCTTCTTGAGCGCTACCGATGGCAGCCCGCCGTGCGCACCGGGCTCGGGTAGTGAAGAATCCAGATCGTCTGCTTCCACCACGACATCGTCGGCTCGCTCCCAGTTCACGCCGACCGGACCGTCACCGATGAGGCTCAGCAGTCGGCGGTCTCGCTGTTCGTCAACATCGAGCGATCTGTCCCAGAGGCGAAGCGTCGCCGAGCCGAGTACGCCGGGCTGGTACTCGACCGCCATCGCATTCGCCGGCTGCCGCTTAAGGGGCAGGTAGTACGATTCCAGCCAGTCCGGCAACACGGGGGCGGGGCTCGCCTCAACCACGGGTGCTTGCGTGCGTTCAGGCCCACGTGCAGAGGGAATGGCTGCTGGCAACGGCGCGGTGCCCGAGTCAGCTTGCGATAGCTGTTGGACCATCGCCTTGCGGTCGGCCATCAAATCCTTGATCTGATCGCGCGTCATCGGCCCGCGCAGGTACGACATAACCCACCGCGTGTGCATCACCACCGGCTCGTCCTCATGCACGTTGTGCAGCAGGAACACCCGGCCCGTCAACGCCGACAGCATCCGGTCCATGTCACGCCGATTGATCGAGCCCTGGCTCGCGCCCTCCAGCCCGTCGAGCACACGTTCCTTGTCCCGCTCGGTCTGCAATCGGCCGATGAACCACGTGCCCGCGTTGGACAAGCCCTTGTAGTCGAGGTCGACCGGGTTCTGCGTCGCGAGCACCACGCCGCACCCGAACGCACGGGCCTGCTTCATCAGCGTCAGCAGTGGTGCCTTGCTGGGCACGTTGGCCACTGGCGGGCAATATCCAGCGATCTCGTCCATGTACAACAGCGCCCGCAGGCTGGTGGTGCCCTGCTGCGTGCGCATCCAGCCTACGAAGCGATTGAGCAGGGTGCTTACGAAAAACATCCGCTCCGCATCCGAAAGGTGCGCAATCGAAAGTACGCTCACCCTCGGCTTGCCCTCCGACGTGTACAGCAAGTTGGCGATGTCCAGCGGCTCGCCCCTGGTCCACGCCTCGAACGATGGTGAAGCGAGCACCGCGTTGAGTCTCATCGCCAAGCCCATGCGGTCCTTCGATGGGTAGAACGTCTCCAGTTCCATCACCCCCACTCGCTGCACGCCCGGGTCCTGTACCGACTGGATCAGCCTGGGGAGGTCGATCGATTCGCCGTTGCGCCAAGCATTCGAAAGAATCGTCGAGAGCAGGATGTGCTCTCGACTCTGCACCGGATCGGCGACGATGCCCACCAAGCCCAGCAGGCTTGTAACGGTTGTGGAAACACGCTCGCGGAACAGGTCGCCGTCTTCCAGGATTTCTGGTTCGGGCACATCAAACGATCGCAGGATCGACAACTCGAGCCCCGCCTGACTGCCCGGGGTGTAGACCGCAAAGTCCGCAGCCTCCTTAAGCCTTGCGATGCGTTCACCGTCCTGGCCCCACTGCCCAAGGCCTTTACGCCACAGGTCGGCCTGGGCCGCGGCGTACTCCTCTCGCGTTACACCCTTGCGGCGGGCCTCATCCGCACTCACCCAAGGCGAAAAGTCCTCAGGGCGAAGCTCGGGGAACGTCAGTAGCAGGTTGGACAGATCGCCCTTGGGGTCGATCACGATCGCGGGGATGCCGTCGATGGCTGCTTCTTCCAGCAACGCCACGCAAAGCCCGGTCTTGCCCGATCCCGTCATTCCTACGCACACCGCGTGCGTCGTCAGATCTTTCGAGTCGTACAGCACCGGCTCAGCGATATGCTCGCCCGCGGCCAGGTCGTACCGGCCACCAAGGTAGAACCGCCCTAGCTTCTCGTACACGCTCGCATCCATGCCCAAGCTTACCGCACCGGCACGCACCGGTCTTCGTGATGCAATCCGCGGTCAGCCACCATCAAAGAGCCCCGGTGGGTCCGGCTCGGATGTAGGCTTGTCCCTGGCGGTCTTGGGCAAAGACGGCTCGCTGCGTGTGTGGCGGACCGTCGAATCGAACCCGCCATCGCCCGTGAGCGTGCGCACGCGATCCCCCACCGCCACATCCGAGGCCGACCGCACCAGCCCGCCTCGCTCGTGCATCGTGCAAGTGAACCCACGGCTCAGCACCGCCCGCGGCCCCACCGCCAGCAACTCCCGTTCGTGCGAGGCGAGCAACGCACGCCTCCGGTCGATGGCGGCGCGATGCGCACGGCGCAGCGCGATCGAAACGCTGCGAAGCCGTTCGCGCCTGGTTGCTTCCAGTGCTGCGGGCCGATGGCGGTCCAGTTGTACCGCAAGCCGATCGATCAGGCTGCGCCGCTGCTGAATCGAAGCGGTCATGCTTCGAGCCGTGTCGCGACGAAGCTGCTCCAGCCGATCTCGGTTCGGCGCTATCAACGCTGCGGGCTCAGCCAAGACTGATCGCTCGCTCACCATGCGCAGCCAGGCGGCTGCATCTCGCAGCGACCGTCGCACACTCGCCCTGAGCCTCGATGCCGACTGGCCAATCTGTTGGTGCAGCGCCTCAGCATCGGGGGTCACACGCATGGCGGCCTGCGTGGGCGTCGCCGCACGCACGTCGGCGACCAGTTCGATGATGGTCGTGTCTGTCTCGTGCCCGATGGCTGCCACCACCGGGATCGGGCAGTCCAGCACCGCCTTGGCCAGCGTTCGGTCGTTGAAGGTCCAGAGGTCTTCGAGCGAGCCCCCGCCGCGTGTGATGATGACCGCGTCGATGCTGCGTTGGTCTTGCTGCTGCGCGCACCATCGCAGCGCCACCGCGACCTGCTCAGCGCTGCCTGAGCCCTGCATCTTCGCACCGACCACCACCATGCGCACGGACGAGCACCTGCGTGCCGACGTATCAAGAACATCCTGCAACGCAGCGCCGCTCAACGAGGTGATGACCGCGACACATCTGGGCAGCGTGGGCAGTGGTCGCTTGCGGTCGTCATCGAACCAGCCGAGCGCCCGCAACTCGGTCGCCAGCTCCTTGAGCTGCTGTTCGAGTGCGCCACGGCCGACCGCTTCGACCCGATCGACGATCAGCGACACCCTGCCTTGGGGGGCGAAGTACGAGAGCTTGCCGTGGGCGATGACCTGCTGGCCGTGCTCGGGGCGGACCGATGCTCGGCGCAGGGTGCTCGCAAACATGACCGCCTGGATGCCCGAAGAGGCATCCTTGAGCGTGAAATACAGGTGCGTGCTCTCTCGCGGCTGGCTGACCTCGCCAGCGACGGCGATCCGGCCGGGCGATGCCGACTCGACAGCCTCTCCGACGATCGCAGCAAGCTGCGAGACCGTCAGGACCCCGGCTTGTGGCGCGGCAGGCCTGTCGGCACCCTTGGCTCGGTCGGAATTGAATGGCAGTCTGCCCACACAACAAGCCTAGCCGATCGGGCCATGGGGCTGCTTTCGTTCGTTACCGCTTGCCGGCAGACGCGACCTCGATTCGCGGGGCTGTGCGGCTGACCGCCGCGGCGGGCGCGGCTGAGGGCCATGAGTAGCGGACTTCGCGCTCTCGCAGGGTCGCGGACTGCCTTGGCTGGCGCAGGCGGATGGTCGCGCGGGGCTCGACCGGCTGGGCCTCTTCGGCGTGGGTCGCGGGGGCCAGCGTCGGGAGAGCGCTGTTTAACAGAGGAGCTGGCTGCATCATGCTGCGGAGCACCGCCGGGTTGACGTGCGTGCGCACGCCGCCGGTGTAACCTCGCTCACGTAGCCAAGCGCTGCGGCCCCGCTCGTGGGCAGGGAAGCTCTCCTCATCAAGGCTCACCCAAGGGCTCACCGCGATGACCTGCGTACCGATGCGCACGAACGCGAGCGGTGCGTGGCGATCGCTCGCTCCATAATACGTCGGGCCGGGGCCGCCCCAGGCGAGCGGCTCGCGGTAACCGTTGTCAAAGTTCTCACCGATCCAGAGGCGACCGTTGAAACCGGGCCTGCGTGAATCGTCGGCGCGGTTGACGGGGTAGAGCGGCGCGGTGGCGAGCACGCGGGCGGTGTGGTCGGCTCGGCGATCGTTCACCACCGGGCCATCGAAGTGATGCTGGGCATTCGACGACGCGGCGACAAGGCCCAGGACGAGCCCCATAAGGAGCGCACTTGATCTGTACATTTTGGTTCTCTCGCTTTCTCATTCCGGCGCGCAGGACGCGCCGTTCTCCGCATGCACTATGACCGCTCGCCAGCGTGCTGCCAGAAGCCTCGCGAGTGGGAGCGCGGATGGTGCCGATGGCGCAGGCCAGAGGTGGTTATCGGGCGTTTGCGAGGGCGATTGGGTAGTGTCCAATCAGGCCGATGGCTTGGCGCCCGCCGCGCTCTTGCCGTGAGCTACCGCCTCATAGGCACCGAGCACGGCGGCGATGTGCGCGCTGGCGCGGTGGTGTTGGAGCACGTACTCGCGCGCCACCTTCCTTCGGCTCGCGAGTTCGACGGGCGACTCGATAAGGCCTTGCAGCCCTCGGCGCCAGTCTTCGACCGTGGCCTGCTCGACCAGCCGCACCTGGTCGCCCGAGTGCAGGTGGCTGACTCGGGGGTCGCGGTGGGCCAGAACCGCCACTCCGCGTGCCATCGCGTCGAGTACAAAGCTTCGATGCTCGCCGAGCGCCTCGGGCAGCATGAGCAGGTCCGACCGCAAGCTGAGGTCGCGGTGCGATTCGACAGAGTCCACCAGCGTGAGCCGATCGGCAACTCCTAGTGCAGCGCCCCGGGGCCAGAGCCCCGTGCGCCTGGCGGCGCGCGCATCGACGAACAGCCGCAGGTTTGGGTGATCGCGCACGAGCTCCGCCGCGGCCTGGAAGGCGAGCGTGACCCAGCTCTTCTCGATGCCCGATGCGCACAGCGTGATCGACGACGGCGGGCCCTCCCGGGTGGGGAGATCGGCTGGCGCGTACACGCCCCACGGAGTGTGGCGGACCCGCTCGGTCAGAGCCGGGCTTGCGATGTCGTCGAGCAGCGCGCGGTCGGGCACCGCGATATCGATGCGGTGATGGCTCGTATGGAGCGCTTTGAGCCGGCGGGCGAGTCCTGACCGCCAGAACTCGAGCAGCACGGTCGCCCCTGTCTGTTGAGCAAGCTCAAGGGCGACACCCCAAGACCGTCCGCCGAAAGCGTGGATGACGTTGATCTTTTGGTCGTTCGCCGGGAGCCGGGGTCGGATGCGTCTCCAGAGTTCGTCCGCGCGCGCGCGCGCAGAAAAAGGTAAACCATCCGGCTGGTACGCAATCGGTTCACCCAGCAGGCCTGAGCCCTCGGCCGACGTCGAATCGAGATCGACCGCTTCGGGAATGGCCCTCACAACACGAACGCCCTCGTCGGCGAGCCCGATTGCGAGACGCGACATGAGCGAGGCCTCTCGCTCGGCGAATCCCTCATCGGCAATGAGCACGCAGCGCATGGGGGTCCCCGTCTACGCCGGGCCTGCGGCGGTGAGCTTGGGCTGCTTGCAAAAGTCGAGATCCGGGAAGGGTGTCGGAACATCCGCGACGGCTTCCGTGCGCCAGACGCCTACCCAGTGGCCCTGCTTGACCTCGACGAGCGTGTAGTCGCCCGCTGGGCCTGGCTTGGCCCGAAGATCGCTCGGCGGCTGGTGCCAGGGCCACCACGGACGGATGCCCTTGTCGGCGCCGGGCAGCTTGCGGAACTCATCCTCGTTGTCCACCACTTCCTTGATCGTGACCAGACGCTCGGTGCGCTCGTGCAGCTTGGGAATGCTCGCCAGAAGCCCCCGCGTGTACGGGTGAGTCGGGTTGTCGAATAGGTCGTACACGGTCGCGTACTCGACCACTCGGCCCGCGTACATCACGCACACCACGTCGGCGTTTTCGGCGACCACGCCCAGATCGTGCGTGATAAGCATGACCGCCATCGAACGGGTGGACTTGAGCTCGTCGAGCAATTCCAGAATCTGCGCCTGAATAGTCACGTCGAGCGCGGTCGTGGGCTCATCGGCGAGCAGCAATCGGGGCTGGCAGGCGAGCGCCATGGCGATCATGACGCGCTGGCGCATGCCGCCAGAGAACTGGTGCGGGTATGCCTTGATTCGGCCGTGCGGGTCGGGAATGCCGACGGACTCCATCGCCTCAATGGCGACGTCGTAGGCCTGCGACTTGTTGAGATCGCGGTGGAGTTGGACCGCCTCGATAATCTGGTCGCCCACGGTGTAGACCGGGTTGAGGCTAGTCATCGGTTCTTGGAAAATCATGGCGATGTCATTGCCACGGATGTCGCGCATCTGGCGCGGGTTGAGCTTGGTGAGGTCGACCGGCCCGGTCTCGGAATCAAACCAGATCGCGCCGCGATCGATCCGGCCCGGAGGCGTCGGGACCAATCGCAGCATGCTCATCGCGCTGACGCTTTTGCCGCAGCCTGATTCGCCGACAACCGCGAGCGTCTGCTTGGGGTAGATCGCCATGCGCACGCCGTCGACGGCTTGCACGCGCGGGCCTCGGCCGTTGTCGAAGGAGACAGCAAGGTCATCGACGCGGACGATGGGCTTGCCCTCGCCTCCGACGCTGTTGGGGCCGCTTATGTTGGATTGGTCGGTCATGGGTGGCTCCTGGATTGGCCTCGAATAACGGAAGGATCAGGCCGAATCGGTAAGGCTATCGCCGAGCCCGCTTAGGGTCGAATGCCTCACGCAGGCCTTCGCCCACGAAGTTCAGCGCCAGCAGGGTGATGCCCAGCAGAAGACAGGGGAACAGCAGCAGCCACCAGTGGCTCTTGTAGGTGTTGATCTCGCTGAGCCCGTCGGCGGCTAGGTTGCCCCAGCTTGGCAGGGGCGGCTGAACACCGATGCCAAGGAAGCTCAGGAAGCTCTCCTGCAGCATGGCCTGGGGCACCGTGAGCGTCGCGTACACGATGATCGGCCCGAGCAGGTTCGGCAGCAGATGCCTGGTGAAGATGCGGCCCACCCCGGCTCCAGACGCTCGGGCGGCTTCGACAAACGGCTGGTTCTTGAGGCTGAGCACCTGGCCCCGGATCACGCGAGCCATCGTCAGCCAGCTCACCCCACCGATGGCGACGAGCAGCGTGAGTAAATCGAGGGTGGTCCGCTGCGAATCGCTGAGTTCGAGGCCCTTGGCAACGCGGTCGTCGATGAACCCATCCATCGCCACGGCCAGGAGCACGACCAGCAGGATGTAGGGCAGCCCGTAGAGCACATCGACGATGCGCATCATCACCGCATCGACCTTGCCGCCGAGGTAGCCCGCGACCGAGCCGTAGATCGTACCGATGAACACGCTGAGCATGGCGGCTGCGATGCCAACGCCCATTGAGATGCCGCCGCCCGCAAGGACGCGGACCCACAGGCTCCGGCCCAGCACATCGGTACCGAGGAACCAACCGGGCCAGTGCGAGCGCAGGCGGTCGGCCGCGGGGCCTTCGAGCTGAGAGACGATCTCGGCGGGCGGCTCGCCCACATCCGCAGCGATCTCGGCGATGGTCTCGGCAGGGACGAGCGCGTTGAGCGTGAGCTTCTGTTCGTCGTCGGCGGGCCACCACTCGGGGGCGAGTCGTCCAGCGCGGGGCTCGCCATCGTTGTACCGAGGCACTCCCTCGACTTGGCCCAGCGTCCATGGGAGCGACAGAACGCACGCCGCGAACATGATCGCGAGAAAGCCAGCGCCGATCATGCCCGGCAGGCTGCGCGTGAGCGGGTTGTCACGCTCGATGCGCGGGGCCTTGATCGCGGAGACCGTGGTCTCTTGCTCGCCTTTGGATGCCCTTGGGTCGGCCATGAGCCACACGATACCGGCTCGGCGCAGCGCGTGCGGCCCATTGGCTGCTTATTCCAGCCATGTTCAGCCAAGCCTCGATCAGGCCGACAATCAGGGCAGCCGGATTCGAACCGACGACCTGCTGCTCCCAAAGCAGCCGCTCTACCAAGCTGAGCTATGCCCTGCCACCGGCGGCCAGCTCAATCGCCGAACGCCTGCTTGCGTCATGGTAGTGCGACCGGGACCTCCCGGAACAGCACGATCTTTGGTTCATCGCCCCGGCGGGTCACGCCCGAGCGGTCCACCACCATCAGGAACCGCCTGGCGACGGTCGGCACGAGGGGCTCGGCCCCGGTGACCATGGTGTCTTCCTCGGAGTATCCGTGCATGAGGAACCAGACGGCGTAGTAGTCCGAGCCGATGCTGATGGTGTTAAAAACGCTGTTGGCGATTGCGAACTGCTGGTCGTAGTCCAGTGTTGGCGCACCGGAGTCAAGGACGCCGTCACCGACTCGATCCGGAGAGCCGTTGTCGTAGAGTGTCCCGGCGACGCCGGGCACGGTGATGTCGCTGGCGTCGAGCAGACCGTCAAAGGCTTGTGCCGGGGTCGCCCCGCCGGTAGAAAATCCGTTGTAATCCCGGATGCCAAGCAGCTCGCCTATCGAACGGATACCGGGTCGTTCGGTCGTGCCCGAGAACCCGATAGCGGTGCCTCGGCCGAGGTCGTCGGGCGACCAGCCGGGCGGATCGTTATTGAGGAGGCTTACATCGCCCAGGAAATCGACGACTTCGACCAGCCCTCCGCTTGCGGTGCTGCGGGTCAGCATCCGCTGGCGGTCTCGGTAGCCGACGAGGGTGGTGGCGATATCGCTGTCGACAGTCTGCGAAGAAGGTCCGCCTGGAAGCCCGTCCCACCACCACATAGGAACAGTGCCGCCGATCGCTCTGGACATACCGATATCTTCACCATCCGGCGGCGAGAGCATGGGCAGGCTTCGGAGCGTTTCGAGCGGGGCGGTGTTGATGTTGAGCGTGCCGAAGATGGGGCGGATCAGCGAGGCCTGCTCGCGTGAGAACCCGGCGACGGACTGGACGATGCGCATCGCGGGCGAGATGCGCAGGCCCCAGGCCACATCGTCACCACCAAGAGCTGGCGGATCGTATACGCCGTTGGAGTCAACATCAGCGAACGGCACGAAGCGTTCCATGGCCAACTGGCCATAGAACAGCGGGGTATCGCCTTGTCCTGCGGTGAGTTCCACCCCCACGCCGTCGTAGAAGTTGTCGAGATCGGCGTACGGAGAGGGGCCGACGGATTCGAGCCCGGTCGTCGCAAAGGTGAGCGCCTCGGCGAGCGTGAGCCAGCGGTCGTCGCTGCGGTCTGCGAGATCGGGGCCCGGGTCGTGCATGGGACCGAGAGCCAGCGGCAACAGCAGGTCGGCAAGGCGAGGCACGCTGATGGTCGAGTTGCCCGCGGTTGTCAGCCGATGCTCGACACGGGTGCCGACAATGGCGGTTACGAGATCGCTCATGCGGTCCGCTGGGTCTTGCGTGATGGTCGGGAAGATGGTGTCGTTCGCAGCAGCCGTTTCGGTTGACACGAACCAGTCAGCGATCGTGTCAGCACCGTGGTTTTCGGGCGCGGAAAAGTTGGCGATTTTGAGTTGATCGCCCGGGCCGACCACGCTGTCTTCGCCCACGGGGCGCGGCAGGTTGGCGCTGTCATCGACGGGCTCGAATGCCCACGCGGGCAGCACGCCTCGGTAAGTGCCAGAAGCGGCCACCGTCGTGCGGAACTCGGCTGCATCGGGATCGTCGGCTCGGCGGATCATGGCCCACTGCGTGATCGTGAGGCCGGCGTTGTCGCCCATGCCGTCTTGCGCGGGCGTTGCGCCGTCGATCTCCTGGTTGCCGCCGGTACGGCGGACGTTGGAGAGCAGCCCCGCTTCTGCGGTCGGAACGCGGAGGCGATCCACGAGCACATCAGTGAGGGGGTCGTTGACGGTTGCGGACTCGTTGGAACCGTCGATCGCGGGCCCGGCGGGTTCATCGATAAGCGGGCGCACCGCACGCCAGAGGCGGACGACGTCGCGGTCGGCGGCGGCCGCTGCACTGGGTCCGCCCGCCTCAAGGATGTTGAGCAAGCCGTTCGAGAGCGACGAGGGGATGTCTGTCGAGACGAGTGGCGTGCCGTCGACAAGGTCGGGGGTAACCGTGGTGCCCGCAGCAGTGCCCATGGGCCACATAAGCGCCGCGTCGGCACCGAATTGCGCGGTGATCCATGCGTCAAGATTCAGTGGCGTGACCGCGCCGGCACTGGAGGACTTCAGCTTGGTGACCACCTCCGTTGGAGTCTGGCTCATGCAGAAGACGGTTCGGCTCTGGCCCGGATCCAGCGTGAAGACGCTGCGCGTGCCGGTCTCGGGCAAGACCCGGTCGTGCGCAGCGATGCGGAAGTACAGATCGCCGAACTGGATGTAGTAATCAAAACCGCCGTTTGTGGTCGTGTCGCCAGCGAGCTCGATCGGAACATCGAACGGGTTGGTGAGCTCGACCGCGATCGCTTCAAAGAGAAAGTCGGCGTTTGACGCGCTGAACGTGGAATCGAGGTCGGGGATCAGCGCGTTGGCGGGCCCGGTTGGAGGCATGGGGCCCGGGGCGGCCTTCTCCACGTTGCCGCCGCCGGCGGTGGTCGCGTCGGCATAGACCGCCATCGTGCCAGCCATGGTTATGAACGGCTGGGCCTCGATGCCGAACACATTGATCGCACGGCCGTACGTCCCGGTGGGGTCGATCAACCCGCCCCCGCCGGGATCGAGCCTGCCGGTATTGGGGTCGGCGTTGTTGAGGTCCAGCAGGATGTACGGGTACGCCGGTTCGCGTCCTGCGCCGGCTTCGAGATCGGCCCGGTAGGACTCATCCACCAGCACAGTTCGGCGGGTGGGCACATCGTCGGTGTCGGCGATGTCCACCATGTTGACCGTAAGGTGCGCCGAGCTACGCAGCGCAAGCTCAGGACCGTAAAGCCGGCCATGAATGTTCCCGGCGTACGCGAGCGTGGCGTAGACCGGAGCGCTCCACGCGCCGGGCAGGTCGGACCAGGGCAGCAGGCCATCGGCGTAGATCTGGAACAGCGCTTCGGGGTCAGTGAGCAGAGCGCGGTCCAGCGGGGTCCGTGTGTCGATGTCGACGAGTTGCGTACTAGCAGCGCGTCGTTGCGGTCCGATCAAGTCGGCCGCACTGAGCTGAGTCGGCAGAATCAGGTCTGCACCGTACAGCGGGCGGTGGCCGCTAAGTGTGGTGAGACGGCCACGGATATCCCAGATGGAGTGTGCGAGGAACTGGTCGGAGCGTGCGGCAGCATCGCCAGCCGTCGCGTTGTAGAACGGTGCCGATTCCTTGCGACGGTCGGACCGAAGCGGGCCAAAGCCGGCCTGCGGATCGGCTGCGGGGAAGTCGCCGCGCGCGTGCAAGGCCATTTCGAGGCGGGACGCGGTGGACGGATCGTTGATTCGGCGGAACGTGAGCAGCTCGGCGAGCGAATCCAGACCAAACAACGGCGAGGAACGGTACTGATTGTTCGCAGAGTCCCACACGCTGCCCGCGCTCGGGTCGAGCGAGGCGATGGTGCGGTAGTGGTCGGTGCGGCCAGTGCCGTTGCCGCCGTAGTAGCTGTCAAAGTAGAACTCGCGGTCCACGTTGTCAGGATCGCCGCCCACTGTGAGCACGACCGCCTCGTAGCCCGGGTTGCCCGCCGCGCCTCCATCAAGCACGCCGGGCATGGCACCCTCGTTGATGGCCAGCCGCAGCGCGTCGTAGGCGCGATCGCCCAGCTCGAAGGCTTCAGCCTCGGTGTACAGGCTGTAGCTGTCGGTGCTGCCGTCGGAGAGCGAGCCGTACGAGCCCAAGCCCGCTGCGGTCAGCACACCATCACGCGATTGATCGACGAGCGTGAGGAGGCGGCGTAGGTCGATGTGCGCGGGCGTGAGGCCGTCGGGCTCGACCAGCGCGGAGCCGAGCGTGCCATCGGTTGCGGTGTTCACGTTGACCATCGCCGACAGGTCACGGACGGTGACGGCGAAGAAGTAGCGGAGATCGCCCTGGCGGGTGAAGATGTCGGTCCAGTTGTCGTTCTCGGGTGAGGGTTCGCGGTCGATGACGAGTTCGAACCAGCGTGCATCGAACGCGCCATCGCCGTCGGCATCGGCCCACTGGTAGGGCGAGTAGAGGGCATCGCCTGGTCCGAAATGCGGGTCGCCCCCTCCAGCAGGACGATGCGCGCCGACTTGGCGAGACGACCAGTAGAAGGGCTTCGTCTCGGCCTCATAGCTCTGGTCGGAGTTGGAGCCAATGGTGTAGCCGTAGTCTGTGTCGATGCCCCGATCGTTCACACCGTCCGTCAGGTTGTCTGGGTTGTAGAGAGTGAGACCCGTGTTGTTGCCGGTGTCACCGCGCATCTGCGACGGCGTGGCATCGAAGCCCGCCTGCTGTGCGCGAAGGTTGAACAGGTTGACGAACGCGCCGTCGGGCGCGACGTTGGATATCTGAGGGATGTCAACCCGACGGCGTGGGTAGTCTTCAGGGTTGGCGGTGGTCCAGTCGCCCGCGAAGTCAAGCCAGGTCGGTTCCGTGCTGGAAAGCCACGGATCGGTTCCCGTGCCGACGATGTACTCGTTCATGCCGTCGCGGATGACGATCTCGCCTGTGGGCAGGAAGTACGCGACATCGGCCTCATCGCCGCCGACGGTTACCGGCCGGCGCTCGACAATGCCCGTAAACGGGTTGTAAAACGTCGCGTAGTACGCGGTTGAGGGGTAATCCCACGCCTCGCGGATCAGCAGTTGCTCGACACTCGATCCTTCGACCTCGGAAGGGTCCACGGGCTCGGTCACGTCGTCGGCGATAATTCTCAGAATGTGGTCGCGGATCACCAGTTCAGGATGCCCTCGCTCGCTCTTACGCTGCACAGCGGCGCTGAGCAGGGCATCGGTGCGTCCGACGGTGACGTAGACGATCGTGAGCACCGCGAGCAGCGAAAGAATCGCCACCACGGCGACCAAGAAAGAGCCGCGTCGTTGTGTGAATATTCCCCCATTGGCTGCCATCTTCATACGCTCCTTTGCCGCCGCGGTTTTGGTCGCGGCCAGACCGGCTCGTTCCCCCACTTGCATCCCAACTTGCATCCCAACTCGCGGGCCCATTGCTTTGCCGAGGTCACTGCTGAGGCACCTCGACGATGAACTGTGTGCTCTCTTCGATCGATGGGTCCAGCGCATCGGCGAAGGTCGCCGTAATGCGGATGAGTTTGGGCCACGCCCACGGGATGCTCGCGGGATCGACGCCCGGTGTGGCGGGCTGGTAGGTCGGGTCGGAGTAGCCGAAATAGCTGTAGAGCTCGTTGTTATTGGCGCCCAGCAATGACTCCGCGTCGTGGATCAACTCGGTCGGCACCGGGTGGCTGCCGAGCGTGCCGTCGGACTTGGTGTAGAGGGTGACGTGCTGAACCTGCGGATTGCCCGTAAGCCCGCCGTTGTAGGCCGCAAAGTTGTTGGCGCTCGACCCGCCGTGCCAGACGATCTGGCCAGAGTTGAGTACCTCGCCGAAGGACCACTCAACGATGAACTCCGTGCAACGCGGCAGCAGGATGCTGCCGGTGAGCGCGACCTGATCGGCGAAGAAGTACGCCTTATCGCTTGAGCTTGCAAATGCGGTCTCAAGCAGATCGGGCGAAAGCGGCTCGGCCCGAACACGCTGGCCTACCTGCGGATCGTCAGCAAGTGTGGACGAATACGCGGGCAGCGCATCGCGCATCCATGCGTGCATGAACGGCAGGTCGCCCGCATCGGCAGAAGTCCACGGCTGGAACCCGCTGTTGAGGAGCACCTCGCTCGCGTCATCGTCAACCGCGTTTGCCATGAGTAGCGGGTCCGCGAGCGGCCGGCTGTCGTTGCCGCCCACGATGGCTCGCGGGTGGCCGTCGGTTCCAGAGTTGGCGCCAGTACCCGAGGGCAGGGTGCCGCCAACGTCCATCACGGTGTCGCGGACTTCTTCGAGGCTGGTCGCAGCGATATCGACGATGCCAGATGCAAACGCCGGGCGTTCTTTCGATTGAACGCTCCCGCTCGAGTAGAACACCTGGGGCATGTCACCCTGCGTGAGGTCGTTGGTGCCCCGCTGGGCGAAGGCCTTGAAGATGCTGCCTGCGGCGGGCTGGTAGGCGATCTGGTATTCGCTGTCGCGGTACTCAGGGGGCAGGCTGACCATGTTGGGGGGCGTGCCACCGGCGCTATCGGGCATAAGCGGGCGGTTGATCGGATCGACCAAGAGCGTGACCTGCCTGAGCAGGTTCCAGTCGGATGCGTACTCGTTGGGCCCACGCACTCCGCCGAGCATGGACTCGGCCCGAGCCGGGAACCGGGTGTCGCCGTCGTAAGGCGCGGGGAACTGGTAGCGAGTGCCCTCGGTGGCGGCGGCGTAGCTCGCGCCGTGGCCGTAGTAGAAACGGGCCTCGGTGGCGGTAGCGACTCGCGGTGGCACATCCGGATCGGGCAACACCGTCGGGCGGGTGGTTGCGTAGTCGCCGCGTGCGAAGAACATCCACTCATCGATGCGGCGAGGCCTCGGGCCCGGCGTGCCCGGCGCGAGCAGGATGCCTGTCGCTGTGCGCTGGTGGTGGATCACCATGAACCCGTCGCGGGTCATGGACTGGACGTCGAGGCGGATTTGGGATTCGAGCGTGGCCGCGGCCTGCGTAAAGCCGCTCACACGGCGCCCTCCCGAGACGGTTTCGCCCACGGTCTGGAATATCTTGGCGATGCCCACAGAAATCAGCGCGATCGCGCCAATCGTGACGATCAACTCGATCACCGAGAAGCCCGCGCTGCGATGGTCGGCGAAGCGGCGGGTCATGGGCGGATCTCCAGCACGATCGGGTCGGCCACCGGGGCCACGGACGAGGCCAGGAAGGGATTGATGTCGTCGGTGCTGATGTCGTTCTCGTTGTCGTCGCTTCGTGCGACCGTGTGAGGCACGGGCGGATCGATGCGGATCAGCACGCCGCCGGCGATCGGCTTGCTGGCGGTGACGCGGTACACGTTGCCGTGGCGGTCGATGAAGCGCTGGCCGGGCATACTCAGCAGCGCCTCGGCCTGGCGAGTGGAGCGGCCCACGTTGTCGGTAATGCCAGTGATGAGGATCGCATCGGCGCGATCACCGGAAGACCAAACGCCCTCGGTGTTGTAGTCGTACACCTCGGCATCGAAGCTGAATAGCTCCGCGTACGCACCGCTGGTGCCGGGGTCGCCGTTGCGCGTCGGCACGCCGTCCATGTCCTCAGCGATCGGCACGCGGGGTGGCATGGAGCCCGTGAGCAGGTTCCATGGCGTGTCGTCCGGGTTGGCGCGGTCGCGGATGTTGGCATCGACGGGCCTGATAAACACAGCAGCGCGCACGAGGCCGACATCATCGAAAAACGGCGAGTTCTCATTCGGTGCGAGCGCTGCCATGTCCCACACAAAGCGGGGGCCAGATTGGCGCACAGCACTCGAAGCGGGCCACAGACGCTCGCTCAGCGGGATGATGATGTCCGTGCCGCTTGCTGCGGTCCACGTCGTGGGCAGAGCTGGATCAGAAGCATCGGTGAGCGGCACCCACATGCGACCGGTCGTGCCGATCGACTGGTTAACCGCGCCCCAGCCTCGGTTGTTGGTGTTGAGCACCTCGTGCCCATTGAGGTACGCGCGGACGCTCGAGACCACGGCCTCGCCTGCTGATGCGTTGGAGGCATCGCGCTGCTGGCCGACGACCACGGGGAACACCGCTGCCAAGCCGAGCAGGCCAAGAGCCAGCACGGTGACGGCGATGAGCACCTCGATGAGTGAGAAGGCGCGACGGATGGTCATGGGGCGCTCGCTTCCTGTGAGGCTTCGATCAGATCGACCAGCGAGCCGTCGGCGCGATTGAACGCGAAGAGCAGAGCGCCCGGAGCCGCAGCCCCGAACTCGGTCATGCCCGTGATGTCACCCGTCTCGAGCCAGTCGGATGCTTGGGCAAGGTCGAACCCGGGATCAGGCTTCGGAGAGAGAAGGTCGGGGTAGAGAGAGCCAGTGACGCCCGTCTTGCCTTCCAGTCCCAGTGCGATGGCTAGGTCACGCTCGCGGTACAGAGCCAACGCCCAGGCCGGCTTGGCGAGCACGGTGTCGCCGGAAGTGTTGCCGAGCATGTAAGCGCGGTCTTCGGTTGGGCGTGGTTCGAGACTCATAAACAATGGATCGGCCTGACGGGTGCGGATGAACCTCGCGGGATCCTCGGCATCAAACAGCGCGATCTCGTCGCCGGCCCGCTTTGCGACTGATGGTCGACGCAACAGCACGAGCGCCTCGGTCACATCGAACTTGACCCGCCCGGTGCCGCCTTCGAAGCGGACCATGAACGTCTGCCGGTTGTCACCGTCGAGCTGAACGAGTTGGTCGTAGAACCCGGTCTCGGGAAAAACCCAGTTGCTTCGACCAACAGGCGCGTTGGTGAACCACTGGGCGTTGGGATCATTATCTGTGACCAGACCGCGGAGCATCCAGCCGCCCGGCAGCGACACCGGCTGCACAGAAGGCTCGGGCACGAACACATCACGCTCGACGATCAGGGAGAGATCCGGCATGCCGAGGCCGCCGTAGAGGGCGGGATCGTTCACATCCGGGATGCTGCCGACCTGCACGCACGCGACGATGGTCAGTCGGCCATTGGGCTCGAAGGTGAACACGGCGGCGGTGTCGGTGCCCCGGAACTGCTGCAACGCGAGCGTACGGGCCCCCACGATCGCGCTCTGGAGCTGCGTCTGTGCGAGCGAGCGGCGCTGGGAGGCGATCATCGCAGTAAACGAGGGCACCGCGACCGCGAGCAGCAGGACGATGGCGGCCATCACGACGATGAGTTCCATCAGTGTGAAGCCAGTGCGGACGGCCGGGCCGGGATGTCGCAGCGAGCCGCGGTTCACTTGCCCACCTCCACCACATTGTCCGCCGCGGCGGCGGCACGCACCATCGCGTCAGAGTCGCTGGAGTCGGAATTCAGTGCGGTGCGCAACTCCATGATGTCTTCGGTCCCGAAAACCATGTTGCGCCCAGCAGACACGATCGCGAACTGCGCGCTGAGCAGCTCCGGATTGTCGTCCGGGCTCCCGAGAATTGCCGGGATGTTGAGGTCGGCCTGCGAGCCGATCATTTCCTCGTGCAGCCAGCGGTAGTACCGGTAGGGCGTGCCGAAGCGGTCAACGACGACGACATCGCCCTCGGTCAGGTCGTCGCCGCGCTGGCGGAGCTCCACTCCGCCGCCGGTGCCCGCATCGAGGGCGGGCACGTACTCCCGGCCACGGGCCTCGAACGTGCCGTCGGTGCGGGGCTTGCGGTAGCCCACACCCTCGACGCCGTCGATCGAAGCGTCGAGAGCGCCGGCGAGGTAGTACGCGATGGAATACACGCTCCAGCGGTCTTGCTCAGCGGGCTCGGTGAGCGACTCGTTGCGGAGATAGGCCGCGGCTGTGGCGGCATCACCCGCATCGCGGTCCAGGTAGTCGTAGACATCGATGCTTGGCACGGGCATGTCCATACGGTCGACGCGATCGCCGGACCCATCAACGACCAATGGCGGCAGGAAGCCAAACTCGTTCTTGAAGTGGGTGACCGCATTGCGGATGGTGGTCAGGTCTTGCAAGGTCGCCGAGCTGTTGGCTTGACGCGTCAACGCCGTGAACCCGACCGACAGGATGCCGATGAGCAGCGCGATGACGAGCAGCGCAGCAAGGATCTCGATGAGCGTGAAGCCCGGACGAGAGCTGTGCGCACGCGTGGCGGCAGTAGCCGGCGACTCAGAATGACAACAGGTCGAATGCACCTTGCGGGGTTCCTTCCCAAAGACCGGGGCTTTAACCGCCCTGGAGCGACTCGATCATGGCTACGAGGGGCATGAACATGGCGACAACGATCGTGCCGACCATTCCGCCCAGACCCACGACCATCAGCGGTTCGAGCAGGCTGACGAGCGCGCCGACGGCGACATCGACCTCTTCGTCGTAGTTGTCGGCGATTTTGATAAGCATCGCGTCGAGCTCGCCCGTCTCCTCACCGACGTCGATCATGTTGACGACCATGGGGTCGCACGTCTTGCTGAGGCGTAGCGGCTCAGCGAATGACTCGCCCTCGCGGATCGAGTCGTGAACCTTCATCAGGGCTTTCTCATAAACGGCGTTGCCTGAGGTCTGCGCGGTAATGGTCACGGCTTCAAGAATGGGAACGCCCGCGCTGATAAGCGTGCCGAGCGTCCGGGTGAAGCGAGCAATGGTGGTCTTGCGGATGAGCTTGCCGAAGATCGGAGCGATGACCAGCAGGCGGTCGGTGACCGCCCGGCCCGGACCGGCCTTGCGGATGAGCTTCCAGAACACGATCGAAAGGAACGCGGCGCCGCCCAGGATCAGACCGCCCTGGAAGGGAATCTGGCCCGGCCCGTTGCCCGCGACCCATCGGCTGGTGTTGATGAGCCAGAGCGTGATGCCCGGCAGCGCCACGCCGAAGTCCATGAAGATGACCTCGAACTTGGGGATGATGAACACCATGATGAAGGTCATGATGAGCGCCGCGACGACGATGACGACGATCGGATAGACCATCGCGCCCTTGATCTTGCGCTTGAGCCGTTCGCTCTTCTCCATGAACTCGGCGAGTCGCTGAAGGATGATGTCCAGCACGCCGCCGATCTCGCCCGCGTTAACCATTTTGGTGTAGAGCGTGTTGAAGCACTTGGGGCTCTTGGCCATCGCCTCGGAGAGCGACGTGCCGCCCTCGACCTCTTCGCACACGTTGATGAGCGTGTTCTTGAGCGGCCCGGGCTTGGCCTGCGATTCGAGAATCTGCAGACTGCGGAGCAGGGGCAGACCCGCGTCCTGCAGCGTTGAGAGTTGGCGTGTGAAGATGGTCAGGTTCTTGGGCGAGACACCTCCGATGGAGATGCCGCCGCCGCCCTTGCGCTTCTTCTTGGTCGCGCCGCTCTCGGCGACCGCGGACTTCTTGACCTTCTGTTCACGGATGGCCTGAGGGAAGTAGCCCTGGGCCTTGATCCGCTGGATCGCCTCGTCCGAGTTGGCGGCCTCGATGGTGCCCTTCTGAGGCTTGCCCGAGGCGTTGAGCGCTTCATACGCAAAGGTGGCCATGTGCCCGTCTCCGTCTGCGGCGTCGTGCCGCTCGAACTGCTCTTCACCGCGCGTTCACCGCGCGAGCGTCGTGTCTTATTCCTCGCCGAGCGTCTCGCGGACGACCTCGTCGATGGTCGTGAGTCCCTCGTAGATCGCCATCAGGCCCGACTCACGGAGCGAACGCATGCCCCGCCGGCGTGCGTGGTCGCGGATCACCGCGGTGCTGCCGTTCTGCATGATGAGGTCTCGCATGTCGTCGTCGATCTCCATGATCTCGAACAGCGCCATCCGGCCCTTGTAACCCGACTTGTTGCAGTTGTCGCAGCCGGCACCCCGCATGAACGTTCGGCCCGCGACGTCGGTCCGTGTCATCTGCAACTCGTACAGTTCTTCTTCACTCGGCTCGTAGGACTCCTTGCACTTGGTGCAGATCGTCCGAACCAGCCGCTGCGCGACCACGCCCTCAAGCGTCGCCGTCAGCAGGAAGGGCTCAACGCCCAGGTCGACCAAGCGGATGATCGAACTCGGGGCGTCGTTGGTGTGCAACGTCGTGAGCACCAAGTGGCCCGTGAGCGATGCCTGCACCGCGATCTGCGCGGTCTCGAGGTCGCGAATCTCCCCGACCAGAATGATGTCTGGGTCCTGTCGCAAGAAGCTCCGCAGCGCCTTGGCAAACGTAAGCCCCACCTCAGAGTTCACCTGCACCTGACACAGCCCGTCGATGTCGTACTCCACCGGGTCCTCAGCCGTAAGGATCTTGTGCTTGATGTCGTTGAGGTCCGCCAATGCCGCGTACAGCGTGGTCGTCTTGCCCGAGCCCGTCGGGCCAGTCACGATCACGATGCCGTTGGGCTTGGCGATCAAACCACGGAACTGATCGAGCGTGTCCTGGCGGAACCCCACGCGGTCGAGGTCCAGTTCGACGTTGGAGCGGTCGAGTACACGCATAACGACGCTCTCGCCGTGCATCGTCGGGAGCACCGCGACACGCAAGTCGATCGGGTTGCCGCCGACGCTCAGTTCGATTCGTCCGTCCTGCGGCAAACGCCGCTCGGCGATATCCAGGTTGGCCATGACCTTTACGCGGCTGGTGATCGCGTTGCCTAAGTGCTTGGGTGGCGGAACCATCTCGTATAGCACGCCGTCGATGCGGTACCGCATCTTGAACTCGTACTCAAATGGCTCGAAGTGGACGTCGCTGGCCTTGTCCTTGATCGCCTGAAGCAGCACGAGGTTCAGCAGTTTGACGACCTGGTTGTCCTCGGAGGCTTCCATCACCGCATCGAGGTCGATCGAGGCGCCGCTCGAATCGGCGAGCCCCTTGAACTTGTCGTCGGCTGCCAGACCCGAGACCACGTCCGACACCGATTCCTGCTTGGAGTAGTGCTCGGCGAGCAGGGCATCGATCTTGGCCTCGTCGGCGACCACTGCCTCTACACTCAGCCCCATTAGGATCCGAAGATCGTCCACCGCCCGGAAGTTGTTCGGGCTCTTGAGGGCGATCTTCAGCCGCTTGGCCTTGGGGTTGTACTCGATGGGGACGATCTGATACGCCTGTGCGTTATCAGAGGGGATCGCCTCGAACGTCGAGGCCTCGATCGTGATCTCGTCGAGATCGACGTACGCCATGCCGGCCTGTCCGGCCAGAGCACGAGCGACATCCGTTTCGGTCGCGTAGCCGAGCTCAATCAGAAGCTGACCGATAGGGACTTTGCGGGTCTTTTGGACCGCTAAGGCCTCGTGGACCTGCTCGCGCGTAGCGACACCCAGCTTGCTGAGTACACGCCCGAGCTTGCGTCCCTTGAGTTCAGAAGGATCAACGGCCATCGACTTGCCCTTCTCCCCCTTCACACCGCTGCTCGCCAAGCCTGGCATCCGCCAGGCAACTCGTTCGAATCACGCCGCTGGCGGAGCCCCCGCTCACCGCTGCAGCCCGCTTCCCGGCAACGTCCGAGAAGCCTGCCCTATCCGATTGCCGCCAGGGGCGTCTACTCCCCTCGCGCCACGCACCATCTCTTCTCAACCGCTCGTCTCTCACGCTTCCCGGCTTCGGCAAGAGGGAGACGACCGGCCCAGTGCCGGCCGTCTGTCTTGTCCGACAAACCGGATCGAAACGTCCGACATACATCCGAACGCCCCCTTCGATCGCGGTCCCCTACGCCCCCGGCCCTCGCCCTATGCGAGCAGCCGGCGTCAACATCTGACGATTCGTAGATACTACGGGACCTGATCGACCAAAAGGCGTTGTTTTGCACATTCTATGAATGCGACATTTGGTTTATCGCATGTATTCTTGCGGTCGCGGACTCAGTCTTCCGTTGCGTCAACCTCGACATCCCACTCAGCGCGGCCCACGGTGGCACCGGCCTGGTGGACCTTGTCGCGTAGGGCAGCCGGGTTTTTGGCCTTGTCGATCATCTCCTCAGCCGAGATCTTGCTCTCGCTGTAGAGAGACCAGAGGTGCTCATCAAGAAGCTGCATGCCGAACTTCTTGCCGGTCTGGATCATGGAATCGATACGGAAGGTCTTGGCATCGCGGATGAGGTTGGCGATGGCGGGCGTGACGACGAGGAACTCGTACGCCGCCACTCTGCCCTGCACATCGCTACGGGCTAGAAGCTGTTGGCTGAGCACCGCAATCATGGCCGTAGACAGCTGCACCCGCACCTGGTTCTGCTGGGTCACCGGGAAGGCGTCGACCACGCGGTCGATCGTCTTAGCCGCACCGTTGGTGTGAAGGGTTGCGAACACCAAGTGACCGGTCTCGGCGGCGCGGATGGCCGATTCAATCGTCTCGAGGTCTCGCATTTCGCCCACGAGGATCACGTCAGGGTCCTGTCGCAGAGCCCGCCGGAGGGCCTCAGCGAAGCTCGGCACGTCCTTTCCGACCTCTCGCTGGTTGAAGATCGACATTTTGTGGTTGTGGTAGTACTCGATCGGGTCTTCCATCGTGATGATGTGCCGGTCGTAGTTCTTGTTGACGTAATCCAGCATCGTCGCGAGCGACGTCGTCTTACCCGACCCGGTCGGGCCGGTGACTAGAAACAGCCCCTGGGGCCGACGGATGAGCTCGCGGACAATCTCGGGCAGACCAATCTGCTCAAATGTCAGCAGTTCGTTCGGAATCTGCCTGAGCACGAGCGCCAAGTCTCCGCGCTGGCGGAAGACCGAGACTCGGAACCGGGCCGCATCGCCGAACGCGAAGCCGAAGTCGGTGCCGCCTACTTCCTGCAGTTCCTGCTGGTTTCGTTCCGGGGTGATGGCCTTCATGAGCGCCACCATGTCATCTGATTCAAGGATCTTGGTCTGAAGGTCCTTGAGGTGGCCGTGAAGGCGGACGGTCGGTCGGCGTCCCACCGTGAGGTGGAGGTCGCTGGCGCCGGTTCTGACGACCGTGTCGAGCAACCGGTCGATCTGCATCGTGCTCATTCGTATCTGCTCCTGCTCGCGAGCCTGGTGGGCTCGCAGTCGAATCTTGGCTGGCTATCTCTCAGTCTTCTACACCCTGGACCTGGGCGACGCGGGCGATCTCGTCGGCGGTGGTCACGCCGTTGAGCACTTTGAGCCGGCCGTCGTGGGCCAGATCTCGCATGCCGTTCTCGATCGCTGCGGTACGTATCTCTGCGACCGGGGCCTGTGTGAACGCAAGCTCACGGATACGCGAGTTCATGATCATCATCTCGAAGATGGCCTTTCGGCCCTTGAATCCGGTGTTGACGCATCCGCTGCACCCGACGGGGTGGTGCGCCTTGCCCAGCGCGTCCGCGGGTTTGAGGTCGATGAGCCTGAGCAGCTTGTGGTCGAGTTCGTCTTCGGTCGCCAGCCTCTTGCAGTCGCCGTGCAGCACGCGGATGAGCCGCTGGCCCATGACCGCTTGGATCGAGCTGGCGACGAGGAACGGCTTGATGCCCATGTCGATCAGTCGGGTGATCGCGCTGGGCGCATCGTTCGTGTGCAACGTGCTGAACACGAGGTGGCCCGTCAGCGCCGCCTGAATGGCGATCTCGCCGACCTCACGATCGCGGATTTCGCCGACCAGAATGATGTTCGGTGCTTGGCGGAGCATCGAGCGGAGAATGGCCGGAAAGGTCAGCCCGATCGATTCCCGCACTTGGCACTGGTTGATGCCGTCGAAATTGTATTCGACCGGGTCCTCCGCGGTGATGATCTTCTTATCGGGCCTGTTGAGCACATCCAGCGCTGAATACAGCGTGGTGGTCTTGCCCGAACCCGTGGGCCCGGTGACCAGGAAGATGCCGTTGGGCCTCCGGATGATCCGGTTGAACACTTGGAGGTTGTCGTCCTCGAAGCCGAGGTTCGATAAGCCGATGCGGACCGCGTCGGGCCTGAGAATACGCAGCACCACGCTCTCGCCGTGGTAGGCGGGGCACGCTGAGACGCGAAAGTCGATCGCCGTCTCTTCGTACGGGATCTTGATTCGGCCGTCTTGCGGGATGCGCCGCTCGGCGATGTTCATCCCGCTCATCAGCTTGATGCGGCTGAGCAGCGCGGACTGCATCCGCTTGGGCAGGTTGTCGCGTTCGATGCAGACGCCGTCGATGCGGTACCGGAGCCTGACACGATCGGCCATCGGCTCGATGTGGATATCGCTCGTTCGCATTCCCACAGCCTCGTTGAGCATGCGGTTGCAAAGCTTGACGATCGGCGAGTCGTCCGCTGCCACGTCGATCGACTTGTCAACCGAGCGATCAACGGAACGGTCGATCGTGCGGTCGATGGACTCGGTAACCAGCGTCTCGGTAGGCGTGGCGGAGTCGCTCAGGCCCGCTCCGGCCCCGAGCTTGGTATCGATGATCGTCTTGATCTGGCTGCGAGCTGCGAGCACGGGCTCAACCTCGGCGTTGAGCCTGAAGCGGAGCATGTCGAGCAGTTCGAGGTCCATCGGGTCGTGGACGACGAGTTTGAGCTTGCCGCCCTTCTTCGAAACCGGCAGGATCATGTGCTTGCGGATGAGGTCTTCGGGAATCAGGCTCAAGTCGAGCGTGTCGGCCACGCCCTCTTCGCGCAGGTCCAGGTACTCCATTCCGTACTGGTTGGCGAGGGCTTTTGCGACCTGCTCCTCGCTCACGAACCCGAGCTCGTTCATGGCCTCCCCGAGCCGCTTGCCCGAGCCTTTGGCGACGTTGACGGCCTTCTCTACCTGAGGGGAAGTAGCAGCCCCCCAGCCCACGAGGATCTCACCGAGTTTCTTTCGCGACCTTGCCATCTATTGCTGCCCGCTCCCTCTGCCCTTGGCCCGGGCTGGGTATTGAGAAGAGTCCGATTCCGGCCAACGTTCGCCGCGGCGTACACACCCCCGAGCGCGGCCTCCGGCACCATCCTTGAGCCGCATCCTATGCGAATCAGTCGCGAGCCCGCGGGGGGCCGCATATTGTCACTTTCGCACGCCTCTAGCCAGTCGCTCGGGCCACCAGTCAGCTTCGCCTCGGAGACTCCGCATCACCGACTCTTTATCCAGATCCGATGGGCCCACGCGGGTACTTATCACCGCTGGTCCGACCCACGAGCCGATCGATTCGGTCCGCTATCTCGGCAACCGGTCGAGCGGCCGCCTCGGCGTGCTGCTCGCCGATGCCTGCGCCGCGGCCGGCATGGAAACTCGTTTGCTGCTCGGTCCTACGCACCTGCTGCCTGCCCGCGCAGACGTGGCGATAGAGCGGTTCAATGCCACCGCCGACCTCGACGCGCTACTCCGCGAGCACCAAGCCAAGTGCGATGTGCTCGTGATGGCCGCCGCCGTAGCCGACTATCGACCGAACATCGGGCAGCTACCGGTATCCGGCAAGCTCCGCAGAACCGAACAAAGCTTAACCATCAAGCTCGAGCCCACGCCAGACCTGCTGGCGGGTTGCCACCTGCGTCGGCGAGAAGGCCAGACCCTCATAGGGTTCGCGCTCGAACCGCGGGAGACGATGCTTGAGTCCGCCCGCGCCAAGCTGGTGCGCAAGGGGATTGATGCGATCGTCGCCAATCCGCTTGAGACCATGGAGTCGCCAGACATTGAGGCGACGCTTTTGCTCGCAGACGGCGAGACCATAGAAACCCCTGGCAAGATGACCAAATCGGCATTCGCTGAGTGGCTCGTGGCAGCGATCAAGGAGGTGCACGGTGCCAGCAGGTCGACCTCCACATCGCGGTAATTTGGGCGGCGGCGAAAGCCGAGGACCCGGCCGGGGAGGCCCGCGCTCGGGTTCCCCTGGTGGTAACAAATCCGGCGGGCAGGGCTTCAGCCCCCCTCGCCCCCAGTCTAACAGTCCATCCCGCCCACCCTACTCCGCATCGCCCGGCAACGGTCCCACGTTCCGCGCCCGCCCCGTTGCGGGAGGTCATGCGCAGGACAAATCGCTGAGCCGAAGACGCGGCCCGCACATCAATCCCGAGGTGGTGTTCGAGGACGCGGACGTGCTCGTGATCGCCAAGCCCGCGGGGCTGCTGTCGGCCTCGCCCGAGCCGGGTGATATCGAGACGCCCAGCGCCTTCCTCTTTGCCAAACAGCACGTCAAATCGCACGCCAAGCGGGGCAGGTCGCGCCCTCGCGTGTGGATCATCCACCGCCTCGACCGCGAGTCCTCGGGCCTGATGGTTTTTGCCAAGAGCGAGCCCGCGTTCGAGCACCTCAAGGAAGAGCTGCGTTCGCGGCGGATGCACCGCATCTACCGGGCGGTCGTCGCTGGCGGGTTCGAGGACGACCGCTCAGCCGACGAACAAGCCCGCTCGCCTTTTGCGGGGACGATCAAGTCCTACGTCCGCGAGCGATACGACAAGTCCATGGAATGCGTCTCCGCTGATGACGTCCGCCTCGGCGACGCTAAGGAGGCGATCACGCATTTCAAGCTCGAGCACCAAGCCCGAGGCCTGTCGATGCTGCGCGTTCGGCTCGAGTCCGGACGCAAGCACCAGATCCGTGTGCAGCTCGCCTCGATCGGACACCCTGTAGCGGGCGACCGGGTGTATGGCGGCGAAGACCACCCCGACCCGTGCCGACGGTTGGCGCTGCACGCCTGTGAACTTGGGTTTACCCATCCGAAGACCGGCGAGTCGCTCCGCTTTCAGCACGAGCCACCGTACTCGTTCTTCAAAGCGATGGGCCTACGTAAGGACGACCTAGACGAGACCGAGTTGGGAGTAACGAACCAGCCAGCCGATGCCGTCGATGACCAGACTGATTCGTCCTGGGACCACGTCGCGGACTGGTACGACTCGCTGCTCGACCAACGCGGCAGCGACCACCACCAGCGGGTGATTGTGCCCGGTTCACTTAGGCTGCTCAACCCCAAGGCGGATCAGCGGGTGCTGGACGTGGCGTGCGGGCAGGGTGTGCTTGCCGCAGGCCTGCTCCATCGCGGCGCGAGCGTCGTGGGGCTGGACCTTTCGCCGAGACTCATCGATGCAGCCCACAAGCACCTGCAAGGCGCACCGGGCCAGGCCGAGTTCATCGTGATGGATGCCCGCGAGTTGGGCCAACACACTGAGCAGCTCGGCGGAGAGGGTTCTTTCGACTCGGCATCGCTCGTGATGGCCGCGATGAACATCGACCCGATCGAGCCGGTGTTCACGGGCGTGCGAACGCTGCTCCGCGCCCAAGGCCGATTTGTGTTGGTCATGCTTCACCCTGCGTTCCGCGCCCCACAGCAGAGTGGCTGGCATTGGGAAGAAGACGAATCAGGCAGCGAGAAATGCGTGCGCACGATGAGTGGGTATCTCTCAACGTTCCGCAGTTCGATCGTAATGAACCCGGGCCAGGCAGCGCACGGCCGCCGCGCCGTCACCACTTGGACCTATCACCGGCCGCTGCAGGCGTACACCGCGGCGCTCGGGTCTGCGGGGTTTGCGATCGAACGCATCGAAGAATGGACAAGCCAGCGCGCCAGCGAACCCGGCAGGCGAGCTGCGGAGGAAAACCGCGTTCGCCGGGAGATCCCGCTGTTTATGGCCATCAGGGCGGTGGCAATGCCGACGCACTCTCCGGCGAGCTAGTTCGAGTCCTTCGTGAGCACGGCACGGAGAAACTCCTCTACCGCCTTGGTCACGCTGTCGCCGGCCTTTCCGAGGTCGGCGTTGATCGAGGCGTGCGTCTTGGTCGGATGATGCGAGAGCGTGGCGCTGATACCAGCATGCTTGAGCGCCTCTGCCAGCTCCTTGGAGCGGAGCTTTGAGGCCTCACGCTGGCCCGCGTGAAGAACCAAGAACGGCGCAATTCCCCGGCCAGCTTTGATGTGCGTGATCGGGGATGCCTGCACCCACACCTGAGGATCGTTCGTGAACGCGGCCGTGTACATACGCGTCAGCACGGGCGTCGCACCGACGGCGAGGGTCTTCGGAATGTCGTACCCGGCGCCGTCGAGCAGCACCACCGCTTTGATCGTGGTGAGGGGCAGACCGTGCGCGGATAGGTAGGCCGGGTCGATCGACACGAGCGAAGCCAGGTGCGCGCCAGCCGAATGGCCTATCACCATGATTCGGTTTGGGTCGCCGCCAAATTCTTGCGAGTGTTCGCGGACCCACGCGATCGCAGCGGCGCAGTCCTGCGCATGCACCGGGTGCCCGACCGCGGGACTCAGGCGGTAGTTGATGCTCACGAACACGAAGCCCTGCTCGACGAACCACTCGGCTTTGGGGTGAACTAGCGTGCGGTTGGCCTTGTCGCCTAGAGCCCAGCCCCCGCCATGAATCATGACCATGATCGGCCTGGGTGCATCGCCCGGCTCGCGGGCGGCGTAGACATCGAGTTGGAGCAGCGGGTCGTCTGGGTCGGCTGTGTACGGAATGGCAGCGCGCACCTCGAGTTGTCCAGTCGATCTCACGCGGTCGTCCGCTGCAGTAGTCGCGGCATGCTGAGCCTCCTCCAGCGTGATCCGCCCATCGCGGTTTGCATCAAGCGCTTCGAACAGCCGCTCGCGAGGCAGTTCATCGGGCGTGAGCAAGCCGTCGTTGTTGGCATCAAGCCGTTCAAAGCGGGCAGCCAGCCAGCCCGCAGGCCGATCCTGAGCGGTCGCCGCGGTCGAGAGAATGCCTGCGATCAGCAGCATCAGGGTCGGTCTTTGGGTCATAGCGAAGGTTCTCCGGGCGGACCGACTCCAGTTCACTGTTGGGCCAACGAACCTCGGCGTTGCAAATTTCTGAGCCGAGCGCTCAAGCCGTAGGTATGATGGCACCCTCGCGGGCGTAGCTCAATTGGTAGAGCGTCAGCCTTCCAAGCTGAATGTTGCCGGTTCGATCCCGGTCGCCCGCTTTGTCGAAAACACCGGCGAATCATGCGAAAACCCCTGTGTTTGCAGGGCTTTCGCGGTTCCGGTCCGGTTGCGTTCGACCCTCGCTTGATCGCGCGATGCCGCGCTCTTCTGCCCAGTTTCGCGCCCCCGTTGCTGGCAGTTTAGCTGGTGGTCGGTTCGGCCCGCGTCGGTGGTTCCCGTCGCTGCCTGTGATTGACTCTTGGAAGCGATACTTGGGAGACGGTCGATCGCTGCCGCCGTGTCCGTCAGACCCAGCACCGTGTAGTGCTTCAGCGTGGTCCGGTAGTCGCTGTGCCGCATGATGCGCTGGGCGATTTGGGGCGTTACTCCGGCCCGTGCCAGTTGCGTGCCGAGCGTGGTCCTCAAGGCGTGCAGGTCGATCACCCGCCCCTCGTCATCCTCCGCCACAATCCGCGTCTTGATTCGCTCACGCTTTCCAGTGCCGATCTTGACCGGCTCGCCTTCGGCATCGAGCACCGGCACGCGCCGAGCAATCCCGGCCCGCAAGAAGTCTTTTTGCCGCGTCACATCACCCACAGTGGTTGGCCAGACTTTCATCGTTGGCATCGCGGGAGAGTCGCTCAGACGCTGACTCAAGGCATCCGCAAGTTGAGGGTGCATGGGAACCACGTCGATTCGCCTGGCCTTGCCGTGGCGAAGGGTCAGCGTGGAATCGGTGAAGTTCACGTCAGACCACGTCAGCCGTTGCAGGTCGCCCTTGCGGAGCCCCGCCAGCGCTGCGGCAAGGTACCACGCCTCACGCCCGTGGTCGCGAGCCACTGCCAGCAGACGAGTAAGCTCGTCATCAGTCAGCGGGCGACGCACTCGCCGACGATCGCGGGTTTCGTCTTGCTTGGGGACCACCCGCAGCGGGTTCGATTCGGCTCGGCCCGTCTTGACGCACCACGCATAGAACGCAACCGCAATCTGGCGGGCGAAGTTCACCGATCGCGCCGAGAGGCCGCGATCCTTGATCGCCGACAGGTGAAGCTCCAATGCGTCAGCGGTCAGGTCCGAGAGGCGTGAGACTCTGCCACCGGCGATCATCGCCTCTAGCTGGGTCGCCTTCTGTCCAACATGGTGCGGCGCTTGGCCCGCGTGCCGACAGTGCGTGATGTACGCCGCGATGTGCTCAGCGAGGGGCTTGCGCCCTTCCGTGGCGAATCGGTCATCGCGGGGATCGATCACGCCGTCTCGCCTGAGAGCATCATCAGCGACCAGCTTCGACAGAATGCGTTCCGCAGTCTGACGGTCAGTGGTCCGTGTTGAGTGCTCCCTCCGCTTGCCGCGATGGTCCCAATAGGACGCGATCCAAGCGCCGCGCGGCGCTTTGCGAAACAGACTGCCCGATCCGTTGGTCCGTCTTCGTGCCATGCTTCACCGGTCCTTCCGGGCTCTGCTCACCTTTGCCGTGAGTTTCAGTCCCAAGTAATCCGCCAGCTTGTCGATGTTCTCACCACGAAGGGGTTTGCCGCCCACCACGAACCGTGACAAGGTGGACTCGGGTATCCCCGTTGCCTTGCTCACCGCGTAGCGGGTCTGGCCGCACCGTTCCAACGCGGTCCTGAGGGTTGCCGTCACGCTTGCCATGGCCGCAGCATACCCGCTTGCTTCGGATTGTGCAAGCTCTGCCGTCATCGGCGCGCCCCCACGCTCTCCCCCACCGCGATCAGCCACGCGGCCGATCCAGGGTGCGTGGGCAGTCCGAGTTCGTCGGCCGTGCCCAAGCGCTCACCTAGGACGTAACTGTCGCCTGGAGGAACGGAGCCTCCCGCGTCCGCCAGCGTCGTCAAGATGAACTCGTGATGTTCACGGAGGGCTTCGAGCCAGTCGGGGGGAAGGCTCATCGGCCGGTAACGGAGCTGAGCCGAATCGTCCGGATGGGCGGAAACTTCGGCACTCGCCTGGCCAAGCGACACCAGCAACCGCGCGAGCTTTCGGAGTGGACCGCTCATAGCGTCCCCCATTCATCGTCCGCGGGATTGTCCAGGCTGTCGGCGTCTACGGAACCCACGCTCTTGGGGCTGCTAGGAGGGGTTTCGTAGACCGTAGACGCGGTGACACTCCGCGAGTGCATCTCGAATCTCTGAGGCGGACGGCCCCCCTTCGATCCTCTCGCAGCGAGCTCCCACTTTCCGAACCCCGCCGCCACCAGCTCAGCAAGAGCACCACGCGCTTCGTTAGTCTTGCCTCGAAATCGCCGCATGCCTTGTGTGAGTTCGCGGACGGTCACTGATCCGCGACGGCCTTCGATCCAATTGAGCAGTTGTGTTTGCTCTCGGGCCTCCGAAGTGGAGGTGATGTGCAGCCGGGCGTGCCGCTCTGCCGCAGCGAGGTAGTCCGCCCAGCGGATCGCGGCACGCATCGTCTCGGCGTTGATCGAGCCGGCATTCTCGGGCGAACCAGAGTGCGCCCACGATCCCAATGCGTGGAGTGTGAGCGCCATCCGCAGCGCGAGACCACAGAGCTTGCCACCCCACGCCCGGTTCTCGCAGAGGTCGCCGGATGGCCCGAGTTCCCGCTCGACGCGCAGTTGAAGCTCGTGGTAGACCGCGTCGGCCTTGCAATCGAGACCGATCACCATGGGCTCTTCGTCCACGTCGGCGGATGGCGAGAAGTCCAGCAGGCGGCGCACCGCCGAGTGCCAGGTGTCACGATGCTTCGGGTTCACCGGGTCAGGGCGAACGTCGCGGGACCCGACCAAATCGGCGGGCGCGATGACCGCAAACCGAGCAAGAAGCCCTCGGCCGTGTGCCTGGGGGTCCAGCCAGATTTCCTCTACGGCGGCACGCTGGATGCATAGAGCTACGGCAAGCGCGGGGCAGTCGATCACGTCGGACGGCCGACCAATACGTTGGGCTCGGATCGGGTCACCCGCGTGGCCTTTGAGCATCGCCCCGTAGTTGCGTGAGCCGCTGTAGCGGCCCTGGATAATGTCCAGCGCATCCCCCTCCGCGCTCGAGAGCAGAGCCCGCCCGCCGTTGTCGGCCATCTGGCGAACCAACGCTTCGGGGGTGGGCTCGCACGCGAGCAGGCGTGGTACGGCCGGCAGGGGCTCGGCTTCAATGTCCTTCGCGAGTTGTGCTGCATCCGCGACCAGTCTGGCCCGTTTGCTCTCGTCGCGTTCCTTTGCAGCCTGCCCTTCAAGATGTCTCAGGCGGGCTTCGTCCATCTTGCCGCGCTGCCGCGCAACGGCAATCTTCGGGGCCAGTTCATGGGCCTGCGCCGATTCCCATGCTGCGATCGGCCGTAATAGCTCTCCGAGCACGGAACTTTTTCGTGTTGCCGACTCACTTAATACAAGTGCCCAGATCGGCGCGGGCTCAGTGTGGTCCCCGTGACCCCTGACACGGACCACGTTGCAGATACAGGCGGATGCGGTGGCCAGCCCCAGCAACGCAGCCATTTCGACAGGGGTTTGCGTGCTACGCGCAAGGTCAGCGAAGTAGTCTCGTGCGAACGCCGCGTTAGGGGGAAACATTTCTGCTAGATCGAACACCGGTGCCTCGTTTCGATCGGCTGCCGTCGTGTCTGTTTCGGCGTGGGCCACCAGCGATTCGAGGCCCAGTCGCACCGGTCCGGCGTCGCCGCCTTCGAGTTCGAGCACGTCCGCCGCGTCCCCGCCGTCCGGCAATGCATCCCACCGATCCGCAAGCCGCACCACTCGAATGGATCGAGCGCCGGCCTTGGCAGCAAGTCGCGCCACGTCCTCGGCGTACCTTTCGCCGGCGTCATCATGGTCGGGCAGGATCACTACATCGTGCCCCGCAAGCGGCGACCAATCGGCCTTTGCCGCCGAGTTCGAGCCGTGCGGGCTCGTGGTGCCGATTAGGCCGCACGCGCTGACCGCATCCGCCGCCTTTTCTCCCTCAGCGACATACATGGTCGAGCCCTCAGAGGCCGCGGCGAGTTCGGGCAGGCCGTAGAGCGGGCGGAGGCTCGGCATGCCTCCAATGGCCCAACCCGAGCCGTTGAGGCTCACGGGCCGAATGTCCTTCTTGGAGTCTGCTCGATCCCACCGCACGACAACACCTACGGGTTCGCCGGCTGCGTCGCGGTACGTCCAGAGGGCAGAGCGGAAGCCGTGCCGGCGTTCGAGTTCGGCCACTGCCTCTCGCGCTGTGGCAAAGCGCGTGACGACGTTGACCCCAGCGTCTACGTCTACGGAACCCCCTCTCCCGCTCGCGTCAGACCCGGTTTCGTAGACAGACGACGAGGTTACGCGACCGGCACTGACGCTCCGGCGACTCGGCTTCAGTGCACCAAACTCGGGCATGAGGTCCCGCATCGTCAGGCCAACCGCTGCGACCACGTCCGTTGGCTTACACCCCGCGTGGCAATGCACGAGCGCCCGCCCGTCATTGCCCTGGCTGATCGACAGGCTGGGGTTCGAGTCTCGGTGCGCCGGGCATCGGCTGATCCAGCCCTCGCCGCTCTGCTTCGGCTCGTAGCCGCTCTCCCGGAAGGCCTGTAAGAGACCCTCGGTCGGTGTGCTATAGCGATCGATCATCGCGCCACCGCCTTGCGGACCCGGTCGCCCGCACCGGGCTGGGTCGGGCAGCCAGCCCCGATCCATGCACGGAGTTCGTCGGGGGCGTAGCGCCGGGACTTGCCGATCTTGTGCGATGGGATCGCGCCGCAGTTCGAGAGCACCCACAGCCGCCGCTCACCGATGCAAAGCATCTTGCACGCCGTGGGAGCATCGATCAGCAGCGGTTCGGTATAATCCGGCTCGTTCGTCCCGCCCGCGGAGCCTGGCAGCATCCGGGCGGTTTGGTCGGCCTTACTCATCGCTCGCCTCCCCTGAGGGTGGCGCGTCCGCAGCGCGGGCAGTCAACGTATGCCTGACCGCCTCCACGCTGAACAGCCGACTCTTGCCCGCCATGAGAGAAGGAATGCGGCCAGCTTGCGCCTCGCGGCGGAGCCACCGCTTTGATACCGGCAACCGATGAGCCAGTTCATCGAGCGTTACGAGTTGTCGCTGAGATTCCATGCCGCAATCCTCGGCACGGAATTCGATTGGTCTAGTGCGTCCCTCAGTGTGGGGATTGAAGTGAGGCTTGCGATCCCCACTGGTGATCAACTGGGGCTCAAAATCCGAGTCATTACTGGAGCAAATCCCGCCACGCAGCCGCTATTCGGCGTCGCTTCTGTGACTTGACGGTTTCCGCAGCAGTGATGAGTTTGCGCAGTTCAGCCATTGAGAACCGACGCTGCTGGCCTCGGCCTCCTTGTTCACCTGCCGAGACTCTGGCAGCCACGCGAATTCGGTCAAACGTCGTGGGGCTGAGGGTTTTCAGTCCCTCGGCGTCGTCGTGGTTCGCTTGGGTGATCAGCTCGGCTCGCGTCCATCCATCCAGCTTGGGAACCCTACCAACGCTTGCCTCAATACCTCCGCCGTTGAGCTCCTCTACCGGATTCGCCGCTGCCCAGTCTGGTAGTGATTCAGCCAATAGATCTGCCACCACCATCGACCGCTCGATCGGCGACAAGTTGATCGGGGGCCTCGTGTCCGGCGAGAGCATCGCGTCTCGCGGGAGGTCCGCCCCCGTCTCTACCATCCAGTTTGCTCGGGTGAGACTGATGCTCTCTTCAATGTCCCGCATCTCACGATCCCAGAGCAGCCAGTCCACATTGTCGCTGCTCGCCACGACGTGACACTCAGGAGCGGGGTCTAGCTGATCGTCCTGGCTCACCAGACGTGCCACGTGCTTCGCCCAGCTTTCGCGAGCCACATGCGCGATTGGGGCCTCGCGCTCAGCGATGCGTGCGAACACGTAGTACCCATGCTCCGGCATAGATCGTCCTGCCTTTCGTGGGCCAGCCCGGCCGAGATGAGAAAGACAGGCATCTCGTCACGCCCGCGCCGATCGCCGGGGACCAACCGGCTGCCCGATGGGCCATTCTACGTTTCGCGTGGTTCCGCACCACCCCGCGTTCAGCGGCACCTTCAGGCACCGCCCCGCCTGCTCCGGCTGGCGGGATGCAATACCATGGCATCAATGCCAGAGAAGAAAGTCAATAAGGGCGGCCGCCCCTCTCGCGGTCGTGGCGGTCCCCGCTACAACCTCAACCTCCGCGCCCAAGTGCGTCGGCCCATCGCCATGCTGACGGCTGCCATCCAGCTTGAGGAAGGCCGCGTCGTGCCCAAGGCCGAGGCCCTTGAAATCGCCATCAAAGAGGCCCTAGAGGCCCGTGGTTACGAGTACCTAGAGGACGAATGATGCACACCCCGCCTAAAGCGTCGCGAATGCCTCTCAGCTGCGCACCAAAGGCGGCCGGCCAATGCGGCCCGTGACGCGCCCCAAGATAGAGGATGCCTGATTCGCCGTGTCCCACCTACCCGAACGCCCGGTCGGGTGAACTCAGCAGGGGCTATCCCTAACAGGCGGGTTTCCGTACCATTGAACCGCCCATGGACCTCTCCGAAGCCGACACCCACGCCAAACTGGTCAACCCCGCGATCTACGCGCGGGGCTGGACCGAGGACCACATCAAGCGTGAGGAGAGCACCGGGGCGGTGGACCTCATCGCGGGCCGGGCCTGCCGCCGCTCCAAGGGCCGGGTGGACCTCACGCTCCGGGTAATCGTGACCGCCGAGACCCAGCCCGTTGCGGTGGCGGTGCTGGAGGTCAAGAAGGACAGCTACCCACCGGGTCACGGGCTGGACCAAGCCAAGGGATACTCGACTGCGGCCCGGCTCAACGTGCCTTTCGTGCTCTCGACCAACGGTCACATGTTCGTCGAGTTCGACCGCGTCTCGGGCCAGACGACAGCGCCTCGCCCGATGACCGAGTTTCCAAGCCCTGCCGACCTGCGATCGCGCTACGAGCAGGCGGTGGGGTTCTCGCTCGATGCACCCTCTGCGGCCCCGTTGCTCAGACCGTACAAGGGCGGCGAGGGTGCGCGACGGTACTACCAGGACTCGGCCATCAGGGCGGTTTTCGAGAAGATCGCACGCGACGAGAGCCACGACCGCCAGCCCAGGGCGTTGCTTTCGCTCGCGACGGGTGCTGGCAAGACCTTCATCGCCGCCAACCTGCTGCGCCGCATCGCCGATGCCGAGCAGCTCAAGCGGGCGCTGTTCCTCTGCGACCGCGACGAACTCAGGAAGCAGGCCGTTGGCGAGCTGGCCAACTACTTCGGTGATTCCGTTCGCGCGGTGCACCGCGATGCCGATGGCCGCAACGCCGCCCGCAACGCTGCTATCCACGTCGCCACCTACCAGACGCTCGGCGTGGACCGCGACGATGCCGACGAGTCGTTTCTGACCGAGCATTACCCGCCCAATCACTTCTCACACATCATTATCGACGAGTGCCACCGCTCGGCTTGGGGCAAGTGGTCCAAGGTGCTGACCATGAACCCCGATGCGGTGCAGATCGGGCTCACCGCGACCCCCCGCCAGCTCACTACAACAGAAGACACCCCCGAAGCCAAGCACGATGCCAAGCTCTCCGCTGACAACCACGCCTACTTCGGCCCGCCGGTCTACGAGTACGAGATCGGCCAGGCGATGGAGGACGGCTACCTCGCGGCCATGGACATCAAGCTCGCCGCCGTGGACTTGGACTCGCGGGGGCTCTCGCTGGCCGAGATCGTCCAGAAAGAACCCACCGATGCCAACACCGGCCAGCCCCTCTCGCCCCAGCAGATCGCCGACCGCTACGAGGCCCACAGCTTCGAGAGGAAGATCGTGCTGCCCGATCGTGTCACGGCCATGTGCCGCGACCTGTTTGAGCAGATGCTGTCGAACATCGTGCATCGCGGCATCGACGGCACCCGGCTCGGACCGCGTCAGAAGACCATCATCTTCTGCGCCTCGGACCGTCACGCCGACCTGGTCGCCGCCGAGATGAACAACCTGTTCGCCGCGTACACGCAGGCCAAGGGCGAAGAACGCTTCGACCCCTACGCCTTCAAGTGCACCGCAAGCGTCGGTGGCAATGATTTCATTCCCGACTTCAGAGGCTCGGCACGCACCCACTTCGTCGCCACAACAGTCGAGCTGCTGACCACCGGGGTGGACGTGAAGCCCATCCGCAACGTCGCATTCTTCAAGTACATCGCCAGCCCCATCGCGTTCTACCAGATGCTCGGACGCGGCACGCGGATCGATGAGGCCACCGGCAAGCTGGTCTTTACGATCTATGACTACACGGGCGCGATCCGGCTGCTCGGCGAGGCGTTCATCAGCCGTCCCGCGAGCGAATCCGGCGGCGGCCACGGGCCGGGCGACCATGGCGACGGCGATGGAGATGACCCAGGAGGCGACGGCCCGCCGAACCCTCCGCCGGACCCGCCCGATCCGACGGTGTGGGTCGAGGGCTTTGAGCCTGTCGTCAGCGACCTCGGCCGATTTGTCGGTGTGCGCGTAGACGGCAGGCTCAGCACGATCCCGCTCGAACTCTTCAAGCGGGGCATGGCCGAGACCTTGGCGAACGAAGCGCCCACGCTGCACGACTTCCGGGAGAGGTGGATCGACCCGCCCAGCCGCCGCGAACTCATTGACTCCCTTGTCAGCGCGGGCTATCCGCCGCAGATCGTCCGCCTGCTCGACGACATGAACGACTACGACCTCTACGACGTGCTCGCGGGCGTTGGCTACGGGCTCGACCCCAAGACCAAGGAGGGGCGGGCGCTGGCCTTCCGCTACAAGCAGAACGACTGGCTCCAGCGGCTGCCCGCGGGCACAAGGGCCGTGGTCATCGCGATGGCAGACCAGTTCAAGCACGGCGGCACCGACGACATGGAAAGCCGCTTCATCTTCGATTCCCCCGAAGTGGCGCAAGCCGGGGGTATCGCGGCCCTCTCTGAAGGCGGCGACCCGGCCGAGCTGTACCGCGAGACCAAGCACAGGATTTTCTCGGCATGAGCCCACTACCAGTTGATCCGGGGCCGTTCGAACAGTGGCCAAGCTACGACTACTGGACCGAGTCAGACGAACGCCGCGCGCAGCACTGGTACATCTGCTTCTGCTTGATGATGTCTAGCGCTCAAGATTGGCTTACCGGTGTTTCGCTCAAGAGCGCAGGCAACCTGAATTGGGCGGCGACTGCGTCCTACTACAGCACGGTCCACTGTGGACGAATGCTGTGCTTCACGGTGTGCGGTGACTTTCCGACTCAGCACAACAAACTACGAGAGCTGTTCGTGGCCGAATCACACGAAGAGAACGATCGCGCGGGACCCAGGCGACAGACCACGCGATCCGCATCGTCGGGTGCTCGCTACCAGTTCGACTGGCTCCGAAGATTTGCGGCCAGCAACTACAGCGGCAGGGAACGCTCGACTCCGAACCGCAGCGGCGCGGCCATCGCCGAAGCCCTCCGAACACTTGCGCCACATCTGGAAACAGAACTTGATGCCTTGTGCCCTCGCTTTTCAGCTCTCGGCGCGCTCCGCAACGACAGCAACTACGAGTCCTTGCTCATCGCTCACGAGGCCAACCATCCCTTCGTCACGGAGCAATTCGAGCTGCTCGCTTCCCGGGCCTTGACTCTCGCTAAGCGAGCCGCGTCTCTCAGCCGAGACGTGTTTCTCGCGTATGTGAATTGCGACGGCAGGCTTGAGGATCGCCGTCGAGCCTTCAAGACCGCAAGCGCCGCGTACTTTGACGAACGACTTCAGCGGGGACTCCGATCCAAGCTCGGACGTGCTGAGGCTCCCAGGCAAGCGCTAGAGGGCTACATGAACGAACCCGCTATTGCCGAACTGGGCACCGGCGACCGGTCTGCGGTCCAGTCGATCGAGGAGCAGATATCGATGGACCTGTTTGACTCCAAGACTTCGCTCATGCATTCATTCGAGCAAAAGGTAGCAGCTCTTGGATAAGACAAAGCACAGGATTGTCTCGCTATGACTGGCGTTGCAAGGCAAGCCGCGGGCAGCACGCGCGAACAGCTGTCTCCAAGTGCAGGAGAGTGGCCTCGTGTGCCCGTCGGAAAGGTTCTTGCTCATGTTCAGGCTGGGTTCGCCTCTGGCGAGCGTGCCAAGGACGGCGTGATTCAGCTGCGTATGAACAACGTCGATACGCAGGGTCGTGTCGTGTGGGATAGCTATCTGAGGGTTCCTGCGTGTCCAGAGACGATAGACGAGTACCGGCTTCTGCACGGTGATGTGGTCTTTAACAACACCAACAGCACGGCACTCGTTGGAAAAAGCGCCCTTTTCGTGGGGCATGCTGAGCCCGTCGTTTACAGCAATCACTTCACGCGACTTCGAGCCCAGCGAGACGCGCTCAGCCCGGCGTACTTGTCCGCTTGGCTGAACCACGAATGGCAAAGCGGCACGTTCGCAAAGATTTGTAACCAGTGGATCGGCCAGAGCGCTGTTAAGGCCGACAAACTACTCTCCCTCTCTATCCCTGTACCTCCCCTCGCGGAGCAAGAGCGGATCGCGGATCGGCTGACGGAGCAGCTTGCCGCCGTGGAGCGGGCTCGGCAGGCGGCTCGCGAGCGTCTGGCTGCTGCCAAGGCGTTGCCCGCGGCGTACCTGCGGGAGGTGTTCGACGGGCCGAAGGATGGCGGCTGGGAGACGTGTACCGTCGGCGAGCTGGTAAGAGCACCGATTCGCACTGGCATCTCGAAGCCGGGCAGGCCAGAGTCGAATAAGAGCTGTCTCACTCTATCGGCCGTTCGTGGTCGAACGCTCTTGCTCGAAGCCTGCAAGCCGACCGAAGTATGCGATTCCGAAGCCGAGGGAAACTGGCTTCGGCCCGGCTGTTTTTATGTCGTTCGCGGCAATGGCAACCGTGAACTTGTCGGCCGCGGTGCATTCGCCCCCGACCCACTCCCTCGGCCGATTCTCTTCCCGGACCTTCTCTTTCAACTCGACCTCTGCGAATACGTCGATCCCTCGTTCTTCTGGTTTCTCTGGTCTAGCACGTTAGTCAGGCGCGACATCGAAGAGCGTGCCCGTACAGCAGCCGGCATCTACAAGATCAACACATCCAACCTCAAGTCACTCGTGCTCTCATTGCCCCCACTCCCCGACCAGCGCCGACTCTCTATCGAACTAACTAAGCGTTTCGCGGCAGCCGAGCAGCTGATTGAGGGCTTGCGCGCTGAGCTGGCTTCAATCGAAGCGATGCCGGCGGCGCTGTTGCGAGAAGCGTTCCAGAACGGGGGCCGCGATGGCGAGGCGTAGGGTGGCCGCGAACAAGAAGCAGAGCACCAAGGTGATCTACCACACGGTGTACGACGGCGACGGCTGGGTTGTGAAGACCGGACGACTAAAGCCCGGCCGAGGGCATCCAGGCAAGGTCAAGCCGCTGTTCGAGGTAGTCGCTGAGAAGATTCCGTTCGACGCACTCGGGCAGTGCAAGACCGACATGATCGAGTACGGCTACAGCACACAAGGCGTATACCTGGCCCACGACTCGTTCGGTGTCGCTCGCTACGGCGGTCGAGGCAACATTTTCCATCGCCTCGCTTCGCACAAGCGCAAGTACCCGCGCGAGCTGCTCTACTTCTCGTTCTACACCATCGCCGACAAGAAGCACGAACGCGAGATCGAGACCGCCCTCTTGAGGGCCGCCGGTCCGACCCTCTCGCTGAACACCCGCAAGGTCCGATCCGGCATCGACACGGGTGGGGTCCGCGACTATGAGCCCGGCACCGAGTTCTACGAGCGACAGAAGAAGAGGGGCAAGACCGCCGCGACTCGGCGCGGGACCTCGCCGTGAATGAACAGATGGAGCAGGTCTTGAAGTTGTGCACGCGCGACGGCCGAGTCTGCCCTCTCGGGGGCAACTGGGCCGGTGTGGATCGCGTTCTGAAGCGGGCGGCTAGCGAAAGTGCCGACCCAGGCCCGCCGCCGTCTTTCATCCTCGGTGGGTGGTGGATGTTCAGTGACGAGGAGAAGGCCGAGCGGCTTCGTGGGCAGGTCCACTACGCAGCAGAGCACGGCCTCCTCGAACCGCTCGCGGCCTATCTGTCGGGCCTCAAGGATGACCAATGGCACTACTACAGCCCGTAGCACCCTTCCACAGGCGGTAGTTCAGCCGCTGACTGGTAGGCTGTTGTCTCTGTCCATTCGAGCAAGACCTGCCGCGAGGAGTTTTCGGCGATATGGCAAAGCGAACCAAGAAGAAGGCCAGTGCTCGCGTCGGTGCGAAGGGCAGGACGCTCGGCACGCAGCAGAGCGTGGATGCGGCGATCTACGCGGCGTGCGATGTGATGCGCCGGGGCAACGTGACCTCAGCGCAGGAGTACATCGCCGAGCTGACCTGGCTGCTGTTCCTGCGCATCCTCGACGAGACCGAGGAACGGGAGATGGCCGAGGCCAAGGTGCTGGGCAACGCCTACACACCGAGCCTCCAGGAGCCTTACCGCTGGCGGGACTGGGGCCGTCCGATCGAAGCCAAAGCAGACGAGGCCGAGACCAACAAACGCAGGCAGCTCAGAGAGCACGGCACCGGCAAGCTGCTGGAGTTCGTCAACCGCGATCTGATCCCGCACCTCAAGAAGCTGCGCGATCTGCCGGATGCTTCACCCCGACAGCGGATCATCGCGGAGATTCTGTCGGGCGTGGACCGCGTCCGAATCGACACCGAGACCAACCTGCTGGACGTGCTGGACAAGCTGCACGAGATCACGCAGAAGAGCATCGACCCGACGCACGTCTTCACACTGAGCCAGGTGTACGAAGGCCTGCTTCTCAAGATGGGCGAGAAGGGCTCTGACGCGGGCCAGTACTTCACGCCGCGCGAGGTGATCCGCACGATGGTGCGGGTGATCGACCCGAAGATTGGCGAGCGGGTGTTCGACCCCTGCTGCGGTACGGGCGGCTTTCTGGCCCAAGCCGCCGAGTACCTGCACGCGAGCATCAAGGAGGGCGTGGAGCTGCCCAAGGGGACCAGCCGCGCGGCCGCGACCGAGATCGTCAAGCACCGGACTTTCTACGGGCGTGAAAAAGAGAATCTGATCTACCCGATCGGGCTGGCGAATCTGGTGCTGCACGGCATCGATGAACCGCACATTTGGCACGGCAACTCACTGACCGGCCACGAGGTGTACGGCGGGCTCTACGAGGGTGCGCCCGGAGCGTTCGAGGTGATCCTGACCAACCCGCCGTTCGGCGGCAAGGAGAACGCCAGCTCGATCAAGGACGCGACCTACCCGACTAGCGCGACCGAAGTGCTGTTCCTCCAACAGTTGATTATGGGGCTCGCGCCGGGCGGCCGATGCGGGGTGGTGCTGCCCGAGGGCGTGCTGTTCCGCACGAACGAGGAGGCGTTCACCAAGACGAAGAAGAAGCTGCTCGAAGAGTGCGACCTCTGGTGCATCGTCTCGCTGCCCGGCGGCGTGTTCTCGGCGGCCGGAGCGGGCGTGAAGACCAACCTGCTGTTCTTCACCCGTGGCAAGCCGACCGAGTCCATTTGGTACTACGACCTGACGGATCGCAAGGTTGGCAAGAAGACCCCGCTGACCGTGGCCGACTTCGCGGAGTTCTTCGAGCTTCTGCCCAAGCGGGAGGAATCGGAACGCTCTTGGAACCTGGACTTCACGGCGCGCCGCAAGAAGGCGGCCGAGGATGCCAAGCCCTTCCGGCAGGCAGAAGCGGCGCTCAAGGCTCAGGCGAGAGAGAAGGCCGACCTGGTCGCGGAATTCAAGCGGGCCAAGCCGCGTGACTCGGAGGCCATCAAGGCGCTCCAAGCGGAGAGCAAGCAGCTACTCAAGGATGCACGAGCCGAGGCGGCCAAGGCGCAGACGATCGAAGACGCGGTGTACGACCTCAAGGCCGTGAACCCGAACAGGGTTGCGGTGGTGGATACCCGCACGCCGTCGGAACTGCTCACCGAGATCGAAGCGAAGGGAGTAGAGATTGCTGCCGCGCTCAGAGAGCTGAGAGCAATTGGGTAAGGTCGGCCAGACGAACTACTGCCCCTCTAGCGGACACAACTGTGCGCCATACCGTCCGGTTTATCCTTGGCTTGCATGACTACACCACGTTTCCTCGGAGTTCACCATGTCGATCGAAGTCGGAATCTGGAAACTCGGCGAGCGGCTTGAGCCCATCGGGTACTCGCGGATGGAGAGCGAGAGCCGGTTGGAATCGCTGCTCGCAGACGACATCGCGGTCGTTGACCCGGGCCTGCTGCTGATCGGAAGACAGGTCTCGACGGCTTACGGCAAGTTCATCGATCTGCTGGCTATCGACTCCGATGGCCGCGTCGTGGTGCTGGAGCTGAAACGGGACCGCACGCCCCGGGAAGTCGTGGCTCAGCTCCTCGACTACGGCTCGTGGGTGCGTGAGCTGGAAGACGACGACCTGGCTTCCATTTTGGCGGCCTTCTGCGTGAAGCACTGCCAGGAGCCGAAACCGCTCTCGCTCGACGAGGCGTTCCGACAGCGGTTCGGCAGCGAAGTACCGGAGACTTTCAACGATGCGCACAAGCTGGTACTCGTCGCGAGTGAACTCGATGAAAGCTCCGAGCGGATCATCACCTACCTTGCCGACGAGTACGGGGTCGCGATCAACGCGGTGTTCTTCCGCGTCTTTACCGACGATGGCCGCGAGTACCTGACGCGTGCCTGGCTGTCCGACCCAGAGACGGTGGAGGCGCGCGCCGAAGCCAAGCAGGGCAAGCGGCCGTGGAATGGTGAGTGCTATTCATCGTTTGGAGCGGACGAAAACCGCGACTGGGAAGAAGCACGCAAGTACGGGTTCATCTCCGCGGGCGGCGGCAAGTGGTATTCCCAGACCCTCAGCATGTTCGACCCGGGCGATCGGGTGTGGATCAACATCCCGGGCGGCACGGGCTACGTGGGCGTGGGTGAGGTGGTCGAGCCGGTGGTACCGATCGACGAGTTCATGGTGGACAATGGAAGCGGCCAACGGGTACCGATCACGACACTTCCGCTGAAGGCTGCGCGGCATACGACGATGAAGGCCAACCCGGAGAAGGCCGAGCACTTGGTGCGCATCAAGTGGCTGCACACCGTGCCCATCGAAGAGGCCGTCAAAGAGAAGGGCTTCTTCGGCAACCAGAACTCCGCTGCCAAGCCCCGCGACAAGAAGTGGCAGCACACGGTCGAGCGGCTTGCGGCCGTTTGGGGCATCGACCTCTAGAGCCAGTGGGCCAGCGTACGACCGGTCGCTGGTGGGTTGAGCCTCCACCCATGCAGTCTGCCGCGCTCAACCCTGTCCGGCACCGATCGGAAATGGACAAAGTTCCGGCGCAGTGTGTTCGGAGCTGGCCTTCCTCAGCCCGCTGGGACCCACACAGGGCACTTGACCGTGGCCAGCTGCTAGAAGTTGCTTGTACCGGACCCAGCAGTGCGAGTAGGCTGGACGCTCACCCATGAGAGGAGTCCGCCGTGAGACGAGGATGTGTGTTTATCGTGGTCGCAGTTCTTGCCCACCTCGCCAGCGGGCAGGTGCTCAATGAGGACCTGAAGCTTGTCGCGAGCGACGGAGCCCAAGATGACCGGTTTGGCACCTCCGTAGCCATTTCAGGTGACACGGCCATCATCGGCGCGTACTGGGACGACGACGCGGGCACCGACTCCGGCTCGGCGTACGTCTTTGATCTGGCCACGGCTCAGCAGCTCTCCAAGCTGACTGCGTCTGATGCCGCGGCGGGTGACAAGTTCGGCGAATCCGTGGCCATCTCGGGCACCAACGCCATCGTTGGGGCAGTCCGCACCGACGACGACGGGCCCGATTCCGGCTCGTCATATCTCTTCGAAGCGGGTAGCGGCCAGCAGTTCTTTAAGCTCACGGCGGCCGACGCAGCGGCGCGAGATGTGTTCGGCTTTTCCGTGGCCATCTGGGGTGCCAACGCGATCGTGGGAGCACGAGACGATGACGACTCAGGGCCGGGATCCGGCTCGGCGTACCTGTTCGACGTGGGAACCGGCCAGCAGCTTTTCAAGCTCACAGCAGCCGATGCGGCGGCGGCAGACTCCTTCGGTATCTCCGTCGCCATCTCCGCAACGGAGGCAATCGTCGGTGCACCACATAAAGACGGTGAAGGCGCTTCCTACGTGTTCGATCTCGAGACGGGCCAGCAGCTGATCAAGCTTTCAGCGGACGACGCTGCCCTTTCTGACCAGTTCGGACGTTCGGTCGCCATCTCCGGTAACACAGCCCTCGTCGGGGCTTGGCAGGACGACGATGGGGGCACGGACTCCGGCTCTGCTTACGTCTTCGACACGGCGACGGGCCACCAGCTCTTCAAGCTCACAGCTGACGACGCAACTGCGGGTGATGGGTTCGGGTTCTCCGTGGCCATTTCCGGCACCACCGCCACCATTGGTGCGTTCCGTGACAGCGACGCAGGTTCCGATTCCGGCTCTGCTTACGTCTTCGACACTACGACAGGTCAGCAGCTTTTCAAACTCATCGCGTCCGACGCCGCAGCGGGTGACGGGTTTGGCGGCTCCGTCGCCATCTCGGGCGCCACCGTCATCGTTGGGGCAAGGCACGATGACGACGGGGGCGAAGACTCCGGTTCGGCGTATGTGTTCCGTATCCCAAGTCTCGGCCCGGTCACCATCAACTGGACCACCGTCGGCAATGCTGGCAACGCCGCTGACCCGACCACCGGCTTTGGGAGCGTTGGGTACGAGTACCGCATCGCAGCCACCGAGGTGACGAACAATCAGTACTCCGCGTTCCTGAACAGCGCCGCTGCTAGCGATCCCAACGGGCTCTACCATCCCTTCATGAGCACCCACGACCGTGGGGGCATCAATCGTTCGGGCACGGACGGCAGCTACATCTACTCGGTGCGGGCCAACATGACCGATAAGCCCGTGAACTACGTGAGCTGGTACGACGCCGCCCGCTTTGCTAACTGGATGACCAACGGGCAGGGCATCGGAGGAGGCACGGGCGACACCGAGACGGGCGTGTACGCCTTCGACGGCGTGACCTCCATCAGCGGTATTATTCGCGACCTCTCAAACCCTAACCAGGTGTTCATTCCTACTGAAGACGAGTGGTACAAGGCCGCGTACCACCAGCCGTTCGCGCAGGGCGGCGACGGCGACGACTACTGGCTGTACGCCACGCAGAGCAACAACACGCCGACATCCGCGACCGCGACGGTTACGGGCGATGTCGCAAACCCCGGAGCGGGCGTCGTAAATTACTCCGGATCCGCCGACTGGA
>JAJDDJ010000012.1 GCA_029260395.1 Phycisphaerales bacterium | reverse complement strand
CAGATTACCATATGGATATTGCAGGCAACAACGACTTACTCTCGCTGACTCAGCCGCAGATTATCCAGGATATCCACCGTGAATACCTCGAAGCGGGCGCTGATATTCTGGAGACCAATACATTTAATGGGACTCAGTTGTCACAAAGCGATTATGAAATGGAGTCACTCGCTCATGAACTGAACCTGGCTTCTGCACAACTGGCGCGCACTGCTGCGGATGAAATGACAGCAAAAACACCAGATAAACCACGCTGGGTAGCTGGTGTTCTGGGGCCTACCAGTCGTACCTGTTCGATTTCACCTGATGTCAATGACCCCGGAGCACGTAACGTTACATATGATGAACTAGTCGAAAATTATTTGGAATCGATCGATGGACTAGTCAAAGGGGGAGCGGATCTACTTCTGATCGAAACTATTTTCGATACATTGAATGCCAAGGCAGCAGTTTTTGCGGTCCGTACCTATTTTCAGCGCGAGGAAATTGAGCTGCCAGTGATGATCTCCGGTACGATTACCGATGCATCCGGTCGTACTTTGTCAGGACAGACTACGGAAGCTTTTTGGAATTCATTATCACATGCCAAACCGTTTTCCATCGGCCTCAACTGTGCTTTGGGAGCTCAGGAGTTACGGCAGTATGTCAAAGAGCTATCACGTGTGGCTGACACTTATGTATCGGCCCACCCCAATGCGGGTCTACCCAATGAATTTGGGGAATATGACCAAACGGCCTCTGAGATGGCGACCATTGTAGAGGAATTCGCCAGCAGCGGCTTTGTCAATATTTTGGGGGGATGTTGTGGGACAACTCCAGCACATATCAAAGCGATTACCGAAGCAATGGCAAAGCATTCTCCGCGTAAAGTGCCGGAGATCGAACCCGCTTTGCATCTTTCTGGACTGGAACCGTTTAATGTCACAAAAGACAGCTTGTTTGTCAACGTGGGGGAACGTTGTAACGTTACCGGTTCCGCCCGATTCAAACGTTTGATTAAAGAAGATGATTTTGATACCGCGCTCGAAGTGGCGCTGCAACAAGTGCAAAACGGCGCTCATGTGATGGACGTCAATATGGACGAAGGCATGCTTGATGCAGTTGCTGCCATGACGTCTTTCCTAAATTTGGTAGCGACTGAACCCGATATTGCCCGTGTGCCTGTGATGGTAGATTCTTCCAAGTGGGACGTTATTGTGGCGGGTCTAAAATGTATTCAGGGTAAGCCGATTGTGAACTCAATCAGTCTCAAAGAAGGCGAGGCTGAGTTTTTGGAGAAGGCACGACTGTGTCAACAGTACGGAGCCGCTGTGGTTGTAATGGCCTTTGACGAGGAAGGGCAGGCTGATACCAAACAACGCAAGACTGAAATCTGTGAGCGATCTTATCGCTTGCTGGTCGATAAGTTAGACTTTGCGCCGCAGGATATTATTTTCGATCCCAATATCTTTGCTGTGGCGACGGGAATTGAAGAACACAATAACTACGCCGTTGATTTCATTGAGGCGACAGACTGGATCCGGAAAAATTTGCCGCATGCAAGTGTTTCAGGTGGGGTGTCAAATGTGTCGTTCTCATTTCGGGGTAATAATCCGGTTCGTGAGGCCATTCATTCAGTTTTCCTCTATTATGCAATTCGTGCCGGTATGAATATGGGGATTGTGAATGCCAGCCAGCTGGCTGTCTATGACAACTTACCTACTGAACTCAAAGACAAAGTCGAAGATGTCATTCTAAATCGCACACCCGAGGGAACAGAAGCGCTCTTGGAGATCGCTGAACGCTTTCGTGGAGATGGCTCGACAGGTTCTGCTAAAACTGAAGATCTCTCATGGCGCGAATTGCCGGTTCAAAAACGGATTGAGCATGCTCTCGTGAGAGGGATCTCAACATATATTGTGGAAGATGCAGAACTGGCACGCCAGGAAATGAATCGACCGCTGGATGTGATTGAAGGGCCGTTAATGGATGGCATGAACGTGGTTGGTGATCTATTTGGTGCCGGAAAAATGTTTCTGCCTCAGGTTGTGAAGTCGGCACGGGTGATGAAGCAGGCCGTTGCTTATTTACAACCGTATATTGAGGAAGAAAAAGAAGAAGGTGAGAGTCAATCAAACGGACGAATTTTAATGGCGACAGTCAAAGGAGACGTTCATGACATTGGTAAAAATATTGTAGGTGTCGTTTTACAGTGTAATAACTTTGAAGTGATCGATTTGGGAGTGATGGTTCCCTGCGAAACGATTTTACAAACAGCTCGTGAAAAAGAATGTGATATTATCGGTCTCTCAGGACTAATCACCCCATCGCTTGATGAGATGGTTACGGTAGCCAGTGAACTGGAGCGGCAGGGGATGGATCTGCCGTTGTTGATTGGGGGAGCAACTACTTCCAAGGCACATACTGCGGTCAAGATCGATCCCCAATATAGTCGAAATCTTGTAGTGTACGTAGCGGATGCGTCGCGTGCCGTTGGTGTAGCGGCTTCGTTGATGTCAGATGAACTGTACGATAATTATGTGAAGAAGATTCAGGATGAGT
>JAJDDJ010000011.1 GCA_029260395.1 Phycisphaerales bacterium | reverse complement strand
ATGCTGTTCATCTTCGGTTTGTTAGATGATATCGGATATAATGTGGGGGCACAAATTATATCTGCTGCAGGGGCAGGGAACTGGTGCATTGATGTGCTCTCTGTAAAAACAGTGAGATCATTCCGCTCAGACGTTACGGCCGCTTTGGTTTGTTGTTGGGGAGAAAGAAGTAGTGATCATCGTGAAGGTAGATTTGCGCAGTTTTGTCTCGGTTTGTGACAATCGAGGTATCAATCTGCATCATTTTGATGATTTCAATAGTTTTGAGGTGCATGATTAATAGTACTCAAGTGGAACTACCATTGCTGATCATGCTTAAACTGTCTCAAACATAGGGGGTTTTATATTGCTCACTTCTCCACCTGTTGAAGTATTGACTGGCAGAAAAAAATTCCCATGCGCGCGCGACGCATGGGAGGTAGTTTAGGAAGCGGGACGGCGGAGTCAAGATGAGGAAAAAAGTCTTGTTTTCAGGGATGGAATTCGTGTTTCCATCGGTACGAAGCTGTCAAGTATTTTTGGAACTTCGAACTTTTTGTGATGAAAGATGAACAATGCAAACCAAGGCGATTTAATTTTTGTGATCCTGGTCTTGTGTTTTTGGTTTCTTGCTCAAGAATGGAGTTTTCCACATTCCGAATAGAGTTTGCCAGTGCCACTGATCATAGTCACTCAAGCCGAAACGAATGTTTTTGAGATCATGTCGCATGCGAAATGTACCAGCGATGCGATCCCAGATCGAAAAGACGGTTGAATAATTGGAGTTGGTTTCCTCGGGCAATTGAGAGTGATGAACTTTATGCATGTCAGGAGTCACGAAGATCCATCGCAGAACTCGATCTACTTTGCCAATCGAAATGTTGGCATGATGGAATTGAGTAGATAAGAATACCAGCAAACCATAGAGAATGAATTGCCAGGCTTGTAGGCCGAGAAGTGGAATGAGTAACAGTCGAAACAGAGTGGAAAAAATTAACTCTCCCCAATGAAAGCGAGTCGCCGTTGAAACATCCATATAAGGATCACTATGGTGCATGCGATGGAATCGCCAGAAGAAGGGGATGCGATGATTCATCCAATGCCAACAGAACGTCCAGGCATCCAGAAGGATCACAGCGATGATCGTTTTCCAGATGATTCCGAGTGACGAATGATTGAGCAACCCCCAATTGTGATCCAGAGACCATTGAGAAACGACTTCGATGGAAGTACCAAACAATAACCCTAGTATCAAGGGATTGAGAATTGCTAAAAGGATGTTATGAAACGCGTGTTGATATCGCGTTTTTGTTTTGACTGGTTTAAAGGCGGCCCAACTTTCCCAAACCCAGAACATTGCTAAGAGGGCGATTGGTAAGATGCGATAGATGATCGACAGAATCTGTAATTCTGAGAGTTCAGAGATCATGGGCGCATCTAATTGATTAAGAGAGATAACAATGAATTATGTTTACCAAGGATTCATGTTTATTTTGTCAGATGCGAGATGAGGAAACAAGGGGCAGATTATAGCCCGCGATAAGTGGCTTTAATTTTTCCCTGTTGCTGAAGCTCTCTTAGAAATATTACCTGTTTTGATTTGGCAATTTGCAAGTGGTGCATTAAAGCCAAAAGATCGTTTAGTTTGATTGTTGGCAAAGCTGTCAAAGGAGAAATTTCCAATACAAAGTCGCTGTATTCCAATTTTGTTGGTTCTAGAAGTACGTTTCCTCGGGTTTGAATTTTTGCTTTTGCATAATCGACGACCACTTCCGGGGGCTGATTTACCGTAGACGCTGGTTGTATGGGAATTGGAAGCGTCTGTAGTTGCGATACTAATTGATGACCCATTTGTTGATTAGAATTAGGTAGAGAAATCATGATCATACTGGATGAGCGTAGGATCGCTTTGGAATTGATTGATGTTTGTGATTGTAGAAATTGGTTGATTCTTTGAGCAATTAATTGACTGATTTGAGGCTGACTACTGGATGTGTTCAGAAAAAAGTTGAGATGCGGTATTCCATTATCAGAAATCAATTTCGGTTTGAGATTCAATAAGAGCTGTGAACCTTTGGGGATGATTCCCTGTGATTTCATTCGGCTTTGGATTGTTAGCACGGGCCCCATGGCCATGGCGTCGGCATGTGTTTTTCTAGAGCCTTCAGCGAGCAATGCGGTCGGCAGGAGATAACCACCACTGAGGTCTACATTTTTGTTGACTGCAGTTATGTAGCATTCAAGATACTGTCCTTTCGTGACTCCCAGATTAGGAACATAAGCAATGATGGAAACATTGGCTAGATTACCAGCACGGATTGGATTTTTGATCTTTTTGAGATCGATATTCATCGCTTTCACAGAAGCATTCAATGCTTTAATGGCTTCTGACGAATAGCTATGATCTCCCGTTCCATTTAATCCAATGACCAGACCGACTCCTGAGATTTTAATAATTTCTGATGGTTGAAATTCTCCCAGTTGGGATAGTTTCATTTCTGGAGGCATTCGTAATTCATGGGGCAGAGGGAGTTCAGAGTGGATTTTTAATTCCGCTCTGTTTTTTCCGAGTATGGTGGCATGAAAAATCGAATCACCGAATACAGGAGTGACTTGAATTGTCTGGTGCA
>JAJDDJ010000010.1 GCA_029260395.1 Phycisphaerales bacterium | reverse complement strand
CCGCCATGTGCTCGAATCACGGGACCGCGTCATCCTGGTACGGGGTGCCGCCGGCACGGGCAAGACCACCATGATGCAGGAGGCCCGAGAGGCAATCGAGGCGAACGGGCAGCGTGTGCTCGCCTTTGCGCCATCCGCCGGAGCCAGCCGCGGCGTGCTCAGGCAGGAGGGCTTTGAGTCCGCCGACACCGTCTCGCGTCTGCTCGCTGACCCTGCGATGCAGCGAGACGCACAGGGTGCGGTGCTTTGGATCGATGAATCAGGGCTGCTGGGCACGAAGACTATGCGGCAGGTCTTCGATCTGGCAGAGCAGATCGACGCCCGGGTAGTGCTCTCAGGTGACAAACGCCAGCACGGCGCAGTCGAGCGGGGCGCGGCACTCAAGCTGCTCGAAAACGAGGCGGGCTTGAAACCCGCCGAGATCAAGGAAATCCAGCGTCAGAAAGACCGGTACAGGACCGCGATCAAAAACCTGAGCGAAGGGAAGACCCGCCAGGGCTTCCGTGGCCTCGACGAGCTGGGGTGGATCAGGGAAGTCGATGACGACGATCGCTATCGAGCACTCGCCGAGTCCTACATCGACGCCATCGACGACGGGAAGTCCGCGCTTGTTGTGTCACCGACGCATTTCGAGGGCAACCGGATCACCAACGAAATCCGTGCACAGCTCCGCGAACACGGCGCACTCGGCGATGACGCGCGCAGCTTCCCCGAACTCATCCCGGCGAACCTCACCCTCGGCCAGAAGCACGACCCGCTCAGCTATCGCCCTAGCGATGTACTCGTGTTCCACCAGAACGCTCCCGGCCATCGCAAGGGCACTCGATTGATCGTCGGCCAGGACGAAGTTCCGTTCGAGTCCGCAGAGCGGTTTACGGTATTCCACCAGGACAGAATCGAGGTCGCAACAGGGGATCGAATCCGCATCACCAAGAATGGAACTACCGCTGACTCCGCGCACCGGCTCAACAACGGCGACCTGTTCACCGTCACCGGGTTCTCCGACGCGGGCGATATCCAACTCAACAACGGATGGACAGTCTCAAGAGACTTCGGCCATATCGCGCATGGCCTCGTCGTGACCAGCCACGCCAGCCAGGGAAAGACCGTGGACCGGGTCATCATCGGCCAATCGTCGCGTTCATTCCGCGCGTCCTCTCGGGAACAGTTCTATGTCAGCGCCTCGCGCGGACGGCAGCAGGTGCTTGTCTTCACCGACGACAAGGACGAGTTGCTCCAAGCTGTCAGCCGGAGTGACGAACGCCTGAGCGGCACCGAACTTCTCGCGGGTGTCGAAGACGCTCATCGCAGGATTATCCAAGAACGGCTCGCAGAGCAGTCCCGCGAGGACGGTGTGCTCGTCGCCGTCGAACACAGCAGAGAAGGAATCGAACATGACCGATAGTCTGATCGACCGGTACACGAAACGCCCCGCCACTAACGGAGCGCCTGACGAAGAACATGCAGCACCCGAGGATCTCGGGTGTTTCGGATGGCTCCGAGGTGTCCGCGACCGCGCCCTCATGCTCGAACTCCGCAAGGCCGATGGTCACATACTCGCCGTCGGCTACGCCTGGATCGAGCGGATCGAACTCGTGCCCGAAGAGGGCATCATCCTCCATCTGCCGGGTCGGAAAGTCCGCATCAGAGGTTCGGGTCTCAACAGCGATACCGGAAGTCCGGCCAGGCTCTTCGACGGGTTGATTCGGCAGCGTGTTCCCTGGGTCCGTGAGTCAGACCGTGCCGAGCAGCTCCGGCAGGATTACGGCCCGGTTATCATCGAGTCCATCGCCTGGGACGATTGATACCGCTCGTTGGGGTAGAGGGGTGCGGGGAGAGGGGGCTCGTCTCCCCGCATACTTGGAGCGGATTCCAACCGAGACGCGCTCGGCAGCAAGCACAGTTGGCATCTGGCGCTTTGGCTACCCAGAGAAATGCGCCCCGCCGGCGCGAACCGGCGAGGCGCGGTTGACGCGGACGCGGCTCAGGCCGCGGCCCGCTCGTTGGGCTGCTGGCAGATCCACGAGTGAGCGAGATCGAGCACCTTGGCGAGGACCAGGAGGTCATCACGCCGGAAGCTGGTTGTGCGCTTCCACTCTTCGTTGTCGCGGTAGATTCGCTGCACGGTCACCGAGTAGCGTGTGCGGCCGTCTTCGGTGGTGTTGGCCCAGATCGCGGCCTTGGTCGTGCCGAGTCGGACTTCGTGAACGGGTTTGGTCGTGGACATGATTCGGTTCTCCTTGTTGGGGGCCAGTGTTCGGCCCGGTCGCAAGCACCCCGGGGCGCACTGGCTCCCGGAGAACCCCGCCCGCCGCAGTCAGTGACTCCAAACCGGCGGAGCCGGTCCGCCGTGCCGATCCGGGCGATCAGGCGACGGGCGTGACAGGCTGGCCTGGCCGCGATCGACGCTGCCCCGGCACGCGTATCCAGTGCGGCGGGCGCTCCATCACGGACCACCGTTTACGAATGACTCGGTGCAAGCGATGTCTGTCCTGGAGCATCGGCTGAATACGGATCGGTCAGCCGGGGGAAGCAAGGATTCGTGTTGACAACCGACGGACACTGTGGTTGTGTCGGTCCTATGACAACATTCCCGCTGCGATTCGTAGATCTGCCCCGCAAGATGACGACGAGCGCCGTTGCACACACGGCCGATGACTTTGCGTATGAGTGAAGGAGAGTATCCGGCGCTGCGACAAGCGCTGCGCGATGCTCTTGCTCACGACACCGACTCGTATGCACAGCTCTCCGAGAGATCAAAGACTGTACGCTCGATCGCGATGGCAGAGATTTCCCGCGCCATGACGGCAAGTCTGAATGCTGAGGCGAAACAACGTCCGCAGGACACACTGGTCGAAAAACGCGAACTCGCCGCCTGGGTGAACCATGAACTCCGGCACATGGGACTCGCGCTGGCGTTCCCCGGTACCGGACGGCCAGCCATTCTTACCGCGACCCCAGGCAGACGTGACGCCGACGAGGGGAGCCGGTTTCGTCTCGAATCCAAGGATGAGCAAGGCAGGCGCATCATGTCCGCCTCCCTGGAGTGGATACCCGAGCTTGAACCGATCGAGAATCCTCCACGGATCGAAGGCGGCGCGCGACACAGGTAGATCAGAACCCAGCTACCCACGATCGGAAGTACACCAGCCCTGATGCTATGTCGCAGCGTGGATCGGCTGCGAGGGGACGGTCACGGTACAGTTACCGCATAGACACCCTTCGGCAGGACGGATCCTCGCATCTTGCAGCTCCTTGTCACTGGCCGATTAGCTCATGGTATCGCTCGCGCCAACGGACGCTGTCAAAGACAACCACGCCATTGGCACCGTACATCAGCACGCGCGAGCCATCGGCACTGAATGCAGCTCCCTTCGGACGAATATCAATCGCTCCACGCAATTCGAGTACTTCTTGTCCAGTGTTGACATCAAACATCACAACTCCTAGCTCTGAATACGTAATTATCCGAGACCCATCTGGGCTGAACTCAGAAGCAAAACGGTCCCCGCCCATACCTCGTAATTCGGCAACTCGTTCACCAGCATCCGTATCCCAAAGTTCGGACCAATCCCAATCTGAATTAGCTGCAATGTATCTTCCGCTTGGATCATACTCTACACCTATCATGTCTCGATCACATTTGAAGCTAGATACGATTTCACCCGTGGCCGTGTCCCACACGCTGATTATTTGGTTTGCGTGCGCAGCAGCTATTCGAGAATTGTCGTGGTTAAACGACGCGTCATATATCTCTGTTGAACCATCGCCGATGACACCAATTTCTTCGCCCGACGGCAACGCCCATAATCTCGCACCAGATTCATATGACAGCGTGAGCAGAAACGAACCATCGCGACTCATCACTGTGCGATTTATCAGTTCCATATTCTTTGATAGTACAGCGATTCTCACGCCAAGGCTTGCGTCCCACAGTTCACAGCCTCCTTCTTCGCGGCGAATAATTGCCCAAGCCGCCTTCTGCATTACCATCTGTCGATACAGACCAGATTTGCTCTGCAGTGCAACTTCATGTACATCCCCATTTTCAGTTTCCCATATCTGGGGAGGCCCTGGGTAAAACTGCGTTATCACTTTGGCGCCATCATCACCGAATGTGCCGTAGACCTCTGACCAGCTTCGGTATTGCGGCGTATCGCCTACATCACCCTCCAATTGGGCTAGCACCGTTCCGGTGTTGGAGTCCAGCACGCTGGCGGTTCCGTTGGACATGGCGAGCACACGACTGCCATCCGGGCTAAAAGATGCGGCGTACACCGTTTTCTGATTCGCGAGCACCCTTACCTGGCTGGCCCATGGGGAAGTGTCCCATGCGCGCATTGTCACATGGTCGTCAGCCCTAGCCACTAGAAGTGGTTCGTTGGGGTGTATCGCGACCCATGGCACACTAAACGGAGCTCCATCAATAACCGATATCGGCCCCTTTGACACGTCAATAACTACAAATGTACGGTTGCGCCGGTCATGCGCAACCGCTGCTGTCCCATCGGCGCTTAGTGAGACGACTTGGAAGGACCATTGGTAGGGCTCGGTCTCGGAGACGATCGAACCATCCGCTATCTGCCATACTCGTGCCCTTCCGTAATTTGATATTGTCACGGCTGTCGTTGCATCAGATCGAAACACAGCGGCAGCAACTCCGCCGTTGTCATCTCGCAGTGTCAGCAGTTGCTTGCCCGTCGACGCATTCCAGATACCAGCCGTACCGTCCCTTGCCAATGCAATGACGTAAGCTCCGAGTGGATCGAAGTGCGGCTCTTCTGCGAGGTTCTCGAGTACGGCCAGCTCAAGGCCGGTCTCAAGTACCCAGATCCGTGCCGTGCTGTATGACATAGTGAGCACCCGCTTGCCTTCAGGGTCAAATTCAACGGAGTCCACCCGTTCGCCATGCCCTTGCAAGACGGAGACGACAGCGCCTGTCCTCGTGTCCCACACGCGTGCCGTATGATCGTCGGAGCATGTAACGACGTGTGAGCCGTCCGGGCTGAAGGACGCAGCAACAACTTTCTCCCGGTGCCCACGCAGAACTACTAACTCTGACCCGGACTCGGAATCCCACACGCGTGCTGTACTGTCGTCTGATACCGTGACAATTCGAGAATCATCGGAACTGAAGCGAGCCGCCAAAACTCTCCCCTCGTGCCCACGTAGTGTTAGCTGTTCCGTTCCAGAAGTAGTCTCCCACACCCTTGCTGTCATGTCATCTGATGTAGTGGCAAGGCGACTCCCATCAGAGCTAAACACGGCTGAATTGATTTCCTCTTCGTGTCCAGAATAGGTGGCTACGCTTGTGTTGCAGCGTGCAGAGAGATATCGCCATTCCCAGTTACGACGATCTTCCGGTATCGCGGCAAGCAAAAACTCCGCTCTGTCCCAGTCTCCTACGTCAAACGCGGTACTTGCACTGAGTAACAACTGCCGCGATGTCACATCCGCTTCCGCCGTGCGGGCCTTCTCCGTCAAGCCGCGTTGCGTGTCTGCTTCCTGGGCGAAGTGAAATGCCGCAAGACTCCCACCGGTCAGACTCAGCAGCAGTACGGCAAGCATGGCCGCGATGACCGGTCGCCTGGCACACCAACGCCACGATCGCCCCGCAGTGCCGGGTAGTTTTGCTCGAATCGGCTTTCCGCCAAGAAACCGACGGAGGTCTGCTGCCAACGCTTGCGCATCGGCGTACCGATCATGCGGCCGTTTCTCAAGACACATCAGACAAATCAGAGCAAGATCCGCCGGAACTTCGTCATTCGCATCAGCCGGCGAGCGTGGTCGTGCCCAGCCAATCTGGTGAAGCGTTGCCTCTCGCCCGACGCCGTCGCCAATGGGGAAGGGGGGCCGACCCGTGAGCAGATAATACAGCGTGCCGCCCAGCGCGTAGACATCGGCAAGGTGCGTTGTCGGTCCGAGGCGACGGTCGTACTGCTCAGGGGGCATGTAGTGCGGCGTGCCGAGAGCCTGCTCCTCGCCGGTCAACTCAACGTCCCGATCGAGCAGCTTCGCAAGACCGAAATCCGTCAGCCGTGGGTGTCCCGATTCATCAAGCAGAATGTTCTCCGGCTTGATGTCACGGTGCAGAATGCCGCGCTCGTGAGCCGCGTGACAGGCATCAGCCGCTTCGGCGATAATCGAAGCAGCGCGTGAAGGGTCGAGCGGGCTCGACCGCGTAGAGCGGTGAAGATCGTGCCCCGTCACCCGCTCCATGACGATGCACGGGATGGCGTCCGCAGTCCGAACGTCGAGCACGCGCACGATCCCGGGATGATCCAGCCTCGACAACGCCTCGGCTTCCATCCGAAACCGCTCAAGTGCCTGCGGATGCTCCCGGTACTCTCGCCGGAGGCATTTGATGGCAACCGATTGGCCGGTCTCGGTTGAGACGGCCTCGAAGACCTCCCCGAACTTTCCGCCGCCGATCCGTTGTCCGATCGTGTATCCGGCCAGTTCCCAGTCTGCTTCTTCTAGAAGAATCTCAGAGAGAGATGAGTCGCTTGAATGCTCAGAGGGAGCCTCTGCGGCCCGCTGCTGTGCTAACCGGGTTCGCCGGGCAATCTCCACGGCCCGACGCAGCTCGCCCGCCAGCTCAGGATGGCGATCCAGGAGGGCGGCAACCGCGTCGTCGGACAACTCACCGTCCGACGCGAGATGGGCGCGGATGATGCCCCTTGCAATCGCACCCGGTGACTGCTTGGGTTCGCTTCTGTCGTTCATGATGTCGAGAGATTCATCGAGGTTGAGCCCAACCACTCTCGGAGTTTGGGCCGCGCCCGCATCAGTCGTGCGTTGACAGCGCTCCGTGTCTGACCAAGCTCGTCTGCGATGTCTGAGAGTGTCATCTTGCGAAAGTAGTGCAAAACGATGACCTCCCGATCTTGATCGGAGAGCGAAGCAACGGCGGTGCTCAGTCGTTCGTAACGCTCTTTCTGACGCTGCACGCTGCTCGGGGATCTCCCGTCCTCATTTATGTCGGACTCCAGACGCTGGAGTGAGCGCCTCGCACGACGGACAAACAACGCGACTGTTCTTCGTGTCAGCAACGTGAGCCAGGCCTCAAAGTTTGGCACAACAGGGTCGCGCAGCTCAAACGTGCCCAGTCCGCGAAAGACCGCCACCTGTGCTTCCTGCACCATGTCCTCAACCGGGTGGTGCAACCGAAGCCAAGCAGCCGAGTGCTTCAAGACGATGGCCCGCATCCGATCGTGGTGCTCAATGAGCAGTTGATTGGCGGCGTCGGGGTCTCCCACGACAGCCGCTTTGATAAGTGCTTCTACATCCACAGCCATCGCCTCAAGAAATCTGGATTGGCCAGAGAGCGCGGCCGCTCCGCGCGCAATCCAGTTTAGGGAGGCAGAACGCCTCTGGGGCAAACCTCCTGTGCTGCGGGAGACCCCACAACAGAGTCAATCGCCGGATCGGCCAGTCGGCCCTGCGCGTGCAGCGCGGTGGCTGTCCCACGGTCGCATCTCGACGGAAAGGAGACTGACCATGGCCATGCCACTTCCCGCCCCAGTCCGCCGGCTGTTCGACCAGTGCGAGATCGGGTTCACGATCGGGCGCAAGCTCAAGCTGACCGGCCTGCTGATGTTCTATCTCGTCTTCCCGATCGATCTGATCCCGGAGTTCATCCCCGTGCTCGGGCTTATGGACGACTTCGTTGCCCTGATGTTGCTCATTCGGGTCTGGTGCAGCCCCATTCTGCAGCACGATCCTGCCGTCCGGGCTGCGACTCGCGATGTCATCGGGAACGAGGTGAACCGATGAACCCGGAACTTGTCATCGCACCCATCGGGTCAGTCGAGACCGGCCCGCAGCCCCGCACCAGCTTTGATGAGGACGGCATCAAGAAGCTCGCCGAGAGCATCGAACAGACCGGGTTGCAGCAGCCGCTGCTCTGCGTCCGCACAAAGAAGGGTGTTCGTCTCATAGACGGGGAACGCCGCTTGCGGGCGTTGAAGTCCCTGGGCCGGACCGAAGTACAGGTTCTTGTCCTCCCCGACGATCTCGCCGAGGCTGATCGGCTGGCTCGTTTGATGGTCAGCAACCTACAGCGTCAGGATTTCAACCCGATTGAGAGGGCGTTTGGCATCCGCGCCTTGATGGACGAGGCCAAACTGACGGCCGACGCCGTGAGCAAGCTCCTCGGTTTGTCACCCGCGACCGTTTCCAAGGCCCTTGGTTTGCTCCGGCTCCCCGAATCGCTCCGGGCACACGTCGCTTCCGGAGCGATCCCGCCAGACATCGGCTACCTGCTCTCCGGCGTTGAAGATGAGAAAGAGCAACAACAGCTTGCCGACGAGGTGCTCGGCAACCGTCTGACACGCGAGGCGCTGACCCGCAAGCTCAAGCGCGTCAGCCGCCAGCGAGAAGCCCAACGGGGTACTCGGGTCACCGCCACGCTCGGCCCCGGAAAGACTGTGATGTTCGTCGGAAACGAACTCACCCTTGACACGGTGATCGAGTGGCTCGAACAGCTCACCTCCAAGGCTCGCAAGGCCAAGACACAGGGTCTCACGCTGCGGACGTTCACGAGTGCGTTGCACGACCAGTCCAAGGCCGGGAGGAAGTCGTGATGCACCTCCTTTCGCCGCGAAAGCGGAAACCCGCTGTTGATCGCTGGGATCTCAATGCACCCCTCCTGCACTGGGCGGCGGGTTCACCGTGGTCCGTGGGCGATTCGTTCATGGGCACAATGGTGTTCGGCTCAACCGGATCGGGCAAGACTTCTGGCTCGATGGCAGCGATCTGCCGCGCAATGCTCCGTGCCGGATACGGCGGCCTTTTCCTGACCGTGAAAGCTGAGGATCGACAGACGTACACCGACTATGTCCGTGATACGGGGAGATTGTCAGACCTGCAGGTGTTCTCGCCCGATCACCTGCTCAGGTTCAACTTCATCGCTGACGAGATGGCACGCAGCGCTGGCGCAGTGGGTCTCGTCGAGAATCTCACGGCTCTCATCATGACGGTCACTGACCTCGGCGAGGGTGGCTCGTCAGGATCTGCTGGCGGCGACAACGAGCGGTACTTCCGCTTGGAAGCGATGCGGCTTTGCCGGAACGCCCTGCTCGTGCTCGTGCTCTCTGGCGAGCCCGTCACCATCCCCAATCTCCACAGGCTTATCGTCTCTGCTCCACAGTCGATTGAACGCATCCAGAGCGGCGAGTGGAAGACAACCTACTGCGGAGAGTGCCTCGAACACGCTGACGAAGCGAACAAGAACGAGTCTCAGAGGGCCGACTTCGATCTCGCACTCTCCTACTTCCTTCACGAATGGCCGGCCCTGTCCAGCCGCACTCGCAGCGTCGTGCAGTCCACGCTGACCTCGACCACAGACATGCTCAGCCGTGGGGCCGCCCGCGACATGCTGTCGTCGCCAGCACCGAACGTCTCGCCCTCGATGATGTACGACGGCAAGATC
>JAJDDJ010000009.1 GCA_029260395.1 Phycisphaerales bacterium | reverse complement strand
GTTGGTGAGGTAAAGGCTCACCAAGCCGAAGACGGGTAGCGGGTGTGAGAGCATGACCCGCCGCATCGGGACTGAGACACTGCCCGGACTCCTACGGGAGGCTGCAGCAACGAATATTCCGCAATGGGCGAAAGCCTGACGGAGCAATGCCGCGTGTGGGATGAATCGGCTACGCCGTGTAAACCACTGTCAGGGTGTAGGAACACTGACCGCACCCAAAGGAAGGGCCGGCTAACCTCGTGCCAGCAGCCGCGGTAATACGAGGGGCCCGAGCGTTACTCGGAATCACTGGGCTTAAAGCGTACGCAGGCGGACTGGTAGGCATTTTGTGAAAACCCACGGCTCAACCGTGGAACAGCAGAGTGAACCATCAGTCTTGAGGCAGGTAGGGGTCGATGGAACCATGAGTGGAGCGGTGAAATGCGTAGATATTCATGGGAACGCCAATGGCGAAGGCAGTCGACTGGGCCTGTCCTGACGCTCAGGTACGAAAGCGTGGGGAGCAAACAGGATTAGATACCCTGGTAGTCCACGCCGTAAACGATGTGCACTAGATCGGGGAGGCTCTCACGCCCTCCCGGTCGAAGGAAAACCGTTAAGTGCACCGCCTGGGGAGTACGGTCGCAAGGCTAAAACTCAAAGGAATTGACGGGGGCTCACACAAGCGGTGGAGCATGTTGCTTAATTCGAGGCAACGCGAAGAACCTTACCTGGGCTTGACATGCATGGATTAACCTTTCGAAAGATTGGCCACGCTCTTTGAGTGGAACATGCACAGGTGTTGCATGGCTGTCGTCAGCTCGTGCTGTGAAGTGTCGGGTTAAGTCCCTTAACGAGCGCAACCCCTATCGTTAGTTACTAACGCGTAATGGCGAGGACTTTAGCGAGACTGCCGGTGTCAAACCGGAGGAAGGTGGGGACGACGTCAAGTCATCATGGCCCTTATGTCCAGGGATGCAAACGTGCTACAATGGCGTGGACAGAGCGACGCAATATCGCGAGATGGAGCAAATCGCAAAAACCACGCCCAAGTTCGGATTGCAGGCTGCAACTCGCCTGCATGAAGTCGGAATCGCTAGTAATCGTGGATCAGCTACGCCACGGTGAATAAGTTCCTGAGCCTTGTACACACCGCCCGTCAAGTCATGGAAGCTGGGAGTGCCCAAAGTCACGTCGATTCAGGCGTGCCTACGGCAAGCTCGGTGACTGGGACTAAGTCGTAACAAGGTAGCCGTAGGAGAACCTGCGGCTGGATCACCTCCTTTCTAAGGGATTTCCTTAGTCGTGAACGCGGAGCGATCCGCCTCACGGATAAGTGAGCGCACTCTCGCTCGCAATAACGTCCGGCCTCGGCCGGGCAGCGAACAACCAGCCGGTAACGGCTGACCAAGATGTATCCAATTGCTTCTCTTTAGCGACCCCTGTTCACGCAGGGGTCGCTTTTTTTTTATGCTGAACCCCTCCGGACTCTGTTTGACCGGGACTTTCGCCCTTCTGCGCCTGCGGGCCCTAGACCTCGCCCAACAGCGCCGCCATGATCGGCACGACGGTCGGGATGCACGGCTTGCTCGCTGCGAACGCCGCTAGGTCCCCCACCGCCACCCACAACAGTTCGTGGTGCTCCCAGCTTCTGGTATCGGCGTCCGCGTTGGGCCTCGCGTTGACTCGGATCACCAGATCGCAGCTCGGCACCACGGGATCGATCACGAGCCCCATCAACCGCGGGCTGCTCACCGACCAGCCGGCGACTTCCTCGTTCAGCTCGTCGATGAGCTGGGCGAGAAACGCATCGCCCGTGAGCGAATCCACCAGCGGCACTTCCATGCCGCCCGACGGCACGAACTCCCATACGCCGGGATGGACCCCGCTCTCCTGGCTCCGCAGGCCCAGCAGCACCGAGCCGTCGCGTTCGAGCACGCCCGTGACCGCCAGATGGCACACGCCCGGCTGACGGGTGATGAGCCGCATGTAGGTCTCAACGCCCGCCTCGATCGTCTCGCCCTCGAGCCTGCGGAAGCTCAGGATCGGGCCGTCAAAGAGCCTTGGATTGTTCTCGGCTAGGCGTGCCCATCGCACGCGGCTCGGCTCGTCCACGGGGCAAACGCCGCGGCTGACGATTTGCAGCCGAAGCTCGTCCAGTTCGGCGCTCAGCGGCAGCCAGACGGCTGAGTGGTGGTCCATCGCCTTCAGCCCAGCAGCTTGGAGATATCAAACGGCAGGTCGTCGAGCCCAAGGTCTTTGGCCTCGGCTCGCATGGACTCGGCCATCCGGAGCTTGGCCTTGTCGAGCGCGTCGTTGACGGCGTCTGCGATCAGCCGATGGGCTTGCTCGCGGCTGGCGTCATCGCTCCCAGCGGTCAGCGCGCTGCTGAGTTCGACCGTGCGCACGCGGAGCGCCCCATCAACGGTGACCCGCACCGCTCCGCCGCCCGACTGGCCCTCGGCGGGCCGGTCGTCGAGGCCTTGGCGAACGCGCTTGCCCGCGTCGATCAGCTTGTCCTTGTTTTGCAGCAGGCCCGCGACCGCGCCCATCGATTTAAAGTTCAGCATCCGTACTCTCCTGCTATTGCGATCAGTTGTCGTTGCGGCGAAGCGCCCGCACTACGGTCCCCTGGAACAGTTCAGCGGTCTCCCGCACGAGCGGGATCTGCATGGCTGCCTCTGCGGGCGACAGTGCTGGTTGGCCCGGCTCGCTGGCGGGCGCTGCCTGTTCGATGGGCTCAGCACGCAATTTGGTCGGCCGTTGGCGCGCGCGCGTCGCCAGAGTGGTCAGCTCGGTGACTCGTTGTTCAACGAGCCGCACGTCGTACGCCTGGCCCCGAACGACCAGCTCATCGCCTGCCAGCGATACCGGCTCGACCGATGCGAGCAGCGCTTGGAGCGAGCCATGGCCCGCTGCGGACCGCATGGACATCCACACCTCGCCCAGATTGTTTGCGTCTGTGGCGGGCTCCTGCTTGGCCTCGACCTCGCTTGAGGGCGCCGTGTTCGCTTTTTCTGGCTTGGAACGAGGCGCGGTGGCCTGTGAACGGGGCGGAGAGGCTGGCGGGGGCGAATGCCCGTCAGCGTCCGCCCTCAGGCTTTTCCCTGGCCGGCGCTCCTGCTGCTCGCGGCCGGCTTGGATTCGATCCGCGGCGCTGGCGATCGGCCCTGCGACAAGACCGAAGCGGCCAGTGCGAAACGCTCAAGGTGCGCCATCCGAACGATGGCGGCATCGAGGATCGCACGCGGGGCTGCGCTCGACCGCAGGTTCCGGTGGACCGTTTCGCAGAGCACTATCAGATGGCTGAGCGCGGCATCGTCGAAGCCCGAGGCCAACTCGGCTTCCTGCTCGCGGTGCTCGGCGGGCAGGTCGACGAGGTCGGTCTCCTTGCCGCAGGCGCTGAGGACCATCAGGTCGCGCAGCCTGCCGAGCAGCGTCTCGAGAAACAGGTCCATGCCCGTGCCGCGCTTGAGCAGCTCGTCCGTGCGCGCCAGGGCATCCGCTGCATCGCCCTGCGTGAGCGCCTGAATAAATCCAGTGACGACCTCCCGCTCGGGCAGTCCCAGCAGGTTCTCGAGCAGCTCAACGGTCAGCGGCTTGGTGCCCGCTGCGAGCAGGCGGTCGAGCAGGCTGAGCGAATCGCGCATCGAGCCGTTGCCAAGACGAGCCACGGTCTGCACGAGCGCCGGGTCGGCCTCGACTTCTTCTTGCTTGAGGACCGCCGACAGGTGCTCGGCGATCCGCGTTGATGGGATGTCGCGGAAGTCGAACCGCTGGCATCGGCTCTGGATCGTCGGCGGGACCTTGTGCGCCTCGGTGGTACACAGGATGAATTTCACGTGCTCGGGCGGCTCCTCCATGGTCTTGAGCAGGGCGTTGAACGCCTCGCGCGTGAGCATGTGGACCTCGTCGATGATGTAGACCTTGAAGGGCCCACGCATCGGGCGGTAGATGCTGTTGGAGATCAGCTCGCGGGCTTCATCGACGCCGCGGTTGGAGGCCGCGTCGATCTCGATGACGTCCTGATCCTGGCCGGACATGATGGCCTTGACGACGTCCTCGGAGAGTTCGCCGATCGTGCCGTCACCATTCAGGGGGGAGTTAATGGCCTTGGCGAAGATGCGGGCCATCGAGGTCTTGCCGACCCCGCGCGTGCCGCAGAACAGGTACGCGTGGGCGACCCGGCCCGAAGCGATCGCGCTGCGCAGCGTGTTGGCGATGGGCTCCTGGCCCACCACGGTGTCGAAATCCTGCGAGCGGTAGCGTCGAGCGAGAACGGTGTACGCCATAGGGCGAGTGTAGTGCTGCCGGAATACCCGATCGCTCGGACCCGTTGGACCCTGCTGGGCGCGATCCGGAGTGATCGGGCCTCGATTGTGCCCCACCCCCGATCATCCGAAGAGGACCCTCCCATGCGATTCGCAGCCCTCGCCGCACTCTGCTCTTTCTTTTCCGGCCCTCTCGCGCTGGCTCAAGGCAGCGCCACCGCGCCCAAGGTCCCAGTCGAGCCGCAAGCTGCCGAAGCGTTTCAGCAGGTCAGCCGGCCCGGCTCGGTGGACCTCGACGGCGAGTACGACCTCAGTGGCCTCTCCATCCCGCGCGATGAGATCCACACCCTGCTGCCGCGCGATGCGATCCCGGCCCTCGCAGACCCCGAGACAGCAGCCCTGGCCGACGCAACGTGGCCCGATGAGGCCCGGCTTGTCGTGCTCGAAGCGGGACTGGGCGACGCGAGGCAGGTGGTCGGCGTGCCAATCCTTGTGCTCAACTGGCATGAGATCGCCAACATGACCGTCGGTGGCGTGCCCGTGGCCGCAACGTATTGCCCCTTGTGCAACTCCGCGACAGCGATCGACCGCCGTGTGCCAGGACCAAACGGCGAGTCTTCGACGCTCGAGTTTGGTGTGTCCGGCGCGCTCTTCAACTCCAATGTGCTCATGTACGACCGGCAGACCCTAAGCCTCTGGAGCCAGCTTGAGGGCGGGGCTGTCAGCGGGCCGCGCGTCGGCACCAAGCTTCGCCACCTGCCCGTGCGGCTCATGACCGTGGCTCAACTCCGCGAGGCCCACCCCAGCGCGCGAGTCGTCACCGCTGACACCGGCCACGAACGCGACTACACCGTCTCGCCGTACGAGCAGTACTTCCAAAACGACCGGCTGCTCGTGCCGGTCGCCAAGATGGGCGACAAGCTGCCACGCAAGACGCTCGGTGTGGGGGTTGCTGCGGGTGCGATGAGCTGGTTTGTGCCCGCCAGCGCGATCGGCGATGGGCTCACACTGACCACGCCACTGGGCGAGGTCGAGCTTGCCACCGGCGATGCTGGCGTTCGCGCCGTCACAGCGCCCGAAGGCGTGCGCACGGTGCAGACGATGTACTACTCCTGGTCAGCGTTCCATCCCGACACCATCGTCATCAGTGGCAAATAGAGCAGGGCTAAGCTCAGCATCGGACTTGCCGCACTCGGGGCAAGGACCGCCGGCGTGGTCCGCCAACGAGTACGCGCAGTACGGGCAGAGGCCTCGGGAGCGGCGACGGGAGACTTTGGCATTCAATAGCGTCCGTATAGAGACTCGAATGCACAGGTAACCCGAGCGTCCGCCGATCGTGACCGCCGTGATCGTGATCAGGTTGAGCAGAATGCCGAGCCACGCGATGGAGTATCGAGGGACTCCGAAGCCGCGGCGCGATTCATCCCGGAGCCGAAGCAGCCAATCCGGATGGCCATCAGCGTCGTGGAGCAGTTGTAACGATCCGGTGAGATCGGAGTAGAACTGGGGCCGATGCTGAGTCGGAAGGGAGACAAACTCGTAGCTGAACGCCACTACCGAAAATTGGACTGGGAACCACGGTCCCCAGCCGCTCTCAGAGACGAGGGCACGAAGCGTCGTGTGTCCCGGTGCCGTCCCAGCTTTGTACAAGCGCTCGTGCAGTTCGGGATGCTCCCAGTGCGTGATGCACGTGAGCGAGCCATCGTCGTTATGGATCGCGTGAACCCACGCTGTCGTGTCGCGAGGTGTGATTCTGGGGCGACCAAATATGCTCGCATGCGCTGATCGGAGCGCGTTGGCAGCTATCGAATGCGGATAGCGCGCAGTGCCAACCCACGTGACCGCAGCGAGAACAATGCCCGCCAGAATCGTGCGTGCGACGTGCTTGGAGTGCCGCGATGGCTGAACTTGCTGAGTGGCATCGGTGGCGGGCACGCTTGCTCCGGGGTTTTTCGTTACAAGCCGATCCGCTTGCATGCGTGCCGAGGTTGCGTACCCGGTGAGCACTGGCTGCGAGCTGCCAGCGCCACCCGCAGAACCAAAGGGGTTCACTCGCTCCGGGGAGAGGCGGCCAGGACACCGAAGGCACCGGACGACGACCGCTTATGGCTGCTGCGATCAAGCCCTGACCAGGTTCACGGGCCACCCGTGCACCGGGCCCGGCCGCCTCTCCGCACAGCGAGCGGGCCGATTCTAGCCCGGTCTGCTCGCCATACCCATCCTTCTGCCGAGCCGACGAAAGCGTTAGGATGGCCCTGATGCATCGCCATGCCGCCCACAGCCATTCCCGCCACTCGGCGCTCTCCCCCGAGGCCCAGGCCGCCGAGGAGCGCAACCGCCAGCGGACGGTGTTTGTCGTGCTGCGGTCGGCGTTCTTCATCCTCGCCATCACGGTCACGCTGCTGAACATCCTCGAGGTCTCCAACAACCCCAACACGGGCAACGATGAGATCGCCCTGGCGACCCAGTGGTACCTGCCGGTGGGGGCGGCGCTCGGGCTGGTGGTGATCTTCATCGGGCTGGATGTGCTCACGCCCCGCAAAAAGATCTCGACGCTCTCGGGCATCGCGATCGGCCTGATGGCGGGGATGGTCATGACGTTTGCGTTCGCGTTTGTGATCGATCTGATCGCGCAGACGTGGGACCTGAGCAACTCGCCGCGCATCGTGGGGACGGTCAAGATCCTCATCGGTATCTCGCTGGCGTATATGGGCATCACCACGGTGCTGCAAACGCAGGAGGACTTCCGGCTGGTCATCCCGTACGTGGAGTTCTCCAAGCAGATTCGAGGCGTTCGGCCGCTGCTGCTGGATACCTCGGCGTTGATCGATGCGCGCATCGTCGATGCGGTCGGCACCGGCGTGCTGCAATCGCCGCTGGTGATCCCGCAGTTCGTGGTCGATGAGCTCCAGCGACTCGCTGACAGTTCCGACAAACTCAAACGCGAGCGCGGCAGGCGCGGGCTCGATGTGGTCCGCAGGCTGCTGCGTTCACCGATCGATGCCAGCGTCGAGGAATTCCGCGTGGCCGGCACGGGCGTGGACACGATGCTGGTGGATCTGGCCGACATGCTGCCCGCGAAGATCATCACAACGGATACGGGGCTGCTGCGCATCGCCGAGATCCGCGGCGTCGAGACCGTCAACCTCAACGCCCTTGCCAACGCGATGCGGCCCAGCCTGATCCCGGGCGAGCTGTTCACCGTGCAACTCGTCAAATCCGGCGAACAGCCCGGTCAGGGCGTGGGCTACCTCGCCGACGGCACCATGGTCGTCGCTGAAGACGGCCAATCGCACATCGGCGAGCAGGTCGAACTGACGGTGTCGACGGCGATCCAGACCGCCAACGGCCGCATGATCTTTGGGCGGATCAACACCGACCCGCTCGCTCCCCCACCCCAACCGCCTTTGGCCCCCCAGCCTCCGGAGCACGACACACCGACATCGGCAACCGACGCACCGGATGCTGAGCCCTTCGAGCCCCCCCACGCGCCCCCCCATAAGCCCCCCCATGAGCCCCCGGCTCAAGCCGGTGGACAAACGGACGACCCAACAACCGAGCCCGCGCCCCAGCGTCCCGCGAGGCCCGGCCGGGCCAACCGGTCGCGCAACCCGAGGCGGTGACCGGTGAGCAAGCACCACCCGCTTCGCGTGATTGTCGGGCTTGTTCTGCTCGGCCTTGCGACGAATGTGTTGGTGGCCGCCTTAGTCGTTGCAAGCGCCAAGCATCGCACAATGCCGAGTTCGCTTGACTGGGTCGCAGACCCCGACGGAACTGTATGGGGCGTTCGCGGATCACTGGGAATCCTGCGGATCAAGTATGGCACAATGATCGTTTATCCGCTGCGCCACAGCGATGTTCCCGAGTTTGCGCATTCCGCTTCTCCGGTAAGTACCGTTGCAACCCGGCTGTGCCTTCTTGAAGTCGAGAAGCTGCTTGATCGGCATAACATAAAAATTGTTGAGTCGCTCCTAAGCGATCAGATCAACGCTACATCTCCGATACGTGAGGATCGGATATTTGCGTCGCAGCTGCTGTCAGACGGGGCGAAAGGAGCTTGGGCATTTGGTTGGCCGTTCCCTGTCGCGTACGAGTTAGAAGATCACACCCGTTTGACGATATGGCTTGTCCCCCCGGACGAACGGCCTCCGAACATCAGGAACCTTCGCCCGCTTTATCTTGGCCTCGCTCTCAATACCGCGTTCTACGCAGCACTTTGGGGGATGGTGCTCGTCGCGAGGCCCGCAGCGCGTCGGTGGAATCGCAGGCGCAGAGGCCTTTGCCCACAGTGCGGGTACGACATCAGTGGACTAGCGACCTGCCCCGAGCGCGGCATGGGCAGCGCGGTTACTTCGGCTTGACCCACGGGATGTCCGGGTCTTTGTGCAGCACGCCCGCGGCCCGCTTGAGGCACTGCCGGCAGAACCACGCGGTCTCCGTCATCGGGCTCTGCCACATCGGGATGGTCTTGGCCTCCAGGCACAGCGTGCAGCTTCGCTCCTCGACCGTGGCTTCGTCATCGTCATCATCCGGGCCCGCGTCGACGACCAACTCGGTGTACGCAACCATCAGGCACGGCCCGCAGATGCACGAACCCTGGTGGCCCTCGACCATGGGGCGTTCGAGCGTCCACTCGCTGCCGCAAGAGTCGCACATCACATCGCTCATCTGCACGTTTTCGTCGTTGGTGCCGTCGCGTCTCATCATGCCCCCGTCGAAACAAGCTGATGCTCGGCCAGCCTGCGGTAGAGATCGCAGCGCTCGAGCAGCTCGGAGTGCGTGCCCATATCCACGATCTTGCCGTGATCGAGCACAACAATACGATCGGCGTTGACCACCGTGCTGAGCCGGTGCGCGACGACAAGCGTCGTTCGCCCGCTTGCGAACTCGGAGAGCGCAGCGGTGATCGCGGCCTCGCTCTCGGAATCGATCATGCTGGTGGCTTCATCGAGTAGCAGAATCGCGGGGTCGCGCAGCACGGCACGCGCTATGGCGATGCGTTGGCGCTGCCCGCCGCTGAGCCCGCTGCCGCGTTCGCCGATGCGCGCGTCGTAGCCCAAGGGCAGGGCTTTGATGAAGCCATCGGCGCGCGCACGGCTGGCCGCCTGCTCGATGGCTGCCCGCGTGGCGCCCCAGCTGCCGTAGGCGATGTTCTCGCCGATCGTGCCCTCGAACAGCACCGTGTCCTGCGTTACCACGCCGATCTGCTTGCGCACCGACCGCACGCGGTGCTCGGCGATGTCATGCCCGTCGATCAGCACCCTTCCAGAATCGGGCTCCATGAGCCTCGTGAGCAGCCCGAGCAGCGTGGACTTGCCCGAGCCGTTGGGCCCGACCAGCGCCACCGTCTGGCCCGCTTCAATAGTGAGATCGATTCCCGTGATCGCCGGCCGGTCAGCACCGGGATAGGTGTAGCTCAGTCGCTCGAAGCGGATCGAGTCGGTGTGCCGGCCGAGCACGGGCAGGCCGCGTTCGTGGCCCGGCTCGGGCGTGGCGATGAGCAGTTCTTGTACTCGTTTGGCCGCCGCCGCCGAGCCCTGGATCTCGTTGACCAGGCCCGTCACGGGCCGGAGCGAAGCGCCCGCGACACCCAGTGCGACCAGCGCCGCGATGAACCTCTCGGGGCTCATCTCGCCGTCGATGATCGCTTTGGCTGCGATCAGCGCGAGCGACCCGACAGCAAAGATCGTGATGCCCTCGACCAGCGGGCTCGATATGGCGCGCGCCATGCGCACCTTCAGCAGTTCCTGGGTCAGCACGCGGTTGATGCGCCCAAACCGGCCCGATTCGTAGCGCTCCGCGTTCGACACCTTGACCACCCGGTGGCCCTGCAGCGCGGCTGTCGCCGACGAGTACAGCAGCGCCTGGCTCTCCAGCGCCGTTCGGCTGGAGCGCCGCACTTTCTTGGCGAGCTTGCGGATCACCGTGTAAAGCAGCGGTGCGGTCAGCAGCGTGAAGAACGTGAGACGGGGCTCGATGACCAGCGCCGCTACCAGCGCAACAGCACCCTTGGTGATCTGCGCCAGCGCCTTGCCCAGCAGCACCGATAGCCCGGTGCCCACCGCGAACGTGTCATTGACGACCCGGCTGACCGTGTCCGCAGCGCTCACACTGGCAACCCCCAGCACTGGCGTGCGAAGCACGGCCCGGTACGTCGCCCGGCGAAGGTCCGCGATGGTGTGGTAGACCACGGACAGCGCGAAGTACTGATGCAGAAAGTTTGCAACCCCCCCGACCACGGTCAGCACCCCCAGCGCGATGACCATCACCAACACGGCTGTAAACGGCTTGGGGGGCAGCGAGTCGATGGTTGCCTGCTCGATGCGCACAAATCCGAGCCATTCAGGCACCTTGTCGTTGAAGTCCAACGCCAGTCCGGGCAGGCCGACCCGACCCTCAGCGGTGTCACGCTGAAGGATGTTTTGCAAGAGCGGGGCCACCGCCACCAGCCCGGTGCCGATCCCGCCCGCCGAGATCAGCGCGCACACCACCGCCGCGACAATTGACCATCGGTGCCGCAACATGCGGCGGGCAAAGAACCAGAACGCATCCATGTGCGACGATGGTATCGCCCGCTGCCCACCGAGGAGGGGGAGGCTTGGAGAGGCATCGCACGATCGTTCCGACGGGTTGGGTCCGGTCCTTCGCGGGTGCCATAATGATGACAGGCCACCTCTCGCCGCAGCATTGTCCATCGCAGCACCTGCCGTCATCGTCATGCCACAGCCAACCGCCACCATCGTGATCCCCTGCTACAACCATGGCCGGTTCGTAGCTGAGGCCGTCCGATCGTGCCTGGCTCAGATTGAAGCCGATGTCAACGTGGTCATCGTCAACGACGGCTCGGATGACGGCAACACTCCCGCCCAGTGCGACGCGGTGGCGGGCGCATGCGTCAGCGTCATCCACCAGCCCAACGCGGGGCTGCCCGCAGCACGCAATCGGGGGGCCGCGGAGGCCACGGGCGAGTTCATCGCGTTCCTCGACGCCGACGACTGGATCGAGACGACGTTCGTGAGCAGGCTCGCCGCGGCCATCACTGATGCGGGCGATGACGCGGTGAGCCATGCGTACTGCCAGGAACAGCTCGTCGAGCAGGGCGAGGGTATCTGGCGCGTGCCCGAGTGGGACCCCGAGTTGATGCTCATCACCAACCTGCACCCGGTCACGGCGCTCATCAGGCGTGACCGCTTCGAGCAGCTCGGCGGGTTTGATAAATCGATGACCCTCGGCTACGAGGACTGGGAGCTGTGGATCAGGTGTGTAGAAAGAGGTTGGCGCGGCGTGCGCGTGCAAGAGCCGCTGTTCATCTGGCGCCGCCACAGCGACACCACTATGGTCATGGAAGCGGTCCAGCGGCACGACGAACTGGTGGCCTCGATCATCGAGCGCCACCGCGACTTGTACGAGGCGCGGTTTGAGGCGCTGTACCTGCGGTGCAACTCGATGCTCCGTCGCTTTGACTGCAACTGGCTGGATGAGACGGGCGACCCGATCTCGCTGAGGCACTACCGCGACATGGCTGCGAGCATCCCCGTGCTGTACGACCAGCTTGCTATTGCCCGCAAGCACGCCGAGGCCATGACCGCCGAACGCGATGCATGGAAGGCGAACCATGAGTCCGTCGAACAGAGCTTTAAGAAGGTTCACGCCGATTACGAGGCGATGACCGTGATCCGCCTGCACCACCGTGCGCACGGGCTGATGCGAGCTTTGCCGCGTCCCGTTCGTGCGCTCATGTTGCTTCCCGTGCGCACGCTTCGAGCGCTCGCGGGCAAGCGTTCTGCCGGGACCGACGGCCCATGAGCGCACCCGAGCGCATAAGCGTGATCGTGCCGTGCTTCGATCGACCGGGCGATCTTGATGCGTTGCTGGGTGATCTGGCCGGCATCGACGCTGCCGGCCTCGATGTGCGCGTTCTCATCGTCGACAACGGCTCGGACAAGCCGATCGTGCCGCCCGCGGACCATCCGCTGCCGATCGAGGTGCTCAGGCTGGCCCTCAACACCGGCGGCAGCGGCGGGTACAGCGCGGGCATGGCCCACGCATTGCTCACCGGCGAGCCCGACCTGCTCTGGCTGGTGGATTCTGATGCGCGCGTTGAGCCAAGCACGCTGACTGAACTGTGTGCTTCTCTCGATCGACACGACGACCTCGTCATGGTCGGGCCGGTGTTGTGCGATCCGGCTACCGGCGAGGTCCACGAGATCGGCGGCCGGGTGCATCCGGGTTCGGGCGTGATGGGGCCTGTCTTGGCTGATGTTCCTGCCCATGCACAGGCTGCAAGCCTGTGCCACCAGGAGATAGCTGAGTGCGATTACGTCGCGGCCTGCTGCCTGCTCGTGCGCGCAGATGCCGTCCGTGCGCACGGAGTGTTCCCACCCATCTTTCTCAACGGCGACGACTCGGCGTGGTGCATCCGCCTCGGACGCGCTACCGGCAAGTCCATCGGTGTCGAGCCCAGAGCCCGCGCCAAGCACCCTCGATTCGACGGCTTCCCGACTTTCGCCAGGTACTACGGCGCGCGCAACGCACTCGAGCCCATGCAAGCGCTGGGCCTCGGGCCGTGGGCGCGCTTTCGGCGAGGGATGGTCGAAACGATGCGCGCCGTGAACTTAGCCATGACCGGGCGGCCCGATCTGGCCGGGCTGCACCTCGCGGGAATGCGCGACGCGGCTCAGGGCATGACGACCGGGCGCGGCCAGCCGCCCGCGTTCGAGCCGTTCGGGCCCATGCCAGCAGCCGCTGCCAATGCCCCACGCGCGGTTCCCACCGGTTCACCTGCACAGGCCCTGCCGGGCTTGGTGCGCCGGATGGTGCTCGGCCCGCCGATCGAGCGCGCTGTCGTGCCCGCCAAGGGGCACCCGTCGACGTGGCTGTGCGCACGGACCGTGCATCTGGAACATGACGACAAGTGCGTCACGCGGGAGCTCCGCAGGATTCCGATCACCGCGTCGGCTCTGTGGACGCTCGCGCGGGGCGAAGTGCTCTCGGCCAGGCTCGCGGTGTTCCCGCCGAGACCAGCCGCTCTGCCACCGATCGATGTTGCCATGGCGTGCTCACCAGTTCAGCACGACGAGAAACCGGGACTCAGTGTGGTCGTGCTGAGTTTCAACCGCAAAGATGCGCTGCTCGAAACACTTGGGCGGCTGGTCGGCGGTGAGACTACAACGAACGCCGAGATCATCGTCGTGGACAACGCATCAACCGACGGCTCCGTCGATGCGGTGCGCGCGCAGCACCCACGTGTCCGTGTTATCGCCAACGAGCACAACGAACTCATCGAAGGGTTTAACATCGGCGTGCGAGCCGCCACCGGGGACCTCGTGCTCGTCCTTGACGACGACGCAAGGCCCGATCAGCAGAGCCTTCGCGCGGCGATCGAGGCGCTCGCCCGCCGCCCCGAACTCGGCGGCGCGACGCTGCACCCGATCCATCCCGCAACCGGCCTGGGCGAGTGGCCCTTTGTGCGCACGATGAACGAGCCGACCGATACCTGGCCCGTGATGGGCTGCTGCAATTTGGTCCGCCGAGACCTGTGGCTCGCGCTGGGCGGGTACGACGCACGGTTTGGCCTGTACCGCAACGACGTGGACATGGCGATGCGTCTTCTCGCGGCGGGCGAGGGAGTGCGGTTCGACCCGCGATGGACATGCGAGCACGATTCGCTCGCAGCGGCGAACAAGAGCGTGCGCTGGTGCGGGCAGGCAACGCGTAATTGGGTGTGGCTCTGCCGACGGCACGGCGGACGGTTCTCGTGGATGGCCCCAGCCCTTATGGGCTGGATCACAGCACACCGTCACGCGGGGCTGCGGCCCGGTGCGCACGCAGCGGTGCTCAAGGGAGTGCTCGCGGGGCTCAGATCGCAGCCCGCGATGCCCGCGTGGTGGAGGCGCGATCCGCGACCGATGCGCACGCTGCTCCGGCTTCGTCTAGGCAAGAAGCCGGAGCAATGACGGCTATCGGCAGTGCGCCGCGACCATCGCGAGCATGGCCCTCCACTCGCCGTAGCGGTACGTCACGTTGAACCGTTCGTGAATTTCTCGCAGTTGACCCAGCCCGTGCTCGCTGAGGTCGTGCTGCCACGTCTGGGCGCTCGTGTCGCAGAAGTACACCCGGCAGCCAAGCGGGCGGGCCTCGCGCTGCCCGCACAGGTGCCCCGTCTGGAACGGGCAGCCATCGAGCGTGAGCGCTGCTCGCACATCGCACGAGCTTGCGGGCTTGGTCGCCCAGCGCTGGGCGAGCGCGGCTTCGAGTCCGGTGACGTACAAGCGGTGCCCGACGGCTTCGAAATGACAGCATCGGCCCGATGCCCAGCACGCGGGGCCGCGCGCTTCAACTTGGGCTGCTGCATCGTCGTAGACCGCGCGCACAGCCTCTGCGATAGCGTCGATGCTTGCAGCCTCGGTCCATGCAGCGGCGAGCTCTGCGTCGCTCTCGCTCATAGCGGGTCGCCCTTGCGGATGACGCGGATCTCGCTTGGCGCGTACAGCCGGCCTTGGTCCATACCTGGGCAGTCCGCGCCGGCCTTGACCCAGTCGCGCCGTGTGCGTGTAAGACGCTGCCAGAAGGGCCACGATCGGCACTGTGCGGGGCGGTCCTCGTAGACGCCGCAGACCGCCTTGCCCGGGATCGTCTCGCGGTCGAGAAACACGCAGTCGAGCCCGCGCACAGAGGCCTTCTCGTTGAGCGATCGGCCCCGACCCGAACGGTGCGTGTGGCTGTCGATGAACGTCTGCCTGTCGATGCCCAATCGGCGTGCGAGCGCATCGATCTCGTCGTCGGTCACGAGCACCACGCCCGGCCCGCCCGAGCAGCAGTGGCCGCACTGCGTGCAGCCGAATCGCAGGCCGACCTCGCCCGTGTCCGGGTTGGGTCGATCGAACCACTCGGGCTCCGGCGGCTGATGCTGGGCTGGTTTGCTGGTCACCGCTCACTTGCTGCCGGTGCGTTGAAGGATGACAAGCGTCTGGTCGTCGTCGCGGTCGAGCCGGCCGGTGTGCTTGTAGAGGGCGGTGTGCACCGCGTCGATGATGGCCTCAGGCGAGCAGGCGCAGACTCGCAGCGCTTCGTCAAGGCGTTCGACGCCGAAGAGTTCCTTGTGCGCGTTGAAGGCTTCGGTGATGCCGTCGGTGTAGAGCACGAGCGTGTCGCCCGGCTTGAGAGCGATCGTTTCGCTCGGCGCCTCGATGCCGGGCATCACGCCCAGCGGTAGCGTGCCCCCGCCATCGAGATCGCAGACCGAGCCATCGGCGCGCTTGAGTTTGGGCGGGTTGTGCCCGGCGCGGACGTAGGTGAGCGATGAATTCACGGGGTCGTACTGCCCGAAGAACGCGGTGGCGAATCGGCCCTCGATGCTGGACGCGACGAGCCGTTTATTGGCGTATTGCACGATGCCTGTGGCGGTCAGCTCGCCCTGGTAGCTGTGCACGATCGCGTGCAGCATGGCCATGACCGCTGCGGCTGCGGCACCGTGGCCTGCGACGTCCGCGATCAAGCAGCCCCACTGCCCGTTGGGCAGGGGCACGAAGTCGTAGTAGTCGCCGCCCGCTTCGTCGCTCGTGAGGTAGCTCGCCGCGATCGACAGGCCCGGAATCTTGGGCAGCGAGCGAGGCAGCAAGGCTTGCTGCACGCTCGCGAGCTCGTCGAGCTGTTGCTGAAGGCGGACCTTGAGCGAGGCCTCGCGTTGCACGGCAATGAGGTTGCGAGTGATGCTGCCGATGAGGTTGGCCTGCAGCACGTGGGCCGAGAGGTCCTCGTGGCTGAAGCCCTTGGGGTCGGCGCGAAACTGCAGGTTCCAGTTGAGCGGCTGGCCCGCGTCAAACAGCGGGGTCGCGATCGAGCTACCCATGTCGCCAAGGCGCTCGCCGAGCACCGGGTCGGCGCTCAGGTCCAGCTCCTGGAACAACTGCGGCTTGCCGTTGGCGATCAGGTCGCCGAGGAAACCGCCGGAATGGGCGGGCATCTTGGCCCAGTCCCGCCATGGATCGGGCAGGCTGAGCTTGCGGCTGAAGTTGAGCTCCTCACGACGGATGCTGCGGGTGACCTTGTATTGCCCGCCGGGCATGCCACGCACCGAAAGCGAGACGAGCGCATCGATCGGGCTGTGCGTCCATAGGCGTTTGGCGAACGAGGCGAGCACCTGCCGAGCGTCTGGGCTCTGGCTGGCTTCGCGGAGCATCTCGACGAGAAGCTCGATGTCCTGGTCGGTCGAGGTATCAAGCGGGGCGTTCATGCTGAATGCAGTCTAAGCGATCCGGCGGCGGTAGCCGGGACCAGCCGCTCACTCCACGATCTGGCCTGCCACGGCCTCCGCGACCGCTTGAGCACTGGCCCTGGCCCGTGCAACCATCGCCATGGCCTCGGTTTCGAGCTTTATTCGTTGATCGGCGTCTTCGAGCTGCGGCAGGTTGACCCGCACGTTCCAAGCAAACGCCGATGCCGAGGCCGAGGCCAGCTCGACGGCGATGGCCAGGTCGCTGCCCAGCCAGCGGTTGGTCTTACCCAGCAGGCCCTCGAGTTGAGCCGCAAGAGAGGCGCTGGCCGCCACCCCGGCGCGGGGCACGTCGATCGCATCACGCACCGCGTCCGCCCATCCCTCGATGCGGACTGCATCGTCCTCTGGCAGGCGCATCAGCGCGTTGAGCTCGGCGTAGGCCCGGGCGTCCTCATCGGCGAGCGTCATCAGGATGAGCCGAGTCTTGTCGAGCCGACGGGCGGCTTCCCCGAGTTCGGGCTCGACCTCGGCAAACGCCTTCTTACCCAGGGTGTACGCGACGACCATCGAGCCCAGCGCGGACGCCACCGCGCCCACCAGTGCCGCGACCGCGCCGCCGCCGGGCGTGGGCGATTTGGCTGCGAGCTGGTCGAGCCAATCGCCGATGGGCTGCTGATTGATGCTCGGCGTGGGCTGATCGCTGGAAGGCATGGCGCACCATAGCGCTTACGCGCCGGGCAACTTGTCGCTCAGGCGTTGGGCGGGTCTGCGAACTTCTCGTTGGCGGAGGCGAGTTCCACTTGCAGCCACTCTTTGGCGCGGGTCCAGTCCCGTTTGACGCTGCGCGGCGATCGTCCCACCGCCTCGGCGAGTTGCTCGATTCGCAGGCCCACAAAGAATCGGAGCATCACGATCTGGTGCAGCATCGGGTCCGTGCGTTCGAGCTTCTGAAGCACTTCGTCGAGCGCGAGCAGATCGGTGTCGGCCTCGTGACGCGAAGAGAACGCGACATCCAGCGGCACGCGTTTGCGGTCGCCGCCACGCTTGAGCGCGTTGCGCTGGCGGGCCTGATCGATCAGCAAGCGGCGCATTGTCTGAGCAACCGCGGCGAAAAAGTGCGCCCGGCTCTCCCACCGCGACTCGGGCGCGGAGAGAATGCGGAGGAACGCTTCGTGGACCAGCGCGGTTGGTTGCATGATCCCGCTGGCTCGCTCGAAGCGCATCTGCGAGTGGGCGAACCGACGAAGGTCGGCGTAGAGCCGCTCGAAGAGTTCCTCGGAATTCGCTCCCTGGCCTATGCCCGAGTTGGGCGATTGAGGCCGATTGGGATCGGCTGCGTCCACACCATGAGGATACCGCAGCGGGGCTCTGCGGGCAGAAACCCCTTGTTGCAGAATCTCAGCTGGGCTCTGCCACGGACGCGCCTGCCGTTGGCGAAGCAACGGCGAGTTTGCGATCGACGCTCCACGCCCCGCCGCCTCGAACCAGCACATACACCGAGCAGAACAGCACCGCGATGGGCAACACGATCGGCGGCTCGTCCGGGTTAGGCCACGTCTCGATGGTCAGGTGGGCGTGCAACGCACCGAGCATCACGCCGACTCCGATCGCACCGGCTGCCCGCGAGAGCGTGCCCGTCACGAGCATCAAACCCGCAGCAACCATTAACAGCGGCACAATCACCGCGTGCGCTCCGGGCATGGGCACGCCCTGGGCATCGAGAATTGGTCTCAACGGTGCCACGCCGGTGAGGTGCATCGTGCCGATGCCAGCGAGCGGTGCGCCCGCAATCAAACGAGGCAGCATCATGTGGCGATGAAAGCCCGTGCGGATCAGCGGTTTGAGCATGGTTGGTCTCCGGTGTCTGATGCCAGACACGGACTCAACCGCTGGCGTTGGCCCTGCATTCCGCTAATGCGAATTGCGAGGCTCGCCAAACCACAACCAAGGGCAAGCCCGCGAGAGGATGCCCGCAGCGGTTCGGCTGTTCGGCAAGCCTGCTTACTCTGCGCCGAGTTGGTGCGCCAACGCCCGGATCTCGGGATTGTTTGGATCGCGGGTGAGCGCCTGGGCAGCCTCTTGCGCGGCGTCCTGATCGCGGCCCATCTCCGAGAGGATGATGGCCTTGAGCACGAGCGGCATGGCGTCGCTCTCTTCAAGAGCAATCGCCGAGGACACCGTCTGCAACGCCCGATCCGAGAACCCCTGGCTGTGCTCCCACAGCGCGTAGAAGTAGTACCCCTCGTAGCGCTTTGGCCGGAGCCTGATGAGCCGTTCGCCCGCGTCGTGCAGCAGGTCGTCGTCGTTGTACCGCATCGCGATGGTGCCGAGCCCGGTCCATGCGAGCGCGTCGGCTGCGCCGTCTCGGCCTCGGGTGAGAGCCACGAGGGTCTGTCGGGCATCGATCAGCTCGTCCTGCTCCATCTGGCACCGTGCGAGAAGGTGCATCAGATCGCGGCGTTGCACGCCGTCTTTTTCCTGGCCCTCGATGATGTCTTCGAGGTGCGACTCGGCCTCGGCGTAATACCCCGCCTCCATCTCGGCCATCGCGAGGTCTTCGAGAACCGAGAGATCGTCGGGCGCGAGCACCTGCGCCTCGCCGAAGTACCGGACTGCTTTTTCAGGCTGACCCCGCATGGTCGAGATGTGACCGAGCGTCTGACGGATGCCCGCGGTGAACTCGTGGCGGTCGCTGGATCGCACGAGCAGGGCTTCTGCATCATCGAGTCGTTCGAGCCGAATGAGCATCTCAGCGGATGCGATGACGTACTGCGCGTGCTCGGGGTTGGCCTCTAGCGCGAGCAAGTACTGGTCGAGCGCGGCCTCAAACCGAGCGATGCGCTCGAAGATCAGGCCGCGGTAGAAGTACGCCTCGGCGTAATCCGGGTCGAGCGCGATAGCGCGCGCGAGCGACTCCATCGCGGCCTGCGTTCGGCCCATTTCGACCAGTATCCGGCCCTTGAGCGCGTGCGTCTTGGCGACCTGCGGGTTGAGCGCGATCGACCGTTCCACGCCTTGCAGGGCCTGGTCGAAGTCGCCCGACTCGTAGCGCTGGCGGGCGAGTTCCCACTCGGTGCCCGCCTTGAGCGCATCGAGCCGCTGGCTTGCCTCGTTCTTGAACTCAGAGGACTGCTTGGATGGTCCCGAGCAGCCCGCCGACACCAACAGCGGCCCGACGAGCACCGCCGATACAACCCCGGCAGCAAGCCCCGTCGGACGGTTTCGCATCAGTTGTCCTTCACCGGGACCATCTGGCCGACGGTCGTGGGTGCGGCTTCAACAGCCTCTTCGACCTCGGCTACCACTTCGGGCTCCGCAGCGGGGGCCGGCGGGGCGGCGGGCGGCGGAGGCGCGGTCTCGAAGCGTGGCGCCGGCTGGATCGGAGCCGGGGTCCACGCGGCGGTTTGCGGCATGGGCGGAGCCATGTAGCTCGAGCGGGCCTTCTGGTCGTCCGTGCTCAGCAGTCGGAGGATGCGATGGTTCATCGACCGCTCCATCATGCTGCGCGTGGGCGAGAGAGTCGGGTCGCTGATGATCTGCTCGCGGATACGGACCGCGTCGGCCTGCGCCGGGTGCATCTCGAGCGATCGGCGAACGGTCCAGAGCGCCTTGTTGAGGTCGCCTTCGCGCGCGAGCCGCTGGGCATCCACGTTGAGCACGCTGGTCTGACGCTCGCGGGCCCAAGGCAGCAGGCCTTCACGGGTGCCGACGAGAACGCGGGCTGCATCGGCAGCAGCGTTCTCGCCCATGTCGGCGAGGCGGCTGTCACGGATCACCGTGGGCTTGATGAGGAACATGATCTCCTGGCGAATCGACGTGTCCTCGTTGCCCTGGAACGCCCCTCCGATGAACGGCAGGTCACCCAGCACGGGGATCTGCGACCGCGACAGAACGATGCTCTCCTGGAACAGGCCGCCCAGCACGACGGTTGAACCCTCTGGCACGGTGACGTTGGTGGTAATCTCCTGGATGTTCTCGGTGGGAACATCGAAGACCTGACCATCGGCGATGCGCTGGTTGAAGACGACGTCCGCGACGCGAGGCGCGAGCTCCATGCGGATTCGTCCGTCGCTCGAAACGAACGGGCGGACGGCGAGCTGCACGCCGGTATCGATGAACTCGATGGTCTGGCTGGTGGAAGTCTGGGTGGCGACCGTCTGCAGGTAGCCGACGCGCGATCCGACCGAGACGCGGGCCTGCTGCCTGTTGAGGGCGAGGATCTTGGGGTTGGCCATCACGTTGGTGTCGCTGATGGTGTCGAGCGCCCTGATGAAGATGGCCGAGTTGCCGGCGATGATGCCGCCGCGGATGCCAGCGTCACCGGACTGGTTGCCGATGTTGGTGCCCAGGAAGCTGTCGTTGTCGGTGACAGGCGAGACCGCGGTGCGGGCGAGCTCGGAACTGCCGGGGCTGATCGGGTTGTTGCCGCCGAACGCGGGGATGCCGAAGAAGTCGGTGAACTGGACATCCTGGATGAGTGCGAAGTCGACGCCGAAGGCGTTGCGATCGGTCAGGTTGACGCTGACGACCGTGGATTCGATGAGCACCTGATCCGGGGGCGTGTCGATTCGGCTGAGCAGCGAACCGATCTCGCGGATGTTGTCTTCGTAGTCGCGGACCATCAGCATCGAGCTATGGGCGAAGCTGTCTCGGCCGAACGGCGCGCCGGGCGCGGAGGCCGCTCCGCCGCCGCCTCCGCCGCCGCCGGTCAGGTCGGTCGAGGCACCGGTGTACAGCGACCAATCGGCCGCCGCGGTCGACTCGACGAGCCTGCCATCGGCACTGAGCAGCGGGCCAGCAAACTGAGCTGCGTCCTCGGCGGACATGTGCTCGAGCGTAAAGATCTCGGTCTTGAGAGGCCTTCGCGCTTCAAGCTCGCTCTTGGAGTAGACACGGATGAACTCGCCATCGATGACGTAGCCGAAGCCGTACTGATCGAGCAGAACATCCAGCGCTCGCTCAAGACTGACGCCCTCGATGTTCGCGGTGACCGTGGCGGCGACCGACTCGCTCGTGACGATGTTGCGTCCCGAACGTATGGCCAGCGTCTGGAGCACAGCGCGTAGGTCGGCGTTCTGCACACCGATCTCTACGGTCCCGAACTCCGTGACGCGCACGCCCTCGATGAACTGCGGGGTGGTGTCCTGGACGACCGGCTGGGTGTTGAGCACGATCGGGTTGTTCTCGTCCTGCGCGAGCACGCTGGTCGAGGTGCCGCTAAGTGCGAGCAACGCCGCGGGAATGAGAGCGAAGCAAGTCTTCGATTGGAACGGGCGCATCGGGTACTACCTCTCAGAAGTGCGGGGACACGGGTCCCCAGCAGATGGGTTCGCGGGACCGCAAACGCCTTGGTCCTGCTGACGGTCACGATCGGCCAGCAAGCGGATACTAACTGGCCTAGGGCTTTCTCGGCAACTCGGCCCGGACCTGTCCACAAGACGAGGGATAGCCCGGGTGCACCACGGCGGTTGATTGCCCGAAGAGTCCGCGTCGGGTAGGTTCATTGACGCGAGCCCGCCTTCGTCCCCCGTAAAGGAGGAGCGGCCGGTCCGCATGCCCCGTGGAATCCCTGGAGAACCTGCCTTGAGCGACACCCAGTTACCGGCGACCGCTGAGAAGCCCGGCAAGCCGGTTTCGGCGCGTGAACGGGCTTATCAGGCCAGCATGACCCATTTCTTGGGTCCGTTGGTGGCGCTGATGGAAGATCCATCCGTCAGCGAGATCATGGTCAACGGGCCCAAGCAGATCTACGTTGAGCGCAAGGGCCGGATCGAGCAGGTCGATGCGTCATTCCCGAGCGAGCTTGAGCTGCAATCGGCGGCCAACAACATCGCCCAATTCGTCGGTCGGGCGATCGATCAGAAAGAACCCATCCTCGACGGCAGGCTGCCGGACGGCTCGCGTATCTGCATCGTGCTCGACCCTGTGAGCGGCGCGGGCACCTCGGTGAATATTCGCCGATTCAGCTCCAAGGCTATCGACCCGAGCTTCTTGCTCGAGGTCAAATCCATGACAGCAGAGGCTTTAGAGTTCGCGTTACTCTGCGTGCAGGGAGCACTGAACGTCATCGTCAGCGGCGGTACGGGCTCGGGCAAGACGACGATGCTCAACATCCTTTCCAACGCCTTCGGCGACGACGAACGCATCGTGGTCGTAGAGGACACCCGCGAGCTCCAGGTCCAAAAGCAGCACGTGGTGGCCCTCGAAGCCAGACCTGCGGACGCTTACGGCCAGGGGTTGATTACTATTCGTGATTTGTTCGTAACTTCGCTGCGTATGAGGCCCGACCGCATCATCGTCGGCGAGGTCCGCCGGGGCGAGGCGCTGGACATGATCCAGGCCATGACCTCGGGACACGCGGGCTCGATGGCCACCCTCCACGCGGACACGCCATCGGGCTGCTGCGGCCGATTGGAGACGATGTGCATGATGGCCGATTCAGGGCTTCCGCTGACCGCCATTCGCCGTCAGATCGCTTCAGCGCTGGATGTGGTGGTGCAGGCGGCCCGTCTCCACGATGGACGACGCTTAACTACGCATATCAGCGAGATCGAGTTTGATGAGCCGAACAACGCCTATGTAGTTCACGACATCTTCACGCTGGACGTGACAGAGGAGTTTCCGATGCTCAAATGGACCGGCCGGAGGCCCAAACTCGCCGATCAAATTGGATGGAAAGGTTTGACTGGACACGTCAAGCACACCAAGGGTATTCTCGGTTTGGAGTGAGTCTTTTTTTTGTTAGGAGCGTGCTCGGATGGCTGCTGAAATCAACATGAAGGTTGAATCCGGGCTGGGTGGCTCTTTGGGATCGGTTGAAGGCGGAGCAGAAACTGGCTTGATGGACCCAAGCCGGGATTGGCGCGAGGTATTCTCGGACGAATCGGGCCAAGCGACGGTGGAAACACTGCTGCTGCTGGGGGCGGTTGTGCTGCCTCTGGCGAGCGGTGCGTACTTCTGGGTGGACATCACCCGGCACCTGTTCAGCCGAAATGCGAAGTATTTGGCCCTGCCTTTCCCGTGATTTCGTGTTTACTGTGGTAGAGAGGCTCGCGGCAAGATGCTGGCTGAGCCGGGCCGAGCGGCGTGACGCGAGGCTTTGGATCTTGAACTTTGACTCGTAATACGAGGGCTAATCAATGTTGAGCAGAATGAAAACTTTCGCGATGGAACTGCACGAGGACGAGGCCGGACCCAACACGGTCGAATGGGTGCTGCTGATCATGGTGGCGCTGATCCTCCTGGTCGTGATCGTGGCGGCCGCCAGCTGGGCGGTTGACAAGATGAACGACGCGGCTGCCAAGGTCAACGACGACGATGTCAGCGACTTCGACAGCTCCAACTGACCAAGTTCCTCCCGCGGGCCTAACCGCCCGCGGGGGTGTTTCCCCGGAACCCATGCCATGAATCTCGCGTGTTGACGGCTTGGAGGGTCCGAGCCGGGCGGTGCTTGTGGTATGCTCAGACGCTCAGGAGAAGCGATGGACGCTCTCGCTGCTGGAGTCCCCATGAGCCCCGGCCAGGACACAACACTTCCTGCACAGCCCGTCGACACTGACTCGGCATCGCGCTCGGGCGCAGTCGAGACTGACCTCGACGCTGACAACCAGTCGGCGACAGATGCTGGCAAGGCCGGTGGTAAGCAAGCCAACACCACGCCGCACGAACGTGAAGCCAGCTGGCCGGGCTACTGGGCGATGGGTCTGGCGTTGTCCGCGGTGGCTGCCACCGCGACGATGATCATCGCCGATCGCACTGGCTCGAACATCGGCGGCACGTTTGTGCTCTCGCTGGCGTTCCTGACCTGCGCAGCGGCGGCGCTGTGCGATTCCGCCACGCGGCGCATTCCCAACGTGCTCACCTACCCGGCGCTGCTCATCGCGCTGGCCATCAACTTGTTTATCGTTCCCGTGCTCGCGCTCAACGAAGCCACGGTGCCCGCGGCCGCTTGGTTCGGCGCGCCCGGCATGGACTCGGCGCTGTTCGGGTTTCTCGGCTGTGCAGCGATCGGGATCATCAGCTTCATGTTCCGCGGTCTGGGCGGGGGCGATGTCAAGCTCATCGCGGCCATCGGAGCGATGCTCGGCTACCCCGACGTTGGTGGCGTTCTCTTCAACGCACTCGTATTCGCAACCGTCATCGGCCTCGTCAACCTCGCGTTCAAGGGCGACCTTGTACGCAAGGTGCAAGCGATGTCGATGTCCTTCCAGGTCAACCTCGCGCTGCGGCGTAAAGCGGTCGATGCGTACCCGTTCGGTAAGACTGAGGCGCCGTTTGGTGTCGCGCTGCTGCTCGGGCTGATCACGGCCCAGTGGATGCCGTTCTATGTGCCGCTCTTGAACTGGCTCGCACCGGGCATCGCCCCACCGCCTGGATAACCCACGCCGAGGCCGGCGCGATGATCGCCGGCCACACGGAGCAACGCCATGACCATCAAGCACGCAGGAGCATCCCGGTGAACGCTAAGGCAAGAGCGTGGCAGGAGCAGTGGGCGCCGGACCTCGCGATGGCGATGCTCATCGCGGCTTCGATCGCCGCCTTCCACGGCCGGTACATCATCGCCGAGCACTTCACACTCGACCGCAACGACGTGTTCGATACCACGCTCTGGCTCGCGTTCATCATCGCGATGCTCGGTTGCGGGCGGGTGGTCTACCGCCTGGCCATGCACGCACGCAAACGCCGCAAGCGGTACCAGGCCAACCTGCGCGACGACGACACCGGTTCGCTTTCCATTGAGTTTCTGCTGACGTTCCCGTGGATGTACATCATGTTCGGGATGGTCATCCAGTGGGGGCTGATCGCCCGCGCGAAGATCATCGTGGACTACGCCGCGTACCGGGCTGCACGCTCGGCGATCACGCAAGTCGAGACCGAGACCTGGGGCCCGCTGTACTCGCTCAACCCGCTGAGCCCCGAGTCCATCCCCGACATACGCCGGGACCGCGTGCGCGAAGGCGCGGCGCTCATTCTCGCGCAGCTCTCGCCCTACCACACGAGCGACGCAACCAATCGCGGCGCGTGGGACGACTACGGCTACGGCTCGGGCCGATCCGCGGCGATGGCGATGGCCGAGACCGGCATCCCTCGCTGGCCTTATGCGATGAAAACCGACGCCTACGAGAAGCGCGCGTCATGGACTCTGAAGGAACTCGAGGCCGGTCAGCAGGGCGGCAGCGGGTTCAGCCTCACGACCGAGCTCGCGCCGCTCATGGACTTCAATGCCTCGCAGTTCGCCGATGTGGGCGGCAACGCCCTCGACGCGCTCGAAGACCTCATCAAAGAATACGCCGACGTTTTCGGGGGTGGTAACGATGTGTCACCGGACCAGTCCGGCTCGTGGGGATTCACGATCCCGATGCCGTGGCCAATTCCCGATATCAACATCGGGGTGAGCGATGGCGACAACTCGAGCATCCTGACCGACCTCTTGGGCCTGCCGAGCGCGTCGGACATTGCTGATGAGCTTATCGACATGATCATCCAGCCAGCGCGTGACAACATTCTCGGCCCGTTGACCGACCTCACCAAATCGTTCGACGATATGACCGACAGCGCCGACCCGGGCAACCCGCTCATCCCTAGGCAGTCGCGCGTGCAGATCAAGTACCCATACCAGCTCCGTGTGCCGCTAGTCGCAGCGCTGGTTCACCCGCTGTGGGAGACCAAGAGCGGCTTCACCGGCCGGTTCATCCAGATCGAGTCGGACGTTGCGCTCCAGTCCACCGGCGGCCGAGCTGGCAACCTGCTCACCCTGCTCGGGGGCAGCCCGGTCCCCTAACCAAGTCCGCTTACCACGAGGCCCCGCGTTCTTGGCGTTCGCCGCCTTCGAGAGACCACCATGTCCATGACACCCTCAGACAGCGCAGCACTCCGATCGGCCAGGGCCAATGACTGGCCCGACGATGCGCCGACCATCGATACTCCTGCGTTTATCCGCAGGCTGCACCGCGAGGATCGCGGCAACATCTGGGTGCTGCTCATGATGTTCTACATCTGGGTCATCCTCGCCTCGATCGGGTTCACCTGGAACACCGGCATGGTGACCAGCCGGCAGGTCCACGCCCAGACGATCGCCGACGCGGTGGTCTACGACGCGGCCCTCACCAAGGCCCGCACCATGAACATGGTGGTCGCGTGCAACATCGCCAACCTGCAGCACGTCTCGGCGGATGTGCTGCTCACCGCGGTCGCCCCGTTCACCATCCAGGTCATCTACAACTGGATCAAGGCCATCCTTGACGCGCTGGGTATTCCCATCATCGGGCCGATTGTCGCGGTCATTGTGGCGGTCAAATGCATCCAGGAACTTACGGTCGCCTGGCCTTTGATGAAGGGCTTCTTCCAGTCGATGGGGGCGATCATCGCGATGATCTGGGACGCCGTCGCGGGCGGGGCGGATGCAGGCCCGCCGAGCTTCTTAGGCGGCATGTCCAACCGTATCAGAGAAATCCACGAGTTCCAGACCGCTGTCTCCAAGGTGCCCGAGACGCTGATCCCCGCGATCGTTGCTTCGTACGAAGAGCGTTATAAGTGCGAGATCCTCTATGGCGATGCGGTCGATGAAGAAGCGCCCAACGAAGCACCCAGTTACGACATGGACGTACAGGATTTCCCGCTCGTCACGTGGGACAGCCTGTTCGACTTCGACAACGGCGAGAACCGCCTCGACGTGCTCATCCCGCTGTTCGTCCGCGTCTGGCGCGACCATTCGCAGTGGTACGACGACCTGTCGCCGGTCAACATCGGCCGCGGACAGAAGGTCTGGCGGCAATGGGTCATGGTCTTCTTCGTCATCAACGCGCTGCTCCATTCGTACCAGTTCCACATCCTCGATGACGACTTCCCGATTCTCGAGTTCAGCCCGAGGGCCGGTTCCGACGGCATCGGCCAGCACATCACCGGCATCTATAGACCTGCGGGCTTTGGCCTGTTCAACGATGATTCCAAGTCGTACGACGACGACCTCGACCACGAGGCCTTCACCGATTACTCGATGACCGTCGCGGTCACGTTCAGGAACATCGGCAACCTGCGATCTCGGTTGGCATGGGGGCAGAACGCACCCGCGACGAAATTCCGCGCCCAGTTCCAGCCTCGCAACGGCGGGTACCTCTTCGGCGGGATGTTCGACGGGCTGGGCATGGGCGATGGCGGGGCCAACTGGGACGACAGCGTCAGCGCCTACGCCAGCGCCGAGTACTTCAACCCGACCATCTACCGCTTGTCGGCGCCGGTCGATCTGCCCTTCCCCTACCGCATGTGGACGACATGGGGATGGAACTGGCAGGCCCGATTCTACGAGACCCATCCCAACTTCCTGGGTGCCCGCATCGGTAACAACACGGGCGAGCACATCCGCCTCAAGAGCCACCACGCGTTCGAGATCATCGGCGGCAACAACATCAACAACCAGTTCCCACAAGACGGCAACTTCCAGCGCGACATGCGCCGACTCATGCGGCACTGACCCCCCAGCCCCCACCCCCTCGGCCCCTAAGACGATTTCTCTCCGCTCTCAACTGAAAGCGAGCCAAACCATGTTCCGCCTCTTCCGACATTTGCGCAACGACGACCGCGGCGCGGTCGTGGTCGAAACGCTGCTCATGTTCGTGCTGATGATCACGTTCATCGCCGCGACCACGCGCACCATGAAGGTGCACGCTAACAACCAGGCCGCGTACATGGAGGCCCACCGCCGAGCGATCCTGTACGCGATGTCGCCGGTCGACATCAGCTACCTGGCGGGCCAACTCGACCTGCTCAACTCACCTCCAGACGTGCCGACGTGGACCGATGAGCACCTCGAAGAGGACCTTTCGGGCGCACTGGCCGATCTCTCCGACCACGGCAACGGGTTCTATCCCGCATCCAAGCTCGTCTATGGCCAGGAGAGCCGAACGATCAAGATGTTCAACACCGACGCCTTCGGGCTGTCGGACAACCCCGCCGACATCAAGTTTCAGCACGCGGTCCACATGATGCGCGGCCCGTGGACGTTCAGCGGGTTCCCCGCCGCGATCGGCTCTGACCCGTTCGTCGAAGCGCAGGCGGTACGCGACCTGATGGGCGCGGTGACTGATGAAGAGCTCGTGGGCTTTGAGATCTGGGGCGACCCGCTGCGTGAGTACCTCAAGATGAAGCCCATCTGGCTCAAGCCGCTGACCTTCCAGGAGGCCGGCGAGGGCAACTACTAAGAGCCCGGCTGGCCCCGGTCGAGTGCCGCGTGTCTGACCTTGCCGGCGAGTTCTGCGACGAGTTGCAGGCCATGAAAGTCCGAGCAAGACCAACGGCTATGTGTCTGCGATTGAGACACTTAGTCGTGGTTTGTCCAGCACTGTCTTGCAGTGTCTAGGAATGGAGCCGGGGGGAATCGAACCCCCGTCCCGTGACAGTCAGCATGACGCCTCTACGTGTGTAGTCGCTTCTTTATTTTAGAGCTTGAGGCGGCCAGCGACAGCCTCCTCTTCGCCCGAGCTCCCAGTAAATATTCTCACACCTGCGCCTGGATGCGCCGCGAAGATGCCAGCCCGATGTTTGCATCACCCCGCCCATCGGGCGTCAGCGGAGTGATGTCACGGCGTTAAGCCGCGAGAGCGTACTGCTCGTTCGCAGTTAATAGTGTTGCGTGCTTTTTACGTGGCCAGCACGCCCCACGACACGCCACGTCAAGCCTTCCCTGTCCGGTCGAAACCGATCGGCCCCTACTTATCAAACAGCTATGCCGAATCCTCGGCACGCACTATTCTACGCCGCACGATCGCCCCATCGCTTAGGAACCTATTGGGGTCCCCTCTTTGCGGCTCGAACCCCTCCCAAAGCCGGGCTCTACCTGCTGTGTGGCCCTACCCTGTCGGCCAAGCCGCTGCGCACCGGTCGTAGCCACCACCAATCGACCAGGGAGAAACAACCATGGGCCTACTCAAAGATTTCCGCGAATTTGCCGTCAAGGGCAACATGATCGACATGGCCGTCGGCATCATCATCGGCGGTGCGTTCGGCATCATCGTGAAGTCCGTCATCAGCGACCTCGTCATGCCCGTCGTCGGGATCTTCGGCAAAGCAGACTTCAGCAACTTGTACCTCCCTCTCACTTCGGGGGCTAGGGAGGCGATCGCGGCCGAACTTATGGCCGATCCCACCAAGACTGCCATCGCCCTCGATCGTGCTCGCGAGCTCGGCCCAGTGCTCGCCTACGGCAACTTCATCACCGTCGCCATCAACTTCCTCATCCTTGCTGCCGCGGTGTTCATGATGGTCAAGGCCATCAACACCGCCAAAAAGCAGTTCGAGAAGGAGCAGGAAGCAGCCGCCCCCAAGGCGCCGCCCGCGGACGTCGTGCTGCTCACCGAGATCCGCGACCTGCTCAAGCAGCAAGCCTGATCGAGAGCCAACCACCAAGCCCACGCGCGCCCCGCTTGCCGGGGTGTTTTCATGCGCCTCTCAGGCGTCGGTCTTCGCGCCTGCTTGTTTGCCGATGCCCTTGGCCTCGCCGAAGTGCGATGACCCCGTCCCACCGCCGGTCAGCTTGACCTCGATCGGGCCGGGAAGGTGCAGGTCGCGCTGCGGGAACGGGATGTTCAGCCCCTCGGCATCGAACCGCTCTTTGATCTGGCGCATCAAGTCCCAGTACACATCCCAGTAGTCCTCCGTCTTGACCCAGGGCCGAACCACGAAATTCACGCTGCTGTCCGCGAGTTCGTTGACCTTGATGACGGGCTCGGGCGACTTGAGCACCTTGTTGTGCCCCGCGACCACTTCTTCGAGCACGCTCTGGGCCTTTGCCAAATCATCGCCGTATCCAACGCCGAACGTCAGATCGACCCTGCGCGTCTTGCGTCCGGTCGCGTTGGTGATGACGTTGCCCCAAATCTCGTTGTTGGGCACGTGCATGACTTGGTTGTCGAACGTCATGATGGTGGTCGTGAACAGGCTCAGCTTGTCGACCTTGCCATTGACGCCGCCCGCCGCGACTACGTTGCCGACATCAAACGGCTTGTAGAACAGAATCAGCAGCCCACTCGCAAAGTTGCTCAGCGTGCCCTGCAGAGCCAAGCCAATGACTAAGCCCGCAGCACCGATCATCGCCAGCGCCCAACCCATCTCGAAACCCGCAGCGGAAATCGCTGCCACGATGCCCACCACCATCGTCACGCGCGAAACGCTTTTGACCATGAACTCTTTCAGCAGGCTCGAAGTGCGGTGCATCCGATTCATCGCCGCGCTGACAGCCCGTCGCACGATCCGACTGAGCACCCAGAACACCAGCAGCACGCCTACAAACTTGCCGATATTGAGCGCTACCTTCACCCCGCCCGTAGGGCTCACCGCCCAGCTCTGCACCTGCGAGCTCAGCACCGATGGGTTCAGCAGGTTCAACCGCTGACCCGTCGAGGCCGCCACGTAGTTGCGAGCCCCGGCGACATCCACCTCCCGTTTCTTGAGCATGTTGACCGCTGCTGTGGTGCGTTCGGCGATCTTCTCCACGACCACCTGCTGCTGCTGGGACCGCTCCGCGAGCCTCTTCATCGCCTCTGTTCGTTCCTCGGCCGAGAACTTCCGAGCGAACTCCTCGTCGCCTGCCTCGAGCCGCTGGAGCGCGATGTCGATCCGGATCCGCTTGCGGACCTCCAGTTGCAAGATATCTTGCCACTCTTTCACGCGCTCGGCGATCTGCTCAGACTGCAGAGGCTGAAGCTCCAACGTCAGTTCATCAACCGACACCGTCCAAGGCTCGGGCCGCTCGTGGACCGGCGGCATCGATTGCACCTCGGCGATCATCTCATCGAGCCGCGTATCCAGCGTGGTCGCCTCCGCTTTTGCGGTCGCGGCCGACTCGGCATCACGACCGAGGCCGCTCACTTCTTGCACATAGAGCCGCTCGGAGGCCACGTCCGCACCCTTGGCCTCGGCGGCGTCCAACAACCGCTTCACCCGGCTGATGAGCACTCCGTGCTGCGTCCTCGCCACCGTGATTTGTTCATCCAATGCTGGCTGCGCGAGCGCCGCCCCCTCAGCCTCTTTCAACTCCACCTTCAGCCGCAACATCTCAGCCAGCCCGAACGCCGATCGCTGCAACTCCTCCATCGCCGGGACGATCAGCGACTCAAGTTCATCGAGCCGCATCGGAGCCAGCCGAAGCGTCAGGCTCTCGGTCGATGATTCGAGTAGCTCCGTGGACGTGACAGGCTCGGCTTGCCCACGCGCCGTCGGGCTCAACGCCAGCACGCACAGCAGGATCACCGCAAGGCGAATTATTTTACTTCGCATCTCTCTAAGCTCCGTTCTCTGCCACAGCGGTTTGCCAACTTATTCGGCGATGCGGCTGCTTGTACCACTACGGAGCCTAGCGCCCGAGCCCGCCAAGCACACGTTGCCCGCCAAAGCGTCGCGAACAACGCTCTCTGCCAGCATGCAAAAAAGAACAGGGCGGCACCCGAAGGTACCGCCCTGCATGAGAAGCAGAGTCAGAGACTCAGCCAGTCGAGTGTTCCCTCATGGGGCTTACTCGTACTGGTTGGTGGCCTCGGTCTCCTCCACCGGACGAGACAGCTGATCGCTGGTCATCGAGGTCGAGAAGCGGACCGAGCCAGCAGCGTTCGCACGGACGCGGACACGCCACTCGGCCTTCGCACCGGCAGCCAGACTCGGCAGCGGGGCGAAGGTGATCTGCTGACCAGTCGAGGTGCCGTTGGTTGCACCACCGGCGCTGACGAACGTCTGGCCGGCTTCGAGGGTGTGGCTGATACGGATGTTGGTATCCGTCGCCGAACCCTGGTTGGTCACGCTGATCACGTACGTGGTTTCTTCGCCGACCAGGACCGGGTCAACGATGTCGACCACCTCAAGCAGGATAGCCGGGATGCCCTTGACCTCGGTCGAGAGCGGGCAAGAAGCAGCGGTGTTGCAGCTGCCGTTGACCGAAGCCGTGGCGTTGTAGGTGCCGATGCCAGCGGGACGGATGCTCACTCGCTTGTCCATCGAAGCACCCGCAGCCAGCGTGCCCATGTTCCAAACAATCTGACCGCCCTGAACGGTGCCGTCACCGGCGTCGGTGACGGTCGCGCCTGCGGGCACGTTGTAGGTGAGAACCGTGTTCGCGGAGGGAGCATCACCCGTGTTGGAGACATTGATCGTCACGGGAGCTGCGTTGTTGATGTACATGGTGCTCGGAGCCGAGCAGTTGATGGCCAGCACGGGACGGCGAACAACGGTCGTAACCGGGTTCGACGCGACGTTCAGCTGACCGCTGGTCGCCGAAGCGTTGGCGGTGTTGGAACCGGCGTTGGAAGCACACACGCGGATCGTGCTCTGCTTGCTCTCGCCCGAAGCCAGGTTGCCAGCGCTCAGGTTGAGCGAGTCGTTCGTGGTCAGGCCAGCGGGAAGCTGGACCGCGACCTGAACGTTCTCGGCCACACCGCTGCCGGTGTTGGTCACCATCACGCGGAGGTCGTAGCAGTCGCAGTTCGCGTCCGCGGGGCCTTCGAGAACGATGGCCAGAGCGGGCTCAACCACGTCGATGGTGTCGCACAGCGGCACGCGGTAGCGAGCCTCTGCACAGCTGTTAACCGCGTCGGCGCTGGTGGCGCGACCGGTCACACGAACGACCGCGCTCTCGCCGGGGGCGAGCGACGGGATCGACCAGGTGCCGGCGCCGCTCTGAGCGGGTTCCGACGAGATGACCTGGAAGTGGCTGGAGATCTGCTCAACAAGCTCGATATCCGACATGGTCGAATCGGTCGTGTTGGTCAGCACGTAGCTGTAGTCGAAGGCCTCGCCCAGGCGAACCTGCGCGGGAGCCTTGCGCTCGACCAGAAGCTGAGGCGTGCGGGTGTGCCCCGTGGGGAACGCCGCGATGGTGCCCGAGCCGTAAACAGGCGCGGGAGTTGGTGCGGGTGCGGGGGCGGGATCGCGAGCGGCGACCGGCGCTGGGGCCGGAGCCACATAGACATGCGCGTCCGGCGTATCGGGCCAGTTGCCGCCTTCGCGGTGCCCAGGGTTGCTGCTCTGGCAACCTACGGCGAGCAATCCTGCTCCCATGATGGCCGCCACTTGGTTCATGACCTTACCGAACATCATCGTGATCCCTTTCAGTTCATCGCCTGCCAGCACTCGCCGGCCAAGCTGTCGTAATCTGCTGACCCACCCTGGTCGATCAGAGCTGATCCTCTTGACGCCCTCAGCAGCTGGGGTCCCTCCCACGAGCCCGCTGAGATCGCGCCCCAACTTAGTGGGGCATAACAAGCAAGAGTCCGAGTTTACACCGTCTCAGCGTCTCTGGCGCGGCAACCGGGGAGATTTCCTACCCGAATTCTCCGCTTAGACGCAACCGGGGCAAGCCGCCGGTCGCCCGCCGACGCCTTCAGTCGCTCATACCGGGCTCTACCATACAGCCCATGAAAATCGCTGTGCTCATCCCAGCCGCCGGTGCCTCGGCTCGTTTCAACCCCGATGGCGGCAACCGCTCCAAGCTCGACGAACCGCTCGGCGAACGCCCCGTGCTGCACCGAACCCTTGACGCTTTCAACAATTACTCCAGCCCCGATGCCGAAATCGTTCACCTCGCCGTCGCAGGCCCAGCTCGCGAGGACGCTTTCGAGGCCTTCAAACTCCGCCACGGCGACACGCTCGCTCTGCTCGGCATCGCTCTCATTCGAGGCGGCCAAGACCATCGCTACCAAACCGTCCGCGCCCTGCTCGAAACCGTTCCGCCCGAGGCAACGCATATCGCGGTCCACGATGCCGCAAGGCCCTGCCTCTCCAGCGTCCTCCTCGATCGGTTGTTTGCCGCAGCACGCCAGCACCCCGCGGTCGTGCCCGCCCTGCCTGCGAGCGAAACGCTCAAACGAGCCGCCTCCGACCCGATCGAATCCGCCGAGCCCGACCCGCTCGCAGGAATCCTGGGCACCCAGAGCGCCGACGACGATGTCGTCTGGCCCGTCGAGCAGACCGTGTCGAGGCAGCACATCTGGATGGCGCAAACACCGCAGGTGTTCGAAGCCGACCTGCTCCGTCGGGCTTACGCCCAGAGCGATCTTTCCAGCACCGACGACGCACAATTGGTTGAGCGCCTCATCGAACTGCGCGGCGAACAACAGCAGGGGCGCGTGGTGCTCGTCGAAGGCGAAGCCGAGAACATCAAGATCACCCGGCCGACCGACCTTGTCATCGCGCGCGCCATCCTCGGCCTGCGCGATAAGTCCGAACGCCCAGCCCACAAACGCTTCTAGCTTCCACGCGACTGTTCCGGCGCTTGCCAGATGCCGCGAACGGGCTCAGTACCGCCGAACGACCGCCTTCACGCAGCCCTGAATCTGACAGAACTTCACGCGGATCGGCTCGAAGTCCGGGTTCGCCGGCTGAAGCCGAATGTGGTCGTCTTCCTTGTAGAACGTCTTGAGCGTGGTCGAGCCATCGGGCAACAGCGCGACGACCCGGTCACCATTGGCCGCCACCTGTCGGCGTTCAACGATAATCAGGTCACCATCCAGAATGCCCTCGTCGCGCATCGAGTCGCCCTCGACCTCGAGCGCGAACGTTGTGTCCTGCTTGGCCGCGGTCGATCCCAGCAGATCGTTCAGATCGATCTCGTCACGGTTCTCGACCTTCTCGATCGGGTACCCCGCCGCGATCTTGCCCACCAGCGGGAACCGCAGCGGCCTGTTCTCGTCGGGAACCGCGATCCCGTCAGCGATGGAAAGGGAGCGTGCCTTGTTGGCCTCGCGGACCAACGCCCCTTTCTTGATGAGCGCCTCGACGTGCTCGAACACGGTGACCTTGCTGACCCCGATTTCGTCGGCCAGCTCCTGCATCGTCGGCGAATAGCCATGGCGAACCCGCCAATCGCGGATCAACTGCAAAATGCGGAGCTGCTTGGGAGTGAGATTCATCGTTCGCTCTCTTCGTTGCTGCGGGGAACCCGTGGTGGGCACCCCTTGCGTTGAGCGCACCCATCGGGGTGCAACGTGTGTGTTCCGCCTCGGCTGCGCACGCGAGCGCCGCCGACATGGTCTCTGTTCTGCGATGCCCGCTGCCCGGTGCGAACCCTCGCGCCGCCCGAACCTCGGCCCGCCTCGGCCAACGGGCGCACCGGCTCAGACTTGCCGACTGGTCTTCGAGCATGAGCACGACAGTCGTCAGCAGCGCCAGTTGGCCAGCTACCGGTTCGCCGCCCGATCCGCCGCCAAGTCTTGGTCCGGGCATCCGTTCGGCGAACGATCCCCTGCGGTTCGGGTCCGCCTCGAACTCGCGGTCAAAATCGCCGCCCGGGCCCAAACGGAGCACCGCCCCACCGACCCGATCACGCCCGGTAACGCCGGGCCTTCCGCGATCATCGGTCCCGCTCACTTTGCGAAGCCAGTTCAGCACAGCACATCCTTTCGCTCGCTGTTGGCTCCGCCAATCGCTATCCGAACACGAACCATATCGACCGAGCGTACACCCAACCTTGAACTTACGCAAGCCAATGATCGGTATTTGATACACTAGCACAACCAGTAAATCACAAAACTCCACCCAGTCTCGCGGGAACAGTCCCCCGACGGCCCCAAAACCGTGGCTTGGCCTCGCCTTGCCTCACCCGAGCACCAACCGCTCACCCTGCCGGCGTACCGAGCCCTGAATCTCCAGCATGGTCAGGGCCGCGCGAAGCTCACCCGCACCAAGCCCGCTTCGTTCCATCACCTGGTCCAGCGTTCTCGGCTCGTCGAGCGCCTCCACAATCGCCCTTTGATGCGGGTCTGTTGGCAGCACCGCCGCCCGCAAAGCCGGCGGCCCGGTGCGATCCCGCGGGGCTGCGCTCGAGTCGTGGTTCGGCTGGCTGAACCGCCTGGCGTGTGTGCCCACCCGAAGGTGGTGCGCCGATGCCTCGACCAGCCCCACCACATCGCGCACGCCCGTCACCACCGTGGCAGCGCCCGCCTTGAGCAGGCCTAGCGAGCCCTCGCTCGCAGCCGAGTCCACCCGCCCCGGCACGACCATGACCTCCCGGCCGTGGTCGTCGCCCGCGTACCGCGCGGTAATCAGCGCGCCCGATCCCGCCGACGCCTCGATCACCAGCACGCCCAAACTCAGCCCGCTCACGATCCGGTTGCGCCCCGGAAAGAACTTCGCCTGCGGCTGGGTCCGTAGCGGCAGCTCGCTCACCAGCGCCCCGCCGCCCTCAAGAATCGCATCAAACAGCGGCCCGTTCTCCGGCGGGTACCGGTTGGCCAGCCCGCACCCGAGCACCGCGACCGTGGCGCTGCGCGCTCGCAGCGCTCCTCGATGCGCTGCTGCATCGATCCCCCTCGCACCGCCCGAAACCACTGTCAGTCCCGCTTCGCTCAGGCCCATCGCGAACCGCTCAGCCTGTTCCACGCCGTACGCCGTGCACTTGCGCGAACCCACAATCCCAATGCCCTCAATCCCCGCATCGAGTTGGCCCAGCACATACAACATCGGCGGGGCGCTCGGGATGCACCTCAGCACCTCCGGGTACGCTGCGCTCGATTTGGCGATTAGTGTCACGCCCAGCTTGGCCGCGAGTTCAAGTTCCGCATCTGCCAGGCTCGCGCTCTCGCGCAGCCCCTTGGCGATCGCCTCGGCCTTGCCCGCCCCGATACCCCGGCAGGCCTCAAGCTCACGCCGACTCGCGCGCAACACCGCCTCGGGCGAGCCGAACGCCTCGCAGAGCCGATCCAGCAGCACCGGCCCCAGACCCGGGGTCAGCACACACCGCAGCAAGTCACGAAGAGCCTCGGCCATGCCCGCATGGTACCAAAGATCGGCGTGCAGTTTCGGGTTTTGTCTTGGATCGGTCCCACAAAACCGGGACGCCGATTCACACGATCACGTCGACCAGCCGCCCCACCTGGAGAATCGGCCGTGGCTGGTACGCCGCCATCGCCTGAGCCCCCGCGTAGCCCGGGCCACCGTGCTGGCGTGCTAGGCCGATCATCGCGGTGATCGGCGGCTGAGCCTTGGCCGGGGTCAGAGCCGGGCTCGGGCAAGGCTTGCAAGCTGGGGCAAGCCCGCTGCGGTCGTCTCCGACCGCAGCGGGCGGGTGTGTGTCATCTCTTCCCAACGGGCGGCCAGTCATTGCAAGTCCAAATCGCACCTCGACGGAGTCGCTCTCCCGAGCGATCCGGTTGGATTGTTCGAGGTGGTCAGCGAACGGGATCGGGGTGATCGATCCATGCGAGTCGTTACGGCGATCCCGCGCCGGGTTCTGGTCCGCCCACCCCGCCTCTTGGGCGGGCGGAACCAGAACCGCAGGGCGCCAGCGGACCGGACCGCTGGGCAAGGAGACGTGGGATGCACCGAGGAGCGTGATCATGTCTACCAAACCACAGGGCATCAGCCGTGCCGGAAGCCGTGGCCGACCTTTGGGCCGAGAAAACCCGCTCTGATAGCGGCCCAAACGCGATACGCTCACCCGAGGCCGATCCGGTTGTGACGGCTGTTGCCCCCACGCCACGCCCGTTGTCGTTGTCAGGAAACCCCGTGCTCCGAACCGACTCGCTCGATTACCACCTGCCGCCCGACTTGCTCGCCACTGTCCCCGCCGCCGAGCGCTCCCAGGCCCGCTTGCTCGTCGCCTGCCGGGACCGGTCGGCCCCGCAACACCAGGCCATCGCCAACCTGCACGAACACCTGAGGCCGGGCGATCTGTTGGTGGTCAACACCTCGCGCGTGGTGCAGGCCCGCCTCCTCGGCTTCCGAACCGACACCGGCGGCAAGGTCCAGATGCTCTACCTGCGGGGAACGGAGACTCAATGGCAGGCGTTCGTGCGCACCAAGCGGGTCAAAGCGGGCATGACGGTGCTCATCAAGGCCCGCGAGGGGCCCGCTGCGGGCAACGCCACCCTCATTGAGCCCCTCGATCCCGCCTCTGGCGAGGCCGGTGCTTGGCGGATCGAGTCCGACACGCCCATCGAGTCCATTCTTGAACACGCCGGCCTACCGCCGCTGCCGCCGTACATCCTGACCGCTCGCCGCCAGCGCGACGAACCTGAGCAACACGAGGACGACCCGGATCGCTACCAGACCGTCTTTGCCGATCAACTCGGCTCGGTGGCGGCCCCCACTGCCGGCCTGCACCTCGACGAGCCCGCGCTCGAGCGGCTGCGTGAGGCCGGCATCGGGGTCGAGCGGGTCGTGCTGCACGTGGGCAGCGGCACGTTCAAGCCCATCGAAGCCGAGCACATCGAGGGCCACCCCATGCACGCCGAGACGTGCAGCGTGCCCGCGAGCACCATCGAAGCCATTGACCGCTGCCGAGCCCAAGGCGGCAGAGTCTTTGCCGTAGGCACCACCACCGCGCGCGCGCTCGAGAGCTACGCCCAGCTCCGCGACCGGGGCGAACCGTTGCCGGATCAGCTCGATACCTCGATTCTCATCGCTCCGGGCCACGACTGGCACTGGGTCGATGGCCTGCTGACTAACTTCCATTTGCCCAGGTCCACGCTGCTTGCGATGGTCGCGTCGCTGTTCGGGAAAGACCAAGCGGGCCTCGAACACCTGCTGAGTCTGTACGCGCAAGCCATCGAGCGCCGATACAGGTTCTACAGCTTCGGCGACGCCATGCTGATCACCCCCGAACCCTCGCGGAGCACATGATGCGGCTGGCGGAGCTGGCACAAGGCATCGGCACGATCCACCCGGCTCGCACCGGCGAGGGCGATACCGCCCTTACCACCATTGCCGGCATCACCGACGACTCCCGAGAGGTCCAGCCGGGCTGGCTGTTCGTCGCCCGAGCCGGCACCCGCACCGACGGCGCTGCTTTCATTCAGAGGGCCATTGATGCCGGCGCCGCAGCGATTCTGATTGATGGCGATCCACAGGCGCTGCCCGTCCCGGTCGTGCGCGCGGACAGCGCCCCCTTGGCTCTCGCCCTGCTCGCTGAGCGGTTCCATGGAAGCCCCACCAGCAAGCTCAAGCTCGTCGCTGTCACCGGCACCAACGGCAAGTCCACCATCGTCCACCTGGTTCAGCAAGCGTTGGAGCGCCTGGGAACTCGATGCGGGCTCGTCGGCTCGATCGAATCCTTCGATGGCCTCGAGCGCGCACCCGCACGCCTGACCACGCCGCCCGCCCACGAGCTGAGCGCGCTGTTCGCCTCGATGCTCGCGAACGGCTGCACCGCCGCGGCGATGGAGGTCTCGAGCCACGCGATCGATCAGCACCGTGCTGCCGGGCTCAGCTTTGATGTCGGCGTGTTCACGAACCTCTCGGGCGACCACCTCGATTACCACCGCGACATGGGCTCCTACGCGCGCGCCAAAGCCAAACTCTTTGCGCAGCTGCCGCCCGCCGGCCTTGCGATCATCCACGACGTGGGCGAGCCCGCAAGGCTCATGGCCGATCACTGCCGATGCCCCGTGCTGCTCTGCGGCGGCGAGCATCAAGCCGATGTGCGCATCGAGTCGCAGTCCCTCAGCGGGCAATCGCTCGTGCTCACCGGCCCGTGGGGCGAGGCCGCTGTGCGCACGCGGATGGTCGGAGCGTTCAATGCGATGAACACGCTGCAAGCGGCGCTTGCGGTCGACGCCCTGATTTCGTGCGATGCCAGCGCGATCAGCCGAGCGTTTGAACATGCGCGAGGCCCAGCGGGCCGGCTTGACCCGGTGCACGATCAAGGCCAGCGGCCGCGCGTGCTGGTTGACTTTGCCCACACCGACGATGCGCTGGCCAACTCGATATCCGCCGTGCGCGCAGCGATCGATGCCGAGGGCGGGGGCGGGCAGCTTTGGGTCGTCTTTGGTGCAGGCGGCGACCGCGATGCAAGCAAGCGGCCGCGCATGGGCCGGGTGGTATCCGAGCTGGCCGACCGAAAGGTCGTTACCAGCGACAACCCTCGCACGGAGCCGCCGATGGCGATCATCGAGCAGGTGGTAGCTGGAATTCCGGCAGATAGGCTGAACGCTACGACGATCGAGCCCGACCGGGCCAAGGCCATAGAGCACACCTTGCGGAACGCATCGCCCGACGATGTCGTGCTCATCACAGGCAAGGGCCACGAGCGCCAGCAGCTCATTAGCGATGGCGCAGGCGGCATCTGCGCCATCGATTTCGATGATTTCGCGCTGGCACGCCGTGTGCTCGCGCAACTTCAATCAGCGGACACCACCGCATGAGCGCTCACGCGACCAGCCTGGACACGTTCGCCACGTCGATCACGGATGCAAAGTGGCTGCGCGCGCCGACCGCAGCGAGCTGGCGCGGCGCGACCATCGACTCAAGGGACGTGAAGCACAGCCAAGTCTTCTTCGCCCTGCGGGGTGTGCACGTCGATGGTCACGCCTTCATCGGTGCGGCGCTCGATTCAGGCGCTGCGTGCGCCGTCATCGAAGATACGCAGGCATTCACCAACGACCTGCCAACCGGCGGCGTGCTGCTCGTGCCGAACGTCGAACGAGCGATGGCCGAGGCAGCCCGCATGTACCGCCGAAGCGCGCTCAAGAACGCCGCGGTGCTCGCCGTCACCGGGTCCAACGGCAAGACCAGCACCTGCCGGCTGCTGGCCGCCGCGTGCTCCCGGCCAGGCTCACCCGCATGGCTGCCCGAGAAGTCGTTCAACAACCATCTTGGTGTGCCGCTCACGCTGCTCAACGCGCCCGCTGATTCCAAGCACATCGTCTGCGAAGTTGGCACCAGCGGCCCGGGCGAGATCGCGCGACTCGGCGCGATCATCGAACCCGATGCCTGCGCGATCATCTCGGTCGGGCGCTCGCACCTGCAAGGCCTCGGCTCCATCGAGGGGGTCGCCAACGAGAAAGCGTCGCTCAGCGCAGCCGTGCCCGAGGGCGGGTTGATCGTCGCCAGTGCGCACGCGCCTGGACTCATCGAACGGCTCGCGGGCAACCGAAGGGTTATTACCTACGGCGTTGATCGGTCCTGCGATCGGCGCGTAAGCGTGCTTGAAGAAGCCGAGACCCTCGTGCGGTGCAGCATCGAGGGCATCGGTGAACTCAGGGTCCCCATGCCCGGCAGGCACTCGGCGCTGAACGCCGCCGCGGCGGTGATCCTCGCCATTGAAACCGGCGTTGATCCCGCCGACGCGATCGCGGGCATCGCGCGAGCTGATCCGCCTCCGATGCGGCTGGCGTGGGAGACCATCAACGGCGTGCGGCTGCTGGTCGATGCCTACAACGCCAACCCCGAGTCCACGCTCGCCGCGCTGGGTGTGCTGGCTTCAGCCAACGGCGACCGCCGGGTCGCGGTGCTCGGCGACATGCTTGAACTGGGGCCCGGGGCCCCTGCCATGCACCGCGAGGTGCTCGATGCAGCCCTCGCAAGCCACGCCATCGACCGCGTGGTGTGCATCGGGCCTGCCTACGCCGGCTGCGGCGCTGCGGCATCTCCCAAACTCACGTTGCACCCTGACGGCCGAGGCAGTTGGCCCGCGCGGGTTGCAGCATCGCTCGCGACCGGAGACGCTGTGCTGCTCAAGGCCTCGCGCGGCATGGCGCTCGAACGACTCATCGATGCCGTGCGCACACAGCAGGCAGCCCCCGCTGCGGATTAGGAACCATTCGGCTCATGCTCTACTGGCTGTTCGATCTCTCACGTAGCTGGCTCGACCAAGTCGGGCTGTACGGCGTGCTGGGCCTGCTCGACCAGATCGAGTTCCGCGCGCTGGGTGCTGCGGGCCTTTCGTTCGCGCTGGTGCTCGCGTTCGGCCCCAAGTCCATCCGGATGCTGCGCGCGCTGAAGGTGGGCGACACGGGCGAGACCGACGCCGCGGCACTCGGCCACGTCGCCAAGGGAAAGGCCAACACCCCGACGATGGGCGGCGTGCTGATCGTCGGCGCGATGCTGCTCAGCACGCTGCTGCTGGCGGACCTCAGCGTGCGCTGGGTGCAGCTCGGCCTGGTGCTCGTAGCGTGGCTGGCGGTCGTGGGCGGAGCGGACGACTACCTCAAGCTCACCGCGTCTCGCAGGGGCTCGGGCCGGCAGGGGCTTTACTCATGGGAGAAGCTGGTCTTTCAGCTTGGCATCGGCATCATCATCGGGTTCTTTGCGTATCGAGCCGGTGCCGACGAAACTGGCCAGAGCCTCGCGCACGTGCTCAACCTGCCGTTCCAGAAGACGTACTCCACGCCCGGCCTTGAGCTGAGCGGCTCGGTGGTCGTGCTCTCGATGCCGGTGTTCGTGGTGCTCTCGGCGCTGATGGTCACGGGCATGTCCAACGCAGTGAACATCACCGACGGCATGGACGGGTTGGCCTCGGGCATCGGCTCGATCATCGCGCTGGGCGTGTTGGTACTGGCGCTGATCGCGGGCGAACAAGCCTGGGCGCAGCGGCTGCTCGTGCCGTACGTGCCCGGCACGGGCGAGCTCTCGGTGCTCGCGGGCGCGATGGCCGGCGCGTGCCTGGGGTTCCTGTGGTTCAACTGCTCGCCCGCGCAGGTGTTCATGGGCGACACGGGTTCACTCGCTCTCGGCGGTCTGCTCGGGTACCTGGCTGTGGCGACCCGGCACGAGTACGTCGTGCTCATCATGAGCGGCGTGTACCTCGCCGAGATCGGATCGGTCGTGCTCCAAGTCGGCTACTTCAAGTCAACGGGCGGCAAACGCATCTTCCGGTGCGCGCCGTACCACCACCACCTGCACCTCGGCGGCTGGACCGAGCAGCAGGTCGTCGCCCGCGCGTGGATCTCAACCATCGTGCTTGTCGTCGTGGGCCTTGCGCTCATCAAGGTGCGGTAGGGCCAGAGTGGTGCGCTAGCCAGTTCGTTAGCGCCGGTCGCCCGCCTCGTTCAACAACACCATCGGCGAACGCAGCACCGGGGTGTCCTGCACCGGGCCGTTGCGGCCCTGGCGGACCTCGATCCAAAGCTCTGTCTCTCCCGGTTGCAGTTCCAGCGTTGCAGCGAGTTGTGCCGAGCGGTTCTCACCATCGAGCGAGACCGCAGCCAGCTCGCGCGGCTCGCCCCGCCCAGAGACCATTAGCGCCACGTCGCACGCGCCCCAAGGCGACGCCGATGCGGGCAACTCCACGCCGCACACGAACCCCATCGCGCCCTCCGGCAGCGACCACTTCGCACGGGTCGGCCCGGCGAACGCGACATCACCCACACCCAGCGGATCGTGCGCCTTTACAGGCGGCTCGACCCAGCGGAGGCCCTCACCTGCTTGGCTTTCGACCATCGACAGCGACGCGAGACCGACCACTCGCTCGGGCGTCCAAAGCACAGCGACCAGATCATCCGAAGTCACCAGCATCTCGCTGGCCGAGTCGGCATCGGTGAGCAGCACATCGCCCACAGCGTCGCTGACGATTGACGAGCATGCCAGCACGCTGCCGTCGGCCAGCGCCACGAGCGTTGAGGCCGACCGCTTGGCCGGACTCGCGAGCACCACGCCGCGCACGCGCTGGGGATCGATCTCGCGGATGCCCGCGTCGGTTTCGATCTCGACCATCGGGCGGTACGCGAGCACGAAGCCCGTGAGTTCGTCCCCGTTCTCGAGGATGACGCTGTCATTCAGGGCACTGCCATCGTGACTGGAAGCATCATCGAACGGGTGTGCCGCATCTGTCACAAGCGACCGCACATCATCAAGCCTGAACGTGAGCCGGTCGCGCAGCAAGGTCTCCCATCCGATCACGTCGTCGTCCGCGTGCGCAATCGCCCGGCCGAAGAGCACCCGGCCGTCGGTCAGCGTCAACTGACCCACTGGTTCCTCGCCGAGCGAACCCGTCGGCGGGGGCCTAAGCCGGGGTGACGCAGCGCGCAAGAGCACTAGGTCATCCACCGCAAGATCGATCGGCGTGCCCTCAGCGGTGCCAAAGTGGACCGTGCTCGGCGAGAACAGTGGCCCGTGTATGTCGCGCCGCGACAGGTCCGAGGTGGTCAGCGTAAAGAACTGCGCTGACGCGCTGCTTGCAGCGATCGCCAAAGGGGCGAGCAAGCAGACAGCCGAACGAATGGTCGAGTTGGATAGATTCATCGTTGAAAGATCGGAAGGTACCGCTTGGGCATTTGAATAATGAGCAGCGCCATCGCCGTGCCGTACGCCGGCCCAACCGAGCGGTCTTCCCATCGGCCGTTGGGCTCTTGAATTTCGAGCAGCTGGCCCGCGATCAGCGGCCACCACTGCGACCAGTTCTTGCCGCCGGAGAGAAACATCGCCTGTACCGCGTAGTAGTGGCCGTACCACACGTGCGATCGGCTTGCCTCTCGTCCCGGCACCGCCGTCATCGAGAGATACTGCAAGCCGCGATCGATCGCGCGGTCCTCGTAGATGCCCGCGTAGTACAAGCTCGCCAGCCCCGCTGCGGACCTGGGCCAGCCGCTCTGCCCGCCGTCGCGCTGGTAGCGGAACCCGCCATCGGGATTCTGGCATTCGCGCACGTACTTGATCGCAGCGTCGATCACCTGTTTGTCGACCTCGAGCCCCGCGTTGCGCGCCGACCGCAGCGCCATGATCTGGCAGATCGTCACGGATACATCCGCATCAAACGGCACAGGGTTGTAACGCCAGCCGCCCTCCTGATTCTGTGTGCGCTCGATCAGCCGAACCGCCCGGTCCAGCGCCTCATAGACGCGGTCGTCGAGCACCGGATCGCTACCGACCGCGCCGTAGACCTCGCCCAGAAACAGCGTCGCGAAGCCGTGGCCGTACATCGGCCCGTTGGCGGGCTCGGCTGCGATCAGCCCGTTCTCTGCTGTGTTGTCGAGGATGAACTCGAGGCCCTTCAGGACGATGTCGCCGTACTCGCCGCGCCCCGGAAGGTGCCCATCAGCCATAAAGGCCAGACACGCCAGCGAGGTCACCGCGACGTTTGGTCCGAACCGACCGCCGCCGAACGAGCCGTCGGGCGACTGCTGCGTCGCCAGGTAGCGAAGGCCATGGGCCGTCGCGTCGTCTATCGCTGGCGTCAGCTCACGCCCCGGCTGCGCCGAAGCGAGCGACGCCACGGACGCCAGCAGCGCAGCAACCACAATCGACATCCAACGCTTCACTCGGCATCCTCCGCGAGTCGCTCGAAGTACTTCTCGGTAAGCCCACGGTAGAGCGTGCTGAACCGCTCGTCGGCGCCCTGGAGCAGCGCATCGCGCATCCGGGCTGGCAGTGAGCCCCATCGCGCAAGATCAGCGGCGGCGGCTTCCGAGAGTTCTCCGTCCTGCCGACCGGGCGGCTGCATCTCTTGCTGGTTGTCGCCCTGCTGCTGTTGCTGTTGTTCCTGCTGTTGCTGATTGGGCTGGTTCTGTTGCTGCTGCTGTTGTTGTGGCTGCTGGCTCTGCGACTGCTGCTGTTGCTGCTGGGCGTTCTTGATGAGCACCTCGAGCTTGCGGATCGCCTCGGCCTGCATCCGCTGCGTATCGATGCCCGTGTCCTTCATGCCCGCGAGCCGCTGCGCCGAGTCGCTCATAAGCCGAACAGCGTCCTCAAACGTCTGCGCGACCGCCTCGCCATCGAGCGCACGCTCAAGCTCGCTTTCGATTGCGTCAAGGGCGCCCGTCTCCGCGCCTTGGCCGGGCCTAGCCGCGTCGGGCTCGACGCCCAGCAAAGCGTCAAGATCACCCAGCCCCGCCGGTTGGTCGGGGTCCGTTGATGGCACAGGCTCGGTGGCTTCTTGAGCCGAAACCGAAGATGCCGCCACCGCAACACCAACGAGTAACACTGACCACAAGTTTGATTCGTATCGCCATCGCATGGCTTACCCACCTCCCCTTGGCTCGATCTGCGTGCCTCCGCTCGGCTGGGGGGTGGCCTGCTGGAGCTGTTCGATGAGTTGCTGGCCGCGCTCGGCGAGTTCACGCTGCAACTCCGCGAGCTGATCGAGCTCGGTTGTCTCCGCGCCGTCTTCGTTGGCAGCCCGCGTCCATTCCGCGGCCTCGATCTGCATCGCTCTAAGAAGTTTCAACTCCGCGACCGGCGGCACGAGCGGTTGCTCCCCACCGGCACCACCGCCACCGCCGCCGCTCTCCTGAGCGCCCTCGCCAAACTCGTCCTGCTCGGGCCGATCGTCCTTGAGTGCTTCCAGTATCGAACGCAGAAGCCGCGCCACCGTGGCTTGGCCGCGCTGCGCGCCGCGGTCGGCATTGCCCCGGCGCAGGCGTTCCGCCGCGTCTGCGCTCGCCGAGTCCATGCGGTCCAGCGCGAGCGTGAACACCAGCGTGTCCTCGATGTCGCTGTTGGTCTCGCGCACCGCGGTTAGGTCATCGGTGAGCGAGAGCTGCTGCTCGCCGAGCCCGCGTACCTTGGCCCGCTCGCGGCGGGTCACTTCTTTGCCCACGAACTCGTCCACCTCGCTCTGCAGCACAACCTGCCGTTCGAGCAGGTCGCGGTACGCATCCTGCAACTCGGCAAGCCTGCGGTCTTGCTCGCGCTGCTGGGCTTCCTCTTCGAGCCGCTCGGCCTCGGCCTTGGCCTGCTCCAACAGTTCGAGGCTCCTCGCCTCTCGCTTGGCCGCGACATTGCCATTGCCGCTTCGCAGCGCCTGGACCGCTTTCACCTGCTCGCCCTGGGCGCCCGAGAGCATGGCGATGAGTTGGGCGACATCGCCCGGCGCCTCGCCTGCGAGCTGAATCACGGCCAGCGTGTTCGCGTCCAGGCGGATCATGCCATCGTCGAGTTGCTTGACTTCGTCGCCCTCGGCCCTCGCCAGACGTTCGAGCTGGTCCTGCTGCTGAACGATCAGCGCGTCGATGGACTCGATCAGGCTCGCCAGAATTCGGCGGAGCACCTCATCGCGACGTTCGTCCGCGTTGTCGATCTCGTCGAGCATCTGTTCGAGCGCCTCGATCGCCTGCTGCTGGTTTCCGCCCGCGTCGGCGGTCTGGTTCTGCCCGAGGTTCTGCGCCGCGTCGTTCTGCCGCTGTTCGAGCTGCGACGACCGGCCCCGGCTCGCTGCGTCGCGCAACGCCGAAGCCTGCGCGGGATCACGACCCGCGAGTTGGTCCGCACGCCGATCGAGTTCTTCGATCGCTTCGCGCCCAGCGTCCGCTGCACGCTGCTGGCGTTCCAGTATCCGCTCAAGCTCCGTACGCTCGGCCTGCGTCAACTGTTCGACCGTTCGGCCCGTTGTGCGTTGACCGAGTTGTGCGGTCTGCTCTGCGATATCCCGTTGCTCTTCGAGCAGTTGCTCAACACCTCGGCGCGCGACCCAAGCGTCCTCGCCGCGATCCAGAGCCGCGATCAGATCGCTCAGAGCTGCGCGCACTTCTTCTTGCGACTGCTGGGCCCGCTCAGTGGCCTCATCGCGTGCGTCCTGCTCGTCTTCGTTCTGCTGGGCATCGAGTTCTCGCTGCGCCTGCTCCGAAGCCTCGGCCGCCTCCCGTACGATCGATCCCGCGTCATCAAGCAGACCCGCCAACGGGCTGTCGTCCATCTGGTTTCGGTCGAGCCGCTCACCGAGCCGATCGAGCGCCGCCTGCTGGGCCTCGATGCGCCGCGTCAGCGCTTCCTGCCTCGCCTCGGCCTTGGGGTCGGCGGGTTCTTGGGCGACCCGGTCTCGCAGCTCGCGCTGCTGGCCTTCGAGCCGCATGGCAGCACGCCGAACCGCCGACAACTCGCCGCGCACCTGCGCCTCAAGCTCGCTCTCATCGATAATCCGCAGCACACGCTTGGCCGACCGCGTCGGCTCGCGCGACTGGCCCTGCACCTCGAACACATCGCTCGCTAGCGCCCAAAGCCACACTTCGTCGCCCGCCGTCGCGCCGAACTCCTCGAGCGCCATTGCAATTCGCGCCTGCCCGACCAGCGCGCCTGCTACGCCTTCACTCGCGAGCAATGTTTCGTCGCCAATCGACTCCGCCTCTGCTCCCGTCGAGCCTGCGGGCGCTCTCGCACGCTGCGCCACGAGCGATACCTCCTCGAGCCCGATGTCGTCGCGTCCCTCGCCGAGCACGTCGATGAGCGCGGTAGCCAGCACCGCTTCATCCCGGCTGGGCTCGATAATCGCGATGGCTGGCGGCTCGTCCTGGATCACCTCAAGGCGAACCGTCGCCGCCGTGGCGGGGGTCAAGCCGTGCGAATCCTCGGGCATCACCGCGAGAACCACTTGGGCCTTGGGCTGAAGTGTCAGCGTCCACGTCGCGCCGTCGTCGCTCGCGCTCAGACTACCCGCAAGCGACTCGTCGCCGAGCTGCGAGCGCGCGACCTCGGCCGCGTCCGTCCACTTGGGAAGCGGCTTGTTGAACCGCAGCGCCAGCGTCACGTCCGATCCTGCGAGCACCGGCGAGGGCGCGCTCACCACGCGCGAGCCGGCATCAAGCTCGACACCCTTGCCCGCGAGCACCCCTGTGACACCCGCACGCACCGCGTACTCCGGCGGCTCGGCCCGCACGCTCACGCCCACAAGCCTTGGCCTCGGCGCAAGCGTCAACTGCTGCACATCGGTCTGGTCGTCGGCACTTACAAACCGGTACTCGAGCAGAGCGTCGCGCTCGAGCATCGGAGTTTCGGTCAGGCGTTCGTACACCTCGCCGGTCGTTTCGCCCGACGTGGCCTCGCGCCGCTGAGGCGAGAGCGGCAGCGTGCGCCAGGGCTCGGCCTTGCCATCGCGCACGACCCGCAGCTTCACGTCCACATCGCTCTGGCCGAACGCCCGATTGGTCTTGGTCAGCAGTGCCCGTAGTACGATCGGCTCGCCGGCAGCGTGCACACCCGTGTTGAGCGCCGCCACCACGCCCGTGCGCTTGGGCCAATGGGTCTGAGACCATGGCGTGAGCAGCCGAGTCAGCCCTATCGAGGCCAGCGCCGGGCTCGCGACAGCGCCGCCGCCCGCGATCAGCAGAGCCATCGCCAGAGCGATCACGCCCCGCCGAGCGGGTTCGGTGCGTATGAGCTGGTCAACGCGCACGCCCTTGAGCGCCTCGCCCGCATCGCTGATGGCCTTTGCCGTGAGCGATGCCGAGGTTGGGTCGTCGGTGTCAGCGCTCTGGTCGCTCGCGAGTTCGAGCGCCGATGCCAAGCTGCCGCGAACGCCCTTGCCGTGCTCGCCTCGTTCGACGCGCAGCGCCACCGCCGTAAGGCTCGGTGCGAACAAAGCAGCTCGCAGCACCCACGCGCGGAGCATCCACGCGACCCCAACCAGCCCGCCGATCAGCAGCACCCACCGGGCCCCCGAGGGCAGCCGCAACAGAAAGTCCAACAGCACGCCCGCCAACAAGCCGACCAGCACCGCTGCTGACACCATCGAGCCGGCGCGCACCAGCAGCACGCGCTTGGCCCGCGACCGCAGTCCAACCAGCGCATCTCTCAGCGCCGGAGCACCATCTGACTGGTTGTGGATCAAGGTCGTGCCTCCCTGCGGTTCATCGGGCGTTGGCGGGTCCCACCCTACTGCATCGTCTACCACTCTCTATACGGCCCGCTGCGGCGGATCGGTCCGGTGACAGCACGGTTGCCCATACAAAATAAGAACATGCTCACTCACGCTAGGCGCAGCAGCCGCCTGCCCGCCCACTCCGCGCCCAGCAGCACCACCAGCAGCACGAGCATCAAAGGCGTGTCCCAAAGCGTCTCGATCTTCGGGGGCGATGCCACTACCACCTCCCGGTTGGGGATCTCCTCGGCCAGCGCGCCCAGTTCGCCCGTTGGTACCACACGCCCCCCGGTCCGCTGGGCCAGGCTCGCCAGCAACGCGTGGTCGGGCCGTGGGTCGCGGCGTTCATCGTCCGCACGCACCACGCGCACCTCTCGCTGTAACCCCACGCCCGCGAGCAGCGGCGTCGCGGCCTTCAACTCGTACGTGCCCGGCTCCGACGGAATCCAAGTCCCCAGGAAGGTCGGGTCCTCCGCGCCCAGCCTGCGCACGCTCACGCGCTGCGGCTCAGCGTCCGGTGCGCCCGACCGCGCAAGGTCAAACTCGACCACGCCCTCGGCTGCATCGACGAGCGCTTGATCGAGCAGCCGAAGCTCGATGCTCACCGCCCGGCCTGCGACCGGCTGGCGAGGCTCGATCCGCAGCGCCGCCTCGGTGCCCAGCCTCGCCAAGCTCTGCCGGCCCGCCATGCGCAAGATCGGCAGCCAGAAGCGGTCGAACAGCAGATCGCCCAAGCCATAGCGCCAGCGCCACGTCTCGTCCGTCGCTAGGTACACAACCCGGCCCGCGCCGTAGCGCATCGTCATCACCACGGGCCAGCCGCGCGCATCCACGATCGAATCGCCCTGCGCGAACGCCAGCGGCACCGCAGCAGGCTTGAGCCGATCCGCGGCGATCTTCTGCACACCCCAAAGCCGGCTCCAGCCAGTCGACGGATCAGACAGCTGCGCGGGCCAAGGCTCGCTCGGCGTGTCGCCCAGACGCAGCACTCCCAACGCATCCGAAGCATCCGCCCGAACGAGTGTCACCGCGTCGTCCCACACCGGCGTTTGAGCCTGTGACGCAAGCGTAAAGGGCAGAAGCGCGGCCAGAGGCGAGCCGCGGTATCCGTAGGGCGTCGCCCGCGGGCCGCCGATCCACACGAGCCCCGCGCCGCGCGTCGCCACATGATCGCGCAGCTGGTTCATGGTTTCTTCACCAAGCAGTTCGGGGCGCACATCGCCCAGCACCACCACATCGATATCCGCCCATTCCTCCGGTGAGTTGGGCAGTTGTGCGATCGCCACGTTGCCTTCCTGCGTGTAACGCCTGCGGGCCGCCAGCAGCAGCGACGAAGACGTGATCGACTCCTCACGCAGCAACAAATTCTTGAGGTACCGGTGCTCCCAGCGAGGCGTGCCGTCGAGGTACACCACGCGCAGCGGCTCATCGAGCACCTCGACCGCGAGTTCCTGCGTGTTGTTCTCCGCGACCAGGTCGCCCTCACCCGCGTCGATCTCGACGCGCCACCGCTGGATGCCGGGCCGATCGGGCGTCGCCAGCAGCGTCAGTTCTGCCGAGCCGCCTTCGACATTGATCTCTCGTTCGTCGAGCACCCGGCCTGTAAGTTCATCGATGAGCCTCGCGACCGCCGGCGTCGCCTCGCCCGCATCAGCCACCTGATCGATGCGCACCTGCACCGGTACCGCATCGTCCACGAACGCTCTGGCCGCGGCTGTCGCGGTCACCGCTAGGTCGCGCGTCCTGCCGGTCGCGCCCAGCGCCACCGTAAACACCGGCACACCCTTGGCGCGAAGCCGGTCCCACGAATCAGCGCTCAGTGCCGAAGCTGACCGTCCATCGCTCAGCACCACGATGCCCGCAAGCGACCGCGCAGCCCCGCGGTCCAGCGCCTCATCGAGCGCTGATTCAAGGTCGGTCCGCGCACCTGCTGCATCGCCAAGCGTCACACCCTGATCCGTAGCTGGCAGGTCGAAGGCCCCGTCGGCAAAGCCCAGCCACACAAGCCGTGAACGCTCGGCGCGCTGCGACCACTGGGGCCATGCGGCCCGCAGCGCCTCGCGAAGCTGCTCGTTGCGCGTCGCACCATCAGGCCCGTCGGCGGCTTCCATGGAAGCCGACCGATCCGCGAGCACCATGATCCAGTCCGGCTCGACCCGGCGAGAACTCTCGATCAACGCCGGCCCGCTGAGCATCACCAGCACCAGCACGAGCGCCACGCCCCGGACGCACCCGAGCACCACGCGCCACCGGCGCGCCATCGGAAGCCTGCGGTACACCCACCACGCGACGACCGCTGCGCCCGCGATCAGCAACACCCACAGCCAGCTCGGCCAGGGTCGCTGCCACCCGAACCGCACGCCCTCCACGCCGAAACGCAACCCATCAAGCCCGAGCAAGGTGTTGAGCAGGTCGTTCATGCGCGCGCGCCTCGTCCCAGCTTCACCGTCATCGGCCGCAGCTCTGCATGACTAAAGCGTCTCGCGAGCAGCGCTTCCGCTACCAGTGCAACCAGCAGCAGCACGATTGCAGGCAGCGCCCAACCCGCGTCGGTTCGAGAGGCCCGTCCATCACCGTTCGCGCTGGCTTCTTCATCGCCCAATACGCCAGGCCTGCGGCCTGTTTGCGACTCAAACCACGCCAGCACTTCATCGGTCGACCGCACCCTGGCTCGGCCTGCATCGGCATCCGGGTTCACCACCGCTACACCCGCCGCGGCGCCCTGCGCATCGATCGCGTCCCACACGCCTGCGAACCGTGCTGCCTCGCCTGATTCAACGGTGATCCTCTCGCGTCCAGGTGAACGGAGTTCCTGCGTACCCGACGGTACCGCGGGCTCGCGCCCCGCAACCGATACCGCGCGCGGGTTGGCGGCGTCAATGCCCTGCCGCACGAGTTCCTGCACCAGCGGCACCATGAGACCTCGCGCCGGAAGGTCCATCCATTCAAGGTCCAGGGCCGATGCCACCAGCACCACAAGCCCGCGCGTTGCTTCGCCCCGGCCTGCCACCACCATCGGCGTGCCATCACTCAGGCTCAGCACCGTCTCGCCCTCGCCTGCATCAAGTTCGAGCCTGCGGCGAACCGGGATAGAACCCGCGATCTCCGCCAATTCTGGTTCGAGCAGCTTGAGCAGCTCGCCCACCGGCGCAGGGCTGATCGTCAGCGCCATCTCGCTTGCCGAGCCCGCCGACCAGCCAAGGCCGAGCGTCTGGCTGAGGGCATCGGGCCAGACCGGCGTGCCGCGCTCGTCGGCATCAGGCGTGACCACCAACAGCCCGCCGCGCGACACGAACTCGCCCAGCCGCGTCCATCCCGCTGGTGTCACCCGCGCCGGCTCAAGCACGAACAGCGCCGAGAGGTCCGACAAACGCTCGCGTTCGATACTCGTGGTGGGAACGTCTCGCAGCTCGATACCGGTTTCGCGACCGCCCGGCACCATCGCCAGCCGAACCCACTCGCTGGGCCCGTAGTCTCGCACGCTCGTCGGCCGATCGAACCCGCCCGGGCCTGCGATCCCGATGCGAAGCGACGTACGCACCTGCACCGCCGCGTAGCGAACATCATCACCCGGCAGCTCGTCGCCATCAATCTCGACCCGCAGCGCTCCCCACCGACCGACCTTCGATGCATCGATCGCCGAGCGATCGAACGCGATCATCGCTTGTGCCGTGGTCTGGCCCGGCGACCAGCGCACCAGCGCCTCGCCCAGCGGCGGGGACCAACTCGCGGGGCCGGTGCGGCCGCGCAGCACGACGCGCGATACCGCTGCGCTCCCGCCCGCGCGGGCAAGGTAGATCGCCACGCGGTCGCCGCCCACATCATCGCTCGAGGTCACGCCGCGCACGGGCGCCACAGCGGTGATGCTCACCGTGGCCGGTTCGTCCGCCCTCGGCGGGGAGAGCAGGAACTCAACGCCCGTCTGCTCGGGCCAATCGGGCAAAGCCGACTCGCCGCGAGCTGTTCCTTCAAGCCAGTCACTGAACACCGCGACTACCACCGGGCCTTGCGTGCTGTCTTCCAGCCCAAGCTCAGCCTGCGCCGCTGCGATGTCGTCGATCACCAGTTCAACCGCCCCCTGCACGTCCGCGCGGGCATCGGTCGGCTCCATCGAATCGAGCAATCCCGCGACCGCTGCCAGGTCCGTCGAAGGCGCGAGCACGATGCCCCGCGCCGGCTGGCTCATCGAGATCAGCCCCACCCGGTCGCCGCGCATCGGGTCGAGCGAGCCGATCACCTCGCGTGCCGCCGCGGCGTGCCGGCGCACACCCGAGACCCCGCTCGCGTCGGTCGCCGTCGAACTCAGGCTGTCGTCGATGAGCACGTACACCGTGCGCGTGCCCGGCCCGTCGAGCCCGGCTGCCAGAAGCGCCGGCCGGCCCAGAGCCACTGCGAGAAGCAGCAGCGCCAGACACCGCAGCGCCAGCAGCAGCCACCGCTCGATCAGCAGCCGCTTGCGGTTGCGCTTGTACGCTTCCACCAGGAACCGCATCGCCGCCCACCGCACGGGCTTGCGCCGACGCCGCATGAGCAGGTGAATCAAAATCGGCACCGCGATGCACGCGATCGCCCCGGCGAACAGCGCGGGGTTCAGCATCCCCATCAGCGCACCGCCCCTCTCACGACCGGCTCCGCTTGCGGATAAACGCGTTGCGGTGCGCCACAAAGTGCGCGAGCGGCGGCCCGAGCCAGTCGTGCGTGTCCACCAACTCGTAATCAAACCCGAGGCCCACGACCGATCGCTCGACCGCGGCCCGGTGTTCCTCGAACGCCTTGAGGTACGCCTCGCGGATCGCCCTCGGGTCCAGCCTTAGCACCGGTTCACCCTCAAGCCCCTCAAACGGCGCCACGCCGCTCAGGTTGAACTCCCGCTCCGCACGGTCCACCACCTGGAACGCGATCACATCGTGCCCACGGTGACGAAGCCGACCCATCGCAGTCCGGATAGGCTCGGGGTCCTCAAAGAAGTCCCCGATAATCGCGATCAAGCACCGATTGCTCACGCCCGCGAGCACCTGGTCTACCGCTCTGGGCAGGTTGGTCTGCGCATCGACCGCCTGCATCGACAGCGTTTCGACGATCTGCTTCCAGGTGGTCTGTGCGCTCGAACGCCGAACCGCAGCCAGAATCTCGTTGGCGTACACATACAGCCCCGCCCGGTCGCCCTGGCGGAGCGTGATGTAGCTCAGCGCTGCCGCCAGCGCCGTCGCGTGGTCGAACTTGCTCCAGTATGTCCGCCCGTCGGGGCTCTCGTCGCGGCCCACGCCCGAGGCATCGTGGAAACTCCGCGAGCCGAAGTCCATCGAGCCCGAAGCATCCACCAGCGTGATCAGGTCGAGGTTCGTTTCCTGCTGGTACTGCTTGAGGTGCAGCTTGTCGCTGCGGGCGTACACCTTCCAGTCGAGGTGGCGGATGTCGTCGCCCGCCACGTACGGCCGGTGCTGGGCGAACTCCACGCTAAAGCCCTGGTAGGGCGAGCGGTGCTGGCCGCTGGTCACGCCCTCGATGATCATCTTGGCGCGCAGCTCAAAGGTCTTGAGCCTTGCCAGCGTCTGCGGGTGCAGGTACAGCGTCGCGTCCTGCCCCTTGCCCCCCTTGCCCCCGGTTCGCGCAGCGCTCGCGCCTGCTGCGCTGCCGGGCTGTGGGCTGGGGGGTGCGTCCATCGTTCCATACTACGGCGAACCGCCCCGCAAGCTGCAGCCGAGCGCGACTCGCCCGCAAAGTCGTCGGCTCGCCCAAAAATGACCGCCGCCCACACAAGGGGGCGGGGGTACTGCCGAAAGGCGGCGGTCACGGACTCTCATCCGATGTCTGGTTGTCGATCCTCTGCGAGCCTGAGCGGCTCAGAACCCGCCGGACTTCTTCGTCAGGAACACGAGGTCGTCCGAGTTCACCTCGCCGTCGCGGTTGAAATCGGCCTTGCGTTCGCCCTTGCTGACCGCGTCGGCCGCGATGGCCAGCTCGGAGGCATCGATCGTGCCGTCACCGTTGGCATCCACCCAGTTCTGGCGGCGTTGCCCACGGTCGCCACGGTCTGCGCGAGGACCGCGCTTGCTGCGCATCGCCTCGCCTGCAGCCTTGCGCTCGGTCTCATTGAGCTTGCCGTCGCCGTCGGCGTCGAACTTCTCAAGCAGCTGCGCCTTCATCGCTTCGCGATCTTGACCGAACAATGCTCGGCCCTGGGGCGCCTCGCCGCCGCGCTTGGCGCGCATCGCTTCGCCCGCTGCCTTGCGCTCGGTCTCGTCGAGCTTGCCGTCGCCGTCGGCGTCGAACTTCTCGAGAATCTGGGCCTTCATCGCCTCGCGGCCCTCAGCGCCTTGCGGGCCTCTGCGGGCCTGATCGCCCCGCTGCCCGTGCTGTGGACCCATCCCGAACCCGCCGGTGATCTCCGCGATCAGGGGCCGGGCCGCGTCGCCCGCTGCCTTGCGCTCTTCGCCGGTCAGCTTGCCGTCGCCGTCAGCATCAAACTTCGTGAGCAGTTCGGCCTTCATGGCCTCCATCTTCTCTTTGATGGTCGCCTTCATCGCAACGGTCTCTTCATCGTTCAACGCACCGTCGGCGTCAAGGTCGTACTTCTGGATGAACGCGGCCCTCTTGGCTTCCATGTGCGCCTTGACGGCTTCGCGTTCGGTCTCGCTCAGCTTGCCGTCGCCGTCGGTATCAAACTGCTCGAGCAGCTCAGGGCCCATACCTGGGCCACGCCGACCCTCAGCGCCCTCGCCCCTCTCAGCGCCGCGACGCTGGGGACCGCGATCACCGAAGCGGGCCGGGCGGTCACGCTCCGCGCCATCCAGCACGAACGGCTTGGTGTCCGGGCCCCGAAGAGCCCCGTCACGCCTGCCCTCACGAGGGGCGTCGCTCTGGGCGCTGGCTCCCATCGCTAGACCCGCCACCAGCACGATCATCATTTGCCTGTTCATCAGCTTGTTCATGGCCGTTGTCCCTTCTCACAGCCCAGAACGGGCCGCGGATGTGTTCGTCTGTACCGCCCTCCAACGCTCCCTTTGTATCGGTATTGCATCGCCCGAGGGCCATTCAGCCTCCCATACGGCCTGCTGGGGCAGAATCCGCCGCCTCGATTTCCCAATACCCACCCCAGAGAGGACGGTCATTGCGATGTACACCCCCAAGTCTGCTGGTTGGGCCTATCTGCTCTGGCTCTTCTGCCTCGTCGGTTTCTGCGGGATCCACCGTTTCTACGCCGGCAAATGGATCTCGGGCCTCATCTGGTTCTTCACCTTCGGCCTCTTGGGCATCGGCCAGCTCATCGACCTGCTGCTCATCAACGGCATGATCAACAGCTCCAACCTGCGGTCCTACGTCCGCAGCCAAGCCTGCGACCGCCACCAGATGGCCTACGCCTGATCCCGACCGGCCTGCAAGCCCGGCCTACCCCGCTGCATCGGCCGGATGCACCACCCGGTTTGGCCGCGTACCGTTGGCCGATGGGCAGAACCCGGCATGTCATCCTGATGAACGCACCCGCCGAGGATGCCCCGCCCGTCACCCCCGGGACCACATGTGAGCCCCTGGGCAAGCCAGCCGATGTGCTCGCGGTGCTCGCCCGCTTCAACACCGCTTCCGACGGCTCAGCGGGCTCCATGGGCATCGACCGCCTCTACGGGCCCGGGTTCATCGCCGAGATCCCAACGAGCCTCGACGAGCTCAGCCAACTCATGGTCCACATCGACGACGACGAGACCGCGTGGCCCGTCATGCAACGGCTCTGCAAAGAGACCGGCTGGGCCATGTGCGACATGGAGTCGGGCCGACGCTTCATCTGATCCCCCACGCACGCTCCCCGTGCGCACCAACGGAGCACGCCCCATGCCCACCTACGTCTATCAGGTTCTCGACAAAGAAGGCGAGGGCACCGAAGAACACTTCGAGGTCGTTCAGACCATGAGCGAGAAGCCGCTCACCAAGCACCCCGAAGACGGCCGGCCCGTACGCCGAGTGCCCTGCGCCCCGACCATCCTCGGCAAGTGGTCCGACACCAAGGGCGCCAGCTCCCTGAGCAACAAGAACCTCGACCGCATGGGCTTCACCAAGTACGAGCGCAAGGGCGACGGCCACTTCGAGAAGTCCGCGGGCAAGGGCCCGAACACCCTGAACGCCGACTGATCGAGACCTTCTTCCTCAAGAGAGACTGTCCATGAGCGCGCACCCCGCCCTCTCCAGCGCCATCGCCTTCGGCGAAATAAACGCGCCCAACCGCGTGTTCATGGCCCCGCTCACCCGCTGCCGAAGCCAGCAGCCGGGCGACATCCCTTGGGAACTCAATGCGGAGTACTACCGCCAGCGCGCCTCCTCGGGTCTCATCATCAGTGAGGCCACCCAGATCAGCCCCCAAGGCAAGGGCTACGCCTTCACCCCCGGCATCCACTCGCCTCAGCAGGTCGAGGGCTGGAAGCTCGTAACGAGCGCTGTCCACGAGCGAGCGGGCCGCATCTTCTGCCAGCTCTGGCACGTCGGACGCATCAGCCACGTCGACCTGCAGCCCGACGGCCAGGCCCCCGTTGCACCATCCGCCCAGCGCGCCGAGGCCAAGACGATCACCTCCGCGACCTCGGGCCGGGTCGATGTCTCCATGCCGCGCGCGCTGGAGACGGATGAACTTCCCGGCATCGTCGAGCAGTACCGCACGGCCGCTGCCAACGCGAAGGCCGCGGGCTTCGACGGGGTCGAGATTCACGGCGCCAACGGCTACCTGCTCGACCAGTTCACACGCGACGGGACCAACCGCCGAACCGACGACTTCGGCGGGTCCATCGCCAATCGTCTCCGCCTGCCGTTGCAGGTCGCCGAGGCGGTCTGCGATGTGTGGGGATCGGGCCGCGTGGGCTACCGCGTGAGCCCCATGGGCGGCACGGGCGACCTCAAGGACTCGACACCCGACGAGACCTTCGGCGAGCTCGCCGAACACCTCGGGGTTATGCGCCTCGCGTACATCCACGCGGTCGAGGCGTTCCGCACCTACGAACGCAACGACGAGAACGAACGCATCCATGCGCACATCAACGAGCGCTTCAAAGCAACCGGCGGCGGGATCTACATCGGTAACGGCGGGCTCACGCCAGACGAGGCCGATCGCCGCATTCGAGATGGCCTCGCCGATGCCGTCGCCTTCGGCGAGTTGTACATCGCCAACCCAGACCTTGCGGAGCGCATCGCTCAGGGCGGGCCGTACAACAAGCCCGACCCCGAGACCTACTACGCGGGCGACTCGGGCCAACAAGCCGGCTACACCGATTACCCGTCGCTCGAACAGGCGAACGCCTAGCTGGCCCTGTCTGCGAGCAGCCTCGGCCGATTGGGCAGCCGCAGCACCACGAGCACCGCGAACAGCGCGCACGTCTGCGTGTTGAGGTGGAACGGATCGAACGCGCTGACCAGCCCCAGCCCGAGCAACGCGAACATCGGCCCATCGCGGTAGCCGATCACGCCGTCGCCCGGCTCGTAGCGCCCCGCGCTCGACACCGCGGACGCGTACACCAGCAGCATGAGCACAAGCCCAATAAGCCCGCCCGTCGCTGCGATGTGCAACAGCCCGTTGTGCGCATGGGCGTGCACGCCGACACGCTGACCGCTCGGCCCTTCTACGTTCTGGAGCACCCACTGCTTGTACCCGCCGGTGCCCACGCCGTGGACGGGCGCGCTGCGCCACGCCTCGGCGGCCCATATCGCCATCCCGATGCGCGCCCCGGTGTCGGTGGTGAAGTCGCGCTCGTCGATCGCCCGGTTGATCTCGGTCCACGCCGATTCGACGCGCTGCGACAGCCCGCTGCCCCCGGCCACAACGCCCACCCCAGCCGCCGCCGCGCCGAGGATCAGCACCAGCGCCACCGCCGCACCGCCGACCTTGAGCCGGTTCTTCGACTTCCACCACCACCCCAGCGCGACCAGACCGACCAACCCCATCGATGCGAGCCACGCGCCCCGCGTGCCCGTGGCCACGATTCCCGCGACCGCCGCAGCGCTGCCGGCCAAACCCGCCAGCCGCCAGCCGCCGCGTCCCCAAGCCGCAGCGGGCAGGTGCAAGCCAAGCAAGCCCACCAGCAGCGTGCCCCCCACCACCGGGTCCCACCAGCCGCTCCACCGCCCGGGCATGCGGTTCCATCGCAGGCTCGGCTCGTCAATCAGCACACCGAGGCCGTGCATGAGCTGCGTGGCCTGCCCGATATGAAGCCCGATCGCCAAGGCAGCCAGCAGCAGCGCCCGGTGCTGCATCAGCGGCCAGAGCATCAGCCCCAGCGCCGACCACCGCACGTTCGAAAGTTCATCCAACCCCTGTCCACGGTCGGGCGACCACGCCAGCGCGAGCAGTCCCCAGAGAACCGCCATCGCCCACAAAGCGGTCGTCTTGCTGACCACCAACCCGCCCAGCGTCCGCCAGTACCAGTGCGGGCGAACCATTGCCATGATGCCCGCTGGCACGAGCGCCAACTCGCTCAGAGTCGTCGGCCCGCTGAGCAACAGGCAGGTTGTCACGCCGCAGACCAGGTGCAACCCGCAACCAAACGGATCGCGGCGCTGCTGGGCATCGAAGTGGCGTTCGCAGGGCCTTGTGCGCGCGCCTAGCCAGCTCCATACCCTGTTGGTGCCGCCAAACAGACCATCCACAGATAATCTGGTGGGGGCGGGTTGGGCATCGCTCGCTGGGGGCATCAGGTTCCAGGATCATCGGGCATCAGCCCCGCCTGTGCAATGGCTCAGGCAATATGCTAACATTATCCAAATATCGTCGACTTGGTCTTACGGAAGGAAAACCTTGGCCGTCTCACCCGTATAGAAAGGTGACGAGTCCGCATCGCCGATCTGGGTTAGCAGGCTGAGCGCTTGGCTCAGCCGGTCCGCCCAAAGGGAGTCTCACGATGGACGACATCCGCCGCGTGGTCAAGGTGGCATCCCGCCGACTGCTCATGATCGATCTCATCGGCTCTGCTGCGTGGGCTCTGACCATCGTCACGCTCGTGCTGCTCATCACCCTGCTGGCCGATCGCATGATGGCGCTGTCGCTGCCATGGACCGACATCGCGCTGTGGGCTGCGGGCGCTGGCGCACTGGGCGCTTTGGCCTGGGCGTTTGCCACGCGCGCACGCGAGGCCGAGGTCGCCCGCGTGCTCGATGAGAAGGCCGAGCTGCGCGAATCGCTCAGCACGGCCTTGACCGTCGAGAACGCAACCGACGCATGGTCGCAGGCCGTGGTGGCCAGCGCCATCGCCAAGGCCAAGCGTGTGGTGGTGCGCGATGCGCTGCCCATCGAGGGCCCCCGTTTCTGGCAGGTGCCTTTGGCCTCCCTGCTCGCGTTCACCGTGCTGTGGTTCCTGATGCCCACGATGGATCTGCTCGGCAAGCAAGCCGAGCAGCAGGCCATCGCTGACTCAGAGAGCGAGATTCAGGACGCCAAGACAGACGCGACGAGCGCGCTCGAGAAGACCCGCGCGATCCTCGCCAAGTCCAACGTTGATCTCGGCTCGCTCGAAGCCGACGCTCTCGAACTCACCAGCAACGAACTCGATGAGCAGAAGACCGCCGCCGATGTTCGCAACGTAGCCATGCGCAAGCTCACGAGCCTCACGCAGGAGCTCGACGACAAGCTCAACAGCGAAGACTCACAGGCCACCAAGTCACTCGAGACCATGCTCCGCCAGATGCGCACGCCCGGCCAGGGCCCGCTGACCGACCTCGCGCGAGACCTTGCGCGGGGCGACATGAAGGGTGCCAAGGCCAAGCTCGAAGAACTCAAGAAAAACCTCGAAGACGGCTCGCTCAGCAAGGAGCAACAAGATGCCCTCGCCAAGCAGCTCGACAACGTCGCGGGCCAGCTCGAGAACCTCGCCCAACAGCGCAGCGACCTCGAACAGGCGCTCCGCCAGGCGGGCATGAGCGCCGAGCAAGCATCACAGGCTTCCAAGGCAAGCTCGGAAGATTTGCAGAAGGCCATGGACCAGATGCAGAACATGTCCGCTGAGCAGAAGCAACAACTGCAGCAGCAGGCACAAGCCGCGCAGCAGGCGGCTCAGCAAGCGCAGAACATGAGCCAGGCGATGCAGGGCATGTGCGAAGCCATGCAGCAGGGCGACTCTCAGCAAGCTCAGCAGGCCATGCAGAACATGGCCGGCCAGCTCAGCGACATGGAGATGGCCCAGCAGGACATGCAGGCCATCGACCAAGCCATGCAGCAAGCCATGCAACAACTCAGCGAACTCGGCCAGAGCTGCGGCCAGCAGGGCTGGGCTCAGGGCGGTCAGCCAAACCCGGGTCAAGGCCAAACCGGGCCGTGGTCCGCGGGCCAGTCGAAGAGCCAGGGCGCTGGCTCGGGCGGTCCCGGCCAGGGCAACGGCAACGGCCCTGAGGCAGAGGCCGCCGACTTCATGACCGAGTCCATCAAGGCGCGCGTCAACAACCAGGGCGGACCGATCATCGGCTCGCGACTCGTCTTCGGCGATTCTATTCGCGGCGAGTCCGTGCAAGAGTTTGCCGGCGCTGTCGCCAAGGCCGCCGAGAGCGCCACCACCGAAGCGCTCGAAGAACAGCTCGTGCCCCGTGAGTACCACGAATCGGTCAAGGCGTACTTCGGCAGGCTCGAACGCCAGGCCCAGCTCAATGCGGGCAAGCCCGCCGTTGAGCCAGCACCCAAGCCCGAGTAAGGTTCTCTCGACATGCTCTACAGACTCGCGTTGGTGCTGATCGCCGGGCTGTTCGTGCAGGGCTGTGCGCGCCCGGCAGGCGAAGAAGCCCCGCCGTCGGTCACGCTCTACAGCTCAGTTGATGACTTCCTGCTGCGAGAGATCGTCGACGACTTCGAAGCCCAGACCGGCATCGCGGTCCGGCTCGTTGGCGACACCGAGGCCACCAAGACCACCGGTCTCATGCACCGCCTGATCGCGGAGCGCGATAACCCCAGAGCCGATGTGTGGTGGTCGAGCGAGCCCTTCGCCACCGAGAGGCTCGCACGCGAGGGCGTGCTCGCGCCGATGCCCGAGGTCATTACGGGGTCGCTCTCCGATTGGCCACCCGACCTGATCGACACCTACTCGGTCGGCTTCGCCACACGGGCACGGGTCATCGCTGTTCGGGCCGGAACGTTCGATAACCCGCCCACCACACTCGCTGAGCTGACCGACCCGGCGTACAAGGGCCGCGTCGGGATCGCCCGGCCCGAGTTTGGAACCACGCGCGGCCACGTCGGACTCTTAAACCTTCACTGGGGGTCCGAGCAGTTCGAGCAGTGGCTCACCGCGATGAAGGATAACGGACTGCATGTCTATTCGAGCAACTCAGCGGTCGTGCGAGCGATCGCACAGGGCGAGATTCTCATCGCCCTCACCGACACCGACGATGTATGGGCCGGGCAACGCAACGGGTGGCCCGTTGAAGCGGTGTACGAATCCGTCAGCGTCAACAACGGCATCCCGCCGCCGTTCGAGAGCACCGGCCCCATGCTCATCCCCAACACCGTCGCACTGGTCGCGGGCGGCCCCGAGCGTGCGCACGCCGAAGTGCTCATCGAGTTCCTGCTCTCCGAGCGTGCCGCAGAGCGCATGGCAGCAAGCGATTCGCACAACATCCCGGTCCGCCCGCACCTCCGCGAACGGTTCAGCCAGTGGATCCCCGAGGAGGGACGCGCATGGCCCGCACAGCCCGTTGCCGATGCCATGCCCGAGGCGCTCGACATCGTCGAACGCGTGCTCGGCGGGCCCTGACAGGCCAAGCCCTACGATGAGCCCATGACCACTTCCTCGGCTCATGCCAAGCCCACTGCATCAAACGAACTCGCCACCGGATCCGATCTCGACGCGCGCATCGATTCGATGCTGCCCGAGCTGGTCGCGTTCCGCCGGGACCTGCACCGCCATCCCGAACTGAGCTACAACGAGCACCGAACGAGCAAGGCGGTGCAAGAGGCGCTGGCTGCTATCCCGGGCATCGAGATCAAGGCCGGGCTCGCGGGCGGCACGGGCGTCATCGCGCACCTGCCCGCAACGGCGCCGACCGAGAAGATGGCGACCGCGCTGCGCGCCGATATGGACGCCCTGCCCATCACCGAAGCCACCGGCTGTGAGTGGGCATCGGCAACGCCGGGCATCATGCACGCCTGCGGGCACGACGGGCACACCGCCATCCTGCTCGGGGCTGCACGGGTGCTCGGGTCGTTCGACCGTCGGCCCAATCCGGTCACGTTCATCTTTCAGCCCGCCGAAGAAGGCGGCGGCGGGGGCGAACGCATGTGCGAAGACGGCGTGCTCGATGGCGCGACCGGGGGCGGGCTCGGCCCACGCTGCGCGCGCATCTTCGGGCTCCACGGCTGGCCGCAGGTGCCGCTCGGCATCGTCGGCTCGCGCGTCGGCCCGCTGCTGGCCGCGACGGATGACTTTGTCGTGCACGTGCGCGGTGTTGGCGGGCACGCCGCCATGCCCCACCTGCTGCGTGATCCCGTCGTCGCCGCAGCGAGCTGCGTCACCCAGCTCCAGACGCTCGCCAGCCGGTGCATCAACCCGCTCGAGCCCGTCGTCTGCACCGTCTCGACTATCTATGGCGGAATTGCCGACAACGTCGTCCCCGACTCCGTTGAATTTACGGGCACCGTGCGCACGCTGCGCGACACCACCCGCGAGCAGGCCCGTGCGCACTTCTTCCGCATTGTTGAGAGCGCCGCGAGCACGCACGGCTGCACCGCCGACATCCAGTGGAAGCCGGGTTACCCAGTCACCAACAACCATCCCGACGCGACGGCTACGTTTTTCGAGGTGGCCCGCAGGATTCATGGGCCTCAGCACGTGATCGACGTGCCAGATCCGTTCATGGGCGGCGAGGACTTCAGTTACTACGGCCAGCACGTGCCCGCGTGTTTCTTCATCCTGGGCCTGTTGCCCGTGGGCGACGACCCGGCGGCCACGCCGCGCCTGCACCAGCCCACGTTCGACTTCAACGATGAAGCGATCGCCCCGGGCGTGCGCACCATGGTCGAGCTCGCGCTGTCTTGAGCGTGCCTACGCCCGGCGCAATCTGAGCACAAACACCGCGCCCGGGCCGGGCTTGAGCAAGAGTTTGCCGCCCATCGCGTGTGCTGACTCCCTCGCCAACGCCAGCCCGAGGCCCAGCCCCCCGCTGCGTGCGCCGACGAATGGCTTGAAGATTCTGCCCCGCTCACCAGCCGCGATGCCTGGGCCGTTGTCGGTTACGGTCAGCTCAACCCATGGGCCAGAAGCCTCGGCGGTGATACCAACACGCAGCGGCTCATTGCCTACAGCGTGCGCGCAGGAGTTGTCGACAAGGTTCACCAGGATTCGGTTCAGCAGCGTGGGGTCGCAGACAACCTGCGAATCGACGACCGAGTCGATATCCAGTTCGAGTTCGCCGCCGGCGCGTGCGACCGTTTCGATGAGCTGTCCCGTTACGCCCGAGAGCGCATCCTGCACTGACATTGGTCGAACATCGGTTGCCCGGCGTACACCCGCGTACGCGAGCACGCTCTCGACGATGGCCTCGAGCCGCGACACCTGCGATCGTAGCAGGCCGGCTCGCTTCTCGTGCTGGGGCATCAGGTCCGCCTGCAGGCGCAGAGCGGTCAACGGCGTGCGCAGCTCGTGCGACACAGCGGACGCGAACCGCGCCCGGCGCGCGCTCAGCGCGAGCACCTGCCACAGCACCACGCCGACGGCGAGCACGGCGCTGAGCACCGCAGCCCAGCTTGTGGCGATCGCTCCCCATGCCCCGGCACTGAGACCGGCCCACAACGCACTCTCGGCCTCGGTCGCGAGCTGGGGCGCGACCACACGCGCCGGGATCATCGCGAGGCGGTCGGTTGCCGAAGCCGTGGCGCCATCGATGGGCAGGAGCGACGCGGTGGGCAGCAGATCAACGACCTCGGCGGTCAGCGCGGCTTGCAGGCTGACCCAGTCCACCCACACGCCAACCACGCCTCGCTCGGCTCCGATCCGCACGTCGCGCACGAGCACCAGCGCGGTCTCGCCGCCGGGCATGCTTAGCCAGATGGGGCGAAGTTCGCCCTCGATGGGCTCGTCGATCGAAAGCAGGTCTGTTTCGGGGAGTTGGACTTCGTCGTTGCGTTGGGCGAGCACCGCATTCTGCCGGCGCGCGCGCAGGCCACGGTCGCCGTACGCCGAGCCCGCTTTCTCTGCTTCGGCCGCGCTCTTCTCGAGCGATGCACTCGGCTCGGCTAGGCCGTCCAGTTCGTCTCGCGCGACTGACTCTTTAGCAAAATCAAGCTGTGGTTGAGTCGCGCGCTCGCGGCCCGCGGTTCGGTCCTCTTTCGCGCGCGCATCGGCGAGCGACTTGTCGGCCCCGCTGCGCGGATCAGTCGGCATGCGCTCGGCGATCGCTGCCAGCCATCGGCCCGCGACTTCGATTCGGCTTGGCTCGATGCCCATCGCCAGCGCATCGTCGCGGCCAGTGCCCACGGGCACCTGCGGCGATGACCAGCCCCCGGTGGGCGTCCACGCGACGTGCAGCCTCATCGGAGGTTTAGCGCCTCCAAGCAGGGGCGAAGCGGCCCGCTGCTCCCCCACTTCAACGAACGCTTGGTACCGGTCGGGCGCTCGGCCCGACTCGGCCCGCAGCATCCACGCGAGAGCCGAGTCGAGCCGCCAAAGCGCGAGCTGCACCCGCTGCTGATGGATCACGCGCGACTGCGCCTCGGTTCGGCTTCGCTCGGCCTGCACCGTGCGCCACGTAAGCCACGCAAGCCCGTCGACCGCGAGCACCACGCACACGATGTAGATGAGCCACGTCAGCCCGCTTCGCACGTTGAGCTCCTAAAGGCCTTATTAGTCCTTCGCCTCAGCGGGCGAGAGCACGAGCATGTACCCCCGGCCTCGCACCGTGGCGATGACGCGGGGGTTCTGCGAGTCGTCGCCCAGCAGCTCGCGGAGTCGGGCGACCGCCATATCGACGCTCCGCGTGCGCAAGCCTCGCGGGTCCACGCCCCACACGCGCGCGAGCAACTCGTCGCGCGAGACCGTCCGGTCGCGGTGGTTCGTGAGATAGACCAGCAGCTCGAACTCGCGCTCGGGGATGGTGTGCTTGGAGCCGTCTTCTTGCACGATCTCACGCCTAGCGAGATCGATGGTTCGGCCCGCGACCTCGATGGTTTCTTCGTTCTCGCGGCGGTCAACGCTTCGGCGGAGCACGGCCTCGATGCGCGCGAGCAATTCATCGACGCCGAAGGGCTTGACGATGTAGTCGTCCGCTCCCGACCGCAGCCCGCTGACGCGGTCGGCCTGTTCGCCCTTGGCCGTCAACAGGATCACGGGCAAGAACGGCTTGTCCCGCCGAATCGCGGCGAGCACATCCAGCCCGTCGCCATCGGGCAGCATCAGATCGAGCAGCACCAGATCAACGGTCGTAAAGGAAGCCTCGAGCGCCTGCCGCACGTTGGCGGCTTCTTCGACCGCGAATCCTGAACGAGCGAGTGCCTCGCGCAAGGATTCGCGGATGGCGGCTTCGTCTTCCACAATAAGGATGCTCGTCGCTGCCATGCTTTCCTTCATCGGCTCGCGCGGAGCGCGCAGGCCAAGCCCGCCATGTGGGTATACCCGTTGATGGGGGAGCGGTGCCAGCGGTTACGCAGGCGTGACAGAACGGGGACGACAGGCGGCCGAGGGTGGCTCACGCGGCCATCGGCATCGAGCCGGGCAGGTGTCGCTCGAGCCGAGGGAACGCCCTGCGGGGCGGCCTGACCCTCAGAAACGGGCAGAGAACGTCCCAGTTCTCGCCGCCGAAGAGGTCGATCAGCAGCAGGTCATCTTCGCGGCCCACGAAGTGCGCGAGCACCGCTGCCTTGTGCAGCTCATAGGTCGCGAGCATCGAGACGCGATCGAACGAGCCCCCGCCGTAGAGCCGGGCGGGCGCGTCGGAAAGGCCCAGCGTGTGCGACCGATGGGCGATGGCTTCGAGCCACTCGTGCGGCGTGCGGAGTGTGAGGATGAACTTGCTGTCGGGAAACGCGAGATCGAGCTCGCGGAACATGGCCGCGGCTGACGGTCCAGCCAGACCGAGGTAGCCCTCGGCGGCTTCGGGAAACTGACCCCCGAGCATGAGGTCGAGCGGCGGATCGGTCCTGACCGCCATACCGAGTGCGCCGAGTGCTTCAGCGAGTTCCGGCGTGCCTGTCTCGCACAGGCCGATGCAGAAGACATGCTGTTCGGAGCAGCGAAGCATGAAGCTCTGCATCGGCCGCCGGCCTGAGGCTGTCCAGCCCAACCGGCGCGAGCCGATAGGAAAGCACATGCCACGCCACGCTTTCATCCTGCTGCCCCATGGCCCGGTGATCGGAGGCGTTACCACTTGGGCGGTCAGCCTGTGCGGGTCGCTCCGCGAGCGCGGGGTCTTGGCATGGCTGCTCGCACCGGGTGAACAGGTGGCGCTCAACGCATTGGGCTTGCCAACAGAGTGGCTTTGTCCGCTCGGCGGGCTCGCCCCGCTCTGTGCGGACGAGACCGTGTTCGCTGGTTGGCTCGAGGCGTGCAGCGAGGTGGTTGACTCGAAGCTGATGGATACGGGCGGCGATGCGATCTGGCTGCCCCAGCAGCTCGGCGAGGGAGTGAGTCTCGGGCTGCGAATCTCTGAGCGTCTCGTAAGCACGCAAAAACTGCGCACTTTGTGGGTCTCGCACTCGGACATCCTGTACAACACGCGGGTTGCAGAGGCGATGGCACCTTGGCTCGATGGTGCGGTGGGCGTGAGCCGGGAACTGGCTGCGCAGCTCGGGGAGGCCACTGCCGGGGTGGCGGGCCCTGACCTGCCGGTACGGGCGATCTTCAACGGCGTGCGCGTGCCGAGCCAGCCGCGTGCAGAGCGGGAGCCGTCCGAGCACCTTCAATTGATCGCGGTGGGCCGGGTCGAGCACGAGGCCAAACGGGTGCTCGCGCTGGCGGCCATGTCGGCGGCGCTTGAAGCGCGGGGCATCGGCCACTCGCTGACGGTGGTGGGCGACGGGCCAGCGCTGGACGACCTGCGCGCCGCAGCAACCTCCAACATGCGTTTGCTTGGCGCGGTTCCAGCCAGCCAGATCGGTCCGATGCTCGATCAAGCCGACGCGTTTGTGCAGGCCTCGCGGTACGAGGGGCTGAGCCTGGCGATGCTCGAAGCGATGGCGCGAGGATTGCCGGTGGTCGTGACAAGGACGGCTTCGGGCCTCGACGGAGTCGTCGACGACGGCGTGCAGGGCGTGATCGCGGAAGCTTCGCGCCATGACGACGAACACCTCGCGGGCGAAACGCTGGCCGAGGCCGTGATGCGTGCGCACGCGATCGGGCTGCGTTCGTTGGGCCTTGCGGCTTGTGAGCGGGCGCGGGAGCGGTTCACACTGGATCGGCAGGCGGAGGCGTTCTGCAAGCTGTTTGATGAAGTACTCGCAGCGCCGAGCCGAGCGACGAGCGACGAGGGCGAGCCGCCTGTCTTCGGACGCGGTGCGCACAGCACGGTTCCGCTGGACGCGGCAGACCGAATGCGCGCGGCGCTCAGCACCCTCAAGGGCCGATGCATCGCGCTCCACGGCTGCGGCGCGCACACGAGGCACATCGCGGAGAGGATCGACCTTGCCTCGGCGGGGGTGGTATGCCTGTTCGACGACGACCCGGCGATGGCGGGCCAGACGCTCGCGGGTTTGGCGGTCACGACGCCGAGCGCTGCGCGCGCGCAGGGCGTGAGCGATGTCGTCATCAGCTCGCACCTGCACGAAGCCATGATCTGGGATCGGCGCAGCAGCTATGAGATCGCGGGCGTCCGTGTTCACCGACTCTACGGGGCGGTCCAGGTCAACGAGGCTTCTAACGCACCGGCAGCCTGAAGCAGCCCGCTGCGCCAGTTCCAGCGTTTGACCAGCACGTGCTGCTGATAGAGCAGGCCCATGAGCGCACGACCCTCGTTGGTAGTCGATGGCGGGATCGCGCCGGGGGCAATACCAGCGAGCTTGCGGAAGCTGGTTTCGAGCCGGGCTGCGTCTTTGGCTTCGCGCTCGACGAACTCTCGGCTGTACTCGATCTCAGAGCCAGCTGTGATGTCGCGGCCAAACACGGCATGCGCGCACTCGGGGGCTCGCTGCGCGAGGTTCCAGGCGTGCTCACCGAGCGTGCGCTCGCGGGTCAGGTACTCGCCCGGGGTGTAGCGGTGGTCGTGGTGGACGATGGCCCCGGGCCGATAGAGCACGGGTAAGCGACGACGGTGCTGAAGGCGGTAGGCGAACTCGAGGTCTTCGAAGCATGGTGCGTTGAGCTGCGGGTCAAAGCCGTCGACGCTGCGGACCGCATCAGCGGGTACGGATAGGTTGAGTGTCCAGGCGTGTCGGAAGCCCCAGTCGTGGGCGGGGTCACTCGCCTTCGCGCCGACCATCTGGTCGTAGAAGAACACCATGGAGGTCTCGCGGACGAGACGATCGAATAGCGTGTCGCGTTCGGGCACGATCCACGGCGCAGCACCGAGAATCATCGCTGTGGTGCCTTGATCGTTGAGTTCGGCGTGCGCGCGGGCGTGGTTGGCAATGAGGCCGGAGTCTGGGCGGACGTCATCGTTCAGGAACAGCAGCACCCGGCCCCGTGCGCTTGCGATGAGTCGATTGCGGGTGGCAGCGGGTCCGGCGTGCCCATCCACGCTAACGCGGACGGGGACATTTGGATGGCCCGCGGCAGCGAAGGCCGCGGCGACGGCGTCGGTCTCGCCGCGATCTGGCCCATCGACGCCCACGAGCACCTCAAAGCGGATGCCTTCGGCCTGCTGGGACGCGAGGCCGGCGACGCATTTGGCGAGCTTGGCGGCCCGCTTGTGCGTGGGGATCAGGCAACTGATGTCCATGCTGGGCTCCGGGCTGGCGCGTTGACGCGCGGCGAAGGCGCGTGATTACCTAAAGGGCCGATGGCGGGTTCATCGGTTCTCGGGCGTTGTTTCCTGCATCGGGCCGCTCGATGTGCCGATAGACGCGGTATGTCCAAGAACACCCCTTCCGAGACAACCCCTCCCTCAACCACTCATGAAGCCGACCGCAGGCGTGCGCCTCGGTCAGGGCTGAGCGTGCCTTGCTGCCTGCGGGCTGACGGCCGATTGCGGTCGTCGGTGGGCCGCACTCGGAACGTGTCAGCGAGCGGAGCGCTGGTACAGCTGCCTCCCGGCGGGCCTGAGTTGGCCTCGGGCGATGGCGTGCTGGTGGCGCTGGTGCCGCCCGCTACGGGTCTGGTGGATGCGGGCGAACTCAAGCCGGCGCGGGTGGTTCGCGTCAGTGAATCCGTTCGCGGCAGCGCGTGCGTGGCGCTGACGTGGGACACGCAATGCGTGCCGAGCTTGGTAGCGGAAACGGCTCGGCCGATCGAGCCGTCCGAGGCGGCCTAGCCAAGCTAGTGATCGAGCTCGGCTAGCAGCTTGCTGGGGAGTGCTGCCGAGAGAGCACCCGCGATGAGCAGCACGCCCGCGACGGCCCAGAACGCGGCCTGCATGCCGAAGGCGGCTTCGATGCGTTGGGCCGACATCGCGCCGATGCCCGCGAACATCCACGCCCCACCGAGCATGAGTGCGCTGGCCAGGCTGGTGCGGTGGGGCAGCAGCCTTTGGGCGAGCGAGAGCGTGACGGGAATCATGCTGCCGAAGCCGACGCCCGCGACCACGGTAACGATGAACAGCGCGAGCGACTGGTTGCCCACCGATGGGATGGCGGCCAGCGCGATGGCCCCGAGGATGGGCGTGAGCACGAGGCCGCGTTTTTCGTGGTGCCTGGCGAGGAACCAGCCGAGCAGCAGGCCCCCGCCTCCCATACCGACCTGCATGGCGGCCTGCATGTAACCGTTGATCGCGCTGGCATTCTTGGCGAGTTCTTCGGTCAACGCTGTGGCGCCAGCCTCGGCGACCACGCGTCGTTCGAGCATGGCGATCATCAGGTAGATCAGCGCGTTGTTAACTCCGAAGCGCACAATGCTGCCTGCGTAGAGCAAGCCGACGCTGCCCCAGCGCTGGCGGCGTTGGCTTGGCGAGAGCGAAGCGTGCGTCTCGTGCGCGCCGTGCGCACGGTGCGGCACCCGACGGATAGCGATCCAGAGCGCGATGCCCACGAGCACGGCGGGCACGATGAGCCAGACGAGACCCTGCATGCCGACCATGCGGGCGAGCGCTGGACTGAAGACGTTGCCCATGATGCCGCCGATCATGCCCGCGACGAAGAACAGCGACATCCAGCGGCCTCGCGAAACGCCGGACAGCGCGCCGACTGCTGCCGCGGCGGGCGGGTGGAACGCGCCTACGCCGCCGGCGGTGAGCACGGTGAGCAGCAGCAGCGCCTGAAAGCTCGTGGCGAACGCGAGCCCGCCGACGCCCACGCCCGCGGCGACGACGCCGATTGCGCCGATGACCCTGCGGTCGAAGCGGTCGATGAACCACGCGGCGGCGGGCTGGATGGCCCCGCTGCTGGCGGCGTGGGTGGCGATAGCGGCGGCAACCTGCGCGTCGGTCAGCCCGGCCTGCTGCTTGATGATGGGCATCAGCGCGATGGGTACGAAGCTTAGGAAGTCCACCGCGCTGTGCGAACCGATCGAAACCCACGCCCGCGTTCGACGGCGCGGCGTCGAGGCAACCGGAGCCGGGGGGCTCAGCGGTGCTTGGGTGGGCGGAGGAGAAAGGGCCGTCATCGGGCTGAGTTGTAGGCGGACCCGGCTGCTTGGCTGAACGCGAGCGCGGTTGCCGGAGCGAGCGGGCGAAAGCGGGTGAGAATCCCGGCAACCTTGGCGGCCCGGCGAACGGATAGGCTGGGTCCCGCCGATACAGACCTTGTCGGCTCTGCGGCTGCATTGCCGCCGCGGCTTCTCGGACCTTCGAGACGATCACTTTGGCCGATTCCGGCCGGACCTAATGGAGAGCACCAGTGACCCAGACCCGCCCTACTCGTCTTTTTAGGCGCCATTCCCTCGTGCTCGCGGCGGGACTGAGCGTCTCGATTAGCTCGCTGGCTATTGGCCAGGTCGAGAGGCCCAAGGACTACGCGGGCTACGCGGTGGTGCAGGTCACAGCGGAGAACGCGGCGGAGATCGAGTCAGCGATGGCGCTGAGCGAGACGATCTGGTCGGAGCGCTCGGGCATCGGGGCGTTCGAGGTGGTGGCGTCGGCTGAGCAGCTCGCAGCGCTCACGCAGGCGGGGCTCGAGCCGGTCGTCGTCATTGACGATCTCGGGCCGATGCTCGCTGCCGAGCGCGCCCAACTCGCGGTGCTCGCACAAGCCAAGAACCCGTGGTTCGACAGCTACCACCCTACAGCGGAAATCCACTCGTATCTTGACGGCTTGGTCGCGGCGCACCCGCAGCTGGCGACGCTGGACGACCTAGGCGACTCGTTGCAGGGGCGCGAGCTCAAGGCGATCCGCATCACTGGCCCGGGCGACACGAGCAACCGGCCGATTATTTTCTACAACGGCGGCCAGCACGCTCGCGAGTGGATTAGCCCCGCGACCGTGACGTACATCGCCGACCAGCTTCTCGCGCAGTACGGCACAGACCCGCTGGTGACGGCGCTGGTCGATCAGGTGGAGTGGGTGCTGCTGCCCGTGACCAACCCCGACGGATACGAGTACACATGGGACAGCGTTCGGCTGTGGCGCAAGAACCGTCGCAACAACGGCGACGGCACGTTCGGCGTGGACCTGAACCGCAACTGGGACATCGACTTCGGCGGTGAGGGCGCCAGCGCCAACACCAACAGCGAGACGTACCACGGACCGTTCGCGTTCAGCGAGCCCGAGACCGCGGCGCTCCGTGACTTCATCGCGAGCGAGCCGAGAATGGCGGGGCACATCGACTGGCACTGCTTCAGCCAGCTCATCCTGTACCCGTGGGGCTACTCGGGCGCTCCCCCGCTTCCGGCGGACCTGCTGGCGCTCTATGAGAACCTGAGCGGGGAGATGTCGAGCGTGATCCAGTCGCAGTTCGGGACGTTCTACACGCCCCAGCCTTCGATCGATCTGTACCCCGCGGCGGGTGTGATGGGGGATTACACGGCCGATCAAGGATTGCTCGCGTGGACGATCGAGCTGCGGCCCGCGACGAGCGGGCAGGGCGGGTTCGTGCTGCCGCCAGAGCAGATTCTCGAGACCGGCATTGAGAACTTCGAGGCGGTCAAGGTGATGGCTTCTGCTATCGCGTTCCCGTTCAGGATCACGGCCGATGCGGGCAACCCGGCGTTTGTCGATCCAAACACGGCGACCGATGTGTCGTTCAGCATCGTGCCTCAGCCGGGCATCGCGCTCGATGGCGCACCAACGCTGCTCGTGCGCACGGGCGGCACCGGGCCGTTTACGCCCGTGGCGATGACCCATGCTGGCGGTGACAACTGGACCGCAGCACTGCCCGCGACGCCAGCGTGCGAGACGATCGAGTATTCGGTCGAGGCCTCGGCAGACGACGGCCGATCGCAGGCGTTCCCGTTTAACGCCTCGACCGCACCACTCTCGGCGGACGCTCTCACGCTGGGCTCGCTGCTGACGGACGATATGGAGGCCGACTCCGGATGGTCCGTCGGTTCACCGGACGACGACGCGACGACGGGCCTGTGGTCGCGGAGCGACCCCGAAGCCACTGCCGCACAGCCCGAGGATGATGCGAGCCCCGCGGGCACCATGGCGTGGATCACGGACGGCCGCGCGGGCTCCGGGGTGGGTTCGTTCGATATCGACGGCGGGCAGACCACGCTGACATCCCCGCTGTTTGACGGGACCGACACGGGAGGCGCGGTCGCACAAGGGCCGATCACCGCGATCCTGAGCTACCAGCGGTGGTACTCGAACGACCAGGGCAACTCGCCCAACGCGGACTCGATGCTTGTTGAGATCAGCAACGACGGCGGCCAGAACTGGACGCTGCTCGAAGAAGTCAGCGAGAATCTGAACCGATGGGAGCTCAAGACGTTCAACGTAGCCGATGTGCTCGAGCCGACGGACGAGATGCGTGTGCGGTTCATCGCCTCTGACTTTGGCGCGGGATCGATCGTCGAAGCGGGCGTTGACGATCTTCGGGTCGAGGTCAGGGCGTGTACAAACCGCATCGGCGATATCGCCGACGGGTTTGGCAACCTGAGCCCTGACGGCGTGATTGACTTTGGTGACTTCTTGGCGCTGCTTGGGCTGATCGGGCCGTGCCCCGGCGGGGTTCCGGGATGCACCGGCGACATCGCGGACGACTTCGGGACGCTCGGAAACATCGATGGTCAGGTGAGCTTTGGCGACTTCCTCGCGTTGCTCTCGCTGCTCGATTGAGCGGGTGATGACGAGAAACAGTCCGAGGGCGAAAGCCCTCGGCTAGCCGGAGTACCTTCGGTGGCACAAACTACCGCGTGCTCACACACGCGGCTCTAACGGAGAGTGCGAGGGAAGAACTCAGCGGCTACCGTTGAACCATGACCACTGAAGCGACCAATCTGACCGATCGGCTCAAAGCCGAGAACTGGGATATGCACCAGATCGCTGAGCGCGGTCACGGCCAGGGCAGCGTGCTGCGGGGCGAGTTGTCGCTGCCCGCTTACCTGGAATTAATCGATCAGGGCTACCTGGTTCATGCGGCGCTCGATAAAGCCGCGAAGTCGGCTGCGATGGCAAAGCCCGACCTCGCGCCCATGATGGCGGATGAGCACCTGCTGGCGAAGCACTACGCAGCGGATCTAGCGCATTTTGGTGTGTCACCCGACAACGTGGACCCGATCCCCGGAACCACGCGATTCATCGAGCACATTGAATCGGCTAAGGGCGATCCGCTTCGTGTGCTGGGGCTGCACTACGTGCGCACGGGCGCGTCCAACGGCAACAGCTTCGTCGCCAAGCACGCGATCAAGGCGTTCGACCTGCCCGAGACTGGTGGGGGCACCGCCCACCTCACTCCCTACGGCAGCGAGCAGCGGGCCACGTGGGGCCGATTCAAAGCCCAACTTGATGCGCTGACGCTGACAATCGCTGAGCAGGACATGGTCGTCGCATCGGCGCGAAAGATGTACGAGCATTTCATCTGCTGGCACCGCGAGGCGCACCTGAGCGCCGTTGAGTTGCTCGCTCTGCACCAGGGCGAGCTTGACCAAGGTGAGTTCGACCGTGCGCATGCGGTGCCGCAAGGCTGACAAAGTGCCTCCGCGTGCGCACAGACGCGGCTCTTTTAGTAACAGTTACGCGAGCACGATCTTGTCGAGGCGGAGCGCCTCGGCGACGCTCCACGCCTGCCACGGGCAGCCGCGCGAGTGGTGCGGGGCCTGCGCGTCGGCGATCTCAGCGATGTGCCCTAGCCCGCCGCGATCGGGATGCTTGATTAGCGGATCGAGGAACTTCTTGCGTGCCTCGGCTTTGGCAGCGGGCGTTGAGCCGCGCACACGCACCCACGCCTCGACGAACGAGCCGAGCAGCCAGGGCCAGACCGTGCCCTGGTGGTAGGACTCGTCGCGGTTGGCGGGCGAGCCGCCGTAGTGCGGGGTGTACGCGGGCTCGCCCGGCGCGAGCGTGCGCATGCCCATCGGGGTCCAGAGTTCCTTCTCGGCCCGGTCGACGACCCGGCGGGCGATGTCGTCTGGCAGCAGCACGGTTCGCAGACCGCCGATGGCGAACAGCGCGTTGGGACGGACACTCCAGTCGGTCTTACCGGGCGAGTGGTTGACATCGACGACATCGGCGAGGTAGCCGCGCTTCTCGTTCCAGAACCGATCGATGAACGACGCCGCGGCTTGGTCGTGCAACTTGAGCAGCTTCTTGTTCTTGCCCGCGACAAGCGCCAGCGCGTTGATCCACAGCGCCTGGATCTCGACGGGCTTACCGATGCGGGGCGTGACAGCTCGGCCGTCGTAGCGCGCGTCCATCCATGTGAGCGCTGAGCCCTCTTCGCCCGCAGCGAGCAGCGCATCGGCGGGGTCCATGCGGATGCCGTGGCGGGTGCCCTCGATGCAGCCCTCGATCAGGCCCAAGCAGGCGGCGGTGATGGAACGCTGGTCGCCCTTGAGCGCACGATCGCCCTGGGCTTTGGCTGCATCGAGAAAGTCGTACGCCGCGGTGATGTACCAGAGGCCTGCATCGACGCTGTGGAACTCGGGCTGGGTCCCGTGATCCGGGAACCGATTTGGAAGCATGCCCTCGACGCGGTAGCGTGACCAGTCGGCGAGGATCTGCTGAGCATCGGCGAGCCGACCCGTCGCCAGACATAGACCGCGGAGCGAGATGAACGTGTCGCGCCCCCAGTCGGTGAACCACGGGTAGCCCGCGATAACGGTGGTTGAGAGGCCGCGTGTGACGAGGTAGTCGTCGGCTGCGCGCGCAAGACCGACTCCGAGCGCCTTGCGCCGCGAGCGTTCGCTGTCGGCAAACTCGGCAGCGCGCTCGGCGGGCGTGCCTTGGGGTTCAAGTTCCGCCGACGGCGCTGGCGTCGAGGCGCGGAGGATCAGGTGCGCCTTGTCCTGCTTGCCGCTGGCGAGGTTCCACCGGAACACGCCGGGCGAGGCCAGGTCCTCCCGGCAGTCGAGGCCCCGGTAGGCCTCAAGGTCGTAGCGGAAGGCGCGGTACCAGTCGGCGGCGTTTTCGTAGGTCCCGTCTGTCAGGCACTCGGTCTCGGGCACGCCCGGATACGGGCGGAAGATGACGCGCCTGCCGCCTTGGGCCGGGGCATCGAAGCCCCATAGGTCCATCGAGCTGTTCTCGTGGTGCGTGGAGTGGTAGTCCCGGCCGCTGATGAGCGGGCGCACGCAGAGTGTGGCATCAATCTTGAGGCTGGCCTTGATGAGCGACCAGATCAGAACGCACGCGGGCCTGTGGCGCGGCACGAACAGCTCTTGCTGAAGCTCGATGGTGCCCGTGGGCGTGGGGATCGACCACCGCCATGTGGGCCAGGGATCGTTGGTGAAGCTCTTGAGGAGTTTGTAGCCGTCGGGATGAACGACGCCGGGCTCGTAGATCTGTGTGCTCAGCTCAGTGCGCTGGCCGCCGACTTCAAGCCATGCCTCGAGGCCGTTGACGAGCACCATCCGGCCGGTTGGCGGGGTCTTGGCGCAGCAGAGCAGGGCGTGGTACCGGCGAGTGCGCACGCCAGTGGTGGTTCCCGAGGCGAAGCCGCCGAGTCCGTCTGCTTCGAGCCACTCTGCGCCTGCGTCAAAGCCCATGACCACCTCCGCTGGTTGGATCGGTCATCGAGCGTAAGCCGGGCAGCATTTTCTTGCGGTCGCTGGCTTCAAGCCGGGGCGGCCTTAGCGCGAACCAGCGCCAGATCGTGCGCCCGGTGGTACGGCAGGCCCATGCGGGCCCAGTCAAAGTTCCAACTTCGGCGCTCGACCTCGTTGCGCAGCGCGATTCGGCCCCGGCGGTCGAGGGCACAGAACTCGAGCATCCGCCGGGCAAGCGCATCGGCGACCTCGGCATTGGACCGACCCCGGCGGTGGAGCATCCAGAGGCCCCAGCGGTTGTGGTCGGGGTACATCTCGGCGACGTGGCGGCCAAAGCCGGCCAGGTCGCTCGTGACAGCGGGAACGCCCAACGCGACGCTCTCCATCGGGGTGTAACCCCATGGCTCATAGGCAGATGGGAACAGACCGAGGTGACAGCCCCGCACGAACTGCTCGTACTCGAGGCCCCAAAGCGGGCTGGTGGGGCTGATGAAGTCCGGGTGGTAGACAACCTTGACGCGGTCCTCTGCGTGGTTGAGCAGGCCGAGCTGCTTGATCTTGGCGACCAGCTCGTCCTCGGGGCCATCCTCGGGCAGTTTGTGGGTGATGTAGGGCGGAAGACGGTCGGTCTTGAGCGCGGCCTGCAGCCGGCGCAGCCGGAGCGACCAGTACTCGTCGACCAGCGCATCAAGGCTCACCCGCTCGCCCGCAGCGGCCTTGCGGAAGAGAGCATCGGATATGTCGTTGGTGATGCGATCGCAGACATCGCGCAGCTCGCGAAGCATGCTGCGGGTCTGGAGGGCCTCGGGCAAGAGCGAGATGGTGGGCCTGCGGGTAACGATGAAAAGCACAACAGTCGTATCGAGGCGACTCTTGCGGAGCGAGTCGTTGAGGCGCGCGCACGCATCGAGGCAGAGATCAAAGCCCTTGTTCTTGGGCTCGTACCGACCGCTGGTGAAGAAGTAGACGGTCTTGTCGAGGTTGAAGGAGTAGCTCGGGAAGAAGTGGCCGGTGACGAACTCATCGATTCGTTGCTTGAATTGGCCGTGGAGGGTTTGGAACTCGTGGCCTACTGAGTACCAGTCGATGTTGAGCCCGTTGGGGAGGATGAGGTCGGGCTCTCGGCCGAGCAGCACGCCGCACTCTTCAGCGGTGATGGGGCTGATGGTGGTAAAGACGTGGCTGTGTTGGGCGCTGGCCCGTTCGTAGCCGTGCTGGGCCGTGATGGCGTACTTCTTGGCCTCGACGTCGGGGTCGATCTTCGGGAGGCGGCTGTAGAAATCGCCCTCGCTGGATGCGATGTAGCGACCCAATAGCGTGGCATGGGTCTGGAAGACGGTGGCGACGGGGACCTTGTCCTTGCGGAGCATTGGGATGGCCATACCGCTCATCCACTCGTGGAAGTGGGCGAGCACCTGCCGAGAGCCGCTGGACTGGGCTGCCCCGGTCCAGACCTTGGCGACAGCGGCGAGGAGTTTGTGCGAAGCGTCTGCAAAACCAAGCACGCCATCGATGAGATCGTCCTCGCCCGGGCTCTCGATGCCAAAGTTCTCCCAGAGCGAGTGCTTGAGCTCGTTTAGCTGGGGAGTGGTCTGCTGGTGTTCGAGCAAGAGCACCCGTGGCCTGCCCGGGACGAGCCACCGGCCGTGATGGACGACCAGCCCCTGGCTGCGGGCCTCATCGACGACGCGGGCGATCCAGCCGGTGGGCCTGCGGGGCTCGAACTCGAGCGAGCTTTTGGTGCCCATGAAGGGCCCGACAAGCATGTAGCGGTTCTGCCACCGGCGGACCATCGATGGCGACTTGCTACGGAGCACCTGGTAGATGCCCCCGATGGGGTTGCAGACCTCCCAGCCGAGCTCCAGCAGGACCACGCCCGAGGGTGCCCGATCGGGATCGACCGGGGGCGCGAAGCTCCGCGGCTCATCGAGCGGATTTAGGGCGAGATCGGCGGCCGAGAGCGTGGTCATGGTCTTGAAGCATAACCGCCCGGCGCCGCAGGCACGGCTGGCGCAAGCGCGAATAGGCTTGCTTTCTCAAGAGCGGCGCAGCATGATCGTCTTGAGTGCGATATACCCGGTTGGTTCGCACGCACTCGCCCCTAGCCGCCTTGGCGCTGCTGGCCCGCCTACACCCATGGATATGCCCCACACCACCGTTCCCAGCGACGATCTGTTCCTCTTCAACGAGGGCACACACTGCCGGCTCTACCGACACTTGGGCGCTCACATGCGCGAAGAGCAGGGCCAGCGGGGCATCCGGTTCACCGTGTGGGCCCCCAACGCGCGAGCGGTCTCGGTGGTCGGCGGGTTCAACGGGTGGAACGCCAGCGAGCACCCGATGGGCGCGGTCGAGTCGTCCGGGCTGTGGAGCGTGTTCGTGCCGGGGCTGGCTGAGGGCGAGTCGTACAAGTACCACATCTGCTCGCACCACGACGGGTACGAGGTGCAGAAGGCGGACCCGTTCGCGTTTCATGCCGAGACCCCGCCGCACACGGCGTCGAAGGTCTGGGGGCTGGAGTATCAGTGGAACGACAGCGACTGGATGCACCGCCGAGCGGAGCAAGACCCGTACGCGAAGCCAATGTCCATCTATGAGATGCACGCGGGCTCGTGGCGCGGTGTGCCCGAGGACCGGGGCCGATCGCTGAGCTACCGGGAGATGGCGCGGGACCTGCCCGGGTACCTGAACCACATGGGCTTCACGCACGTGGAGTTCATGCCGATCATGGAGCACCCGCTGCTGCAGAGCTGGGGGTACCAGACGACGGGGTACTTTGCGCCGACCAGCCGGTACGGCACGCCGCAAGACTTCATGTTCCTGATCGACACGCTGCACCAGCACGGCATCGGCGTGATTCTGGATTGGGTGCCCAGCCATTTCCCGCTCGATCAGCACGGGCTTGCGTTCTTCGACGGCACGCACCTGTACGAGCACTCGGACCCTCGGCAGGGGTTCCACCCGGACTGGACGACGGGCATCTTCAACTATCGCCGGCACGAGGTGCGGAGTTTCTTGCTGTCCAACGCGTGCTTCTGGCTCGACAAGTACCACATAGACGGGCTGCGGGTGGATGCGGTTGCTTCGATGCTGTACCTGGATTACTCGCGCAAGGAAGGCCAGTGGATCCCCAACGCGCACGGCGGCAACGAAAACCTTGAAGCGATCGACTTTCTCCGTCAGTTCAACGCTGCGGTCTACCGCGAGCATCCGGGCATCGTGACGATCGCGGAAGAATCGACCGCGTGGAGCGGGGTATCTCGCGCGGCGCACACGGGTGGTCTTGGCTTCGGATTCAAGTGGGACATGGGGTGGATGAACGACACCCTTCGGTACTTCTCGAAGGAGGCGGTACACCGGCGGTACCACCACAACGACCTGACGTTCAGGGCGATCTACGCGTTCACCGAGAACTATGTCTTGCCGCTGAGCCACGATGAAGTGGTGCACGGAAAGGGTTCGCTGGTCAACAAGATGCCGGGCGACGACTGGCAGAAGTTCGCTAACCTCCGTTTGCTGCTGGCCAACCAGTGGTTGTCGCCGGCCAAGAAGCTGCTGTTCATGGGCTGCGAGTTCGGGCAGCGCGACGAGTGGGACTGCGACAGCTCGCTCGACTGGCACCTGACCGAGTTCGCACCCCATCGCGGCGTGCAGGACTTTGTGAAGGCGCTCAACGCGGTGTACGCCGCCGAGCCGGCGCTGCATGGGCTGGACTGCGACTCGGCGGGCTTCGAATGGGTCCACCACCACGACGCGGATACGTCGGTCGTGGCGTTCCTTCGGCTTGGCCCCGGCGCCGACGGCAAGCTGCGGCGGGTGCTGTGCGCCGCCAACCACACGCCCGTTCCCCGACCCGGGTATCGGCTTGGGGTGCCGGTAAGCGGGCGGTGGGAGAAGCTGATCGACTCGGACGATCCGGTCTTCGGCGGCGGCGGGTTCGCGCAGGAACAGCGCGACACCGTGACGGAGCCAGTGGGCGAGCACAGCAGGCCGCACAGCATTGTGCTGGACCTGCCCCCGCTGGCAGCGGTCGCGTTCATTCATGTGGCCGAGTAGTCCCGAGCCCTACCTTGGCCCGCACAGGCGGCCCTGGCGGGTTGGAAAATGCCCGTTCAGCGTCCACGAGGCTGCGGCAGGGCTCAAGGGCAACCGATAGACGCTGGGTGCGCTCGCGCCAGCCGCGACGCAACTGCTAGCGTCTGAATTCAAAGAAGCGTGCTCAACCAGCAGTGACCCGCTCAGGAGCGACCCGATGGCCTCACATTCCTCGATCCCGACCGCCAGCCACGAACTGCCTCCCGTAGTCAGCGAGGTGCTGTTCAGCCCGTTCAAGCAGTTTGCCCGGTTGTCGTCGGCGGGCGGCCTGATCCTGCTGGCCTGCACGGTGATCGCGCTGCTGTGGGCGAACGCCAGCGAGGAGCTGGCGCACAGCTACCACGAGCTGTTCCACGAGTTCAAGATCCGGGTGGCGATTGGCGACACGGTCGGCCTGAGTTGGGGGCTGGGGCACTGGATCAACGACGGGCTGATGGCGTTCTTCTTCCTGCTGGTGGGGCTGGAGATTAAGCGAGAGATTCTCGTCGGCGAACTTGCAAGCCCCAAGAAGGCCGCGCTACCGATCGCGGCAGCGCTGGGCGGCATGGTCGTTCCGGCGCTCATCTACGCGGCCATCAACGCGACTTCTTCGCACGGGGCTATGCACGGCTGGGGCATCCCGATGGCCACGGACATCGCGTTTGCACTGGGCATCATGGCACTGCTTGGCTCGAAGGTGCCCGCGTCACTCAAGGTGTTCCTGACTTCTCTCGCCATCGCCGACGACCTTGGCGCGCTGCTCGTGATCGCGATTTTCTACACCGAGAATCTGCAATGGGCGTACCTGGGGCTGGGCGGAGCGGTGGTGCTGACGCTTTTCGCGTTCAACATGCTGCAGATCCGCAACCCGATGATGTACCTGCTGCCCGGCGTGGTGCTGTGGTACTTTATCTACATGAGCGGGGTGCACGCGACGATCGCGGGCGTGCTGCTCGCAGCGACGATTCCGGCAACGGCCCGCGTGAACACCGACCGGTATCTGAAGGCGAGCCGCAAGGCGCTTGATGCCTTTGAGGAGGCGGCTGAACCTGGGACGGATGTAAAGACCAACACCAAGCAGCGCTCGGCGGTGATGGCGATGGAGACCAACAACACGCTGGTGCTCCCGCCGCTCATTCGTCTTGAGAACGGCATCCACCCGTGGGCGGCGTTCTTCATCATCCCGATCTTCGCGCTGGCGAACGCGGGCGTTCACATCGGCGACCACGGCATCGGGAGCGCCTTGTCGGGCCCGGTGTCGATGGGCGTGATCCTGGGCCTGCTGCTCGGTAAGCCCATCGGCGTGTTCCTTGCAGCGTTCATCTCGGTCAAGCTGGGTATCGCCGGCCTGCCCCGGGGCGTCAACTGGTTCCATATCGCGGGTGCTGGATGCTTAGCGGGCATCGGATTCACTATGGCCATCTTCATCGCCAACCTCGCGTTCCCCAATACAGAGGTAGGCCTCATGGAGCGCCAGCACGCGATCATCGGCATCCTGGCTGCATCGGCGGTTGCCTCGGTTGTCGGACTGACGGTGCTGGCGCTTGCGCCCAAGTGCAAGGGCGACGCGTGCGCGATCCCGGATATGACCCCGGTAGATGAGGATGACACAGACGGCAACGAGGCCGGCTAAAGATCAGCCGAGCGCCTGCTTTCGCTGTTCATCCTCTTTGGTGTGCTCATCCAGCGGGGCATTGGCGCGTTCGTTGACTTCTTGCTCGGTGAGCAGTTCGTTCTCGCTCGAAGCGATAACCGCTGCCACCATGCAGTCGCCGGTGACGTTGCAACTGGTTCGGCACATGTCGAGGATGCGGTCCACGCCAAGGATCACGGCGATGCCGTCGAGCGGGATGCCCACAGCATCCAGCACGATCACGAGCATGACGATGCCCACACCGGGCACCGCCGCTGTGCCGATGCTGGCGAGCGTGGCGGTGAGAACGATGGTGAGCTGCTGACCGAGCGAGAGGTCCATGCCGTACATCTGCGCGATGAACGCGGCGGCGACTCCCTGGTAGAGCGCGGTCCCGTCCATGTTGATGGTCGCGCCCACGGGAATGACGAAGCTGGTGACGTCTTCGCTCACGCCGAGGCGGCGTTCGACGCAGTCCATGGTCACGGGCATGGTGGCGCCGGAGCTGGATGAACTGAGAGCGAGCAACTGAGCCGGGCTAATGGCACGGAAGAAACGGCCATAACGAACCGGAGTGAGCACCCTCAGCACCGCTGGGTACACGGCGAACATCATAATCGCGAGCCCCCCGATGACGGTCGCGCAGTACTTGGACAGCGAGCCGAGCACCTCGATGCCAAGGTCCGCGACGACCTCGGCGATGAGCGCGAACACCGCGAAGGGTGCGAGGATCAGCACGATCTCGACGATCTTGATGACCACCTCGGTCATGCCTTCGAACAGCGCCACAAGCGGCTTGGACTGCGACGACGGGATGAGTGTCAGCGCGATGCCCACCAGCAGCCCCACCACCACGACCTGCAGCGTGTTGCCCTGGGCCATCGCGGCGAACGGGTTGGTCGGCATCAGGTCGAGCAGAATCGCCCACGTCGAACGCTCGCGGGCCGCGTCGGCGGAAGCGAGCTTCGACTGGGCGTTGCCCGCTTCGGCGCTGGCGAGCTGTTCGCGAAGTTCCTGCGGGAAGCCGTCGCCCGGACCGATGACGTTGGCCAGCAGCAGGCCCAGCGAGATCGCCACTGCGGTGGTCGTGAGGTAGAGCGCGATGGTCTTGCCGCCGATGCGGCCGATCTTCGCCGAGTCGTTCAGGCTCGCCACGCCCGCAGCCAGACTGAACAGCACGATGGGCACAGCGATGAACCGCAGGCCGCTCATAAACAGGTCGCCCACAAACATGTTGGCGTTGCGGACGAATCGGGCCGCGTGTGCGAAGTACGTGGCATCGGCGTTGACGGCGCCCTCGGTCTCGGACGCGGCGCGGGATGCCAAGCTGGTCGAAACGAACGAGCCGGCGTCGTTCACGCCCATCGAGGCCCAGGTGTTGGCCGACCAGAGCTGGTTGACCGCCAGCCCGACCACCACGCCCGCAACCAGACCGATCAGAATCCGCCAGTGCAGCGCGAGTTTGCTCTTCTTGCTCATGGGTCGCACCTTAGCAGAAGCGCTGCGTCCGCAATCTTGGGGATCGCCGCGCCGATTTCTGCGTCATCTGTGATCGGTTAGCCGCCGAGGTGCGAAGGAGAGCAGAGTGGCGCTGTGTGGGCGTCGCCAAGAGTGGAATCTATTGCAAAGAGAGAATGAGTATGAACTTTGTTAGCGCCTCAGCTGTCGGATCGATCGCGGCCCTGCTCGCCTTAACCGGCGCGGCACAGGGCCAGGAAACCGTGTACGGCGTGACCGACAACGGTTCGCTCGTGAGCTGGGATTCCGCTACACCGGGGACCATCGACTCGGGCGTGGCCATCATGGGCCTTGCTTCAAACGAGGTCATCCGTGGGATCGACTTCCGCCCTGCCAACGGCCAGCTTTACGCCATGGGCAGCTTCAGCAACCTGTACACCCTCAACATCAACTCCGGCCAAGCATCGCTCGTGGGCGGCGGCTTCGGCGGCCCCGGCACCACCCTCAATGGCTCAAGCTTCGGGTTTGACTTCAACCCCGTCATCGACCGCATCCGTGTGGTAAGCGATGCCGACCAGAACCTTGTTCTCAACCCCATGACCGGCGGTGCCACCCTGGTCACCAGCCTGTTCTACGGCCCCGGCGACTCCAACGAAGGTACCAACCCCAACGTGGTGGCCTCGGCCTACACCAACAGCGTGGCCAATGCGGGCTCGACCCAGCTCTACGGCATCGATACCGCGCTGGACATCCTCGTGACGCAGGCCAACAGCGCCGGCACGCTGGGCACGGTGGGTGACATCGGCTTTGATGTCACCGACACCGCCTCGTTCGATATCTCGGGCACCACGGGCATCGCGTACCTGGTCATCGAGAACGAGACGCTTTCGCGCTCGACGTTCTGGACGATCGACCTCTCCAGCGGCGCTGCACGCGCAGTCGGCGAGATCGGTGGCGGTGCGGTCATCACTTCGATGGCGGTCATCCCCGCGCCTGCGGGGCTCGGCGTTCTGGCTGCCGGCGGCATGCTCGCGGCTCGCCGTCGCCGCTAATTGGCGGAGCGTCTTCTGAATTTGACACGCCGCCGGGCTCTCACGTGGGTCCGGCGGTGTCTCTTTGCGCGCACCACGTCGCACACCCGGGTTGATCGAGGCGACGGCCTAGCATCGCTCACATGGCGAACAACGCCCCCCCTGGCGCCCCCACTCACACAGCCAACGCGAGCGACGAGCCGCTCCCCAACCAAAGCCCGTCGAGCCGGGGGCGGTTCGACCGCTACCGCGCCAAGCGGCGTGAGGCGAGCTTTACCAAGCGGGTGATCGATGCGCCGGAGGCGACCGCCGCCGGGCCGGGCCGACACCGCGGGTTCTTCGAGCTCTTTCACTCGTTCTGGGGGCTCATCGGGTTCTCGACGGCCACGGTGTACTTCGCGTTGACCACTCGCACGATCGCGACGCTCATCGGGCTGGCTGAGCCGGTGCTGATGAAGGTCGTTATTGACTATGTGCTGCTCGATGAGCCCGGCCCGCAGGGCCTGCCCGACTGGGCCAAACGCATGTTCGGCACGGAGCCAAAGACGCTGCTGTACATAGTCGCTGCGGCGATGATCGTGCTGCCTCTGATCAAGACCGCGGTCGCCCTGACGGGCCGATGGAACCTGACGCGGCTCACGCGGGTGCTCAACGCGCGGATACGCAGGCGTGTGTTCGCCCACGCCATCCGCCTGCCGATGCACCGCATCCACCGCATCAAAGCGGGCGGGGTAAGCTCGATGCTTCGCGAGGATGCGGGCACGGTCGCCGACCTCAATTTCACGCTGATCTACAACCCTTGGAACGCGCTGATCCAGCTTGTGGGCACGCTGCTCGTGCTCTCGTTCGTGCGGTGGGAACTGGTTGTTGGTGGCGTGCTGTTGGTGCCCGTGGTGTGGTTCACGCACCAGGCTTGGATCAAGCGCATCCGGCCGATCCACCGCGACGTGCGCGCCACGCGCGTCTCGATCGATGCGCAGGCCACCGAGGCGTTCACCGGAATGAGAGTGGTTCGGGCGTTCAACCGCGAGCGTGCCGAACGGTCGCGGTTCACGGTGCGCGACCACCTGACGGCTCGCATGGAGCTGCTGGCGTGGGTTTGGAGCCGGACGCTGGAAGCGGTGTGGGACATCATGATCCCGCTGGCGCTGGCGGGCGTGGTGGTGTACGCGGGCTCTCTGGTTCTAGAGGGCACACTCAAGCCGGGCGACGTGGCGATGTTTGTGATGTACCTCGTGATGATGCTCGGCCCGCTGGCCACGCTCGCGCAGAGTGCGACGGGCGTGCAGAGCCAGCTCGCTGGGCTCGATCGCGTGCTCGATTTGCTCGAACAGCCGACCGAGCTTGCGGTCCTGCCGGGTGCCAAGCCAGTGAGCCGTGCGAACGCGCGCGGCGAGGTCGAGCTTGAGAACGTGAGTTTCCGGTACCCCTCGCTCGATGGATCGCAGGAGCACGAGGACGTGCTGCACGATGTATCGCTCAAGGTTCGAGCCGGACAGACGGTGGCGCTGGTCGGGCCGTCGGGTGCGGGCAAGACGACGCTGTGCAACCTTGTAGCGCGGTTCTACGACCCGACGCAGGGCCGGGTGCTGTTTGATGGCGTGGACCTGCGCGAGATCGAGATCCGCAGCTACCGGTCGCTGCTGGGGGTTGTTGAGCAGGACGTGTTTCTGTTCGATGGCTCGATCGCGGACAACATCGCGTACGCCGACCGCAGCGCCAGCCGCCAGCGCATCCGTGACGCAGCCCGGCTCGCGCACGCGGCCGAGTTCATCGACAAGCTCGAACAGGGGTACGAAACGCTGATCGGTGAGCGGGGCGTAAGGCTCAGCGGCGGTCAGAAGCAGCGCATTGCCATCGCGAGGGCTGTGCTTGCCGACCCCGCAATCCTGATTCTCGATGAGGCGACGAGCAACCTCGATGCCGAGAGCGAGGCGATGATCCAGGCCGGCATGCGCGACCTGCTCAAGGACCGCACGACGTTCGTGATCGCCCACCGGCTGAGCACCATCCGCGACGCCGACCAGATCCTCGTGGTCGAGCACGGCACGATCGTCGAGCGCGGCGACCACCGCGAGCTGCTGGACGCCGATGGCCGGTACGCCGAATTCCTGTACCGCCAGATCGAGCACGAGAACCCGAGCGAGGCGTAAGCCGACGCGGCGCAGGCAAAGACTGGTAAGCTGCCCGCAACGCCATGGCTGATGCGCCCCACCAGGACGACCGCACTTCCGATGATCTGCTCAAGCTGGTGCTTGACCGGCTCGGAGCCGTCGAACGCCGACTCGAAGCGCTCGAAGCTGAACAGCCCAGCGACGATGCCGTGCTGGCCGAGACGACTGAGCAGCCCCAGCAGAGCCCGGCCCCAGTGAGCGAGCCGATCGCAGAACCCGCACAGCCAGTTGCGCCGATCCACCAGCAGCCAGAGGCCAACGAACGCGAGCAGCGGACCAAGGCCGCCATGGATCGGCTGCGCGAGCTGAACGCAGCCGAACAATCTTCGCCACCTGAACAACCGCCGAGACCAGACACTGGAAAGCCAGCGCCTGCCGCATCAGCCAAACAGCCAGCCAACCGCAAGCCAACTACCAAGGCGACTCCCTCTCCGAAACTCGAACAGTTCGTCGGCGGACGGCTCTTTGCGATCGTCGGTGCGTTGATTGTCATCGCGGGCCTCTCGTTCGCAGCGAGGCTCGCGTGGAAGAGCGGCTGGGTGACGCTCAGCGATGCGGGCAAGTGCTGGGCGCTGGCTGGAGCCGGTGCCGCAATGCTCGCAGCGGGCGAAGTGCTCCGCCGAAAGGTCGGCTCGCGCGCCTCGGCGGCGGTGTTCGCGTCGGGACTCGGCGCGCTGTACGTATCGGTCTGGGCGGCGCACGGCATGTACCGGCTGATCGGCGAGTTGCCTGCGCTCGGACTGATGGCGCTCGTCGGTGCAATCGGGATCGGCGTGGCGCTGCACGCGCGGCTGACGGTGGTCGCTGTGCTCTCGCTGCTCGGTGCGTACATCGCGCCGATGATCGCGCGCACGAGCAACCCGCAGCCCTGGACCCTGCCGCTCTACCTGGGAATGGTGACGGCGATCGGCCTGAGCCTGAGCATGGCGCATGTGCGTTACCGCGTGCTGCGGACGGTCTGCTGGTGGCCCGTGCTGCTGCTGGGCACGCTCTGGATGTTTGGCTTTGTTGGCAACGCCCCGATCACCGCGATCTGCTTTGCAACCGGCGTGTGGGGTCTGTTCCATGCGGAGCTGGTCATCAGCGCGCGCAGGCACGGCGATGCTGCGCACTCGGGCTTTGCGACCGCTCGTCCGATGGTGTCGAGTTTTTCTACCTCCGCGTGGGCCGCGCTGTGGGCGGGCGTGGGCTTTGAAACACTCAGCGCCGGGCTCGATTGGATAGGGCCGGCGGGCTTTGCGGTGGCGTGCGGCCTGATCGCGATGGTGCTCGCGGGCCATCTGCAAGTGCTGCGCGATTTGCCGCGCACCGCAGAAGAACGGCTGGGCGCGGCACTGCTCGCCCAAAGCGGCGGGCTGCTGCTGGCCGCGATCGGCTGGGGCGTGAGCGGCTGGCTACAGGGCCTTGCCGCGCTGGGCGTGGGCGCGGCAGCCGCGGTCGCGGCGCGGTCGATCCGTTCACCGGGCCTGCTCGTGTATGCCGTGGTCGCGCTTGTGCTCGCAAGCGCTCGCGTGTTCTCGCTCGACCTGATCGAGGCGCACCAACCGGCAACACGCTCGTGGACACTCGCGGGTCTCCACCTGACGGGCTGGTCGGCGCTGGCGCTGTGTACGGCTGCGTGCTGGATGGCCGCAGCGTGGTCGGCCCAAGCGATTGGTACCGGCTGGCGACGAGGGCTGTATCCGATTCTTGCGGCCATCGCGCTTGCGATCCTTGCAGTTGTTACCGCTCACCGCGAGACGCAGCTTGTGTCCTTCACGGTGTGGCTCTGCGCCGTTGGTATCACCACCGCGGCAATAGGCGGCGTGCTCCGCAGGCGGCTGTACGAGCACCTGGGCGATGGCCTGCTGCTGGCCGCGGCGTTCTGCACGCTTTCCACCCAGTGGTTCACCGACGCGGGAACGCCGTGGGCCGGGCTGGTCATCACCAAGGATGCGTTCGCCCTGGTGGCGCTCATCGCAGGTGTGACCATCCGAACCGGCTTTATGCTCGCTCGGCGCTCGGCCCTGCCCGAAGCGGCGCTCCCGCTCTACGCAGCGATCGCGGTGCTGCTGCTTGCCTTGCTCCCGGTGCATCGGTCGGCCGACGCGGCGTCGCTCATGTACGCATGGCTGGCCGTCAGCGCCGTTGCATTCGGGTTGCACCTGTGGAGGCGGACTCTCAGCCTCGACGCCAGCGCGTGCGTGGTAATGGCGCTCTCGATCTCGGCGTGGATCGCGGCCTTCATCGCGCCGGGGTGGCTGGAGTCTGAGGCGGCGCTCATGCTCCACCCGGGCCTGCTCGGGGCGGGCGCGGTCGTGCTTCTTCTAGCAGCCGCCCTCTGGGCCGCCGGGCGAAGACTCGAGCCACGATGGAGCCACGCCGCGATGGCCGGGGCGATTGCCTCGGTCGCGGTGCTCGTGACGTTTGCCGCGACCAGCTTTGAGGCGACCCGCGCCGCAGCGGTCATGTTTGAGGACCAGGCCACCCAGCGAGGGGCGCTGTCGATCTGGTGGGGCCTGTTCGCGATCGCGCTGCTCACGGTCGGTGCTTGGCGAACGCTCTCGGTCGCCCGTTACGTCGGGCTGGCGCTGCTCGCGACCGCAACGGCCAAGGCCGTGATCTGGGACCTGGCCTCGGTGAACGACGCGGTGCGCGTCGCCAGCTTCGTGGTGCTCGGCATTCTGCTACTTGGCGTGAGCGCGGCGTACCTCCGCGTGACCAAGAAAGCCGCGCGGCCGGAAGAACACGATGATGGCGTGTAGCAGTTCGAACGTGCACTTAGGAGCACGTTGCTGAACCAATAGGGGATACAGGACTTGAACCTATACTAACTGAATCAGAATCAGTCGTGCTGCCATTACACTAATCCCCCTTGCAGCACCCGATGGGCGATGCTCGGTAGGCGCATGGTAGAACCCCCGACCGAGCGGGCCAAGGGGTTGCGATCGGTTGGATGGTGGCATCGGATCCGGCTTAGGCGGGTCTGGCGTGGAAGTTCAAGGGGTTGTCGCCATCATGGTGCGGCGGCGGTGCGCCGTTGCCAGCCCCATGGCCGGTCCCATGGGCCGTGCCGTTGCCGGTCCCATTGCTGTTGGACGGGGCTGGCCCGATTGGCTTGGCCTTGCCGTAGCGGGCCCGCATTTCCGAGACCTCTTCGGCCTTGGCCGGCTCGTCGCGGACCACAGGCTTGGTGGACTCGGAGTGCCCGATCATCAGGTCGTCCTCTTCGTGTACGCCGTTGGCGTTGGGTGCGCCTTCGGGCTCGCCGAGTCGCCGCTTGCGTGCATCTGAGATCGACCGATCCATCTTGCCGAGGATGGAGCGGACCTTGTTCAAGCCTTGTTCAGAACCAGCCATGGGCACCTACCTCCTGTGCTAGCAGTGTGATCGGTCCGCTGGCCGAACCAATCGCTCCGAGCCTTCGTCTGAGGTCAATACCGGGGCGTTTGCCTATGGTCTGTACCGTTTGCGCTGGCCCAGCCGGTGCTGGGCAACGTCCGAATCTGCGAGCGCTGGTACCCGGACCATGAGTGAACACAAAGCCCACCACCCAGAGAGCCGGCATCCGCCTTCAGAAGTGGATGCCACGCGCAGGCTTTTCTGGGAGAACGTGGTCCGCGACATGCTCACAGGCCTGAGTGTGGAGCTTGGCCGTGCCCGGGCCGAACAGATCAAGGCCTCGGCCGGGCAGGCCGACCCGCAGGCTGTGCCCATGTATGACGGACGGGTCGCGATCATCACTCGCTTGGGAACACGTATCCCCATCGCAGATGTGCAACCCATGCTCGCTTGCTCGGTGGGCACAACCGATGCCCAGAGAGCCCTGTCGGCTGAGGTCCAGTGCTCGATTTTCCAGATCCGCACCCCTGCGGGCGAGATCTTCACCCTCCCGCTCAGCGAGATCGCGACGGTCCACGTGCTGACGCCCGAGATCATGGCCCAACTCGAGGCCGCCAATGCGGCCCAGACAGGCGAGGGCGAAGGCGAGGCAAGGCCCTTCGGCTTTCGAGCCTTCACCGAATTGTCAAACGAGGCCGAAGCGGATGCTGAATAAGGGAAACCACTGGGAACTTGCCCAAGCCGGGCACGCCCCGGAATGACCGCTGCCGCTGGGCGGTTGGCCAAGCCCTACGCTTGCCGCTGCTCGCGATGGAGGTATTGGCCGTGCGCACACTAATCGCGATCCCGGTTTTTAACGAGGTTGGCACGCTGCCCGGCGTTCTCAATCGGGTGTTTGAAGAAATCGAAGCCACCGCTGGGTGTTTCGGCGAGATCGAAGTGCTCGTCGTAGACGATGGCTCGACCGACGGCACCTCGGAGTTGCTGGCGATCGAGACCCGAGCGCACGTCCTGAGCCAGTCGGCCAACCGGGGCTACGGCCGGGCATTGATCGATGCCTTCGCGTGGGCGCAAGAGCGCCTGTTCGACTGGATCATCACGATGGACTGCGATGAGCAGCACGAGCCCGCCGAGCTGCCACGCTTCTTCGAGGCGTGCGCCCAAGATACCCACGATATCATCAGCGGCAGCCGATACCTCATCCCGCCCGAAGCAGGCGCGGCCCCCGCCGACCGCCGGGGGATTAACATGGAACTCACCCGCGAGATCAACGATCGCCTCGGCCCGAGGCTGGTTGAAGCTGGCGGCGAACTGCTCACGGATTCGTTCTGCGGGTTCAAAGCCCACCGCGTCAGCGCCATGCCCTCGCTCGATCTCACCGAACACGGCTACGCCTTCCCGATGCAGCTGTGGGTGCGGGCCGCGTGCCACGGCATCCGCGTGCGCGAGATCCCGGTGAGCCTGATCTATTTGGACCCCAACCGCAGCTTCGGGGCGGAGCTTGATGATCCCGGCCGTCGGCGCGCGCACTACTTGCGAGTACTCCACTGCGAGATTCAACGCCACGCGCACCTGCTGCCCGCTGAAGCGAGCGAGGCGGTCTGCTGCCCGTGACCTCTGCCAGCGCCCCGGCGATCGGTCCCGTGGTGCGGTTCGAGCCCGAGCCGAGCGCGTGGTCCCAACTGACTAACCAACCGATCAACAACCGGGCGCTGACCGACGAGCGAGCGAGCGCCACCCGCCTCAAGCTGGGGCTTGAGCCGAACAAACCGGTCGTGATGAGCGGCCACCAGCCGACGCTATGGCACCCGGGTATTCTGGCCAAACGGCTCGCGCTCTCGGCGTACGCAAGAGCTCACAACGCGCAGGCGGTGTGGCTGGTGGTGGATCAGGACGCGGTGGACCCATGGGCGATCGACGTACCGATTCGCAGTGAAAGCGGCTCACTGAGCGTGCGCGCAGCACGCTTGGCTCCGGAACCCAAAGATGGGACTCCGGTGTGCGCGCTGCCCGCGGCGAGCCCATCGCTACAGCTACCCGAGAGCTTGGATGCTTCGATACGGGATCGGCTGGAACGCGCCGCCGCAGCACTCGGTGCGCACACGGATGCACCACATTCTGCCGCCCAAATCGAGCGATCGTCGGCACACCTGCTTGGTGACGATGCCCGCGCGATCTACGCGAGTTCGCTGCATCAGCTGCCGGTGTTCGATCGGCTCTTGGATACGATGCTCGAAGACCCCGCGAGGTGCGCGCACGCGTACAACTCAGCGGTCCGAATGCACGGCGGAGCGCGACAGCTCGCTCTAGATAACGGCGACGACTGGGAATTGCCAGTGTGGAAGCTGAGCAGCCAACGCACGCCGGTGTTTGCGAGTGAGCTTGTGAGCATGGAACGCTCAGCACTCGCGCCCAAGGCGCTGCTAATGACAGCACTGTTGCGACTTGAGGTGTGCGACCTGTTCATCCACGGCACCGGGGGCGGAGCCACGGGCAGCAACTTGGGCTACGACCGCGCGACCGAGGCATGGATATCAGAATGGCTTGGCGGCACGCTTGCGCCATCGGTCGTGGTGACCGCCGATGTTCGGCTCGACCTGAGCGAAGAGCAGCAACCAAGCGAGCGAGAGCTGCAACGCACTGCCAACCGTGCGCACACGGCGCAGCACAACCCCGGCCAGCTCGGCGATGACGCTGGGCAGCGCGTGAAGATCGAGCTGGTGCGCGCGATCGGGGCCGCGACTGATCGTCACGAGCGATCGGCCCTGTATCGCAAGCTGCACAAGCTGCTCGCGGAGCACCGCAGCCAGCACCCTGGCGAGATCGAATCGCTCGATACTGAAGCCCGGCTGGCTCGCGCTCGCGTTGCGAGTGCACAGGTGGCAGCGAAGCGTGATTGGTCGTTCGTGGTGTACCCACAGGAATCGATCGACTCGCTTCGCAGCGCGGTGGGGGCAGCGTTCCGATGAGACTCATGGTTCTCGCCAAGCTTGCGCTGTTCTTTCTGCTCATGGTGATTGCGGGGTGCAGCGATTCGGTTGAGCGGTCCCCCCCACCGCCGACAGGCGAGGAACAACCAGTGCGCATCGTCTCGCTTAGCCCGGGCGTGACGACGACGCTGCTCCATAGAGGCCATGACCCGGCCATCGTCGCTCGCCATGGGTGGGACACAGTGGCTGACTCTCGGCTGCCGATCGCGGGCGACCAGACTGGCATCAACTACGAGGCGATGCTGAGCGCACAACCCACGCACATCTTTCTGCAATGGGGATCGCGTGAGCTGCCTGAGCGGCTTGTCGAACTGGGCGCACAGCGAGGCTGGGTGATCGAGAACTTCGGCAGCCTCTCATGGGACGATGTAGCCAAGATGGAACTGCGACTCAGCGCGATGCTCGGGCCAGCCGAGGGTGAGATGGCTGAGCGCCCGGTGCGGATGGGGCGGCTTGAACCCGCAGCCGAGCTGATCGAGCATCGCCAGAGCATCGGCAAGTTGCTGCTGCTTTTGCCCGGCGCTGAGCCCGCAGCGCTTGGGCCCGGATCGTTCCATTACGAGATGGCTACAGAGCAGCTCGGCTGCGCGATGGTCGGGCCGCTCGATGGGCCGTATGTGAGGTTGCACGCCGAGGATCTTGTTCGCCTCACACCCGATGCCATCGTGCTGCTGGTGCCCAGGGGCGAGCGCGAGGCTGGGGGCGACGCGTTCGAGGCATCGCGTTGGCGCGCTGAACTGGGCCGGCTCGCGGATCTCGGCCTTCCCGCGACAGAATCCGGGCGTGTGGCGGTGCTCGATCACCCGCGGGCGCTTCTCGCAGGAAGCTCGCTGGCGGACGTGCGCGCGGAGCTGGGGGCGATCATCGACCGGTGGGCTGTCGCGGGGCCAAACGCGGGGCCGTGACTACCATCGCGGACTTATGGCCGAATCACTTGCCGATGCTAACGCCGCTCCACTGGACCCCGTCGAGCTGCTCGATGCGTGCTTTGTGGACGCGATCCGAAGGCTCGCGCCGGATGCTGTGGATGCTTCGGCGCTGATCACGCCGAGCAAACGTCCTGAGCTTGGCGACTTTCAATCCAACGCAGCGATGCCGCTGGCCAAGCAACTTGGTCGCAAGCCGCGCGAGGTCGCCGCAGACTTGGTCGCGGCTTTGGAGCTGGGCGAACTGACCGAGCCGATCGGGCCCGAAGATATCGCGGGACCCGGGTTCATCAACGTTCGGCTCAAGAGCGAGACGATCTCCACGCTGCTTGGCAGGCTGGACACGCCCGAATTGGGGCTGCCAGCACCAGTGGAACCGATGGCGATCGCTGTGGACGTGTGCGGAGTGAACCTGGCCAAGCAGATGCACGTCGGGCACCTGCGCGCGACGGTCATTGGTGACACGATCGCGCGGATTCACGAACGCCTCGGACACGCGGTGACTCGCCAGAACCACGTGGGCGATTGGGGGCTGCCCATCGCGATGGTGACGGCCAAGCTTCGCGACGAGGCGGCAGCGGGACGTGTGGGTCTGGACGCGCTCGATCTGAGCACGCTTGATGGGCTGTACAAGCTGGCGCAGGCCGAGTGCCGGGGCGTGCGGCCAGCAATCGCGATCGCCGAGAAGTACGACATGGGTCCGAAGATTCTCGCTGAACTCGGCGCACAGCAGGAGGAAGCCGACGAGCATCTGGCCGAGGCCAAGCGGACGCTCGTCGCGCTGCAGTCAGGTGATGCCGAGACCGTCGCACTGTGGCAGCGGATCTACGACACGACGATGCGCGCTTGTCTGGATGCGTGCCGCAGGCTCAACACGCGTATTACCGATGAACACTCCGCGGGCGAGAGCAGCTACCGCGACGAGCTCGCAGGCGTGGTGGACGACCTGTTCGACCGAGGGATCGCGGTAAAGTCCGATGGTGCGCTGGTGGTGCCGCTGGACGATGCAGGGATCAGTGAGCCGTGCCTCGTGCAGAAGAGCGACGGCGGCTTTCTCTACGCGACGAGCGATCTGGCGGGCATACGCCGCCGGGTGCGGGTGCTGGATTCTGAGCGCGTCGTGTACTGCGTCGATGCCCGGCAGAGCCTGCACTTCAGGCAGGTCTTTGCCGCAGCGACCAAGGCGGGGTACGCCACGCGCGAGGCTGCCAGCGAGCCTTCGTCGCTCGAACACGCCGCGTTCGGGATGGTACTGGGCGACAACGGCAAGCCGTTCAAGACCCGCAGCGGTGAGAACGTGCGGCTCGCCGACCTGCTCGACCAAGCGGTAGACCAGGCTGAATCGGTCGTGCGGGAGAAGAATCCGGAGCTCGATGATGCGAGCGTGCGCACGATCGCGGAAGCTGTGGGCATCGCGGCAATCAAATACACGGACCTTTCGAACGACCGCATCAAGGACTACGTGTTTAGCTTCGAGCGGATGCTGGCGTTTGAGGGCGACACCGGGCCGTACTTGCTCAACGCGCTGGTGCGCGTGCGTTCGATCTTCCGCAAGGCGATCGAGCGAGGCGTAGGCGACGGCTACAAGGCCGCGCCCATGCGCATCACGGAGCCCGCCGAGAAGAAGCTCGCGCTGACGCTGCTGCGGTACCCGCAGACGGTGCGGGCTGCGGGCGAGCACAGTGAACCGCACCGTTTGTGCGCGCTGCTGTATGACGTAGCATCGGCGTACAGCGTGTTCTATGAGCACTGCCCGGTGCTCGGCGCACCCGACGAAGCGACGCGCGATTCGAGGCTACGGCTGTGCGATCTGGCTGGCCGTGTGCTCGCCGACGGGCTCGAAACGCTCGGCCTACCCACGCTTGAACGCATGTAGAGGCCGTCGCTGGCAACGAGCCATTCGGCCCGGCACAAGGCCAGCTAGAAAAGCACCTGCACCTGCAAACGCACAGCGAGTTTGTTGTCGTGGTCGCCCGGCAGCAGAGCGGTGCCGGCATCGAGCGTGCGGACTACGGACGAGGAGCCATCGGGGTCGTCGAGAAACACCTGCACATCGCCGGTGAGCTTGATGGCGTGGCTCTCAAGGATTGGGAAGTAGTTGAAGCCGCCTGTGACGGTGTGGAAGTCGTTGCTCGTGGCGCCGCGGTCGTCGTCGGGGAAGACCGCGTCCCATCTGCCGAAGAGCTCGACATGGTCGGTGACGAACACGCCGCCCTGCACGATCGCTCCGAAGTCCGTGAGGTCGGCGGCGGCATCCGTGTGTCTGCCCATGAACGCGCCAAAGAGGTTCCAGCCGTTGGTCTCGAAGCTCGCATCGAGTGTCCAGATGAAGCGGTCCATGTCGGACACCGCTACCTGCGTGCTGGTGGGCGGCGCGCTGAACGCTGCGGTATCGCCTCGGCTTTCCCAGTGCGCTGCTGCGCCGAGCAGTACGCCCGTGTCGTTTCCACGCCAAGAACTGAAGTCGTTGTACTGCTTCCAGCCCGCAGCGCCCAGCCGAAGCTCGGCTCGCCCGGAAAACGCGAGGTCCGCTTCTCTCGATGAGAAGAAGGGCGTGGACGCTGCGCCGGCGCCGTCGTTGGCGCTGGCGATCCAGCGGAAGCGAGCGTGCGTGCCACGCAGGAACACACCCTCGGTCGTTCCGGCGCTGAAGGCACGGTTGGTTACCGAGCGGTCCACCGCGAGCTGGCTGGCTGAACTCGTAAGCTCTTCGCGGAGCAACGGTGCTTTGTCGCGGCCCCAGCGGATGACGATCTCATCGGCGAGCTTGGACTCGCCGTAGGCGTAGGTGACATCGAAGTCGCCGTCGGAGCGGCTGAAATTGCCGGTAATGCGGAAGCTTGCGAGCCCGGCAGCGGTCGTGCCCCGAAAGTCGAGACGGACCCGAGGTAGATCGAATCCGGTGGTGATGTCGTCGTGGTCCGATGCCGGAGGGGCGGTGTCTTCATCGCGCGAGTTGAACGTGTAGCGGAACTGGATGCGTCCACCGACGCTGAGCTTGTAGGAGCTATCGGGCGCGTTGAGTGAGAAACGCTCTCCGTCATGACCCGAGGCGAGGCCTTGGGCTGCTGCTTGGTTCGCCAGAACCACGAGCGCGACAAGGGCAATGGCACCGATGGGTGCATGGTTCATCGTGTGGTCCTGCTTAGGTTCGTGCTGACCGACGGTGTGTAGGCGAGAGCGAAAGCGTACCAAATTCGATCCCCGAACCGGGCACACAAAAAACGGGCTGCCCCGTGAAGGACAGCCCGTCGAGAATCAATGAGAGTCAGACTGAATCAGAACATCAGCTGCATCTGGAAGCGGAGGGCGATCTCGTCGTCCTCACCCGAGGGCACGAGAGCCGTGGTCTGGCTGGGGGAGAGGGTGCCAAGCGAGCCGGAGCCGTTGGCCTGCTCGTCGAAGAACCACTGGAGGTCAGCGGAGAACTTGGCGGCGTGGCTCTCGGGGACGAAGTAGTAGTTGAAACCACCGGTGAGGGTGTGGAAGTCCTCGTCGTCGTTGCTGCCGCCCGAGGGGCTCAGGTCGTCGTCGAAGAAGATGGCATCCCAGCGGGCGAAGAGCTCCCACTGATCGGCGACGAAGTAGCCGCCCTGGATGACCGCACCGAAGTTCTCGAGGTCGGTATCGCTACCACCGGGGGTGGTGGCGTCGATGTCGACGCTGGAGCCGATGAACGCACCGAAGAGGTTCCAGCCGTTGCCTTCGATGGAGAGATCGATGGTGTAGAGCAGGGTGTCAACGTCAGCGACGCCGATCTGAGAGGCCGCGACGGCGGGGGTCGCACCCATGGCGGGCACGCCAGCGCTGAACGCGGCGGTGTCGCCAGCGGTCTGCCAGTGAATGCCACCACCGAGACGGGCATCGAGTGTGTCGTTGCCGCGGAAGGAGGTGAAGTCGTTGAACGCGGCCCAGTCGCCACCGGCGAGGAGGAAGTCAACGCGGGCGGTCAGGGCGTAGTCAGCCTCGGCGGCCGAGAAGAACGGGGTGTTGTCGGTGTTGGCACCGTCGTTGATTCCGAGGGTTCCGCCCCAGGTGTCGTCGCGGTAGCTGAGGGCAACACCCTGGGTGTAGTCGGCGCTGAAGAACTCGTTGGTGGCCGAGCGGTCAACGGCGAGCTGGTACACGTCATCGATGTAGAACTCTTCGTAGACGACGGGAGCCTTGAACTGACCCCAGCGGAGGCTGACGCCGTTCTCGAACTCGTGCTGGCCCCAGGCATCTTGCAGGTTGAAGTTGCCGACGCTGGAGTCGTATGCACCGCCGCCGTCTTCGCCGAACTCGCCACGGATCTTGAAGGTGGTCTCGGGGTTGATGACGTTGCCGGTGAAGTCGATGAAGGCGCGGGTCAGGTCGAAGCCGTTGGCGAAATCTTCGTCGTCGGTGCCTGAGTTGTCGTCGTCAAGGAAGTTCATGATGTAGCGGAACTGGGTGGCACCGCTGATGTTCAGGCGGTAGTTGCCGTCACCCGAGGCCATGAAGAACTTGCCGTCGTGGCCGGCGGTGCCGCTCTGGAGGAGGCTGGACCGTGAACCGGCGTCGGCGAGCAGCTCGGCGGCGTAGGCGCGGTCGTTGTCAAGGTTGGTCTGGGCCGAGGCATTCATGCCAAGGGCAGCACCGGCGATCAAAGCAACAGTCGTGATCTTGTTCATAATTGACTCCCTGAGTCTCTTTACCTGAGCCGAGCGTTCTTCGCCGGCCCGTTGGTTCTGTGGATCTCCATTGATCCACATCTGTTCTCTTGTTCAAGGGCTGACCGAGCCAACCCTTCTTTACGCGAGCCTCGCTCCGCGAAGCTAGCACTTACTTCACTTGATGACCCAGTTTTAGCCTGCGTCATCCCATCTGTCCACTTGTTTCGGGCCGTCTACCACAAGTTCGTTAGTGATTACTTGTTTTTTTCTAGGACTTATCCTGTCAAACACCGAATTTATGCCCAGAAAGCCTCCATTTTGCCCCATGAGGCGCGGTTATTGACTGCTGGAGGGCCATGAACTTCGGCCCCTGCTCGGCCCGGACCGCGCGCAAAGACCGCGTGAATTCTGCCGAGCTTGCTCGTTTCAAGCGAGCCGGAGCACAGCCCGGGCTTTAGGCTTCGGCCCGGTCAGTTGCCCCGCTCCCCGCAACGAGGAATCGCCGCATGTCAGAGCCGATCGCACCTCGGGGTCTTGTGCTCGCCGTCGAAGACGAGCCCGAGTTGCTCGAAATGCTCGTGTTCAACCTTGAGAAGGCTGGCTACGAAGTAGTCACCGCGACCACAGGTCAGCAGGCTCTGCAGCAGGCTCGATCGCACACTCCGAACCTGATCCTGCTTGATGTGATGCTGCCCGGGCTCTCTGGAACGGAGGTCGCTGGTCGGCTTCGGAGCAACCCGGCGACCTCGGCCATCCCGATCGTGATGCTCACAGCCAAGGCGGAAGAAGCAGACGAACTGGTGGGGCTCACCGCAGGCGCGGATGACTACATCACCAAGCCGTATTCGATGAAGGTTCTCACTGCACGGATGGAAGCGGTGCTCCGACGAGGCCAGCAGACGAACCCGGCAGCAAACGAGACCGCTCCGCTTCGATTCGGGCTGGTCGAGATCGATACCGAACTGCACGAGGCGCGCGCTGGTGGCGAACTCCTGAAGCTGACGCTGACCGAGTTCAAGCTGCTCGAATCGCTCGCGAAAGCCAAGGGCAAGGTGCTGTCGCGAGCGACGCTGATGGCCGAGGCCCTCGGGCCGGGCGTGATGGTGACGCAGCGGACAATCGATGTCCACATCACCGCAGTCCGGCGAAAGCTCGGCAAGCGTGGCTCGATCGTGCAGACGGTCCGGGGCGTGGGGTACCGGTTAGTCCTGTCACTCGACCCGAGCAAGAGCGGATGAGACAGGCCTAAGGGCGTTCACGTAGCCTCTTAAGACGATGCCAATCCCCCACCGTTCTGCCCCTGCGATCTCGACTGCTGGCGCGATCGCGCTGGGTGTCGGGCTGGCGATCAGTAGTGCCGCGTTGCTGGGGGCCCCGCTGTGGCTCGTGCTTACCGGGGCGTGGGCGTTCGGGCTGGTGCTGCTTCGGCTGAGCCTGGTGGCGCGCCGGACGGTTCAAGACGGGGTGACCCGCGTCGCCCGCGAGGTGGACTCGCTCGCCACGCAGGTCGATGCGCCGCCAACGTTAGATAGTGAGCGTGACGATCCGACGGAACACGTCTCGGCTCGGCTGGCGGCGATCGCGCCGGCGCTTGAACGGATGGTCGGCCTGGCACGGCGTGAAGAGCGGGACCTGCGAGCGGTCATCGAAGCGGTCGACAGCCCGGTGCTGGCCACCGATGCCGACGGCTTGATCCGCCTGTGCAACGCGGCGGGCAGCGCGCTGTTCGGTTCCGCCAGTGGCCCGGTGGGCCGAGTCATCGAACAGGTGTTCACGCAGCCCGAGGTGCTGGTCATCCACGCCAAGGCGCTGCGCGGCGCCAGCGAGACGCGCAGGTTGCGTATCGCGCTAACCGACGGCAGCGTCAGCGTGTTCGAGGTCACTGCGGCGCCGGCTGTGCTCTCGGCGGGCGGCAGGGCCGAGGTCGATGAGACGACGACGGGCGTGGTGCTCACGCTCTTGGATGTCACGGAACTAGCCACCGCGATGCAGCTCAAGACTGACTTTGTGGCCAATGCCTCACACGAGCTTCGCACGCCCCTAGCCTCGATCCGTGCAGCGGCGGAAACGCTCGGAGGACTCGGGCCGGATGATGAAGCGATGCGAACGCGCGTGCTGGGCATGCTCGAACGCAACGCCCAGCGTCTCGAAGAAATGGTCCGCGATCTGCTCGACCTGGCCCGGCTGGAGTCACCCGAAGCCGAGCTGGTGCTCAAGAATGTCCGGCTCGACGAGTTGGCGGGGCAGCTTGCGGCGTTGTACGAGACGAGTTGCGCTGAACGATCGCTGGAACTCCGGTTTGAGGTCGGCCCCGAGCTTGAGTCGGTTCGCACGGATCTGACGCTGCTGAAGCTGATCCTGCGGAATCTGATCGAGAACGCGCTCAAGTTCGCCAAGCCCGAGACGGCGGTGGTCGTTCGGATGTTGCGCGAAGCACCGGGCTCGATGGCTGCACCGCTGCGCGTCGAGGTGATCGACCGCGGACCGGGCGTCCCTCTGAGCGCTCAGCAGCGGATCTTCGAGCGGTTCTATCAGGTGGATCCGTCGCGCACGGGGCACCCTAGCCAGCGCGGCACGGGGCTCGGGCTGGCGATCGTCAAGCACGCGGTGCGCGCGCTCGGGGGCAGGGTGTGGGTCGAGTCGGTCTACGGCGAGGGCACCACGATGCTCGTCGAGCTGCCCGTTCACGGCGAGGCGAACGGGTGAACTCAGTCTGGGCGCTGTTGCCCGCGCGGGACGGCAAACTCGCGGAACGGGAGCGTCGAGACCGTTTCGCCCTTCAGCTCCCTGAGCCGATCCGCGACCGCGGTGAGCAGCGCTGCCTCGGCTGCGGGGTCGCCCCTTCGACCAAGGCGGGCCGAGAGGGTCATCGTGACGGGATGAAGCTCGATCTCGGGCGCCTCGGTGGTGCGCTCAGCGAGCAGCCAGCCGGGCTGGTCACGGACGCTTAGCAGCTCGAAGCGGACGCTCGTGGGCGTTCGCTCGGCTTCGGTGACGACGACCCAGCCGTAAGGGCTGCCCCCGCCCATGCCTGCGGCCCAGAGATCGTCCCAGTCGGCTTCGACCGCGATCGCTCGATCAGCGGTTGGCTGAGCCGTCACGGCGGGCGGTCTGGTCTGTGGGCCCTTGCAGCCTGCGAGCGGGAGCGCGAGCACCCCGAACAAGCACCAGAGCCCAACGGCGTGCATCCCTGAGTTGGACACCACGGCGGGCGGGCGAACGCCGATAGACTTGAGGGGATCGGCCCAGTGCGGCCGGCGCTGATCGCGGTCGCGAGCGAGCGAGGTGTGCGTGGAAGTCACGGTGCGGGTTCCATCGGGTGAGGGTTCGGTCGAGGTGCTCGGCGGCCAAGAGCGTAACCTCAAGCTGCTGCGCGAGGCCACCGGCGTGCGCGTCAGCGCCCGCGACGGCATGGTCAAGCTCATGGGCGACGATGCCCCTGTTGCCGCGGCCCGGAGGGTACTCGAACGGCTGTGTGAGCTGGCCGAGTCGGGGCGGACGGCATCGACCGCGCACACGCTCGACCTGATCGCCGAGGAACTGGCCCGTCAGGAAGAGCACGCCAGGGCGCTGGCCGGAGCCAAGCAGTGGGATGGCCGGCTCGATGTGTACGCGGCGGGCCGGCCGATTCGGGCCCGCTCGCCCAACCAGCAGGTGTATCTGGAAGCAATCCGCGACCACGACCTCATCATCGCGGCAGGCCCGGCGGGCACGGGCAAGACGTATCTCGCGGTCGCGGCGGCGATCCACCTGTTCAAAACTGGACAGATCACCAAGATGATCCTCGCAAGGCCCGCGGTCGAAGCGGGCGAGAAACTGGGCTTCCTGCCCGGCGGTCTCGAAGAGAAGGTCAATCCGTACCTGCGGCCCTTGTTTGATGCGTTGCACGACATGATGGACTTCGCAACGATTCGGCGGTTCATGGAGAACGACGTGATCGAGATCGTCCCGCTGGCATTCATGCGGGGCCGAACGCTCAACAACGCTGCGGTGATCTGCGACGAAGCCCAGAACACAACCAAGGGCCAGATGCAGATGTTTCTCACGCGGATGGGCCACGGCTCGAAGATGATCATCACGGGCGATGTGACGCAGATCGACCTGCCTGACCCAACCAAGAGCGGGCTGATCGATGCCATCCGCAGGCTTCGCAGGGTCAGGGGGGTGGCGACGGTGGCGCTGCAGGGCGAGGATGTGGTTCGCCACCCGCTGGTGCAGCGGATTATTGAGGCGTACGGAGAGGACGAGAGCAAGCTTGATACAACGAGCCGGCTCAGTGAACTGATCGCCAAGGCCGAGCGTCGCGACGAAGCAGCGACAACAGACGCGGCTGCGACATCAAGCGCCGAAGGGGGGGCGTAGATGGCCAGCGAAAGCAGCGGATCTGAGCCCAAAGCGGCTGACCGGCTGCCGAAGCGGGCGGGCACAGCGCGCGGGATCCGCAAAGCCGAACCGGTAACGTGGCGCCAGCGGGTCAACGCGATGTTGGTGAACGCACCGCTGGGTTGGGGACTGCTGATCGCGCTGGGGTTGCTGGTCGTGGCGTCAGCGCTGGCGATCTGGGCCCGAGAGCAACCGATGGTCGCCGTGGGCCGAGTGATGAACTCTACCAAGGTTGTTCGGATCGGGTTCGATGAGGCCGATCCCAACGCAACCGAGCAAGCCCGCCAGCAGGCTCGCGAGCGCACGCCAGATATTTTCGTAGCGGACATGGCGTGGTTCAACGAGCTGCGCTCGGGACTTGCGACGCTACCGCGCACGGTTTCGGCTGCGGCCGGGCCGGAGGACATTGAGGAATCGATCCGTCAACGGTTCGGGATCAACGCCGAGCGTCTGACGGCGCTTAAGGCCGAAATGGCCGACGGCGCGCCGAGGAGCGCGTACGTCGAGCGGGTGGGCCGGTTCGTGGACCGGCTGATGCAGCGGCCGATGCTCGACGCGGCCACTTGGCAGCGAACGGACCAGGGCCTAAGCCGACAGATCGAGCTGCGGTTCGGCACGAATGATGCGCCGATCATGGTCGAGCGCACACGACCGGTGAATGCGGAGGTCGTGACTGGGGTGCGTGAAGCGGTACTGGAAGCGGCGCAGCGTGCGGGCTTTGACGAGCCCCTGATCGGCGTGCTGCTGAATCGGGTCGCTTCAACGCCGGTGGCCACATTCCGCGCCGATCAGGCCGCGACGAGCATCGCTCAGGTTCGGGCCGCCGAGGCCGTGCAACCGGTCATCGTGCAGTGGGCGGAACGGTCGGTGATCTTTGCCAGGGGTGACGTGCTGACCGCGGCCCAGCTCGCGCTGTACGAGGCCGAACTGCGAGCGTTCAATCGGCAGGCCGCGACCTGGCGGCTCGCGCTGCGGCGGCTGAGCGTGGCTGGCGCGGTGGGCGCGGTGGTGCTGGGGATCTCGGCGTACATCTGGATTTTCTGCCCAACGTTGCGACGGCGTCCGAGACACATGGCGTGGATCGCGGCGGCGATGGCGGTGGCGCTGGCCATCGCGGTAGCGAGCCTGGTCACGCGGCCGGTATCGCTGCCGCTGGCCGCCACCACGCCGCTGATGCTGTGCGCGGCGATCATCGCAATCGCGTACAGCCGTCGCACGGGACTCGCGCTGGGCTCGCTCTTGGCGCTGCTGCTTTGCGTGTGTGTGGGTCTGCCGATGGGGTCACTGGCGATGCTGCTGGCGGGCGTGGGCGTAGTGGTGTGGCGGATCGACGACCTGCACCAGCGCAACGCGCTGGTGCTGCTCGGGCTCTGCACCTCGGCGGTGCTGGCGAGCTCGATGATACTGGTAGCGCTGATCGACCGTCCGGTTGTGCCCAAGGTGTTGACCGAGGTGCTCACGGACGCCGGTCTGGCGGCGATTGCGGGCGTGCTGGTCGGCGCTTTGACGCTGTTCATGCTGCCGTTGATCGAGCGGGTGTTCGATGTAACAACGGGCATGACACTGGTGGAGCTGCGCGACCCGAGGCACCCGTTGCTCAAAGAGCTGCTGCAACGCGCGCCGGGTACGTACAACCACTCGCTGAATGTAGCGAGCATCGCGGAAACGGCGGCCAACGCGATCGGTGCGGACTCGCTGCTCACGTATGTCGGCGCGCTGTACCACGACGTGGGCAAGATGAACAAGCCCGAGTACTTCATCGAGAACCAGTCGGGCGGCACCAATAAGCACGAGCGGCTGAACCCTGCGATGAGCGTGCTGGTGATCATCGGGCACGTCAAGGACGGCCTGGAGATCGCGCGGGCCTCAACCATCCCGCGTGTGCTCGATCACTTCATTGAGGCGCACCACGGCACGACGCTGGTCGAGTACTTTTACCGCAGGGCCGTCGATCAGGCGGGCGAGAAGTCCGCAGCCGACGGTGAGTCAAAGGCCGCCCCGCCCGCGATGCCCGAGGAGATCGAGTACCGGTACCCAGGGCCCAAGCCCAAGACCAAGGAGTGTGCGATCCTGATGCTGACCGACGGGGTCGAGAGCGCCACCCGGACGCTCCGCGAGCCAACGCCAGCGCGGATCGACCAACTCGTGCGCTCACTCGCCAACAAGCGGCTGCTCGATGGACAGTTCGACCAGTGCGATCTGACCAATCGCGAGCTCAACCTCGTTATCGAATCGATCAGCCGGTCGCTGGCCGCGGTCTACCACGGCCGTGTGCAGTACCCGAGCGACAAGCCAGATACTAAACCAGCCGCCAAGGCGAGCGGGTGAGAAACACGCCGTTCAGTCGCCGCCCATGGCCCGATTGAACGCTGTCGAACCGCCAGGCTCGATGGTGAACCACTTCCAGTCCGCGCTGCCTGCGTGCCACCTCGCCAAGACCTGAATCTGGCCGACGTGCCCCGCGATGTGATCCGTGCAGCGGGCGATCGCGGCATGCACCGTATGAGGCTTGTTCCTGATCTTGACCGTATGACCCATGTCTGCTGGTCGCAGAGCATCAAGCGCGGTGAACAGCACCGACCACGCCGCTTCCCACCGCTCCATCAAGCGGGCGCGCGACTCGGTGGTTGGTGTGGGAGGCGCAAACTCGGCGTCTCGATCACGGTCTGCCTTCTCGCCGTCGGTCGTAAGGAAATCCGTCCAGCGACTAACCAAGTTGCCCGCTACGTGCTGCACGATCACGGCCACGCTGTTGACATCCGGCGAGGGAGCACCGAAAAATCCGGCGTCATCGAGTTGTGCCAGCGCGTTGTCAGCGAACGCTTTCTGCCGAAGGAACAGCTCCCGCCAGACCTCGAGCACATCGCCCTCCAGCCCGCGCTCGAACCTCCCCCCGGTCATGATGCTGCCTCGATCCCGTAATACTCGTCCAGCACATCGAACCAGCCCTGCGTGGTGGTGACGGCAATCATTTTGAGTCGCACGCTTTCACCCTGCGGGTGATGAGACGCAAAGCGGATGCCGAACTTGCGCATGGCTTTCGCAGTCGCGTTCTCTGCGTGGCGCATGCCCTGGTTCACACGCAGCAGCAGCGCGAAGTGCTGTTCGAGCACAGCCCTCTGCTCGACAATGCTCGGCGGCGACGGCTCGCGGCCCGCGAGAAGCTCCCTCGCCTGTCGGAAGATCCAGGGGTTGCCGATGCACCCGCGTGCGACGCTCACGCCCGCCACGCCGCAGTAGCCGATCATGCGGAAAATGTCTCCCACGTTCCAGATGTCGCCAGAGCCGAAGATGAGCTTGTCGGGATGGCGTTCGCACAGATCACGGAGCACGTCCCACCGGCTGGGGCCGATGTACTTCTGCTCGACGGTTCGGCCGTGCACCGTGACCCACGCGCAGCCGATGCCGTACGCCGCAGCGAACACACGCTCGAATGCCTCGACCATCTCGGGCGTGTCGTCGAAGCTTCGCCGGAGTTTGACGGTCACTGGGACGCTCGCGGGCAACGCCTCGCGCACGGCTTCGAGGATGCGGACTGCGCCGACCGGCTCGGCGAGCCAATGCCCGCCGCGCGCCTTGCGACTGATCTTTTTGACCGGGCACGCGAAGTTCACGTCGATGGCGGCGAACCCGTCATCGGTGGGCGCTGTTGGCGCGTCGCCGCCGTGATCGCTGCGTTGTTCGCCTTCTTGCAGGCGGATCCCTGAGCCCGCGATGTCGCGCGCGAATGCCTCGTCGCGGCCCGCGTAGGCCAGCTCGCGGTAGTCGCGGTCGCTGCGGGCCCGCTGCTCGACGGCCTTGAGGGCAGCGGCGGCCATCTCGCGCGGGTCGCTGCCCATGATCTGGCACACGAGCGGGGCATCGTCGGCCCCGCCGGGCACGTTGTCGTGCAGGTCGCCCAGATCGGCCTTGGCAAAGCCCCGGCCGCCCGCGAGCAGGGTCCGGTCGAGCAGAGCCTCGGTCACACAAAGCGGACAGCCGTGGCGGCGGGCGATCAGCCGCATGGCGGCATCGGAGTAGCCCGCCAAACCCGCCTGGTAGAACGGGGCATCAAACGCTGGGATGTGCTCACGGACGCGGGGGTCGATGGCGCTGGCCGAGCCGCCCGGACCGGTGTTCTGGAACCGCTCCGAGAGCCGCTCAGCGACCCGCCTGGGGTCGACGGATTCACCGCCGGGGGCGTGGGCGGGGCTCGGCGGGGTTGCGTTGTTGCCGTGGCACGCCATCGGGGGGACGATAGGTCGATGCGCCAACTCCCTATGCTCGGGTCCATGCCCACACCGCCGACTTGTCGTTGCCCTCGGTACACCGCCCTTGGCCGCGTTGCCCACACCGGGCTCGCCATGTGCCTTCTGGCCCTTCTGGTCGCTGGCTGCGGCCTGCCGACGGCGCTGACGGCGGGGCCGGAATCAACGTACGCCCGGCCCTTCCCGCCGGACCTGCTGCAGTACGAACAGCTCGACATGCAGGCACGCCGGAAGGGCCATGAGCTGACGATCACCAACTCCTCGGCCCAGCGATTCGAGGCGTCGACGATCTGGGTTAATCAGCGCTTCAGCCACCCGCTGCAATCGCTGGACATGGGTCAGCGGGTCACGCTCGACCTTCGGCAGTTCGTCGATGAGTACAGCGAGCACTTCCGTGGCGGGGGCTTCTTCGCCACCCAGCAGCCCGCCGACGTGATGCTGGTGCAGATCGAGACCGAGCGAGACGGCCAGATCGTGCTGCTGGGCCTCGTGAGCGTGGGCGACACGCCCAACTGATGATCTCGAGCAGGATGCTGTGACTCGGAGGTGCCCTGTGGCCCAGATTCTTGTGGTAGGCCCCCACCCCGACGACCAAGAGCTGGGCATGGGCGCGACGGTCGCCCGGTTGGCTCAACAGGGCCACGACGTACTGCTGCTGGATATCACCAACGGGGAGCCGACGCCCCGGGGAACCCCCGCCAAGCGAGCAGCCGAGGCCGAGACCGCGCGCCTCGCGTTGTGCGCCGATCCATCGGAGTACCCGGCGGCCAAACCTGTTCGGCGGATGCTGCTCGGACTGACCAACCGCGTGGTCGAGCACACGGTCGTCAATCGCCACAAGGTTGCCAGCGTGATCCGTGCGCACGGTGCTGAGATCGTTTTCACGCCGTTCTATGAGGATGCGCACCCGGACCACTTGGCGGTGACGCGGATTGTGGAAGACGCGCGGTTTGATGCGAAGCTGACAAACATCGAGATGCCCGAGCCGCCCGCGTTCAGCGATGCGATCGGGGGCCCGCCCAAGCTCGGACCGCCGATCTATCCGCGATGGCTCCTGTACTACTACGCGACGCACTTGCGGCTTGTGCCCAGCCCGACGTTCATCTTTGATGCGGCACTCGGGTGCGAGGCCAAGCGGGCATCGCTCAACGCCTACGAGAGCCAGTTCAAGGCCAACGAGAAGAACCACGGCCTGCTCGATTGGGTGGACGCAGCGGGCAGGTTCTACGGCTCGCGGATCGGCTCTGCGTTCGGTGAACCGATCCACAGCCGGGAGCCGATTCGGATCGGTGATTTGGGCGAATTGCTCGGCTGATTGCTCGGCTAATTGGTCGGCCAATTGGTCGGCTAGAAGCGAGTCCGGCTAGCTCGGATCGGACTTCCGCACGCGACCGCCCGTGTGGACACGCCCGCTGGCAAGCTCGTCGTAGGTGACGAAGGCGTTGCCTGCTTCGAGGCCGAGCGATTCGATGAGGCTATCGGCGGCGGCGGTCAGCGCAGCCTCGATCGTGCGCGAATCGCGCCCCGCAAAGGCGCTCAGCCGCGCGATCGGCGGGTGCGTACCGCGCGGCTGGGTGCGCACGGCCGCGTGCTCTCCGCCTTCGACGTAACAGCCCGCATCGAGCGTGTGCCACGTGGCCCAGACGTGCGCGGGGTCAACGTTCATTGCACCCGCCACGACATGGCACAGCGCGTGCAAAGCCCGAGGGATGCTCGTTCCCTCGGGCTGGGGCAGTGCTTGGACTTGGATCACGGGCATGAGTGACCCATGGTAATGGGCAAAGGCTCAGAACGAGCCGGGCGTGTCGAACGTGCCGGGCTCGAACTCGGGATTGACTTCGATGGTCGCCATCTCGATGACCTGATCGAACTGCGGTGTCGATGCGGTCATCTTGTGCGGCATCAGCACCAAGTCGCCAACCTTGCGGTAGTCGGACATGACGGTGATGAGATCAAATTTCTCGACGTCGGGCGAGCTCTTCTTCATTTCCGCGAGCAGCAGGCCGGTATCGACGCTGTACAGCGCCTGCGAGACCGCTCCTGTTCGCTTTTTCTTGATCTCGACGCGATAGGACATCTGGTTCTCGAAGAGCTCCTTACCGACGGTTACAGCGGACTCGTACGTCTCGCGCGGGGTGTACTCATCGGTGAACCGGGCCTGATCGATCAGCGCCTCGGCCGGCTTTCCTTCAACGATCTGCGCCGGTGCACCCGGCATCGTGGACTGCCACGCGACCTCGCCGTCAGAGCCCTGAAGAACCTCGCCCATGCCGGGCAGATCGACCACGACGGCCATCTTGGCAGGCGCTTCAAGCTGAATCAGAAGGTCGCCCTTCATGTTTACTGCGGCAATGGCAAACGTGCCGTTCATGCGCAAGGACTTGACCTTCTTGACCGCGTCCTTGCCACCGACGGCTTCGATGTGCTTCTCAAGCAAGCTGTACCCGTCGGGCAGGTCTGCGGCGACGGCGGGCTTGGTCTCGGTCGCGGGGGCCTCGTGCTGAGCTGTGGCTGCGCCGGCGGCGGTCATCAGCACACAGGCAAGGCCGAGGCGGGCGAGAATGGTCGGGGTGGATGCGTTCATGGGGGTTTCCTTCTCTCGATGTGGGCCGCGACTGTGGTTGCTAGCGGGTGCGAGGGAGTCTCGTCTCGGCGTTGGGCCACGGGCGTACGTTCCGCCCGGGCAGCGCGACAGCGTATGAGGTCATTGGGAGTCAGTCGCGGCCGGTTGCACCGGGCCAGCCTGAGAGGTTGCCTCCGTGGGCAGAAACTCGACAAAGCCCCAGTACTGTGGCTCGTGCATGTCGATTCGAGCCTGGGGCGACCAGACCCAGTTGTCTTCGGGAAGTCGGCGGCCGGTCTCGGGGTGCTTGGCCTTGGCGTAGCCGTTTGCGGTCGGCACCGTCGTCCACTCGACGCGGGAGAAGTTCACCCGCCATACATCGCCCGATTCAGGCGGGCACACAACACCCGCTGTCTCGGCGAGGGCCGACCACGGGATCGCGATCTCGACTGACCAGCCCCGGTCCACATCGCTCGGGTCGTTGGGCGTGCCGTCGAGCTTGACCGCGGATTGCAGTCCCTCGGTGTTCCAGCCGTGCTGGGCGGGGCCGCCGTGTCGGTAGCGCTTGACGAGCAGCAGATCGAACACGGTATTGAGCACGTTGACCTGCAACTCGTGGTACATCGCGCCGTCGCCGTCGGGATCGATGAACACCTCAAAGTTGTTCTGGCGGTGGAGGACGCTGTCGCGCTCGGCAAGCGTGCCCCAGAGGTGCGGCTCGATCATCTCGGCGGCGATGTAGAAGTGCGCCTCGTCCCACGCCATCGCGGCACGCGTCAGGTAGCGCGGCGCGGGCTTGGCTTCGCCCTCGATATCGATGAAGGGCTCGGTCCAACGGCCAGCGGCCCACTCGCTGGGGTCGCCATCGATAGCGGGCGGCGAATCGAGCTGCGCGCATGAATAGGTGCGGTGCGGCCAGTCGCCCGCTGAATCGGTCGGCTGAGCGGAACAGACGGATGCAAGTGCCACAAGCAGGAGAGAGAAGCGACGCATCGGAAAGAGTGTAACTCTCTCCCCTTTACCCATGGTCGAGCTGCGATAGAGCGACTGAGGAAGCTGGGAGGGGGTCGCCCCTTCCCTGACGCCGCTGCCTGGATAGCCGCGTGCTCTACGCCTTCTCCCACGGGCCGGTGACGGCGAGGGTGAGGCCGTTGTGCTGGATGTTGACGAACAGGGTTGTGCCATCGGGGCTGAAGCAGGCGCCGGCGAGTTCTGATTCGCTGAGGGCGTTGCGGGCGAACTCGTAGGCGTTGCCATTGGGATCGACGCCGACGAGGCGCTGCTCGCCGCTACCGTCTTCGCAGACGATGAGGTGGCCGAAGGGCGCGACGGTGATGTTGTCGGCGTTGTCGATCACCGCGGACGACTCGGACTCGACGAACAACGCGAGCGTGTCGAGCTGGCTTTCGTGCGGCTCGGCCGAGGGGGCGGGGGTGAGCTTCCAGAGCTGGCCCTTTTTGGCAGGCCCGCCGTTGGTGCAGGCGAAGTAGACGGCTTCATCGGCCTTGGCGGCACCCTTGCCGAGCGAGCCCCACCACATGCCCTCGCCACGGGCGAATCGCGCAGCGCCCTTCTCAAACCCTTCGAAGCGGATGGTGTCGTTGGGCGAATCGGCTTCGATGCCCGCATCGGCGAGGTCGAGCCAGGTCACGGAGAGCGCATCGCCCTGGTTGATAGTCTTGCCTGCGCCATTGGGTGCCTCCCAGTTGCGGGTGTCAGCGGCGGGGGCATCGGCGATCATGAGCACCTGGAGCTTGCCGCCTGCTGCGAGGTCAGCCGGGTTGACCGGCAGGTACCGGTAGAGCAGGCCATCGGGGCGGTCTTCGGTGAGGTAGACGATGCCCGTGGCGGGGTCGGTCGCCGTCGCCTCGTGGTTGAAGCGGCCCATGGCCTTGATCGGCACAGCTCGGTTGAGCCGGGGCTCAGCGGTGACGGGGACCTCGAAGCAGTAGCCGTGGTCCTTGGCGTGGAGCTGGTCAGCGCGCGAGACGGATTCCTCGCAGGTGATCCAGGTGCCGTGGGGCGTTGAGCCGCCCGCGCAGTTGCGCTCGGTCCCGCCGAGGGAAAGGAACTGGCGGACGAGCTTCTGCTTCTTGGTGTCGTATACGAGGGTGGTGGTCCCGCCGGGCATGGCGCCGCCTCCGCCTGCGCCGTCACCGGTGCCCGGGTCGTAGAGGCGGGATGCGATCTCGAAGGTCAGGCGATGACCGGTCGGGCCAAAGGCGCTCTCGGCTTGTGCGCCGCCGCTGACTTCGTGATTACAGACGATGAGGGTGAGACCGTCAGGGCCGGGGAACGCCGCCATGGCGTCGGGCCGCGCGGGGCAGAGAAGGCCATCGACCATGGTCTCGCCCGCTCGGCTGATGACCTTGTAGGTGAAGCCCTCGGGCAGATCGAACACGCCGTTGGGGTCGGGCACGAGCGGGCCGAAGGGGCCCGCTGCAAGCTTGGGACTCGACGACGCGAAGACCCGCTGGGCGAACGCGGTTTGCAGGCCTGCGAACCCGAGGCCGAAGGCGGTGGAACGAGCGATGAAGTGTCGGCGTGAGATGGTCATGGTGAATTGTTCGCTCGCTAGGAGTTCGAGGCGCGGTGGGATTGGCACAGCTCAGCAGCTTGCACAAGCTTCGCGCAATCGGGCGTGGGGCGCTCTGAGCGGTGGTTTTGGGCGAGAGGGGGACGGATCCTGTGCTGATCGTGTATACTGGGTGCATGCAGCAGTGGATGCCGAGCATTCCGACGAACTACCGGGGCGTGTACCTGCCCTACGCGTGGTACGTGGTGAACGCGGGCCTGCTGGTGAGCTACCTGCGAAGGCGGTAGGGCCGGGGGCCGCGTGGTCACGCACGCGGATCTGAACGAGCACCCGCGGGATTGCGCGAGCGGATTAAGGCAGCCAGCCCACTACCATCGGTCATGCCCGATCCCGCCCCCACTCCCGCCCCTAGCTCGCCGTACGACACCTACACGAGCCCGCTGGCCAGCCGAAACGCGAGCCACGAGATGCTCCGCATCTGGAGCCCCCGGCACAAGTTCAACACGTGGCGGCGGATCTGGCTTGCGATCGCCGAGGCCCAGCACGAGGTGACCAAGGACTGGGACAAGCCGCTCGTCTCCGCCGAGCAGGTCGAGGAACTGCGGGCTGTCGTTGAGCGGGGCATCACCGATGAAGAGCTCGCCCGCGCCTCCGAGCTCGAACGCGACCTGCGCCACGACGTCATGGCCCACGTCCACTGCCTGGGCGAGCAATGCCCCAAGGCCAAGCCGATCATTCACCTCGGCTGCACGAGCCAGGATGTAGTGTGCAATGCGGACTTGATGGCAATATTGGAAGCAGTGGGTCTAATCCAAACAAAGGTTGTTCGCTGCATCGACGCTTTGGGCACCGAAGCCAATCGCTACAAGACACTTGCAACGCTGGGTTTCACACACTACCAACCGGCGCAGCCCCTGACGGTGGGGCGCCGAGCGGCTCAATGGGCTTGCGACCTTGTAGCATGCGAGAATCGCCTCTACCACGATCCATTTCTGCGCAGAGGTATGCGCGGAGCGACTGGCACCCAAGCGTCATTCTACAAGCTGCTCGGCAAGGATGTTGATCTATTCGAGATCGGATTTTTGCACCAGCTCGACCACATCGACTGGGAGCTGTCGCCTTGGGACCAGGAGCATCCTCACACGACAAGTTATACTTTTCAACTCACTGGCCAGACCTACCCACGCGTGTACGACACACACATTCTCGCCGACCTTGCCTCCGTGGCCGCCGTGCTCCACAAGATCGCGACCGACATCCGCCTGCTTTCCAACCGCAAAGAGATCGACGAGCCGTTCGGCAAGAACCAGATCGGCTCCTCGGCCATGCCGTACAAGCGCAACCCGATGAAGTGCGAGCGCATCTGTGGGCTCACGCGGTTCGTCATGAACCTGGTGGGCAACGCCTACGACACGGCCGCCACGCAGTGGCTCGAGCGCACGCTGGATGATTCATCCAACCGCCGGCTGAGCCTGCCGGAGGCGTTCCTCGCGCTCGACGGCGCGCTCGACCTGATGCACGAGGTCGCCAGCGGATTGGTCGTGAACGAAGCCATGGTCCGCAAGAACCTGATGGCCGAGCTGCCCTTCCTGGCGACGGAGAACATCCTGATGGAGGCGGTCAAGCTCGGCGGCGACCGCCAGGACCTGCACGAGAAGATCCGCGTGCACGCGCAGGCCGCGGGCCACCGCGTCAAGCAGGAAGGGCTCGACAACGACCTGATCGAAAGGCTCAAGAACGACCCGGCGTTTAAGAGCGTCCACCACTTGCTCACGGAGGAAGGCGGGCTGCTCGACCCGATGAACTACATCGGCCGAAGCGTGGAGCAGACCGAGCGGTTCATCGCGGAGGTGATCGAGCCCTTGCGCGAGCGGTACGCGGACGAACTCGACCAGCTTGGCGGCAGCGACCGGGGAGTTTGAGAAAGAGGCGAGCGGCTCAGTCGTCGTCATCGCCCGGTCCGGCGGGTTTATCGCGTTCGGGCAGCACGGTGCCCTTGAGCGACGACACCGCCACGAGCATGACAAGAACGAAGCCGGTGAGCACGCCCGCGAGGGCGAACTGCCCGATGCCGCTGGCGATGCCGATGCCCGCTGCGGACCAGATGGTGGCCGCGGTGGTCATGCCACGGATCTGGCCCTTGGCGTGCAGGATGGAGCCCGCACCGAGAAAGCCGATGCCCCCGATGATGCCGCTGATGACACGCAGGGGGTCGAGCTGGACTGATCCGTCTCCGTTGAGGTCCGCTGCGAACATAATGGCGGCCATCATCACGCCCGCGGCCCCGAGCGAGACGAGCATCATGGTGCGCAGGCCCGCGGCTTTGTCCCGGCGTTCGCGGTCCCAGCCGATGGCCCCGCCGAGGATGCTGGCGACCCCGGCGCGGAGGAGCATGTCGGTCGTGGAGAGGTCGTCGAGCATGGCCGCAGTCTACCGTGGAGAGCTCGGGGAACCGCGAACCGTGAGAGCGAAGGGGAACGACCCGATGGCCAAAGAGCCAACCACAGCAAAGAAGAGCTTCACCGCGACGATCCTCGCGAGCGATTCGGGCGGGGCGTACATCGAGCTGCCGTTTGATGTGGAGGCGGTGCTCGGATCCAAGCGGCCCAGAGTGCTCGCGACGTTCGACGGCGAGGCGTACCGAGGCACCGCTGCCCGCTACGGCACTGAGGCGCACATCGTCATCATCACCAAGGCGATCCGCGAGAAGATCGGCAAGCAGCCGGGCGACACGGTCAAGGTGACCATCGAGGCGGACACCAAGCCGAGGACGGTGACCGCGCCCAAGGACTTCGCCTCGGCGATGAAGGCCAAGCCGGCCGCTGCGGCGTTCTGGAAGGAGCTCTCGTACACGCACAAGCGGGAGTACGTCACGTGGATCGAGGAAGCGAAGAAGGCCGAGACCCGCGAACGGCGGATTGCCAAGGCTGTCGGGATGCTGGCCGAGGGCAAAAAGTCGCGGTAGCTGTTTGTCCTGATCCGGCGGCTTCCCGCGACGTCGCGGGTTTTTCTACCAAACTCTCCCCCAACACGGGGCCCAGCGGTTGACGCTTGACCCTGAGGGCGGGACACTCCCGAGCCAGCGGCGGCGGGATGAGCCCGCGTAGACTGGCACGGCTGGGATCGAACAGGCCTATTGAAGCTGGCTTGATGGGATAGAAGCAGGATACAGAACCAGAGGGCCGAATCGGGCGAACGCCGCCCGGAGGCTGCAACAACCGCCGAGGCGTGCGAGGCTCGATGAGCACCGCCCGTCAGGCCACGATCGGGCCGGGCCCGCAATCGGAGACGCGAACCATGGCTGCACGAACCGGCGCGGGCGTCGGGGTGATTACCACCATCACCATCTTCGGCATTCTCTCTCTGGCCCTGTTCATCACCACGGTGGTGTTCTACGGCAACGCGAACCGCGCCCAGGGTGAGCTGGACAACCTCCAGAGCGAGTACAACGACTTCGTCTCGAACGAAGAGCGTCAGGACGCGCAGGTGCAGGCCTTCCTTCAGAGCGCGGGCAAGGAGCGCGAGACGCTCACCGGGCACCTGATGGACAACCTCAGCAACACGATGCGCGACGTGACCGGCTCGCCCCGTGACGGGCACGAGGCGTTCACGGGCCGGCTGAACTCGGCACAGCTCGCGGGCGTGGCGCGTGCGAAGAACTGGCAGCCCGGCAGCGGCCAGCCGCCATCGGTCGGCCAGCTCGTACAGGGCTCGAACCTGATGAGCCTGCTGCGGGACCTCGACCAGTACATCCGCAACCTGCACACCGAACTCGACAGCTCGAACGGCGCCCGCGAGCGGGCTAGCCAGGACCTCGCCAACGAGGTGTCCCGCATCGGCACCATCGAGAGCACGCACAGGCAGACGGTCGACCGCCTGACCTCGCAAATTGGTCAGCTTGAATCGCAGGTCGAGCAGTACCGCCGGCAAACCAACGACGGGTCGGCAAACATGGAGGCCCGCGTAGAGCGGCTCCGCGACGAGGCCAACGCACGACAGCAGACCATGGCGGGCCGTATCGGCGACCTTGAAGCCGAGAACGCACGCCTGGCCAACCAGGTCGAGGTGCTCCGCACCGCCCGTTCCGATGAAACCCTGCAGGCCCAGGACGAAGCCGCCCTGGTCGACGCGCAGGTGCTCGCGGTTGACGCAGCCAGCGGCGAGGCGACCATCAGCATCGGCAGCGAGCACAAGGCGGTGCTCGGGATGAGCTTTGCGGTGTACCCCTCGGCGGGCGCGATCAAGCTCGGGCCCAGCGGCGAGTACCCCTACGGCAAGGCCACCCTCGAAATCATCAGCGTGGACGAGACCACCAGCGTCTGCCGAATCACCCGCGAGACCCGGGGCAGCCCGATCGTGCGGGGCGATGTCGTCGCCAACGCGGTCTACGACCCGAACAAGGTCTACACGCTGCTGATGACCGGCAACTTCGACCTCAACCGCGACGGGCTGGCGACCGCCCAAGAGCGCGAAGAGTGGAAAGCGATCATCGAAGGATGGGGCGGCCGCGTGGTTGACGAGCCCACGGGCGACATGGACTTTCTGGTGCTGGGCCGCAGGCCAGTGCCCCGGGCCGAGCCCTCGCCCAACGCGCCCATCGCGATTGTTCAGCAGTACCTCGACGAGCTGGTGCTGGTCGAGCGGTACGACCAGCTCTGGAACACCGCGCGAGCGACCCAGCTGCCGGTGCTCAACGAGAACAGGTTGCGGACCCTCGTGGGCGCACGCTGAGACTCGATCCGATTCGATGGCGGCTCGACCAGCGAGTCAGCCTGAACGCGAGTGCTGATGGGTAAGCCTCTGCCGACATGGACGCACCCGGCGCTGTACCTGGCGCTGCGGTCGGCGATGACGCTGCCCATGCTCGCGGGCTGCCCGGCTTCGATGAAGGCCGCGGCTCTGGCGGGCAGGAAGTTCGCGGGCGCACGGTTCAACGCCAAACGCCTCCAGCGGGCGGCCGACAACATCCGCCAGGCCATGCCGGAGATCGACGCCGAGGGCGCACGCGAGCTGGCGGTGCGCGCGTATGAGCATCTGTCGGAGCTGGCGGTCGAGATCTGCTTTGCGCCCCGCCTGCTCAATGAGGACGGCTGGACCCGGCACGTCGAGCTCGTGAACATCGTGCCCTCGCTCGATTCGCTCGTGCACGAGCGGCCGACCATCATGCTCACGGGGCACATCGGCAACTGGGAAGTGATGGGCCTGACGGCGACGCTGCTGGGCTTTCCCATCCACGCGCTGTACCGCCCGCTCGATGTCAAACCGCTCGACCGGTGGGTCCGCCAGACGCGCGGCAAGCGGGGCATGACGCTCATCGACAAATTCGGTGCCGCGATGGACGTGCCCGAGCTGCTCAGCCAGGCCAAGCCCGTCGCGATTGTCGCGGACCAGAACGCGGGCGACCGCGGGATGCACGTGCCGTTTCTTGGCAGGCTGGCCTCAACGTACAAACTGATCGGGATCATGGCGATCCGTGCGAACGCGACCATTGTCGTTGGCGGCGGGCGAAGGCTGCGTGTGGGCGAGGACCTGCCGGGCGAGACCATTCCCGGGGTGCCCCGGCTGGACCCATCCAAGGCCCAGGGCCTGTGCTACCGGGCCGAGATGCACGACGTGATTACGCCCGAGGACTGGGCCGACCAGCCCGATCCGCTGTTCTACGTGACAGCCCGCTACCGCCACGCGATCGAGAAAATGGTGCTCAGCTACCCCGAACAGTACCTGTGGATGCATCGGATCTGGAAGAGCCGGCCCCGCCACGAGGCTCTGGGCAGGCCCTTTCCGCCCGCTCTTAAGGAAAAACTCTCGACATTGCCATGGCTCTCATGCGATGATGTCGAGAGGATCATCGATCGGTCGGACCGCGACGCCCGCTGGCTGAGCGAGAACAACACCGACCGCCTGCCCTAGCGCCCCCCGCCCCAACCCCAGGGCGCGAAGAGGCCGAGGCCACCCGCCGAGACCAACCAACCAATGGAGACCGCCATGACCGATCCCACGACCTCGAACCGCGCCCGACTCGAAGACGCACGCATTCTCATCGTCGATGACGACCCGGACGTGCGCGAGTCGATGGACGCGGCGTTCCGCGCCGAGGGCGCGCACACGCTGCTGGCCGACAACGGCAACACCGCCATCGACCTGTGCCTGTCGGAGTGCCCCGATCTGGTCGTGCTGGACATGATGCTGCCCGGGCGCAGCGGGTTCTTGGCGCTCGAGAAGATCAAGGGCCGCGAGGACTCGCCGCTGGTCATTATGGTGACGGCCAACGAGGGCAAGCGGCACCAGGCGTACGGCGAACAGCTCGGGGTCGACCGCTACCTGCTCAAGCCCGTGCCGCTGAGCCAACTCATCGCGGTGGCCGCCGAGCTGCTTGATGAAGAAGATGACGAAGAGGGCGAAGACTGATCGCCCGCTGCGCTGAGCATGTCTTTACACTCGGGCCATGGCGAATGAACCCATGACCGAGGCGCTGCACCCAGACCCTGCGAAACAGGGAACGCAGGTGCGCCGGGCCGCGTACAACGCGTATCGCAAGGCGCTGCTCAAGCTGATCCCGAAGAACAAGCAGGGTGTCGAGTTCCGCCAGCTTGCAGAGGGCATCGAGGAGTTGTTGCCAGCCAAGATCGCTGCATCGACCAAGGCGATGTGGTGGGTGACGACGGTCAAGCTTGATCTGGAAGCACGCGGACTAATTGAACGCGTGCCAGACTCGTCGCCTCAGAGGCTTCGCCGGATGTGAGCATTTAGGCGACAGCGGCCGGGCTTGGCGCGGGCGGGATGTACCGCTCGCGGTGCTCGCCGAGCAGGAAGTCTGTCCAGTCGGTATGGCGCTGCTGCCACGACCAGTTGGCGCGGATCTCGCGGGCCATGTTCTCACCGAGGGTTCGGTGCAGTTCTAAATCTTCCTGCAACAGCTTGAGCTTGTCGGCGACGGCTTCGGGCCTGCGATCGACGACAAAGCCGGTCTCGCCGTCGCGCACGAGGCGGTGGTGGTCGCCCACGCGAGTCGTGATGATGGGCCGGCCCGAGCTTGCGGCTTCAAGCACCGCAAGCGACATGCCCTCGGACTGCGAAGCGCAGACGTAGACATCAAGCTGCTGATGGAAGCTCGGCATCTCGCCACTGCTGAGCCCGGGATTCTCAGCGGAATCGATCGTCGTGACGATGCGCGCGCCGATGCGCTCGGCGGCGGGAATGATGATGCTCTCGACACCTTTGAGGTCCACCATGCCGGCTTTGGTCGCGCAGCCTACGGCGATCGGCTCGCCCGCTGCGCGAGCACGAAGCGGCATTGCGGGGAATCGCGTTGGGTCGATGGCGTTGGATAGGTGCCAGCCGTTGTCGAGACCGGCGTTGTCGAACAACCTCCAAAGGCGCTCGGAAACCATCTGTACCCGCGCGTACCGGCCCAGTTCGTCGACGACCTCAGCCGGTGGCATTACGTCAACGTCCGGGCGTGAGCGCATACCGCACCAGCTCTTGTGGCTCTGCAGCGCAACCACCACTCGGTCATTGCTCGGCAGCACCGGCGCCAACTCGCGCGCCAGCCGCCAGTCAAAGACCATGACGAGGTCGTGTTCGCAGGCGTGGGCCTCGATCCAGGGCAGGTCGTGGTCCCGGCTTTTGTGCGTCACGCGAACGCGGGACGGGTCGGCGTAATCGACCAGCCCTTGGCACACCGAGCCGAACGCCCAGCCCGGCTCAGGGGTGAGCAACAACACAGAGACAGCATCAGAACGGCGTTCCATAATCCAATCATCGTCCAAACATGGCCCCCACATCCAGCATTTTTAGTGCTTGAAACAACTGGACTTACCTGTACGATGGTGCTGAGTGGCTTTGGTCTGATTCTGAACGAGAGGGAGTAGCACCATGCAATTGACCACCTTCACACGGCTGGCTGTCGCCTTGTTCGCGGCGGCTTCTGCATCCGCGCAATTGCGGCTCACTGATGTATTCCAGTTCTCGACCGCCTCGAACGGCGCTGCTTCTGGAGGCCAGTTATGGGACACCGAGCAGGGCGGCTCGTTCGGCATCTGGGTGTCCGCCAACGGCAACCGGCTCAACGGCCAGGCCGGCGATACGGGTAATCAAACGCTCGATTTTGAGATGAGCGAGGGCGTGTACAACTTCCAGATCTGGGGCCAAGTTGGCAGCGCTGGCTCGCTTGGGTTCGCTGGGATGAACCTGTTCTTTGGCGATTCGGCTGAGGCCAGCATCAGCGTGTTCGCCGAGTCTCAAAACTCCCCCGGTCCGGTGCCCTCGTTCATGGCCAACACCAGTGCGTCTACGTTCGGCCCTCCCGGCAGTTCGAACGCGGCCTCGGGTTCACTGTCGTTTGCGGACGGGGATCTCACCGCGACGCTGACCAGTTACTTCTACGCTGCGCCGCATATCTTCGGCCTCGACGAGGGCTCGGGCTTCAACAGGGCCCCCGGCGGCGGGCCCGACTTCTACGGCGAGTTCACGCTCGAGGTGGTGCCCGCGCCGGCCACGACCGCGTTCATCGCCGGTGCTGGCCTGCTTGCATCGCGTAGGCGCCGGTGAGCACCGCGGCCCCGCTGGCTAGCATCCCGCGTGGCCGACGACCCTGATCAAATCCCGCCCGGAAAGCTCGACGACGACGGCTTCCGCACGGACGTGCCGCCGCCCGAGTGGGGCAGCGAGACGCGCGAGGAGCGGCTGGGCCGGTTGCTGAAAGACGCGCGGGACCTGCCGCCCAAGCCCGGCGTGTACTTGCTGAAAGACGCCAAGGGCGTGGTGCTGTACGTGGGCAAGGCCAGCAAGCTACCCGACCGCGTGAGCAGCTACTTCATCCCGTCGGCGGACCTCGGCCCCAAGAAGCAGCCGATGCTCGAACTCGTCCACACGTTCGACACGCTCACCTGCGAGGGCGAGTGGGAGGCGGTGCTCACCGAGACGCGGCTCATCAAGGACATCAAGCCGAGGTTCAACTCGCTGATGACCGACGGCAAGTCGTTCCCGTACCTCGTCGTCACCCGGCGAGAGGACTTCCCGCGTGTGTTCGTGACGCGCAACCCCAGCGGTGTGGTCGGCAGCGCGGGCGAGACCGCGCCCGAGATGAAGGGCGCTCTAGTTCTCGGCCCGTTCACGAATTCGGGCGCATTGCGAGAAGCGGTGCAGGTCGCTCAGCGGGTGTTCAAGTACCGCACCTGCAAGCTCGACATCATCGAGAACGACCCGAAGAACAGACGGTTCAGGCCTTGCCTGCTTTACGCGATCGACCAGTGCAGTGCGCCGTGCGCCGACAAGGTGAGCAAGGAGGCGTACCGCACGGACATCGACCGGTTCGTGCGGTTCCTGAGTTCCAAGCGGTCGTCGCTCATCGGCGAACTGACCGAGGAGATGAAGCAGGCCGCCACGGATCTTGATTACGAGACCGCAGCGGCGCTGCGCGACCAGATCCACGCTCTCAAGAAGCTCGACGAGCGTTCGACCACCCGAGCCGGCTGGCAGCCGGAAGTCGAAATCGGATACATCGACCCGGCAAAGGGCCCGCTCGCTTTGCAAAAGGCGCTGGGTACTGATCGCGAGATTCGCTGCGTCGAGGGCATCGACATCGCCCACCTTCAGGGCGGTGAAACGGTCGGCTCCAAGGTGTGTTTCATCGACGGCAAGCCGTTCAAGAACGAGTACCGGCGGTTCCGCATCAAAACTTTCACCAACCTGCCCGGCGGACGGGCCAACGACGACTACATGTCGATGCGCGAAGTGGTCAGCCGGCGCTACCGCGAGGCGGGCGCGGGCGAGGAGTTGTTCCCCGATTTGATCCTGATCGACGGCGGGCCGGGCCAGCTTGCTGCGGCGATGGAGGCGTTCGACACGCTCGACATCAAGCCGCCGCTGGTGATCGGACTCGCGAAGAAGGAAGAACTGGTCTACGTGACGGGGCGGGACGAACCGATCAAGCTCGGGCGCAACAACGCGGGGCTTCGGCTGTGCCAGGCCGTGCGAGACGAGGCGCACCGCTTCGCCCAGCACTACCACCACACGCTTCGCCGCAAGCGGATGCTGGGGGAGTAGGCGGCTCGCTCACTCCGCGGGCTTCGCCAACCCCATCGCCCAGGCGGGCGCGGTCAGCGTGGTGGTGCCGAGTTTGACCTTGGCGTATCGGCCGCGCTGCTTGTAACCCGCGATCGCCTCCCAAGGCACGCTGATCGTTCTCGCACGGACCTTGCGCAAGAGCCACGCCGGCTCGATATGCAGGTGCTGCGAATCAACCGCAAGGTGCACACAGAACCCGAGGTTGAACAGGTCTATGCGGATGCTCTGGAAAGTCTTACGGACCGCATCTGGCTCGCGCTGTTGCTCGGGGTACCTGTCTTGCAGCGGCACCCAGCAGCCTTGAACCAGCCCGAACACCAACAGCGGGATGAACACCGCATCGAAGCCGATCACGACCGCCGCGATCATCCAGCCCGTCACAGCGTCATCTCCAGCGCCTGCTGGTACCGCTTCATCACATCCGACCGCGTGATGAGCCCCGCGGGCAACTCCCTGTCGTGAGCCGCCAGCAGGCACAGGCTCGCCACATCGTGGTCGGCGAATTTATCGAGCACGGTGTCGAGCATCTCGTCGCTCTCGAGCACGGGCAGATCGCTTCGCATCATCTCGGCCACCAAGAGCAGCGGGATCGCCTCACGGTCGATCAACGCGGTGCGTAGGTCCTTGCCTGTGACCATGCCCATGTACCGGCCCTGCTCGTCGACGACGGGAAAGTCGGGGATGCTGTGCGTGGCGTGCAGCGCGATGAGCTTGGACACCGGGTCGCTCGGAAAGACGGCATCGGGCAGCGGCGTGCGCGTAACACTCCGCACAGAAATTCTGCGGAGCAGCGTGAGGTCGCGCGCGACGCCCACGGCGACGCCGCGCCGACGCAGGCTGTAGGTGTAGATGCTGTCGCGTTCGATCAGCTGGGCGATGACCGTCGCGACGACCGCAGCGAGCATGATGGGCAGCACGACGTAGACGTTGCGCGTGAGCTCGAAGAGCATAAGAATCGAGGTGAGCGGGGCGTGGGTCGAAGCCGCGACGACCGCGGCCATGCCGACCAGCGCGTAGCTCGCGGGCGATGAGCCCTCGGGCACAAGCCCCACATTCTCCAGCGCGACACCGACCACCGAGCCCGTCGCGGCTCCAAGGAACAGACTCGGTGCAAACACGCCGCCCGAGCCGCCCGAGGCAAGCGTGAACGTAGTCGCAACGCACTTGAACGCGACGAGGGCCGCCATCGCAACGAAGGTGATCGACAGGCCCGTCTCCGCGCCGTAGCTCGCGGGATCGATGAGTTGCTCGATCGTTTGGTAGCCGTTGCCGAAGAACGGCGGCACGCCCTCTGCGCCTCCGGCCTCGGCGCTGTGCCCGCCGCCCCAGATGCTCTGGTAGAGCAGGCCCATCGCGCCCAGCGCTATCGCACCGATGATCGGCTTGAACAGCGGGTGAAGCTTGAGCGCCGCGAAGCGGTCCTCGCCCGCGTGCAGCATTCGGTTGAACCCAACGGCCACCAAGCCGCACACGCCGCCAAGCAGAAGGAATGTCGGCAGTTCGGTGACGTAGAACCGCGCCTCGTGCAGCGCCTCGCTCGTCGCGAAGATCGGCTCGTTGACGTCGAGCAGCGCCTGCGTCGTAACCGATGCAAACACCGATGCGATCACGATCGGTGTGAAGGTCTTGACCGAGAAATCCCGCAACAGGATCTCGAGCACGAAAAACACGCCCGCGATGGGCGCGTTGAAGATCGCCGAGATGCCCGCTGCAGCACCGCAGCCCACCAGCGTGCCCATCTGCTCGCGGTCGATCCTGAGACGCCGCCCCACCGCCGAGCCGACGGTGGCCCCGATCTGCACGATCGGGCCCTCGGTACCAGCGCTCCCGCCCGAGGCGACCGTGGCGATCGATGCCAGCGTCTTGACCACGCCGATGCGCAGGGGAATGTTTCCGCCGCGCTTGATCAGCGCGTACATCACCTGCGGCACGCCGTGGCCCTTTGCCTCGGCCGCAAAGTAGTGCACGAGCAAGCCCGTGATGCCCATCCCGATCACCGGGAACAGGAATAGTCCCCACGAACCGATGGCATGGTGACCCTCGCCCACAAGGTGTTCGAGGTATCCCAGCGCGGCAGCAAAGCCCATCGCGCCAAAGCCGGTAATCGTTCCGATCGCTGCGCCGACGAGGATCAAATACCAGTCGTTTTGAAACCCGAGCCGGGTCGTAAGCCGCCTCAGGATCGTTCCGACAGGAATCGCCATTGATCAGCGAATATAGCTCGTGCGGTTCTGCCCAAGCGGGAGACGTTGGCGAGCCGCGTAGAATACAGCATGGCATTGATGCCGCGTGGCCCTCTGGTTCCCTCCGATGCACCGCACCATGCGCACCGGGCTCGCGTCGCGGCGCTGCTCGCAGGGCCGCTGCTGGGCCTGACCGCGTTTCTGATGGTTGGCGACGCACCGCTCGAGCAACTGCCCGCCGACGGCCGCGTCATGCTGGGCCTGTTCGTGCTCGCAGCGGTCTACTGGATGACCAGCGCCATTCCGCCGTTCGCCACCGGCCTACTCGTCATCGGGCTCGGGGCACTGTTGATCGGTTACCCCGCCGAGAACGCCAGGCCGTTCGATGCCCCGGCGGGCACCAGCGTCGTCAAGGGCTGGACGGACTTTGTAACGCCCGCCGCCGCCCCGGTCGTAGTGCTGATGCTCGGCGGGTTCGTGCTCTCGCACGCGGCCCACGTCTCGGGCATCGATCGCGCGCTGGCTCGCCTAGTGCTGAGGCCGTTTGTGGGTTCGCCACGGCGGATGCTGCTCGGCGTGCTGCTCGTCAGCGCCGGCCTCTCCATGTGGATGTCCAACACGGCTACCGCCGCCATGGTCACGCTCATGCTCGCCCCGCTGGTCGATCGGCTGGGCGACCAACTGGGTGATCGCTCGACCCCCACCAAATTCGGCCGCGGACTGCTGCTCGCGGTCCCCATCGGTGCCAACCTTGGGGGCATTGGCACGCCCATCGGGACGCCGCCCAACGCCATTGTCTTCGGCATGCTTCGGGGCGCTGGGGTCGACATCAGCTTCTTGGGCTGGATGCTGTTCGCCGTGCCGCTCACGCTCGTGCTCATTCTGCTCGCGTGGGGCGTGCTCTCGGTGCTCTACCCCCCAGAGCCCGGCGTGCAACTCTCGCTCGATGAGGTCGAGCCCGAACAGCGCGCGTTTACCTGGCGCACCGCGGTGACCGCCGCCACCTTTGTGGTCACGGTCGGCCTCTGGGTCACCGGACCTTGGACCAATCTTCCCATCGGCGCCACCGCGCTCATACCCCTTGTCGTGTTTCCGGCGTTCGGCCTGCTGACTGCATCCCAATTCAACAAACTCGAATGGAACATCCTGCTGCTCGTGGCCGGCGGGCTTGCGCTAGGCAAGGGCATGGAGGACACCGGCCTGGCGGCATGGATGATCGGCGCGGTGCCCATCGAAGGGCTCTCACCAATGCTCGTGATGGCGGCGCTGCTGTTCGCATCGCTGCTGTTGAGCACGCTGATGAGCAACACCGCTACGGCCAACCTGCTCGCCCCCATCGCCCTCGGGGCCGCAGCGGGCGTCGGCCTTGAGCCGCTCCAAGCCGCCGTCGGCGTGGCGCTAGGGGCTTCTCTTGCGATGGGCCTGCCGGTATCCACGCCGCCCAACGCGATCGCGTTCAGTTCGGGCATTCTCCGCGTGAGTGACTTCCTGCGCACCGGGATCGCCATCGGGCTCGTCGGTGGGGCGATGGGTGTCGTCGTCTGCAGCACGATGCTGTGACCGGGAGCCGCGAGCTATTCGTCGTCGAAGAACGCGTCCGCGTCGTTCAGAGCCGAGGCATCAAGGTCGCCCAGCGACTCGATCAACGCCGCGTGATCAACGCCGGCTTCGTCATCGGTGTACGACATCGTCTTGCCCTTGCGCTGCGAGCGGGCCCGAACGATCAGCCGTATCGGGACTTCCTCGAACGGCAACTCTTCGCGGAAGCGGTTCATCAGGAACCGCTCGTAGTTGTCGGTGAACAGCTTGGGCTCGTTGACGACCATCGCGATGGTCGGTGGGTGCGAACGGATCTGCGTGACGTAAAACACCTTGCACTCGAGCCCGAGTTTGCTCGATGGGCCGCGCGATTCGATCAAACCCCGCACGATGCGATTGAGCTGGCCCGTAGAGACCCGAGCCCCTGCCTGCTCGAGCAGATCGAACGCGACTTCAAGGATGCCCTCAAGATTCACGCCGTGCTCGGCGGAGGCGAACACCATCGGCGCGAACGCCAGACCCCGCAGCTCTTTGCGGAGGTACGTCTCGTAGTCCTCGACGTTCACTTCCTTGCCGCGCGGGTTCTTCTGGCCCTCGGCCAGATCCCACTTGTTGATTACCAACAGCACCGGCTTGAACGCTTTTTGAGCGATCATGCCGAGCTGTTCATCCACCTGGCTCAGCTTGGTGGTCGCGTCGATCATGAACACGACCACATCGCACCGCGCTATCGCCCGCTTGGCGCGGTCGAACGCGTACCACTCGACCGGGCCTTGGAAGCTCTTCTTCTTGCGGAGGCCCGCTGTGTCGATCGCCACGACCGATCGGCCGTCCTCGGTCACGAACTTCACGTCCACCGCGTCGCGGGTGGTGCCGGGAATCTCGCTGACGATCACCCGCTTCTGCTTGGCCAACGCGTTGACCAGCGTGCTCTTGCCCGCGTTGCGCTTGCCGATGATCGCGATGCTCAGGTCCGCCCTTGGCGGCGGCTTCTCGTCGGGCTCGGGCAGGATGTTGTACACCGCATCAAAGAACGCGCGGCGCATGTAGTTGTTCATCGCGCTGACCGGCAGCGGGTCGCCAAACCCGAGGCCCGCCATCTCGAACGCGTGCGCCTCCCACTTGGGGCCGTCCACCTTGGTCGCCACCACCCGCACCGGCAGGTGCTCGCGCTGCGAGCGCACGCCGCCGGGCAGCTTGCGTGTGCGCAGAAACTTGGCGATCTCCAGGTCCGACGGCGTCAGGCCCGCCTGCGCATCGATGCAGAACAGCACCAGCTCCGCGGTCTCGACCGCGTGGGCGATCTGCAGCTCGATGTCGTCGGTCAGCGCGTGCAGGTCGGCCCCGGTCTCGTCGTACCGGCCGTCCTCTGCCGTGTACACGCCGTACCCGCCTGTGTCGGTGAACTCGACCGGCTTGAGCGGGCCCTTGGAATCGGGGCTTTCCATCTCCTTGACGATCGAGACCCGGTCGCGGGTCACGCCGGGCGTGGGGTCCACGATCGAGACCTTCTCCCCCGCGATCATGTTGAGGAGAGAGCTCTTGCCGACGTTGGGTCGGCCCACAATGGCCACGCGAGGGATTGGCATAGTCGTAATGGTAGGAGGGGCCTAGCGGTAAGCTGTTTCCCGGAGGTTCGGCATGCTGACGATCGATGAAATCCGCCGCCGCTGGGGCAGATCCACCAACCTGCTGAAGCTGACCGACACACCGACGAAATCGCTCGCCGGAGCGGTCGAGGTCTGCAATCCGGGAGAGACGTGGCCCACCGGAGACAACGGACCGTTGCACCCGCTGCTCCAGGTGTGCGTCGACGAGCTCCCCCGAGTGCCCGAAGCACTCGCCGATGTGGCTTACCTGACGATCTTTGGGCAACTCGAAGCAACACCGCGTCGCGACCAACAATCTGGAAATTACGCCATCTGGCACCCTTGGGACAGCTACTCGGAGATCCGCTGGGTGGCACGCGGCGCACCGACCGAACGTCTATCTAGACCCGACTTGTCCCAAGTCCCGATCGGCCGCGGATTCGTGCAGTGGGTCGAGCGCGACGACGTTCCCTCGTTCGACGATGTTTGTGACGCGGTAGAACTCGAAGCGTGGCCCTACGACATGGACGGTGCCCGAGTCGAGGGCACAAAGGTGGGAGGCTGGCCTTGCCTGATCCAAGGTCCTGCCTGCCAGATCGATGACATCGGACGGCCACAGCCGTTCGACTTCGTGATGCAGTTCGGCTCTTCGGATAACCTGAATCTGATGATCGGCGACGCTGGCCGTGTCTATGTCACGCGGGGCATGGCTGACCGGCGGGACCATTGGGACCTATGGGAGGATGTGCATTGACGTAGTCCACTCCTACATGCCACACTTGTTTCCACCTCCGCTCTCGCTCTCCGCGCCTCTGCGTTCGCCTCCACCCTTCTATCCTGCCCTGTGCGCACAGTCCCCGTCATCATCGGCCCCACAGCGGGCGGCAAGTCGTCGCTCGCTCTCGGGCTCGCTGAGCGGCTCGCGGGACAGCATCAAGCCGCTGAGCTGGTCACCGCCGACGCCTACCAGGTGTACCGGTGCATGGACATCGGCACCGCCAAGCCGTCGCCCGCTGAGCAGGCCAGGGCCCCCTACCACCTGATCGACATCCGCGAGCCGACCGAGACCTTCACCGTGCACGAGTGGCTGCGCGAGGCCAACGCCTCCATCGAGGCCATCCGGGCGCGAAACGCCCTGCCGATCGTGGTGGGTGGCACGCACCTGTTCATCAAGGCGCTGCTCGATGGGCTGTTCGAGGGGCCTGAGCCCGATGCCGAGCTTCGCGAAAGGCTGGAAGCCCAGCCCGGACCCGATCTGCGCGCTCGTCTTGAGGCCATCGACCCCGATGCAGCCCAGCGCATCCATCCCAACGACCGACGCCGAACCATCCGCGCCATAGAGGTCTACGAACAGACCGGCACCCCCATTAGCGAGCTTCAGACCCAGTGGGATGCCCCCCCACGCGACGACCTGCTGCTCGTGGTGCTTGATTGGCCCGCGGAAGCGATCAATCGGCGGATCAACGCTCGGGTGCGGGAGATGGTCGCGGGCGGACTCGTGGAGGAAGCCCGCGAGCTGTGGAAGGCGGGCCGGTTCGGCCCGACCGCGCGCGAGGCGCTGGGGTATAAGCAGCTCATCAGCCACTTCGGGGGCCGGGGCTCAATCGAAGATGCCATCGAGCAGATCAAGATCGAGACCCGACGGTTCGCCAAAAAGCAGCGGACTTGGATCAAACGCCTTACCCCGGGCCGAGCGTCGATTCGGCTGGGCCCGGACGACGCGGCCCGCTGGGTTGAGTTGGTCGCGGCGGCTCTTGAGCAAGCCGATCGGGCCGAGCGGTAGCGGTCTGTCCAGCTTGTATTTGCGGTTTTTGATCGGTATTTCGGTCTTTTCAAGCTTCAGTAGGCACCTCAGACGTGAAAATGGCGGCCGGGCGCTGGCTGCGCCTTGACTCGCTCGGGGCGGCTCCATTGGCTCTGGCCGCGATCGTTGTGCTGGCTTGGGCGAACAACGCCCCGAATCAACCCGTACGCCCCGGCTGCCCGATGAATCCGTGACGAGAGCTGAACCCACCGCCCATGGCCAAAAAGACCACCAAAAAAGCCGCGAAGACCACGGCCAAAAAGACCGCCAGCAAGGCGGCAACTAAGACGGCTAAGAAGGCCTCGGGTCGGCGCGCGCCCGCTGGACGCAGCAAGCAGACATACAAGTCCGGTGATGCCAAGGGCAAGCAGCTCGTGATCGTCGAAAGCCCGTCCAAGGCCAAGACCATCAACAAGTACCTGGGCGATGGGTACGTTGTGCTGGCCTCGATCGGCCACGTGCGCGACCTGCCCGCCAAGTCACCCAAAGGGGTGAAGGCCCCAGTGCCGGGCGTGGACCTCGATAAGAAGTTCGCCCCGACGTACGTCGTGCTCGACGGCAAGGAACAGGTCGTCAAAGACCTCAAGCGGGCTGCCAAGGACGTTGAAAGCACGGGCGGACAGATCTGGTTCGCAACGGACCTTGACCGCGAGGGCGAGGCGATCGCGTGGCATCTGGCGCAAGAACTCGGCATCAGCTCCGCCGACGCCAAGCGGGTGATCTTCCCGGCCATCACCAAAGCCGAAATCGCTAAGGCCTTCGCAAACCCGCACCCGATCGATGAGGACCGCGTCAACGCCCAGCAAGCCCGGCGGATTCTTGACCGCATCGTCGGCTACCAGGTCAGCCCCCTGCTTTGGAAGAAGGTCGCGCGAGGACTGTCGGCGGGCCGCGTGCAGTCGGTCGCGGTTCGGTTGGTCGCTGAACGCGAGCGAGAGATCCGCGCGTTCGTGCCCGATGAGCACTGGTCGGTCACCGCGAACTTCTCTTTAGACGAAGCATCGGCGAGCAAGCTCGGCCCGGAGTGGTCGGCGCTGCTCGCCAACACCGACGACAAAGGCAACAGCCCAACGATCAAGGCGCAGAACGCGTGGCTCGCAGCCAACGGCGGCATCCGCGCGGAGCTTGTCGAATTTGGGGGCAAGGCGTTCGACCCGCGCACGCCTGTCGCTGAGCTGATCGGCCCCGCCGACGATATGACCCGCGAGGGCATCACCGCGCGCCTTCAGCGGGCCGCCGACACCTTCGCGACGCCCGACGACAACGACCTCGTGCCGCAGGTCCGCGCCGTCGCCGAGGCCTGCGGCCTCAAGGACATCGACTCGAGCGTCACCGAGCACAAAGACGGCCACGGCCCGGCGCACTGGAAGCGCACGCTGGTGGGCACCGCTGACCCGTCGGCGGCGTACGCGGTCAAATCGATCGAGACCAAGCGCACCAAGAGCCGTCCGACTCCCCCGTTCATTACTTCAACGCTTCAGCAGGCGGCCTCGACCCGCCTTGGCTTCGGCGCCCAGCGGACCATGCGCGCCGCACAGGGCCTCTACGAGGGCATCGAAGTGCCCGGCGAGGGACCCGTGGGTCTGATCACCTACATGCGTACCGATTCGACGCATCTGGCCTCGGAAGCGGTCGATGCGGTGCGCGGGTATATCAAGTCCACCTTCGGCGACAAGTACCTGCCCGACAAGCCGACGTTCTATTCGAGCTCCAACAAGGCGGCGCAGGAAGCCCACGAGGCCATCCGCCCGACCGATCCGAGGCGTACGCCCGACCGCGTGGCGCGCGCGCTCAAGCCCGATCAGCTCAGGCTGTACACACTGATCTGGGAGCGGTTTGTCGCGTGCCAGATGACCGCCGCCGAGTGGGACTCGACCGCTGTGCGCATCGAGGGGCCGAAGCAAGCGAAGCCGGACAAGCAGGCCGTCTTCAAGGCCACGGGTCGAACGCTTGTGTTCGACGGCCACTACCGCGTGAGCGGCGTACCGACAAGCGGCGACGAGCTGAACCTGCCGTCGTTCAAGCAGGACCAGCCGCTGCACCCGTTCGACATCGCGGCCAACCAGAAGTTCAGCGCCCCACCGCCGCGTTACACCGAGGCCGGGCTCATCAAGGTGCTCGAAAGCGAGGGCATCGGCCGGCCATCGACGTACGCCTCGATCATCTCGACCATCCAGGATCGCAAGTACGTCGAACTCATGGACCGCCGCATGTACGCGACGGACCTGGGCGAGGTCGTGACCGACAAGCTGGTCGAGGCGTTCCCGCGCATCATGGACGTGGGCTACACCCGCGAGATGGAAGCCGAACTTGATAAGGTCGAGGACGAGCACCTCGACTGGATCGACATGCTCCAGCGGTTCTACGGCCCGTTCACCGAAGCGCTCGAACGCGCGGGCGAGACTCTCAAGCACGCCAAGGCCGAGACTGTGCCCGCACCCGAGGAATACCGCTGCGAAAAATGCGGCAGCTCCCTCGTCTACCGCTTCGGCAAGAATGGCCGCTTCCTCTCGTGCAGCACCTACCCGGACTGCACCTATGCGTGCCCCGTTGACCGCAACGGCAAACCCAGGCCCAACGAACTGGTCAACGTGAAGTGCCCCAAGACCGGCCGCCCGATGGTCCGCCGCAACGGCCGATTCGGCCCGTTCTTGGCGACGCTCACGCACGAGGGCGAGCCTCAGAACTTTGGGCTGATTCTCAACATTGACAAGAAGGGCTTCGTCAACGCGCCCAGCCAGCCGCCGCTGGAGACGGACCTCGAATGCCCCAACGACGGCGGGATGCTCAACCTCCGCAACGGCGTGCGCGGGCCATGGCTCGGGTGCAGCAACTTCCCCAAGTGCCGAGGGCGCGGCAAGTGGGCCGAGCTTGATGACGCCAAGAAGGCCGGGCTTGAAGCCGCCCTCGCTGAGCACGACAAGGCCCACCCCATCCCGATCATCACCACGCTCGACGGCACGCCGCTGACCGATGCCAAGGGCAAGCCGCTCAAGGATGCGCCGACCGTGGATGTGCTGGTGGTGGACGATGAAGAGGCCAAGAAGCTGACCAAGGCCTCGTCGTCGGCGGCGTGACCAGCACGCACACACCTGCACCTTACTCTTGCTAGCCGAGGGCGGAAGCCCTCGGAAACACGGCAACCAAGACGCAGGCTACAAGCCTGTGCCACCTAAGAGGCTGGTACCCAAGAACCGTTCCACCGTTTTCGGCTGATCGGTTACGCTGGACTGCATGGCCATCACCGCGAGCGAACTCCAGCGCCGCAGAATCACCGCTCTGACTGTCGTCCGTTGCGGCGCTCTCGCCATTACTTCTTACGGCTTGTTCGCGGGCATCAACCTCGTCTCGGCCATCGTCTCCAGGAGCATCCGAGACGAACCGTCGCAGTGGCTTTGGTTGGTACACATCGCCTTTGCGTTCGCGCCTTTCGTTATCGTGACCACGTTTGCCAAGCCGATCGCCCAGTGGCTTGTGCCCGATGGCGCTGAGCCAGCCTCCGCAGAGCCCGCCGAACAGGTGGCCCAAGCCCCATCGGTCACTCAACTGCTCGTACCTTCGCTTCGTATGGGGGCGATAGCGATTCTGGTGTGGCTCGGGTACATTGTGCTTCGCCTCATAGCCGACTACGTCACGTTCAACCGCTACTGGCTGGACAACCCCGACCAGTTCAGCGCGTGGGTAACGACCGAGTCGCTCAAGTTCTGCATCTTGCTCGCCGTGGGCGTGGTGCTCTTGGCCAAGACGAAACCCATCGCGTGCTGGCTCACGCGGGAGTAATCATGCTGACCGCACATGACATCGCCAACAAACGACTTACGTTCTTGGCCGTGCTCCGGATGATCTCGTTGATCGGCCCGTTCTTCGGAATCGTGGCGCTGCTCAGTTGGCTCTTCGAGGGATTTATGGACGGTGATTTCTTTGATCTTTCTTACTATTCCGGACGCATTCTGACCGCGGTGTTGGGGTTCGGCACTCCGGCCGTCGCGTGGGTATTCGGCCCTCGCATCTCGCGATGGCTCGTGCCTGCCACCGGTGCCAACAACTGCCCGAAATGCGGCCAGCCCGCCACCGAGTCCCATGAACGCTGCACCGAGTGCGGGCTCCTGATCGGCCGGCACGCTCGATGACCAACGCAGGTCTGGCCCCGCCGCCGCGCCAAGTCCGTGTAGCATTGTGTACGTGAGCGACTACCACGCCGAGAGCGACGACTGGGCCTTGATTGCCAAGGCCCGCACCGGCGACCCCGCCGCCTGGGAGGGCATTGTCAGCCGCCATCAGGACCGGGTGTTCACGCTTTGTTTGCGCATGATGGGCGAGCCCGAACTGGCCGCCGACATGACGCAGGACACCTTTATCAAGGCCATCCAGGGCCTTCGCGGGTTCGATCAGCGGTCGCTCTTGAGCACCTGGCTGTACCGCATCGCGACCAATGCCTGCCTGTCGGAGCTTCGGACCCGCCGCCACCGCAGCCGGGCCCGGGGCGAGGGCGGCGCCGGGGAAGGTCCGAGTAGCGTGGTCGCCTCGGCAGAATCTCGGGAACCAACCGCGAGCCGAGGCGTCGAACTGGAGGATGCCCGGGATCGGCTGATCGAGGGCCTCGCCCGCGTCAGCGACGATCAGCGGGCCATCTTGGTCCTCCGTGACGTGCGGGGGCTTGATTACGCCCAGATCGCCTCGGTGCTCCGTATCGCACCCGGCACCGTCCGCAGCCGACTCTTTCGCGCCCGTGCCGCCCTCCGCAAGGAACTGTCCTCGCTCAACTCCGACACGAGCCCGAGCCCGTTCTCAGACGAGCCCTGACGAAGAGCCTCGCCAGTTAGAAACAGACCCACCCGTGACCGACACACCCAACGACAACCAGGACGCTCCCAACAACCAGCCAAGCGGCCACGACCGCAGGGCATCGGAGCGCACGCCCGGCTACGCGGGCGACCCCGGCGCTCGCAAGGGTCTGCTCAACGAGGCGATGCTGTGCGACTTGATCGAGGGCCAGCTCGAAGCGTCAAAGGCCCAGTCGGCCCGCGGCATTCTTGCGCGCGACCCGGTGCTCGGACAGACGCTCGCCCAGATCGAGCACGACCGCGACATGCTCCGCTCGCTGGGCGACCAGATGTGCCCCGCAGACATGTTCAGCCGGCTTGAGCCGCTGCTCGAACGCGAGATGCTGCTGGAGCAAGAGGCGCACGAGACCTCGCCGGTGAACCTGCGAAAGTCGCCCGGTGTGGTGGTGCGTCAGCAGCGGACGTGGCGCATCCCCGCTGCGGTGTTCGCCGCCGCCGCCGGGCTCGCGGTGGTCTCGGGCGTGGTGATCTTCGCCCAGCAGTTCATGGCGAAGTTTTCGACGGTCAACAGCTCGCGCATGGCGACCGACCAGCCGACCAACAACGCGAACGCACCAGTTGATGCAACCGCTGCGCCCGTCGTGGCACCCGAGCCGGTCCAGCTCGCCGCCGAGGCCACCACTCCAGCCGCGACACCCGCCCTCATCGACCAACCCATCGAAGCATTGCAGCTTGCCCAAGCCGGGCGGGCGCAGTTCCGTGTGGCGGGCATGGAGCCCGCGAGCGCGCGCACAGCACTGGCCGCAATCAGCAAGCCGGACCAGCCTTGGCGCTTCGAGGGACTGCGCTCGGACGGCCCGATCTTCTGCATGGTCGAGCCCAGAAGCGAGGCATGGACCTCGCTGACCACCGCGCTGCGTGGCGCCGGGTTTGATGTCTCGCTTGAGCAAATCGAGGCCGAGCCCACTGAGATCGTGCCCGAACGCGTGCTCTGGTGGGAACACCGCGCGACATGGGCGGTTCAGCGTGCCCGCGTGCCATTCGCGTTCGAGTAACTTCAGCTCTCGAAATCGCAGTCGTACGAGCCGCGAGAAGTCAGCGCGCGGTCAGGTCTCTGAAGAATTAAGACCGCTCCCTCACAGTCGCGGCTCGTCATGAGCGATCAGTTCGCCACGATGTTGACCATCCGCCCCGGCACCGCCACCACCTTGCGCACGGTCTTGCCCTTGAGCAGTTCGATCACGCGCGCATCGGCCATCGCGATCGCTTCCAGCGTCTTGGCGTCGGCGTCGGCCGCGACCATGATTTTGGCCTTGACCTTGCCCATCAGTTGCACGGGCACCTCGACCTCGTCATCCTTGAGCATCGCGGGATCGACCGCTGGCCACGCTGCGTGCGCGATCGGTGAGCGCTCGCCCAGCTTGGCCCAGAGCTCTGCCGCCATGTGCGGGCAGAACGGCGCGAGCGCGCGCACAAACCGGTCCGCCTGATCGCGGCTCAGCCCCTTGGCGCTGGTCGCCGCGTTGACGAACTCGATCAGCGCCGCAATCGCCGTGTTGAACGCGAGCCGATCGATATCGGAACCGGCCTTGTCGATCGTGCGGTGCAGCTTCTTCTCGACGGCCTCGTCAGGCTCATCGCGGAACACAAGCTCGCCCGTGTTCTCATCGACCATCAGCCGCCACGCCCGCTGAAGGAACCGGTACAGCCCGATGATGTCGTCCGTATTCCACGGGGCCGAGGCTTCGAGCGGCCCGATGTACATCTCGTAGAGCCTGAACGTGTCCGCGCCGTACTGCGCGATGATGACGTCCGGATTCACCACATTCTTGAGCGTCTTGGACATCTTGGCGATAGTCTTGTAGACGCGGTCGCCGGTGGGCGTATGGACAAACTCGCCCTCGGTCTTTTCGTCGACTTCATCGACGGGCACAAGGCTCTTGTCGTCGCGCTGAAAGGCGTGGCTCAGAATCAACCCCTGGTGGAACAGCTTGCGGAAGGGCTCGGGGCTCGAAACATGCCCGAGATCAAACAGCACCTGGTGCCAGAAACGCGCGTAGAGCAGGTGCAGCACCGCGTGCTCGGCGCCGCCGATATACAAATCAACACCGTGTTCGCCCAACCAATATCGCTCGGCTTCCGCGCCGATGAACCGATCGGCGTTGTGCGGGTCGCAGTACCGCAGGTAGTACCAGCAGCTCCCCGCCCAGCCGGGCATGGTGTTGGCCTCGCGCATCACCTTCGCGCTGGCATCGAGCCCGTCAACGCCAGCCTCGCCCGCGGTTGTTTCGAGCCAGTCTTTGGCTTTGGCGAGAAGCGGCTTGGGATCGTCGCTCTCGATGGGCTGGTAGTCCGCCATCTCGGGCAGCACAACGGGCAGCGTCTGTTCGCCAACCGCGTGGTGCAGGCCGTCGGCATCAAACACCACCGGGAACGGCTCGCCCCAATACCGCTGACGGCTAAACAGCCAGTCCCGCAGGCGATAGTTGATCTTGCGCTGCCCGTGCCCGCTCGTGCTGAGCCACTTCGTCATCGCAGACTTGGCCTCAGCCGTGCCTAAGCCGTTGAGATCAACGCCGCCTTGGACGCGCTCGGCATTGCTTGAGTTGATCGCCCGCCCCGGCTCGGTGTACGCCTCGCTCGGGGGCTCGCTGCGCATCGTGGCGGCTGTGGGATCACTGAAATCCTCCGATGGGCAGACGACTTCATGGATCTCCAGCCCGAACGACTCGGCGAACTCGAAGTCCCGCTGATCGTGCGCGGGGACCGCCATGATCGCGCCCGTGCCGTAGCCCATCAGCACGTAATCGCTCGTCCACACGGGGATCTGCTCGCCCGTGGCGGGGTTGACAGCGCGCACGCCGGTGAACACGCCGGTCTTCGCTTTGCTCTCTTGGCGCTCGACATCGCTGCGGTTGCGCGCGGCTTCTACATAGCTCCGCAGCGCCGCTTCGTCGGTCTCGGCTGTGGGCGCAGCGAGCACTGCATCGACCAGCGGGTGCTCGGGCGCAACCACCATGTACGTCGCGCCGAACATCGTGTCGGGCCGGGTGGTGTAGATCTCAAGGTGGCTCGGGCAGCCCTTTGGCGGATCGACCAGCTCGAATCGTGCCTGCGCGCCCTCGCTCCGGCCGATCCACTCGGCCTGCTGGATGCGTGTCGATTCCGGCCAGTCAACGTCCGCCAGCCCATCGAGCAGCCGGTCGCCGTACGCCGTGATCCGCAGCATCCACTGCTTGAGCGGCTTGCGCAGCACAGGGAACCCGCCGCGCTCGCTGCGCCCGTCGATGACTTCCTCGTTCGCGAGTGCTGTGCCCAGCTTGGGGCACCAGTTGACGGTCTGTGTGCCCAGATACGCCAGGCGGTACGACGCGATCACGGCGTGCCGAGTGGCGCGATCCAGCGAGTCCCACGCGCCCAGCTTGCTGCCGCGCAGCTCCGAGGCGATCTCCGCCGCGTCCGCGTTGTAAGCCGGCGTGCGCGCGCCCGAAGCGAACTCTGCTTCGAGCTCTGCGATCGGCCGCGCCTTGTTGTGCGCCGGATCGAACCACGAGTTGTACAGCTGCAAGAAGATCCACTGCGTCCAGCGGTAGTAGCCCTCGTCGATCGTCCCAAACTCGCGGTCCCAGTCGTACCCGAATCCGAACCGCTGAAGCTGCCTGCGAAAGTTATCGATGCTCTTGCGCGTCGTCTCCGCCGGATGCACGCCCGTCTGGATCGCGTACTGCTCCGCGGGCAGGCCGAAAGCGTCCCACCCCATCGGGTGCAGCAGGTTGTGGCCCGTCATCACCTTGTACCGGCCCAGAATATCCGTCGCGGTGTACCCCTCGGGGTGGCCCACATGCAGGCCCGCGCCCGACGGGTACGGGAACATGTCGAGCACGTAGAACTTGGGCTTGGCCGCGTCGAAGCCGTCCTCGCCCGGGTTGGGCTGGCGGTGGACGCCGGTCTCGGACCACTGCTGCTGCCAGCGGGTCTCGATTTCTTCCGCGAGCGCCGCGGTGTACCGGTGCGGGTGGTCGATCGGGCCGCGCGAAGCGGGCACAGCGGCATCAGGTGCGGTGGGTTCAGAAGCCATGGTGAGCCACTGTAGTGGTCCCGCCCCGTGGGTACGATCGCCCAAAGGGACCCCAGATGCTCTCGACCGCTGTCCTGCTGTTTTTCATCATCGATCCGTTCGGGTTGATCCCGGTTTTCGCGGGGATTCTCGGCCGGCTGCCCGCCGAGCGGCGCGGCCCGGTGCTCCGCCGCGAGTTGCTCTTTGCCCTGCTCGCCCTGCTCACGTTCCTCTACGCGGGCCGGTGGCTGCTGGGCATGCTGCACGTCTCCCAGCCCGCGATGTCCATCGCCGGGGCGCTGATCCTGTTCCTGATCGCCATCCCGATGATCTTCCCATCGGTCAAGCTGAGCATGGAGGCGGAGGGCGAAAGCGAGCCCTTCATCGTGCCGTTGGCGGTGCCCATGTTCGCCGGGCCGTCCGCGCTGGCGATGGTCATGCTCATGAGCGGGCAGACCGATGGAGGATGGTTCACCTGGACGCTCTCGGTCGTCATCGCCTGGGCGGGCGCAGCGGGCGTGCTGCTCGCGGGCAACTGGCTCTCGGCGAGGCTCGGCAAGCGCGGGCTGATCGCGCTTGAACGGCTGATGGGGATGCTGCTGGTGGCGATCTCGGTCGAGATGATGCTCGGCGGCATCAACGCCGCCCTCGATGCGCGGGCGTCAGTCCCCTGAACGCTGACGATTCCCGCGCGCCGAACCCCACACACTCGCCAGCACACCCACAGCCGCCAACGGCAGGGCGATGCCGAAAAGGCCCATCCGCCAGGCCGGGACCGCTTCGCCCTGGCGGGCCTCGATCACGAGCAGCGCCGTGTAGCCAACATAGAACGCGAGGAACACCGCCCCCTCCCACCGGGCGATCGACTGGCCCGTGAAGAACACCGGCAGGCACGCGATCGCCACGCCCAGCATGACCGGCAGGTCCAGCGCGAGCATGCTCGGCGGCACTTCGACCCCACCGCGCCCCGTCGCGATCAGGCCGCTGAGCCCCAGGATGCCCAGCAGGTTGAAGAGGTTGCTGCCCACCACGTTGCCGATCGCCAGATCCCGCTGGCCGCGAATCGTCGCCATGATCGAGGCCGCCAACTCCGGCAGCGACGTGCCCGCGGCGACGATCGTCAGCCCGATGACGGCGTCGCTGACGCCGGCCGACTGCGCGATCGTTACAGCACCCTGCACGAGCCACCGCGCCCCGATCGCGCAGCCGCCCAGCCCCGCCGCCACCAGCAACAACAGCACCCACGTGGAGCGCACGGGCGGCGCGCCCGCCTCGGGTTCGCTCGCGGTGTTCGGCTCTCGGCGTGCGCTCAGGACGGTCCACACGGTGAAGGCGATCAGCCCGGCGAGCAGCAGCCCGCCGTCGAGGGTTCCGATCTCGCCATCGAGGGCCATGAGCCAGACCACGCCGCTGACACCGATCATCAGCGGCACATCGAAGCGGATGAGCTTGCGGTGCACCGTCAACGGCAGGATCAGGGCCGAGATGCCCAGGATGAACAGCACGTTGAAGATGTTCGAGCCGACCACGTTGCCCACGGCCAGCGCGCTGCGGCCATCGAGCACCGCCGACACGCTCACCGCGACTTCCGGGGCGCTGGTGCCAAAGGCGACGACGGTCAGGCCGATGACGAGCGGAGAGATGCCGAGCCGGCCCGCGAGCCCCGCCGCGCCGCGGACGAGCGCTTCTGCCCCGACGACCAGTGCGATGAACCCGATTGCCAACAGCCCGACAGCGGCGAGCAGCGACATGGAGGGAGCCTTTCAAGGGGTGCGTCAGTCAAGCAGGCCAAAGAACCAGATCAAACGCATCGCCCGGACTGTACGGCGACTCAGGATCGACCGCCCCGCCGTTGTCGGTGCCGTCGGGCCCGACGGACCAGAGCGTGAACGAGCCGTCTTCGTTCACCCGGTAGCGGATCGAGCCCCGCTCAGGGTCGTGCGGGTCCATCGGAAGTTCGTCTAGGTACGCCGGCACGAACGCATCGAGCGACTCCGGCCATCCGCCATGAGCGAGCTTGTGCCGGTGGAGGGCGATGACCAGTCTTCGACTGCGGCTATGCGCGACGAGGTTGGCCAGGGCGGATACCTGCTCATCCGTCATTCCGCCGCTGAAGCTCTCAAGCCACACTTGGAGCGTCAGCAGTTGTGCGGCGTCCATTCCGATTCGGACCTTGCCGAGATCGCCCGCCGGGATCTTCGAAGCGAGCGTTTGCTTGGCTTGATCGAGCGGATTCGCGTCATCGCCGACGAGAGCTTTCCATACCTCAAGCTCAGCTCGCATGTACTCAACCAGCAACGCTTTGGCGATTTCATGGCTTCCGCGCATGGCATCCACCACGCCTAGTGGGTAGTCCTCGTACCCCTCCCAATTAGGCTCTTTGGCCAGTTCCAGCGTTTCGAAAACATCAATGTATTCAGTCAGCACCATTGCCAGGTAGTGCTCGCCACCCATCTGGACCGACAGATGCGCCAAGCGAGCAAGCTGATCTTCAGTCATTGCATCTGCGTGGTCCATGAACGTGCGAAAAACCAAGCCGTCGCCCGCAAGACCGATCATGAAACTGAAGATACCGCTGAACATCGTCGAGCGGTTCGCCACCACGGTGGCACGCGCAATCTCAATCGCCCGATCAAACTCCCCGTCGTGCAGATGGGCATCGATGAGAAACGCAACGCACCGCAAGACTTCGCGATCAACTTCGTGCATCTTGCTGGTAGCAAATGCAGGTCCGAAGAGCGTATATCGCCGTTCCCACTGAGATCGGTCAAGATACTCCTTCCACTCCTTATGCCACCTCTTCAACTCGATTGCATCAAGATCGAGGCTCTCATCATCCTCGTGCAGGTTGTGGGGATAGCGCTCTCCCAAGCCGGCAATGGCTGCGTTCACCTGCGCAACGAACTCCGGACGATCGGCTGCGAACCCGCGAGCAAGCCACTTGAGCCCGCTCGATGCTGAATCAAGTTGGTTGCTCCACTCATCCAGTGGCGGCACGATCCTGCCCTTGCGCTGACCCGGTTCGGGATCGGGCCACTGCTGTCGATCCAGGTAGTCAGCAACAGCCCCCAGCACCTCCGCATCGATCGGGTCACGCTGCCGATTGGTCAGGTGCTGGCTCCAACCGATCACATGATCACGCAGCGTTCGGATCTTTGCTGCCTTGTCCGGCAGCTCGGTCTGCGCACGGCAAATCGTCGCTGCGAGCAATACGGCCGCAACGATCGACACTGGATTCTTCATGGTGGTCCTCCCTCAGTCCTTGGCTTCGATCTGCTGGGCCGCCCGTTTGTTCTTCGCCTCTTGCAGCAGCTTCTTCACCTCGCCCGCGAGGTAGAACGAACCCGTCACCAGCACCAGATCGTCACGCCCCACCGCGCGCACAGCGGTGTTGACCGCCTCGCGCACATCGGGGATCACCTGGGCCATGCGCGGGCCGATCGAGGGCAGCGATTCAAGCCTTCGCCCCAGATCCTCGGCCTTGACGGCGCGCGGATTGTCACTGGTGCGCGTGAGGATCAGCTTGTCGGCGCCGATGGCCGCCCGCTGGAGCATCTCATCAACGTTCTTGTCGGCAGCGCAGCCGAACACCACAACCATCGAATCGAACCGCATGTGCGCGCCGATCGCCTTGATGGTTGCTTCGACGCTCTCGGGCGTGTGCGCGCCGTCGATCAGGATGCGCGGCTCGTCCCACACCTGTTCGAGCCGGCCCGCGTTCAGCGTTCTTTCAAGGCCGAGGGCGACCTGCCGCTCGGGCGATTCCAGCCCGTGCGCGCGGAGCTCATCGAGGATCGCCAGCACAAGCCCGCAGTTAAGCGATTGATGCGCGCCCTTGAGCGGCACGGGCAGGTGCTCGAACGAGGTGCGAGAGCTGGAGAGGCACACGCGGGTGTGCGGGCCAAGCTCGGGCGTGGACTCGAACCGCGAGCTGAAGTCGACATCCCTACCAAGCAAACGCAGCTCGGCGGTGGTTTCCTGCGCGACGGTCTCGAAGGTATCCAGCACCTGCTTGTCCTGATCGAAAGCGATGGTGACGACGCCCGGCTTCATGACACCTGCTTTTTCGCGGGCGATGGCTTCAAGCGTGCTTCCGAGGATGGTCTCGTGTTCGAGCTGGATCGCGCCGATCGCCGAGACGGTCGGCCGGATGACGTTGGTGGCGTCGAGCCGCCCGCCGAGGCCGACCTCGAAGACCGCGACATCGACCGCGCGCTCGGCGTAATAGCGCATCGCCATCGCGGTGAGCAGCTCGAAGTAGGTGGCCGGGCCGTAGTCGTCCTCGATCACCGCTGCTGCCGCTGCGACGTGGCCGAGCGTCGAGACAAAGTCCTGCTCATCGATCCAGTCGTTGCCGATGCGGATGCGTTCGCGCACGTCGATCAGGTGCGGACTGGTGAACACGCCGACGGTGTAGCCGCAGCCCTGCGGCCCGAGGCACGCGGCAAGCATCTCGACGATCGAGCCCTTGCCCTTGCTGCCCGCGATGTGGACGATCCAGCGTGGCGAGTGGTGCGGGTCGCCCATCGCGGCCAGGATCGCCTGCATGCGGCTGAGCTTGAAGACTTCTGGCTCGACGTTTTTGGGGCGAACGCGCTCCACGTTTATTTTGCTATCGAGGAACTTGAGCGCCGAGGCGTAGTTGGCAAAGCGCCGGGGCCTGCCGGGCTTGACAGGCGCGAGGCCATCGCCCGCGATCGTGGTTTCGAGTTGCTGTGTTGTCTTGTTCCCAGCCGATGTCGTCCGCGCCATACGCCAGTCTAGTGCTCAGCCCGGCCTGCTCCAACACTTACGTTCGACCTTGCACGAAGAACTTTTATGCACGCCCCGAAGAGCCCTCTGCCTGCGCCATGAGCCTCTTCATGTCCGCCACCGCCTGGCGAAGCCCGACAAACACCGCCCGACTCACGATCGCGTGACCGATGTGCAGTTCCTCAACACCCTCCAGAGCCGCTACGGCCTGCACGTTGTGGTAGTGCAGCGCGTGGCCCGCATTGAACCTCATTCCTGTGGATCGGATCAGGCCGCCAGCCCTGTCAACTGCGGCCAGCGCCGCCCTGAGACCTTCCCGGCGCGCATCGCCGCCACTAGCCGCCCACGCGTGGGCGTACGGGCCGGTGTGCACCTCGCAGATATCAAACCCGCAGGCGTGCGAGGCCTCGATCTGAGCCTCCTCGGGATCAATGAACGCCGACACGAGCATCCCGTCGGCGTGCAGCTCGCGGACGACCTCACCCATCCGGCTGAGCTGGCCCGCGACATCGAGCCCGCCCTCGGTCGTGACCTCCAATCGGCCCTCGGGCACGAGCATGACGGTGTCCGGGCGGAGCGTTCTGGCGATAGCGACCATCTCGGGCGTGGCAGCCATCTCTAGGTTCAGCTTCACCCGCACCAGCTCGCGGAGCCGCTGGGCATCGCGGTCCTGGATGTGCCTGCGGTCCTCGCGGAGGTGGATCGTGATGCCGTCAGCCCCGCCCAGCTCGGCCTCATGGGCCGCCCGAACCGGGTCCGGCTCGGTGCCCCCGCCACGAGCCCCACCCGCCCCAGCATCGCGGTACCGGGCCTGGCGAACGCTCGCCACATGATCGATGTTCACGCCGAGTTGAACCATTCCCCAAGCCTAGCTCCGTGGCTCGATCGCCCCTAGCAGCCTCTGGACAGCGTTCGTAGTAATAATCTTAAGAAAACGCAATTGATCTTTGACATTATCCAAATACTTTAATAATCTTGATTTGGAGATTCACGATATGCAAGTCATGCCAGCCCAAACCACGGCCGACGAACACGTCCTGCTCCGCCTGCCCACGGACGATCTCGACCTGATCGTCGAGCTCGTGCTCGAGAGCGGCTCGCTCAAGGGCCTCGCCAAGAACTACTCGGTGAGCTACCCGACCATCCGCAGCAGGCTCGACCGCGTCATCGCCCGGCTCACGGCCCTCATCGAGGGCAAGCCCGCAGACCCGCTGAGCGATCTGCTCGGCGACCTCGTCGAGCGGGGCCAGCTCACTGGCCATCACGCCAAGCAGATCCTCGAAACCGCACGTTCAGCCGCACCCACCCAGGAGAACCCGTCATGATCGCAGAGACCACCGCATGGTTTGATTCCAACACCGCAGGCCTGGTCGGAGCCGGAGTCGGCAGCGGGATCGGCGTGATCGTCGGGGGCATCGGCGGGCCGCTCGCGGGCACGCTGGCGCCTCGCGGCAAGGCCAAGACGCTGGTCGTCGGGTTCTTCCTCACGAGCCTCGCCATTGGCGTAATCCTCGCACTCGTTGGGATCGCGGCGCTCGTGATGGGTCAGCCCTACCACGTGTGGTTCGTGTTCGTCTTGCCCGGCGCGTTGACGGCGACCCTCACCGGCTCGCTGCTGCCGGTGGTGCTCAAGCGTTACGCCCAGGCGGACCAGCGCCGGCTCGAAGCCGAGGAGCTTCGGCGGAGCTAACGGTTAGACCGCAGCGTGCTCGGGCTGTTCGCCACTGAGCACTCGCCACACATCGCGCACAACCCAGCTCATCGCGAGCTTGGCCGCCCGTGTGCCCCCCGCGATATGCGGCGACAGGTGCGCGTTAGCCAGCCCCAGCAGTGGGCTGGCAGCATCGATCGGCTCGGGCTCGTGGACGTCCAGCATCGCCTGCGCGCCGGGACTGGCTCGCAAGAAATCGGCGCAAGCTTGCGGGTCTACCACCATGCCCCGGCTGGTGTTGATAAACACCACGTCCGTGCGCATTGAGCCGAACCACCCCGGCCCGATCAGCCCCCGGTTTTCTGGCCGACCATCGACATGCACCGTGATCGCCTCCGCCCGTTTGAGCAGTTCATGGCGGCTTACAGGTGCCGCTCCGAACCTGCAATCCACGGGGATTTCCGCCAGATCGTGGTAAATGATCGACATGTTCAGCGTTGACGCAGCCCTCGCGACTTGCTGCCCGATTCGGCCTAGGCCCACGATGCCGAGCGTCATTTCCGCGAGCTGACGCGGCGCTTCAAGCTCTCGCCGCAGCGACTTCCATTCGCCCATGGCGAGCGCTTCATCGAGGAACACCCGTGGCCTCGTCGCGTCGAGCAGCATCGCCAGCACGTACTCGACCACCGCCCGCGTGTTCGCGCCGGGCGTCGACACCACACGCACGCTCCGCGCTCGGCACGCCTCAAGATCAATGTTGTCCAGACCAACCCCCGCACGCGCGACCACCTTCAGACCCGGCGCTCGGCCCAGCAGGCCATCGTCCACGATGGTGTACGTGCGCACCACCAGCGCCGATGCCCGCGCGAGCAGGCCGCCAAGTTCAGGTGAATCGTGCGCGCAGCGGATCGCCTCGCAGCGTTCCCCAAGCCACGCTGCGGGCTGCTCGTCCAGTTCTTCTGTGATAATCGCCAGCGGCCTGTTGGCTTGCGTGCTCATGTGCAGAGTGTTGCACACCCAGCGGCTTCACGCACGACACGCGATTGCTCAGTCGTCGTCCACATCGGCGGGCACCAGCACAGCGGACATCGCACCGGCCGACGACGCAATCAGCGGATCAGCACCGAAGCTGTGGATCTGCTCCTGCTTCAACTCGGCCAGTTCGCGGTGGGTGGTCATGCAGATCGCCCGGCCGCGCTTGTCCACGGTCTTGGCAATCTCCAGCCCCTCGGTCACGCTCTTGCGAAAGACCTTGGACGCCAGCGCGATGACGTACTCGTACGAATGGTCATCGTCATCGACCAGCACCACATGCCACAGCTTGGGAGCCTTGGGCTTGGGCTTGACAGCCGCGGGCTTGAACTCGATCACCCCGACCGCTGAACCGCCTGAATGGAAATCGCCGTTGGAGTCGCTGCTGGTCATGCCCTGAGCATATCCGCTCTGGGCCGAATCCAGAAGCACTTATCGGTACCATTTCGGTGCCAACGTCGTGACAATCGGTCACAGCTTGGCGGGCTCAGGGCGTCGAACCCAGCGTCTGTGGCTCATGGTCGGCAAAGGCCTCCTCGGCCACGTCGATTGCCCGGCCAAGAGCGGCTGCTTTGTTCACGGTCTCGTCGTACTCGTCGCTGGCGACCGAATCCAGCACGATGCCGCCCGCTGCCTGCACGTGGTAGGTCCACCCGCGTTCGCCCCGGGCGCCCTCGGGTCTCCACCGGGCGGCCTCCGTGGGCACGACGATCGTGCGGAGTGCGAGAGCGATGTCCATGTTGCCCTCGAAGTCCACGTAGCCCATGCCCCCCCCGTAGGGCCCGCGGCGGATGGGCTCTAGTTCGTCGATGATCTGCATCGCCCTGATCTTGGGCGCCCCGCTGATGGTGCCCACGGGCAGGGCCGCCCGCAGGGCGTCCCAAGCGTCTCGACCCTCTCGCAGCTCGCCCGTGACCGTCGAGCTGAGGTGCATGACGTGGCTGTACCGCTCGATCTCCATGATCTTGTCGAGCTTCACGGTGCCGGGCTTGGCGACCACGCCCACGTCGTTGCGTCCGAGATCGACGAGCATGGTGTGCTCGGCTCGTTCCTTGTCGTCCGCCAGCAACTCCGCCGCGAGAGCTGCGTCCTGCTCGGGTGTGGCGCCGCGCTTGCGCGTGCCCGCGAGCGGGCGGTTGGTGACCACGCTTGCTCCGCCCGCTCGCGTGCGCACCCGGCAGAGAATCTCGGGGCTCGACGCGACCAGAATGCAGCCGCGCGACTGGAGGTACACCATGTACGGGCTGGGGTTGACGCTGCGGAGAGCCCGGTACACATCGAACGGGTCGGCCTGCGAGACGCGCTCGAACCGCTGGCCGACGACCACCTGGAAGATGTCGCCTGCTCGGATGTACCGCTGGGCGCGGGCCACCATGTCGGCGTGCTGCGCGCGCGTGATGTTTGATTCCATCGAGCGGGGCGCCCTGTCCGGTCCGACGCGCCCCGCGGGCAGCACCTTGACCGCGCTCTCGATGCGCGATGCGCGTGACTCCGCATCAACCACCGCCTGCTTGTAAGCCAACTCCGGATCGTCGCCCGGGGCGATCATCGCGAGTTGGACCACATCCACCACGCTCGCGACATGGTCGAACACCGTCACGCCGTGGTAGAGCCCGAAGTGCATCTCGGGCAGGTCGCGGTCGTCGGGCGGCGCAGCATCTCGGCTGAGCCGTTCGGGCTCGGCGTAACGCACGGTGTCGTAGGCGGCGCTGCCGAACCATCCGCCCAGTGCGCACGCGGGCAACGACCGGCCGTGCTTGTCGGCGTGCAAACGGCACAGCACCACGCCCCGCACCCGCTCGCGGAGCACGCTGAGCGGGTCGGGCATGTCGAACGCGGTCTCGCTGCCCGCGAGGTGGTCGGTCAGCGTGACGCGGGTGTCGCGGGCCGAGACCTCGAACGCGGGCGAAGCGCCCATGAGCGAGTACCGGCCTACGCGGTCGCCGCTCTCGACGGACTCGAACAGGAACGAGGGCGCCTCGCGCGGGTCGTCGGCAACGGTTCGACGGTACGCGACCGCAGGCGTGAGCTGATCGGCGAGCAACCGAACCGCCACGGGCACCGCGAGCACGGCATCAGGGTGCTCTCGACGGGCCTCGGTGGCGGCCCGCAGGAATCCATCTCTACAAATCGAGGCCATGGAGCGATGGTATGAAGGGTCAGCGGCCCATCGCCGATATGCTCGGACATGGCCACTTCGATCCGACGGATTTTCGCAACGCTGCTGCTTCTCGGCTCGCCCATGGCGGCGACGGCTCAAGAACAGATCAACGTCCCGCCGCAGGTCATGCTGGGCCGGCGGGCTGAGCTGCCGCGTTCGGGCATTGCGGTGATCCCGACGCTGGTGATCGTGGATTCACCCGAGGCCTACGCCGCTGCGCTCGGCACCTGGAACACCGATCGAAGGTTCCCGGTGCTGATCGACGACGGGAGCGTCTGGGCATCGCAGGCGATCGGCCGTTTCGCCCACGCCTTCAAGCCTGCGCGGGTGGTCCGCTGGACGCCCGAGACCGCGCCCACGCTGCCCGCCGGTGGCGAAGAACGCCGTCGAGCGATCGCGAGTCTGCAAGCGGGCGCGTGGGCTGCACCCGATTCCAATCCCGACCTGCTGATCGCTACCTGGAACCAGGGCGGGTGGATCCCGCCGGGCGTCATAATCGCCGATCATGCCGACGCTGCGTGGACCGCAGCGCTGGCGCTGGGCATCGGCCGGGCGTTACCGATCATTTGGGTCGACAGTGTGAGCAACCCGATAGACCACGAAACGACCCGCGCGCATGCGGACATGCTCTCATCGGCGGCATCCGGCTGGGCGACGGAGATCGGTCTGCCGTGGGAGATCATCGGCGACGCGATCGACGCGATCACCATCTGCCTCAACGACCCGGCCCGGGTCAAGATCGCCGAGAACGACACGCTGGCACTGACCGATCTGGTGGGTAGACACCCCGACGATCGCCGATGGGCGTGGGCCTCGCAGATCTTCGGCAACGAGGCCCGCAGCGCGTACATGGCCATGTGCAGCCTGTTCATCCAGCCACGCTCGGCGTGGATCTTCGACGCATACAGCTCAGAGAACCCGTGGAACCAGTGGGACGGCACAACGACCGCCGACCTCATCCGCTCGACCGAGGTCGACGGCCAGCCGTCGTTCACCGATATCAAGCTCTCGGATGAACCTTCTCAGAGCCTGGCGGTGTGGCGACTCGGCGCGCAAACGGGCATCGGCGGCGAGACTGGGGCGCTCGCGCTGGTCAACACCTCGGGCAACGCCGACTTCTTTGATCTTGAACCCGGACGGGGCCTCGCGGGTGATGTGCCGCTCATGGTCAGCCCGTCGCTCGTTCACTTCGTTCATTCGTGGTCCATGCTTTTCCCTTCGAAACGCGAGACCATCGGCGGTCGGTGGATCGAGCGCGGCGCATTCGCGTACGTCGGCGCGGTGCAGGAGCCGGGACTAACGGGCTTCGTGCCCACGCCAACATTCGCCGGCCGGCTGCTGAGCACCGCCCCGCTTGCGGCGGCGGCGCGGACTGTCTCAACCCCGCCGGGCCGGGTGGCGGTGTTCGGCGATGCTCTTTTTTGCCTCGGGCCTGTGTCGAAGCGGCTGCCCGAGGCCGAACTGCCTCTGAGCCCCGTTGTTGATCTTGCGGACCAGATCAAGCAGGCCGCTGCGGCGAAGGACTGGGTCGCCCTGTTCAAGGCGATGAGCCTCCGGGGCGAGCACAGCAAACTCGCAAGGCTCGCCAGTGCCATGCTGCGCGATCGGCCCGAGCAGATCACGCCGAGCATCGCGCGCGTCGCACTCTTTGCGTCCAGCACACAGGGCAGCACCGCCGATACGTTCGAGCTCTATCGCAAGCTCACGCCCGACGACGCCCGCTCGGGCTGGGCCCGCGATCTGCTCTGGAATTCCGCACGGCGGGGCGTGCCCGCGGGCGGGCTCAACGTGCTGATCGGCAACATCAGGACCGACCAGGAGGAAGCCGACCGAGCCGAGATCGTGCGCATCACTGGCCAGCGCTGACGCTCGCGCGCGGGCCGTGCATCGAACGCACCCGGACGGCATCCGCTCCGAGTTCTACCCGCGTCCAGCCGTGGATGGCGGTCGTCCGCCAAACGCTCGTGCCCGCGATGCCCGCCCAGCGCGGATCGGCGGCCCTCGACGGACTCGTCGATTGCAGCACCACGCTTGGGTCGACTCGCTTCACAAACTCTACGGCCTCCGGGTGAACGCTGCCATGATGCGGCAGCTCTAGAACATCGGCTCGCACGTCCGCTGCTTGCAGCGCTCGCATGGCGGGGGCTTGGATGTCCCCCGTCAAGACCACCCGCCCGCCGCTTGGTGCATCGAGCACCGCCACGAGCGATTCGTCGTTGACCGCGTTGGCTACCGCCGGCGGCATCGCGAGCAGCACGGTGAGCGTGCATGAACCGATCGTGATCTCATCGCCTGCGCCAATAGGCTCGACTGTTACGCCTCGCTTGTCGAGCGCGTCGAGCAGTGCCCTGACCGAGCGCTCGCCGCTGTGCGACAGGAACGCTTCCGACACCAGCACCCGTTCGAGGCCCACCGGCCCAGCGAGATCGGGCAGCGCGCTAAAGTGGTCGAAGTTCGCGTGGGTAACGATGGCCGTGCGCACCCGGCCGATGCCCGCCCGCCGCATCGCCGTCGGAAGTTCCCACACGCCAAGCTCCGGGTCGATCGCCCCCGCATCCCAAAGCACCGCCTCGCCCCGGCTGCGAACAACGATGCAAGTGCCGTCGTCGACCGCGAAGGTGTCGATCGTCGCCTCGGGATCAATCACAAATGGCGCGATTCCGGTGCCGATAGCCGCCAGAAGCCAAGCGGTGCTCGCTGCCAATAGCAGCCTGCGGTGCGCACGGGCAGCACCCATCCACGCGAGCACGAGAACGGTGCCCGCCCAGCCGAGCCACAACGGGATCGGCGCGATGCGCACGCGCGACACCGCCCAGCCGTCGATGGTCTCGACCCACGCCGCTGCGGGCACAGCGAGCGCTTCGAGCAGGCCCGACGCCTGCACGTTGAGCCCGAGCGCCGCGAGCATCGCCGCCGCAGCGCCGACAATCAGCACCGCTGCAACGATCGGCAAGAGCACCACCGTGCTCAGCACCGCCAGCGGGCTCAGCCAGCCGAACCGGGCCGCAACCAGCGGAACCCCTGCACCCCAACACACCAGGCCAGCAGAGATCGGCGTGCGCACGAGCGTCCACCACCACTTGCGGTCGAACACATCCGGCGGCACCTGCACATCATCGAGCTTCTGGCGCGCGAGCCGGGCGTCCACGCGCCGGCCCAGCCAGATGAGCGCCCCGGTCATCAGAAAGCTGAACTGAAAGCCGATCTCGAACAGCCACGTCGGCCGCCACACGAGCATCGCTATGCCCACCCACGCGATCACTCCGAGCCCGTGGTGCCGGCGGCCTGTCGCCTGCGCCCCGAGCAGCGCGAGCACCATCATCCCCGAGCGAACAATGGGCGGCCTCGCGGGAACCAGCACGAGGTACGCCAGGACCACCATCGCCACCGCGATCGGTTCCGCAATCCCCCACCGCCCGCCGGTGAGCGTGCGCACCACGAACAGCACGACGGCGCACACGAGCACCAGATGAAACCCGCTGATGGCCAGCAGGTGCGCCACGCCCTGACGCGCAAACGCGCTGCGCAGCTCGCTGTCGCCCGCTTCACGCTCGCCCAGCACGAGTGCGCCGACCACGGCACGCGCACTGCTTGGGTCTTGCGATTCCCCGAGCACCGCTCGCTTGCTCCGCTCCCGCGCGGCCCCCGCCAAGTTCGATGCCCACGCGCTCGCCCGATCAAGCCAGCTCACTTGCACGCCTGCGGGGTCGCGCGCAAGCGTGCCCATCGCCAAGCTGCCGACAAGGCCTCGCTCGGCGCACGACAGCCGGCGGTCGTACGCGCCCGGGTTCATCGGCCTGCGCACGGGCATGAAAAGACCGACAATCTCGATGCTTCGGCCGGGCACGATGCCCGTAACCGATTCCAGCTCTTCGCTCGCGATCACGGTCAGTTCACCGGTTGTGCCCTCCCAGCCGCTGGCCGAGTGCACGCTGCGCACTTCGATGTCGAAGAGCCACGCCCGGCCCGACCACCTCGCGACGTGCGCCAAGGCGCCCGCGGCCTCCCGGCTGAGCCTCGGCTTTCCTATCACCACGCCTCGCACCTCGATCGGCACGCGCACGCCCATGCCCGTGTCAGCTGGCAGACGCGCCGCGAGCGATGAAGCACCGGGCTCGAACCATCGAAGGCTCGTCCATGCTCCACCCAATAGCACGCACGCGACAAGCAGCACCACGCCGAGCCATCGCTCACGAGCAAGCAAAGCGATGGCGATCACGACGCCCGCCCCGCCAGCCCACACCGACGCGGGCAGCACCACGCCCGCATCAAAGAGCCACCGCACCAGCATGATGCCCAGCGCCCACGCCCCGAGCACAGCCATCGCCCGGCGCGCGCCCGTGGGCACCCGTGAGGCAAGCACCGGATCATCGCCGAGCATCAGCACGCGGTCAGCGTCCCACCGATGCTCGCCCTCCGCAACCGCGCTGAGCGCAAAAGATCTGCTGGGCGTAAAAACTGTGCTGGGCGCAAAAGAAACGCCCGGCACCGTGCCGGACGCTCCGGGTGTGTCTCGATCAGGAGCCGCTGGCCTAGCCAGCCCGCGGCCCCTTCAGTCAGAAGCCAAGCCCGCCCGGTGCGGAAGGCCGCGACAGGTCGTTCTTCGGTGCCGGGTTGGCGAGCGCCCACCGCGACAGCGGCGCCCGCCTTCCCTGCAAGATCCCAGCGTTCCAGCCTTGGTGTGGTTCCCCACCCCACCGTCCGCGCCTTCGGGTCATGCGCCTCGCCCTGCGAACCGCCCAGCGATTCGCCGTAGCTCGGCCCAGCGGTGCGCGGCGTTACTTGCCGCTGACGATCAGATCGTTGAACCCGCTGATGATGTCCTCCGACGTGGTGTTGTCCGTTTCATCCTTGATGCGGGTTCCATCTGCTTTGAAGAAGTTCCACGCGTACTTGAGTTCGTTCATGGGCAGCGACTTGCCGCCGCGCTCGTTCTTCGAGAAGAAGATGCCGTCGCTGCCGGCGCTCTGGATGACGTACGAGCCGCGCGACTTCGCGGGCAGCACCGTGTTCACATCAAAGCCTACCGGCGTGGGCGAAGCGGGATCGCCCGTGAGCGCCGCGATAGCGTCGATGCGCTCGGCAGCACTGAAGTTGGAACTGAGCAAGCTGTTGGCTAACTGCTGCGCGCCGGTCTTGCCAAGCACTGGCACATCCAGGAATGCCGCGTTCGAGTTCCAGTAGAAGCGTGAACGCTGCGTTGAGCTGTTCTCTTGCGCTACATCGTCCACATCGATCGGCGTGGATGGCGCGCCCGGGTCCTCGACCCAGATGATGATTGGGTTGCCGAACGCATCGATGAGGTCCGGCAACCGCTTGTCGATGGCGCCAATCTGATTCTCTTGTGCGACCATGTTGGTCGCGGGGGGAGCGAAGTGGATGTGGTCGCCCGCGCCCAGCAGGTCGAGGCCGACATCAATAGCGCCGGTGCCCGCAGGATCGAGCGTGATGGTGTCTGTGCCGTTGCCGATCGCCTCTTCGCCATAGAGGTCGAGCATGACGTTTTCCATCGCGGTCAGGCCGAACGCGACGTTGGCGGGATCACCCAACTCGGCGGGCGAGAACAAGCCAGGCATCGCGCCGTCGTGGTCGTTGCGGTAGTCACCGATGGCCGTCGAGAGCTGGGTCATCAGCGACTTGGTCGAAGTCTTGCGGGCGACATCGCGCGCGCCGCCCAGCGCCGGGATGATGATCGAGATCACCAGCACGATGATCGCAATGACCACCAGCAGCTCGATGAGCGTGAACGCCCGGCGTGGTGCCGTGACGAGTGAGTTTTGCGTGTTGTTGGCTGTTGTCATGGTCATCGGTCGCAACTCCTGCGGGCACGAGGCCCGCTGCGTGACCCGGAGGCCGGTGCTGGTCGCTCGGGCAGGTAAAGTAACCCGCTTGCGGCGAATGCTTGTCCCGGCGTTCCGAACCCCCCTTGAAAGAAACCCCCCGAACTCGAACCCCGCTCTGGCCCGAACGCGACCGGGACATCCGGTCGGCCGGCGCGTGGTACCACCGGGCACCGCGCAGCAAGAGCGGCCTGCTGCCAGCCCGCAAGCCGGGCCCGCTGAACTACTGTTCGGGGGCTCGGCGTAGAGAGTTGCTGCCAACTCGCCCTCAGGCTTGATCTAAGAATAGCCGATCGCACAACGACCATAACCGTACAAACTACGATAAACCGTCTCTTGCCCTCCTCGTTGGCCTGAACGCGACCTATTTGCTTGGCGCGGGCCCCGCCGCCATACTCGCTGCGACCATGCCGACCATTCACGCCACTCTGGGTTCGATGTCCGCCGCCGAGCGTTCGGAGGCGATCAGCCGCGCCGCCCAAAGCTTGCGGGACGGCCAACTCGTCATCCTGCCGACCGACACCGTCTACGGCCTGGCCGCCTCGGCCCACAGCGCCGAGGCCCTAGCCCGGCTTAACGAACTCGCCCCGAGCCCCAGCGGCGTGCCGGGCGAGCCGCTGACCTGGCACGCACCGAGCCCCGAAGCAGTCCTCGAAGCACTGCCGATCACATCAGCGATCCATCGCAGGCTTGTTCGTGTGCTGCTGCCGGGCGCTGTGCGGTTCGCGTTCGATACCGAAACTGGTGATGCTGGTTCGCTCGCTCCCGAGCCCGGTGCCATCGTCGGCCCCTCGCCTGATGGGCGGGGCGAGACCATCGGCTTCCGCGTGCCGGCCCACGGCGTGGCCCTGGACGTGCTGCAACAAGCGGGCGTGCCCATCGTCGCCAAACGCCTGGCTGCAGCCGGCTGGTCGCCCGATCGCGACCCGTCGGCCGCGATCGACGCCGCAGCCGCAGCGGGCATCGACCACATCCTCGACGACGGGCCGGTCATCGGCCTGCCTTCGACCCTCGTTCGCCTGCTCCGCACGGGCGGGTACAAGGTGGAACACGTCGGGGCAGTAGAGGAGCGACACATCGACCGCAAGCTGAGCCTTCGCGTGCTATTCGTCTGCACCGGCAATACGTGCCGAAGCCCGATGGCCGAGGCCATCGCCCGAGATCTGATCGACAAGGCGGAGCCCGGCTCGATCGCTGGCGGGCTGCCCATCAGCGTTTCGTCCGCGGGAGCTTCGGCGGGCGAGGGGCACGAGGCCTCGGCGGAGATCGGCCCGGCCTTGGCCAAGCTCTCGATCGACCGGTTCGACCATCGATCAAGGCCGCTGACGGAGTCGATGATCGCGGGCGCGACGCATATCTTTGTGATGGGCCGTCATCACGGCTCAGCGGTGCTCGCGCTGGACCCCTCGGCCCAATCCAAGCTCGCGCTGCTCGATCCCAAGGGCCAGGATGTGCCCGACCCCGTGGGCCTGTCGCAACAGGTGTACGACGCCACCGCTGCCCGGCTGCGCGAGCTGATCGCCCAGCGCCTCTCGGAGCTTTTGCCTTGAAGATCGCCATCGGCGCCGACCACAGAGGGTTTGAGATATGCAGCCGGCTCGCCGTGCGGCTGCAACTGCACAACCACGAGGCGTACCTCGTGCCGGGCGTCACGCCCGAACGCTGCGACTACCCAGTGCCCGCGAGCCGTGTCGCGCGAGCAGTCGCCAGCCACGAAGCCGAGCGCGGTATCCTCATCTGCGGCACCGGCATCGGTGTCTCGATCGCCGCCAACAAGGTTGCTGGCGTGCGCGCAGCGCTGGTCAATGACGAGCTCAGCGCCGAGCTAAGCCGAACGCACAACGACGCCAACGTGCTGTGCCTATCCGGCGACTTGCTCAGCGAGCAGGTCATCGACCGCATCGTCGAGGTGTTCCTCGGCACCGAGTTCGAGGGCGGCCGTCATGAACGCCGCCGTCGGCAGATCGAGGCCATCGAGGCAGGTCAAGACCCAAGCGAGGTGGAGTGATCCGAGCGGTTGGGCCGCGATCCGAGCCTACTTCCCAAGCGGCAGCACCACGCTCATGCTGGGCGTGGAGATAATCGCCATCCCGTCGAGCAGCGCCGTCAACGCTGGCGGCTCTGGCAAGTTCAGCCGCTTGGCATCCATCAGCTTGCCGTTGGTCGTGTCGATGAGCCGAATCCGGTACCCCAGATTTCCTGACACCGCGCGCACAGGGTCGCGCTCTGTGATGAGCGTTACACCAGCACCCGCAGCGGGCATGAGCAGCGTCGCCAATCCCACGAGCCCATCGGTGGCGATTAGCCGGCCGTCAAGGTTGTAGATGCATACACCCAGGTCCGTGGCAACGACCACACGGTCGCCGTCGCGCCACGCCGACAGGCCGTTGAACACGCCGCGGTTGTCGCCCTGGGTAAGCGGGCCCGCGAACTGACCGGTGGCGATATCACCCAGCGCGAGATCGCCGTTTTCGCCAACTACCAGCAGACGATCGTTCAGCACCCACCCGCCGAACGTGTTGCTGAGCAGTCTCTCGCTCGCGGTCCACGCCGGAGAACCGGTTCGCGTGCGCACCGCGAGCAGCCCCACATCGACCCCGGCGAGGATCAGCCCCTGTTCGGTGAGCTGGGCCCACCGGAACGGCTGGACGAGCTGGCCGATCTGGTGAATGGCCTCGCCCGTGCGCGCATCGTGCAGCAAGATGCGCGACTCGTTCCGCTGCGGACCAATCGCCTTGTCGCCCACCGCGACCACCTGCCCTTCGGCAACGCTCAGGTCCACCACGCGGTCGAGCGGGAGCTCGGTATTCCACAGGGCACGCCCATCATCGAGGCTAAACGCCGCCGTCAGCCCGTTGCGGGCCGCCAGCACGAGCGTCTGCGAGTCCATCGCGATGAGCAGGTCGTCGGGCTGACGCCAGCCGTCGAGTGGGGTCCGCATGGGGCCGCCCCTCGGGCGGGGGTCTTCGGGCATCTTCATGAACGGGTTGATCGGGCCGACCCGCCACAGGCTCTGGCCGCTGACCGCGTCGATTGTCTCGATGTACCGCCCCGCCTCGGACTCGGTGTATGCGAGCACTCGTTGATCGCCCGCGTGCAGCACATGAGGCACCGAATCAAATGGCCTCTCCCACCGGCGCTCGAGCGATGCGCCGTCACGGCTCGGCTCGAACACGCCCAGCAGCCGCTGGCGGTCGTCGATCATGGTGATCCAGTCGTCGGGCCTCGATGCGATGGTGCCGGACATGGGCGGCGCAAGCCGCCAACCTTTGAGTAACTGGGGCGTTGAGCCGAGCGTCGCGCCGACCTCCGGCAGCCTGCCGCGCTGGCCGAGCCGCTCGCCCACATCAGCGAGCAGCGCGGCGGCGTCAACGGGTCTGCCCCCGCTGGTCAGCGCGAGCGCGGGGAGTGCCTCGAACCGTTCGAACGTCCTGCGGGCTGAGGCAAGCCGTCCCAAGTCCACTAGCCTGGTGAGGGTCCGGCCCGCGATCTCGCCTGCGACCACGGGCTCGACCGGGTCGCCCATCTCAGAGCGGAGCAGCACGACCTGCGTGCCCGCATCAAGCGCCGCGAGCTCGTCGGCTACTGCACCGGACCCGCCGAGATTGTCCGCGGCCCGTAGCCAGGCCGCGGCAGCGGCCGAGGCCACCGGGTACCGCGCCGCGACAGAAGCCGGGTCGGACCTGCCCCCGGCCGATGCCAGCTCTCGGCGCGCGCGCGCTTCGTACTCCGCGTACGCGCCCGGACCGAACCGCAGCACAACCTCCCTGAGCCGCCGCGTTGCCTCACGGCCGGCTCCGATCGTCAGCGCCCTGCTCGACCACACGCTGCCCGCGAGTTCGGGATCAAGCACGATGCTCTGATACGCACCGACCGCGCGGGCTGCCTGCTCGCGGGCTTCGGCGAGCCTGCCGGTGAGCATCGCGATGCTCACCCTCTGCTGGCTTCGTGAGGACACCTGCACGAGGCGATCGAGCAGCTGCTCGGGCAGGTCAAAGCCGTCGAACGCGAGATCGGCGTTGGACCGCGATGCGGGCCCGTCGTACACCCACGAGCTGCCGCCGATCTCGAGCATGCTCAGGATGGTCTCGTACGCTCGCTCGCGCAGGGGGTGCTCGGGCAGGCCCTCGATGATCGCCAACGCGTGGTCCACGGCGCCGATGATCGAGCCCGGTCTGCCGGACCGGAACGCCAGCTCGGCGAGCGTGAGCGCCGGCTCGGGATTCGTAGGGTCGGCCTCAAGCCGCTCGCGCAGCACGCGCTCGGCGACATCCCACACAAGGTAGCTGCGCACCGTACGGTCATCGGTCATCAACAGCTGGCTCTCGATCGCGATGGCGTTGCCAGCGCCCTCCATCGCGATGCGTTCGCCCAGCCTCGGCTGAGCCGGGTCCACCACCACCAGCGCGCCCTGCACGGGTGCCAATAGCCTGCCCCCGATGGCGAACGGCCGGCCCGTCAACCCCTGCTCATCAAGGCTGCCCGTCAACCGCGGTGCCGAAGCCTCGGCCAACTGTGGGTCGGCATCGATCAGCCCGAGCGAGGCGTGGCTTACCACGGCGAGCGTCGCATCATCCACGCGCACGAGGCATTGCGGGGTGTCGTCCAGCGGCGGTGTGCCGATCGAGCCCGCAAGCTCGCCCGTTTGCTGATCGATCCAGAGCACCCTGCTGCGGTCGCTGCTCAGCACCACGATGTCTTCATCTTGCACGATGGGCTTCTGCACCGCCCATGTCATCGCGCGCGCGCCGCTCCGGCGGGGAGGCGAGGTGTCAAGCCGAATCCAGCGTGTGCGACCCGTGGCGGCCTCGACCGCGGCCACCGCCCCTGCGCGGTCCGTCATGTAAACGACCCCTCGGTCGATCGTCAGCCAGTCGCCCGCAGCGATTTCTCTGCTGTATCCCACCGAGCCGGCGCTTGCGATGCTCCGCACCCACCGCGCTGAACCGTCCGCCAGCGAGATGCCGACCATGAACACACTCGTCGCCCGAAGCGTCGGGTCGGCCCGTCGCACCAGCGCAACGGCGATGTCACCCTCAATCACGGGAGGTCCGCGGAAGATCGCGCCGCGCAGACGGCCGTCGAGGTCAACCGGTCGCACGGACCATCGGCGCTCGCCAGAATCGATATCGACCGCGTGCAGCCTCGGGTCGCCCCACCGCTCGCCGTTGTCGCCCACCACGCCCGTCGCGCCCAGAATCAACCCCGGTGCGTACGCCAGGCTCGTGGGCTCGTTGATGCGCATGGACTGGACCTCGACCTCAAGCTCTTGCGAGAGCTCGCTCACCCATTGCGCGCGCAGCGAGTACCGGTCGAACGCCGTTACGCGGTAGCCGTCGTTGAGAAATACGCGGTCACCGATCACAAGCGGGAAGACCCACGCGGGCGGGATGATGTCCATCCCGGCGCTGCGGGCCGGGTGAACCACAGCCCGCTCACCGAACGAAACACTCCGAAGCGGTGAGCCCGTTAGTGTCTCGATCGCAACCACGCCCGCGGGCAGGGCCGGATCGAACGAGCGCACGGTGGCGGCATCGGGCCATTCGATCGCCTCGCCCGCTTCGAGTTCGCCTCCCACCCACTCACGAGCTGCTGCCCGCAACTCGGGACGGTTCAGGAAGCGGTTGATGTTCAGCAGCACCGCGGCGGCGGCTTCGGCCCGCTCGCCCGCCTGGTCGGGGTGGTCGGCAAGCTGAAGCACGCACATCCGGGCTGCCTCAAACCGGGCACTGCGAAGATGGTCCTCGGCGACTCGCAGCGTCGCCTCGTAGCCCGCCGAGGTCATGAACATGGTGTGCTCGACCAGAGCGTGCTCGCCCGCTTCAAGCTTGAGCCTGGCGATGGGCTCCTGGATTCGGCGGTAGCGGTCCAGCAACTCGCCCCGGCTGAGCAGGGCCGAATGGACACGCTGGCGAACTGGCACGAACACGTCCCGCCGGCCGGGCAGTTCGAGCACACGGTCGGCGTGCTCGTCGAGCACCGCCTGCACCGTGCGCACAGCCTCGGGCCAGTTCTCCGCGGCCACCAGACCGGGCACGCTCGCCAGCCCGTCTCGGGCCAGAGGCGAAACGTCCGGGAACACCGGGTTATCGGTGTTCTGGGCGGTCGCCGGACCAGATGTGCCCATGGCCGCCAAGGCCATACAGATGGCAACGCGGACGCGGGCCATTGGCACGACCCGCACGAACAACGCTAAACACATGACAACAAGCGACTTACTGCCATGTTTTACACGCCGTGAGCCGCATGTGTGCCGATCGACAACCTTCATCATGGCTCTCACACACCTCCGTGCAGCTTCGTCCACATCTCGAGCGGTTCCGGTTGAACGGGTCAGCCTGCGACGGCTGTTCCTAGGGACACACTACCGGTCGACGCGGGTCACGGTGCTGCTGATGGCCCTTGCGGTGATGAGCTTCTTTGATCTGGTGCTCACGATGACGTACCTGACAAACGCCGGGCTTCTGGAGTCCAACCCGGTCGCTCGGCTGCTCATCGAGAGCGGCGGGCACGCCTCGGTGGTGCTCTGGAAGGTGTTGACAGTGGCGCTGTCGGTGTTCATTTTCTACGTCGCCCGCAAGCGACTGTCGGGCGAACTGGGGGCGGTGCTCTGCTGCGCGGTGCTCGCGTGGCTCATGGTCCGCTGGCACGCCTATACCGACGAAGCGCACACCATCACCGGGGTCATCACCCAGCAGGACACCGTGTCGGGGTACGACTGGGTCTCGCTGAATCCCGATGCCCAGGCTCCGCCCATCGCCGCCCGGCCGACGCGGGTTGTGCTACGCTCCGACGCGTGGGACGAACCCTGAACACAACGCTGCTGGCGGCCTCACTCGGAGCAACCACCCTCACCGGGTGCAGCGTGGGCGGGCTCTTTCGGGGTGAACGCCCGGGCTTCGAGGTCTCGTCGGCGAGGCTCGTAGACCGGACCGAAGAAGGGCTCAAGCTCGAGTTCACGCTCGCGGGTTTCAATACATCGGATGAGCCCCTTCCGCTGCGGAGCATCGACTACACACTCAACGTGGATGGCAATACGGTGTTCAACGGAACGCGGTCTGCCGAGCGCACGCTGCCTGCAGGCGGCTCGCAGGACATCATCCTCCCGGCGGTCGTGCCGCTCGAAGCCCTTGGCACCGGGACCAGCCCGAGGTACGTACTGAGCGGCCGAATCGAGTACTCCAAGCCCGGCGCACTGGCCGACACGCTCTTTGATGCCAAGCTCATCCGCCCCAAAATCGCGTTCAGCGATCGAGGCACGCTCGAACTCAATGGCATCCAGCCCACAGGCATCCTGACCAGCGAGCCCCCGGCCGCCCAGATGATCGACTGACTCGATGTTCCGCTGATCTGCGCCGCCAGGGTCTAGGTCAAAGCGATTCGAGCGGGTCGCGGTCCCGCACGGACACGCGCACGTCAAGCTTCGGAAGCGAGGCCCTAAGTCTCTGGGCGAAACGGGGCAGGTACCCGCGCTCGGTGTTGGTGTGCCCGGCGAGCAACACGCCCAAACCCGCGTGCAGGCACGCGATGATGTCGTGGTGCTTCATCTCGCCCGTGACGAGCAGCTCGGCACCCTGCTCACGTGCGCTGCGGGCAAATGACGCACCACTCCCCGGCACCACGCCCAGCGTACTGACCTCGACATCGGCCTCGGGCAGCGCGAGCTTGATCCGTGACTCGGGCAAGTGCGCGCGCAAACGCTCGGCGAGCGTCTTGGCGGTCGCGGGCTGATCGAGCACCAGCTTTCGGCCCGGGCCCACGGCCCGCTGGGGCACGCCCGCCAGCTCGTACACATCGATCGCGGGCTCCTCGTAGGGGTGAAACCGGCGGAGGGCCTCGACCGCGAGCGGGACCGCTCTGGGCGCACACACCATCTCGAGCCGGACCTCTTCGACGCGCTCGAACTGGCCCGTCTCGCCCACCGCGGGATTGGTGGATTCACCACCGAAGAACGTGCCAAAGCCCTTGGACGTGAATGAGCACGCCCGGTACGCACCGATCACGCCCGCACCGCACGAGGCCATCGCATCGCGCACCCGGTCAACCGCACTGGGCGGAAGGAACGTCACGATCTTGCACGTCTCGCTCGCGGTGTGGGCTGTCAGCGCCCTGCAATCGCCCGCGATGGCGTCGCTGCCCTTGCCGCCCGAGCCACCGCTGAGCCCCTCGCAGAGCCAGTCGGTGACGCCCCCGTGGGCTGCATCCAGGGCGGTGTGGGGCGAGTAGATCGCGATATTGGCCTGAATGGCGCTCAGCACGATCCGCTGGCGGGGCGTGCGGTCGGTGATCTGCCGAAGCGGCTCGAAGATCGGCGGGTGGTACGCGATGATCGCGCAGGCCTTCATGCCTATCGCCTCAGCGAGAACCGCCTCCGTCAGGTCGATCGTGAGCAGCACCGGACCGTCGAGCTCCGCCTGCGGCGATCCCACCTGCAGGCCCACCGGGTCCCAGTCTTCGGCCAGCGAGGGGGGCGCGAACGCCTCCACGGCTTCGATCACATCGGCAACGCGCATGGCGCATTCTACGATGCCCCGACGTGCCCGCCCCACCGCCGACAACTTCTTCCGCCGAATGCTGGATCGAGCGGCCCGCGCCGGCCAAGCTGAATCTGGCGCTCGCCGTGGCCGAGCCGTCTCAGGCTGGCGGCATGCACGAGATTGCGAGCTGGATGCACCTGATCGGCCTCGCGGGCACCGTTCGACTTCGGCGCGGCGAATCAACCACGATCACCCGCCGTTGGGCCGACGATGCGCCAAGTCCCTCGCCGATCGACTGGCCGATCGAACGCGATCTGGTTTTCAGTGCCCGCGCCGCGATGGAGGCGCGCGTCGGCAGGCCGCTTGCGACAGAGATTGAGATCATCAAACGCGTCCCCGTCGGGGGCGGGCTCGGGGGCGGCTCGAGCGAGGCTGCATCGGCGCTGCTTGGGCTCAACGATCTGCACGGGCTCGGGCTGGGTGCAAGCGAGCTGCACGCAATCGGCGAGCAGATCGGAAGCGATCTCGCGTTCTTCCTACCAGCGGAGGAGCATCACGCGGCGCCTACCGCTGCGTTCGTCTCCGGCTACGGCGAGCGAGTCGAGCGTGTCGAGCCGTCGCGGGCGGATGTGGTGCTGGTGCTGCCGAGCTTTGGGTGCCCGACGGGCGAGGTGTACCGAGCGTTTGATGCGCGTGCGGGCGACCACCCATTCGCGAGCGATTTGGTCCGGTTGATGGCGGGGACCGACCCGCTTGGCTGCGAGTTGTTCAACGACCTCTCGGCCCCGGCTCTGGGTGTGCGACCCGAGCTGGCCGAACTGCTCGTGGCTGCCGAGCGGGCGGGCGGCCAGCGGTTTCATGTTACGGGCAGCGGCAGCACGCTGTTTGCGTTGTGCACGCCCGGCCACGGTCCGGCGCTGGCGGTGCGGCTCACGGAGGCTATCAAACGTGCCAACGTGATCGCGGCCTCGCTCAGCCCGATACACCCGCCGGCTCGGCACAGCGGCTAGCGGGCTCTACACTCCCGCTGCCAAGTTGCTTTCAGGGGCTCAAGCCCCGCACAGATCGAGTCGAATCAGGTTCAGTAGCGGCGAATCAACCAACGGAGCGCAGACCCTTATGCCAAGCGACAAGCCGATCGTCGGGATCGATCTGGGCGGCACGAACATGCAGATCGGTGTCGTGCCCGGCGGCGCTGGCGCCGACAAGACCAAGCTGCTCGGACGCAGCCGGTCCAAGACCAAGGCCGACCAGGGCCTCGAAGCCGTGCTCGACCGCATCGCGCAGACCACCCACGATGCCTGCGAAGACGGCGGCCTGAGGCTCGAGGACGTGCGCGGCGTGGGCATCGGCGCGCCGGGAGCCATAAACCCCATCACCGGCACGGTGCTGCAGGCCCCGAACCTGCAGTGGACCAATACGCCGCTGGCCAAGATGCTCGAAGACCGGCTCAAGGTCCCCGTGATCGTGGACAACGACGTCAACTCGGCGGCGTGGGGCGAGTACAAGGCCGGCGCGGGACGGGGCTGCACCGAGATGATCGCCGCCTGGATCGGCACGGGCATCGGCGGCGGGCTCGTGCTGCGGGGCGAACTTTACTACGGGCACTTCATGACCGCTGGCGAACTCGGGCACATGCAGGTGCTGCCGAGCAACCCACCCGGCAACCGCTCGGTCGAGCACAACTGCTCGCGCACCGCGATCGTCGAGGACATCTCCCGGATGGTGCGCTCCAACCACGACTCGATGATCTACCAACTCGCGGGCGACAACGCGGACCGCATCAAGTCCAAGGTCGTAGCCAAGGCCTACGCCGACGGGGATGCGTTGACGCGCACGGTTGTGGACCACGCTGCGGACCTGCTGGGCGCGCAGCTGGCGGGCATCGTTACGCTGCTCGCGCTGCAACGGATCGTCATCGGCGGTGGGCTCGCCGAGGCGATGGGCGAGGACATCGTCGGCGCGGTGAGGCGCTCCGTGCGCGCGCGGGTGTTCCCCGAGAAGCTGCGCGAGGTCGAGGTCGTGTGCAGCGAGCTGCTCGACGACGCCGGGCTCATTGGCGCAGCGCTTCTCGCCGAGCAACGGCTTGATGCCACGGACTAAGCCTCGGCCCGCGACCGAGTAAGCAGTCGAGCTCCAAAAAAGACGCAGCCCCCCAGTCTCCTGAGGGGCCCGCCGGGATCTCCCAATCCGCCGATCTCTCGCTCACTCCGGTGTTTGGGCGCCTCACGTCGTACGGAGGCGTTCGGAGCTTGCTTAGCCGAACATTTCCGCGTCATCGATCATGTCGTCAATGGCCGCCGAGAGTCTCTCTGGTGTGTCATAGTCGCCGCGGGCTATCTCGCCGCGGATCTTGGCGACGAGGTCGGCTCGGATGCCAGGCTGGTCACGAAGCTTGCTGAGGAAGAACGCCATTTCTGAAACCTCCACGTTGTCATCTTCTCTCTGGACAGTCGGGGGGGTCTGAGTCGCTGCGGGCTGTACGGATGCCCGCCGATTCGTGATCGACTCGGCTGCGCGTCCTGGGGTTGTTCCCTGGATCGACGATGCCTCGTTCATGGTGTCGTCCTTTCTTCATCGCTTCGGCTGCTTGCTAGGTCGCAACCGCTCGGACACTTGCCGTAGAAACACCCCGGGCCCCTAGACCCTCCCAAGCGCTCTACGCTCTCCACACCAACCTCCGACCTCTTGAGTATCGTCCGGAACTTTGTTAAAGCTTGAGAATCACGGGTTGTGATGAAGAAACCCTAATCCACTGCTCATATTGCATTTATCGCAATAACGCGCCAGGGGACGAACAGGAAATTTCTGGGCATATGAGGATTCATGATCGAACTTTGGTTGGTATCGGACCTGGGCGTGCGCAAGGCTTGCTGATCGGTCTGTCGGCGTTCCTCGTTTCGGCCTTGGGACTGCTCGGGTGTGCGTCGCCTGAGCCCCAGCCCCTGCCGCCTTCGGCGTTTCTGGGGGGCATCGAGCCCCCGCCGGACTTTGATCCTTATCTCACGCGCGAGCAGCAGGCCGAGCGCACCGTCGCTGCCCGGCAGGTTCCCGTCGGCCCTGAGTACGACCAACTCGGGGGGCCGGGACTGCCGGGCGGTTCCGGTGAGATCTCCCCCCCGCCGTCGGAGCAGGCCGCGCCCACGAGGGTCGCCATCGCTCAGGCCGAGGCCAGCACCAAGTGGTCGATCGTGATCGCGGCCTTTCGCGGCGAACAGGCCGAGGCCCAGGCGCAGCAGGCGCTGGCCATGGTCGAGCAGGCGGGCATCAACGGCGCGTACCTCGAACGCCGGGGCCAGGCCATCGCGCTGGCCTATGGGCGGTACAACGAGGCCAACGACCCCTTGGGCAAACAAGCCCTCGCGTCGCTGCAGGCGATCGAGATCGACGGCGAGCGGCCCTTCGCCCGTGCGGTGCTGGCTCCGCCCAGCCCGGAACTGCTCAAGGGGAGCATTCCCGAGTACAGCCTCCGCACGGTCAAACAGCGGTTTGGGCCTGATGCGATCTACACGCTTCAAATAGGCCTCTATGGCCGGTCCGACCGCACGCCACCCGAGCCTGCGGAACTGGCGGAGTACCGCCAAGCCGCTGAGCGGGCGGTCTATGACCTCCGCCGCGAGGGCGAGCAAGCTTTCTATTACCACGCCCCCACGCGCAGCACGATCACCATCGGCGTGTTCGGCCCCGACGACCACGACCCGATGGCCCCCGGGCTCGAGAGTGAAGAACTCAGCTCAGCGAGGCTCCGACATCCGAACAACCTGCTCAACGGCCAAGGCATCCGCGAACGGGTGCAGGGCAAGCCGGAGAACGATCCCGGCGCGTGGCGCATCCAGCCGAGCTCGCTCGTGGGAGTGCCCCGCTCGTAGCCAGGACCGCTCAGCGACCACCATCGCGCAGGTCGCCAAAGCCCTGGATCCACAGCGGGCGGATGGTGTCGATCTTCCAGCCGTGGGACTCTGCTAGGTGCATGCCTGCGTGCGGGTTGGATGCCCGCTCTTGCTGCACCCACTCGAACATGCAGATGAACAGCATGGGCCGATCCCACGCCTCGGGCTGCACGCTGACCTCCACGCGCGTGACCGCCCCCCCGGCGGGCCCGATTTCGGTGCGGACATCCTTGATGGTGTAGCTCCGCACCGCGTAGGGCTCGCTTCGGCCCCCGATCCACGCGAGCAGTTCTTCCCGATCCCAGCCGTTACGAGCCTGGAAGAAGACCGTGCGCACGCTGTCGGCGAGCATGGGCTCGAAGGCCTGAGCGTCCCAATCGGCGACTGCAGCAACCGCCTCGCGAGTGCGGTCGTCGATCGCTTCACGGTCGGTAACGGTGTACATCGCAAGCCCGATGAGCACGGCGGACGTAAAGAAGGCCTCCACGACGAGTATCCCCGCGACAAGCTGTTGCTGCCTGTTTTTGGCGGCCCGGTAGACCATGAAGGCAGCAGCGATCGAGACCGCGAACACGCCCGCGACGAGCAGCCAGGGCTCCTCGAAGAGCAGATGCTCAAGAAGGGGCGGGGATGCCACATCGGGCAGGGACTGCGGCGGGACAAGCGAGTCCATCTGCATCATCAAGCCTCCAAGTAGAACCAGCCGATGGTACCTTCGGGCGAGGAATCGCGGCCGGTGCAGCGTGCGCTGGCGCAACCGAGCGGTTCTGAGATGCTGATCAGGGCCCGGCCAGCGCAGGATGCCAGATGCCACAAGCCGACCAAGCCAGCCAAACGCTCGAACGCAACCTCGCGGCGCTGCGCGGTGCAAGCCCGGCCACGGTTGACTCGGTGCGCGCCGCGACGGCCCACCCGGGCCTCCAATGGTCGCAGGCGGACGACGGCCGATGGGTCGCGAGTCTCGACGGGCGTGCGCTCGCCAGCAAGCGGCGACCGATGGAAGAAGCCGAGCGGTTCGCTTCGGGCCTCGACCCGCAAGAAGCGGGCGCTGCGGTCGTCACGGGCTTCGCCAGTTCACACCATGTCCAGGCCGTTTGCGGCGTGATGGGCAAGGGCGGGGTGGTGCTGTGCTACGAGCCGGACCTGAGGCTGCTTCGCTCGGTGCTCGAACGCATCGACTGCTCGGAGTGGATCGCTCGCAGCAACCTCGCGATCATGACGGACGAGGCCGACACCACCGCGATCTCATCGGTGCTTCGGGGGGTCGAGGGCGTGGTGTCGCTTGGCGTCAAGATCATGCACCACCAGCCGAGCCGGCTCCGGCTGGGCGAAAGAGCGGACACGTTCTGCAACTCGTTCACCGCGGTGATCCAGGCGCTGCGCACGACGGTCGTCACCACACTCATGCAGACCGAGACCACCCTGCGCAACCTGCTTGGCAACGCGGACTGGTACGCGGGCGCCCCGGGCGCTGGCGAACTAGCTAACTGTGCTCGCGGCAGAGCGGCGGTGGTGGTCAGCGCCGGGCCGAGCCTCGGACGGAACCTGCACCTGCTGGGCAAGCCAGGCGTGCGCGATCGGGTCGTGATTATCGCGGTGCAGACCGTGCTCAAGACGATGCTGGATGCGGGCATCAAACCGCACTTTGTGGTCGCGGTGGACTACCACGAGATCAGCAAGCGGTTCTATGAAGGCCTGACGGCAAGGGATGTTGAGGGCGTGACGCTCTTGTGCGATCCCAAGGCGAATCCGGTGATCTGCGATACGTTCCCCGGTGCCGTGCGCACGCTGCATGATGGCGTGCTCCAAAGCCTGCTCGGCGAGAATTGCACGCACGATACCGCGAGCGTTCCCGCGAGCGCGACGGTAGCGCACCTGGCATACTCGTCGGCCCGGCTGATGGGCTGCGATCCGGTGGTGCTCGTGGGGCAGGACCTCGGGTTCTCTGACGGACTCTACTACGGCCCGGGCGCCGCGATCCACGACGTTTGGGCGGGCGAGCTGAACTCGATGCGCACGCTTGAAACGCTTGAGTGGGAGCGCATCGCGCGCGGCAGGCCGCAGAGCCGGCGAGTTACCGATGTGCACGGCAAGCCCATTTACACCGACGAACAAATGCACACCTACCTGGTGCAGTTCGAGCGGATGTTCGCCGAGGATGCCAAGCGAGGCCTGCGGGTAATCGATGCGACCGAGGGCGGGGTCGCCAAGCAGCACACCGAGCCCATGAAACTGGCTGACGTGCTCGCTGAGCACGCGGTTGGCGAGCCGATTCGGCGACCGGCGTGCGTGCGCGATGAAGAAGCGAGAGAAGCTTCGGCCCAACGGGTCGCTGAACATCTTGGTACGGTGCGCGCGCAGGTAATAGAGGTTGGTGCGATCAGCCTGGAGACCGCCGCCAAGCTGGGCGAGATGCTCGAAGCGGGCAGCGACCAAGGACGGATCAACGCGCTCATCGAGTCGGTGCAAGAGAACGCGCGCCGGGTGGCCAAACTCGAACCGGGCTACTCGTTGGCGCAGTACCTCAACCAGACGGGCACGCTCAAGCGTTTCAAAGCGGACCGGTCGCTGCACTACCTCGACGGGCTCACGCCTGAAGAGCGGCAGACCAAGCAGATCGAGCGCGACACGATGAACGTGACGTGGCTTGCCGACGCGGCTGGGCAGCTTGAACAAATTCTGACCGACGCTGAAGAAGCGCTTCGCACCGGCGATAAGCCGACCGCTGACCCGCGCGACCACGCGTCAAAGGTCGAGGTGGTGCAGCGCCAGCGGATTGCAGCGGTCATCGCGGTGGACCCGGAGTTGAACACCCTGGGCAGGCCACGCGATTTGTCGCGAGCGATCGCCGGAGGGGAGAACGCGCTGCGCCGAACGCTCAGGCGACTGGCGGCGTGCGAGTCGATCGATCACGCGGTGCTGCTGACCGAGGACCCCGAACGGGCTCGGCTGATCGCGGGCGAGCCACTCGACGGGCTTCGCGTTTCGATCGACCATGTGCGTGCGCACCCGCTTGGCGACAAGCGGGGGATGGTGGCGTCGGCGCGGCGCATCGCCCCGGCGAGTTGGCGTGGCGGGCTGGGCGGAGCGACGGTGTTCGACGAGATCGTCAGCGCGCCCCCGCTGCTCAAAGCCATGCAGCGGCACGATCTCACCGGCGCAGTAGCCGTCGGCTGCGACTGGGCAGCGCTGGACCCCGGCCTGACCGATTTGTGCGTGCGCAGGCACACGGAGCACCCGACGCGCAACCGGATGGTGTTCACGCAGGCGGCGCCGGGGCTCGCGCCGATCGTGCTGGAGCGTTCGCTCGTTGAAGAACTCGCGCCGCACGAGGGGCGCCAACGGCTTTGGACCTCGATGGCTGGGCTCTTTGCGTACACGCCGGTGGCGCCGATCGCTGACCCGATCGCCAAGAGTCTGTGCGTGCGGGTCGACCCTGCGGTTCGGGACATCCCGATCAGGTGCGTCGCCGACGGTTCGTGGCACGCTGCGGTGCTCTCGCGCGCGGTGCGAGCCGGGGCGGAAAACGCCGGGTCGGTGGCCAGTTGGCTGAGCAAGGGCAAGTGGCCCAAAGCGTGCGTGCCCATGGATGTGACGTTCGAATTGTGCACGGGCCGGCTGGTGGGCGGGCAAGCCGCGATCACTCGCCTCGGCAGGATCGAGGCGCCCGAGCGCAAGCCGATCGACACCAAGCGTGCTCTGGCGTTTGTGCGTGAGCTTGCCGAGGCTTCGCCCGGCGCGATGCTCACGCTCGCGGGCGCAGGCGATCCGCTGCTGCACCCGTCGTGGGAGAAGATCGCTATCGCGGCGAAGAGCGCCGGGCTAGGCGTGCATGTGCGCACGGACCTCCTGGTCGAGGGCGCCACGGATCGGCTGGTCGCCGTCGGACCGGACGTGGTGAGTGTGGACCACTACGCGGGCGATGCGCAGGCGTACTTGCGGGTCGCTGGAGCCGAGCACTTCGATCGGCTGCAGACCGCGATGGGCGAGTTGATCGAGTTGCGTGATGCGCGCGCTCAGGCGATGTGGATCGTGCCGAGAATTGCGCGCTGCGACGAGGTGCTCGACCAGATCGAGGCGTTCTACGACCGGTGGCTGGTGGCGGCCGGCGCATGCGTCATCGATCGGCCGTGGAACGCTGCCCCAGGCCAACGGGTGCAGCGACTACCGCTGCCCGCGCTCACGCAGCAGCGCCGCCGGGCGTGGTCGCTGCGCGTGCGGTGCGACGGCATCGCCTCTCGCCCGGGGAATCTGGCGACGGCCGACCTAAGCAAGCTGCGCTTGCTCGAAGCGTGGACCAAGCTCCGTAGAGCCAGAAAGCCCGCGAGGGTCGCGGCATGAGTAGCCAGCGCGCGGGGGCCATCGCGGTGGTCATGGGCCGGGCGGGCAGCAAGGGCGTGCCCGGCAAGAACACGGCGACTGTTGCGGGCAAACCCTGCGCCGCGTGGACCATCGAGGCGGCTCAGAACGCTGCGAGTGTCGAGCGGGTGCTGGTGTCCAGCGATTGTCCGAAGCTGCTCGCGCTGGCCGAGGCGATGGGCGCTGAGCCCGCGCCGCGCAGATCGGAAGACGCGACGGATAGCGCTCGCGTGGATGTGGCCCTGCTGCACGCGCTCGACGACTGGGCGACGGGGATTCAAGATCTGGATCCGGTCGTGCTGCTCTATGCGAACGTGCCCGTTCGGCCGGATGGGCTGATCGATCGCGGGATGGACCTGCTCGTGCGCACGGGCTGCGACAGTGTGCAGAGTTACGCGCGCGTCGGCAAGCACCACCCTTGGTGGCAGGCGAAGCTTGGGGGCGATGGGCGAGTGACGCCGTGGGAGGGCGACGTGCTGAACCACGGGGTGTATCGCAGGCAGGACCTGCCAGCGAGCTACGTGCCCGATGGGGGCGTGCTCGCCCTGACCCGGCGGACGCTTGCGCACCCCGCGAGCGAAGGGCCGCACGGGTTTCTTGGCAACGACCACCGGGGCATCGAGACCGCAGAGGGCGAGGTGGTGGATATCGATTCGCCCATTGACCTGCTGGTGGCGGAGGCGAAGCTGAGGAGAGTGAACGCAGAGACTCAGAGGGGACGCTGACAACGCAGAGATAAGAGCAAAGAGGGGAACGGGGAAGAACAAGAGGAGAGGAGAGGAGACACAATCGTCTATGAGAATGATCCGGCCCCAAACCTCATTGCCAAGCATTCTGCGGTCTCTGCGCCGACGCGGCAGTTCTACGTTTAGATTCCCATGAACATCGGAACACGACAGATCGGGCAGGGGCATCCGCCGTATGTGATCGCGGAGATCGGTGTCAACCACGATGGCGAGGTTGAGCGCGCGCTGATGCTGACCGACAAGGCAGCCGATGCGGGCGCTGATGCGGTGAAGCTGCAGTACTTCGAGACCGATCGGCTGATGAGCAGCGCGGCCAAGCTGGCGGCGTACCAGAAAGCGGCGGGCGAGACGGACCCGGTGGCGATGCTTCGGCGGCTGGAACTGAGCCTGGACGAGATGGCGATGGTCGTGAACCGTGCGCACGAGCGGGGCATACACGCGATCGTGACGGTCTTCAGCGTGGAACTGGTGGATCGGGCGGAACGGCTTGGATGGGACGCGTACAAGACCGCGAGCCCGGACATCGTGCACCGGCCGCTGCTTGAGCGGCTGATGGCAACGGCTAAGCCGATGATCGTGAGCACGGGGGCGAGCACGCTTGAAGAAGTGGTGCGCACGGTCGGTGCGCGAGACGGGGATGGCTGGCTCGCAGAGGCGCGCGATCGGCTGGTGGTGTTGCAGTGTGTGAGCAGCTATCCGGCGCCTGAGGCTGCGCTGGGCGGAATTCTCGCGATCCATGAAGCAACGCAGCTGCCAACGGGATACAGCGACCATGCGCCTATGGCCAGCACTGGCGGGGAAGCGGTCGTTCACGGTGCCTGCGTGCTGGAAAAGCACTTGACCGATGACAAGGGTCGCAGCGGGCCCGACCATGCGACATCGGCTGAGCCAAGTGAGTTGGCGGATTACTGTGCTCAGGCCAAGACTGCAAGCCTGCGCGCGCACGCAGAGGGCGACAAGCGTGTTCTCGGGTGCGAACGCGATGTGCGCACGGTGTCTCGGCAGTCGCTGGTCACCAGGTACCCGCTGATGGCGGGGCATGTGGTGAGCGAGGACGATCTGACGTTCAAGCGGCCGGGGACAGGGATCCTGCCGTTTGAGCGTGGTAGGGTGGTCGGCCGGGTGGTGGCGCGGGAGGTGGACGCGGACGTGCCGATGATGTGGGATGATCTTGAAGGCGGGGAGACGGCATGATCGGTGACGGCTGGAATGGTGACCCGTCGCTGCGTCCGAGCGGGCCCGAGCACGAGCCCGCGCGCGGGCCTCGCAAGGTGATGGTGGTGACGGGCTCGCGCGCTGAGTTTGGGCTGCTTACGCCGGTGATGCGGGCGATCGAGGCGCACGCGGGGCTGGAACTGATCGTGGTGGCTGCGGGGAGCCATTTGATCCCTCCGGCGCTGACGTTCAGGGATGTGAAGAAGCTGTTTGCGGTGGCGGACTCGGTGCCCATGCAGAAGCCGGGGCGTGCGACGCGGCTGGACGATGCTGCTGCGACCGGGCGCGGGATCGAGCGTTTTGCGCGCACGCTGGCCGCCCACCAGCCGGACTGGGTGGTGGTGCTGGGCGACCGGATCGAGGCGTTCGCAGCGGCGAGCGCGGCGTGCATCGGGGGCTACGCGGTGGCGCATCTGCACGGCGGGGACCGGGCTGAGGGCATCGCCGATGAGGCGATGCGGCACGCGATTACCAAGCTGAGCCACCTTCACCTGCCCGCGACGACGGAATCGGCGGGCCGAATTGTGCGCATGGGCGAGCCCCCCCACCGGGTTGTCGTCGTGGGCTCGCCAGCGATTGACGGGCTTGACGCCATCGAATCCGTGAGCGATGCGGTGCTGAGCGGGTACACCGGCGGGGGCGAGTTGCCGGATGCCGTTGTGCTGATGCATCCGGCAGGGCGAGACGCGGAGACCGAAGAAGCGGTGACTGCTGCGGCGCTGGAAGCGCTCGAAGGCGCGCGTGTGCTGGCGCTGCACCCGAACCATGACCCGGGGCGCGATGGCGTAGTGCGCGCGCTGACGGCGGCGGGGGATCAGGTGCACGTGGTGGAGCACCTGCCTAGGGAAGTGTTCATCGGGCTGCTCAAGCGGGTGCAGAGCACGGGCGGTGTGCTGGTGGGCAACAGCTCGGCGGGATTGATTGAAGCTGCGGCGCTGCGGCTGCCGGTCGTGAATATTGGCCCAAGGCAGGCAGGTAGAGAACGGGCGGGCAACGTGGTGGATGCAGCGCACGAGAGCGTGGACGCGGTGCGTGGTGCGCTCAAGCGGGCACGGTCGCTCGATCTAGCGGCGATGACGCATCCGTACGGCGACGGGCGGGCGGGTGAGCGTGCAGCGGCGGCGATTGCGTCGGCGGACCCGAGAGACCCGGGCTTGCTGCGCAAGCGGTTCGTGGATGCGTGAGCAGCCACGGGCTTGCGTTTATCAACACATCGATTGCTGGGCTGTCAACACGGTCCGATCTGTCCGAGCAGAAACAGGAAATCTCCGAAGCCCACAACGCCATCGGCTCCGGGGAAACCGAAGTTGTCCGCGATGTCACCGGTGCAGCCGGGGTTTCCGCCGGGGCACGGTCCGATGAGGCCCAGCAGCGCGAGGAAGTCGCCGAATGTGATCTGGAAGTCACGGACGAGCGGGTTGCCTGAGTCGTCGGCGAGATCGAACGCGCATGGGACGATGCCGGTAAAGCCGCTGAACTGATAGATGGTGCCGTTGGTGCTGCCGATCCAAGCTTCGCTGCGAGCATCGTCGAAGCCGATGCCGGACATGCCGGAGATACCCAGGACGCCGAGATCGAGGTCGCCGAACCAGACGCCATCGGTACCCAAGACCCGAACGCGGTCTTGGGTGGAACTTACGAGGTAGATGTAGCCGTCGGAATCGAGGACGTCGACATCGCCGAAGAACACATCGAAGGGGATGGCGCCGGTGGGCACGACGGTGAAATCGTTCAAGACTGCACCGTCGGCTGGGTCGATTTCCTGAATGCGGTCACCGGTCCAATCGATGCAGAAGAAGGTGCCGCGTGCCTTGCTGTACGCACCGCCGACCCAGCTACCGACGGCGCCCGCGTCTGTGTTTACGGTCGCCAAGATCGAAGAATCCGAGGCATCGACGGCGTAGATGCGCGGCGGGTTGTTGTCGTGCTCGATGGAGAAGAGCGTGCCAGCGGGCACCGTAACTCCTGCGAGGGTCACGGCGACGTCGGTAAACTCGATGTCGTCGTCGTTGCCGCCGGGGAAGGGCTTGGTCACAGTACCGGTGAAGGTGCCGGCGCGGTCGTACTGATCAAGCGTGATGCCGCCCTGGGTGTGGACGTAGACCATCTCGGTGACGGAGTCGTAGCCGAGGCTGTTGATGGAGCCGGATTCAGCGGGGTCAAAGCTCTGTAGGAGCGCGATCTGGGCAGCGGAGCAAGAGGCGAAGCCAGCGATAACGGCGAGCGAGAGGGCGGTCGAGATGCGTGGCATGGGTGGTCTCTGGAGTGGGGATGAGGGCTGGACGAGCCAAGGGCTCTGGTGTTTAGCGAGTATCGCACATAAGGGCCTGCGAATCAACGATTTCAGGCGAAAGCCGAGCAGGCCTCTCGTCCGAGAATCAGGGCGGTGAAGCGGCCTCAGCGGGCGCATCAGCGGGGCTGTCTGCGCTACACTGGGGCCTATGCCGACGATCACGATCAACGGGAAGGTCTGCGAATTCACGCCGGGCCAGATGATTCTTCAGGCGGCCCAGTCGAGCGGGGTCGAGGTTCCCTCGTACTGCTACCACGATGGGCTGTCGATTGTGGCGTCTTGCCGCATCTGCCTGGGCGAGGTATGGGCCCCCAACCCGCGGAACGAGAACAAGCTCGAACCGATGATGGGCGGCAAGCTGGTACCGACATGCCAGACACCCGCGAGCGACGGCATGGTGGTGCACACGGACTCGCCCAAGGCCATCGCCAACCAGCGGAGTGTGATGGAGTACCTGCTGATCAACCACCCGCTGGACTGCCCGGTGTGCGACCAGTCCGGCGAGTGCTTTTTGCAGGACTACAGCTACCAGTACGGGCGTGGGGTGAGCCGATTCCAGGAACAGAAGGTCAAGAACCCGAAGAAAAACGTCGGGCCGAATGTGTGGCTGTACGCCGACCGGTGCATCATGTGCACGCGGTGCGTGCGGTTTACGCGCGAGGTGACGGGCACGAGCGAGTTGTACGTGGACGGCCGGGGCAACAAGGAAGAGATCGACGTGTTCCCGGGCGTGCCTTTGGACAACCCGATGAGCGGTAACGTGATCGACCTGTGCCCGGTGGGCGCGCTGCTCGACAAGGACTTCTTGTTTGCCCAGCGGGTGTGGTTCTTGAAATCGACTGCGAGCATTGATGGGCTTACCGCGGGCGGCGACAACCTGTGGGTCGACCACAACGAGGGCAAGGTGTTCCGCGTGCGGCCGCGTGAGAACGCGGAGGTGAACGCGTGGTGGATCTCTGACGAGGTGCGTTACGGCTGGAAGCACGTAGCCAGTGAGAACCGGCTGACCGCCCCACTGCGCCGTCAGCACGGGGTGCTGATCGCCGACGACTACAACCGGGTGTACGACTCGACCGTTGCAGGCCTGCGCAAAGCAGCCGACGGGGGCAAGCACATCGGGTTGCTCGTAAGCCCGCATCTGACGTGCGAGGAAGCATTCGCGCTGGCGAGCCTGGTGCGTTCGATCGACAGCGGCGCGATTCTGGGTGTCGGGCCGGTACGATTCGAGGGCGAGGATCAGACCTTCCCGCCCGGCTCCGAGGCCGGCGACGCGAACACGTACACGATCCGCGCTGAGAAGGCACCCAACGCGCGGGGCGTGCGCCGGGTGCTCAAAGCCGTGCTCGGAAGCGAGCCGATGGAAGCGGACGACTGGGCGAAGCGGTGCTCACAGAGCGATGTGGGCGCGGTAGTGCTCACCGGCAACGACCACAAGCCTTGGGCGACCGATGCGATCGAGCGCGTAGCAGACAGGTCGGCACGGTTCGTGGTGGTGATCGACACGCTGGCGGCCGCGATCGCCGACCGTGCGGACATCGTGCTGCCGGGCGTGACATGGCTTGAGAAGGCGGGCACGTTCGAGAACGCGGGCGGCCTGCTGCAAGCGTTCGAGCGGAGCGTGCCGCCGATCGAGTTTGCCAAGAGCGAGGGGCAGATCGCGCTGGACCTGGCTGCGGTGCTCGGCGGAGCGGCTGTGCTGATGGGCGCGCACGCACGGGTTGCCATCGTTGACGAAGGCCCGGGCCAGGTGCCCGGCGCGATCGAGGAAGCGCTGCCGAGGCAGATGCTGTTTGATGCTGCGGGCATCCGCGAGCAGATGGCCGACGCGCACAGCGAGCTTGGCGTGTTCACGACCGATGTGCGCATCGCACCCAAGAGCGGCAAGCACGAGCCGGACATGGAGATGGTCGAGCTGTAACGAGCTCGGCGTGCTCCGGACTACAGCACGAGTTGCATAGCCGTCCGGCCTTCGAGGCTGCGGCCGCGATCGAGGATGGCGGCCTTGAGGTAGTGCGAGGGCAGGTCGCTCGATTCGATCGCTGTGAAGCCTTGCTTGGCGAAAAACTCGGGCGACTTGGTGAGCAGCACGACGATCTCGACCCCTTCGCTGCGGGCTTTGGAGACGAGTGCTGCGACCACGGCGCGGCCTGCACCCTTGCCCTGCTGACGGTCGGCGACGGCGACCGAGCGGATCTCGGCGATCTTGGGCGGCCACTCGACAAGCGAGCCGCAGGCAGCGAGGCCCGCGTCGTCTTCAACCACGACAAACTGGTGGATGGCTTCGAGCACTTCCGGCGCGCTGCGCGCGAGGGTGAGGCCGCGCTCGGCCCAGTTGTTGACGAGCCCGGCGATGGCTGGGGCATCCTTTGGCTTCGCGTGGCGCGAGACAAAGCCGTTGGTGGTCTCGGCGACCGGCGGGCTAGCGAGCGGCGAATTGGATGGCGAGGCTGACGATGTGGACGGCATTAGAGCGCAGCTCCGTTCTGCGAACCGTTCTTGGGAGCGGTCTGGAAGCCCGTTTGGAAGCCAGTTTGGAACCCGGTCGCGTGCTGTCCGAGCAGGGCAGCGAGCAGTGCGTTCTGCGCCCACATGCGGTTCTCGGCCTGGTCGTAGACGATGGACTGCGGCGAGTCGATGACTTCGTCGACGACTTCTTCGCCCCGGTGGGCGGGCAGGCAGTGCATGAAGATGGCCGGTTCGGTCAGCCCGCGCGAGGCGAGAGCCATGGCCTTCTCGTTGATTTGCAGGCCCGCGAACGCGCCCTGGCGGACCTCGGCCTGGTGCTGCTGACCCATTGAGAGCCATGTGTCGGTGTAGACAGCGTGGTGGCCCTCGATGGCGCTGAGGTGGTGGCTGAGCGTGATGGTCGAGCCGGTGGCCTCGGCGGCGGCGATGGCCTGCTTGACCACGCTGAACTGGGGCTCAAAGCCTTTGGGCGTGACGACCGTCATGTCGATGCCGAGCTTGGAAGCGAGCAGCATGAGCGAGTGGCAGACGTTGTTGCCGTCGCCGACCCACGCGAGCTTGAGGCCGTCGAACGAGCCGAAGCGCTCGTGCAGCGTGAGCAGGTCGGCGAGCGCCTGGCACGGGTGCTCGTGGTCGCTGAGCGCATTGACGATCGGGACCGCGGAGTTTGCGGCCAGCTCGGTGAGCACGTCGTGGTCGAATACGCGGGCGATGACCACGTCGGCCATGCGTTCGAGGTTCTTGGCGTAGTCCTTGACCGATTCACGCTCGCCGATGCGCTGCTTGGAATGGTCGAAGTACATGGCGTGCCCGCCGAGCTTGGCGATGCCGATCTCGAAGCTGACGCGGGTGCGGAGGCTGGGCATCTCGAAGAGCAGCACCGCGGACTTGTGCGCAAGCTCAGAGGCCCATGACGCGGGATCGAGCTTGCACTCGGCCTTGATCTGCTGGGCAAGGTCGATGAGGTCGTTGGCCTGCTGCACGCTGAGGTCGTCGACGCTGAGGAAGTGTGACAGGCCGGCGGCCTTTGGGCTGGGCTTGGAGGTTGCCGGCTTTGATTCGAGGACTGGCTCGAGGACTGGTTGGAGGGACGGCATATCAGTTCCTTGCGTGGCCCGGCGGAGTCGGCGGGCGTCGCTGGTAGTGCATTGGATTCGGGGTGGGAGGCGCTTCAGACGGGCATCGGCTGCGTGGGCTCGGGCGAGCCCGACGGCCTGAGTCGCTTGGAAGACACTGTGGTGCCGACGTGGCCCGCGCTTGATGCGAGCGCCTCGGAAATCTGTGAGAAGTGCACGATGCGCACCGGCGCACTGAGTTGGCCAGCGGCCTGCAACGCAGCGTTGACCTTGGGGACCATGCCGCTATGGATGATGCCCGAGCCGATGGAAGTCGCAGCGAGCTGTTCGTCGAGGAACGGCATCACCGCGCCCTGGCTATCGAGCACGCCAGCGGTATCGGTCACGAGTACAAGAGCGACGGCGCTGACAGCGAGTGCGGCGCCGAGGGCTGCGTCGTCAGCGTTGACGTTGAGGAGTGCGCCGGTGGCGGAGAAGCCGATGGAGGACACGACCGGTGTTCGGCCCGATGCGAGCAGCTCACGCCAGAGGTCGCCGGTGCCGCCCGCTACAAGGCCAACGCAGCCGAGCGCGGGATCGGGGTGACGCTCGACGATGACCGCTCCACCGTCACCGAGGCACAGCCCGACCGCGTCACAGCCAGCGGTGCGCAACGCGGCGGTGAAGCTCTTGTTGACCGTCCCCGCTAGCGCGCCGACAACCGGGCCGATGGCGGCGTCATTGGTTGCACGCAGGCCGTTGATCTTGGGTGCTTCGATGCCGAGTTTGCTGAGAAGCTCGCCCGCTGCATCGCCCCCGCCGTGCACGACGATGAGCTTGGTGTGTGTGCTCGACTGTGTGATAGCGGCAACAATGGCGCTGCGCGAGGCGGGGTCATCGAGCAGTTGCCCGCCGATTTTGACAACGGTGATCTGATCCACCCCGTTAGGAACGTGCTGGCGGCTCAAAGCGCACCCCCTGCTGCGACCCGTTGGGGATTGGCAGGTGGGAGCAGTCCCTGGGATTCATCAAATCCCAGCCGCACGTTCCATGCCTGCACCGCCTGGCCCGAGGCGCCCTTCAGCAGGTTGTCGATGGCGCTGGTGATGACGAGCACACCAGCCTCATCGTCGAGATGCCAGGCGATGTCGCAGTAGTTCGTGCCCACGACGGCTGCGACGCTCGGCAGTTGCCCTTGATCGAGCAACCGCACGAACGGGTTGCTGTGCGTCGGGTAAGCGTGTGCAAAGGCCTGCGCCACACGGTCCGCATCCCAGTCCTTCGCGAGCTTGACGTGGGACGTAACGACCATGCCGCGATCCCACGGACCGACGTGGGGCGTGAACACGACGCGGGTAGCCGTGCTTGCGCCGAGATGGTGGGTGATCTCAGGCAGGTGACGGTGGCCCGTGACGCCGTAGGGGCGAAGGCTCACCTCACAGAAGAGCTGGGCGGTGTTGCCAACACCCCGGCCTGCTCCGCTTACCCCGCTGATGCCAATGACGGAGACGTGTGAGCTGGGCGCGATCGCACCAGCGGAAGCCAACGGCCGCAGGCCCAGCAGCGCAGCGGTCGGGTAGCAGCCGGGAGCCGCGATGAGGTCAGAGCCGAGCAAATCCTCGCGTGCATGCTCGACCAGGCCGTAAACGGCGGTTGCGAGAAGGCCCGCGTCGGAGTGCTCGATGGCGTACCAGTCGCGGCAGGCCTTGGCGCATGGGTTGCGGTAGGCCGCCGAGAGGTCGACAAAGATCGGCGACTGATCGCAGGAAAGCTCCGAGACGATCGAGTGGCTGACCTCGTGGGGCGTCGCCAGAAAGACCGTGTCGGGCTCAAGGTCTCGCACGCGCTCGAGGCTCATGGGCTCGATAGGCAGGTCGATGACGGTGCGGTAGCGCGGGAATTCATCGGCGAACGGGCGGAAACCGTCGCGCGAGCCCGAGCCGAAGAGGCCGACGAGTTCGGCGCCCGCATGCGCCGCGAGCAGGCCTACGAGCTCGCGGCCCGTATAGCCGGTAGCGCCGATGACCGCGACGCGCTGGCGCTCGGCTAGGGGCGCGGTCATAGGTGCGATCCGTTCGTGCTTGGAACGCTCGGGCTGCTCGCGAGCCCCGCGGCGTAACGAACGGTGTCGAGCAGTTCGGCCGCAGCGGCTTGATTGAGGCAGGCGACGAAGATGGTGTCGTCGCCCGCGACGGTGCCTGCGACGCCTTCGGGTGGGTGGCGGTCAAACTCGACCGCAACGACCTGCGCATGGCCCGGAGCGGTCTTCAGCACAATCAGTGTTCCCGCGGGCTGGGCGGAGAGAATCGAGCTTTCCAGAACGCGTTCGAGTGGCGAGCGCAGGCCTGATTCGGTGAGCGACAAGGCGTTTGCGGCGTTCCACTGGTTGATGATCGTGTAGCCCGCGGGCCCCTTGATGACGCCCATTTCTCGGAGATCACGGGAGACGGTCGCCTGAGTGGTCTCGACGCCCTGCTCGGCGAGCAGGGTCCGCAGGACATCCTGGCTCTGGACCTCTTGGGCTTCGAGAAGCTGGGCGATTATCTGATGGCGGCGTTCGCGGCTCATTGCATGATTATACACGGTACGCATAAATAGTCAATGAGAGCATGACTTTCTTGGGTCGGGCCGGGCACCGATATTGGCCCACGGGGGTTTATTGAGACCTAACGCCGGATTGAGCCGTAGTTTGAGGGTTGGCACCGGGGTTGGGCCTCCCGCCTGACCGATACGCTTGATCAGAGAGCAGAGACCCCAGGAGACGCGAGATGCTGACAGGACGGCCACCCCGAGAACTCACCCGCAAAGCGACACGATGGCTGACCTTGGCGGCAGGGCTGGCGGTGCAGCCCACGGCTGCCCTGGCGACCGACGGCGCGGACGTGCTGCTCGTGATCGATCCGACAGACCCGGTGTCGATGATGGTCGGGCACTACTACCAGAACGCGCGCGGCGTGCCGGACAACCAGGTTGTCTACATGCCCATCGCGACGTCGCCCTACCTGAGCTTCCGCGAGTTCCAACTGCCAGCGATCAGGGCGGTGGTCGATCAGCGCGATCTCGGTTTGTTGATCGACTACATCGTGCTGGCGCCGAGCACCACCTTTGCAAACTTTGTGCCCAACACGTTCGTCGATTCGTGCTCGCCCGTGAGCCGGTTCTCGATCACGTCGGCGTATGCTTCGTTGTACCTCGACGATGTCTTTGTGCAAGGGAACATCCCTATTCTGTACAACAATCCGTTCGGCGGCTCGCTCTCGACAGCGACAGTTCCGTTCGAAGGATTCTCGAGCTACTCATCGGGATTTCCCAACGCCAACGGAAGCCGGGTGCTCATCAGTTCGCTGCTGGGCTACACGGGCGAGCGTGGCAACACCGTCCAAGAGATTCTGGACATGATCGATCGATCGGTGGCGGCCGACGGCACGCACCCGGCCGGCACTGTCTACTACATGCAGACGACCGACGCGGCGCGATCCGGTCCCAGGCACGGAACGTACCCGGCCGCCGTGAGCGAAATTCAGGCGCTGGGCGACGACGCCGAGCACCTGATGGCGACGCTTCCCATCGGCCGGCACGACGCGCTCGGAGTGATGAGCGGCTTCGCCAGCACGAACATTGATCAGGCCGATTTCACGCTGCTGCCAGGAGCATTCGCCGACCATCTGACCTCGTTTGCGGCCACCTTCGACACGAGCGCGCAGACCAAGGCGAGCGAGTGGATCCGCAAGGGCGCGAGCGGCACGTTCGGCACGGTGCAGGAGCCGTGCAACTACCCGAACAAGTTTCCGCACGCCCGGGCGCACCTGTTCTATCACCAGGGGCTGCCGCTTGGTGCGGCGGCGTTCCGGTCGCTGCGCGCGTTCCCGGTGCAGGGGCTGCTGCTGGGCGATCCGTTGACATCGCCCTTCGACACACCGCCGAGCGTTACGGCCACCGTAGTATCGAGCGTCCCGGGTTCGGTCAGCATCTCGCTCGCGGCATCAACGACCAAGCCCAGCGTTCCCGCTCCCGCGTTCGGACGCTTCTTTGTCAACGGAACCATCTCGGGATTCGTGCTCAACAACTCCACCGGCGCGCTGAACACAACCGCGCTGGCCGATGGCTGGCACGAAGTGGTGGTCAGCGTCATCGACTCTTCGCCCGTGCGCTCCTCAGCAACCGACTCGGTAGGCATCGTGGTCTCGAACGTGGGACGAATGGTGGAGGTGGTGTCGGCACCGGCCTCGGCGGCGCTCGACGAGACGATCGAGATCGATGCGCGAGTCCTCGGTCCGCACGGCGCGAGCGAGCTTCGCGTGCTTCAGAACGGCCGAACAGTCGCGACCGCTCCGGGCAGCCAAGCCCGCCTGATGGTGCCAGTGAACCTGCTGGGCGAAGGCGAGTCGCGGGTCCAGATCGAGGCTGTGTTCGCCGACGGCATGCTGGTCCGCAGCGAGCCGAGGGCCATCACCGTCACTGCAGGCACGCCCAATGCGACGCCCACGGTTCCAAGAGCGTTCACCGTGAGCGAGCTGCTAACGCCAGAGGTTGACGTGCTGCTCGCGCTGCCTTTCTCGACCGACGGCGATATGGCGCTGCTGACGTTCGAGGTGTTGCAGGCACCGGCTCAGGCGAGTATCAACACGGGCTCGGGTGGTGCGGCGGTCATGGTCACTCCCAATGCCGGTGCTGCGGGGCTGGACCGGCTGGTCTACCGGGTAACCGGTCCGGGCGGAAGCGCGGAGGGGCTCATCCGCATCGGCTACGACGGCGAGTGGCCCGACGACAGGACGGGCGACGGGAGTGTCGATGCCGACGATCTGTACGCGCTGCATCAGAGCCCGGCGGACCTGAACGCCGATGGCACTGCCGATCAGGCGGATCTGGCGTTTCTCGAAGCCATCGTCCGGGCCGAACTGCCGATCGATCGCTAGCGGGGCCTGCGGACTCAGGGCACACAAGCTACGCTGAGGCGGCACGCTGTTTCTAGCAGCCTGCGCCAGACCTCACCGCGCCCTCCACCACCCCACTTCGGCTCGACCGCCTCGATGACTTTCCCTACGAACACCATGCCCTACCTCCGACTAGAGCCGCTGGCGGGTCCGCCGGGCGAGACGTTCGAGATCCGCGACGCGCGGCCCTGGACGATTGGCCGCTCAACAGGTTGCGAAGCACAACTCGCGGACAAGACGGTGTCCCGCAGGCATTGCCGTATCACGTTCAGCGAAGAGAGCTGGTTCATCACGGACTTGGAGTCCCGGCACGGGACGTTCGTGAACGGCAAGCAACTCGATGTCAATACCCCCACCATGCTCAACGACGGGGACCTGCTAAGACTCGGGCCATGGACGTACCGCGCGCGGATGAGCGAATCGGCACCATCGACGCTGCCGACGGCCAACGATGTGGATACTTCCGCTCACCGGGTGCAGAAGGTACCCGAACAGGAGTTGGCCAAAATCGCCCAGCAGCGGCTGGACCTGCTCATCCAGTGCGCAGGCACGATCAGCGGCGCGGACAGCGAGGAATCGCTCGCCGAGGCCATGCTTGAAGCCGTGATCGAGGGCACAGGGTTCAACCGCGCGGCGATCATCCGCGAGAGCGGTGCCGACGTTGAGATTGTCGGCTACCGCAGCCCGAACCAGCGCGGAGCACCGAGCCAGGACCTCATGTTCAGCCGATCGCTCATCAGTGCCGCTAAGTCCGGCATGGTTCGCATGACCAGCGACTCGCAGCAGAACTTTGGACAGTCCATCATGGACCTGGGTATCCACTCGGCACTGTGCGCCCCGATCGTTGTCGACGGGACGGTCAACGCGTTCCTGTACCTCGATGCGCGCCGGCAAGAGAATATGGTGCAGTCTGACGCGGCGGCGTTCTGCCAGGCTGTCTGCAAGATGAGCGGGACATCGTGGGAAAACCTTAAGCGCAAGCGCAGCGAGCGACAGAACGACGAACTGCTTCGCGATGTGCGCGCAGCGGGCGCGGCTCAGAAACTGCTGATGCCGCCGCCCCACGGGCAGATCGCGTCGTTCGCCTACTTCATGCGGATGCGACCTGGCCGACTGGTCGCGGGCGATCTGTTCAGCATCATGCCGATGCCCGATGGCCGGGTCGCGGCGTTCTTGGGCGATGTGGCGGGCAAGGGGTCGGCGGCGTCGATCCACATGGCGGTCACCCTAACGCTGCTCAAAGAGAAGCTCGAATCCAGCGGATGCCCGGCTGCGGCGTTGAACAGGGTAAACGCGCAGGTGACCCCGCTGCTGCCGCCCGGTAAGTTCATCAGCGTGTGGTGTGGCATCTTCGACGAATCCAAGGGCACGATGCTTTTCGTTGATGCGGGCCACGGGCACTGGCTGTACCGCTCGGGCACGTATTCGCCCCAGACGATCAAGAGCGAGGGTGGGATGCCGCTGGGCGTGGACCCGGATGTGACGTACGTGACCGAAGAGCGGCCCTTCCCGGTTGGCTCGCGGGTGATCCTGTTCTCCGACGGTGTCGTCGAGCAGCAGTCGCCCGAGGGCGAGGAGTTCGGCATGGAACGGGTCATCGAGACGCTTAAACAGGCCGACTCGACCGACACCGAAGTCAACGGGTTGTTCCAAGCTGTGCGCGACTTCGCGGGCACCGAGAACTTGAACGACGACGTGACAGCGGCCTCGATCGAGCGTCGAAACCGGTAACAAGCTTGATCGCCGCGCAATGCGCACCCGTCGTGTGCGCATTGAAAGAGCCCCGACCCTGTAGAGGGCCGGGGCTCATGGTGTGTGTCAGGAACCAATCGGCAGTCTTACGGGCAGGGACCGATGAGGCCGAGCAGGGCGAGGAAGTCGCCGAAGCTGACCATGCCGTCGCCGCCGAGGAAGCCAAAGTCGTCCGCGATGTCGCCCGTGCAGCCAGGCGTGCCGCCGGGGCAGGGGCCGATGAGGCCGAGCAGCGCGAGGAAGTCGCCGAAGCTCACCATGCCGTCGCCGCCCAGGAAGCCGAAGTCGTCGGCGATGTCGCCCACACAGGGAACGGCGGCGGGAACGACGATGAACTGATCGCCCGCGATGAGGTCGAACCGCACGCCGGGCCCGTCGGTGCCGTCGGCGCCTCGGGTGTTGCCATTGGCGGTGGGGTCACCGACGTCGAGCGCGTCGTAGGACGCGGGCAGACCGCCGAGCACCTGGTTGTCGATGCTCGTGCCGCCTGTGCCGCCCTCGCTAGCGTGGAAGGCCGCGACCTTGATCGGGTCGGTGCCGTTCCAGCCGAGTTCGTCGAGATCGATGCACAGCTCGTAGCCGGTGGTGACAGCGCCGGCACCAGCAACGCTGGAATCGGTCACGCCCGCGGTGTTGGAGTTGTTCACGATCGCTCGGATGAGCCCGGTGGCGAGGTTTGCGAGCGGCTGGGTAGCGCCGGCCTGCTGGTCATCAAACGCTTCGCGCGGGGCCCAGTTGCTCACCGTGTTGCTCGTGAAGGGGCCGTCGAAACTGACGGGCAGGCCGTCGGCAAGGACGAACGCCTTATCGAAGCAGCCGGGATAGATCTGCGTGAAGATATCGAAGGGGTCGAACGCGCCGGAATCGGCGATAAGCAGCGATGAGTCAATCGACATTCCGATGGGGTTGCCGAGGGTCTGCATCCCGAGCCAGTAGTCGGGCACGAAGTCGGCATCGAAGGTGATGCCGTCGGTATCGAAGACGCTCGCGCGGCTCATGCCCTGGAGCGTGCCGGCGTTGATGTCGCTGTTGAGTTCGATCAGCGGGTTCTGGCCCTCGCCATCGATGGCATCGATGAAGACGTGGAACTTGCGGCCGCCCTGCGGATCGCCCAGGCCCGAGTTGATGTTGGTGAGGAAGTTACCCGTAAAGAGCATGCACAGGTTGTTGCCGTCGATCTTGGCGAAGAACCCGTCGAGCTCAGAACCGTTGGAGTAGATCTCGGGCGCGAAGCTGCCGGGTCCGGGCTGGCAAGCGCCGCCCTGCACGCCAGCGACGTTGGAGAAGTCGTAGGTGTAGCGGAGGTCGGGAGTGTTGTCGCCCGACGCCGGCACGCCGCCAACGTTGGAGGGCAGGAACCGTCCGACGTAGCCGCCCGAGCGGTTCATCGGGTCAGCATCGTTGATGTTGCCGAAGTTGGCGAAGGACTCACCGAGCCCGTCGCCGCCCGAGCCGTGGCCGACCGCGACCCAGAAGTCGGCCTCGAAGCCGGCCTCGAAGGTGAGCCCGCTGCCGGGGCCGCCGAACTGGCCGTCGACCCGGCTGAGGAACTCAGCGCGGTTGCCCATGTTGTTGAGCCCGTTGAAGTCGATGTCCGGGTTGTCGCCCTGGAGTGACTGCTGGCCGCCGGCGATGGAATCGATGAACAGCGAGAACTTGTTGAAGTTGTTCTGCACGTTGCCGGTGATCATGACATAGAGCCGGTCGCCGAAGACGGCGGCGTAGAGCCCGTCGAGTTCGCTGCCGTCGACCGAGTTGCCGGAGCTCGCGTCGGCGTTGTCACCGAAGGCGGTACGGACGTTCTGGATGCCCAGCGAAGTGTAAAGGCCCATGTCGAGCATGCCATCGATGACCGGAGCTGAGGCTGCGGCAACGCTCGTGTCGAACGTGGCGCTCTGCGTGCCCGCGATCTGTTGGAAGTTGATGTTGTTGGTCTGGCCGAGGTTGCCCGAGGTCTGGGGCAACGTGGGCAGGACCTGGTTGGAGAGGAAGCCGTAATCGCCGCTGGTGATCATGGCGACCATCTGGACGTTGCCGGTGGGGCTGCCGATGGAGGCGAGCGGGATGGACCACTCGAGGCCGGTGATCACGGTTGCGGGATCGCCGCCGAGGTCGGCGGGGTTGCATCCGACATCACCGGGGCCGGTGTCGCGGAGGGTGGGGTTGGCCTGCGTCCACAGCGCGCTGCCGTAGGCTGCGTCCTTTACGCCATCGACTGCGATCTGACCGAATGCGGTGGTGCTGCCGACAGCCGACACAAGCGCCGACGCTGCGAGAAAGCGGAAAGCCTTCATACTGGAATCCTCCGGAAATGCGGGTATCTCTCATCGCGCGATCGGCCGATGCTTTCGGCCCCGACTCGCGCGCTGCCGAGAGTATAAATGCAACCCCCGAGAGACTCCAGCAAGAACTTCGCAGAGTTGTAACCCCAAACGGTTTAGTGTGGGATTTGCTTCGCCCGCTGCGCTGGGACAGGGGTATCCCGGGCTCGATCGATGGTTCTCGGTCGTGGCGGCTTGAGTTGGCAGAACGGCCCGGCCCAAGAGTCTGGTTGACGAAAGAGACAAGAACTTTCCTAAACCGATTTACCTCTCGTTCCACTCCTCTCTGCCGCGTTTCTTCGTTGACCCTGTTTGCGGCCCTCGATAACGTGACGATTGGCGGGCTCAATGGCTCCGCCTTTGGGCGGCCAGATGCTGGCGAGAGCCCCTGAAAGGATTGATCGATGAACGCGGGTATGAAGCGACGCTCTCAGGCGATAGCTCACAGAGCTTTCACTTTGATCGAACTCCTGGTGGTGATCGCGATCATCGCGCTGCTCATCGGCATCCTGCTGCCCGCGCTGGGCAAGGCGAGGGATGCAGCGAAAGCGGCGGTCTGCCTGAGCGATCTCCGGCAGACAGGACTCGTTCAGAGCTACTACGCGAATGACTGGAACGATTGGTTCGCCATCATGCCACACCCAACCCCCACTGACGCTGCGAACTTCCGCCGTTCTGTTCGTGGCGGCTCTCCGGGCTATCTGGACAATCAGTTTGTCTATGGCGGCTTGGCTGGCCTGTACAGTCTTGAGCAATTCGGAGAAGATCGAAACAACAGCGCGTTCCGCGGATTTGTGGGCGGTCAGTACCGCGACGGAAATGACGAGCCACTGCTCGGGAGTTACTCTGACACCTTCGAGTACCTCACCTGTGCCGCTGACAAGGCCGATCGCTGGGGCGGCCCGGCGGCGCACAACCAGACGTCCGGACTTTCCTCACGGCCGCTTGATGTGATTCCCACGCCGCCCGCGTCGAGCGAGTTGGTTACGCCGTACAACATCAGCTACATGTACTACGCCGGGCTCAAGATATCCGAGGTCGGCATCTTGTCTCCCATCCCGATCATGGGTGACGAGACCAACGGCAGCGACATGCGAACCAACACGTTCTACAGAAACGAGAGCCAGGCGATCTTGGATAAGTTCGGCGTCTCAGAACCGGGGAAGTACGGCAAGGTAGACAACCACGGCGACTCGGGCGGTAACTGGGTGTTCTCCGATGGACACGCATCGTTCCTAACGGGGAACATCGAAGAGCGATTCTTCCAGATTCCGGCAACGGAACCCGAGAATATCAATACCGGCCTTCCCGGCCGGTCGAACAAAATCTACGCGATGGACTGATGCAACAGCCAGAATGATCCTCAAGAGGGCGGGCCGATCGGCTCGCCCTTTTCTGTGCGCACACTTCGTTGAGCGGCGTCGATCAGTATTGCTTGCGCAGCCTCGCGCTCGGGATACCGAGCTGGGCGCGGTACTTGGCAACGGTCCGCCTTGCGATCTCGATGCCGCGTGACTTGAGCGCATCGGCGAGCGCATCATCGCTCATGGGCTTAGCCTTGTCCTCGGCATCCACCACCTCTTGCAAAGCGGCTTTGATGGCCTCCCAGCTAATCTCTTCGCCCGAGTCGGTCTCGGTGCCACCGGTGAAGAATCGCCGCAGCGGCACCACGCCTCGGGGAGTCATCAGGTGCTTGTCGGCCACGGCCCGGCTGACGGTGGCGACGTGGATGCCGAGCTGCTCGGCGACGAGCGTCATCGGCAGCGGCTTGATCGCCTCCGGCCCGTAGTCGAAGAAGTCTCGCTGGGCTTCCACCACCACGTTGAGCACTCGCTGGATGGTCTTGCTCCGCTGGCCGACCGCGTCGATGAGCCACTCCGCGTTGGACTTGTTGGTCTTGAGAAAGTCGCGGTCGCGCTTGGGGACTTCCTTATCGCGGATCAGGTCGGCGTACTCGCGGTTGATGCGCAGGTTGGGCAGCCGCTGGTCGTTGAGGTAGGCGATGTAGCGGTCGTGGTCCTCGTCGTACTCGACGATGGCATCGGGCAAGATGGTCTCGACGGGGTCGGTGACGAGCCGGCGCGCGGGCGAGAGGCTGAGCCGGCGGAGCATGCTCAGGCCCGCCTTGATCTCGTCGAGGCTCTTGCCGGTGCGCTCGGCGATGCGCGGCAGGCGGTTGTTCATCAGGTCGTCGAGGTGGTCTGTCACCAGCAGACGGGCCACACCGATGGTGGCGTGGCGGTCCTCATCGGAATCCCAGCCCTCATCCAGATCGGCGCTGTCGAGCTGGAGCAACAGGCACTCGCGCGCATCGCGGGCAGCGATGCCTGCGGGCTCCAGAAAGAGCTGCACGGCAGTGAGCGCACGTTCGAGGGTGGGCATGTCGAGTGCGGATGTGCCGTTGGACCTTGGCGCGTGGTCGAGTATTTCTTCGAGCGGAGTGCGCAGGTAGCCGTCGTCTTCGAGGGCCATGATGATCTGTTCGCCTGCTGCTCGCAGCGCGCTGTCCACCTCGCACAGCCCCCACTGGGAGATGAGCTGGTCGTGCAGCGAAGCCGAGCGAGCGGGCGCGTTGGCCATCGCTTCGTGTTTGGCGTCGCTGCCGCCGTCTGATCGCAGGCGCTTGCGGTCGATGGTGCCGGACTCGAAGCGGTCACGGCCATCGGTAAGCGAGTCGGCGTTGTACTCGTTGGCGGCGGCGTCGGGGTTGGCCGCGACGAAGGCGTCGAGCCGGTCGAAGTCCTCGGCGAGCTCGCCCGCGTGGTCGTCCGTTCGGCCCTCGGGCAGCTCGCGTGCCTCGGGCTCGACGAGTTCGAGCACGGCGTTGGACGAGAGTTCCAGCTCGATGCGTTCCTCGAGTTCGAGCAGCGGCATCTGCAGGATCTCCATGGACTGGATGACCCTGGGAGCCAGCTTCATGTGCTGGCCGAGCTTGAACTGTTGCCGGGTGTCGAATCGCATGGGTCGAAAGGCTCCGCCTGTCGGTCTATCTAAGGGTATCGGTAGGGAAGCTCTAATGGCGTTGGAATTTGGCCCGCGATTTGCTGGACCAAGGCCTGAATCCACCCCGGGCCTTGTCCGGGGTCGATCACTCAACGGTGAAGATCGTGGCGTTTTCGTTATCGGCCCGGCTTTGGATCTTGGTAAACTGCGATTCGTCCGTCGGACAACGACGACTGGGCACCCCGGCCGTCCGGCAGCCGACCAGCGAGGGAGACATGACCAGGACCCTGACCCCAGCGATGACTGTTCGCGCGTTGTTGGCATGCGCCGGATTGGTGGTGCTCGCCTCGCCCGCTGCGGCCCAGAACATCTGGCAACCGCAGAACATCTGGAACATCCCCGCGCCTGAGGTTGCCATCACCTCGCCGGCGGGGCCGCCGGCATCGAATATTGCGTGGTCATGGACACGCCGGGCGACGGGTACCCAGAACCCGGCCACGGGCGGCCGGACCAGCTTCGCGCTGGTCACCAACGGGACCGGCTCGGCCATCGAGAACCTTGACGCCACGCGCGACCGCGTGCAAACCGCACTCGGACAGTACTCGCACACGTTCAACCTGAGCACCGCGGGCGGGGCCGCCGCGGACATTCTCGTGCCGGTGCTGGCCGATGCGAACGTGAACTGGATCGGTCCCGCAGCCAACCAGGCGCGGTTCAAGATTCAGGTCGATGTGCAGCTCTTCCGCCAGGATCCGAGGCCCAACCCGATGGCCCCCCTGCCGGGCACGTTTACCGCGGCGGGCGGGCTAACCACGCTCGACACGGGCTGGTTCAACGATCCGGGCGGCGCACGCGCTACGGCGATCAACCAGACCTGGATGCAGCGGTACGCCAATCAGCCCACCGGCGAGCGGCAGTACCAGCTTCGGACGACCATCCGCGCGATCGCGCAGGCCGACTCGGCTGGCGTGCTGGGCGCTGCGGGCTCGGGCGTGAACTACACGTTCAACTCGGTCAACCACCAGACTAGCCGGGGCGTGACGGTCTCGGTCGCTGCGGAACCCGCGAACTACGCCAACGCCAACTCCCGCAACGTCATCTCGGCCCCTCTCGCGAGAGCCAAGTACAACGTCACGGGCAACGGAGTCAACGTCGGCATCATCGAACCGGGCAAGACGACCAACCATGCCTCGTTCGGCGGCCGGCTCACACGCGCCAACAACGGGCTGGCGGGCAACGACAACTTCGACAGCGAGCACACCACCGCGGTGGCTTCGATCATCGGCTCGGCCAGCGCCAACGGCGCCCAGCGGGGCGTGGCCCCGGGCGCGAACCTGATCACGGCCGACACCGCCGAGTGGGCGGGCACTACGGCGGCGATCAACGAGATGATCAACAACCGCTTCGGCGCGGGCAGCGCCGGCGTGATCAACTTCTCGATGAAGGGCGGCATCGCCAACGGGCAGGGGCTCGACTCGATCATCGACGCCAACCAGAACGTCACGTTCGTGTGGGCCGCTGGCAACGACAGGCTCAATCAGGACAACGTGAACTTTAACTATGTAGGCACCGTGCCCAACCCGAACTACGCGTACAACAACATCGCGGTGGGCGCGCTCGATAGCACCTTCGGCAAGATGGAGGATTTCTCGTCCAACACGCAGGCCAACTACCCGACCAAGCCCGATGTGGTCGCCCCGGGCGGGTATGTACTGGGTGCCTCGAACCGCGATCTGAACAACGACGGCACGCTCAACGACTACACACGGTCGTTCGTGGCCAACCAGTGGTCCAAGACACTCAACCCCAACAGCCCGCGGTACCCCGAGATCGGCCGAATCAGCGGCACGAGCTTCGCGGCGCCGCACGTCAGCGGCATCATCGCGTTGGCGCACGAGTACGCCAACAACGACGCGGGCCGGTACGACGCACGGGCCAAGGACCAGCGGGTGATGAAGGCCGCGCTGATCGCAGGTGCGCGCACGACGGGCGTGGTCGATACTGCCGGCGCGGGCTGGGTGCAGCAGGCCAACACCGGTAGCCTCACGCCCGCGAGCCCGCTTCGGGTCGGCCGATCGCTCGACGTCACGCTCGGCGGCGGGGTCGCCGACGCCAAGGGCATGCTGGATATCTACTCGAACAAAGAAGCACGCGCCGCCGACAACAACAACCAGCGGAACTTCCAGATCGACCTGCGGCCCACCATGCTCGAGCGCACGGGGTTCTGGGATTTGGAAACCGTCGGCGGGATGGCCGGGGCTCGACCGGGCACGGTGGACTACCTGATGGGCGGGTCGATCGTGCTCGACGACTTCAACAACGCGCAGGGACTGGGCTCACCCATCAGCTACCTGCGCGTCGCGCTCACGTGGAACCGAGAGGTCACGGGCGGGGCGTACGACGCGCTCGACAACCTCGAGCTCGAGCTGTTCATCGACGGGTTCACCCCGATGAACCTGACCGGGTGGGATCCGGCGTTCGGTGAAGCCGACGCGGTGGACTACAAGATCGCGTTCACCGAGAACGCGGCCGAGAACGTCAAGCTGTTCGACTTCGAGATCCCGTCGCTGTGGCTGTTTGGTCCGGACCTGGTTCTTAACGGCATGGTCACGCCGGCGAGCGTCTCGAACTTCTATCTGCAGGTTCGCAACTTCTCAGCCAATGATGTTGAGTACGGGATCGCGGCGTCGTTCGTGCCGGTGCCCACGCCCGCGGGCACCACGCTGCTGGTCTTCATGGGCGTCGTGTGTGCGCACCGTCGTCGCCGATAGCCCGGCTAAGCCCGACCTGAGCCGATGAATAAGGCCCGCCCTCAACTAGGGGGCGGGCCTCTTTTGTGGGTGGCGAGTGGCTGAAGACCTTGAACAGTCGGGCCTTTACGGACAGGGACCGATGAGGCCGAGCAGCGCGAGGAAGTCGCCGAAGCTCACCATGGCATCACCGCCGATGTTGCCGAAGTCGTCCGCGATATCACCAACGCAGCCAGGGGGAACTGGGGTCGGACCGGGGCAGGGACCGATCAGGCCCAGCATCGCGAGAAAGTCGCCGAAGCTCACCATGGCATCGCCGCCGAGGTTGCCCAAGTCGTCGGCAATATCGCCGGGGCACAGCCCAAACTGGGTCGTGAGGATCTCCAACTCAAAGAGTGCCGGACTTTCCTGCATCACCGTCTGTGGCCCGGCCGCTAAGGCGTTGTGCGACACGGTGTACACCGCGCCGTCCATCATGCCCTCGTAAAGAGCAAGCAGCAAATCACCATCAATGTTCGTTAGCTTCACAAAAATCATCGTGACCGGAACGGGCTCCTCGAGCTCGAGCGCGAACCCATCGCCGCCGGTCCAGGTCTCAGAGTTGATGGTGACATCCAGCGTCAGGGGCAATCCGGCTTCCGACCTCGTGATGCTCATGCCGTGCGAGGTCAGATCGCTCACATCGACGGCAAACAACGGGGTCATGGCCGCATCCATCGCGTCGAACGAGAACATCATGTCGGGGAGGAAGTCGGCTGCATCCGCGAACCACTCCGTGTCAAGGTTCGGATCGTCCGGGATCGTGCCGCCGACGGTTTCCCATGTGTTGTTTTCGGTCCAGAGCCCATCGCTGTGCATGGAAATGCTCTTGTGAACGGTGTTGGGGCCCGCGAGCGCTGCCGTCGCAGTGCCGATCGCTAATAAGGCTGTGCTGATGTCAAGTGCCCATTTCATCGGTTGTCCTTCCACGTGTGCTTCTCATAGGCGCGCCACGATCGCGCGGAAACGAACATCGCTTCCAGATGCACGAATGGAGAGCACGCGATGAGAAAGACGACAGGGCCTAGGCGAACACAACCAACCACCAAAGGCGTCTGCGCGGAACGCTTTGTAGTGTAACAACCACCGGCTGATTTCCCCTAGAAATCCAGCAGTTCGTATGGATGCGTATCGGAGCGCTCGTCTTTGATCGGGCTAGCCCATGGTTTGCCGGCCGTGGAGCGCATCGGCAAGGGCTGCCTTGTTGGCGAACTCCAGCTCGGAGCCCGAGGGAAGGCCCCGCGCCAGACGGGTGATCTTCACGTCCCGCGATGCGAGCTGCTCAGCGAGGTACAACGCCGTGCCGTCGCCCTCGAGCGTAGGGTTGAGCCCGAGCACGACCTCGCTGATGGCAACGACGCCGCCCCCACCATTGGAATCGGGCGCGTCGATGCGGTCGAGCAATCGCGCGATGGTCAGGTCGCCCGGCCCAATCCCGTCGAGCGGGCTGAGCCTGCCCATGAGCACGTGGTACAGCCCGGCGTACATGCCGGTCTGTTCGAGCGCGATCAGGTCTCGCGGCTGCTCGACCACGAGCACCGTCGAGCGGTCCCGGCGGTTGTCGCTGCAGATCGCGCAGGGGTCTTTGCCCCGGTCAGTCAGGTGCATGCACACCGAACAATGGGCAACCGTTCGGCGTAGATCGGTGAGGGCCACCGAGAGGGCGTCGGGCACTTCGGGCTCCGCGGTGAGCAAGTGGAAGGCCAGCCGCTCGGCGGACCGACGACCGATGCCCGGCAACTCGCTGAGCCGCGCGATGAGCCGGTCGACCGCCTCGGGATACGATGCTCCATTGCCCGCCATCGGGACGATGGTAGACCCACCATGACCAGCCCAAACGCACCATCCAGACCCAGCGCACGCACCACAGCGGTTTCGCGCCGATCGGTCCCTAGCACGAGATCGACGGCGGGGCTGTCGGCGACTCATCGGCATGGGCTTACGTGGGACCGGGCGCTCTGGCTCGCCGTGGTGCTCGCTGCAATTGGCCTGCTCGGCTGGACGCAGTGGATCGCGCCCAACCTTGAACCCAAGCGGTTCGGGGTTGTGGTGCCGGGGGAGATCTACCGCTCAGGCGAGCCCACGCCGGGCGGGCTCAAGTCGGTTGTCGAGCGGTACGGGATCAAGACCGTCATCGACCTGGGTGCGCACGAACCGGGCACCCCCGAAGAACTGCTGGCCCAGCGCACAGCAGAGGCGCTGGGTGTCACGCGAATCCGGCTTGATCTTGAGGGTGACGCCACCGGCAACCCGGAGGACTACGCCACGACCCTGCGCATGTTGCAAGACCCAGCGACCCACCCGGTGCTGGTGCATTGTGCTGCGGGCTCGCAGCGGACAGGGTGTGCGATCGCGATGTACCGACAGATCGAACAGGGCTGGACGTTCGACGAGGCGTACACCGAGTCGTTCAGGTTCGACCACGATCCGAGCGATCCAAACACCTACGTTCGGCAGATGCTCGAAGACTGGACCTGGCCCGTCGAGGTCGCGGTGCGCACAGGCGACGAGGTCCGTAGCGGGCAACCCAAATGACCGGCAGCCCGCGCCCGCGGGCGTGGCTCTGGTTGGTTGTGGTGCTGGGCGTCTGGGCAGTGGTCTTTCTGCCCCGTCTGGGCAGCGCGGGTTTCACCAATACGGAAGCGCACCGCGCTGTGCCCGCGTTCGAGCTGATAGCCAAGCAGCAGGCCGGCACGGTCGGGTGGAGCGATTGGATCGCACCGACGATGTTCGAGCGGGTGTACCTACGCAAACCGCCGGGCATGACTTGGGCGGTCGCTGTCAGCGCGAGCGTGTTTGGCAGCACCGAGTTCAGTTCGCGGCTGGTGTCGGCGCTGAGCGTGCTCATCGCGGCGTTGGTTTCGGGCTTGTGCGCACGCCGATGGTTCGGTGATGGAGCCCGGCTCCCTGCGGCACTTGCGGTGGTGCTGATGCCCGCGGTGTGGCTGTACGGGCGCACAGCAGAGCTCGAAGCGCCGATGTTTGCGGGCACGCTGATCGCATCGCTCTACCTGCTCGATCTCCTGATGATGCCCAAGGGCGGGCGCCGATGGATGGCGGTGCTCGGCGGTGCCCTGGGCGGCTCCGCGATGCTCTTGGTCAAGGGTCCAGCGGGGCTGCCCGCGGTCGGGGGTGCGCTGGTCGCGAGCGTGCTCTTGAGCCGCTCGGTTCGCGTGCTTGTGGATTGGCGGCTGCTGATCGCGCTCGCGGGGCCGGGATTGTTGTTCGCCGGTTGGGTGGTGCTCGCGGCGCGCGCAGCGAGCGGCGACGATGCCATCACGCAGAGCCCGGGCGCATTCTTGTGGTCGCTCGACCGCGCCTTGGATGTCGCCGCCTTGGCACCGATGGCGCTGCTCGCGGGGCTGCCGATGTCGCTGGTGCTGCTCTTCCCGTGGGGACCGGACGCCGCAGCCGAGCCGCTGGGCCAAGACGAACGTGCGAGGCGGATGTCACGAGCGCTTGCGGCTGCCACGCTCGCAACGCTCGGGTTGTTCGTGGCGCTGGGTGTTTCAAACCCCCGGTACGCGCTGCCTGCGTTGGTTTTCACCCCGCCGCTCGTCGGTTGGGCGGTGAACGGTCTAGGCCGGATGACCGCGAGCCGCGCGCGCATCGCACGATGGATGATGCTCGGGGGTCCGAGTACGGTGGCGGCGGCTCTGCTCATCGCGGGCGTGGTGTACAGCGTGGCGATCGAGCCGAGGGTGCGGACCGAATCGGGACGGCAAGCGGGCCGCGAGATCGCGGCGCTCGTGCCCGCGGGTTCGGAGGTTGCAGCCGACCACGCGATCGAGGCGCGCCCCGAGGTGCTGCTGGAGCTTGTGCGCGCGGGAGCGGTCGTTCGGTGGATGGGCACTGGCACCCACTGGCCGACCGGTGCGCACATGCTGGCCCGCGACGATGAACGCAGCCGCGAGGCGGATGCGCATTCTGGCGGCTCTGGCCATAGAAAACGCGCCACCCTTGGGAGGTGGCGCGTGCATGAATACGAAGTGGTGCTGCTCGGGCCCGAGCGCTAGAAGATGTTACGGACAGGGTCCGATCAGACCGAGCAGCGCGAGGAAGTCGCCGAAGCTCACCATGCCGTCGCCGCCGAGGAAGCCGAAGTCGTCGGCGATGTCTCCCGTGCATCCGGGCGTGCCGCCGGGGCAGGGCCCGATGAGGCCGAGCAGCGCGAGGAAGTCACCGAAGCTCACCATACCGTCACCGCCGAGGAAACCGAAGTCGTCGGCGATGTCGCCCGCACAAACGATGGTGGAGCAGCCATAGATCTGGCTGCCGCCGGCAATGGCCTGGTCGACGGCATCGATCACGCCGTCGAGGTTGACGTCGCCATTGGAGTAGGTCGCCACGCCACCGACGTTGACGAGAGCTGCGTCGGATGCGTCACGCACGCCGTCGAGGTTCAGGTCACCGAAGGAGGTTCCGAGGACGGTCTCGATGACGAAGCAGACGTCGTTGAGATCGACGACGAGGTCGCCGTTCATGTCGGCCGAGAGGTCCATCGACATGGCGTTGTCGATATCGAGCATGGACCAGTCGCCGAAGTTGGCGGCGACGTAGTCCACATCAGCATTGTTGATCACGCCGTCGAAGCCGTTGGGGATGAAGCCCTTGGTGGGCAGGTCGCCCGCGACGTCTGCGGCGGCGTCGCCAGCCTTGTAGGAAGCGCCCGTGGTGTAGGCCGCAATGCCGAAGAAGTTGGCTTCCTCGTTGTCAAGAGCTTCGAAGCCCATGAAGCGGTTGAGGTTGCCGCTGGAGCTGTCGATGGCGAGGCCGTCGGCGAAGTAGCGCATGTCCTCACGATCAAAATTGCCGTCGCCGTTGGCATCGCCGAGAACTTCGATGATGGCATCGGAACCGGGGACTGCGCCGGGGTGCTCTGTGGCCAGCAGACCGTTGCCGGCAGGGGCGACCCATTGGACACCCGCGCCAGCTTCGCGGTCGAGCAGGGCGAGGTAGGCGTGCGCAACGTCGCCCATCTCGCGGATTCCATTGCCGTCGAAGTCGAAGAAGACCTTGTTGCGGGGGCTCAGGTTGCCGCCGTAGCTGACGGCCGTACCGCCCTGGGTGATGTAGTACCCACCGTTGGCGCTGCCACCGGTCTCAGTGGCGTCGGTGTAGGCGACGTTGGTGGTGCGAACCGGGACACGGCCCGTAGCGAGCGGATCCGCGGACTCAAGGCGAGTGTTCTTCAGAGCGTTAGGGAAGCCGGGGCTCAGCAGGAAGTTCTTGAGGCTGAGGTTCTGCGCAGGATTTGGAACTTGATCAATGTACCCGGTTGCGGGGTTGGGATTGGGGTTGGGGACCATGTCTGCCGCGGCCGGCAGAACGTAGAGAGTTGCGGCCAGTTCGCCCGGGGTGAAGAGCGTCTCGTCATCGCCGGGAAGCTCTTGGAACGCATCGATGGCGCGTGTCAGGTTGTTGACGAACGCCGCAGCGGCGGGGTTGGCCACAGGCGCCGAGGGGAAGGGGTACAGGCCCGTCTCGTCGTCGGCGTTGCCGGAGATGCCGTCGAGGCCGTCGGGCAGGAAGCCCCAACCACCGAGGTGAGCGGCATTGGAGCGGGGATCACCAAACGTGGCGATGGAGGCTGCCGCGGTGACGTTCCAGCCGTTGGGACCGCCGGCGATGACGTTTGCGAGGGTCGGGCCTGCGTAGACGGTGCCGCCCTTTACGTCGGCCCGGATGGGGAGCGAGTTGAGCAGACGGTTACTGGGGTTGCTGGCGGCGTTAGGGGAGTTCAGCCAGCCCGTGTCGCCACGCTCGGCGCCGGTGTGCCCGATTGCGAGGCGGTGGTTCATGGTGCTGCCTTCGACGCGGCTTGAGCCACCACGGTTGGTCGGCTGGTAGTTCGGTCCGAGCAGGTCGTCCGAGCTTGCGGCACTACGCTCGCCGATGTTGTCGCCGACGCAGAACGAGGGGTCGATGCCGTGGCCGTTGGCAAATGCGTTGCGCGTGCCCGACCCAATGTCGCGGGTGCAGACGACGTAGTTCGTGCCATCCGTCCCTCGGCCGGTTACCTTGAGGTACTGCACGTACGACATGTCGAGGCGCTCAAGGTCCGTGCCCGGGTTGGCGATGGTCGCGACGGGAACAAGCGAAATCGTGGTATCGAAGATGGTATTGGCGCTAGGGCTCGCGATGTTCGTGTTGGCGGTGCCGTTGGGGCCGGCGAGCGACTCCAGAAGATTGGTCGCGAGGAACGGGTCAGCGGCCGAACCGTCCTTGTTGATGCCGACCACGGGGTTGTTGCCGTAGCCGATCTCGCCCGGGACGGAATTGAACTTGGCGGGGATGGTCGCTTCATCGCGCACGGCGTACGCAACCGGTACATCGAGGTTGGCAAAGTCCATGTGGATGCCGCCGCCGGAGGTAGCCGCGCGGAAGCTGTCGGGACCCGCGGCGTTGCTCAGGACGCGGTAGCCGCCGGGGTTTGCTGCGATGCCGTTGGGTCCAACGACGTTCTCGTCGGTCACGATCGCGATGCGGTTCTGGATTGAGTTGTCGATAAGTAGGTTGAGCGTAGCGGCGAACCCGCCGGGGTTGACGAGCTCGTCCGGGTCACCCTGAGCGAACACGCCGGGGATGCCGAATTGCACCAGCTCGCGGAAGCCTCGGACCGATCCCGAGACTCGGTAGCTGACAATGAGCGACTCGTCCTGGAAGGGCAGGAACGGGGCAAAGATGTCAGCGGGCGCGAGCTGGTCGGCATCGATGCCCACAAGGCCGTCGCCATCGACGTCAATGAAATCGTTGGTGAGGGCGGGCGCTTTGGCAAAGTTCTCCAGCAGGGTCGCGCCCGAGCCGTTTACCAGGTAGGGCTGTCCGGGAGTAAGCTGCGCGGTGGCGGTGCCGGTGAGGCCGAGGGCCGCGCCGCAGGCCGTGATCAGACAGAGTGCTTTGTTCGTCATGGTGTAAATCTCTTCTCTCAAAGGTTCACAGGAACTCGTGCGGGCGTGAAATCCCGGAAACGTTCCGAGATCGCGCAACGACCGCGCCACGGGTGCGCATCCACACGGATCGCTGCACCCAGCCAGAAGCGGGTATTCAGTCTCAGCTGGCGGCCGCGCCCGTGCGACCTCGATCAGTCTCGCTGTCCTCCGAGACGGCGGAACGCAGATGCACGCATCTCTGCATGCATCTGACAACGTTCAGAACTGGTTGCGCTCCATGTCCACCTTGTTGTTGCCGGTGAGGCTATAGAAGCGGTCACCCCAAAGGCGCTTGCGAACGCTTTCCTTGACAGTCATCGCCTCAACGTGCCCATCGACAAATGCGAAGTTAGACGTACCTCCGCCGTGGTGCCGACCAACAGCGTTGAGAGTGGACTGCGCGTTCTCGATCTCGCCGACTCCGAGCTGGTTGGTCTCGCGAATATCTGATTCTCGCGGGTACGTGAAGCGTGCCACTCTTCCGCCGCCGGAAGTCGGCTCTTGGTAGACGTTTGCGCCAGCGCTGAGCCCGACAAATGGGTCCACCGGCCGGTGGCTGGCGATGACGCCGGTTGTGTCACCCGAGCCGGCGTTCTTGTAGAGAGAACTCCAGTTCTTCCCGTTGTCGTAGTACTCGGCCGCGAGGATTGTCTGAGATGCTCCACGCTGTGACCCGTCGACCCATGCGGTCTTGACGAGCTGGTTGCGGCGGATCGTGCCCGACGCGGTCGAGAACTTGTTGCGGGGGAAAATGGCAGAGTTTCCAGCGAACCCGACGCGGGACACCTGGCGATCGGTTCGTGACGACGCAGACTGAGACTGGCCGAAGTCGTCGCTCTGACCACTCTCCCAGTCATCAGGTTTGGGACCCGGGTTCGTGCGCGGAGCCCCTCTGTTCGAAAGAGCGGGCGAACCGAACGCATCCTCAGAGAGATTCTGTTGAGCAAACAGCGCCCATGACCAGTGGATGTAGACGTTGTTGCCCGTACTGAAGCTCTGCCCGTCCACGATCCATTCACCACTCTCCGGGTCATCAACATCGGCGGCGTAGACGTACGACGGTGGGAAGAAATCGCCTGTAGTTGTGTATATGGCAACGCCCTGGGCAATCGAGCGAGCGTTGGCCGCTGCCTGTGCCTGTTGGGCTGCGGCGCGTGCCTTGCCCAGCGCGGGCAGCAAAATGCCGATCAGCAGCGCAATGATTGCGATTACAACGAGTAGTTCAATCAAGGTAAACGCGGAGCGGCGGGGCGAAGGATGCAGCATGGGGCGGTCTCCGAATAGCGGGTTTGAGCGATCTCAAAACGCTATCCGATATCCCGCTTCATTGGGGTCAGGGTTGTGTGAAGTTCGTCCTCATACAACGCGGGTCAGTTCCCTCTCTGCCTTCTGTTAACAAGCAAGCCACTCTGAACTCGACATAACGACTGTGCCTTACTCTGATTGGGCAGCATAAAAACAAACGGCCCGCAGGCCGTTCGCTTTTGTCTTCACGGTTTATTGATGCGATGCAAGCGCTGTGTTAGCACAACCTTCGCGTTCGCCCGACTGCCCGTCTTACGGACAGGGTCCGATCAGACCGAGCAGGGCAAGGAAGTCGCCGAAGCTCACCATGCCGTCGCCGCCGAGGAAGCCGAAGTCGTCGGCGATGTCGCCGGTGCATCCGGGCGTTCCGCCCGGGCACGGCCCGATGAGGCCGAGCAGCGCGAGGAAGTCGCCGAAGCTCACCATGCCGTCACTGCCGAGGAAACCGAAGTCGTCGGCGATGTCGCCTGGGCAGGGGTCGGCGAACGTGACGATCACCGCGCCGTCGCCGATGGGGGCGCCTGTAGCGAGCACTGAGAAGTCGGAAGCCGCGCCGAGGTAGCCGGGCCCGTGCTGAAGATCGACCTGTTCGATGAAGCTCAGGGTTGTCCCGTCGTAGACATCGAGGAAGCCTTCTTCACCGGTCTCGAACCCAACCGCGCCGCCCATGGTCACTGAGCTGTTGCCGTATGCCACATAGATCCTGTCCGCGGCCGCGTCGTACGCCAGACCGGAGATGGTGGTGCTGGTCATCATGACCGGGAACACGGGGATGTCGCCCACCGGCACGCCGTTGGTGACGTCCACGACCGAGACGGTGTCGCTGGCGACCTGAGCGAGCAGCACCCGGTCGTTGTCCATGAAGGTCGGGAAGCCGGGCAGGGCCTGGCCGACAAGCGGGTACGAGCTAGTCAATGACTGGGTCGCCACGTCGTATACATCGATGGTGGCATCGATGCCGCTGGCGCCGTTGGTCGTGACGGCGAGCTTGGTACCGTCCGGGCTGAACGCGACGAACGACGGGTTGGTCCCGCCGAAGACATCGCCGAGGTCTGTCCAGTTCGCGGCATCGATGAACGACACCAGGCCGTCGAACGAACCGGCCGCTGCGATGGTCGAACCATCGGGGCTGATCGCCACGCCGCTGGACTGGCCGAAGGCGTAGCCGAAGAACCCGACCATGTTGCCGGTGGTGAGCTTGGGGCCTTCAACGGCCAGCGTGTTGAGGTTGATGCGGGTAACGCCGTCGCCATCGGCGACGACGGGGATGTAGGCGTAGGTGCTGTCGGGGCTGAAGAGCACCCGGCTGCCGCGGCGGCCCATGGGCACGGTGTTGAACGTGAAAGTGTTGAGATCGATAACGCCCGCGAAGAAGCTGTCTCCGTAGGCGATGACCGCCTTGGAGCCGTCGGGGGAGATGCCCACCGCGTCGGCGCGTCGGCCCTCGCCGACTTGGGCGAGCACCGTCATGGTCGCCGCGTCGTAGACCACCGCGTTGCCCGAGACGCGGTTGAGGCCGACGACCTTGGTGCCGTCGGGGCTGACCGCTGTATCGACCATGCGGTCGCCTTCGAAGTCGGGCCCGGTGAAGCGGGAATCGATGAACTGCGGGGTGGCGTCGGGCTCGATGACGACGAGGTCTTCCCCGAAGGTGGTGCTGAGCTGCACGATGCGCGACCCGTCGGGCGACATCGCGCCCAGATCGGTCGAGACCACCTGGTTGAGGTTGCCGAGGTTGGTGCCGGTGTTGAGGTCGATGACCGTCCCACGGAACCCGATGCCAGCAACGCGGTTGCCGTCGGGCGTGGTGATGAGATCGTTAAGCGTGGCGGTTCCGAGCGTCGGTCCGGCGATGCCGGTTGTGAGGTCGATCGTCCGCGTGTCATTCGAGATGGTGTACGCGGCCTTGGTGGCGTCGTTGTTCACCGCGATCTGCGCGGAAAAGTTCGCGTTCTCGGGAAGGCCGACCGCGCCGGTCACCGCCTCGGTCGCTACGTCGATGACGGTCAGCGAGGGCTGGTTGGCGTGGGCGACCACAGCGGTCGTGCCGTCGGCGGAGATATCAATATCGTTGGGGTCGGTTGTCGCGGGAACAATGCGGTTGACGGCGCCCGTGCGCACGTTGATGAACTGGATCTCGTCGGGCTGGGGGTTAGGCCTGAAGCGGTCGAGGTTGACAATGCGGTCGTTGTCCACCACCACCGGGCTCGAGTAGGAGAGCCGCTGGAGGAAGATCGTGGAGAACGCGACGGTCTGGCTGAAGCCGATGTCAGAGATTCGGCGGACCTCGGTATTGGTATTCAGATCGATGACCACAAGCTCGCTGTCGAACGCTGCGGAGACAACAGCAAGATCGCCCGCAGGCATGATGACCACCGCCCCCGGGGACTCACCGATCGGGACGACCGCCGACACGGTCAGCGTGCCCAGATCGACGATGGCCGCGTTGTCGGTGTCGACGAGTGCGACGACCGCGGTCGTGCCGTCGGGCGTGATAGCGATGGATACGGGCGCGCCGGGCAGGTCGACCCCGCCCAGGAACGAAAGCGTGGCAGTGTCCCAGATCACGAGGTTTTTCGACTCGCGGTGAGCGATGACAAAGCTCGCGCCGTCGGGCGTGAACGCGATGCCGTTGGGCCCGTCGCCCTCGGTGGAGCCCCCGCCAAACACGAAGCCCGCCAGCGCCTTGTTGGCAGGCACGACGTCGAACGGGTCGCCCAACGAATAGGGCACATCCGAAGCGGAACGGACGATGGTCTCGATCTGGATGTCGCCGTCGGGCGTATCGGTCGCGGCTGCGGCCGATGCCATTGCAAGTCCGGCAGCAAGTACAAGACTGGTAGTTCGTGGCATGTTGGATCTCCTCTGGTCGTTGGCTGATCGATGGCTGGTCGTTGGCTCGAGCTGACCTGTTCGGCCCCGAACCAGACTACCACGCGGCGCTGACAGAATGAACCCGTAAAAACACCCGTCTTGCTGACGGGTGTGGTGTATGTCTGGCAGCCAGTGGCGACTGGTTGCAGCGAGCCGGACCAAAGTCCGATTACGGGCAGGGCCCGATGAGACCGAGTAGGGCGAGGAAGTCGCCGAAGCTCACCATGCTGTCACCACCGAGGGTGCCAAAGTCATCGGCGATGTCGCCCGTGCAACCCGGGGTTCCGCCGGGGCAAGGTCCGATCAGGCCGAGCAGCGCGAGGAAATCACCAAAGCTGACCATGCCATCCGCGCCGAGCGAGCCGAAATCATCGGCGATGTCGCCGGGGCAGTTGGCGGGCGGCACGCACTCGACCAGCTCGATGCTAACGGCATCGACCGCGGCCTCGATGACGGAGCCGTCGCCAAGGTCGCTCGCCGTGAACCGCAACTGCATGGTGGCGGTGGGCGTGACGATGCCGTCAACCCGCTGGCTGAAGTACGCCCATGCGTCCTGCGAGGTCGGGCCGATGGTCTGCACAGGCTGCCACGAAGCGCCGTTGTTGTTAGAGACTTCGACAGTGAATATGTCGGCGTTGGGTGATGCACCGAAGCTGTTGGAATACCAGATCGCGTAGTTGGCGTAGACCTGCGTACCACCGGTGGCATCGAATGTGGGGCTGATGAGGCTGGTCGAACCGCCGTCTACATCGGAGTTGCCCGAGGCGTTGTCCGTGAGGTGCGCCCAGCCGTTGCCGTCGTAGTCGGTTGCGGGGTCGCCGCGCTCGCCGCCGCCCACGGGCTGGCCGCGGGTCCATGAGCCGTCGGTGAGTCCGGGCGAGTCGCTGACGGTCCAGCCCATGTTGGTGTCGAAGCTGTCGGCGAAGGTCTGCGATTGACTGCTGGCCACCAGCGAGGTCAGCGGAGCGGTCGCCCCTGCTGCGGGGTAGCGGAACAGCGAGCCGTTGGTGTCACGCGCCTCGATGTGGTACGAGATCGTGTCGAAGCACTCGAGGCCCGCGAAGTCGAAGTGGTAGGTGCCGCCACCGACCGCGGCGCCCGCGACGGTGCTGGTCCCGCCGGCATCAGTGACGATCATCTCGACGGTGGACGGGTTGAGCGTGAGGCCCACCTCGGTGATAGTGGCCTCGATGCTCGAAGCATCGCCGGGTTCGAGTGTGAGCGGGGCAGACCCGACTAGATCGATATCGAGCCGGTTGACCGCAAGGCGGAGCATGAACAGCCCGCGTTCGATGTCGCTGACGATGATCGTGCCGCTCGGCAGGAACGGGTAGTTGCTCCACGCTCCGTTGAACGCCGCCGAATCGGAGCCGGGGAAGGTATCAAACCACGCGACCTGCACGGGGCTGGTCGGGTTGGCGATATCGAACACACGCAGACCCGAGCGGTAGTTCGACTGGTACATGTAGCCGTCGTGGGTGTAGAGGTTGTGGTCAATCGAGGGCCTGCCGGTCGTTACGGTGCCCACAAAGCTCGGGCTCGCGAGGTTCTCGACGTTGAAGATACGGGTGGTGGTCACCCCGACGGTGTCGCCCTCGTCGAGCTCGTCGTTGACGTAGAAGAAGCGGCGATCCTCGGTCAGCCATCCCTGGTGTGCGTAGCGAGCGCCTGACCACGAGATGGTGCTGATCGTGAACATGTTGGACTTGTTGGTGACATCCACGATGCGCAGGGCTGTGTTGCCCGAGCCGTTGCCCGTTCCTGAGAGGCAGTACGCTATTTCCTTGCCCGCGTTGGGGCCGCTTGTGAAACTGACGATCTGCGCATCGTGCACGTAGAACGAGCTCCACGAGCCCACAATGTTGGGCAGGTCCGGGTTGGTGGTCACATCGACCGCTACCAGCCCGCCGTTGGAAACGTTGGCACCGGTCAGGTAGACGAACCCGCTATCGGTGTTGGCCGCGATGTTGTGGGTGGAGGAGTGCCCGCTCTGCTGGCGGTTGCGTACCAGTGTCACTACACCGCTATCGATGTTGCTCAGATCGATGACCTGGATGCCCGCGCCTCCCTCAGAAACGCCGTACGCGTGCTCGCCCATGACCTTAATGTCGTGCCATCCGCTGGAGGGCCCGCTGATCGAGCCGACGATGACGGGGTTGAACGGGTCGGTGACCTCAACAAAGCCAAAGCCCGCTTCAAGGCCCATGATCGCGTACTCGCGACCCGACGGCGAGACGTAGCCCCAGCAGTCGTTGCCCGCGCTGTGACCGCCGGGAAAATTGTTGAGAGGGACCCACGAGAGCAGCTGCATGTTGTCGGAGTCGAACGGATCGTCCATTTTGGCCGGACCGCCGCCGCCATCGCCGGGGCCCTCAAGGGCAAACGGCACGCCGCTCACGATCGGCCCAAAGAATGGAGCGTTGGGCTCCTCGAACCGCTGCGAGCGATCGGTCGGACCAGCCAGAGCGGCTGAGCCCGCGAGCAGGAGGGCAACGGTCACTACGCCAACTGGGCGATCGGTCTTGATCATGGCAAGAATCCTCTGTTCTCTCGTTAAGGGCGGCTTCGCGGAAAAGCGCAGCCGACCGCGGGTCCGGATGCTGCAGTCGGCCCGCGTTCGATCGAACGCCGAGAACCGCCCGCGACAGAGAGCATCCGGACAAGAATGCCCGCTGGTTCCGCCCGGGTCGAGGAAACGAGCGATGCCGGAAGCTCGCCACGGCATCGCAAGGCGTATGTTAGTCTTACGCTCGGCTCTGTCCTGATCGACTCGAAGGAGCGTTACGGGCAGGACCCGATAAGCCCCAACAGGGCGAGGAAGTCTCCGAAGCTGACCATGCCGTCCCCACCGAGGGCGCCAAAATCGTCGGCTATGTCGCCGGTGCAGCCGGGTGTTCCGCCAGGGCAGGGCCCGATCAGGCCCAACAGAGCGAGGAAGTCGCCGAAGCTGACCATCCCGTCGCCCCCAAGAGAGCCGAAGTCGTCGGCGATGTCGCCCACACAGACGGTCGGGGTCTCGAGAGCGATGGTGAGCGTGGCACCTGCACGGAAGCGATCCTCCCCAAAGACGAGGTCCTCGTTGAGATCGAACCCAACGAGCGAGTCATCGAGAAGAACGACCGAGAGGAACGCGCCGCCGCGCGTGGTAATGGTTGTGGGTGTTGGCGTGAGCATCAACGGGACGGTATCGAGCGTCGCCGATTTGCAGACGATGTTCATGGTCACGCCGCTGCCGTCGCCGGTGGGCCTGCCAAGGCGGAAGCCGTCACCGACGAGACCGCCCGAGAGGTTGAATGTTCCGTCGTAAGCACGGAAATCGCTGCCGAGGGCACCACCGGTCATGTTGAAGACAGGGTCAACTCCACTCGAGTTGAGGATGGCGCAGTTCACATCCATGCCGCCGCCGGACATGTTGAGCACGCCCGTCTCGACGACGAAGTCCCGTCCGATCGTTCCGCCGCTGATGTTGAGGACGTTGTCCTCGCCCCTCATGAACCCGTTGGTGCCCGACGAGCCGCCTGAGATATTGGCTATTGCGTCGTCGTTCATCTGAATGGAGCCAGCAATCGTGCCGCCGGTCTGCCAGAACATGGCTGTGTCATTAAAGATGATGAAGGTGTCGATATCGCCGCCGTTCACGGTGAAGGTGGCGGTGTCTTCGGTGATGACCGCAGCCTGCCCGCCCGCGACCCGTCCCATGTCACCCGAGTTAAGCGTGCCTGCTGTGTTTCCTTGTAACCACACGCCTCGGATAGTCTCGCCGCCTTCGATGTTGACCGTTGTCGTACCCGTGGAACCGACAAACTTGGTGCGGGTCAGATCGCCGTTGGTGTTTACGTTGTACGTCACGTTCTCGATGAATGTGTCAAACAACGGGAACCCGGATACGCCGCCCGAGTTGATGTTGACCGTGCCGCCATTGAAGTTGAAGGCGCCGGGCATCATGTTGTCCGGCGAGATTTCGCCGCCGGAGTCGACGTTGACGATCGTGCCCGGGTTAGCCGCGAAGAACGACTCGGCGGGAAAGAAGTCCGGCGGAATGTTGACGGTCTGAGCCGACACGGTGCCAGCTGAAAGAAAGAGCGAAAGTGCGGTGGTGCTTACGATTGCGCGCATGGTGATTTCTCTCTGGTCTCGCGGACTCTCCCGCGGCTGCTGGCTAGCGAAAGCCCTTGCACACGCTTGTGCATGCAAGGCACGAATCTATGGACAGGTACCGATCAGGCCGAGCAGGGCCAGGAAGTCACCGAAGCTGACCATGCCGTCCCCACCGAGGGCGCCAAAGTCGTCGGCTATGTCGCCGGTGCAATCGGGATTTGAGGTGCCGCCACCACAGGGCCCGATGAGCCCCAAAAGTGCCAGGAAGTCACCGAAGCTGACCATGCCGTCTCCGTCGCCAAGCGTGCCAAGGTCGTCAGCGATATCGCCAGAGCAGGCCGGCCCGGACGCGATGGTCAGGATTGCACCGGGGCGGAACCTGTCCTCGCCGAAGACGGTGGACGCGTTGAGCGTAAACCCGACGAGCGAGTCGTCGAGCAGAATGCACGAGAGGAACGCCCCGCCGCGGGTCGTGATAATCGCGGGTGTCTCCGAAAGCATGATCGGGACCCCGTCGAGCGTCGCTGACTTGCAGACGATGTTCATGGTCACTCCGCTGCCGTCACCGCTAGCGCTGCCGAGGCGGAAACCATTGCCAACGAGCCCACCCGAGAGATTAAACGTCCCGCCGTAGGCGCGGAAGTCGCCGCCGAGCGCACCGCCCGACATGTTGAAGATCGGATCGACGCCTGCTGTATCGAGGATCGCGCAGTTCACGTCCATCGCCCCGCCGGTCATGTTAACGAGGCCCTTCTCGAATACGAAATCACGCCCGAGTGTGCCGCCCGAAAGATTCATGACGTTGCCGATGTGCCTCATCAGTCCGTCCCGGCCGGTCGACCCGCCGGAGACGTACGCGATGGCCTCGTCGCTCATTTGCAGCGCACCCTCGATGGTGCCGCCGGTCATGGTGAACGTCGTCGTGTCATTGAAACCTATGAACGTATCGATCGTACCGCCGTTCATGGTGAACGAGGCGGTGTCTTCAATTATGATCGCGGCTTGCCCACTCGCAACCAGGCCCGCATCACCCGAGTTCATCGTGCAGACGGTGTTGCCCAGCAGCCGCAGCCCGCGCTCGGCAAGCCCACCTTCGATGTTGAGGATCGTGGTGCCGGTAGAGCCAACAAAGCGCGTGCGGGTCAGCTCGCTGCCGGTATTCACGTTGTAGGTGACGTTCTCGACGAACGAATCGACGGTGAAGAAGCCGGATGCGCCGCCCGAGTTGATGTTGACCGTCGCGCCGCTGAAGTTGTACGCCGCCGGCAGGCTGTTATCGGGGAAAATCGATCCGCCCGATTCGACGTTGATGATCGTGCCGGGGTTGGCCGCGAGGAACGCCTCGCTCGGCAGCGAGTCGGGCGGCACGGTAATGACTTGTGCCGAGCTTAAGCCGGCAGCGAGTATGAGCGTCAGGGCGGTAGTGCTTACGAGTGTGCGCATGGTGTGTTCTCCCACGTGGCAATGCGGGCTCGCCGAGCGCGACGGGCCAGTAAAAGCCATTGCACCAGATTTCACCCCGTGACACCAGCACCAAACGGGAGATTGCACAGTTTCTGTGCTCGCACCCTTCTCATTGGACAAGGAAGCGGGATGGCAGGCAAGGGTAATGCGAACGAAATGCAATCATCGAGGGTCGAACGTGAGCTATCGGGCAGGGCCAGCAGGCCAAGGCATGCGACCATCCGCTCGCGGCTTACCCGATCGAACAACCCATAGCGAAGAGCGACCAACCATCTCGAATGCGGGCGACAGGACTTGAACCTGCACGACCTTGCGGCCACGAGGACCTAAACCTCGCGCGTCTGCCAATTCCGCCACGCCCGCAGCGGTCCTTCAACCCCCAATCCTACGGCTCTCGCACCCTTGGCCCACCCGAAACCCGAGTGAACGGCTTCCGAATCACTGGTCGGGTACGGGCGGCTCAAGTGTTGCGACGGGTGCATTCACCCCTCCTGGTAGGCCCGGGCTCAGCCCTACGCGTTCGTACAGCCCGACCGGTGGCCTAGCCGATGACAACCACATCGTGCGAGCCACGCGGGAATCCCGCTACGCTCCGCGTAAAGGCCCGCGAGTCGCGCGGCCTGAAAGGATGAACCATGAGCCTCCGCGAGTCCCTGGCAGTTGGAGCCGCCCCCCTCTTTCTGCGATTGGCCCTGGGTGTCACGTTCCTGTGGGCCGGACTCGCCAAGGTCGTCCACCGGACTGATTTCTCCGGCCAGGACGCGGCCACGCTCGCCAACTACGGCATCGTCGAGCCCGTCATCGGGGGTGCCTCGCTCCAGCCAATCGCCTTCGTGCCCGCAGCCGTCCAGGACGAACAGCCAGAGCAGGACGAGCAAGACGAGTTCCGGCCGAACAACCGTCAGCCCGATGGCTCGCCTCCTCCGCCGCTGAACGATGACGACATTCAGGAAGCCGTCCAGCCGAGCGCGCCGGAGGGTCAGTATTCGGCCGCCCAGTTCACCGAGCCCGTCGAGGCCCGCTCGCTGCACCACATAACGGTGATGCTGCACAACGCGATGCGGCCCGGCGTGAACACCGAAACCAATGAACCCACGATCGCGCTCTGGTTCGATGTCGATGCCTCAAAGGACTTCGACCCGTGGCCCGTGTACTTCGCGTGGGCCGTCGCGGGCACCGAGTTGGTCGCGGGCGGCTTGCTGCTTCTGGGCCTGCTGACGCGCCTCAGCGCGCTGGGCATCGCGGGCACCATGGTCGGCGCGATCTGGCTGACCACCATCGGACCCGCCCTCCAGACCGGCCAGACGCAGCTCGGGTTCCTGCCTAACCACGGCCTGTTCGATCTCCAAGCGTGGCAGGGCGGCCTGTGGCAGTTCGCGCTGCTCATGTCCTCGCTCGCGCTGTTCTGTACGGGCTCTGGTGCCGCAGCCATCGACCGCCTGCTGTTCGGTAACCCGTTCTTCTACAAGGCCCCCGACAAGAAGAGCGACTGATCGCGCCTCAGCGACCCGTCGGCGTATCAAACTTGCTGCGAAGGTCTTTCGCCCACGCGGCACGGTTGGCTTGACGCTCAAACGGGAAGATCGGCACGAACCGCATGAAGCTCACCGGCCTGATGAGGCCCATGAGCCCCAGCCACTCGCGGGCCGACGTCTCGTAGCGGAACGCTAACGCAACCCCCACCGTGACGGGCGGCACGAGCATCGCCATGGCCACCAGCACAAGGCACCGACGAACGCGCCGCCCGGTCCACGGCTGAGCGGGCATCCGAGAGCTGACCACTTTCAATACGAGGCGCAATTCACGCCTTGCATCACACCTCGGGTGCCCGACTTTGCAGAAGCTCAACACTCGCCGCCGAAGAAAGGTCGGAGTGCGCCGCGTGATCGCGTCGGCCAACTCTGTCCCACCGCACAGGAGAGAATGATGCCCACACCCGCCGCCCCGCGCCGCAGCCGCCCAGGCTTCACACTCATCGAGTTGCTGGTCGTCATCGCGATCATCGCGCTGCTCATTGGCATCCTGCTACCAGCGCTCGGCAAGGCCCGTGACGCCGCGCGGCGCACCACCTGTGATGTCCAGCAGCGTTCGCTGCTCACCGCCTTCATGACCTACGCCAACGATTTCAAGGACGTGCTGCCCGATCCCAATTGGGGCCGCCGACCGGCTTACTCCAACACCGGCCAGCGCCCGCGCGGCTGGCTGCTCGACGATGGCCTGTTCGCACACGCCGTAGGCGATGAGAACACCCCGCCCGCCGGACCTGCAACCGGCTCCACATGGGACTACCTCGGCGGGCAGCCCTACCTCGTCGACGGCCAACCACCCGCGGCCGCCGCGCCCGGGTCGCTCTTGAAAGACCCGGTGGCAGACATCTTCCGATGCCCCTCGCACCGCAACCAGACCGAGTGGCGCGGCACCGAGCGCATCACCAGCTACGTCGTCAACGGCGCTGTCCGAAGCTACGGACGGCGGGATGTCTCCTATCGCGTAGACCTGTTCCTACCCAACTCTGTCATCCTCTGGGATACCGACGAAGACCTCGAAGGCCGCTCGGGAGCCCCTTGGAACGACGGGTCCAGCTTTCCAACCGAGGGCATCAGCGACCGGCACGGCCAGGGCACAACCGTGGGCCGAGTCGATGGCTCGGTCGTCTGGATTCTCCGCAGCGACTTCGACCGTCTCGCCTTTGACGAACCCAAACGCAACGCGCTCTGGTGCAACCCGGGTAACAAGCAGGGACGCTAAGGCTCGACGATGGCTGCCCCACCTTGCATCGTCGCGTGCGCGCCATTTGATGAACTATCAAACAGGTACGGCCCCTGCGCGCCGTCCATGTGCAGCAACAGCACGGTCGAGTCGGTGCGCTCAAGCCTGCGCTGCGGCTCGAACTGGCTGGAGTAGACCGCGCCCGCCGAGAGCCGTACTTCGTCGATCACGCCGTCGAATGCCGATGTCGGCTGGCCGTTGCCGTCGACATCGCCACCGATGACCAACGGAAACTCGTTGACCGTGCGCTCGCCGGTACGAGAAACGGACCCCACCTCCACGCCATCGACGTACAGCTTGACGGCGCTCCCGTCGTACACCCCCGCGAGGTGGTACCACCGGCCCGGTTCAAGCTTGGTTGCACTCTCGGGCTCGACGTACCGGCCCCCGATGTGCGCGCTGAAGCTAGGCGTGCCGCCACTCACGAAGAAGCCGTACTCCGAGTTCTCCGTCTTGGCGACGAGGCCCACCCGCCGGCCGAACGAATCCGCACGCATCCAGCACTCGAGCGTGAACGGCCCTTGCGGGAGCTTGATCTGCTCGGCGCCTACCGTCGCGACCGATTCGCCGCCCGTGCGCAGCGCCCGCTCCGTCGCGGGCTGAGCCGGCGGGTCGAGCTGCACACGCACCGGTACCGCGACGCGCCTCTCAGGCACGGCGTACCGGAAATCCTCGGCCAAGTAATCGAGGTTCACCACCGCCTCTGGTAGCCGAAGGGCATCATCGATGGTGCTCGCCGAGGCGTTGCCCATGCGGCGGGCGCTGACCGCGAGTGTCTGTTCGCTGCCGGGCTCGAGCGTGGCGTGCGCATGGTCGGGCGTGAACCTCCACCGGCTGTCGGCGCTTGCGGGCTCGATGCTGGCTTCGACGGGCCGGGTCGTTGGATTCCTCAGAGTGAGCGTGAAGGCACCCTCCGCGCTGCCGTCGGCCAGGAGTTCGAGTTCGGAGTCGATCACGACCCCGCCTCGCGCCAGGCGACCTACCTCGTCGCTCAATTCGCCTGTGAGCGCGCGCACGTCCTGCACCTCGCCCACCGGCAGCGACGCCATCGCGATCTGGTCCTTACGCACGGTGATCACGTTGAAGTGGTGCAGGTACCCCGCGTCGGGGCTGAGCCCGCTCTGCCCGCCGCCGACGGTGGCCAGCGTGACGTACTCGATCCCGTTGAACGGCCCGTCGTGGCGCATCCTGTGGATGTGGCCCGCGAATACCGCCGACACGTTGCCCGCCTCGACGAGCCGGTCGTGCACGCTGTCCCAGTCGTTGCCGTACCCACCCTTGAGCCACCGCGGATGGTGCAGAAAGATGAACACGTGGTCGGCGCCAGCGGCTTTGGTAAGCGTTGCATCGAGCCACTCAAACTGCTCGGGGCTCATCTGCTGCGACTCGGGCTTGGAGAAGTTTTTCTCCCCGGTCTCTGGGTTGCCCTCGTCGGTGTAGAGCGCGACGAACCACGAGTTCTTGTGCTCGAACGCGTACCACAGCGGGCCGAAGTGCATCTCGTAGTTCGCGTCGTGCTCGCCCTCGGGCTTGAGCCCCTGTGGGCCGCGCCAGTACACATCGTGGTTGCCCGCGACCGGGAACCACGGGCACAGCAGCTCGTCCATGATGCCCTTGAACTCTCGCATCTGCTCCATCCACCGGGGCGATTCGTTGTACCCGTTGATCAGGTCGCCCACGGTCATCACCAGGTCCGGCTCGAGCAGGTTGGTGTCGCGGACGGCGTCCGCAAGAATGTTCACGCCGTCGTCCGGCCCGCCGGTGCGGTCGCCGTACACCACGAACGTGAACGCGTCCTTCTCTGCTGGCAGCGGCAGCACCACCGGCGAATCCCGATCGGTTACGAACCGCTGATCGTCCACCACCGTCGGGTGTGGCTCGTTGTGGTGGTGCTTGTGCCGGTCGTGGATAAGGTTGACAGGGTCGTCCTGGCCGCCGGCTAGGCATGCAGCCAGCACGATCGAGAGCGTCGCGATGCAGAGTCGGTGGGTCATGCCCGCAAGGTAACCGCCCGAGCGAACGAGCAACACTCGGTGGGCGCTCATTTCATGTCAAACCGAATTCCCACAGGATGGTCGGCGCTCCGTACACTCGGCCGTGCCCACGGAAGACCCCAACTGGATGCAAACACTGGGTGGACGGTTTCTGGTCTTTGACGGGCCCGACGGCAGCGGCAAATCCACCCAGCTCGATCGCTTCGCCGTGGCCGCCGAGCAAGCCGGGGTGAGCGTCTGCCGGGTCCGCGAGCCGGGCGGCACGCCCATCGGCGAGGCCATCCGAGACGTGCTGCTCGACCGCGAGCACGAGGCCATGACCGCCGCCACCGAGGTGATGCTCTACATGGCCAGCCGGGCCCAGCTGTGCGCCCAAGAGATCGCCCCAGCCCTGGCCCGAGGCGAGCTGGTGCTGGCCGACCGGTTTCTATCTTCGACCCTTGCGTACCAGGGCACTGCTGGCGGCATCGCGTTCGAAGACATCGTCGCCGTTGGCAGGGTCGCGCTGCGAGGTGTCGAGCCGAGCCTCACACTGATCTTCGACGTCGATGAACGCACCCGCACCGCCCGACTTACCGGTGCGCCCGTGCGCAGGCGGTCCAAGCCCGATGCCGGCCCGAGCCTGTTCGCCGACCGCATCGAGGACAAGGACGCCGAGTTCCACGCCAGAGTTCGCCAGGGATACCTCGAACAGGCCGAGCGGTGGCCCGAGCGGTACGCCGTGATCGATGCGCGCGGCGAGGCGGACGATGTCTACGCCCTCGCGATCGCGAGCATCATCGAGCGACTTGGATAGCGACCATTCCCCTCTCCCTTGTGGCCCCTACTCCGCCACCTTGCTCATCACCCAGAGCAGTTCGCGGGCGATCTGCGCGCAGCGTTCGTCATAGGTCGTGGCCTCGTTCGGCATGCCGTCGCTGGCTTTGGGGTCAACAAACGGCAGGCTGATGCGCGCCTCGGCCCCGAGCACCGCCGGGCAGGCCTCGTCGGCGTCCGAGCAGACCATGACCGCAGCGAAGCTGTCGCGCGGGTTGGGCGCTGAATCGCACTTCTTGCTGAAGCACGTCATCGGGGGCAGGTAGGGCGAATACCGCACGTGGTAGATCGGGTTGAAGTCGTCGGTCGTGCGGAGCGTCTCGAACCCGGCCCGCTGCATCGCCTGGACGGCTCGCGGGTCGAACGCGGTCGACTCCATGCCCCCCGAGTAGGTGCGAACACCCGGCAGGTCGTACCAGGTGGCCGCCGCCTGCGCCCAAAGCTGGGCCATGTGGCTGCGCCGGCTGTTGTGCGTGCAGATGAAACTCAGGTAGACGGGCTCGCCCGCGTCGATGGAGGCGCGCACGTACGCGGTCAGTCTGCCGAGCGATTCGCGCCGCTCGGTTGGTATCTGGTCGAACTCGGCGGTGCGTGCCTTGACGTACTCCTCAAGCTCGGGCAGCAGCGTGGCGCGCTTGTCGTCGGTCGCGCTCGCCGGCACCGACCAGAGCACGAGGCCCAGGGCGGCGAACAGGAGCGTGGGAATCGCGAACGTTGTCATCGGGTTCTCCTTGCGGGCCAGCACCCACTGGCAGGCCAAGTCTAACCGCCCCGCGCCAAGTACTTACCGAACAGCGCGCGACCGTTGCGCGATGATCTGGTTGGCGCTACCGTGGAGGCTTCATGCCACGCACACCCCCCACCCACAGCATCAACAAGAAGGGCCAGCTCGGCCGGGCCAGGATATGGGTGGGCGACTGCCGGGGGATGCTCAGCGAGATCCCCGAGGTGCGCGCGGGCAAGGTCGATCTGGTGTTCGCCGACCCGCCGTTCAACTGGAGCCGGGCGTACGACCAGTGGGACGACTCGATGCCCGAGGCCGAGTACGTCGAGTTCACCGAGGAGTGGATCCGTCGGTGCCACGACGGGCTGCGCGCGGGCGGGGCGATGTGGATCAACATCCCCGACGACTGGGCTGCCGAGATCGTCGTCTACTGCAAACGGAAGCTCGGGATGAAGCTGATCAACTGGTGCGTGTGGCACTACCGGTTCGGGCAGAATACCAAGGGCCGATTCATCAACTCGAAGGTCCACGCGCTGTACTTTGTGAAACCCGGCGGCGAGCGCACATGGAACGCCGAGCCGATTCTGGAGACCTCCGACCGGCGCGCGATTTACGGCGACCCGCGGACCGAATCGAAGCGCGACGGCATGCCCGCGGGGCTGCGCGTGCCGATGGATGTGTGGTACGGCGAGTACTGGGGCCGCGTGCAGGGCAACAACAAAGAGCGTCGGGGCTACCACGACAACCAGCTGCCCGAGGTGTATCTGGAGCGGGTGATCCTGAGCTGCTCGAACCCGGGCAATGTGGTGCTCGATCCGTTCACGGGCAGCGGCACGACTGGCGTGGTGGCGCGCGAGCACGGCAGGCTGTTTGTCGGCACGGAATTCAGCAACGAGAACGCGCTGCGGGCAGCGGAACGAATCGAAGCTGGGATGATCCGCAAGGGCGTGCTCAAGGGCGTGAGCAGCGCGATCCATCCGAACCGGCGCAAGACCGGGCCGCGCACCAAGCGGGTCACTGCCAAGTGATCGAGCAACGTGAGGGCGACATGCTGATCCGCGTCAAGGCGGTGCCCGGAGCATCCAATGACAAGATCGCGGGCGTGCTGGCGATGCCCGGCGGTGATCGGCTCAAGGTACGCATCTGTGCGCCGCCTGAGAACGGAAAAGCCAACAAGGCCATCTGCGTTGTCATCGCAACCGCGCTGGGCGTGCGGCCAAAACAGGTCACCATCGAGAGCGGGCACGCCTCACCGGAGAAGGTGGTCCGGGTCCATGGGCTCGGCGGGCTTGATGGTGCCAGCGGGCTCGATGAGCTGCGCGCCCGGCTGCTCGGCGCGTAGCGCGCGCACGCCGAGTTCGTCATCGAGGTTCACGCGGTCGAATACTTCGAGCTTGCCGCCGGGAGCGGCGTTGACGATGCGGCCGCCTCGGGCCTCGATCGCCTTTCGGCAGATGGCAAAGCAGCGGACCATCTCGTCGACGTTGGGGTCGTGCCACTTCTTGCCTGCCCCGAAGTAGCGCGGGTCAAAGTGGTTGTGGTCGTCGTCGCGGGTGCTGGTGAGCTCCAGCCGCTGGCCGGTATCGAAAGCCGCGGGGCCCGACTGCGTGACGCTCTTGGGCACGGCGTAGTCCGCGTCCACCCCGACGAGGATGAACTCGCGGTAGCCCATGTGCCACGCGAGTTGGAGCATCGCGGTGACCACGGTGCCCAGGCCGCGCACGCCGCGCGTTGCATCGGTCTCGAATTGCTCACGCCAGCGGTCGGTGCGATTGATCGAATGGTACCAGTACACATCTTCGCCCGTGCGAAGCAGACCGTGGAACCGGTTGGGGAAGAAGAACGTGCTGCGGGAAAGCCGGCTGATCTCGCGGTGGTTGTCGGGCGTGACGCGCCAGTCGAGGCAGGTGTAGTACGTGGGCCGCCAATCAGTCTGGTCGTACGCCAAGTAGATTCGATTGGCCGCGAAGGTGGGGATGCCCCTGAGCGCATCGAGGTTGATCCGTCGCAGACTCGGGGCGTTGCCCATGATGACGATCTTCTGGCCATCGGCGCGGTTGCGCTGCGTCGCAAGCCTGGCGCGCTCTTCGGGGCTTGGCGCGAGCCCCCCGGTGTCGATCCAGAGCTGCTTGCGCCTTGCGGTCCAGCCATCGAGGCTCTCGCCCGGCTTGTAGGGCACAAGCGGGTCCGATTCGGTCATGTCCGACGCTGCGAAAAGCAGGTCGGTTTCTTGCGATGCGAGCGTGCGCAGGGCCTTGAGCTTGTCGAGCTTGTTCGCACGAGGGATGCGGGCAAACGCCTCGAACGCGCGAGCGACGGCGTGCTCGGGGGCGATCGCGCCCTTGGCGCTGTGGTAGGCTGCCATCATGGCCTCGACGCGTTCGAGCTTGCGCTTGGGTTGCCAGATCGAGACGGTCTTGACCTGCCGAAGGTGCGCGAGCAACCGCGTAGCCTCGGGCACGTGCGGCGGACGCACCCCGGGCCAGCGCTCGCCAAACACTTGCACGGGCTGGGGCGAGGGCCTTGCCAACACGCCGTTGGGAGTGACTTCGAGCGTGGCGGTCTTGTCGCTGCGGAAGTCGCAGGACTTCAGTTCACGGAGCCTTCGCTCGATGATCGATGCGACCACCGGCCCGGCGCACCGTTCGCGCACGGATCGCGGGCCATCGGTGCTCAGGCGCGTACGCAGCTCGGCATCGTCGTAGATCGACCGAAGCGCCTCGGCGGCTTGCGTCGGCGCAAACGTCGCCCACCGGTGGCCGGCGTACATCGTGTGCCCCTCGACCAGCGTCGGATCGGCTGCGACCAGCTCTTTGTCCGGCGGGACGATGACCGCGCTCCCTTCATCGGTGAACGCGCTGATGCCGCCCCACCCCAGCGCCACCACCGGGGTGCCGAGAGCCATCGCCTCCATCGAGGGCAGATCCCAGCCTTTGCCACGCTCCAGCGAGACGCACGCATCGGCACGCTTGTAGAGCTGCCACATCCGCTCGTCGGAGAGGTCTTCTTTCAACAACATCACATGAGGACTGGCGGCATCATCACGATCGAACTCGGGCCTGGCTGGCCCCCAGACGTGTCGCTCGAGGTCGGCGTCGTTCACGCCGGCCCGCAGCTTGAGCACGAGCGTTACGTCGTCCGCGCTCGTGAACGCCTGCCGATAAGCGCGCAGCAGGCCGCCCGCGTCCTTGCGGTTGAACGCGCTGAGCACGCTGAGCAGCACGAACTTCTTCGAACCCGGGATGTGCATCGGTTCGACGGATGCTGATTCGAGCGAGGGATCGATCGCGTGCGGCACCACTCGCAGTAGGTGCGCTGGCACGCCTGAGGATGCGAACGCTTCGCGGTTGAACTCGGATGCGGTCCACAGCTCATCAAAGTCGAGCGCGTGGTCGAGCCACTCCTGTGGCAGCGCATCGGTTTCAAAGACTGTGTAGCCAGCGAGGCGGACCCTGCCGCTGGCCTGCACCCGCTCGCGGTGCGGCGGGGTCTCGTGGAGCACCGCGAACAGCCGCGTGTCCTGATCGGCACCACGCACGATGAGCCTGCCGTCGTGGCCTTGTTCAATCTGCACCGGCACGCCGCTGGATGGCCCGACGACCCGTGCGGTTTGCGAATCGATCGCGAGCACGCGAATGCCCGCTTCGCGGCAGACCTGCAGGTAGGTGCGGGCCGCGGAGCCGTAGCCGCTGAGTTCGGCGAACCGGCCGATCCAAACGAGCACGGGCTTGGGCGGGGCCTTGGGCACAGCGAATCTCTCGAGTCTGTCGTGTCTGTTGGATCAGTCGGCAAACGGCAGCGAGCCGTCGGCGGGTTGATGCTTGGGTTTGGTTGTCGGCTTCTTAGAGGAGCCAGTCGGCTTCGCTACGGTCTTGGTTGCGGCTTTGCCCGCAGGCTTCGTTGCAGGCTGTTTTGCACTCTCCGTGGACTTGGGCGCAGCCGTTGGCTTTGCGGTTGGCTGGGCCTTTGGTTTGGCAAATGGTTTGGTTTCGGCGGTCGAGCCCGCACGCACCGCGGTTCGGCGGTAGATCGCGGTCTTGCCGAGCACTGCCACTTTCGCAAACCGCTTGTCGCGCTCGATCACCTCGCTCGCGTACGCGGTGACCTCGGGCCAGTCCTTGGAGCCGTAGTCGTCAACGATCAGCACGCCGCCGGGCGCGACCATATCCGCGTACAGCTCGTAGTCGGCCTTGACGCCCTCGTACGAATGGTCGCCATCGATGATGATCACGGCGTAGGGCGAGCCATCTCCTGCACGCTTGACCGCTGCCTGGTCGGTTGAGAACCGATCAATGATCGTCACATCGTCCATCGGCACGCCGCCCCGGCTCAGGTTTCGCTCGAGCATGGCCCGTGTGACGGGCTGGCCCGTGAGCGGGTCAAGATGGTCCGACCCGTAGTAACCATCGAACGGGTCGAGCAGCGAGAGGTGGACATGAGCAAAGAACGGGCTGAGCACGCGGTGCATGTAGATCGCGCCGATGCCGAACAGCACGCCGATCTCCAGGATGCGAAGCTCTTCACCCTTCCATGTGCGAGCAGCAAGTGAACGCGCGATCGCGTCGTCCACGGAGCCCGCAAGCCGGCCTTCGCACTGGCCCTCGATGACCTGCAACTTGCGCTCCATGTACTTGAGCTCGCCGCGCTGAAGCGGCACACCGAGCTTGCTTACACCTTCCTCAAGTGCGGGCGTGATCACGCGCATGAACTGGGTGTAGGCATCGCCCCTGAGCCGGCTGAGCTGGTGGTCGCCTTGGTCGAGGCGGGCATCGGTTCGCGCCGCGTGCTTCGTGAGCGATTCGTCGGCATCTCGCCCCGCATCTGAGGCCAGCTCGGCCGCTGCCTGTGCGGTCTTGAGCGCTTTCTTGATGCCCTCGGCGTGCGACTCGGCGGTCTGCTGATGCTCGGTGCGAACGGCTTTGGCCGCTTCCAGCGCCTGCTCTGCGAGCGCTCGTGAAAGCTCTGCGAGCGTCGCCGCTTGCGACATGTGCTGCTGTGAGGCCTCGCGGGCCGAGGCAAGATCAGTGCGCAAGCCATCACCGAGCGAAACGAACGATTTCTCCGAGTCTTGGCGAGAAGCCCTGATCTCCGATCTCAGCTCCTCACCCAGAGATGCCACGGAAGCATCGATACTCCCCCGGGTCTCCGCGACATCGCCTCGAAGATCCGCCACCGAAGCTTCTGACTTGCTGACCGCTTCAATTGCGGCATCAATAGCTTTGCGCAGCGCCTCTTCGCTCTTGGTTGTTTCCTTGGCTGCCGCCCGAATCATGCGATCCAGAGCGATGCGCGTCGCGAGCCGGCGTCGCTCCTGGGTCGCCAGCAACTGAGCCGCCTGCGCCACGAGCGCGTTGGTGTAACCGCCTGCGGCATGCTGCTGGGCGCGTTGGTGCTCGGCAGCCCAGCGGATACCCCGCTCGGTGGCGTAGCGAAGCGCCTCGCCATTCTCGAACGCCTGCCTGCGTGCGGTCACCGCGATGAAGCCGATAAGCACGAACAGCGGGATGAACGCAGCTCCCGCCAATGAGAGCCCAACCCAATACGGCTGGCCGTTAGCGAGTGTCGCGACACCCGCAGCCCAGCACGCGAGCGTGGCGAACGCGAGCACACCCGCGCGGCCCGCGTACACCCTGCCGATCTTGCCCACGCTCATCGCAACGTGCCTCGCCAAGCTCATCTCGCCGAGTGCCTTGGGAGCCCAGGGCATTGCACCAGCAACCATCGGCTGGGGCGGTAGAGGAGCGGGAGGCGTCGCGGCGGCGTGCGAAGCGAGGTGCGCCAGCCTTTGCACGCTCTGCTCGTAGTCGCCGGCAGCGGTCGCAGACTGCTGGTGTTTCTTCGGAGGTGTCCTGTCCGGAGCCGGTGACGGCGCTGGGACAGCCGTTGGCGCTCCGGTCAGATGGCCTCGGCGGATGGCGTTGAGCACCTGCTGCTCAAAGGCCTCCGCATCGGCCTGATACCTGAACGCAACGAGGTTGCCCCAAGACTGCGTGGCGGGCTGCTCGGTACCCCAGCGGAACAGGCGTCGCCAGTCGTGGCGGATGCCGTAGCGCACGATCGGGTGCCACTCGCTGCAATACACCGTGTACCCTCGCGAGACCAACGCAGCGGCCATGTCGGCGGTCGTGTACCCGATGGGCGTGGTCTTGCGGTCCTCGAACTCGACCATGATCGCGTCTGGCCTGATGCGGTCCCAGGGCAGGCCGTTGAGCACCATGAGGTCATAGCCCTCGGCATCGACCTTGAGCAGGCGGACAGCATCGACCTTGTGCTCGGCGAGCGCGGATTCGAGCGTGGTCACGTCAACAGTCGCCGATGCCTCGTGCCCGCCGGTGAAGGCGCTGAGGCTGCTCGCCCCGCTGCTCTCGTCGGTTGAAAAGAAGTTCACCCCTTCGGCGGGCTTGTCGCTCACGGCGCGCGGATCGATGGTGAGCCGATCATGCGCACCAAAGCGGTCGATGACGACTCTGCGGTTAGAGGGATCGGGCTCGAAGCCCAGCACACGCCATCCACTCTCGATGAAGGCCTTGAGCGAGCCGCCGTGGTGCGTGCCCACGTCCACCATCAGATCGTCCGCATGAGACTTGCCGATCGCCGTAGCGATGAAGTCGATTTCTTCAATTCTGGCTTTGGCGTCGCGCCCAAACTCCGCGGCGATAATGCCCCTGTCCACCTCGGTTTCGCACCGAGGCAGCTCGCAACGGATCGACTGCTCCAGATCCGCTCTCGGGAAGGCCGTGAGCTTGGACTGCGGGTTGCAGTTGACGACTTCCACCCCCGCGGCCGTCAGCATCCGCTCTGTCTCGACCCAAGAGCCCGCGTGGAACCCGGGCGTGACATTGGGGATGTTGTAGAGATCGCCAGCCTGTTGGTAGTCGTCAAAGAAGTAGTTAGGATTCGTGCCCGGGGTCTCGGCGATAGCCAGCTTGGTGCCACCGGCCAGTTCTGAGCCTTTGATCTGCTCGACGTAGTTGCAGTCGATACCGAGCAGGGCGATCCGTCGATAGCCCAGGGTCGCGCCGAACAACGCGGACAAGTTGCCAGTCGTGATGTCCTTGACCTGAAGCAGAGAGTGAGCATCACGCTCGTCCTCAAGGATCACGACCGACGGATCGTCGCGAATTTCCGGGTGTTCTTGAGCGAGTATCTCGCGGAGGAAGAACCGTCGAATGCCGTTGCGCTTGCGCTCACGAATCATTCTCAGGATCGCATCTTTGTGTGAAAGAATTACCACCTTGTCCATGCAGCAGTAGTACGTGGGGTACCACCCGATGCGGTCCCAGTGGCGATAGGCGGCGTTCATGCCGATCGTGTCCGCCCCGTCCAGCGAGGCGAAGTCGAATCCCTTAAGCGAGGGCCCGTTACCGAGGACGACCAGCGTGTCGCTGCGCTGCGCCAGCCGGAGCCCATCGAGATTGTCGTAGATACCTCGGTGATGGAAAGTGAGCGATGACACAGGCCAATCGACGCGGCGGCCTCGGCGCAGGGAGTCGCTCTCCCCGCCGCTCTTCCAGTTCTCAAGCGAGGCCCGTGACGAGTTATCGTTGGACCAGCAGAAGCGTGTGGCGGAGTGCTGCTTGAAGCCGTGGCGCGCACAAAGCACCGAGTAGATCGACTGGTCCTGGCGGTGTCCAAGATACGGGGTCGTGTCGAGCACCGCGCCAGGATCGACCTCACCACCCGCTTTGGTTGCCTCGACAAGTTCGGCATACTTGGCCCGCTGCACATCGCTAAGAGCGCCCATGCCTCTGGTCTCATCGGGTCCCGGGTGCTTGGACCACGAGACGATGCTCGGGTCCTGGCTGTAGGTGTACGCCGTCTCGATCAGCGGCTGGGCCGGGCCATTCTTCACGTAGCCGAGCAAGCACGAACAGAGGTGCGGGGCCAGCAGCTCGCGCCCGGTTGCTCTCATCCGAACGGCTGCTTCACGATGGGTGAACGTGGCGTTTCTGAACGGCCATCCTGGCTTGTCGTCGTGGTCAACGAAGAACACGCCGTCTCGCTCGATAATGCCGAAAATTTCTTCAACATCCCTGACGACCGCTACTCCTGCATCGATCCAGAGCACCACGTCCCCGTCGGCAACCAACTCCCCGGCGGCCCGAATCGCGGCGCACTTGTAGCTGTAGTTCTTGGGCGACATGTACCCATCGAAGAACTCCGAGACCTCCTCCGGGAAGTCACGCACCGCGACACCTTCGAGATCGTTAAGACGATCGCGCTGCGAAGCGCTCAGCCCCAGGTCATAGACCACGACCGTAGAGAACTCGTCCTCGCGGTGCCGGTGCAACGAGGCGATCAGGTTGAGACCCTGGCGGAAGTACGCGCCGTCAAAGGCGGTAACGATCAGGCGTGGTGTTTGGTTCATGGATCTGGACCGAAGATCTTCGAGGGTTTCCGTGATAGGACCGGACCCGGGACCGACAGCGGGCCGGCGCAGCAACTGGAGATGCGCCTCGGGGCTCGAGTTCCACTTGGCTTGAAGCTCGCCGAGGCGTTGGTCTACCTTTGGACGATCAGAATCGGCAACATCGAGCGTCGTACGGACGATCCCATCGATGCCTAAAGCTTCAAGCTCCGCCAGCCGGTTGAGCCAGCGAACCGGCACAAAGCCGTAGTGTCGGTGAACGGCCTCGATGGTTTCCTCGTACTGCCGACCCCGCATGGACTGGGTCTTGCTGTTCTCGTGCAGCGTCGCATCAACCAGGAAGCGATCCAAGAAGCCGAACCGCGCCCCGCGGCGGGCAAGGCGGATCCAGTACTCATAATCGAAAGCGAAGTTGAGTGATTCATCGAGCTGCCCGAATCGATCGATGACCGAGCGCCGATAAAACAGCGCTGGCTGGAGGATGCCGACCGAGTGGGTGAGTTCGCGCTCAAGTGTCGCAGGCGATTGGTGAATGAACGCGTCGCGCATCGGCGTGCCATCAGGTCCGACAAACCGGCCCCTGGCGTACAGCACATCGAGCTCGGGTTCTGTCGCGAACGCCTCCGCCACCGCTCGCAGTGCATCGGGGTCCGAGTACACGTCGTCGGTGTTCAGCCAGGTAACGATGTCCGCCGTCGATCGCCGGAAGCCTCGGTTGATCGCGTCGACTTGGCCCTCGTCGTCCTCGACGTGGAGACTGACACCGCTGTGCCTCTCGGCGTACGCCTTCAGCTGGTCCACCGTGCCGTCGGTCGAGCCGCCGTCTTGGATGATGTGCTCGGTGGGCGCGAGTGTCTGGCGCTCGATGCTGTTGAGCATCGCCCCGATGAACGCGCTCTGGTTGTAGCTCGGGCTGACAATCCCGATCGTCGGCAGACCCGAAGCCGCCGGCGCGCGCGCCGTCTGTTTTGCTGGGCGCCGTTCGCCCGCGGTGGCCGGCTCGGCGAGAACGACCTCGAGCTCGGCTATCGGCAGAGCCGTGAGCTTGGACTGCCCGTTGCAGTTGACGATCTCGACTCCGGCACGCTCCAACAGTCCTAGCGCCGCCTTCCACGACCGGGTATGGAAGCCGGGATGCACGTTGGGAATGTTGTACGCATCGCCCTGCTGCTGGTAGTCGTCGAAGAAGTAGTTGGGGTTACTCGCCGGTGTCACGTTGATGACAAGCTGGTGACCGTCGCCGCTCTCGGCCTCGGGCAGCTTCTCAACATAGTCGCAGTCCACGCCGAGCACCGCGACCCGCTTGTACCCGAGGAACCCGCCGAACAGCGCGGAAAGGCTGCCCGTCGTGATCATGTCGGTATCCAGCAAATCGGACGCGGAACGCAGATCCTCAAAGAACATCACGTTCGGCTCTTTCGCGAGCCCTGGGCAGAGCTCGATAATGTCCTTGCGGAGGAAGAACAGCCGGATCCCGTTGGCGCGGCGCTCCCGCACGAGCCGCTCGATCTGCTTGGCGTGGGACTTGATGACCACCGTGTCCATGCACGCATAGATGCTGGGATACCAGCCGGTGCGGTCCCAGTGCCGGTAGGCCGCGTTCATGCCGATGGTGTCGAACCCATCGAGCGAAGCGAAGTCGAATCCCTTGAGCGATGGACCGTTGCCGAGCACGAACACCGTCTCACTTTGGCGTGCCCAAGGCAGGCCCTCAAGCCGATCGTGAAGCCCTCGGTGGTGAAACGTGAGCGCCGTCACCGGCATGCTTGCTGGCAGCGCGCGGGAGCGTTTGAGCTCGCTGTCGCTGGTCGAGCTCGCGTGCGATGTCATGCTCGATTCATCGCCAGACCAGCAGAACCGCTTGGCCGAGTGCTGCTTGCATCTGTGCCGCGCGCACAAGATCGAGTAAATCGACTGCTCCTGTCGGTGGCCCAAATAGGCTCCGCGCTGGTACACCTGCTCGCGGGTCGCCCGGTCAGGCGACGCTGGTGCCGCTGCGAGCCACTCACGGTCCTGCGGCGTGAGGGCCGCGAACTCACGCGTCTCGTTCGCGGGCAAGTGTTTCGAGCTCACCACCACTTCGGCGCGTTGGCTGTATTGGTATGCCTCGTCGACCAACGTGTTGCCCACAGCGGCCTTGCGATACCCGAGCAGACACGAGCACAGGTGCGGAGCAAGCAGCTCTTCGGCGCTTGCGTCCATCGCCTCGGCCGCGACCGGGTGCGTGAACGTCGCGTTGAGAAACGGCCACTCCGGCTTGTCGTCGTGGTCCACGAAGAACACACCATCGCGTTCGATGATGCCGAGAATCTCGTCAATGGGCCTAGCCAGCGCGACGCCCGCGTCGATCCACAGCACCGTGCCGCCATTGTCCACCGCGTGCTGGGCATCCCAGATCGCAGCGCACTTGTAGCTGTACTTCTGAGGCGCGAAGCACCCTTCAAAGAACGACCGGCACTCGGCCGGGTAATCCATCACGACCACGCCGTCGAACGCCGCGAGCCTTCGCTTCTGTTCGTCCTTAAGATCGATCGAGTACACCAGCACGCGATCGAATCGTCCCTGGGCGTGCCTGCCGAGCGATGCCAGCAGGTTGAGGCCCTGACGGAAATTCGCCGACGTGAACGACGTCACCGCGACGTGCTGCGCGCCAAGCATGCCTCGCCTGCACAGGTCCGCCAGCGTTCGCATCGACTCGGGCTCATCCTTGCACGCCTCGATGGCAGCGATCGCTCCCGGCGATCCATTCCACTGCTGCTGGAGCAGGCCGATCTCGGCGTCGATCTTGTCGCGGTCGGGAGCGGCCCCACGGGACTCAACAATGCCGTCCTTGCCGTCGACAAGAAACTCCGCGTGCCGCGTTAGCCACCACAACGGCACGAAGCCGAAGTGCTCGGCAGTCAGCGCCTCGATCTCATCGTACTGCTTGCCGCGCGAGCCGCCCGTCTTCGATTCGTCATGCAGCACCGCCCGCACGATCAAGCGGTCTAGGAACCGCATCTTCAGACCCGCGTTGATGAACCGGATCCATAGCTCGTAGTCCAGCGACAGGTTCCATCGCCCGTCGAGCAGACCGACCTTCTCGATCGCACTACGACGGAAGAACAACGCGGGCTGGAGGATCCTGATCGAGTGTTTGATGGTCTCGGGGAAGGTCTCGGGCTGGTCGTTGACGTACGCCTCGCGCAAGACTTTGCCCTGCGCGTCGATGAACTCGCCTCGCGCGTAGACCACGTCGGTATCGGGTTCATCGGCGAACACCTGCGCAACCGCCCTCAGCGCGCCCGCGTCCGAGTAGAAATCGTCCGTGTTGAGCCATGTCAGGACTTCGGACCTCGCTGATTCCAGCCCCCTGTTGATCGCGTCGACCTGTCCGTCGTCGGGTTCGAGCACCGCGCTGACGTAGCCGTGCCGCTGCGCGTAAGCGGTGATCTGCTCGCGGGAGTCGTCCTTGGACCCGCCGTCGAGGATGATGTGCTCGGTGGGCGCGAGCGTCTGCCGCTCAATGCTGTTGAGCATCGCCCCGATGAACGCGCCCTGGTTGTAGCTCGGGCTGACAATCCCGATCGTCGGCAGCGCGTGGTCACTCTCTGGCATCGTCTTCCTTCTCAACTGGCGTACCGACGGCTTTGGGCGCGACACCCCTCGCTCGTCGCCCAAACCCCGCCGGCCTCGGCCACCGGGGTTCGTCTCGCGTGACTATAGAAGAACCGCCCGGCCAATCCGGGCGATTCGTGGAGCTTTGGTTATTTATCGGACGTGGTTAGTCAGCAAGCCTGACCTCCGAACTGGCCTGCGGACCGCTCAAGAACTGGCCTCAGAACCGGTCCAGAAACTCCGCGAGAAGCCGGGTGCCAAACCCCGTGGGCCCAGCGATGAACGGCGGCTTCGAGCTGCTCGCAGCGTGCGTGCCCGCGATATCGATGTGCGCCCAGGGAATGTTCTTATCGACGAAGTAGCTCAGGAACGCAGCACCCTGAATGGGGTGGGCCTCGCGGACCGGGGCCGAGTTGACGATGTCCGCGATCGGGCTCTTCATCATCTCGCGGTACTCGTCGTGGTGGGGCAAGCGCCATACCAGTTCGCCGCTGGCGCACGAGGCCTCGTCGAGCTTCTTGCGGAGGCTGTCGTCATCGCACCACATGCCCGCGAAGGTCGAGCCCAGCGCGACGACCACGCCGCCCGTGAGCGTCGCCATGTCGACGATCGCGGCCGGATTCTCCTTGTCGCACGCCCAGCAGAGCCCGTCGGCCAGCACAAGCCGTCCCTCGGCATCGGTGTTGGTGACCTCAACCGTCACGCCGTTGCGGAAGGTGAGTACATCATCGGGGCGGTAGGCCTCGTCGGAGATCGCGTTCTCCGCGGCAACCAGCAGCGCGACCACGGGCACGCGGGGCTTGATGACGGTGGCGATGGCGTGCATCGCGCCGAAGATGGCGCACCCGCCGTCCTTGTCACGCTTCATGCCCTTCATGCCGCCGCCGACCTTGATGGACAGCCCGCCCGAGTCGTACGTCATGGTCTTGCCAACGAGCACCACGGGCTTGGCGTTCTTTCGGCCGCCGCCCGAGGGCGTGTATTCAAGGCGGATGAGGCGGGGCAGGTTCTCGCTTGCCTTGCCGACGTTGATGAGGCCCGTCATGCGTTCGTCTTCGAGCTGCCTGCCGCTGAGCACGGTGCATTTGAGGCCCGTCGTGCGCGCCATCTTCTTGGCTTCGGCGGCTATCCACGCCGGCGTGGCCACATTGGGAGGAGTCTGGCTGAGCGTCCGCGCGATGTTCGCCGACTCCGCTAGGGCCAGCCCGCGCTCGATGCCGCCGGTGAACCGCTTGCCCGATGGGTGCAGGCTCAGCTTGAGACCGGGCTTAGCGCCCGTTGCCTCGCCGCGGAACGTCTCGCATGACCAGCCCGCGAGACCCAGGCCCTCTCCGAACGCCGAGCCCGCGACGGCCTCGTCCTTCACCGAGCCGCCCAGAGCGCCCGCGAGCGCCAGTTCGACCGACTCCGCCTTGATGGCATCGAGCCGATTGAGCAGCACGCCCGCTGCCTTGCGCAAGCCCGTCGCCGACATGCACTCGCCATCGCCGAGGCCCAGGACGATCACGCGGTCGTAACCCTCGACCTCGTTGACCTCGGCCATCGAGCCCACATCGCCCGAGGCTTCTGCCCGCTTGGCCGCCGAAGCGATCCAGCCCTCGGTGTCAAGCTTGGCGGTGGCCTTATCGAGCCCTTTGCCCTTCTGTTGGCCGACCACCAGCACGCTCGCACTGCCCCGGCTTGCCACGCGGATCGATTCGTACATGCTCACTCCTTGTCGTTGATAACGGGTTCGAGTTGGGCCGTTCGCCCCAGCGCCCACAGAAAGGGACGGGGCAAGGCCGCGCCTGAGCCCAAGTCTAGGGGCACCAACGCCCGACGCTGCGACTGCTCTTGCTACCCTTGGCCCGTGAGCGATGAACCATCCAACACCCCCGCCACAGGCCAGCCGCCGCTCTTCGCGCCGTGGAGGCTCGAATACCTCGAAGCGCTCGACAAGACCGAGCGAACCGCGGGTGCGCCCAAAGCGGGCAGCCCGTCGTTCCTGCTGGATGCCTGGAACACGCCGGACGCCGACGAGGCCAACCACGTGGTCGTGCGCACCGATGCCGGCCTGATCATGCTCAACGCCTACCCCTACGCCAACGGGCACTTGCTCGTCTCGCTGGGCGAGGCCCGCCCGACGCTGCTGGATTACGAGCCCGGCCAGCGCGATGCGCTCTGGCAGCTCGTGGAGCTTGCGGCGGACCTGATCGCGCGCGCGCTCGAGCCCCAGGGCGTGAACATCGGCATCAACCAGGGGCGTGCTGCGGGCGCGGGCGTGCCCCAGCACCTGCACGTGCATCTGGTGCCCAGGTGGGTCGGCGATACCAACGTGATGGAAGTGGTCGGGCGGGTGTGCGTGATCCCGGCGTCGCTTGAAGCGATGGCCGAGCGCTACCGCGCCGCGTGGAACAAGCTGCTTGAAGAAAGTGGCGCTTCGCTCAGGCCGCCATGCGGCGCCTGATGCGCATGCCCACGCGCCACGAGCCTTCGCCGTCGGGATCGACCCGAACAATGCGGGCATCGGCTCCGTCGTAAGACGCGCCGGGAATCATCAGCCGGGCGGTCTGGCCGAGCCGGGGCTGAATCTTGCTGACCAGGCCCACGCCTTCGCCGCTTGTGTCGCACAGCGTGACGGGTGCGAGCGCAACCGAGCCATCGTCTTCATTGGCCAGTACCGCCAGGCCGCTTCGTCCATCGGTGTGGCGGGGCTCATGGCGGCGATCGAACGTGAGCGTGTCGGTCTCGACCACGGGGTCCGAAGCCAGCCGCAGAGCGGGGCCGGTCGGGACGATAAAGACGGGCTTTGCGGTCGTTGCTGTGGTCGTCCCAGTGTTCGTCGCAGTGGTCGTCTCTGTGCGGTCCGAGGTCGGCATCGGTCGGCTCCCAGATGGCCCGGATATCGGGCGATGCCAAGAACCATCGGAGAAGTCGGGGCCCGACTTCAGCGGAATCCGGGGGGAAGGGGGCGGGGAGGGCCACTATGCCCTACTCGTATCGCTCAGCCGCCGCGCCAGAATCAGTGCTAGCTCCAGTGACTGCTGGTAGTTCAGCCTCGGGTCGCACAGCGAGTCGTAGCGGTCGGCCAGGCCCGCCTCGGTCACGCCCGACGCTCCGCCGGTGCATTCAGTCACGTCTTCGCCCGTGAGTTCGAAGTGGACGCCGCCGAGCTGGGCGACGGGCACTTCTTCGCCATCGCGGCGGGTGGTTCCGAGCGCGTCGAAGGCATCGAACGCGCCAGACAGCTCGGCCGCGATCGAGCTGAACGAACGGGTCTTGATGCCCGTGGGGGTGACGATGCCGTTGCCGTGCATGGGGTCGCTGACCCACAGCCCGCGCCGGCCAGCACCAGCGACCGCCTCGACGACCCTGGGCAGGGCCTCGGCAATGCGGTGCGCGCCCATGCGCACGATCAGCACCAGCTTGCCCGGTTCGTTGGCTGGGTTGAGCACGCGGGTCAGCTCGACGACCTCGGCCGGGTCGGCCTTGGGGCCGATCTTGACGCCGACGGGATTCGCGATGCCGCGGAAGAACTCGACGTGCGCGCCATCGAGGCCGCGCGTGCGCTCACCGATCCATGGCAGGTGGGTAGTGAGGTCGTAGTGGCGGGTGCGCCGTGGCACCTTGCGGGTTTGCGCGCTCTCGTACAGCAGGTTCAGGGCCTCGTGGCTGGTGAAGAACTCGACGCGGGTCAGCTCGTCGACTCTCGCCTCGCCGATGGCCTCCATGAACTTGAGCGCCTCAGCAAGGCTCTGGCTGATTCGACGGTACTCGTCACGGCTCTGGGGCGAGAGGTCGGCGTGCTCGAAGAACGAGAGGTCCCAGTACTCGGGGTGGTGCATGTCGGCAAAGCCGCCATCGAGCAGCGAGCGGATGAAATTGAGCGTCATCGCCGAGTGCTGGTAGGCGGCCACCAGCCGGGCGGGGTCGGGCGTGCGGTCGGCGGCGGTGAACGCTGCGCCGTTGATGGCATCGCCGAAGTAGCTGGGCAGCTCGGCGGCCTCGCCGGTGGGCAGCGTGCCGGACTCGGTCTCGCTGGAGCGAGGCTTAGCGTACTGCCCCGCGAATCGGCCCACGCGGATGATCGGACGCTTGGACCCGTGCACGAGCACCAACGACATCTGGAGCAGGATCTTGAGCTTGTTGGTGATCGCCTCGGGCCGACACTCGCTGAGCATCTCGGCGCAGTCGCCGCCTTGCAGCAGGAACCTTTTGCCCGCCTCGGCGTCGGCCAGATGACCCTTGAGCCGTTCGATCTCCCAGCTTGTCACCAATGGCGGGAACGCCCGAAGCTGGCCCAAGGCACGCGCCAGGGCAGATTCATCGGGGTACTGCACGTCGTGTGCGACCGCCTTGGACCGCCACGAATCGACCGACCAGCCGTTGTTTGCTTGGACGCTGGCATCGGGGCTTGCGTGAGGAGTCGTATTGGTCGCGGGGGGCTGCTTCATGGCGGTTCGGGTCGGCTGCTAGCGGCTGGTTCTCGGAGTTAGGGCTGGGCGGTGTGTGCAGTGTGATCGTTGCGCGATCGCAGTGCGGGCGCGTCAAGTTGACGACTTTCGTGTGAATTTCTCACGTCTTGAGCGAAAACGTCCGATTCCCGCCGCGCACACCTATTTGGTTGGCCGGTCCGTGTGGGTCGGTGCCAGAGGTGGATGGGACCCAACCAACCGTCCCGAAGACCGACTGAAAGGACTCCAATGCCCACGACCCGAAGGACCAGCAAGACGACCAAGGCTCGCAAGAGCCCTGCCCGCACCACCACCAAGAAGGCCACGACCAGTGGCCGCAAACCCGCTGCCAAACGTGCAACTGCTAAACGCACCACGGCCAAGAAGACCGCCACCAAGACCACCGCCAAGCGCACCACGGCTCGCAAGACCACGGCCAAGAAGACGGCCACCAAGACCGCTGCCAAGCGCACCGTGGCCAAGAAGGCGACCACCAAGACCGCCAGCGGCCGCAAGCCCGCTGCCAAGCGCACCACCGCCAAGAAGGCTGTTGCCAAGACCACGGCTGGTCGCAAGCCCGCTGCCAAGCGCACCACCGCCAAGAAGGCTGTTGCCAAGTCCGCCAGCGGTCGCAAGCCCGCCGCCAAGCGCACCACGGCCCGTAAGGCCACCGCCAAGCGCACCGTGGCCAAGAAGCCCGCTGCCAAGCGCGCGGTTGCCAAGAAGCCCGCAGCACGCAAGACCGCCGCTCGCAAGACCGCGACCCGTGGCTCGATCGCCCGCATCGGCGGCCGCTCGACCGTTCGCAAGACGGCCCGTCGCGCCGCCTGAGCAGGCTCGCACGATCAGCGTGAGTGATTCGATCAGTTTGAGAGACCCAATGCGCTGCGTCCGTTGATTCGGGGGCAGCGTTTTCTTATGCCAGCGGTCGTTAGGATCGGCCGTCTCAGCTCTGCGGCTGGGGCCGATCGTGGCGCGGGCGTGTCTGATGGATCTGCTCGGCGCTGTTGGGCTTTATCCCCCGTCTGGCTAGGTGCTCGTGCCACGCGGCAACATGTACATCCCAGAAGTGCTCGAACGAGTGGCGGATCGAGTACGTCTGCATCAACTCGTGGGCCGCGACGCTCATGCGCTCACGCATGGCATCGTCGCTCACCAGTTCGACCACGCGGTCGACCCACGGGCCGACCTCTTCGGCGGTGAGTACAAAGCCGGTCTGGCCGTCTCGGACGACTTCCTTGGGCCCCCCCTGATCGGTGACCAGCACGGGCAGGCCCGAGCCCTGGCTCTCCATGACAACCTGCCCGAGCGTATCGGTGACGCTCGGGAAGATGAACAGATCGCTCGATGCGTACAGCGCGGTCAGCTCATCGCCCTTGCGGAAGCCGAGGTACTGCACCGATGCGCCCTTGAGCTCGCGCTCCATCGTCTCGCGGTACGGGCCGTCACCCACGACGATCAGCTCCGCCTGCTGACCGGCGGCAGCGAGCTTGGCGTGCGCACGCTTCCAGACCTTCGTGAGCAGCGGCAGGTTCTTCTCGACGCTGACTCGGCCCACGTACAGCACCTTGACCGACGACGGGTTCACCTTCACGCCAAGCTTTTTCCAGATGCCCTCGTCGCGGTTGCGCACATGGAAGACCTCGTTGTCAAATCCGGGCATGAGCGAGACGGTTCGTTCCTCCGGCAGTCCCAGGCTGGTCAGGGCACTGACGTAGTCGTCGCTGCGTGTGAAGATCGAGCTAAACGGGCTGTAGAAGAACCGCATGAACCCCTCACAGAGAGTGGTCAGCGCGTGGTCCTCGAACAGGTGGTCAATGTACGCCGGGAAGTCGGTGTGGTACACGCCCAGCACGGGCACGCGGAGCATCTTGGCCGCAACAAAACCGACGAGGCCCACAGGCCCGGGCGTCGAGATGTGGATGCAGTCGGGCTGGTGGCGGTCGAGGTGGCGCAGCATCGGGACCAGCGGCGGGAGCACCGCCTCCAGGTTCTCGTACTTGGGCAGCTTCATCGCGAACGCGGGCGCGAAGTTGTGGATGTTCGGCAGCGCCGGCACTTCCATGCGCGTCGAGGTGATGACCTCAAGGTCACGGCCCGTGGCGATCGACTGCTCGGCGACGTTGGTGATGAACCGCGACACGCCGTTGATATCGCCGAGCGTGTCGGTAAACAGACTGATCCGCATGGGTCGCTCCAGGACGCTCACGCCTCGACCGGGCTCGGCGAGGTGGTGCTCAAAGTCTTCAAGGAATGGCCGTTCCTTGTTCTGGTAGAACAGGCTGAACAGGTACGGCAGCTGCGCCGCCGTCAGCATGCCGTAGCTGAGCAGGTGGTCGACGATCCCCAGCTTGTCGCGTTTGCGGAAGCTCCGCACGGCCGACTCGCCCATCGCGTCGCTGAGCACCCGCACCAGTTCGTCGGCGAACTGGGCCATGCGCTCGTGCTGGGCCATCGCGCTGCCCTCGAGGAACCGGTCGCTCTTGAGCCGATCGCGTAGGTCCGGGTACCGCTCGAGCAGCGGGCCAACGTGCTTGCGCAGCGCCGCCACCAACGGCAGGCTCTTCTTGCGACGACGGAATATCCGCCGGCTCACCATGTCGCCCGCCAGCGCCAGTGGACCAGGCTTGGGCAGATCGACCCCGGCGAACCGCAGCAGCTTGCTCGCGACCATCTGCCCCACCGGGCTCGCGTGCTCGGCCAGCGTGTCGGCGTAGTAGTGCGCCCCAACCGTCGAGAGCTGGTGGGCCAGCAGCGCCGAGTGCCCGCCCACGCCCCCGGGCACGCCGTGGCCGCGCATCACGCGGTCGAGGAACTTACGCGGGTCCTTGAGCACCTCGCCGGTCTCGTTGGTGACGGTTGTGAACGTGCGCCCGACGTTGAGCAGCCCGTGGTCGTCGCTGCCCGCTGTCTGCGCCTTGTTCCAGGCTTCGGGCCAGAGCGGTTCGAGGCCGTGCGCTCGCACCAGCTCGCCCACGATGCCCGGCGTGAGCGTCGAGAGGAAGCGTTCGAGCACGCCCTTGTGACCCACCTGGTGCGCGCCGTTGAGCGTCTCGAACCCACGGAACAAGAGCGCCGACCGCTCGATGTGCCACCGGCGCAGCCGCCCGTTCTGCATGTACAGCGGGTGGGCCAGCGCGTGGGGCAGGTCCCGCTCGCGCAGCCACGCCGCGAACTGGTACACGTCTTCACGCAGCTTCAGCGTGCTCAGCTCTTCATCAAGATCGGGCGTCATCGCCCACACCAGCACGTGCAGCTTGCACCGGTCCTCCGGGAAGTAGACCGTGACTTCCTGTCCGGGGATGAACCCCTCAAAGCCGCGCTCGACGAGCTTCATCGCGCCCTTGACCGTGTCGTGGTCGGTGATGGTCACCAGGTCCATGCCCCGCACCTTGGCCTGGTCGTAGACCTGCTCGGGCTCGGAGTAGCACTCGGGACAGTCGATGAACCCGAGGGCTGCGACGGCTGGACCGTCGCTCGCGTTGCTGTGGCAGTGCATGTCCATGCGGGTGCCGGTGATGGGCGGGGCCGCGGCGGATCTGCTGGCGTTGTGCCGGGGCATGGCGTTCATGGGCGCTGTCATGGGGCGCACCGGGCCTCTCTGCGGGTAGTCAGCACCATTCGGCGCTACAAGCCCGCGATTTTGGAAGCCTACCCGCTCGCCGGGTGTATGTCCGTGACACTCGCCCCAAGCGGGCGAAGAATCCCATGCCGGGCGCTGTTTCTTGTTCTCGGCTTTACGAACCGCTCACCCCCCGCTGGGCCACTCGGAAGATGGCCCGCACAGACCCGTTAAGGAGCCCACCATGGCACGCCTCTCCGTCATCGATCCCAAGCACGAATCCGTCAAGAGCATCTTCGATGGCCCGCTCAAGGGCAAAGAGATCAACATCTTCAAGGGCATGGCCAACAGCCCCGCTGTGCTCAACCTCTACCTGAGCATGGCCGGAGCGATGGACAAGTTCTCACTCTCCGCCGCCGAGCGCGAGGTCATTCAGCTGGTCTCGGCCGAGGCCAACAACTGCGACTACTGCACCGCGGCGCACACCGTGATCGGCAAGGGCGCAGGCCTGACCGAAGAGCAGACCGTCGAGGCCCGCCAGGGCAAGGTCACCAGCGACAAGAAGCTCAACGCGCTGGCGCAGTTCGCTTCTTCGATGCAAGAGAAGCGCGGCTTTGTGAGCGACGAGGACATCGCCGACTTCAAGGCCGCGGGCTACACCGATGGCCACGTCGCCGAGGTCACCGCCGTGTTCGGCCTGGCGGTCTTCACCAATTACTTCAACCATGTGAACGAGACCGAGGTCGACTTCCCCGCGCCGCCCGTGCTGGCGTAAGTTCTTGCTTGCAGCTCCCCCGTCGCCGACGGGGGAGCTGTCACCGCAGGTGACTGAGGGGGTATCGTCAGATTCCTTCAACGAATAACGGGCCCCGTGTCATCGAGGCGATAGACACGGGGCCCGCTTTGTGCGCCCGGGCGACGCTGCCCGAGCGAATGAGCCCCCAACAGGGGGCTGGCCCGTCGAGTGAGCCGAATACCCAGCAGGGCCGACCTCACTCTCGCAACCGCTCGCAGCATCTCCAACCGCGTTGTGCGCACCATCTCGCAGGAGGTCGGCTTGCGCGGCCTGTGCGGGCTGCGCCGCGTACGCTCTCGTGTTCTGGGACTACTCAAGGCCGCCCGCGGAGCCACGCCATGCACAAGCCCGCCCCCAACCCAACCAAAGCCGCCGTCGCAACCGTCCGCGTCCTGAGCATGGGCGCCCTCGACCACCACCCGCTGCGCGGCGAGACCCGGCCCGTGCGCACGGGCCACGCCACCATCACGCTCATCGTCAGCGGCGACAACGCGGTGCTCGTCGATCCCGGCCTGCCGCCCGCGGCGCTCGAACAACGGCTCGACGAGCGCGCGGGCATGATCCCAAGCCAGATCACGCACGTCTTTCTCACCAGCTTCAAGCCCGACACGTGCCGAGGCATCCTGCTCTTCGACAACGCGCGGTGGCTCATCTCCCAGGCCGAGCGCGAGGCCGTAGGCGTGCCACTGGCGCAGACCGCCAAGGCACTCGCCGCCGAGGACGGCCTAGGCGGAGAAGACCTCGACCCACGGCTGCGCCAAGAACTCGAGATGCAGCTCAGCGTGCTGCAGCGGTGCAAGCCCGCCGAGGACAGAGTGGTGCCCGGCGTTGATCTGTTCCCGCTGCCGGGCGTCACGCCCGGGCTCTGCGGCCTGCTCATCCCCCAAGCCACCCAGACCACGCTCATCTGCGGCGACGCCATCCCCACCCTCGAACACCTCGAACGCGGCGAAGTGCCCGCGCACAGCGCGAGCGTTGAACAGGCCAAAGCGAGCTTCGCCGAGGCGGTGGAGATCGCCGATGTGCTGGTGCTGGGTCGCGACAACATGCTGGCCAACCCCGTGCGGAAGAGCTATGGGCCGGGGTGAGCATGTGTGACGCTTCGCTGCCCATACGTAGCGATTCGCGGGGCGAACTGTCCTATGCGTGTCCGATCTGTGGCTACGAATTGATCGGTCTGGATCAGCAGCGTTGCAGTGAGTGCGGCGCTCTCGTGTCCCGCCATGATGCGATCGTCGCTTGGATGATATCGCTCGGCGTTGTACTAGCTCCGCAGCACTTTGGAGGCGGGGCACTCAGCTACAGGATCTCCCCTGTGCGGTGTGCTAACAACCACTATTGGATTCCGCGGGAATACTTCTATACCGCCTCGTCGCTACTTTTGGGTCTCGGATCGGTTGTCGCATCGTTCTTCGTGTTCTCGTACGCGCTGTCGCTCGCCACCTTCGGGATTTTGTTCGTGTACTTCGCGGGCCGTAACTCTCGATCGTCGCCCGTCATCAGCTATCGGTTGTCCAGCCACTCGTGGCATCGTCATTCGCTTCTGCCGGTATCACGATTCCGAGATCCGATCGCGCTCCGTGACTCGTTCCTATTTCTGCACAGCAGTCGACAAGTCGGGTTCGCGAACGACGGCTTTGGATGCACCCTTGTCGTCGGCGATAGTTGCATGCTGGTGTGTGCGTCGGATCGCGCGGAGGACATCAGGGCGTATCTTGACAAGCTGCCAGAAGAGATCGTTCAGCGGTCCGTATCGTCCTCGCCGGAATTCAGAACGCTGGCGTGGTCTGAAGACTCACTCCCCAGCAAGTGAGCCGTGATCAGAACGCTGTGTTCCCGCAGACCCCCCTCCGGCTCGCAAGGCTTGCCACCTCCCCCACCGGCGGCGGGGGAGGGGCCAGAAGCGGTCGCGTCGCTTCAGTTACCCAATCGCCCTCTCAAGATCGGCGATGAGGTCGTCTGCGTCTTCGATGCCGACGCTGAGGCGGACGAGTGAATCGCTGATGCCGAGCTTGGCGCGCTGGTCGGCGGGCACGCTGGCGTGCGTCATGATGCCGGGGTGCTCGATGAGGCTCTCGACGCCGCCGAGGCTCTCGGCGAGCGCAAACAGCTTCGTTTTCTCGAGCATCGCCCGGCTCTCGGCCAGCCCGCCCTTGAGGAACATGGTGATCATGCCGCCGTAGCCGCGTGCGCCGCCGTGCATCTGCTTGTTGACGAGGTCGTGCTGCGGGTGGCTCGTTAGTCCGGGATACACAACGCTCTCGACCTTGGGGTGGGCTTCGAGCCAGTGGGCGATCTGCATGGCATTGGCGCCGTGCCGCTCCATGCGCACCGCGAGGGTCTTGGTCGAGCGGAGCAGCAGGAAGCACTCCATGATGCCGGGCACCGCCCCGACCGAGAGCTGCACGAACTTGAGCCGATCGAACAGGTCGGCGTCGCTCGTTACCAGCACGCCCCCGATGGCATCGGAGTGGCCGCCGATGTACTTGGTCGTCGAGTGGTGCACGATGTGCGCGCCCAACGCCAGCGGGTTCTGCAGGTAAGGCGTCGCGAACGTGTTGTCCACCGCGAGCACCGCGTTGTGCGCCCGCGCCTGCTCGGCGAGCATCGCGATATCAACCACCTTGAGCGTTGGGTTGGTAGGCGTCTCGACCCACACGAGCTTGGTGGACGGCTTGAACGCGGCCTTGACCGCAGCGGGGTCGGTCATGTCGACGAGGATTGGCTCGATGCCAAGCTGGGCGAAGATGCGGTGAAACAGCCGGTTGGTCCCGCCGTAGACGTCATCGCACAGCAGCACGCTGTCGCCGGCCTTGAGCAGGTGGAGCACCGCGCTCGTGGCTGCGACACCCGAACTGAACGCCAGGCCGTGGGAGCCGCCTTCGAGGCTCGCGATGTTGTTCTCGAATGCTTTGCGTGTGGGGTTGGCAGCGCGGGAGTAGTCGTAGTCCTCGACGATGACACCTGGACTCTTCTGGACGAAGGTAGACGTCTGGTAGATCGGCGTCATGATCGCGCCGGTGGTGGGGTCGGGCTCCTGGCCGGCGTGGATGGCGCGGGTGGAGAAGCCTTCGTTTGAGTGGGCGTTCGCGTTGGTCGTCATGGTCGTTCCTCTGTAGTCGTGGGGCGAGAGCAAGGGTAGGGCCATCCGCCTACCTCTCCCCAGCGAGGGAGAGGTCGATGCGCAGCATGGGGTGAGGGGGCCAAGAACCGATACCCCTCACCCCGGCCCTCTCCCTCAAGGGGAGAGGGAGGCTCGCACTTGCCCTCATTCAATGGATTGCCGCCTATTCAGCGTTCGCTTACCGCTGGCGTGCGAGGTGGTCGATCAGGTCGATCTGGCTGATGACGCCGACCACGCGGTCGCTGTCGATGATGATGGCGGCCTGGTCGTTGGCGAAGATGCCGTAGAGCTCCTCGACGCGCGCCTTGGGGTAGAGCAGCCCGCCGATGGGTTTCTCGACACCCTTGATGGGCGAGCCGGGGTTGATCGCGCCGCTCTGCAGACCGCGGAGCACATCCACCTCGTGCACGATGCCGATGGGCTTAGCTGACCCGTTGACAGTGCCGTTGGTAATCGGGATCTGGCTGATGCCGTTGTCTTTCATCAGGCCGATGATCTGCGTGACCGTCTGCGTCTGGTCGGCAGTGATGACCTTGCGGCTGGTATCGAGCAGGTCCTCGATGAGCCCGAGGCCGCGCGGCGCTTCCATGAAGCCGTGCATCTTCATCCACTCGTCGTTGAGGTACTTGGTCACATACCTCGTGCCGCTATCGGGCAGGATGGCGACGATCTTCTTACCGGGGCCCCACTGCTTGGCGAGCTGGCACGCGATGTGCGCCATGCCGCCGGACGACCCGCCGCAGAACAGGCCCTCTTCGCGGATGAGCCGGCGCGCCATCGTGAAGCACTCGAAGTCGTTGACCTGGTACATCTCGTCGACCACGCTCGGATCGAACGCCCGGCAGACGATGTCCTCACCCAAGCCCTCGACCTTGTACACATACGGCGTGGACATCTCGCCCGTCTTGAAGATGCTGTAGTGCACGCTGCCCAGCGGATCAACACCGATGATCTTGCAAGGGCTCTTCTGCTTCTTGAAGAAGCGGCCGATGCCGGAGATCGTTCCGCCGGTGCCGGTGCCGACGACGACCGCGTCGATCTGGCCCCCATCGGTCTGTTCCCATATCTCGGGTGCGGTGAGCTTCTCGTGCGCTTCGATGTTCCACTGGCTGTGGTACTGGTCGAGGTAGAACGAGCCGGGGGTCTCCGCCGCCTTGCGTTTGGCGACGTTGACGTAGTGGTCGGGGCTGTCGCCGGGCACATCGGTGGCGGTGATGATGACCTCCGCCCCGAACGCACGGAGCCCGTCGATCTTCTCCTGGCTCATCTTGTCGGGCATGGTGAAGATGGCGCGGTAGCCCTTGGCGGCCGCGGCCATGGCTGCGCCCATGCCGGTGTTGCCCGATGTGTTCTCGACGATCACCCCGCCGGGCTTGAGCAGGCCCTCGGCCTCGGCCCGCTCGATGATGTACGCCGCCATGCGGTCCTTGATGGAGCCCGCGGGGTTGGTGTACTCGCACTTGACGAGCACCTCGGCCGAGCCCGGCTCGACCACGCGATTGAGGCGGACGAGCGGGGTGTTGCCGATGGCATCGAGGATGGTGTCGTGGACCTGCATGGGTGGCTCCGGCGGCTGAAGGTGCTAGGAAGAGCAAGTTTATCCCTCCTGCACCCGACGCTCCCGACCTGCCCAGAACGTCATTGCACCGCCGTTTGGCGACATCACCGTGCGTTTGGTTCTCAGCGCTCCGCGCGGGTGCCTCAACGCATTCAGATGGCATCACTAGCCCAGACACTCCCGCAGCGCCTGTCGCCGGTAGGTGAAGATCTTGGTCAGGTCGCGTTTGATCAGCAGCGGGTGGCTGAGCCAGCGCACCGGGGGCTTGTAGTCCACGCGGTCGGCGACCAGCACGCCGGCCCGGGTCTGCTCGAACGTGTGCTCGTGGATCCACCGCAGGTAGGGGCCCCTCCGCTGCTCATCGATGAACCGCTTGCCCGGCTCCCACGCCGTGATCTCGGTCTTCCACTTGATCGGCACGCCGTGGACGCGGATGCGGTAGTCGATCAGCGCGCCCTCGCGCATCTCGATGGGCTGGGGCGTGAGGATCGTAAAGCTCAGGTTCGGCGGGGTGAGCCGCTGAAGGTTGCCCGCATCGGCAAAGAACGCGAAGACCTCGTCCAGCGGCCGATCGACCACCGTGGCGGTCGTCAGCAGGTAGCCGTCGCCCGAGGCCTTGATGCTCACCCCTTCCTGGGCGGGCAGGCCGGGCTGGTCGGTTGCGGCAGGAGTAGCCATGGGCTCATGGTTCGCCCCGCCGCCCGGGCTGGATGCAGCACCTAGCCTCTGGCGTGCGCATACTCCTCACCAACGACGACGGCATCCGTGCTCCGGGCATCGTGGCCCTTCACAAAGCCCTGATGCAGGCCATCGCCTCAAGCCAGGGCCCGCTCGCGGGCGCGGAGATCTTCGTCGTCGCGCCCGCGACGGTGCAGAGCGCCACCAGCCACGGCGTGACGTTCAACGAGCCGCTGATGACCCGAAACGTGAAGTTCGACCACGACCAGCCGGGGCTTGGCACGTTCGAAGGCGTGGCGGTTGACGGGCGGCCCGCGGACTGCGTGAAGACCGCCCTGTCAGCGATCTGGCCCGAACGCTTCGGCGAGGGGAGCCGGCCCGACCTCGTCATCAGCGGCATGAACGCCGGCGCGAACTGCGGCATCAACGTCATCTACTCGGGAACGGTCGCGGCGGCCATCGAGGGGGCCTTTCTGGGCATCCCCGCCATCGCGACCAGCCAGCACCTCGGCACGCACCGGCCGGACTTTGACGCGGGCGCGGCCCACGCCGTGCGCACGATCGAGCGCATCCTCGAGTGCGAACTGCTGAGCGCGCACAGCTGCGTGAACGTCAACATCCCTCGGTGCGAGCAGGCCGACGACGCCAGCGGCCAGACGCTCGAAGATCTGGGCCTGCTGCGAGGCGTTGCCGAGACCAGCAAAGCGCCGATTGCCTCGGACGGCCCGCTGCCCATCCGCGTGTGCCCCATGAATATCCACGGGCTCGTGGACAGCTACGAACGCAGGCAGAGCCCCGCGGGCGATACCTACTACTGGCCCTCGGGCCACGGGCTGGACTTCCACGCGACCGACGACGGCACGGACGTCGCGGAGCTGATCGAGCGCCGGTGCATCACGGTCACCCCGCTGTGGTACGACCTGACCCGCCACAGCGTGCTGGGCAAATTCGCCGAGAAGCTCGACGAGTCCTGAACGATCGGCGATACGCTGCGAGCATGACGATTCGATGCACGCTACTCGCCACGCTGTCTGTTCTGATCTTGGCTCCCGCTGCTTCATCGCAGCCGGAACCGAACCCGGCCGATGACCGCCCCTGGTGGCGCGATGCGGTTTTCTATCAGGTCTTTGTGCGCTCATTTCAGGACGCCACGCACGGACCCTTCGCGGGCGACGGCAAGGGCGACCTGCAAGGCCTGATCGATCGGCTCGACTACCTCAACGATGGTGACCCCGCGACCACGGACGACCTGGGCACCACGGCTCTGTGGCTCATGCCGATCTGCGAGAGCGAGACGTACCACGGCTACGACATCGAGGACTACCGCAAGGTCGATAGCGAACTCGGCACCAACGAACTGTTCATCGAGCTGATGGACGAGTGCCACAAGCGCGGCATCCGCGTGATCACCGACTGGGTCATGAACCACTCCTCGTGGAAGCACCCGTGGTTCAAGTCGGCGGTGCAGCCCGAGAGCGCCGATCGCGGCCGGTACATTTTCCGCGACCCCAGGCCCACATCGCGCGGGCCGTGGGGCCAGAACGTGTGGCACGACAACGCCCGTGGGCAGAGCGGCCAGAGCTACTACGGCGTGTTCAGCCACACCATGCCCGACCTCAACCTCCGCGACGGGCGCAACACACGCGACCTGCACAGCGCCGCCGGGTACTGGCTGACCGACCTCAAGGCCGACGGTTTCCGGCTGGATGCCATCAAGTTCATGGTCGAGAACTTCCCCGATGGCCTCGACTCCACGCCCGAGACGCTCAAGTGGCTCAGCGACTTCCGTGAGCATGCCCACGCGGTGAACCCGGACGCGTTCATCATCGGCGAGGTCTGGGACAACGCGGAGGTGGTTCAGAGCTACATCAAGGCCGGCGCTGTGGACTCCGCATTCGAGTTTGATCTGAGCTTCAAGCTCATCGATGCGCTCAACTCGGGCGATGCGACCGAGCTGGCGGCGCACATCGCCAAGCTCGCGGAAACCTACGACGCATCGGGCCCAATGGGCGGGCACATCTACTCGACGTTTCTCTCCAACCACGACCAGACGCGGGTGTTGACTCGGCTGGGCGGCGACGTGCGCAAGGCCAAGCTTGCTGCGGCGATCCAGATGACGCTGCCCGGCACGCCGTTTATCTACTACGGCGAAGAGCTGGGCATGACCGGGGACAAGCCCGACCCGGACATCCGCACGCCGATGCCCTGGAGCGACACCGAGCCCAACGCGGGCTTCACGACGGGCGAGCCCTGGCGCGCGGTCAACGACGACCCGGCTCAGGTCAGCGTGCCCGTCGCCCATGCAAAGCGCGGCCTCGGTGCGCACTACCGGAAGCTGATTCAGTTGCGGCAGACTGAGCCTGCACTGAGGAGTGATGTGATCAAGGTGATGCCCCAGGAAGACCCAGCGCTCCTCTACTTCTGGAGAGGCGATCAGGAAACAGGTGTGATGTGGTGCGCGGCGAATCTGTCAGATCGGACGGTCGAGCTTCACAATGGCACCTTGGAGCCGTACGGATTCGCGCATGGGGACATGCTCGTTCAGGACCTGCGCCGATATCGGGACTGACTCGAGTTCCCCTGGGGCGGCAGGCCCTCTGGCGGGGCTGGTGTGCCGTGGTTGATGGCGGGCCCCTAGACTCCCCCCAGAGCCCAGCCGGGGCTGCTTGCTGGCCCTTTGGAGACCCCTGCCGATGCCCTACACGCTCAAGCCTGACGAGGGATACGACGTCTCGATCGAGACCACCAAGTACCTCTCCGAGCACGTCGATACCGGAGACCGCTGGGTCCTCAACTTCGGCCCCCAGCACCCCGCCACCCACACCACGCTGCGGCTGGTGCTCGAGCTCGACGGCGAGCGCATCGCCCGCTGCACGCCGCACATCGGCTACCTGCACTCGGGCTTTGAGAAGCTCGGCGAGCACCTCGACTACAACCAGTACGTGACCATCGTGTCACGCATGAACTACCTGAGCCCGATCTCCAACGACATCTGCTGGCACCACGCCGTCGAGACGCTGTTCGATATCGACCTCACGCCCCGCTGCAAGGTGCTCCGCACGATCATGGCCGAGCTTGGCCGCATTCAGGACCACCTGCTGTGCCTGGGCGCTGCGGCCCTCGACCTCGGGGCGTTCACCGGCTTTCTTTACGGCTTCAACCCGCGCGAGAAGATCTACGACATCTGCGACTACATCGCCGGCCAGCGATACCACCCCGACTGGACCCGCGTGGGCGGCGCGATGCGCGACCTGCCCGACGAAGAAACTTTCAAGCGGATGGTCAAGAACTTCCTGCACGAGGACCTGTCGGTCGCGCTCAAGGACCTCACCGGCCTGCTCGAACGCAACCGCATCTTCATCGAGCGCACGCGCGGCATCGGCGTCATCAGCCACGACGACGCCATCGCCTGCTCGCTGACCGGGCCGCTCGCGCGTGCCTCGGGTGTTCGCCGCGACCTGCGCAAGGACGAGCCCTACCTGTGCTACGCCAACAACTGGGACGGCCAGGGCGCCGAGGCGGTCAAGTTCGCTGTTCCCCTCGCCAGCGAGGGCGACGTGTACTCACGCTTCCTGGTGCGTGCTGAGGAAGTCCGCCAATCTGTGCGCATCATCGACCAGCTCATCGACAACATCCCCGGCGGGCCGATCGATACCTTCGCCGACGGCAAGATGGTCAAGCCCTCCAAGAACGAGGTCTACGGCTCCATCGAGGGTCTCATTCAGCACTTCGAGCTCATCATGAGCAACCGCGGCTGGACGCCCCCGATCGCCGAGGCCTACGGCTGCAACGAGACCGCCAACGGCGAGCTTGGGTACTTTATCGTCAGCGATGGCAGCCCCCGCCCGTGGCGCGTGCGCACCCGTCCGCCGAGCTTCATCAACTACTCGACGATGGCGCGGCTGACCGAGGGCCACATGCTCGCGGACGTGGTGGCGATACTCGGCAGTCTCAACGTTGTGGCGGCTGAGCTGGATCGGTAGTCATCGTCCTGTCCCGGGCTCACGCCGCACGCTCGAATGATGCGGTGATCCGTGACCGAATGCCGGCATTGACGATGCCCCTTCGAGCCCCGGGCGGGAGCCCGGGGTCGGACACTCGTTCATTGCTCGTAAAGCACATACTCGATGGCCCGTTTCAGTGACTCGGCCGTGTCGATGTACCGCGTGCTTCCGTGGACCGTCCAGATGCGCTGCGATTGGGGCTCACACCGGTCTCATGAAGAACACGCGACACGCGCGACTTGAGCTTGCCCATCGCGTCCTCTGGCTTGGCGTTCGCGCTCAGTACGACATGAACGTGATTGGTCCGGGTGTTGACCGCGTGGAGTGTCCAGCCACGGAATGCCGTGTGCTCACGTACGACCGCTTGGACGATGGCTCGTTGCTCATTGCTGAGGATGAACGCGGGGCACACCATGCGCTCGCGAGCCAGCTCCACGCGCTGGACGTCTGGTGAATCAATCGGGTGGCCCGGCTTGCCTTGCTCACCGACCGAACCCCGCGAGTCACCGGGGAGCCATGTGCCGTAGGTCGTCCACGTCAGAAGGTACGCGATCGCCGGCCCGCTCCACTGCGCTGGAGCCCGAGGCACCCGGGGCTCCCGCCCCGGGCTCGAATCGTGTCCACATTCTCGCATGCGGTCACTCACCTTGCGTTGCTTACTCGCAGCCACTGGCCCGAGCACGGGATTCTTTCTGCCGGCAACTGTGCTTCGCTCTCTAGCACTACCTTCGCATCCTCCCAACGCACAGCATGTGGGCTCCTTGCGCGGCAGTGTAACCGAGCCCCACCAAAGCCCCATGGGCGGCGCGGCCGGGGACCCAAACTCTGCGACCCGTTTGCTGGGCCAGAGTCCGTCCGTGAGGTACCTTGAGGCCGGTACGCCCGGTATCTGTGTGCGCTGGTTATGAGACCCAAGAGAGAGCCCCCAATGAAGATTCGTTCCGCTTTCGTGCTGGCGATGCTCGTCGCTGTTCCGTTCGCCTCCGCCGACGTGCTCTATGACGAGGGCGTGAGCGGGGATATTTCCGGCGACCGGTTCAACCCGACCCAGGGCGGCGTGCTCGCTCTAGGTTCCAACACGCTGTCGGCGTCCGTGGTGGACGGCGACCGGGACTTCCTCACGTTCACGGTTGGCGCGGGCATGGAGCTGGCCGCGGTGAACGTGACAACGTTCGACTCCGTGCTCGGCAACCGCGCGTTCATGGGAATCCAGACCGGCAACGTCTTCACGCTCGACCCGGATGTGCCCAACCCGGCCGCGCTGCTGGGGTATGTGCTGTTCGGCAGCGGGCAGGTCGGCACGGACATCCTGCCGGCGATGGGCAGCGCTGGCGGCGCCATGGGCTTTACGGGCTTTCTGCCAGCGGGCGATTACACGCTGTGGATGCAGGAGACCAGCCAAGACATGGACACGTTCACGCTGGACTTTGTGACCGTGCCCGCGCCCTCGGCTCTGCTGCTGGTCGCGGGTGGCATGCTTTCGCTGCGTCGGCGGTCCTGAGCGATCGGTGCGGATTCACCGCGCCGGTTCAAAGGGCGTGAGCTCGAACGCCTTGCGGTGCTTGCCTCCGCCCTGCTCGCCGTCGGTCTTCTCGCCCTTCAGGTAGTCCAGCACCGGCTTGGTGCGGCCCTGCGAGTCCACCATGTCCTCGGTCGGCTTGATCTGCCCACTCTGCATCTTGCGTTTCTGGCCGTGGCGTTTGAGTTCCTCAACCAGCGCCTGATCTTCGCTCACATTCAACATCTTGGGCTGGGTCGCCTCGAACATGTCCATCGTGACGGGCGCGAGCAGGCACAGCGCCATGCCCTCGGGGAAGTACACGGTCGAGTTGCGCTTGACAAGCCGGTAGTTCATCGTGAACGGGAATGGCGACCAGTCCGTCTCGACGATTCCCTCCAGCGGCACGCAGTCCGGCGTATGGCTGTTGGGTTCGCCGCGCACCCACAGACCCGTGCCGTCGGTAGTCTTGAAAACCCAGGGCAGCGCGAAGCTCACGATTCCGGCACCGAAGTTTGTTGCCACCAGCCCCTTGAGCCGGTTGGTCTTCCCGGGGAAGTCGAGCTTGACCGCATCGGGGCTGTCTTTGCCGTTCCACGTCGCGGTGACCGCCGAGGGCAGCCGGACCACCCAGCCCGCCTGGTTTGCCATCGTGATAGGCAGGCACCAGTAAGCGGCCTTTCGGGGCGTGCGGTCCATCCATTCGCGCGATCGGCCCGCGGGCTCGATCGACCAGCCGGTCGTATCGCCGAGGCGGTAAGCGGTCAGGGTCTGCTGGACGGGATCTGGCGTTGGCTTCTGGTCGGCATTGGGCTGATCGGGCATGGACCAACCTTACCGCGCCGAGGTTGTGAATTCACGGCTGGCGTGCTGCCAACCCGTAGACTCGGGCATGACAACTCACAAATCGATCCCTGCATCCCTCGTGCTGGCCGCCCTCGTCGGCCTCGCTGGCCTCACCGGCTGCAACGCTACCTACACAGCGGAAGTCCGTAACGCGACATCTCTCACGCTCCAGGCCCGCATGATGCAAGACCGGCTGGTGGACGACCCCATCGAGCTTGACGCAGCGACCATCCCGCCCGGGGCGATTGTCGTGCTCGGCCCGGCCAGTGTGCCGCTCACCGATCCGGTCAAGCTGTCAGTCGAGACCATCCGCGACCGTGGCAACGTGCCCACGCGGGTCACCATGAGCCGGGGCACCAGCCAGTACGTCGTCGAGCACAAGGGTGATCCGAGCTTTAGCGCGCTCAACGTGCGGCTGATGGACCACTCCAGCCCGTTCCGGCTCGGCGCATCGAGCGACAGCCCGCTCGACGAATAGGCCTGTTCCGCAAGGGCGCGGTCAGGGGCACGGCCCGATGAGGCCGAGCAGCGCGAGGAAATCGCCGAAGCTCACCATTCCGTCGCCACCGTTGAGGGTGCCGAAGTCGTCCGCGATGTCGCCGGTGCAGATCGGCAGCCCGCCCGGGCACGGCCCGATCAGCCCGAGCAACGCCAAGAAATCACCAAAGCTGACCATGCCGTCGCCGCCGTTAAGCGTGCCGAAATCGTCGGCGACATCGCCGATGCACACCGGCCCCGGCTCGATGGGCAGGCCCGGCCCGGTCACGGTGTTTGTCGAGGGCGCGATCGCGGTGAACCGCGACCACTGCGAGGTGATCCAGTGGTACGTCGTGCCCGCGTGCAGCAGCGCCTCGATGCGAGACGTGCCCCGGGGCACGTTGAACGGAGAGTTGCCGTTGCCCAAACCATAGTCGAGCAGATTGGTCAGGGGCTGCGAGTCGTCGAAGCCAGCCTGGTACAAGAACGTGAAATGGTCGCCTGCTGTGCTCAGCACGCTCTCAAGTTCGTACACGCCGCTGACGGTCACGGTGAACTCGAACAGGTGGTAGGCCACGGGTCCCAGGCCCGAAGTACCCGCGATGTAGAACGGCCGGCTCCAGCTCTTGGCAGCATCCGGCGTAGCCGCGAACGTGTCCACCATCGTCGGCGCATCGGCCAGCAGGTGCAGCTCGACATCACGCAGGCCGTAGATCCACACGCTCGAGGGCGCGTCGCTTGAGAATTCGAACGACCAGTTGCCGTTGGCGTCGACCGATGGCAGGCCGCGCTTACCGTCTTGCAGCGGGTAGTCCGCGATGGTCACGTCGCCGCCGATGGGGTGCCAGCTCAGCATCGAGGCGTCGGGCGCGATCGCCTTGAGCTCGACATCCAGCGACCACGGCCCGAGCCCGTCCTCGTTGTCCCGGCGGACACCCGTGTACAACCCGCTGATGCCGACACCGGTCACGGGCCGAGCCACCCCGGCGAACGCGAGCGGGACGGCGACCGTCTGTGTGGTGGGCACATCGAAGTCCGCCACCGGCTGCGTGGCGACCAGCTCAAGCGACTGAGCGCTGGCCGACGCTGCCACCAGCGACAATGCAAAGAGCCCCATCGCCAACGAACGGGGCTTGCAGGAACTCATGCGGGGGTCGCTCATCTCGATTCCTCTCGTGCGGGTCCGGTTCTTGGGCCCGGCTTGCCGACTTCTGATGCTCGTTCCACCTTACCCGCGCAGGCCCCGCGATCCAAGGGCCTTGGCTCTGGTGTTGCTCACGAACCAGCTTGTTCCGAGGCCCTACACTGCTGATAAGAGACTGTTTCCCCTGTCTGGGAGGACCCCCATGGCCTGGATTCCCAAGCCCTCCGCGACCGCTTCGATCGAACGACGAGCCGAGCCGTACCTCACCGAAGCGCTCATGCAGAGCCTCCGCGAGACCATCCTGCCGCGCTACGAGACCAAGCACGCGGCCCTGCTGCCCACGCTCCACGCGGTGCAGCACGAGCACGGCTGGCTGCCCCACCAGGCGATGGCCGAGATCGCGGACTTTCTCGACCTCAAGCCCGCCGACGTCATCGATACCGCGACGTTCTACGAAGAATACTGGCTGCATCCCAAGGGCCGACACGTCGTCGCGGTCTGCAGATCTATCGCTTGCGAGTTCACCGGCCAGCCCGCCATCACCGATGCGGTCAAAGCCAAGCTCGGTATCGACGTGGGCGAGACCACCGACGACGGCGAGTTCACCCTCATCGAGCTCGAATGCCTCGGCTCGTGCGGCACAGCACCCGCAGCGCTCATCGACGAGACGCTGCACGAAGACGTGACCGCCGAGTCCATCCTCGACCTGATCGAGGCCGCCCGCAACGCCAAGCCGCACTAAGCTCTCACGGTTCGACGAGCCGCGACCCAACGATGACCCAGCCACGCAACAGCCTCATGCGGAGCCTCGGCCAGTGCCTCGGGCACATCGCCAAGGGCGTCAAAGCTCAGCCCCCCACGGACCGTACGGTCGAGACTAAACGAGAAGTCACGACCGAGCAGCGGTCCACGCCCGCGGGCGAGGTCACGCTTCGGCGGACGGTGATCGAAGAAATCTCGGTGCCCGCCGAGCGTCTGGCCGATGCTGCCAGCGCCCGTTCTGCAAATACCGCCCACAAGGAGAACCCGCGATGAACACTCTGCATGTCCGTCGATCAGCGGCCTGCGGGCTCCTGGCCCTCTCCGCCATCATCGCAAGCGGCTGTTCATCCGGCGGCAACACCCACGGCCCGGGGCCCGCAGCCTTCACCTTCCTCAATGATTCGTCCGCGACCGTCGATGTCGAGATGGTGACCGTCTCGGGCCAGCCGACGCACACCGTCGCGCCGGGCGGCTCATCGACCAGTTCCATCGAGCCCTCTCGCGACACCAACGACGGAGCGCTCGAATTGATCCTGCTGCCGATGGACCCTGAATCCGGTGCGATCGGTCGGCCCTCGCGCGTCACGCTCGATGGTCCGCCCTACGCGATTCGTGTGTTCGGCACGGCTTCGGCCATCCGCTGGGCGCGGGTAACGAGGCCCGCCGCCGACGGCTCGACCGACCTCGCAGCACCACCGCCGCCCAACCCCGGCGCAGGCATCCAGGCGCGGTAGAACGCCAAAGTAATCGAGTGCGAGCCCCGGGCGGAAACCCGGTGGATCTCGTCGTGCTTAGGCAAAGGCTCTGCTTGGTGGCACAGCATTGCTTGCTGTGTCGTTGAGTCTTGATGGTGACATGCCCCACGTTCTCGCGAACGAGGCTCTGAAGAAGTGTGCTCGGCGAACAACCACACCCTTCGTTCAGCTGCCGTCGAGCATGCGCCCAAGGCCGCCGAGGACCGAGCCCTCGCCCTTGGAGCTTCCGCCGGATGATGGTGCCGCGGCGATGATCCGGTCGGCAAGCCTGCTGAACGGCAGTGTCTGCAACCACACCGTGCCGGGCCCGGTGAGCTTGGCGTAAAACAGGCCCTCGCCGCCGAATATCTTGTTCTTGATGCCGCCGACGAACTGGATGTCGTAGTCCACCGTCCGCTCGAACGCAACGAGGCACCCGGTATCAACCCGCAGCGTCTCGCCCGGGCCAAGCTCGCGGCGCACGGTTGTGCCGCCCGCGTGCAGGAACGCCTGGCCGCGCCCGCTATCGCTGGTGAGCTTCTGGAGGATGAAGCCCTCGCCGCCGAAGAGCCCGACGCCGATCTTGCGTTGGAACGCGATGCTGACCTCGACCCCGCGCGCGGCGCACAGGAACGAGTCCTTCTGGCACGTGATCGTTCCGCCGTGGTCGCCAAGTTCGACGGGCACCACGTGGCCCGGGTACGGCGCCGCGAAGGCGCAGTCGCGCCGCTGCGTGCCGTGGTTGTGGAAGAACGTGATGAAGAACGACTCGCCGGTCACCGCGCGCTTGCCAGCTTCAAACAGCCGGCCCATGAGCCCGCCGCCAGCGTCCTTCATGCTGAGAGAGGTGGCCATCTCGATGTCCGCTTCCAGGTACATCATCGCGCCGGCTTCCGCGACGACGGCCTCGTCCGGGTCCAGCGTGATGATCACGGCCTGCATGTCGTCGCCGATGATCTGATGGTCAATGATGTCGATCGCCATGAGCGTCCTCCTTGCAACTGCGGGCTTGTAGCTGCGGCTTCGAGCCAATCGCTGAGAAGACGTTAGGACGCCGCTTCGAGCCCCAGTTCCACACGCACTTGTTGGAGAACCACCTCGGTGCGTGTCGAATCGAGGCCCAGCCGATCGGCCAGATGCCGAGCCGAGACACGGTCGGCATCATCCAGCGTGCCCCCAGCACCCGCGACGCGTAGCACCTCTGAGATCGCCCGCTCGGGATCGGCCGCGAGCGTGCGCAGCTGCTGCTGATAGAACTCGTGGTCCTCTGCGACCCTGGACAGCTCGGCTTCGAGCGAGCCGTTGAGGCCGGCGCGGTCCGCGAGGCCCGCGAGCAGCGACGAGCCGGGCCGACAGATCTCGCCATCCAGACCGCTCACGCAGCAAACCGCTCTCAAGAATGTCGCGTGATCGACCTGTGTCATGGACCAGCCAGCCTCTCATTAACCCCGTCTAGCGATCGTGAAAATTCGTTTGATCTTCACATTCTAGGCGTTGGTCCACCGCATTCCGGCGCCAGGCCGTACCGAAAAGCCTAGCAACAACCGATCATTTTGTTGATTGACGCGCTTAGGCCTTGCCATTTGTTGGCCGAGGTCAGGCTGCTCCCGTACAGTGGTGGTCCCCGCTGGCCTCTCGTAGGTTGGCAGACCCAGCCTCCGCGCGGCCCGAGAGCGTCTTCTCGCAGGCCCAGGGCAAGGCGCACCCGCAGGAAGTCATGGGCGATACCGACGACCCGTCCTGTTGCCAGGACGACCCCGAACCTCGATCCGCCAGCGGCCAAGTCGATCAGATCGGCCTGATTGACTTGATCGATCATGGCGGCCTTGCGGATGCCCGCGCACGTGGCTGGCTTACGGACCACGCCCAACGGCTGCTGGCCCATCTCGGACTCGAGGGGGAGCTGCGCATCGAACTGGTCGATGACGCCCAGATGAGCGCAGCGCACCAACGATGGAAGAACGACCCAGCGACGACCGACGTGCTGACGTTCGACCTGCGCGCGTGCCGCACCGATCCTTTGGATACCGACCTGATGGTCTGCGTGGACGAGGCCCATCGACAGTCGTTGGCCCGAGGTATACCGATCGAACACGAGCTGCTGTTGTACATCGTCCACGGCCTGCTGCACTGCTTGGGCCACGACGACCAGAACCCCGCCGACGCCCAAGCCATGCACGTGCGGGAAGATGAACTGCTCGCAGCACTCGGCCTGCGCGCGGTCTACGCAGCGGGCGAAGCCGATGTGAACGGAGCGGGCCGATGATCGACGCCGCCGCTGTTCCTTTGGCCCTGGGCGGGCTGGCACTGTCGAGTATCTTCGCGACGCTGCACATGGCGCTGCTGCACTCGGCGCGAACCACGCTTGCCGACATCGCGTCCGACCGTGACCACGACGGCGCCCAAAGCCGGGTCCACACGATCTTGGCGGACATGGAGGGCCACTCGCTCGCGCAGGGGCTGCTCGCCTCGGCTAGCGCGCTGCTCGCCGCGATGGGCATGATCGCCTGGACGTCCGGCGTGACGGCTTCATCCAGGCTTGATGTGGCGGTAGGCCTCATCATCGTTACCCCGCTGCTGTGGATGGTCGCGGTCGTGCTCCCGACCAGCCTGGCCGAGCACGCCAGCGAACGGCTGGTGTACAACGCCTCGACGCTGATCCGTATGTGCCACCGGGCGCTTATGCCCGTCGTGCTGCTGTCACGCGGGCTCGATGAAGCGGTCCGCAGGCTCATCGCCCCCACCGCGACCGGCGCCGAAGGGATCGAAGCCGATCTGCTCAGCGTCGTTGAAGAGGGCCGTCAGGAGGGCCAGTTCGACGAACGCGAGCGCGACATGATCGCAGCCGTCGTGCAGTTGCGCACGACGTCGGTGCAGGAAGTCATGACGCCGAGGACGGAGATCGACGCTCTGGCTTACACCGATGATCTGTCGGCGGTCAAGGCGTTCGCCCGCTCGGCCCAGCACAGCCGAATCCCGGTGTACGAGGACAACCTCGACCACGTCGTGGGTGTGCTGTACGCCAAGGACCTTCTCCATTACCTCGCCGAGCACGACGGCCCGTCGTCCGGGTTCGAGCTTCGGAGCATCCTTCGGCCCGCAGCGTTCGTGCCAGAGACCAAGAGCGCCAGGGACATCCTCGCCGACATGCTCGACCGCCGAAGCCACCTGGCGCTGATCGCCGACGAGTACGGCGGGACGGCCGGGCTGGTCACCGTCGAGGACATCATCGAAGAAGTCTTCGGCGACATCCTTGATGAGTACGAAACCGAAGAGGACGACTCGCCCAGCATCGACATCGACGCCGAGCAGGCCACCGGTGACATTGACGCCCGTGCGCACATCGACGACCTCAACGAGGCCCTCGCCCAGTTCGGCGTCAGCTTGCCCGAGAGCGACGACTACGACACGCTCGGCGGGTGCATCATGGTCTCGCTCGGGCACATCCCGGTCGTGGGCGAGAGCCTGCAACTCGACCGCGTCGAGCTGGCGGTCACGCAGGCCGAGCCGACGCGGGTTCTCAGAGTGAGCCTCCGCGTGCTGCCCAAGGTTGATCCATCAGCGGCTCCGACCACAACACCAGCGGCTGCTCCGGCCCCCACTACCGAAGCCGCTACCGAGTCTGTGGACTAGCTCGCCGACCCTACCATCCCTCTATGAGCCAAGCGCTTCGCCTCTACAACACGCTCACCCGCAGCATCGAGCCGTTCGCGCCCGCAGACGCCGCCAACGTCACGTTCTATACCTGCGGTCCAACGGTGTACGACGATGCGCACATCGGAAACTTCCGGTCGTTTCTGGCCGCCGATCTGCTCAGGCGGTGGATCGAATCGCCGCTCTGCGCGCTGACCTCGCCAGACGGCTCACTTCACACGGCCGCACGCACGATCGTGCACATGATGAACATCACCGATGTCGGGCACATGACCGACGACGACACCGCCGACGGCGGCGGGCTCGACAAAATGGACGCGGCCCGCCAGCGGATCGACGCCGCCAAAGCCGCGGCCCAATCCCCGGGCAAGGCCGACCCCAAGAAAGCGGGCACCGCCCACGCGCTAGCCGAAATCAATCCTTCTGACCCGCGCGCCATCGCTCGGTTCTACGAGGGCAGGTTTCTCGAAGATGCGCGAGCCCTCGGGCTCAAGGTGGCCATCGAGGCGCAATCAGATGCCACGCTCATGCCGAGAGCCACCGACCACATCACCGGCATGATCGCGCTGATCGCCAAGCTGGTCGAACTCGGCAAGGCGTACGTGCGCGGAGAGCCCGGCGCGCGCGCGGTCTACTTCGATGTGCAGCAGTTTCCCGATTACGGCAAGCTCAGCGGCAACACGCTCGACCAGCTCCGCGGCGGGGCTGGCGGCAGGGTCAGCCAAGAGAATCAGGCCCAGAAAAACCACCCCGCCGACTTTCTGCTCTGGAAGGAAGACCCATCGCACCTCATGAAGTGGCCCAGCCCCTGGGGCGAGGGCTACCCGGGCTGGCACATCGAGTGCAGCGCCATGGCCCTCGACCGGCTCGCGGTCGGCGGCATCGCGGCGGCGCTGGGCGGCTCAAGACCCGCCGAGATCGACCTGCACTCCGGCGGCGAGGACAACATCTTCCCCCACCACGAGTGCGAGATCGCCCAGACCCGTGGCTGCACGGGCGGCGAGCGGTTCGCGCGCCACTGGTTCCACCCGCGGTTTCTGCTCGTCGAGGGCGAGAAGATGTCCAAGTCCAAGGGCAACTTCTTCACCGCGCGCGACCTGTTCGCCAAGGGCCACACGCCCGCTGCGGTCCGGCTCGAACTCATCAAGACGCACTACCGCGCCAACGCGAACTTCACCGAGCAGGGGCTCAAGGACTCGGCCCGCCAGCTCGAACGCTGGCGGTCGCTCTGGGATGAGTCGCACAGCGCGGAAAAGCCGGGCGATGACCCGGCAGTGTTTGTGGATGCGTTTACGTCGGCGATGAACGACGACCTGAACATCGCCGGGGCTGTCGCATCGCTCAACGAGCTGCGCAGCGCATTCACATCCGGTGAGCGCACGCCGGGCACTCGGCTCGCCGAGGCACTTGAACAGATCGACTCGGTGCTCGGCGTGATCGCCCTTGGCCGGCGTGACGATGTAGCCACCTCCCTCGGGGTGTACAAGGACATCGAGCCTGATGATGAGGTTGAGTCGCTGCTGTGCGCACGCCGTGATGCGCGCGCATCCAAAGACTGGGCCGAGGCGGACCGCATCCGCGATGAGCTTGCGGGGCGCGGGCTGTCGATCAAAGACGTAGCAGGCGGCCAGGTCGAGGTATCACGGGGGTAGCGCGGTCCGTTTCCGAGGGCTTGCGCCCTACCGCGCCTCGGTTCGACAGGTCAGCTCAAGCCGGCCATCGCGGGCGCGCACATCGAGCAGCCGGACCTGCCTGCCATCGGGCAGCGGCACGACCGGCTCGGCTCGCGATGCGATCCCCCTGAGCAAGCCGAAGATGGTCGAGAGGTCCGCGCGCTCGCCGAACTCGGTGGGCACCGCGTCGCTCGCCCAGCCCTCGGCGCTCGGAAGCACCCAGCTCGCGGGCAGCGGCAGCCGGCCTATGTCCAGCCGCTCAGCGGGCAGCCACACCGCGCCCTGTTCATCCACGCGCGGCCGAAGGTGCGCGGTCACGATCTGCGAGCCCTTGGGCGAGGCAACCTGTAAGCCCACGCGGATGAGCCCCTGATCGAAATCGACCTGCAACTGTTCGAGTTCGGCGGGCCACTGTTCGAGGTCGCCGCGCGATTCGAGCCACGCGGGCATGCGCGCGTTGAGCCACGCGTTGACCTCCTTGGGCTCGATCGCGATGCCCCACGGCTCGCTGCGCCACCGCTCGCCCGGTTGCAGGTTCGCATCGACGGGGCGCACTCGGGTGAGCTGGTTGGAGACCGCGTTCTCGAACGCAACGCCCAGTTCCTGGGTGGCGCTGGCGGCGGTGTTGACCGATCGCCACCACGCTGGCGCCGAGCCGGCGAGGATCGTCGCGAACACGCCGAGCCCCGAGGCCAGCAGCACCACGACCACGCCCGCAGCGACGATCCACCGCGCGCCACGCACGCGGGCAAGCCGGCGGAGGGTCCGCCCAGCGCGGGGCTTGGGCTCTTCGTTGGAAGTCACGCCAGCATGGTACTGCTTGAGGCGGCCGACAAAGAAACCGCCCGAGCGAATCGCCCGGGCGGTGGTAAGAACACAGAATTTCGAGCGTGCCGGTTTAGCGCTTGGAGAACTGGTAGCGACGGCGAGCACCGGGCTGACCGGGCTTCTTGCGCTCGACCTTGCGGGCGTCACGGGTCATGTAGCCCGCGTCACGCAGAGCCTGCTCGAAGGTGGGATCGTAGCCGACGAGGGCCCGGGCAATGCCAAGACGCACGGCCTGGGCCTGGCCCATGATGCCGCCGCCCGCACAGCGGACGACTACATCGAGCTTGCCAGCCGTGCCGGTGAGCTCAAGAGGGGCCATCACATCGTTGCGGTCGCGCATCTCGGAGAAGTACTCCTCGACGGTTTTGAAGAGCTTCTGGGTCTTCTGGACCTTGACCTCGCCCTTGCCATCACCCTTGGTGGCGGGCCGCATGCGCACGCGGGCGACCGCGGACTTACGCCGGCCCACGCCCCACCACCAGCCGTGCGCGTCGGCGGGCACGGGCTCGCGGAGCGGGCGTGTGGCCTGCTCGGTCATGGTGGCGGTCGAGCCCGAGTCGTCTGACTCAAGGCCGGTGTTCATGTCTGGGGTCTGGAAATCGGTCATGCGTTTGGCTCTCGATTCGTTCGCGGGCCTTTGGTTTGGCCCGGACTGGCTGCTCTGCTTGATCGGGTCAGATCGGTCTGGTCAGATGCGGAAAGTGGCGGTCGTCAAACCGTCAGCGGGATGGGCTGCTGGGCGGTGTGCGGGTGGTCGGCGGCAGGGTACACCTTGAGCTTCTTGAGCATCTGGCGGCCCAGGCGGCTCTTGGGGAGCATGCGGCGGACGGCGTCCTCAACCAGACGCTCGGGGCGGCGCTCACGCAGCGAGCCAAAGGACTCGGCCTTGAGCCCGCCGGGGTATCCGCTGTAGCGCATCTTGAGCTTGTTCTCGGCCTTGCGACCCGTGAGCCCAACGCTCTTGGCGTTGGTCACGATGACGAAGTCGCCGGTATCGACGTGGGGCGTGTACTCGGGGCGATGCTTGCCCATGAGAACGGTGGAGATTTCGGCGGCGAGGCGTCCGAGGGGGACATCCGAGGCGTCCGCCACAAACCAAGACTTCTCGAGTTCGCCGGGCTTTGCGGTATAGGTCTGACGTCGCACGATGCACCTCCGAGCCTTTGAGCAGGCCGGGCCGTTCGCCGCCTACCGGGCGGGGCGGGCCGAGCGGGTGCTTGCTTCCCGCAAGCCAGCTCGGCAAGATTTCGATCGATATCCGCCTTGGCCTCATGCCGGGCAGAGTGGCTGCAACTCTAGCGCTCGTCCGGATCGGGTCAAGCTAGTGACAGCCTGAGGCCGCATGGCCGGGTTATCAGCCCGGGCCAATCGATTCCTGCTGGCCGATTCCAGCCCAAAGGTCGATCAACAGGGGATATGCCTGAACTGCCGCCATCGCCCCTGCTGACCCCCGCCGCGCCCGTGGACCGGTCACGCAGGCCTGACCCCGGCTCGCCCGGCGCGGCCCGAGTCGCCTGGGTGGTGCTTGTGGTCTCGTTCCTGCTGGTGGCGGGCATCCAGGCGATGACCGCGCTGCAGGCCGATCAGGCTCCTGCGCCGGTCGAGCCACCCGCCCAGCCGGCCAATCAAACGGCGGGTCTGGCCGCGGAGCCGCCCGCACCGATCTTCGAGATGGTCTCCAAGGTCACGATCGCCACAGCCACCAACCTGCAAGCAGTCGCCGACGAAAAAGAACTCCGTGATACCGTGCGCCTGCTCGCAGGCTTTGCGCGCACGGAGGCTGACAAGGTCCGCGTGGCCATCCTCGCTGGCGAGGTAGGCCGACCGGTGGATCCCAGCGCAACTGTCGCACTCGACCAACTCAAGAAAGTTGACACCGCCGACCCCGGCATCGGTGACGATGTCTGGACGCTCACCGCGATATGGACCGGTCAGCCCGTGACCCCGGCTCAGGAGACGCTGCTGGTGCAGCGCTACGGATTCTTCGGCGAGATTGCCTTGGTGCGCGGCCGACCCAAGGACGCGGGCGCTCCGGTGATCGATCAGCTCTCGGGCCTGCTCACGCTTCTCTCTGTCGTGACGCTCGGCGGCATCGTGCTGCTCGCTGCGGGTGTGCTGCTGCTGGTGACGCTCGTGGTGCTGGTGGGCATGGGCAAGTTCGAGACGCGGTTCGTGCCGCCCACGCGCGGCGGCAGCGTGTACCTCGAAGCCGTCGCGGTCTTCGTCGCGGGCTTCTTGGTGCTCAAGGGTGTGCTGCTGGCGGTGCCCTATCTGCCGTTGGACGCGGTCGGCCAGAACATCGCGGCCTTGGGGCTGCAATGGCTGCTCCTAGCGGCGGTGCTCTGGCCCCTCTTGCGCGGGGAAAAATTCCACGAGTGGTGCCTGGCCACGGGCTGGCATCGTGGCGCCGGGCTCATCAACGAAGTCGCCTGCGGCGTGGTCGGGTGGATCGCGGCGGTGCCGCTGTTCATCGCAGCGGGGCTCATCTCGGCGGGCCTGGTCGCGGCGTGGGAACTCATCAAGGGCAACCCGGACGGCCCGCGCCCGCTGCCGGATGCAGCGATCTTTGATTTGCTCTCGCGGGGCAACACGGCCATGCTTGTCGCAGTGTTCGCCATTGGCACGATCTGGGCGCCGCTGGCCGAGGAATCGATCTTCCGCGGCTGTTTGTACCGCCATCTGCGCGGGCGGCTTGGCATCGTGCTGTCGAGCGTGCTGGTAGCATTGGTGTTCGGGTTCATGCACGGCTACGGCGTGCTGTTCGTGCCGCCGGTGATCGCCCTCGGCTTTGCGTTTTCGATCATGCGAGAGTGGCGCGGCTCGATCATCGCGCCCGTCACGGCGCACCTGCTGCACAACGCCACGCTCATGACGTTCATGATCCTGATGACCAGACTGATGGGTTGACTGATTGGGCTAAGTCGCAGAGAGCCGCTTTAGCCGCCGCCGCCCGGTGGCTTGCGCAGCTCGCGGGTCAGATCTCGCACGAACACCGCAAGCCGCTGCTGCTCACGCAGCGAGCCGTTGTTTCGGCCCTGTCGGTAGGCAAAGCTCATAATCCCGCCCATGTTTTCAGCGGAGATGTCGCCGTTCTTGAGGGCGTTCTTGTCCCGCTGGGCGTCGCGCCTGGCCCGATTGAGGATCTCCTCGTCGGTTCTGTTCGCCAAGCCCGGATCGAACGGCTCAGAAAGACGGACCATGCGCACAAAGGCATCGCCGAGCCACTCCTCGCGCTGCGCGCTGGGCACGTCCTGGTACTCCATCGCGTACTTGTCCGTCACGTCGATCATGAGCCGGCTGACGTTGCGCTCGAGCTGCTCGCGGAGCTGACCCGTGATGCTGCCCGCAAAGCTCGCCAACAGCACGGACTGCGAGGTGTCCATGGACTGCATGCGTTCCCACAGCTGGCTGAGCAGCGCGATGCGCTCCTCGACCGGCAGACGGTTGAACTCTTCTTCGAGCAGCGTGAAGTCAAAGACAAGGTCAAGGCTATCGAGCTCGTAGTCTGGCTTGGGCGTGGGGCGCAGCGCGAGGTACGCAGCGGTTCCGCCGCCCGCGACAAGCAGGGCGCACACCACGCCGCTGAACGCGCGTGCCTTGGGCGTGCGCCACGGAGCTTTGAGAGCCGAGCCGAGCGACCAACGGCGCGCGCGCCGAACGGGCGCGACCGCAGCCAACGGCTCGGTGTCGTCGAGCAGCGAGCCGCTGGCGGGCAGGTCGTTTGGCTGGTCGGATGGTTGGTTTGGTTCGGTCATCAGAGTGTGCTTTCAATGGCGCGGGGCCAGCGTCAAGGGCTGCATCAGGACCCGCCGACAAGCCTGCCGAGCATGAAGGTGGCGATCTCTTGGAGCGTCTCGGCGGGCGGGTCGCCCGGGTAGCCGCCGGCGCTGCCATCGGGGTAGAGCGCGTTCCGGCCGTCGGTCTCGCTTCCCGTGGCGTGCCACTGCACCGCATCAATCATGATCGGCAGCTTGACGCCCTGCTCGCTGAACGTGCGATAGGTAAGCGTCACCGCGAGCCGAGCCTTGGCCCGCTCGGTGTTGCGTGTGCGCTCGTCGGGGTGGTTGGGGTCGATCGCGCCGGACAGCTCGGCGGCGACAAACAAAAACGCCGGGCCGTAGTCGTAACTCGAGCCGAATGCCTCGTGCGCGGGACGCCGATCGTCCGGGTCGTCGCTGCCCTTGTCCGACGGGCAGCGGTACGGGGCCTCGACGATCCAGTCGGTGTTCTCGTCGTCCGGGTCGACCCGACGAGGACGTGGCGCATCGACGTACGCATCCAGCAGATCGAGCAGCGAGATGTCGTTGGTGTTGTCGGTCGATGAATCCGCGATGGGTGTGACGAACGGATAGAGGTCGTCTTGCTCGCTCAGGTAGAGCTGGAGACCGGTGCCCAGGCCGCGCATGTTGGCGAGGCACACGACCGATTGCGCGCTGTCGCGGGCCCGGCCAAGAGCGGGCAGCAGGATGCCGATGAGCAGCGCGATGATCGAGATCACCACGAGCAGTTCAATGAGCGTGAACCCGGGCCGGCTTAGACCGCGGGCGACGAGTGCGTGGCGGCCCGGACGAGCTTCTGTGCCACGGGCGTCTGGGCGGCTTTGAACATTTCCACGTGTCGCGCGAAGCATCGCCGGAACTCCTCATCCGTGCGTTTGGCTGCCTCGATCGAGAGAGCCACGGAACGCAAGCCGCCCTTAAGGCGTGACGAACGCCACGCCAGCGTGCCAGCCGCAGCAGCTAATACCGCTGGCAGACGCAGCGGTTGAGGCAGCAGGACCGAGATCGATGATACAGCCTGTGTAATCGGGTCAGAAGGGCTTTCGGATTCACTCAGCACACTTTCCAGGTGCCCGAGCCCCACTTCCACGGCCTGAGCCCGGGTCCGGGCCATCGCGGCCATGGCCTCGGCCTGCGGCTTGGCGGGGTCGTCAGGGCCTATCGCGGCGGCGGCTGACGCAAGCTGCTCGGCCCGGTGGTCGAGGTCTGTTCGCAGGCGTTCGAGGTCCTGCTGAACGATCCGAGCCTCGTCGATCGACGAGCACCCGCCGACTGTGGCGCTGGTGCCGATGGCTGCCAGCCCGCTCATGCCCACCAACGCTGCTGCCAGTCGCTTGTCTCGTTTCATGCTGTCCCCCTGTGCTTGCGCCGAGCCAGCGGGCACAGCGCCCGCGTGGTCATGCACATGGTCGCACACGGCGGGGCATCGGCGGAGAAGATTCGGCGGGCGGACCACGAACAGCGCGCGCAGCGCGTCGGTGCGCCCCTTTCTGCGCACAAGCGAGTGCGATCCGACTGGGTTATCTCTGGGCGCGCTGCGCCTGAGCCAGCACCGCCCCGGCGAGTTGGTGATTGAGCGCGTGGCCCGAGCGTGATGCCACCACATCGGCGTGCAGCGGAGCGCCGAGCAAGGCCAGGTCGCCGATCACGTCGAGCAGCTTGTGCCGCGCGGGCTCGTCCACGAACCGCCACTGGTTGTCGATCGGCTGGCCGTCGTCGTCGACAACCAGAAGATCGGCGGGCGTGAACGCTTTAAACAACCCGGCGGCTCGCATGGCCTCGGCCTCGGCGCGCAGGCTGAACGTGCGCGCGGGCGCGATGCCGGTAATAAATCCCTCGCGGTCGCCCAGCGCCCATGAGGCCTGCTGCGGCGGGATCGGCGCTTGACCTTGGTAATCAAGCTTGTAGGTGTACGTCGCGGGCTGGCCGATTGCGACAGGCGTCGCGGTGATGCTGGCGCTGCCGGACTTGATGGTGATTGGCTCGGTGAGTTGGATCGGATCGGGCGTTCGCTGAGGCGCATCGCTTAGAAGCTCGACAAACGCCTGAGCTGATCCGTCGTCGATGGGCACTTCAGGGCCTTCGAGATTGAGAGCTGCGTCCCACACACCCATGGCGGCGCACGCGGCGAGCACGTGCTCGGTCGTGAGCACGGCGGGTGCATCGGTTCCGGGCAGGGCGAGGTTGGTGCTGCGTGCACCGGCTTGTGCGAACGCTGGGTGAAAGGGGGTGTCGGTTCGGCTTGAGAGCAGCGCGGGGACCTCGCGGCCGCCCGTGATGAATCGGAGCCCCGAGCCGCCTGGCTCGATGGCGATAGCCGCATCGGCGGAAGTGAACAGACCCTTGCCGATGAGCCGAGCGGTCACTTGAGACGCTCGGCCTCGATCGCGTCGAGGCGGGTGAACAGCTCGTCGAACATGAGTTCGGCCCGGCCGAGGATGGAAGTCTGCCTGAGGTACTGGCGGCCGGGGACCGCGGGCATGCCGGCCCAGCCCTCGCCCGCGGGAATGCTTCGTGCAGCGCCGCTTTTGCCACCGAGCCGAGCGCCATCGCCAAGGGTGACGTTGTCGCGCGCGCCGGCCTGTCCACCCATGACGACACCGTCGCCAAGCTTGACCGAGCCGCCGAGGCCGACCTGGCCGCAGAGCACGCAGCCGCGTCCGATCTGGCAGTTGTGCCCGATCTGCACGAGGTTGTCGATCTTGGTGCCTGCGCCGATCACGGTGTCGCCGAGCTTGCCGCGATCGATGGCGGAGTTGGCACCGATCTCGACGCCTTGGCCAATGCGCACGCCGCCGATGTGGGGGATCTTCACGAGGCCTTGGCCGTCTTCTGCGGGCCTGAAGCCGAAGCCGTCAGACCCAACAACGACGTTGGCGTGGAGAGTGCAGCCGTCGCCAATGTGGCAGCGGGTCTCGATGACCACGCCGGGGCGGAGCAGGCACGCACGTCCGATGGTGGAGTTGGTCCCGACCGTGACGTTGCCAGCGAGGACCGAGCCGTCGCCTATCTCGACGCCCTCGGCGATGACGCACATGGGCCCGATGGCCACGCCAAGGCCGATCTTGGCCGAGGGGTGAACGATGGCAGTCGGGTGGACACCAAGTTCGGGGCGATCGAGCATCGCCGCATCGGCGAACGCTTCCAAAACCGTGATGAGAGCGCGGTCGGCGTCGTCTACTACCAGCAGGCTCATGGGAGCGTTGACCTCGCCGGCGACCGCTCGCGTGACAATGGCGGCACCTGCTTTGGACCCGGTCAGTGCGCGCGCGTTGATCGGGTCGCGCGCGAACGTGAGGTCTGTGGGTTTGGCATCGGTGACCGTGCTGAGCCAGTTGATCTCGACCGCGTCGGAGCCGCGGAGCTCGGCGCTGAGCAGGTCGCGCAGCTTGGCGGTCGTCAGCGTGGGGGCGCTCATGGTGGCTTTAGCGGCCGGCTTCGTAGTTGCTGTTGAGCAGGTTGAGCACGCGGCTGGTCACATCGGCTTGTTCGGAGCCGTAGAGGACGCGGCGGGCCTGGATGAACTGGTTGACCTGATTCTCGACGAGGCCCTCGGGAATCACGATGGCGCGGTCGTCGAACAGGACGACCTCGATGCCGTCGCGCTGCGAGATGGTCGCGATGGCGAGGAGCATCTTGTCGTAGATGTTCTTGACGGCTTCGCCCTTGCGGGTGTCGATGTCGTTCTGGAGGATCCGCTTGCGGACCTCGGCGCGGCTGCTGACCTCGAACTGCTTCTTGCGGATGGCACGGCGGCCCTCGCGATCGGTCGGAGCCAGCTCTATCAAATCTTGTTCGAGCGTCTTGAGCTGGTTAGCGAGGTCGTTGAGCTCGGTCTGCATGACATTCACGTCGGCCTCGAGCCTGGTGTTGAAGGCCTTGAGCTCTTGGGCGCCATTGATGACGGCTTCCACATCCACGAGGCCCACGGTCGGGGCAAGCTCGGGGGCCGAGCGATCCGCTGACGCGCGGAGCACGGTGACCATTGTCACGCACAGGGCGGTGGCAACAAGAAGCGAACGGAATGGGATGGTGATCTGCTTTGGCATGTGATGGGCTCCGGTTGGCGATTCGCGGCTCGGGGCGGCTTTCTTGGGCCCCTGAGCGGAGTTTGCAGGTACTACGCCGAGTGTACGCCTTGGTACCGGTGAGCGCCGCATCTGCTGCTGCGGACTGGCTGCTGGGCGGGGGCTGGGCGGGCTGGGCGGGCTGGGCCTCAGAACGGCAGGTCGATCGAGAAGGTAAACAGGCGGCTGTCGTCGCCCTCCTGCTCGACAAGCGGGAAGCCGAAGTCAAAGGCGATGGGGGCCGGGCTGAGCTGGGGAACGTAGATCCGCAGGCCGAAACCGGCCGAGACGCGGTAGTCGTCGAACCCGAACTCCTCCTCGACGGTGCCCGAATCAACAAATGCGGCGACCGAGAGGAGTTCCTCGAAGATGGGCTTGGTGATCTCCGCGCCCGCGAAGAAGAGCCAGGTGCCACCGACGGGGTCATCGCCCTGCAATCCTGTGTCGTTCTGGATGCCCTTGGGCGAGATGGTTCGGAACTGGAAGCCCCGGAACGAACGTCCGCCGAGGTAGAAGCGCTCGTAGACGGGCACATCGCTCTGGCCTTGGGGTATGTAGTCGGCGTTGGTGCGGAGTTCGAGGACGGTTCTGCGTCCCAAGAAGTCCTCGTAGATGGGCACAAAGACCGAGTGGCTGGCCGAGAACTGGGTGTAGTTGAAGTCGCCTCCGAGCACTCCGGCCTGCTGAATCGCCATCTCCGAGCGCGCGCCGCGGGTAGGCCTGAACCGGTTGTCGAGCGTTTGGCGAACGAGCGAAGCGCCCAGCGCGGTGATGATGTTCTGGTCCTCTACGTCAAAGACATCGACGGGCTCGTCGGGGTCGATGTCAGAGAGCTCGATGGATTCGAGCCGCAGCGAGAGGTTGCCCTGCCAGCGGGTGCCGAAGTTGCGGCCCAGGCCCAGGCGGGTGCCATAGCGGGTCTCGTCAAACTCTTGGAACTGCCGCTCACGGAAGAACAGCGAGGCGCTGCCGCTGATGTCTTTCTCGAAGAGGGTGGGCTCGGTGAGACTCACGCGGTAGGTCTGCTGCTCGTTGCCGGGCAGGGCCTCGATGCGGAAGGTCTGGCCCGCGCCTCTGAACGCCCGGCCGCTGAAGAGATCGCCGAACGTGTCGGGGGTGTCGAAGAGATCGAAGTTCCGCTGAACGAGCGATATCTGCCCGATGAGGCCCGCATCGGAGTTGACCAGCGCGCCGACATTGAACTCGCCGGTGTTCGTTTCCTCGACCTGCACGATCACGTCGCGATAGCCGGGCTGCTCGGGGTCCTCGTTGGCAACTGTGATATCCACCCGCCGAGGGTTGAACAGCCGGTAAGCGCGAAGCTGGGCCTGCGCCTGATCGAGATTGGTCTTGTCGAGCGGCTGACCGGGGCGGACGTTCTGGTGGGATATGGGGTGGCGGATGACCTTGTCCTGCGTGAGCTCGTTGCCGATGATGCGGACCTCGCCGATGCGAGAAGCCTCGCCCTCAGTGATCGCCAGCAGCAGGTCCACCACGGGCAGTTCGGGGTCGCGGAGTTCGCGCCGCTGCACACGCACGTCGTAGTAGCCCAGCTCTTGGTACGTCGCGATGGCCTGATCGATCGAGCGGTCCAGCCGATTGATCGAGTACACATCGCCCGGTTTGATCTCCATACGGCCGGCGATCTGATCCGACGTAAAGACCGGCGGGAGCTCCTCGATGGTCTCGGGCGGCGCGCGCCGGACCTCGGCGCGGATGCTTCGCAACGTGTAGATGGGGCCCTCGGCGATGAGGAATTCGACGATCGCTTCGCGGTTGTTGGGCGCGGGCTGGATGCGGCGGTCCACGCGGACATCCAGGTGCCCCCGGTCGCGGTAGAACTGGTAGATCGCTGCCACGTCGGACTCGAGCGTGTCGTCGTCGAGCTGGCCCTTGGCGAAGATGAACTTGGCGACGCGGGTGTCGATCTGCCTCTGAATCTCCCGGCGGGCGTAGCTCTCGTTGCCCACGAACTTGATGCCGGTGACCTTGAGCTTGTCGCCCTCGCGGATGACAAAGACCACCGAGCCGTTGTCGGCGAGTTCCTGCTCGTCCCACGTTACGCGGGCCGAGTAGTAGCCCTTCTCGCGGTAGAGCTCCTCGATGCGGCGGGCAGCGCGGTCGATCTGGAACGGGTCGACCGGCGTACCGGTGAGCACATCGATCTGTGCCGCGATCTGCTGGTCGGAGATCTGGTTGTTGCCCGCGGCCTGCACACCGAGGATGATCGGCTGCTCATCGAGCACGAAGCGGACGATCACCGTGCCGTCGCCCGCGAGTTCGTACTCCGACTCGACCGAGCGGAACCGGCCCGTGCGGTTGAGCCGGCCGAGGTCGGCGCTGATGGTCGCGGCCTCAAAGATGGCCCCGGGGGCGGTTCTGATCTGGTTGGACGCGAACTGCGCGAGGGCGGCATCGGCCTGCGAGCGGGCGCCGTCGGCGGCGGGCTCGAGCAGATCGACCCGCTGAATCGTTCTTCCTTCCGGCCCTGCTTGAGCGAAAGCAGGCTGGGCCAGTGCCGCCACAGCGAGCAGCATCAGGGCGAACAGGCGGACGACGGCTTGGAGGGGCCCGGAGGCTTGGGGTCTCAGCACGGCCGATGACGATACCCCGTCCACAAGCGATCCACAACATGCCCTCGGCAGCCGCCCCCACTATCTCAATGTCCAGCGCCGTATCGCCGGAGTGCCGCGATGCGGCGACCAAAGCTGTGCGAATGGTCCTGATCGGTGGCTGCGAGGGGTGCATATCTGGGTGGGCATCGCTACCATGCCGCCGCCCCATCGTGAGACCCGTGAGAATCCGCTCGATACGTTCCCCCCACCGGCCTTTGCCAAGGCCGTGCGTTCAAGGCTGTGTACATGGATGTCTTTGTCAGCCGTACCCGCAGCCTGATGCTGTGGATCGTCGCGTCCTGCTCCATTCTTGGTGCGGTGGCCGCGGTCTCGATGCTCTTTAGCGCGGGCCGAATGGTCGCTGCGAGCGATGCGGAGCTGACGCTCTTGCTGGCGCTGATGGTGCTGCCGGTGGCGACGATCATGGCCGTGCGCGCCGATCGGCGTCGCTCGGCGGTGTGAGCAAGAAACGAACACAGAGACGCGGAGATCGCTAAGGAGCGATGCTCGCTTTTCTGTGCTCTCAGCGTCTCTGCGTTGAAGCGAGTTCAACCCGCTCCCTCACAGTCGCGGCTCGTTGGGAGAGCCTACTGCAGGTTGACGGGCATGACGACGTAAACAAAGTCGTTGCCCGAGCGGAGCAGGCCGGGCTTGCCGGGGGCTTTGAGTTCGAGCATCACTTCCGGCTGAGGGATTACCCGCAGGGCCTCGGTGATGAAGCCCGGATTGAAGCCGATCTCGATGTCCGCGCCCTTGTAGTCGGCGATGTCGATCTCGATGTTCGCCTCGCCCATCTCGGGCGCTCGGCTCGAAAGCCTGAGGCGTCGCTCGGTGCCATCGAAGGCGAGCCGCACGCCGCGGGATTCCTCGTTGGTGAGCAGCGCCGCCCGGCGGACCGCCGATGCCACCAGATCGCGATCGAGCGTCACGGTGATGTCGTGGTCCTTGGGAATGACATCTTCGTAAGGCGGGAAGCTGCCCTCGACGAGCACGCTGCGGAGCGTGGCGCGGGGGGTGTCGCCGCCGACACGGAAGAGGATGGAGTTGTCGGCGATGGCGAGCTCGACCTGCTCATCGGCGTCGGCGCTGATGAGCCGCTGCAGGAGCTGCAGGGCCTTGGTGGGCACGATGCACTTGAGCGAGTCGCCCCTGAAGTCGCCCTTGGACACGCTCGCGCGGGCGAGCGCCAGTCGCCGACCATCGGTGGCGACCATCTCAAGGCGATTGTCAGCGCGCTGCAGGAGCACGCCGTTGATGGCGTATCGGCTGTTCTCTCGGGCGGTGGCAAAGAGCGTGCGCGAGATCAGTTCGCTCATGGTTCCGGCGCTGAGCTTAACCCCGGCGGGGAAGCCGTCGGGCAGCTTCTCGCTGGTGAGTTCGGGCAGCGACGGGAAGTCCTGGGGCGCAAAGCCCATGACCTTGAACTTGGCATCCGAGCCGGTGATGAGCACGCTCTCGTCGGACTGTTCGAGCGTCAGCGTGGGCTCGTGGTCCTCGGCGGAGATGATGTCCTTGAGCTTGCCCGCGGGGACGAGCACCTCGCCTGGCTTCTCGACGTTGACGCGGAGGGTGGAGATGCCGAGGGATATCTCTCCGTCCGTGCCGGTGAGGCGGAGCACGCCTGTCTCGCCGTCCTTAGTGGCGGTGAGTTTGACGCAGGTGAGCTGCTGGCGGGGTGTTCTGGCTGCGACTACCCCGGACACAAGGCCCACGGCTTCGAGCAATGCCGATCGATCTGCGACCACCTTCATAGGGCTCAACTCCTTCAATAAGCCGCCAAGTCTAGCGGGTCCGGGGGCCTGGGCCTCAAGATGGAGGGCCTGCGGTGGCAGGAATTGATGGCCCGTTCGTAAGGAATCTTGGGGAGTTTGGGCCAACTGGGGGCCGGGGGGGTTGTCGAGCGAGCGGCGAAGGCAGATACTCCTGAGCAAGAACCGTTCCCGCTGGCTGGCCGACGTGGTTGTCGGTCTTTGAGCGGGTCGATGACAGCGACCAATGCCTCGGGCGACTGGTCCGGGGTTTTTTCATAGGGCGACCGCAGCGCCGATTCATGGCGCTGCTGGAACAAAGGAGGCCGAACCATGTCATTCGAAGCCGCAGTCCACGCGCAGGCGATCGAGCTCGACAGGTTGGCGATTGATATGACCGCCGACTCCGGCAGCGGGCACCCGACCACGGCACTGAGCCTTGGCCACCTCATCACGGTGCTGATGTTCCGCACGATGCGGTGGAGCCCGGACTTTCCCGATTACCCAACCAGCGACCGGCTGGTGCTCTCCGAGGGCCACGCGGTACCGATCGTGTACGCGGCGGCGGCCAAGCTGGGCACCAAGGTCGGTAAAGACGGCGACCTGCGCAAGCTCACGCTCGCCGACCTCAAGACGCTGCGCGAAAGAGACAGCGTGCTCGATGGCCACCCCAACCCGATGGAGGGCTTCCCGTTCTTCGACGCGGCGACCGGCTCGCTCGGCCAGGGCCTGAGCGTGGCGGCGGGCCTCGCCGAGGCGGCGCGCATCGACGGGTTTGATAAACGCATCTACTGCATCATCGGCGACGGCGAATCACGCGAAGGCCAGATCACCGAAGCCCTCGACATCATCGTCGAGCGCAAGCTCAACCGCGTGCTGCCGATCTTCAACTGCAACGAGTGGGGCCAGGCGGGCCGGGTGAGCGAGCAGCAGTCCGCCGACCGGATCGCGGCCAAGCTCAAAGCGGCTGGTTACACCGTCAAGGTGATCGACGGGCACTCGCCCAAGCAGATCGACGAGGCGTTTGAGGCCTTTGGCGCGCTGACCGATCAGGACGCGCCGATGGCGCTGGTCGCCAAGACCGTCAAGGGCTGGGGCGCTCCGAGCATGCAGGGCGGCGGCTGGCACGGCAAGCCCGCGACGGGCGAGGCGCTCGCGACGGCCAAGGCCGAGCTTGACCAGCGCCGCGTCGAGCTGACGACAGCGCTGAGTTCGTCGGACGCGTTCACGATCGAGCCGCCCACCGAGCCGCCGGCGATGGCCGAGCCCACGGGCGAGTGGCCCTCCCTGCCCGAGACGATGAAGAAACTGGATATGGAGAGTGTGCTGCACACGGGCAAGCTGGCGACGCGGCGGGCGTACGGCATCGCGCTGCGGGCGCTTGGCCACGTTGACCCAAGGGTCGTGGTGTTGGACGCGGATGTGAGCAACTCGACGTTTGCCGATGCGTTTGCCAAGGACGACGCGCTGGCCAGCCGGTTCGTGGAGTGCAAGATCGCCGAGCAGAACATGGTGTCGATGGCCGCGGGCATGTCGGCGGGCGGCAAGGTGCCGTTCTGCTCGACGTTCGCCAAGTTCTTCAACCGGGCGTACGACCAGATCGAGATGGCGATCAACTCGGGCGCGAACCTGAAGATGGTGGGCTCGCACGCGGGGATCACGCTGGCCGCCGACGGCCCGAGCCAGATGTCGCTGCCGGATGTCGCGTGGTTCCGCGCGTGGTCCACGATGAAGGACCACCGGGGCAACCCCGGCTGCTACCTGCTTCAGCCGGCCGATGCGTTCGCGGCGTACGCGCTGACCGGCGTGATGGCGGAATACGAGGGCGCCTGCTACATGCGAACGCTCAGGGCCGAGACCGAGTTCCTGTACAACGAGCACGAGGTGTTCAACCTCGGCGGGTTCCATGTGCTGCACAAGGGCCGCGATGTTTGCATCTGTGCTGCGGGCTACATGGTGCACGAGGCGAACCGCGCGGTCGAGCTGCTCGATCAGGCGGGCATCAGCGCGACGCTGGTGGATCTTTACTCCCTGCCGTTCGATTCTGACATGCTGCTGGACATCATCATGGAGAACAACGGCATGGCCATCTCCATCGAGGACAACTACGGCGGCGGGATCGGCTCGGCCATCGCAGACGCCATGACCGAAGCGGGTGACGCTTTCACACTCGAGCAGATGCACGTCCGCCGCATCCCCAAGAGCGCCAAGACGCCCGACGAGATGCTGCAGATGTGCAACCTGACAGCGGGCGATCTGGTCGCCAAGGCCAAGTCGATCCTTCAGGTCGTGTAACGCGGCGGGCGATTGACCGAAGCAGAGTTCAACGCAGAAAGCGAGCCCGGCGAGTGCCGGGCTCTCTTGCTAGATCGATTGAATTGGTGGTGCCGGGTCGGTCTTTAGCGCCTGCGGCGGGCGGCGCCGAGAGCGCCCAGGCCGAGCATCGCCGCGACACCGGGAGCGGGCACGAGGTTCACGTTGTCGATCGCGGCCGAATCGCCGCCGTTGGTGAATTCGCCCCGGATGTAGAGCCCGTCGAGCGAGCCAAGCACAGTCCGCAGATCGCTCTCGGTAGCATCGGTCGCGGTCAGCGTGCCGTTGGCGAACGAGTTGATCAGCTTCCAGTCCGCGCTCGCATCGATGAGTCCCATCCAGCTTGTCCAACCGGAAGTGAGCGGCAGCACATCAAGATCTACACCGAGTCGCAGGCCGCCGCCGGTAAGCATGATGTCTGCGCGGTCCACGATGCTTGTCTGGTTGCCGGTAATACCGAGCACGTCCCAGCTCAGCGATCCGCCGTAGAGCGACGACCGATCGCCCAGGAAGATCGATGGCGCGGAGAAGTACCAGATGTCACCACTCGTAGAATCGGTCGCGCGGATGGCCCCGGTGGGATTGCCGAGCGCGTCGGTCCACGTGAAGTCGCGAGCATCGTTGAGCGTGCCCCAGCCCTCATCATCGGCATCAAAGGTCGAAACCTGTCCGCTGGCGGCGGCTGCCAAAACCAAGCTCGCCGAGACGGCGAGACGCATCGAGTTCAAACGCATGAGATCCACTCCCGCTCTAGAACCACTCTCCGAGGCTGGCGCACATACGGCCAGCCGCTGAGGTTCAGCCTACACCCTGTGTCGCCCGCGACCAGCCAATTGCCGCTGCCTTCATGGTTTATAGGTCATGGTGGCAAAAAACGGCCGCCCGTACCAAGGCGGCCGCGCTGGGTCAGATTTTTGATCGGGTGGGGCTGCCGGGTTACGGGCAGGGGCCGATCAGGCCGAGCAGGGCGAGGAAATCGCCGAAGCTCACCATGCCGTCGCCGCCGAGGTTGCCGAAGTCATCGGCAATATCACCCGTGCAGCCGGGCGTTCCGCCCGGGCAGGGGCCGATCAGGCCGAGCAGGGCGAGGAAATCGCCGAAACTTACCGTGCCGTCGGGGCCGCCAATGGGAGGAAGATTGCCGAACTCGTCGGCGATATCGCCCGCGCACGCCGGCTCGCACAGCACGTTGCCCGTCATGTCGCACGGGGCATCATCATCAAGGAACGGCAGCATCCAATTGTTGATGTTCTGCGGGTGAAAGTTGAGCGCGACGCCTTCGAGCCCGATGCCGCAAACGTGGCAGTAGCTCATGATGGTGCCGGGGAGCTGGGAAAAATCACACGGGTTGCCCGCGGCCCAGTCGTCGCCGCAGGTATCGATATCGCCCAACGGGAACTGCTCATGGGTGTGGGGCGCTCCGAAGTTGTGGCCCCACTCGTGCGCGGTCACCATGATGTCCCAGTTCTGACCGTTCTCATCTTCAAGCGGGAACGGGAAGAACCCGTTGAGGTTGCCCGACAGCGCGTAGTTGTACTCGGGGTGGCACATGGCCGCGAGCCACGCCACACCCCCGCCGAGCCCACGACCCGAGAAAAAGTGCGCGCTGTGGTATGAAGCGACGGGCGGGTTTGACTCCCACGAGTTTCGGAACTGGCCGAGCTGATCGCCCGCTCCGCCCTGGTTCCACGGATCGGTGGACGACCACAAGCGCAGGAAGATGATCTCAAACCGCACGTTGAGGTCGCGGGTATAGATCTCGCTGTTGGCAGCGACGAGCAGCGTTGCGTAATCGGTCGCGGCGGCCTGGTTGTCGCCGAACAAGTCGAGCAGGAACTCGCGATCGGTTTCGATGGCGACCTGCGCCACGCGGCAAGGCGGGCCGTCCATTTCCGAAGCGGGCATGGGCTGAGCTGCGTGGTCCGGGATCTCGAGCACGATGCAGTCCTCAACGCCCCACGAGACCGCGCCATCGGGCGCCTCGGCGGTGTTAAAGACCATGAGCGGGCCGTCGTCGCCCACGCGGCCCGAACTAATCATCCACGTGCCGCCCTGGTGCTGAATCATGCCGTAGGTGAAGTGATCGGACATCCCGAGCACCACGAGCGAGCCGGGCACGCCCTGTACCGAGCCGGTGAAGACGTCCGCCGTCGGGGCCGCGAGCGGCTCGTCCTCGTTGAGACGCAGCACCGCGCCGTCGGCAATCGGGTTCGATCGCGTCAGATCGAGATCAAAGGTCTGCGTGTCACTCACGGCAACGCCTTGAAGCACGATGTGCTCCTGACCCGCCACGATCGCGCGCAGATCGGCCCGCATCGCCAGCGCTTGACCCGCGTAGAAGCCGGAAGCATCGAAATCGGTCGGCGTGAACGCGTCCGGGATGATGGCCTGTCCCCACGCTGCGGTGGTGATGGCCATGGCGATGGCGGCGGCTGCACGTTTCATGGTGGTGTCTCCGATTGGTCCTGACGTGTGAGCGGGCGCGACGCCCGGTCAATGGTGGCTCTTCGTGCATCACGCCGGTCGTGTTGCACGTGATCGATCGTCCGCTCCAAGACAGCGGCCGCCCGTAGAGGCGGCCGCCGAGGGGTCTGCGTCATGAGCGGGCTTTCACCCGCAAGTAGCCTGCTGTTACGGGCAGGGTCCAATGAGCCCGAGTAGCGCGAGGAAGTCGCCGAAGCTGACCATGCCGTCACCTCCGAGGTTGCCGAAGTCGTCGGCGATATCGCCCGTGCAGCCCGGCGTGCCGCCGGGGCAGGGCCCGATGAGGCCTAGCAACGCGAGGAAGTCACCAAAGCTGACCATGCCGTCTGCGCCCGGGTTGCCGAAGTCGTCGGCGATGTCGCCGGTGCAGGCCGGTGCATCGGCGGGAACAAGTTTGATGGACCACGCGCTGACGTCTCCCGTGTCGCCGCCGGCATTGTCAATGACACTGAGCGTCCAGTCGCCCTGGGCATCATCGCCATCGAAGACGCTCAGGGGCGTTACGGGCAGGTACACGCCCGAGGGGAAGCTCCCGAGGTTCTCCCACGGCGCGGTGCCGTCATCGGAGAATTCGAAATCACCGTTTAGATCCTCGCTGCTGCCGAACCCGCTGCCGGTGTAGCCCGGACGGTCGGCGAGCGTCACGGTGGTGCCGTTGTGCTCAACGCGGAAGATCAAGTCGCCGACGTAGGTGTGCGTGGCGCTGAAGCAGATCTTGACATCGGCCACCTCGAAGCTGTCGGGCACGCTGATCGTGCTCGTTCTGGTCGAGTTGTCAACGATGGGCATCCCGCCGCCGCTGTACATGACGGTGCCCACGTCAAGCGAGGCATCACGGGTGGTGTTGCCGTCGCCGTCGGTGAGGTTGGCGAACGTGATGGTGGATGCGTACGCGCCAGCAGCGAGGCCGTTGGCCGCGCCGTTGAGGCTGACGGTCACGTTGGCAGAGGTCTCAGGCAGGAGTGATCCCGAGCCGTTGGTCACACTGAGCCAAGCGGCGGGCTCGGTGACGCTGTAGGAGTAGGTCTCGGTTTCGCTGGTGTTCTCGACGACGTAGACAACCGAGTTGCCAACGAACGGGCCGCCGATGGGGCCGGAGGCGGCAAAGTCGCTCGCCGGGGTGATGCTGATACCGCTGGGCGTGAAGTCCCCGTCAGTATCCATGGCCATCAGACCGGGGTTCCCCGGAGCCAACAACTGCTGGAGGCCTGCGCCCCACGAGACGCTCACGCGGCCGTACCAGTCGGACAGGTTGTTGCCGCACGCGGCGCCGCCACCATGCAGTTGACCGATGATGCGGTGGTTCTGGTCATAGAGGGGCGAACCCGACGAGCCGCCTTCGGTGGTGCCCTGGTCCCAGTCGATCACGCGGACATGCGTGCCGTTGGCGTTGACCGAGTTGCTGCCGTAGTTGGTCGTGGTGGTGGACTGGAACTCGAAGCTGATGCGCTTCTCTTCGACGCCCGGGTGGTGAATCCCCACCGCGGTTGTCGCCTCAGCGCCCGAGCGGTCCCAGCCAGCCTTGGACACCATGTAGGATGGGTTGATCGCTTCCTCCATCTCGACGATGGTGTAGTCGCTACCCGAGGAGTCGTCGCGCCAGATGGTGCCCGAGTTGAACTGCGTGAGCGAGCCGTTGCCGTTGCCGCCCGAGGCGCTCGAGCCGGGTGTGCGGCAGGTCGAGTTCTGGTAGTTCCAGTACACGACCATGGTCTGGTCGTTGCTGGTGCTCACGCCGCAGTGGTCGGCGGTCAGGAAGTAATCCAAGCCGCCCGTGTTGTTGATCATCGAGCCCGAGCAGGTGAAGCTGCCGTTGACCGTGTACGCGCCAGCTGCGGCGATCTCGTTCTCCCAGCCCATGCCCTCTGGGCAGACGACGTCGTAGTTGCACGAACCGCTCTTGCCGGCGAGCACGTCACCGCCGCCAAAGCCGCGGTAGCCGGTGTTGACCGCGCCCAGATCAAGAATGACCTGATCGGCGACCTCTGCGGGCACGAGCACCTCGATCATCGCGTCGTTGCCCCGAGTCACGGGAGTCCAGAGCTGGCCGTGGTCGGCGTTGTCGTCAGCAGTGAAGGCGCGGTACTCGGGAGCGCCGAAGCTCGGGTAGATCAGCATCCGCGCGCCCTCGGGCAGTTGGTAGCTGAGGAACCCGAAGTTCAGGCTCGACGCGTTTTCGTTGGTGATACGCATCCGCCAGAGCCAGTACTTGCCGTCTGCGACCTCTTCCCAGAGGCCGTGGGTGGCGGGCGTGATGGCGACCTCATTGACGATCGCGAAGCGCGCGGGCTTGTTCTCGGAAGCCTCCGCCGCCTCTAGGGCCGCAACCTCGGCGAAGTCAATCGGATCTGCCACGTACACCGGTACGTCTGCGATGTCCGCGACTTTCGTGAAGGTGTGCGCGGGGTCAAAGATGCCCTGGGCCGATGCCATCTGAGGCAGGCCAGCCGACACCACCAGCGCCATCAAGAGCGACGCACGATTCATTCCGTTCTTCCGCATTGCGACAGTTCCCTCTGTTGGTGGAGCCGGCGCATCCGCCGATCCACGGTCCTCAATTGCGTGTCAGCCAGACGCTGGGTCACATACCCCCGCCCGGCCCCCGAATCCCCTAATTGATCACAGCGGGACGAACGCCCGATGCGACTCCCGATACGGGCCATATCCCTATGTGTTCGACCCGATTGTGGGCCAGCACAAGGATTTACCACCGGCGTATCCGGTGGTCACTCAGCAAGGCCGAGCCAAACCGCTCAAGCTGAACACAAGCAAACCATCTCAAGACATGCGATACGGTTTGTTTGTGTTATCGGGCCAGTTCGGTTCACGGGCAGGGGCCGATGAGTCCCAGCAGTGCCAGGAAATCGCCAAAGCTCACCATACCGTCACCCCCGAGGGTGCCGAAGTCGTCGGCAATATCCCCGGTGCAACCGGGGGTTCCGCCGGGGCAAGGCCCGATGAGCCCGAGAAGCGCCAAGAAATCGCCGAAGCTGACCATGCCGTCGGCGCCGAGCGAGCCGAAGTCGTCGGCGATATCGCCTATGCACGCAACCATCGGCACCGGGCCGCTGGCAACGAGCACGAGGTCCGCTGTGCTGGTGATGGTCACGCCGCTCACAACCTGCTCGCCGGTACCGGTGAGCGACACCGCTAGGTTTACGTTGCTCCCCACGACCTGCACCGTGCCGCTGAGGTCACCCGAAAATGTCCCGAAGTCGGCCAGATTGACCGTGGTCCCGTCGAGCGCACTGAAGAGCCCGCTGGCTGAGGCGGTCCCGCTGCCGGTCAGCGCGATCGGAACACCAACGATCGTGAACGCGCCCCCGCCATCGACCGGTGCCACCGCCGTGGGAACCGCCGCGGCGTAGCTGGCGCTTATGCCATTGACCGTCAGGCTCGCAGAGCCCAGAAAGCCGAGGCTGAAGTTGAAGCTCAGCGAGTTGGTCGCGTTGAGCGCGAAGTCGTCCACTGATACCCCGGTCGGGGTTGCGTAGCTGTCGAGTTCCAAGCTGACCGATCCCGCGAGCGGCGTGGAGTCGGAATCGCTCACCCCGACCGCGCTGACCTCGACAGTCAGAGACGACTGGCCGGGATCGACGGTGAGATCCGCGACCTGCGCCGAAGCGCCGCCAGCCAGCAACAACGAACCCGTGACTGTGAGAATGCGCATGCGAGCGGTCCCTCCGATGAGTGGTCTGTGGTTATCAGACAGAGTGCCTGAAGTCGGGCTGCACGATGGGCAGCCGATCTCTCAGCCCTGTTATACAGCAGGTTCAGCCCCTCCACCAAGCACCACTTCCAGACTCGACCATAAATCTCTCTCAGAGCGATCAGCAGGGGCCTATGAGCCCGAGAAGCGCCAAGAAATCACCGAAGCTCACCATGCCATCGCCGCCCAGGTTCCCGAAATCGTCGGCTATATCCCCGGTGCAGCCGGGGGTTCCGCCGGGACAAGGCCCGATGAGTCCGAGCATCGCGAGGAAGTCGCCGAAGCTCACCATGCCATCACCGCCCAGATTACCGAAGTCGTCGGCGAAGTCAGCAGGGCATGGAGCCATCACGGGCGTGATACTCCCGCTGAGGTAGTGCCCTTCGATAAATCCGTTGCCGCCGATCGAGTACTTGCTCTCGGCGGGATCAAGGTTGAGTAGCGCGGACGCAGTGGGCGAGAACGGCTGGGTCAGTCTGAGGGTGACATCAACGCCGTCGTCATGGAAGCTGCCATCGAGGGTGATCTCGATCTGCTCGGGCTCGATCGTGACGATCAGGTCGCTTAGCCCGTGCGAGGTGTGCGGAACGACCAGCTCAGCGAAGAGGCCGGTGCCGTTCTCGAAATCGCCCGCGTCGTACGTCCAGACAAACGTGCCGGTCATCTGCCTGCCGCTGGAGGTGATCACGTTGTTAAGAAAGAACGTCACGTCATCGGCATCGGCCGGAACCACGCAACCAGCCAGCGCCACAGCAGCGATCGCACCGCGCGCGATGCCCGTTCGTCCTACTCGATTGGCGTATTCGGGCAATCCCATTCGTATCGGCATGGTGAATCTCCACGGAGGTACAAGCCGCTTGAGCAAGCGGAACGGAGCATCGCGGCACCCATTCATATTACAGACATGTATATCTGTAATCCAGATGTGGTGTCTGATCCAGCGAAACTTTATGGGCAGGGGCCTATGAGCCCGAGAAGCGCCAAGAAATCGCCGAAGCTCACCATGCCATCGCCGCCCAGGTTCCCGAAATCGTCGGCTATATCGCCGGGGCAGCCGGGGGTTCCGCCGGGACAGGGCCCGATGAGTCCGAGCAACGCGAGGAAGTCGCCGAAGCTCACCATGCCATCACCGCCCAGATTACCGAAGTCGTCGGCGAAGTCACCCGTGCAGGCGTCGCTGCACGCGACAACCGCAGCGAGCCCTCGTGCTGGCAAAGGCGTGCCCGAGCCAACCCCCGTCGACGGGTCTTGCCCGCCGACTTGCGTGAAGTTGCCACCCACGAGGAGTTGGTCGCCCCAGGCGTAGAGCCCGAAGGCCGAGGCGAAGTTGCCGTTGACCGGCGGGTTGTTGACGCCGCTGCCGAGCACGGGCTGCCAAAGGCCAGCTTCCAGCTTGGCGAAGTAGCCGACCTCGAAGAACGCGGTCCCGCTGGCGTACAGCGCCGGGCCGTTGCCGTCGTCGAACACTTCAAGGTCAGTGATGCGTCCGCTGACGGTCTGGCCGATTCCTGTCCAACTCGTGCCGTCCCACTTGGCAGCGAGGTAAATCGGTCCGCCGCCATTAATGCGAAAGCCGGTGCCCGCGACGTAGAGGGCAGGGCCAGTGCCATCATCAAAGATCTCAAAGGTTGTCATGTTCTGAAGGCTGCTTACGGGCACAAGACTCTGGCCAAAGCTCTCCCACTGACCCGAAGCAACGTTGAACCGCGCTACGTTGCGCGCTGCAACCCCGTCGACGGAATCGAACCGGCCGCAGACGTAGATCGCCCGGCCGCTGCCGTCGTCCCAGTCAGCCATCGCCGCAGCGAAGGGGTTGAACGTGCCCTGCACACCGAGCCCGTTGCCCCACTGGTGGAACGTCGCGCCGTCGAAGCTGGCGAGTCCGTTGGCGGTCACGCCCCCGATCGTGCCCCACTGCGAGCCGCAGACGTAGAGCCGTTCGCCATCGCCGATATCCGCGGGCAGAAGATCGTAGCTGGCGCGCACGGTCGCTTGTGTAAACCCAGCGCCGACACCCTCCCAGTCCGTGCCGTCCCAGCGAGCGAAGCTGTTGCCCGCGTCCGACCCGCCCGCGAAGTTAAACTGACCGATCACATACAGCTTCTCCCCGTCGCCGTCATCCCAAGGCAGCATCTTCGTGAGGAAGGCGTTGGTCGAGCCCTGCCCGATGCCGAGCCCCGGCCGCGACCATGTGCCGTCGGCGGGGTTGTACACGCCCAGGTAGTCGATGGCGGCGAGCCCGCCGTAGTCCACCGCGCTGCCGCCCACATACAGCTTCGCACCCGTGCCGTCGTCCCACTCGGTCATCGGCTGGATGTAGCCGCTCGTGATGCCGGGATTGCCGAGCGTCGTGTCCCACGAGGGGTCGCACTGGGCACTCGCCGAGCCAGCTAAGCCGAGCATCATCAGGGTCGCGAATCGTGCGGTGGTCATCTCTGGCTCCTTTGTCACAAAGTGATCGCTCCGCACCAGCGGTAGCGCCCGCAGTGTCGCAGAATCAGAGCCGAGATTCAAGCGTTGTGAACGAACCCCCGCGCCTGCCGCTATGGAGTTGTGGGCGAGAATTGAAACGCACTGCATGTCTAGCCGGTATCTGTACGTTCCCGAGGAGGACAGTTTACTTGCATTTGTGGCATTCTCGGTCCAGCAGGGGCATTGTATGAGCGACCGAGATGCAACCGTCCTCTCGAATACGCCAGGGAGACCCGTGATGCCACGCACAGCTGGCCTCGTTACAACACTCGCTGCGGCACTGACCACATCAGCTGTTGCCGACATTGATCTCGTGAGAGTAACTCACAACTTAAGCGCCGGTCTCTGTGCTGATGACAGCGTCTTGGTCCGCCTCTCAGGAGCCGACGGCCAAGGCGTTTGGGATGAGACGCTTTCGGTTACCTCTCCTTGGTTTCCAACATCAGGATGCAGCGTAACTCTTCGACAACACTCCTACATCGACGCTACGGAGATTAGCGCTTATTCGATGAATAGTGTCTCGTCGGTCAACAGTGTTTCATTCGAAGCCGTGAATCTGATGAGGGTGGAATTTCGGATATCGGCGCCAAGCAGCTTTGCCTTGCGTGGCACCTTGGACGTGGACGATGACGGACTTGGCGGGCTTGGTGGGGTCATAATTTATCGCGAAGACACCCCGTTCCGCGAGCAGATACTGTCCCGTACAATTGATCGCCAAGGGACTCTCGATCTCGATGAGGTTGTTCCACTCGATGCTGGCGAGTATGAGCTACTCGTGTTCGGTACAACTGGAAATTTTGGTAATCCATTTGGAAGTGGGTCGGCCAACTACGACGTCACGTTCCGCTTGATCCCCACGCCTTCAAGTGCCTTCGCAGTTGCGCTCGGGGTGGTGCTGGCATCCCGTCGTAAGCGCTGATCGCGTCTACAGCCGCGAGCCTACATCCGCGTTGCCGCATCCTCGCTGTGCGCACGGAACCAGTCGATGGTCTGCCGAAGGCCGGCCTCGAAGGTGGTCTGCGCCTTCCACCCGAGCAGCTTCTGGGCCTTGTCGGTATCGAGGCACCGCCTCGGCTGGCCGTCGGGCTTGGTCGGGTCCCAGCGGATATCGCCGGCAAAGCCCGTCAGCTTGACGATCAGCTCAACAAGATCCTTGATCGTGATCTCAAAGCTCGCTCCAAGGTTCACCGGCGTGGGCTCATCGAGAACTTCCGCCGCCCGCAGGATGCCCTCGGCGGCGTCATCGACATACAGGAACTCCCGGCTCGCGCTGCCTGTGCCCCAGCACTCGATGTGGTCCGCGCCGGCATCGATCGCTTCGACGCACTTGCGGATCAAGGCCGGGATCACGTGGCTTGAATGCAGGTTGAAGTTGTCGCCCGGGCCGTAGAGATTCACCGGCAGCACGTACGAGCTCTTGAGCCCGTACTGCCGCTGGTATCCATCGAGCATGACCATCGCGGCCTTCTTGGCCACGCCGTAGGGCGCGTTGGTCTCCTCCGGGTAGCCCTCCCAGAGATCGGCTTCCTTGAACGGCACGGGCGTGAACTTGGGGTAGGCGCAGATCGTCCCGACCTGCACGAACTTGTCGAGCCCAACCTCTCGTGCGCGCTCGATCAGGTGCAGCGCCATCGCCATGTTCGCAAAGAAGTACCGCCCCGGATTGTCGAGGTTGGCTCCAATGCCCCCCACCTCCGCCGCCAAATGCAGCACCACGTCCGGCTTCATGTCCGCGTACATCGCAGCCGCCCCGGCCTCAGTGGTCAGGTCGTAGTCCGCCTGCCTGGGCACGAGCACCTGCTTGCAGCCGCGCTGGGCGAGCTTGTCGCAGACCACCCGCCCGAGAAACCCGCTGCCGCCGGTCACCACGACTCGTGATTTTGCAAGGTCGGTCGGCATCGCTGGGGTCTCCTCGTCGTCGTTCACTCAATCAGGGCTGAGCCATCTCGCCGCCCGATGCCGAGTTTAGACCCACAACTCCTGAAACCCGCGGCATCCAGTTCCTAATCTGCCGTTCTCGATCTGTCGTCTCGGAAGGACCAGCTTTGAACCATGCCCCCCAGCCGCCGGCTCAGCGCAGGCACGATCTTGATGCCCTGCGTGCGTTTGCGATGCTGCTCGGGATCGCGCTGCACGCCTCGATGTCCTACATCGGCCTGCCGATGTGGGTCGGGCAAGAGCCGCCATCCGAAGCGCTTAAGACGTTCTTCTGGGCGGTCCACGGCTTTCGCATGCCGCTGTTCTTCCTGCTCAGCGGGTTCTTCACCGCGATGCTGTTCACGCGGCGCGGCTTGGGCGGGCTGCTCCGGCACCGAGCCAAACGCATCGGCCTGCCGCTGTTGATCGGGTCGTTCACCATTGTCCCCTTGACCTGGGCGGTCTTGATCGGCGGGATCGTGCTCAGCGCCGCCTCGCCCCAGCCGCCCGCGGATGAGGGCGCCCCGACCGACCTCTGGTCGGCGGCCAAGGCCGGCGATGTTGAGGCCCTTCGCTACTACGCAGCCGAGGAAATCGCAGACCTCGACCGTGGCGACCCAACCATGAAGACGCTGCCCCTGAGCTGGGCCGCAGCCCACGGCCACGACGAGGCCGTCGCCCTGCTGCTCGAAAGCGGCGCCGACCCCAACGCCCACAACGGCGACCAGAGCACCCCGCTGCACACCGCCGCGTTCTTTGGTCGGGCGGAGGCTGTCAGGCTGATGCTCGATGCGGGCGCGCTGCCCGATGCCAAAACCGCCAGCGGCGAAGTGCCCGCCGCCTCGGCCCGGCACAACGAGGGCACGACCAACTTCATCGCGGGCATACTGGGCGTTGAGATCGACTTCGCCGAGGTGGCCCAGGGCCGCGAAGCGGTGCTGGAGATGCTCGCCGACCTAGCCACGCCCGAGCCCGAACCCACGCTGGGCGAGAAGATTGTCGAGGGGCTGTTCGCGTTCCCGGTGTTCAACCACCTCTGGTTCTTGTGGTTCCTGTGCTGGCTGATCGCTGGCTTTGCGGTGGTGGTGCTGATCGGCCAGTATTTGCCGCGTATCGCCCTGCCGCGCGCGCTCATCGCAACGCCGCTGTGCCTGCTCGTGCTCGTCCCGCTCACGATGCTCACCCATGTGTTCATGGATTCGGGCAACACGCTGCCGATGTTCGGGCCGGACACCTCGGCGGGCATCCTCCCGATTCCCCGCGTGCTCGCGTATTACGCTGTGTTCTTTGGCTTCGGTGCTGTGCTCTACAGCTTGCCCGGGGCCATCGACCGGGTAGCCAAGGGCTGGTGGCTGTGGCTCGCACTTGCAGCAGCGATCTATGTGCCCGCCAGTTCGCTTGCGATGAGCGGGACGCTGGCCGCGAGCCTGACGACCGACGAGCCCACGCGCCGGCTGCTGGCGAACATCGGCCAAGCCTTGTTCGCGTGGTTCATGGTGCTGGCCATGATCGGCATGTTCGAGGCCCTGCTCAGCCGGGAGCGGCGCTGGGTGCGCTACCTGTCTGATGCCTCGTACTGGCTGTACCTGACGCACCTGCCGATCATCATGCTGGGTCAGATGGCGCTGGCCCGCGTGAACCTCCCGATGTGGATCGAGTTCCCCGCGCTGGTCATCATCCCCACACTCGGGCTACTCGGCTGCTACCACCTGTTCGTGCGGTACACCTTCATCGGCACCATCCTCAACGGCCCGCGTCAGAGGCCATCCCGCGTCGCTAACGCATGAACGAGTTGGGCCAACGGGCTTGGCACGCTGCGGAGAAGGACCGCTCCCCAGCTAGCGTCGGTCGAGCGCCATGTCCTCAGCCTCGGTCCACCGGACGAAGGCTTCCAGATACGCCGCGTCGCCACGGCCTGCGACGCCGTCGCCATCGAGATCGATGGGCGATCGCGTCACCGCTCGCACGTCGTCGGCATCGACCTGCCCGTCGCTGTTGACATCAAACACCTGTGCCAACGCCGGCCTCTGGACCGCGACAGGTTCGCTCAGCACATCAAGCTCGGTGATGGTGGCGAAGCCCAGCGGCCCGCCGACCCTGCCCACGAGGCGAACGCCGTCGGCCTGCACCGTGGATGGGAGCGCGTAGTCGATGATCTCGTACAGCACACCCGGCTGCTGCTGAAGCGAAGCGACGGCCCCCACCTGATGCACCCATTGGCCGCCGATGCGGAGCCATATCTCCGCGTCGTCAATCCACCCACCGTCAACCCCGGGCGTGCGCGCAGCCGTGCCCTCTATCAGTTGGACCACTGAAGCCTCGACCGGCTGCTGGTACTCGATGTCGATCGTGAAGGTATCGCCCGGCAGCAGCGAGCCGTTCTGCGTGCTGAACGCCCGTTCCTCGCTGTATGGCCAGAACACGGTTCGGCCAGCGTTCGAGGCCTCGTGGCCGTTGGCCGCGACGTTGCCGTCGCCCGTTGAGAAGCCTTGCGTCGGGCTTGGATTGCCCGCGTTGTGCGTCACGGTGGGCGCACGGCCCGCCTCGGTCTCGCGCGCGTTAGCGCTGCGGTCGGCGAGCCGTTGCGAAGGGCTGACGCTCAGCGGCGGCTCGGTCAGGTTCGGCGGCAGCAGCCATCGGCCCGTTTCGGTGTCCACCAGCCCGCCCGCTTGGAGCACCTCCGCCCGCACCAGCGGCAGTGTCCGCTCGGCCATGAGCGTGAACGAGTCTTCTGCGCTCGTGTCATCGGGCAAGTAGTCGATCAGTCCGTCCCGCGTCGAACTCCATCGGTACCGGTCGCTCAGCACCGGCGCGCCCGGGTCGTACGCCGATATCTGCGCCTGCACCTCATCGGTCCCCAGCAGCAGGCCGATGAGCCCGCCCATCGTCGCGGTACCGTTGTCCGAGTCCCACCCGCTGAGCGTTCCGATACGGATCGTGCGCACCACATCGCCATCCCCGTACAGCAACGCGATCAGCCCGCCCGCGAGGTTCACTGTCGACTCGAACCAGTTGCGGTACTTGTACCCGTTGGCCGCATCGTTTACTTGGAATCGGTCGGCCACGAGATCGCGCGTGCGCTCCCAGTCGTCGACATCCGGGTTGGCCAGAAAGTCCGCGACCACAAAGTCGATCACGTCCGATGCGACGCTCGTGTCCGGCAGGTGCGCCCGCGACTGCTCGACCATCCACATGATCTGCTCGCGCCGGCTCAGCTCGATGGGCACGACGGGCGCGTAGGAATACAGCAACACGAAGAACTGGGCCGCGTGCATCGCGTGGCCGCGTGCGGTGGTTCGGATGGGAAGATCTGCGAGTTCGAGCGCCCGCGTGGGCATGCCCGGCGCGAACGCCCCGAAGAACTCGGTCGTGAGCTGCGCATCGATGTACAGCCCGTACTGGTTGGACGCGCCGAGCGAGGTCGAAGGCGGCAGGATGCCAAGCTCCATCAGCTCGCGGGCCCGCAAGTTGGACACAAAGATCCGTCGGTTGATGTGCTCAACCCAGGCATCGAGCATCTCCATCGGCGTGAACTCGACGCGGCCCAGCGTGTGCGCTAGATGAAGGTAGACGTACTCGATATCGGTGTCGTCGTCGGCTCGCCAGGGGTTCTGAAAGACAAGGTCGAACGGCGGGCTGCCGCTGACCTGCCAGTCCGCATCGGTGTAGAACGGCGGCTCGCGCCGGGCTCCCTCGGTGCGCAGGCCCGTCCAGTTGGCGAGCACCTGCGTGCGCCACATCGCCGCGATGCGGTCGGCGTATTCGGCCTCGTTGATCTGCCGGGGGGTTTGGGCCGCAGCGGGTGCGCCCAGCAGCGCCGCCAAAGCCCAACCAATCGCCCGATGAATCACCCTGCTTGTGATGCACTGCTTCATTGAAACTCGCCTCCAGCACGTTCGATCGGGCCGATCCCGCTCCACCTTACCGCTGGCCTCGGTTCGCACCAAGGATCGGCTCGGCCAGGAGCGCAGATTTTGCACGCCCCGTCAGGGTCGATGTTCGGGCTGAACCCGTCGAGACCGGGGCTCGTAACCAGCCGGGGTCTATCCTGTTTGAGCTGCTTTATGCAGACCCGCAACCGGGGTTCAAGCCCTGCCCACCATGGGCCGACCAACCCCGAGGATCTCCAGTTGGCTCCACAAGGAAGGCGATGAGCATGACCACCCACCAAGGCCGACGGGCCCTGATTACCGGCATCACAGGCCAAGACGGCTCGTACCTGGCCGAGCTGCTGCTCTCCAAGGGCTACGAGGTCCACGGCGTGATCCGCCGCAGTTCATCCTTCAATACCAGCCGGATCGACCACATCTACCAGGACCCGCACAACAACAAGCCCAACCTCAAGCTGCACTACGGCGATCTGTGCGATGCCAACTCCCTGAGCCACGTCATGGAGGCTGCCCATCCGCACGAGATCTACAACCTGGGTGCGCAGTCGCATGTTCGTGTTTCATTCGATATGCCTATCTACACCGCTGAGACGGTCGCTATGGGCACCTACAAGCTTCTCGAAGCCATCCGTGAACAGCAGGACAAGACCGGCGAAGAGATCCGCTTCTACCAAGCCTCCAGCTCCGAGATGTACGGCAAGGTCGTCGAGACCCCTCAGTCCGAGACCACGCCGTTCTACCCGCGCTCGCCCTACGCCGTCGCCAAGGTCGCGGCCCACTGGATAACGGTGAACTACCGCGAGAGCTACGGGATGCACGCCTCCTGCGGCATCCTGTTCAACCACGAATCACCCCGCCGGGGCGAGACGTTCGTGACCCGCAAGATCACCCGTGCTGTGGGGCGCATCAAGATGGGCCTGCAGGACAAGGTTTTCTTGGGCAACCTCGATTCCAAGCGCGACTGGGGTTACGCGGGCGACTACGTCGAGATGATGTGGCGCATGCTGCAGCAGGAAGAGCCGGACGACTACGTGGTGGCGACCAACCGCACGATCTCGGTTCGTGAGTTCGCGGAAATGGCGTTCAAGCACGCGGGGCTGAGCTTCGACGATCACGTCGAGTTTGACCCTCGGTACCTGCGTCCAGCGGAGGTCGAGCTGCTGCTGGGCGACCCGGCCAAGGCCAAGGAGAAGCTCGACTGGGTGCCGACGACCACAGTCGAGGAGCTTGCTGCGATGATGGTGGACTACGACCTCGAGCTCGCCAGCCGCGAAAAGACCCTCAAAGATGCGGGGCACGCGATGCCCGAGTTCAGCGGACATGACCAGTGAGGCGATCAACGACAACCCCGCTGCGAACGGACCGGTGACGGCACCCGAGCCATCCCTCGACTCGTCGGGTCGGCCTCGCGGCGGCCACTTCGACACCGATGATCTCGTCGGCAACCTCGGCAAGCGGTCTATTTCCTCGGGGAAGATCGCCGTGGCCGCCAGCGGGGCGAGCTTCCTTCTTCAGTTCGTGACGCTTGCTCTGCTGGGCCGCCTGCTCACCCAAGAGGACTTCGGGCTCATCGCCATGGTGACCGCGTTCACCGCGTTTATCACCACCATCCGTGACCTTGGTTTGGGTCAGGCTTCGATCCAGAGCGACGAGACTAACCACTCGAACGCTTCAACGCTCTTCTGGCTCAACGGGACTATGAGCCTCATAGCCGCCGTAGGGCTCGGCCTTCTCGGGCCGTTTCTCTCTCGGTTCTATGGGCAACCTGAACTCTCAGCTATTGCAGTTACGGTCGGTCTCTCGCTCGCGCTGAGCGGTTTTTCATCACAGCACATTGCCCTACTCCAGCGGCGATTCCGGCATAAGACCGTCGCAATCATTCGCGTGGCCTCGCAGTGTTTCGGTTCAATTATTGCCGTCGCCGTTGCGTTCGCTGGCGCAGGCTACTGGGCTCTTGTGGTGCTTCCGCTGGGGCAGTCCTTCTTTACGCTTATCGCGGCGTGGAGCGTGAGTGGTTGGCGGCCTGGCACACCCAAATGGGATGCCAGCGTCAAGGCCATGCTTGTCTTCAGTCTGCCCCTAGTCGGCTCAGAGCTACTCGCGACCGCGATGCGCAATGTGGATCTCATTCTGATTGGCAAGGTCATCGGTGCCGCCGAGGCGGGCGTGTACTTGCTCGCGTACCGCATCCTGCTGATGCCGATCCGGCAGATCAACACACCCTTGGCGACTGTTGCTCTGCCGACGTTCTCGCGGCTCAAGGACGACCCGGTTCGGTTTCAGCGCATGTATCGCAAGGCCATAGCCGGTATCTGCCTTGCCAGTATGCCGCTTGTGGGCGGGGCATTCGCTACGGCGCCCGCTTTCATCCCGCTGGTCTTCGGCGATGGCTGGACTGATTCAGTTTATGTATTTCTGGCATTGGGACCGGCTGCGCTGCTTGCGACGTACAACGTAGCTGGAAGCTGGGCCGCTTCTCCATGTGGATTTACTGGCCGTCTGTTCAAATGGGGCCTCGTAGGGCCACCACTCACCATTGCCGCATACTTTCTTGGCGCGAGTCTCGGGGGCGTTGTTGGCGTGGCGCTGGCGTTCAGCATCGCGCAGGTCTTTCTCAGACCGTTTGCTCTGTGGTACATCTTAAGACCCACACCGGTTGGTCTGTCAGACATCCACTTGGCGACTACGCCCCCCACGATCGCGGTCTGCATTGGAGCTGGCCTCGGCTGGTTTGTGACCAGTTCTCTAAGTCTTACCACGGCTATGGATAAGTTCGTTGCTACTGCGGCCGGTGGCTCGGTGTTTCTGGCCGTGTTTGTTCTCTATATATTCGTCGCGCCGCACGCCAAACCACACAGAGAACTTGTTCACCAACTGCTCGCGCCCATGATCCAGCGCCTCATGGGTGCCAAGCGGCCCACGGAGCACCAAGAATGATCCGCGTGTTCCGTCACAAGGCTCGGCTGTTCTTTGATGCACACCTTCGTGTGCGAGTCCTTAGTATGTGTGTTGCACACCCCCGGCTGGCAAGCCTGTACTATGTCGTAAGCCCCGCGTTCCAGCGCGAGCACCGGGCCGTTCTAGCAGGGCGCCTCCGTCATCTCACAGGACAGGCTGGTGCGGCCGAAACCGGGAGGTTCACGCTCCGCCGCAACATCCACCGGATCGAGAAGGGCCTCATCATGCGCCCGCGGCGGGACGTTTTCGCCGCCGCTTACATTGGCCCCACGGTAAGTTTGTACGCGCAATCCGTTGCCGCCACGAACGCTTGTTCGGCAACGTCATCTGGTGATAACTCCAACTCTCGTGGCTGGGGTATCGACAACCCAGATACCGCCCTGAACTCGTGGGCTGGCGACGTGCTCTATCGATACTTTGAGGCCGTGGCTCCAGGACTGAATCACCACGCGGATGCCGCTCGCGATATCTATTACAAAGCTCACCCGGGCATCCCCTATCAACCGGGATCGTCATCGCCGTTCGTTCGTGATACGGAAGCCCTGCCGGTGTCCATTGAGGACTTCGAGCACCTCGCCTCCCGTCGGCGCAGCGTCCGCTGGTACCAGGACAAGCGCGTACCACGTGAACTGTTAGACCGGGCGACTAGGGCCGCTGTGGAGGCTCCCAGCGCATGCAACCGCCAGCCGTTTGAGTTTCGCATCTACGACGAACCGGATCTTGCTCAGCGGATCGGTGCCATCCCGATGGGCACGGCGGGGTTCAGCCAGAACTTTCCGTGCCTGATCGTTGTCGTTGCGAAGCTCCGTGCCTTCCCACTCGAACGCGACCGCCACGTTCCTTACATCGATGCTTCACTGGCGACAATGGGCTTGCTGTTCGCCCTGGAGACGCTGGGGCTGGCCAGTTGCTGCATCAACTGGCCCGACATCGAGTCTCGTGAAATGGCCATGGAGAAAACGATCGGGCTCGATCGAGACCAGCGAGTGGTTATGTGCATCTCTGTTGGCTACCCCCTGCATGAGGGCATGGTGCCATACTCGCGAAAGAAGACACTATCAGAGATACGATCGTATAACCAACTCCCAACGGATAACCGGTAATCCCGAGCAGAAGCGCTCGCCCAAGGATTCACTCCATGTATGAAATTCACGGTGCAGGATTCGAGAACCGCGGTGCGCAGCTCATGCTGCGTACCGTTCTTCATCGCCTGCGCCAGGACACGGATGGCCGAGCCGAGTTTTGCATTGAGCCCGAGCACGATTCATCCTTCAAGCAGGCCGGACCCTTGGGCGTACACACGCTCTTCCCAATCGTCAGTCATTTGCGTCCCTATCGCTACCCGATGCTGATGCGTGCCAGCCTGTTGGCCGGCCGGGTGCTTCCCCAGGCACCGCTCCGTCGAGTAGGGGTGGTACGCCGCCAGGACCCGCAGGCTCTGATCGATATCTCCGGCTACTCCTTCGGCGACAAGTTCCCTGCGTTCAAACTCAAGAATTTCTACCACCGCGCTGCTGCATACCACAAACGCGGCAAGCCGGTGGTGCTGATGCCTCAGATGCTGGGCCCGTTCGAGAACACGGAGCATCGGGAGTGGTTTCGAAAGCTGGCCGGTGTTGCTACCCGCATTTACGCTCGCGAGCAGGCCTCATTCGAAGCGGCTGCCCAAGCGCTCGGCGACACCACCAAGCTTCGCAAGGCGCCGGACATTACGATCTTTTCTCCCAAGTTCGACGATATCGATCGCCCGCGTCCCGATGGTCCTTATTGCTGCATCGTTCCAAATGTAAAGGTACTGCAGAAGGGCGATGCTGTGTGGAAAGATGCTTACCTTGATCACCTTCACGCCGCTGCCGATGCCGCCACGCGCCAGGGGGTTGGGGTGTGCGTCGTGATCCACGAGGGCGGGAAGGGTGATCGAGACCTTGCCCATCAACTCGCCGAGAGGATCAGCCCTTCGATGGTGTTCGAGCATGAGCATGCCGGTGTTCTCAAGTCGTTCATCGGCGGAAGCCGGTTCATCGTCGGCTCGCGGTTCCACGCAGTGGTTGCGGCATTCTCGCAGGGCGTGCCAGCAATCGCGATTGGCTGGGCACACAAGTACGACCTGCTGGCAGAGGAGTTCGATAGCGCGGACCTCCTGCACCGCGGCTCGGACAACCAAGAACACTTGGTCGATCTGGTGAATGAGTTAAGCGACCCAGTGCGTAACGAACAGCGCCGTGAGCGGATCATCGACCGCAAGGAGCAACTACGCAAGCCGAATGATGCGATGTGGCAGGATGTGCGAGGCTTGCTCGGCGTCTCGAACGGAGCAGTCCAGTCATGAGCTTCGCGGTTATCATGCCGGCGCACAACGCCGAAGGCACGATCGGTGCAGCCCTTGACAGCATCGCTGCGCAGCGGCACCAGCCTGCCGAGGTGCTCATCGCGGCGGACAACTGCTCGGACCGCACCCTATCAATAGCACGGGGCTACGACCTTCCCATCACTGCAATCGAGGTGAACTACCGCAACGCGGCGGCCGCTCGCAATCACATTGTCAACCTCTGCTCATCGCCTTGGCTTGCATTTCTTGATGCTGACGATGTCTGGTATCCCGATCACCTGAAGCGCGCCTCCGAATGGACTGCCAATACCGGCGATGTCGGCTACTTCAGCCTCGTAGATTATCTTTACCTGGAGGGCCCCCGAACCGAGCCGGGCAAGCCGAGGTGGCCTATCGATGTTCCCACAAGTGGCCTTACCCATCGCGATTACATGGGGTTCTGGAACCACCAGTTATTCTTTCAAATGATTACGACGGTGGTTCGTCGCGACCGATTCCTCGACGTTGGAGGCTACGATCCCGAGCAGAGGCGTCGGCACGATTTCGACATGTGGCTCCGAGTCATCCATGGGCATACATGGACCTACAACCCTGACGTCACCGCCCGATACACGATCGACACTCCTGGTAGCATCTCCCGCGAGAACTGGGCAAACAGCGAGTGGTTCATGCTGCGTGCCATGCTGAAGAATCGGGCTGCTTATGCCGACTGTGGCCTGCTGCCCATCATCGCATCGACAGCGAGACGAGCCATGGCGTCCGCGTATACAGACGGCTCTGCCGAGGACAGGAAGCGCGCGCACGACCTCGCTTGGGAGCACCTCTCCGGTCGCGACAGGCTTGTTTTTCGAGCTGCTAGCGCGGCACCTAGGATATTTCAGCACATCAACAGGAAGCGCCGCGAGCGAATTTCCGCTTCAAGCGAGTAGGCCTTGACTACCGCTCCACTGAATCAACCGCCTGCTCCCAAGATATCCCCACCCCGTCCTCTCCCATCCCCAGGCGCGCGCGCAGGCCCCGCATCATCGCGGCCTCAAAGTTTGCAACGCTGTGGAACTCCCGCAGCGATTGGGCCTTGGGACCCATCCAGTCTTCATCGGCTCGATCCAGTGCAGCGCGCATCGTGCCTGCGAATGCTGCCGCGTCCGCCACGTCCACTGTGAGCCCGATCCCGAACGTCGGCACGACCTCCTCGAACCAGCCGTACGCGCTCGTCACCACCGGCCTCCCGGCAGCCACCGAGCGCAGCACAATGTTTGATAGTCCCATGTGCCCGTGGTGAGCCGCGACCACAAAGTCCGCCGCCGCGATCGAGTCGCCCAGCTCCGCATCGCTCAGGTACCGGTCCATGACCGCAATCGAGCCGTCCGCAACGAGTGCAGCACACTCGACGGTCAAGATCGTGCGCACGGTCTGGTCGCACCCGCCCGCGAGCAATAGCCGTTCGTCGTGTCGTAATATACCTCGCTCGCGTCCCAGTTTGTACGCGCGGAGCAGATGGTGGGCGCCCTTGCGTTCGTTCTGCTGACCTGCGCTGACCAGCCATCGGCCTGTTGCTTCAAGCGCCAATCGGTGGCGTGCCTCTGTGCGCTCAATGGGCTCCACGTCGTCCGCCGGATCGGGCAGCACATCGGCGATGGAGGCCAGCACGCCCCCGTGCTCGCGGATCCATCGGTACGCGACCACGTCCACCAGCATCAGCCGGCTCAGAGGCGACCGCTCGAGCAGCGCAAGGGCGAGTTGCTTGTTGATCTGTGCCTTCGTGCTGCCGAAGGGGTATGCGAACGCGCCGCGGTGGAGCGCCGCCTCGATCGCCGGACGGCCTCGACCAATGCCGTGACGGAGGCCAAACCCCGGCATGCCCATAATCTGTGCGTGGTTGTCCGCGGTAGGAATCAGCACATGGTCCGGCCGGTGCTCGGCGAGCAAACGCGCAAAGGGCTTGAGCAGCCTCCATCGCGGGCGGGGCATCCCCTTTGCTGGAAGGGCCTCGGTGGGTACGAAGGCCGTATCACCCACGCCGCGGAACGGTTCGATCTGCTGAACAAAGTCCTCGCCTTGTTCGACGCCTTCGCCGATCGCGACGACGACCGCGAGATCAGCCCCTTGTTCACCAAGCCGGTGCAACGCGCGCAGCGTGTGTCGCACATACGTCAGCCTGTGACCGCCACCGGCTCCGGGTTCGTAGACAAGCACTCGCATCCGGCGATGCTAGTGGTCGTTCGAGGGCGCTGCCAGTTCATTCACCCGCGATCGTCTCGCGCGTGGCCCCTAGCCCCGCTGTATCCTCCTGCTCACAGGAGGCCGCCCGATGCTCATCGATGATATTATCGCCCAGCCTGACACCTACGATCTGTTGAGCGCCCGCAGCCTGGGCGCCCTCGCCGCGCTCACGGGTCTCGAAATCGTGCTGGGCATCGACAACGTCGTGTTCATATCGATCCTGGCGTCGCGCCTCGAACCGGCCAAGCAGAAGCTTGCCCGCAGGCTCGGGCTGATTCTGGCGATGCTCGGCCGCATCCTGCTGCTCATGCTCGCCGGATGGGTCATGACACTCAACAACGACTGGTTCACCCTGGCCGGTCGCGGCTTCAGCGGCAAAGAAGTGTTCCTGCTGGCGGGCGGGATCTTCCTCGTCTACAAGGCCACCCACGAGATCCACCATCAGATCAAAGGACACAAGTCCGATGCCATGGCGAGCAAAGCCGCCGCCTCGTTCGGCATGGTGCTCACGCAGATTCTTATCATGGACATGGTGTTCTCGATCGACTCGGTCATCACCGCCGTGGGCATGACCCCGCACCTGCCGATCATGGTGACCGCCGTGGTGGTCTCGATCGTGGTGATGATCGCCTTCGCCGAGTTCATCGCGCGATTCATCAAGACACACCCGGCGTTCAAGATGTTGGGCCTCGCGTTCCTGGTGCTCATCGGCGTGATGCTGGCGGCCGAGGGCCTGGGCGAGCACATCGACCGCGCGTACGTCTACGTCGCGATGGCGTTCGCGCTGCTGGTCGAGTGCCTGCAGATGCTCTCCGAGAAGCGCAACAAGAAGCGCAAGCCAGTTCCGCCAGCGACGGATTGAGGTGTGCTGCTGCCCGCTTACGCGGCTAGCTCCCCACGCCGCTGGCCACCAGCCCCATCGCGCGGGCCATCGCTTCGCCCATGTCGGCCGGGCTCTGCGCGACCTCGACGCCCGCGGCCTCAAGGGCCGCGATCTTTGAATCCGCCCCGCCCTGACCGCCTGCAATGATCGCGCCCGCGTGGCCCATGCGCTTGCCGGGGGGCGCGGTCTTGCCCGCGATGAACGCCGCCACCGGCTTCTTGACGTTCGCTTTGATGTACGCCGCCGCCTCTTCTTCGTCCGTGCCGCCGATCTCGCCGATCATCAGGATGCCCGCGGTCTCGGGGTCCGCCTCGAACAGCTTGATCGTCTCAAGGTGGTCGAGCCCGCGCACCGGATCGCCGCCGATGCCCACGCACGTGCTCTGGCCGAGGCCCCGCTGGCTCGTCTGCCAGACAGCTTCGTACGTCAGCGTGCCCGACCGGCTCACGATGCCGACCGCCTTGCCCGTGCTCGCCTCGCTCACGTGCGTGTGGATGTACCCCGGCATGATGCCGATCTTGCAGCCCGCGTTGGTGTACGGGCTCGCCGCTGTGTCGTCGCCCGTCTTAGGCCCCGGCGTGATGACGCCCGGGCAGTTCGGACCCACCAGCACCGTGCGCTCAGACGCAGCCCGACCCGCGTTCATCTCATCGAGCAGCGCGCGGGCTCGGACCATGTCCTGCACCGGCACGCCCTCGGTGATGCAGCAGACCAGCTTGATACCAGCCTCGGCGGCTTCGAGAATCGCATCCGACGCAAACGCGGGCGGCACAAAGATCATCGTCGCGCTCGCGCCCGTCGCCTCGACGGCTTGCCTGACGGTATCGAAGATCGGCAGCCCGTTGTCGTCCTTCTGGCCGCCTTTGCCCGGGGTCACGCCGCCGGCCATCTTCGTGCCGTAGTGGAGGCACCCGCGTGTGTGCAGGGCGCCGAAGCTGCCCGTGATGCCCTGGCAGAGGACCTTGGTATTCGCGTCAATAAGGATGGCCATGATCGGGGTCTCCGGCTGCGGGACATAAACGGGGCTTAATGAATCACCCCAAGGGTAGCGGACAGCAATGCACCCCTCAGAATCCCTCCCGAGGGGTGCGGTGAGCCTACGTCGGCCGGCTGCCCTCAGCCATTGAGGGCAGGGCCAGCCGCTGGATTCGATCGAATCGCCCGCTCTGCGGGCCGGTCCATCAGTCGTGGTCGTGGCCCGCGTGTTCGTCGTGGCCTTCATCGCCACCATCTTCATCATGGTGCGGGCAGTTCTCGCCGTCGCACGGGGTCGAGACCAACTCCATCACCTTGAAGGGCTCGCCGTAGAGAATCTCGGAGATCTCGAACACCATCGAGCCGTCGGCCTTGAAGTGGTACTGCTGGCGGTAGGTCTTGCCCATCTCGCCGCTCATGGGTTCGTCCATCTCGCCGATGAGCGTCAGGATCGTGCCGTCCATGCTGAGCGCCCCGCGCGAGACGTGCATGCCCGTGTCCATGTTGCTGACCCATGTGCCGTTGAAGAGCTTGCGGTTGTTGTCGTAGCCCATGATGCCGAAGCCGTTGTAAGGCATGCCCATCATCGAGCCCTTAAACTCGGTCTCAACGTACCGCCCGCCGAGCATCATCTCGGCCTCGGAGTGGCCCTCGCTCACCATCGGCGGCTGAGACGGGTCCATCCACATCTTCATCTCGGTCTTCCAGTGGCCGACGAACTTCTCGAGCACCTTGTGCCCGAGCGATGGCTCGGTGGTCGCCATCCAGTTCTGCATTGCAGCCGGGTCCATCATCTGCTTCATGCGCTCTTCGGCGAGCTGCTTGGCCGGATCGTGCTGCGCGAATGTTGCCGTTGCCGCGCTGACGAGCGTCAGTGCCACGATCCATGCCCGATTCTTCATCCTGCTGTTCTTCATTACGGTTCTCCTTCACGAGGGTGGGGATTCAGAGAGCTTGTCTGCATCGACTCGCAGGCTACACGCCTCGCGGCCATGCACGTGCGTCTCTCATCGGACGCCGCCGGCTCTCGCCAGCGCTTGGACCATCAGTCTCTCAAGCCCGCCCACGCTGCACAACCCCCGCGTGCGAAAATCCTCAGCTAAACCGCTTTGCGATCGCCCGGACCCGCTGGCCGTACCCCCCGCCGCCCCCGCTCTCGAACAACGCCGCGTGAACCAGCAATGGGTACAGCAGGTACAGGTCCTTCCGCTCCTCAAAGAAACCCGGGCGGATCGGCCTGAGCTCGTGGTACCGCGCAAAGAATGCCTCGCCGAACGTCCCGAACAGCGTCATGAACGCAAGCTCCACTTCAGCATCGGCGTAGTGAATCGCCGGGTCGATCAGCGCCACCACCTCCCCGTCCCGGCACAGCACGTTGCCGCCCCACGCATCGCCATGCACAAGCGACGGCGGGCCGGGCTTGCCGATGATGCCACCGATCCGTGCGCACACTCGCTCAACCAGCTTCATCGTCGCCGCGTCTATACCGCCACGTTCCAGCGCGATCCGTCCGAAGTGCCTGAGCCGGCGCTCGGCGTAGAACTCGCACCAACTCGTTGTGTGCGCATTGGGCTGCACAAGCGGCCCGATGAGCGTGTCGCGTTCCATTCCGTACCGGTCCGCGGTGGTCGAGTGCAGCGTTGCGAACAACTCCGCTGCGCGCGCTTCACCGGCGTCAGATACCCCGCCCGCGCTCTCGATGTGTTCCATAACCAGCAAGCCCGGCTCGGCGTGCAGCACCTTGGGCACGGGCAGCTCCGAATGCTCGGCCAGATACCCGAGCATCCACGCCTCGACATCAAGCCCGCCCGCCTGTAAGGCGGACCCGCTCTTGGCGACGACCATCGTCCCGTCAGCGAGTTCCGCCCTGTACACGCTCGCGATGCACCCGCCACTCAAGGACGTGAGCCGCACGATCTCTGTCCCGATCGCGTCCGAAATCGCTCGTTGCACATCTCCCACCAGCGGGCCTCCTGTCGCCCCTATCCTATTGACAGGTAACAACGGACCCGCAGACACAGGAGGCCGCCATGCGCGCCATCATCACCGGCCAGGTCGGCATGGACAAGAAACCCTACCTCGACCGCACCCAAAGGCTCGCGGGCGAGCAGGCCGAGCCGCTCGTCATCCGCCACGTCGGCGACCTCATGTACACCGAAGGCCCGGACGTTCGCCCGGGCCGAATCCTCGATCTGCCCCTGAGCCGGCTCACGAGCCTCCGCCGGGCCGCGTTCAAGGACATCATCTCCGAGAACGCCGCCGACCCCAACTTGCTCGTCAACACGCACGCGACTTTCCGTTGGCGCCACGGCCTGTTCCCAGCCTTCGACTTCGACCAGATACAGCTCCTCAAGCCGGACCTGCTCATCTGCCTCGTCGACAACATCGAGGTCGTCCACCACCGGCTCCACGCCGAGCACGACATCGACGCCACGCTCAAGGACTGCATGGTCTGGCGCGAAGAAGAAATCCTCGCCACCGAACTCATGAGTAAGGCCCTGCCCGGCAGCCAGTTCTACATCCTCTCGCGCGGCCGCCACCAGCAAACCCACCAGACGCTCTTCCGCCTCATCTGCCGGCCCGACATGCTCAAGGTCTACCCCAGCTTCCCCATGAGCCATGTGGTGGACATGCCCGACATCCTCGCGGAGATCGATGAGTTCCGCGCTGCGCTCGCCGAGCACTTCGTCACGTTCGATCCGGGCGATGTCGATGAGAAGCTGCTGCTCGACCGAGCGCTCGAAGCCGCCAAAGACGGCAACGTCGATTCCTTCCTCGATGTCACGCCACACAACTTCGGCGGCTCCAAGGCCGCGGGCACCGACACCATCCGCGTCAGCGTGCGGCAGGTCCTCGATATCGCGGGCGACATCGACGGCCAGATCTACACCCGCGACTTCAAGCTGATCGACCAGTCCGACATGATCGTCAGCTACATCCCCGAGATCCCCGACGGCAAGGGCGGCGGCATTCCCGGCCTCTCCAGCGGCGTCGAACGCGAACTCCAGCACGCGTGGGAGCACACCAAAGAGGTGTACGTGGTGTGGAAGCCCGCCAAGCCGCCGAGCCCGTTCATCACCGAGACCGCGACCAAGGTGTTTAGGAGCACCGCCGAGGCGCTCGAGCACTTCGAGAAGCAGGGCATGTTCGGCCAGACCAACCTGTTCGGGCAGTAGGCACTGATCTCTTCCCGTGGCACGGGCGTCTCGCCCGTGTTGGTAGGATGCTCTTCAGTCAGAGCCGCAGGGGGGGCGTGAGCACGCGGCGCTCTGCTGGTGGCACAGGCGTCCCGCCTGTGGGAGATACGCCATGATCGACGACCGCCAACTGCTGCGCCTGAGTCGGAATCTAGCCAATGTGTTGATCGTGGTAGTAGGCCTCCACCTTATCGTCACCGGCGCGGCTTACGCCACTTGGGCGGTTACTTCGCTGTTTGATTCATTCGCCGGCAACATGAGCTGGACATCTGCAGTTCAAAGCGCCATCTTTCTCGCGTCGGGCCTCCTACTTATCTTCCGCCGCAACTGGCTCGCCCGCAAGCTCATCCGCCCCGCGCCCGCCGATACCTGCCCCGGCTGCGATTACCCGATCGACCCCGCTGCCAGCAAGTGCCCCGAGTGCGGGCTGTGGATCGCTGAGCACAGCGCCGGATCAACCGGCCAAGACGAGTAAGCTGCGCCCGTGCGCCACACCCTCCGCATCACGCTCGGACTGCTCGCGCTCGGTGCCGCCACCAGCGTGCTCGTGGCGTGGGGGTGCTTTGCTCGGGTTGATGTAAATCGCCCGGCGCCGACTACCGGATACGACACGCTCTTCGGGAACGAATCCGCCAGTTGGTGGAGTTGTTGGAAATGGACAGGTTGTCTGCTGGCCATCTCCACGGACGATGGATTCATCGAGCACGCCAGCAGAAGACACCATGCGTACTCGGGTAGCTTTCCGATGGGTCTAGGTTCTGTCGTGGAGAAGTTGCTTCACCGCCGGGCGATACGGGCTCATGAGCACGAGCACGCCGTTGCTGTATGCGTTTGGGTTGTTGGCTGGCCGACGTACTGCCTTTCAGGGACAGCCGCGTTTGACGAGTACGAGTGGGGGCTTCCGAATCCGAGAGTGAGAGGAGCGTTTCGGCGCCATTCGCCCACGCTGCCTTACTCACCCATCTCCCGCGGCCTGCTGCTCAACACGCTTTTCTACGCGGCGCTGTGGGCCGTGCCGCTCGTGCTGATCCCCTGGTTCGTTCGGCGTCGACGCGCCCGGCTCGGCTTGTGCATCGCGTGCAAATACGAACTCGCTGGCCTTGCCATCTGCCCCGAGTGCGGGCTGGCCCGCGCTACGCCGTCCGCAGGATCTTCTCCATCTTCCGGCCCCGCGCAAGCTCCTCGATGAGCTTGTCCATGTACCGGCACTGTCGCGTCAGCGGTGTCTCGATGTCCTCGATGCGGTAGCCGCAGATCACGCCCTTGATCATCGGCGCGTTGGGATGCAGCTTGGCTTTCTTGAAGAACTGCTCGAACGTTAGGCTCCTGTCCTCGATGCACTTCTGCAGTTGCTTCTCGGTAAATCCCGTCAGCCAGCGGATCACCTCGTGCAGTTCCTCGACCGTTCGGCCCTTCTTCTCGACCTTGGTGACGTAGTGCGGGTACACCGACGCGAAGGTCAGCTTCGCAACGCGTGCGTCGTGCTCGGGGGTGGTGGTTGGCATGGCGTTCGCTCCGTGTGCGGCGTGGGTGGTACCGACCACCTTACAGCGAATCTCTCGGCCTGAAAACACTCTTGGCGCATTGTTGGCGCGGGCTTGCGGTACAATCCCGCCATGCAACCCCAACCCAACGAACACCACCAGTGGCTCAAGCAGATCGTCGGTAACTGGACCTGCAAGGCCTCGTGCGACTGCGGACCCGATCAGCCCAAGCTGGAGTCCGAAGTCAAAGAAACCGTGCGCATGCTCGGCGACCTTTGGGTCGTCGGCGAAGGCCAGGGCACCGTGCCCGATGGCCAAGGCGGAACGATGACCATGCAGTCGATCATCATCATCGGGTACGACCCAGCCCAAGACCGCTACGTCGGCAGCTTCAACGCCAACTGCATGACGCACCAGTTCCACTACAACGGCACGCGCACCGGCAACACCCTCACGCTCGACACCCGCGGCCCCCACTGGGAAGACGGCTCCAAGCTCGTCGATTACCAGGACATCGTCGAGCTTGTCAGCCCCAACGAACGCAGGCTGCGTTCACAGATGAAGGGCGACGACGGCAACTGGGTCGAGTTCATGCTTGCCACCTACAAGCGCGTCTGATCTTCGTGGCACGGGGGTCCCGCCCGTGGGCCTCTTTGGTGGCACAGGCTTATAGCCGGTGTCTTGGCCCCCTCGATACACTCGATGCGTGCGCTCAGCCCGTTCTAACCTCCGCCCGCTGATTCTTGTGTGCGTGCTGGTGCTTTCGCTTGTTGGTGTGGTGGCTGCGTGGAACGCTGCGGGCAGCAACCCGCGCGACGGATGGTCGTGGGCGCGCATCAAGCTCGGCATCACGCCGCAATCCCCAAGCGGCGACTGGGCGTTCCACGAAGTCCGCACGGTGCAGGCGCGCGTTGTAGCCAACGCGGCAGACCCCGCTGGCGTGGCCCGCGTGATGACGATTCAGCGACGGTCACGCTTTGGTCTCTTTGAGCCCTGGCTCCAGACGCGCGATCTGTGGCTGCTCGACCTCTCGGGCCAGGCCAGCGACTGGCAAACAGGCACGGCTAACCCGCGGTGGACCGCGCTGCTGCAAGCTGTGCGCGAGTACCACGCCGCCCAGATCACGACGACCACCAGCGCCGACTCCGCGGCCTATCTCCGCCGAGTGGTCGCGGCCATCGACACCGAGCTCGCGGGCGGATTTCCCAAGAAGCGAATCCTCTGGCCCGCCCTCGTGCTCGATGGGCTGTTCGTGCTTGCGCATCTAGCGCTCTTGGTTTGCTTCTACACCGGCATCCGCTGGGTGTGGAGGCAGGCCCACGCCGACCACCGCGAGATCCGCAGTCGCTGCATCTACTGCGGCTACGACACACTGGGCCTCGAAGCCGGGGCCGGGATCTGCCCCGAGTGCGGCAAGCCGCCCAGGCCGCCCGTGCAAGCCGCCGAACCGCCCTCCCAATAGCCATTCGCTAGGCTCAACTGCTCATGGCCAACACCTCCGACATCGCGGCTCAGCATCGAGTAGTTCTCGTGGCCATCCGTCTGATCGCAGTGGTCGCCATGTGGGCGGGGCTCTTCCCTTCGGTGGTGGCCGTCGCCATCGGCATCTCCGAAGGGAACTTCACGGACGAGGATCAACTCATCCCGTTCATCATCGGCTTGGGCATCACCGGCGTGTCGTTTCTGTTCTGGAAGGCAGCGCCGTGGTTTGCGCGCCTGATCATCCCGCGCCCGACCCGCGTGCTCTGCCCCTGCTGCGGGTTCGATGTCGAAGGTGCCGTCAGCCCCCAGTGCAACGAGTGCGGCCTGCCCCTGAGCGAAGAGTTCCGCCAAGGCACCGTCATGCGCGGCCCCGCCGAGCACCCCCCCGCCAAGCTGTTCGCTCTTCAGGGCACGATGACCGCCGTCGCCCGCTTGCTCGCCGCTATGGCGATCCTGCCGACACTGATGTACGGCATCGGCTTCCTCGTTGCTGCGGTCAGCCTGATCAACAATCGACACACCGAACTCGCCGAGGCCAGCACGTTCTTCATGATGTCGTGCCTTGCGGTGGCCTCGGGCGGGCTGTGTCTGCTGCCCTGGCTGCTGCCGAGATGGACGGGCCGAAAGCTCGTGCCCGCGGTTCGGCTGGATTCGGGCCAACTCCAGCCCACCCGCCAGTCGGTCATCGCTGGCATCGCCCGGCTGCTGGCGTGCGTGGTGATCTTCCCGTCGGTTGGCTTTGCTGTTGGGTTTGCGATCGGGTTCTTGGGCGAGGCCTTCGACTCATACCCAAATGAGGAGTTCATGGCCCTCTCGCTGGGGATGTCCGCTGTGGGCGCGCTGGGTGTCGGCCTGTGTGCGCTGCCATGGCTGTTCCCGGCTGCCGCGGGCCGCGTGCTGATGGCGATGCCCAGGCAGGAATCGACCCCCACCCCTTCCAACGCCCAGCCAGTCCCTGAGGCTTCTGAGCCAAGGGAACCCTGAGTGGATCGAGGGCGGTTCTTGCGCATTGCCCCCCAAAATCCACCGGGTTGGTGGCATTTGCCCGATCGTGGCGCATGCTGGGGGCAAGCGGAGGCTCTCGGTCCTTGCGGCCGACTGACGCAGCTTATTAGTCATGACCCACTCACGCCGGGCGATCCGGGCTCCTTTGCCTGATCGCCCGGTCTGTTTTTTTGGGCCCCGAACCTCCCGCTGCGCCCCACGAAGTGGCCTCCTTAGCGGAACGATCCGCGAGACAATCCCAAGACTTCAAGGCACCGCCCCGACTCTGGTGGCGTGCAATTCCGCCCCGACCTGCACCAGAGACCACCCATGGCCCCAAACCCCTACGACCCCCCGCCGATCGATCGCGACGCTTTCGCAGGCGGTGATATGCCGGCGGCCACCGACGAAGAGCGCACCTGGGCGCTGTTCATGCACCTCTCGCACCTGGTGGCCCTTTTCATCGGCATCCCGGTCGTCACCCCGCTCATCCTGTGGGCGGTCAAGAAGGACCAGTCCGAGTTCCTCGATGACCAGGGCAAGGAGGCCATCAACTTCGAAATCTCGCTGCTGATCTGGTTCGTGGTCACGGGCGTAGGCGGTGCCATCATCGGTGTTCTGACCTGTGGTGTGGGCTTTGTGCTCCTTGCGGTCCCGTGGATATTGGGCGTCGTGGGCACCATCATGGGCACCGTGGCCTCCACCAAGGGGCGCTACTTCCGCTACCCCATGTGCTGGCGGTTCATCCACTAGCCCCTACACTCTCCGCGTGGGGCTCCTCGACACCAGACATCTCCGCAAGAGCTACACCGGCCGAGTGGTCGTGGACGATGTCTCGTTCCACGTGCAGCCGTCCGAGATCGTCGGCCTGCTGGGCCGAAACGGCGCCGGCAAGACCACCAGCTTCCGCATGACCGTGGGCATGATCGAGCCCGACGACGGCACCGTGCTGTTCGCGGGCCAGAACGTCTCCCGCCTGCCCATGTTCAAGCGCGCACGCCTGGGCATGGGCTACCTCAGCCAGGAACCCAGCATTTTCACTCGGCTCAACTGCGAGCAGAACCTCTTGGCCATCCTCGAAACGCTCGGCATGCCCCGCCGCCAGCGCAAGGCCAAGGCCGCGGAACTGCTCGAACGCTTCGGGCTCAAGCACAAGGCCAAAGAACCCGCCCGGACCTGCTCGGGCGGCGAACGCCGCAAGCTCGAAATCGCCCGCGCGCTCGTCACCGAGCCGAGCCTGATTCTCATGGATGAACCCTTCAGCGGCGTGGACCCTATCGCGGTCGAAGACTTGCAGGGCGAGATCCGCAGGCTCGCCGACACCGGCATCGCGTTTCTCATCACCGACCACAACGTGCAGCAGACGCTCCGCGTGTGCGACCGCGCGTACATCCTCGATTCGGGCAAGGTCTTCGCCGAGGGCACGCCCAAGCATCTCATCAACGACGATCTGGTCCGCCGGGTGTACCTCGGATCATTGTTCAGGGGCGACGAGTTCGACCACCTGCCCGAGCGTTCGACCGAGCCCAAGCCCGCCGAGGCCACCACCCCATGAGCGCACGAGCCGCCATCGCTTCGGCCTCATTGCTCGCCATGGCCGCGGCTACCGGCTGCGTCGAACGCCGCCTCAGCATCACGTCTGAGCCCACGGGAGCGCTTGTCACCATTGGCGACAACGAGGTCGGCCGAACACCCCTCGAAACCACCTTCAAGTACCACGGCGTGTACGACGTGCTCGTCACCCTCGACGGCTACGAACCCCTGCGTACCACCGGCAAAGCCTCGGCCCCGCTCCATGAGTACCCGGGCCCTGACTTGGTCGCCGAGGTTCTGCCGTTCACATTCCGAAACACCCAGCGCTGGCACTACGTGCTCGAGCCGCGCTTGGAAGACACCCTGCCCAAGGCCGAGCTTGAAGCCGGCATGATCGACCGTGCGCTCGCGCTCCGCGAGCAGCTCAGCCAGACCGAGCCGCCGCCGCCGCCCAGCCGGCCATGGTTCGAGAACGATCCCTCCGCCGTAGACGTAAGCGATCCAGTCTTACCAGCCGAGGGCGCGAGCCCTCGGAACGCGCCTGAACCGGACGCAAGCCCTCAGGCCGATGACCCGGCGCCGCCCGCCAAACCCATCGGGCAGATGACCCCGGTCAACCCCGGCAACTGAACTACTGCCCAAGACCTACAGCGTGCGCGCAGGCGTGCCCACCACCGTCTGGCCCTCGCCGACGGGCTTGGTCACCACCGCTCCCGCGCCGACCGTCGCGCCCGGCCCCACCGTGATGCCCGGCAGCACCACCGCGCCCCCGCCTACCAGCGCATCAGCGCCCACCCGTGCGCCGCCGCCGAGCATCGCCTGAGGCGCAATGTGCGCGTTGGTGCCTACTTGCACATCGTGCTCGACCACGGCTCCGGTGTTGATGATGACGTGGTCCGCCACGAACGCGCACGGGTTGACGACCGCGCCCGCACCGATCACAACGCCAGCTCCGATCGTCGATGCTGGCGACACCCAAGCCGACGGGTGCACAACGGTCGCGGCTCGCTGCGCTGCCTGCGGAAAGTGGTCAGCGATCGTGTCGAGCAGCTCTCGCCGCTGCGCAAGCCCGCCCAGGGCCAAGAGCCACCAGTACTCGCCCAGCAGTTCGAGCGAGCGCTCGCCCGAAAGCGCCCCGAGCCGGGGCACGCTCATCGGTTCGTCCGATGCCGGCGGGCGCATGTTGTCGTCGAGCAGCCCCTTGGGCACCCACCCCGCGAGCCTTGCGATCTCCGCCACCACGCACGCGTGCCCGCCCCCGCCCAACAGCACCACGTTCCGGTTCTTGTTCATGCCCGGATCGTACCCGCCGCGATCGACGGCTCGCACCGCGCCGGCCAAGTCGATCTGCGGCAAGCGGATACAATCGTCTATGGACCCCGTCAGGATCGGGCATGTCGGCTACCTCAACGCTTGGCCCCTGGTCGAAGGGCTCGGCAAGCTCGCGGACGTTGCACTCAAGCCCGCGACCCCCGCTGAACTCGTAGGTCTGCTCACCAGCCGAGCGGTCGATGTGGCGCTGGTCTCGACCGCCGACCTCGTGCGCGCGCCAGAACCGCTCGCGGTCCTCGGCTCGGGCATGATCGGCAGCCATGGCCCGATTCTTACCGTCAAGCTCTTCAGCGAGGTGCCGATCGAGTCCATCGAGACCGTTCACGCCGACACCGAGAGCCATACCTCGGTCGCGTTGTGCCGGCTGCTTGTTGCCGAGCGATCGGGAAGCGTGCCGAGGGTCGAGCCGTTCCGCGCCGATGGCTCCGACTGGCCCGCAAGCGTGCTGATGATCGGGGACAAGGTCATCACTCGCCCGCCGCCGATAGGCCGATATGAGCACGTCTACGACCTTGGCGAGGCCTGGTCTTCGCTCACGCAGCTCCCGATGGCCTACGCCGTGTGGGCGTGCCTAGAGAGCCGAGCCGACGAAGCATGTGTGCAATCGGCCAGCGCCATCCTCGACCGCCAGCGCCGGCACAACGCGACGCGCCTGCCGATGGTTGCAGCCCGCCACGCCGCCGACCATGGCTGGCCCGCCGACCTCGCGCAGGTGTACTACACCCAGCACGTTCGGTACAACCTCGACGACGCAGCCTCGGCGGGGCTCGATGAATTCCTCGCCCGGTGCGCCCAAGCGGGCGTGCTGCCTGAAGGCCACCCCGTTCGTTGGGACAACGGCGGAACCAGACCCGCCAGCGCCGCGCTGGACCACTGACCACTCGCCCCTGACCACCGAGGAGCCCCGCCTTGCCACGCCTGTCTGCGGTCCGGGTCGAGGCGCTGCGCGAGCTGGTCGATCAGCTCCGGTTTTCGTCCGCGTCCGCTGCAGCCAAGCACATCGACCGCGCCGAATCGCTCGCCGCTGAGCTTGACATGGAACAGACCTACCCGCTCGAATGGGTGCTGTTTCGGCTGACCGACTACCGATCAACCGAGATCGATGGCCTGGTCACTGGCGAAGCGCTGCTGCGTGATCTGTCAGCGATCGTCGAGCGCCTGTGCGCGCAAGCGAGGCTGACCCGCGAAGACCTGCCCGAGCACCTCACGCTCGCCGAGCTTACGGAGCGGTGGAACGTGAGCACCAAGAGCATCGAGCGGTACCGCCGGCGTGGCCTGATCGCACGCCGCGCAACCACGGGCAGCGCCTCGACGCCCATGCTCGCGTTTACGCGGGTCGCGGTCGAGCGGTTCGAGGCCGAGCACGCCATGGCTCTCAAGAGCGCAAAACGCTTTGATCGGCTCACCGAGGCCCAGTCGGATTCCGCCGTGCGCCGGATCGAACGCTACCAGCGATCGCTTGGCTGGAGCCGGGCACAGGCTATCGACCGCACTGCGCATCGGATGGCGCGCGCGCCAGAGACCCTTCGCCTGCTCATGAAACAGCGAGCGCCCAACAACGGCGGTCCAGACGCTTCAGACTCGCAGCTCATCGACGCCTGGTGGCGTGGCGAGAGCGCCGCCGCGATGGGCCATCTCGCGGGACTCGCGCCGAGCACGGCACATGGCAGACTGCTCAACGCCCGCGCGGATCGCCTTCTCGGCCTGCGCGCATCGCTCAAGCCCGAGCAGGATCGTGTTCGCCACCTCGCCAGCCTCGACGAACTTCTCTCGCCCGATGCTGTGCGCACGGAGCTGAGCTCTGGCGGGCCGCTTTCCCTCGCGGAACTGCTCGAAGCGATGCACACGCGGACCGTCCCCGTCGGGGCGCACGAACGCTTGCTCGGCCAGGCGATCGTCGGGCTGCGGATGCGCGCGCACGCCTCCCTCGAACGGCTCACTCCTCGAGCGCCGGCTCTCGACGCCATCGAAACCGATCTGCGCTGGGCCAGCCGACTCAAGGCCACGCTCGCACGGCCGATGTTGTTCGTGATGGGGGCGCAGCTGCGCGAAGTGCTCGGACCGGCCGCCGATCGTCTCGGTTCGTCTGAGTGGCAATTGCTCACCGGCCTGTCAATCAGCTCGATGTCGGCCGCGCTCGACCGGTGGGACCCGTGGTCGCAGGGTCGGCCCGCGGGCGCTGTGAGCGTCGCCGTCGGCAAGACGGCCGCGCGGTGGCTTGCTGCGCATCCACAATCCCACCGCGAGAATACCGCTGTCAGGCTGACAACAACTGACGCTGCCATCGACGACTGGACACGGTCGCTCGATCCCTGGCAGGCCTGGCTCGAGCCGCCGATGCTCGCTGGTACCCAATTGCAGCCAGAAGCGTTGGCGCTCTATCAAGCGCGGTTCGGCCTAGCGGGCGATCGGCCACACACGGTCGAGACGCTCGCCATTGAAAGAGGCACGACACCTCGGGCGATCGAGACGAACATCCGTCGCGTGCTTCGCCAGCTTGTGGGCTCTTGAGATTGAACGATTCGAGCAGTGGTTCAGCGCGGCGCGGTCGTGAAATCGCCGAGACTGCCGCCTAGGAATGAAACGTGCCGCACGGAGCCATCGAGCGTGACGATGTGGCCCGCGTTGGTCCCGCTGTGCCACGAAGCATCGAGCTGTTCGCTAGGTGGAACGTCTCGCGTGGCGTAGTACCAAACCGGGTCGCCGAACAGGATCAATCGAGACGGGGGCGCCGAGACTTCGGCATCCCGCAGCGGCCTGGGCTGCTTGTCAATGCCCGACAGGCTCGCGTCGAGCAGCCACTCGTTGGCGCGGTAGCTGTTGCCGAACTCCTGATAGCACGTCTTGCCATGCATCGCGCTCATCGAAGGGGTGTCTGGTGTGCCGATCGTCGCCAGGCCCGTATCTTCTGGGCAGCGGTACAGGCTTGCGGCGACCGTGCCCGCTGTTGTGCTCTCGCTTGAATGCAGATACTCGGTGAGCGGCCTCGAAGCATCCGCTACCGGGCGCTCGACCGAGCCTCCCAAGAACCGCACGCCCGCGTAGCGCCACTGCGGCTGGACCTCCGCGCCGGGAAACGTTCCCTCATCACCAAGGAACGACTGCCAGCCGATGCCGATCTGGCGGACGTTGTTCATGCAGAGAGTGCGTGCCGCGTGCCGGCGCGCCTGCACCAGCATGGGCAGCAGCAACGAGATCAGCACCGCGATAATCGCGATGCTCACCATTAACTCCAGCAATGTAAAGGCCCGTCCTCTGGTCCGCATGTCGGCCACAGCATACCGCAAACCGGCTTTGGGGGCACCCGTGTTCTTCAAGAAAACCAACCCGCCTAACGAGCCTGTTCGCAGCTTGTTCTATCAGCGCCCGTGTTAGGTCTTGACCGAGGCGATCATCGCCAAGGCCACCGGGAGCAACGACAGTGCTGGCAGGAACGCTCCGACTGCGGGCGGGATGCCCGAGATGGTCGCGGTTGAACCGATCACGCCCCCAACCAGCGCGAGCAGCGCCACTGGGGCGGCCTTGAGTGAACGCGCCATCAGATCGCCTGGCATCCGCGTCAAGAAAAACGGCAGCGTGATCGCCAGCGCGAGCAGGTTGCACAGCATCGCCGAGAGGCGGCCCCACCGGATGCGTTCGAGCCGCTCGCGTGCCACTCTGGCTTGTGTATCGCTCGCGCCGAGGTCGTCGTAGACGCGGATCATTTGCCCGATCTGCCGCCAGCTCAGGTTCTGGCTGTAGCCCGAGAACCGCCGCGTCTTGAGTTCGATCGGGTCGAGGTTGGTCTCGATTCGCCTGACCGGCCGGGTCGGCGCCGCTTGATCGGTGCGCGAGACCGCCTCGCCGCTGCGGAGGTCCCACCCGCCGTCGTGCCACACAGCCGATTCTGCGTCGATGCGTTCGCTCGCCAGGCCGCTTGGTGTGCGCACCCACACCGACAACCCATTGAGCTGCTCTGCGCCGGGATCGAACGAGGCCGCGTACCAAACCCTGCCGAGGCTGTCGGCGGTCGGCGGCAGCGAAGATGCATCGAGCCGGTGCTGGCCCGCCTCGCCCGGGTCGCGCGTTAGCAGCGGCGCGATCCGTGGCATCACCACCTCCTGGTTGACGATCTGCACGCCCGTCAGCGCCACCGCAACGATGAAGATCGGCCGCGACAGCCTCACAAGGCTCTGTCCACCCGCGAGGACCGCCACCAGCTCGCGGTGGCGAACCAACTGCGCGCAGGTGAAGCCCATCGCTCCCACCAGCACCAGCCCGTTCATGTAGTTGAACAACTGCAGCAGCCGAGGCCACCACAGGTCCGCGATCAAAAACACCGTGAGCATCGCCACACGCACGTCCGACGGGTCCTCGCCGGCGCCGGACTGGCTCGCCAGCTCTGCCGCTTGACGACCAAAGCGGTTGATGTTGAGCGACACGTCGATCGTCACCACGAACCCGCCGAGGATCACCAGCAAGAGCAGGGCGTTGAGCAGGTACTGCCGCGCGATGTAGCGGTCGAGCAGCGTCATCCTCGGCCACCCCTTCCGCTGGCGGCGCCGAACGCCCACGCGGGCACGACCTCCGTGCCAGCGTGCCGGGTCGCCCACTGCGTGACGAACACCGCGGCCAGCATCCCGACCATCGCCCCCACCACCACATCGCTCAGTGTGTGCGCCGACGCGATGATTCGGCTCAGCGCGCACAACGCGGCCATCGCCAGCGCCAGCCCGCGCAGCGTCGGCGCGACCATCGCTATCGCCATGGCTCCTGCAAATGCCGCAGCCGCGTGGCTCGAAGGCATGCCCAGATTGGAGCCATCGCGAAGCGCGCCAAACAAGGGCTTGAAGGTGTATATCTGTTCTTGGAACACGCCGTCCACGAGCCTTGTAGGCCGCTCGCGCCCGATGACTACCTTGAGCACCTCGGCGATCAGCCCGCCGACAATCGCAGACCCCGCGACCGCCACCGCCCGTGCGCCGGGATCACGCCGCTGACCCAGCGCTGGCCTCGGGCCCAGCGGCGGCGGGGTGCGATCGTGCAGGTAGAACCCAAGGGCGATCAGCACCCACGTCCATAGCGAGCCCACGAGCCACACCATTCGGTAGAACGCTCCCTCTTCCATCCGCGTGAGTTGCGGCTTGGTCGCCGAGAGCGCCTCGTACACCGGCCGGTCCAATACGTGTGCCAGCGCGATCAACACCGCACCGGGCAAAATGCCCACCACCACCCACCGCGTCCACCTTCGGCGCGCGTGGCCCGCGAACGGGCTCTTGTGATGAGGCAGCGGCCTGGTCAATCCTGGTTCCCCGGTCTGGCTTGCTCGAACCCTCGATAGCCATACCCAAGGTAGGCATCCCGGCCCTTCTTGCGCTCGCCAGCCAGCGTCCCGATCAGCTCGACCCGCTCGAAGGCCTCCAGCCACTGTTCCGCGGTCGCGCCGATCATCACCGAGGGCCTGCCGAGCAGCTCGCTGTTCACCTGCGGCGTGCGCAGATCCGTGTGGTCCCACTCGTCGTACTGCGTGCGCCTGCCATTCATCAGGCTGCTGGTCGCGTAGACGGTCGGTCTGCCCGGAAGGTAGAACGCGAGCTGGCTCGATCGGCCGTACTGCTGGGCCAGCACGAAGGGTTCAAGCCCGGTCCCGGTCCACAATTGTTCCATGAGTTCGGCGGTGCTGGCGGCCCGCGTGTCCGCCTCAGTCAGCCGCGCGACAACACGGTCAAGGGGCGCGCCCTCGCCGGGCCATGGCAACCTCGTGAGCAAGTCCAGCCGAAGCACGCCTGCGCCCGCGACAAGCCCGAACACGACCGCCCAGTCCCAAGCGATCTGGCTGACCGCCTCGGGCCGCTTGCGCAGCAGACCCCACCTAGGCCGCTCTTGCTCCGGCATCGCCAGCCACTCGGTGGTGCGCTCGCGAACGTGGTCCTTGACGCGTACCACTTGCCCCGCTGCGAGCGGAATGAGCGAGACATACGCCGCGATGGGCCAGTTGCCCTCGATATCCGTGAACAACGACAGCACGCCGTACCCGAGCAAGATTGGCGCTGCGCACCACACGCACAGCGCCCGATCGCCCCGCCAAGTGTCGATGTCGATCCAGCGCGAGGCCCTGCCGAGACCCGCTGCGAGCATGACGACTAGCATCGGCCCGACTACGCCGAACTGCACGCCGATGAACTCGAGCGTGCTCATGGGGTTGAGCGTGCGCCCGCCCGGCGCTGTCTGCTGATCGCCCCCGGGCAGGCCCGCGTGGCCCAGCAGGTGGCGCACCGTGGCCCAGTCGTGCTGGGCGTTCCACACCGCCACGGGCAAGAGTCCGAGCAACGCGATGAAGCCGCAGGCAACCAGCCACTTCGCCCAGCCGGGCGCGAGCACCAGCGTCTTGCGATGCACCAGAGCGAACACCACCAGCCCCGGCACGAGCAGCACGATCGTGTACTTGAATAAAAACCCCAGCGCGAGCGCAGCGCCCAGTACCAGCCAGCTCAGCCGCCCGCCTCGACGAAGTGCCACAAGCCCCGACCAACACGCCACCGACCAGCACGCCAGAAACGGCCCGTCGATCGTCATCAGCAGCGCGACCGCCTGATAGATCGGGATCAGGCACACCATCGCCGCCGCCGCAAATGCGGCCCTTCCGTCGCTATAAATGCTCCGCGCCATGCCCGCAGCGCACAGCGCGACCACCGCAGACGCGACCACCGCGGGCGTACGGATCGCCGCCTCGCTCGTGCCCATCGCCTCGGTCGCCAGCCGAATCAACCACGCGATACCCGGGCCCTTCGAGTAGTACGACCACTCGAGCCACCGCGACCACTCCCAGTAGTGCGCCTCATCCTCGACGAGTGTGTACACCCCCGCTAGCCACGTGTACGCAAGCCTTGCCACAAGCACCGCGAGCACCAGCACCATCGTCGCAGGCCAAGGCCTCGCCCAACGCATGAACGCGCCGGTGTTTTCGGGGGGTCCGGAGCTGATGGATTGTGCTTCGTGCGCAGCCACTCAGTGCTTCCGCAGCCTCATGTACGCGAACAGCGCGTAGCCCGCGGGCACCGCCACGCCCGACCAGAGCAGGAACAAGCCGATTGCGCCCCGGTCATGGGTGGCCTGTTGACCGGCGCTGATGACGATGATCGAGCCCAGCGCCGGGAAGAAGCTCCACAAGTACACCGTCAGCGTCGAGGCCTCGCGCAGCCTCAGCGCCACCACCGAGCCCGTGAGCACCATCACGAACGCCGCGACCGCCATCGCCAAGCGCTCGTGCTGCTTGCTGAGAATCTCGCGTTCGAGCCGGCTCAGCCGCTTGCGCAGCTCGACCACCGGTCCGATCAAAAACAGGTCCGGGTTCTCGACGTCCACTTTGGGCGCAGCGCGCGCCAGCAGTTCATCGGCACTCAGGTTTAGCAGCGGCGGCAGCGGGTCGCGGTTGGGCCGGATGTTCTCAAGCAGGATTTCCTCGCGCTGGCCAACTGACTCGATGTCGTTCGCATCCCGCGTCGTTACGTCTTCCAAGCGAAGGCTGAGCGTGAGGTCGATGCCCTGATCGTCTGTCCGCAGGTCGGTGTAGAGCCAGGCCCGTTCGGCGCGCAGCTCGGTGAGTGTCTGCTGGGGGCCACGCCTGCGGTCAATCACCACAGTCGCCTGTCCAGGCGGCGGGGTGAGCCGCCACATCAGCTCGCGCGGGTCCCAGTGGATGCTCGATGCACGGATCACCAGGGGCTCGCCGCCGCGATCGACCCGCGCCCGCTGGGCGCGCGATAGCTCGCCCGAGATCAGCTCGGTCGTGGCGCGCTCAGCAAGGTGGTGCGCCAGGTCCCGGCTGCGGGTGCGTATGAACCCCATCTGGTCGGGCTCATCGCGCAGGCCCGCGAGCTCGCCGAACGTCAGGAACTTCGGGTCGTCCTCGAATGCATTGGGCACCGCGAGCGGGATGGGCCGCAGCTCATCAAAGACGACCAGGCCCTCTTCTCCCCGGATGCCCACGCCCTGACGCGGGTACACCCAGGCGGTGGTGCCCTCCGAGCCGTCCTCACGAGGCCCCTGCATGAACAGCACCGGGGCTTGTTGCACCACGACTTCGTTGCGGATCTCGCCGCTGCGGGTGGTCTCGATGAACACCACCCCGTTGAGCACCAGCCAGTCGGTCGCCCCCGTCGAGGCGACGCGCGGGTCGGACGCCGGGTCGCGGACCTCGACCGAGTCGGCGTGCAGGTGCAGGTCGCCGATGTTCAGGGGCTCGCCCCGCCGAATCGACCCGACCATCATCTTGGTCAGGTCCTGCGTGATGAGCTGTTCCATCGACCGCAGGAACCGGGGGATTACCTGCTCGTTGAGCACGCCCATCACCCCGGCCAGCACCAAACCCGAAGCCAGCGCCGGCACGAGCAGCGAGCGGTGGCTCACCCCGCCCGCGTGGGCCGCGATGGCCTCGTTGTCCTGGCTCATGCGGTGGTAGGCGAGCGTCGCTGCAAATCCCGCCGCAAACGGCACGGCGTACGCCAGCATCGGGGGCACCGCGAGCAGCATGAACTTGAGCATCTCCGCGGGGCCAAGCTTGCCCTCGGCCAGCGGCTTGATGCCCGCCGCGAACGCGATGACTGTGACGAGAATCGCCGCCGTCAGCAGCAGCATCCGCCACAACTCACCCGTTACGTGCCACCAGAGTGTTCTCGGAGCATCCATCGCCCGCGATGATAGAGACCGGAGGCGGTCAGCACCGGATCGGGCCAAAACGCCGTTCTCGCGAAGCCGTGCGCATCAAGGTGCGCAAAAAAGAAAAGGCCCCGCGACGGGGTACATCGCGGGGCCCGGACCAGAGAGATCGTAAAGGTCTTTCGACCTGTTTGCTTTCGATTCAATGCCCTGTTCGTCGTCGCGTGTCTCAGCGGCTCCGGGCCAGTTCGTTTCGCCTTGGTTGGTCTTGTCCAACCTCGGTTACTCTGTACATGTATACGGAAAGCACGCCGCTCTTGTTCTGCCCTTTGCAAGTTTTTCTTGACATGCCCCTTACAGACCAACCACCTCACGTCCCCGAGCCCGCCAGCCGCCCCACCGTGCCGCTCACCGCGCCGCCCGTAAGCCGGCGGATGCTCATCGCCGGGGCTGCGGCGTTCGTTGTGTTCTTGCCGCTGTACCTGTTGGCAAGGCCCGCCTCCATCCCGCCGGGGTTCACCGCCGCGATTCCAGACGCCACCATCGAGATCACCGAGGCCGGTGAGGTGCGCCCGTGGGTCTCAGGCGAGTCCACCCACCGGTATGTGACGGTCGTCGCCTCGCGCGGGTTCATGTACGACCAGTGGGGACGCTTCGAGTTCACGCTCACGCTCCATTCCAATGACCCGCTCTCCAGCGGCGCCAACGGCGGGCTAACCGACGAAGAACACCATGCCGCTCAAGCACTCGGCGCACAGCTCATAGCCCACGACCCTTCGATACCCGAGGCGTACGCACAAGCCCTGCGCGCGCCCGACCTCACCTACCGCGTTGTTCGCCACCGCGTCTGGGTCTGGTGGGTCGCGTGCGCGGTGCTCACGCTCGTGTGGCTCGCGGCGCTATGGCCCTGGCTGCGGTTCATCAGCTTGCAGAAGCTCCTGCGGAGCCGGCGCAGGCTGAGGCGAGAGCGGTGCCCCCACTGCGCGTACGACCTGACCGGCAGCGAGCCGCCGCACACCGAATGCAACGAGTGCGGCCGCGTGTGGAACCCGGACGAACTCGACCAGCGAGTGGTGGTGTGAACAGGCGCGCCGTTGATCTTGCTCCGGCGAAAGTTGCTTGGTGGCACCCACTTGCCCCGGTTGTGCTGTTCGTGGCCATTGCGGTGCTGATCTACCAAACGCTCATGCAGTCCCCCGTTCAGTGGTGGAGCCTGCAAACAGGGGCGTCCTCGTTGTGGGTGGTCGTGGATGATACCGGAGACCGTCGCATCATCGATCCGCTCAGAGAGAGCATGGACGATGTCGCCAGCGGCGCGAGCACGCACATCGTTTCGATCGGAGTCGAGAACCAGCACACCGGCTGGCCTTTCAAGACCAGCGATACCACGACGGTCCGCCTTGAAATCGACCCGCTCCCGGGTGTTACCCCGATGGCGTTGGACGGCGATCTGCGCTCGCGAGTCGTGAGCCGCTGGCAGCGTTATATGGATGAAGCAACCCGCGCCGACCTGCGGGTCGGCGATCATGTCATCACGAAGAGCAACCCGGCTGCGCTCTACTCAAACATCGCCTGGTACCTGGCTGCGGCCCTTGGTCTCTATGGCTCGGCTCGCTGGGGCATGACCGGTTGTGTGAACTTCGTACGCGCTCGCAGGTGCCGCCGACTCAGCAAGAACCGCTGCCCGATCTGTTCGTACGACCTCAGCGGCGGCGAGCCGAACAACTGCCCCGAGTGCGGCTGCACATGGGAACCGCCCCAAGCGGGGATCGAATCAGACGAGTGATGCGATGGCTTGTTTGTGTCAGACAACTGCTCTCGACCCGTGCGGCGTGCGCCTTGCTAGTCACGCTGTGTGTGTACGACCTGGCACATACTCCGATGGCAGACGACCTCTTTGGCAAGCCGGTCCGTCGGGCCTCGGCAATGCACTGCGACGACTTCGTTGGCCGAGTGACAGAAAGCGGCATTGAAATCGTCGCAGGCGATCGGATTCGCGGCGGCGCGCTGCCCGATGGTCACTGGGCGCTTGGTGTTCCGCGCCGAGGAGGAGAGCATGCCTACGGGTGGGTGTACGGCTATGGTCCTTGGTCGCAGGTAACCCGAGGAATCCGGTGCGAGCTGTCTTACTGGCAAGTACCTGAACTGCCGTCAGGACAACAGATAGGACGGGCCCGACTGGCGACCAATCCTGCTGTGCTTGACGCAGCGGCCGAAGAACTTCGATCGGTCATGCGTTGGTCGGGACCGCCGCCTTCGCAGGGACACTCCTGTGCACACACCCGGGTTCTCTGGTTTGGTGTTATCCGGCACATCATCGGTCCGCTCCTGCTCATCGCGGCATTGTGGGGCGTCAAGCTACGAATCCAGGATGCGTTCCCGCGCGGCCGCAACCTTTCTCTTCTAGAACAGCAACTTTGCCCAACCTGCAAGTACGACCTCTCCGCCCTCGGCGACGGCACCATCACCTGCCCCGAGTGCGGGTGCACTTGGGAACCATTGCCGAGCGACACGCCGCCCATCGATGCAAAAGGCCCGAGCGAATCGCCCGGGCCTTGAGTGATTCACGTTCTCACAAGTGGTTTACTTACCGCCGCCGTCGGCCTTGGCGGGCAGCGCCTCGGCCACCCCCGGCACCTGGTCCGCGCCCGCGGGCACGGTCAGGCTTGAACCCTCGAAGTCGTCATCGATCGGCTGGTACCGCCCGCCGAGGTGCTCAGCGAGGAACGCCTCGGCCACCGCGTTGAACGCGAGACGGTTCTCGGGGCGTGCAAAGCCGTGGCCCTCGTCGGGGAACAGCACGTACGCGACCGGGATGTCGCGCTTCTCCATCGCCTCGACGATCTGGTCGGCCTCTTGCTGCTTGACGCGAGGGTCATTCGCGCCCTGGCCGATCAAGAGCGGGCTTGTGATCTCATCGACGTGCGTCAGCGGGCTGACCGCTCGCAGCGCCCGACGGCCCTCGGCGGTGTCCTTATCCCCCACCCGGCTCTTGAAGAGCTGCTGGGCGGGCTCCCAGTAGGGCGGGATTGACTCGAGCAGCGTGATCAGGCTCGAAGGCCCGACGATGTCGACGCCCGCAGCAAACCGGTCCGGCGTGAACGTGAGGCCCACCAGCGTGGCGTACCCGCCGTAGCTGCCGCCCATAATGCCCACGCGGTCGGGGTCGGCGATGCCCTGAGCGATCGCCCAATCGACGGCGTCGATCAGGTCGTCGTGCATCTTGCCCGCCCACTCGTAGTTGGAAGCGTTGATGAATTCCTTGCCAAAGCCCGTCGAGCCGCGGAAGTTGACGCTCATCACCGCGTAGCCCCGGTTGGCGAGCCACTGATGGGCGGGGTTGTAGCCCCAGCTGTCGCGCGCCCAAGGCCCGCCGTGAACGTTGAGCAGCATCGGCAGCGGCTCGGTCGGCTTCATGTCGCCGTCTTCATCGGTCCACCGGGGCAGCGTGAGGTAGCAGACCATCTCGAGACCGTCGCGCGCCTTGACGACCAGCGAATGCATCGGTGCCAGCGGCAGGCCCTCAAGATCGGGCCGGTGCGTGAACAGGAACTCGGCGTTCTTGGAATCGCGGTCGTACTTGTAGTACTTCACCGGGCCGTCGTCTTTGAGCATCGACACGATCCACGTGCGGTCGTCGGCTGTACGGGAAGCGATCGAGACCTCCGCGTCATCGAGCTTGCCCAGTACCGCAAAGTCCGCCTTGACCGCATCGTCAAAGAACTCCCATTCGGTTCGCTGGAATTCTGAACTCACCGCCTCGACGGCGTAGGTCGTCGGGTGGACCATTGCGCCCGAGACATCCGCCCGGTCGTTGCGGTAGAGCAGCTCGCTGGCCTTGGTCTCGACGTTCACGCGGTACAACCCAGCGGTGTCCGCGGGGCGGCTATCGAGCATGTAGATGTGCTCGCCCGTGCGGTCGAACCCGCCGATGTTGGTCGTGGCCGCGTCCCGCTCGGGGATCACGTCCCACGCCTCGGGCTCGACGGCCCCGTCGGCCACGCGGTAGATGTCGATCCCGCCGTCGCGGCGGAACCGCTGGGCGAACCGAACCTCGTAGCTGTCATCGGTGACAAAGCCGAGGTAACCGGTGTTAGTCATCACCAGCTCGCGCTCGCCCGTGGCCAGTTCGACACGGTAGATGTCGTGCAGTCTTGGGTCGCGGTCGTTCACTCCAATGAGGATGTGGCCCGGGAAGTCGGGGCTGACCTGCTGCACCTGCGCGCGCAGGTTGTCGCCCGGTGTCAGGTCGAGCTCGTCGCCCGTCTTGACGTTGACGCTGTAGGCGTGGAAGTTCTCGTCGCCGCCCTTGTCCTGCGTGTAGATAACGTGCGCCGAATCCCACGCCCAGAAGTGGCTGCGGATGCCGCGAACGGTGTCGCTCGTGATCGGCTCGGCCTTCTTCCAGTCATTCGCCGGCCCGACCCAGACATTCAGCACACCCTCGACGGGCGCGATGAAGCTGATGTAGGTGCCGTCGGGGCTCATGCGGACCTGCGCACGCTCGGGGTTGCCGAACAGCACCTCGCGGTCGATCAGTTCGTCCTGAGCAGTCGTAGTGATCGTGGCGCCGCCGAGTGCCATTCCTATCGCGAGCGTGGTGGTCCAGGTCTTGAGTCGGGTCATCGCTACCTCTTGGTGTGTTCTGGTTCGGGGTGTGGTTCGGGGTCTGGTTTGTGCGTACCGGTTGATCGCCAACCACCGCACAGATGAGTGGCTCGCAAGAGACTGTAAGCGTGGGCACGGGTGAAGTTTCAGGCCTCGGGCTATCCCTCCAGCGAGGCTTGGCCCTTGGTCACCCGCTCGATCGCCTTGTTGGCGATGTGGGAGATCACCACCAGCACCACAATCGTGCTCGCGATGCCCGCCACCAGGTACCACATGGGTTTTTCCTGGTCGGCCCAGGCCTGAATCTGCGTGCCCAGCCACACCACGATCGCGGTCCGGGGCGCCATGCCCACCAGCGTGCCAATGAGGTACACCCGTTTGGAGACCCCCGCCGTCGCAAGCACCAGATTGGTCAGCGAGAACGGTGAGTTGGGCGGCACCCGGACCAGCGTCACAATGCCCAGCGTGGGCCAGAAGCCCCGCCCGACGAGTGCCTGCTGCACCGCTCTGGCCTTGGGGTGGCGGTCGAACTCTGCCTGCACCTTCTCCCGGCCGAGCCTGCGGGCGATGATGTAGCCGATCACCGAGGCCCCGCCAAAGCCCGCCAAGGCCGCGGGCACACCAAGCAGCATGTCTCGGAACAGGTACCCGCCAAACAAAGCCTGCGCGTACGTTGGCAACAGCCCAAACCCCGCCGAGATCACGAACACGCCGATGTACATCAACACCTGCTGCCAGAGCGGCTTGGGACTGAACCAGTTGGCAACGGGCTCCATGTTGGCGAGCAGCGCAAAGCCCAGCAGCGCCGGCAGGCTCAGCCAAAGCACCGCCAGCACGCTCGCGGGACCAAGCCTTTTCGCAATCGCTCCCAGCGAGTTGTCGAGGGTGGCGGCGGGGGGTTCTGGAGCCGGGGGGGCAGGGGGGGCTGGCGAAGTCGGTGGTTCGGTCGGCGCTTGGCTCATAGGAGTTCAGCCTAGCCGAGCGGCCCGAACCCGGTACCATGGGGGCGCTGGTGTCCGCTACATCTGGTCCGAGCCAACCGCCCGTACCCGGAGATTTGCTGTGCTTCCAAAGCCCCCCCCTCGTGAAGGCTCTCTTGGCTTTCTGTACCTTCCGCCGTTCCGCGTTCAGGGCGTGAGCGTCGCGGGCGAAGCCACGAGCATCCAGATCCCCGAAATGGATCTGTGCTTCGACATGGGCCTGTGCCCCCGCGCCGCCCTCGCCTGCAAGCACGTCGCCATCACCCACGGCCACATGGACCACATCGGGGGCCTGGCGTACTACTGCTCCCAGAGGCGGTTTCAGGGCATGGGCTCGGGCACGATCGTTTGCCCCGCCGAGCTGACCACCCCCATCCGCGAGATGATGGCCGGCTTCGAGAACCTTGAACAGCAGCAGACGCCCTACGACCTCGTTAGCCTCGCGCCCGATGAACAGGTCGAGATCAAGAACAACCTCTTCCTGCGCGCCTTCCCGACCGACCACACCAGCCCCTCGACGGGTTATGTGGTGGTCGAGCGCCGAACCAAGCTCAAGGACGAGTTCACCGAGTTCCCGCAAGAGAAGCTCCGCGAGTTGAAAGACCGGGGCACGGAGATCACCCGCGAGCTGTGGATCCCGCTGATCGCATACACCGGCGACACGCTGCCTGGCCCCCACCTGTTGCGCGACGACGTGCGCAAGGCCAAGATATTGATATCTGAGTGCACCTTCTTCGAGCCCGACCACAAGGGCCGGGCGAACATCGGTAAGCACATGCATGCCGACGACCTCGCCGAGTGGCTGAGGGTGTGTGAGTGCGAATCGATGGTGATCGTGCACGTCTCCCGCCGCACCCATCTGGGTCAGGCGCGAGGCCACTTGGAGAAAGTGCTCGGCCGATCGCTCTCCCAGCGTGTTCACTTCTTGATGGACCACCGCAACAACCGCACCCGGTACGAGCACCAGCTCGAAGAAGCGGGCGTGCCGGTCCACTAAACCGTGCTCGCGCGTTTCGCGCTGCGTTCCTCGGGGTTTCTTGTTGACTGCCCCCGTGTGCACGGTTACGTTGACGGGCGCGATGGAGCGTGAGGCTGGCGCACACAGCGGGTGTGGAGTCGGCGGGACTGGGTACCAGATTCTCCCCGGCGAGCGTTCGTGAGACGCCGGTTCGAGCATCCCATAAAGGGGCGCCTTAGCGATGACCGGAACAGGCCTTGAGGTCTGGCCTGATGTGCTCGCGCACCTGCGACGCCATCACCCCACTATCTGCAGGCGGTGGTTCGCAGAAGAGCTCAAGCCCGCTGCCATGCGCAGCGGCACGCTCTCGGTGCGCGCCCAATCTTCCTTCCATCGCGAGTACCTCGCCAACTACTGCAACGAGCCGTTCACCGAGGCGCTGCAATCCGTTACTGGTCGGCTGCTCGCGGTCCGCTTCATCGGGCCCGATGACGCTGTTGAAACCGCCAGCCCGACCAAACCCGCTAGCAACGGCACCGCCCCGCGCATCGCTACCGCCGAATCCTCGCAGGCCGACCGGTCAGCGGTCGCGGTCGAGGCCCGGCCCGCCATCGAGGATGTTTCCCGCCGGGCCGACGAGGCAAAGCTCGACGAGGTGCCGCTCGATGCCAACGCCAAGCTCGATGCCCACACCGGCTCGCTCGTCATCGACCCTGATTACGAGTTCGGCTCGTTCGTGGTAGGTCCAAGCAACCGGCTCGCGCACGCCGCCGCCATCGCGGTGGCGCAGAACCCGGGCAAGACCTACAACCCGCTGTTCATCCACGGCGATGTTGGCCTGGGCAAGACCCACCTGCTGCAATCCATCTGCCTCAACGTCATCAAGGCCAAGCCCGACGCGATCGTCTGCTACCTCTCCTGCGAGGGGTTCATGACCCAGTTCATGCACGCGGTACGCCAGGGCCGCATGATTGAGTTCCGCTACCGCTTCCGAGATGTCGACATCTTGGTGGTGGACGACATCCACTACCTGGGCAAGCGCGACCGGACCCAGGAAGAGTTCTTTCACACGTTCAACACGCTGTACCAGGCGGGCAAACAGATCGTGCTCTCGTCCGATGCTGCGCCCGAGAACATCCCCGACCTCCAGGATCGGCTGGTAAGCCGGTTCAAATGGGGGCTGGTCGCCAGCGTCGAGGCGCCGTCGTTCGAGACCCGCATCGAGATCCTGAAGACCAAGGCCGAGATTCGCGGCTTTGTGCTGCCCGACGACGTTGCGTTCTACATCGCCCAGCACGCCGACTCGCACGTCCGCGAGCTCGAAAGCCATATCAGCAAGCTCCAGCTGTGCCTCTCGATTGATGAGAAACCCATCACCATCGAGATGGCCCGCGAGGCGCTCGCGCTCGAGGTCCCGCTCGCGGCGGGCGGCGTGACCATCCACACCATCATCGAGGCGGTCACCGAGCAGTTCGATATTCGCCTGACGGAGCTCCAGTCCAAGGACCGCACCCGCTCGGTCGCCCTGCCCCGCCAGGTCTGCATGTACCTCGCCAAGCACAACACCCACCTGTCGCTCAAAGAGATCGGCGGGTATTTTGGCGGCCGGGACCACACCACCGTGCTCCACGCGGTCAGAACCGTCGAAACCAAGCGGGCCAGCGACGAGCAGTTCAACGCCTCACTCAAGGCCCTCGAAACTCGTCTCCGTCCAAAGCCCTAGCAGTTGCCTTGGTTTAGGTCAAATCGCGCGTGGCGCAACCCTGTGAGTAATGCGTGGATAAGGGCGCTGTTGCGGGCGCCAGCCCAAACCAACTGGCGCGCCGGCGGTGCGCGGCCGGCCCGGACATGAAAGCGTCTTCATCGGCCATTCAGCGGGCGCGCCACCTTGATGACAGGTTTCCCCGTTCTTTGTTTTTGGCCTTAAGCCGCTTGATTAGAACGGTTTATCTACGGGTCATTCGCTTCTTTCCACCGCGCGCCAAGGCCTCTTTCTGTGAAGAGAGAGAGTTCTTTCTCTATCTCTACAGAGAAGAGAGCAGCCCGATCCCAACTCCCCAAGGAACCCGTTACACAGCTCCCCTGAAGTGCGCGAGAATGTGGATAGTCCCCGCAAACAGGGTATTTCGCTCGGGTGGGGGTTCAAACCCTCAGGAGCCCTTTCGAGGCTCTCTCAGGGCTTCTGGCAGCCGGGGCACCACACAGTCGTTCGCTGGGCGATCTGCCCGCTGACGAGGGCCAGCCCGCATCTGGTGCATGTGTGGCCGGCCCGGCCGTAGACCGCGAGGGTGTTCTGCCGCTGGCCTTGGGTGCCGTCGGGCCTGCGGTAGCTCCGCACGGTCGCCCCGCCCCACTTGAGCCCGAGCCGCAGCTCTGCCCGGATTGCCCGAGCCAGCGGGGCCCATACATCACCCGGAAGCTCGCAGCACGATCGCCCGGGATCGATGCCCGCCCGGAACAGCGCCTCGTCCGCGTAGATGTTGCCCACGCCCGCAAGCACCGATTGATCAAGCAGGGCGGCCTTGATCGCGGTCTTGCGGCCAGAGGCTCGCTCGCGAAGCTGGCGGGCTGTCACGCTGAGCGCATCAGGCCCGAGGCGGCTCCATCGCTCGGCCAGAGCTTCCTCACTCGGCAGGCACCAGAGCCCACCGAATCGGCGCGGGTCTTCAAAGGCGACTTTCTCACCGCCCTCCAGCCGCCACACGGCGTGCGTGTGCTTGCCGGGAGAGTGGTTCAATGGTCCGAGCCAGCCGGTCATGCCAAGGTGCACCACCACCACCCGGCCCGAGTTTGCCACGATGGCCAGCGCCTTGCCCCGGCGGTCGATACGGGTCACCGTCGCGCCCTTGAGCAGTTCGCTGGGCCGAACGCTCCGGGCTCTAGAGGCATCGGCCCTGCACCGGCTCCATCCGCCGGGCGGGTCGTCCTGGGTGACCACCATATCTCGCCGGCGCAGGGCCAAGCCCGTGATGCGCGCGCCGACGAGCACCGGATCGAGCATCCGCCGGGCGCTCTCGACTTCGGGCAGCTCAGGCACCGGGGCCGCCCGATGACCGCCGCGAGCGGAAGAAACCACGGAGCATTGCGGCGCACTCTTCGGTGCGCAGCTCGGCTTGATTCACTTCGTTGGGCGCGATGACCGCCGGCCGGTGGTTGAGCGCGGGCTGGGCGGTGACATCGAGCACCGAGCCGCACGCGCCGGCCTTGGGGTCGAACGCGCTGAACACCAGACGGCCCACGCGGGCGTTGACGATTAGTCCAGCGCACATCGCGCAGGGTTCGAGTGTGACCACCAGCGTTGCGTCGTTGAGCCGCCAGTCTCCCAGAGCTTTAGCGGCAGACCGAATCGCGAGGACTTCCGCGTGCGCCGCGGGGTCGGCGTCGATCTCCCTGCGGTTGGCGCCCTCGCCGAGCAGTTCGCCGGTGGCGGTGGTGTAGACGACCGCCCCGACGGGCACCTCGCCGATGTTCGCAGCTGCGTGCGCCAGCTCGATGGCTCGGTTTAGCCATCGGGTATCGTGGGCGGTGAGCTTGGCCGCGTCGTCAGCCATCCCCAAACCCGTCACCCGAACCATCATCGGCCTCGCCGTCTGGCTCGGGCGCGGTGCCGGCCACCCGGTGCGCGGGAAGCAACACAAGCAACAGACCGCCCAGCTCGAAGAGGCCGAACAGAGGGACAGCCAGCAGCAGCATCGACATCGGATCAGCGGGCGTGAGCAGCGCCGACGCAAGCAAGCAGCCCATGATGATGTACCGCCGGTATTTGACCAGCCACGCACGCTCCAGCAGCCCCGCCCACCCCAAGAGCAGCACTACCACCGGGGTCTGAAACCCCATCGCGAATCCCAGAGCCATGTTCAGGAAGGTCTTGGTGTACTCGCTGATGCGGTATTGCTGCTCGATGCCGGTACCCGCGGTGAGCTGGCTGCCGAGGACTTCGATTTTGCCCGATGGCTTGGCGACCGCGACCCGCACCTGGCGGAGCTCGCGGTTGATCCACATTTCGCCGGCCTTGGCGTCGTCGGGGTCGACGGCGAGCGTCGGAATCATCGGCAGCACCACACCCGCGGGCCTGGGGCCTACGGGATTCTCAACCGTACCGACGCCAGTGCCGAACTCGATGAAGAACGTGAGCACCACCGGCAGGATCACCGCATAGAGAAACACCACGCCCGAGAGCGTGAGCACCGAGCTCATCGGAAGGAGCACATAGACGAACCGACGCTCCTGGCTGTAGAGCCCGGGCGAGACAAACTTCCACAACTGGTAGAGCACCCACGGGCTGCCGACCAGCACGGTGAGTACCACGGCGACGTGGATGTAAATGCCGAAGGTTTCGAGGAAGTTGGTGGCCAGCAGTTCGGGCGATTGGTTCGCTGCGAGAAGAGCCGTTCGAACGGGACGAATCAGAATGCCCAAGATCCAACGAGCCAATATCAGCGAGAGAATAAAGACCGGGACGATCCCGAGCAGAGCCAGAACAAGCCGACGGCGAAGATCCTCAAGGTGATCTCCGAACGACATCGCCACGAGGTCAGAAGAGCCTCGTGAACCTGTCTCTTTGGTGTCTCGGGTGCGTGACGGCATGAATGGTGGGTCTGGCGGCTGAGGTAACCAAGGGGTAATCGGACGCGGGGATTCTTAGGGGTGCTTGTGGCTTCGAGCGACGGGAAGCCGGCCGGGCGGTATCCATGCTCGGGCGGACCTCTTGGACCGACCGGGGCCAAACAGGACCGCCAACGACCAGCGGAGGCAGCGCCCGTGGGAAGCGATGGCCAGCAGTCAACCAGCGAGTCGTGGTCCGTGCCCGGATCAACCGCTGAGCTTACGCCCGCAAGGCTCAGGCTCATCAAGCGCGCTCAGAAGGGCGACAGCGAGTCGCTGCGAGAACTCTGGCAGCTCAACCGCGGCTGGGTCGCGGGCATCCTGCTGGCGTTCAAATCGCGGGATGCCGAGCTTGAGGATCTGCTTCAGGAGGTTGCGGTGACGATGGTGCGCAAGATCGAGAGCGTCCGTGAACCAGGGGCCCTGCGGCCCTGGCTACGAGCCGTCGCGATCAACGCGGCCCGGCTTGATGCCCGTACCCGCGGCAGGCGGCCCGAGGGACGCACCGTGTCAATGCTCGATCAGCCCGCAGCCAATGGAGACTCGGTCGACATGGCACACGATCGGCGTGAGGACGGAAAGCGGCTTTTGAACATGGTGCTCGACCTGCCCGAGGCGTACCGCGAGCCGCTCTTGCTTCGGTCGGTCAAGGGCATGAGCTACCGAGAGATCAGCGCGATCACCGCGCTGCCAGAAACGACGATCGAGACGCGCATTGCGCGCGGCAGAAGAATGCTCCGCGAGCGGGCACGCCAGCACAAGCTGGCGCCCGAGCCCGAGCGAGCGAGAGACGAGAGGATGACCCGATGACCGGCATTGAACCTGACGTGCTGCTAAGCAGGGTGCTCGATGGCGAGGCCACCCCCGAGGACTGGGCCGCGTTCCGCGCGTTGGCCTCGCAGGATACTGCGATCTGGCGTGACCTAGCCGAGGCCCAGCAGGACCGTGCTGCGCTTAACGAGGTCATCGCCAGCGCGCTGGCTATCGCCGACGAGGTGGAGGCGCCCGTTGAGCTGCACATGAGCGAATCGCTCGCGAGGCGAGCGCGCACCGCCATGAGCTACGGCGGCTGGTTGGCAGCGGCGCTGGTGACCTTGGCGGTTGTTTTCCAGCCGAGCTTTCGCGCTGGACCAACGGATGCAGGCGTGATCGCGGCATCGCTGAGCCCCGAGCAAGCGCTGCGAGAGTACTTCGACCGAGGCGCCGAGCAGGGCAGGGTGCTAGGGGAGATGCCCCAGCCGATGGTGTTGCAGTACGCGCCCACCGAAGACGGCCAGGGGGTCGAGGTGGTGTACGTTCGGCAGATTGTTGAGCGTGCGGTGGTCGATGACATGTACCGCTACGGCACGGACGACTCGGGCCGGCCGGTGCCGATCCGCGCGGAGCTTCCCTCGCCCGGTCGGTGGAGCTACTAAGAAAAATCAAGACCCCGGCGGGACAATCCGACGGGATCGCTCGGCGAGCGCATCTTTGCTAGCGGTGGATATCAACCAGAACTTTGTAACAAGGCAGCTCGGGATGCAACACGACGCACCCGATTCCCTAAGGAGAAACACATGCCTACGAAACTGACTGTACGAACTCTGCTGGCCGCGATCACGGGTGTTGCAACCCTGAGCGCCTACGCGATGGCCTCTGAATGGAGACTCGCCGACCCCGAAGACGAGCAAGCTGTCGTTGAGGAACTGTTCCGCGCCATCGAGCTCGACCCCGATCACGTGGACCATGAGCACGCTGCAAGTGCCCCACACGCGCACGGCCAGAACTCGGGCAACTCATCGAGCACCTACACACTCAACAAAGACGGTGACAAGGTGGTCGTCCGCATCGTCAATGGCAAGCTCAGCGGCTCGCACAACGGGCTGGTGCTGGACCCCGACCGCATCAAGAAGAACGACGACGAGATCATCGTGCTGAACCTGGACGGCGATCAGATCGCACGCTTCAAGACCGGCGGCCAGCAGGGCGTTGCTCGCCTCGCGGTGCCGGCTTGGAACAATCAGATCGCGGTGGCACCCCGTGCACCCCGTGCACCCCGAGCGCCGAGGGCGCCGGATGCGCCGGGTGCTGGCGGCGGATGGGCGAAGGTGTACTCCAACGCCTTACCGTCCGACGTCAATCCGCCAGAGGTCATGGTTGGCCTGACGATGGGCGAACCGGGCGAGTCGCTGCTCATGCACTTCGGGCTCAATGCGGGCGATGCGATCATGGTGACGGGCGCGATCGAAGGCCTGCCCGCCGACAAGGCGGGCATCAAGAAAGGCGACCTGATCGTCGCGATCGACGGGAAGGCACCCGCCACGCCAAAGACGCTTCAAGAGGCGCTCGAAGACATGGACCCGGGCGAAGAGCTCGAGGTCACGGTAATCCAGCGCGGCAAGAAGCGCGACCTCGAGATCAGGGTTGCCAAGTACGACGCCAAGGTGATGGCCTCGGCCAGCAGCGACGAGGCCGACATCTTCTACTTCGACACCAACGAGGGCGACGGCCAAGGGGGCAACCTCTTCCGCAGGCTCAACTCACAGCGGGGCGAAGCCGAGAACATGCAGCAGCGCGCCCAAGAGATGGCGCTCGAGCTCCAGGCCCAGGCTCAGGCCGGCAAGATCAACAAGGAGAGTATCGAGCTCTACCTCAAGGAGTTGGCCGAAGCGAATCCCAAGCTCAGCGAGTTGAAACTCCGAGTCGCCCCCGAGTTCAACGACGCGGTCCGCGGCTTCATGGTGCCCCGGGGGCTCGGCAACGAGTGGCAGGGCGAGCTTGACAAGTACCTGGCCGACCTCCACACCGAGATGGAAGACATGACCGAGCACCTGCACGAGAAGATCGAGAGCCAGCTTGAGGTCCGGCTCGACCGGCTCGAAAGGATGCTTGAGCAGCTCGTCCGCAGGATCGAGCAGGACGATAACGACAACCGCCGACGAGGCGGCCGGGGCGAGAACTGAACCGAGGCCTGATTCTGATTTGATCACGGCCTGACCACCCGCCTTCCCTTCGCGTGGCACTGGAGCTACGCGACTCCGCGACACGGCCGCACGGGTCTTCCCCCTGTGCGGCCGTTTTTCGTGTCCTATCGCTGGTGTGACGCCCAGTAGGTCGCCCGGACCGGTACCATCGCAACTGTTCGGCGAGCGATCGGTGAAACACAGACCAGTCCGATCTCTCTCTACATGTCCAGATGATTCAGACGATTCAGGATGTTCAGGAGCCCCGATGAGTGACCAATCGAGCAACCAACCCCTGCCCGAGGTCGTGCAGGAAGTCCGTGAGTCCTACCGCAGGCTCCGCGAGGAGATCAGCCGGGTCATCGTCGGACAGGATGAAGTGGTCGAACAGGTGCTGTTGGCGATCTTCTGCCGGGGACACGCGGTGGTGGTAGGCGTGCCGGGGTTGGCTAAGACGCTGCTCATCTCGTCGGTGGCCAAGGCGCTGGACCTTGAGTTCAGCCGCGTGCAGTTCACGCCCGACCTGATGCCCAGCGACATCACGGGCACGGAAGTTATCGACGAAGACAAGACCACCGGCGAGCGACGGCTGAGGTTCGTCAGGGGTCCAGTGTTTGCGAACATCATTCTTGCCGATGAGATCAACCGCACACCGCCCAAGACGCAGGCGGCGCTGCTCGAGAGCATGCAGGAGAACCAGGTAACTGTCGGCGGCGTGGCCCATCCGTTGCCCCAGCCGTTTTTCGTGCTTGCCACGCAGAACCCGATCGAGCAGGAGGGCACCTACCCGCTGCCCGAGGCGCAGCTCGATCGCTTTATGTTCCAAATTCTCATTCGCTACCCGACCGAGGAGGAGGAGCTTGAAATCGTTCGGCGTTCGAGCGGCTCTGACCGAGCCACGATCTCGACGGTGCTCGACCCCGCGACCATCGCTCGCGTGCAGAAGGCCGTGCGCACCACTCCGGTCGCTGACCACGTGATTCGTTATGCGCTTCGGTTGGTTCGGGCGACTCGCATCAGCGACCCGATGGACAACGGGCTGACAAGGCCCCAACTCGCCCAGGACTACATCGGCTGGGGCGCAGGGCCGAGGGCCGCCGAGTACCTCATCATCGCGGCTAAGGCCAAGGCGATGCTCGAAGGCCACACCCACGTCACCCCCGAGCACATCCGGGCGGTCGCCAAGCCCGTGTTGCGGCACCGCATCCTCACGAACTTCAGTGCGGAGGCCGACGGCGTGACGACCGATGCGATCGTTGATGACCTGCTCGAAAGCATCCCGCTGGACGCGACAACCGGGACCTCGGCAGCGGACCTCGACAAGGTTTTTAGCGCGTAGAGCGGGTGCAATCGGGAGTACCGGATGTTTTCACAGACCACCGAGTATGCGCTGCGGGCGATGTCGTGCCTGGCGTATGCGCCGGAATCGCCGGTTTCGACAACGGACCTTGCCACTCAGACAAGGGTGCCGTCCAACTACTTGGCCAAGGTGTTGCAGATTCTCGCGAGCGCCGGACTGATCGTGGGCCGCCGCGGCGTCGGTGGCGGGTATCGCCTCTCAAGGTCGCCCGCGGAGATCACCATGCTTGAGGTCATCAACGCGGTGACCCCCATCGAGCGTATCGGCCAGTGCCCGCTGGGCATCAAGAGCCATGGAACCTCACTGTGCTCGCTGCATCGCAGGCTCGATGGTGGCGCGGCTTCGATCATCGACCTGTACGGCGGCATCACGTTTGAGGACATCGTGCGGGGCCAAGGCGAGCCGCGAAGGCCGCTGTGCGACACGGGCGAGCGCCGGCCTTCGGGCCTCACGTTTGACGGCGGGTCCATTTCGCCCGATGCGGCAGCGGATAACCGGAATCAGCCGTAAGATCGCGGCGTGCCTACCGAACCCATCGAATCCGCCAGCCCCGATCTAAGCCAGCCCGATCTGCACGAGCAAGAGGCCGCCAGGCTGGAGAAACGTGCCCGCGTGCGCGAACTGGGGTTGGATCCGTACGGCCATCGGCAGCACGACCTGCTGAGCCTGGCCGAGGCTGCGGGCCGGTACGACGAAGCAGCTGACGCAACGCACCAGGAATCCGCGGCTGCGCGGAAGGGTGTTCTCAAGGACAACCCCGAGGCGGAGGACGCGCCGCCGATGATCGATGATCGGCCGCGGGTTCGGGTTGCAGGCCGTGTGATGCTGATTCGTGACAGCGGCAAGCTCGTATGGATGAACCTCCGCGATGCGAGCCACGAGAGCTTTCAGGTCGCGGTCAGTAAGGCGGACTGCGACGAACTCGGCTTCGCGCTGGCCAAGCAGACAGACCTTGGCGACATCGTGGTTGCCAGCGGTCCGCTGATGAAGACACGCAAGGGCGAAACGACCATATGGGCAAGCGGGCTCGAGCCTGGCAGCAAGTGCCTGGTGCCGCCGCCATCCAAGCACGACGGCCTGCAAGACCAGGAGCTCCGCTACCGCCAGCGGTACGTGGATCTCTGGTCGAACCCGGAAACGACCAGCGTATTCATGCTTCGGGCGCGTGTGATCGCGGCGCTCCGCGCGCACCTGGCCTCGATTGGCTTTGTCGAGGTCGAGACCCCGATGCTGCAATCGCAGGCGGGCGGCGCCGCGGCGCGGCCGTTCGTGACGCACCTCAACGCGTTGGATATGGACCTGTACCTTCGCATCGCGCCCGAGCTTTATCTCAAGCGGCTGCTCGTCGGCGGGATGCCAAGGGTCTTCGAGATCAACCGCAACTTCCGCAACGAGGGCGTGGACCGGTCGCATAATCCCGAGTTCACGATGATCGAGCTGTACGAGGCGTTTGGTGATTGCTCGACCGTAATGGACATCTCAGAGTCGCTCGTTCGCGTCGCCGCGAAGGTCGCTTCCAAGATGCGAGCCGGTGAAACAGGCGTGCGCGCAGAGGGCGGCTCGCTCGTGCTGCCCTTTGGCGATTTGAGCATCGACTACGCGCCCGCATTCGACCGGGTGAATTACGGCGAGCTGTTCGAGCGTGGGCTTGGCTTTGCGTTCACCGACCACGATCGCGCGCGCGCCGAGGCGACCAAGCGCGGCATCAAGACGCGCAACGAGGCGGGCGAGGACATCGACATCGTGTTCATCATCAACGAGCTGTTCGAGGAGTTTGCTGAGCCCAAGCTCGACCCGGCTCGGCCAACCTGGATCGTCGGCTACCCGGCAGCGCTGTCGCCGCTGACGAGGCCCATGGCAGACGACCCGAGCCTCGCCGATCGCGCGGACCTGTTTATCGCGGGCATGGAGATCGGGCCTCACTACACCGAGCTGAACGATCCCGATGTGCAGGCGGCCAAGTTCCGCGAGCAACTCGCGGGGGTCGACGACGAGGAGCGGACGTTCCGCTCGTTCGATGCCGACTTCATCCGTGCGCTCAAATCGGGCATGCCCCCTGCGGGCGGGATGGGCCTAGGCATCGATCGGCTCATGATGCTGATGGCCGATCAGCGGTCGATCCGCGACGTGCTGCTCTTCCCGTTCATGCGGCCCGAGGCCACCTGAGCCGCCGATTCAATTGGACTCCAAGCGCGCAAAGAAAGAGCCCGGTGTGAATACCGGGCTCGTTGAGGTCGTGGTGTAAACAGGGCTGTTTAGTCGTCGCTCGCGGAGGCCTCGGCCTGCACGTACTTCGACCAGTCGAACGGGGAGCCCCCGTATGCAGCAATCAGGGCCTGGGTGCGCTCTTCATCAGTCATTGCTCGGAACGAAGTGCCTGTTTCTGGCATGGTGAAGTCCGCATCGGTCCTGAGTGTGGCCGCGTAATTGGCCAGCGCCTGACGCTCGACGATGGTGAGGTTGGCGAACGCCATGCGGGCGGTATCGGCGCGCTGGGCGATACTGGTCTGCGCCGCGACCGTGGGCGCCGACTCGCGGAGCAGTGCGACCGAGGCTGGCGAGATATCGACGGCCTTGAAAGCCGCATCGAGATCCTCGAACACTCGAGCAGCCAGCAGGCCGAACGCGAACTTGGGCTCCGATATGGCGTACTCAAAGACGATCTGGCCGACCGCTGCCTGGCTTGCGTTCGTGGAGGGGTCCTCATCGGGATCGACCGGGGTTGCTTCGCGCACAGCGCCGATCAGTTTCTGCTGGTAGCCGCTCGTGATCTGCTGGCTGAGTTGGCGTGCGGTGGTATCGAGAACACCGCTGCTGTTGAGCACGACGCTAATCGGACCGATGTCGCGCAACGGGGCCAATACCGCCTGTGCCTGCGTCAGGGTGCTCGGGTCCTTCAGGTCGATCATGGTGAACGTGGGCGAGAGCATCTGCTCGGTGTTCTCGGGGTTCGCCAGCAGCAAATCTTGCATCTGCTTACGGCGATCAGAGAGCAACGGGGCGAGCTTGGCGACCACGTCCGGCGTGAGCACGGGGTTGAAACCCAGCGTGAGCAGGTCGGTGGGTTCGGGCCGGAACCAGTACTGCCCGTCCTTGATGATCGGCTCGGGGATGTTGAACGCGGGCAGCGGTTTGGGGGCGGGGCGCGGCTGTATGACCGGGCGAGGTGCCGGTGCTGGCCTGGGCGGGGGCGGCGAAGCAAGCTCTTCCTGCTGCGGGGCTTTGGGTGGCTGAGGTGCGACCTGCCCCAGAACGGGGGTCACGAGGAAAGCGAGCGACAGGCTGACAGCGGCGTAACGGTGCATAGGAAGGGTCTCCCTCTTTGGGTGTGAGTCATGGGCAGGCGGACGGAGGCCTGTTTGTGTACCGTCGGCCATGCTTGAGGCTGACAATAGGCCGGATCGAGATCAACTCGCCCGCGCGATCGCCGATCTGAGCGTCCTGCGCGGGTCGTTCACCCTGCGCTCGGGGCGGACCAGCAGCTACTACCTCGATAAGTACCGGTTTAGCACTCGACCAGAAGTTCTCGGACCGCTAGCCCACCTGTTTGCCGACCGGCTCCGCGAGCTAGGCCCCATGCCGGATCGGATCGCGGGCGCCGAGCTGGACGGTATCCCGCTGGTCACGGCCACGGGGCTTACCACGGGCCTTCCCAGCATCTTCATCCGCAACGCCAAGAAGGACTACGGCACCGCCAAGCAGCTCGAGGGCGCTATCGAGCCGGGAGACCGAGTGGTGTTTCTTGAAGATGTGGCGACCACCGGCGGTCAGGCGCTCGAAGCGGTAGAGGTGCTGCGGGAGCAGGGCGCTACGGTCGAGGCGATCATCGCGGTGATCGATCGCCAGGAGGGCGCTCGGGAGAACGTTGAGGCAGCGGGCCTGCGATTCGAGTCGTTGTTCACGGCTGCTGACCTGGGGGTCGGTGGGTGAACCAACCGGCTCTGATGGCGGCGTTCGCGTTGGTTGGGCTTGTAGCGCTCGGTGGCTGTGCTTCGCCGCGGGCTAAGCCGATCACGGGCGATGGGCCAGCGCCGCTCGTTACGCCGCATCAAGCAAAGACAGCTTGGACGACGATCGGCGCTTCGGTGCAAGGCCAGCCGATCCGCGCTAGAGAACTCGGCACAGGCCCGCTGCGGGTGTACCTTATCGGATCCATCCACGGCAACGAAACCCAGGGTCTCGCGGGCCTGCCCGACCTGATCACGCATCTGCACATAACCCGCAGCGCGACGGTGCGGCTCATTGAAGACATGAACCCCGATGGCACAGCGACCCGCCAACGGGGCAACGCGCGGGGTGTGGACCTCAACCGCAACTGGCCCGCGCACAACTTCCGTGCGGGTTCGGCGCGGGGGACTCGCCCGCTCTCCGAGCCGGAGACCCGCGCCGTTCATGCCGACCTCATGAGCTTTGCACCGGACGCGGTCATCGTGCTGCACTCGACCAGCAGCGGTCCGTTTGTAAATTACGACGGCCCGGCGAGCGAGCTCGCTGATGCGTTCGCATCGGCGGCACGAGCGCACGACGACCGGTGGGGCGTGGAGCCGAGCATGGGTTACCCGACGCCCGGCTCACTGGGAACCCTGATCGGGATCGACGCGGGCCTGCCCATCCTGACCATCGAATTCGACCGGCCGTGCGACCCGGACCTTGCTTCGGCGGTGCTTATTGATGGCGTGGACGCAGCAATTCGCTCGCTTACAGGATCACGCCGAACAGCAGAATGGCAATCAGCACTGCAGCGCCCATGACCATCGCCCAGGCGGGGATACCAGTTGGCTCGGCCTCGATGTTGAAGGCGTGGTTGCAGGCGGTGCAGAACTCGGCCTGGTCGTAGACCTCGTCGCCGCAATCGGGGCAGGTCTTGAACTCGCCGCCGAAGCGTTCGATGTCGGCCTCGGAGGGCCCGTCGGGATCGGATTCCTGCCACTGGCTGGTCATGGGTGAGGGTAGTGCCCGAGGGCGGACGAGGGCCGCATCCGTGCTGACCCCGCTGCTTCGGCGCAGGAAGCCGGGGGGCTTTTACCAGAAAGTACAGATCGGGTGTATCCGACGGCCTTCGATGAGCCTCTTCATCGCATGATCTGACAGACGCAAGTCTGTACAGACCTTCTCTTTATGAAAGGATCTTCATGCCGCGCCGCGAACTTCACACCTCATTCACCTGCGAACTGCTGGACCCGCGAGTGCTGCTGGCGGGCGACTTTGTAGGACTGGCCATCTCTACGGAGTCGCTCGGCGCGGCTTCGAACGTGGGCGTGTTGGAGGGGGAGATCCACCCACCGGGGATCGTCCAGAGTTTTGGCGGGGACAAGCTTCAACAGTCGGGCAACACGCCGTTGTCGTTCCCGTTTGATACGGCGCTGCGGCGAGCCGTGGACGGAAGCGATGCTGGTCTTTTCGATCGCTCGTGGGAAGAGCAGGAGTCCGGCTGGACGGGCGTGCCGGGTGAGCGGCTCGGCTGGCGGTATTGGTACGACAAGGTGAACGGCCCGGGTGGCGAGCAGCCGGGCGTCGGCTGGGAACTGGACTTGTGGCTGGAGCGGCCCGATGCAGTGGGCTTGAGCGAGAGCTTCGGCGACTGGAACGTGTCCGCGTTGACGTGGACGCCGGGCGCGTTGCCCACGGCTCAGGCGGCGAGCGGGGTGCTGCGTCTGGATTCGACTGGGGCATCACTGCTCTCCGGAGACCAGGCATTGCTGGGCGATCTGGTGGGAGTGCTCAGCGAGGCGGACGCGCAGGGCAAGTCGGCGATTACCGGCTCGGATGGCGGTACGGTGTGGGCGTACCTTGGCGCGACCGGTACGGTCATGATCGGCATCGACACAGACCCCGCCGATGGCTCGCTGACCGCGTTCATCGCGACGCGCGCCGCCGAGAGTTCGGCGAGCGTTGCGGGCGAATACCGCGTGACGCTGGGATTTGACACGGACTACGCGCAGGCCCCTCGCTTCGACGGCACGGTAGCGGCGGCTGGCGAGCTTGAGTTGCGGAGCAACGGGACGTTTGTGTATGAGTCCGAAGCGGTGGACGACCGCGAGTTTGAGGGCACATGGAGCCACGACACGGCGAGCGGCGTGCTGACGCTCGCGAGCGGTGGCTTTGAGGTCTCGCTGGCGGTTGAGCCTACGACGCGGACCCTGTTGGCGTTGAGCCATAGCGGCGCAGTGGGCAGTGTGTTCGGTCTCGGAGTGCTCGACCATTCCGAGGGCGACGACGATGACGACGGTCGTGGGCGTGGTCGGGGCCGCGGCGGCGACGACTTCGTCGAGTCGTTCCGCGTCGGCTCGCCGCGCGGGCTCTCGGACGACGACTCTGTGCGAGACGTGCTGAGGGTGCTGGTGCCGGACGCCGCGTACGCCCGGGCACCTTGGACGGCGGAGAACTACTGGTTCCAGACGGGCAGCGGCGAGGTGTACTCGCTGTGGCACGGCGGAGCGGTCCACCAGACGGACGACGGCGAGCACACCTGGGTGCTGACCAACCTAGCGGAAGCGGGCGGAATAGCGACGCAGATGGAGTTTGCGCCGGGTTCGATGACGGGCACAATCGCTCCGTGGCGAGCCTTCAGCATTCAGGGCGTGGTCAACGGCGAGCTGGTCAGCCTGTGGTGGAGCCCGGAATCAGGCCAGCGGGGTTGGGGCAACAACGCCAACGGTTGGGTGTTGACGACGCTCGACGCGGGCGTGCTGCGTGACCCCGCGACGGGCGACGCGGTGAGCGACCTGCCGCAGTTCCGCACCTTCACGGAGACACAGTCGAACGGCCGGCTGACCTTCGATCCCCGCGCCAGCCGAACCGATCTCGGGGGCGGGATGTCGGTGGTTCTGGTGGACGTGAGCGACAATGTCTATGTCGCGACCTTCACCACCCAACGGCAGGCCTCGGGAGTTTCCGTACCGACCGGGCTGACGAACATCTGGCTGTTGCAGCGGCTGGAAGATGTGCCGGGCTTGGAGCGGAACGGGCTGCTGGGGTCTATCGATGCGTACAGGTCAGGTTACGTGACGCGGGCGAACTCCTGAGTGATGTGCCGGGTGTGGCCCACCACAAGCTGCTTGGCACGATCGACGATTTCGGCTTCGACGGCGTGGCGGCGGTCGGCTCTCTCACAGGATCACGCCGAACAGCAGAATGGCAATCAGCACTGCAGCGCCCATGACCATCGCCCAGGCGGGGATACCGGTTGGCTCGGCCTCGATGTTGAAGGCGTGGTTGCAGGCGGTGCAGAACTCGGCCTGGTCATAGACCTCGTCGCCGCAATCGGGGCAGGTCTTGAACTCGCCGCCGAAGCGTTCGATGTCGGCCTCGGAGGGCCCGTCGGGATCGGATTCTTGCCACTGGCTGGTCATGAGGGCTGGGTAGGTCCCAAAAAAAGCCGATCCAATCGCCAAAATAGGGCTTCCGCCCCGGCCGAACCTCCGGGTATTCTGATGAGCAGTCAAAGGGGGCTCAAACATGAAATGCTATCGATCCGGCGGTGGTTCTTGGCAAGACGCTCTCGAGCAGCGGGTGCTGTTGGACTTGGCATTCGCGGCGGTCGGGTACCACAACGCGCCCGACCTGCTCAACGGCGGCACTCGGCAGGTCATGTACGCGCTCGAGGGCGAGCTCGATGACGCCACCAACACGCTCACGTTTCGCGTGTTTACATCAGTGGACGACACACCCGTCGAGACCACGACCTCCGTGCTGCTCGATGAGACGACCGGCTACTTCGAGGCCGATCTGTTTGGGAGCGGCGAAACACACACGGGCGCGCTGACCGGCACCGCGGGCAACCGAGTTGGCTGGCTGATCGAGCCCGCAGAGGCTGGCGAGCCCGAAGAGATGAGCTGGTGGATCGAACGCTCCACGACCGGCGCGAGCGACCTTGTTCGCCATACGAGCCAGAGCGACGCATTCCGTGGGCTCATGTACCGACGCCAGGGCGGCTCGACAGAAGCAAGGACGCACCACTCAGACGCGTTCTTCAACGTTGATAGCCAGCAGGGCAAGCTCTCCGGCTACTCGTTCGTGTACGCGGGGGTTTCGCAAGAGGGGTCGTTCCTCGCCAGCCCGCAGCCCGGAAAGTACCAGTGGTCATTCGCGCAGACCGAGCCCGCGTGGCTGTACATGTCCGCCAACGGGACGCAGTACGTCGCGGTCCAGTTCGGCGATGTCGGCGAGTCGTCGTGGATAGCAACCGGGCTCTCTCTTAAGAGCCTCTCGGGGATTCCGAAGGTCGATGAGGACTTCTCGGGCGACTACCGGGTCGTTCGAGTACCGGACAGCGCGGCAGGTGTTACGCATCCGTGGGCGAACAACGGCGACGAGGGCGTGCTAACACTGGCATTCGATCCAAGTGCTCCGGGGTTCGAGCCCGGCACCCATCCAGCGTCGTTCGTTTCTGATAGGACCGGCGAGCAATACACGGGCTTTTGGAGGGGCGGAGGCACTGGGTTGTTTGTCTTCTTCGAACCGACGACCAACCAGCCAGACCTTAATAGATACGTACTGTCACTTCTTAGCGGAGGGTACAACTCGCCCATTCTGCTGGGTGATCTGACGCTCTACCAGTTGACCAACGGATCACCAGTCGGCCAGCCCTCAAGGTTCATGGCTGTGCGCATCGGCGCGGTCAATGCCGCGACCAATCCGGGGGGCGGGTCCGAGCCGGGCGGCACTGATCCGAATGGAAATGGCGGCGAGCCCTCCAACGATCCGCCTCCCCCGCCGCCGCCAGCCGACGCGGATGAGTTCATCGCGCACTTCAGAGCGGAGCACGGCGAAGGACTCGCCATCGGCAACGACATCACAGCACTCCTCGACGGCGCGGTGCCCATCAATACGCACGAACGCACGCCGTGGGGCGCTGAGAACCACTGGTTCCAGGCCAGCAACGGCGATGTGTGGAGCCTCTGGCACGGCGGGGCGGTCCATCTGCTGGCCGACGGCGAGCACATGTGGACGCTCACCAACCTCGCCGATGCCGCGGGGCTCGTCGGGCAGATGGACTTCGAGCCGGGCTCGATGTCCGGCGTGATGACCGTCTGGCGCGCGTTCAGCATCCAGGGCATCGTGGACGGCCAACTCGTGAGCCTTTGGTGGAGCCCCGAATCAGCGGTCCGCGAATGGGGCGACAACCGCAACGGCTGGGTGCTCACGCCTTTCACCACCGACATCGTGTTCGAGGCCGACACCGATCACACGGTCGAGACGCTGCCGACGTTCAAAGCGTTCACGGACACGCAGCACAACGGGCGTTACGCCTTTGATCCGCGCGCACGTTGCACCGAGATCGAGTTCGGCATGAGCGTGGTCATGGTGGACCTCGACAACAACGTGTACGTCGCGACGTTCTCGACGGCGAACAACTTGCTGTTCGAAGTGCCCGAAGGCATCGCCAACGTGTGGCGGCTCGAACGCCTCAGCAACGTTCCCGGCGTGTCGTACCACCGGCTCATGGGCGAGGTGAACGACCTGGGCTTCGACTACGTGGTAAGGGCGAGTGTGTAACAGCCAAGCACTGTGTTACGCTGTCCCGAGAAGGAGCCTCCCATGCGCCACACCCAGCTTGCCATCGCCTGTTCAGTGATCCTCGTCGCTGCCGCGAGCGCGCAGTTCACCGATGCCTCATACACCGAGGCGTTCGACCGTGCCGTGAAAGAGGACAAGGTCTTTCTCGTTCACGCGACTGCGGTCTGGTGCGGGCCGTGCAAGATGATGGACCGCGATACGTACTCAGAGGAAAGTGTGCAAGAGTGGCTGAGGGCGAACGCCATTGCGGTCAAGGTCGATGTCGATGAGCAGCCGGATCGGGCTGAGGAGCTCGGCATCCGAGCGATGCCGACCATGGTGGTGTTCAAGGGCGGCGAAGAGTTCGACCGTGTCACGGGCTACCGAGGCCCGGACGACTTTCTTGGGTGGCTCGAAGACGTGAAGGCGGGCAGGAGCACACTCGATGCGCTGCGGGAGAGCGCGGGAGATCGCCCAATGGATGCCGGCGGCCGGGTGGACATCTTCGGGCGGATGGAGATAGCACAACAGTTGGTCGAGGCGCGCGAGTTCGATGCAGCGCTGGAAGAATATCTCTGGCTATGGAACAACGCCGGGAACCACGACGAGTACTTCGAGGACTCGAGAGGGGCGTTGCTCGGCTATGAGATCGGGGTTCTTTCATCGCGCTACCCGAAGGCGAAAGAGGCATTTGCGGCGATCTGCGATGAGATCGAAGAACAGCTGCGAGAACAGCCGACCTGGAGCGAGTTGGGAGACTGGTTGGCACTCAACATCGAGGTGCTCGAAAGATCCGCGCCGGTGCTGGCGTGGGTGGATCGCAACATCGAGGATGAAGAAGGGCAGAGATCGCTCAGGCGATTCTTTGGCCAACTGCAACCGTTCTTGATCGAGCACGGCCGCTGGCGGGATACCGGCCGCCTGATCTCGCGGCCCGAGGCCACTGTGCGTTCGACGCGCGGGATGCTGAACATGATGGGGTCGGCCATGTCACATTCAGATCTGGAGAATCTGCCGGAGGAGTACGATCCGATGGCATACTTCCATACGGAATCCGAGCTAGAACTCAGCCAGACGGTCTTCGCGTTGATTGCAGCAGGCCGGATTGAGGAAGCGGCGGCAACCGCAAACCTCGCTGCTGAGCTGCTGCCAGAACTCGATATTACCGAGCGGTTAATGGAGTTCTTTGATGAGCATACGGAGATCCGTGATGACGCGAAGCGGGCGTTCGCTGGCCGCGAGGATCTGCCGGACGCGGTCGCAGAGGCGATAAATTGAACGCCTCGCGCTAAGGCCTCCACAGATCCTCTGAGTCCTCTTCGTTCTCGCCCAGCGGGCTGAACTTCACCGAGCCATCGGCGTAGGCGATGTTGCCGTTGGAGCCGTGCCAACTGCCGGGCGCTTTGTGCAGAGCGGTATCGAGGTACACCACCGTCTCGCTCGGGCGGAAGATGCGGGCCTCGCTGTAGCCGGCCAGGCCCGCGACGCCGTCGTACGGTGTGAACGGGTGGCCGACCGCGTTGAACGTGTAGCTGTTGCCGACCCACTCGTAGTGCGGGTGCCCGCCGGACCATTCCCAGCCGCCGAAGTCGTGCGGGCAGCGGAAGATCTCGATGTTGTCGTCGGCGTACTCGTTGAGCGGGCGGGGCACAAAGCGGTTGAAGAAGTCGCCCTGCCCGCCGACGTAGAGGTTGTCGGTGGAGCGCCCGCCGTAGACGTACCAGTCCATGCCGTCGAGGCCGGGGTTGTCGCCGCGCCAGTAGTAGGTCTCGCGGTAGTCGTTGAGGTACATCGCGGTCGATACCGCGATCTGCCGAAGCTGGCCGGAGCATGTGACGCGCTTGGCGGTCTGGCGCGCGCCGCCCAGCGCGGGCAGCAGGATGCCGATGAGCAGTGCGATGATCGCGATGACGACCAGCAGCTCGATGAGTGTGAACGCTCGGCTGGTGGCACGGGCGTCCGGGCTGTCTGGTTGGTTGACGGCTGTGCGCATGAAAATGGCCTCCTTGCGGAGGCCATTGTATCAACCGAGCGGGTTGGGCCCAAGGGCCGTTAGGAGCCGCCGCCTTCGAGTTCGCCCATGGATTCGAGTTCCTTGCCCTTGGTTTCGGGGATCAGGAACATGACGAACAGAAGGCTCAGAAAAGCACTCACCGCATAGAACCCGTAGGCGAAGCCGAGGCTGACGCCGAGCATAACGGGGAAGGTCGCGCTGATGAGGTAGTTAGCCCCCCACTGCGCCGAGGCCGCGACAGCAAGACCTGCTCCGCGCATCTGGTTGCTGAACATCTCGCCGAGCATGACCCACACGATCGGCCCCCACGATGCGCCGAAGCCGACAATGAAGAGGTTGAGCGCAACCAGAGCGACGTAGCCCTTGTTCTCATTGTCGCCCGACAGGTCGAGCACGCCGTTGGCATCGACAGAGGTCTGGAAGATGAACGCCATGGTGGCGAGTGAGAGCATCATGAGGACCGAGCCGAACATCAGCAGCGGTTTGCGGCCGATCTTGTCGACCAGTGCGATGGCTATGAACGTCGTCAGCACATTGGTGCCGCCGCCGATCGCGGTGTTCAAGAACGCGGTCGATTCGTCAAGTCCCACGGCCTGCCAGAGCAGGTTGGAGTAGTAGAACACCACGTTGATGCCCACAAACTGCTGGAAAACAGACAGGCCGATGCCGAGCCACACGATCTTCTTGAACAGGCTCGGTCCGAGGATGTCGCTCAGGCGGGGCTTGTGCTCGCTGTTGAGCGTGGAATGAATCTCCGCGACCTTCGTGTCCGCACCAGAGGTGCCGAGCACCTTTGTCAGGACACTCTTGGCCTCGGCATCGCGGTCCTGGATGACGAGGTAGCGGGGCGATTCAGGGATGCCCAGCGCGAGAATGCCATACAGAGCGGCCGGGATGGCCTCGATCCAGAACATCCACTTCCACGCGGCGAATCCGCCGATCCAAGGCTGCGCAGCCGCCTTGGCACCCTCAGGAAGATCAACACCGCTCTTGGCCGCTTGAGCGATAAGCAGGTTGCTCATCAGCGCCACGAAGATGCCGATGACGATCGCCAGCTGCTGCATCGAGCCGAGTCGGCCACGCAATGCAGCGGGCGAGACTTCCGCGATGTACGCCGGTGCGATCACGCTGGCCGCGCCGAACGCCATGCCGCCGAGCACGCGCCAGAACGTAAAGTCGAGGATGGTCATCGGCATGCCCGAGCCGATGGCCGAGGCCAGGAACATCACGGCCGCGATGACCATGCTCTTCTTGCGGCCGATCTTGTTCGTAATGGGTCCCGCAAGAAACGCACCGATCGCGGCGCCGATCAGAGCGACGGCCACGGACTGCCCAACCCAGAGGTTCCGTGCGCTCTCGGTGATCTCGAACATGGCCGCGAACCCGCTGTCCGCGTCCATGTACAGGTCATTGAGAACGGGCACGGCGCCGTTAATGACCGCGGTATCGAAGCCGAACAAAAAGCCGCCGAGCGCTGCGACGCTCACGATGCCGAGTGTGTACGGCAGATTGCCGCCCGTTTGGGCTGCTGAAGTAGAGTCTGACACGAGCGTTCTCCCAATGGTCTAAGTAGCGTCCCGGCATACCGGAGCAGGCGGCTCTCACAGATCCGCCGAGCCGCAAGCCGCGCCACTATAGCAAGTTCTTTCGTTCGTCCCAGACCGCCCGAAGCAGCCTGAATTACCTAAACAAAAACCGCACCGCATCATCAAACCGGTCTGCCCATGCGGCCTCGTTGTGCCCCGCCTCGGGCGTGATGAGCACCTCGGTCTGCGTGCCGTTGGCCTCGTAGACGCCCGCCAAACTCCGCAGCTCGCGGGCGTACGCCGCGTTCCGCTCGGCTTCGCCAGCTCCAAACTCGTGAGCGCCGCCGCCCAGAAAGACCCGCTCGGGCCAACGGGCTGGCTTGGCCGAGAGCACTTCGGTCCAGATGGTCCGCCCCCGAAGGGTGATCGACGGGCTCTCGGCGAGCACCGAGCCAAAGACCTCGGGCCGCTGGTGGGCCGCGTACAGCGAGAGCAGCCCGCCGAGCGAGGCGCCGCCCACGATCCGCGATGAGCGGTCACGCCGAGCGCGCACCGTTGCCTCAACGCGCGGGACGATCTGATCGGCCAGAATCGCCACGTACCGGTCCGCGTCCGGCTCCACGCCCTCGATCGCTTCGACCATAAGGTACTCCGCCGCCCTCGATGCGCCCGCGTTTGGGATGCCCACCACGATGCACGGCTCGGCAAGGTCGGCCTCGATCATCTCGACGAGCGTCTCATCGACGCGCCATTCTTCGGTGCCGCCGACCTGCTCGAACAGGTGCTGGCCGTCGTGCATGTAGAGCACGGGGTAGGTGCGGTCCGCGTTGGCCGCGTTGTCGTATCCGGGCGGCAGCCAGATGAGCAGCTCGCGCGCCACGCCGCGCATCGCGGCCCCGCCGCCCGCGAACTCGAGCTTGACGACTTCACCGCCCGCGACCTGCATGCGCGCGCTCGGGTCAGACGCCGCTAGCGCGTCACGCGACGCGGGGCTCTGGTCGCTCCACGCGGGGATCTCAAACTCGATGAGGTAGGGCTCGTCCGCGGGCACCGTCGACGGATCAACCATGGGCAGCAGCCGATTCTCAATACCCGTGAAGTCCGCGTTGCACTCGGTCTTCTCCCACTGGCCGCGAGTGAACTTGAACGCCAGCCGCTGATCGCGCGTGCTCTGGGGTAGCACAACCTGCCAGCGAAGATCGCTTCGGCCCTGCAGCTTCATCGTTGGGTCGCCCGGGTTCCAGCCCACGGCCTCGGAGGCGAGGTAGATCGGCGACGCCGGTCCCGCCATGCCCGAGAGGTCCTTGACGACGAGGATCACCCCGCCGGGCAGGCGCTCCGCGGGGACGAGTTCCGGCGCGTCCTGCGCCGTGGCCACACCACAGACGAGCGCCGCGCACCACACCAGAAATGTCTTCAGCCGCATCGCGGTCTCCTTGCTGTTGATCGTGTGCGTGTTCATCGCGCGTCCACCCGGATCGTCTCGCCGTCGCGCCCGGTGGCGGTGGCCTCGGTCCCGTCGGCCAGGAGCACCCGCACGATGATCTTCCGATCCGGGCGAGGCATGTGGCCCTCATCACGAGAAGCGGTCACCTCGACAGCGTTATTGTTCCACTTGGCGCTGTAAGCGGTGTGCAGGAAATTCCCGTCGCGGAACGACCAGCCGTCGCCTTCGTCCTCGTACAGGTCGCCTGTGGCCTCGCCGTTCTTATCGAGCGCGATCAGCAGGGTGATCGAGCCGTCGCCCTTGTCGCGCGTGGACTGGACCACCGGGCCGGTCGGCACGATGGAGCCCGCGCGCAGCATCATCCTCGGCAGGTCCTCGTTATCGCCGTCATCAAAGTCAAACTCGACCCAGCCGCCGGTCTTGGCATCGGCGGGCAACGCCACCACCTTGTTCCGCTGCGGCGAGTGCTGGGGCACGATGAGCACATCGCCGCCGAACAAGAACGCGTCATCCTCTGAGCGCAGCGCCGGGTCCAGCGGGTCGTGGAAGAACAGCGGCCGCACGACGGGCATGCCCGTCTCGTGCGCCTCGCGGAACCGCGTGTACAAGTAAGGCATGAAGCGGTACCGGCGCTCGAGCGCCTGGCGGGCTGTGTTCTCGACCTCTTCGCCGAACGCCCAGGGCTCTTTGTCGATGTTGCCCTTGCCGGTATGGCCCCGGCTAAAGGGGTAGAACGCGCCGACGCCGATCCACCGCTCGAACAACTCCGCGTCGCCATTGTTCTGGAAGCCGCCGATGTCGGGCCCGGTGAACGGGTGGCCGCTGAGGCCCATGTTCAGCACCATCGGCACCGAGACATCAAGGTGGTACCAGTCGGCGGTGTTGTCGCCTGTCCACGTCGCGCCGAACCGCTGGAGCCCGACGTGGCCAGCCCGGCTCAGCACGAACGGCCGCTTGTGCGGGTTGGCCGCCATGATCCCGTCGCGGGTGGCCTCGATCATGAACCGCCCGTAGACGTTGTGGAAACGCGCGTGCGTGCCCGTGCCACCGAGCGATTCATCGGCGCGGTGGATGTTGGACTCGGGCATCGTCTTTGAGTCGACGTTAAACACCGCCGGCTCGTTCATGTCGTTCCACACGCCGTCGATGCCCGTGGCCATGAAATCGTGATACAGCGTGGCCCACCACTCGCGCACGCTCTCGTTGGTGTAATCGGGGAACACGCAGTCGCCGGGCCACACCGCGCCGACGTACGTCTCGCCCTTGGCGTTCTTGACCCACGCGTCGAGCTCCGTGCCCTGGTCGTAGACGAAGTAGCCGGGGTCTTTCTTCACGCCCGGATCGATCATCCAGATCGTGCTGAAGTCCATGTCGTGCATCTTCTGGTTGGTGCTCGCCGGGTCCGGGTAGTGCTCGTCGTCGAACGTGAACACGCGGAACTCGTCCATGTAGTCGATGTCGAACCAGATCACGTCCGCCGGGATGTTCCGCTCACGGAACCCGCTGGCCACCTCGAGCGCGCGCGCCTCGGGGTAGTAGCTGTACCGGCACTGGTGGTAGCCAAGCGCCCACTTTGGCGGCATCTCGATCTTGCCAGTCAGGTCAGCGAACGCCATCACCACCTCTTGCGGCGAGTCCGCCTCGATCACGATGACCGCGAAGTCCGGCCCGTCGCTGACCATCTCGATGCCGTCGGTCAGGTCGATCTTCACCCGGTACGTCGTGTCGGCGTACACGCCAAACGCGGTCCCGTCGTCGCGCAGCGCGAGCACCCACGGGAACGATTTGTACAGGTTCGGGGCATCGTCGCCGTAGCCGTACGCATCAAGGTTCCACGTCTCGGTGACCCGGCCGTTCCGCAGCAGCGGGCCGCTGACCTCACCCGTGCCATAGAGCGAAGTGCCGGCCCCTGTCTCGATGCGAAAGCCCTCGTGGCCGCCCGCGGTCTCGAAGAACTCGGGCACGGTCGCCCACGCTCGGGGAACCTGTCCGATCGCGTCAAAGGGCCGGATCAGGCCCATCGAAGGCACCAGCGAATCAGGATTCGTATCGGCGGCGATGAACCGTGCAGCGACGGGGTGGATCAACTCGCCACGCGGCTCAGCGGCCAGCAGCACAGGCTGGGCCAAAGCACCGCCCGCGCTCAGCATCAAACCCGCGGCACTCGCGACAACAGCCCGCCTCAGCGGCTTCAAAGGTACAAACATGCACTTTCCTCCCGATCGTCTGGAGCCAGCATCCGGGCCACTCGGCGGGCCGGGCGCGTGGGCTCGTAGGTCCGAGAGCATAGCGATCAGCCAACAAGTTGAGAGCTTGAGCCCCCAAGCTCCCAATTCAGGCTTGATCTGGGCCGAATGGCGCAGAAAATGGCCGATGCCCGGTGCGAATGTACTTGCCCTGCGTATAGACCGGTGAACCGCCGTGGCCTTGTTGGAGCGAGAGAACCCATGCAACGACCCCTGCTCAAGATCATCCTCGCTGGCGCTGCGCTGGCTTGCCCCCCCGCTGTGGCCCCCGCTTGCGCGGGCCCGGAAGACCCCGCGTACCTCCAGTGGTTCGAGGCAAGCTGGCCCGACATGGCCTACCGCATGCCTGACTTCTACGTCGCCGGCTACAACGCCGTCTGGATGCCGCCGGTCAACCCAACCTCAGATCCCTCAAGCCCCGGCTACGACCCGTTCGACCGCTTCAGTCTGGGCACGCCTTCAAGCCCCACGACCTACGGCACCGAGGCCGACTTCGTCGCGCTGGTCGAGGAGTTCCACCGCGCCGACGCTGCGGTCTACATCGACTGGATCATGAACCACAATTCGGGCCGAACGGACAACACGTTCTTTCAGGACCAGGGCGGCTGGCCCGGCTTCTGGCTCGATTCCGAATCGCCGGCGGTGCCGAAGGCGCCCGACGACTCCTGGGGCGACTTCCACAACGGCGTCGCCAGCGGCTATCTCCAGTCCGAAGACCCCAACGGCCCGCGCTACGACGTCTTCAAAGGCGACCTCGTCGCGCTGATCGACATCGCCCACGAATCCGACAACCGCTTCATCAGGCACCCTGTCGCGCCGGGCAACCCGGACAACATCCCCGGCGGCACAACCTACAACCTGCCGAACCCGGCCAACGCGGCGCTCTACCCCGATACAGATGAGCCGCCGCTGGTCTTCAACAACCCGGGCACGCCCAACAACCCGGGCTCGTTTACGGTCACGGTTTACCCGTACAACACCGCTGACCCGATGGCCGGCGACCCGGTGAACGAGAACGCCTCCGAATTGCTCGCCCGCGCCACGCAGCGGATGCTCGACGTCTACAAGGTCGACGGGTTCCGCCTCGACGCCGCCAAGCACGTGCCGACAAACTTCTGGGACACCGTCTGGGACAACGCCGTCCACCAGCGGCGGACCCGGCCCGACGGCTCCAAGGCCACCGCGTTCAGCTTTGTCGAGTCCGTCACCGGCAACTTCGACACCTTCAGCAACTTCACACGCAAAGACGGCTTTGGCAACCGCGACGCGCTCGACCTCAACGGCGCGGGCGCGGTCCGCAACATCATCAGCGCCAACGGGTTTGGCGACTGGGCCAACGTGCTCGGTGCGCACATCGACGTCACCGATGACGGGTTCCAGAACGGCACGCTCGGCGTCAACCACTCCTACAGCCACGACAACGGCACCGCCGGCGACGGCGGCAGCGCTCCCCCGCTTCCGGGCAAACGAGCGGTCGCCCCCTTCGCAGCGGCCTACCTGCTGCTCCGTCCCGGCCCGCCCATGATCTACCACAACGCGCGGGGCATCCCGCGCTCCAGCGGCTTCTTCCCGCGAGACGGCTACCCCTACGCGCTCGGGCTCGACCAGCAAGGCTTCGGCCTCGAGAGCGCCATGACCAAGCTCGTGCAGGCACGCAATATGGTCGGGCGCGGCGAGTTCCACGTACTCAACGGTACCGATCCCGTCAACCAGTCCATCAACGATGTGCTCGTCTTCGAGCGCCGAACCAACGGCGTCGCCAACGTGCTCGTTTCCGTAAACGACTCATGGGCCCAGGGCACCACGCAGCGAAGCGTCCAGACCACATTCGCGCCCGGCACGCGCCTTCAAGAACTCAGCGGAACCGCCGGGCACTCTGTGGCCGACCCCAACAACAACATCGCTGAGTTCCTCACCGTGGACGCGACCGGCCGGGTGCTCGTTCCCGTGCCGCAGAACATCAACGCCAACGGCATCGAGCACGGCATGGGCCACACCGTCTACGCGCCGGTTCTCCCGTCTGGAACAGTCTCATGGTCCAATGTTGTTGGTGCTGTGCAGCCAGACGCGCCGAGCATTCCCGCCCACCGCCGCCGGCTCACCACGATGCAGGTCGTACGCGGCGATGATCTCCTGCTGCAACTCGACACCACCCAGACCGATCCGCTCGACCCCGCTGTAGACGACAACGCGATGTTCAAGATCAACAGCGGCTACATCGACTTCAACGCCAACGGCCAGATCGATCACCCGCTGAGCGACGGCGTGGCCGGCGGGTACGAGGAGTTCCTCACCACCAACCAGCCGCTCTCAAACGGCGGCGCGAGCGGGCTCTACCAACAGGCCATCGACACCACCCAGCTCGACGACGGCATCCACTACCTCTCGGTTATCGCCTTCAAGCAGCGCCAAAGCGGCACCGCCCCCCTCTTCCGCGAATGGCGGCAGGCTTTCTACGTCGACAACAACCCGCCGCAGATCGATCTTATCAGCACGCAGACACAGACCACCACCTCGCCCCGCTACCTCGTGCAGCGGCTCGATACCGACACCGACACAGTGCACATGTTCTATGACCTGCCGGTCGGCACCGACCCCATTCCCCTGCTCGCGCCGGCTAACCGGGCGGCGCGCGTCACGCCCGACGTGTTCAGCAAGTCGTTCCCCGGCACCACCCACGGCTACCACACGCTGACCGTCGTCGCGATCGAGTCCGTTACCGCTTCGACCGCCATCGAGACTTACGACGTGTTCGTGAACCTGTGCTCGGGCGATATCGCCGACGACTTCGGAACGCTCGGCGTCACCGACGGGCAGGTCTCGTTCGGCGACTTCCTCGCGCTGCTCGGCCTCATCGGCCCGTGCCCCGGTGGAGAGGCTGGTTGTCCGGGCGACATTGCCGACGACTTTGGCACGCCAACCCCCGACGGCATGATCTCGTTTGGCGATTTCCTCGCCATGCTCGGGCTCATCGGACCCTGCCCGTAAGCGCGGCGCGATTACTTGCCGCGAGCAGCAGCGACCGCGCGCGCCAAGCGATCTACGTTCGCACTCTGCACGTCGAGATACGCTCCGATCGGGCCGCCCTCGGCCGGGCTGACCACCACGCTGTGGATTCCGAAGTCCGCCAGCATCTGTTCGGCGATAGCGGCGTCCGGCTCCGACTCCCAGAGCACCAGCACCGTCCGATCGTCCGCCTCGACCACGCCGATGAGTTCGCCGATCGGATCGTCGGTGATCGGGCCTTCGGGCGGCAGGTCGATGTTCACGATCTCCCACCCCATCTCACGAGCCAGGTAGTCGTAGGACGGGTGCGAAGCCACAAACCGAACGCCTGCTACGTCAACCTTGCGCCACGCGAGCGACAGTTCGGCCAGTTCATCAACGAGCGCCTCGAGGCGCGCATCGATCGCGTCTGCCTGATCGGGCATGGCGCTATTCAGCGAATCGGCCAGCGCCCGCGCTTGCGCGCTCAACTCGCGGGGCGACATCCATGTGTGCGGGTTCATGGCGCCGTGGCTGTGCGAACCCTCCGTGCCGTGCGTGTGCGTGACTTCCGTTGACCGGATCAGCTCGATGCCCGCCGCGTCCGCCGTGCGCACGACCCGGCTATTGGGCAGCGCCGCCGAGTCCGCCCATTGCTCGAAGCCCGCGCCGTTGAGCACGATCAGCATCGATGCCTGATAGTCAGCGATCGCATCAAACCCGGGCCGCCACGCCGAGGGGTCATCGCCCTCGGGCACCGGCAGCTCGATCGTTGCGATTCCGCCCGCGAGCCGTTGTGCCACGAACGCGATCGGCCCCGAGCCAGCACGGATCACGCTGTCATGCTCGGGGGTGGATGCGGTAGGCGTGCTTTTGCCGCACCCAATGAGCATCAATGCTGCGAACACGCCAACAAGAAGCCTCATGCCTTGACCCTCCGTTAGACCATCGAGACCAGCGTGCTCGCCAGCATGGCCAGCACCGCCACCTCTACCGCAGCGAGCGATGCCGCGATCATGCCAACCACCAGCAATTCGCCCAGCGCCACCACCGCGACCGCCCGGCGTGATGCGCCGATGTCAGCGAGCGTCCGCAGTTCGTCCTCGCGGATGCGCACGCTCAGGCTCGCGATCAGCGCGATCAGGGCTGCGGTCGTTGCGCCCAGCAGCATCGCGATCGCATCGAACACCGCTCGCAGCCGAATCACAAACGACACCAGCTCATCGACAACGCGCTCGGGCCGAACGGCCTGCGTTCCGGGCCTGGCGTTGTATCGCGCGGCCAGAATCGTCGCGGCCTTCTCGCTCGGAGGGTACACCAGCACGGCGGTGATTGGCAGCTCCGAGCGCTCGGCGTGCAGGTGGAACGAGCCAGCGTTCGCATCGGTCACCCGTTGTGCGGTGGGCACCGCGCCCGAGAGCGCGACGGCGTCGCCACTCCGTCCCAGCACCGACGACGGATCGGTGATCGTTTCCGCCTCAGCATGCCCGTGGCTGATGCCTTCGAGCAGCCACGCCGTGGACAGCTCTGTAAACACCGCGTCGTCGTCCGGGCTGCCTGATTCTTGGAGCACGCCCACCACACGCAGCACGATCGAAGACGGGGCCGTGATGTCAAGCGTGGTCCGCTGATCGCTCGGCAGTTCGTCACCAACACCCAGGCCTAGCCGGCCCGCTGCGCGCGCACCGAGCGACACCTCGGTAAGCCCCGCTGGAAGCCGGCCAGTCGAAGCAATAAGCTCCCGCTGCGCGAAGTACTCAAACCCCACCGCCGCGATCGGCTCGCCTCGGGCGGTAAACCGCACATGCATCGGGATCGCCCGGATCACGCCTTCGGAGCGGTCACGAACGATCTTGTCTGCCTCGCCAAGCTCGATCGTGCCCTTGGCTCCCATCCGAAAGTGCAGCGAGGTAAACACCAGATCAAACCTGCTGCCCGCCGCCCCGACGACCAATGGCACGGTTTGCGCTCGCTCGCGAAGGTCGGTTTCAAACCGGTCAACGACAAATCGGCCCGCTATCGGTAGCGCCAGCGCCACGCTCGCTGCCGCTGCAAGCAGGAGCGTGCGCACCCAATGGTGAGCCGCGTGCAGCAGCACCAGGCGCATCAGCCCGCTCATGACTGGCCCCCGTTCGCTGCGACGTTTGCAGAACCACTCGCCGGTCCAAGATCGAGCACGCGATCGAAAAGATCGAGCAAGCCGTGGTCGTGCGTCACCAGCACGACCGTGGCACCGATTCTGTCGGCCTCGGCGATCAGCAACTCGACCACGCTCCGCGAGCGTGCCGGGTCTAGATTGCCCGTCGGTTCATCGCAGACAACCAGTTCCGGACTCGTCACGAGCGATCGGCAGATCGCCACCCGCTGGCGTTCGCCCTGGCTCAGCCTTGCGGGCTTGCGCTTGAGCGCGAGCCCGATGCCCGTGGCCTCGGCCAATTCTTGCGCTCGCTCGCGGTCAGGGTGAGACGCCCCGCCCGCGACAAGCCTCGGCAGCAGGATGTTGTCGAGGGCGCTCAGATGCTCGAGCAGCGCGAGCTGCTGAAACACCATGCCCACCCGTCCCAATCGCAGCGACCGCCTCTGACCCGAGCTAAGTCGGCTCAACTGCTCACCCAGCAGCTCGACCGAGCCTGTTGTTGGTTCGATGATCCCCGCCATAAGCCGAAGCAGCGTCGTCTTTCCGCACCCGCTCGGGCCGATGCAAGCGGTGTGCGCACCGCTCGCTACGTCCCACTCGCGAACGCTCAGCTCGAAGCCCGAACTGAACCGGTGCTCGATGCGGCGCATCGACACGACCGGAGCGATGGCCGGTGGCTCGATGGTTGCCGCGGCCTCGGCCATCACAGCTCCCCGGGGAACTCGCCCGGTGCACCAAGCCTGAACTGGCTGAGGATCCGCCGACTGACGATCTTCCATGCCCCATCGACCGGTGCTACGCGGTACGCGGCCTCGTACTCATGCGTTCGTGTGTGCGTGTGCCCCCAGTGGTAGACCGTGCCCTCGACGCGCCACTTGGCGCGCACGTCGAACGCCGGCGGGTGCGCCAAATCGAGCGTGATGGTTGTTTCGATCGGCTCCACGCCCGTCACCACGCCGACGAGCCCCTCCTCCTCCGCCTGCAGCAGCATCGAGTACAGCTCGGTGTACGTCTCCTCGAGCAGCGGGCCCGCGACCGCCTCAGCCAGCACGTCGTATATCTCCGACTCCGCGGTGTAGTCGAACGCACGGTACATGCGTTCGTGCAGCAAGCCAAAGACCCGCTCCGCTTCAGTAACCTCCATCGCTGCTGGTTGCTGCTCGTTTGCCCCGCCGCCGAGAGCCAGGGCCCCAACAACGCCCGTCAGCACACACACCACCCCCAAGACGCGCAGTTTCTTAATAGGCGCGAGGGCCACGCCGAAGAACGCCAGCCCGATCGATACCAGGCGCATCGGCCCAAGCGTGCTGCGCTGCCCGGGCGCCGAGGCCATCGGCGGCGCTGGCAACACGAACGCCGAGTCTTCTTCTTCCGATGCCGACCAACTGAACGTCGGCTCCGCTTCACTGAACCGGATGATCCTGATCGGGGCGCCGCCCGCGCGGAACTGCGCTTCCAGGAACAGCGTCGGCGCCTCCTCAACCGCGAGCCCCTCCATCGCGGCGTTCAGCGTGTCCTTGGGGTACGCGGGCCAGGTCACGCTCAGCGACTGCGGCGAGGGCGCTTCGAGCACCATCGTGGTGACCACTCGTATGAGCGCGCGCGGGCCGTACGTCGGGTAGATCGCGCTCATTGCAGGGTCGGGGTCCGCGAACAGCGAGGTGCCCTCGAAGCTCGGCACGATTTGCATGCCGTCGATCTCGACGACGACTTCACGTTTGAGCCAGTCGAGCACGCCCTGATTAAGCGCCTCTCGCTCGGCCCCCACCACCGAGGACTGCGACTCGCGGACAATCGGCACCACCTGATCGATGAACGCCAGGTTGAGCCCGACGCCAAGCCTCAGGCCCTCATCGGTCACCGTCAGGCGGAGCTCGGCGTGCGGGCCGTCTTGCGGATGGGCAGCGCCCTCATCCGCGGCCCCCGCGCACAGAGCCGCTAGAGCCACAGCACAAAGCACGGCCAGCAGGCGAACCGCCATCAAGCGAAGGGTGTTGTTGGGGCAGCGAGCGGGCATTGTGGGCACTGAACCTCCGTCGGACGTTGGATTCCACTGTAGAGGCCCGCGACCCGCCGCCGGGTGGTCGGTACGCTCTGGGGTCCGCACGCTGCGGCTGATCGCTTGTCCTTCGAGCGGTTCTCGGCGTGCGGCCCGCCATCTTGCTTTCACCACTCAAGTCCGGAGAGCCCCCAATGCCAGCCCTTCTGCACGCCAAGACCGCCGCCCGTTTGAACCGTTCACTCTCGCTCGTGTTGCTCGCGGGCCTCGCCTGCTCGGCGGCCGCTCAAGACAACTCGTCCAGCAACGAGCAGATTTGGGACGGCTCGCCCATCCGCGACGCGATGGAAAAGGTCAGCGACGATGTCCGCCTGTTCAACGACCACGTGGTCACGCTGGCCAACCCCTACATGATGGGCCGGGTACCCGGCTCCAAGGGCATGGAGCTCGCCAAGGACTACATGCAGACCTTCTTCGAGCAAGACGGCCTCAAACCCGCCTTCCCCGACGCCGACGGCAACGCTTTCAGCTCGTACCGCGATCCGTTCGAACTCGGCGGCCAGTGGGAGGTCACCAAAGAGAGCCTCGTCGCCATGATTGCCGGCAAGGCGATGGAGTTTGAGGCCGAGGACGACTTCGTGTTCACCGGACTCGGCTCCAGCTCCACCAGCGCCGGCCAAGCCGTGTTCGTGGGCTACTCGATCGCCGACGGGCCCGACGGCTGGTCCAGCTACGACGAGGACGACGACCTCAGTGGCAAGATCGCCGTCATGCTCCGCTTCGAGCCGCTCGATGACGAAGGCAACAGCCAGTGGACCGAGGGCGGCGGCTGGACAGGCGAGGCCGGCCTCGCAGGCAAGATCGCGGCAGCCGTCGATCGCGGCGCAGCGGGCGTGGTGTTCATCAACACCCCCGGCGCCAACGACCCGCGCATCAGCCAACTCTCCCGCTTCGGCGGCGGGGGCGGCAGGCCCGCCGACGTGCCCGTGTTCTTCATGAGCCCCGAAGCAGGCGCCAAGTTCCTCGAGGCCAGCGACCCCAAGGAGCGCAGCATCGAGGAAATCATCGAGTTCGCCAACGACGGGCTGGGCGTGCTTGAACTTGGTGCGGCACTGGCCTTCACGGGCGAGGCGAAGCGCACGCCAGTTATGGCCGAGAACGTCGGCGCGATCCTGCCGGGTGTGGGCGATCTGGCCGACGAGTACATCATCGTCGGAGCGCACCTCGACCACCTGGGCATGGGCTACTTTGGCAGCCGCAGCGGCCCGGGGGAGCTCCACCCCGGCGCGGACGACAACGCCTCAGGCAGCGCCGGTCTCATCCTGCTTGGAAAGAACCTCGCCAAGACCTTCGCGGACGACAACCGCCCCCGCCGGTCCATCGTCCTCGTCGCCTTCAGCGCCGAGGAGAGCGGGCTCAACGGCTCGCGTCACTACGTCAACGACCCCATCGCACCGCTCGATCAGCACACGCTGATGATCAACTGGGACATGATCGGCCGCATCACCAACGAGCGGCTCACGGTCGCGGGCACGTCATCGGGCGACGGGCTCACCGAGTTCATCCAGCCCATCCTCGACAACTCGGGCCTGGAGATCGTCATGCCCGCCAACATGTCCGGCGCGAGCGATCACCTGCCGTTCTACCAGTCCAAGATCCCCGTGATGTTCTCGATCATCGCGGACTTCCACGCCGACTACCACACACCAGCTGATGTGAGCTGGAAGCTCAACCGCGTGGGCGCGGTCAAGACCGTCAACATGTACCACGACATCATCGAGGCCGTCGCCACCAGCCCCAACCGCTTCGAGTTCCAGACCGTCGGCGGCCGCCAGCAGGCGGCATCGCCGCAGATGGACATCAAGGTGCGCTTCGGTGTGATGCCCGGCACCTACGACGAGGACGGCAAGGGCGTGCTCATCGGCGGAGTGAGCGACGACGGCCCCGCCGCCAAGGCCGGCCTTCAGGAAGGCGACCTGCTCGTGCGGTGGGACGGCCAGAAAATCACCGGCGTCGAGGACTGGATGGTGCTGCTCGCCAAGCACGAACCGGGCGACGAGGTCAAAGTCGGCGTGATCCGCGACGAGAAGGAAGAAACCTTCACCGCCGTGCTCGAAGGCCGCTGATCCCGATTAACCAAGACCGAATCTCGCGGGGCGCGTCCAGATGGGCGCGCCCTGTTTTTGCTCATCGATCATTCCGGGGCGGGCGGCGTCAACACGGCTGGCGGGAATCTGGGCCCGTCCTGTCCGTTCCAAAGCCGGGACGAGTTGAGCAACGAGACCAAACAAAAACCAATAAACATCAAAGACAAGGCCGGTGGACACATCCTCTCTGAATTGAACTGGCACAGCCCTAACCATCGCGCACACTGATGGTTATGAGGGAGCCGCGCTGGCGCGCGTGACGTTGTGCGCCGTCGGAGGCCCAAGATTAGCGGCCGACCAGCCGCGCCAGAGAGAGGGTAACCAAAGTGACTCACAAGCTTTCCGCGCGTACCGCGACCTTGATCGCGGGTCTCGCCATGACCACCGCCGCTGCTTCCGCGCAAGACTTCGACTGGGCCGCCGCGGTCGATGGCGACTGGAACGACACGACCAAGTGGAACCCAAATGGCTTCCCGGACGGCGTGGGCAATAACGCCACCATCGACGCGACTGGCGCGGCGTACACCGTCACGGTCAACATCAACGCCACACTCGACAACCTGTTGCTCGATTCGCTCGACGCCACGCTTTTCTTCAGCGGACGCACGCTGAGCATCCTCAATACCGCGGTCTTCAACCAGGGCAACGTCCTGTTTAGGGGCGGGGGCCTCGCTGGCGGCGGAACAGGAACCAACCGCGACACAGCGGAGGTCAACGGCACCACGAGCTTCGACCTGGCATCGTTCCTCAACGAAGGCGACTTCACGGTCTCGGGCGTGCCGGGCCTGTCGGCATCCCTCAGCCTCGGCGCCACGCCGTTCACCAACGACGGCTCGTTCACCATGACCTCGACCAGCAACGGCAACTCCACGTTGCAAAGCGCCGCGACCTTCACCAACAACGGCACATTGAGCGTGCTTCAGGGCTCGGGCACTGTCCGAACCATCAGCGTGCTGGACTTTGACAACGACGGCGACCTGAACGTCAGCGCCAACACCACCTTCAACGGTCTCAACGGCGTGACCACGACCGGCGCTGCGGGCAGCTTCAACACCGCTTCGGGCTTCACCGCGACGTTTAGCAACGGGCACGACTTCGAACTCAACGGCGGCACGGTCGACAACCAAGGCTCGCTGCTCATTACGGGCGGCAATTCAACATTCACCTTCAACGGCGGTGCGCTCACGGGTAACGCCCCCGAGATCCGCAACGCCAACCTCGTCACGGCCGGAGCCGGCACCGGCACCATCGATGTGACGGGCACCTCAACGCTAAGCAGCAACGTCGCGGGCGGGCTCAACATCAACATTCTCGGAGCACCCGGGCTCTCGGCTCAACTCGACTTCGGCGCGGTGAACTTCTCGAGCGCGGCCACGGTCAACATGGATTCGACCAGCAACGGCAATTCGACGTTCACCGGCACGGGTACCTTCACCAACGACGGCACGTTCAACGTGCTCCAGGGCTCGGGCACCGTTCGTACGGTCAACGTGCTCGACTTCGACAACAACGGCGACCTCAACGTCAGCGCCAACACCACCTTCAACGGCGCGAGCGGCGTGACCACCACCGGCGCCGCGGGCAGCTTCAACACCGCCGCCAGCCGCACCGCGACGTTCAACAACGGGCACGACTTCGAACTCAACGGCGGCGCGGTCGACAACCAGGGCGGCCTGCTGATCGACGGGGCTGGCTCGACGTTCATCTTCAACGGCGGATCGCTTACCGGCAACGCCCCCGTACTCCGCAACGCCAACCTCGTCACCACCGGCGCGGGCACGGGCACCATCGACGTGACCGGCTCTTCGACGCTCAGCAGCGATGTCGCCGGCGGGCTCGACATCAACATCCTCGGCGTGCCCGGTCTCGCAGCGCAGCTCGACTTTGGCGCGGTGAACTTCTCGAGCGCCGCCACCGTTAACATGGACTCGACCAGCAACGGCAACTCCACGTTCCGTGGCACCGGCACCTTCACTAACGATGGCACGTTCAACGTGCTGCAGGGCTCAGGCACGGTCCGCACGATCACCGTTACCGACTTTGATAACAACAGTGACCTGAACGTGAGCGCCAACACCACGTTCAACGGCGGGCCAAACGGCGTGACAACCACGGGCGCCGCGGGCACCTTCAACACGGCTGCTGGCTTCACCGCAACCTTCAACGCCGGGCACGACTTCGAACTCGACGGCGGCACCGTCAACAACAACGGTGACCTGCTGGTCGACGGCGCCAATGCTACCTTTATCTTCAATGGCGGCTCGCTTACTGGCAACGCAGTCCAAATCCGCAACGCCAACCTCGTCACCACCGGGGCCGGCACCGGCACCATCCTCGCCACCGGCAGCTCCACCCTGCTCAGCAACGTCGCCGGCGGGCTCAACATCGACATCATGGGCGTGCCCGGCCTTTCGGCGCAGCTCGACTTCGGCGCGGTGGACTTCTCAAGCGATGCCACCATCAACATGGACTCGACGAGCAACGGCAACTCCACGTTCCGAGGTACCGGCACCTTCACCAACAACGGCACGCTCCACTCCAAGCTCGGCTCGGGGACCACCCGGACCGTGCTCATCACCGAGCTCGTCAACAACAGCCTGATCCAGATCGACGCCAACACTGTCTTCAACTCAGGCGGCGGCGACACCATCACAACCGGCACGGGCACCTTTGCTGTGGGCGTGGGCCGCACCGCCACCATCAACGCCGGCCACGACTTCGAGGTCGATGGCGGCGTGGTCAACAACCAGGGAGACATCGTGGTCGGGGGCAACAGCTCCGAGCTCCGCCTGAACAGCGCCACGCTCAACGGCAACGCTGTCCGCCTTCGCAACGGCATCCTGTCGACAACGGGTGCTGGCAGCGGCGGGATCGATGTCGAGGGATCTTCACAACTCCTTACAGACATCGCGCCCGGTTACACGGTTGACGTAACCGGCGTTGGCGGCCTCTCGGCCATCCTCAGCTACGGCAACGCCGACACTACCAACAACGCGGTCGTCAACATGACCTCCGTCTCCAATGGCAATGCCACGATCACCGGCATCGCCGAGTTTACCAACGCCAATACCATGAACGTGCTGGTCGGCTCGGGAACCACTCGGACCATCACCACCAGAGGCTTCAACAACGAGGGCAACTTCAATGCTCTGGCCGACGTGACCGTCAACGTCAGCAGCGACACGTTCTTGAACTCCGGTGAACTCTTCATCGCGCCCGCCGCCGTGGTGACGGTCACGGGCAGCAGCGCGCACACCTTCGATAACGACGACAATGGCATCGTCAGCGGTGACGGTACCCTCGACCTCCGCAGCGTCGGGTTCTTCATCAACGACGGCGTATTCGATCCACAAGGCAGCCTCTCCGTGCTCGGCGACTGGGACCAGTCCACCGACGGCGACCTCGCTATCGCCATTGGCGGCACCACCATGGGCATCACTTACGATGTGCTCGCCATCTCGCTCGACGCCACCCTGCTCGGCGATCTCGAACTCACGCTCGCCAACGGCTTCACGCCCGCAGCGTCCGACATCTTCACCATCCTCACAGCCGACAGCGTCACCGGCATGTTCGAGAACGCGTTCATGACCGTCCAAACCTCCGACGGCCTGGGCACCTTTGACGTGCTCTACAACGACGACAGCGTGCAGCTCACCAACTTCGTGCCCGTGCCCACGCCTTCCAGCGCCGCGCTGCTAGGTACAGCGGGCTTGTTCGCCAGCCGTCGCCGCCGGGCCTGAACGCTCGACCAGCCCGCTCGACCCTTCCGCTGGATCTGTCCTCCAACAGGTTTCCCCATCAAGGGCCCGTCCCCGCCGATGTTCCGGGGGCGGGCTTTTTCGTGCGTACCGCTCTACCATCGCCTCCCCACCCCTACCGCCCGAGGAGTTCGAGATGGAAGCTGGCATCGTCGGTCTGCCCAACGTCGGCAAAAGCACCCTGTTCAACGCCCTCACCGCAGCGGGGGCGCTGGCTGCCAACTACCCCTTCGCGACCATCGAGCCCAACATCGGCATCGTGCCCATCCCCGACCCGCGCCTCGAAACCATCCGTGGCTTCATTGAGTCGCAGAAGATCATCCCTGCAGCGCTCAAGCTCGTCGATATTGCCGGCCTCGTTCGCGGGGCCTCCAAGGGTGAGGGCAAGGGCAACGCCTTCCTCAAGAACATCCGCGATGTTGATGCGGTCGTCCACGTCGTCCGCTGCTTCGATGCCGCGCCGGGCGGCGAGGAGATCACCCACGTCGAGGGCTCCATCGACCCTATCCGCGACATCGAGACCATCGAGACCGAGCTGATCCTTTCCGACTTACAGACCCTTGAGAGCGCGCACCAGAAGGCGGTGCGTGCTGCCAAGAGCAAGGACCGAGACGCGATCGCGAGGCTCGCCGTCGTCGAGGCCCTGCTGCCCGTGGTCGGCGACGGCAAGCCCGCGCGCACGATCAGCTTCGATGACACCGACCGCCAGACCGCGCTGCGCGGCCTCGGGCTCACCACCACCAAGCCCATCCTCTACCTCGCCAACGTCGGCGAGGACGACGTCAACGGCCAAGGCCCGATGGCCCAGGCCGTCCGCGAGCACGCCGAGCGCGTCGGCTCGCAGATGGTCCCGGTGTGCGCGCGCATCGAGTCAGAACTCAGCGAACTCGACGAGGCCGACAAGCTGGAGATGCTCGCCGACATGGGCATGGACGAGCCTGCCCTGGCCAAGTTCGCACGGGCCGCCTACGAGCTGCTCGGCCTTCAGAGCTACTACACCGCAGGCCCCAAAGAGATCCGCGCCTGGCCCGTGCGCAGGGGCGCGACCGCCCCGCAGGCCGCGGGCGTGATCCACACCGACTTCGAGCGTGGCTTCATCCGGGCCGAGATCTACAGCGTCGCCGACCTCATCGAGCTCAAGACCGAGCGGGCGATCAAAGAAGCCGGGCGAATGCGCATCGAGGGTAAGGAATACAAGATGCGCGACGCGGACGTATGTCACTTCCTGTTCAACGTGTAGGCCTATGCCGATGCACACGAACACCTTCCCCGAGGGATACGAGCACTCCTTCGATCCAGCTCGGGTCGATGTGGAGCTTGTCTGGCGCACGCTGGCGAGCTTGTATTGGTCGCCCAACGTCCGCCGCGACATAGTAGAAACGGCGCTCGCCCACTCGATCGCGCTCGGGGTCTACTCAGCCGACAGCGGGCAGGTGGCGTACGCGAGGGTCGTGTCCGACCGCGCGACGTTCGCATGGGTCTGCGATGTGTTCGTGCTCGAAGCGCATCGAGGCAAGGGCATCGCTCACGCCATCATCAGCGCCCTGCACGCCCATCCAGATCTCCAGACCGTCCGCCGGTGGATGCTCGGGACCGCCGATGCGCACGAGATCTACAAAGCGTGCGGCTACACGACGCTGGTCGAAACGGGCCGCCTGATGGACCGCCGCAACCCGCCCGAGCGCTGGCAGGATGCCGAACCCGTCACCAGCTAGCTCGCGGGCATGTCGTACCAATCCGACCGCCCAGCACCAGCGGTTACCCCCACAGCCCAAGCGCCGTGGCAGGAAAGGCCGTGGGTTGCTATTGCCCGTCAAAATCAATCAATTGTGTACGGGGCATTCGGGCTGGCAAGCACGCGATCTTCGTTTTAGGATACAAGTGTCCTGTATAGCTCACTGGCTGCATCTCGGCCCGTACCGGAGACACCAAGCATGACCCTCAAGCAGACCTTGTTTTCACTCGCTGTTCTCCTGCTATCGAGTCCAGTGTTCGGCCAGTCATGGGGAACGTGGCAAACTGAAACACCTATGCCCACCGGCGGGCTCGCCAAGACGCACGCAACGGGTCTGGAAGTCGGCGGCACCATGTTCATCCTCGGTGGGCCGCCTTGGATGAACCCGCCCGATGAAGACCCGACAGTCTTCTCTATGCCCATCGGAGGCAGCGTGTGGACCGAAGAGATCGGCTTCGACGGGCTTGGGTACGTGCTCGGGCAGAGCGCCGGTGTCGACGCGCTGGGCCGCATCATTGTCTTCGGAGGTGACGACCCGACCGAGCCTGGCAGCTTCGACAAGCCGCCGTTCGAGTGGAACCAGATCGAGGGCCCGTGGCGCGATATCGCCAGTCGCGGCGCCCTGGCGCCCCTCACCGGGTTCGCATCCTGCACCGACGACACGGGCCGAATCTATTCCTTCGGCGGTGGCAACGGCGTGGGCGCATCAAGCTCCAGCTACGCGGAGCGCTATCTCGCCATCACCGACGAGTGGGAGCCCATCGCGCCCCTACCCGTGCCGGTCCGGTTTGCCGCAGCGAGCCCCGATGGCCTGGGCCACATCCTCGTCTTTGGGGGCGTTCTCTCAGGCGGCTTTACCCGAACCAATCTCGTCCAGCAGTACGACATCGCCGCCGACACCTGGACCACCACCGTCAACTCGGCCATGCCCGTCGCGCTGTCTTACCATGAGGCCACGCTCGGCGCCGACGGCCGGGTTTACATCCTCGGCGGTTCGACAGACTCGGCGTCTTCCACCACGCAGAGCACATCCCGGGTCTACAACCCAGAGAACGACCAGTGGCTGCTCGGGCCCGAGATGAGCGTGCCACGCCGACTCTTCGCTTCGTTCCTCGGCAGCGACGACCGCATTTACGTCGCCGGGGGCGAGAACGCCAGCGGTGGGACCAACGCCGTCGAGTCCATCTACACCACGCCGTGCGCCGTCTTCAGCGATCAGCCCCTCGATCTCGATCTCTGGGCCAACACAACGCTCTCACTGAAAGTCGGCGCCGCCGGCGGCGGGACCATCGAGTACCGCTGGACACGCGATGACCTGCCGCTCGAAGATGGCCCCTCCGTAGGCGGTGGTCAAATCACAGGCGCCCACACGAACCAGATCGAGATCACCTCCATCGGCGCTCTCGACGCGGGCGCGTACGTCGCCATTGCCACCAACGCCTGCGGCGACGTCGAGAGCCAGCCGACAGCTGTCGCGGTCCAGGTGCCACCCGCCATCCCCACCCAATGGACCTGGACCAGTCTCCATCCCTCCTACGCCGAGTCCTCCCGCGCCAACGGCATCGACAACGGCGTGCAGGTCGGTAACGCCGTCTTTGATACCCCCGACTACAACAACATCGACCACCCGACCGTGTGGACGGGCACCGCCGCCAGCGCGCAGAACCTCACCCCTGCGGGCTCGCAGGGCGGCAACATCGTCGACTTCAAGGGCGACAAGCTCGTCGGGTGGTGGTGGAAGCCAACCCAGTGCTACGTGAGCGGCAGATGGCTGACGTGCTACTACCGCAGGGGCGCGTGGTGGAACCTCGACGGCACCTTCCACGAGACCAACTACTCGGGCTACGAATACACCTCCATGAGCGCCACCGACGGGGTCTCCATCGTCGGAAGTGGATCCACCGATGACACCGTCGGCAACGTCTTCACGCGAGGTGTCATCTGGCAGGCACCCACACACGAGTTCGCCCTCTCCGTTCACCCGTCGGGCTACACCGACAGCTCGCTCGGCTCGGTCGACGGCGAGTACCAGTTCGGCAGCGTCTCGCTCCCGTTCCAGGGCCTGCACGCGGGCATGTGGAAGGGCTCGGCTGCCAGCTTCGTCGACATGCACCCCCCCCAGTTCGTCAACTCCAGGATCAGCGACGCGAGCGACGGCCAGCAAGTAGGCACGGTCAACATCTGGAACAACCCGCAAGCCGTGCTCTGGGCGGGTACGCCCGACTCCTTGACCACCCTGCATCCCGACGCCGCGACCTCAAGCACTGTCAGCAAGTGCGAAGGCGGCCTGCAACTCGGTACGGTGATCTTCCCGGACAGCCCCACCGCCGTGCTCGGCATGTGGGCGGGTAGCAAGGACACCTTCACCGAACTCAACATTCCCGTGCCCGCCAACTACACGGGGTTCAGCGCCGCATCGTTCGATATAGCGCCCGATGGCACCATCTCGATCGTCGGGGCCGCCGTCAACCAAGTGCTCGGGCGGTCCGAGGCGATCCTCGTAACCTCCACCACCACGCCGCCGTGCCCCGCAGACATTGCCAATGCTTTCGGCGTGCTAGGTTCCGACGGCACCGTTGATTTCGGAGACTTCCTCGCGCTGCTCGGCCTCGTCGGGATCTGTCCTGGCGTCACCCCAGGCTGCACGGGCGACATCGCCGATGGCTTCGGCGTCCCCGGGGGCGACGGCATCATCGACTTCGGCGACTTCCTCGCCATGCTCGCCAATATCGGCGACTGCCCCTGACTCTCACTCGCTCGTGCTCTCGACCGTGTAGTTCGGCGATTCTTTGGTAATCCGTATGTCGTGCGGGTGGTTCTCCACCACCGTCGCCCCCGACACCTTGCAGAACCGCGCTTCGCGCCGGAACTCCTCGATCGTGGCGCACCCGTTGTACCCCATGCTCGCGCGCAGGCCGCCCACCAACTGGTACACAAACTCGGCGAGAGATCCCCTATACGGCACCAGCCCCTCGACACCCTCGGGCACGAACTTCTCCGCGGCCGGGCCTTTGTCCGCGATCAGCTTGTCGCCCTGCCCGTAGCGGTCTGCGCTGCCGGCGTTCATCGCGCCCTCCGAGCCCATGCCCCGATAGCTCTTAAACCGCCGGCCGTGGCTGATCACCATCTCGCCCGGCGATTCATCAAGCCCCGCAAGAAGCGAGCCCAGCATCACGCACGAAGCGCCCGCTGCGATCGCCTTAGCGATGTCGCCCGATTGGCGAATCCCGCCGTCGGCGATCACCGGCACATCACGCCCCGTCTCGGCGACGCCCCGCACCGCCTCAAGAATCGCCGTGATCTGCGGCACCCCAACGCCCGTCACCACACGAGTCGTGCAGATCGAGCCCGGCCCGATGCCCACCTTCACCGCGTCCGCCCCAGCACGCACCAGGTCCGCTGCGCCCTCGGCCGTCGCCACGTTGCCCGCAATGACTTCCACGCCGTAGGTCTTCTTGATGTGCGAGACCGTCTCCAGCACGCCCTCGCTGTGCCCGTGCGCGGTATCCACCACGATCACATCGACTTCCGCCGCGAGCAACGCCTCGACCCGCTCGTACTGGCGCACCCCCACCGCAGCACCGCACCGGAGCCTGCCTCGGGCATCGGTATTCGAGCGTGGAAACTGGCTGAGCCGTTCGATGTCGCGCATCGTGATGAGCCCCGCGAGCCCGCCAGCTTCATCAACGATCAGCAGTTTCTCGACCTTGTTGCGGTTGAGGATCGTCTCGGCTGCTTCAAGCGTGGTCCCGCGCGGCGCGGTGATGAGCTTGCCACTGGTCATGACCTCGCGCACCGGCGTGCCCGCATCGACGACGAACTTCAGGTCCCGCCGCGTCAGAATGCCGACCACTTTCTCACGGCCCTTGCTTCGATCGCTCGTCCCGCCGCCCTCGGTCACCGGGAAGCCCGAGACGTTGAACTGCCGCATGAGCTGGATCGCTCGGCCAACCGTGTCTTCCGGGCCAAGCGTGATCGGGTCGGTGATGACCCCGTTGGCCGACCGCTTGACCTTGGCGACCTCTCGCGCCTGCACCTCAGCGGGCAGGTTCTTGTGAATGATCCCGATGCCGCCCTCTTGCGCGAGCGCGATCGCCAGCGCCGACTCGGTCACCGTGTCCATCGGCGCTGAGATCAGCGGGATGCCCAGTTCAATGTTCGCGGTCAGCCGAGTCGAGGTGTGCGCATCAGCGGGAACCACACCCGAACGCCTTGGCACCAGCAGCACATCATCAAACGTGATGCCTTCGAGCACGATCTTGCTCGACGGCGTTAGAGCAGGTTGAGATTGGTCAGCGGCCGCCCGCCCATCACAGCAGGTCTTGGAGGTCGGAGCGTCGGCGATGTGGTGGGTACCCATGAACCAGTGTCGCAGGCCGCGCAGCAAAGGTCAAGCTCAACCGCCTTCCTTCAGTTTCTTTGGAGGCACAGCATTGCAGGCGGTGCATGTACTCCCAAGGAACCCAGGTATGAAACAAACCGCCCGGCAGCATTTCCAGCTGCGGGGCGGGGTTGTGGAGATCAACGCATCGATACTTGCTCAGTCGATCGCCTCGGCGACCGCCCGGCGGATGACCTGCTCGGCCCGGTCGGCCGAATCGCCGATCGACACGGTCGCAGCCCGTGCCGCCGCGTTCACCCGGTCGATAAACTCCTGCGGAGCATTTAGCCTGCGCAACGCCTGCACGCAGTCTTCCCGAAGGTTGGCAGCCCGAGCCGAGGCCCTGCGGCTCAGGCCCTCGACTTCCTTGATGCCCCGAGCACCGGCAGCGATGATCGCGCGATCCGGCGCACCATCGCCATCGAGCGACTTGATCGCCCTGACGGTCTGGCGGGTGGTCTGCTGCACCGCCTCAGAGTGCTTGTCTGCGGTGCTGTGCAACGCCGTGACGCAGGCACGTGCAATCCTTTCGGCGTTCTGGGCAGCCGCTGTGGTTGAAGTGAGGGTCAGCGCCATCAGCGCGATCGATACCAGACTCAGTGTCCTGAACATGCCGTTCCCTTTCGCATTTCGTGGAGTTCGCCTTGAGCCCCTGCGGGGCCCATGCCATTGCCTGGCCCGGGCTGGCCGATAGGTCCAACGGCAGCGGTCTAGGTCGCATTGCCCGAATCCGCGAATTTTTCTTGGCATCCCTACGCTTCCGGGGCAATGCCCAGGTACCGCCTCACCATCGCCTACGACGGGACTGACTTCTGCGGCTGGCAGAAACAAGAGCCCAAGGATCCGGCCCTCGGTGGCACCCCACCGCCCGCGTCCAAGGTCGATGATTCGCTCGAAACAACCAAAGAAGGCCGCATCGCCCTCAGAACCGTTCAGGCCATTGTCGAGCGAGCTGTGCGCGAAGTCGTGCGCGAGCCCGTCATCCTCACCGGTGCAAGCCGAACCGATGCCGGCGTCCACGCCCGCGCCCAGTGCGCTGCCTTCACCAGCCATGCCGATGCGTCCCAGGGCCGAGGCTGGCCCGCGGAACGCGGCACCGAGCCGCTCATCCGCGCGATCAACAGCCGGCTGCCCGAAGACGTGCTCATTACCGATGCGCAGCTTGTCGATGACAGCTTCGAGCCCATCGCAGGAGCCAAATCCAAGGGTTACTCGTACACCATCGTGTCGAGTCCCCACCGACCGCTGTGGGACCGCCGAACGGTCTACCACACCTGGCACGAGCTTGATGCGCAGCGGATGCACGCCGCCGCTCAGCACCTCATCGGAGAGCACGACTTCGCCTCGATGGCCGCCCTCGGCCACGGCAGACAGACCACCGTGCGCACTATCCACGGTTGCGCGGTGACGAGCGAACCCATCGAGGCGCCAACCGGCAGCTTTGCAAGCCAGCGCCTCCGCATCGATGTCAGCGGCAGCGGCTTCCTCTGGAACATGGTCCGCATCCTCGCGGGCACCCTTCACGAAGTCGGACGCGGCAGGCTCAGCTCTGGCGACATCCCGGTGATCCTCGCAAGCCAGGATCGCACCAACGCCGGGCCCACCCTGCCGCCCGAGGGCCTCTGCCTGGAGTGGATCAGGTATGAGTGAACTCTTCCGGTCATCACGCCTCGGTTTCCACGCCCCAAGCATGGACCATCTCGATGCGCTCGCTGAGCTGTGGTCCGATCCGCAGACGATGCAGTACGTCGGCGCTGGCAATCCGTGGTCACGCGAGGACGTCGCCCAGCGGCTGCAACGCGCCATCGCCTTGCACCAACAACTCGGCATGGCGTTCTGGACCGTGAAGCTCACAGAAACAAACGAGATCATCGGCCAGGCCGGGGTCGTGCCCATCGAGGGCAAGAACCCCGCCCCGCGCGATTGGCCGATCGAACTCGGCTACCGTCTCGGCCGTGCGCACTGGGGCCACGGCTACGCGACCGAGGCTGCCCGAGCCGTCGCGGCTTACACCACCGACCCCGCCGGGCCGCTCAAGCTCAGCAAACTCGTAGCGGTGGCTTACCCGCAGAACACCGCGTCTCGCCGGGTGCTCGACAAAGCCGGCTTCACCCACCTCGGCGAAACCGACCGCTACTACAGCGTCAACTGTTCGCTGTACGAACTCGTGCGCACCCACGTAGGCTGAATCGCTGTGACTCTCCGTATTCTCCATATCTCCACGCGACTCATCCTCGGCGGCAGCCAAGAGAACACCGTCCTCTCCTGTGAGGGCCAGGCGAAGCTCGGTCATGAAGTCCATCTCGCCTTCGGTCCCATCTTCGGCCCCGAAGGCTCCATGCTCGATCGCGTCCGCGCGTTCAACGAAACGCACCCAAGTCGTTCCATCGCCACGCACGAGGTGCCGAGTCTTGTCCGCGAGATCAGCCCGCTCAAAGACCTCGCGTGCAAACGCGAGCTGCGCGCGCTCATCGGACACCTCAAGCCGGACATCGTGCACACGCACAGCTCAAAGGCCGGCATCGTCGGCCGGTGGGCCGCGTGGGAGGCCAAACCAAGGCCCGCCATCGTCCACACCATCCACGGCCCGCCTTGGATGCCCGTCGAAGGCAGGCCCGATCAACGCTTGCTCATCGGCCTCAAGAACGCGCTGTACGCCCGGGCCGAGCAGTTCGCTGCCCGCCGATGCCACAAGATCGTGAGCGTTGCCGATGCCATGACCGAGCAGTTCCTTCAGCGCGGCATCGGTAAGCGCTCGCAGTACGTCACCGTTCGCAGCGGCATGGAGACCGCGCCCTATCTCAGCCCGGCACCGGGCGAGAACCGCGCCTCCGTGCGCGCGCGACTGGGCATCCGTGACGATGAGTTCGTCGTCGGCATCGTCGCCCGCCTCGCTCAGCACAAGGGCCACGACGACCTCATCGACGCGCTCGCGCCGCTGATGCGCAAGAACGCCGCCCTGCGCATGCTCTGGGTGGGCGACGGCTGGTGGCGCGATCGCTTGGTCGATCGCCTCAAGGCCGAGGGCATCGACCCGCAGACCGCGCGCACCGGGCTGGTCGATCAGGCCGAGATCCCCGCGATGATGCGCGCGATGGACGTGCTCGCCCACCCCAGCTACCGCGAGGGCCTGCCACGAACCGTTCCCCAGGCCATGCTCGCAGGCACCGCCGTCGTCGCCACCGACACCGACGGCACGCGCGAGGTCTGCCTCGATCCCTCCAATCACCCAGACGGTTCAACGGGAAAGCTCGTTGCTGTCGGCGATTCGATCGGCCTCCGAGGAGCCATCCAGTGGATGATCGACCACCCCGATGAACGTCTCGCGATGACCCAGCGAGGCCGAGCCATGTGCGCGGCCATGTTCAGCGCCGAGCGGATGGTGAACGATCTCGAAGAGGTCTACGCCAGCGCGATACAAGCAACGTGACATGGCGACAAGCAGGGCGGACGCATTTCTCAAGCATCCTAAACCCAGTATGACTCCGCGTGCTCTGCGTCAGCCCCGGCACCTCGCGTTCTCTTGCTTGGGCGTTAGAGCCCGAGCATGCTCCGCCGATCGCCGAAGTTCAGGCCCATCGCGTCCTTGGCCAGCGCGAGCGTGTGCTCGGCCTGCGCGTTGGCCTTGACAGCCCCCGCCTTGATGATGTCGATCACCGCATCGTCTCCGCCCGGGCCCTCGAGCTCGGCCCGGCGCGCACGCATCGGTTCAAGCAGCTCGTTGACCGAGTCGATCACCGCAGCCTTCACATGCCCGTCTCCGAGGTTGTCACCCCGCGTGTACCGGTCGCGCAGCTCGGCCCGCAGCGCCTCGTCCTTGCAGAACGTATCGAGGTAGTCGAATACCGGGTTGATCGCCGGGTCGCCCGGTTGATCGGGCTCGCGGCTCTGGCCGGGGTACATCGAGTTGATTTTCTTCTTGACCTGCTTGGGGGTGTCGCTCAGGAAGACCGAGTTGTTCAGGCTCTTGGACATCTTGTGCTGGCCGTCGGTGCCGACGAGCCTGCCGACCCGGCCCACCAGCGCGCTGGGCACCGGGAACACGCCGCCGAGCTTCTCGTAGTCTTCTTCCTCAGCGTGCGGGTCAACGCCGCAGTAGACCTGATCGAACCGCCGCGCCGCCTCCCGGCACATCTCGATGTGCGCCACCTGGTCCACGCCAACAGGAACCAACTGCGGCCTGAACGCAAGGATGTCCGCGCACTGCCCGACGGCGTACATGGGAAAGCCGAAGCTGTAGGTATCGCCCAGGTCCTTGGCGTCGATCTCCGTCTTGAGCGTCGGGTTGCGCATCACCCGGTTGAACGGCAGCAGCATCGCCAAAAACCACGTCAGCTCCGCGATCGCCGGAACCTCGGTTTGCAGCACAAAGGTGGAGCGGTTCGGGTCCATGCCGACGGCAATCCAGTCGCGCACGATCTCAAGCGTGCTCTCGCGAATCTCGCTCGGTTTGTCGGCGCGCGTCGTAAACGCGTGCATGTTCGCCAGCAAAAAATAGCACTCGTACTCGTCTTGCAGCCGAACCCGGTTCTCCAGACTGCCCACGTAATGCCCGAGGTGCAGCCGGCCCGTGGGCGTATCGCCCGTGAGGATCCGTGGCCTGCCCGCTGGTTGATCGACCGTGCTACCCACCGCCGCTCAGCCCTTGGCCTTGAGGCCGGCCATCACCGCGGCCTGTGCCGCAGCCAGCCGAGCGATCGGCACGCGAAACGGCGAGCAGCTCACGTAGTCGAGCCCAAGCTCGTGGCAGAAGTGAACGCTCGCGGGGTCGCCGCCGTGCTCGCCGCAGATGCCGAGCTTGAGCTTCTCGTTGCCCGCCCGCCCGCGCTGCACGCCCATCTCGACGAGCTGGCCCACGCCATCGACATCGAGCGATTGGAACGGGTCGCCATCGAGGATGCCGTGCTGCATGTAGCCCGGCAGGAACGTGTTCACATCGTCGCGCGAGTAGCCGAACGTGAGCTGCGTCAGGTCGTTGGTGCCGAAGCTGAAGAAGTCCGCGTGCTGTGCTATCTCTTCCGCGCACACAGCGGCTCGCGGGATCTCGATCATCGTGCCGATCTTGATCTCGACCCGGCCTGTCCACTCGCTCTCCTCGCGCACCTGCGCGATGACCGCTTCGGTCAGCGTCCGCAGATGCTTGAGCTCGCGGGCGGTGCCCACCAGCGGGATCATGATCTCGGGCAGCACCTTGATGCGCTCGGCGGCCACCTCGATCGCGGCCTCGGTGATCGCCCGCACCTGCATCCGCAGAATCTCGGGGTACGTCACGGCAAGTCTGCACCCGCGGTGGCCCATCATCGGATTGGACTCGTGCAGCATCGCGACGCGGTTGCGCACCTTGCCCGCATCCGCACGCAGGCTCTGGGCCACCTTCTTAATCGTCTCGTCGTCGCGTGGGAGAAACTCGTGCAGCGGCGGGTCAAGCAGCCGAATCGTGACCGGCAGTCCCTTCATCGCCCTGAAAATACCGATGAAATCGCTCCGCTGATAAGGCAGCAGCTTGGCCAGCGCAGTCTCCCGCGCCTCTTCGGTGTCCGCGAGAATCATCTGACGCATCGCGGTAATCCGGTCACCCTCGAAAAACATGTGCTCGGTTCGGCAGAGCCCGATGCCCTCGGCCCCGAACTCACGAGCGCGCTTCGCGTCATCTGGCGTGTCCGCGTTGGTGCGCACGCCCAGCGTGCGGAAGCGATCGGCCCATCGCATGACCTTTGCAAAGTCGCCGCTCATCTCGGGGTCGCGCGTCGGCACGCTGCCCTTGAGCACTTCGCCGGTCGTGCCGTCGAGCGAGATCACGTCGTCGCGCCCGTACCGCTCGCCGTCGACCTCGAAATAGCCCGCCTTCTCATCGATCCGCACATGGCCCGCGCCCGCAACGCAGCACTTGCCCCAGCCGCGCGCCACCACAGCCGCGTGGCTCGTCATGCCGCCTGTGCTCGTCAGAATGCCCACCGCCGAGTGCATGCCGTCCACATCCTCGGGGCTTGTCTCCTTGCGAACCAGGATCACCGCATCGCCCGCGTGCGCACGCTCCACCGCTTCCGCGGCGGTGAACACGGCCTTACCGACCGCAGCGCCGGGCGAAGCGGGAAGCCCGCGCGCGATCACTTTCGAAAGCGACTTCTTCGTTTCATCAAAGCTCGGCAGCAACAGCTGCGTCAGGTCGCCCGCGGGAATCCGCAGCAGCGCCTGCGCTTCGTCGATCATCTTCTCGCGCACCATGTCGCACGCGATCCGTACCGCGGCCGCGCCGGTCCGCTTGCCCGTGCGCGTCTGCAGCATGTACAGCACGCCCTGCTCGATCGTGAACTCGATGTCCTGCATCTCTAGGTAGTGCAGCTCGAGCGTTTTCTTGATGTCGAGCAGCTGTTTGTGGACTTTCTTATTCCACTTGGGCATCTCATCGATGAACTGCGGCGTGCGGATGCCCGCGACCACATCCTCGCCCTGTGCGTTGATCAGGAACTCGCCGTAGAAAATGTTCTCGCCCGTCGACGGGTTGCGCGTGAACGCCACGCCCGTGCCCGAGTCCTCGCCCATGTTGCCAAAGACCATCGACTGCACGTTCACCCCGGTGCCGTTGAGTCCCACGATGCCAGCGAGCCGGCGGTAGCTCTTGGCCCGGTCGCTCTGCCAGCTCTTGAACACCGCTTCGATCGCAAGCTCGAGCTGCTTAAAGGGGTTCTGCGGGAACTCCGTGCCGGTGTACTTGCGGAACGTCTCCTTGTACTCGTGGCACAGCTCTTCGAGCCCCTCGCCGGGCACATCGGTGTCCTTGCTCACCTTGTACTTCGCCTTGACCGCGTCGAATGCCTTCTCAAAGTGCTCGTGGTCCACGCCCATCACCACGTCGCCGAACATGTTGATCAGTCGGCGGTACGCATCGAACGCGAAACGCCGGTTGCCCGTCGACTGGGCCAAACCTTCAACGCTGTCATCATTGAGCCCGAGGTTCAAAATCGTGTCCATCATGCCCGGCATCGAGGCCGCGGCACCCGAGCGCACCGAGACCAGCAGCGGGTTCTTGGCATCGCCGAAGTTGGCCTTGCGCTCCTTCTCGAGCACCGCCATGTGCTGGTGCACCTCGTTCATCAACCCCGTTGGAAGCCGGCCGCCGCCCGTGTGGTACCGCTCGCACGTGTCGGTCGTGATGGTGAACCCGGGCGGGACGGGCAGCCCGATCGCCGTCATGTCCGCCAGGTTCACGCCCTTGCCGCCGAGCAGTGTGCGCATCGACACATCGCCCTCGGTGCGGGTCTTGCCGAAGTAGTAGACGTGCTTGCCCGCTGTGGGCCTGCGCTTGGCCACCTTCTTGACGGTTTTACGAGCTGCGCCCGCTCGCGGGGCGTGCGTCTTGGTCGGGGCCTTCTTGGCCGAAGCCTTCTTCGCGGTCGCTTTCTTCGCGGCAGGCTGCTTCGCAACCTTCTTTGAGGCTGCCTTCTTCACGGTCTTCTTGCTGGCGGCTTTGGAGCCAGCCTTCTTCGACGATTGCTTCTTGGCCATCGCACGCTCCGCTCGATCGGTGTTAGGCCCAAGAACCAACCCCGCACAAGGGGGTCGCGGTACTAAGGGCCGGGCTGCACGGGGGAATTGAGGCACAAGTCTAGAAAGCGTTGCCCTCTCTGACGACCGCACCGGTAGCATTCGCCGTGACTCGGTCCCTTCCCCAACCCATCGGGCCGAACAGGCCGCAGGCCCACAGCCCCGGTCGGGTCATCGCCAGCTGGCCAGATGGTCTGCCCCTGTCCGCAGCCCGAAGGCCGATCGACGGAAGTTGGCTCTTCGGGTCGCCGAGGCTCACCATGAGGGCCATCGGACCCGTCAACAACCCCTCCATCGCATGGTTCGATCCCGCCGGCGGCGAGCCAACCCCTGTGCCTGCCGGATTCACGGCCGACCCGTTCAAGGCTCTCGATGGCGCTGTCCGCCACTTCAACACCGGCAAAGGCTGCTGGATCGGCTCTATGAGCTACGACCTAGCAGGTTTCTGCGAACCCAAGGCCGTCATCGGCCCCGGCCCAGCCCCAGCCGAGCCCGACTGGCCCCTGATGGAGTTCCACCGCTGCGACGATCTCTGGGTCCTCGACTCAGCCGGCCGCCTGCGCGCCATCGGCACGCCGCCGCCACTCTCCGAGAGCCCGCCTCTGGCTGCGCCCATGGACCTGCGCTTCAAATCACATTTGGGCCGGATTGGCTACACCGACCTCGTGCGACAAACGCTCGCGCTCATCCGCGCAGGCGACATTTATGAGGCCAACATCGCCCATCGGCTCATCGCTCAGCATCAGTCGAGCCCTCGCGCCATCGCCGCCGCACTGCTCGATGCCGCAAGCCCCGCTCACGGCGCGTACATCGAACTCGCGGGCGACGGAGCCCGCGCCATCGCCTCTGCGAGCCCGGAATCATTCCTTCACTTCCACGCAGCGACCCGAACGCTTCGCACCCGCCCCATGAAGGGCACCCGTTCCGTTACCGAGGGCGCGCGCGCTGAGTTGGAAGCCTCCGCCAAGGAGCGCGCCGAGCTCCACATGATCACCGACCTCATGCGCAACGACCTGGGCAGAGTCTGCGAGATGGGCAGCGTGCGCGTCGTGCACGACCGCGTGATCGAGCCGCACGCGCAGGGCTCGCTCTTGCAGGCGTCTTCACTCGTCGAGGGCACCCTTCGTCCAGAACTCTCGCTAGCCCGTGCGCTCGCAAGCCTGCTGCCCGCGGGATCGATCACGGGCGCGCCCAAGGTGCGTGCCATGCAGGTCATCCGCGAGCTGGAGAGTCTCAGCCGTGGGCCCTGGTGCGGGTGCTGCGCGCTGCTCGAAGACTCGGGCGATGCGCACCTCAGCGTCGCGATCCGAACCGCGTTGATCGATGGCTCCACGGTTACCTACCCGGTGGGCGCGGGCATTGTCGCCGATTCTGAGCCCGATGCCGAGTGGGACGAGACCCTCGCCAAGGCATCGGTCTTGCACGCGCTCGGGACGGTGGTTGATAGCTAAGCCGCCGTACGAAGCCGCTTCGCAACAAACTGCTCCGCCGACAGCCACGGGCAGACCATCCTCGCTCCCCGGCTCGCCCAAGCGAGCGCCGAATCGATCATCGGACCGGGCGACATCGAACCCGGTACAACGACCTCCGCTCGCGCCGCATCGTCCGTGATCGCTACCCCCAGCTCACGCAGCGCTACATCTATGCACGCCGAGTTCTTGCCCGCGTCCACCACTGCTGCGGTCATGAACCCGAGCCGCTCGTGCGCGTGTCCGATCGCGGCGCGAGCGTGCGATAAGCCGGTGAACCGATCGAACTGCTCATGGCTCATCGGCGATCGTCCCTGCGCGCGCAGCGTGGCTCGCAACTGGCCGAGTCCATCCGTGTAGCCCGCGAGCGCATCTTCTTTGCGTGCGATCTGTCGGTAGCGAGAGCGGTCGGCGCGGAGCACCTGCCTGCGAACAAGATCGGGCGCGTGCCGCTGCATCACCCATCCGTTGTTGCGCACCAGCCGACCGATGATCGTGTCCATGCACCGGCCGCTCATGGCCTTGCGGTGTTCGACGCGGAATCTCGAGTCGAACACAATCCGGTGGCCCGCCTTGATGAGCTTGGCCGACAGGTCGTACTCCTCGGCGTAGTAACCAAACGTTGGGTCGTAACCGCCAACAGCCAAGAACGCCTCGCGCCGAATCGCCACCCCGCATCCGATGAATACCTCGGGCAGCCCGCCACGCTCTCGGCCTCGGCCCCCGCTCAGGTGAATGTCCGCCATGACCGCTGCAGCGTCGTTTGGTGCATCAGCGAGCGACGCGAGCAGGCCCGCCGCATCCATCGGGGATGAGTCATCATCCAGCATCACGATCCACCCGCCGCGCGCGCGCTGGGCGCCAGGGTTCCGCCCCGCAGCGCCGTGGTTGGCCTCAGAGCGGATCAGCGTCGTCGGCAGGGCGCACACGGCAAGCGCAGGTTCATCCGAAGCGTTGTCCACCACGACCACTTCCGCATCGTCTGGCCCGAGCCCCAGCCCGTCCAGCCTGCGCAGGGTCTCCGCAAGTTCCACGCCTCTGTTCCGCGTCGGGATCACGAAGCTCAAGCGCGGCGTGTGCCCAGTCATGACGCTGCCCGCGATCGACTCCCGCCGCTCGCTTTGGGTTCGCTGAGCCCCGCGTCCTGATAGACCAGCGTCGCCGAGAGCACCCGCATGAGCGCGCGCCGAAGGTCGCCAGCAGCCACCGGCTCGTTGCCCAGGCGCTGCGAGTGCGCGCCCGCTGCGACCGATCCCAGGAACGCAGCCTGCAAAAGGCTGCCGCCCGCTGCGAGCGTGAGCGTTGCCACACTAAGCAATGCATCGCCGCACCCGAGCGGGTCGACGGCGTACGGCATCATCGCGGGCACATGCTCGCCGCGCACACGCGAACGGTGCGGGTCGTCGGTGCCGACTCCATCAACGGCCCCGTCGTCGGGCGTTCGGTCGAACGCGACGAGTCCCTCGGGGCCCATTGTGACAATCGCTGCCTTAGTGCGTGTGCGCTCAAGCAGGCTCCATGTGGCTGCTGCCAGGCCCTCGTCGTGCATGCCCTCTGTGATTCGGGTTTCATCTTCGGACGGACACAAGAGATCAAAGCCCCGGAACTCGCGCAGGTGGTGGTGCCTGCCAGAAACATCGCCAGCCAGCACCCGCGCGCCTGTGCGGACACGTTTCTGCGCGCGCGCCAGCACGGACGACGACAGCATCCCGAGCCCGAAGTCCGTGATGATCGCGGCATCGCAACTGCCCGTCGGTTCTTCGACGGTTGAGACAATCAGATCGACCAACCGGTCCTGGGCCGATGCATCGAGGACTGTGCGCTGCGCTCGGTCGAGGCGTACCACTTTCTGCGTACCGACGAGCATCCGCTGCTTGCGCGGCAACTCGCCGCTGGTGCGTACGGCGCGCACCTCCACGCCCTCGGCCTCGATCGCAGCGCGGGTTTCGTTTGCCAATGGAGTGCTGGGCATCGCGGTCACCAGCACCGGGCGCGCGCCCATCGCAGCGAGGTGCCTCGCCACGATCGCGGCCCCGCCCTGGTACCGCCGCTCTTCGAGAGGGCTCAGCGTCAGCACCGGGCTCTCGGTCGCCACCCCCGGCCGGTCGCAGAACAGGTACTCATCCACAATCGTCTCACCCACCACCACCACCCGCTGGCCTTTAAAGCCCGCGATCAGTGCTTCGAGCTTGGCCGTGGTCAGCGAGTCATTGCCGAGCAGCGGCGCCATCGAACGCTGAAACGCGTCCACCGAGTCGTCGATCGACGCGATCAGCGCGGTCGAACTGAACACCACGTCGCCCGAGCTGAAGACCACCCGTCCGCCGTGCCGCTCAACAGTTTGCCGCTCGGCTGCAAACCGCGGGTCGTTGTTCGTCTCGTACTCCTTGCCCTTGACATACACATCGGGGCGAACCGCCTCCAGAAGCTCGGACGCGGTCGGGTGCTGATCGATGCTCACCCAGTTCACGCAGTCCAGCTCAGCCAGGCTCTCGGCCCTCAGCTCCTGGGGGATGAGCGGCCTGCCCACGCCCTTTCCCACCTTGGCATCGCCCGTGATCGTCACGAGAAGCACATCGCCCATCGACCGCGCGTGGCGCAAGTGGCGGATGTGCCCCGGGTGGACGATGTCGAAGCAGCCGTGGCAGTGAACGACCCGCAGGCCGTCCCTGCGGGCCGCCGCCCGCCGGCTCAAGAGGTCGGTCAACGGCAGAATCTTGTCAGCGGGCAATCGGGGGTCGGTCATGGCCCCCTTGCATCGGCGTTCGTCCGCTCGCTTCGCCATCGCAGCCGGCTCGGACAGCCGCAGAACGTGCGCCCAACTCTGGTCCCGATCGAGCCGACCGGTCGATACCACGAGCCAATGACCCAGCCGTCCAAGGCCATCACGCGCGCCGACCTCATCAACCTCGGCAGAGCCGGAAAGCCCTGGGACTACCTACCCATCGCCATCGAGGCCCTCAAGGCGGTGCCCGACGACGGCGGCCTGCGCTTTCTAACCGCAGCCAACTTTGCTGCGGTTGGTCTTAGGACCGCAGCGGGCGAACAGCTCGACGTGCTCAAGGCCGCCGGGCCTCAAGCTGAGGCCCATCCCGATGTCGTCAAGCTGGCTACGGCCATCGAGTCACTGCCGGACGACCGGGTCCCCATTGCGGACGCCCATCAGACCGCCATGCGCAATATCCGCGCCTTGCGAGCGAACAGGCCCCACCTCAGTAGCCCGATCGCAGCGGGCCTCGCCGAGTGGTCTGCCCTCAACGCCTCAGGTTCGGTCGAGCGATTCAGGGCCGCCGACGGCAACGTCGTCCTTCGCCGAGGCGGCGGGTGGCAGTTGCTCGCCGACCTCAAGAGCGTGGCCCGGGCGTTCGTGGATCAGCATCTGCCAAAGGCCAACTCCGCCGGCTCGCTCGTCAAGCCCATCCTTATCGAGGGTGCGAGCCCCCCGTGGCTGCTGATCTCGGCCATGCAGGCCACGCCTCGCACCGCCATCGGCTACCAGCCCAGAGTCATCCTCGTGCAGGAGCACCCGCTCGACCTGATCGAAGGCCTTGCGGCCGCCGACCTCTCCACCGAGCTGACCGCCCCGCGCCTGCATATCGAGATAGGCCCCGACGCAGCGAGCAAGCTCGAATCTTGGCTGCTTGGGCGCAAGCTCACGCAGGTCGCCGGGCTCGTGGTCACTACTCCGGGCACGACCAGAGCCGCCAGCCCGAGCGTGAGCGAAGCGGTGCAGGCCGTGGTGCGGGTGCAGGAGGACGAGCACCGATCGCTCCAAGCGAGCGTTGAGCGCCGATACGCCCCGCGGACCCCTGCGTGGTGGGCGCACAGAATGAGCGAATCGCTCGCTGGCCGGTCCGAGCCGCTCAAGGTGCTGATTCCGACCTCGGTCTACTCCACGTTCGTTCAGCACTCGGCCGCCGATCTTGCCCACGCACTCAACTCCAACGGCTACCGCGCCGTGGTGCTCAAGGAATCGAACCGAAACGAAATGCTCGCGACGACCGCGACGCTCGAAGCGATCGATCGGCTCGAGCCCGACCTCGTGCTCATGCTCAACCACACGCGACGGGTGCCGCTCGGTTCGCTCTTGCCCGATGGCCTGCCCGTGGTGACGTGGGTTCAGGACTCCGCTCCGGAGGTCTTCGCTCCCGGGGCGGTGCGTGCCGATGGGCCGCTGGACTTTGTCGTCGGGCACCTGCTGCACCGCGTTACCGAACAGCTCGGCGTGAAGCCGGGCCAAAGCCTGGCGCTGCCCGTGGCGGTGAACGCAGCCAAGTTCCACGACGGGCCGCTCGACCACTCTCTGCGCAACGAGACGGCGTGCGATGTCTCGATCGCCACCCACCAGAGCCAAACACCCCAACAGTTCGCCCAACGGTGGCTCGACGAACAGCAAGACCGAGCCCTCCGAACCATGGGCGAGCGTGTCAGCGCTAATCTCATGAAATGGCTCGAAACTGGTGACGGCCGAGTAATAGGCCCCGCCAAGCGCATCGTGCGTGAGACCGTCGAGGACGCGACAGGCCACCGCGATGCCGCCATGATCGACCAGCTCCGCTACGGGCTCGCGATGCCGCTGGCCGATCGCGTGCTTCGGCACCGGGTCGCGCACTGGTGCGCGCACCTGGCCCGGCACCAGGGCGTGCGCTTCGCGTTATGGGGGAATGGCTGGGACGAGCACCCAACCTTCGCGCGGTACGCGCGGGGCAGCGCCGCCCACGGCGAGCAGCTCAGAGCGATCTACCAGGCCTCGGGCGCGCATCTGCACATCAGCGCCCACACGCTCGTGCACCAGCGGGTCGCCGAGTGCGCCCTGTCGGGCGGGCTCCCGCTGTGCTACCTGTCGGACGCCGCCGCCACGCCCCTTCGCTCACGCATGCAAGCCGAGCTGATGTCGGCCATGCCCGTGCGCACGGACGCCGACGGCACGCAGCACTTCAGTGCGGACGCCACGCCGCTGGCGCGTCAGTACGCAGCGCTATGCGGTGCGGCCAACGTGCCCGCGGACATCTTCCTTGATGCATCGCTGCGCGCGCAAATCGAGACGGGCAGCGCCAGGCCGGTGCCCGAGCACCTCGACCCCGCGTGGCTCATGGGCGATATGGCAGCGGTCGGGTTCACCACGCTCGACCAGCTTGCCGGACGCATTGAGCGCGCCAGCGATCCCCAGTGGAGGAGCGCGTACGCCGCCCCGATCATGGCGCGCGCCGCCGAGCGCTTCACCCACAGCGCGATGATCGAGCCGATGTTCCAGATGATGGCTCGCTCGCTTGCCAGTCGCAGGCAGGCCGCCGAGGTCGCTGCATGACACGCGTGGTCAGCCTTCATCGTGCGCACGCTCTCAGCGGCGTATCGGTCGCGGGCGCACGACTCGCTGGGATGCTGCCGGGATTTGTGCCGATGCTCGTGGGCGAATCTTTGACCGATGCGCAGGTATTGCAGTCGCCCTTCTCGAACGTGCCCAGCGTGCTGTGCTGCGCGTGGCCAAAGGGCGCTACCCCAATCGAACAGCTTGCGTGCGTGCGTCAAGCATTGCTCGATGCGCGCGCCGACGTGGTCCTGACCAACGATCTGCCGCACGGGGCCTTGGCTGCGGCGACGGAGCCACGGATCCGCTGCGCTGGTCTCTTTCACGGCGACCACCCGCGCGACCACGAGTTCTACCAGCTTGTCGCGCCGCTGTGCGATGCGTGGACGGGCGTGAGCGAGTCCATTGTGCGCACCGTGAGCGCGAACCTGGGTGCCAATGCCAAGCGGGTCTTTGAGCCATCGCCGTGCCCGATGGACGTGCCTCCAGAGCCGGTGCCGCCAAACACAAGCGGCCCGCTCAAGCTGCTCTTTGCGGGCTGGCTGGATGGCAACAAGCGGCCGCTGGACCTGCCGCTGCTGTGCGAGGAGTTGGTGCGCTTAGGAGTGAGATTCGAGTTGGTCGTCGCGGGCGATGGGCCGTTGCGTGATGAACTCGCCCGGCGCACTCAAGGGCACACGCAGGCGGACCGAGTTCGGCTGCTCGGGCGGGTGGATCGCTCGGAGATGGACGCGTTGTTCAAATGGTGCGATGGGCTCGTACTCACCAGCCAGAGCGAGGGCTGTCCGTTGGTGGTGATGGAGGCTATGGCTGCGGGTCGAATCGCGGCCGTGTCCACGGGCAGCGGCGGAGCCCGCGACGCGATCAACCACGGCGTGGACGGATTGATCTTTGAAATCGGCGACATGCCATCCTTGGCGCAGGAACTGGCATCGCTAGCAAAGGACCGAAGCAGGCTGGCGAGGATGGGGCGGACCGCCCATGCGCTCGCGCACCGGGAGTTTGCACAGGGTGCGTGTGTGCCCCGCTTCAATCGGCTGTTCGCGTCGGCGATGGCAGCCCCCGCTGGCGACCCCATGAGCCGGTGGCCCGCGTTCGTGCGCACGCTTGGCTTTCTCGGAGAGTGCTCGGTTGGCGACCTTCAGCGTGCTCGGGCGCTGTACACACAAGCCAACGAGATTGATGAAGCTTCGTTGCCATTGGAGGTTGCGAGGCTGGTACCCCCGCGCGAGAGGCTCGTGCGTGCCGCGATTGATCAGCTCTCGCGGTCCGGGTGCGCACGCATCGCGATTTACGGGGCTGGCGCGCACACACGGGCCGTGGTTCCAGTGTTCATGGGCGATGCGAGGGTTGTTGCGATCGTCGATGACGAAGCAGCCAGTGGTTCCATCACCACCATGCACGGCCTGTCGATCGTGCGGCCCGAGCGAGCGATCGAGATGGGCATCGATGCGGTGCTGCTCTCAAGCGACGGGTTCGAGGTGCTGCTCGCCGAGCGGGCTGCCGAATGGGCGAAAGGCCTGCCGGTGCTCGGGCTATACACGCACGCGCTGGAACGCTCGTTGCAACTACGCAGCGCGTGACCGCAGCAGCAGGCCCCGCAGCGAGGCTTCGGCCACGCTCGCCAGCTCGCTCGCAACGGCTGGCCAACGCAGCGCGCCTGGGAACCTGCGGGCGAGACCAGCATCGGCGATGGGTGACACGATGACGCATCGACCCTTGATCGGCTCGTCCATGGGCTCGGCGTTGGTTGGCATGTCCGTGTTCGGCTGGTATCGGTCGTCGCGGATGGTCAGGCGCACGCCGCGCCTGCTGGCGAGTTGCTCGATAAGTCTGCCGTTGGTGCCGTGGCCTACGAGCACCGCATCAGCTCCTGCGCTGTCGAGCAATCGGTGGGCGATGGCGCGCGGATCAACACTCCGCGATGCGAACCGCTCGATGGCCCGGTCCGCAAACCCAGCCTCGGCCCAGCGCTCCTGCTCGATCGCGCGCCACCAGGCTGCCAGCGGCTCGTTCCAGTGCGCCGCTGCGGTCAGTGTTGGTCTGGTCGCGGTCGCGGCGAGCACCGCCTCGAACGAGGCATCGCCGATGAGCCCGCCCGTGGCGCTAAGCATGGACCGCAAAGGAAGGCCGAGCGATTCGACCATGTCGCACGCATCGTCCTGGCCGGGGGTTGGCTTGATCAGGGCGTGCAGGCTCGCGTACCGAAGTGCGTGGGCGCGGAGAGCGGTTCGCAGGCGGACTTCTGATGCATCGATGCGCGGATCGCCGCGCGCGGCCTCGAACGCGGTGCGCAGGCAGGCCGCCACGTGCGCAAGGGCGGGGCCGCATTTCTTAGAGTTGCTCGACGCGAGCAGGCGGTAGCGCGCGACGGTCTCGGGGGTGGTCTGCCATTCGATACCGCGCGCTGCGAGGCGGAGCCAGAGGTCGTAGTCGGCGGCGGCGGGTGCCTCAGAGAAGTCTTCGAGGCTCATCACCTCGCGGGAGACCATCGCCGCCGACGGGGCGACGGGGTTGTCCTCGAGCAGCCGATCGAGCCCGACTGGGCCAGAACCGGGCGAGACGCTGATGCCCACCGGTTCGCCGAGCGCGTCATCGATGCTCCACGAGCCGCAGGCAGCTCCGTGCGCTTGGGCCAGCGGGGCAAGCGTTTGAAGGCACGCGGGTTCGAGACGGTCGTCGGCATCGAGAAACTTGATGAGCCTGCCCCTTGCCGCAGCGATCGCGGCGTTGCGGGCCCGGCCAGCGCCGGCGTTGGGTTGGGTGACGACCCTGAGCCTCGGTTCTGAGCGGGATAGCTCCAGAAGGATGGCGGGGGTCCGGTCGGTTGAGCCGTCGTCGCAGGCAACCACTTCCCAGTCGGCGAGGGTCTGGTCCTGCACAGTGCGCAATGTTTGCGCGATGGTGGCCGCCGCGTTGTACGCGGGCACTATCACGCTGACCAGCGGCCGCGGATTGTCTGGTCGATTGGTCACTTTGCTCAGATCGGTCGACGCCAAGCTCACCGATGAAAATGGAACACTCCCGGCGCTCATGAGCCGATACCCCCGTCTGATCACAGAATTATGACCGAGCACCACCCAGACCCATCCAGCCCGCCGGCGACAGGCCCACAGGCCCGGGTGGCCGATGCGCTCGTGGTCGTCCTTTCCCCAGGCACGGGCATCGAGCAGTGGTTCCGCACAGGTGTGATGGACCGCGAATGGGCGCTCTACCAGCAGATGGCTCCCGCCTACGGGCGGCTGGTCATCGTCACTGACACGCAGGCACCCTCGACCGAATGCCAAGCAGCGCTTACGGCGGGCGACACCCCGGTCCGCGTCGTTGCAAACCCAGAGGCGCTCGAACGGTCGGCGTGGCTCGCGGATCTTGGCGACTCGCTCGATGCAGCGCTCGACGGGTGCGGGTCGGTGGTCATCAAGACCAACCAGTTCTCGGCGTCCGAGGCGGCGCTGCGCGTGCTAAGTCAGGCGCAAGCAGCCGGCAAGACCGCGGGGCTGATCGCTCGCGGCGGGTACCTGTGGTCGCGGTTCGAGGCCGAGGCCCACGGCCCGGAATCCAAGATCGCCGCCGAGGTCGCCAGCCGAGAGGGCGAGCTGTGCCGGCGGGCGCACGTGGTCGTAGGCACAACCCGCGAGATGCTCGAAGACCTGTCCTGGCGTTACGGGCTGGACCCGGTGTCGACGCAGCTTATCCCGAACTACATACTCGATTCGGGCCCGCTGCTGAGCCCCGATGAGCGAGCGTTCAACACCGTGCTGGTGTGCGGCCAGCTCGTCGAACGCAAACGCGTCGCGCTGGTGCTGCGGGCAGCGGTGCTGCTCAAAGACTCAACGCCGATCAAGGTCGAAGTCGTCGGCGACGGCCCGCTGCGTAACGAGCTGATCGCGCTGGCCAAGGAGCTCGGCGTATCGGCGACGTTCACGCCCAAGCTTCAGCACGAGGAGCTGCTGGAACGAATGCGCCGCTGCACGATGTTCGTGCAGATGTCCCAGCGGGAGGGCCACCCCAAGACGGTGCTCGAAGCGATGAGCGCCGGTGCGCCGGTCGTGGTCGCCGATGCGCCGGGCCTGGGCGACCAGATTGCGCACGGCGTAACGGGGCTGATATGCCCGGCTGAGCCGAGCCCCCTGGCGCACCTGCTCGGTCCGCTCATCGAGGACAAGGACTGGCGCGAATCCATCGGTGAGGCCGCCCAGTTGCACATACGCAGGGCGTGCGCGCTCGAGGTGGTCGTGCCCAAGGAGCTGGACGCCGCTCGGGCTGCGCTTGCCTCGGCCCGCAAAGCCGAGCCCGCTGGGGGCGCGGCGGCACCCGTGCGGTGGAGCCCCGAACTACTCTCGCAAGATCCAATGCTCGCGGTCCGGGCCTGGCGCGACAGCCTGCACGGGTACGCCAAGCGGCTCGATCCGCAGACAGCTGCGCGGTTCCTAGCAGCCCTCGACGGCTGGACGTACTCGATGCAGGGCGAGGCGGCGGTCCGCGCCGATCCGCAGGGCCTGCACCCCAAGCACCGGCTTACGGGGTACCACGACTTCTTCGTCGACGCGATGGGCGAGGCCAAGGCCGTGCTCGATCTGGGCAGCGGTGTCGGCGCGCTGGCTTGCTCGATTGCTCAGCGGTGCGGCGCGAGCGTGGTCGGCCAAGAGCTCGACCCAGCCAACATAACCAAGGCGCAAGCACACGCCGAGAAGATGCAACTCGCAGCGGAGTGCCGATTCGTGCAGGGCGACATCACAACCGACCGGGTCGAGGGCACTTTCGATGCCATCGTGCTGTCGAACGTGCTCGAACATCTTGTGGGCCGGCCCGAGCTGCTGGCCAAGTGGGTCGAGTGGTACCAGCCCAAGCGGGTGCTGATCCGCGTGCCGAGCTACGACCGCGAGTGGCGTGTGCCTTGGAAGGATGAGCTGGGCGTTGATTCGAGGCTCGATGAGACACACGAGATCGAGTTCACGCGCGAGGCGCTCGAGGCCGAGGTTGCTGCGGGCGGCATGCGCGTGACCAAGCTCGAACACCGCTGGGGCGAGTACTGGCTGGTCGCTGAGCCCGCGCAAGAAGCCGGCCAATCGGCGAGCGCCGCGTGAACGCATGATGGACGCAGCGGGGAGCAAGCGGATGCGCATCGCGGTGATCTCAGACATGGCCCCGGGCAGCCATAAGGCCTATGCCATCAACGTGGCCAAGACAGCGGGCGGACTGGCCAGGCTGGGTCATGAGGTCACGGTTTTCAGCCGAAAGCCCGAGGCGGGCTGGACGCACGAGTCGGCGGCCCATGCTTACGGCGAGCCACGGCTCAACTGGCGAAGCTTCCCGGGCGAACGCCAAGGTGACGAGCACCTCGCGCACAAACACTACCTCGAAGGCATCAGCGACTGGGCAGCGGCCGAGATCGCCACCGGCGGCTACGACGCGGTGTACGCCCGCCACTGCTGGGGTGCGGTCAAGTGCGCACAAGCGGGCGTGCCGACGGTCGTCGAAACGCACCTCGATCCGACAGATGACTGGCTCGGCGGGCAGACCGCTGTGCGCATGGCAAGCGGCGCAGCGCCGAGCACCGCGATGCGAGGGGTGGTCACAATCTCGCCCGCGCTGGCGGACAAGTACATCGCGCTGGGCGCTGACGCTCGGCTCGTGCGCATCGTGCCCGACGCGGTGGACCCAGCGATGTTCGTGCCGGGCGACGATCGCGGCATGAGTCCGCTCGGAACAAGCCACGCGCCCAAGATCGTGTTCGCGGGCAACCTGTACCCGCTCAACGGCATCCCGACCTTGATCGAGGCGGCCCGTCTGATGCCTGAGGCGGAGTTCCATCTCGTGGGTGGACCGATTGAAGAAGTGGAAGCCGTGCGCGCTGGCGCTCCGCCGAACGTCGTGTGCCACGGGCCTGTTCCGCACTCGGCGGTACCGGGATACCTGTGGCACGCGGACGCGCTCGTGCTGCCGCTGTCGAACCACCACCCTGCGAGGCTGTGGGCCAGCCCGGTCAAGCTGGGCGAGTACCTTGCCAGCGGCGCGCCGGTGGTGTGCTCCGACCTGCCCGCGCTGCGGGTGCTTGTCGATGAGCCTGCCGTTCGGTGGTTCACCCCCGATCAACCCCGGGCACTCGCGGGCGTGCTCCGCAGGGCGCTGGCAGGGCCACAGCCAGAGGGGCGGCTTGCGGCGGTCGAGGCCTTCGTGCGCGCGCACACCTACGAGCAGCGGGCCGGCGAGATCTTGGGCCTGCTCAAGGGCGAGACCACGCTCGTAGCGCGGGACGCTGCCTGACGACGAGCACAAGTAGAGAGCTGTGGCGGTCGCTCGGGTGTTCCTAGGATTACACCAGGAGACGATCATGCTCTGGCAACCATCGCTCGACGAGACGTATACGCGGATGCCCACCGGCGAACTGGCCGAGCGGATCAGCGCGCGTCGGGCGCAGCTGGGTGACAAGCTGGTGATTCTCGGGCACCACTACCAGGCGGACGAAGTGATCCGCCACGCGGACTTCACGGGTGACAGTTTGCTCCTGAGCCAGATCGCGGCCCGCGTGTCGGGGGAGCAGCCGGTTGAGCACGTTGCGTTCTGCGGCGTTCACTTCATGGCCGAGTCGGCGGACATGCTCACGCCTGAGTCGGTGAAGGTGATCCTTCCTGATCTTTCCGCGGGCTGTTCGATGGCAGACATGGCCGACTACGACGACACGGTCGAGGCGTGGGACGCGCTGCACGAGTCGTTGGAACGCCAGGGCTGGCAGGGCCGCATCGTGCCGGTGACGTATGTGAACAGCTCGGCGGCGATCAAGGCCTTCGTGGGCGAGCGAGGCGGTGCCTGCTGCACCAGCTCGAACGCCGAGCGAGTGGTTCGGTGGGCGCTCGATGGCGGCACGCAGCCGGCGGCCGAGAGCGAGGACATCAAGCTGTTGTTCCTGCCCGATCAGCACCTCGGGCGCAACACGATGGAACACCTGGGCTACGACGTGGCCTCGCAGACCGCGCTGTACGACCCCAAGCAGCGAGCGTTGGGTCAGGTTCTCGGCGGGATGACACCCGAGTCGCTGCTCACAGCCAAGGCGGTGCTGTGGGCGGGGCACTGCTCGGTGCACAAGCTGTTTCGGCCCGAGCACTGCGCGCAGGTGCGCGAGCGGAGCAAACTGGCCGAGGCCAAGGGCGAGCCCGCTGAGCGGATCATCGTGCACCCCGAGTGCGCGCGCGAGGTGGTGCAGTTGGCCGACGAGTGGGGCTCGACGGAGAAGATCATCCAGACGATCCGGGCCGCCGAGCCCGGCAGCCAGTGGTCGGTGGGCACCGAGGTGCATCTGGTGAACCGCCTGGCCAACGAGGCCGCCGAGCGGGGCGTGCGGGTGCGAATTCTGTCCGACTGCCAGTGCCTGTGTACGACGATGTACCGCATCGATGAGCCGCACTTGCTGTGGGTGCTCGATCGGCTATGCGGCGAGGGCACGCGCGACGGCAAGCCCGAGGCGGTCAATGTGGTTGCGGTTCACCCTGAGGTTCGCGCGCTGGCGCTGATGGCGCTGGACCGGATGCTTGAGTTGGTGGACCCCGCTGCGGTTCAGCCAGTGGACTAGCCAGAAGAGCAACTGGTGGACGGACAGGTGGCCGAGTCGGCCGGGTTAGTCGGCACGGTCGGCGTCGGTGGCCGCGGGCTCGGCGCGCTCTGGCTTGTTCTCGACGAAGCCCGAGGAGCGGGGCTTTGCTGGCTTGGTGTCCGGCTTCGCGTCCGATGTAGCGGAGGACACGCTCGCCGGCCCGGTGGCTGGGGCGTCCCCTTCGAGCAACTCGCGCATGCGCCGCCCGGCCTTGAACTTGACAGTTCGCTTAGCGGGCACGTCGACGCGCTCGAGCGTCTTGGGGTTCTGGGCCCGACGTGCGGCACGGGTCTTGACCTCAAAGACTCCGAAGTCTCGGAACTCGAGCCGGTTGCCCTTACCAATCTCAAGGATGATCTCGTCGAGGAAGTTCTGTAGAGCATCCTTGACCTGTGTGCGGCTGAGGCCGGTGGTGGCCGCGATTCGTTCAATCAATTCTCGCTTAGTCACCGTCGCCATCGAACCGAGCCTCCCTACTCCGATCAGCCGACTTCCACCGGCTGCGCGCACACGCCGCAAACCCGCTGCAGTTCCTGCACCCTGCAGTCCACACGAATCACGATGGTATCGCGTCCCGGCGGGCGGCGGAGTGCATCATCGGGTTCTAGGCCTTCTCCAGACGAAGTTTCTCACAACCGGGTGGTGCCGTCAAGATACGTCGTCACAACGTGTCTGATAGGCTAAATAATTGGGCCTCGTGCCACACCTTGGCGGTGCGAACAGGGCTTCTCCCCAGCGGCCTGGCGCGGTCGTGCGGGCTGTAACGCGCGGGAAACAGGCGTGAGCGACCACATCGAACACCCACAACCCGAGGGAGAGCACCGATTTGAGATCGCACCGGGCGTGCGGGTGGAGCCCGATGCGTTGTCGTGGTCGTACACCTCCAGCCGGGGGCCCGGCGGTCAAAATGTGAACCGCCGCGCGACCCGAGCGGTGCTGCGACTCAATCTTGTGGGAATCGATATTCCCGAGCGCGTGCTGCGCAGACTGATTCGGGACGAGCGTCGCTGGGTGGTGGACGACGGGGCGGCCCTTCTGATCGCGTGCGAGGAGAACCGCAGCCAGAGCCGTAACCGCCAGGGTTGCCTGGACCAGCTTCGGGCCGCGATGGTCAGGGCCATGCACGAGCCCAAGCCGCGGAAGAAAACGAAACCGGGGCGGGGCGCAATCGAGCGCCGGCTTCGCGAGAAGCGCGAGCACGCGCAGAGGAAAGCCCGGCGGGGGAGATTGGAATGACTCAAGCCAGTCTCACGCTCGCTATCGAGGTGTCCAACCCGACCAGCGGCCCGACCGGTTGCCCGACCAGCAGTCCAGGCGCGAGCCAGGTGGGGCTCGGGTTGGTCGGCGGGGGTACCTGCGAAGTGCTGGGCGTGGAGGGTGTGGAGCCCGGCAGCCGGAAGCGCGACGACCTGCTGCCCGCGTGCGAGCGGCTGCTGAGGGCGCACGGCAAATCCCCCCGTGATCTGGAATCGATCGCGGTGGATGTGGGCCCCGGCGGGTTCACGGGGCTGCGGGTGGCGGTGGCTGCTGCGGCGACGATGGCTGAGGCGCTGGGGCTGGGCCTGATCGCGGTGCAATCGACGCGGGTGGCCGCGGTGGATGCGGCCAATCGGCCCGGGGCGTTTGTAGTGGCGCTGGCGAGCAAGAAGCTATCTGCATGGGCAGAGGTGTTCGGCGCGGACGGCTCCCCGGCGACTGCTGAAGGCGGACAGGCGCTGACGGTCGAGGAGTTCGAGGCTCTGGAGCCGATGCAAGCCGAGGCAGGGCGGCCAATAAGGCTGATCGCCGACCGGTTCTTGCCCACGGAATGGGAGGCCTCGGCCAAGCGGCGGGGCTGGCTGATCGAGCCGATGCGGCTTTCCGCAGCGTCGCTGTTGAGAGCGGCTGCGAAGGTGCCCGCGAGCAAGGCCTTGAGTCCCGAGGCACTCCGGCCCGTGTACGCCCGCGAACCTGAAGCGGTCACGCTCTGGCGCGCCCGCCACGGCTAGGGCTCCTAATCCCCTTTCAACTGGCAGAGACGGGACAGACCCACAAAGTGCGCGGTTCTCGGTCGAAGCGCCACGATGGGTGAAGTCATGCGATGAGCGGGTCGATTCAGCGGCAGAGGTCGGTTCCCGGACGCAGGTCCGCTACCCCGGCCCCCCACCCGCTGGAGGACGCTGCGAGTGCCCGAGACCGTGACCCAACCCGTCAGCCGATCCTCGATGGATGGGCGCGCGCGGCTGGAACTTGTGCTGGGCCAGCTTGACGAGCTCCCGACGCTCTCGCCCGTGGCGACCCGGCTGCTCACGCTGAGTTCGGACGAAGAAGTCGAGCTGGATGCGTTGGTGGCGCTGATCGAGGCGGACCCTGCGCTGACGGGCAAAATCCTGGGTTTGTGCCGCAGAGCGGGCTTGGCGCTGACCGAGCAGATCACCACGGTCAAGCACGCCGCGGTGATGCTCGGGCTGGAGGCGGTGCGGTCGGCGGTGCTGAGCGTCGCGGTGTACGAGGCGATGGAAACACAGGGCGACGCCGCCGACGACCGCGCGATGGCCGCGGCGATGCGCCTGGGTTCGGACTCGTTGGCGCTCGCTGAATTCGATCGGACTGGTTTTTGGCGGTACTCGATTGGGGTGGCGACGGCGTGCGAGCTGCTCGCAGCGAGCCGAAAGGACCTAGGCGTTCGGCCGCAGGAGGCGTTCGTCGCGGGACTGCTCGCGGAGATCGGCAAACTGATGCTCGATTTTGCGGTGCCCAAGGGGTACGCGCGGGTGCTGGGGTACGCAGCCCAGCAGAATATCTCGGCCTCGGCCGCTGCGAACAAGCTGCTGGGGCTGGATCACCACCAGGCGGGCGCGCACGTGGGCGAGCGATGGGGCTTGCCCGAGGCGCTGCTGGAAGTGCTTCGCGCCGATGGCACCAAGGACCGGGCGAGCAACCTGATGAACGTGGTCAGTGCAGGCGTTGGCCTGTGCCGATCGCAGCACATCGGCTTTAGCGGCGATCCCGTCTCTGAACGGACAACGGAGGAGATCGCGCGGGCCATCGGTGCGAGCGAGCAGGCGATCGGGCAGATCTGCCACAGGCTGCATGAGGCGGTCGGCGAGCGGTGCAGCGTGATGGGGCTGGATGAGCAGTCGACGCACGAGATGCTGTTGCAATCGATAGCGCGTGCGAACCGCTCGCTCGGCGGGCTGAACGAGACACTGGCTCGCCGTACGCGCGGCGGATACGAGGCGGCAAGAGCGCTGAGCGCCATCGAGTGGTTCGGCCGGGCGGCTACCGGCGCGGACCGCGATCAACTGGCCCGAGCGATTGCGGTAAGCGGCTCGCGGGTCATGGGAGGCGAGCGATGGGCGGTGGCCTTCAAGCACGAGGACGGCTGGTCGGCGTGCGAGCTGGACGCGGAAGGAACCGCTACAGAGCGATTTGGTGATCTCGCAGTGAGCGCACAAGAAGCCATCGAAGCGATCGGTTGCAAAGGGCTTCGGTCCATCACAAAGACCGAGCGCATGGTCGTGCTGTTCGATGGGATCGATCGTCCGGGCGAGAACAAGTCGCACGCGGCCCTGATCGGCGCTTGGAAGCTGGCTTTATCCGCGTTGTTGGCAGAGGGCGAACTGGATGACGCTGGGACGCGGTCGGAAGTAGTTCCCGCGCCACAGATGGAGCCGGCGCCGCGTGCCAGCCAATCAGACCTGCTCGCTGGCGCGATGGCCAAGGTGCAGATGATCGCGCGCTCGCTGCGAGACCAGAGCCCTTCGATCAAGGCGCTGGCTGGCCAAGAGGAACACGCGGGTCTTGTGGCGACGGTGGTGAATGCAGCGGCGGCGCTGGCTGCCCTCCATCGTGGCGTTGCGGCGACCTCGGCGGATCGAGAGCCCAAGCCCGCGACGCACAGCCTGCGCGAGATGGTGGACTCGGCGGTGCTCATCGCCACCGATGCTGCGGGCTGGCAGGGCGAGGTTGATGCCGAGGGTGTGGACCCGTCGTATTACCTGCTCGTGGATCGTGGCAAGATCGAGGGATCGGTCACGGAGCTGCTGCTCAACGCGTTTGCTGCATCAAGTAGCGGCGATGTGCTCATCGCGGCTCAACGCGCGGGTTCCAAGGGCCGATGGGAGATTCGCGTGACGGATCGGGGCGAGGGCCTGGAGCCGGGCGGGCACGAGCGGCTGTTCGAGCCGTTCGTTACAGGTCCTAAGGGCGTGCGGAACGCGGGCCTTGGCCTGACGCGGGCGAGGCAATGGATGCGGTCGCATGGAGGCGGCGCAGCACTGGAACGCACGGAGGACGGACGAACACGGGCGACCCTGACCTTTACCGAGCTGGGGTCGCCAGCCGGGAAGCGGAGCGAGGCGGCATGAACCAGCGGCAACGAACCAAGCGGACCGCGTCGGGCACCCCGCCCGTTGTGGAGCTGCCCGCGCTCAACGGCGAGATCACTCGGCTGCTGATTGTGGCTGAGAGCGAGGCCGAGCGTTCGCGCTGGTCGCAGCGGACCGAGTGCATCGGGCTCGTCAAGCCCGCGCACGCCGCGAGCTTGGCCGAGGCGATCGACCTTGGCACTCGCGGCGCGGTGGCACTGGCGCTGGTGAGCGGGGCGCACAGCCAGCGCGGCGAGATCATCGGCTCATTGCAGCGGGTGGGCGTGATGGCGGTGGCTATCACAGGCGAGGCGACGCTCAAGCTGGCGATGGATGCCATGCGGGAGGGGGCGATCGACCTCATCAGTGAGCAGCACAGCGACCAGGACAACACTCAGCGGATCATCGCGGCGGCCCAGAAGTCGGCGGCGCAGCGCGGTCCGCGCACGACCCGACGGCTCGAGGACGTATGCCGAACGCTCAACGATGCACGCAACGAGGTGACCGAGCAGGTCGGTTCGATGTGCGACGACTTGGTGCAGGCGTACGAGCAGATCACCGAGCAGATCGACCGGGTGCGTGTATCGAGCGAGTTCGGCGCGATCGTGCGTCAGGAGCTTGATCTTGAGGACCTGCTGCGGACAGTGCTTGAGTTCCTGCTCGCTAAGGTGGGATCGACGAACAGCGCGGTGTACCTGCCCGCATCGAGCGGGGAGTACTCGCTGAGCGCGTATGTGAACTACGACTGCCCGCGTGAATCGGGCGAGACTATGATGGAGCACCTGGCCGACGTGGTGCCGCCAGCGATCGAGAACCAGGCGGGCATCGTGGTGCTGGACACCAACGACAAGCTTCTGACTGCCTTCGGCGAGCACGGCAAGTGGCTCGAAGACTATGGCGGGGTCGCGTTCGCGTGCCACGACGAGGAGGGCGAGTGCCTAGCGGTGGCGTTCCTGTTCCGCGATGCGCACAACCCATTCGGGCCCGAAGCGCTCCAGACGCTCAGCGCGATCGCGCCGGTGTTCGCAGAGCAGCTCGCCCGGATTGTCCGCGTTCACTGCCGGCACCTTGAAATCGACGACGAGGCATCGCTGGAAACCGGCGAAGACGAATCGCCCGAGGGCCCGTTCGGGTTTGACGACGACCTGGGCTGGGACGACGGGATTGATCTGGCAGCCTGATCAGAGCGGCCGGGCCTGATTGGGTCGGTCCTTGCTGGCTGCAACGTCGCAACAAGAAACCCCAATACAGCTTCTGAGCGGGCTGTCGCGGGCCCTCTCGGCATGACGCTGGCCCGGGTTCTCCGGCGCCAGCGGGCCATCCCTGAGACAACCCCGCGAACAGATCCCAGTGAAGGGTGCCCGGTGTAGGCAGCCCGGTGGTACACTCGCACCCGCTCGGGAAGGAACCAGACCATGCAATGGCTGATCGGTTCAGAAGCGCTGTGGTTTAGTGTCCCCGCCGTCGCGGGCACGATGTACATCGTCATCCAGATGCTCATGGGCCAGCTTGGGGGCGACCTCGATATGGACATGGACGGCCCGGCGGTTGATGTCGATGCAGGCGACGCGGGCGGCGAGTTCAAGGTGCTGTCGCTGCAGACGCTCAGCGCGTTTGCGATGGGCAGCGGCTGGATGGGCCTGGCGACGCTGAACTTGACGGAAGTGGGCCTGACCGGTGCCGCGGTGGTCGCGGTGCTCAGCGGCGTCGCGGTGGCGTGGTTTCTGCTGTTCATGCTCAAAGCCCTGTTCAAGCTGCAATCGAGCGGTAACCTCGAGCTGACGTCGGCGGTGGGCGAGACCGGGCGGGTCCACATCGAGGTGCCGCCGGTGGGCACGGGACGCGGCCGGGTGACGGTCGTGGTGCAGGGACGACAGGCCGAGCTGAGCGCGGTGCAGAAGGGCGTTGAGCCCATTGCCTCGCGCACGCCGGTGCGCGTTGTGGATGCTGACAAGACCCGCAACGTGCTGGTGGTTGAGCCGGAGGCATGACCACGGCGCAGCGGACCGGCGGGCAAGCGATACTGAGACTTTGCAAGAACAGAACCAGAATTAGAACTTGGTCAGCGCGGCAGCGTGTGCGCGGTGGCGGACTTGAAGGGAGAATGAAATGGAAACGATGACAACCCTCGCGCAGGGCACGACCAACGGAACGGGGATCGTGATCCTTGTGGGCGTTGGGCTCGCGGTGCTGGTGCTGCTGTTCGTGCTGATGTTCTTTGTCAGCCGGTACCGGCGGTGCCCAAGCAACCGGGTTCTGGTGATCTGGGGGCGCAGCGGCAATCTGTCGGCGCGGTGCTACCACGGCGGCGGCAAGTTCGTTTGGCCCGTGATCGAGGACTACGCGTACATGAGCCTTGAGCCGCTCGTGATCGAGATTCCCCTTGAGGGCGCGCTGTCGCTCAACAACATCCGCGTGAACGTGCCGTCAACCTTCACGGTGGGCATTTCCACGGAAGCGGTGCTGATGTCCAACGCGGCCGAGCGGCTGCTCGGGCTGACCCCCCTCCAGATCCAAGAGCAGGCGCAGGACATCATCCTGGGCCAGCTTCGTCTGGTCATCGCGACCCTGTCGATCGAAGAGATCAACAAGGACCGCGAGAAGTTCATGAACCTGATCAACGAGAACGTGACCGACGAGATCAACAAAATTGGTCTGTCGCTCATCAACGTGAACATCCGCGACATCACTGATGCTTCCGGCTACATCGACGCGATCGGTCAGCGGGCGGCCGCCGAGGCGATCAACCGCGCCAAGGTTGAGGTCGCCCAGCAGGAACGCGAGGGCGCGATCGGTGAGGCGCAGGCGCTGCGAGAGCGCAACGTGCGGGTTGCTGAGGAGCGGGCCAAGGCCCAGCAGGGTCAGAAGGCCGCCGAGCAGGACCAGCGCATCGTGGTGGCCAAGCTGGAGGCCGAGGCGATCACGGGCGAGGCGCAGAGCCGTCGCGACCAGGAGATCGCGATCGCTGAGCGCACCGCCGAGACGGTGGCGGCGAGCAAGCGCGCCGAGCGGACGCAGCGCATTCAGGTGGCCGATGCTGAGGCGTTGGCGGTGGACGGCGAGAACACGTCGGCGGCGACGGTGGCCGAGTCGAACGCGCAGCTTGCCGAGATCCGCGCCGAGGCGCAGCGCCGGGCGGAGACGGCGTTGGCTCAGGCGTCAGAAGCGATTTACAAAGCCGAGCGTGAGCAAGAGCTGGCGCGCCTGAGCAAGGTGGAGCTCGCGCCGCAAGAGATTGAGAAAAAGCGGATTGAGATTGCGGCAGAAGCACAGGCCGAAAAGACTCGCCGCGAGGCACGGGGCGAGGCCGACGCGATTCTGGCAAAGTACGAGGCGGAGGCCGAGGGCATCCGCAAGGTGCTCGAATCAAAGGGCGAGGGCTACCAGCGGATCATCGAGGCGTGCGCGGGCAACCCGCAGATCGCGCCGACGCTGCTGCTGATCGAGCAGATGCCCAAGCTTGTGGCCGAGCAGGTGAAGGCGATCCAGAACCTGAAGATCGACAAGATCACGGTGTGGGACTCGGGCCGAAGCGGCGAGAGCAAGGACACCAGTGGGTCGCGAGGCGCGACCGCCGGGTTTCTGAGCGGGCTGATCGGTTCGCTGCCGCAGGTACACGAGCTGGCCGAGCAGGCGGGCATCGAGCTGCCGGGGGTTCTGGGCAAGGTGGTGGATTCGCAGGACGGCCAGAGCCGGCCTGCGGCTGATGCCGCGACCCGTGACGCAGCCAAACCGGAGCCAGGCAAGGCCTCACCCAAGAGCGCGCCCAAAGATAGTTGAGCGGTTAGACCTGCTTTGATAACGAGCACCCAGCGAGGGGCGCGTCCGAGAACGGGCGCGCCCTTCTGTTATTGCGGGAGGCGATGTACGAGCTCTGCTGACCGATAGAAAAGTCACGGCGGGAATCGCCCGATGAGGCCCATGAACCTCACTCAGGGAGAACCGCATGAGCACCACTGTTGAACAACGCGAGCGGGTAGTAGCGTCGGCCATCCGCGAGATCAGCCACATCGCCACGCTCCCAGAGGTGACGGTCAAAATTATCGAACTGGTGGAGAACCCATCGAGCTCTGCCCAGCAGTTGCACGAGGTCATCAGCCAGGACCCGGCACTGTGCAGCCGAATCCTCAAGGTGGTGAACAGCTCGTTCTATGGCCTGCCTGGGCAGATCGGCTCGATCAACCGAGCCATCGTGCTGCTGGGCCTGAACGCTGTCAAGAACATCGCCATCGCGGCGAGCCTTGCCAAGCTTTACCGCGGCGGCGAGCTGTGCCCCGGCTTTGCCGCACGCGACGTATGGAACCACTCGGGCGCAGTCGCGGTCGCGACCAAGCTTATCGCGGACACGCTCAAGATCGGCATGCCGGACGAGGCGTTTCTCGCTGGCCTGATGCACGACATTGGCATCATGGTCGAGTTGCAGTTCGACCGTGCCAAGCTCATCGACGTCATCCAAGAAGTCGGGCTTGACAGCAGCGGCGCTCCATGCAACAACATGCTCGACGTCGAGCTGGCCACGTTCGGCGCGACGCACCAGGACTTCGGTGCAGGCTTGTGCGAGAAGTGGAAGTTCCCGGCCTCGTTCTCGATGGTGACGCGGTTCCACCACTCCCCGTTGAACGCACCGTCTGATTCGCGTGTGCTGCCCTGCGTGGTGTACATCGCTGACCGGCTGGTGGCCCGGGCCGACAAGGCGTACCGCGCCGATCTGATGGACCTCGAGATCAATCCCGAGGTGCTCAAGGCGATCAACCTGAGCGCCGAGAAGCTCGCCGAGATCGAGTCCAGGCTCGAAGCAGAGCTCGCCGAGGCCAACCAGATTCTCGGCTGAGTGAACCACTGATTCCCCGCGTCCGATATCGGGCGCTCACAGTCTCTCTCTTTCTCCCTCCGGGCGGCTGCGTGGAAACACGCGGCCGTCGTTTTGTTGGGTGCGGCCCCACACTGAGAACCCCTCTAGAACGCGGCGCGGACCCGGCCACTCGGTCGCAGAGCGCACAGACCGCCCCCCTCAAACCCCCAGTCGAAGGTTCACGCTGGCGAACAGATCGCGCGGTTTGCACATCTCGTGTGCGGCTTGCGCTCGTTCGTGTGAACGCGCCGGTGCCGACCGAACAAGGAGCCGATCCACATGCCAACCACTATGGACCTAGCGGGCACGAAGGCGCTGCCCATGCTTTCGCCCCTGATTCAGCGCGAGGACCGCCACGGCGGCATCGTCGTGCTGCACGTGCAGGCGGGTATGCCCGCCGAGCGCCGCGCCTCGCTGCTGATCGAAGTGCTTGAGACGCTGCCCGATGAAAGCACCCGCCATGTGCTGGTCGCGTTCTCTCCTGGCACGGAGCTGTGCTGCACATCGCTTTGGGCGCTGTCGAACCTGGCCGATCGATGCAGCAAGGCCAAGGGCACGCTGTGCGTGAGCGGCCTGGGTGATGCCACGCTCCAAGCAGCGACGCAGGCGGGCATCCTTCGGCGGTTCATGGTCGTCGAGGAGCCCGACGAGGGAGTTGCCAGGCTGCTCTCAGCGGCCAGCGGCTCGCCCAAGCAGGGCTTTCGCAAGCTCTTTGGCCGGGCTGCTTAGCAGGCCAACGAGCGTTCTGCGCTAAGCCGCATTCAACCCGCCCACTCCCACTCTCGCTCCCCTGCGTTTGCGCGGGGGAGTTCTCTTTTGGTAAGCGGTCTAAGCGTTCAGCCGCTGGCTGAGCCGACAAGCTGGGCGTTGGTGGGGAAGCGCTGGAGCGCCGCCAGCAGCTGTTCGATCTGCACATGCGGGGGCATGCTGAGCAGCCTGCGCCGCAGCGCGGTGATGGTCGCGAGTTCTTGCTCGCCCATCAGCAGGTGCTCCTTGCGTGTGCCGCTGGCCGCGAGATGGATCGCGGGGAACAGCCGGCGCTCAGCGACCTTGCGGTCGAGCACGAGTTCCATGTTGCCGGTGCCCTTGAACTCCTCGAAGATGACCTGATCGCCCTGGCTTCCGGTATCAACGAGGCAGGTGGCGAGGGTGGTGAGGCTGCCGCCGTGTTCGGCGTTACGGGCGGCGCCGAACAGCTGCTTGGGGATCTCGAGGGCCTTGGAATCGATTCCGCCCGAGAGCGTGCGGCCGCTGTTTGAGTGCCTGTTCGAGCGGTTGAACGCCCGGCCCAGCCTGGTGAGTGAATCAAGCACGACGACCACGTGCTTGCCTGCCTCGACCATGCGCTTGCACCGGTCGATGGCCATCTCGCTGACCGCGACGTGCTTGGCGGTGTCGTGGTCGTTGCTCGATGCGATGATCCACACGCGCTCGGCCCAGGGCGTCAGCTCGCGGTCCTTGAGGTCGACGTTCATGGGCTCGGGGCCGTCCGAGGTCTCGCCGCGTGGCAGGGCCTTGCCGTAGAACGTGCGCTTGAAGTCGGTGACTTCTTCGGGTCGTTCATCGACCAGCAGCATGACGACAAAGATGTCCTCGTAGTTCGTGAGGATGGAAGTCGCGATGTCCTTCAGCAGCGTGGTCTTGCCGGCTTTGGGCGGGCTGACGATGAGCCCGCGCTGGCCGCGACCGATCGGGCAGAACAGGTCGATCAGCCTGCACGCGGGAGGGCAGCCGGGGTATTCGAGCGTGAGCCTTGGCTCTGGGTCGATGCTGACCAAGTCCTCGAACTTGGGCAGCGTACGGAACTTGTCTGGCGACAAGCCCTCGATGCTGACGAACGACTCGACGGTGAGCCTTGCCTCGCGGTTACCAGAGCGCCGGCGCCGACGGGGCTTGCGCATCTCGACCTCGACGGTGACCTCGAGGTTGCTGCGGAGCGGCAGCTCCTCGCCCCAATGGGCGGGTACAAACGGATCGCCCTCGTGCTCCACGAGCGACATGCCGCCGAATCGGCGGACACGCCCGTCGGAGCGCTGGGGCCACTCAAGGATGCCCGTCAGCGTCGCCATGCGGCGCGGTTCCCATCTGCTGGAGGCTGGAGAGGCCCGAGCCCGGCGGCGTGCTCCGAAGCACTCGCGCGGGTATGGCGGGTCGCCCACTCGTCAAAGATAGCCCCATCAGAGCCTCTCAAGGCTCTGGAGTCAAATCTGGCCTTCGGTGCTTTCTGGGAGGCTGGGCGTTGCCAAGCGCCCCTGCCAGGCCGAACGCTACGATGGCTCGGCCCTATTCGAGGGCTCCTGCCAAGGTCTTCGACTCGTGGACCGCGCGGCTGAACCGACCGGCCGATTTCATTCCCGCACGCTGCGCCCGCGCCGACATGGCCTGGGTAACGATGGACCAATCGCTCGATGGTGACGCTCGAAGGCATCCCGGTTTCGCCAGGCATCGCGGTCGGACGCGTGGTGCTTATGGACGACCACCGCCGAAAGGCGCGGCTGCAACCCATCACCGTTCAAGAGGTTGACGACCAGCTTCAGCGGCTCGAAGAAGCCCGCCAGGCCTCGCTCGCCGATCTGCACAGGGTTCACTCCGAGGCCGCCAAGGAGATGGGTCCCGAGACCGCCAAGGTCTTCCTGTTCCACATCGGCATGCTCAATGACCGCTCCTTGATCGACCCCATCGAATCGATGATCCGTGACCAGTTGGTCAACGTCGAGTTCGCGGTTCAGCAGGTGCTCAGCGATCTGGCAGCGGTTTTCGGGGCCAAAACGGATACCGCGTTTTCGACTAAGACCGACGACATCAACGACTTGGCCGATCGGCTGCTGGCGGAACTTCGGGGCGAACAGGGCTCGCCGCTGGACCACCTGACCAGCCCGACCATCGTGGTGGCGCAGGACCTTACGCCCAGCCAGACAGCGGGCTTCGATCGGGAGCACGTCATCGGGTTCGTCACCGAACTCGGTGGGCGGACCAGCCACACCGCCATCGTGGCCAACGCCCTGAGCCTTCCCGCGATCGTCGGAGCGGGTAACGCGACCGACACGGTGCAGCACGACCAACTCGTCGTACTCGATGGCGACCGCGGATGGCTGATCCTCGATCCCGATCAGGAGACGCTCGAACACTACCACGGCCTCGTCGAGCAGCGCCGGGTCCACGCGCTCTCCAATGAAGACCTCAACAAAGAACCCTCGGTCACCCGCGACGGCGTGGCGATCAGCCTCGTGGGCAACATCGAGTTCCCAAGCGAGATCGAGCGAATGCAGCGGCTCGGTGGCGAGGGAGTTGGTTTGTACCGAACCGAGTTCCTGTTCCTCGCTTCCGATACCGAGCCCACCGAGGGGGACCACTTCGCGGCGTATTCCGAGTGCGTGCAGAGGCTTAAAGGCCAGCCGTTGACCCTGCGCACGGTCGATCTGGGGGCGGACAAGTACACGCAGGCCCGGACGATGATACCCGAACGAAATCCGTTCTTGGGCCAGCGTTCGATCCGGTACTGCCTGGCCAACCCCGCCATGTTCAAGCGGCAGTTGCGGGCGGTTTTGAGGGCCAGTGTGCTCGGGCCGATGAGGCTCATGTTCCCGCTGGTCACGACGCTTGCCGAGCTCAAGCACGCCAAAATGCTGCTGCGGGACGTGATGGAGGATCTGGACGAAGAGGGCGTGGCGTACGACCGTTCGATCCAGGTCGGGATGATGGTCGAGGTGCCCTCAGCGGCACTGATGGCCGAATCCTTCGCCCGGGAGGTCGATTTTTTCTCGATCGGCACCAACGACCTCGTGCAGTACACGCTCGCGGTCGATAGGACCAATGAGCGGGTGGCCTCGCTCTACCAGCCCTGCCACCCCGCGGTGCTCAAACTGATCCGCCAGGTCGTCCGTGCAGCCAGAAACGCCAAGATCGGGGTTTCCTGCTGCGGCGAGTCCGCGGGCGAGGTCGAGTATGCTCTGTTGTTGATCGGGATGGGGGTGCGTACCCTGTCTGTGACGAGCGGCTCGATCCCAAGGATCAAGCGGCTGGTACGCTCGGTGAGTATCGAGCAGTGCGAACGAGTGGCCCGGAAGGTGCTCACGTTCGATTCCGATGCCGAGGTCGCGGCGTATCTCCGCGACCGGGCTCGAAAGATTGTGCCCGAGGCCTTTGAGGGACGTGCCCTTGGAGCCGGAGGCTAAGAAGCCACTCGGCGGACGCTCGCGCTTCCGTTGACGACGAGATCCCGAGGACCTTCCGCGCCGACCCCACCGGGGTTCCCCGCCCGCGCTTGCGACGCTCGGCCCCATGGGCCGAACACGAACCACGCGACTGGCGAGTGAACAGACGAGTGTGCAGCGCGAACAGGTTCTGCCAATGCCGCACCGGCGCTCGACCCGAGTCCGGCTGCGACCAGACCCACGAGCGATGGCGATCTTGAACGATCGCGGGCGCAGGGCCTGGAGCCAGCGAAGAAGTTCGGCGGTGCGAGGCCAAGCGCCCGCGTCGGCCGCCCCGTTGGTGCAAGAGGAACGTCGAACGCCAACGCGAGCGCCACGCCCCTCTTTTAGGGAAGCGGGCCATGACCCCAGACGACCAAACCAACAGCAGTACCGGCGACCAGTACGACAGCCAGACCACTGACCACCTAGGCGAACCCAACGACCAACCCGAGAGCACCGAGCGCCCCGACCCCGGCGTTCTTGAGCAAGCGCAGGTTGTTGAAGAGGCGCACGACCTCGAGCCCGATGACGACGACGTGTACCGTGCGCCACAGCAAGACGAGCGGCCAAGCGATTCCGACGAAGACGACGGCCCCGAGCCGCTGCTCGACGAGTTGAGCGGGGACGATGCTGACGATGGTGCTGAGGACGAGGCTGCTGGCGGAGACCAGCAACACGACGCAGGCGAAGCCGTAGAGGATGCGCCCAAGGCGAAGCGCAGCCGAAAGAAGGCCGCCGCCAAGAAGACAACCAAGAAAGCGGCCAGCAAGAAGGCCAGTTCTAAGAAAGCTGGCTCGAAGCAGGAGACATCCGAGAGCGAGGACGAAGAAGACGATGAGCCGGTGGTGCCTGCCCAGAAGAAGGGCATCACGCGGATGATTGTCAACTACGCGCCGGGCGAGGAGTGCCGAATCGCGCAGGTCGAAGACGGCCAGCTCGAAGAGTTCCACGCCGAGCGGATGGACGCGATCAGCCGGGTGAACAACATCTATGTGGGCCGGGTGGCCAACGTCGAGAGCGGCATCCAGGCGGCGTTCGTGGACTTCGGCATCGGCGAGTCCGGCTTCCTGCACGTCACCGACCTGCACCCCCGCTACTTTCCGGGCGCTGACGAGGACGACTCCGAGCGTGTAGGCCGCAAGACTCCTCGCCGAGAGCGGCCGCCGATTCAGCAGGCGCTCAAGCGCGGCCAGGAGATCATCGTGCAGGTGCTCAAGGAGGGCGTGGGCACCAAGGGCCCGACGCTGACGAGCTACCTCTCGATCCCGGGCCGGTACCTCGTGATGATGCCGCAGATGGACCAGGTCGGCGTCAGCCGCAAGGTCGAGGACGAGCAGACACGCAAGGACATGCGAAAGATTCTCGACGGGCTCGACCTCCCGCGCGAATTCGGGTTCATCTTGCGGACCGCTGGCATCGGCAAGACCAAGACCGAGCTCAAGCGCGATCTTGCTTACCTCCAGCGGCTGTGGAAAGACCTCGACAAGCGGCACCGCACGGGCCGTGCGCCAAGGCTGCTGTATTCGGAGTCCGACCTGTTGCTCCGCGCGCTGCGAGACTTCTTGACGCCGGACATCGATGAGATCGTGCTGGATAACGAGCATGCGCTCCGCCGCGCCAGCCAATTCCTCAAGATCGCCGCGCCGCGTTCATCCGTTCGGCTGCGAAGCTACAACGGCCCGGCACCGGTGTTCGAAGCGTTCAGGATCGAGGAACAGCTCGAACTGATGCAAGCGCGCGAAGTGCCCCTGCCCAGCGGCGGGCGGCTGGTCATCGACCAGACCGAGGCGGTCGTCGCGATCGACGTCAACAGCGGCAAGAGCCGCAGCGCCCGCGACAGCGAGACCAACGCGCTACGAACCAATATGGAAGCGGTCGACGAGATCTGCCGCCAGCTCAGGCTTCGCGACATGGGCGGGATCGTCATCAACGACCTGATCGACATGCGACCCGCCAAGAACCGCAAGATCGTCGAGAACCGGTTCAAGGACAGGCTCAAGCGTGACCGCGCGCGTTCCAGCGTCGCGAGCATCAGCCCGTTCGGCATTCTCGAAATGACCCGCCAGCGCATGCGAGGCAGCCTGCACAGCCAGGTCTTCACCGATTGCCCAACCTGCCACGGCCGGGGCGGCGTCAAGCGGCCATCGGTTGTTGCATCGGAATGCATCCGCAAACTCGCAGCGATCCTTAGCCACGAAAAGGTGCAGCGCATCGAGCTTGTGGTCGGAGGCCGGGTCGCGGGTGAGATGCTCAGCAAGAAGCGCAAAGCGCTCGCACGGCTCGAACAAACCACGGGCAAGCAGGTGCTCGTCCGCGTGATGGACATGACCGAGCCCGACCGCACCGTGTACTACGCCTACGGCGCAGGCGGCGTGGACGTGGACATCACCCGCCTGCCCAGCGTATCCAAGCCTGAACAGTGGCCCGATCAATGGCTCCAGGTGTGGAACGATCCCTCGCCCGATGCCGACTGGTCCGAGCCGGTGGAGGAGGACGAGATCATCGAGGAGGCGTCCGATCCGCTCGCCGAGCAGGAGCAGGCGATGGCCGTCGAGGACGACGACGATGAGCAGCCCGGCACCGGCAAGAAGAAGCGTCGGCGCCGCCGGCGCGGCAAGGGCGGCGGCGCATCACAAGAAGCGAACGCTGAGGACACCACGCCGCAAACGCAGCCCGCAACCACTCAGGACGGCGACCACGAGAGCGATGACGAACACGCCGAGGACGGCGAGCGTCCAAAGAAGAAGCGTCGTCGTCGCCGGCGTGGCAAGGGCGGCGGCGCGTCACAAGAAGCGGGTACCGATGGCGTGCCGTCCGAGATGGGCGAATCGTCCGGCGAGCAACCCGCCGAGAGCGGAGCCAACCCTGAAGCGGGTTCCCAAGCGAGTTCCCAAGATGGTCAGCACGAAGATGCTGAAGATGGTGCCCCCAAGAAGAAGCGCCGCAGGCGCAGGCGCGGCAAGGGCGGCGGCGGAGGCGAAGCCAGCGGAGATGGCACCAACGCTTCGGCGTCAGGTGGTTCGGCATCGGGCGGTTCAGGACCGGCGAAGCCCGCGACCAGTGAGCCGCAGGCCGAGGTCAAGCCCAAGCGTCGCTCGCTGTACGGCACGTCTCGCCGCAAGCTCAGCTCCGCCGAGGTCGCCAGCGCCGCCAAACGCAAGGACTAGCCCGTGAGCGATGCCAAGCGGCTGATCATCCTGGGCTCGACGGGCTCGATCGGTACGCAGACGCTCGAAGTGATCGAGGATCTCAACCGCAGGGGCGAGCATCGTTTCGAAATCGTGGGCCTCGCAGCAGGCAGCCGGGGTGACGAATTGTGCGCACAGGCCGAGCGATTCGGCGTGCGACAGTTGGCCATCGCGGACGAGGCGGCGCCGTGCGCCAAACCCGCTCGGCGTGGGCCTTCGGCTGCTGAGCAATTGGTACGAGAGGTTGACGCGGACCTGGTGGTGGCTGCGATCGTCGGCGCTGCGGGCATCGGCGCGACGCTGGCAGCGATCGAGCGCGGTACTAACGTGGCGCTGGCGAACAAGGAATCGCTCGTGGCTGCGGGCGCGCTGGTCATCCCCGAGGCGCGAAGGCGCGGCGTTGCCATCCTGCCGATGGACAGCGAGCACTCGGGCATCTGGCAGTGCCTCATGGGCGCGACAGGAGCAGGCGGAGACGATGTCCCGCCGATGCGACTGCCCTCAAGTGTTCAACGGGTGGTGCTTACCGCCTCTGGCGGCGCGCTGCGGAGTGCGACTGCTGAGCAGATCGCACGAGCCACACCCGAGCAGGCTCTCGCTCACCCGAATTGGGACATGGGCGCGAAGGTGACCATCGATTCGGCCTCGCTCATGAACAAGGCGCTCGAACTGGTCGAGGCGCACTGGCTGTTCGGGATCGAGCCGGACAAGCTCAGCGCGGTGATCCATCCGCAGTCGGTGGTGCACGCGATGATCGAGATGGCCGACGGCTCGGTCATGGCGCAGATGGGCGACCCTGATATGCGCACGCCGATCCAGGTCGCGCTGACACACCCGCATCGGTGCGATGGCCCGGCGCGGCGGCTCGATATGCAGCGGGCCATGAGCCTGACCTTTGAGCCGCCCGACCACGAGCGGTTCCCGGCGCTGCGGCTCGCGGACGTCGTGATGCGCGCAGGCGGCACCGCGGGCGCGGTGCTGAACGCCGCCAACGAGAGGGCCGTGGAGTTGTTCCTAGAACGCCGCATCCCGTTTGGCCGCATCACCGAACTGGTCGCCGGGGCGCTCGACGCGATGGCGCCTACGCCCGTCACAACACTGGCCGATGTGACCAGCGCCGACGCGGCAGCACGCGCGTGGGTCGATGATGCTTGCGGCGTGTCGCGCGTGTGAACGCATCGCGAGAGCTGTACAACGTGCGCACGAAAGAGGCCGCCCTCCGTTGTGGAGAGCGGCCCCGTTTGGTAGTTCAGATTACGCTTCGGTTAGCGATCGCCCTTAGTCGTCGCCCTTGTCGTCCTCGTTGAAGAAGAACCCGCCGAACGATCCGCCGCCGCCCATGTCGTTGGCGTTGTAGATGTACTGCGAGTCGATCGACTTGGCGATCAGGGACTCTGCCTCCGTGAGGTGGGCCCGGGTGTAGGCATCGAGCTTGTTCGCCTTGTTGCCCTTGAGCGTGGTGCCGATCTTCTCGTGTAAATCGCGGAGGTGGAGCATGGCGAGGTTGCTGATCGGCTTGTACGCCGCGCCGTACGAACCGGGCATGGCCAGATCGATCAGGCGTTCGAGGTGCTCGCGCTGCAGGTTGCGGCGGAGGCTCGAAACCATCGGCTCGCGGTTCGTGTAGCTGCTCCGGGGTTCGGACTGGATCTCGGTCCAGATCGAGCCGGTCACCGTGTCCAGCACTTCTGCGAGCGTGAGCGCGTCGTCGCCCGCGGGCACGCGGAACTCGTTGTCGTAGATGCGCTGGAGCGTGGTGGGGTTGAGCACCATTGTCATGGCGGCGCCCTGTACACCCAGGATGCTGTCGTGCACGGGCCAGGTAGCGTCCGACTGCGGGTCGCCGCCGGCGTCCCACCACTTGTCCACGGTCATGTGGCTCAGCAGTTCGGGGGTGAGCCCGTACGCCTCGTCGCGGAACGTGTTGTGGATGACAAAGTTGAGCGCCTGACGCTGCGTGTCGGCATCGACCACCTCGATGGGCGCACGATCCATGTCTCCCTTGAGGTCGCGGTAGACATAAGCGCCGCCGAGCCAGTTGGCCATCATGCTGTTGGCGCGCGTCTGCAGGCCGAGCGTGATGGTGTAGCCGCGCCGAGCGCGTGCCCAGCTCTCGCCTTCCTTAACGAACTTGTCGAGGATCTGGCTTCTGAGCTTCTCGGCCAGCGCGACCTGCTCCTGGGCGTACTCGAGCGGGTTGGCGGACATGTCGTACCGCCGGGCGCGCGGGTCGGGGCCCCAGGTATCTTCATCGGTCGCGTAGACAAATTCGGGCTTGTCGACGCTTTCAAAGACCTTCTGAGAGTCCTTGTCGCTGGTGGCGTAGCCGTACTGGATGGCCCAGTGGTCGTAGGGTCCGATCCCGATGACCGAGTAGTCGCCCTGCGCATCACCCGAGGTGATGCGGATGTTGGTGCCGTTGTAGTCCATGACGGAAACGGACCAGGGCTTCTTGCCCTTGAGCTCTTCGGAGTTGATCTCGTCGAGCGTGTAGATCGACGAACCCGCGAAGTTGTGGCGCAGGCCGAGCGTGTGGCCCGCCTCGTGCGCGACGAGTTCGCGGAGGCCCGGTCCGATGAACCACGCCGGAATGCCGTCGATGAGCTGGTCCTCGGCGGTCTCGGGCTTCTCGTCGTCCTTGGGCTTGTCCTTGTCGTCCTCGTCGTCGCCTTCATCGGCTTCGTCCTCGGGGTCAGCCGAGCCGGAGGCCTTGATCTGCGCGAGCACGTCGGCGGGGATGAGCCCCTCGGGAATCTCGCCGCTGGCGAGCTTCTGCTTGAGCGCCTCGATCATCTCGTCGGGCATCTCGGGGTCATCGGGTGCGAGGTCTTCGAGGTCGAGCGTCATGGCGGCGTCGATGACCATGCGCATGATCGCCATATCCAGGGCCTTGCCCTCGGAGGCGGTGCACATGCCGTTGGACTGGCTCACCCGGCCAGCCAGCCCGTCGTACAGATCGTCGCCCATGAAGGTTGGGTCGGCGTTGAACGCTGCATGACCGCCGTGGTTGTGCGACTCGCGGGCGATCTTGGCCGCCACGCGGTTGCGGTCGGCGGGAGCCGCCATCTGCACGCGCGGGTCCCACTTGGGATTACGGCTGAGCCATTCGAGCTGGTCGGGGCTCATGCCCTCGACCGACAGGTCGGGGATGAGCTCGTTGTAACGGTACCAGAACGCGCGGATCCAGCCGTCGGTCAGCACGATGTCGGCATCGAGAATCTGGCCGGTGCGTGGGTCGACTCGGCTGGGTCCGATCGCGGTGCCGATGTCGTTGGAGAGCCACCGCACAAAGTTGTACCGGCGGTCCTCGGGGTCCTTGTCCATGTGCGCGCCGCTGGAAGCATCCTGCTGCTGCACCTCGATCGCGCCGGTGATGCCGACATCTTCGAACGCCTTGTTCCAGACCTCGAGGCCCTCGCGAACGAATCGGCGGTAGCGCACCGGGGTGGTGTGCTCGATGTAGAACACGATGGGCTCTTTGGGCGGGCTCATCTTGAGGCTCGGGTCGGCCTTCTCCAGGTTCCAGCGGTTGACGTAGCGGACCCACTTCTTGCCAATCTCGAACTCGCCGAGGTCGCGGTAGCTGGTGGTGAAGTACCCGATGCGCGGGTCGGCCTTCCGCGGGGAGTAGCCCGTGCGCTCGGGGATCACGCTCATCGAGTAGTGGAACGTGCGGAGCTGGCCGCCGCGCACGGGCATCTCAAGGGCGACCTCGACGTTCTCGGGGAACGCTTTGGCGGTCTTGATCTTCATGAGCGAGGTGTCAGCTCCCGCGGCCTGGCCGCCGAAGAACAACGAGGCCTTGCCGCCGAGCAGGCCGTCAAGGTCGATCACCGGCTGACCGCCGGGACCGATGGCCACGATCGGCACGCTCGCGATAACGCGGTCGGTGAACAGGCGCTCAACGCTGTCCTTGGACTCGCGATCGCCGTTGGAACGGGTGGAGATCTCGGGCGCGATGATGGCGAGCTTGTCGTCGTAGCGGCGCCAGTAGACGTACTGATCGCCGCTCTGGAGGCCTGCGAACAGATCGCCGCTGGCGACGGTCGTCGCGATGAAGTGCTTCTGCCTCTCGTAGCCCGCGGGCAACTCAGCGAGAATCTGGCCGTCCTTGTCGCGGGTCCACAGGGTGAACAAGCTGCGTGAGCCGTCGGCGGTCGAGACGACCTGCTTGAAGCCCTCGGAGACCTTGCTGAATTCGGGGAAATCGGGCTTGGAATCGCCGCCGTCTTTGCCGCCGCCCGCAGCCATCATGCTGCGGACCGCTGCGAAGTCGAGCTGCACCGTGCCGTCGGGCATCAGCTTACCAGAGATGGTCTGAGGATCGGTAGCGGTGGTCGGGTCATCGGGCATGCCCGCGGCTGCGGCCACGGCCAACACGGCCCCGCCCGCGGCGAACGCTGCAACACTGCGCAATAGCTGTCGGGTCGTCATCGGTACTCCTTCAAGGGCGCTCCGCGCCGGGTCGACCCCGAAGGGTCCGTGCTCCTTGGGCGCACCGCAGGCGGTGGCCCGTTCGATACAGACTAACAAAAACAGCGGCACGCACGAGCCACAGAGACCGCGCGACCGACCGCCTTAGAAGTCGCGCCAACCCTTGACTCAGAAACCGGCGACGGCGTCTGGCAGGCGGAAGGCCGCGACCAGCCCAAGCGTCAGCAGCACGAAGGCTGCGCCCGACACCTGGAACGGGCGATCGTGGAACGCGAGCTCGGTGGGATCGTCGTACGTTCCCTGTTCCAGCAACACGATACAGCGGAGCAGGCCGTACGTTGCTGGAATGATCGTCAGCCAGAGCAGGTTGAGCCCGGGGATTTCACCTGAACCGGTGCTCCCAAGCCAGCCGATGAATGCGATAAAATCTTGCTGGTCTTGGATATACGACGCGTAGGTCAACAGCGTCGCCACGCCAGTGACCACCACCGCCATTCGCAGAAGCTCGATGGTGTACTTGCGTTGCACGAGCCGCACTTGGCCCACGTCGTCACCCATCGAGCTTCGTTCGCCGAGCCGCTTGCCGAACGACAGGAACATCGCGAGAAACAGCGTGACATTGAGCAGCCACGCGCTGGGCCAGATGCCCACCGCGACACAGCCACCAAACACACGAAGAACAAAGCCAAGGCTCAAACCCAGCACATCGGCGATGCGGACCCGCTTGAGCCACGTCGAGTACAGCGTGACATTGACGAGATACGCAGCCACAGCCCCCACCGCCCACCATCGGCCCGGTCCTTCCACGAAGCCGAGCAGCCCGAGGCCAGCCAGACCCATGACCACCGCGAACACCCACGCTTGGGCGGGTGTTACGACCCCGCTGGCCACGGGCCGGTGCTTCTTGCGGGGGTGGAACCGGTCGCGGGGAGCATCGAGGATGTCGTTCACCGCGTAGCTGGAACTCGAGACCAGCGCAAAGGATGCGGCGCACGCCAGGCTCATCAGAACCGCCTTGGCAGGGGCCAATGCGATATCGCCCATGCCGTACATGGGCCCGAGCAGCACAAACCCGCTCTTGACCCATTGGTGGGGCCTAGCGAGCTTGATAAGCCCGTGGGCGAGCGACTTGGGCGGCTGCTTACCCGCAGTTGAACTTGCGTTGTCGGGGTCGGGCTCGGTCAATCCGGGGTCTCCAGCGGGGTGCTCGACACTGGCATCGGCCGCAAACGGGGTGCGAGGGCACGATAGAAGGCAAATTCCTGCACGCTGGGCTGGCCAATCCAGCGCCGTTGGCTGTCCAGCGAGCCGATGATGGCCTCAGTGACCGTGCTTCCGTCGCCATCTTCTACGAGCCCGCCCCGCCCGTGGGTCGTCGCGGCCGTGATGATCGCGATCTCGCTGGCCGCATCGGCGTGGCCCGTAGCGACCGACTGGCTTGTGGGCCGGGCTGCGTACGACCATCTGCACTACCACCTGCCCGCTGTGCAGCGGTTCATGGCTGAACTGCCCGGCGTGGACCTGGTGGACTACGCCTCCGCGACCACGCCCGGGTACCACCTGATCGTGGCAGCGGTCGGGAGGCCGGCGGGCACGGGGCCGGTGGGGCTGCGCTGGATCGGGCTGGCCTTCACGCTCGTGCTGCTCGGGTGCGTGACCGCTTGGGCGAGCCGACGGTTCTCCCAAGATGGGCACGGCTGGACCGGGCTCGCGATCACACTTCCTATGGCGGCCTCGCTTTATGTGTATTCGTCGGGCGTGTGGCTGCTGCCCGACAACGCAGGATGGCTTGGTGTGTGGGCGGTGCTCACGCTGGTGCTCGCTGGGCCGATCAAGGGCGCGCGTTGGTTGCCGATCGCGATCGCGCTGGCGGCGCTGGTGATGGCTCGGCAGATACACCTATGGGCGCTGGCCCCGGTCATAGTGGCAGCGTGGCTCGATGCCTGCTTGCGCCCACAAGGGGAGCCAACACGCGATGCGATGAGCCTTGCCGAGGCGAGAGCGGTGCTCGCGCCGACCCGCAACAAGATCATCGGCGCTACCAAGGCGCTGGGCGCAGGGTTGCCCGCGATCGTGCTGCTGGGGGCCTTGGTTGTAATGTGGGGCGGCCTGGTGCCGCCACGGTTTGCGGGCTTTCATGCCAGCACCATGAGCCCCGCAGCGGGCGCGTTCTTTCTGTCGCTCGTCGCGGGGTTCGGCGCGTTTTTCATCGGCTGGTGGTGGCGCGGGTTTATCGCAATCCTGCGCGCGCGCAAGGGATTGCTGATCGCTGCGTTGGGTGTCGGCGCGCTGTCGGCGCTGCTGCCCGAGACAAGCTACAGCTTGGAGGCGGGCCGATACGGAGCGCTGTGGTCGGTCGGAGCCAGGCTGCCGGTGATCGCCGATCGTTCGCTGCTGATTCTCGCACTCGCCCCGGCTGGCGCGGTGGTGCTCGCATCGTGGCTGACGCTGGTGGACGTGCGCACGCGGTGGGTGCTGCTCGCAGCGTGCGCGGGTTTCGTCGCGGCTAGTAGCACCAACTCGATCGCGGGCCAGCGGTACTACGAGCCGATGGTGCTGATGCTGTGCGTGCTGCTCGCGGGTTCGCAACCTCCGACCTGTGAGGTGGCTCACATTCGAACGCTCCGCTGGCTCGGCCCGGCAGTGCTGGGGCTCGTGCTCGCGGTGCTGACGACGGCCACGCTCACCCGGTCCGGGACGATGGGCTACCCCGAGCAGCCCGAGGGCACAAAGCCCCTCACGGCAGCGGCGTAAACGTCGCAGCGATCGCCCGGTGACGAAGGCCATCGAGTCGCACGGTCGAGTGCGCCGTCGGCTTCCAATCGTCCGACGAATAAAGCAGATCGATGGGCCAGAGGGCCACCGGCAAGCCGAACGTGCTGGCGGGTCCGACGCTGATGCGCGCCGAGACCTCGCGCACGCCGAGCCTTGATTCGATCGCCGGGAGCGCACGCGACCAACGCGGCGTGTTAAAGTCACCCACGATTACATCGGGCATCGGGAAGCTCGCGCCGGGCTCGGTTGTGCGCACACCAGCAGCGTCGGTCGCGTAAGCGGTGCCGCGCCAGCTGCGCACGCGCTCCAGCAGCCGAGCGACCACGAGCCTGCGCGAAAGCTCGATCGGGGACGGCAGATCAACCACCCAGACTGTGAGCGGTTCTCCCGAGCTTTGCTCGAACTGGAACCATGCGGCCCAGGCCTGCTCGGGGCGATCCGCTGGGTCGCTCGCGGGCCACACGTCGCTGAAATCGAGCTGTGCGAGGCCCCACCGCCGAACGGGCAGGCGGGACATGACCGCGCACCGACCGATCACGGCGGCGTCGTGCGTGGTTTCGTCGCCCGAGATCCACGACCAAGCGGGCTGAAGGTCAGCATTGAACGGCCGGTTCGCGACGAAGACGATGTCCATCCGGTCAGCGAGTGCGGGCCAGTCGTGCACGTCCTGCGCCGAGAGGTTGAGGTAGCCGATGCGCACGTCGCTTGGCGTTCGGGTCGCGGCGGGCAGCACGAGCCGGTGCAGGTTCCAAGCGCGCGCGGTCAGCGCCACCAAAAGCAGGGCGACGATCAGCCCTAGCCTTGGCGCACTCGTGCGACGGCTACTGGTTCGCCTGCGATCAGCCCGGTACAGCAGCAACGCGAGGGCTGCGAGCAGGGACGTCGCGAGCGCGGCCCATTCGATTCCCACCCATGCCGCCCACTGCACCGATGCCCACCGTTCAGCGAACAGCCGGGCGAGCCACCATGCCACCGCCACGAGCACCGCAAGGGCGCTGGCGGCACGTGACAACGCCCGATAGCTGTTTGGGGGTTGGCGTTGGGAAGCGCTGGGCATGGCCCCAGAGCCTAACAACCGGGAACTCGCTGGGACCACTCAAGTGTGTTTCAGATGGTGCACCCGAGGACCGATACCGATGACGATGTACGCCTACGGGATCAACAGCCACAGCTTCGGACTCGGCGCGATCAACCGCGCCAACGAGGCCATCAACCAGGCGCTCGAGCGCTTGGCCACGGGCACCCGCATCAACCGGGCGAGCGACGACCCGAGCGGGCTGGTTGCGGTGACCGCGCTGGACGCGGAGCTGGCCCAACTCGAAGCCGGGATCGAGGGCAAGGAGCGAGCGAACCATCGGCTGGCCGCGCAAGAGGGCGCGATGAGTGTGCTGAGCGATCTGCTGATCGAGCTCGACGGCATCGTCGTGACGGCGGCGGGCGGCGCGGGGCGCAGCCCCGAAGAGCTCGAAGGCCTGCAGATCGAGGCCGACAGCATCATCCAGGCGATCGACCACCTGAGCTACACGTCTCGCTTCAACGGTGAGATGCTGATGGACGGGTACGGCTCGGCGGCGCTGGCGGGCGGGTCCATCGCGGCGCTCGCAACCGGCGGCGAATTCAACCTGGTTGACGGCAACCTCGAGGGCGCTCAAGACGCAGTGGAGTCGGCAGTCAAGGCCATCGCCACCAAGCGGGGCGCGATCGGCGCGCGCCAGCAGGGCCTTGAATCGGACATCAACGAGATGATGTCGCGGTTCGCGAACATCTCCGGCATGGCCTCGGACATCCGCGATGCGGACGTCGCCACCGAAGTTAGCAACTTAGTGCGCGGGCAGATCCTGCAGCAGGCGTCGATCCAGGCGGTGCTGATCGGTCGGCAGAGCGCCGAGGGCACGCTTGCGCTGCTGAGCAATGTGACCGGCCAGCCGACGGCTCCGCTCGGGCTGTAGCGAACAAACTACTCTTGGTCGAGGCGAAGGTCGTGCCGCCATGCGCAGCGGCTTCGCTGCAACGCATGGCAGCTCGAACTACCAATCCTCCGCTCCATCGAAGGTCTTGTACCACGACCCAATCGTCTCATCAATATCGTATTCTCGGCCGCATTCTGGGCACTTGCCGCGCTTGGGCAGAAACGTCAGTACGAACAAGCAGTTCTCGCACACGCGACGGCAGTGCCGGGCGACGTGCTTGCGTGTCGGCACAATCGCTAGTGCGTAGAACACAACGCCCGAAGTCAGGCTGGTTGCAGCGCAGCTGATGAGGCCGATCATGAGCAATGACCGGTCGAGGGGCGGTCTGTCCATCACTTGAGAAATGGTGCCGATCGCGGCCAGCAAGAATGCCGCGACGAGAAACACAATGAATATGATCAACCAAGCGATGTGCTTGCGCACCCATCGTTCACGTGGCCACATGCTGATAGCTTACCAGTTCGTCTCGCTCAGGCCTTGGTCGCCCACTTAATAAGGATGTCGGCGACTTCGGGGCGGGTGAACTCTCCCGGGGGGCGTTCGCCAGCGGCGAGCATGTCGCGGACCTTGGTGCCGCTGAGGAAGATCTGGTCGCCTTCGAGCTTGGGGAAGGTCTTGCCGCTGACCATGCCCTGGGCTTTCTTGCTGAACGCGGCGTGCTCGAACTTGAGCGGCTCGATACGCAGGTTGTTCTTGTCGAGCTGCTCAAAGATATTCTGAGCGTCATAAGTGCCGTAGTAGCTGCCCACGCCCGCGTGGTCGCGTCCGACGATGAAGTGCGTCACGCCGTAGTTCTTGCGGACGATCGCGTGGAGCACAGCCTCTCGCGGGCCAGCGTACCGCATGGCGGCGGGCATGACGGTGAGCATGGTGCGCTCGGGCACGAAGTACGCATCGAGCAGCGTCTGGTAGCACTCCATGCGCACATCGGCGGGGATGTCGCCCGGCTTGGTCTCGCCCACGAGCGGGTGGACGAGCAGGCCATCGGTGATCTCTTGCGCGCACTTGCAGAGGTACTCGTGGGCGCGGTGGATGGGGTTACGGGTCTGGAAGGCGCTGACGGTTTTCCAGCCGCGCTTGGCAAACTCGGCGCGGGTCTGCGCGGGCGTGAGCCGGTGGTCGAGGAACGCCTCCGGGCCATCGGGATCGACGCAGACCGTGACGACCTCGATCTGGCCAGCCAGGCAGGTATCGCCCTCGGCCTTGACAGCTTCGGCGCCGGGGTGCTTGCCGTCGTCTTCGGCGCCGCCAAAGAAGATGGTTGCTTCCTTCGCGCGGTCGTGGGCGTAGACCTCTTCGACGGTCATCACGGCTTGCAGCGTTCCGTTGGGGGCGTGCAGTGCGATGCGCGCGCCGACCTTGGGTGCATCGGCCTTGTTGATGCTGAGCGTGATTGGGATGGGCCAGATGTTGCCATTGGCTAGTTTCATGTCGCTGACGACGCTGTCGAAGTCGGCCTTGCCCATGAACCCGGTCAGCGGGCTGAACGCGCCCGTGCCGATCATCTCGACGTCGCAGGACTGCTTGGCGGTCAGATCGACGCGCGGCAGCTTGGCGGCCTCGGCGATGAGCTCGTCGCGGCGCGCGCCGGAGGCGACGCGGCACACGAGCTTGCCGCCGTGGGGCTCGATGAGCCCGGCTTGGTGTTGGTTGGTTCCGGGCTGGCCTGGTTTGGTGGTCATGGTCGTCATCTCGGATGGTCCTTCGGAAGCGCGCGGGAAATCGGATCGAAGCCACCGGCATGGCAGCCGGTGCAAGGCGGGCTTGATGCTGCGGCGGGCTCGATCAGTGCTTGAGCTGGGCGAGCACGCCCTGCCAGCGATCGGCCCACGCCGGGGCACCATAGGGGTCCGCCAGTGCCCGCGAACGCCGGCCAAGCTCGGCGGCGATTCCCCGTCGGTCGTGGATCCAGCGGAGGCCCCGGGCCAGAGCGTCCGAGTCATCGGTGGGTGTGACCACGCCGTTGTAGTAGGTTCGGACCACATCGAGGTGGGCGCTGCACGCCTCGGTGCAGACGATCGGCAGACCCGCGAACCCCGCCTCGGCCAGCACGGTGCCCCAGGGCTCGTACCGGCTGGCGATGACGAACGCGCCGCAACCAGCCATGATGCCCGGGAGGTCGTCCGGCTGGGTGAAGCCGTGATCGGTGTGGCCTTCCAGACCCTTGAAGTGGCGGTCCTCGTCGCCCTTGCCGCAGGTGGTCAGGCCCCAGGGGGTCTGGCCGTCGCGCGTGCAGCCATCGCGGTACTGCCGGTACGCGCGGGCAAGCACATCGAGACCTTTGACGGGCGCGTATCGGCCCACGTAAAAGAAGCTCGCGGGCCACTCGTCGAGCTTGGCCCGCTGGGCGATCGCCGTCTCAAAGGCGGCGCCGTCCACGCTGTAGACGCCGCGCGTAAGGATGGATTCATCAAACCCGAGCGTGCGCGCAAGGCGGTGGGTGCGTTCGCCCGCTACGACGCAGTGGTCGAACCGCTTGAAATAGGAACGCTTGGCGAGCCCGCCGAGCTTCTGGCGGAGGGTGCCGGTGTAGGGCGTGTCCATCGTCATGATGAACTTCGCGCCGGCGAGAGCGGGGTCGCGGGCGATCTCGGGGTAGCTCTTGGAGCCCCAGCCGCAGAGCACGACGACGTCGGGCTTCTGAGCCCGGACGATGCCAGCGAGCCGGCCGGGCTCGTCCATCTCGGCCTGAGTGAGCAGTTCGCAATCGATGCCAGCCATCAGCCCGCTGGAAAACTCGACAGCTGAGCCGGATTCGGGCCTGCGGGCCGCGACGAAGACCTCGATGCCTTCCCGCTCGGCGAGCGCACGCCAGCACGCGGCCATGTACCCGGACATCATCTGCCAGCAGAAAGCAACGCGCATAGGGACGGACCATAGCGGGTCAGGGCCGGGTGCGCCTAACCTCTAACGAGTCCCGTTAGCGCCTTTTAGGAGAGCCCCTTGAGCACCAGCAAATCAACCAACGTCCACTGGCACGAGGGCAATCTGACGCGTGAGGAGCGCTGGGGCTCGATGGGCACCCGCGGCGGGACGCTCTGGTTCACGGGCCTCTCGGCCAGCGGCAAATCGACCATCGCCAGCGCCCTTGAGCAGGTGCTGGTGCAGCGGGGTGTGCCGTCGTACCGGCTCGATGGGGACAACATCCGCCACGGGCTCAACAAGAACCTGGGGTTCAGCGCCGAGGACCGGGCGGAGAACATCCGCCGAATCGGCGAGGTGGCCAAGCTGTTCGCCGACGGCGGCAGCGTGGCGCTGACCAGCTTCATCAGCCCCTACCGCGCCGACCGCGACCAGTGCCGGGCGTTGCACGCCGAGGCGGGCCTGCCGTTTATCGAGGTCTTTGTCGATGCCCCGATCGAGGTCTGCGAAGAGCGTGACCCAAAAGGCCTGTACAAGAAGGCCCGTGCGGGCGAGATCAGAGGCTTTACCGGCATCGATGATCCGTACGAAGCACCTACAAAGCCGGAGTTGGTTCTGAAGACCGGTGAGCATTCCCTCGAACAGTGCGTCGATGCGTGCATCGAAGCCATCGAGAAGCAGCTCGGCGTGCGGGTGCCCGCGGTCACGGGCTGAGCATTCAGACCATCTCTTAAGGGACCCCATGCTCGATGTCATTTCCAAGCGGGAGTTCTTCGAGTGGTGGGATGCCGGGCTGATCAGCAGCGAGCGCGGAGACCTGAAGGGAACGCAGGACGCGTGGATTCTTTCGATGCTCGAGGGGAGCTCCGGCAAGAACCTGTGCGAGGTGGGGGGCGGCAACAGCCGCGTGCTCAAGAAACTTGCTGGAACCAACACCTGCACCAACGCCGACAAGCTTGAGGGTCATGGGGCTGGCCCCAAGGCAGACCCGATGACGGAGCACGTCCGCCTGGTCAGGGCTTACCTTGGGGAGTTCGATCCGGGTCTGGATGACGGCTCGTTCGATGCCGTCTTCTCTATCTCCGTGATGGAGCACGTTGAACACGCGGGCATCCGAGACTGCTTCGCGGACTGTGCGAGGATTCTCAAGCCTGGCGGGCTGATGCTCCATGCAATCGATACGTATGTGGGCGACGCGGTGTACGCGGACCTGGGTCTGGCGGCTTACCGCGTCGCGGTCGAATCAATCCCCGAGTTCGAGTGGATGCACCCGCCCGCCTTGGTGAGCGATGAGATCGGCTTCAAGTGTTCTTACGCCTCCAACCCCGATTGGGAGATGGCGATCCGCAACCGCATCGCGCCCAAACTGCGAGACGCTCGGGGACGCCAGCAGAACATTTCATTGAAGCTCGCCGCACGCAAACGCGGCTGATCGCCTACGGCGCAAGATGCCCTTGGGTGTGTCGCGAAGTGGATCAAGTGCCGCGCCGCGTCCCCAAGCCAACGGTTAGTAAAAAATACGGCATCGGATCCATAAGGTATTGTCGAGCAACAGTTAGACATGCGGGTGCCCGCTGTGACGGGGTGACCCAGCCGGCACGTTCCCGATGTAATGCCCCATAAAAACTCAGTGTTCCATGGTAATCCCTCGTCCGTAGGACATGGTTTTGGTGGCTGGACGAGCTATCGGGCGTTGACCAGCATCACGTGGACTCCCGGCCCACTGCGGCCGAAGGGTAAAAGGGTAATTTCCATGCGCCGAATCGCTGCCACTCTTGTGCTGCTCGCTGGGGCCGGCTCTGCGGCTGGCGGGCCTCTCGACGTGCTCTTTGAGACGTTTGAATCGCTGAGCACAAACAATTTTTACACCGTGTCCGCGGGCGGCCAGATCGTGACTGATTCAGCGGTCTGGAATGTCACGCAGACCTCGGTCGACGTGGTCGCGACCAATGGGCTCCAGACCGCCAAGGTTGTCTCAGGCCACGATGGCCAAATCATCGACATCCACGGCTCGCCCGGCCCCGGCGCGATCGAGACGCTCATCACCCTTGACGAGGGCGCGGAGTACGAGGTCAGCTTTGATTACGGCCACCTGCTCATCAGCGACTGGGCATCAATGCGTGTCGAGGTGTTTGGCGCGGATGACAGCGTGCTGCTGGACGACGCGGTCATTCATTTCAACGAGTCGCTTGGTTTCTTCACCGGCCGGTTCTTTGCCGATGGGTCAGAAGCGACGCTGCGGTTCACCGGGCTCGACTCCACGAACATCAACGGCGGCGTGACGCTCGATAACATCGGCGTGATCGAGGTTATCCCGACCCCGGCAGCGGCCTCGGTGCTGGGCCTCGCGGGTCTGGCCGGGCTACGCCGTCGGCGCTGAGCAAGGCCCACGGGCGGGGGCAAACCCGCCGACGAGTCCCGCCGACGAAACAACCTGCATCCACTCCACGTGGCACGGGCCGGTTCCCGTGCCATGTTTGCGTCCTGGCAAGAGTGAACGCGTTCACTCGTAATCGAAGCCACGAACGCCTTCGGGTGTGTCGTGCAGCCGAAGCGCCCGGCCGAACGCACGGACGTTAGCGACGGGCTCGGTGGCCTCGGTGGGATTCTTCGAGTCGACGTGCCCATCGGGAAAGGCCATCGGGGTCTTCGCGTTCCAGTGACCGCCTTTGAGGTCGGGTCGTGCGCGCAAGAACGCGAGATGCGTGTCCCACAGCAGCACTTTCTGCGACGGGAACTGGACCTCGTTATCGCGCACGGCGCGGAGGGGCTCTTCGGTTGGCGGGTCGTCGGTCCACAGGTCTGGGTCGGCGACAAAGCCGTTGGCGTAGCGCCACGAGATCATCTCTTCGGGGCGGAAGTCGGGGTTGGTCGGGTCGATGTCATCAACGTTTGGTAGTTCGGTGGGCATGCCGGGCGAGACCCAGGTCGGGTACGCCTCGGTCCAGGGCGTGACACTTGAGACGACAGCGGGCCACGCCCATTCCATGCCGAAGACATCGCTGGTAGCGATGAAGGTGTTCTCGGGGTACCAGCGGACAGCAATTCCGCTGGGCCCGCCGGGCATGCCGCCCATCGAGCCGGGCTGGATGAACGGGTACACGTCGTCGTTGGCACCGAGGTACAGACTGAAGCTCTGCGTTACCGAGCGAGCGTTCGAGAGCGCGAGCAGGCGCCGGCTGGATTCGCGGCCGCCGCCGAGGGCGGGCAACAGAATCCCGATCAGCAGCGCGATGATCGCGATGACCACGAGCACTTCGATGAGTGTGAACGCCCGCGCTTGTCGGGTCTGGATCGGGTTCAATCGCCACCCCCTTGGGTGTCGTCTTCCGCCTGCTGGACATGTTCGCGCCGCTGGGCTCGGGCCTCCTGCATGGCGCTGCGGAACTGAGAGTTAGCGGCTTCTGATCGCAGACCCAATCGCACGGCTGCGGGCGTCCACCGGTTGTCGATGCGTGCTAGAAAGACCGACAGGCCGAGGTCGGCTTTGTCACTCTTGGAGCCTTCGAGCCGGGCCGGGGTCCAGATCTCGTAGTATCGCGTGGAGTTCGGTGCGTCGTTGAGCTGTGGAAAGATGCCGAGCAGCGGCATGTTGACCGTGTGGAGGCTCATCGAGTTTCCATCGTCGTCATCGGTCTCGGTCATCATGGCCATCATGGGCACCGCGCCCTCGGGCAGGCTCCTCTCCGACATGCCGGGCATGTTGGGCAGCGCGGGAAGGTCGGGCCCGCCGTCGATGTTGGCTTGGCGAATCCTGCTCGCCTCCCACGCCACGGCAGCACCGTGCAGATAGCCCGAGAGCCTGCCGAATAGGTTGGCAGCACCGGTTTCGGAGCCGCCGAGTTCTGCGATGGCGGCGGTGAACGCGGGCGCGTCGCCCTCGATCAATGGTCGCACGAACGTGCGCCATGAGCCGATGACCTCGGCCCATTCGCCGGAAGTAAGGCTCGCGGCGAAGGCCTCGTCCAGCAGCTTTACATCGGCGACGTCGGCGTCGAAAGCCTCGAAATCCATATCGTCGTTGGACGGCGTGGCGCTGTTGAGGCGCATGGAAGCCATGCGCGCTTCCATCTCTTCTGGGCTGGAGTCTTCGCTCGACCATTGGAAGTCGTCGCCGTTGCGTCCGCCGCCGGGAATCATCATGCGATCGCCCTCGCCCATGTTGGGCATGGCGCGCCGGCGCCGCACGGGGCCATCGGAGGTGGGCGATGCCTCGGTCGCCTCCTCGGACGCAGCCGAGCTGGCTGAGAGCACGCTGCCACCCGAGCCGAACTGCCGGCTGATCTGCCACGCGAGCACGCCCGCTGCGACTAAGAGAACCCCGCCCGCGACGAGGGCTTTGGTTGGTTTCGGCATGGTTGGTTTCTCCTGGTACACCCGACGAGCAGACACCAGCCGCCATCGCCGCGATGCGAAGGCGGAAGTCGTCGGTCCGGGAGCAGAGATACCGGGCAAAGAGGTGCCCGTCGCGGATCGTGCCGAAAGAAGCAGATCAATCGCGCTTGCGGCGCGCCGCAAGCGACGCGCCGGCAAGCACGCACGTGGTGGACGGAGCCGGGATCGTGAAGACCTCGACCTCGCTCAGCATGGTCCATTGGCCGCCGCGCGAGGGCGTCAGGGTGAACTCGCTGATGATGGTGCCGGGATCGAGTTGGAGCAGCACGGAGGTCGGCGCAAGCCCCACCGGCGCGGGCACCGCGAAGGACTGGCCGCCGAACCCGTAGTCGATATCGAATCCGAGAGGCGCCGCCACGCCGCCAGCGCCCGAGACATCGAAGTGCACGCGGACGGAATCGATGACAAAGACATCACCGAAGAAGAACGTGATGGGCTCGTTACGGTCCTGCCAACCGACGTACGGCCCGGGGGTGATGTTCCAGTTGAACAGTGGGATCACACCATCGGTGAGGTCGCCCGTGCCGCCGGAAAGCGGGGACAGCGCGGAGCTGTTGTTGCCGGCACCGTTGTACGAGTCGTCGAAGTAGGAAAGCGTCCCAGCCATGCCGTTGCGCATGGAGTACGACTGCACGGGCAGGGGGACCTGTGCTGCGGCAAGTCCCGTGAAGACGATTAACACACCTGCGCCGATTCGTGGTTGCATGGGCTTTCCTCTTCGACATGCACCAACCGCGGCGAGCGGCCCGGATGGCACCTGCAATGCAAGATACATCGTTGTGCGGCCGAGGCAAGCAATATGGCCCGGCGTACGAAGGTCTCACTGGTTGATCGGCTATTGTCAGCCATGACCACCAACGCGGATCTGCTTATGTACGCGGTCGGAGCCGTGGTTGCTGCGGCGAAGGTCACCAGCCGCGTGCAGGCCTCGCTTGATGATGTGCGAGCGATGACCAAGGACGACAAGAGCCCGGTCACGGTCGCCGATCTTGCGAGCCAAGCGGTGATCGCCCGCATGCTGGCGGCTCACGACCCCAAGCTCATACTTGTGGGCGAGGAAGACGCGGCGTCGCTGCGCAGGGACGACCACGCAGCGCACCGAAACGCGACGCTCGCCGCGGCAAGGCTCGCGATGCCGGAGATGACCGAGGCTGAGTTGCTCGACGCGATCGATCTGGGGAACGCAAAGGCTGACAACACCGGCTTCTGGACGCTCGACCCGATCGACGGCACCAAGGGATTCTTGCGAGGCCAGCAGTACGCGATCGCGCTGGCGTACATCGTGGATGGCCAGCCGGTGGTCGCGGTGATGGGCTGTCCGAACCTTTCGTCCGATCCTGCGGTACTCGAAGCTACGCCATTAGGCAACGGCTGCGTGTTCACCGCGACAGCAGAACACCACACGCGATGCCTGCCGTTGGATTCTGCGCTGGCGGCCACGGATGTTCGCTGCGAGCCGGGTGCTCGCCCGCTGGTGGTCTGCGGCTCGGTCGAGTCGGCGCATTCCAACACCGGTTGGACGGGGCGGACGCTCGCTGCGCTGGCATCGTCCGGTACCCCGGTCGGCGCGGGCCTCGCGCTTGATAGCCAGACCAAGTACGCGACGGTGGCGCGCGGGCAGGCCGATGCGTACCTTCGGCTGCCGAGCCGGCCGGGCTACGTCGAGGCGATCTGGGACCACGCGGCGGGCGCGCTGATCGCCCAGCAGGCCGGAGCGGTGGTGACGGACATCGACGGCAAGCCGCTGGATTTCTCGACCGGTGAGCGGCTCGAGCGCAACAGGGGCATCGTGTGCGCCTCGTCCAGCGCGCACGCGGCGATCATCGAGGCGATTGCGCAGGAAGCGCCCGATCGCGCCACCCAGCGGGGCTCTTAGATCGGGTAAGCTCGACCGCTGGGAACCTAGGCGTTGTCGAGTCGCGTGAGCCGTGCTGCGCGGCAAGTGGAGCGAAGGCGTTGTCGATCGAGGCTTGGATCACACTGGGACTCTTGGCGGTCATGCTCGCCGGACTGGCGACCAACCGTGTTGGCGCGGACCTGATCGTCATGGGCACGGTGGCGCTCATGCTGCTGGTGGACTTTGTGTTCCGGCTTGATCTGCTCGAGCCCGCCGACGCGTTGGCGGGCTTTGCGAGTCCCGGGCCTGCGACGGTTGGCCTGCTGTACGTGGTGGCGGCGGGGCTGCGCGAGACCGGAGCGCTGACGTTCTTGACCGAGCGGATGCTGGGCTCGCCCAAATCCGCTCTGGCGGCTCAGGCCCGGCTGGCGCTGCCGGTGGCGGCATCCAGCGCGTTCATCAACAACACACCCATCGTGACGGTGTTCCTGCCGGTGCTGAGTTCGCTGTGCAAACGCACGGGCATCGCTCCGGGGCAGGTGTTTATGCCGTTGAGTGCGGCGGCGATTCTCGGCGGGCTGTGCACGCTCATCGGCACGAGCACGAACCTCGTGATGGATGCGCTGATCGCCGATCACAACGCCGCCTTCCCCGATGCGCAGCAAATCGAGCGGTTCGGAATGTTCGGGCTGACGCGCATCGGGCTGCCCGCAGCGATCATCGGGCTGGCTTTCATCCTTCTGTTCGGGCGCAGGCTGCTGCCCGGATCGCGCACCGCGGAGCCGGTTGCCGACGCGGCCCGCGAGTTCGCAACGACCATGCGCGTGATGCCCGGCTCAGCGCTGGCGGGCAAGACCATCGAGCAGGCGGGTCTGCGTCGATTGCCCGGGCTATTCCTGAGCCGTATCGACCGTCAGCACCAGGCCATGCTCGCGGTGAGCCCCGATGAGCAGCTCGCCGAGAACGACCTGCTCATGTTCGTCGGGGACATCGAGTCGGTCGTTGATCTTCAGAAGCTCAAGGGCCTTGTGCCCGCAGCGGATGAAGACGACCACACGGTCTATCGCCCGCACCTTCGGCTGATCGAGGCCGTGGTGTCGCCCGAGGCGGCGGTGATCGGCCAGAGCATCCGCGATTCGGGCTTTCGCGCTCGCTACGGCGCGGTGATCGTCGCGGTGCACCGCCAAGGCCACCGGCTTGTGGGACGGCTGGGCGACATCGTGCTGCGTGCGGGTGATCGGCTGCTGTTCGAGGCAGACCCGGACTTTGCCATGCGGCACCGCGAGACGACGGACTTCTACCTGCTCAGCGCGCTCAAGGGCAGCGCAGCGCCCCGGCACGACCGGGCGTGGATGGCGATCGCGCTGCTCGCGGGTCTTGTGCTGAGCGTGCCCGTCTTGGGCATGCCGCCGCTGATCGCGGCGCTGACCGCGGCGTGCGGCATGGTGCTGCTCCGCTGCTGCACGGGCCGGCAAGCACGCAAGAGCGTGGACTGGTCGGTGCTGATCGTCATCGGCGGGGCGTCGGCACTGGGACACGCGGTCGAAACGTCGGGCTTGGGCGAGCTTGTCGCGACGCGCGGCATCGGGTGGGCTGCGCCCCTTGGTATCTGGGGCGTGTGCGCCGTGCTGTACGCGATGACGAGCCTCGCGACAGCGACCATCAACAACATCGCCGCGGCGGTGCTGATGTTCCCCATCGCGCTGAGCGCCGCATCGCTGTTCGGGTTTGATCCCATGCCGCTGCTGGTGTGCGTGACGCTCGCGGCCAGCGCGGAGTTCATGAGCCCCATCGGCTACCAGACCAACCTGATCGTCATGGGTCCGGGCGGGTACAAGGTGACGGACTACCTGCGGTTCGGCGTGCCGCTTACGCTGCTGGTGGGCGTGGTCGTCGTGGCGCTGGCGCCGCTGCTGTATTGAGCGAGAAGCAAAGGACTAACGCAGAGGCGCAGAGCGTGGCCCTGGAGCCGTGCCGCGACCTCTGCGTTCCTGTTCATCTGTCGCGTCGCCGGCTGCGGAGTGCGCCCGCTGGGCTGATGGCGCTCTTGCCGAACTTGTCCATCACCGCGTCCTTGGCGGCGTCGAGCGCCGATGAGCGATCCGTTTGCTCGAACAGGCCCGCCTGCTGACCGGACGCATCGGCCAGGCGGTCGACCCCAAAGCCCAGCAGCCGAAGCGCGTGCCAGTCCTTGTTGGCCCATTGGTCGAACGTGGCGAGCGCCGCGCGCCATAGCTCGGCAGAGCTGCTCGATGGCGGTTCGAGGCTCGCTGAGCGAGTGATGGTCTCGAAGTCGCCGTACCGGATCTTGAGCGTGATACCACCAGCGACAAGGTGCTTGGAGCGGAGTCGGTGGCTGACGGCCTCGACGTGCCACAGCAGCAGGGCGCGGGCCTGCTCGGGCGAATCAAGGTCGTCGGTCATGGTGCGTTCCTGGCTGATGCTCTTGCGCTGGCGATCGGTGCGGACCGGGCGATCATCGATGCCCAGCGCCTTGTTGCGGGCGCTCTCGGCGTGCTCGCCAAAGACAGCGCGCAACTGGTCGAGCGGCGCGAGCGCGACATCCCCCACCGTGCGCAAGCCGATCGCCTCAAGCCGGCGCACGCTCGCAGGCCCGATGCCCGGGAGCACGCCGACCGCCATCGGCGCGAGGAATGCTGCTTCGGTACCCGGCTCAACGATGCAGAGCCCGTCGGGCTTGTTGAAATCCGAAGCGACCTTGGCGACCATCTTGTTGGAAGCCACGCCGACGCTGACAGCGAGGCCGACCTCTTCGCGTACCCGTTTGCGAATGAGCCCAGCGATCGTCGGTCCATCTCCCAGCACGGCGAACGAGCCTGTTACATCAATGAACGCCTCATCCACGCTCAACGGCTGGACGAGCGGCGAGACGTCGTGGAAGATCGCGAACACCTGCGAGGAGACCTCGCTGTACCGGCTGAATCGGCCGGGCAGCACCACCGCGTGCGGGCAGCGGCGCAGCGCGATCGCGGTGGGCATGGCGGATTTGCAGCCGAACACGCGGGCCTCGTAGCTCGCTGCGGCGACCACGCCGCGCTTGCCAGCGCCGCCCACGAGCACGGGCTTGCCGCGCAGCGATGGGTCGTCGAGCTGCTCGACAGACGCGAAGAACGCGTCCATGTCCGCGTGCAGAATGGTGCGAGCGGGGGGCGCCGGGCGCTGCGTGCTCATGGCGAGCCCAGCGGGTCGGGCCGGTCGGCGGGCCTGCTGGCGGTCGCGTTGGTGGTCGCGGACGGATCGACGGAAGAATCAGCGGGCAGGGTGAGCGTAAAGATGGTGCCCGTGCCGTCGCCCGCGCTCTCAACGCGGATGCGTCCGCGGTGCTCCTCGACGATGCGCTTGGTCACCGCGAGCCCGAGGCCCGTGCCGCGTGTGCCCTTGGTGGTGTAGAACGGCTCGAAAATCCGCCGCTGAATCTCTGGCGGGATGCCCGGGCCGTTATCGATCACCTGGATGTCCGCGTACGTCGCGCCCTCGCCGAGCAGCGGGTCGGTCACGCGGAACATCGTGCGGATCGTCACCGCGCCGTGGTTCACCTCGGCGGCCTCGATGGCGTTGCTCACAAGGTTCATCATCGCCTGGTGCAGCAGGCTCGCATCGATCGGGATCGGCGGCATCTCGCTGTCGTGGTCCACGATCAGCGCGACCTGCTTGCTCGTCGCCAATCCTTCCAGCAGCGATACGCAGTCATCGATCACCGCGTGCACGGGTTGCAGCTCGAGTTCGATCGAGCGCTCCCGGCTGAACGCGAGCATGTTGAGCGTGAGGCCCATGATGCGGTCGAGGTTGCGTTTGAGAATCGGCCAGCCGTTGGCCGAGACTTCGAGGTCCTTCTTGCGCAGGCCCATCTCGACGACGTCCGCCCCGCCGCGCAGGCCCTGCAAGATGTTCTTGATCGAGTGGCTCAGCGACGCGACGGTCTGGCCGATGGTGGCGAGTCGCTCGGTTTGCAGCCGCTCGCCGTAGCTGTCGGCGTTGGCTAGCGCCAGGCCCGTGTGCTGGCCGATCGCGTTCATCAGGCTGAGCTGCTGATCGGTGAACGTGTAGTTCGCCAGCGACGAATCCACCGAGACCGCGCCGAACACGCGGTCGCGGAACCGGATGGGCGAACAGATCGCGCTGCGGATGCCGTAGCCCTGCACGCTGTCACCCTTAGCGAAGCGCCGATCGCTCATGGCGTTGGTGGTCAGCACACCCTCGGAGCGGTTGACGACGTGCTGCACGATCGTCCGCGAGACGCCGATGCTCGCGCTCTTCTCGCCTTCTTTGGTGGTCGCGGGCTTGGAACCGGGCATGACAAACGTCTGGCCCATCGACCCGTCGGCGTTGAGCAGCACGATCACGCCGCGCTCGGGCTTGAACTCCTCGCGCACCAAGAGCAGCACTTCCTTCAGCAATTGCTCGCGGTCGAGCAGTTGCGTGGTAAGCGTGGTGAGCTGGTAGATCACGCGGAGGTGGTCGACCGCTGCGGCCGTCGGCTCGGGCTCACTGAGCACCATCGAGTCGTCGTTGGAGGGCAACGCCCGTTCGATGTCAAAGTCGACGAACTCCTCGCCGAGCAGGCGGACGATGGATTCGTCGGCCGTGGCTTCCTCATCGCCGTAGCTGAACACCGAGCCGCCCACGCGGATCTGGTCGCCCGGGTGCAGCCTGCGCCGGCCGGTGATCCGCGTGCCGTTGAGGTACGTGCCGTTCTGGCTGGAAAGATCGCGGATGTACCACTCGCCGCCGTCGGGCGTCAGTTCGGCGTGGCGACGGCTGACCGTGTCGTCGTTGATGGGCAGGGCCTCGCTCGATCGGCCGATCAGCTGCGGCTCGTTGGCCGGCAGCCGAAACGTGCGGCCCTTGTTGGGCCCCTGGATGAGCGTGAGCACGAGCACGTGAACACGATATCAGGCAGTGAGGCTACGAGAAGCAGGCAATGGGCAGTGAGCAATAGAGAATGGGGAAAGAGGGGATCGCGACAAACCGAGCCGCGTGCGTGAGCACGCGGGCACGGAAGCGCAGAGGACGCTCGCCTCCGGCTCTCTCTCCCGTGTCTTGGGGGACGGTGCGAAAGGCTCGGGGTGCGGGTCTTCTACCAACGAGCCAGACGTGTCATCGAGGGCACGTGGACGCACCTGGACAAAGCCGACCTCACTTGTGAGAAGTTCGCCGCCTTGGCCTTGCTGGCGTTGCGGGCTCGTCAGGCGTGCATCGGTTCCCCATTGCCCTTCCTTTCTGTGCACTCTGTGATCCCTGTGGTGAATGTTCTTGAAATGATCACAGGGCTTCCGCCCTGGGCTCGAATAGATATCCGTCCCGCTATCCTCTGCCCATGGCCAGCAAGCGCTCCCCCACTCTCTGGTCCCCCACCGGCGATGAACGCATCATCGTGCTGCAGGGGCCGGACGCGTTTCTCCGCAGCGAGTACGCCGCGGCGGTGCGCACGTTGCTGACCGAGCGCGAGGGAGAGGTCGATGTCATCCGCTTCGACGGCCAGTCGCACTCGGCGGCTGACGTGCTCGACGAGTGCCGAAGCTTCGGGCTGATGCAGCAGCACAAGATCGTGCTGGTGGACCAGGCCGACCAACTCGTCAAGGAACACAACCGACCGCTGATGGAGCGGTACGCCGCCGCCCCGTGCGATGCGGCGACGCTGATCCTGCGGAGCGACAAGTGGAACCGGGGCAAGCTCGATGCGCTCATCACCAAAGTCGGTGCGGTGGTGCCTTGCAAGCCCATGCCGCGGACCGAGGGCATCAAGTGGATGGCGGCCCGCACCAAGAGTGCGCACAAAGCCAGCATAGAGCCCAGTGCAGCGGGCGAGCTGTTCGACCGGATGGACGGCGACCTCGGCCGCATCGATACAGAACTCGCCAAGCTCGCGGTGATGGCCACGGCGGACGGCGGCAAGGCGCGGGCGATCACGCTGGCCGATGTGCTGAGCCAGAGCGGGTCCAAAGGGCTCGACAAACCTTGGGACTTTCAGGGGCCGCTGCTCAGCGGGGATGCGAGCCAGATCGTTCGTCACCTGCGCCGGCTCTTGGAGGACAACCCGAAAGACCTCGTCGTGCCGATCAGCTGGGCGATGATCGATCTGGCGGGCAACATCCACCAGGCGACGAGTCTGGTGGCGGGCGGCATGAGTCCGGGGGCCATCGGCGGTCGCATCAACATGTGGCCCGCAGAAAAGGCCCAGGGAGTGGCGAGGCTGGCTTCGAGGCTCACTCCGGGCCGAACACTGGAGTTCTACCGCGAGTGCGTGCGCAATGACCGCGCGATCAAGAGCGGCCTCGGCAAGCCAACGGACCGCATCGAGCGGGTGGCGCTCGGGTTTGCAAGGCTCGGGCGGTAAGCGTCCGATACCCTCTATGGCAGCGGGAATCTGGAGCCCCCCACGACCGCTCTCTTTGAAGCTCCACGCCGTGTTCGGAGAACGCGGCGGCCCGCACGCAGGAGGCACGCCGTGCGCACGAACAAGATGACCGTTGGGATCCTCCGCGCCGCGGGTGCCTGCGCTGGGCTGGTGGCCTTGGCCATGGCGGCCGGCTGTGCTTCGGATGGCGGCGGGCACGCCGCGGGCGAGCCGGTGAACGTGGGGCTCGACACGCTCGCGGCCGAGGGTGCCGATACCGGTGGGCCTTCGCTGCCCTACGGAGACGAGAACACAGGCAATCAGAGCCTGGGCGACTTGTACGCCCAACAGGCACGTGACCTCGATGCGGTGATGGCCAGAGCGGCGATGAACACGGATGGAGCCGTATCGCCCACCGGCGCGACGCCAACACCCACGACGAACGCTGCCCAGCCTCAGCCGCCAGCCGCTACCGCGCAGGCCGAGCCGCCGCCGGCTGTCGATCAACAAGGCACCGATCTGGGTACTGGCATGGGCATTGGTCTGGGCGATCTGATGGACGATGGCAGCGGATCGGACGCTCGCGTCGAGGCGCTGGCCGACCAGATCGAACAGCTCGTCGCCACGCGGGTCGCTACCTCCAACAGCCCCATGCGCGATGCGCTCGCCCTGATCGCGGCTGACCTGCTCAGGCCCGGCGGGCCCAAGGGCGATGCCGCGATCGATCAGCAAACGCTCGATGCGCTTGCGCCCAGCGAGCGGCAGACGCTCGAAGCCCTGCGGGCCTCGCTGCGAGAACTCGCGGGCGCGCCGCCCGAATCGATGGCCGGGGCCTTGCAAGGGGCCGCCGAGAAGCTTCAGCAGGCGCTGGGTGTGCGCATCGGGCGGGTCGAGCTTTGCTCAAGGGTGGACAAGTTCGGGAGCTTTGTGCCATTCGCGGGCCCCGAGTTTCTGGCGAGGAGTGCCAACGCGGCCTTGGTCTACGTGGAGGTCGAGCGCTTTAGCCACCGGGCGCTGACCAGCAGCGACCGGGCGGCCACACCGGGCGACCGGTGGGCGGTGGACCTGAGCCAGGAGCTTCGGCTGTACCACAAGGCCGATGGACGGCTGGCTTGGCGTGGGCCGACCGAGCGGATCGTGGATACGTCGCGCAACCGAAGGCGGGACTTCTACTTAGTCACCAAGATCGACCTGCCGTCGGCGCTAACCGTGGGGTCGTACGAGCTTCAGGTGACGATCACCGACGAGACCACGGGCTCGGTGGACCAATTCGCGGTGCCGATCGGGATCGTGGCGGATCCGTCGCTCGTGACAGCGAGGCCGTGATGCTTGATGCATGACGGCACGCCTCTGTTGGTGGCCCAACTTTGCAGGCTGGGCAGCTCAAGGATTCTGCCGCCTTGGCAGTATAATAGGTTTTTGATAGGATATACTCCGCCAAGTTGGGCTGGGGAATCCCCAATCAGGTGGCCTGCAAGGTTCTGCGGGCGTTCATGGGATTGGTACCCCCTTCGCAGCCGATATGGAGACCGCCGGGCCCGGGTGTGAACAGTTCGGGGGCGGCGTGAGTACGGTCCTTGACGGAGAAAAATCGTCCGAGAACGAGGCTAAACGTCGTTCCGCGGCGAAGAACCAGCTGGAAGGCTGTGTGAGAAAGGTATCCAATGTTTGAACGCTTCACCGATCGTGCCCGCAAGGTGATGGCTCTTGCCAACCAGGAGGCCCAGCGGTTCAACCACGAATACATCGGGACCGAGCACATCCTGCTCGGGCTCGTGAAGGAAGGCTCCGGTGTCGGCGCCAACGTGCTCAAGAACCTCGATGTCGATCTGCGCAAGGTCAGACTCGAGGTCGAGAAGCTCGTGAAGGCTGGCCCCGAGATGGTGACGATGGGCAAGCTGCCCCAGACGCCACGGGCCAAGAAGGTCATCGAGTATGCGATCGAAGAAGCGCGGAACCTGAACCACAACTACGTGGGCACGGAGCACCTGCTGCTCGGGCTGCTGCGTGAGCACGACGGCGTGGCGGCGCAGGTCCTGATGAACCTCGAACTCAAGCTCGAAGAGGTCCGCGAAGAAGTGCTCAACCTGCTCGGCGCCGGGGGCGACAGCGAGGACGCGGAATCCGCAATGGCGGGCTCAAGCAGCACCAGCGCGGAGAGCGGCGCGCGCAAGGGCCGAAGCCGGACACCCGCGCTGGACAGCTTCGGCCGTGACCTGACCGAGCTGGCCAAGGAAGACGAGCTGGACCCGGTGATCGGCCGGTCCGACGAGATCGAGCGCGTGGTGCAGGTACTGTGCCGGCGCACGAAGAACAACCCGGTGCTGCTGGGCGAGGCGGGCGTGGGCAAGACCGCGATCGTCGAGGGCTTGGCGCAGAAGATCATCGCCCACGAGGTGCCGGATATTCTGCACGAGAAACGGCTTGTGGTGCTCGACCTTGCGATGATGGTCGCGGGCACGAAGTACCGCGGCCAGTTCGAGGAGCGCATCAAGGCGGTCATGAACGAGGTGCGCAAGGCCAAGAACGTGATTCTGTTCATCGACGAGCTGCACACACTGGTCGGTGCTGGCGGCGCGGAAGGCGCGATCGATGCGAGCAACGTGCTGAAGCCAGCCCTGGCGCGCGGCGAGATCCAGTGCATCGGCGCAACCACCTTTGACGAGTACCGCAAGTACATCGAGAAGGACGCGGCGCTCGCGCGCCGATTCCAGTCCATCACCGTTGACCCGCCCAACGACGAGCAGGCGGTCGAGATCCTCAAGGGGCTGCGTGACCGCTACGAGAGCCACCACCGCGTCCGCATCACCGATGATGCGGTGCGCGCCGCAGTCGAACTAAGCGGCCGGTACATCACGGGCCGAGTGCAGCCCGACAAGTCGATCGACGTGATCGACGAGGCCGGCGCACGGGTTCGTCTCAAGAGCATGAGCAAGCCGCCAAACCTTGCCGAGATCGAGGGCGACATCGAGCGCCTGGCGATCGAGAAGGACGAGGCGGTGAAGGGCGCTGACTACGAGCGGGCCGCAGAGCTGCGCGACCAGTCGGAGCAGCTCCGCGCCAAGAAGGAAGAGATCCAGAAGGAGTGGCGCGAGAAGAGCATGGAAGTCGGCGGCGTGGTTGATGAGGACGTGATCGCCGAGGTCGTGTCCAAGATGACCGGCGTGCCGCTGCAGAAGCTCGAGCAGGAGGAAGCCAGCCGGCTTCTCGACCTCGAGAAGGAGCTGCACAAGAAGGTCATCAGCCAGGACGAGGCCATCAAGGCCATCAGCCGGGCGATCCGCCGGGCCCGTGCCGGGCTCAAGGACCCCAAGCGTCCGATGGGCAGCTTCATCTTCGTCGGGCCTTCGGGTGTCGGCAAAACGCTGCTGACCAAGGCGCTGGCCGAGTTCATGTTCGGCGACGCTGACAGCCTAATCCATCTCGACATGAGCGAGTACATGGAGAAGCACAACGTGAGCCGACTCGTCGGCGCTCCTCCCGGCTACGTCGGGTACGAGGAAGGCGGCCAGCTCACCGAGAAGATCCGTCGGCGGCCCTACAGCGTGGTGCTGCTCGACGAGATCGAGAAGGCCCACCCAGACGTCTTCAACATGCTGCTGCAGATCATGGAAGAGGGCCGGCTGACCGACTCGTTCGGCCGCCACGTGGACTTCCGCAACACCGTGCTCATCATGACGAGCAACATCGGCGCGGACCTCATCAAGGGCGGCGGCGGGTTCGGCTTCCAGAAGCGGTCGAGCGAGATCGACTACGACAACATCAAGGGCGTGCTGATGAAGGAGATCGAGCGGTTCTTCCGCCCCGAGTTCATCAACCGTCTCGACGACATCATCGTCTTCAAGCCCCTCAACCGCGACGACCTGGTCGAGATCGTGGAGTACGAGGCGGCCAAGATCGCCAAGCGGATCGCCGAGCGCGGCCTCGAACTGCGGCTGGACGAAGCCGCCAAGACGTTCCTTATTGATAAGGGCTACAACCCCGATTACGGGGCCAGGCCGCTCCGCCGAGCCATCGGCAGCCACATCGAGGACCCGGTGAGCGAGATGCTGCTCAGCGGCGAGCTGCACGGCAAGAACGTGCTCTCAGCCACCCACCGGGAGGGCGAGGACAAGCTCGACTTCGAGGCCTCTCGCGAGGAGCCGCCTGCCAAGGCATCCGAGAACGCGGGCGAGCCTGCGCCAGAGGCCCAGTCCACCTGAGCCCGGTTCTAATCGAAGCTTCCACCGAGGGCGGCCCCGTTACCGGGCCGCCCTTTGTCATGTATTTGGCACATACGGAATCGATCCCCAAGAAACCCCGCGTGGACGTTGAATCGACGGCGGATGTCGTGCATGGTGTCGCCGCATAAGCCATTCACTCAAAGATACTTATGGGAACGTGTCGCTCCCGCATGGCTTGGCGAATCGTGGACCGTGCTCCTCCCCTCTAAACAGATGGGTGGAGCACTCGAGAGGAAGACAACAATGAAGAAAATCGCACTGCTCGTACTCGCAGCCGGAGCCTCCGCCGCTATCGCTCAGCCCGCAGTCTTCGTTGACCTGGGCGTCATCGGTGGCGAGGGCACCTACATCTTCAACACGGACAGCTCCGTGATGGTCACCGGCAGCAACATCGACACCGAGCTTGGGCTGTGGGACAACGCCGGTATCCTGCTCGATGCCGACGACGACGGTTCGGCCCTGAGTCTGTGGAGCGAGATCTCCGCCGAGCTCACCGAGGGCGTGTACTGGCTGGCCGTCAGCGAGTTCAACTCGACCTTCGAGAACGACTGGATCAACACGGGCAGCGCCTTCGAGGACGGCGAGTCGGGCACCGCGGTGCTCAACATCAACGGCTCGTTCGCGGGCTCGTCGGATGTCTCCGACCTGAGCCATCAGGAGAGCGCCTTCTTCCGCGTCGAGGTCATCCCCTCGCCCGCCTCGGCCAGCCTGCTGGCCCTGGGCGGCATCGCGGCTGGCCGCCGTCGCCGCTGAGCCTCTGAGTAGGCCACCAAATCACCACCCACAGGCCTCTGCCGCAAGTCGGGGGCCTGTGTTTGTAATTAGTACGGTATAATCAACACAATAGTTATGCAGATGTCGAGGGGATTTCAAGAAAAATTCATTGAACCGTCCTTTGATGACTGCTAGCATCTGTTCGGTAAAGCCCCGCGCGAGCGGGACATAGGAGGAAGGTGGACATCATCCCTGACGGGATGGGCACCTCCACAATCGAGGTTCGGGCGCAGGGCGCGGCTCATGTGGGCTTCGCGCAAGCGCCCTGCGAAACCGCGTTCGGTAAGCCCGATCGCACTATTTGGAGAGAGAGACATGAAGAAGACTGCATTACTCGTCGCCGCTGTTGCTGGCCTGGCCTCGACCGCCTCGGCTCAGTTCACCTACGGCTCGTTCGGCATTACCGGCATCGCCGACAACCTCTGGGGCAGCGTGAACCTCGGCGGCGCCACCCCCGGTTCCTACGCCAGCTTCACCGTGACCTTTGATTGGACCGATGACAGCCCCGCCTTCTCGAGCTTCAGCGAAGGCTGGGCCAACGAGGCTCGCCTGCAGTTCGGCAGCGGCTCGGTCGTTGCGGCCGCGGTGACCACCCCCACCTATAACTTTGGCGCTTCGCAGTCCGCTGTGACCAGCAGCAACGGTGCGGGCAACGGAATGGCCCAGCCCGGCGTGATGTTCAACGGCGCGTTCAACTCGGCCTACGACGGCTCGGGCGATCTGTGGTTCAACTACCGCCAGACCTTCAACGGCAACAACGTCATCGACTGGAACAGCATCTCCGTGACGCTGAACCCGCTGATGACCCCCACCGCGACCGACCTCGGTTGCTACGACGCGGGCGACTTCGCCATCGATACCGAAGGCTCGGCATTCGATACCGAGCTCGGTCTGTACGATTCGGCTGGCAACCTGCTCGCTAACGACGACGACGGCGGCACCGGTGCCCTGAGCCTTATCAACGCCAACCTCGCTGAAGGCACGTACTACATCGCACTTGGCGCCTTCAACACCACGTACGGCGATGCCTTCGGTGCTTCCAGCACCAGCAACCTCACGGGTGACTTCCTGCTGAACATCAACGGCTCCAACGTCGCGGGCGGCGTTCTCGCCGCTAGCACAGTGAACTGGTACTCCATCAAGGTCATCCCGACCCCCGCTTCGGCCAGCATGCTCGCCCTCGGCGGCCTGGTCGCGACCCGTCGTCGCCGCTAATCGCTGCGATCGACGCCTCTGAAGGCTGACACGCTCGGCCCGCAGAGCCCATGACCCTTCGACAGGCCCCTGCTAAGGCGGGGGCCTGTTTTATTGTCTGTGCGGGCATCCCGAAACAACGATTATCGGGTTGTCGAGGAAGCATTGAGACAATTTGATTGAACACACGCCGGTCCTGAGGTAGCGTCTGTTCGGTAAAGCCCCGCGCGAGCGGGACATAGGAGGAAGGTGGACATCATCCCTACCGGGATGGGCACCTCCACAATTGAGGTTCAGGCGCAGGGCGCAGCTCATGTGGGCTTCGCGCAAGCGCCCTGCGAAACCGCGTTGGGCGAGGCCGATGGCACTACTTGGAGAGAGAGACATGAAGAAGACTGCACTGCTCCTCGCCGCTGTTGCTGGCCTGGCTTCCACCGCTTCGGCCCAGTTCACGTTCGCCAACTTCAACCTGAACGTGTTCAATGCGACCGCGTCGATGGACCTGAGCGGGATTGCTCCCGTCGCCAACTACAACACGTTCTCCATCACCGCCGACTGGTCGGCTGGTGGCGGCAACCCGTTCTCCAGCGAGGCCCGCGCTGCGTTCGGTACGTCGGGTGGCACCAACGACCTGTTCAGCGAGGCTGCGGCCAACACCGGCGCTGGCTCCAACGGCAACGCCACCACGCTCACGTGGTCAGGCAGCATGTCCACCATCGATGGCAGCAACTTCTGGTTCAACCCCCGCCAGACTTTCAGCGGCTCAGATGCCTTCTGGGACAACGTGTCGATCACCATCGACTTCGTTCCCCCGGTCCCCCCGATGGCGACCGATCTCGGCTGCTTCGATGCCGGCGAGTTCGATATCGACACCGAGTTCTCGACCTTTGATACCGAGCTTGCTCTGTACAACTCGAGCGGTGACTTGATTGCTAACAACGATGATGCCATCGGTCTCCAGAGCCGGGTCGTCGAGACCCTCGCTGAGGGCACCTACTACATCGCTGTGGGCGGGTTCATCTCGCTCTTCTCCAATGGGTTCGGCGCGACCGGCGGCTTCTTCTCTGGCGACATCTCGCTGCAGATCAACGGCGCAACTGTCGCCAGCGATGCCCACGCTTCCCGCACCGTCAGCTGGTACTCCATCAAGGTCATCCCGACCCCCGCTTCGGCCAGCATGCTCGCCCTCGGCGGCCTGGTCGCGACCCGTCGCCGCCGCTGATCCGCAGCGACCGACAACACCTCTGAAGGCTGACACGCTCGGCAGCAGAGCCCATGACCCTTCGACAGGCCCCTGCTACGGCAAGGGCCTGTTCTTTTTTGGAGGATGCGGGGCTCTTTGGTGGTTCGGCTCGCATTGGGCCAACCGTGGTGCATGCTGAGAGCTGAAGGGGGCTCTGCTCATGGTGCGCACTCGTTTCTTGTTGGTGTCCGGTTTGGCTGCGTCTGGTCTGTTTGCGGGCTTGGCTCAGGGGCAGTTCACCTACGACCCGTTCAACGTGCTGAGCGTGCGGGACACGATCAAGACGGTGAACCTTGGCCCGGCGGACAACTCGTACGGCGCTTACTCGCTGAGCCTCGACTGGCAGGCGGTCATCGGCGACCCGTGGAGCCGCGAGGCGCAGTTCGCGCTGGCCAACTCGCCCGACCCGATGGACCCGAATCTGGTTGTGTACAAGTTCATCGATGCGCCCAACGCGGGCCGGCCCGACAACGGCGCGACCAACGGCGACCCCGCAACCCTCAACTGGTCGGGCCGGCTGGTCAATGACTACGCGGGCGGGGACCTGTGGTTCATCGCCCGCCAGAGCCATCCCGGCACGCAGGCGCACTGGACGAACATCTCGCTGACGCTCGAAGCGTTCACCCCCCCACCGCCGCCGGCGTCGTTGTTTGTGGGCGATCTGTACGAACAGAGCCAAGAGATCGAGTTCAACACGTTCGCCTCGCAGTTCGATACCGAGCTTGCGCTCTACGATTCTGACGGCACGCTCTTGGCGAACATCGACGACACATTCGGCGGCAACCCGGGCACTTCACAGCTCGAGCTGCCACAGGGGCTAAGCGAGGGCCGTTACTACATCGCGCTAACCGGGTACAACGCGGTCTTCAGCGACGGCTACGGGGTCGATCTCAACACGCCCCAAGGCTCCGAGGGCGGGGCGTACACGTTCGCGATTGCGGGCCGGCAGTTCAACGGCACGCACGCGCCCGACACGGTCACGTGGTTCTCGTTCGGCGTGGTGCCATCGCCGGGCTCGGGCGGCGTGTTGGCGCTCGCCGGGCTGGCGGTGGTCCGTCGCCGCCGTTCACTGAGCTGAGCCGCACCTTCGGGCTTGCCGGGCCGTATCCTCTGCCATGCCCGTCATTGTCCGGTGGCTGCTGAGGCTCGGACCCTCCAACCCGATCGCGGTCCGCCTCGTGCAGAACGGCTCACGCCGAACGCGCCACCTGTACATCCGCTCGATCTATCTGGGCGTGCTGATCGTGGTGCTGCTCTGGCTGATGCTCACGCGCGGCGGGTCGGGCGAACTCTCGTACCGCGAGCTGGCCCAGGCGGGTTCTGCGAGCTTCACGATGGTGGCGTACCTGCAGGTGCTGCTGATCTGTGTGCTTGCGCCCGTGTTCATGGCGGGGGCGATCGCCCAAGAAGCGAGCCCTCGCACGTGGGAGGTGATGCTCACCACGCCGCTGAGCCCATCGGAGATCGTGCTGGGCAACCTGATCGGCCGGCTGTTCTTTGTGCTCGCGCTCTTGTTCGCGAGCCTGCCGCTGTTCGCGATGGTGCAGTACTACGGCGGCGTGCCGGGCAGCACGATCTTTGCGAGCTACGGCGTGTCCGGTGCAGCGGCGGTGCTCGTTGGCACGATTGCCATTGCGCTGAGCGTGAGCCGGATGGTCGGGCGGCGCGCGGTGTTCGCGTTCTATGTGACGGTCGTGTCGTACCTCGCGGTGACAGCGGGCATCGATGGCTTTCTGCGCTCAACCGGCGGCGGTGCGGGCGAGTCTGGCGAGGGCGTTACCTACCTGACCGCGCTCAATCCGTTCCTCGCGTTGCGCGCGCTGCTGAACCCAGCGGGCTACCCGCGGGCCGAGGTCGGGCACTGGATGCTGGTCCACCCGGTGAACGCCTGGGTGTACGGCTCACTCATCCTCAGCGCGGTCATCGCCCTGACCAGTGCGCTGACGGTGCGCGCCGGCGGGCTGCAGAGCGTGGTAAGCGGCGGTGGATCCGCACCCGGCAAGGTTCCGTGGTACCGCCGCATGTTCGGCCTTGGCGCGAGCGGCGCTGAACACAGGCCGCCCCGGAGCGTGTGGGGCAACCCGATCGCGTGGCGCGAGGCCGCCGCGCGCAACAGCACGCTGGGCAAGATTCTCGCGCGCTGGGCGTTCATCCTCGCGGGCGCTGCCTTCGGTATCACACTGGTCATCGCCTACCACGCCGGCTCACTGAGCGCTACGGGCTTTCGTCTGGCGCTGCTCTACACCGTGCTTGGCGAGCTTGCGGTGACGACGCTTGTCGCGATCAACATGGCCGCGACGGCGGTGAGCCGTGAGCGCGAGGATGGCACGCTTGATCTGTTGCTGACGACCGTGCTCACGCCCCGCGACTACCTCGTCGGCAAGCTGCGCGGGCTTATCGCGTACCTGTTGCCGATGATCGCGATCCCCGTCGGGACGATCGGCATCGCGGGCCTCTACGCGCTGTTCGATGGGTTCGGCCGATCCGGCGGCGCAGCGGTCGCGATCGGTCGCGGCGCGACCGTACCAGTGGTGCTGCCCGAGGCAGCGATCGTGCTGCCGGTGGTGACCGTTCCGTTCATGGCGTTCTGCGTGATGGTCGGTCTGCACTGGAGTCTCAAGAGCAAGGGCACGATCGGCTCGGTGGTCGGAACGGTCGGCGTGGTGGGTGTCGTCGCGGGCATCATCGGGCTGTGCGGCTACCAGGCGGGCACGAGCGCCGATGCCTTAGGCCCCGTGCTGACCGCGATGAGCCCAGCGACCGCAGCGTTCGCGCTCGTGCAGCCGGAGGTCGGGATGGTCGACGCGGTCTTCGGTAACACCGGACTCACGGGCGCGCGCATCGGGCTGCTCGTGGGCACGGTCGTTGCAGCGGGCATCTATGCGGCGCTCGTGTACGGCCTGCTCACGAGCATGGTCCGCAACTTCGACTTCACGGTCCGTAAGCTGGCCGGAATCAAGTAAGCCGAGTTGGTTCGGGGGTTCTGCGCCCTTGGGCGGCACAGCCTTGCAGCCGTGGCGTTCCTCCGTGGCCCAATCCCGCGAGCTCCAAAAGGCAGCACGCCGTCCTCACATGAGAACGGCGGCTACCTGGGGGGGCAAAGTCCTGAACCTGCAGTCTCGTAGGGACCGTCAGGTTGTATGTGCTGCTCGCATACTCGCGCGGCCTGTTTGTGCCGCGAGGGTACAGCGTTATCGAGCATCTCGCAGTGCAGGATGAACAGAGATGCAAGAACTTGGCACAGATATGCAATGTCGATGGCCTGCTGCACACAGGTTTGTGGGCTAATCGGGATGTTCAGCGACGCAAACCAACTATAATCCGAACATTTGCGGCTCTTCCCGCACTCGCGTCGCGGAGCGCCGCCTCGCCGCCTGCTCGGGCCCACCGGTCGAGCCGGTACCGAACCGCCTCGTTGGGGACCGACAGTGTCAGCCGTCGGCCAGCCAGCGCGTGAACGCAGCAAACGGCGGCCAACTCTGGGGGCAGCGTCTGTCTGAGCGAACGCTCCACTCGGGCGAGGTCGCTGTCTTCATGCTTGAGCGTGGCGACGACAGATTCGAGGACTCCCCCACCGCCGCCTACGGGCTTGCCGGGCTGGTACGTGGGCCTATGGGCGCGCAACTGATCGAGTCGTTTCGCAGCGTGAGCCTCGCGCATGGCGCAGTGTAGCGAACTGGCGGGCACGAAAGAGCAAGGCGGGATTTAGTTATAGGACGTTATTACGCCAAGCTCTCGCTGATCCAGTCTATACCTGAATCGGTAGGCTCCGAGCCGAGCGTCATGAGCCAGGCCTTGGCTGAATTTGGCCGAAGGTCGCACTCAACAAGCGCAGCCAGCTCCGCCCACCAGAACTCAATGTGCGGCTCGAGCGAGGGCACAGGCGCGTCCGCCGAAAGCGAGTGTTCCACGTGGAACACCAGCGTGAGCTCGTGTCTGGGCTTGCCTCGCTGAACGAACCGGCTCTCGGCGATGAAGGCCAGGGCTTGGGCTTGGACGACCACTCCCGCTTCTTCTGCGAGTTCCCGCTCCACTGCCGCCAGTGAGGCCTCGCCCGGCTCTACGTGGCCGCCGGGGAGGTAGCTGTAACCGTGCTCGCGGTCCCGGCAGAGCAGGATGTGGCCGTTCGACAGGATCGCTCCGCGAGCGAGGGTCTCGATGCGTTTGACTCCGAGCAGCGGGGGGGCCGGAACGTGCAAACGGGGCGGGGTTGGGTCGTCATGCATGGAGACGCATGATACCATCGCCGATCCACACGCTGTGGTTATGGAGGACGGACGATGGCAACGAAGCCAAAGCGGCTGGGCAAGGGGCTTGGGGCGCTCATGAAGGCGCCGGCGCCGGTGGTGGTGGAGCCTGAATCTCGCGCTCCGGAGACGATCGAAACCGGTCGGGTCGAGCCATCGAGCGCGGTTCCACGTGGAACATCGCCGAGCAGTGGTGATGCAATCGACGCAATCGAATCGAGCAATGTTCGACGAGTTGGCGAGATCCCGGGCGCTCGCATGGTGCTTGTGGACGCGATCAGGCCGAACCCATCTCAACCCCGACGACAGTTTGAGGCGGACGCACTCAAAACATTATCGGACTCTATTCAGATCCACGGCCTCCTCCAACCGATTGTTGTTAGGTATATAGCAGGATCAAGCCCGGCTGATCCGCGATGGGAGCTGGTCGCGGGTGAGCGCCGGTGGCGGGCTGCCAAACTCGCGGGGATGGACTCCATCCCCGCGATCGTGCGCGAGATGGACGACAAAGCCTCCGCGGAGGTCGCGCTGATCGAGAACTTACAACGGGAAGACCTGAACGTGGTGGAGCGGGCGACGGCGCTGCGCGAGCTGTGCAGCCGATTCTCGCTCACGCACGCCAAGGTTTCGGAGCGAGTGGGACTGGACCGGTCGAGCGTGACCAATTTGATGAGGCTGTTAGAACTCGATGCAGCCATCTTGGATGAACTCGCGGTGGGGCGGCTGAGCATGGGCCACGGCCGGGCGCTGCTAGCGGAACTCGAGCCCGCGCGTCGGGGGTCCTTGGCGAATGAAACCATCCGCCAGCAGTGGTCGGTGCGGGAACTCGAAAGACGCATTAAGAACGGCGCCCCTCAGCCCACGAGCACAAGCAGGTCGGTATCGCCCGCGATCGCCGACTTGGAAAAACGCCTCGGCGACAGGCTCGGCACCAAGGTCGCGATCAAGACCGACCGCACCGGCAAGAAGGGCTCGATGACGCTGGCGTTCTATGGGCTGGAGCACTTCGAAAGCGTCCTCGACCGGATGGGGCTGGCCGATCAAGCGCTCTGACGGCACGGTGACGACCGTGCAACGTCACCCAAAAACAGCAATGTTCACGTTCGCAACATGATAGGTTGTAGTTGTGACTTAGGCTGTCGCGTAAGTGACAATGTCGTGTGCGCTGTCTACTAATAAGTTCGGCTCCTGCCGCATGCAGCGAACTATCGCTGCGTTCGCGGGGCGAATCAACGAACACGCCGCAGGGCGAATACGAACCCGAGGAGGTTTCTACCAATGGCCAAACGCACCCGCCGTACCAAGCTTCAGATGATCGATACCAACGCTCTGCACGCCGAGCTGGAGCGCCGCGAGCGCACGCTCGTGACGCTCGAAACCCGTCGCGACAAGCTGATGGGCCAGGTTGAAGAGATCGAAGCAGAGATCGACTCGATCGCGGGCTCGGCCCCGGCTGCGCGCGCAGCGGCTCCTGCGAAGAAGAAGACGGCCCGCAAGGGCGCGAAGAACGTGAGCGGTCGCAAGCGCCCGAAGAACGCGATGAAGCTGGATGATGCGCTGGCCAAGCTGCTCAAGGGCAAGACGATGGGCGTGACCGAGGCGGCCGAGGCGGTGCAGAAGGCCGGCTACAAGACTTCGGCGGCGAATTTCCGCACGATCGTTAACCAGACGATGATCAAGAGCAAGGCCATCAAGAAGGTCAGCCGGGGTCAGTACACCGCGAAGTAAGACCGATAGCACGCTCCGATGAGGCTTGCCGCCTGTCGTGAAGTAGAGCTATTTGCGCAGAGAAACAGCGAGCCATTGGCTCGCTGTTTTTGTGGTGGATCAGATTAATGGACCAGCGTTTGGGCAGCTACGCGGTCCGGTACGAAGGGCGGACTACCACGGCACGGGTTCGCGTGTGAGTCGGCTCGGGCGATCGAGCATGAGCACCCGCTGAGCGTCTTGGTTGCGCATGCGGGCGTTCTCGTTCTGCATGATCGCGATGACGTTCTGCACATCGTGCGGCGTCTCGTGGAGGGTGTGCAACTCGGGCGAGGGGTTCTTGCGGATGCGGCTGGCATCCGGGTCGTGCGACGTGCGCGGCCCGAGCATCGAGCAGCCCGACAAGCCGACCACAGCGATCAACGAAAGTACGGAAAGGGTGGCGCGTGGTCTGGGCATCGGAGCGGTCTCCAGGTGGGGGCTGCGGAGGGGGCCAGCCGGGCAGGGCCGAGCGGGCGGACGTGCCACGCCGAGCATTGGCTCGGTGGCGACAGGCTGTTGTATCGGGCCAGCGAAGGGCGGTCAACCATTCGACAGAGCAAATGGAACGGTGGAGAAGGTGGGGGGAACGCAAGAACTGGCAACCCTTGGGGCGGGCGAGCGAATCATGGGGTAGTCTGAGGCTGATGCGGGCCCGAGCCCGCGGCCGGTGCATGATGTGTCCGAACCTTTAGGCGAACCCCGGGAGCCGGGAACGCGGTCGATGGTCAAGCCCCCACCGAGGGGAAGACCGGGCACCGCGGCGAAGGCAGCCCCCCTTGCAACCCGGGTTCGGGCCAAATAGTCGCCGGCCGTGGGCTCCGATCCGCCTTGGACCGAGTGCCAGATCGGCAGATATCGGTATTTGTGCGGTTGTCAACTGGGCGGGTTGATGGGTCCGGGTGCCGGCTAATCAGCCTGGAGAGGCCCAATACGGCGTATTTGTTGATTGTCGTGCTGGGCGCGCGGGTTGCAATGAGACTCTCTGAAGGAGCTACTCATGCGACCCGATCGATTGACCACCATGGCCCAACAGGTTCTTGCCGACGCCCAGACCCGGGCGGTCGGGGAGGGCCACCCCGAGGTATCGGGGCTACACATTCTTCAAGCGATGCTCGAGGATGCCACCGGCCCGGCTCTGGCGGTGCTGAGCAAGTTCGGCGCCGACGCGGCCAGGATGAAGAATCTGGCCAAGGCAGAGCTTGATCGTCTGCCCAAGGTCGAGAGCTCGGCGGGGGCCTCCGGTCGAGAAGTCATCGAGATCCTCGCCAAAGCCGACAAAGAGGCCCGCGATCTGGGCGATGCATACGTCTCGACCGAGCATCTGCTCGTCGCGCTGACGCAGGTGAAGTCGGCGGCTAAGACGCTGCTCGAGGTGCTGAGCGTCGACCGGGCGAAGCTGCTCAAGGCGATCGCGGAGATCCGCAAGTCGAGCGGCGTGGAATCCATCCAGGACCCGGGCGGCGAGTCCGCGTTCGAGGCGCTCAAGAAGTACGCGATCGACCTGACGAGCAAGGCCCAAGACGGCAAGATCGATCCGGTGATCGGGCGCGACGAGGAGATCCGGCGGTGCATGCAGGTGCTGAGCCGGCGCACGAAGAACAACCCGGTGTTGATTGGTGAGCCGGGCGTTGGGAAGACAGCCATCGCCGAGGGCCTGGCGCTGCGGATCATCAACGGGGATTGCCCGACGAGCATGCGCCGCCAGCGGATCATGGCGCTCGATGTGGGCGCGCTGCTCGCGGGAAGCAAGTTCCGCGGCGAGTTTGAGGAACGGCTCAAGGCGGTGCTGAGGGAAGTAGAGGCCTCGGACGGCTCGGTAATTCTGTTCATCGACGAGCTGCACACGATCATCGGCGCGGGTGCTGCCGAGGGCGCGATGGGCGCGGGCAACTTGCTCAAGCCGGCGCTGGCGCGCGGCGAGCTGCGGTGCATCGGCGCGACCACGCTCGATGAGTACCGCAAGCACGTAGAGAAGGACGCGGCGTTCGAGCGGCGGTTCCAGCCGATCTTAGTGGACCAGCCGGGTGTCGAGGAAACGGTCGCGATCCTGCGCGGCCTGAAGGAGCGGTACGAGGCGCACCACGGCGTGCGCATCCAGGACAGCGCGCTGCTCGCAGCAGCGAGCCTGAGCCACCGGTACATCGCTGACCGGTTCCTGCCGGACAAGGCGATCGACCTGATGGACGAGGCGGCGAGCAAGCTGCGCATCGAGGCGGACTCGATGCCCACCGAGCTCGATGTGCTTCGGCGCAAGATCATGCAGCTGGAGATCGAGCGTGAGGCCATCAAAATCGAGAAGGAGCCCGATGCCAGGCAGCTCGATCGTGTAGAGCGAGAACTTGCTGAGCTGAGCGAGAAGAACACGGCGCTGTCGGCCAAGTGGGACGCGGAGCGTGCAGAGCTCGATTCGGTCAAGCAGCTCAAGGCGGAGATCGATACGAAGAAAACCGAACTCGAGCAGGCCCAGCGGCGGGGTGACCTCGAAGCAGCGGCCCGCATTCAGTACGGCGAGCTGCGCGAACTCGAGCAGAAGCTCGAAGCCGCGAGCGCCACACTCGATGCGCGCCAAGCGCGCGGCGATGCGATGGTGCGCGAGGAAGTTGATGCGGACCAGATCGCCGAGATCGTCGCGAGGTGGACGGGCATCCCGGTATCGAGGCTCGTCGAGACCGAGCGCGACAAGCTCACGCACATGGAAGAACGCCTCACCGAGCGTGTGGTCGGCCAGCAGGCGGCGCTGACCGCGGTGAGCGATGCGGTGCGCCGCAACCGGGCCGGGCTTGGCGATCCGAACCGGCCAATCGGCAGCTTCTTGTTTCTCGGGCCCACAGGTGTCGGCAAGACCGAGACGTGCAAGGCGCTGGCCGAGTTCCTGTTTGATACCGACGACGCGGTCGTACGGATCGACATGAGCGAGTACATGGAGAAGCACTCGGTGAGCCGATTGATCGGAGCGCCCCCCGGGTACGTCGGCTACGACGAGGGCGGGGCGCTGACCGAGGCGGTGCGCCGCAGGCCATACGCGGTGATCCTGCTCGATGAGGTCGAGAAGGCACACCCGGACGTGTTCAACATCCTGCTGCAGGTGCTCGATGATGGTCGGCTTACCGATGGCCGGGGCCGAACGGTGGACTTCCGCAACGCGATCATCGTGATGACGAGCAACCTGGGCAGCCAGAAAATTCAGCAAATGGCCGAGCAGGGCGCTGAGGACTGGGAGATCGAGGCCGCGGTGCGCGATCTGATCCGCACTGGCGCTGGAGTCGATGTCGCGGGCAAGGGCATGACGCCCGACATGAACAGCGGCGAACTCAACGCCCGTCTCAATGTCGAGACGCGCGGCGCGTTCTTCAGGCCCGAGCTGCTCAACCGCATCGATGAGATCGTGGTCTTCCACCAGCTGGGCCGAGAGCAGATCGGGAGCATCGTGGAGATTCAGCTCGAACGCCTGCGCGATCGTCTGGCCGAGCGCGGCATCACGCTGGAACTGACGAACGAAGCCAAGGCGGTGGTGGCCGAGGAGGGCTGGGACCCGGCGTACGGGGCGAGGCCTCTCAAGCGGGCCATTCAGCAGCGGATCGAGAACCCGCTGGCGACCAAGCTGCTCACCGGCGAGTTCGAGTCGGGCGACACCATCGTGGTCGACGGCTCAGCCGGGGCGCTGACGTTCACCAAGCGCGAGGGGCAGGTGGCGTAGGCACGGCACAAAGTGCGTCTAAACCAGTGGTCAGGCAGGCGATTATGGGGCACGGTGAAGGTGAGCAGGTGCGGCTGACGTGCGGAGGCACACGCTCAAAGTGAGAGGACTTACGAGATGCAACTTCGCAGTGCCGTCTGTGTTCTGTCTTTGTTTGCGGGATTCGCCACGGCTGGCCCGGGCGATTCGCTATCCGCCGCGATGACCGTGGACAACACGTTTTCGGCGTACCTCAGCAATGACCCCAACGTGCAGGGCACCGAGTTCCTGAGCGGTGGCTCGTGGCCGACGACCTACCAGACGGTTGTGAGTCTTGATGAACCCGGGACGTATTACCTGCAGGTTCGCGCGTTCGATTCGGGCAGCCCGGAGATGTTCATCGGCAAGTTCAGCCTCGCGGGCAGCAACGCGCTGTTCGCCAACGGCACACAGGAGTTGCTCACACTCGCGGACAGCGGGGACTGGACCGCTTCGGCGACCGGGTTCGGCGGGCCTGAGATCGATGTCATTGATGTCGGCACCAACGGCACGGCGCCGTGGGGCACCTTTGCGCTGATGGGCGATGCGCGCTTCATCTGGGCGGGTGCCAGTCCGACTCAGTTTGATACGGTGTACTTCACCGCGAGCTTCACGGTTCTTCCCGCGCCCGGTTCTGTTGCTGCGATGGGCCTCGTCGGTTTGGCTGCGGCACGCCGTCGGCGGTGATGCCGATCTGACTTGTTGCGGGCACTTGGTATGCGGCGGAGCTAGACCCGCCGCCTTCTGGCTGCGCACGCGCCGCTGGCCATGAGAACGACCGCTGCCGACGGCGCGGGCACGATGCCGGTCGCGTCGAGGTTGATCGTCGCGTCAATGTTGGCGCCGATCTCGCCGAGCATGAGGTCGAACAGCAAGTTTGCGGTATCGCCCGGCGGCAGGATGGTCGGCAGTCCCAGCGGGAACTGGGGCAGGGCGACGCCCGCATCGAACGTCTCATCGAGGTTGAGCGCGGCGCTGGCAGCGAGGCTCGCGGTCTGGCCGCTGACTTGAAGCTGGCCATCAACGGGCAGCGCGAAGGGGATGGGGCCTAGGTCGAACATCTGGCCGCCGATGGCTTCGAGCTGGATGTTGAGCACCACGGGGATGACCATGGTGAGGTCGTAGGTGCTGCCGCCCGTGGGTGTGAGCAGGCCCGGCGCAGCGGGGCCTACCTGTGTAGCGGTGAGGGCATTGAGCGAGAGATCGCCAAACGGGACATCGAGCGGCACGCCGAGGTAGAGGGAATCGGGGTTGGCGGTGCGGAAGGTATCGAAGGCGAGGCTGATCGAGGCGGGCAGGCTGAGCGGGCCACTCGCGAGGAAGTTGGCGCTGAAGCTGTCCATGGCCACAGTGCCCGCGCCGGTGTTGACATCGAGGCCGAAGGTGAACTGGCTGGGGGCGTTGATCCCGCCGCCGAGACCGAGTCCAAGGTTGACGGGGACTGCCACGTTCTCGGTCGGGCCGAACGCGCCGAACAGGCCGGGCTTGGTGCGGGTGCCGGTCGGGTTGTTGGTGGCGTCCCAGTCGCCGATGAGCGAGCCGGCAGTCGCTACTGAGAAATCGACCGAGCCACTGATTCCCGCGAGAGCGGTGGACTCGAAGCCGTAAGACTGGGCCAGAGCGGGGGCAGCGGTGCCGGCAGCGACAGCCAGCGCCATGATGGTACGAATCGACATAGTGAGCATCTCCCTGGTGGTACGGACGCAGTGACCGCCCGGTCTCCAAAGCACAGGATGCGCCACGGGGGCAGGAATGCCGACAAAGTTGGGTTGCCAAAGGTATTAGAAGCGGATTGGCGGCGGCGTGACTTGGAGCGCATGTACGGTTTTGGCTCGCGATGTGCGGTTTTCGTGTGCGGTGTCTTGCCCGGGATGGGTGGGCTGCTGAACATGGCCCACCATGGCAGGACCCACCCACGTACCCAAGGCCGAGAGCGGCGTAGGCCGAACGATGGCCGACACCCTGATGACCCCGTTCCAGCGGTTCGCACGCTTTGAGGCAGCGGGCGGCGTGCTGCTGATCTTGTGCGCACTGGGCGCGATGATCTGGGCCAACTCCGCCGCGAGCGGCTCGTACATGAAGCTGTTCTACGAGACGAAGTTCACGGTCGGCTTTGGAGACTGGGCGCTGAGCAAGGCGCTGATCTTGTGGATCAACGACCTGCTGATGGCGGTGTTCTTCCTGCTGGTCGGGCTGGAGATCAAGCGAGAGGTGTTGGTTGGTGAGCTCAAGAGCCCGCGCAAGGCGGCGCTGCCGATCTGCGCCGCCATCGGCGGCATGGTCGTGCCCGCGGGCATCTACGCCGCGCTGAACTGGGGCAAGCCCACGCTCGACGGCTGGGGCGTGCCGATGGCGACGGACATCGCGTTTGCACTGGGTGTGCTGGCGCTGGTCGGGAAGCGAGTGCCGCTGTCGGTGAGGATATTTCTCACATCGGTGGCGATCGTCGATGACCTCGGCGCGCTGCTGGTGATCGCGATCTTCTACACAGAGCAGATCGGCCTCGCGTACCTGGGCAAGGCTGGCATCGTGCTGGCGATCATGACGGCGCTGAACCTGGCGGGCGTGCGGCGGATGCTGGTGTACCTGGTGCTGGGCACCGTGGTTTGGTACTTCGTGCTCAAGAGCGGCGTGCACGCGACGATCGCGGGCGTGCTGGTGGCGCTGACGATTCCCGCGCGCAGCCGGGTCGATCAGGCGGAGTACCTGGGCTTTGGCCGTCGGATGCTCGATCGGTTCGAGGCGTCGGGCATCAAGCCCGGCCGTGCATGGACCACAAGCGAGCAGCAGACCGCGGTGCTTGCGCTCGAGGGCGCTGGCAAGGAAGTGGAGACGCCCGTTCGGAGGCTCGAGCACGCGTTGATCCCGTGGGTGGCGTTCGCGATTCTGCCGGTGTTTGCCATTGCCAACGCGGGTGTGCCGATCGGTGGCGGGGGTGGCAGCGGCGCGGAAGGCGAGGCTGCGGGCTCGCCCTGGTCGAGCATGGCGCTGTGGGGCGTCGTCGCGGGGCTGGTGATCGGTAAGCCTCTCGGGGTGTTCACCTTCTCTTGGCTGGCGGCCAAGCTGGGCATCGGCGCGCTGCCCGAAGGCGCGACGTGGCGGCACCTGTTCGGCACCGCGTGGCTCACGGGCATCGGCTTCACGATGGCGCTGTTCATCGCGAACCTCGCGTTCAAGTCCATGCCCGCTGATCTGGATGCCGCCAAGCTCGGCGTGCTCGGGGCCTCGATCATCGCGGGCATTGTCGGGTTTGTGATCCTCATCACGTCGCCCAAGCCTGTGACGGAATGACGCTGGCCGGTATGCTCTGTGGATGAAAGCACTCTGTCTTGGCGTTGCGCTGTGCGCAGGTTCTGTGGCGATGGGCCAGCACTCGGGGGCCTATCCGCAAGGCGCTGTGGCAGCGGACCATCCGGATGCATCAGCGGCTGGCGCGCGCGTTCTTCTTCAGGGCGGCAACGCGGTGGACGCCGCGGTCGCGACCTCGCTCGCGCTGTCGGTGTGCAGGCCGGCATCGTGCGGCATCGGCGGCGGGGGGTTCATGGTCATCGTGCTGCCCAGTGATCCTGAGCATGGCCGGGTAACCACTGCGATCAACTACCGCGAGACCGCGCCCGCAGCGGTGGGGGAGGATTTCTACGCCCAGCGAGATGAGCGAGCGAGTCTTTACGGCGGGGCGGCGGTCGCGGTGCCGGGAACGGTGGCGGGGCTCGCGTATGCGCACGAACGCTACGGCGTGCTCGAATGGGCGCAGGTTGTTCAGCCCGCGATCGATCTCGCGGAGAACGGCTTTGCCCGCGATAGGTTCCACACAACCTCGGTGGCGACGTACCACGCGCGAGCCGATGCCAACGCCGACCGGGTCGCCAAGAGCGACGATGTGTTTCTGCGGCCCGACAAATCGATGCGGGCGGTCAACCCGAGCCAAGCCGCAGCGCTTCGGCTGATCGCTGAGCAAGGCCCGGGCGCGTTCTATGAAGGCAAGATCGCGGAAGCGATTGTGCAAGCTGTTGATGCTAGCGGCGGGGTGATGACAGCCGAGGATTTGCGAGGCTACGAACCCGTGGAAATCGAGCCGATGCGGTTCGATATCGCGGGCAGGACGTTCTTGACGATGCCCCCGCCTAGCTCGGGCGGCATCGCGATGCTGCAAACGCTGGAGGTATTTGAGCGGGCGAGCAATCGGCTGGGAGTTGGCGACTCGCCTTGGGCGAGCGAGCAGGCGATGCACGTGTTTGTCGAGGCCACCAAGCACGCCTTTGCGGACCGCTCGCGATGGCTTGCCGACCCAGCGTTTGCGCCGGTGCCGATCGATCGGCTGACGAGTGATTCGTATCTCGACGAGCTGGCTGATCGCATCACGCTCGACGGGCCGCAGGAGCCGGGTGCGTACGGGTCGCCCTTGGAAGTTGCGCCAATTCCCGATGACGGCGGTACGAGCCACCTGTGCGCGGTCGATCAATGGGGCGGCGCAGTGAGTTGTACTGAGACGATCAACACCACCTTCGGCTCGCTGGTGGTCGTGCCCGGGTTTGGGTTCGTGCTGAACAACGAGATGGACGACTTTCAGGCGCGGCGTGGCGAGGCCAACGCTTATGGGCTTGTGCAGTCGGATTGGAACCTGCCAAGCGCTGGCAAGCGGCCGCTCAGCAGCATGTCGCCGACCATCGTGCTCGATGAGGACGGCGCGGTGGTCGCTCTGGCGGGTGCTGCGGGCGGACCGAGGATTATCACCGCGACCACGCAGGTGCTGCTCAGGGTGATGCTCGGGGAGGGTGCGGCTAGCGCGATCGAGTCGATGCGTGTGCACCACCAGTGGTCGCCCGACGAGTTCCGATCGGAGGAGCAGGCCTGGGCGGACTGGCTGGGCGCGATGGGCCACGAGGTGAGCGTGGGCGAGCACGGCTCAGCGGCGCAGGCGATCACACGGAGCAAGGACGGCTGGGAGGCTGCCAGCGACCCCCGCAAGGGCGGCCGGCCCGCGGGGCATTGAACCAGTCTGTCTGGAACGGGCGTTTACTGGCAGGGTCCGATGAGTCCGAGGAGGGCGAGGAAGTCGCCGAAGCCGACCATGCCGTCAGGACCGAGTGTGCCGAAATCGTCCGCAATATCGCCAGTGCAGCCTGGGATGCCGCCGGCACATGGCCCGATGAGACCGAGCAGGGCGAGAAAATCACCGAAGCTGACCATGCCGTCGGAGCCGAGGGTGCCGAAGTCGTCGGCGATGTCGCCCGGGCAGGCAGGGGGCACGAGGCAGGCGGAGACATCGATTGGGAGGATGACGGTCTGCGTGCCCTCATTGGCGATGAGGTAGACCACGCCGTTGTCGTCCATCGCGGCGGACTCATAGCCGCGAGGGAAGCCCGGGGTCGAGGGGAGCGTCAGGTCGCCAAACTCCTGAACGCTCAAGCTTCCAGCGTCCCGTTTGAGGATGAACATCTCCAGCGGGCCGGTCGACGAGATCAGCGCAAAGACGGTGTCCCCATAGGCGTAGGCATACTGCCGTTCGTTCGCCGCCAAGTTGGTGAGCCGAGGCTGCGGAAACGGAGCGGCCTCAAGATCCCAGCATGGCAATCTGCTGAATCCAACGGTTTCAACAACGAATCCACTGTCGGTCGCGTGCCATTTCGTCGCGGTGCCACCGCTGAGCAGATTCGCGCCGCTGAACGCGTTGCTCATCGGGTCCACGGTGCCCACGAAAGGCGTGCCTTGTGAGTTGGCACCGCCAACGAAGAGCTCGCTTGCGTACCCGACTACTGAGAATGCAAAGATGATGCCCGGCGTGGAGACGAAGTGAATCGGGGCGTCCCACTCGTTGCCGGGCGTGCCGTCGGCGGTGTACATCGCGTCGATATCGACGCGGGCGAGCTGGTCTCCTGCGCTCCACGCGGTGCGCCCCATCGGCACCACGCTTGCGCTGAACCATGGAAAGTCGGGGTTATCGGGTGTCGAAGCCCAGCCAAAGGTACCGGTCTGGGTATCGAGCACAGTCAGCCCGAACCAGCTCGCCCACAGGATCTCCGAGCCGTGAACGGCGGTGTCCCTAACCAGGATCCTCGCGTTGATGTCGGTGAAGCCGTTGAGCATGCCGAGAATGTGTGGCGGAAGCTGCAGGCTCGGCAGTTCGACGATGTTGGAGGGGTCTGAGATGTCGTACCGTGTCACAACGCCGCCCGGCCAGTGGATGCCTTGATAGAGCGTGTCACCGACGATGGCGGCGTTCGTGCCAAGCCAGCCCCACGAATCGGTGTAGGTGAACGTCTGCTGGGAGAGAGCTGTAGCGCAGTCAAACTGTCCGCAGGCGGTTGAGGACACAGCGGAGAGGGTGGCGGCAATGGCTATGGCGCGAGCGATGGCCATGAGGTCTTCCTTCGGGGTGAGCGAACGAGGGACGAACGAGGGTCCACGTCGGGTTAGCTTAATTGAAAGCGGCCGGGGCATCCAATCAAATCTGCGCGGTGGGCGACAAGCTATCACACCAGGTGGCGGGATCTCCTGAGAAAGCGGATGCGGATGGCCGAAAGGGGGCACTATCCTGTCCGCATGAAGACCCTCCCAGAGGACGTGTTTCTCAACGGCGAATTCGTGACCCGCGATGCAGCGAGGATTTCGGCCTTCGATGCCGGGTTTCAGCACGGCGTGGGGCTGTTCGAGACCATGCGAGCGGTGACCATCGATGGCGAAGCGCATGCGCACCGGCTCGACGACCACCTGCGCAGGCTGCACACGTCGTCGGCGGCGCTGGCATTGACGGAGTCGCTCAATGTGGAGGCACTCGGCGAAGCCGTGCTGAAGACGGTCGAGAAGAGCGGCATCGAGCTGGCGCGTGTTCGGCTCACGCTGACGGGCGGGGATCTGAACCTGCTTCGATCGGCGCGGGGGGAAGGCAAGCGCGGGTTCGATCCGACTCTGTTGATCGATGTGCAGCCCGCGACGCGGTACCCGATCGAGATGTACGAGCAGGGGGTCGCGGTGGCGCTGGCTGATACGCGGTGCAACCCGCTTGAGCCGACGGCGGCGCACAAGACGCTGAGCTACTGGTGGCGGCTGCGCGAGCTTCAGATGGCAGCGGGCAAGGGCGCCGCGGAAGCGCTGGTCTTCCAAGTGTCGAACCATGCCGCGGGCGGGTGCGTGAGCAACGTGTTGGTCGTGAAGGACGGCGTGGTGCTGACTCCGATCGCGCGAGGAGAAGAAACCGCGAGCCACGCGGGCGGCACCTCGCTCCCGAGCCCGGTGCTGCCGGGCGTGGTGCGCGGGGCCGTGCTTGAGTCGGCGCAGGCACGGGGCCTATCGGTCGAGAAGCGGATGCTGAGCATCGATGACGTGCTCGATGCGGATGAGGTGCTGCTGACGAACTCAAGCTGGGGCGTGCTGCCGGTGGTGCGGGTGGAAGCCAAGCAGATCGGTGACGGCAAGCCCGGGCCGGTGGGGCGAGCGATGCTCGACGCGCTGGAGGCCGAGAGCGGGATGCAGCAGCTGCGGGCGGTCAAATAAAAAGACAGGAGCGCCGGAGCGCTCCCATCGAGAGACACTGGTTGTGATCGCGGCCTCAGCGGCGGCGACGGGCGCCGACGAGGGCGAACGCCCCGAGCAGCGCGATCGAGCCGGGGGTTGGCACGAGCTGGTCCTGTTGCCCCGCGTTGGTCAGCAGGCTGTAGTTGCGGCTGGTCGAGTCAGTGCCGATGGCGGCGGCATACGACGCGATCAGCGACGAGACACCCGACCAGAGCGGGCTGGCATCGGTCTTGGTCAGCACGAGGTTGCCCGCGGTCGGGTCGATGCTGGCGAGGCCGACGCTGGCGTCGTAGTCGTAGATGATCTCCCAAAGCAGGAGCTGGAACGCGGCGGCTTCGTTGGCGGACGCTGCGTCACTCGCGGCGTAGAGGTAGTGCGCGGTGGCGACATCGAGCACGGCCTGGGTGCGGGCGTTGCCGTTGGCACCGATGGCGGCGGGGATGACCTGGTCATCGAGCGTGCTCACCTGAAAGGTCGTGAAACTATTGCTGGTGGTTTCTTCGATCTCGACGCAGAAGGTGTTGACCCGGCCATCGATGGCGAGCGTCGGGCCTCCGCTGCTGTCGATCTCGTGGACGAGCTGGCCAGCGAAGTAGTTGTTGGTGTTGCTGTTCAGGCTCACCGAAACGTTGCGGCCCGTAGCGGTCTCGATGAACCGCATCGAAATATCAGCGGACGCGGTGCCGACGAGCAACGTCAGCGTGGCCGCCGTGGCGGCTTGGTGGATGGTCATGACTGTCTCTCTCCATAGCTCTTTCAAGCGATATGCCGGCGCGAACGTCGCTCCGAGCAAACCTCTTGTATCACAAGAGTTATGGAGAATGCCAGTGAAAATATAGAATTTTCGATCTATCGGTCGTGGTCGGATTAGATCGAGTTATGAGACCTGAGTTTTGCTCATGGCGCGTCATCGCGCTCGCCGGGCCTGATGACACGGACGTTCTTACGGCCGGCCTCGCGGCCAGAACGGCTGAGCTTGGCCTGCGCCCATCTGTAGCCCAGCACGACGGGCAGGGTGACGATGCCGATGGCCACGCCGAGCACCAAGAGCGGGATCGCCAGCAGCAACAGCACCAGGAACGTGAGCAGCGCGATAAGCCCGACGACGGGGTTGGACGTGCGCACAAAGCGGATCGACTCCGTGGACATGCGGGTCGCGTTGGTTCGGTCGTACCAGGGCACGGTTGATGGTAGGGGATAGCCGGAAGCATGAAAGACAGCCCGCCCCTCAAGTGCGCCCTGTAGGGGGGTCGCACGAGAGAGGCGGGCTGCCGTTAGGTCGAAGGGCTCTCAGAGGGCCGAGCCCGGCTTGCGTGAGCGATCAGCCGTTGCGCTTGCGGCGGACGGTAAGGAGTCCGCCGACAGCGGCCAGGGCGAGCGGTCCCGTCGAGGGCACGGTCACGATCTGGTCCTGGCGGTCACCCGAGGTCAGCACTCGGAAGCCGCCAGCACTGAAGGGCAGGTCGCCCATCGTGGTCGAGAGCAGACTGCTTGCGAACGAGGAGACGCCGGACCAGAGCGCGTTCCCGTTGGTTTTGCTTGCGGTGAACCGACCCGAGTTAAGGTCGAGGCTCGAGAGCCCTTCCTGTGCATCGAAGTCATAGAGCAGTTCCCACAGCACCAGCTGGACAGCGGTGGCGCTGTCTTGGTTCCCCGCCGTGTGAGACCCTGCGGCGGAAGCCAGGCGGTTGGCGGCTTCCTGGGTCGCGTTGGTGAGCTCGGGCGTCGCGGTGAGCGGGTTCACATTGAACACGCTCGAGTGGCCCGAAACGTACTGGGCGAGGTCGACACAGAACGTGGTGTAGTCGCCGACCGGCACTTCGCCGGAGTTGGAGGCTGTCACGCTGTGGCGGAGTTCGCCCGCAAACACGTTTCGCTGATCACCATCGAGTGAGATGCGTACGTTTCGTCCTTCACCTACGCCGAGGAAATGCATGTTGACGGTCTGGGCGCTGGCAGCACCGGCAACGGCGGTCATGGCGGCAACGATAAAGAGATTCTTCAGCATGTTGGGCTCCTTGCTTTCTTGTGTTGCCGGCCCAAAGGGAATGCTGACTGAGGCGCGGGCCGGCATGTGTTGCCAACACCAGAAGAAACACCGGTCGCCGAAGCCACCGCCGGTGGGGCCATAGCCGGTGTGGCATGGACCAGGGCGCGACCGGTGCGGGTTGCGCGGGCGTTTACCGGGCTCAAGGTCGACCTTGGCCGGCTTCTCGGACTGGGACGTCCCTGTGCCGTGAGGGTGGACAAGCTGTCATGGGGCTGGAGGCGCAGTGCCCTTCGGCTACACTCGGTTCCAGCGAGGAACCCATCCGTGGTAGAGAAGACTCCCGAGAGCCCAACATCTGGAACCGGTCGGGGGTCATCGCCCGATAAGCCGTTTGTTCACCTGCACCTGCACAGCGAGTACTCGCTGCTGGACGGCGGCAACCGTGTGGACAAGCTGGTGAACCGCGTCGCGGAGCTCGGCATGGACGCGGTCGCGGTGACCGACCACGGCAACCTGCACGCGGCGGTCCACTTCTACCAGACCGCCAAGCGCAGGGGCATCAAGCCGATCATGGGGGTGGAGGCGTACGTCGCGCCGGGCGACCGGAAAGACCGCTCGCCGACGGGTGTGCAAGACGGCGGGTTCCACCTGGTGCTGCTGGCGGAGAACCAGAAGGGCTGGCAGAACCTGCTGCACCTGTGCAGCGAGGCGTACCTGACGGGCTTCTACTACAAGCCGCGGATGGACCGCGAACTGCTCGAGGCGCACAGCGAGGGGCTGATCGCGATCAACGGGCACCTCGGCAGCGAGCTGGCGTACCACCTATTCAGGTATGAGAAGAGCGGTGGCCAGGCGGGCGAGCACTACGCGAGCGCCGTTGAAGTGGCCCAGTGGCACCAGCGGGTATTCGCGCCGGTGGAGGCTGGGCCGCGGTTCTTTGTTGAGCTTCAGCACCACGTGCCCGAGCAGATCGCGATCAACAAGCACCTGATTCGGCTGGCGAGGGAGCTCGAGCTACCGCTGGTGTGCGACAATGACAGCCACTTTCTGTTGGCCGAGGATCACAACGCGCACGACACGCTGATCTGTATCTCGACGGGCAAGCTCAAGAGCGACGAGCAGCGGATGAAGTACACGCCCGAGCTGTACGTCAAGAGCCCCGAGCAGATGTGGGAGCTGTTTGCAACAGAGGCTTACAACAACGAGGAGATCGGCGAGGCAGGCCGGGAGTCGCTGCGCAACACCGCCGCGATCGCAGAGCGATGCAACGTGGAACTGCCGGTGGGCGAGAACTACGCGCCGGTTGTGATCGTGGAAACGCCCGAGGCGGATTCGCTGCCCGCGCACGATGACGCTGCGTTCGGCGGTGATCTGACGGCGTGGTTCAAGGAAGTGTGCACGCGGTTCGAACTTAAGCCCGCGACGGACCCTGAGCTTGCGCAGGAATCACTGGTTGCCGAGTGCGATCGGGCGCTGCGGATGATGTGCGAGGCGGGGATGGTGTGGCGGTACGGGCCGGGTATCACGGCGCACCGTCACGCACTCATTGAGGGCGAAGCAGGTGTATCGCACAGGCGAGACGCCTGTGCCACCGAAGAAGAACGCGAGGCGTTTGACAAGTGGGCGCGTCTCAACCGCGAACTGAAGATTCTGTCGGACAAGCTGATCAGCGCGTACTTCCTGATCGTGTGGGACTTTGTGAACTGGGGCCGCCAGCGTGGCATCCCGTCGCTCGCGCGCGGCTCGGGTGTGGGGACGATGACGGGCTACGTGCTCGGACTTTCGAACGCCTGTCCGGTGCACTTCGGCCTGCTGTTTGAGCGGTTCACCGACCCCGACCGCAAAGAGTACCCGGATATCGATATCGACCTGTGCCAGAACGGCCGGGGCGAGGTGATCCGGTACGTGCGCGAGAAGTACGGGCATGTGGCGCAGATCATCACGTTCGGAACGCTCAAGGCGCGGGCCGCGATCCGCGATGTATGCCGGGTGCACGAGGTGCCGTTGGGCGAGGCGGATCGGCTGGCCAAGCTGATCCCCGAGCAGCTCAACATCACGCTGGATCAGGCGCTCAAGGCCGCGCCGGATTTGAAGAAGGAATACGAGACGAACGACACCGTGCGCACGGTGATCGATACCGCCCGCGTGCTTGAAGGGCAGGCTCGGCACGCGAGCGTGCACGCAGCGGGTGTGATCGTGGCGACGGTGCCGCTGGACACGGTCGTGCCGTTGTACAAGCAGAGCACGAGCGAGGACGTGATCACGCAGTGGGACGGGCCGACGTGCGAGAGCATGGGCCTGCTCAAGATGGACTTCTTGGGGCTGCGGACGTTGAGCGTGATCGAGCGGGCGCGGGAGCTGATCAGGCAGACGCTTCCCGAGGCTGCCGTGTGGGCGGCGGTGGGCCGAGACCGGGCGGATGGCAAGAGCGACGGGGGGAACGGGGGCAATGGGGGGGCGCACCCGCTGGACCTTGATCGGCTGGCGCACGACGACCCGGCCGTGTTCAAGATGTTCGAGCGGGGCGACACAACGGGCGTGTTCCAGTTTGAGTCGGGCGGCATGCGCAGGCTGCTGCAAGAGATGAAGCCCGACCGGCTTGAAGACCTCATCGCGGCCAACGCGTTGTTCAGACCCGGGCCGATGGACCTGATTCCCGACTACAACCGCCGCAAGCACGGCGAAGACGCGGTGCCGAAGATCCACCCGATCGTGGACCGGTTCACCGAAGCGACGTACGGGGTGATGGTCTACCAAGAGCAGGTGATGCAGATCGTCCACGAGTTGGGCGGCATCCCGCTGCGCGCTGCGTACGGACTCATCAAGGCGATCAGCAAGAAAAAGGCGAAGGTCATCAACGCTGAGCGGCCCAAGTTCATCGAGGGCGCGCAGGCCAAGGGGCTCAGCCAAGAGAAGGCCGACGAGCTGTTCGAGTTGATTCTCAAGTTCGCGGGCTACGGCTTCAACAAGAGCCACTCGACCGGCTACGCGATCGTGGCGTACCAGACGGCGTACCTCAAGACGTACTTTCCCCGCCAGTACATGGCGGCGTTCCTGACGTTCGAGAGCCAGGCGCAGAAGGTCAGCGACTGGATCCCGTATCTGGAAGACTGCCGACGCACATGGACAGTCGATCCGAAGACGGGCACGCCGGACAAGCAGGGCTTGGAAGTGCGAGCCCCGGCGATCAACTCGAGCGGCGCTGCGTTCGAAGTGGTCTTTGACGAGGGTGAGGAACCGTCGGCGGCTAGCGGGCACATCCGCTTTGGGCTGACCGCGATCAAGGGTGTGGGCGGGCGCGCGATCGAGGGCATCATCGCCGAGCGCAACGAGTGCGGCGGCTTTACATCGATCCACGACTTCTGCGAGCGGTGCATGGCGCGCACGCAGGGATTGATCAACCGCTCGCTGGTGGAAGCGATCATCAAGAGCGGCTCGTTCGACACGATCCACGGGCGCGATGCTCGGTCGTCGCTGATCGCGACCACCGAGGGCGCTCTCTCGGCGGGTCAGCGGGCCGCGGCGGACGCGGCATCGGGCCAGGGGGCGCTGTTCGGCGGTGATGATGCGCCCAAGGCGGTAGCCAGCGCGGACCAGTCGCTCGCCTCGGCGACGGTGTGGTCGGAGGCTGAGACGCTCAAGCAGGAGAAGGAGACGCTCGGGTTCTATGTATCGAGCCACCCGCTGGAATCTTGGAAGGCGTGGGCGCAGTTGTTTGCCACGCACGATGTGGCGGGCGCTCGCGAGCTGCCGCAAGACACGCGGGTGAACGTGCCGGCGATTGTGCAAAGCGTGCGCACGATCGTGCTCAAACAGGGCAAGAGCATCGGCCGCAAGATGGCGATCGTGACGATCGAGGACCTGGCGGGGACGATGGATGCGGTGCTGTTCGCCGAGAGCTTCGGCAACTACGGGCACCTGATCGAGGGGGACGAGCCGATCTTCGTGCTTGGCCGGGTGGACCTCAAGCGGGGCGACCCGCAGATTGTGGTCGATGCGCTGGCGCCGATCTCAGCGGTGCCCCGGAGGGGCGGTTCGCTGCGGCTGGTGCTCAGCGAGCCCAAACTCAACGGCGGGGCCAAGCAGGTGCTCCGCGAACTGGAACGGACGCTGGCCGAGCAGCCATTGGTCAAGGGCGAGGAGAAGATGCCTTCGGTCCCGGTGCAGGTCTGGGTCGAGACCCGGGACATGCGGTACGAGATCGAGGCCAAGCGGTACAACACGGTTCGGCTGGTGCCCGAGACGGCTCAGCGGCTGACCGAAACGCTCGGGGCTGGGGCGGCCAAGCTGGTGGGCGGGGCCTCGATCGAGGTCGAGCAGCGTCCCCGGTGGCAGCAGCGGGGTGGCGACGGCGAGTAGCGCTACGTGCTCGTAGCGTCTTCCCACCTTGTATCGAGGGTATGGTCGACGTGGAGCAGGTCGAGCAGCTTGCCCGCGACGAAGTCCACGATCTGTTCCACCCGAGTGGGCAATAGGTAGAGCCCCGGGTTGGTCGGCGCGATGATCGCCCCGGCCAGCGCCAGCGTGCGCATGTTCTCGATGTCAATCAGGCTCAGGGGCGATTCGCGGTGCGCGATCACCAGCGGGCGTCGCTCTTTGAGCGTGACGGCGGCGGCTCGGGCGAGCAGGTTGGAGCCCGAGCCTGTGGCGATGGCCCCAAGGCTGGCCGAGCTGCAGGGCACGATGACCATGCCGTGATGGATGAACGAGCCCGAGGCGATGACCGCTCCGACATCCTTATGAGGATGGCAGACCAGCCTTGATGCCAGCTCGGGGAAGTCGCATCCAGGGCTCCATCCGGCGGGTGCTTGGGGGTGCGCGGGTGAAAAATGAACTTTTTGCCGGTCTGTAACGCTGACTGATTGGTCTGTGGGGGCGGCAGCGACCGATAGACCCGGTGTCTTACCTTGGTTCGGCGCTGCAGGCCGAGGGGCGAGATGCGGCAACAGGTGCTCGGCGCTGACTTTAAGAACGCCGGATTCCTGGGCAAGCAGTTGCTTGCCGTAGTCGCTGACAACCAGATGGACCTGGTTGCCTGTGAGGAGCAGCTGTTCGATCGTGCGGAGCGCGTAGGCAGCCCCGGAAGCTCCGGAGATCCCGACCACGAAGCGTCGGCCTTTGGAGCGGGTCATTTAGGGTCGCCTTTTTGCGCAACACTTGCGCGTACGGGTTATTGGAGCACACTGATGAACGCTATGCATCGTCGATCGGCTTGGGTTTCAGCCGCCGTCCTTCTTGGTCTTGCCGGCACCGCCGGTGCGACCGAGGATGCATGGCCACGTTCTGGGTTCGCTGAGGGCGTTGCGGAGATGCACACGATCCCGGTTGAACGGATCCGCCCGCAGCGGGTCGGCGAGCAGCGCCAAGCGATCGCGATCGAGCGGGTCCGGCCGATGCGAGCCGCCGATGTGCTCGCCGCGGCGACGCTGGCGGCGATCAACCCCGACGAGATCCGCTCGACCATGCCCGATGAGCCCGCCCCGACTCGCAAGAACCCGTTCCCGTTCGATCGCTCGGCCCTGGTGCCCACGGGAAGCCGGGGCGTCGAGAATCGCCTGCCGACGGCCAGTCAGCCCTGGCAGCCCTCGTCGCGGGCTGCGGGCTTGGTTCCCACGCCGCTGCCGACCGGGAACAACGGTTCGACCGCAGTGGCCAGCACTCCTACTCAGATTGCACCGCAGGCTGCGTCTCCGAGCACGTCACTTGCTGTGCCGACGGTTACGCCGGTGATCAGCATCAGCCAGAACGCTTCGACGCAGGCGTTGACGCCCTCGGCCCAGCCGGTGTCGCAACCTGTTGCCCAGGCTCCGGCCAAGGTGATCGAGCCTGCTCAGACGCAGCCGGCTCAGGTCGTAACTGCTCCGGCTGAAGCAACTCCGGTTGAGGCTTCCCAGCCCGTCAAGACGGCTCAGGTGGACACGACACCCGCGACCAACACAGGCTTCAAGGCTGTCGCTACCACGACACCGGTCGCGGCGAGCCAGCCGACAACCGCTACTCCGGTGACGGCTCAGGCCACACCAGCAAAAAAGCTTGATCGCGCTGCTTTGGCCTCGATGTTCCCGGCTCCCGAGGGCTGGTACGACAGCCCGCGCAAGCGGACGGTCCCCGCAGGCTGGAATCTGGTGGCCACGCCGCTGCCCACGGTTGTTGAGGCACAGAAGACTCCGGTTTCGAACCCGGTGACGACGTCGGAGGCACTGACCCCGATGCAGCCCATGTCGCCGATGACCAGCAGCCTGCGTTCGATCGAGGCAGCCGAGGAGTCCGAGGCAGCGTCCAAGGCGACCGAGCCCACCGCCGGTCTGATTGAGCCGGCGTACATGCCGACCGTGACCGAGACAATCGAGCACGCGCAGCCGAAGGCTGAGCCGACGATGAGCCTGCGGACCGTTCCGGCGGACGCGGCCGAGATCGAGGCAGCCCGCAGCGAGGCGATTCTGACCGAGCTTCGTCGCAAGGCGATCACTCGCGAGGTGTACGAGCAGGCCCTTGCCCGACTGGCCGAGCGCCGCGAGGGCGGGGCGGAATTGCCGGACAAGCCGCTGATGGCGGGCGATTCGCTGGGCGTGCAGATCGCGCGCTCGGCTGGTTACATCGACTGAGCCGACGCAGTGCGGAGGGCGAGCCGGGTACACTCGGCGAGTGACGTCGGCAACTACACAAAGCGATACGAACACGGCTCCCGAGGGCCGTGACTTGCTTGGCCTGCGTGGCATGAGCGCGGATTCCCTGCGAGCGCTGCTCGGCTCGACTGGTCGTATGCTTGCTCACGCGAGTTATCCGGGCGATGTGCTTGAGACGCTGGCGGGGCGGACCGTGGCGACGGTGTTCTTTGAGAACTCAACACGCACACGGGGCAGCTTCACGCTGGCGGCTCAGCGGCTAGGCGCTGGGGTTGTGGACTTCTCGAACGCGAACTCGACAGCCAAGGGCGAATCGCTCGCGGACACGGTGCGCACGGTCAGCGCGATGGGAGTTGATGCGATCGTGGTGCGGTCATCGCGCTCCGGAGCCTCGATCTGCGCCGCCGCGGCGACCCAGGTGCCGGTTCTGAACGGGGGCGATGGTTGCCACGAGCACCCGACGCAAGGCTTGCTCGATGCGTTTACGTTGTGCGAGGCGATCGGCCGGCTCGATGGGTTCGATCTGAGCGGCGTGAGAGTGGCGATCGTGGGAGATGTGCTGCACTCGCGGGTGGCGCGGTCGGGGGCTGCGGCGCTGCAATCGCTTGGGGCGACGGTTGAGTTGGTGGGGCCGGGGCCGCTCGTGCCGGAGTCGATGGGGGCGTTGTTGAACGATGCAGGGAGCATCGAGCGGGACTTTGATGCAGCGATCGGGCGGGCGGACGCGGTGATGATGCTGCGGGTGCAGTTCGAACGGGGCGCCGCGGTGGCTTCGACGTATCGTGAGCGATACGCGTTAACGAGGGAGCGCGCTCTGCGGCTGCGCGAGGGCGCGGTGGTGATGCACCCCGGGCCGATGAACGTCGGCATGGAGATCGATGCGGAGGTTGCTGATGGAAGCGGGCTGGCGCGCGGCGCGCGGTCGTTGGTGCTCCGGCAGGTTGCGGTTGGCGTGGCGGTACGGATGGCGGCGTTGGAGTGGTGCCTAGGAGGAGTTGGAGCATGCAGGCCATGAGTGAGCAGCGGCACAGACGACTCGAGACGGATACGGACGCCGGGCTGCTGGTGATCGTGAGCGGTCCGAGCGGGGTTGGAAAGACGACGATCACGCGCGGGGTGGAGCGGAGCATCGCAGACTCGGTCTTCAGCGTGAGCGTGACCACACGGCCCAAGACCGAGGCAGATGTGGAGGGCGTCGACTACCACTTTGTGGACGACGCGGCCTTTGACCGGTTGATCGCGGAGGACAAGTTGATCGAGTGGGCGGAGGTATTTGGCTGTCGGTACGGCACGCCGAGAGACTGGGTTCAAGAACAGCTCAGGCGGGGCCGATTAGTAATTCTGGACATCGACGTGCAGGGTGCGGTGCAGGTGACCAAGAACATGCAGGGGGCGTTTGGTCTGTTCATTCTGCCGCCGAGCGAGGGGGTGCTGCTTGAGAGGCTGCGGGCACGCAAGCGTGAGCCGGAAGAGGCCATTCAGCGGCGGTTCGCCGAGGCGCAGCGTGAGATCGCCGATGCACAGGCGAGCGGGGTCTACACTGCGTGGGTGGTGAATCAGGACGTGAACACCGCGATTCAAGAGGCGGTGGGCGTGATTCATGAGGCCCGAACCAAGGTCCGCGAGGGCGACTAGCGGACGCGCGGCAGCCCCTGGGAATAGGCCGGGGGTCGCAGGCTGTATACTCAGTCCGGGCCGAGCCCGGAGAACAAACCAATTGGGCTTGAGCCGCGTGCGGCTCAGTTCGGCCCGGTAAAGCAAAGGAGGCTGATATGGCTTCGCAGACAGGTAACACGCTTCATCTGACCGAGGACACGTTCAAGACCGAGGTGCTCGATGCTCCGGGCGTTGCGGTTGTGGATTTCTGGGCCGAGTGGTGCGGCCCGTGCAAGCACCTCGGACCAACGATCGACGCTCTGGCCGATGAATTCCAAGGCAAAGCGAAGGTGGCCAAGGTGGACATCGACGCGAATCAGGCGCTCGCGGTGCAGTACGACGTTCAGTCGATTCCGACGCTGTTGTACTTCAAGGACGGCGAGCTTGCGGGCCGGCACGTTGGATTGGCGCCGCGCGATCAAATCGCGGGCAAGCTTAACGAGCTGGTTGGGTAAACACAGGCATCATCGAGCGATAGAACAAGACCGCCCGGGCCGTGATGACCCGGGCGGTTGTTATGTAGGTAGCAGTGGGACCGTGTGCTCCCGCTTACGGCTCCAATGGAACCTGGCCGAGCGATAGCTCAACAGTTGTGTGGCGCGCCTAGGAATTCTTCGCGAATCACCTTGCCGTTCTCGACGGTGTAGTTGGCGACCTCGTGCATGGTGTTGCGGGGCATCGAGCCGTCTTTGGCCTCGACATCCATCGTGTACTTCACGGCGAACCCGTTGGCACCGACAAACGGGCCTTCAGCCTTGCAGGAGTGAACGGTCATGGCGCTGTTCCACCATTCGTGCTTGCCCTCGACGGCCTGACGACCTTCAAACACCGCCCCATCTCCCTCGACGGAAACGAATTTGGGGTTCCAGTGCTTGTCCCATAGAGGGCGGTCATCGCCCGCGCCTGAGTTGACGTGCTCGACGGTGGCCTTGCCGACTTCGATGATGCGGGGGTCGATGGCTTTGGCAGGGGGGGCTTCGCTCATGGGGGGTCCTTTCGGAGGTGGGGTGTACGAGCCTTCCCGCTCGAACTCCGCGAGCCTCAGTGTAATGAACCACTCGCGGTTGGCGCGCCAAGTTTCTGAATTTTGGGTTCACGCGCTCTAGCTGATCGAGAGGCTCGGGCCAGCGGCCCCGGTTCGCATGGCGGCGAGGGCGGCTTGGGCCTCTATGTTGGCGGTCATGGTCTCGAGGGCTCTGGGCAAGAGATCTCCCGCGTGCGCAGGATCGAAATTTTTGATCGGCTCGCCTGTGTCGGAATGGATGCGAAGGGGCATCGTGATGGGGATCGCGCCCAGGAATGGCAGGCCGAAGCGCTGGGCCATTTGCTCGGCGCCGCCCCGGCCGAAGATGTCGTAGGTCTTGGCGTCGTCACCGACGAAGTAGCTCATGTTCTCGACGACGCCGAGCACTTCGATGTTGAGCTGTTGGAACATGCGCAGCGCGCGGACGGCGTCGTCCTGCGCAACTTGCTGGGGCGTGCAGACGATGACAGCGCCGCGGAGCTTTAGGGTCTGAGCCATGGTCAGCGCGATGTCGCCCGTGCCGGGTGGTAAGTCGATGATGAGGTAGTCGAGTTCGCCCCAGTCGGTTTGGTCGGTGAGCTGGGTGAACGCACCGTGGGCCATAGGGCCGCGCCAGATGAGCGGCTTGTCGGGATCGACGAGCTTGCCCAGGGTGATGGCTTTGATGCCGTGCACGGCGTAGGGCTGAAGCTTTCCCGCGACTACGGATTGTTCGAGGCTATGGAGGCCGAGCATGGTGGGCAGCGACGGGCCATAGATGTCGGCATCGAGCAGGCCGACCGCGTGGCCACGGCGAGCGAGGCCGACCGCAGTGTTGACGGCAACGGCGGACTTGCCCACACCGCCCTTGCCGGCGCCGATGGCGATGATGTGCTTGACGCGGGCGAGCGGGTTGTCGGGTGTCTTGAGGCCGGGGATCGGGCGATGGCCTGGCGTTGGCGGTGGTGACGCGACGGGAGCGGATGTCGGGGGAGCGCCGCCGCCGAGCGAGCGCGTTGCGATCGTCTTGCCTTGCTGATCAACGAACTCAGCGGTGAAGCTGGTGAGGGGCTCGCCCTCGCCGACGGCGAGCGTGCGCACCGCTTTGTGCGCGGTGATGGCCACGGGATCAAAGTCGGCGGAACTGGGCAGATGGAACTTGAGCGAGACCGCGCCCTCGCAGGTGGCGATCCATTCGAGGCAGTCCGCAAGTGAGCCCCGGCCAGCGGGGCTGGGGGTGTCGGCAAGGGCGGTTGTGATCTGTTCTTTAGAGATTGGCATGATGTCGTTACGATAGGTCGTCGGGTTCTGCGGACCGATTTCAGCGGGCGATTGCGAAGGACCGGACGTTCCGCAAAAATAGAGAGGAGCAGCGATGCGCAGCGTGAAACAGGCGATGTTGACGGGGGCGGTGCTGGCGAGTGTGTGTGGGCACGCGATCGCTCAGGATGAATCGGCTCCTGGTGGGTCGGTGCTGCGCGGACCGAGCGTGGTGCGTGCAGCACCGCCGGGTATGGAGAAGACGTTCGGCATGGCGCTGTCGAACAACCCGATGGTGGTCCGTGATTCAATCTCGATGGGCTCGTACACGAAGATGTTGCGAGAGCTGCCAACGGATGCCGCATTGACCAGCGGGCAGATGGCTGAGGTGAAGTCATTGGAGGCGAGGTGGCGCGAGGGAGTCGGCGCACACTACGCGGGCTATCTCAACGAGCTGCGCGCGGTGGAGTTGGCGTTGCCCGAGGAAGAGGCCAAGCGGATGGGCTACACGATTCGGCTGGCTCAGCAGGCGATCGAGAAGGGGTGGACACTCGATGGCTCCGGGATGGAACTGTCAGCTCCGGTGGCGGACGCGATGAGCATGGTGACCCCGATGGCGGGGTCGATGGCACAAAGCGATTCGATGGCGATGGCGGCGCATGCCGAGGCCGCGAGCGGAACGACGGTGCGCAACGCGGCGGATGCGCGTGCGTTGCTGAATCGGATCCGGCGTGAAGCACCGCTGCCCTGGGAAGCGCAGAACGGGATGTGGAATCTACTAACCGAGTCACAGCGGGACGCGATGGCTGCGAAGATCCTGGAGTACCGCCTTGAGCAGCGGCTGGCGCGCGAGCAGCGGGAGATGCAGAGAGCAGCGCAGAAGACGGGCGGGGACGTTGGCCCGACGCTGTTGGAGCGAATGAGTTTGCTGGATTCGGCGGCACGCACCGGGGTACTTCCTTCGGCGGTGTTCGTGGGGCTGACAGAGGCGGACCGCGAGAGGCTCGCTGAGGTTGAGGGCGAAGAGCGAGCGGCTGCGGTGCGCGTGCTCGCGGCCCGATTGATCGCGCAGGAATCGCCGGGTGCGAAAGAGCCGGGCGGTGACAGCCAAGCAGCGCACGACGGGGGCAAGCCCGTGCCGAGTGTGGATTTGCTGGTGATTCCGGGGGCCAATGAGAAAAAATCTCAGGATGTCCCAGCAGCCACCGATGAGCCCGGAGGCTGATGTTGCTGAGTGCTAACTTGTCTTGATTGCTGGGGTTATGCCTAGGCGAGACTGGGCCGATCTAGGGAGGCGAGGAACAGGTGTCAAGGGTGAGCGGTTGAATGTTACGTATATTTTCATTGAAGTTGCAATGGATGGACCGATAGTTCGGTAGAATCAAACTAGATCTCTCTCTCCTCCAGCGGGGCGCTGTCGAATAGATGGCGCCCTGCTTGTTTTTTGAAGGCCCCTGAGGCCTACCAATGGCTCAGCGGTGCCGATCAGACCGGCCCGTGGTTGGTCACGCGAATCGAGGGGAACAATGGTTTGCGGGCGGACCTGAAGGGCAAGGAGCTGCGGATGGCTGAATGGGCTGATCGACGGGTGCTGGTGACCGGGGCAGCGGGGTTCATCGGTTCGCATGTGTCGCAGCGGTTGATCGCGCTCGAGGCTCAGGTGGTGGGGCTGGACAACTTTGATCCGTTCTATTCGCGTGCTCTAAAGGAAGCGAACGTGTCGGCCTGCCGTTTGGCGGCGGAGGCTGGGCCGGGCGGCTTCGAGATGATCGAGGCGGACCTGACCGATTCGGCTGAGGTGGCCAAGGCGATGGCGGGGTGCGGGTCGATGATCCATCTGGCGGCCAAGGCGGGGGTAAGGCCGAGCATCGCCGACCCCGCGGGGTACGCGGTCGCGAACGTGGTCGGTACGAGCGTCGTGCTGGCCGAGGCGAGCAAGGCGGGGCTCGATCGCGCGGTGGTGGCGTCATCGAGTTCGGTGTACGGGAACGCGTCGCGGGTGCCGTTCTGCGAATCAGACGAGGCAGCGGAGCCGATCAGCCCGTATGCGGCTACGAAGCGCGCGTGCGAACTGCTCGGGCACACGCACCACCACCTGACTGGGTTGCCCTTGGGGATGCTGCGGTTCTTTACGGTTTATGGGCCTAGGCAGCGCCCGGACCTGGGAATTCGGCTGTTCCTAGAGAAGTGCGCAGCGGGCGAGACGATCCGAATGTTCGGGGATGGGTCATCGAGCCGGGACTACACGTTCATTGATGACATCGTGGATGGGGTGCTGGCCTCGCATGAGGCAATTGCGGCCCACGGGTACCGGGTGTGGAACTTGGGTGGATCGAGCCCGGTTCGGCTGGACGAACTTCTGAGGGCGGTGGGGCGAACGGTTGGCAGGGAGCCGGTGATCGAGCAAGTGGATCAGCAGCCGGGCGATGTGGACCGGACGTGGGCGGATGTGAGCCGCAGCGGCGAGGAACTCGGGTACAAGCCCAAGGTGGATCTGGAACGAGGGTTGGCCGAGCAATGGGCATGGATGCAGCAGAGGGCCAGCGGCGAGGTGTAAGCGCTGCAATGCTGGTCGGTTGCGCGCGGGTCCAGAGGCAATGGACAAGGTCCGGGCCATTTGGGCTTTGAGGCCTACCATCGCCACCGATCTATTGGCGGGGTCAGATCGGGCGATTTTCAGCCCTGAAAGGCCTCCAAAGGCGATTGGTTTGTCGGTCCGGCTCCACACCGTTGGCGGTCTGGACGAAGATGCAGCTACCGAGATTCCGGGCGTCCCCGGCCCGGCAGCCATAAGAGAAGGTCGAGGCCCACGCGCATGAGCATCAAACGGATTCTGGTTACGGGCGGCGCGGGGTTTCTGGGCTCGCACATCTGCGAGCGGCTGGTGAACCAGGGGCAGGACGTGGTGTGTGTGGACAACCTGTTCACGAGCCAGAAGTTCAACATCGAGCACCTGCTCGGGTGCGGGAACTTCGAGTTTCTTCGGCACGACATCACGCACGATCTGTTCTTGGAAGTGGACGAGATTTACAACATGGCGTGCCCCGCGGCACCGGGCCACTACCAGTACAACCCGATCAAGACGATGAAGACTTCAGTGCTCGGGGCGATCAACATGCTGGGCATGGCCAAGCGGTGCCGGGCGAAGATTCTGCAGGCATCGACGAGCGAAATCTATGGCGATCCGGATGTGCACCCGCAGCCCGAGAGCTACCGGGGCAACGTGAACCCGATCGGGCCGAGGGCGTGCTACGACGAGGGCAAGCGGGCGGCGGAGACGCTGTTCTTTGATTATTGGCGTGCGAACGGGGTGAACATCCGTGTGGTGCGGATCTTCAACACGTACGGGCCGGGCATGCACCCCTTCGATGGTCGCGTGGTGAGCAACTTTATCCGCCAGTCGCTTCAAGGCGAGCAGATCAGCATGTTCGGCGACGGCACGCAGTCTCGGAGCTTCTGCTACCGGGATGATCTAGTCGAGGCGATCATCCGGATGATGAATGGGCCTGATGACTTTGTGGGGCCGGTGAACATCGGCAATCCCAACGAGTTCACGATCAAGCAACTCGCAGAGTTGGTAGTGGAGCTGACGGGCAGCCCGCACAAGGACTTCAGCTACAAGCCGTTGCCTGCGGACGATCCCAAGCAGCGCCAGCCGGACATCACGCTTGCGAAGCAGCACTTGGGCGGGTGGGAGCCCAAGGTTCAGCTGCGTGAGGGACTTGCCAAGACGATCGAGTGGTTTAGGGGCAAAGATCTCAGCGCGTTCCGCGCTCCTACTCCGAATTATTGAAACTTTTGAACGAGCTCCGTTTTGGTGTGTTCGTGAGCGGACACGCCTGCGGGGTGAACACGAGGCCGAGCTATGAAACTGACAATGGTTGGAACGGGGTACGTCGGGCTGGTTACGGGCGTCTGCCTGGCGAACACGGGCAACGACGTGATGTGTCTGGATGTCGACGAGAAGAAGATCGAGAAGCTCCGGCAGAACATCTGCCCGATCTACGAGCCGGGGCTGACAGAACTGATGATCAAGAACGTGGAAGCGGGGCGGCTGAAGTACACGCTCGACAAGCACGAGGCGTACACCGACGCGGACATGGTGTTCATCTGCGTGGGCACACCATCAGACGAGAACGGGCACACGGACCTGAAGTACGTCGACTCGGCAGCGGACGACATCGCCGACGTGCTCATCAAGCTCGGCCCGAACCAGAAACGCAAGGTCGTGGTGGTGAAGTCCACGGTGCCGGTTGGCACGACGCTGTATATTCGCGATCGGATCCGCGCGAAGGTCGGCCCGGACATCCCATTTGCGGTGGCGGACAACCCGGAGTTCCTCAAGGAAGGTGCTGCGGTCAACGACTTCTTGAAGCCGGACCGCGTGGTGGTGGGGGTAGAGGACGAAGAAACCGCCGAGCGGTTCCGCGATCTGTACGACCCGTTCGTGCGTAACGGCCACCCGATCTTTATTATGGATGTGTCTTCGAGCGAGATGGTGAAGTACGCATCGAACAACTTTTTGGCGACGAAGATCAGCTTCATCAACGAGATGGCCAACCTGTGCGAGGCGTACGGCGCGGACATCACCAAGGTGCGAGAGGGCATGTGTTCGGACTCCCGCATCGGGCACAGCTTTTTGTACCCGGGGTTGGGCTACGGCGGGTCATGTTTTCCGAAGGACACGCTGGCGTGCATGATGATGGGCGACAAGGCGGGTGTGCCGACGCCGGTGAGTCGAGCTGTACACGAGACGAATCAGAAGCAGCGCGACCGGTTCTTCAAGAAGATCGTCGGCCACTTCGGCGGCGAGCCCTCGATGCAGGGCAAGACCATCGCGTTCTGGGGGCTTGCATTCAAGCCGCAGACGGACGACATCCGCGAGGCCCCTGCGCTCGCGCTGGTCAAGCGAGCGTGTGGCGTTGGAGCCAAAGCGCGCGGGTTCGACCCGGTGGCGATGGAGAACGTGAAGGCCGAGATGGGCGCTGTGATCGAGCTGTACGATGACATGTACGAGTGCGCGCGCGGAGCGGATGCGCTGGTCATCAGCACGGACTGGGACGAGTTCAAGAGCCCGGACTTTGCGAGGCTCGGCGAGGCGATGGCGAGCAAGGCGATCTTTGATGGTCGCAACCTGTACCGCCGGGCTCAGCTGGGCGAAATGGGCTGGCACTACTACAGCGTGGGCAAGGCAGCTACCACGCCGATCTGATCGGCATGGCGGACATGGCAACGACAGAGCGACGATCAGCGAGCCGGCTAGGCCGCTGTAGTTCTCTGTGTACCGGGGCGGCGCTGGCCGGTTTGGTGATGGGTTCGGTGGTGGCGGTAGCGATGCTGCTGCTTTCGCCGCGATGGTGGATCGCCGACGTGGCCTTGCAGGTGCTGGCGCCGGCGTGGCTCGCGATCGGCGGCGTTGGTGGGGCGGTTCTGATGGCGATGGGCTGTGTGAAGCGTCGTCGTCGCGTCGTCGTGCTGGCCTCGGCGGTGGTTGCTCTGGGGGCGAGCCTTTGGCTGGCAGCGGTCGGGTGGCACGGCCGGCGGCTGTTGCCTTATCCGAGCGTGAACGGTGAAGCCGGTTTGGTCACTGTGATCCAATTGAATCTGAATGCGAGGGGCAGCGATCGGCAGCCGGAGGCGCTGGCAGCGATCGCGGCGAGCGGCGCGGACGTGGTGGTCATCACGGAGTTCGGCTCGCTGATCTGGAGCGAATTGCGGACTCCCAACGCGTTGAGCGCGGCGTACCCGCATTTCAGCTACCGCGACTGGGTGCCGAACTCGGTGCCTGGGTGTCTCGTACTGAGCAAGTGGCCAATCGAACGGCTGGAGGTTCCGCACGGGCCGGACCACGAGCAGGTGTATCTTGGAAGGATTGATGCTGCGGCCGGGGCGTTTGTGGTGGCGCAGATCGCTCCGCACTCGCCGAGGTCGGCGGCGAGGTGGTCGCGCGGTAATGAGCTAGCGCGGGCGGCGGCGAGCGTGATGAAAGCGGGGGACTTAGATGGTCCGGTTGTGCTGGCGTGCGATTTGAACAGCACGCCGATGGGGGTCCGGAGCCGGGTGCTCCGTAGCGCAGGCCTTGCGCCTGGTAAGCCTGTTTGGGTAGTGGGCGGGACGTGGCCCGCAGGGATTGCTGGCATCGCCCGGCTCAGGCTGGATGATGTGTGGGTGGGCGGCGGGGCCGAGGTAACGGCGTGGCGCACGGCAGCTGTGCCGGGATCGGATCATCGTTGGGTCGAGGCCCGGATCCGGCTGGTTGATGACAGGTGATTCCGGTCAGGCGGAAGCTGGATCGGACCGATAGGCGACGGAGAAGGGCCCGCATCTGGCGGGTTCTAGGATGAGGCTCTAGCGCGAGGAGCGGTCGAGTGGGCGGAATGCCAGCGTGGATGCTTGCGGGAGTGGTTGGCTCGGCACTGGTGGTTGCGCTGGTGGTCGCGATGACGATCACCCGCAAGTTCAGCCTGCTCGTCGGGCTGGGCGGGTTGTTGTTCTTCTCGGCGATGGCGCTGCCCGTGGAGTGGAATGACGAGGGTGTGCGCCCGACGTTCTGGCTTGGTCTGCAGAGCAACCGAGATTACTTCTATGGCCTGTTCGGAATTCTGACAATCGGTCTGTTGGTGTTTCAACTGTCGAGGCTAGTAGGCAAGCGCAAGAGCCTTGTCTCGATGACACTCGTCGTAATCGGGCTTTTCATGGCCATGCTTCGGTTCATCCACGAGGGTGTGTCGGACGGCATCCTGTCGCTTGGTCTGGCTGCGATCGTGTTACCAGCGATGCTGCTCGCGCCAGCGGCGGTGATCGATGAAGAAGAGGATGTGCATCCGCTGCTTCGGTCGATTTTGTTTGCTAACGCGGTCTGGTTCGGCATGTGCATGGTGCAGTTCATGCTTGATCGCAGCTTGGTCGTGTTCGGCAACTCGAACCGGTTCGTGGGGTTGCTGAGCAACCCGCAGCACGCGGGCACATTCCTTGCCTGTGTGACGACGACCTCGCTGTTTATGGCGCTCAACGAGCCCAAAAAGCTGTGGCGCTTTGCGGCGATCGGGATGCTCGCCGCGGACGGGTTGCTCCTGCTCTGGACAGGCTCTCGCACGTCGTTGGGCATGGCCGTCGTGGGCGGCGCTGGTGTGCTCTTCACGCGGATGGGCCGAGCGGTTCTGATGCTGCCAATTGTGGCGGCGTTCTTCGCGCTGGCGCTCAAAGTGCTCGGCTCGGGGTTCAGCGAGGCGACCACGACCCTTGATCGGCTCGGCGGGGGCGAGGATACCCGCACTGCTGCATGGGGTCGGATGCTCAGCAAGGCGGTTGAGAACCCGCTCATCGGCGCGGGCACATCCAACGCTGGCAGCAGCGAGAACGCTTGGCTATATGGCTTCGCGTCTTACGGCATCGGGATGCTGGGTTTGTCGCTGGTGCTGACGCTCGTTGCGGGGCTGCAACTGATCAAAGCGTTCCGGAGTCGATGGGGGTTGCCGAAAGAGCAGCAAACGGTAATCGACCTGTCGGCGGGCCTGGTACTCGCGTTCTTTGCGGGCGCGGTGTTCGAGGGGTTCTTCTCAGCTCGCATCAGCCCAAACCTCGTATTCGTGATGGTTTTTTCTGGCGTGCTTGCGCGGCTCTTACAACTCAACGAGTTGCGTCGTGATGACCGAGTGGCCTACGCCGACGAGCACGAAGAATTCGGTGATTACGGCAACGAGGCTGAACAGCCCGATCAGGTGGGCAGTGAGCAGCCGGGCTGGGATGCCGACGGGGCTCAGCCTGCAGCGCTCTGGTAGAGATGCTCGAAGCGTTCGACAAGTCTCGCCGGGTTCATGTGTTCGAACATCCACGCCCGTCCTTTGTCGCCCGCTGCCTGCAACGCAGTGCGGTCGGTGATGAGCTGCTCGATGCGCTGTGCGAGCTTGTCAGCATCGGAATCGGGCAAGATGAACCCGCCGCCGCTGGCTTCGAGTTCGGGCCATGTGTCCACGCCCTTGGTCGTGAGAACAGCGGTGCCCGCTGCGAGCGCTTCGAAGAACACAAAGCCGAAATTCTCCTGGCTGGTCGGCAGGACCATCAGATCGGCAAGCTGGTAGAGACTGACCTTGTCGGCACCCGTGATGTGCCCGATGAAGTGCGCATCGCGGGCGTTGATACTGTCGCGCTTTGTGTGGAGTGTGCGAACATAATCCTCCTCCCCGGTGCCGGCGATCAGCACGCGGTGATCCACGCCCTTTGCGGATAGAGATGCGGAAGCTTCGAGCAGCGACTCGATGCCCTTCTTGTAGTGGATGCGGGAAAGAAACAGCAACACGGGCACGCCGGGAGAGAGCAGCTCCGCGAACCTGTTCTCTGCGGCGGCCGTGCCGGGCAACGGCTCGAACGGGTCGAGGCTCATCAGGTTGGGGATGACGGTGGTGGGGGCGCTGAAGTGCTTCTTGGCCTGATCGAGTTCGGCTTGCGCGGTGAGGTGGATCATCGCGGCGTTGTTGAGGAACCGGCGGCCCATAAGCGAGAGGTAGAGCTTCTTCTTGAGCGCGCGCTGGTCCATGCACCAGTCGTCCAGCATGCCGCGGATGGAAATGACGTAGGGCGTGCGCACCGAGCGGGCGACCGAGGCCATCTGGGCTGCGGCGGGAACCCAGATGCCGTGGGTGTGCAGCACGTCGGCCTCGGCGATCAGCTTGCGGGCGCTGACTAGCTGGCTGGGCGCGAGCCACGGGCCGCGTGCTGGTTTGGGCAGCAGGTGTGCGGTTGGCAGCGCGTCATCGGAGGCCCATTGGACGGGCGCGTCCTTGATGTCGTGGGCCAGCACCGTGAGCTGGTGTCCCTTGGCGGCAAGGGCTTCAGTCAGGTCGATGACGGCACGGACCGGGCCGCCGTCTTCAAAGCGGAGATGCTCGATGTAGTGAACTATGCGCACGCGGCGAGTATAGGGGGTGCCGCACGTGCGCTCAGGGGTGGTTACGGGCAGGGCCCTATGAGTCCGAGCAGCGCGAGGAAGTCGCCGAAGGAGACCATGCCGTCGCCTCCGTTGAGGGTTCCGAAATCGTCTGCAATGTCTCCGGTGCATCCGGGCGTTCCGCCCGGGCACGGCCCGATGAGGCCGAGGAGTGCGAGGAAGTCGCCGAAGGAGACCATGGAGTCGGCTCCGAGGGTTCCGAAGTCGTCGGCGATATCGCCCGGGCAGGGCAGTGTGCAGACGAGATCGAAGACGTGGGCGGACCCATTCTGGGGTGCACCGTCGTCGTTGCCAATGGCAGGGATGACGAGGGTGGAGCCGTCGGAATCGAGGGAGAATCCGAACTGATCGCCCGCTGCGCGATCGGCGTTTCCGAAGGCACCGCCTTGTTGTGTCCAGACGCCCGCAATCTTCTTGAAGAGGAACACAGAACCCGTCTGCGGCCCGCCGTCGTCGTCGAGCGTTGCACCGACCAGCAGCGTCTCGTGATCAACGAAGTGTGTGCTGTAGCCGAAGCTGTCGCTGCCGGCAGAGGAGGATCCGTTGAACTGCTGAGCAAGGTCCCAGTTGCCGGGGCCGGTGGGCTCAAACGCGAAGGCGGATCCCTGGCCTCCGGTCACAAAGTAGTCGAGCCCGCCCACGATAATGGTGCCGTCGATGATATCGCAGGACCACCCAAAGTCGCCCAGCGAAACCGGCGCGGGTGCCTCGAGTTTGTCGAGGAGGACCCAGCCGTCGTCGAAGCCAAAGACGTAGGCCGCGCCCGAGCGCGAGCCGCCGCCGTCTTCAAGATAGGCTCCGGCGACGATGATGCCGTCGTCGGTGGCGATGCTGCTGCCGAGGTGGGCACGGTACGAGGCGCTGGGTACTTGGAGCTTCACTTCGTGGGAGAACGAGTTGCCCGTGCGCGAGAACACATGCACCGCGCCAGCCTCGGTGTCCGAATTGGGAAGGTAGTTGGCGCGCCACTCGCCGACGACGAGCATGTTGCCGTCGAGATCCATGGAGTGACCGAACTGCTTGCCGCCGCCCGCCAGTTCGTTGGCCGTGAGCTGCTGGGTGCTGGTCCAGGTGCCTCCGATCTTCTCAAAGACGTAGATGGAACCCGCCTGGCTGTAGTCGATATCGTCGACGGTGAGCTTCTCGTAGCTCGCCGCGACGAGAATGACATTGCCGTCGGTGGCAACCGCGTTACCAAACTGCGCCGAGGAGGAAGGCACATCGGCCAATAGCACATCGGTGCGCTGCCAGGAGCCACCTATGAACTCGAAGACCTCAGCGGAACCCGCCAAGCTTCCGACTGCGGGCTCGTCATAGCGAGGGCGTCCTATGACCATGACGTCGCCGGCGACGGCGACTGCGTAGCCGTAGTTTGAGGTAGCTTGCGCCACATCGGGGATGAGCTTCTGCGTTTGCATCACGGAGCACGTTTGCGCGTTGACGGCCGAGGCGAGGAGCAGCGAAGCGAGTACGAGCAAACGAAACATGGGCGGGCTCCTGAAACAAATCTCTGGGAGCCCTGAGCTTACACGACGAGCTCCGCTGGCCCAAGGAAACACGGTGCGATCAGCGTCCTCGAGCGTGGATGGCCCGATATCGCTAATCAGGATGCGATCGCGGGCTCTCAGCGGTGCTTACGGGCAGGGTCCTATGAGTCCGAGAAGTGCGAGGAAGTCGCCGAAGGAGACCATGCCATCGCCGCCGTTGAGCGTTCCAAAGTCATCAGCAATATCACCGAGGCAGCCGGGGATGCCGCCCGGGCATGGACCGATGAGCCCAAGTAATGCAAGGAAATCTCCGAAGCTGACTTGGCCATCGGGGCCGAGGTTGCCGAGGTCGTCGGCGAAGTCGCCGATGCAGAAGACGGTCACGAGCGATGAAACCCAGGTCTGCCAACCGCTGCCGGTCTGGCGTTCGCCGATGAGCCAGAAGGTGGTGTCGTCGTTGGGATCGATGGCGATGTCGAAGTAGTCTCCCCATCGGCCCGAGGCAGTCGCGTCTCCAATGGTGATCTGCTGCACCGCGCCCATGGTGCCGGGGGCGTCGTCTGCCTTGCGCGCCGTGGCCTCCATCGACACGAACCGGCCCGCGCTGGAGCGCGCCACGACCATGGCCGTGTCGCCCACGGCGTTGGAGTAGATCGCGGGAAAGAAGGTGTGCTCGCCCGGGCCTGCGTCGATAGAGCCGGACTGCGAGAGCGAGGGTGCGGGGCCGCTCGTGGGCCAGCTGCGGGTGTCGAACTCGTACCATCGTGCGACCGCGCGGCCGCCCGTGTTGGTCGTGTGGGCGAGCAGCAGGCTGGAGTCACGCCATGCGGCGTTCATGATCCGGCCCGGGAGCGTCGAGACGAACTCGCCGCCAGAGTTGGGCGCCTCGACGTTGCTGCCGTTGAAGCTCGGAATGTCGACATCGGCGAACGTGATGTTGGGCGAGGTGGTCGGCGTGCGCACGGACCAGACCCGCATCTGGCTGCTGTTCTGGACTGAGACGAAGTACGCGGCGGGGTTGTCGCCGAAGTGCTGAGCGGCCTGGACCGACGCGGCGTCGCCCCTGCGGATATCGAGGAAAGTCGCGGGGCTGCCCGTGAGCAGGGGGGCCTTGTCGAACATTCGGAAGAGTGCTCCTGCGAAGCCGCTGCCCGGGCCACCGAGCAGGAATAGGTTGCCCGTGGTGTACACGCCGTCGGCGTCGAAGCCAAGGCCCGGGTAGTCGACCCAGTACGTCGAGTTGCCGACGCTGACGACCGACGGCGTGCGGTACTTGTGCCATATGCCGTTGGGGTCGGCGTCGTCGGAGATCGCGATGGTGATCCATGACTCGGTCGGCGAGTAGACCTCTAGCGCGAGAATGAAGAAACGCTGGGCGTGATGGTCGTAGAAACACTTGGGGTCAAAGGTGAACCCGCCGGCACCGATGTCCTCGAAGAAGCCGGGATTGCCCGTGTCGTTGAGTGGAGCGCTGAACTGCTCGACGCCGGCCTTGGTATAGAACGCGACGGCCATGTTCACCGTGACGACGACGTGGTCCGGCCCAACCGCGAGCGAGGGGTCCGGCGGCTGCCAGGGCGTACTGCCGATCGTCGGGAACTGCGAGCCGGGCCGCGTGCGCTCGATCGAGGTGAGCTCGCCGACCTCGAATGCTTCGAGGGCCATGGGCCCGGTGGGCATGGTTTTGTCGCGAGCGTGCTCGGGGAGCATGTTCTTGATGAAGTCCGTGGGTCCGTCGTGGAACGCGGGCAACTGCCGCTGAACGGGGAACGCGCTCGTGTCGATGACGGTCGGCTCGACGGTCGTAGCGACCGCGACGTTCTCTGAAGAAAGGTCGATCGCGTCCATCGGCTCGCCCGCTTGCTGCGAGCCGATGCCGACGGGCAAGGCTGCTACGGCTGGCGCGAGCGGACCGGGAGCGCCAGCGTGGCGACTGCTGCTGGCGTTGCAACCACCGAGCAGGGTGATCGCGATGGCGGTCAAGAGTATCGGGTTCATACGCATCGGGTCTCTCTCCTCGTTGGTGCCTGCTACAGCAGCGTAGCCAGCGTTCGGATTCCACCAGTTGATCGAACGGTCAAGGGCACGGCCCGATGAGCCCGAGCAGCGCGAGGAAGTCTCCGAAGGAGACCATGCCATCGCCGCCGTTGAGGGTACCGAAGTCGTCGGCGATGTCGCCAACGCAGCCCGGAGTCCCGCCGGGGCACGGACCGATGAGTCCCAGCAGGGCGAGGAAGTCGCCGAAGCTGACCAAACCGTCGGCGCCCAATGTGCCGAAGTCGTCGGCGATATCGCCAGGGCACGGGAGCGTGCAGACAAGATCGAAGACGTGAACGGAGCCGTTCTGAGGGGCACCGTCGTCGTTGCCTATGGCGGAGATGACAAAGCGGGAGGCATCAGACGCGATCGCGTAGCTGAACTGATCGCCGGCGGCGCGGTCGGCGTTGCCGAAGGCGCCGCCCTGCTGTGTCCAAACGCCCGCGATCTTCTTGAAAAGGAACGCAGAACCAGTCTGCGGTCCTCCGTCGTCATCGAGCGTGGCACCAACGAGCAGCGTTTCGTGATCAACGAAGTGGGTGCTATAACCGAAGCTGTCACTGCTTGCTGTGGAAGTGCCGTTGAACTGCTGAACGAAGTCCCAGTTGCCGGGGCCTGCTAACTCAAACGCGAACGCGGAGCCCTGGCCTCCGGTCACAAAGTAGTTGAGCCCGCCGATGATGACGGTGCCATCGATGATGTCACAGGACCATCCAAAGTTGCCCAGTGTAACCGGTGCGGGCGCCTGGAGCTTGTCGAGCAAGACCCAGCCGTCATCGAAGCCAAAGATGTAGGCCGCTCCCGAGCGTGAGCCGCCACCGTTCTCTTGCCATGCACCGGCGACGATGATTCCGTCGTCGGTTGCGATGCTGGTGCCGAGGTGGGCGCGGAACGAGGATTCTGGAACCTGGAGTTTCACTTCGTGAGAGAACGAATTGCCGACGCGCGCGAAGACGTGGATCGCTCCGGCTTCGCTGTCGGAATCGGGCAGGTAGTTGGCGCGCCACTCGCCGACGACGAGCATGTTGCCGTCGAGATCCATGGAGTGACCGAACTGCTTGCCGCCGCCCGCGAGCTCATTGGCGGTGAGCTGCTGGGTGCTGGTCCAGGTACCCCCGATCTTCTCGAAGACGTAGATAGAACCGGCTTGCGCGTACTCGACCTGATCGACGGTTACGTCTTCGAAGCTCGCCGCCACGAGAATGACGGTGCCGTCGGTGGCGACCGCGTTCCCGAACTGCGCCGAGGAGGATGGCACATCCGCGCGGAGTACAGCGGTTCGTTGCCAACTGCCGTCTATGAACTCGTACACTTCCGCGGAGCCCGCCGTACTGAGTACCCCCGGGACATCGTGACGGGGCCGGCCCACGACCATGACGTCACCCTCGATGGCAACGGAGTAGCCGAAATTCGACGAAGCCTGCGCAGCCTCCGGGATGAGCTTCTGCGTCTCCATGATGGAACAGGTTTGCGCAGCAGCGGGACCCGTCGCAACGAGCATGCTCAAACTGGCAGAGAGGGCGTGACGGATCATGGGGGTATTCCTTTTGCAGGATCGCGAACGCATCAAGCTTACTCCAATGGCTAACCTGCCCCAAGCAAGAACTTGTTGCATGGCAGCCCTGCGCATTCCCAAGCCCGCTAGTTGGCTTCTACGCACGACGTGCTATTACGGGCATGGCCCGATGAGTCCGAGAAGCGCGAGGAAGTCTCCGAAGCTGACCATGCCGTCTCCGCCGTTGAGGGTTCCGAAGTCGTCGGCGATGTCGCCAACGCAGCCCGGAGTCCCGCCGGGGCACGGACCGATGAGTCCCAGCAGGGCGAGGAAGTCGCCGAAGCTGACCATGCCGTCGGCGCCGATGGTGCCGAAGTCGTCGGCGATATCGCCGGGGCACGGGAGCGTGCAGACGAGATCGAAGACGTGGACGGAGCCGTTCTGGGTCGCTCCGTCGTCGTTGCCGACGGCTGGGATAATGAACGTTGCTCCGTCGGAGTCGATGTCGAAGCCGAACAAGTCGCCTGCAGCGCGATCGGCATTGCCGAAGGGCGAGCCTTCCTGGGTCCACACGCCTGCGACGCGCTTGAAGAGCGTGGCCGAGCCTGTCTGCGGCCCGCCGTCATCGTCGAGGATGGCTCCAACGAGCAGGGTGTCGTGGTCGATGAAGCGTGTGGCCCAGCCGAAGTGATCGCTCGCGAGCGTGCTAGCGGCGTTGAACTGCTGGGTGAAGACCCAGTCGCCGCCTCCCGCGTGCTCAAACGTAAAGGCGGAGCCCTGCCCGGTGCCAATGAAATAATCGACCCCGCCCACGACCACAGATCCCTCGTGCACGTCAAGCGACCACCCGAACTCGCCTCGCACGCGGGGCGTGGGGGGGACGAGCTTGTCGATGACGGTCCATACGGTATCGAACCCAAAGACGTAGACCGCTCCGGCCTCATTGCCGCCACCGTTCTCTTTCCATGCTCCAGCGAAGATCACGCCTCCCTCGATAGCGACACACTGACCAAGCTGGGCTCGGAATGAGGCTTCGGGAACCTGAATCTTGGCCGAATGGCTAAAGGTATTGCCCGAACGGAGGAAGAGATGGACGGCCCCGGCTTGGCTGTCGCTGTTGGGCGTGTAGAAAGCCTCGACCTCACCGACCACGAGCGCCCCGCCGTCGAGCTCCATGGAGTGCCCGAACTGGCCGCCGCCTTCGGGCTCGTTGGAGGTGAGGATCTGAGTCTGTGTCCAGAGGCCTGCGATCTTCTCGAAGACGTAGACGGCGCCCGCGCTGTCGACGAGGGTGCCCCCGTCATCGACTTCGGCGACGGTCGAACCCACAAGAATGACCGTCCCGTCGGTCTCGACGCAATGGCCGAACTGGGCCTGAACATCAATGGGGTCGGCTCGCAGGACAGCGACGCTCTGCCAGGTGCCGGCGATTCGTTCAAAGACCTCTGCGGAGCCGGGACTGCTGATGAACATCGGGTCGAGCACGTCGTGTTGGGGTCTGCCGACGACCATGACATCGCCTGCGACGGCGACGTTGTCGCCGAACCCCGCATTCGATTCGGCCGTAGCCGGCAGAAGCTTGTGCGTTTCCATGACCGAGCAGGTCTGGGCCGCAACTGGCGAAATGAGAAGCAGCGAGGCAAAGGCAATGGCGCGAAACATGGTCGACTCCTGATGCGAGGATCTGGGAGTCCTGAGCTTACTCGATGGTCGTCGCTGGCCCAAGGAATCACTGCGAGATCGGCAAGGGCGAGCGTTGACAGCCCGATAGTGATGACCAATACGCGAACACGGGCTCAAAGCAACGCCTACGGGCAAGGCCCGATGAGTCCGAGAAGCGCGAGGAAATCACCGAAGCTGACCATGCCATCGCCGCCGTTGAGCGTTCCAAAGTCATCAGCAATATCACCGAGGCAGCCGGGGATGCCGCCCGGGCATGGACCGATGAGGCCCAGCAGAGCAAGGAAATCTCCGAAGCTGACTTGGCCATCGGGGCCGAGGTTGCCGAGGTCGTCAGCGATGTCGCCCAGGCACGGTGTGAACGTGCCGAGGACGCTGCGATGCCAGACGGCGATGGCGTCGATGTCGTCGCCGTTGGTCCAGTCTGCGTACTCGATCGCGACGTTATCGAACATGGAGTAGTAAATTACGCCCGGGTTGAGGCCGCTGGATTCATCGTCAGGGGTGAGCGGGTCGTCGTCGTTTACGCTGAACAGGGCAGCGAGAACCAGGCCTTGGGGGCTGGGCACCCAGCAGAGTTCGAGAGCGTCGATGTCTACGCCCGGGATGAGCCCGAGCAGGAGCGGAGTGGCGGCAAGCGTGACGCTGCCCGCGCCGTCGGTCTGGTAGATCGCTCCCGGGTCGAAGCCCACGCTGGCCTCGTGGTCAACGGTGAAGATCCACGTGTTACCGAAACCAGCGGCCCAGTTCACATCGAGCGCGTCGGTGTCGTCGTCGAAACTCTGGCTGAACGCGTCGGGGTTAGGCGAGAGACCGAAGTGCAGGTCGCGTTCGTCGAGCAGGGGGAGTGTGGTGGTGGTGGCGGAAGCGCCGGGAATGAAGCCGAGCGGGAGAATAATGTCGAGCTCCATGATCTCGTCGTTGAGCGAGGTCATGCCGTAGGTGCGAAGGCCCGGACTGAGGGACGTGACGGGTACCTCGCACTGGGTGTAGCTGCCTTCTGAGTCGTCGTCGGCGGAGATGAGAATCACGCCGGGCTCGAAGACGGTGTTAGACGGGAAGAAGGTATAAGGGGGCGGGCCGTTGGCGAGCAGGGTCGCGAGATCGAAGTCGATGGCGTCGAAGCCGTCGAGGTCGAAGAAGTCGACGAACGGCACCGGTCCGAAGTTGCACAGGGGCGGGAGGATCGGCGAGCCGGGATTGGGCTCAACGATGAAGCCCGCGAGTCCCAGGCTCAGGGCATCATCGCGGATGCCGTTGGCCCCGCCGGGCGGCAGCGGCGCGCCCTTCCAAGCGTACATGTCGCCCGGGTCGAACTGCGGCCGGCCGGGGGGCGGGTTGATGGCTTCGCTGAGCTCCGCATCAGAACCGACATCGGTGGAGAACTCGAGTGCGAGGCTCGCAGGGCCGAAGGGGTTAGGCGGTGTGATGCCGCCGGGCAGCGGGGGCGGCGTCATGGTGCCGAGCTTGAGGCTGACTCTGGCGACGAGCTCAGCGCCGTCGCCGTCGCTCCATCCGATGGGGCAGGAGGGCTTGAGGCCGATGGGCCCGCCCTCGGGAACATGGAGCGCGTTCATCTCGTCGATCGACATGGAGATCGACATGTCGGTGCCGGTCAAGACCGTGAACCAACCGCCTGAGAAGTCACCCTGCTGATCGATCTTACCGGTGAGCGTCATGTTGAACGGATTGTCGAGGACGTCGGAGATCGCACCGGTGAGCATGTTGGCGGTCATGGTGCCGCCTGGCGCTTCGTATGTGATGTCCATGTTCAGCCCTTCGAACATGATGGGGTCTTCCATCGCGGACTCGTGGCGGCCGAAGACGCTGAGCAGGGCGCTGGAGGACCAACTGACGTTGATGGGTGTGCCGGGCGGCACGCCATCGACGCTGAAGGTGAAGTCGAAGTTGATCTGATCGAGATCGGCAACGTTGGCCCAGGGCAAGCAGCAGTCGATCGGGCAGGTGTGGTCCACGCTTGTGCGCGCAACCATGAGCAGATCGATGACCGTAGGGCTGGCATCGACGCGCGCGCGACCGCCCGCGTACGCAGAGTCGACGCAGCGTGCGAGCGCTGTGCCGCATTGTTGTGGGTTGCGCAGCTGGGCCATGTGCCAGATGGTGTACACATCCGGCCCAAGGCCCGGGTTGGGTCCGAGTGTTGCTATATCAGCGAACGGCAGAACACCTCCCGGGAGCGTGGAGACGAGGCCCTCTTTGCGGATGGAGCCAGCGACCACGCCCCAAGACTGGGCGCTGGCAGAGCCAACGAGAGCGAGAAGGGCGAGAAGGGGGAGGCTGCGCATTGATGGCTCCTGCGAACGTGGTTCGCGTTTGGGATTCTCTCTAGAAATACCGCGCGGAGCGAGTGCGATCAATGGGTAATTGTTCGGTTAGTAGGACGAGTAGGTGATTTTCAGAAAAACTGCAAACAACAACCGATCGAAAGCGTCCCTTACGACGCCGTCTATTGACGGAAGCCGAACTTGGCTGAGCGCTTCCCTGCGGGCAGGACCGCCGTGCATATACAAAAGAACACCCCCGACAGCCGGGGGTGCTTGGCACGAATTGGGGTCTTGTGAGTCACGCTACGGGGAGGCTACGGCTCACGGTCCGCTCTGAAGACCTTCAAGACCGCCAACACCCGCTGGGTGCGATGTTGGCGGTCTTGAAGCGCGGCGATCGGTCAGCGCTTACGGGCAGGGCCCGATGAGGCCGAGCAGCGCGAGGAAGTCACCGAAGCTGACCATGCCGTCACCGCCGGGCGTGCCGAAGTCGTCGGCGATGTCGCCCACGCATCCGGGCGTATCGCCGGGGCAGGACCCGATCAGGCCGAGCAGGGCGAGGAAGTCGCCGAAGCTGACCATGCCATCTGCCCCCAGCGTGCCGAAGTCGTCGGCGATGTCGCCAACGCAGGGCAGGCCGAACTCGTTGTCCCACGCATCGAGGTCGCTTTGGGTAACGAACGCGGCGTTGGTCCCGCCGCTGCCGTCAGCGGTGTCCATGTTCATCATGGCCATGAGTGCGTTTGCTTTGCGGCCCTCATAGAAGTAGCAGGTGAAGCCGTTCGGCACACCCATGTCGTCGAGGCAGGGCGTGGTGCGGTCCAGGTTCTGGCCCAGTTCGCTGGTGATGAGGGCGCGGTCTGCGGAATCGACCGCCTGATCGAAGTTGAAGTCGCCGCGCACAAAGCGGAACTGGCTGATGCCCGCCGTGGCGCCGTCGTTGAAGTCGCCGGGTGTCATGGCAAAGCCGGTGATGTCGATATCCTCGAAGCCGTCGCCGCTGGGGTCGGTGGGGCCGCCGTAGACGGTGACGAGGTTGCCCGCCTCGAGCCGTTCGATGAGGTAGGTGAGGGCGCCATCGGCTGGGCCGTGCTCGCCGTGGATCCACTCCTCATCGGCTGTCCGAGTCGGCACGGTCAGACCGTCGCCATTGATGCGCAGCCCGAGCATGGGGTTGGCACCGAAGTAGTTGATCCGGCTGGCGCCGTCGGGGTTGAAGCTCGGGGTGTCGGAGATCTCCTGCTCGCTATCTCGCACGTACTCCTTGCCGCCTGCATTGGACCACGCCATGTCGTCGATCATCTGGAAGGGGTCTACCTGTACGGCCGCACCGCCTTCGTTGCCGAAGTCGGTCTTGCCGTCGAAGTTGGCGTCGGGGTTGATGTCTTTACGGAATGCATACCCGGGGCCGTAGACGCTGGTGCCGCCAACGACCGAATGGTTGGCCCGGCCGCGAACGAGGACGTAGGACGAGCTCTGTCCGTTGGCGAGCTTGCCGGGGGTATCAGTGGATGGAATGTGGGCTGCTTCGAAGCCCACGCCGACTGAGCCTGAGGGCATGAAGAATGGGATGTCAGACAGGCCGGCGGTGTCGTTGTAGACAACAACGAAGCCGTTGGCAGGAATGATGAGGCCGTCGAGACTGAAAGCCTCGTCGATCTCGGCGGGTGCCTCGGCGATGTTGTCGCCGTTGAAGTCGGCTCCGCCCTTGAGCAGGCCGATCGCAAACCCAGTGAGGTCGGTGCCGGGCACGCCGTAGAGCTCGATGTACTCGAGGGCGGTATCGAAGATGTCGCCATCGCCGGGGGGGTTCTCCCAGACTTCATTGATCACGACCTGGCCTTGGGTGGTGCCCGCGCAGAGCGCGAGCGTGGCAGCGATAGCGATACGTGTGTTCATCGGGATCATCGGGACCATGGGGTTCTCTCTGCTTTCTCGGGGTGATGGAATCCAATCGCGGCTGATGCGATTGGCGTGGCTGGTGCTTACTCGCCGCCGTGGAATCTTCCGGTCGTGAGCTGGCCGCCAAAGACCTGGTTGCGTGTAAAGTCGTCGTAGATGAACTTGCCATCGGCAAACCTGCCGTCGAAGCGGCGGTCGCCGTTCTGGTCCTTGATCGGCGCGACATGACCATCGGCAAACAAGAACACCGATACAGAACCGGTACCCTTGCTGCCGTCGAATTCGATGAGCTTGCTCTGGCCGTGGTTGAACCCAAAGTCGTCGTACTTCTGCACGGCGAACGTGCCGGCGTTGGGCCCGCCTTGAACCCGCATGGGCGAGTCCACAAGCTCTTTGGCCGTCTGGCTGACCTCGCCCTCGTAGACCACGACATTGGCAACACCTTCGTCGTTGTCCGACCTGCCGTCGGCAAGCAGCGGCACAACAGAGGGTGCGACGTGCGTCATGGAGCGATCGTTAAGCGGGCCGACCACCCCATTGAGCTGACCGGTTGATCGAGCGTGGCGCGGGGTGACTTCGGTGTGGGCGAGGTACCAGCTCGCGGTGTAGTTGGTATTGAAGCCCTTCTTGATGAGCTGGTTTCGCTCGTCAAGCGTGAAGCTCTTGAACACGGTTCCGTCGTCGATGCGGCCCGCGCCGCCGTCGCCGCTGTGCTGAAGGTTCTGGCTGAACCGAGCCTCGTTCGAAGGGCACAGCAGCTCTCCCATGATGGTGTCGCGGAGCGTCAGGTCGGCGACCCAGCCTCCCTCGTCCATGGCCTGGAGGCCGTTGGGAATGATGGCGTCGGGCCCGGAGTCTCGGTTGTCCCACGCTCCGCTGGAATAGTCGCCCTTGTAATCAACGCTGAATGATGTGAATCCGATGCCCATCTGCCGTTGATTCGATGAGCAGACCGATTGCCTTGCTGCGTCGCGTGCTGCGCCAAGAGCTGGCAGCAGGATGCCGATGAGCAGCGCGATGATGGCAATAACCACGAGCAGTTCGATGAGCGTGAACGCCCGACGGGCTTGGTTTGGCATGCGCGAAGATTAGTGGGTCTTGGCAGGGCCAATCGTGGTTTGGAGCCTCAGAATCACGTCTTAGCTATGACTTAGCGCCGCGTTGACCAAGCCGTAACACAAGCCGGTGTCGATGAGCTTTAGGCTTCGCCCAACTCAATCCGAGAGATGGACTTTCGGGGTTTGACTCGCGGGTCATTCGAGAGAGCACTGAGAACTTGCAAGGAGAGATCAAATGCAGCGGAAACTCATTACTGCGGCGCTCGCCGGTCTGGCGACAGTTGTATCGGCTGACATCACCGATTTGCGTGTCACGGAGGTTTACAACGGCCAGCCCGATTCCAACGGCACCACGGACTGGTTCGAGCTGACCAACTACGGCGCCACAGCGGCGTCCACCGGCGGGCTGTACTTTGACGATGATTCCTTCGATCCCACGAAGAACGATGCACTCGATGCGCTGACGCTCGCTCCGGGCGAGAGCGCTGTGTTCCTGGTGAGCTGGGAAGACGACTTCGATATGGACCCCGCCGGTGCCATCACCGAGTTTGTCACCTTCTGGGGCCTCGGTTCCGGCGTGCAGGTGGGCTTGGTTACCGGCGGCTCGGGTCTGGGTGGCGGAGGCGACGCGGTGGCCATCTTCGACGGCAACACCGGCGCAGCCAGCTTGTTGACCTCGGCTTCCAACGGAGGCGCGACAAGCAGCACACGCGGCACCAGCGACTACGCTTCGGTTTCCGCAAGCGTGGCGCTTCGCACGCCCGGTGACGCGGTCGAGAGCAACCTCGGCCAGCCGTGGACCTTCGAGTCCTTTGGCATCGCCAATGACCCGGGCGACCCCCGCACGTTGTTCGGTTCACCCGGCGCGGTCCCTGCCCCGGCTGCCGCCGGCCTGCTCGGCTTCGCCGGTATCGCCGCCGCCCGTCGCCGTCGCTAAGCCCGGCTAACAGACTTCATCTGTGTGTGCGACAGCACCCTGCTAACGCGGGGTGCTGTTGTTATTGGTGGGCACACATCGAAGACCGTCAAGACCGCCAACCCGCGCTGGGTGCGGTGTTGGCGGTCTTCATGAAGCAGCTCGGAGCGGCGCTTACGGGCAGGGCCCGATGAGGCCGAGCAGCGCAAGGAAGTCACCGAAGCTGACTTGCCCATCGCCGCCGAGGTTGCCGAAGTCATCGGCGATGTCGCCTGTGCAGCTCGGCAGCCCGCCCGGGCACGGCCCGATGAGGCCGAGCAGAGCGAGGAAGTCGCCGAAGCTGACCATGCCGTCGCCGCCGAGGTTGCCGAAGTCGTCGGCGATGTCGCCTACGCACAGCGCTCCGATCATCGCCTCGATGGTGAGCGTGAGCGGTGGCCGGGTCGTCGCACCCAGCACACCGGGGTCGTCCTGCACGCCGATGGTGTAGGTCGCGCTGAAACTGCCTGAGCCGCTCAACGTCGCGGTGAGCGGCAGCGTGTCTCCGGCTTGAACGAGCGTGCTGGTCAGGCCGAGGACGATCTCAGCGGTGTCACCCGATGAGCTCATGATCTCGAAGACTTGGCCCGCGGTGGGGCCCAAAGCGGCTTCGAGCACGTTGAGTGCTGCGGGCAAGCCAACACCCGCGCCCGGTGCGATCGTGCCGAGGTCGATGGATTCGGTACTGACCGTTGTCATGTCGTCGAACGATGCGGTGCCTGGGCTCAGCACATCGAGCAGAAGCTCAATGGTGTCGTCGGCATCGTTGCCGCCGCGACCCGCGCCGCCGAACAGCGAGTAGTCCAGGTTGTCGATCGTGACCTGCCCCGCCTTGTTGCCGGGGGAGAAGAACTCGATGGGGGAGAAACCGACATCGAACGTCTGTGCGGGAGCCGGGCCGATGGGGAACGCGCCGGTGAAATTGTTGGTCAGAGGCGCTGTCGTGAGGACGCCAGCATCGGGGACAACGGCGTAGTAGGTGCCATCAAGCCCGTCACGGTGGATCACGACGCTCTGCGGTGGATGGATCGTCCCGACAAGCGAAGCGCCGAAGTCGATGGTCATCGTTGACGAGCCGTCGGCCGCGGGCGCGCCGCCCACGAACAGCTGGGTGTCGTTGAACTGATCCACAAAGACCGACCAGACCGCGCCGGGCAGGTCGATGTAGGCGTTGCGGTTGTCCGTGTGATAGGTAGGGTTGAGCACGTCGCTGTAGATCGCGTGGTTGCGGCGTCGCTCGAACTCGTCGGGGATATCGAGGTAGTGCCACGCAACGAGGTCGGCGAGACCGCCCATCTGGTTGGAGCCGGGCGCGCCATCGACGAGCGTGAGACCAGTCGATGAGTACCGCGTCGCGGAGTAGAAGAGCGAGCGGGCGATGTCGCCCTTGTCGGTATCTCCCGGGAAGTAGAAGCTGCCCTGTGAGCCGAAGGAACCGGTGGTGGAGGCGAAGCCGAAGGGCTTGTTGCCGCGCGCAGTGTTGACAGATGGGTTGGCTGGCCGCAGCGCGTGCGGGTCGCCCAGATTACCGGTGGAGGAGTTGCTCACCGAGCCGGGCTGGAGCGACTGCGGCCAGACGTGCTCGCGGTTCCACGTGCTGCCCGAGTCCCAGGCGCCCGACACGCTCGCGAGGTTGTAGACGAGGATGATGTTGCCCGGTGTTGCGGGGTCGGCATCATGGATCGGCGCCGAGAAGCGGAACGCGCCGTAGTTCTGCTGGTTGTGGCCCGAGCTGATTGCGCTGAGCAGCGAGGACTTGAGGGCTGCGCCACTTCCGGCAACTCCGGAGTAGTACCCGGGTGGGGCAGCGTACGGATCGACCTGCCCAAGGCTGGTGGTCGATGCCGCGACCAGGCTCGCCGCCGCCAACAACTGGCTGACACGGCTTGCGACACGATTCTCGATGCTCTTCATGCTAACTCTCCGCCTGGCTCGCGGCCTGTCGGCAGCGATCGCCACGTACTTTCTCGTTCCGGCTGACCCCTGTTTATAGCGAAGATACGGCCCCAAAGGCCGCTGGATCCGCCTGTTGCGGGCACTTAGGGCTCGCCGCAGACCTGGATACGTCCGGGAACCGGGGGTGACACCGGCATCGGTACCGGGCAACGTGTCCGCTCTAAGACCGAACAGCGGCTAGCGGTTGATCGGCACGCGCCTGCACAGGCAGGCTAGTTCCTGGGTCGAGACTTCCGCGATGGCGGACGGGGTGGCCCCCAAAGCCCGGCGGAATGTTGACGTCAGGTGTGCGTGCGATGCAAAGCCAGTGGCCGCCGCAACGCGGGCCACCGAACGCGGAGCATCGGCCAGCATCGTCAGCGCCTCCCGCAGTCGGATGGCCGTCAGGTAGTCGTGCATCGTGCGCCCCGTGACCGAGCGGAAACACCGCGCCAGAAACGGCCCCGAGTAGGCGGTCTCATCCGCCATGTCGGCGAGCGACAGGCGCTCATCGAACCGCGTGGCCATCAACACGCACGCGTGGTTGACGGCCTCCCGCTGAAGCCTGAGCGTGCTCCCGCCGGGCTGCTCGCGGCGACGCGGCATGCGCGGCAGACCGGACGCGACCGCCTCGATAACGCTCAGCACGTACTCGTCAAGCTGCAACGGGTCGCCCAGAGCGTGCGGGGAGACAAGTGAAGGAAGGCGGTCCGCCGCGTGCGCCGCCAGCGGGCTCACGGGGGTCGTGGTCTGTCCGAACGGTGCCTCCTGACGGTCCGTAGCCGAGGGATCGTGCAGGCCCACGATCTCGGCGAGCGCTGCTGGCTCATGCAGCTGGCACCAGATCGCGCGGTGCCCCCGCGACGATCGCGGCGAACGCATGTAGTGGGTGTTGGCCGGCGGGGTCGCAGCGACCGCACCCGTCAGCGTGATGGGCAGGTTCAGGCCGAACGACACCTCGATGGGCGTGGGCACAAAGGCGATGATCGGCGAGGCGCCAAGCACACCAACCCGCGACCATTGCGGGTGCTCGACCGGAAAGGTGTGGCACCCGACCTGCACCGTATCGGTCGAAGCGGTTAGCCACCCCTCAGCGGGCACATGCTCGATGCGGAAGCCTGTGGGCATCGCACCAGCGTACACGCTGAGGCGGTTGTTTCGGCGCGCCGTTTCTTGAAAGCGGACGCCTGGATGTGCCCGCATAGTGGTGGGTCACTCGAGCCGAGCCGGTTTGGGATAAGGAGACGCATGATGATCCACAGAGCAGCGTTGCTATCGGTCCTTGTTGGCGCGACCCTGGCCGGGGCCCAGACGATCGACCCCCGAGGTGTGTACTTCCATGCGTACAGCGCCGCCGCCTTCAGCGGTGTCGAGTGGGTCACCATGCTCGAACAGCCGGGCGACCGCCGCTACGAGTTCAGCGACATCCGCGCCCTGGCGCCATTCTCGGGCACCATCGCCGACGACGGCGCGACGGTCTGGGATGCCGGCGCGGTGACAGGCACCGGTGCGTACACCGATCAGAACAGTGCTTCGTTCCAGCTTCTATTCGGCGGCGCTCCAGTCCTGAGCGAGATCTGGCGTGCGCCCGCTACATCTCCTGACTTCATAACCCAGCTCGAGAGCCCGCAGGCCGGGCGCGTCGCGTTGGCCGGCGAGTTCATGGTGACGATCGAAAACCTCGACCCGCGAACGGGTGCGCCCATGAGCGTCCGGCAGGAACTTGTTACGTTGAGCGTCGCGGGCCAGACCCTTCGGCTCGTCGAAAGCGACGGCGACTTCATCCAGGGTGTGTTCGAGGACGATGCCTCGGTGGGTTTCAGGGTGGTGACCCCACTCGCGGTGCGGCCCGAGTACCGGTCGTTTGTCGGCAGCGAGACCAACCGGCCGCTGAACGTGCTGGCCGATCTGCGATTCACCAGCGACGACGCGTTCGAGGCCACGGTGCTGCTGCAAACGCGGACTTCGCCCGGCGCACAGACGCAGTTCGTCGAGCGGTACTCAGCGGTACGTGTTCCATCGCCGGGGGCTGGGGGTGCGATGCTTGCCTGTGGTGCGCTTGCCTGGGCGCGAAGGCGGCGAGGCTGCCAAAGGCCAACAACCTAACTCACGGGCAGGGCCCGATGAGGCCGAGCAGCGCGAGGAAGTCGCCGAAGGAGACCTGCCCATCGCCGCCGAGCGTGCCGAAGTCGTCAGCGATGTCGCCTGTGCATCCGGGCGTGCCGCCCGGGCAAGGACCGATGAGGCCGAGCAACGCGAGAAAGTCGCCGAAGCTGACCAAGCCGTCGGGGCCGCCAGCGGGAGGAAGCGTGCCGAAGTCGTCGGCGATGTCGCCGGCGCAAGAGCCTGAACCGCACGCGAACCGCGCCACCCGACTTGCCGGGATCGCATCACCGATCTCGGTGAAGTTGCCGCCCGCATAGAGGGCGGGTCCTGAGCCATCGTCGTGCCCGAAGGCGGTCCAGATGATGTCGTTCGAGCCGCTGAACGTCTGCCACGCCGCGCCGTTCCATCCTGCGATAAAGCTCGTGGGCTGTGAGCCGACCATCTGCAAGGAGCCGGCCGCGTACAGCGTCTCGCCATCGCCCGCGTCGTAGGTCGTGAGGTTGAACACCGTGTTGTCGGGTTCCGCTGGCAATGACACCCACGCATCGCCTGTCCACTTGCTCAAGATGCGTCCCGGACGGTCGGCCTGCTGGATGTACGACCCGCCGACATACAGCGCCTCACCGGTGCCATCGTCGTACGTGTGCAGCGAATAAACCGTGCTGTTGTCGATGCCCTGGGCCAGCGGTGTCCATTCGTTGCCGTCCCACCTGGCGATGCGGTGATCGCCCTCGATGCCGGGGATGGTGAAGCCCTGTCCGCCCGCGTAGAGCGCCGGTCCGGTGCCGTCGTCGAAGACCTCGAGCGCCCGCATGGATGCGAAGGGGCCGCCGATGTTGCCGATGGGCGACCAGGCGGAGCCGTCCCACTTGGCTACGTAGGGCGCCGCCGAGCCGCTGATCGTGGTGAACGCGCCGGCTGCATAGAGCGCTGGGCCCGTGCCGTCGTCGAACACTTGGAGCGCGTACACCTTGCCGTTGAACTGCGTGCCGATCCCGGTCCAGGTGCTGCCGTCCCACTTGGCCACACGGTTGCCGAACGCGCCTCCGCCGATGAAAATAAAACCCCCGGCGTAGAGCGCCTCGCCCGTTCCGTCATCGAAGGTGGTGAGCGATTGCACTTCGCCATCGAAGCCGGTGCCGATCGCGTTCCAATGGCTTCCGTCCCATCGGGTCAGACCGCGGACCGTGTTGCCGTCTGCGGTCTGGAAGATACCGCCCATGACGAGCCTGTCACCATCGCCCTGGTTGTACGTGGTCATCGCGAGCGCGGAGGTGTTGACCCCGTCGCCGACCGCCTGCCACTCGCACATCTGAGCTGCGGCGCTCGATGTCAGCGACATCAGCGGAATCAGAACAGCAGCTACAGCACGGTCAATCGACGGCATCTTGGCTCTCCTCTTGCACAAATCGGGAGGGGCATCATACAAGCGCGCAGCGAACCGGCCAACACGAACACGATTCAGCAAGTCCGATAGGCCAGCGCTACGGGCAAGGCCCGATGAGGCCGAGTAGCGCGAGAAAGTCGCCGAAGCTGACCATGCCGTCGCCGCCGGGAGTGCCAAAGTCGTCAGCGATGTCGCCGGTGCATCCGGGCGTGCCGCCCGGGCAAGGCCCGATGAGGCCGAGCAGCGCGAGGAAGTCACCGAAGCTGACCATGCCGTCGGGGCCCACAGTACCGAAGTCGTCGGCGATGTCACCCGCGCAAGCCCGCACGAGCGTCACGCTGTCGACGAAGACCGCTCCGCCCTGGTTGGATGCGGGCTGCTGAAACAGGATCGCCACCCGCGCCTCGACCGCGCTGCCCGGAGCGACCGAGGTGAGCTCTGCGTGCGACCACGTGTCTTCAGGTGAACTGCCGTCGGCGATGACAACCGGGGTCTCCCCGAGGAAGAACGGTGAGCCATACGCAGCGCCGGCCTGGCTGTAAAACTCAAGTTTCAGGAGCGCCGTGTTGCCGGTGCCCTTGATCGAGTCTTCGGACCGCGTGAGGGCGTGGGCTCCGGCTGTGAATTGCTCACCGCCGCTGATCGCGACGTTCTGAATCGCACCGGAGTAGTTCTCTACGCCATTGAACTGGCCGAACATCTTGAGGGAACGCGCGCCGTCGAGCGGCGTTCCCCAGTCCGAGCTCACATTATCGATGACGTTTCCGAACCGTGGCCATTCGGCCATGGCGCCGTCGCCCTCTTCAAACCCAGGGTCGCGGATGAGAGAGGCCGGCGGCTCAACCCATTCGGGGCGCTGCCAGACTCGGACGTAGTCGATATCGAAGGCGGACGGGAACGGAGTCGACGCGTCGGGATAGCCGGAGTAGTCCCCGCCGACGGCGAGGTTGAGCACGATGCTCTTGGGCGTGCCGGGGATGCCGACCGCCGGTTCATAGAGGCGCATGTGCTCGACACCGTCGACAAAGAAGCCGACCGTGCCGATGTCCCACTCGACGGCATAGACGTGATACCCCGCCTGGAAGTTGGCACCGCTCTCGTACGCTTGCGAAACGTACTGGTGCGAGGCGACATCCCAGCCCCAGTGCAGCGCGCTGCTGATGCGCCACGGAAGATCGCCGCGCGCTTCCATGATGTCGATCTCGCCGCCGGCCGGCCAACTCGCGGTCCGGGGCAGCAGCCAGATCGCAGGCCAAAAACCTTGGCCGTAAGGGAGCTTGGCTCGCACCTCAACCCGACCGTAGCTCCACTCCTGCCACGTGCGGACCAGCCCGGAGTTGTACTCGCGTCCGAAGCTCCAACTTGGGTCACGGTCGGCGCGGAGGTGGAGCGAGCCGTCCCACACGGAAACCTGGTTCGGGTGGTAGTACTGCGCTTCGTTGTTGTTGTTGCCGGGCCAGTTGGCGGTCTCCCAGACACCTTGGTTGATGGCGCCGCCATCGAAGGTGTCTTGGAAGATCGGGCTCCCCCAACCCGGCACGATGACGACCTGCCCGGATGCGGGGGAGATGGCCGCAAGCGAGAGGGCTCCCACGAACGCTGCGGCGAGCATTTGATCATGTAAAGGTCGTATCACACACCTCCAGAACTCGCGGCCAATCGGATCGATTGAGCAGTGTACTGGCGATGCGGTGCAAGACAAGCACTTTCTTGATGCTGCGGCAGGCATCAGTGAGCCACCCGAACCCCCATTGCTCCGGGAAGATCGGCCCCCTTCGGACCGCGTGATGCGCAACGGACTGCCTTTCGGGCATTGGCGAGGGTGGAGACTCGATGCCCGCGTGCACGCCGGTCGAGCGGCGGCGAGCCTTCACGAGCAAAGAGAACCGCTTGGTCACCCGATCCGCGTAGCCCGTACCCTGAACGGCTGACTTCAGCGGGGGCGAGAGCCACGGGAGTCGTAGCAAGTTCGCTCTTTCGGCACGGCCCGATGACGCCAAGACCGCCAACACCCGCTGGGTGCGGTGTTGGCGGACTTGGAGCACACCGATCGATTGCCGCGTTTACGGGCACGGCCCGATGAGGCCGAGCAGCGCGAGGAAGTCTCCGAAGCTCACCATTCCGTCGGGGCCGATGAAACCGAAGTCATCGGCGATGTCGCCGGTGCATCCGGGCGTGCCGCCCGGGCACGGCCCGATGAGCCCGAGCAACGCGAGGAAGTCTCCGAAGCTCACCATGCCGTCGGGCCCGATGAAGCCGAAGTCGTCGGCGATGTCACCGTGACAATCCACCGTTGTTCCCTGGAACTCGTACGCGCCCATGTCGACAACCGGCGGGCCGCCGATGCCCGTGTCCGGCGTTCCGGTGTCGTCGAGCACGCGGGGATCGCCGTTGAGGTCATCGGTCGCGACGACGATGCTGGTATCGCCCGCGTCGATGGCCGCCGAGCCCGCGCCGATGCGGTAGTCGTCGTTCATCGCATCAACGAACGCCGGGTCGCCGTCGATCGAGCCCGTGCCGGTCAGCGTGCCATCCCAGCCCTCGACGAGCGAATAGTTGACCTCGATGCTGCCCAGAACCTGCTGATCTTGAACGGTCGGGCTGCCGTTGGCGACGGTGTTGAACGCGATGATCGAGTTCGTGACGGTGAGTGGCGAGGAGTCTGCGAGGCTTACACCGCCGCTCTCGTTGGTCGCATGGTTGTTCACGATGGTGCTATTCACGATCGAGAGGCTCCCGCCACCGGTCAACCGGATTGTGCCGGTGAAGTCGGCGCTGTTGTCGTGGAAGAGACTGTCGGTAATCGTGCCCCCGCCGCCGTTGACGTAGCGAAGGGTCGAGGTAGCGTTGCCCGCCTGGTTGCCACGGAAGATGCATCGTACGAAGTCCGCCATCGACGCGTCGTTAACATTGGTAACGCCTCCGTTGCCGCCCGCGGCGTTCATCTCGAAGAGACTATCGGCGAACGTGGCGGTGCTGGTCTCGTTGATCGCCAGGGCGCCCGACGCGCCCGAGGAGGTGTTGGCGATGAAATCGGTGTGCTCGAAGGTCGCCTCGGAGGCGCCGTCGAGACGCAGCCCGCCGCCGCCCGCGGCACGGTTGTCGCGCACGACTGAATCGGTCACGGTGAACACAGACGCGGTGGCGGCGATCCCGCCGCCTCGGTCACCCGAGTCGTTGTCTTCAATAATGCAGTCGTGAATCAGCACGCCTGTGGATCCAGTCAGCCGTACGCCGGCGCCTTTGCCAGCAGCATTGCCGCCGGTGATGGTGACGCCATCGAGCGTGATGTCCCAGGTGTTGGCTGCGCGGAAGACGCGGGCCGCGTTATCGCCGCGATTGACGCCGCCCGGCTGATCGTCGCCGAGCGTGTCGGCTGAAATGACGGTTTCGAATGCATCGGGGTTGCGTGTGCCGCCGCCTGAGGGGTACCCGCCGAGGATGGTGGTCTCGTAGGTCAGGTCGATGCCATCGGCATCGACGATGTACGTGCCCTCGGCGACTCGGATCTCGCCCTGCACGAGGTTGTCAAAGAGCGGCGCCAGGTCGGTCGCTGCATCGGCCCACGAGCTGCCGTCGCCCGTGCCGGTGGCGGTGTGGTCAACGAAGTACGCGTCGGGGTCGGGGAACCCGGACTCGTACGCGCCCTGGTCGACTCGGAACCCAGCGACGCGCGGGTTGCCGACGATGTCCATAGAGGAGAGCACCCGCGTGTCGTCGCCACGGTTGACCGCTGCCGAATCAATGAGCAGGCGGAGGTCGCCGAAATCGTCGTTCTCGCCCTCGTTCTGGCCGCCGGTGGAGAGCTTGTCGCCCCACCCGTCGCCGCCGTCGTCGGGCGAACGGATATAGCCGGGAGCGCCGCTTATTCTGTTCGCGATATTGGTGAACGGGCTGCCCGAGATCTGGTTGGCATTGGGTGCACTATCGAAGCTGCGCTGATTCCCACGCACGATGCAGTTGGCGATGAGGTGCCCCGCGTTCGCCAGCCAGATACCGCCCCCGTCGGTGGTGCCCCCGCCCTGCTCGACGTGGGCGCCGTTGTTCTGGATGGTGCATCCGATCACACGGCTCGGGCTATTACCGAGCCAGATCGCCCCGCCGCGGGCTATGCCGTCAAGCGGGTACCGGGCCTCGTTGCCCACGAAGACGCTGTCAAGGATATCAACGGATGAGGAGAAGCCCGCGAAGACTGCTCCGCCCTCCGCATCCTGATTCGATGCTGCCCTCGCCTCATTGGCGAAAAACTGGCAGCGTTCGATCAGGCCGCTCGAATCTTCCATGAATACGGCGCCACCACGGCTGGTTCCTTCGATCGTTCGCAGGGCATGGTTCCCGGCGAACACCGAGTCGGTGATCTGTACTTCGGAAGAGATAATCGCCGTGACGATGCCCCTGCCGTTGCCCTCGTTTCCGACGAAGACACACGAGTCGATCACGAGGTCGGCACCGTTGGCGAGGATGGCTGTATCGCCGCCGGTGAACTCGCATCCAGTCACCAAGACCTGCGAGTCAAACACCGACACAACTCTGGTCGAGCTATTGCTTCCAACAACGCCCACGAAGCGACAGGCGTCGATGACCACATCGGCGGCACCGGCACGGCAGACGATGGCCAGTTCGTTGCTCGTGCCCGGTCCCGAGAACAAGCATCGGCGGATGATGCCGCCCGAGCCGCTGATCAGCACCGGATCCAGCCCGGCCGTCGAATCGAACGAGAAGCCATCGATGACGGTTTCGCTGGTTTCGCCGTTCTCAAGAAGAAAGCCGCGACTGGCGAACGTGACCTCGATTACCGTGGCCGCCACCACCGCTTCGTCCGAGGGATCGGTCGATCGGACCGTGACGAGCTTGCCCATCATGTCGATGGGCTCTGCGTAGGTGCCGGGGTAGACGACGATCTCGTCTCCATTGACGGCGGCATTGACCGCGGCCTGGATGGACGTGAAGTCCGCCGTGGGCAGGTCGGCAAGATCGTCGTCAACGGTGATGATGTCGGCCGACGCCGCACTTCCACAGGCGATCGCAAACAACAACGCAAAGCAACTGATACGCATGGCGGTCCCTCCGGTTGAGGGTTCCACCTTACCGCCATCGCACTCGGATGCGCCCCGAAAGTACCAAAAAAGGCTGTGCTTAGGCGTTTATCACACGTTCCTCGCTCGCCACAGCGGGGTTACGGGCACGGCCCGATGAGACCGAGCAGAGCGAGAAAATCACCGAAGCTCACCATGCCGTCGGGGCCGATGAAGCCGAAGTCATCGGCGATGTCGCCCGTGCATCCGGGCGTGCCTCCGGGGCACGGCCCGATGAGGCCGAGCAGCGCGAGGAAATCGCCGAATGTGATCTGCCCGTCACTGGCGTTGAGCGTGCCGAGGTCGTCGGCGATGTCGCCATCGCAGCGGAGCACGGCGACCTGCCCATCAAGCCAGAACTTGACCTCATCGGCGACGTACGACGGCATGCCGTGGCCGGCGTCGGGCTCGCTGAGCATGACTGATGAGGTGCCCGCGGCGGTGAGGGCGTCGAGCAGCCGAACGCTCTGGTCGTGAGGGACGGATGTGTCCTGCTGGCCGTGGGCGATGAACATCGGCACGTTGCTCGGCTCGTGGATCGCGAGGCGAGCGGGGGCGGCGGTACGAGCGAGTTGGACGAGTCCGGGCCACGGGTCGTTGGGGTCGCCCAGGTGAGCGCGGATATCGCCCACCGAGAAGCCGTGAACATCGGCGCCGAGCAGGCGCGACTCGGGCGAGCGGATGTCGTCGTGATCGATCATCGAGCCGGGTGGGTCGGTCACGTCGAGGTTCATGAACAGCAGATCCGACGGGCCGAAGTAGTCGACGGCGAGTTGCACATCGCTGGAGATCGGGAGCTCATCGCCGACGTCGCCCTCGAGGAACGGGTGTCCGTTGCTGGTGCCGAGCACGGCGCTGAGGTGCCCGCCGGCGGAGCTGCCCCAGGAGACGAACAAGTCGGGATCGACGTTGAGGCTCTCGGCGTTGGCGCGCAGCCAACGCACCGCGGCCTTGCAGTCGTGGGCCTGCGCGGGCCAGGTGACGGGCGCTCCGTTCCACAGAGCGGATTGCGAGGTCAGCCGATAGGAGATGGTGGCGACGGCGTAGCCGTCATCATGGAAGCGGTTGAGGATGCCGGGGAAGGAGCGTGAGCCTCCCGCCCAGCCGCCGCCGTGGATCCAGATGATCAGCGGGGCGGCCTCGCCGGCGGCCTGCCTGCGGAAGTCCAGCTCGAGCGGCATGCCGTTGACCTCGGCGTACGTGTAGGTTTCGAACTGTGCGCTCGATGCGGACACGCAGCCCCCGAGCAGGGTGGCGATGACGGCGGCGTTCAGCGCGCGGCTGATTCCGGGCATGGTCGGGCTCCTCTCGCTTCGCCGCTCCTCAAACGGGCGGACGGACCGCGGTCAAACGCGGGCGGAGCAGGGGTATTGCGAAGAACCCGACCGGTTTATTGGCACGGCCCGATGAGACCGAGCAGAGCGAGAAAATCACCAAAGCTGACTTGGCCGTCGCTGCCGAGCGTGCCGAAGTCATCCGCGATGTCGCCGGTGCATCCGGGCGTGCCTCCTGGGCACGGCCCGATGAGGCCGAGCAGCGCGAGAAAGTCGCCGAAGCTCACCATGCCGTCGGCCCCGATGGTGCCGAAGTCGTCGGCGATGTCACCGTTGCAGGTGCCGAAGCCCACGGTATCCAGATCAACGACTTCCTCGGCGATGTCAGTGCCGAACTCAAGACCGATGTACAGCGTCGCCAAGTCGCTCATGACCGCGAGAATCTGCGATTGCGTCGCGAGCGTTCCCGTGCCGTTAGCGCCCACGTACCAACTTCCCTCTGCAAGGCTCACGGTGCGCGTGGTCCACTCGTTGGTGTTGGGCACGCCGGCATCATGCGAGACAATGTCCCCGCTGCCGCCGATCATCACAACGAGACGGCCATCGGGGTAGTTGTTGACGTTCGTCCGGGTCGTGTACCTGAGCTGCCTCGCGTAGAACGCGGACCTGTCGCCTTGCCAGCTCGGCGGCGCCCGGAAGAAGGACCACCGATCGTCCGGGTCGGTCTCGCGCAGGCGTCCGCCCGGCTGCCCGCCGGTTGGCAGGAAATCAGGCGTGTACGCCGCGACGAACGAGAACGACGATGCCGGATCGAGCCGTGTCTCGACCGTCCAGCCCTCGTCCGAGCTGTCGAAGGTGGAAACCAGCGGCTGAGCCAAGGAAGCCGACGCGGCGGCGGCAACGGCAAACGTCGAGATGAACTTGCGCATGGTGATCGCTCGCTGTCTTGAGAGTTCAGTATCCCGAATCGAGCCGCCCTGAGCGACCACTTTGGGTGGCTCGCTATCCGGCGCTACGCGTTTATCACACGTCCCTCGCTCGCCAGCGCCGCCTCGTGCACGCTCTCGTGCATGGTCGGGTGGGCGTGGACCGTCGCGATGATCTCCTCGGTGGTCGCCTCCAAGCGGCGCGCGAGGCTGAGTTCAGCGATGAGCTCGGTCGCCTGATCGCCCATGATGTGCGCGCCGAGGATCTCGCCCCTCGGCAGCCCGCGGATGATCTTGCAGAAGCCCTCGGTGTGCTGGGTGGCGATGGCCTTGCCCAGCGCGGTGAAGGGGAACTTGCCGACCTCGTAGTCGGTGCCCTTCTTGAGGCCCTTCTCCTTGAGCGCGCGCTCGGTGAACCCGACGCTCGCCACCTGCGGGTGGCAGTACGTGCAGCCCGGGATGACCGAGTAGTCCATGGGGATCGGCTCGTGCTTCTCCTTGCCATCGCGCCACGCGATGCGCTCGACGCACAGCACCCCCTCCTCGCTCGCGACGTGCGCGAGCCACGGAGGGCCGATCACATCGCCGATCGCGTAAACACCGGGCAGGTTCGTCTTGTAATCGATCGCCTCGTTGACCGTCACGCCCGGCTTGAAGTCCGTGACGACGTGGTCCTTCTCGATCTTCAGGCCCAGCGACGCATCGCACAGGCCGTCCGTCCGGCCCTTGACACCGATCGCCAAGAGCACGCGGTCGCCTTCGAGCACTTCCGCCTTGGATTCATCGGCCTTGCCGTCTTTGAACGGTGCGATGGTGACCTTCACGCCCTTGCCGCTCGTGTCGATCTTGGTCGTCACGAACCCGGTCTTGAAGTTCATGCCCGCCTTCTTGAAGTGCTTGAGCATCGCGGTCGAGACTTCTTCATCCTCGACGGGCACGATGCGGTCGAGCATCTCGACGACGGTGACATCCGTGCCGAACGAGTGGTAGAAGTAGCCGAACTCCATGCCGATCGCGCCCGAGCCGACGACGATCAGCTTGCCCGGCTTCTCCTTGTTGTACATCGCCTCGCGAGCGCCCCAGATCTTGTCGGAGCTGCCGAACTTGGCAAACGGCAGGTCCCGTGCCACCGACCCCGTCGCGATGATCACGTTGGTCGCGGTGACCGTCTCGCGGGCCTTGGCCGCGGGCTTGGCGGGCGCATCGGTGCGCTCTTCCTGGACTTCGCAGTCATAGACCTCGACGCTGCACGGCTTGGCGCCCTTGCCGGTGCCAGAAGCCGCCGCGGTGATCTTGCCCGAGCCCACGATGTGCTCGATCTTGTTCTTCTTCATCAGGTAGCCGATGCCCGCGTTGAGCTTGCCCGCGACATCCCGGCTGCGGCCGATGACCTTCGACCAGTCAAAGCCGACCTCGCCCTTGATCTTGAGCCCCCAGTCGTCCTGGTGGGCGAGCTTGTCCATCAGTTCCGCGTTGGAGAGCAGGGCCTTCGACGGGATGCACCCCCAGTTGAGGCACACGCCGCCGAGCTTGGCCCGCTCGATGATGCCGACCTTGTACCCGAGCTGGGCAGCACGGATGGCCCCCACGTAGCCGCCGGGGCCGGAACCGATCACGAGAACGTCGAAGTGCTTGGCCATCAGCCGGGGCTCCAGTAGCGGGCCTCACAGGCCCGCAAAGGGGGTTGATGAAGGGGTCGAATCTCCGCTCGCGGATACTAGGGGGTGGGGGCTGAGCGGGTCCGCATGGGGCGGACGGGACGGGGGGGCTCCAAGTCCGCCAAGACCGCCAACACCCCGGGGGGCCGGAGTTGGCGGTCTTGGCGACGAGAACTTCCGCCAACGCCGTTGGAGCCACGCCGAAGCGCCATTACACTGCGGAAGGAAAGTGGTTGTTCATTGCGAGGGAGTGAGTTATGGGACGTCTGCTGATAGTGGGGGCCTGGCTTGCTCTCGTCTGCCTCTCTGCCTCTGCCGCCTCGGCCCAGTGCAACGACTGCTGGCTGGAGGTGCGGGGCCAGGAGATCGTCAACTCGACGACCGGCCAGCCGGTGATCCTCCGCGCGGTGGGCCTGGGCGACTGGCTGCTGCAGGAGGGCTACATGCTCAACCCCGGCGGGTGCGAGGGCTGCCCGGGCACGCAGTGGCAGATGAAGCGCCGGTACCTCAACGAGGGCCAGACCATGGGGCAGGTCGAGGCGTTCTACCGGGCGTGGCGGGACAACTTCATCACCAAGGCGGACATCGACTACCTCGCCTCGATGGGCTTCAACAGCGTCCGCCTGCCGATGCACTACGAGCTGTTCCTGACCGATGCGCAGCGGGCGGTGCGCAACGCCGTCATCACGGACCTGCCGACGGGACACGACGCGTACAAGCTGGCCCTTCGCCAGTGGCTCGACAATGAGGAGTTGTTCGTCGATCCGCAGGCCGACGGCTTCGAGATGATCGACCGCCTGGTCGAGTGGTGCGAGGCCAACGGCCTGTACGTCATCCTCGACCTGCACGCCGCGCCCGGGGCGCAGGGCTCGGACCTCAACATCTGCGACGGGTTCTACGCCAACAACCTCTGGCAGTTCCCCGTCTTTCAGGACACCATCGACCGCCTCTGGCTGAGCATCTCCGACCGATACAAGGCCGAGCCGCGCATCGCGATGTACGAGTTCATCAACGAGCCCAACAGCGTCCCCGGCGGCGGGCAGGCCATCCACGCCCTCACCCAGCGGCTGCTCACGACGGTGCGCGACAACGGCGACAACCACATCATCGGCGTCCACGGCAACGGCTGGGGCAACAACTACGACTTCATGGAGCCGCACACCTTCGCGCCCAATTGGGGCTTGGTCTACAGCGCGCACCGCTACTGGATCGACCCGGCCGACGACTGGGTCCCCGACCCCAACCCCAACCAGATCAACAAAATGGCCAACCTGCTCGCCTTCCGTGACACGCACAACGTGCCCGTATGGGTCGGCGAGACCGGCGAGAACAACAACGCTTGGCTGATGCAGAACATCGCCAAGCTCGAGCAAGCCGGCATCGGCTGGTGCCACTGGACCTACAAGCGACACGACTGGCAGGAGAATGCAGCGCTCGCCCGCATCGGCGGCAATTACCCCACCGACGGCGCCAGCGCGATGGGCACCGTTCTCGACTCCATCCGTTTCGCCAACATCATCCCCAACCCCAACACCATCGCCGCGGTTACCGGCACACTGCCCCCCGCCGGCAACACCGGTTGCTTCATCGATCGCGGCGTGTGCGCTCCGATCGGTTCGTCCGTGTGGCTCAAGGGCGACAACGGGCGGTACGTCTCCTCCGAGGGCGGCCAGGCCCCGATGACCTGCGACACCGCCCTCGCCGGAGACTCCGAGCGCTTCGAAGTCGTCGACGCCGGAGGCGGCTGGGTCGCGCTGCGCAGCGCCGACAGGCTCTACGCCAGTTCCAATGAGGGCCTGACCCCCATGACTTGCGACGCCGAATCCATCGGCCCGGACGAGCGTTTCGAGTGGCTCGACCTGGGCAACGGCCGCCTCGCCCTGCGGGGAGCCAACGGCCTGTTCGTTTCCTCGGAGAACGGCCAGCAGCCCATCCGCTGCGACCGCGAGCTGGCCCGCGAGTGGGAGTGGTTCACGTTCGAGATAGTCGAGCACTGCCCGGGCGACATCGCCGACGACTTCGGCAACCTCAACGGCGGCGACGGGCAGGTCTCTTTCGGCGACTTCCTCGCGATGCTCGGCCTCATCGGGCCGTGCCCGTAAGGCGCAGCAGCTACTCGTCTTCGCTTGGTCCCGCTTTCATCAGGCGTTCGCCGTCGGCCGCGGTCATCGAGCCCTCGGCGATGTAAGCCGCGATCTCGCGCCGGCTGCGCTCCTTGGTCGATCGGTTGATGACCGAGGCAAAGCTTCCGAACACGATGGCGATGATCCCGACCAGGCCGAGCACCATGAAGATGAAGTTCTCTTCGAGGAATCCTGCTGTTGCTTCGTCCATCGCTGATCTCCGGTAGTCGTGTTCGCCCCGCCGAATCGGATCGGCCGACCATTCAATGTTGGGAGCGGGCAGGGCTCGATTTCAGCCCAACGCGTTCGCCCTCACCCAAGCATACTGATAGCCCATGGCCGCGCCCAAGCCAACATCCGGATTGAGCCCCGCTCAGCGGCGGGCAGCGGCGGAACTGCACGCGCTGTATGGACGGGGTCTGTTCCCTATGGCCGAGGACCCAAAGCCCGGCAGGCTCGCGGATATCTATTGGTACGACCCCGATCCGCGGGCGCTGCTGCCGCTGACACCTGAAGCGGGGCTGCACGTGCCCCGCCGTCTGAGGCGAACGGTCCGCCAACAGCCGTACCGGCTATCGAGCGATCAGGACTTCGATTCGGTCGTGGCGATGTGCGGCGATCCATCCCGGCCCGGGGCGTGGATCGACGAGCAGATCCGCATGATCGCCACCCTGCTGCACCGAGCGGGCCACGCGCACAGCATCGAGGCGCGCGATCAAGCGGGCCGATTGGTGGGCGGGCTCTACGGGGTGTCGGTGCCGGGAAGCGCGGGGCCGGTGTTCTGCGCCGAGTCCATGGTGACCGACTTTGCGTTCGGGACCGATGCGGGCAAGGTGTGCCTGGTGCATCTGCTGGGCCACCTGCACGCGATGGGCTACTCGGCGTGCGATGTGCAGATCGCCAACCCGCACACCGAGCAGTTCGGCCTTGTCGAAGTCGCCAGAGAGTCGTACCACGCGATGCTCGCGCCGAGCGCGGGCGCTGAGCCTTGCCGCTGGCAGCCGTTCGATCCGTCGGTGGCGGCGGGCAGTTCGCCCGGCCAATAGCCGATCAGCCGAGCATGGCGGCGTAGAGCAGGCAGGCCCATTCGCTGTAGAACTCGAACGCGCCCGCGTCGGTGTGCTTCTGCACGGAGGATGAGCCGGTGGATCTGAAGTGCGACTGGAGCGTGTCGGTGGGGGCGCGGAAGTCTTCGAAGCCGGTGTCGACCAGCGCTCGCCGGTTGGATTGGGTGAGCAGTGACTCGATGCCCTGCATGTACTCCTTGGCGGAGACGCCCCGGTGTTCGGCAAGGATGTCCGCGTTGAACCGGCCCGAAGTAATGCGCAGCCGCTGCATCTCGCCGGTGGGCGCTCGGGTGTAGATGTCCATGGCCTCGGCGGTGTGCACACGGGAGCTGACATCGGGTGTGTTCCGGATGCCCGAGAGCGCGCCCCCGATCACCGCGCCGCCCACTCCGCCGACAATGAAGCCCGTCGCCACGCCGCCCATGTTCGAGTTGCGGTTGGTGCTGACTCGGCGTTCGCTGGAACGGGTCATGGCGCGAACGATCAGGAACAGATGATCGCAGTTGAGCAAGCCTTGGGTGGGAGTTCCCCGCCAGCGATCAAAGCCGAGAGCCTGTCGATTCCCGACGGTGGTCCAGAACAGCCGCTTGATGTGGAGCGGCCGGGGGAGTGCAAGCATGGTGCTCTGGAGGGGCGCGTTGGCCATGACGCCGCGCTCGCGGAGGTAAGTGAGCGATGCCTCGGCTTGGCTTGGGTCGAGCATGGCGACCACGCCGGGCGTGCCCCGCTTGGCGGCAAGGACAGCGTCGTACGGGTCGAGGCCCGCTGCGTGCGCCAGCAGGTTGCCCTTGGCCTCATCGGTCCAGCCGTCGGGCCACTGCACGATCGAGAGGTACGCGCGGTCGCTGGTCATGGCTCGGTTCCTTGCGGCTCAATTCCTTGGGGCTCAGTTCCTTGGGGCTCGTCCCTCTGAGCGTTGGCGTGCTGGCCGATCTGAGGCTGGTTTGCTTCGAGCGCACGGAAGGTAGTTCCGCACTCGGGGCAGCGTCCACCGCCGCCGGTCATGTCGTACCCGCACGCAGCGCACCGCGTCTCGAACCAACGCCGACGCCGCCTGCAACTGATCGGGATCCATACCGCCGGCCCGAGCGCGAGCAGGCCGATGGCCGTCGCAGCTCCGAGCGAGAACACCGAAGTGCTCCATGAATAGCAGTTCGTCTTTCGGCGGATCATCACGTCGAGCGGGATCATCGCGGCCACATCCACGATGCTGCCCACGAAGATGAACATCGAGAGCTTGCGGGTGGCTCCCTCGTTGTCCTCCCGCTTCACGAACGCCGCCATCAGAGGGACCATCAGCGCCCAGTGAACCGCGACCACCACCGCCAGCCCCCACCAGGTCTGGATAGGAAAGGTGGTGATGACGTCGTACGCGCTGAGCACCCCGACGACCGCGGCCAAGAAGCCGACCACCAGCCCCGCTGCCAGCAGCGCAGCGGCCCCAATCGCCAGCCACACCGGGGCGCCCCGCTCGGTCCGCGCGGGGTACCGCATCGGGAGCACGAGCATGAGTTGCAACAGAATGAACGCCCCCATGCACACCGCCATAAAGACGTTGAAGGGCGCATAGACCATGACATCCTTGATGTCGGCAAGGCCAGCGAGGCCCAGGGAGTCGCCCGCCGGGCCGTCAACGCTGCCGGACATCGCCCACCACCCGGCGGTGGCGAAATAGCCGGCCACGAACAGCAGCGTCCAATAAGCGATCACGATCCGCCATTTGAGCCTCAGGCTGTCGAAGAGCCGGGGTGTCACGGGCGGATTCCTCCGGAGCTTGCAGGGGTGCTCAGGGCCTCGGGGGCATCGTATGAGATCCGGGCCGATGAGCCCTTGACCGCAGTGAGCTTGGCGGCGCGCCTACCATTGTTCTTACCGCCGGTAGTCTGGCCCGATCTGTTGCACCCGTGAGTGGGTCCACCGAGTCGGCGCCGAGAATCTGCTGGCAAGCTCTGCGGGCGTACTCCGCCAGAGACTTCCCCAGCCGGCCACTCCAAGTTCCAATTCAATGGTCCCGGGTTGCCCTTATTTATCTGCCGCGCGGCAAGATCGCGCAGCAGTGGAGATCGTTGTTGCCTCACGCACCCGTTACTGACTCTCACTCGGAGGGCTTCGCGCCCCTCGGGCTCTCTAAGCCCCTTCTCGGCATGCTCGCCTCGCGCGGCTACGAGACGCCGACCCCCATCCAGGCCAAGACCATTCCCGCGATTCTCGAAGGCCGTGACATTCTCGGCTGTGCGCAGACCGGCACGGGCAAGACCGCAGCCTTTGCGCTGCCCATTCTTGATCTGCTCACGCTGCGTCCGCCCGCTCGGTCCAAGGGCCAGCGCCGCTCGCCTCGCGCCCTCATCCTTTCGCCCACCCGCGAGCTCGCGGGCCAGATCGAAAAGAGCTTCGAGACCTACGGCCAGCGTTCCAAGCTCCGCAACGCGGTGATCTACGGCGGCGTCAAGCAGCACCGCCAGGTGCAGCAGCTCCAGAGCGGGGTGGACATCATCGTCGCCACGCCCGGCAGGCTGCTCGACCTGATGGAGCAGGGCTACGTCGACCTGCGGGCCATCGAGATCTTCGTGCTCGATGAAGCCGATCAGATGCTCGATATGGGCTTTATTGACCCCATTCGCAAGGTCGCCAGCGCCATCCCGTCGGACCATCAGACGCTGCTCTTCAGCGCGACGATGCCCGCCAACATCAAGAAGCTTGCCGACTCGCTCCTGAACAACCCCGTGCACGTGGCGGTCAACCCCGTCGCCTCGGCGGCGCCGCTCATCGAGCAGTCGCTGTACCAGGTCGCGGGCGAGGCCAAGCCCACGCTGCTGGCGCACCTGCTGCGCGCGGGCGACGTCACACGGGCGCTGGTGTTCACCCGCACCAAGCACGGCGCCGACAAGCTCACCAAGAAGCTCGTGCGTGACGGCATTCAGGCCGACGCCATCCACGGCAACAAGTCGCAGGCCCAGCGCCAACGCGCCCTCACCGCGTTCCGCACCGGCAAGGCCCGCGTGCTGGTGGCGACGGATGTGGCGGCCCGAGGGCTTGATATCTCGGCGGTCAGCCACGTGTTCAACTTCAACCTGCCCAACGAGCCCGAGGCCTACGTCCACCGAATCGGCCGAACGGGCCGCGCCGGTAAGACGGGCATCGCCATCTCGTTCTGCAGCCGGGAGGAGCGGAACTTCCTCCGGTCGATCGAGAAGCTCATCGGCACCACGATGGAAGTCACCCAGCTGCCCGAGGACCTCGGCCCGGTGACCAGCACCGAGGGCTTCTGCGCCACCAACGAGAACCCCAGGCCCCAGCAGCGTTCGGGCCGAGGCTACCGCAGCAACAACGGCAGCACCACGCCTCGAAGTGAGCAGCGGCCCGCCCCAAGATCAGGGCCACGCTCGGGGCCGCGATCAGCTCCCCGTTCGGCTCCTCGTTCCGACAACCGCCCTCCCCGCGCTCGCACGCAGGGTCAGGCCGGCTCGGGCACCGACAACTACTCGGACCACGACGCGGGTTCCGGCTCAGGCTCTGGTTCGGGCTACCGCTCGGGTCCGGCAGCTGGTCCGGCGGCCAGCTCAGCGTCCGGCTCGGGCCGTCGTCCCGCCAAGGCCAACAGCGGCACCGGCCACGGTGGTAGTGGTGGCGGAGGGGGCGCTCCCAAGGCCTCCCGGCCAAAGCGCCAATACAACGCCGACGCCCGCAGCGAGGGGTTCGAGGCCAAGCCAGCGCCCCGCTCCGGCCCCCGCAGGCCCAAGAAGGCCTCGGGTAACGCCCAGTCGGCGAGGATCCGCAAGACCCGCTCCAGCTGATCGATCTGTGCAAGTCGGGCTCTCTCATCGCGGAGGCCCGCAGAACTCGCGCAGGGTCCGGGCCGTAGCAAGGATGCAGGCGGCTTGATGGCCTGCGTGTGTCGGTTCGCGTTGAGCGTGGAGCCCGATCGGGCCGATGTGAGACCAAGCCGGCGGCACCCGCCGCCGTACCATTCAATGGCTGAAGATCCCTGTCAGGAGGCCTCATGCGCAGGCGCACCCACCTTGGTTCTGTTCCGAGTCACGCAGCGGTGCTCATCGCGACGATCGGACTCGCCGCTTCGATCGCTCACGCGCAGAACGCCTTGGGCGATGGCACAGGCCTGGCCAACCCGCTGGATGTGTACCAGCAGCAGTTCCGCAGCGAGTCCCGCACCGATCAATTCCACAGGGAGATCCAGTTCCAGAACGCGATCGTCACCGGCCGTGCTGCGGGCGGCCTCTCGTTCAGGGGCGATGCGGGCTACGGCTCAGCGCTCGAGTTCCGGGGCGAGCTTGGCAGCGATGTGACGTACGCATTCCGCCGCGACTCGGCCATCTCGGGCCTGGCGGCCCAGGGTGTCAGCGGTACCGACGCGCTCCGCTTCCAGTTCGCCCTGAGCACCGGCAGCGCCGCGCCCTCGGGCTACACCGGCTCGGGCATCGTCGCGCGCGACCCGTCGCGCATCGTGCTGCCCGCTTCGGCTTTCCCCGTCCGACCGCTGGGCGATTCCGCGGATCCCATGCGGAGCATCTCGCTAGGCGAACGCACCTACCAAGAGCTCGCCGCAGCGGGCGAGACGCTCCGGGCCGAAGCGCGTGATCTGCGGTCGGTCTCGGGCCTCGTCGGACAGCGCAGCCTCAACCCGGCGACCGTGCAGACGGTTGACCTGGGCCTGGGCCGGCAGTCGTACGACGTGGTGGCATCACCCGCAGCGGGCGTGCGCATGAGGCCCATCGATTCGCCTCTCGTTCTCGGCGGCATGCGCCCCGACAGCACCGCTCTGCGCCAAGCCGAGTCCAGCCCGGGCATGCTCTCGGCCATCAATCGCCAGATCGTCCGCAGGCCCGCCGACCCGCTGCGTCCGGTCCCGGGCGTGGATGCGCTGGGCGATCCACTTGCCACCGACCCCGTCACTGGCGTGCCCTCAGGTGATACACCCCCGGTCAACGACCCGCTGAACCCGGTCATCCCCGGCGTAGCCAACCCGATCACGCCCGACCCGTTCGATCCTGGTACAGACCCAGGTACCGAACCCGGCGCAGGCCCAGCCGATGAAACAGGCGCCGGATTGCTAACGCTGGGGCGCCTGAGCACGATCCGCGAGATGCTCAGCATCGATGCCAGCGCCGAGTTCGATGTCGGCACGGACCTGCTCAGCGATGAAGAAGTCGAGCTGCTCAGAGGCGTTCCCAGGGTCGAAGCGCTCGTCGAGCGCAAGGCCGGCCTCGAGATGGACGCGGCGTACGTGCTGCACATGGCGCGCGCCCAGAGTCTGCTCACCGAGGGCCGGTACTTCGACGCCGAGGAACGCTTCGTGACCGCGCTGTCGATCAGGCCCAACGACCCAACGGCGATGATCGGTCGGGTCCACGCGCAGATGGGCGGGGGCCTGCTGCGATCGGCTTCGGCCAACCTCCGCGAGACACTGATCCGGTTCCCCGAGCTGGTGGGTGTGCGGTACGCGGACGCCCTGCTGCCGAGCCCCGAGCGTCTCGAGCTGCTGCTCAAGGAGCTGGGCTTTGCTGCGGGCCTGCCAGCGGCGAGCACCGGCCTCATGCGCGCCTACGTAGGGTTCCAGAGTGACAACCGGCAGCTCGTGCTTGATGGGCTCGACCAGCTGCGCGCGGGCTCGCGGTCCGAGCTGGCGCTCGCGAAACTGCTCAGCCAGGTATGGCTTGCGGAAGAAGCGCCGTGATCGAAACCGCGCGCGCAGAGCATCGGTTGCTTCGGCTCTCGGAGTTCATGACCGATGGCTCGCTCGCAGGCATGTGCGCCTCGCTCTCCGTGCTCACGGGTGTCACCGTGGAACTGCTGGATGAGCAAGGCCAGCGGGTGGTCCACAAAGCGGACAAAGGCCTGGTGCGGGTTGCGGGGGATCCGGCGTGGTCGCTCGATCCATGGAGCGAAGCGCGCGATGTGCTGGGCGAAGTGCCCATCATGGTCGGCGGGCAGCCGATCGCAACCATGCGTGTGTCGAGCGAAGTCGCGGTGAGCACCGAGTTGATCGGCCACCTGATGACCGCCCTGAGCCAACTGAGCCGAACAGCGGCAGAGTTCTGCGAGATATCGCTCGCCCAGCGGCGCGGGCTCGACGAGCTCGGAGTGCTGTTCGACCTGACCTCGCTGATGGTCGATGGCACGGACGAGAGTGTGGTGCTCGAGCGCGCGCTGGAGTCCGCGCTGCACATCCTGAGCCTTGATGCGGGGTCGATCGTGCTGCTGCCAGAGGGCGAGGACGAACGGCTCGGCGACGACGAGCACGACCTCGTGCTCAGGGGCTCGGTCGGCCTGAGCGAGGCATGGACCGCGAGCGACGAGACACTGAGCCACAATCGTGAGTTTGATCGTCGGGCGTTGGCTGGCGAGGTGGTCACGGTCGAGGACCTGCGCCGTCACGACTCGGTGCGGATACCAGAGATGGTAAGAGCCGAAGGCGTGGTCAGCTTTGTCTGCTCGGGGCTATTGGTGCGGGGAGCGCCGCTGGGTGTGCTGAGGCTCTACGGGCTACGCCCGCGGACGTTCAACGACACAGAGCAGCGGCTGGTGCGCTCGATCGCCCAGCAGGCGGCGGCATCGGTGCACCTGGCCCGGCTGCTCAAGCTGCGGAGGCGCGAGCGCGAGTACGAGCGGCAGATGCGGATGGCGGCGCAGGTCCAGCAACGCATGCTGCCCAGCGGGTTGCCGCAGTTCGACGGGCTCGACATTGCAGCGCGATACCAGCCCAGCTTCGAGGTGGGCGGTGACTTCTACGACGTGTTCAAGACGCCGCGGGCCGATCGGCGCAAGCTCGGGTTTGCGGTCGGCGACGTGGTCGGCAAGGGGGTGCCCGCAGCCATGCTCATGGCCTCGGTGCGCACCTCCCTGAGGGCGCACGCGGACTCGGTGTCCTGCGTGGAGGAAGTGATGGAGCGGGTCAACCGCGACATCACGCGCGATACGGACGTGGGCGAGTTCGCGACGATCTGGTACGGCGTGATCGATCCGGTCAAGCTGACGCTGCGGTACACCTCGGCGGGGCACCCGCCAACGTTCATCGTGCGCGCAGCGGGGCGCGAGGTTGAGGAGCTCACGCGGGGCGGGCTGGTGGCGGGGATCGATGAGCACGCGGCGTACGGCAGCACGACCGTTCAACTCGGGCGGGGCGACACGGTTGTCGCGTACACCGACGGCATCGACGAAGCGATGAGCTTCTCGGGCGAACGGTTTGGTAAAGCGGGTATCTACGCGGCGGTGAACGAGGCTCTGCAACGCAACGCCGCGGCATCGGCTGCGGACGTCATCGAGCACCTGTTCTGGTCGCTTCGGCAGTTCGCGGGCTTGCAGACGCGGCCCGACGATGCGACGGCGGTGGTGATCCGCGTCGGTATGTGAGCGTCAGGCGGCCCGGGGGCCGTCGTCGTCTCCGGCGGCTTCCTCACTCAAGAGCGAACGGATCGCGTCGATGCGGTCCTGGGCCGAGTCGATGGCAGCGTCCATCCACATGGCCGAGTCCTCCATCGGGTTGGCCGATGGGGCTGGCTGTTCATCGAGGCGCAGTCGCAGGCGCACGGCTCGATGGGGCGTTGGGAAGACCAAACGATTGCTTTGATCGGCAGCCTCGGGGCTCGGAGCCGGATGGTAGTGCAGCTTGTCCATGGTCGTAACCTCCTGTGAACAAGGAGGATCCAAAACAGCCACCCGATCGCCACCCGCCCCAGAGCATCCATGCACAGGGGTTGACGATCCACCGGACCAGCCCGCACAGATGGGCGGTTATCCGACAAAACCTGTATCGACTCGACAGGCTGTCCACATTCAATCGACAGTCTTGGCCTTGATGGGCGCAGCACTTGCGCGTTACGCAGGAGGTGCATCGGTCGACGGCGATTCTGCTTTGGTCGTCCGAGAACCAACCTTGGGCTCCGTACCCGCGAGCGTGCGCGCGAGGTTGCCACGGTGCTTGATGACCACGAGCAAGGCCAGCGCTGCGGTGACGGCGTAGACCGGCAGGGCCTCGGCGTGCGAGTGCCCGCGGGCGGCGTTGATCGTGGCGGCGGCGATTGGCAGGGTGATCGCCCCGGCGCACGACGCCACGCCCATGAACCGGGTGACGAGCAGCACAGCGGCCCAGACGACCAGCGCCGCCAGCGCGGGGAACGTGAGGATGGGGAACACGCCGAGCATCGCGCCGAAGCTGGTCGCAACGCCCTTGCCGCCTTTGAAGCCGACGAGCGGGCTGAACATGTGCCCGAGCACGCACGCTGCGAGCACCCCGAGCCATGCCCATGCCAGGGGTGGATCGGGCGCGGGGTCGCCCAGCACGCCCGCGAGCCAACCAGCGGCAAATACCGGTGCGAGTCCCTTGGCCGCGTCGAGCGAAAAGCCCAGCAGGAACCAGCGCGTCCCGAGCGCGCGCCCGAGGTTGGTCGCCCCGATGTTCTTGGAACCCACGGTACGGATGTCGATGCCCTTGGCCTTGCCGACGAGCAGGCTCATGGGGATGGAGCCGCAGGCAAAGCCGACGGGAATGAACAGCAAGAGCGTGGCGAGCGGGGTCACGCGGGGAGGGTAGGGCTCGTGAGCCAAGCGTCCGCGGCTGGGAACTACGGCTGGCTGACGAGGTCGGCGACCTGCATGGCTTTGCTGACGCTGTAGCCGGAGTCATCGAACCAGATGATCTCGCCATTGGCATCAAGCACGACGACGCGGGTAAGCCTGCCGTTCTCGGTGCCGGTGAGTTCGGCGACGGGCTTGGCCGCCTTGCCGTAGAGCGTGACCACAGCGCCCCAGTCTTCTTGTGGGATGCCCGACCGCATGCCGTTGTCGATCCAGCCGCTGGCGATGGTTGGGGCGAGGCCCGGGATGGTGGGGAGTTCCAGGAGCTGCGCGTCGACTCCGGCCTGCATGAGGCCCATGAGCCAGCGGTCGATGTCGAACTGGGTTTCTTGCTTGTAACCAATGAGCAGCACAGCGGGGCTGCCAGCGAGCGACTCAGGCAGTTCGGTGGCGACGCGCTCGAGCGATTGGCCGCGCACGCTGGGGAACCGTTCGCCCGTCGGGTTGCGGTTGGCGATGGTGCTGGAGCAGCCGTTGGTAAGGAGCAACGCGGGCATGGCGATGAGGGGTGCGAGGATGGCCGAGCGGAACGCCCAGCGCCGGCGTGAGGTGGTCGTCATGGGTGTGGTTCGCAGCGGGCGGCCAGCGCGATGCGGGTAGCCCGGAGTTTCTTTCGGGGCGCTCGCCGCCCTTTCGAGTCCACCGCTACCGGGAGCTTGGCGGATTGAGCATCCAGAGTTCGACGAGGTTGCCGCTGGGGTCGTAGCAATACCAGGCGGTCGCGTTCATCCAGCCGAGGTCGGCCGGGCCGAACAGCTCGATGCCGTGCTCTCGCGCCCGCTGGAGTGTTGGTTCGACATCATCTGGCTGAATCTGGAGCGCGAAGTGCATCGGGCCCGCGAGTCGGTCGGCCTCTGGCAGGTCGGTGCGGGGCGAGTGTTCTTGAAAGAGCAGCGAGCCGTTGCGTAGCGCGAGGCGCTGGGGTCGGTTGCTCGGCGGGTCATCGAGCCGGAACCACGCCCAGCCTTCGTTGGGGTCTTTCTCGAGCGGGAGGCCGATCGCGTCGCGATAGAAACGCAGGCTCGCGGGCATGTCTTGGGTCACGAGAACGATCTCAGCAAGCGAAAACGGCGGCATGCGAGACTCTATGGCGCACCGCGAGTGTGTCAGTCGCCCTCTGTGACTTCATCGGGCAGAAGCACGGGGATGGTGTCGCCGCCGAATCCGGTGCCACGGACGGTGGTGCCGTCTGGCATGAGAACGAGGATCTCGGCGGCCCTGATACTGCGCGGTCGATCGCCCTTGACGGACTCGATGCCGACGACGACGCGCGAGCCCTGCCTGCGCGCGATGTAGTTGGTGTAAAGGAAGTCGTTGTCTTGGTAGGCGAAGCCGTCGCCGTGGTCTTCGTAGAGGGTGCCCCGCGCTTCGCCGTTGTCGTCGAGGCAGACGACCAGCGTGAGCGGGTCGAGGCGGCGCTGTTCGGTGGACTGGATGACGGGGCCGAGGGGGAGGATGGAGCCGCCCTTGAGCAGGAGGTCCGGGAGTTGGTGGTGGGTCGAGCCATCGGGCATGGGGGCGGGCTCGATGCGTCGCCAGATGCCCTTGGGCATGGGGGCGCGTTTGATGTTGTCCTCGGTGATGGAGGCGCGCACAAGCAGCGAGTCGCCCAGCAGGAAGGCATCATCGCATTCGTGGAGTGTTTCGTCGGTGGGGTCGGCGAAGATGAGCGGGCGCATCACGGGGAGGCCGGTGAGGGTGTGCTCGTAGAAACAGGTGTAGAGGTAGTGAAGGAGACGGTACCGGCGCTCGAGCGCTTTGCGTGAGGCTTCGAGGGTTTCGTCGCCGAAGGACCAGGGTTCGTGGGGGTTGGTGCCCTTGTCGGAGTGTGCGCGCGCGAAAGGCAGCAGGCAACCGATGCCCATCCAGCGCGCGAAGAGCTCGGGCGTCGCGTTCTCGCTGAAGCCGCCGATGTCGCACCCAGCGAAGGGCTGACCGCTGAGCCCGAGGTTGACCATCATGGGCACGGTCCAGCTGAGGTGGTCCCAGGTGGAAGCGGAGTCGCCTGTCCAGCAGGCGGCGTGCCGCTGACCGCCGAGGTAGTTGGACCGGCTGAGCACGAAGGGGCGGAGGTCTTGGCGGCGCGAGGCGAGGCCTTCTTGGGTGGCGCGGGCCATGTGCATGCCGTAGATGTTGTGGTAGCGTGCGTGGTTGCCCGGTCCGCCGAGTTCGGGGTCGGCGTTGTGCAGCGCCTCGAGCGGCAGGGTGTGCTCGGGTCCGTCGAACACAGCGGGCTCGTTCATGTCGGTCCAGAGGCCGGCGGCTCCGGTGTGCTCGGCGAAGTCGGCGCACAGCTGGCCCCACCACGCGCGCACGTCGTTGTTGGTGAAGTCGGGGAAGGCGCACACGCCGGGCCAGACCTCGCCGGTGTAGACCTTGCCCTGGTGGGGCTCACCCTCTGGCAGCTTGACGAAATGGCCGTTCTCGATGCCGGTGGTGTAGGGGAGGTAGTCGTCCGCGACCTTGAGGCCGGGGTCGAGGATGTAGACGGTGCGTAGGCCGATGGTCGCAAGCTCGCGGGTCATAGCCCAGACGTTGTCGAAGTGCTCGGGATGGGTGGTGAAGACCTTGTACTGGTCCATGTAGTCGATGTCGCACCAGATGACATCACAGGGCAGGTTGTGCTCGCGGAAGGCCTTGCCGATTTCGAGGACGACCTCCTGCGTGTCGTAGGAGTACCGGCACTGGTGGAACCCCAGCGCCCAGATGGGCGGCAGCGGCATGGGGCCGATCCACTGCGCAAGCGTGGCGAGGACCTGGTCGGGCGAGTCGGCGTTGATGACGTAGACCGCGGGTGCTGGCCCGTGGACGCGGACGCGGATGCCCGCGGTGAGGTCGATCTCGGTTCGGTAGGTGGTATCGATGAGCACGCCGAAGGCGGTGCCGTCGGGCCGAACGGCGAGGATCCAAGGATGGGCTTGGTAGAGCGCGGGGGTGGAGCGGTCGTAGCCAAAGGAGTCGGTGTTCCAGAGCAGGGCGTTGGTGCCGTTGCGTCGCATGGGGCCCGCGACTTCGCCCGTGCCGTAGAGGGAGACCGCGGGCTCGGTATCGACGCGGACGAGGTGGCAGCCCTCGGCGTCGATGGCGAAGCGGGGGATGGGGCGGAAGTCGATGCCCACGGGGCCAAAGGGTTCGAGATCGATTTGGATCGCGATCGAGGGGGGCAGTTCGGCTTGGTCAGCGAACGGTGAGCGGAAGCGTGCTGCGTTTGGGGCGACGTGCAGACCCTGCTCGTCGGGCTCCCACGAATTGCCCTTGCGTGAGCGCGGACCAGTGGCCTTGAGGGGGTTGTCTGAGCTTGGTGGGCGCATTGGGCTGGTCACGAACGTGGTTTCCTGAGGTGGCGGAGCGGCTGGACTCAAGCGGCCCGGAATGGATCAGTATCGGGTCTTGGCGGCCATTGGATGAGTGGGGTTTGGAAGGGCGGTTGGGTAGATCGGCAAGAGGGGCTAGCGGCCTGCAGGGGCCGAGACGGTGGAGCCGACGACCTCGGTGTAGGGAAGAACCGCCGACGGCTGGGGTTCCTTGTCGGCGATGCGTTTGAGGAGCATCTCGACCCCGGCGCGGCCTAGCTCGGCGGCGGGCATGCACCACGTCGTGATGTTGAGCCCGGGCAGCGAGAGCGGGCCGGGATGGAAGGTGGCAATCGAGAGGTCTTCGGGCACCCGCAGGCCGAGTTGAAGGGCCGCGGTGAACAGGGGCAGGGCGTCGCCCTGCCCATAAGCGAGCACAGCGGTCGGGCGCGGGCTTTGCGCTTCGAGCCAGGCTCTGGACTCGGCAGCGCGGTGCGAGGCGTGGACCGAGGCCTGCCACTGGTGGACATCGGGCTTGAGGCCCGCTGCGGTCATGGCCTGCGAGTAGCCAGCCTGGCGGTCGGCTTTGGAGTAGTGCCCGCTGACACCCATCGCGAGGTAGGCGATGCGCTGGTGGCCAAGCTCGATGAGGTGTTCGGTAGCGCTGACGGCTGCGGAGCGGTCGTCGCAGTAGACCGAGTCGGTGTCGCGTTTGATGTTGAGCCAGACCGTGGGAATGCGGTGCTCGTCGATGAGCTGACGCATCTTGTCGGGGACGGCTTCGAGGTAGTTGATGAGCAGGCCGTCGGTGGCCCACTCGCGGAGGATGCGGGGCAGGACGACGCCGTCAGTGAGTTTTTCGTCGGGCAGCTCGCTGATGAGCAGGAGCTGGTCTTTTTCGCGGAGCGTGGCGCGGATGGATTCGAGCAGGCCGGGCAGCAGCAGGGCGCGGGTGGGGATGGTGGAGAGCAGCAAGCCGAGCTGGCCGAAGGAGCCCTTGCGGATGGCCCGGGCGGCGGCGTTTGGAACGAAGTTGAGCCGGTCTGCGGCCTCGGTGATCTCTTTGATGCGCCGCTCGCTGATGCGAGCCTTGCGGGCTTTGCCGTTGAGCACGAGCGAGACGGTGGACTTGGATACCCCGACCTCGGTGGCGATGTCTTCGAGTGACGCCATCAGTGGTGCAAACTCCTGGTGGGCTCGGCTCGATGGCCGGGCTGGGGGGGGTGCAAAGCGTTTGGCTGCAGGGACGTGCAGCGGGGTTTGAGCGCGCACGGCACGCGAATGAGGCGGCCCTTTGCGGAGTGCAGAGTATAGCAGAACCGGTCGATCGGTCCTTGTGGAGCGAGAGGGTGGACCGGCGCGCGGTCGGCCCTAACCATCGGCCCATGAGAGAAGCACCGTTGATGTTGTGGCGTGTTGGGCTTGGGGTAGCGGTTGGGGTGGGGCTGGCGCTCGCGCCCGCTGCGACGGCGCAGGACCAGCCCCTTGGCGACCCGCCCGCACAGGCGGCGACGGCGGCTGAACTGCTCGCGGCGCTGCAGGCGATGGGCGTCGCGCTGCCCGAGGGCATCGCGGTTGGTGAAGACGGCTCGGTGAGCCTGCCGAGCCAGCCCGGCCAGCAGGGCACAGGAGCGATGGTGCCCGTGGGTGGAGCCGAGGCCGCGCCTGTGCCGCCGACACCTCAGCCAACCCCGGGGCCAACCCCGGATCCGGAGCCCGAGCCGGAACCAAAGCCCGAGCCCAAGCCCGAGTGGAAGCAGCGGATCGAGGCCTCGTTCTCGCTGAACGAGGGCAATACGGAATCGAGCGACTTCCGCGGCATGTACCGGGCCACGCGCAAGCGCGAGATCGACAAGCTTGTGTTCAAGGCCGCGTACTACCGGCAGACCGACAACGGCGAGACCTCGGAGGACCGGTTCATGGCCGAGGGCAACTACGACCGGGACATCCCCGATACGCGGTGGCTGTGGTTTGTGAACGGGCGGTACGAGTGGGACAAGTTCGAGAGCTGGGACCACCGCGTGGGCCTGAGCGCCGGCCTCGGCTACCGGGCGATCGACCGCGAGAACATGGAACTTATCCTGCGTGCTGGTGGTGGGTTCACGCGAGAGTTCGGTTCGGACCGCGACGAGTTCATCCCCGAGGGTTTGTTCGGCTACGACTTCGAGTGGGAGCTGAACGATCGGCAGGGGTTGGAGTCGACTTTCCGGTACTACCCGGACTTGTCGGAGCTGGGCGAGTTCCGCACCGTGACGACGCTGGGCTGGAAGTACGCGCTGGATGTGAAGAAGGGGCTTGATCTGAACGCGGGCTTGCTGCACGAGTACCAGAGCGATGTGGACCCGGGGATTGATGAGAGCGATCTGCGGCTGTACGCGGGTGTTGGGTTTGATTTCTAGCGGTCTGCCGGAGCCGGAGAGTTCAACGCAGAGGCGCGGAGAAGAGGGCAATGGGCAATGGGAAGAACAGAGCCGCCCGGTGCCACTGACCTGTGCAACAGGTCAGTGTTGCTATGACGGGTGGATGCGGCACTGACCCACTGAGCGGGTCAGTGGCACGGGCTCAGGCAACAGCACCCGCTGGTCGCACCTTCCCTTGATGCCCGCACTCGGGGCAGGGCAGCTGGTAATCGAACACCCGGTCGTACTTGCACTTCGGGCACAGGCCGCGCCCGAACCGTCTGCTGCGCTTGAACGCACGACCGATGCGCACAACCGCGAAGAACAGCAGCGCGTAGAACGCTGTGTTCAACGCCAGCCCCGACCAGATCGGCATGTAGGGCAGGGCGCGCAGCCCCATGTAGCCCATTGTCCGCGGCGCACTGGACAACTTGATCCCGCCCACAAGGCCGCTCCCTGTAACGTTCTGCCGGTGAGCCGTGCCGGGAGTCCTTGGCCATGAACACCACAGCGCTACGAACGGAAGTCCGCGTGCATCGTCGACCCCGCTTGCCCATTCCGAATCCGGACCCTCTGCTATCGCTCGCTGCGCTCTCCCCCAGTTCCGGTATCGTGTCGCATCAAGTGCGAGACTGAGGTTCCATCCCGGCGTGCTCGTGAAGCTCGGCACAAGGGATTGCATAAATGCACTGTCCTGATCTCTTAGAACACCTTCGAACTGACTCCACGTGTCGTAACTGTTACGAATGCTCCCAACGCCTGTCATGGTGTCTGCGTCAATGCCATTCTCGACGCCACGACCGTCTATGCGACTGTGCCGGGCTACATCGCTGTGAAGCCCGGCGGGCAGCAGCGCCAGCCCCCACGCGACGGCCCACGTGGCAACAAACCCGAGCAGCAGGTAGATCAGCACCACCCGGCCGATGTGCGCAGCGCATCGCATGAGTTCAGCTTACCAGTTTGAGAAGCCCTCTCCACCACATCTTCTCTGTGCCTCTGTGGTGCAGCTTCTTGGAGAGATCCAGGGCTTCCGCCCTGGGCTCGAAGGAGGGTGTCGCTGTGGTGAAGCTCGCCCAACCCGCTCCCTGGCAGTCGCGGCTCGTCCAGATTGACTCCGCTCTCTCCGCGTCTTGGCTCTGCGCCTCTGCGTTCTCTTTCAGTCGCGGGGCTCGTGCGGCGGTTCGACGGCGGGCAGCTTGAGGTAAGCCGCGACGAGTTTTTGCATGGCGGTGGCGGTGGCGACTTCATCGACGACGATCTCATCGGCGCCGAGGGTTTTGGCGAGCAGGCCTTTACCGAGGAACGGGAAGCGGGCGATCACACGGATCGAAGGGTTCATGGCTTTGGCGGCCTGGCACGCGGCCATGACGGCGCGCTCATCTGGGATCGTGATGATGATGGCGCTGGCCTCGGTAACGCCGGCGGCTTCGAGGACTTCCTGGCGGGCGACATCGCCGAAGACGACGTGGCGGCCCAGCGCGCTGTGCGTGTGCACGGTCTGAGGGTTGAGCTCGATGACGGTGATGCGGACGTCGAGGCCTTCGAGCGCTTCGGCGGCGACCTGGCCGACGGGACCGAAGCCGGCGATGATGATGCGGCGGCTCGAGCTTTCTTCGGAATGGGCGGCGGCGGCCGAGGCCTTGGGCTTGGCGAGCCACGGCGCGCGCGGCAGGCGCGAGGCGAGGTGTTCGAGGTGGGTGGTCGCGAGAATCGGCAGCGGCGCGATGATCAGCGAGATAACGACCACCGCGACCGCTACCGAGTACTGGTCCTGCGTGAGCAGCAGGGCTGCGGCAGCGGCCTTGAGCAGCACGAGGCTGAACTCGCCGGCTTGGGCGACGGTCAGGCCGGTGGTGGAGGCGACGGGGCCGGTGGCGCCCGCGGCCCATGATGAGAACGCGATGGTGGCGGCCTTGGCGACGGCGAGCACAATACTGGCGACAAGCACGGCGAGCCAAGCGTCGGTGAGCACCGCGGGGTTGATGGCCATGCCGAGGGTGGTGAAGAAGACGGCGAGAAAGAAGTCGCGGGCGGGCGAGAGCAGCGCGCCGAGTTGGAGCTTGAAGGGTGTTGAGCCCAGGAGCAGGCCCGCGAGGAACGCGCCGAGTTCGTAGCTGAACCCGAGCAGTTGGGTGATGAGCGCAAAGCCGATGGCCGAGGCGAGTCCGAGCGTGAGCAGGACCTCGTCGCTGCCGATGGCCGCGGCCTGGCGAAGCACGCGCGGGAGCAGCCAGCGCCCGACGACGGCGAGCAGCGCAAGCCCGCCGAGGCTGAGCGCGGCGGCGAGGAGCATGCTCGTGAAGGTGAGAGGCTCGGCGGCGACGGCTTCGCCGGCGGGTTCGGCGAGGCCCTGCGACCGGCCCAGCAGCGGGATGAGCACGAGCAAGAATGGGACAGCGAGGTCTTGAGCGATGAGCACAATGACCGAGAGGCGGCCTGCGGGCAGGCGCAGGGCTCGCTGTTTCATGAGCCGGCGTGTGACAAGCGCGGTGCTGGAGAGACTCATGGCGGCGGCGACAGCGAGGGCGGCGGCCCAGCCGAGGCCCCAGAGCATGGCCAGCGGCCAGAGGATGGCGATGCACAGGCCTACTGAGAGGGCGGCGGCGGCGAACATCCAAGACGAGCCGTGCCTGATCTCGGCGAGATCGAGATGGAGCCCGATCCCGAAGAGCAGCAGGATGATCGCGAGCTCGCTGATGGTGGCGAGAGTCTCGGGCGATTGGATGAGGCCCAGCGCGTAGGGGCCTGAGACGGCGCCAGCGATCAGAAACGCGGGAATGGCGGCCACGCCGAAGCGTCCCATCGCGAGCACCGCGAGGCCCGCGACCGCGAGGACGATCGCGAGGTCCTGCATGGCGGACGAGTCGGAGCTAGCGGCAGCAAGCATGGTGAGCATGGGTGCACAGAGGATAGCTCAAGGCGTGCGCGGTCGAGCGCAGAAGTTGCGGAGTGCGGCGAGAGGACAGCGACCGCCGATGGGAAGTGGATACAAGGAGACTGCCGACCATGCCCATGACACAGGACGACATACGGACGCACTACGAGAGCGAGTGGTCGCAAACGGATGGGACCAGCGATGTGGCGATGTCGTACGCGGACCCGGTGGAGCGAGCAGTGGCTGAGCCGATCTACCGCGCGCTTGTGAGCGATGTGGGTCTTGGTTCGCCCAGGCGTGTGATGGATGTTGGGTGCGGCTCGGGGCGGTGGTGCCGATTCTTGCACGAGACGTACGGACCGGATCGTTTGGTGGGGGTCGACTTTGCGCGCGCTTCCGTAGAGCTGCTAAAAACATCTGAGCTGGCGGGCTCGCCGGGCGTGGGGTTCGAGGTGGGTGATGTGACCAGTGAGAGCTGGGGCTTGGGCGAGCAGTTTGACTTAATCAACATCGCCAACGTGCTGTTCCATGTGCCAGAGCCGGACAAGTTTGATCGGGCGCTGATGAACCTGCGATCGCACTTGGCCGAGGGCGGCAGGGTGCTGCTGACGGACTACCTGCCGCGGATCGGGATGCGAACGGAGTGGATGCTGGTGCGCAGCCGGTACGAGTGGGAGCAGCGGCTGGCTGCGGCTGGATTGAAGATCGTGGCGATGCGGCCGATGTGCGTGTTCACGAACGACCCGATGGGGATCGACGGAACAGACAGCGGGGCGCGGCAGCACTTCAACCGGGTGCGCGGCCGGTACCAGCAGCTCTTGAAGGCTGCGGGCGATCCGCAGGCGCGGGAGTTCATACTCGGCATGATGGTGGACATCGAGCGTGCGGTGCTTGCGTTCTGCGAGGAGCGGGTGTCGGCGGTCGAGATGCCGAGCCAGAAACTGATTGCGCTGTGCGCGGCATGAGCGCCTGGACGTAATGGGCTGAGCGTGGTGGGCTGGCATGTCGGGTAGACTGCCCGAATGAACACGGACGACTCACCCACGGCCTCGATCGGCGAAGCGGATGCGCAGCGCCAGGCAGGCCAAGGCGCCGCGATGCCTCCGATGAACGGGGCGACGATCGACCGGTACCGGCTGCTACAGGTGCTGGGTGAGGGCGGGTTCGGAGTGGTGTACGAGGCGGAGCAGACCGAGCCGGTGAAGCGGCGGGTGGCGCTCAAGCTGATCAAGCCGGGCATGGATTCGGGGGCGGTGGTTTCACGCTTTGAGGCTGAGCGGCAGGCGCTGGCGGTGATGGACCACCCGTGCATCGCCAAGGTGCTCGATGGAGGGGTGACCAGCGTCGAGCAGGGCGGCCGGCCTTACTTCGTGATGGAACTGGTCCGGGGTGTGCCAATCACGGAGCACTGCGACCGCAACCGGCTGAGCGTGGAAGAACGGATCGAGCTGTTCCGCACGGTGTGCGGCGCGGTGCAGCACGCGCACGCCAAGGGTGTGATCCATCGGGATCTCAAGCCGAGCAATGTCTTGGTGGCGTACGACGAGAACGGCGAGGCTTCGCCGAAAGTAATCGACTTCGGAATTGCCAAGGCGCTCAACCAGCAGCTCGTGGAGGCCGCGGTATTCACCGAGCAGGGGCAGTTGATCGGCACGCCCGAGTACATGAGCCCCGAGCAGGCGGAGATGAGCGGACAGGACATTGATACGCGTGCGGATTTGTACTCGCTGGGGGTGATGCTGTACGAGCTGCTGACGGGGCTGCTGCCGTTTGATTCGAAGTCGCTGAGAGCAGCGGGGTACGGCGAGATTCAGCGGATCATCCGCGAAGTCGAGCCGCCAAGACCCAGCACGCGACTGACGACGGAGGTGGGCTCCGCGAGCGCGGCAGCTGGGCAAAGACGAACGGAGATCAAGAAGCTGTCGGGCACGCTTCGGCGGGATCTCGACTGGGTGGTGATGAAATGCCTAGAGAAGGACCGTTCGCGGCGGTACGAGACCGCCAACGCCCTGGCAGAAGAGCTTCGGCGGTACCTGCACGATGAACCTGTGCTCGCGGGCCCGCCCAGCGCGGCGTACCGCATGAGCAAGTTTGCCAAGCGGCACCGGGCGGGGCTGGCGGTCGCGGTAGTCGTGACGACGGTGCTGGTGGGGGCGGCGGTGGTGAGCACGGTGTTTGGCCTGAACGCGGTGCGTGCGCAGGCGGACACGCTGGCGGCGCTTGGCGAGCGCGATGATGCGCTGGCTGCGGAGCGTGATCGGAGCGATGAGCTGGCCAGCGTGGTGGCGTTCCAGTCGGATCAATTGGCTTCGATCGAGCCGTCGGTGATGGGCGAACGGATGCGCGAAGCGCTCTTAGCGGGCGCACCGGACCAGGAACGCGATGAGCTGGCTGAGCTGACGCGGGAGATCAACTTCACGAGTTTGGCAACGGGAACGCTGGAGCAGAGTGTGTTTGCGGGATCACTCGAAGCGATCCGAAGAAGGTTTGAGGACCAGCCCTTGGTGCAGGCCGAGCTGCTGCAGACACTGGCGAACACGATGCGAGAGCTTGGGATGCTGGAGGGAGCGGTCGAACCGCAGACGGAGGCGCTGGCGATCCGGAGGCGCGAGCTTGGGGAGGCCGATGCGCTGACGCTGGATTCGCTGAGCTGGCTAGCCACGCTGGAACGGGTGCGCGGCAACGAAGAGATCGCAGAGGCCCACGCACGCGCAGCACTCGAGGGGCGGCGGAGCCTGCTGGGTGATGCGCACGCGGACACGCTCGCCTCGCTCAACAACCTGGGCTTTCAGTTGCAAGCGCAGGGCGAATACGGCGAAGGCGAGCGGCTGATCCGAGAGGCGCTTGAAGGCCGACAGAGGCTGCTGGGGGATGAGCACCCGAGCGCGCTGATGTCGCTCGCGAACATGGGGATCGTGCTGAGCGCACAGGGCCGGCTCGCGGAGGCCGAGCCGTATTACCTGAGAGCGGTCGAGGGGAACCGGCGCGTGCTCGGGCGCGATGCGCCGGCGACGCTGCACGCGGTGAACAACCTGGGCCTGCTCATGGCCCGGCAGGGCAAGTTTGCAGAGGCGGGCGAGCTGTGGGCCGAGGCGCTGGCTGGTTACCGCAGGGCGTATGGCGACGGTCACCCTTCGACGCTGATCGCGATGCACAACCTGGCCAAGCTGCGGATGGTCGCGGGTGAGTTCGAGGCGGCTGAGAAACTGGCACTCGAGAGCGAACAGCGGAACCGCGAGCGGTGGGGCAGGCGGCACGAGCAGACTCGCGACGCGACTGGGCTCTTGGTCCAGCTCTATGAAGCTTGGCACGAGGCCGAGGGCGGGCATGAGGCGGGGCTAGTGACGTGGCGGGAGCGGTTAGCAGAGATCGAGCGCCACGACTGAACGTTCGCGCAGAACTCGCAGCTTAACCATCGGTACGGAGCGCGTTGGCCGCTTCTGCGAAGGCCCGGCCCAAATCTATGTAGCCATTGGTGTCGTAGTGCGCTCGATCGGAGTAGCCGTAGTCGTCGGTGGCAGTGACGATGGCCGCGTGCGGGTCGCTCTCGGCGACTTGCTGCTGGGCGGCGCGCACGATCTCGCCGAACTCCCAGACGGGCGGGCCGTCGGGATTGCCTGAGTGCGAATCGCTAATGCGGCCGATGATGAAGGGAAGGTCGTCCTTGCGGAGTGCTGCGCGGAGCAGCTCGGCCATCTCGGCGAGGTTGTCGCGGTAGTCGCTCGCGGTTGCTTCGGTGGTGGCGTCGGTCTCGCCCTGCATCCAGACGATGCCCGCAGGGATGAGCGTGTCGGGTGTGCCGTCGCCATCGATGTCGGTGACCTTGGTGGCGGTATCGATGGCAGCAAGAGCGTGGTCGTACTGGTTGATGCCATCGGCGCGCGCATCGTGCGGGTCCCAGGTGCCCCAGCCCGATTGGCGGACGTCGAGGCTCGAGCCACCCTTGGCGTACTTGATGATGGCGATCTTCTCGTTGGGCCGCAGTTCGCGGAGCCTTCGTGCGAACGTGAGTTCGGGTCCGAAGCGATCACCGAGTGTGACCGCGGTTCCATCGGTGCGCGCACCACCGCCGAAGCCGGGGGTGAGCGGGGCCCAGACTCCTAAACCATTGACGGGCTGGGCGTCCGGGGTGATCTGGCCGAGGAAGATGCGGGCGCCGTCGACTTCACCGGTGAGGTCGTCGGGGAGTTCGCTCACCTGGCCGTAGCCGTCCATGTTGGACTGCCCGCCGAGGAAGTAAAGGTAGTAGTCGTCGGCGTGGGCTGTGGCTGCGAGGCAGAGGGCGATGGCGGTGGCTGACCGGCGCGTCATGTGGGGCTCCTGCGAGTGAATCACCAGTGATGGTACAAAAAAACCCTGGCGATCAGCCGGGGTTTGGGGATTGCCTGGGATGTCAGATGCTCATCACGCGATGGTTACCGAATCATCCAGATACACGTCCTGGATGGCGTTGAGCAGGGCGGCGCCCTCGTTCATGGGGCGCTGAAACGCCTTGCGGCCCGAGATGAGGCCCATGCCGCCGGCGCGCTTGTTGATGACGGCGGTGTGCACCGCGTCTGCCATGTCGGAAGCGCCCTTGGACTCGCCGCCCGAGTTGATGAGCGGCACGCGTCCCATGAACTGGTTGATGAGCTGGTATCGGCAGAGGTCGATGGGGTGGCCGCCGCCGCCGTTCTCGTCGCAGCCCGCGAGCTCGGTGTAGACCTCCTTGCGGAACTTGCCGTAGGAGGAGTCGCCGGTGTTGAGGGCTTTGAAGCCGCCGTTGTTGGTGGGGAGCTTCTGCTTGACGATGTCGGCCTGGATGGTGGCACCGAGGTGGTTGGCCTGGCCGGTGAGGTCGGCGGAGGAGTGGTAGTCGACGCCGTTTACCTTGAAGGCGTTGTTGCGGAGGTAGCACCAGAGCACGGTGACGAGGCCGTAGGAGTGGGCCTCGGCGAACATGTCGCTGACGTACTGGATCTGCTGATCGGATTCATCGGAACCGAAGTAGATGGTGGCACCAACCGCGACCGCGCCCATGTCGTAGCACTGACGGATGGAGCCGAAGGGGATCTGGTTGAAGGTGTTGGGGTAGGTCATCAGCTCGTTGTGGTTGAACTTGACGAGGAAGGGGATCTTGTGGGCGTACTTGCGAGCGACCGAGCCGAGCACGCCGAACGTGGAGGCGACCGCGTTGCAGCCGCCCTCGATAGCGAGCTTGACGATGTTCTCTGGATCGAAGTACTGGGGGTTGGGCGCGAACGAAGCGCCGGCGGAATGCTCGATGCCCTGATCGACGGGCAGGATGGACACATAGCCCGTGCCCGCGAGCCTGCCGGTGTTCATGATGTGCTGCATGTTGCGGAGCACGTTTGGGCTGCGGTCCGTGTGCGCAAAGACACGGTCGACAAAGTCCGGTCCGGGCAGGTGGAGGTCGGCCTTGCTGACGGTCTTGGAGGTGTAGTCGAGGAGGCCTGCGGCATCTTTGCCGAGGATTTCGCGGGTGTTGGTGGTCAGCGCGGTCATGGTGAGCTCCTGCGGCAGAAAACGGGTGAAACGGGGCGAACCTGCCCGTGGGAGAGGATGATAGGTCGTCGCTAGCGCGACCGGTTGTGCAGCCCGTCTGGCCCGTCGGGGTAAGACCGGCCATGCGAATCCTCGTGCTCGGCGGAACGCGGTTCTGCGGGCGGCACCTAGCCGAACTGGCCGTCAGCCGTGGCACGGAGGTCACGCTCCTGCACCGCGGTGCGCACGCCTACGGCTTGCCGGAAGGCGTTCGGTCGGTGCTCGGCGACCGCGACCCTGAGCAAGGTGACGGGCTCGCGCGGCTGGCCGAACTCGTCGGCCAAGGCGAGCGGTGGGACGCGGTCGTCGACATGTGCGGGTACGTGCCCCGAGTGGTCCGGGCGAGCACAGACCTTCTCGCCCAGGCGTGCGCGCGGTATGTGTTCGTCTCGACGGTGTCTGTCTATCAATCCGACCCTCACGGAGCGCACAACGAGGGTTCGCCGGTCGCTGTGCTCGCCGACCCTACGACCGAGAGCATGGCGGGCGGTGCGTACGGCGGGCTCAAAGGGCTCTGCGAAGGGGTCATCCGCAAGAATCTGGTTGGCCGTCACACGATCGTGCGGCCCAGTCTGATCATCGGACCGGGCGACCAGACGGACCGGTTTACCTATTGGCCGCGCCGACTGTCACGCGGCGGGCGAGTGCTGGTGCCCCGTCTCGATGCCCCGGCGCAGTGGATTGATGCGCGCGATCTGGCGGGGTTTCTGTTGTTGTGCGCACAAGGCGGGATCGAAGGCACGTACAACGCAGCCGGGCCTGCAGCGTCCGCGACGTTTGGCTCCTTTCTCAAGGCCGTCACTCGGGGTATCGGCGCGGACTGTGCTGAGTTAGAAGTACGCGACGACCGCTGGCTCGCGGATCACGGCGTGTCGCCTTGGTCCGACCTACCGGTGTATCCGGGCGGGGAGGACGCGAGCATCGCAAGGGTCGACAGCCAGCGGGCCCGCAACGCGGGACTCACCCTCCGCAGCCTGGAGGCAACCGCTCGCGACACGCTCGCGTGGGACCAAGACCGAGGCAGTCCCGAGCTCAAGGCCGGTCTTTCCGTCGAACGAGAGGCCCAACTGTTGGAGGGATAAGCCGGGCTAGGGCTGCTCGTCGAGCCACGCGGTGAGCAGATCGAGTACCGCGCCGCACGCTGAATCGTGGGCGGCGCGCATTTCCGTGGGCTCCACACCTTTGGTTCGCCACCGTTCCAGGTTGCTCTCGATCGAGCGCAGCATCCGGGTCTCCAGAGCGAGTGTGCGCACCTGCAGCGCATCGCGCTTGCTTGTGTCGAGCCGGGGTCCCTCTGTGGTGTCCTCATAGAGAACACCGCGGACCTGCTGGGCGGCATCCGAGATAGGGCTGGTCTTAGGACCATCTACGAGCTTGCTCGTGCCGCCGGCCGCAACCCAGACCGGAACCGCGACGGACAACGCCGGCTCGCCGAGCACGACCCACATGGTGGCAGTAAGCGGATCCTCGCCGGGCTTGGCTCCATGAAAGACCATCGCGCTCACGCTCGTCCGCCGGCTGAGCGTGTCCCGCGTGTTGAGCAGCGGTGTCTCCTCCGGGTCGAGCTGCTGGTCGCGGATAACACTCCCGAGCAACGCACTGACGTTGAGCGTCGAGCCAGCCGCGAGGGGAAGGCACAGCTCCGCTGCGCGGTCGTATCGGCGTTTGGAGCCGACGCCGTCAAGGGCGCGCACGGACTGGGCTGTTACTGTTTCCGGCGCGAGGTCGTGCGCGGTGTAGGTGAAGTTGGAGCGGATGTTGAGCCCGCGGGTGAGCGTGCTGGCCGCCGCCCGGCTGTCGGCATCAAAGCGGACGAACGCACCGGGCCCCGTCTCGAAGGTGGCGGCTCCGCCTTGGGCATCGATGACGCTGAACGTGGCAATGGTGCGCCGACCGGCCTCGTTGGTGCGCAGGAGCAACTGCTCGAACTCGTCGACAGTGGCGCAGGTCTCGAGCGCCCGTTTCATAAGCGAGCCGTTGGCGAGGCCCTTGGCGGATCGGGTGCCCAGGCTGCGGAGGTCGGGGGTGAGCGTGTTGATCACGGCGAAGCCATGATCGTTGAGCCCGCCCCAAACGGCGGATGTCTGCCCGGCGTTGCAGACGGCGACGAACGCGAAGGCCCCGTCGGTAGCCGCGAAGTGGACGATCTCGTTGTCGCGCCGGCTGGTGTCGCGGTTCTTCCACAGCAGCGGGCGGCCATCGACGGTGACGATTCCCGAGGCCACCGCGGAGGTGCACAGCACTGAACTGACCGAACGATCGGAGTCGCTGGCCCAGCAGGTGGCGGTGAGCAGGACCGAGAGCGTCCAGCACGAGTTCAAACGGGTGCGTCTCATCAGCACCAGCGGACACGGTTTTGGCGGCTAAGTCAAGCGGATACTCGTGCAAAGCGGCGGGGTGACGGGTAGGTGACGGCGGGGAAGTGGGGAGTGGGGCGCTACCGTCGGTCATGGGCGACGAACTCGATGTGCTGGTGGTGGGGGCTGGGCCGATCGGGCTGGAGACAGCGTGGCTGCTCGGGCGATGCGGGCTGAAGTCGGCGGTGGTCGATCGCGGCGCGATCGGGGCGACGATGCGTTGGTGGGCGCCGGGCACCAAGTTCTTCTCGAGCCCCGAGCGGATCGCGATCGCGGGCGTGCCGATGGCGGTGGCCAACCAGGAGAAGGCCACGCGGGAGGACTACCTGGGATATCTGGTGCAGGTGGCGCGCGCGCACTCGATCGATGTGCGCACGTTCACAAGCGTTGACGCCGTCCAACGATCGGGCGTCGGGTTTGCTATCGCAACGAGCGATGCGCGCACAGGCGCGGACCTGCCCGGATTGCGCGCGCGATGTGTCGTGCTCGCGATCGGGAACATGCACCGGCCGAGGCTCTTGGGTGTGCCGGGCGAGGACAGCCCGAACGTGGGCCACTACCTGCGCGATCCGATGGAGTACGTCGGCCGGAGTGTGCTGATCGTGGGCGGCAAGAACAGCGCGGTCGAGGCCGCGATTCGTTTGTACCGAGCCGGTGCGCACGTCACGGTGAGCTATCGGCGGTCCGAGTTCGACGCCAAGCGCGTGAAGTACTGGCTGCGCCCGGAGCTAGAGTGGCTGATCGGTAAGCAGAAAATCGCGTTCGTTGCGGAATCGACGCCGACGGAGATCGATGGACACGGCGCCGTGCTCCAAACACCCGATGGACCGACGCGGGTGGATGCGGACGATGTGCTGCTGCTGACGGGGTACGAGCAGGACCCGTCGCTGTTTGAGCAGGTGGGTATCGAGCTCAAGGGCGAGGCGCGGCATCCGGGGCACGACCGCAAAACTATGCAGACGAACGTGCCGGGGGTGTATGTGGCCGGGACCGCGGTCGCGGGCACGGAGAAAGCGGGGGTTCGCGTGTTCATCGAGAACGCGCACGTGCACGCGGCGCGGATCGCGCGGTCGATCTCGGGCTCGCTTCCGAGCGGGCTTGGCGGCTTGTTCGAGGACGAGAGCTTCGGAGACGCGGAGGAGAGCTAACCCGCTAGAGGGTGGGCACGCTACGCGACCGGGCGAGGTTCATGAGCGAGACGAAGGTGCCCAGGCGTTCGGGGCCGCCATCTGGGTCGGTCGGATGCGGCGCGAGCTTTGAATAGGTGCCGTCGGTGTTAAGATTCCAGGCGCGAGTCCGGTCCTGCTGCGATATCTCAAAGAGCGTGAGCAGCTCCTGGCGGGCGGCGCGGTCGAGCACGGGCACAGCGGCTTCCATGCGTCCCGAGAGGTTGCGGGCCATCCAGTCGGCTGAGCCGATGTACCAGTCGCCTTCGAGCGGGTCGTCGCTGGCATTGGCGAAGTGGAACACGCGCGAGTGCTCGAGGAATCGACCGACGACCGAGCGCACGGTGATGTTCTCCGACTGGCCCTCGACACCCGGACGCAGGCAGCAGAAGCCGCGGATGAATAGGTCGACGGTGACGCCGGCTCCGGACGCTTCGTAGAGCTTGTCGATGATGCGCTGGTCTTCGAGGGCGTTCATCTTGGCGTAGACGCGCGCGGGCTTGCCGGCCTTGGCGTTGTCGATCTCGCGGTCGATTCTTCTGATGAAGCCGGATCGCATGGTCTCGGGTGCCACGAGCAGGTGCTGGAAGTTGGTGGTCTGGCCTCTGCCGGTGAGCAGGTTGAAGAGGTTGAGGGCGTCGTGGGTGATCTGAGGGTTGCAGGTCAGCAGGCCGAGGTCGGTGTAGAGCTGGGCGGTGTGTGGATGGTAATTGCCCGTGCCGATGTGCGCGTAACTGCGGAGGCTGCCTCGCTCTTTGCGAACCACGACGGAGCATTTGCAATGGGTCTTAAGACCGACGACGCCGTAGGCAACGTGGACGCCGTGGGTTTCGAGCTGGCGTGCGAAGCGGACGTTCTTGGATTCATCGAATCGTGCGCGGAGTTCGACGAGGCAGGCAACCTGCTTGCCGGCTTCGGCGGCGCGGATGAGCGATGTGATGAACGGGGAGTCCCGGCTCGTGCGGTAGAGTGTGAGCTTGATGGCGAGTACATCGGGGTCGCGGGCTGCGGCGGCGATGAAGTGCTGAACGGAGTGCTTGAAGGACTCATAGGGATGGTGGACCAGCAGGTCGCGTTCGCGGATCGCGGTGAAGATGTCGGTGTCTTCGTGCGCGAGCCGGGGCGGGACGATCGGGGTCCACACAGGGTGCTTGAGATCGGGGCGGTCGAGCTCGACGAGCTCGAACAGGTCGGCGTATTCGAGCGGGCCTGGCCTGGCGTAGATCTCCTGGGGCGCGAGGCCGAGCTGATCGCTGACGAACTTGCGAACGGACTGCGGGTGCTGTTCTGGGAGTTCGAGTCGGACGGTGTCGGAGAACCGTCGCTTGCGTAGATCGGTCTCTACCTGTTCGAGCAGGTCTTCGGTGTCGTCGTCTTCTGATTGCAAACCCGCTGAGCGGGTGATGCGAAACGGCGTGATGTCGGCGGTCTCGATGCCCGGGAAGAGCGTGTGCAGGTTGCGTGTGACGAGTTCTTCGAGGCCGACGAATCGGCGGTCGGTTCCTTCGGTCGGAATCTCCATGAACCTCGGAAGCACATCGGGGATCTTGATGCGAGCAAAGTTGGTGTCGGAGAGTCCGCCAGAGTCATCGTCGCTCGGCAGGCCGACGAAGAGGCCGAGGTTCTCGGAGAGATTTGAAATGAACGGGAATCGGTGACCGGGATCGACGGTGAGCGGCGTGAGGACCGGGAAGACCTCCGCGATAAAGCGGTGGTCGATGGCCTGCTGCTCGGCCTGGGTGAGCGAGTCGATGCGGAGGACGTGCAGCCCGGCTTGGGCCAAAGCAGGAATGACGCTGTCGTACCAGATCGTGGCTTGTTTGGCCTGGAGCGCCAAGATGATCTCGCGAGCTGCCGCGAGGATCTCTTTCTGAGGCCGACCCTGACGATCGACGGACTCGGAGTCTCGCTCGACGCGGAGGTGCAGCAGCGCGATGCGCTTCATAAAGAATTCGTCGAGGTTGCTCGAGAAGATGGCCAAGAACTTGGCCCGCTCGAGAGCGGGTGTGGTCGGGTCCTCGGCCTGCTCGAGCACGCGGCGGTTGAATTCCAGCCACGAGAGATCGCGGTTGAGGTCGGGCACGCCGCGATCGACCGCGGCTGCAAACTCGGCTGCAAGCTCGGCGGGGTCTGGTGTTCGGCGGCGGCTTGGCCTGCGTTGTGGGGGCGTGGCGGTCATGATTCAGGGGCTGTCTTTGGGAGAGGCGGGCGGTATGTGGCGCAGCAGCCGGGGGCCTCGGTCACGCTAACCGACGCGATGCGGGCGAGGGGCGCGAGCGAGGCTCCGACACGTTGGTGCATGGCCTGGGCGATGTACCGGGCGATGCACTCGGCCGAGGGGTTGATGGAGTCGAAAGGGGGACACCGGGCTAGATCGGCATTTCTGAACGGATCGAGCAGATCGCGGAGCGAGGCCTCGATGGTGTGGAAGTCGCACAGCAGGCCGTCGTCGTCGAGATCGGGGCCTTCGAGGGTGAGCACGACGTGGAAGTTATGCCCGTGGACGGGTTCAGCAGCGCCCGCGATGGTCAGGGCGTGGGCGGCGCAGAACTCGTCTTGGACGCTAATAGAGAACAAGGCCAGAGGGTATCGCGGCTGGGCGGGGCGGGGTAGCCTTGGCCAGCGGCTGGGCACGCGCGCACGGAGCGGGCGGCGGCAGATGCGGGCCGGTGAGTGGGAGTGCGAGCAACGTGAGCCAATTGATCGTGAGCGTGAGCGGGCTGAGGGGCGTGGTGGGCCAGAGCCTGACGGCGGAGGTTGCGGCGCGGTACGCATCCGTACTCGGCGGCTGGTTCGTGGAACGCGACGGGCCAAGGCCACGGGTGGTGGTGGGGCGGGACGGCCGAGCGGGTGGCGGCGTGATGCGCGACGCGGTGGTCGCGGGGCTGACCGGAGCTGGCTGCGATGTGGTGGACCTGGGCGTCGCGATGACGCCCACGGTGGGCGTGATGGTCGATGACCTGGGCGCCGCGGGCGGCGTGGTGATCACGGCGAGCCACAACCCGCAGCAATGGAACGGGATCAAGTGTCTAGTTCGGGACACGGACAGCGGCGAGGTCGGCGCGAGCGCCCCAGAAGCGAGCGCGGCGGCGGGGATCGCTGAGCGGTTTGCGAATGGTGGTGGCAGGAGCGTGGGCTGGCGCGAGCTGGGCGGGTGCGATCGATCGACCGATGGTGTGCGCACGCATGTGGACCTCGTGCTCGATCGGCTCGGGCGAGAGGCGCGTGCTGCGGTGCGCGAGGCACGGTTGTCGGTGGTCTTGGATTCGGTGAACGCTTCGGGCGGCAAGGGCGGGGCGATGCTGCTGGATGAGCTCGGGTGCTCGGTGGTGGCGATCGGGAATGAAGCATCGGGCGTGTTCCCGCATGTGCCCGAGCCGACGCGGGAGAACCTCATCGGGCTCGCGGGGCTGGTGGCGGACCACGGCGCGGACGTTGGATTCGCGCAGGACCCCGACGCGGACAGGCTTGCGATCATCGATGAGCACGGCGGGTACATCGGCGAGGAATACACACTCGCGATGTGCGCCTGGTCGGCGCTGGAGCTGCTTGGAGATCGCGCGAGCGAGTGTGTGCTGGCGACGAACCTTTCGACCTCGCGGATGCTGGGCGACATCGCTCGCAAGTTCGGCACGCGGGTCGAGCGCACGGCGGTGGGCGAGGCGAACGTGGTGAGCGCGCTCAAGTCGCACGAGCTGAGTTTCGGGGGCGAGGGCAACGGCGGGGTGATCTGGCCCGAGGTGACGTACGTGCGGGACTCGCTGTCGTCGATGGCGCTGGTGCTCGCTTTGAGCGCACGGACGCACAAAACAGTCAGCGAGCTGGTGAGCGAGATCAACGCGCTGTCGCCGGGCGGGGCGGGGTACGCGATCGTCAAGCGGAAGGTGGAGGTTGCCGACCGCGAATCAGCGGGCCGACTGATCGAGGAAGTGGCCGCTCGGCACCCGGGCGCCGCGATCGATCGACGCGACGGGGTGTGGGTGGACTTGAGCGAGCAGGGGGCCTGGTTGCATGTTCGGTCGAGCAACACAGAGCCGATTGTGCGATTGATCGCGGAAGCGCCGACGGAAGCAGCGGCCCGGGAGCTGGTCGGCTCGGACTGAGCTTCAGTCCACTTCTACGAGCACGGGGTCGGAGACGTACGTCAGAGCGTGGGCGCGCATGGCCTCCACGGTCAGATGGCTCGCGGAATCGCGGCGGATGTAGAGCTTGTTGCTAAAGGCACGGACGGTCGAGGCGCGGTCGCCCTGGCTTGCGAGCCATTGCTCGATGGCGTGTTTGATTTGTGATGGCCGGACTGTTACGTCGACGTTTGTAGAGAGGATCTTGGGCCAATGCGTCCGGCGGAACTTCTCGCAGGCGCCTGCGGTTCGTTGGCGTTCGGAAGCATTCAGCACCACGCCCGAGACGGTCATCTTTCGGCTGGCAAAGTCGGGGGTGACTGTGAGCGAGCTGATGTGGAGAGATGCCTGGAGGCGTGCTCCAAGCTGGTCGAACTCCTCGGTTGTGAGGGGTTCGGAGGCGGGGTTGGTGGTTGCACCGGACAGCGGGCGCTCTGTGCGCGTCACCGGCGGATGCTCGGCGAGGGCTGTCGGCGGCTGCAGGTGGTCGAGCGATCCGGGCGCGGTATAGCCGAAATCATCTTCCGGCGATTCTCTCATCGGGTTGACCCCGTTGATGCGGTCGAGCATGGCCGAGGCGTTGAGCTGGGTGAACGCGAGCCACGTGCAGGCACCAAGCATGAGGATGACCACCATCGGTTTGACGATCCAGAGCGGCGAGGTGGAGCGCTTGCGGTCATCCGTAGGGGTCGCTGCGGCTCGGGGGCGTTTCGCTTTGACCCGCTTGCCTTGGAGGTAGCGGCGGAGGTCGTCTGCCATGTCGCTCGGGCTCGCGTAGCGGTCGGCGGGGCTCTTGGCCAGGGCTTTCATGACGACGGCGTCGAGCCGGCTCGTGAGCGACTTGCGGACGAGCCGGTGTTGGGTAGCACGCGTTTCGAGAATCTCGGCGTAACGCTTGCGCTGCTTTCGGCACTCGTGGAGACGGAGGCTGGGCGTTGCAGGTGTCCGCGAGACGAGGATATTCTGGATGCCCGCGAGCCCCGCTGTGCGGAGTTCGTGTTTGTCGAACGGGAGCTGGCTGGTGACGAGTTCGTAAAGCATCACGCCGAGCGAGTAGACATCGGAGCGCGAGTCGATCTTGGCGCCGGTCATGTCGGCCTGCTCGGGGCTCATGTACTCGGGGGTGCCCATGAGCTGGCCCATCTCGGTAACGAGGGTGGCATCGGTGAGGCGCTGGTTGAGGGCTTTGGCGATGCCAAAGTCGATGACCTTGGGCTGGGGCTGGCCCGCCTCATCGCGCGTGATGAGCACATTCGAGGGTTTGAGATCGCGGTGGATGATGCCTTTGGCGTGCGCGTGCTGAACGGCGTCGCACACGCGGGCGAGCAACTCGCAGCGTTCGTGGATGGTCAGTCGGAGCGCATCGCAGCACTTGCTGATGGGCATGCCGTCGACGAGTTCCATGGCGAAGTAGGGCCGGTGCCCCTGCTCGGGCGCGGTGAGCCCGCCGCCGTAGACCGCGGCGATGCCCGCGTGGTGCATCATGGTGAGGGCCTGGCGCTCGGCCTCGAAGCGGTCGACGACGGCTTTGGAGTCCATGCCGGGCTTGATGATTTTGAGGGCGACGCGGCCCGGGACGCTGGCGGGGAGCTCGGCTCGGCCCTCCTCGGTCGGCTCGGCTGCATAGACCACGCCAAAGGCCCCGTCGCCCAGGAAGCGGATGAGGCGGAACGGGCCGACGATGCTGCCGGCAGAGAGGTGGAGCTTGTGGAGGGCGTCGCTGGACGGATGGCCCGAGGGTCCGAAGGAGGCGGTTGGGCCGCGGGTATCCATGGGAGAGGCAGTGTACCTCAAGGGGCTGGCAGCCTGGGATAAGAAACAGCCCTGGGCGGCTACACTGGCCCCATGGCATACGCGATCGGGACGTACAAGACTGGGGATCGGGTCCGCGTGACGCAGCAGGTGCCGCGGCTGAGCGGCACGATGGTGACCTCGGTCGAGGGCCTGGTCATGGCCTCCGAGCAGCAGAAGACGGGCAGCTGGTTCGCGCACAGCGAGGACAAGAAGCTGTGGATGGACCGGCTGCAGCTCCGCAAGGACGACGGCGAGCTGGTGTGGTGCAACCTCGACCGGTACTCGCGCATCGAGGTGGTTGAGGCGGCCAAGGCGGCCGAGCCCGCTGACGACTCGGCGGGGTGAGGCCGGCTTCAGCAGGCGGGGTTCAACAGGCGGGGTTCAACGCAGAGACGCTGAGGTTCTTGGGTGGCACAGGCGTCTCGCCTGTGTGATCGTGCAGGTGCATCCGTCCTCCCTCTCCCGCGCCCCATGGGAGAGGGAAGCGGCGCAGCCGCAGGGCGAGGCACGGTGCTTGCACTAGCTGTCTAATGCCGTATCTTCGGGATATGAATGACGATCTTCAACGACGTATCGAGCACCTCGAAGCAAGACTGAATCGGCACGCCGCTATCCATCGGATGGCCGCACTCGGTTGCATTGCAGTCGCCACTCTGGCTATGTCGATAGGCTTGACGGAGGCACCAACAAATACGATTCGCGCTGACACCATTGAGGCGAAGCGGTTTGTAGTGCGCGCTGATGATGGGTCAATCCGCAGCGAATTCATGTCGACAGAAATGGGATCTCATTTCAGCATGTTCGACGCGAATTCATCAAAGCGCATCATGCTTACCGCATCCGATATGCCCATGTGGGCGGTCATTGACGAGAATCAACAGCCTCGTATATTGGCCGCGTACGAACCAAAGGTCACCAAATTCGCGATCATGGACCCTGGAATCAATGAAAGAATCTCCCTCACAAGTCAAGATACAGGTTTTACGAGTATGAAAATCGGAAATGCGGAATCAGACAGCATTTTTCTCGCTGCGATGCCATCCCCGCGTTTTCGTGACGAAGCAGGAGATCCAGTCTCGTCCACAATTATGATCTCCGGTCCTGGTAGGGAGGCCGTGCTATGGTCAACGCCATAGCCCCAATGCCCCTTCCCTCTCCTCGCCGGGGGAGAGGGAAGCTGCGAAGCAGCAGGGTGAGGGGCAATGGTCTAATGATCCCCTGCTCCGGCCAGCGATCGCCCATGCCAGAAAGTACCATGCGTGTATTCCGAGAAGGGTGCTCACTGTTCCTGAGGAATCTAACCCGGCATGGATGCATCGAGCCAAGTCCAGCTTCCAGAGTCCTATCGCTGTTACCAAGAAATGGTTGATGAGTACGTTGATTGGCTGGTGACCCTTGGGCAGGCGTCCAAAGTTCGTCACCTTGGCGGCGAGGCATCGAGCAAAGACCGAGGGCAAGTAGAGGGCGTGATCGGTGAGGCTGGAGCGTGGGCTTGGCTGGGCAGGCACGCGGCCGAAGTCGATTTGTATAAGCCAGAGACAGAAACGAGCGATCCGGGGACGTGCAGAGCGCCAGACTTCCTTATCAATCAAAGTGAGCGGCCCGCCTTGGTGGAAGTGGGTGCCATGTTCTCTGATGGCGTGGTCAATCGGACGGGCCTTGAGCGGCACTGCACACCAGGTGCCAAGCACTACCAAACACTGACGACATCCATATGCCGGGTTGTCAAGAAGAAAGCGCCACAGCTCGGCTCGACGACACATCCTGCGCTGGTCATTGCAACATGTATCAATTTTGAAGCGGCGATGGTAGCGATGGCGACTTGTCACCTTGATGAGTTGTTGATCGGACGAACCGTCATTCAAGGCAGTTTTGATCCGGATAGAGGCGAGGTGAGTGGGCCTTTGCAAGAACGGATGACAATCGAAGGGTCTCTTTTTCTCGACCCTTCTGACGTGACAGGCATACGCAAGAACGTATCCGGCGTGATCGTGCTGAATCTCTCAACGCATCCCGAGCCTCTCGCGATGGGCGTGCTCAACCCGTGCGCCGTTCGGCCGTTTGACCCAGAGGGACTTCCCGCGGCGTGCTTTGGCTCGTTGGACCCTTGGCCGCCGAAGCAAGTCCTGAAGACAGTCTGGCGCACCGCAACGGGTCTCCCGTGCGATGACGATTCATCGAAGCAGCGCAGTCGGGCCGAGGCCAGGCAGCGCCTCATAGACCAAGGTCTCGGGGATTGGCTTGACGAGTTGGACGGCCTCACGTCGTAGCCCCCAGTAGCCTCGGGACAGAGCGGTTCGCCCGTTCTCGTGCGCACGAGTGTTGTGTGCGGCGGTTCGAGGGCGAGATTTTCTTTCCATTTGTAAGTGGTGGTGACCGCGTGTGTTGGCTGTGGTGGCTTGCTGCGAGGGGTGTTGTGGTGCGCGCGGGTGGGTCCGTCCGTCCTTGGTTGAGCGGCCAGTTGTTGGCGGCGGACCTTGGAGGCGGCGATGGACGATCGGTTGGCGCAGCACGGGGACGGGTCGCTCGAAGCCGCGATAGCGGCGCACGAGCGGGAGGTGAGGCCGAGGCTCGAACGGCTCTGGCGTTACTACCGCAACGAGGGACGCGGGCGGGCGGTGGGGCAGTTCGAGGGCTTGCCGGCGCGGTTGCGGGGCGCGCGGCACCCGGCGACTGATGACCGCGTCAGCAGCAACCGCGAGATCGTGATCGAGAACGACATCGCGTGGCGGGTCCACACGATGGTGGACTTCATGTTCGGCCGGCCGATCCGGCTGGTATCGACGGCGCGGGACGAGTCGACGCGGCGGGCGGTGCAGTCGGCGCTTGATGCGGTGTGGGAGGGGTCGGGCGGGATCGCGCTGCTGCAGGACATGGGTCTGCTGGGGCACGTGTTCGGGCATGTTGATCTGGTGCTGAGGGCGGACGCGACGGCGCTGTCGCTGATGCGTGGGGCGGGTCTGGGGACGAGCGCGGCCCCGGGCGGAGGCGGCTCGACGCAGCTTGGTGACGATCGCGGGGCGGTGTTCGCGGGCGAGCGGCTCGGCGATGCGCTGCGGATCGATGTGGTGGACCCGCGGCGGGGCGTGCCGGTGCTGGACGAGGGGGACTACCGCGAGCTGCGGGCGTACGCGATCCGCGACAGCCGGAGCGGGGACCGGCGGTTTGGTCGTGAGCGTGAGAGCTGGCTGAGCGAGGTGTATACGCCGTGGCTGCGGACGGCGGAGCGCGACGGCGAGGTGGAGGTGGTGGAGGAGCAGCGGCTGTTCGGCGGCAGGCTGCCGGTGGTGCACGTGCAGAACATGGCGCAGCCGTTCCGGTATAGCGGGCTTGGCGAGGTCGAGCCGTTGATGCCGCTGCAGGACGAATTGAACACGCGGCTGAGCGACCGCGCGAACCGGGTGACGCTGCAGAGCTTCAAGATGTACCTGGCACGCGGGATCGAGGGCTTTGAGGCGATGCCGGTGGGGCCCGGGCAGGTGTGGAGCACGGACAACACGGAGGCATCGGTCGAGGCGTTCGGCGGGGACGCGAGCAGCCCGAGCGAGGAATCGCACATCCGCGAGGTGCGCGAGGCGATGGACAAGGTGAGCGGTGTGCCGCCGCTTGCGACGGGCGTGGTGCAGGGACGGGTGGGGAACCTGTCGAGCGCGAACGCGCTGCGGATCACGCTGGTGGGGTTGCTCGCTAAGACGGCGCGCAAGCGGGTGACGTACGGGCGGGGGATCGCGGCGATGAGTGAGCTGGTGCTTGCGGCTCTTGATGCATCGGGTGTGCTGAGCACGGCGCCGGTGGATCGGGGGATTCGGCTTGAGTGGAGCGACCCGCTGCCGGAGGACGCGCTGGAGCGGACGCTCGCGGCGAAACGGAAGATTGAGCTTGGTGTATCGAGCGAAGAGGTGCTCGACGAGCTTGGGTACTCGAACAACGACGAAGGAGTGGTGTGATGGCAGATGCACAAGTGCAGGGCGCGGCGGCTGTGGAGACGGTGGACGCCATGACCGAGGCACCAAGTGAGCCGGAGGTAAGCGACTCGATGAGCTGGCAGGAGCGAGCGGAGGCGGCTGAGCAGAAGCTCGCGGAGGTCGCGGAGAGGCTAGGTGAAGTGGAGAAGAGCGCTACCGAGTTGCACACGGCGATGGAATCGCAGCGGTCTGAGCGGCTGCTGGATGTGCTGCTGGTGCGTGCGGGTGTGAGCGATCTGGATGCAGCACGCGGCGTAGCGCTCGCGAGGCTGGAGGACGACCGCGGATCAGGCGCTGATGACGTGGAGGGTGTGGTGCGCCGGTTGATGGCGGATCGGCCCGGGCTGTTTGGCGCGAGCGGGCATGGAACGGGCGGTGTGATGCGGTCGCGAGCGATGGGCGCGCTGACGGAGGCGCAGAAGGCAGCCGAGGAGGCGAAGTCGAGCGGTGATCGCAGGCAGTTGCTGCGGTATCTGCGGCTTCGGCGGTCGGCCTCGTGAGCGGTGGGTGTTGTGGTACGGGGTGGAACTGAACAGGAGGCAGCAGAATGAGCTTTACGGGTAAGTCGACGTACGGGGCAGGCGCGGACCTGCCGGAGTTGGTGGAGGATGTGTCGGACGTGATCGGGATCGTGAGCCCGCATGAGACACCGTTGCTGGACCACCTTGGTGATCCTCGCAGGGTGGCGACCTCGACGGTACACGAGTGGGTGGAGGATGCGCTCGCGCCGAACACGGCGGTGCTGGACAACCCGACGTTCTCGCCGAGCCCGACCACGGATATGAGCCTGACGGTCAACGACGGATCGCGGTTTGCGGTGGGCGATCTGGTACGGCCAGAGGGCAAGACCGAGGTGATGCTGGTGACAGGCATCCTGCTGGACACGCTGACGGTGGTGCGCGGGTACGGGGGCACGACGCCAGCGACGCTCGTGGACGGGATGACGATGCACATCCTGGGCAACGCGGCGCTGGAGGGCGCGGCTTCTCCAACCGGGATGTTCACGAACCGGGTGCGCCAGCAGAACTACACGCAGATCTTCACGGCGGGCGTGGAGGTAAGCGGTTCGATGCAGGCAGCACGCCAGCACGGCGTAGACGACGAGCTGGACTTCCAGAAGCAGGAGCGGCTGAGGGAGCTGCTTCGCGATCTTGAGAACACAGTAATCAACGGGGTTGCGGCTTCGTCGAGCCCGCAGGGGTCGTCCACGGTTCGGCGTTCGATGAACGGGATCGTGCCGATGATCCAGAGCAACCAGTTCTTGCCCGGTGTTGGGGGTTTGCCGGACGGGACGGGTTCGAGCGGCGAGGTGTTGACCGAGCAGCTGCTGAACGCGGCGCTGGAGCGGGTGTGGGAGTCGTCGAGCGGCACGGTGGACACGATCGTGCTCAACGGCACGCAGAAGCGTGCGCTCAATGCGTTCATCGGAACGGACCGGCGGTTCAGTGCTCAGGATGAGGTGTTCAAGAACTTGGTGAGTGTGTACGAGAGCGACTTTGGGGTATGCCGGGTGATCCTGACGAGGGGGACGCCTTCGGACACGGTGCTGATGCTCGACAGCACCCGGCTTTCGGTGCTGCCGATGGCGGGCCGGAGCTTCCACTTCAAGCCGTTGGCCTCGGTGGGTGATTCGCTTACGGGCCAGATGATCGGTGAGTACACGCTGGAGATGCGCAACGAGAACGCGCACGGCCTGATCCGTGGCCTGAGCACAACGGGCGACTGATCGGTTGATGTGGAAGCGGTGCGGTGCGGGGCGGTGCGGGGCGGTGCGGGCGGTGCGGGGTGGTGGAGTGTGGGGTGGGCCGCGGCGTGTCGAGGGGCGCGTCGCGGCTTTAAAGCGGGCGATGGGATGTGGAAGGTGAGAGGGGGCGGGTGATGTTCTCAAACGATGTGGACCTGGTGCGGCTGGAGCCTGGGCTGTTTGACATGGTGGGGTGGAGCAGCCAGCGGCTCTTGGTGGCGACGGGTGCGATCACGAGCGGTGTGCTGATGCTGAACGCGCCCGGCGATGCGATAGCGGCGGGTGTTGCGTCGGGTGATGTGGTGCGCATCGGCGGGGTTGCGATGGAGGTGCTGTCGGTGGCGTTCAGCGATGTGGTGCTGGTGGCGCGCATCGGCGAGCAGGGCGGGGCTCCGATCGTGCCGATTGACCAGCCGTCGGCATCGGTAGAGGTTTCGACGTTCAGACCGCAGATCAGCTTGGTGCATCGGCAGGTGCTGCGTTCGATTGGGATTGATCCTGATGGTGCATTGGCTGAGGGCGAGCCGGATGTGAGTTCGGTGCTTAACCCCGACGGGCTGAGGCTGTTGGAGTCGCTGGGCACGCTGCACATCGTGTTCAGTGCTGCGGCAGCGATCGCTCCGGGCGGGGGGCCGCTTGCGGATCGGGCGGCTTACTACCGCGATCGGTTTGCCGATGAACGCGGGCGAGCGGTGGCGCGGATGGACACGACGGGTGATGGCCGGGTGGATGCGGCTCGGCGGCCGAGCGTGGTGCCGTTGATCCGGGCGTAGATCGAATGGGGGCGAGATGCTGTTGAATCCGAGGGCGGTGACGTTCGGTGGCCAGCGTTGGTCGGGAGTGGGGCAGGTGACAGTGGAGCGCACGGCGGGGCGGTTGATCGAGGAATGGAGCGACACGGGGCCTCACTCGGTGCTGGTAGACGTGCCGGAGGTGCGGGCGATTGTGCGCGTGGAGCAGACGCTGAGCGAGGAGGACCCGGGCGATCCGGTGCCGGGCTCGGCGGGGGAGTTGTCGGTCGAGTTTGGTCCGAGCGGGGGCGACCTGCTGCGGCGCAGGCTGCGCGTATCGGCGGTGGTGGTGCAGGTGATGCAGCAGATCGGGGCAGAGGGCGCCAAGCGGGTGGTGACGCTGCGGGGTGTGAGCGCGGACGGGGCCATCGACCCGGTGGTGGTTGAGGATGCCGACTGACACGGGAAGGGGGCGGCGATGGGGAGTTCGTTTAAGGGGCTTGATCTCTTCGGGTCGGGGCCTCAGCGGTTCACGCTTGGTAGGCAGGGGCACCTGGTGCTGACGGATTTGTCGTTCGGGATCACGGGGCCGGGGACGTACCCGTACGGGCTGCTCGAGCTTGATGTGCTCGTGACGGGGCGGCTTGTGGCGGCGACTGACGCGGCGCTGTGGGCGGTGCGCGACGCGATTGTGGGAGCGTTCGAGACGCTTCCCACGCCGGGCACACTGGTTGATCTGCACGCAAGGAGCTGGACGGAGATGTCGTTCATCCGGTACGAGGAGCAGGAGACGGTGGATCGGGGGCGGGTTGTTTCGCTCGGGTATGTGGCGACGTTCCGGCGGTTTCTGCAACTGGAGTTGAGCGCGCCGGACCGAGGAGTGAGCACCGGTGGGGAGGAGCCATGATCGAGGCGGAACTGGCGGCAGCGCTGGCGCAGTTCGGTGTGGCGGGCTTGGTGGGCTGGATGTGGCTCAGCGAGCGTCGGTCGGCTGGCGTCAAGGAGCGCGAGCTGAGCGAAGCGCATCGGCGGCTGGTGGAGGACCGCTCGGCGCTGGGAGCTCTCCTTGATACGGTGCGGGCGAATACGCGGGCGATGACCGCGCTGGAGATTGTGCAGCGTGAGCTGATCGCGGCGTTCAGGGCGGGCAGCAGCCGGCAGGGGTGAGGCGGTAGACTCTCGCCATGAGAACGCGATACGACAGGACGATGCAGCGGAGTGGGGTTGTGATGCTGGCTGCGGCGATGGGGCTCGCGGGCTGTGCGGGGACTGATCCAGCGGTCGTTCGCGGAACTGGCGGGCCCGCTGGGCCAGTGGCTTCGAGCGCGGCGATCAAGCCGTTTGCGCCGGCCTCGGTGTCGATCTTTCCGCTGACGCAATTGCAGCTTGATGCCGAGGGCGAGCCCTGGTTGTTGTTGTTTGTGGAGTTGCAGGACCGCTGGGGCGACCCGGTCAAGGCGGTCGGGTGGCTGACGGTGTACCTGGAGCCCGAGGGGCGGCCGGGAAGTGTCTCGGACCACGAGGCGCGGTGGGACATCGACCTGACCGACGCGAGCGTGAACTCGGCGCTGTTCGATCCGGTGACGCGGACGTACCGCGTGCAGCTCGGGGGGCTGCCCTTGCGGGCGGTGCCGATGGCTCAGCGGTCCGAGCAGCGGCGTGCGGGAGGTAGCGCCGAGGGTATTAAGAACACCATGGTGTTCCGCGCGATGTTCCGCACACGTGGCGAGAGCGGGGACGAACTTGAGCTGTGGGACACGTTCCGTTTGGAGTCGTGATCCGCCGGTTTAGTCGTCGTCTTGTTCGTCTTCGCCAGCTTGATCATCGGCTTGGGCATCGGCCCCATGGTTGGGTTCGCTCTCAAGCAGCCCGAGCTGGCGGTACTTCTCGCGGTACTTGTCGCGAAGGACGGTCTGCTTGTTGGCGAGGTCGATCTCGCGTCCATCAATGAAGGCGTGGTGGATGGTGGTGCTGGCTTGGAGGGGGTTTCCGTCGGTGATGAGCAGGGTGGCGCGGTAGCCGGTTTCGATCGCGCCCAGGTCGTTGATGCCGAGCGTCTGGGCGGCGTCGAGCGTGACGGCACGCAGGGCTCGGTCGGAGCGAAGGCCGTAGGCAACCGCGAGCGAGGCTGAGTAGGGCAGGTTGCGTTCGTTGGCGTCGCGGTCACCGGTGGCTAAAGCGAACTTGACTCCGGCTCTGGCGAGCCGAGCGGGCGCGCCATAGTTGTCGTCGATGGGCGAGTCATCCCGCTTGGGCATGGTCAGGGCGGTATCGAGGATGACGCCTGCGTTGAGTTCCTTGATGAGATCGGCCGAGAGGTGGGCATCGCGCGCGCCGACGAGGACGGGTTTGAGCCCGTGGCGAGCGGCGAACTGAAGCGCCCAGGTGATCTGGTCGTGGTCGGCGGCGCGGAAGAACACGGGCCGTTGGCCGGTCTCGGAGTCTGCGGCAGAGGGCAGGACCATGCGAGCTGCCTCGAAACGGATGTCGATCTCGGCGGGGTTTGACTGGGCGTAGACGGCGGCGGCGGTGAAGTAGTCATCGATGGTGCGCAGGGCGCGGTCGATCGCGTCCTGCTGATCGTCCTTGGTGCGGTTCATCCATGAGGCCTTGCGGGTGCGGAGCGAGGGCACGTTGACGACCAGGCCCGCTCTGGGCAGGATCGCGAGGTCGTCGGTGGTCCAGCCGTCGAGGCGGATGACCGAGGCGGTGCCCGGGATAAGCCCGCTCTGGATGGAGCCGAAGATGGAGACCGAGCCGCCCGGGAGCACCGCTGCGGTGAGCACGCCGTTGGAGCGGGTGACGGGGATGAGCGTCGTGTCTGGGTTGACGGCGGTCGCTGCGATGACCTCCGGGGTTATGGCGGCGGTCTCGGCGTAGTCGTGCGTGGCGCGGACCGCGCCGATCTCGGTGAGACCGATGCGGGTGTCGGGGCTGATGAGCCCGGGGTAGACGTGCAGGCCCTGAGCCTCGATGGTGCGGGGCTCGACCTGGAGGGCGATCTGCTGGTTCTCGGGAAGGACCGCGGTGATGACGCCGTCCTCAAAGACGACCGTACCGTTTCTGATGGTTTCACCCGAGACGGTGTGGATGGTGGCACCGGCGATGACGACGGGCTTGTGAGCGGGCGGCGCGCTGATGCCGAGGTCCTGGGCACCGGCAGCGGATGCGAGCAGTGCGACGGCGGCGAGCGCGAGCGAACGAAGGGTGAAGATGCTCATGGCTTAGTGGTCTCCGTTCACGTTGGAGAGGTGGAGGTGGGTGCTGCCGCAGTCGCCGCACTGGTGGTCGGTGGGCTCTTTGCCCAGACGGATGAGGTCGAGCGTCGCATCGCGGAGCGCGTCGGCCTCGGGGTTGCTTTGGAATGAGGACGCGAGTTCGCCCTCGGGCGCCTCGGCGGGCTCGGTCTTGGGGTCGTCGGTGGGCTTGCCGAGGAGAGCTTGGATGATGCGCGTGCGGTGGGCCGCGTTGGCGGCGGTCAGCTCGCGGTCGCGATCTCTGCTGAAGTAGGCGCGGCCGTCGATGTACGCCGCGGAGCATCGGGTGAAGGTGTTGAGCGGGTCGCGGGTCCAGACGGCCAGGTCTGCGTCCTTGCCAACTTCGATGGTTCCGACGCGGCTGTCGATGCCGAGCTGAATCGCGGGGTTGATGGTGACAAACGCGAGGGCCTGTTGCTTGGTGAGCGTGCCGTCGGCGTATTTAAAGGCCTTGGCGGCCTCGGCGTTCATGCGGCGGGCGAGCTCGTCGGAATCGGAGTTGTAGCTGGTGAGCACGCCGACCTCTGCTTGAAGCGGGCCGGCGTAGGCGTTGGCGTCCTGCACCTCGACCTTGTAGGCCCACCAGTCGCTGAAGATGCTCGCGCCGATCGCGTGCTCCTTGACGTGCTCGGCGACCTTGTACACCTCGAGCCCGTGCTGGAACGTGCCGATCTTGAAGCCGTAATCGCCCGCGATATTGCAGAGCATCAGGATCTCGTCCTGTCGGTAACTGTGGCAGTGAATGAGTCGTTCGCCGTTGAGAATCTCGACCAGTGCATCGAGTTCGAGGTCCCGGCGGACGCTGTTGCCCTTCGCGGCGTACTCGCGCGCGACGTTGAAACGGTCGCGCATGATGGTCTCGACACCCATGCGGGTCTGCGGGTATCGGGTCTTGAAGTCGTCGCCCCAGTTGGACTGCTTGACGTTCTCGCCCAGGGCAAATTTGATGCCCGGCTTGGCATCCTCAAAGTGCATGCCGTCGGAAGTGGCCACGCCCCAACGGACCTTGTTGGTTTGGGTCTGGCCCCCGATCGGGTTGGCCGAGCCGTGCATGGAATTGACAGTGGTCACGCCGCCCGCGAGCTGGCGGTACCAGTTGATGTCATCGGGGTCGGTGACATCGCTGATGCGGACCTCGGAGGTGACGGCTTGGCCCGCCTCGTTGACGCCTCGCGAGATGCCGGTGTGGGAGTGGGCGTCGATGAGGCCTGGCGTGATATGCGTGCCCGGTCCGCGCCGGCCACGCATGGTCAGGATCGTTGGCTCCTCGCCCGCCTTGAAGACCCAGTCCTTCGATGGGCCGACGTAGGCGATTTTGCCGTTCTCGATGAGCAGGTCGGCCTCTTCGATGATGCCGTCTTCGGCCATCGTCCAGATCGTCGCGCTGCGGAACAGCACACGGTCTTGCGGCGGGAGTTCTTTGGAGGCGTACGCCCCGAACGGGTAGCCCGGAAGCTCGGCGGGCGGCACGTGGACCGCGAATGCTCGGTCGGCGGTCCACTCGAACGCACGGCCCGAGTTGGTCGAGCCGGTGCCCGCGAGCGTGTCGTCGCCGTCAGCACGCGCAACGAGCGTGAACAGGCCCGCATCGCCGAAGGGCGCGTGGTCGAACGCGATCGAAAGCTCGTCGTCTACGAACGTGGCGGACGTGTTGTCCTGGCGGACGACGGTGCCGTCGGGCAGGGTCTCGGTAATGGCCGCCGACCAGTCGTCTTTGTCCTTGGTGATCTCGACGCCTAGCTGAAACTGCCCGCTGAGCAGCGCGTTCCAGTGGCCGGGCAGGGTCTTGGCGGCGTCGGGCTGTTTGGCCTCGCTCGGATCAGTTTCTTTTGTGGTCGCGTTCCATGTGAAGGTGCGGCCCGAGGGGTGGATGCCCGAGCCTGTGATCGAACCTCCTGCGTTGAGCACGCCGGTCATGATGTACGCGCCGTTGTCGCCCTCGTCTTCGGGGTTGTCGTAGAGGAAGGCGACGGTGCCCTCGGGCCCGAACTTGGCGTTGCGCGCTTTGCTCGTGGTGGTGGAGCCGTCGTCGTTGGTTTCTGTAAAGGTGATCTTGTCTTCGTCGATGGCCATATCCAACTCGAAGAAGTCGCCGACCGTCAGCAGCCAGGTGCCGTCGACGGTGGGCGCATCGGGCATTGAGACGACACTGCGGCCGCCGTCGATCCAGACATCCAGCACGCGGGGTGCATCCTTCTTGGCCGAGCGTGCGCGAGCATCGAACAGATCGCCGGTGGCGACGACAAGGTTGGCCCTCTTGCCTTGCTCGATCGTGCCGAGGCTACCCGAGAGGCCCAGGATCTCGGCGGGCGTGGTGGTGAGCATCGCGTGGGCAGCCTCGCCAGTGAGGCCGAGCTGCATCGCGTGGGTGAGGTTTTTGGTGAACGACTCGCCGTCGCGCATCTCGCTGGCGGTCAGTGCGACCTTCAGGCCCGCGTCGTGGAGCCGGCGCGGGTTGGTCGGGGCCTGCTCCCACGTCATCAGTGTGCGGAGGTCCGTGTCCTCGGCGCGGCCAACCGTCGAGACATCCGGCTCCTCGGGGATGGTCAGCGGCACAACGAGCGCAAAGCCCGGGCGGTCCCTGAGGGCCGCGATCGCTTCGAGCCTGCGGAACTCCGTGCCTGTGCCGATGGCCATCAGCGGGCGGTTGAACTCGTCCGCGATCTTCGCTGCGCGGAGGGTTTCGAGCTCATCGTTTGTGCGGAACACCAGCGGCAGGTTGCTGTGGCTGCTCAGGTCAAGCAGGCAGTTGGCGGTGCCCTTCGCCGCCTTGTCCTTCTTGAGGTAGTCCGCGTCCGAAAGCGTCTGGCGGATCATGCTGATCGCGCCCATCTGGCTGGTGGGGTACGACCGGCTGCCCCATCCGCTGCTCGTCAAGCTCAGGGTGTGGTACGCGTCGGGAAGGTACACCGTGCTTGTGCGTTCGCTGCGGTCGCCTTCTTCGGGCGCGAGCGAGACGACGGCCGATCGGCCCGCGAAGATGCCGCCCTTGGGCGCGACAGCGGCTGCGGTGAACCCGAGCCCTCGGAGCTTGTTCTTGGCGGATTCGCTCAGCATGGAGCCATCGACGGCCCGCCGCTGGGGCATGACGTGCTCGCTCCAGTGCGCACCCGGGCCGTCGGCATCGGGCGAGTCAGCGTCTACTGGCTGGTGGGCATCGATGAAGCCCGCGTAGACGTGGGCATCGCCAAGCTGATGGACCAGCGAATTGGGCCACTCGCGGTCACCGGGGTTGGTGACGACCGACTTGATCGCGCCGTCTTCCAGAACGATGGCTGCACGCACCGCGTCCGCGCCGGGGCGAACGTGTACATGGTCAGCGATCAAGACCGTCGCGCCGGGCGATGTCTTGCGCGGGCCGTTGGGCGGCGGGTTGAGCGGTGAGGTCTGGCTGACCTGGGCGGCAGCGATGCCAGCGGTCCCGATGGTCATGGCGACCGCTACGAAAGACAAACAGGTGTGTCGAAGCATGGCCCCAGCGTATCGGCCCGCCCAAGCCAGCGTAACGGGCAAGCGCAAAAGAAAGCCGCCTTGGGCACCTCGGCCAAAGGCGGCGTGAACTGACAAGAGGTTTCCCGGTTTAGCGGCGGCGACGGGTCGCCATGAGCCCTCCGAGGCCGAGCACAGCGGCCGAGGCGGGGGAGGGGACGATGTCCGCACGCAGGTACTCGATAACGCTGCCCTGCTGATCCGGGTTCTGCATGTGGCGGAATGACACCGAGGTGAAGGGCGTCGGGCTCGAAATGCCCATGCGGAGGATGCCGTTGTCCGCACCCACCGCTTGTACGAACACCAGCGCAGCTACGTTCGGCTGGCCCGAGACCATCAGGCCGCCCGACACGTTGACGAAATCGACGATGGGCGTTCCGCCGACCACCATCCATTCGGTCAACGACTCAACGGGCAGTCCCGCTGTACCGCTGATGGCATCGATGCCGATCTCGAAATAGGTGGCCCCCTGGCCGTTGAAATCGAAGCTGTACGTTCCGTCTGCTGTAATGTTTTGCGAGAACCACAGGCCCGCATACTGGCCAACTCCGATGTGTTCCATCGTGCCGTTGCCCGTGGTGACGTTGAGCGTGACGCTGCCTTCGGTCCAAGACTTGGCCACGGCCGTGCCGTTTGCGGTGCCCAGTTCGAGGTCCATCAGTTCGATGGTCTGGCCAAGGGCGGTGCCCGAGACCGCCAGAAGTAAGCACGATGCCGATTGTAGTTTCATCTCAATGATCCTCGGCCATCGCCAGAATCTAATGAGCTGGAAACGCTCGCATTGGATCCATGACAATGGTCTTCTCCGAGGCTCAATGTACCGGCTCTCCGCTTCACGTTGCAAGGGTTTTCTTCCGCTTCCGCTGAATAGTGAGGTCGCGCCACCCACCCACCCCGTCGCTGAGGAGAAGCCAACTAGAATCCGAACATTGAGTGAGCGGGCGGAATCCACACGGGGCGTTCAACGCCTCGATAGGCTCCCACCACCCCCCAAACGGAGTGGGGGCACCCAGTCACAGCCCATCGCCCAATCTGGTGCATGGATCGAACGCATCACCACCCTACGCTGGTGGCGACATGGCAACGAGGAGCAGGATCGGTATGAGCATCAACGCGGTCATCGGTCAGTCGGGCGGGCCCACCGCTGTCATCAACCAGTCCATGGTCGGCGTTGTCCAGGGCCTCCGTCAGGGCGGCTTCAAGGGCACTATTTTCGGCATGCGCCACGGCGTGTCGGGCCTCGTCAAAGACGATCTCGTCGACCTCACGAGCATCGATGATGCCCGGCTCGACCGTGTCGCGGCCTCGCCCTCAGCGGGTCTGGGCTCAACGCGAGAGAAGCCCGATCAGGCCTACTGCGAACGCATTCTCGCAGCGTGCCAGAAGCACAGCATCGGCTTGTTCTTCTACATCGGCGGCAACGACAGCTCGGATACCTGCCGAATCGTCAACGAGTTGGCCAAATCCAAGGGCATCGAGCTCCGCTGCTTTCATGTGCCCAAGACGGTTGACAACGACCTGATGGAAAACGACCACACGCCGGGCTTTCCCTCGGCTGCGCGGTTTGTCGCGATGGCGTGTGCTGCCGACGGGCTCGACAATGCCTCAATCCCGGGCGTGAAGATCAATGTCATCATGGGCCGCCACGCGGGGTTCTTGACCGCAGCGAGCGCGCTGGCGCGAGACATCTCAACCGCGGGCGCGCCGCACCTTATCTATGTTCCCGAGGTCGCGTTCGATACCGACCGCTTCGTCGCCGATGTCGCAGCAGCGCTCAAGAGCGAGGGCCGGTGCCAGGTCGCGGTCAGCGAGGGCATCCAGAACGCTGCGGGCGAATCCATCGGCGCCACGCTCATCAAGAGCGGCCAGGTCGACGACCACGGCAACGTGCAACTCAGCGGCTCGGGCGCGCTGGGCGATGCCCTCAGCGATCTGCTCAAAGAGAAGCTCCCGCCCGCGCCCAGCGGCAAAGCGCACAGGGTCAGAGCGGACACCTTCGGCTATCTCCAGCGGTGCTGGCCCGATGCCTCACCGATCGACCAGGCCGAGGCGCGCGGCAGCGGCCGCTTCGCCGCAAGCCTTGCGCTCGGTGGCGATGTCGATGGCTCCATCGCCATCACCCGCGTCCACGCCCCGGGCTCGGGCCAGCCCTACGCCGCGGCGTACAAGCGGGTTGAACTGACCGCGGTCGCCGCCAAGACGCGGCACCTGCCGAGCGAGTACATCAAAGGGCACCACGACGTGAGCGATGCGTTCATGGACTACTGCCGGCCGTTGGTGGGCGAGCTTCCGCGCCTTGAGAGGCTGTGAGAGCCCGAGGCCTCGCGCCCAGGCTGGTAAAGAGCACGGATACCAGTAGAAAAACCCCGCTCGTCGCGGGGCTTCAAAGTTGCGTTGCGTGGACGCGGGCGATCAGTCTGTCCGGGTGTACACGATCGTCATCTTGTGCGTTTCCGTGCCGTCGGGGAGCAGGGTCTTGCGCACGAACGTGTGCTTGTCGCGGCTGTGGATCGTGAACACTTCATCCACATCAACCTTCATGCCCATCGCCGGGTCTGTGGTGTTGGCGGTCAGGTGCATGGTCCGCTTGTCGAGGTCCATCGTGCCGGTCGCCATCTCCATCAGCGTGCTGAACGAGTCCATCCAGATGCTCTGCACTTCTTCGTCCGCGTTGGAGTACGCCGTAAATCCCATGCCCTTGAATGGCATGTCTCCCCAGGCGCCGTAGAACTCGCTCTGTACGTACCGGCCATCGAGCACCCATGTGTTCACGCACTTGCCGGTCATGGTCTCTTCGGGCAGGTCCGGGCCGTTGACCATGGTCATCTCGGCGGTGAAGTTGCCGACGATGTCGTCGAGCAGCTTGTGGTGCTCGCCGGGTGTACCGGCCTTCATCCAAGCTTCCATCATCGCGTCGGGGTCAAGCTCGTCCTGCACAGCGTCGATCGCGTCCTGAGCCGCCTGCTTGGAATCTTTCAGCAGCTCGCGTCCCTCCTGCATGAGCCCGCCGTCTTGTTGGAGGCTGACCGCCGCTACGGGCTTGGCTTCATTCTTGTGGTCGCCGTCGTTGGCCAGTATTCCGCCCACGAGCGCGACGATCGCCGCACTGCCTACCACGACCGAATTCCTGCCGCTGCACATTCCGCTGAGAAGACACATGCTGATGCTCCTTGTGTGACCGTTCGTGCGCCAAGCCCAACTGGGCCGACGCTGGATTCTGGGTCTTGGGCAGTATCCCCGAAACGCGGTCCCGGGTCCAGAGGCGATCCCACACTCTTGCGAGAAGGCAAGTGGAAACCAGAGCCTGAACCATCTCCGGGGGCTTCCGCCCCCGGCTCGAAAGCGATGTCCCTTTCCTTGCCCGCGTGCTCACGCCCGCGGCTCAGGGCCAATCTGCCCGGCTGCCCGACTCTCTAAACCCCAACCCGTTCAGCGATCTCCAGCCCGAAAGCCTGAAGCTGCGGGTACTCGGTCGCGCTGTTGGTGAGCAGCCGAAGCCGCTTGAGCCCGAGCGCCCGCAGGATCTGGCTGCCTGTGCCGTACTCGACCATCCCGGCCTGCACGCTTCGGCGTGGCGCATCCTCATCGCTGAAATCAAACGGCCGCTGCAGTTCCGCCCGCCAGTCGCCGCCGCTCTCGGCGGGTCGCAGGTACACGATCGCGCCCCGGCCCTCGTCCTGGATCCGCTTCATCGAGGCACGCACCACGTCCCGCGAGCTGCCGTCGGAGCACTCACCAAAGATGTCGCCCAGCAGGTCCCGGCGGTGCACGCGTACCAGCGTTGGTTCGTCCGTATCCGCTGTTACACCATTCGCGCCCGGCACGCCCACGCCGCCGACCGTCAGCGCCAGGTGAGGCTGCGGATCGACCACGCTCCGAAACGCGAAGAGCGTGAAATCGCCGAGATCGGTATGGATCGTCCGCCCGCTCTTGGGTTCCAGCCTTTCGACGATGGGCGATTCCGCGAGCCGGTGCTCGATGATCTGCTTGACGCTGCACATCTTCATGCCGTGCTTCGCGCAGAACTTGAGTAAGTCAGGCACTCGCGCCATCTCGCCGTCGGGCCGCATGATCTCGATGCCCATCGCTGCGGGCTTGATTCCCGCGAGCTTGCACAGATCGACGCTGCCCTCGGTCTGCCCGATGCGCACCAATACCCCGCCGTCGCGCGCGCGAAGCGGGTTGATGTGCCCCGGCCGCACCAGGTCGCCCGGCACCGACGACGGATCGGTCATCAGCTTGATCGTCTTGGCCCGCTCGAACGCCGACACGCCCGTCGTGAACCCGTGCTTGGGGTGGCCATCGACCGAAACCGTAAGCGGCGTGCCGCGCACCGATGTGTTCACCGCCGACTGCGCGTGCAGGTTCAGCCGGTCGCAGTCCGCTTCGGTCAGGCTCACAAAGAGGTACCCCGCCGCCTCCCGCAGCATGAACGACACCGCCTCGGCGGTCACGAACTCCGCCCCCATCACCAGGTCGCCCTCGTTCTCGCGGTCCTCGTCGTCCGTCAGCACGACCATCCGCCCTGCGCGGAGCTCGTCAAGAATCTCGGGAATGGACGCGAACGGCGATTCGGCTTCAGGCATGGAACCATGGTAGAGCGGCTAGCAAGGGTTCTTCCGCCTTGTCCGTCACATCGCCCGTTCACACCATTCAATCACGCGATCACCAAATCGCCCTATTCTGCCAACATGGACATGACCCCCGCCCGCTGGAACGCGACCACTGAGTATCTGGACGAGGTCTTCGGGCGGGATGACGAGGCCATGGCCACGCTGATGGACCGCGCGATCGCGGCGGGCATCCCGGATATTGCCATCAGCGCCGGCGTGGGCCGCTTCTTGCTGCTGCTCGCAAGGCTCGCCGGGGCGCGCACCATCATCGAGGTCGGCACGCTCGCCGGTTACTCGGGGACTTGGCTCGCGCGCGGGCTAACTCCCGGCGGCAGGCTGATCACCATCGAGCCCGTCCCGCTGCACGCGGACTTCGCCCAGCAGCACTTTGCGTCGGTGGGCCTTGCCGACCGCATCGACATCCGCCGCTCGACGGGCCTCGAAGAACTTCCCAAGCTCACCCGTGAACTCGGCGCAGGCTCGGTCGATCTGGTGTTCCTCGATGCCATCAAGACCGAGTACCCGGACTACCTGCCGCACGCCAATAAGCTGCTCCGTCCCGGCGGGCTGCTGGTGGCGGACAACGCCCTGGGCAGCGGCGACTGGTGGATCGACCAGGACCCCGCGCTCAACGAGAGCCACGCCGCCGCCGACCGTTTCAACCGGCTCGTGGCCGCCGACCCCGACTTTGATGCAAGCTGCCTGCCCATCCGCGAGGGCGTGCTGGTGGCGAGAAAGAAGTAGTGATGCCAAAGATGAAGCAAGTTGTAATAGTCTTAGTCTGCTTCGGCTTAGCAGGTTTGGCGATAATTGGCCGCAAGCACGGCTGGGAAGTCAATAACGGTGTCCGGCCTGCGAAGCACTTCTTCATCGCCGAGTTAGAGACGCCGGGCGGCCCACTTCCTTTTGACATGATCATTCACGGCGCGGGTGACTCTTGGTCAGGGGCGGTTCCCTCAGCTCAAGTGAGCCTGTTCGACGTCACATTCAAGCCGACGACGAGATCCGGGGAAGACACGGTGTTAGAGGTCCGCTTTCCGCACTTCGATTCAGCGATTGCTTTGCGCGGCAAGCACTCCGGCACACTCAAAGGCACATGGACCAAGAACCGTGGCCTCAACGATGACGGTACGCCAAGAATCGCCGTCATTCCGATCGCGGCAAAGAGGCAAGAGTCGGACTACCTATTCGACCGCATCGAGCCAGCCGCTCCCCCCGCGGACTTCACCGGCCGCTGGTCCGTCAAGTTCCCATCATCGGACGACCTCGCTGTCGGCGAGTTCACGGTGAACGAAGACCAGATCGCCACCGGCACATTCCTCACCACCACCGGCGACTACCGCTACCTCTACGGGCAGGTCGATGGTGACCTCATGCGCCTCTCCACCTTCGACGGCGCTCACGCGTTCCTCTTCCACGCCCGCATGAACGACGACGGCACTATCGCCGGCGACTTCTGGAGCGGTGACTGGTGGCACGAGACCTGGACCGCTGCGCGCGATCCAAACGCCCAGCTGCCCGACGCCTTTAGCCAAACCTCGCTCAACGATGACATCGACCTCCGCGAGCTGACCTTCACCGACCTCGACGGCAACGCGGTCCGCCTGACCGACGCGCTCGACCAGCAGGGCGGCAAGGCCCGCATCGTCGAGCTGTTCGGCACGTGGTGTCCCAACTGCGCCGACGCAGCCAAAGAGATCCGCCGTCTCAAGGCCAAGCACGAGGGCGACCTCGGCGTGGTCGCGCTCGCCTTCGAGCTGACCGATGACCACGCGCGCAGCGTCCAGCAGATCGAACGCTACAAGCAGCGCCACAACCTCGACGGCACCACCGACTGGCCCATCCTCATCGCCGGCGTGAGCGACAAGGCCAAGGCCACCGAGTCGGTCCGCCTGCTCGATAGGGTCCGAAGCTACCCGACCACGCTGTTCTTGAACGCGAGCAACGAGGTCGTCGCCATCCACACCGGCTTCACCGGCCCCGCCACCGGCGATGCCTACCGCCAGCAACAGCAGCAGTGGGAATCGATCATCGACGGACTGCTCGCGGAGTGAGCACCGGCTCATCGTCTGTCTGCCATCGCCGCATCCCGTCTACCCTCCGCCCATGGCCTCCAAGAGCTTCCAAGCCCCCAACGGCACCCAAGACAGCTACCCCATCGACCTCGCGCGCAGGCGGTGGCTCATCGAGCACTGGCGACGCGTCAGCACCCGCCACGGGTTCGAGGAGATCGACGGGCCGACCTTCGAGCACCTCGATGTCTACAAAACCAAGAGCGGCGAGGGCATCGTCAGCGAGCTGTTCAGCTTCCGCCGTGCCGGCGGCAAGGACGACTACGCCCTGCGCCCCGAGTTCACGCCCACGCTTGCGCGCATGTACGCCGCCAAGGCCAACGCCCTGCCCAAGCCGACCAAGTGGTTCTGCACCGGCAACTTCTTCCGGGCCGAGCGCCCCCAGCGGGGACGCCGCCGCGAGTTCTGGCAGTGGAACGCGGACGTGATCGGGCTGGATGTGGACCCCCAGCAGATGAACGCAGAGGGCGCAGAGAAAGACGCGGAGATCGCAGAGGCCACGGCGCGCATGGATGCGGAGGTCATCGCGTGCGTGGTGGGCTTGATGCAGGCGGTGGGGCTGAAGCCTGAAGACGTGAAGGTACGATTCAACCACCGAGAGGCGATAGCTGATTGGCTTCAAGAACAGGGCGTTGAAGAGGAATCACATACTGCAGTGATGGCTATTCTGGATGCCGCGAAGAAGATGAAGCCTGAAGACTTCGTGACTGCTGTGTCGGCTTTCGGTCTAAAGGGCGATGGCCTTTCGGTAGCGTTGAAGGGCCCGCAACACTTGAAGGACGACGGATATCCTGATATCTGGATTGTCCATGCCGCAACTAAGAGGGTTCATAGGTCGTTAGGCGCGGCTCGCGTACTGCCATGGGTTGAGTTTGATGCTTCGATCGTCCGCGGCCTCGCGTACTACACCGGAACGGTGTTCGAAGTCATCGCCGACGGCGAGCGAGCCGTCGCTGGCGGCGGGCGGTACGACGGGCTCATCGAGATGTTCGGCGGGCCTCCTACTCCCGCGGTCGGGTTCGGCATGGGCGATGTCGTGCTCACCAACCTGCTGAGCGATAAGGGCCTGTTGCCGAGCGATGATGAGCTGATGCAGTGGGCGGGGCAAACGCCCGATGTGTTTGTGATTGCTGCGGGCGACGACGCGGCCGAGGCGGCTCGGCCCGCGTGCGCACAACTGCGCTCGCACGGCCTGCACGCCCGGCACAGCTACAAATCCACAAAGAACGTCGGCAAGCTGCTGAAAGAAGCCAACCAGCTTGGTGCGCACGCGGCGCTGCTCATCGAAGACGGCGGCCAGTCGGCCAAGATCAAGCACTTGAAGAGCGACGGCGGCGAGAGCGAGCCGATGCCGATCGAACAGGCGCTCGCGCAATTGGCGGACGAGTTCAGGCCGGTCGATGCGCCGCCCTCAAAGCAGCGGTAGTTTGTTCTAACGCGGAACAGCTTTGCAAGCTGTGGTAGCCCCGATCTCACACGCCCGCAGGGGCGTGCCGAAATCAGATCGGGTCCGTCGCCAGTTCCGGTGCGCCCACAGCCTGCCGAAGCGCCTGGGCATCCGTCCGGTCGCACACGAGCCAGAACACCAGCCCCGAGCCGCGCCAGACGAACACGCACGGCTTGCCCGGCTGCGCCTTGCCGCCGGCGAGGTGGTACGACGGGCCTTCTTCGATATCGAGGTCGCCCGCGTCTTCCTGAACGAACAGGCTCGCGGAGTGCGGTTCGCCCTCGCTCAGCGTGGCGAGGCGGACGTGCATGGATCGACCGGTCCCGGGCACGCCGCACCGGCCCGCGTCGATAAACTTCACCGATTCGGCACGCGCGATCAGGTCCTCGATGGACAAGGCCTTGCCCATGACCGCCTCGAACGCTGCGGGCACCTGCTCGGGCGTGGTGGCAGTGAACTTTCGCGCCACATCTGGGTCGGCGAGCACCTCGCAGCGGAGGTGCTCTTTGGAAACGAACTGCGTGGCTTGCGACGCGAGCGTTAGCCGTGGAGCTGAGCCGTCGACGGGACCAGCTTTCTGGCCAACCTGGAACGCGAGCGTGACCATCAGCACGAGCACCGCTGCGACCGCGACGCCGCGAGCCAAAGGGCTGTTCCAGAACGAGCGGGTGCGTGTGACGGGCGCGAGCCTGCCGGGCTCGAGTTCGCCATCGCGGGCGTGCTCGCACATCTGGCTGACGGTGCTTCGGAGCGTGTCGGGGCAGCAGGCTTCATCGGAGTAGCACTCGCTGCACGCCTCGCGGAGGCGCTGCTCAAACTCGATGCGCTGCGTGCAGCCCGGACTCTCATCGAGGTGCGCGCACAGGGCGGCTTCCTGCTCGGTCGTAAGCTCACCGTCGGCGGCGCAGCGGAGCAGGGCCGCGATCGAGAGCGGGCCTTGCGATTGTGGATTGGAAGGGTTGGGGGTGGGGTTGTCTGGCGCCATCGATCAAACTCCGCGACATCGCAGCAGCGCGATTCGTGCGCCGCTTGCCCTCTGCAGGGCGGTTCTTGTTTCTCGCCCAGCGGCTGGCAGAACGCCGACCGCTGTCCCCTCCCAGTGCCTTAAAGCCGTCGATCGGGCGCTCGCCCGGCCAACCGTTCGTGTGATCCAAGCGACCATCCAACCGGTCATCCATCTTGCGACGAGCCAAGACCCAGCTCATCGGCGAGGCCCTGCTGGCCCATGAGTTCGTCGGCCACCTGCTTGCGGGCCCGGTGCAGCCTGCTCATCACCGTGCCGATCGGGATCTCCATGATCGACGCGATCTCCCGGTACTTCAATCCATCGACACCCCACATCAGCAGGATCTCGCGGTACTCGTCCTTCAAGCCGTCGATCGCGGCCTTGAGCCGTCCATCGACGTGCTCCCAATCCAACTGCGAGCGGTCCCACACGGGCGGGGGCTCATCGGGCGGCGTCTGGTCCGCGGCCTCTGCAAAGAACTCACCAACCGCTGCGGGCGCCTTGGCCGCCCGCTTGATCTGCGAATAGAACAGGTTGTGGCAGATCGTGAACAGCCACGACCGCATGGCCGAGTCCAGATCGCCGCTGGCGGCTGTACTGCTCTTGGAGGGATCGAACCCCTCGACCGCTCGCGGCCTCAGCGCCCGAGCGAAGGTGTCCTGCACGAGGTCCTCGGCCTTGTTCTGGTCGCGCGTCAGCCGAAGTGCGAGGCGGTACACCGCGTCGAGCTGACCCATCGCCAGAGGTTCGAACTCGGTGCGTTGCATGCTGTGGCCGGGGTCCTATCACAAGGATGAGAATGATCTTGGATCGCGGGCTATTCCCGGCGCGAGCAAGGCTAACAACAATCCCAAGCAATCCACCGGACGATAGGCCCAGATAACCCGGTCGACGGGAGTTTATCAATCAGCCGATTGAACCCGAGCGCCAAAGCTCACAGCGATCAGGGATGGCCTCGTTCGAGCAGATCGAGTGCCACAGGCTCGTCCAGCGGTGTGACCTCGTACATCCGCACGCCGCCGATCTTTCGGCTGAAGAGGCGCAGGCCCGAGTCCTCGGCCAGCTCGGGCGCCCACGCCGAGGCATCCTGGAAGAGCACGATGACCTGCGCGGGCTGGCCAGCATCGTCTCGTGCCGAGACGAGCAGCAGGCGAGGGCCTTCGGCGTCCGGGTCTTTCTCGGGGTCGTAGCCCGCGAGGGGCGATCGCCAGCCGACGAGGTGAACGCTCTCCGAGCCTCGGGGCGTGATGGGAACGCCGAAAATCTTGTCGGTGTAGTCGGCGAATTTCTCGGGCGTGTCGCAGATGACCTGCGGCTCAAAGCGGATGGTCGTGACGCGGTACAAGTTCCCCGCATCAAGCCGCCCCGCCCACGCGAGGTACCGCCCGAGGCCGAACTGGCCCCCGAGCCCGGCGGCCAGAATGACGGCGGCTGCAAGACCCAGCTTGAGCCAGCGAGATTGAGCGGTCGAGGCTTGCTTTGAAACGCGTTCGAAGTTCAGGGGCTCGCTCGGCGCTTGCGGCACCGGCAGCGCCGCGCGCACGCGGTCGTCGATGCGCTGGAAGCGATCCACTTCGGCGCGCAAGGCAGCATCGGTCGAGAGGGTTGCCTCAAAGGCCGACAGCTCTTCGCCCGCGAGGTCTCCTTCGACGTAGCGGAGCACCAGATCGGTTTCTTGGGGAGTGAGCTCACGCATGGCTAGCCGCTCCTCTGCTCGAAGCGAGCGCAGCCGCTAGCTGCTGGCGGGCGCGGGCCACGTGGGTGCGCGCGGTCGCCGCAGGCAGGCCAGTGATGCTCGCGATCTGGTCATACGTCCGGCCCAGCAGCACGCGCAGCAGAAAGCACTCGCGCTGCGTCTCGTTCAGATGATCCATCGCCCGCTCGAGCTGTGGGTCGATCGGCCCGGGCCCGGGCCCGCCGTCGATGAATCCAACTACCGCATGGCCCGGCTCGTGGGCGAGTGCCTGATGGCGCTTGGTGCGTCTGCCCTCGCTTCGGCGGTCGTTGCGCGCTGCGCCCCGGACAATCGCCACCATCCAAGCTCGGAAGTCCGTGCCAACCTTGAACCTCGAACGGCTTTCCCACGCGATCATGGCGGCCTGCTGGACCACGTCCTCGGCGTTCGCTCGGCCTGTTTGCGACATGGCCACCACGACCAATGTTTGGTACGCGGCGGCGTACAGCCGGGAGAACTCGTCCAGGCTGAGCTGTGGCTTTGACGGTGTCTGCTGCGCTGCTGCCAAGGTCACCACCTGTGCCCACAGATCATGTGTGTAGAGAGCGTGCATCACCATACGCCCAAGGAGGTTCGGCGGCGTTCTGGGCGTTGCATCGCCGGACAGCGTGCGCTGAAGTGAAGTTTGTCTCAGAATCCCGCAACGCTCACGCCCGGTCCGGACCTCTCGCCATCGGTGGCGATGCCATGGTCAGCTTCGGCGACCTCTCGCTGCTGCTCAGCCTCATCGGACCCTGCCCCAAACACCAGACTTCTCCATCACGCGCGAGATCTGGGGGGCTGCCGGGCATCGACCGGCGGCCCTCCGTTTTGGCACCGCTAACGGGTATGCGGTCGGATTCTGGAAAGAATCGCGCGGCGCGATACGGTTGGCTGATTACTATGGGAAAGCACTTGCCTTGTGGCGAGTGAAACATTCACCGGGTGCGAAGCGCACCGCGTAGGAGAGATGCCCATGAGTTCACGAACTATCAAGACCCTCGCCTTTGGTGCCCTTCTCGCGGCAGCGTCGTCAACCAGCGCCCAGAGCCTCGCTGTCAACGGCGGGTTCGAGACCGGCGACACCTCCGGCTGGGAGAGCTTCCCATCCATCAACTCGACCTTCGAGGTCACGGGCGATGCCAACACCGGCAGCTTCGGGGCCAGACTTTTCAACGGCGCCGAGACCTCCGGTGCGGTCATCAAGCAGGCCAACCTCGGCGCGGGCGTGGTGATGACCGGACAGACGATCACCGTCTCGTTCGCAGCCAAGGGAATGGCAGGCATCGGCGGCGTGGCCTTCGCAGAGTTCTTCACAGAGATCGATGGCGGTGGTGTTTCCTCGTCCCAGATCCTGGGGGGCGGCCCGCTCCCGCTGACCGGGTCCTACCAGCCGTTCAGCTTTGATGTCCCCCTGAGCGCGGATGTCAGCGGCGGCATCACCGTGCAGTTCGCGGCCGTGACCGGCGCGGACGCTGGTAGCGTGATGACCCTCATCCTCGACGATGTGGTGATCAGCGGCCCCGATGCACCCGCCTGCACGGGCGACATCGCCGACGACTTCGGCACGCTTGGCGGAGACGGCATGGTCAGCTTCGGCGACTTCCTCGCCCTGCTCGGTCTCATCGGGCCCTGCCCCGGCGGCACGCCGGGCTGCACGGGTGACATCGCCGACGACTTTGGTTCGCTCGGATCTGACGGAATGGTCAGCTTCGGCGACTTCCTCGCCCTGCTCGGCCTCATCGGTCCCTGCCCGTAACACCAGACTTCTCCATCACACGCGAAGATCGGGGGCTGCCGGGCATCGACCCAGCAGCCCTCTTTCAATGGATGCGATACGCTCGCGGCGATGCCCCTGATCGATCACGCCATCGCCGCCGGATGCATCTCGCTTGGGGCCGTCGGCGGGGCGCTGGGCCGGTACGCCGTGACTGGTCCCTTCATGGGCCCGATCGCGGGCAAGCTGCTCGATCCGCCAGCGGGCATCGACCACGTCCGGTTCCCGTGGGGGGTGCTGGCGGTGAATCTCTCGGGGTGTCTGCTCATCGGGATCGTCGCAGCGGTGATGATCGAGCGGCCCTCTGAGGACCGCCTGCGGCTGCTGGTGGTCACGGGCTTTCTCGGCTCGTTCACGACCTTCAGTGCCTTCGGGCTCGACACGTTCGAGCTGCTCAAGGCGGGCGCTCCCAGGCTCGCACTGGCCAATGTCGCAGCGTCGGTCGTGCTGGGCACGGCGCTGGCAGCGGGCGGCTGGGTCATCGGACAGAAACTCACGGGCGGCTAACGCGGCGGCCACGCCCCGTACACTCGCTCTATGCCCGAACCGACCGACTCGACCGATCAGCCCGACATGCCACGCCCCCGCTACTTCACAACGCCCATCTACTACGTCAACGACCGCCCGCACATCGGGCACTGCTACACCACGCTGGTCGCGGATGTCGCGGCTCGGGCTGCGAGGCTGATCGACGGGCCCAAGGCCGACGTGTTCTTCCTGACCGGAACCGACGAGCACGCGGAGAAGGTCGTGACCTCCGCCGCCGAGCACGGCATGCCACCCATCGAGTGGGCCGACCTCAACGCCCAGCGGTTCAAGGACGCCTTTGCGTTCATGGGCTTCAGCCACGACGACTTCATTCGCACCACCGAGGACCGCCACAAGACCAGGGCCGCAGCGCTCATCGCGGACCTGATGGACAAGGGCGCGATCGAGCTTGGCGACTACGAGGGCTGGTACGACCCTTCGCAAGAGGAATACCTGACCGAGACGGTCGCCAAAGAGAACGACTTCAAGAGCCCCGTCACCGGCAGGCCTTTAGAGAAACGCACGGAGCAGAACTACTTCTTCGACCTGCCCGCGCACGAGGACTGGCTGCGCGCGCAGATTGAGTCGGACGCGATCCGCATCCTGCCCGAGGCCCGCAAGAACGAGGTGCTCGGCCGCATCAAGCAGGGGCTCAACCGCGTGCCGGTATCGCGGCGGATCAAGGACGACGACCCGGCCCCCGAGGGCTGGGGCGTGACCATGCCGGGCGACCCCGAGCACCGCGTGTATGTGTGGATCGAGGCGCTGTGCAACTACATCACCGCGATCGACACCCCCGAGCGAGCGCACTACTGGCCCAACTCGAGCGGGGGTGACCCCCTCCAGCCCGGAGGGGCTGGACAAAGCCAGGTCACTCATTTCATGGCCAAGGACATCATCTGGTTCCACGCCGTGATCTGGCCCGCGATGCTCCACGCCATGGGCAGGCCCGCCCCAAGCACCGTGTACGCGCACGCGTACTGGATCGCCGAGGGCCAGAAGATGTCCAAGAGCCTTGGCAATTTCATCGAGATCGACCAGCTCCGCGCGTACGCGGACAAGTTCAGCCTCGACGCCGTGCGTTGGTACCTGATGACCCAGGGCCCGCTGGGCGCGACCGACAGCGACTTTGCGCACAGCCGGTTCGTCGAGGTCTACAACGCCGACCTTGCCAACGGCATCGGCAACTCGACGAGCCGGGTGAGCAACATGATCGACAAGTACTTTGGGGGGAGAGTCGCAAATTTTGATCCCAGCGTGCCCGTCGAGATTGAGACGGAGCACGCATTCGTTGAGGTTGAATTGACGAACCACCCAACGCATTTCGCCCAGTGGGTCCGCGAGTCTGTCGAAGGATGCGACAACTGCAATCTCGCCTCATCACTCCGCCTCGGCATCACCATCGTCGAACGGGTCGATCAGTTCATTTCCGACACGCGGCCTTTCTCGATTGCTAAGAAGCGAGAGGGTGACGCCCGGATTGAATCGCAGCTCGCGATGATTCTGTTCTACAGCGCGGAGATGCTCCGCATCGCCTCACTCTTTCTCTATCCCGCGATGCCCGAGAAGATGGCCGACCTCTGGAGGCGGTGGAACTGCGACCACCTGAACGACCCCGCCGACCACAACAGCGGGTTCAAAGCCCCGCTCGCTGAGCTGGCGCAGTTCGGCGATGGGGGGTACTCGCTCAAACCGGGCCAGAAGATCACCAAGGGCGATGCGCTGTTCATGCGTGCCGACCCGAAGGAAGACCCGCCGAGCGCCTGAGTCCTTGCCGAGATCCCAAAAAACAACCGCGTGCAGATGCACGCGGCCGGTGATTTGCTGCAGGATTACGAAGTCGGCTCAGCCCTTGCGGCCCATGAACCAGCCGATGCCCGCAAACAAGAGCACGATTACCGCGAGCACGCCCGCGACCATGAAGTGCTGACCCGCGATGGTGTCCACCAGCCCGCCGGTGACGCCCGTAAGCACCAGCAGCGCCAGGCCCAATGCGAGCACCGTGGTCACAACCGTTCCCAGTGCCAAACCACCAACGAGGCCGGACCCCGCCGCGTCGTATGCGACGGCGGTTGCTGCGACGGGAGCTGCTGCCGCCATCGCGCCCGCGGTTTCCATTTGGCCGCCCGTGGACTCGAACAGGTCGCCGCCACCACCGCCGAAGCCGCCCGAGTCACCGACACCGGTCTGTCCGCCGACGGTGTCTTGGCCGTAGACATCATCGAGCAGGTCCGCGCCCAGCGAGGTGTCGTCGGCTTCGCGTGTGAGGTCGAGCAGGCCCGAGCCGCTGGAGCCCGAGTCGGCTGCGAACTCGCTGGCGAATGCGGGCGAATCCGTCACCTGTGTTTGCTCGGCAGCATCCGCGAGTTCGGTCGAGTCGGCATCAAAGATCGAGATGCCTGTCGAGTCTTTTTCGCCCTCAGCGCCGGACCCGCCCGGGTCCATCGAGAGCCCGCTGGCCGAGCCCGCGGAATCGAGCGAGAGCGGTTCGAGCGGGTCGGCGAGGCCGATGCCGGTGTCGTCGGCGAGCCCGAGCATGCCGCTGTCGCCGTCGTTGCTTACGAGCTGGTCGACCTGGTCTTTCTTGACCACGACCTGATCGCCGTCCTTGAACTCCATGAGCTCGCCGGAATCAACCATCTTCTGGATGTCCGCAGCGGACTTGCCCAGCGTCTGGGCGGCTTCTTGCAGGGTGTAAAAGGTCTTGGCCATCGTCGGGCTCCTGAAAGCAAAGAATCCAGCGGGTCGTTTGCGAGCTATTGGCAGGACCGGAGGCCCAAGCCGAGTCGGTCCGGCGTGCAGACCCCGAAGCCGCCCTTGGCGGGCGACGCTCGGCCCCCATGGTAGCGGCAGATGAGCGAGCGAGTCACCCCCCATCTCCTCCTAATCGGCGATCGACTCGCTCCTAATTCGGCTGTCTATTCGTCCGATCTGGGCCCACGGGTCCAGCTTGATCGGATCATGGAGGGGTAGGGCCGGTTTGGCTCAGTCGATCTTCCGCATGACCGTCACCGCTGCGTACAGGCCGGCGACTCGCTCGCGGGGCAGCAGGCTTGGCGGGTAGGCGGGGTTCAATGGCTGAAGCCGGATCAGTTCCTCGCCCGCCTCTGACTGCTCGAAGAACACCCGCTTAAACGTGGACTGGTGGTCGGGCTCGAGCCGGGCGAAGCAGTCCGCGCCAGAACGGATGGGCTTGGCCGGACTGAAAACGACGACGTCGCCCTGCTGGTACGCGGGGACCATCGAGTCGCCGACGACGCGCGCAGCGAACGCATCGGGGTCGGCGATATCCGGGCAGCGGACGTACTCATCGGCGGCGCGGGCCGGGTATCCGAGGTCGGTGAAGTCGGCTGGGTAGCCCGCCGCGACGCTGTTGATGAGCGGCACTTCTCTCGGCAGTTGCACAAGTTCTGCATCGCCGCTGTCGCTGTCGGGCGAGAGCCGTTCGATCAATCGGCGCAGCTCACCCGTCGCGTGCGCACGGTCGAGTCCGGTCACTGAAGCATCGGGCGCGGGCGACCCGGAGAGTTCCGCGAGCAGGTTGGCCAGCCGCTGCGCGTCTTTGTGCCGTGCTCGCAGGTGCGAGAGTTCCCGGCGTACCGAAGGATGCGTGTCCTTGAGGCGCATGAACGCGCGCAGCTCGCTAGGCATGAACCCGAGCGCCCCTTCGAGGCGCGTGAGCAGGTCGTCGCTGGGACTCTTGTGCTTCCCTGTTTCGACCGCTGAGAGGTAGCCCTTGGAGCACTCGACCATTTGGGCGAGCTTCTCGACCGTGAACCCCAGGCGCTGGCGGCGTGCGCGGAGCATCTCCCCAAGCGTGGCCAGAGCTTCGACTGCGGGTGGAGCCTGAGACTTCATGGCGGGGACCAATCCTGAAAATGGGGCGACCTGCTCGATATCCACCCGCGGTGTGCGCTACTTTGCGGTATATCCAAACAAACACCTTGAACAAAGTCAAGTGCCATGAGAATATGCCCACGATGTTTGATGAATATCAAACATCGGGGAGCACGACATGGACGACCGCCAATCCGGCCCTTTGCCCGCTTCTGGGCCTCGTCGCGACACCGGACACCTCCATTTGGGTCATTCCCCGGCGGCTGACCTGCGGCTTCGGCGGAGGCGCGACGCAGCCGAGACGATCGTCGCCAGAGCCTCGGTTTTGGCCAAGGAGGACCGAGGGCTGCTCGAAGCGGTGTACGACAAGGGGCACACCGTGCAGGAGGTGGCCCGGCTGCTCGGCCAGACGGACCCGTCGCAGGTCCGTCAGCTGCGCAAGCGTGTCCGAAAGCTTGTGACGCGAGTGGGCGAGCCCAGGTTCGTTTTCGTGCTCACCTCGCGGCATGCCTGGCCGTCGACGCGCAAGCGGGTCGCCGAGCGCTGCGTGCTGCGGGGAGACTCGATGCGAGCGGCGGCGGCTGAGCTGGGCATATCGCTGCACTCGGTGCGTCAGCAGTGCCTACGCATCGATGCGATGTTCGAGTCCGCAACGGACCGCGCGCTGGCCGAGCGCCGGAACAGGAGCATCGCGTGAGCACCGTGCTATCCAGACAACGTGAGGTGAACGTGGGCGAGCGGCCGAGCGACGGCGTGCTGAGCGTGTGCGCCGCATACGGCTTGGTGCCGAAACTGGTTCCGCCGGCGCACGGTTCATCCGTCCCGACCATCGCACAGGAGATCACCCAATCGCTTGCGCCGGGCGAGATCGGGCTTTTGACCGGACCAAGCGGCAGCGGCAAGTCGCTCGCCATGCAAGCTGTCCGATCGCACGCGGGGGCGAGTGTCATCGATGCGCGTGAACAACTCAAAGCTCTACTCGAAGACGACCGTGCCGTGATCGACACAATGGACGCACCGATGGACCCCGCATTGCGGGCGCTGAGCCTGGCGGGGCTTGCTGAGCCGATGTTGTGGGTTCGGCCGCCAGCGACCTTGAGCGACGGCGAGCGAGCCCGGTTATCGATGGCCAAGAGCCTGCACGTGGCCTCGAAGACCTCGGGCTCGTGGGTGCTGATTGACGAGTGCTGCGCGCTGCTTGATTGCGTCACGGCCCAGAGCGTGGCACGCACACTTCGGCGGTGGGTGTCACAGCTGGGATCGGTGCGAGTGCTGGCGGCCTCAACGCGCGAACAGCTCGTCGGCTGGCTTGCGCCGGACCACACATGGAGGCTATCGCTGTGATCGAGTTCGGCTGGACAACGCCCGATGCGTACGACGCGCTGGCCCGCTTCCACTACCGCGCGGGCAGGCCCGCGACGGTGGCACGCCGGCCGGGCGGTGGGTTCGCGGTCGTTCAGGCGAGCGAGGACGGCGAGACCGTGGGCGTACTGATCGCGAGCATGCCGACCGTCATCGGCACGTGGCGACGCCTGCCGTGGCCCGGCGCATACAACGGCATCGAGAAGTCAGAAACAGCCAAACGCCTCAACGCGGAGGTGCGGTGCCTGTCGCGGGTCGTGGTCGATCCGAGGTGGCGCGGCCGGGGCGTGGCGGCGGAACTGGTCCGGTGGTACCTGGCTCGGGCGCTCACGCCGAGGACCGAAGCGGTGGCAGCCATGGGCGTGTACTGCCCGTTCTTCGAGCGAGCGGGCATGACGGCGTACCAGATCCCGGTCCGCAGCCGTGACGCGAGGCTGCTCGATGCGATACACGCTGCGGCTCTCAGGCCGATCGACCTGATGGTGCCGACGCGCGTGCGAGAGGCGCTGCAAACAACGCCGTGGCTCGGGGGAGAACTGGGAAAGTGGGCGAGGTCGTGCCGATCGACGAGGACCAAGACCACCGGCATGGCGCACGAGGCCATCGCGATGATCGCGGGCGGCGTGGTGAACGCGCCGCTCACGGGTTACGCGCACTCGCAACAAGCCCCTTCGGGACAAGCCATTTCGCAACAAGCAACCACGAAACGAGCAACCACGCAGCAAGGAGCGGCCTGATGGATACGCCACGAGAACTGGAGCCGCAGCAGAGCCCGCCGGATGTGAGAGACTTGGCGCACGCGCTGACGATCTTCCTCAGCGGGCGCGAGCGGCTGGCGGTGCTGAGGCGACTGCGAAAGATTGACGGCGACCGACGCGCGGCGCTGCTGACGGCGCTGGGGATCGCGGACGGCGCGTGGGCGGCACCGACCAGCCAGCGATCGGTTTGAGTTTGGTCGGCTGCGCTCGGCTCCGGGGGGGGGTTCAGCGGGGCGCCGAGCGGGTTCGAATAGGGGTGAGGGGGAGCGATGGAAGAAAGCCAAGAGCGCGTCATGCCGAGCTGGCCGCGGCGGGCAGCGGATCTGCGAGCGTGGCTCAGCGAGGCGGCGGGTCTGGAGTTCGGCGAGAGCGCCATGGAGCCGGGGCACGCGGCGCCGTTTGAGTACCTGGTCCACGCCTTCTACGAGGGCGGGGGTTTGCTCGACGCAGACGACCCGGCGTTCAGCCAGATGCCGACGGTCGACGCGGTGGTCTGGGCCAATCGCGGCGGGGGAAAGACGTTCCTGGGCGCGGTCGCCACGCTTGCCGACCTGGTGTTCAAGCCGGGCATCGAGGTGCGCATCCTCGGGGGAAGTCTGGAACAGTCCAAGCGGATGCACGCGCACCTGCGGTCGCTGCTCGATCGCCCGCAGTTCGCGTGGATGGTCGACGGCAAGATAACCGATCGGCGGGTGCGCCTGTACAACGGCTCGAGCGTCGAACTGCTCGCGCAGAGCCAGACCTCGGTTCGTGGAACGCGCGTGCAGAAGCTGCGGTGCGACGAGATCGAGCTGTTCGATCCTGATGTGTGGGAGGCGGCGCAGCTGGTGACGCGGTCGATCACGGTGGATGCAGTGGGCCGAGGCCCGACGCTTGTGCGCGGCTCGGTCGAGGCGCTCAGCACGATGCACCGGCCCTACGGCCTGATGCAGAAGGTGGTGGACGAAGCAGCGAGCGGGTCGCGCCGGCTGTTCAGGTGGGGGGTGCTGGATGTGCTCGAACGCTGCGAGCTGGAATGCCACTCGGACGCGGGGGACTGCGATCTTTGGATCGAGTGCGCCGGCCGAGCGCACCGGCCCGAGCAGGCGGGGCATGTGCGTGTGGAGGACGCGATCGGGCTCAAGGGCCGGGTTGGCGAGGCGTCGTGGGAGGCGGAGATGCTCTGCCGGAGGCCTCAGCGAAGCGACTGCGTGCTGCCAGAGTTTGATGTTCGCGTGCACGTGGTGGACCGCGATCCGTCGCCCGCGAGCGATTTGCCGGGCAGCGGCGAGCTTCCGTGGGTTTGCGGCATGGACTTCGGGTTCCGATCGCCGACGGTCGTGCTGTGGGCGCAGGTGGATGCCAGTGGGGTGCTTTGGGTGCAGGCCGAACGCGTGGAGGCCGAGGTGGTGCTCGACGAGCACATCGACGCGATTCGGCGTGGCCCGATGACCCAGAGCTATGGCCCGCCTGCCGCGCCGCTCTGGGTCGGCGTGGACCCGGCGGGCCGCCAGCGGAGCGACCAAACCGGCGTAAGCGCGGTGTCGGCGATGCGGTCGGCGGGACTCAGGGTGCGCGACAAGCGGGTGCGGATGGCCCAGGGGCTGAACCTGCTCAGGGCCCGGCTGCGGCCAGCCGCGGGCGGCGGGCCGAGGATGTTCGTACACAGGCGGTGCGCGAGGCTGATCGAGTGCCTCGAGCGCTACCACTATCCGCAAGACCCGCGGAGCCTCGAACCCGTCAAAGACGGCCACGACCACGCGGTTGATGCGCTGCGGTACCTGGTGCAGAACCTCGACAGCGGGTTTGCGACCAAGAGCGGGAGCTACATTGGCTGAGGGGCACCACGCCGCCTCGCTGGGGCATCGCTACTGGGGCATCGGTGTGAGCATCGGCACGAGCACGATGATGACGATGTAGCTCGCGACGCCCAAAGCGCTGATGCCCACGATGATCTGGCCGGTGAGGCTGAGCACGGCTCTGGGGTACCCGTCCATCGAGGTCTGCCGAACCGCTCGGTAGGTGAGGCTGATGCCAAGCGCCAGCGGAAAGAGCAGCAGGTACCACCAGTCGTGGAGGTTGATCGGGTCGAGGAAAGGCCGCCATGCGAGGGTCGTGATCACACCACTCTCCGATCGTCCTCGCGGAGCCGCCTGGGCGGCAGGAAGGCATCGAGAATCACGATCAGGTTGAGCATGCCGGCGATGGTGGCGTAGAGCGTGCCGATCTCATTGACCTTGCCGATGGAGCGGGTGGCGTTTGGGGTCTCGCCCGGCGTGGGCTCGGGGAGCTGGCCATCGACCTTGATGGCGTTCTGATAGACCTGATCGACGACGATCGCGACGGGTCCGACCAGGGCCTGGCCCGCGAACCAGAGGCGATCTTCTTTGGAGTCAATGACGTCGATCCCGCCGATGAGGATCCCGCCGAAGAACAGGCCGAGCACGCCGGCCGCGATGCCCAGGGCCCGCTTGGGCTCGCCCCGGTAGAGGTGCCCGGCACCGGGCAGCACGATCGCCAGCAGGCCGGCGATGGGGTCGAGAGCGGGTCTTGGGGAGCTTGGCATGGCGGGGTTCTTAGGGGCACTTGCAAGGGAGGGAACAGACGATGTTGAATTGGGCGTTGACAGCGTGGCCGAGCGGGGTAGTGTACCGCCCAATAGGCCTGAGGCATTGCCTCATGGGTCACGCGAGCTGGTCGGCTGGGGTAGCCGGGGGCTCGGGCGTGGGTACGGGCTGTGCAGGTCCGGTTGGAGGTACACGATGGCGATGAACCTTCTGCGTGCATCGAGCAGCGAGCAGGTCGAAACCGATGGGTCAGAACCGGCCAACCGATGGGCTGCAGAGCTTGCGGTCGCGCTGGGTGGTGGAATGGCACCCGACCATGGGGCTTGGGGGGCTGGCTCGACCGCCACGCTGCCCGAGTCGGCCCGCGACGAAGACGATGACGACGACATGTATTTCGATGACGATGACGACGATGATGACGACAATGAGGATTATGACGACCCTGATTTCCTCGATGACGAGGACGATGAGGTGGAGGAAGAGCCCGAGGAAGACGACGAACTCTGAAGCGGTTCGTCTCAGCTGAGACGCCGCGGAGAGGCGGCTGTCCAGTCCTATGACGCAAGACCCCACCAACGGCTCCCCGAACGACCCGTCAGACGCCAGCCGCGACACCGACGATGCCAAGCGTTCGCGCAACGTCGTGGACCGCAGGCTGCCGATCGACCGCAGAGCCGGCAAGCCCGCAAGCTCTGCGGCTCTGGAACGGCGGCGCGGCCCGGGCAGGCGCCGAAGCGACTTCACACGATCCGCTGAGGAAGGCGAGCTCACCACGGAGCAGTACATGTTCCTCATGGCGATCGAGGAGTTCAAGAACGCCAATTCGGTCAGCTACCCGGCATGGACTGACGTGCTGGAGGTCATGCGGCTGCTCGGATACCGCAAGACCCAGCCCAGCGTGTTCAAGCTGCGCAACGCGGACGACTGGCGCGAATCGCCCAACGCCGCGGCAAACGTCCGGCCCGATCGTTGGGCGGAGCGGTTCGACGACGACGAGCTGCGCGAGCTCGGCGAAGACGCGGCGTAATCGAACTCTCTGCTCGTAGCTTGGGCCCCGGTCCTGCCGCCGGATCGCGCGCTGCCGGTACAACGTCGCATGGCGCATGCTCGGTTAATGGCGATCTCGGCGGCACTGTTCTGCTCGCCTGTCTTCGGACAGGATCGCATCACCCTGCCGAACGACGGGTCGCAGGATGCGATACACGCGGTGATCGATCGGCCAGCACGGCCCAACGGCTGGTGCGTGGTGCTGTTCGGCGGCGGGCTTACCCATGACGCGGACTGGACCCTGCCGGGCGCCGTTGATAACAACGGCGAGTCGCTGCAGCTGACCATCGACGCCAGGCCAACCCGAGACGGCCGAGCGATCGCGGCTGCGCTGTGCGATGCAGGCTTCACGGTCGCTCGGTTCGGGATCGAACGCGGTGCGGCAGACCCATTGCAGGCCTTTGAGTCGACGCTCGACTTCTCGCGGATTGCCTGGGCCGAGTTACTGAAGTACCTGGACGCGGCGCCCGCGCGCACCATCGCAGTCGGGCACAGTTTGGGCGCGACGCGCGCGATTCTGGCAACGGACGGCGAGGCGGGGGGCTACGTGCTGCTCGCGGGCGCGTACCTCTCGCCGACGGCGACCGGCCCGCGTGCATTGGCGCACCGAGCGCTCGAGTCTTGGGGAGGCGAGCCCATCGGGGAGCTGGCGTTCCGCGTGCGGTCAGAAGCTCGCGGCGATTGGTCGGCGTTCTCGGCGGTCGATGCTGACGCGAACGGCTCGCTGAGCGGGTGGGAGCTTGCAGCACACGAGCGCGTGCTCAGCGGCGTTGAACCCGAGCGCGACGAGTTCCGGCCCGGCATGAAGTGGGCGAGCGAAGTGTTGATCGAGAGCGGCCGGCCCGCTCTCTCGATCTGGGGCGGGCTTGATGACACCTCGGTCCACGGGCCGCTGCTCTCCGCGCTTGCCAAGCGACGTGGGCATGAGCGCGTCGAGTGTGTTTATGAGCCGGACCTGGGGCACAACCTCTCCACCGAGCAGGACGGACTCGTCGGTCCGATCGAAGAGCGGGTGGTGGCGGGGATCGTGGCCTTTGCTATGCAGGTCTCAAGGTCCGACCGCGACGATTGACCGCTACTTGCTGAAATAGTCCAGGTTGAGCTGGACGTACTTGTTCCACTCGCCTGGCAGGTCTTCTTCGGGGAAGATCGCCCGGACGGGGCACTCGTCGACGCACAGGCCGCAATCGATGCAGGTGTCCGGGTCGATGAACAACTGCTCGGCCTTCTCGAAGGCGGGGTCGTCGCGCGTGGGGTGGATGCAGTCCACCGGGCAGACCTCGACGCACGAGGTGTCCTTGGTCGCGATGCATGGCTCGGCGATGATGTGGGGCATGGAACGGATCCTCTCCGCAAGAAGTCAGACGTGGTGGCTGGTGCAGCCATCGGTATGGTTGCCGATCGGGGGCGATTCGTCCACACTCGGGGCATATATGCCCATCAACCACCTGCCCACTCGCGCTCGCCCGTCCATACCCCTTTGGTTCTCGGCCTTTGCCGCGCTGGCCCTCGCGCTGCCCGCCTTGGCCCAGCACCAGCCGCTGCTGACGGATGTCGAGTCCATCGCCGCGCCCGGCCTGCCCGGGCCGGTGGCGGTGTTCCGGGAAGGCGCCTTCGCGGTGGTGACCCCCGAGCCCGCTCAGGCGGTCGTGGCGGCCACCGAGTGGGGCAAAGGCCGGGTGGTGGTCTTTGGTCACGGCGGGATGCTCACAGCCACCTCGGGCGATTCCACGACGCTCCTGGCCAACGCTGCGCATTGGGCTGCGGGGGGCCGTGATGAGATCCGTGTGTGGGGGGCGTCCGCCGCGCTGCAGCGCGGCGTGGACCGGTACGGCTATGAACTGCTCGCGGCAGACGGCGACTGGCGAGAGGCCCTGCCCGCCCTCGACCTGCTCGTGCTGGACACGCACCAGCTCAAGACAGAGGCCGACCGCGAGTTGGTCCGCGAGTTCGTGGCGGGCGGCGGCGGGTGGATGACCGCGGGCCTGGCGTGGGGCTGGCTGCAACTCAACCCGGGCAAGACGATCCACGAGCACCCGGGCAACCTGGTGCTGACCGAGATGGGCCTCGCGTTCGCCGACGGCACGGTGGCCGAGGACGAGGGCGATAGGTACATCGTGGACGCGGAGCCATCGCGATGGGCGCACGCGGGGCAGTCGCTCGATGCGCTGGCGGAAGACGAACTCGAGCCCGATGAACAGGCGGCAGCGGGCGCTTCGGTGGCGGCTGTGCTGCGCACGCTGGGCGCGGGTGCAAACCCGCTGAGCGCACAACTCGATGCACTGCTGAGCGGCGATGCAGCAAGCTACGACGAGCTGTTCCGGAACATGCACGCCAAGGGCCTGACGTGGAAGCAGCACGCGCTGGCGAGGCTCGCGATCGAGCGGTTCATGATCGAGTCATTCGATGCGCCGCCCATGGAGGTGGTCAAGCACCCATCGGCGGACGGCTTTCCCGGAATCATCGAGTTAGCCGAGGGCGAGATGATCGACCGGTGGCCCCACCTGGTGCGCGTGGACACCACCATCCCCGGCTGGCGCTGCACGGGCATGTACGCGCCGGCGGGCTCGGTCGTGGCGGTTTCGGTCGATGCGGGGCTCGCGGACGCGGGGCTCGTGGTGCAGATCGGCGCGCACATGGACCCGGAGAGCCGGGGCGAGTTGAACCGGTTGCCGAGGGTTGTGCGCAGGTTCGATATCACCAGCGAGAGCACGCTGATTGCCAACTCGGTCGGGGGGCTGATCTACCTAGATGTGCCTAAGGGCTTCGAGCTTGATTCTGTTGACCTTGCGTTCAGCAGCGCTGTGACGGCCCCGCTGTTCACGCTCGGCGTCACCACGCCCGAGCAATGGGACGAGCAGCGGCTCGCGCCCGGACCCTGGGCCGAGCTTGAGACGCGGGACTTTGCGCTTACCGTTCCCAGCGCTCTCGTGCGGCAGCTGGATGATCCGGCGGCGCTCATGGAGTTCTGGGCGGAGGTTGTGCGCACGCAGGGCAGTCTCGAGCCGCGCAAGGCGACGGGCCTGCCCGACCGGCAGGCCCGGTTCGTGCCGGATGTGAGCGTGAGCTGGGGGTACATGTACGCGCCGGCGCACCGGCCTTTGACCGTTCCGCTGCACACGGCCAAGAACATGGTGGATATCGACGTGCTGCGCGCGCAAGAAGGCGGCAACGTGTGGGGGTTCTTCCACGAGCTGGGGCACTGGCACCAGAACGCGATGTGGACCTTCGGCGGCACGGGCGAGGTGACGGTCAATATCTTCACGCTGTACGCGCTGGACAAGGTCTGCGGCCTGCCGCCCGCCGAGGCGCGGGGGTTCACGCACGAGAAGATGCTCAGCGACATGCGCGCGCACGTGGAGGCGGGCTCGCCGTTCGATGAATGGAAGCGCAAGGCCTTCTTGGCGCTGACGATGTACGTGCAGCTTCAGCAGGCGTTCGGGTGGGAGCTGTACGAGGACGTGTTCGCCGAGTACCGCTCGCTCGCGCAAGCGGACCGCCCCAAGACGGACGACGAGAAGCGCGACCAGTGGCTCGTGCGCACAAGCCGAACAGCGGGCGTGAATCTCGGGCCGTTCTTTGAGGCGTGGGGCGTGCCGACGAGTGAAGAAGCTCGGGCGTCCGTCGATGATCTGGCTGTGTGGATGCCCGAGGGGTGGGACTAATCAGACCAACATCCCGATGATCGCCAGTGCGGTCATCGTCGCCAGCGGCAGCGCGACCAGCAGGCCGAAGGTCTTGAGTTCACCCAGCAGGATGCTCCGCTTGCGGGGCTTTCGCGTCGGTGCGGAGGTGCCGCACTCGGGGCAGACCGGCACGCCTTCGGGCATGTCGTAGCGGCAGCGTGTGCAGGGAATGCCGCTAACGCGGCGGAGGGCGCGGATGTTGCGTACAGCTGCGACGCATCGCGGCACGCTCAAGACCAGCCATGACGGCAGCCACATGACGAACATGGCTGGCATGAACATGACAGACCGAAACTCGAACTCGATCCACGCCATCAGCGAGAAGAATCTGCGCCAATCCGCGTTCCAACCCCAATCAAAAGCGGGCCCGATCGGTCTCGCACGATCAAGTAGATCGGGGTACCACGCCAACGAAAGGAGCCCCTCGGTGAAGCCAAATGCAAACGGTGTCCCGGTGAGCACCCTGACCCCACAAACTGTGCTGATGATCCACAAGACAACCAACACCGACGACCACGGGTATCTCGCGTAGAACCTCGCGAGTTTCCTGAGCCGTTGCATTCACGCGCCCTCGGTCGGTTCGTCCGCCGGGTCGTAACAATCCGCCAGCGCTTCCGGGCCGTGCTGAGATACGACGAGGCTGAGCAGGTCGAACGCTTCGCCGCACTCGGGGCAGGTGCCCTCATCGCCCAAGCCGAGCAGGTCGTACCGGCACTGCGGGCACGCGATGCGAAGGTTCGGATCGAGGCATGCGAGATCGGGCTCGGCCTGCGATTCCCAGCCGAGGTCAGGCTCACGGTGCTGCATCGCGTCGATCATTTGCCTGGCGCGTTCGACATCGGCCTTGTTGCCGATGGAAACCACGTGCGGCGTTCCGGTCGCTGAACCGGTGTAGGGGCCGAGCATCTGGAGCGGTGAGCCCGCGACCGTGGCTTCGATGCCGTTGGCCTTGAGCTCGGCTGCAGCGAGCTGGGCATCGAGCGCAGATGAGAATCGTCGGACGGGGTGCATGGAGCCAGCGTACCAGTGGGGCGCGTGCGCGCAGCAAAGAAAAACCCGCCTTGCGGCGGGCTGGGATAGAGCGTGGTGGGTGATCGCGCTTAGCGCCGGCGGCGGCGGGCGAGCAGACCGAGGCCGCTTGCCGCGAGCAGGCCGGTGCCCGGTGCGGGCACGAAGAAGACATTGCCTTGCACGGGCGCGATGTCGAGGTTGAACTCCATCAGGTCGCCGAGGGTGAGGCCCTGGATCTCGCTCAGGTAGGGGAGCAGGTCGAGGTCGTTGAGGTAGAAGAACCGGTCGCCGTCGCGCATGCGCATGAACTGGTCGGCCATGATGGCTTCAAAGAGCGTGCCTTCGAGGGAGTCGAGCATCTCGAGCTCGGCCATGATGCCGACCCACGCGTCGATGTCGTCGGCGTCCGCGTAGACATCAGCCATGCCCGGGTGGGCCATGACCAGGTCAGCCCACTCGAGGCCGTAGGCCTCGCGGAGCGCGTTGTAGTCACCGATGCCGTGGTCGCGTCCACGCATGAGGTTGAGGCTCAGCAGGTCGAGCCCGCCTTGACCCGGCTGGCCGAAGAGGAAGTTGCGGACGCCGTCGATGACCTGCGTATCGAGGGCTTCGGATTCCTGCCGAATCAGGCCCGCGAGGATCTCGTCCACGGCGCTGGCATCATCGAAGACGCTGGGGTTGAAGAACGCCTCGCGGAGCGAGAGCCCGCCGGTGCGCTCGCCCTGCTCGTTGTACGTGGGCAGCGTGTCGTTGAGCATGGTGTGCCCGAAGCGGAAGGCGGTGGTCGAGAACTCGATCGAAATGCTGGGATCGACGGTGTCGTCGTAGCCCTGGTAGGAATCGAGGTCGATCCCGAGAGCGGGCAGCCACTCCTCGTAGGTGATCTTCTGAATCTCGGCACCGACGATCTTGCGGGCGGTCTGGTAGATCTGTTCATCGCTCCACGCCGGGTTGTCGGCGCTGAGTTGGTCGGCCCAGCGGTTGTGCTCGCGGACGAACATGGTGTGGGTGGCGGTGAGGCCGGCCTGCTCGTTGGAGCGGATGTCGCCGCCGAGGAACATGTCGGGGCTGGTGCCACCGGCGTTGTCGAGCCCGCCCGTGTTGCGGGGCATGAGGTCGCCCGCCGACGTCGCCATCCGCCCGCCGCTAAAGCTGCGGAGCGCATCGGCGCGGGTCTGGTCTGAGCCGTAGACGCCCGAACCATCAAGGAAGTGCGTGATGGAGTTGGCGAACTGGCGGGGTGAGCTGATACCGCCGGTGAATTGCGAGCGGGCCATGCTCATGGTCTGCGTGCCGGTGGAGTTGGGATCGAAGTACGGGTCGCCCATCGGGACATCGAAGCTGAGCGTTTCATCATGGCCTTCGAGGGCGAGTGAGAAGTCGTGGTCGATGAACTGGCCCCACTGCCAGAACATGCTGGAGAGGCCCAGCGCGTTGCCGCTGGTGGACTGGGTGCCCATGGCGTTGGAGGCCATGCGGGGCGAGGAGCGCGTGGCCGGGGTGCCGAGCCCGTCGGCGTAGGCAGCGGGCGCGACGCGGAGCGTCAGCGCATCCGCCGAACCCCACGCGGTGTTCGTGAGGTTGTTGGAGGAGCCGTCGATGGTCCGCCAGTCCTGTGCGCTGGCGGAGAGGGCGATCGAGGCGGCACCGGCCACGCTGAGAATGCTCTTGGTGTTCATGATTTCTTTGCTTTCTGTCTGCTCTCTCGACGCCGTCCCTCGCTTGGGTTGGGCGTCTGTGCGACACACCCGTCTTCACGGGCTAACGGTCCTCAGCCTCCAGTATTACACCATGTGCAGGAAGAAACCCAGCAGAATCTGCTAACCAGTGTTCTCACCGGATCAGGAAAGGGCCTCAGGGGCAGGCTGTGCTGACTGGGCGGGCCCGACCGCTAGAATCGGAAGACCCCGCTCCGGTCCGAATCCGCTTCTCGCGGCTCGGTCGAGCTTTGTTCGGACGACCAGGAGACCACCGTTGGGCAAGACCAGCTACACCGATACCCCCGTTCACGGCCTGCTTCGACGGGTGCCCACGCCGCCCTTTGGCGAGTTCAAGGACCGCCACACGGTCTACTACGACGAGTACCTCAAGACGGGCGGCTACGAGAGCCTGCGCAAGGTTCTCGCGATGAAGCCCGAGGACGTGACCGCGGAGGTCAAGAAGTCGATGCTCCGCGGCCGCGGCGGCGCGGGCTTTCCGACCGGGCTCAAGTGGACGTTCCTTCCGCCGGTTCCCGATGGCAAGAGCCCAGGCGAGCCCGGAGCCGAGCGGTACCTGGCTGTCAACGCGGACGAGAGCGAGCCCGGCACGTTCAAGGACCGGCTGTTGATGGACTTTGATCCGCACGGGCTGCTCGAGGGCATCGCGATCTGCTGCCACGCGTGCAAGCTGAACAAGGCGTACATCTTCATCCGCGGCGAGTACCACCACCAGGCTCACGTGCTCGAACAAGCGCTGAAAGAGGCGTACGAGCAGGGCATCTTCGGTGAGAAGGGCGTGCAGCTCTCCGCCGAGGCGGGCGAGAAGTTTCAGGTTGATTGCTACGTGCACCGCGGCGCGGGTGCTTACATCTGCGGCGAAGAGACAGGCCTGCTTGAGGCTATCGAGGGCAAGCGCGGCTGGCCACGCATCAAGCCGCCGTTCCCAGCGCTCAAGGGGCTGTTCGGCAAGCCGACGATCATCAACAACGTCGAGACGCTGATGCACCTGCCGACGATCTTTGAGTTCGGCGCCGAGTGGTTCATGGGCCAGGGCGTGGAGTCAACCGTGGGCGGGCCGCCCAGCTACGGCACCAAGCTGATGGGCGTGAGCGGCCACGTCAACAAGCCGGGCGTGTACGAGTGCGAGCTCGGCATCCCGCTTCGCACGCTGGTCGAAGACCTGTGCGGCGGCATGCGAAACGGCAAAAAGTACAAGGGCGCGATCGCCGGCGGCGTGTCGATGGGCATACTCGGCGAGGACCAGTACGACGCGGAGCTCGACTTCGACATCGGCCGAAAGTACAACGTGCTGGGCCTGGGCACAGCGTGCCCGACGGTGTTCGATGAGGACACCGACATGGTCGCCGTAGCGCGGAACATCAGCCGGTTCTTCAAGCACGAGAGCTGCGGGCAGTGCACGCCTTGCCGCGAGGGATCGGGCTGGCTCTACCAGCTGCTGACTCGGATCGAAGAAGGCCACGGCAAGACCAAGGACCTCGACCTGGCACTGGAAGTGGCGACGAGCATGGGCTCGATGCCCGGCACGACGATCTGCGGCCTGGCCGACGGCAACAACTGGGCCGTGCGCACGATCATGAACAAGTACCGCGATGAGTTCGAGTCGCGTGTGACCCGTTCGGTGGTGCCGGTGACGGTGAGCGTCGGGGCGATGGCGCGGGGGTAGGGCACAACTGCTGCCGCCTGATGCCGAGCTAGCGGTACACCCCGCATGCTCAGGACCTGCATCGCTGTCGTCGGTCTCGCAATCGCTTCGCAAGCGGCAGGCCAGTCTCCAACGGCGCAAGAGACGCCCCAGCCCGCTGCCAACGCGGTCGTGGAGGCGGTGGACGATCTCGGCGCGATTCGTGATGCGCTCACATCCCCGCTCGCCAGGCAGTTCGTGGATTCTGCCGAGTGCCTGCCGAAGCGTGCGCCCATGACGGTCCACTACCGGCGCAGCGATCGCATCGCCATCGACGCTACCGCCTTCGACTTGCTCGGCGAAGCGGATCGTGAGGGCTATGAGCCACTCGAACTCGACGAGCGCTACTACTACTTCACTCGCTACGGGTCCCCGCTGCACTATGCGCACACGCTCGACTTGATTGCAGGCATCGGCCTTGAGAGCGCGAACGGTGCGCGCCTCGTTGACCTCGGGTTTGGCGGGATCGGCCAACTCCGCATGCTCGCATCGATGGGCGCGCACGTGACGGGTATCGAGGTCGATGCGGTAACGGAACTGCTTTACTCTCGGCCCGACGACACCGGCGCCATCGAGCCCTGCGGCGATGGGCCGCCGGGGCAACTCGATCTGGTCTACGGCCTGTTCCCGGGCGAAGTCGCGGCTCGCGTCCCCGGAGAACTGGATCTGCTTCTTTCTCGCAACACCCTCAAGCGCGGGTACATCAAGCCGAAGCGAGCGTTCCGCGACTCGATGGACCCGCTGATCGATCTCGGCGTGAGCGACGGGGTTTTCTGCCGTGCGGTGTTCGAGCGTCTCAAGCCGGGCGGCCTGTTCGTCGTGTACAACCTGAATCCGATTGAGGTCGCCGAGGGCGAAGAAGGCTGGGTGCCGTGGAGCGATGGGCGGTTCCCCTTTGAGCGATCACTCGTCGAACAGGTCGGATTCGAAGTCGTGCACTGGAACGAGCCCGACCCGGCAGGCGTGGACTGGCTCGCACGCATCTCGGGCAACGATCTTGAGGAGACCCGCTCAAGCACATGGGCGGTGTGGACCGCGCTCCGCAAGCCTGCGGACTAACGCGTGGCTTGGCGAGCTTGCATCGCTCTGCGGCCAGATCGGCGTGTCGCGGAAGGGCCCTCAACTCACCCGCTCTTCCAGCCGATAACCCGGGCATGAGCGCTGCCCCATTCGACCCTGTCCGCGCGATGGCCGACGCTCGCCACGAGTTCGGCGAGCACGGCGGCGTCAACATGTCCATCGAGGCCTCCACGACCTTCACCGTCATGGACGCCCGCACCATGCCCGAGATCTTTCAGGGACACGCCGGGCCCGATCAGGGCGGGTGCTATCTCTACGGGCGGCACTTCAACCCCACGGTCTACGCGCTGGGCCGGTCGCTTGCCGCGATGGAGGGCACGCAGGCCGCCTACCCCTGCGCTAGCGGGCTGGCGGCGATCGCGTGCACCTTGATGCAGCTGTGCGAGCCCGGCGACCACATCGTGGCCGCGAACACGATCTACGGCGGGACGTTCGCGCTGCTCAATGATTTCTTCCCGGCGCGCACGGGCGTGACCGCGACGTTCGTGGACATCACGGACGCCGATGCCGTCGAAGCCGCGATGACCGAGCGGACCACGGTCGTGTTCGCCGAGAGCGTGTCCAACCCGACGCTCAAAGTAACGAACCTGCCCGCCATCGCACGGATCGCGCACGCTCGCGGCGCGGCGCTGGTGGTCGACAACACGTTCAGCCCGCTGATGATCTCGCCCGCCAACCACGGTGCAGACGTGGTCGTCCACAGCCTGACCAAGTACATCAACGGCGCGAGCGACATCATCGCGGGCGTGATCTGCGGCAGCAAGGAATTCGTCTCGGGCCTGATGGACCTCAAGCTCGGCTCGCTCATGCTGATGGGCCCGACGATGGACCCGCAGACGGCGTTTGCGATCTCGATGCGTTTGCCGCACCTGCCGCTGCGGGTGAAGGAGCACGCCCGGCGCGCCCAGATCTTCGCCGATCGGCTCAGCGAGCGGGGCCTGCCCGTCGAGTACCCGGGGCTCGAATCCTCTGCGCAGCGAGAGAGGCTGGCCGCGCTATCGAACCCGGGCTACGGCTTCGGCGGCATGCTCACACTGGACCTCGGCACCACCGAACGGGCGTTCAGCTTCATGGAGTACCTCCAGAACAAAGAGGGCTTCGGGTACATGGCGGTGAGCCTCGGGTACTTCGATACGCTGATGTCGTGCTCGGCGAGTTCCACTTCAAGCGAGATGAGCGAGGACGCGATGCGCGAGGCGGGCATCTTGCCCGGGCTGGTGCGAGTCAGCATCGGGTTTACCGGCGAGATCGAGCAACGGTGGGACCAGTTCGAGCGGGGGCTGAAGTCGGTTGGGATGATCGGCTGAGCTTTCCAGTCGCGCCCAAGGGCCTGGCAGGCCGCAAACGCAGGCGGAAACCAGCGAGCTGAGATCACAATAAGATCGGTGATGGCTGTCAAGCTCCTGGTTGTCGTGCTCGCCCTCGTTGTCGCCTCCGAGAGTCCGGGGCAGGATGCCGCGCTGCTGGAGGAGTACAACGCGGTGTTTGCGCACCCGCAGTTCAACCCGCGGTCAGCGCTAGTGGACATCGCGCCACACGGCCCAATCTTCGCTGCAACCCAACTCGATGTCGTCGATGGGCGCCTTGAGATTGCCGACGAGCCACTCGCTCACGCTGCGCACGCGTTGGAGGTCCGCGACCTTGTGATCGACCGCGCGTTCATTATCGACGCGATCAACGAGCTTGCCCGCCATCCCGATGCTGGCCGACTTGTCCCGCACGCGGGCGATCCCGTAGCGGCCAGAGAAGCTCCCTACTCCCCGATCCACGGGCAGTTTCGCACATCAGCACGGTGGCTCAAGGCAGGGGCCACGGTGGCGCTCTACCAGCACCTCCCCAAACCACTCGAGCTCGACCCATTCAGGTTCACACCCGACTACCAGCGATACGCCGAGTGTGTCGCGGGCATCGTCGGCTTGGCCGATCACCTCGCCGAGCAAGAAGATGTCAGAGCTTCGCTCACGTCGGCTGGCCTGCTCGACATAGTCCTCAATGAACGAGATGACAGTGCCTTTGCGCAAGCGGTCTGGCAGCTGAAAGAAGCCCCCGCTCTAACGGTCCTCGATGCGCTCGACCGACTCGAATCGGACGACCTGTACGGCTATCGCCAAGCGTGGGTTCATGACCACCGAATGCGACTCGGTGTTTGGCGAGACGCCCTTCTGTCGCCAGACGGCGTTGATCGATACTGGCGGCACCGCGCGGCGAGAGCGAAGCTCACGCCCGACCCAGCGGTTCTCCACCAGTTCCGTGACCCGGTGCTCCGAATCAAGCAGCGGGCACTCGTGGATGCCGACGGCGTGCCCAAGCCCGTTCACGCCGGGTTCGAGATCGGAGACTCGTTTGCTACCTGTGTCACGAAGCCCACCCTGACGGACCGAGCCGAGATCGACCACGCCGCTCTCCGGCATGCGCTGGACAGACTGGCGGAGGCTATTGACCAGATCGATGCTGCATGGCAAGCCGGCGATCTCGTTGCCCTTGAGGCGGCTCGCCAACAAGCGTTCGCAGAGCCAACGCAGCTTGGCCGCATCATCCTCGAGACGTTCGGCCTTAGCGTTGTACGAGGAGAACTGGCCTATCGCGAGCGTCTGGACAGCTTGCGAGAAGCGCTCCAGAAGCAAGCTGGGCGGTAGCTCTCTGTCGCTCAGTTCTTCCTTGCACCCAGCCCCGCAGTCGCTGCGAGCATCTTGGCCGCGGCCTGCAGCCCGCTGCCGCTGGGGCTGACGAACTTCTGCCCGAGCCGTTCGATCATGGTGAGGAACGTCAGCAGCTCATCGACGCGATCGTGGTGCGCATCGAGCTGGTCCTGGTTCTCGCGCGGTGACTGCTTGGCCTGGCCGTCTTCGGTCATGGAACGGATCTCGTAGAGCGAGATAACAAGCGGATCGACCTCGCGTTTGAGGCGCTCGCGCAGGATCGCGCGGAACATGGTCCAGATGTCCTGCTCGGCGACAAAGTACTCCTTGCGATCGCCGCGCCGGTGCTCGCGGCTGATGACCGCCCACTCGACGAGGGCGCGCAGGGTCATGGACGCGTTACCGCGCGAGATCTCGAGCCGATCCATCACGTCGTCGGTACACAGCGCCTCGCCCGTGATGAACAGCAGCGCGTGGACCTCGGCCATGGTTCGGCTGATGCCCCAGCTGCTGCCCATCTGGCCCCAGACCGCGATGAACCGGTCTTGTGCCTCGTGCAGGGCCGAGGGGCTCGGGGTGTCTTCGTGTGTGGCCATCGGGTGTATTGTCGGGTTTGATCGCGGCCGGTCAACAGGCACCCGCGATTGGCCACGGTTTGTCTGCCAGCTCGCCGCCCGTCAGGTGAGCACGTCGATCGCGCAGGCCGTGCAGAGGACGAGGCTGACGACGCCGTTGAGCGTGAAGAACGCCATCGGTATGCCCTCTTTGCCCCGTCTTGCGAGCACAAGATGCTCGGCGACCAGCACCACGGCCACCACCACGACCCCTGCAGCGGTGAGCACACCGAACAACGGCTCCATGACAAGCGCCACCACAAGAGCCGCAAGGCTCAGCAGGTGGAGGCCACGGCTGAGCGCGACAGCGCCCCGCCAGCCGAACCGGGCCGGCACGCTCCGCAGGCCAGCGCCCCGATCAAAGTCCAGGTCCTGCAGCGAGTAGATAACGTCGAACCCCGCGACCCAGCACAGCACCATCGCCGCGATCCACCACAAGCCGGGCGCCGCCAGCGCCGCCGCGAGCGGGCTGACCGCTAGCGCGCTGCCCAGATACATGTGGCACAGCCAGGTCCAACGCTTGGTGAACGAGTACAGCCCGACCCAGCCAAGCACGGGAGCGCCCAGCGCGGCGGGCCACCAGTTGCCGAAGAGAACGCCGAACATGGCGCACGAAACCATGAACACTGCGGCGCTGACGGCCAGCGCGACCAAGCCCGAGCGAGTAGCCACATCGCCCGATGCGAAGGCGCGTTTGCGGGTGCGTGGGTTCGCTGCATCGATGGTCCGGTCGGCCATTCGGTTGACGACCATCGCCCAGGTGCGGGCTGCGACGGTGCAGGCCACCACCAGCGTGAACTGGCCCGCAGCTCTCGCGGGCGTGCGCAAGGCATCAGGTGTCAGCGACCAGCCGATCGCGGCCCCGAGCAGCGCGAACGGCATCGCGAAGACGGTGTGCGCAAGCTTGATGTCGCGCGTGATAAGCGCCGCCGAACGCGTCCAACTCGCAGCGTTCACGGTTCGGCCTTCTGCGTACCGGTGATGCGTAGCTCGACAGTCTGCCATAGGGCCACATCTCCCGGCTGGGCGTCGGCGATGCGGACGGTCCACGCGCCGGCCGAGCCTTCGCCCCAGTGCTTGCGAGAGAGAAAGGCCCGGCTGCGGAGGTCGTCTTGCGGGTCGGGCCTGGGCGAAGCAAGCAGCGAGACCGTGCCGCCGGGCGAGATGAGTTCGATCTGGAGATCACCGATGTGCGTCGACCGCACGCTCAGCAGGACCTCGATGTGTTCGACGATGAGCCCTTCGGGCCCTGCGATCTGCTGCTCGACCCAGCGGAGCGCGAACCCGGAGTCCCGGTCACGGCTCGCCCTGAGATGCGATTCGGGCATCAGTTCTCGCAACACCGGCTCGGGGAGCAGCGAGGCCATGTCGCGCACGCCCGACGACCATTCGATGAGTTCACCGATTGGCTGCCAGTCGCGTGCCATCTCGACCATGGCGGCGGCGTTGACGGCGCCGAAGCCATGCAGGTCGCTGTGCTTGGTGCCTGCTGCGTTCTCGAGCCAGACGCCGCTTCGCTCATCGAGCACCCGAGCCGAGCGCACAAGCAGGTACTCGATGTCGCGGGGCGTGAGCGCTGGGTTGGCCTCGAGCGCGAGAGCGATGGCACCTGCTGCAAGCGGAGCAGCGGCACTGGTGCCGCCGAACCGCGTGGTCCATTCACCACCCGGCAGCGTGGCGACGACCGAGCGGGCGTTGCCGCTGGAGTGCGCGCTGATGAGCTGCGCCGACCCCGGCTCGCCATAAGTAGCCCGCAGATCCAGATCCCCAACCGCCGTAATCGGCAGCACGAAAGCGCTGGAGGCGAACGCATCGTGGTCGAGCCGGTCGCTGGGCCCGCCGTTGCCCGCAGCCCAGACGATCGCGGTGGTCTTGGAAGCTTCGGCCAACGCCTCGCGGGTCGCTGGGCCGAGATGCGAGAGACGGTGGCGGTCGGACCGGCCCCACGTGCCGAGCTTGATGGGGATGCGGTCTCGTTCATGCAACAAGGCGGCGATGGTGTCGAGCGTGGTGCCCGCGGGCATGGTGGCGAGTCGCGCGCCCGGAGCAGCGCCGACCATGCCAACGCCGTTGCGTGCTGCGACCGCGATGCCCGCGACGGCTGTGCTGTGTTGATCGGGCGGTGCATCGCCGATCGGCATCGACAGCTCTGCATCGAACCGGCTTGCGAGATCCGGGTGGGCTGTATCGATGGGCTTCTCAAGCAGACCGATGACCACGCCTTCGCCGCTCACGTCTTTGGCCCAGGCCTCGGCGATGCGCGCATCGGCACCCGGATAGGCCGCGTTGCGCAGCGTCCACTGGCGGTCGAACATCGGGTCGTCGTCCGCCATCACCGCTTGCGAGCTCCGCTCGGACCAAGGCGGGGCAGCGTTCAAGAACGCGGCCTCGATACTGTCTAGCTGGGCAAGCTCCGAGGCGAGCAGGCTGGCCTCTTGGATCGAGGGCGCGGCGATGACCCACACGCGATCGAGGCCGCCAACACGGACCGGCTGCGGGTCGAGACCGGCTCGCCACTCCCCGTCATCGGCAACGATGACCACGTCGCTCGTAAGCGCATAGCCCGAGGTTGGTTGCGGGATGTGACCCTGTTTGTCGGCCAGATCGATGCCGATGCGCGACGCTGCAGAGCGAGCCGCGGCCGGGTCTGCCACGGCGAAGCGGCCGCGGTCCCAGCCGAGATCGAGATCAAGTTCGGCCGATTGCCCAGCGGCGATGAAGGACAGCCAGCCGAGAACAAGCATCGCGATCAACCATCGTGCGTGCATCACCCAACGGTACGGCCAGCCTGCGCACTGGGCGCAGAAAAACGCCCCGGCCAATGTTGGCCGGGGCGCGGAGCGTGAACGCTGTGGACTTGGCTTACGGGCAGGGACCGATCAGGCCAAGCAGGGCGAGGAAGTCGCCGAAGCTGACCATGCCGTCAGATCCGAGCGAACCAAAGTCGTCGGCGATGTCGCCCGTGCAGCCCGGCGTGCCGCCGGGGCAAGGACCGATGAGGCCGAGCAGAGCGAGGAAGTCGCCGAAGCTGACCATGCCGTCAGATCCGAGCGAACCGAAGTCGTCGGCGATGTCGCCCGTACACGCCGGGGGCACGACGAGGACCTCGTCGCCGACCTGCACGTTGTCGACGCTGTAGAACACCCCGACGCCGACCGTGCCCGCGGTGCGTAGACGGATCTGCATGCCGTTGGTCTGCGAGGGCAGCGGAATCGGAGCCTGCAGGGTCTCGGGACCCGCGGAGCCTGCGCCACCCGCGGTGACGTTCAGGAGCTCCGTCCAGCCGGCGCCGCCGTCTGAAACCTCGGCGATGAAGTTCATGCCAGCGGGCAAGCCCGACTGCTGAATATCAAGACTCAAGAACATGGGCCGCGAGTCGTTGAGCCAGTAGTCGCCTTGGATCGGCTGCGAGAGGATGGAATCGAAGATGGACAGCTCCATCTGCCCGCCCGAAGCGTCGGCGAGCGTCGGGAGCTGCCAGTGAGCCGCCGAGAGTTCATCGCCAAGGATCGGATCGATAAAGGGCATACCCGAGAGCACGACATCGCCGATGCGCATCGAATCGATGAACCACTGCGAGCCTCCCGTGGACCGGAGACGGAAACGTGCGTCGCCACCGTTGGCCGAGGCGGGGAGCTGAGCAACTTTGTACTCGAACAGAGTGTCAACTTGGCCGTTCTCGGTGGCCTCGAACCTGATGAGTTCCTCGAACTGACCCGAGCCGAAGTCGAAGTACTCGAAAAGCACGGGTTGACCGGGGTTGACGTTGTTGGCAGCGCCCCACAGGCCAACGAAGATCGGGTCGGGGCCGCCGAACGTCGCCGAGACCGAGCTCACGTTGCCAACCCCAAAGAGCGTCATGGACCGGTCGCCGCTGGGTTCGAATGCGGCCAAGGTGGTGCCGCCGGCCGCGCTCCCGGACTCCCAGATGAACGGGTCGAACGGACTTGCGCCGTCGAAGTTATCGACGATCGGCACGACAAGATTCTCGGGGATTTCCTCGAGGCAGTTGCGCGTGGCGGCGTGCGCGGTGATGAAGTCGATGCTCTGCGGCCCGAAGTTGGGCAGGCCGACACCGTTGCATCCGCCGAGTCCCGAGCACATGATGTTGCAGGGGCTCGAGACGTTGGGGTTCTGGTTGCAGTGCCACGCGCCGTAGAGGTGGCCGATTTCGTGGGCCGTCAGAGCCACGCGCGATGCGAAGTTGCCCGTGAACCGCGACTGGCTCAGGCAGTACGACGAGGTGGAGCAGATGCCGCCGATCGTGAACGCGATGCCGATGGTCGAGCCATTGACAGTACGGCCGGTCCAGAGGTGGGCCGTGTCGCGAGCGATCGCTCCATGGTTGGTAAGCCAATGCGATCGAAATTGGTTGAGGAGCGTCGACGCATCGTTCGAGGTGTAGGGGTTAGTGCCCGACGATGTACGGATGAGAATGTCCGTCGCTTCGTATGTGACCCCGGCATCGCGCTCGTAGATCGCGGTGACCGTTGCCATCACGTTCTCGATGTCATTGACGGTGTTGGGCTCGCTTGAGCCGTTGAGCTGGTAGAACTGGAAGTCCGCGTCATGCGCGATCTCGGTGAGCAGCAGCGTGCGGCCGTTGACCTCTCCCTGATCGCCTTCATGCTCATGCTGATGGTCAGCGGCGTTGGGGTCGTTCCCACAAAGGCCTGTCGCCAAGCTCTCGTCCGTCCGGTAGATCACGTGGTGAGCGCGGTCGGCCGTGGGATCGACCGACAACATCGGCTCGATGCCCCAGGTCACCTGATCAGCATCCATACGCGTTACGACGACCTTCAGGCCTTCGGGCAACAGCGAGCCAGCAACGATGATCGTCGGGTCTTGCAACGAGCCGCCGCGAACGGTCAGAGGGGCACCGATCGCGTAAGGCGTCGGGATGCCGTCGTCGCCAATGGTCAGCACTCGGAACTTGTCTGAGCGCAGGCTCCAGGCCCCGAGGAGCAAGGTGTGGGCCTCGCCCTCGATCACCACGTCAATCTCGAACGGCTGATCGGGGGTCAGGGGCAGGTTGTCCAGGTGCAGCGGCTCGGTGACGAGCACCTCGAACGCTTCAGCCGGATCCACATCAAAGCCGCTCGCGGGAGCGCCGAGCGCTCCCAGTGTCATCAACCCCGCTGCGAGGCGAAGCCATCCCTTGCGTTGCATCCCGTACCTCCGATTTAAACTCTTGCAATGAATATCGTTACGACAACCATCGCGACCATAGGTCCGCGCCAGCCCTAATGGGTGCGCCCGGCAGGCTCAGCCGCCCGCCGAGGCAACCAAGGCGAGAACTCGCCTCGGTTCATCGGTCGATCCGTGGGCCAAGTGCGGGGGGTTCCAGAGGGTGAGCCTTCGAAATCTGAACCAAGGGATAACACTGGCTGCCTCAGATGTCCCCACAACCACCGCCAACGCATGCCGGTCTGGAAACTAGCATGGGCCCATGGATGACACTCGGCGTTTGCAACTCCTGCTACGGGCCCGCCATCCGCTCATCTGGATCACCACCTCTGACGAGCCCTGCACGCTGGCTTTGGTCCGAGAAGCAGTATTTGACGCGGGCCTCTCCGCCTGGCACTGGTCGGCCACGCTCGGGGTGAGCGACGCCCTGGTCGCGAGCACACCCGCGATCGAGAACACCGAGCATCCAGCCGCAGCGTGCATCGCCATGCGACTCGCCTCGGGCACTCGGCCACACGCCGCGATTCTCGCTGAGCCCTCGGGCTTTCTGGAAGATGCACGGACCCTGCGATCGCTGCGGGACCTCGTCGAATCACTGGCTGCTTATGGCGGGTCTGTGATCGTGGTCGAGCACTCGGCCCCGCCGCCGCCTGCGCTGGCTGACCTCGCGACCCGCTTCGAGCCGAGCCTGCCGAGCGAGGCTGCGCTTGAAGAGATTGTGCGGGCTTCGCTGAGAGACATGAACGATCGGCGGTCGATCAAGGTGGACATCCCCAAGCGGAGCTATCGCTCGCTGGTGCGGAACCTGCGAGGCCTGAGCGCCCGGCACGCAGCGCTGGTTATTCGCGACGCGGTCGCCGACGACGATGCGTTTACCGCCGAAGACCTGCCGAGGGTGGTGGCTCGCAAGCGCGAACTGGTTGGCTCTGGCGGCGTGCTGGAATTTGTCGAGGCGGTCCGCTCGCTTGACGAGGTGGGCGGGCTCGAACGCCTGAAGGCCTGGCTCGGCGAACGGGAACGGGCGTTCGACGACGACGCGGCCAGCTTTGGCATCTCGCCCCCGCGCGGCGTGCTGATGCTGGGCGTGCAGGGGGCGGGCAAGAGCCTGTCGGCCAAGGCCATCGCAGCTGGCTGGCAACGGCCGCTGCTGAGGCTCGACCCGAGCTCTCTGTACGACAAATACATCGGCGAGAGCGAGGCCACGCTGCGTAAAGCCCTGCGCCAAGCGGAGATGATGGCCCCGATCGTGCTGTGGATCGATGAGATCGAGAAGGGCTTTGCCAGCGCGGCTTCGAGCTCGAATGACGGCGGCCTGAGTCGCCGCATGTTCGGCACGCTACTGACGTGGATGCAGGAGCATAAGGCCCCGGTCTTTCTGGTCGCGACGGCCAACGACATCGAGGCCCTGCCCCCGGAACTGCTCCGAAAGGGCCGATTCGACGAGATCTTTTTCGTGGACCTTCCGGGCGAAAGAGCCCGCGAGGCGATCTGGCGGGTCCATCTGGCCCGCCGGAGGCGCGAACCATTGGAGTTTGACCTGCCTGTTCTGGTCCGAGCGAGCGATGGTCGAAGCGGAGCGGAAATCGAGCAGGCCTTGGTCTCGGCCCTTACGTCGGCGTTTGCTGCGGGCCGGGAACTTTCGACCGAGGCCTTGGTGGCTGCGGTTGAGCAGTCCCCGCCTCTGTCGGTGGTAATGGCAGAGAAAATCGCCAAGCTTCGGAGCTGGGCCAAGGACCGGTGCGTGCCGGCCGATTGAGGGGGCTGATGAATGGGCTGTGTGTCGGTTCGGGGAGAAGCGCCAATGAGGGGTTGTGAGGCCGCATTTTTGCGTTGACGGGGTTGGGGATGGGGCGCTACCATCCTTGCTCGCCCGGCCCGCTGCCGGGCGTTGTTGCCGCTATAGCTCAGTGGTAGAGCGCACCCTTGGTAAGGGTGAGGTCGTGAGTTCAAATCTCACTAGCGGCTCTGGTGAGGCCGACGGCTGAGGATTCAGCGTTCGGGCTCGGGGTGCCCCCGGAGGGGGCCTTCGTGGCCGAAGAATCCATCAATCGGTTCGTGGGCTTCTTGTTGCAAGGATCGTTCTGGGGGCAACTCTTGGGCGATTCGTGCACGGACTTGGTCGTCGGCCGCGCCATGAGGGCTCGGCGGGCCAAAGATACCTACGCGACGTTCGCGACCCCCGCTGGTGTTCGGCGGGTGGGATCATCGACGACGGTTCGGCGACGAGAGGCGCCGGGTCTGTCAGAAGTAGTGCACACCTCTCGACGGGCCGGACCCAAGAGGCCGGCAACCCGCATCTCGCGGGCTACCACAACGGTGGAGGATCAGCCGCCATGGCCAAAGGGACTTTCGAGCGCACCAAGCCTCACGTCAACGTCGGAACCATCGGGCATATCGACCACGGCAAGTCGACGCTGACCGCAGCGCTCGTCGCGCGGTCCGCAGCCCGTGGTCTCATTAAGGATGCCAAGACATACGCGGAGATCACCAAGGGCGGCACCGTGCGTGACGCCAATAAGACGGTGACCATCGCCTCGGCGCACGTCGAGTACGAGACCGAAAGTCGGCACTACGCCCACGTGGACTGCCCGGGCCACGCCGACTTCGTTAAGAACATGATCACCGGTGCCGCACAGATGGACGGCGCCATCCTCGTGGTCGCGGCGGACTCGGGCCCCATGCCCCAGACCCGCGAGCACGTGCTGCTCGCCCGTCAGGTGGGTGTGCCGCACATCGTGGTCTTCATGAACAAGGTCGACCTGGTCGACGACGAGGAGCTCATCGAGCTCGTCGAAATGGAGATCCGCGAGCTTCTCAGCAAGTACCAGTTCCCGGGCGACGACACCCCGGTCGTCAAGGGCCAGTCGAAGGCCGCGCTCGAGAACCCGGGCGACGACACCATCTGCGCTCCCATCGATGAGCTGCTGCAGGTGCTGGACGACCACATCCCCGAGCCGCCCCGCGAAACGGACAAGCCGTTCCTGCTGAGCGTCGAGGACGTGTTCAGCATCAAGGGTCGTGGCACGGTGGCCACCGGCCGCATCGAGCGTGGCGTGGTCAAGGTGGGCGACGAGGCCGAGATCGTCGGCCTGTCCAGCTCCAACCGCAAGTGCGTCATCACCGGTGTCGAGATGTTCAACAAGACCCTCGATCAGGGCCAGGCCGGCGACAACGTCGGCGCTCTGCTCCGAGGCGTTGAGAAGGACGACATCGAGCGCGGCCAGGTGCTCTGCAAGCCCGGCTCGATCACGCCCCACACCCACTTCAAGGGTCAGGTGTACGTGCTCACCAAGGAAGAGGGCGGCCGGCACACCCCGTTCTTTGCGGGCTACAAGCCGCAGTTCTTCTTCCGCACGACCGACGTGACCGGCAAGGTGCTCGAGCTCTACGGCGACACGGGCGCCAAGGCCGAGATGTGCATGCCTGGCGATAACGTCACGATGGAAATCGATCTCGAAGACAAGACCGTCGCCATGGAGACCGGTCTCCGCTTCGCGGTCCGCGAGGGCGGCCGCACCATCGGCTCGGGAACCGTCACCGAGATCCTCAAGTAACTTTCAGTCGGATGCTTCGGTCGCGGGCTCAGCCCCGCTGACCGCTTAAACAGAACCCGCTTCCTCGTCGGCGAGAGCCGGCGGGGAACGCTTCAAAGAAATGGGAGCCCAGCTATGGCCAAGAAAAAAGCCCAAGCCCGCGAGCATGTCTGGCTGCAGTGCAGCGAGAGCGGGGACCTCAACTACCGCACCAGCATCAACGTCAAGGGCGGTATCGACGACAAGCTCAAAGAGGGCTTTATGAAGTACAGCCCGCGTCTGCGCAAGCACACGCGGCACAAGATCAAGAGGAAGTAACGCGGCCCCGTTGGCGCACCGAACCGGTGTGCCGGGCCCTGCCGGGCTCGTGGGAGTTCCGCCGCTGCTGCGCCAGTAGCTCAGTTGGTAGAGCAGTGGATTCCAAATCCACCGGTCAGGGGTTCAAGTCCTCTCTGGCGTGCTTGGACGGGAATACGAACCCCCGTCTCTAATGAAAGGCCGAGATGGCGCTGGGTATTTACAAGCCGGGACAGGGGTACTGGGTCCGCGTACTCACCGCGGTCGGTGCTGGCGCTCTGGTGCTCGCCTCCGCTGCATGGGCGTTCGGCCAGGCGGTCAACATCCAGCTCCCGGCCCGTGCGTACACCTTCGAGCTTGACTCCTCGCCTGCGGGCTGGGAGGGTGGAAGCGCGGTGTCGCTGATGAGCATCGACCCCAACAACGGCGACCAGACCCTCGTGGGCACGGGCGTCATTGAGACCATCTCGTCCACCGGCGCGGGCAGCCTCGTCACCGTGGCCGATGTCTCCCTCACGGGCGACATTCCTGCCGCCGACACCGAGGCTCTAAACGCGGGTGGCCCGGGCGCTCGTGTTCTCCGCTACGGCGAGGTGCCCGTGGTCGAGCCGCTGTATGTGCAGGGCGGGCTGGTCGCGGTGGTGCTGCTGCTTGGCATGATCGTGGTCTTCATGATGGTCGGCTTGAAGAAGCGACCCGTGGAATTCCTCATTGCAACCGATGGCGAGATGCGCAAGGTCAACTGGTCGAGCCGGCGAGAGGTTATGGGCTCGACGTGGGTCGTGATCGCTGCTGCGTTCTTGATCTCGGCCGCGTTGTTCTCGGTCGACTGGGTCTTCGCGCAGTTCTTCAAAATGATTCATGTGCTGCAGTAGCAGTCTGAGCCCAACCCTCGCCGCTCCCGCACTCGAAAGGGCGAACCCAGCCATGGAAGACCAGCCCGTGACCAACACAACCGAACAAGACGCACCCGCGCAGTCTGAGCTAACCACCAAGCCATCCGCTGAATCGGCAGCCGAATCGACCGCCAAGGCCGAGCAGCCCGCCGCGACGACGCCCGCCGAAGCCGTTGATGCTGAGGAGCAAGTGCGCAGCGCTGGCATGGACTGGTTCGTGCTCCGCGTGGCCTCCAACAAGGAGAGCTCGGTCCGCGAGACGCTGCTCCGCAAGGTGCAGATCGAGAGCATGACCCACCTCGTGGGCCGCATCCTCGTGCCGACCGAGAAGACCAAGACCATCAAGGGCGGCCGCCAGCGCATCCAGGAGACCAAGCTCTACCCGGGCTACGTCTTCGTTGAGATGCAACTCGAGCCCGACGGCCGAATCCCCCAGGACGTGTTCTTCCTCATCAAGGAGACCACGGGCGTGGGCGACTTTGTCGGCACAGCGGGCCGGCCTACCGCGATGGCCGAGCACGAGATCGTCAAGATGCTCAACGACTCCAAGGCCCCCGACGAGGAGCCGACGATCCGCCTGAGCTTCCAGAAGGGCGAGCACGTGCTCATCAAGGAAGGCCCGTTCGAGAACTACGAAGGCACGGTCGACGAGCTGTTCCCGGAGAAGGGCGCGGTGCGTGTGCTCGTAACGATCTTCGGCAGGCAAGCCCCGATCGATCTCGAAGAGTGGCAGATCGCCAAAGCCGACGAGAGCTGAGCCGGTTGTTCGTCAGCCGAACGCTCACCGTCTCGATCATGTAGTTTCTTTCATCCTTCCCGGTTCTTGGCTGTAAGAACGCCAGTCCCACGGTGCGCCTCCGACGGACGCGAACCGGCTTGTTTCGGTGCGCATAGCGTGTAGTGGCGCAGGCCAAGCCCCGCTTCCTTCTCGCTGGAGATCAGAGCATGTCCGAGTCCAAGAAGCCCAGGTCATCACCCCGCAAGAAGGCCCGTTGGGGCCGCCGGCTGGTGGTGCTGTTTGTCGTCGTGTTGCTGCTGTTGGTCGGCGCGGTGGTCGCGTTGCCGCCGATCGTTTCATCGATCGCGCCCGGCGAGATCGAGGCCGCGGTCAACCCGACCATCAAGGGCTCGATCGAGGTCGAGAAGGTCAAGCTCAGCCTGTTCGGCGGCCAGCAGGCGGGACCGATCCGCGTGCTCGATGCCAACGGCAAGGTGCTCGGCGTGATCGAGTTGACCGCCGAGGCCACGGGCCTGCGTCTGATTACGGGCAACTTTGATCTCGGCGAGATCGTTGTCACGGGCAACCTCGACGTAACGCGCGCCGCCGACGGCACGATCGACCTTGCTGAGGCGGTCGCCCCGACGAAGCCATCGGCCGAGGGCTCGGGCAGTGGAATCGGCAATGCCAGTGCCGCCATACCAGCGCCCAAGCTGCCCAGATCGCTCTCGGCCAAGCTGATCCTCGACAAGCTCAACCTGACGTACACCGATGCGGCGCTGTCGGATGCGACTGGCGGGAAGATCGCGACGGCCGCGATTCGTGACTTTGCTGGCCAGCTCTCTATCAACGTGGGCAAGCCCATCAGCGGTAGTTTCAAGGGCACAGCGCAGAGCGGCGCGTCCGCCACCAGTCTCTCGCCCGACGGCGACGCCATCCTTGCCATCGAGCTGCAGCAGTGGACCGATGCAACCGGTGCGCTCACGCTCGACGCCATGACCGGCGATATCGCCCTCTCGGTCGAGACGATCGACGCATCGCTCCAAATGCACCTGCTCGCGCAGAATGGCGTGCTCACGCTCAGCTCGCCCGCCATCGCCTCGATCGATCTTCAGCCCTGGGCCAATCGTTTGGTCGCCGTTCAAGACGCGCTCGCCAGCACACCCGGTCTGACCATCGAGCAGTTCCCGTCGGCGTCGCTCACGATCGATTCGCTGCGGGTGCAGCTGCCCAAGGGCGGCGCGCCGATGGATCTACGCAGCGCTGCTGCGTCGGTACGGCTGAGTGTTGGACCGATGACCGGCAGCGCCGACCCCGCCTCGATGGGCATGGCAGGAGGCGGCCAGCAGAAGTTCTCGACCACCGAGACCACGGTCAACCTGACGCTCGCCGGTGACCAGACGGCGAGATTCACCGCGAGCGGTGCCGCCACGGTGGGCAGCGAATCAGCAGGCACCCTCAGCGCCGACATGGCATTCGGCGACATGTTCGACGCGCAGGGCGCGTTCGTCATGCCCGCGAAGATCGAGGGCTCGGCCGCGCTCACCGGCGTGGCGACAGCCATCCTCGACCCATTCATCGCCGCCGTTTTGCAGCGAGAGGGCGAGCCCCTGTTGCGGCTCACCGATGACCTCGGCCCAACGCTCGACCTCTCGCTCAGCGCGAGCGCGCAGCAGGCCGACGGGCCGATCGCCCTCAAGGGCAACCTGACCAGCGAGCGCCTGCGTGGCGCGCTCGACCTGGCGATCAACGGCAAAGTCGTCACCTCCCCGGCCACCGATGCCGTCGTACTCACATTCCGCGAGCCCGCGCCGATGCTCCGTCGGGTCATCCCGCAGGTGCGCTTGTCGCACGCGGACCCGATCGAGCTTAAGGTCTCGCAGCTCAGCGCCGACCTCGGCGCGATCGGCGGACCGGCCCAGGACCTGCGCAGCGTCAAGGCGCTGGTCACGCTCAGCACCGGCACGCTGGCGGGCAGCGTCAACGCAGCCGACGGCTCGGCCAAGGCGTTTGGCGCGGGGCCGATCACCGGCTCGATCGATGCAACCGAGTTCGCCCAAGGCCGCGTGGCGCTGTCGCTCAACGGCTCGGGCGCGTATGACGGCAAGAACGCTGGCACCCTCAAGATCACCGGCTCGGCGAGTGAACTGCTCGATGCAAGCGGAGCGATCAAGACCGGTGCTGTGCCGCAGGTGAACCTGACGGCGAACATGACCGACATCAGCTCCGCGCTGCTCGCAGCGTTTGTACCGATGGCCGAGATGGGCCTCGACCCGGCCCGCGACATCGGCCCGCTCATCAATGCTTCGCTCACCGCGACCAACCCGTCGGCGGACGAGTTGCACGCCGACCTGCGAGTAAACGCCCAGCATCTTGAGATCGCCGGCCCCCTGTCGATCACGTCCAAGCGCGTGACGGCCCGCGCGCCAATCACCATCACGCAGACCAGCCCGACTGTGCTGCTCACCGCGCTGACCAAGATCGAACCGCCGCTGACCACCGTGCTCGATAGGCCCGCGCTGGTGCGCGCGACCGTCAGCGAATTCACACTTCCGCTGGGCGAAGCGATGGCGCCCCAGCCGCAGAACGCGACGGCCCAGGCGTCGTTCCTGTTGCAGCATGTCGCCTCGGCGGGTGTCGTCATCACCAGCTTGACGGCGGATGCCAAGCTCAACCCAGCCGCTGGCGCTTCGATGACCGGCAAGCTCGTGGGGGCCCATGGCGGCAAGGGCTTCGGCGGAACGCTTGAAGCCAGCGCGTCCAAGGTGTTTGACGCTGCGGGCAAGCCGCTCGCGCCGATGGCCATGCAGCCCGCAGCCAAGCTCGAACTCCGCGATGCGCCGCTCGCACTCGCCCGCTTCTTGCCCAAGCTCCCCGGCAAGGACGGCAAGCCTCCGATGGATCTGGCGTCGCTCGCGAGCGACCTGCTCGGCGGACCCTTCACCGTCGTGGCCAACTTTGATGCCAAGAGCGCCAAGCAAGCGGTCAGCGCGAGCATCGATTCGCCGCTGACCAAGCTCGATGCCCGCGCTTCGCTCGATGGCCGAGTGCTCAGCACCGAGGCTGTCACGCTCAGCACCCGCGTCACCGGCCCGGCGCTAGCAAACCTGCTGGCGATCACCGGCTCAGCCCCTGCGCAGATGCCCTCGCTCGCCGAGCCCGCGGTCATCACGCTCCGTGTCGAGCCGTTGAAGCTTCCGCTGACCGAGTCGTTTGCCCCCGACGGCTCCAAGGCCACCGGCAACCTCCGCGCCAGCGGCACGATCGCTGCGACGGTCACCGGGCTCGCGGCCACCGGTGCTGCACAGGGCCCGATTAAACTCTCCAGCGGCGAGTTCTCACTCGATGGACCGCTTGCGGCATTGCTCGGCGCTTCGCGCGGCACGGTTACCGTGCAAGCCTCGGGCGACATCACCGCGCCGAGCAACGGCTCGGGTTCGTTCACGCTCAGCACCAATCCAACGGTCGATGCGGGCAAGCCCGCCGGGCCGTTTACGGTCAACGCGGCGCTCAACAACATCCCGGTCGCGTTCGTTGATGCACTCACCGGTCAGCCCGGCCTGCTCGTCGGGGCGGTGGGCCCGACGCTGAGCCTTGATCTCGCGGCAGACATCAACACCGCGGCGGCATCGGCCATCGACAGCATCTCACTTGGCGTGCGATCCCAGCGCGTCAACACGACCAAGCCGCTCAAGATCGCTTCGGCTGGAGACACACTCCGCCTGAGCGCACCTGCCGAGCTTCGTGTGCTGCTCGATCCCGCGTGGGCCAATGAGTACCTTCTCGGCGCCAAGCAGCCGCCCGCGGGCGCCGCGACGCCTCCGCCGCCGCTGCTCGCGCTGACCGCACCCACCGACATCACGCTCAAGCTCAACTCGCTCGTGCTTCCCGCTTCGATGTCGGGCGCGAACGGCGCGCCGGGCGGGCCGCTCAAACTCGGCGTGTTCGCGATTGATGCCTCGGTGGACCTGCCACAAACCGCCCTTGCAGTCGGCGAGGCCAAGGCCCCCGTGGCCATTACCGGCGGCACGCTCAGCCTCAAACCCACCACCGTTGCGGGCGCGACGCTCGACTACGATCTTCGCGTTCAGCAGTGGACCGCTGGCGGCAAGCAGAGCCAGGCCAGCCAGCCCAGTCGCGTGTGGGGCACGCTGTTCGGACTCGCGTCGGCCTCGGGCCAGGTCAAGGCCGAGACGCTCAACGCGACCGGCTCGTTCGAGCTTCCCAACGTGCCGACGGCGCTCATCGATGCGTTCGCACGGAACGACCTGCCGACCAAGGCGCTGGGCGACACCGTCAGCGCCAAGGGCTGGTACCGCGAGGTTTCCAGCGTGGCCGGAGCGTTCCGCTTCGAGGCGACCAGCCCCAACGCGGTCGCTGCCGCCGACGGCTCGTTCCGCGACGGGTTCATGCTCATCAACAAGCCCTCCGACGGCTCGCCGGTCGCGACGATCAGCCGCATCACCCCGGCGCTGACCGCCGATCTGGCCAAAGCATTGCCGCTGCTGAAGTCGCTCGAGAAGACCGCCGAGGATACACCGGCCAAGCTCGTTCTCGAGACCAACGTCGCCGTGCCCATCGATGGCAACATGAACAACCTAAGCGGTTACTTCTCGATGGACATGGGCAGCGGACGGTTCGTGGTTCAAAACCAGTTCATGGGCATGCTCAAGATCCCCGGCCTCAACGAGCAGGGCCGCGTCGGTCGCCGGCTCGAAACGCTCAAGGTGGTCATGGACCGCGGGGTGATCGCGTACCAGCCGTATTCACTGCCGCTCGGCGAGTTCAAGCTAATCTCCGTGGGCGTCATCAACCTGTCCGACCGCGCGTGGCAGAACAAGGACGCCGACCTCAAGGCCGGGCCGGGCGGCAACCTCGACGTCATCACCTACATCCCCGGCGGAGCGGTCGCCCAAGAGATCGCTGGCCCGCTCGGTGTTCCGCTGGGAATCGGCCCGCAGGTCATGGTCCCGTTCCGCACGCGCGGCCCACTCGACAACTCCAAGACCGAGTTTGACGCCGAACACTTTGCCAAAGAGGCTCTATCGCCGGAGAACATCATCAAGGGTGTGGGCGATCTGCTCGGCAAGCCCGGCGGGGCGCTCGATGGGCTGCTCGGCGGTGGTCGCTAGCGGGGATCATCGCTCAGCCTTTGAGCACGGAGGCACGCTCGGCCCAGAGCCCGTCGAGGCGTTCGCGGAACGTGGGCGTCGCGCCACTGGCCTCTCCTACGGCTGCATCGGTGAGCCCGAGCCCGCAGCCGACGAGCAGATCGACCAACCCCTCGTAATCGCGCAGCGCGATGTACTCGCGGCCCACTCTGGGCGTGCCGGTGAACGTGCCGTCCTGCACCGCGCCAAGCTCAGCCATGTTGTGGTAGTTGCCCAGCGGTAAGCACACGCACGTCGCCGCGAGTCCAAACGAGCAGAACACGCTCGCCTCGCACGCGCCGCCCGCCATCAGCTTCCGCTGCCAGCGCCACGCCTTAGCCGGATCGATTTTCTCGCTGGCCTTGGGGGTGGAGGGCCCACCGATAGCCTCGGCGATGCGCGCCACATCGGCCGTCACCTGCGGCGTAAAGATGCTGATGCGGTCGCCCACGCGAACGATCGGCCCGCCGCCGATGGGCGAGTCCGCAAAGCTCCGGCTGTTCTCCAGCGCCAGCACGCGGGCACCCCGAGGAATGGTTCCCTCGCGGCAGGCCCCGATCGCGCCGATGAACCCGACCTCCTCGGCCCGCGTCAGCAGCACGCGCACATCGCCGATGGTCTCGCCCTCGATCTGTCGAAGCCGGAGCTCATCGAACGCGGCAAGCGCCGCAGCCATGGCCGCCAGATCGTCGCAGGCATCCGTGTGCAGGCACGCCACGCCCTCGGTTTCGAGTACCTCGGCTGCCGCGAACCGCCAGCGGACGATCGAACCCACGGGCACTTCGGCACCCTCGAACCTGGCGGCGTAAGTAGGAAAGCCGTCGATCTTGTCTTCGAGAACTTCGGTCAGCACGCCGGCGATCGGTGCATCGCGGCCGTCAGTCCATGCTTCAAGCTCGGCATCGGGGAAGTAGTCCGCCATCACCCCGCCGCGAAAGCTCATGATGGCGCGATCGTTCTCGACCCGTTCGACCACGAACGCGGGGTGGTCCATGTGGGCCGTGAAATACAGCGGTCTGTCGGACTCCGCCGAATGGCGCAGCGAGAGCGTCAGATTGCCGTGCGTGTCACGGGCCAGCTGCAACTCGGGGCGTGCATCGAACCAGTCGGTGAGCCACGCAATGACGCGGCCTTCCTTGCCCGCTGCGGTCGGCACCTGCGTCAGCTCGGTGAGCCACCGCTGATGGTCGTCGCGTCGGGCGCGGTCGATGGTTAGGCCATTGGGTGCATCGCTCACGCGGCTCACCTGCCGGGCCTGACGCGGCCCTTCATGCGTTTGGCGGGCATCTTGCTGGGCACCACGCCGCCCGGGAACTTGGCCTCGCGTTTGGACTCGTCCTTGGGCACGTCGGGCGTGTCGCCCTGATCAAAGCGGTTGCGAGCGACCACGGGCACGCCCGTGACCACCGGCAGCGGCCTAAAGCCCGTGGGCTCATCGCGCCACGAGCTTGGCCGCTCGGAGTGCTTGAAGTCGGGGTAATCCAAGAAATCGATCTGCGTGTCGATCAGATCCTCGATCTGGCTGAGCATCTTGCCCTGCTCGCGAGTCGCGAACGTCCACGCGATGCCCCGCCTACCGGCGCGGGCGGTCCGCCCGATGCGGTGCACGTAGACCTCGGGGTCGTCGGGCAGGTCGAAGTTGACGACGTGCGTGATGCCAGCGACATCGATCCCGCGGGCCGCGACATCCGACGCGACGAGCACCGCGAGCTTGCCGTCCTGGAACTGGCGCATGGTGCTGGTTCGCTTGGACTGGCTCATATCGCCGTGGATAGCGTGCGATTCGATGCCGTGGTCGTTGAGATACTTGGCGACCTCGTCGACTCGGCGTTTGAGCCGGCAGAACACGAGCGTCAGCGCTGGGTCTTCGCTCTTGAGCAGGTGCAGCAGCAGCTTCTTCTTGTCCCAGCCCTCGACCGTCAGGTAGTGCTGCTCGACGAGGCTCACCGTAAGCGAGCCCGCCGACGTGACGATCTTCTCCGGGTTGGTCATGTGCCGGCGTGCCAGGTCCTCGATCTCGCCAGAGACCGTTGCCGACACCACCAGCGTCTGCCGATTGCTGGGGCACATGCGCAGAAGCTTGCGGATGTCGTCACGGAACCCGATGTCGAACATCCGGTCCACCTCGTCGAGCACCGCGCACCGAACGTTCTTAAAGTGCAGGTATCCGCGGTCGATCATGTCCAGCACGCGGCCGGGCGTGCCGACGATGATCTCCGGGCCCTTCTCCAGCTTGTCCACTTGGTTCTGGATGCGCTGGCCGCCGTAGATCGTCACGGCGTTGAGGTTTGTGTACCGGCCGAGGTCGTTGATCTCGTCGGTGATCTGGATCGCCAGCTCGCGCGTGGGCGCGAGGATGATCGCCTGCATCGGGATGCCGGGCTCGGAGTTGTGCAAGAGCGGAAGCGCGAACGCGGCCGTTTTGCCCGTGCCCGTCTTGGCTTGGCCCAGCACATCACGCCCCAAGATCGCCGGCGGGATGAGCTGCTTCTGGATGTACGTCGGCTTGGTGAACCCGCACTCATCGAGCGCACGGATCACCTCGTCGCGCAGCCCCATATCGCGAAACGTTGTCTCCTGGTCGAAGACCTCGGCGTCGGTGTCGTCCACATCCCGGCGTGTTCGGCGTTTGCTGCCCGAGTCGTGGCCGACATCTCCATCGGTATCGTCGCCCGTCTCGCCCCCCGCATCCGCGCCGCCTTCGGCCTTGCCCTTGCGGCGGCGCCGACGACGCTTCTTCTTGGGCGGGCCATCGGAACCGTCGGCGTGCGAAGCGCCTTCGGGGCCGCGCGAGCCGGGTTCAGATGCAGATTGATGGTCGGTGTCGGCCGGGGCCGGGCGGTGCTCCGCCTCAGCCGGGGCACTCGGGTCACGCTCTTGAGTCATCGAGGTAGTCGCCGTCGTCGTTGGGGGAACGCGTTCGACGGTGGCCGAACCATCGGCCTCAACTGCTCGAGTAGCGTTCCCAGCATCAGGTAAGGCTAAGTCTATGCCGCCCTCGGCTGCAAGGCCCTGCGCCTCGGCGTGCAGGGCGTGCTTGGCCAAGGAGGCCACCCCCGCCGAGCCCGCTGCCGCCCAGCCGCGCCAGCCGTCGCGCCAGGCCCCTTTGAGCACGATCTGCTTGAACACCTGCCCGATCGGGCTCATCAACAGCTTGGTTCGGCTCGGACTGCGTCCACTCGCGAGCATCGCGTCCGCCGACACCTGCCCGAGCTTGATCTGCTGAGCCATGAACGCCGCCATCGTGCCCACGGAATCGTGCCGAAGGTCGCCCGGCAGTTCCACGACCCGGCCCGCCGACGGCGCGACATCCAGCCGGTCGTGCGGGTCGAGGCCCGTCCAACGGCTTCGGCCAGCCTTCACGCTTTCGAGCCGAACCAGCCGCAGCCTCGGCTCGGGCTGAAACGTGTGCTGCAAGAACCGCCCCGCGTACCACACCTTGCGGTTGAAGCGGGCCCCCGCCACGCCGGCTGTCTCACCCGTCAAGAGGTCCCGAATCGCGCGCGCAAGCTCGGGCTCAAGGCTCTCGTCGCTATCCAGGCTCAGCACCCATGGCTGGCGGCACGCCTCCAGCGCCGCCTGCTTGGTCGCGACGTGGCCCATCCATTCGATCCGCTGCACCCGCGCTCCAGCACGTTCGAGCAGCCTGATCGTGCCGTCGGTCGAGCCCGAGTCCAGCGCCACGATCTCGCTCACCAACTCACGAACCGAATCGAGCGTTCGCCCAATCGTCGCCTCGTTGTTCTTGCACACGATCGCTACCGAAATCGGCAGCGGCCGGGCATTGGAATGGGTTGGGGCGTTGGCTGGGGCAGGTGGATCCATCGCGTATAGCCTAGCGGAACCATGGCCAATGCCACGAGCCAACCCGAATCCCCAGCACCGCTGCTGCCATCAGCGGAGACGGTGCTCGCGGTCCATCGCTCAGCCCCGGCCCACGCCGAGACCGACTGGCAGGCTGCTATCGCCTCGATCGACCGAGCCACCGTCGAAGTCCTCAAGCAGAGCGATTCCGTTGCGGTGGTGCGAGCCGTGGCCAACCTCGATGGCTCGCCCCGCCCGCTGGTCTTCAAGACCGAACCTCAGTGGGGCCTGTGGAACCGCTTACGCGCAGGCCGCGGCTGGACCCGCCTCGACCGCCACTGGAAGGGCGCGCGCCTGCTTGCACTGACCAACGCCTTCCCCACCGCGGAATGCCTGTCGCTCTTGAGCTGGAAGTCAGACGACAGCACGCGCCAGCGCACGCTCGTCATGGAAGCTCTGCCGGGCACCAGCCTGCTGCACTGGCTGGATGCTCACCGCTCGCTGCCCGCACGCGATCAGCACGCGATGGCCAGCGCCGTCGGCACGCAGACCCGCTCGCTGCTGGCTGCCGGGCTGTTCAACCGAGACCACAAGCCTTCGAACATCATCGTCACCTCCACAACTCCCCCCCAGCTCGCCCTGATCGATACCGCAAGCATCGGCCAGACCGGTGCACGAGCCCCCGAGCCCGTCCGCCCGCTGGCAAGCCTCTTCATCGAGCCCATCGGGTGCAGCGTGGCCCCAAGGCTCGCACTCGCCATGCACGCGCTCAAGGCTTTCGAGCCCGACCGCGCTGCCCGGCGCAAGCTCTGGCATCGCGTGGCCTCGGCCGTCCGCGCCCACAGCGACCCAACACCCAAGGACAATCCGCTGCATACCTAGGCAACGGGCAGTCGGTAAGTGGCCAATGGGTTCGATGGTTTCGACGCTCTTCCCCCGCGCCTGCGGGGGAAGTGGCGAGCCTTGCGAGCCGGAGGGGGCTCTTCCTCTTCACTGCCCTCTGCCATCCTCAATGACCCGCCAACTGCTACCCTCAACTCATGTTCGGCCTCAAGACCAAACCCGCTGCGTCCGCCACCGGAACCGCCGGCGATGCGCCCCTGCCGCACCACCAGCTCGGGCACTTCCCCCGGCTGCTGAGCGAGGCCGACCACCCCACCAAGTGGGAGTTCCCGGGCTACCTCGACAACCCCAACTGCCAGTGGCTCAGCGCCCTCAAAGAGCTCTACGCCAACCCCATCACCTTCCCCGCGTCGCTCAGCCCCGAGGCCGGGCTCATGCTCCACGGGCTCATCCGCAACCTCCAGCCCCGCATGATCATCGAGGTCGGCTCGTTCTGCTCCGTCAGCTCGCACTGGATCGCCTCCGCCCTCCTCGAGAACGGCTACGAGCCCAAGGGCCCTCGGCCCACCGGCGCGCACCTGCAATGCTTCGATGACTTCGGCCCCGTGCACAAAGGCCCGTGGCGCGATGTCGAGATGCTCACCGGCCGCAAAGAGTTCGTCACCGAACGACTCACCAAGGCCGGGCTCATCGACTTTGTCACGCTCCACCCGGGCGACAGCTCGACCCGCCTCACCGAGATGCGCGATTCACTCGCCCGTGACGGCGGCGTGGACTTCGCATTCATCGATGGCGACCACACCCTGCCCGGCGTGAAGGCGGACTTCAACGCGGTCGAGCCCGTGCTCAACACCGGCGGCTTCGTGCTGCTGCACGACACCTTCCCCGACCAGTGCAGCCACGACGGCCCGCGCCAACTGCTCGATACCGTCCACGAGTTCGCCCAAGGCCGCTACGAGGTCATCGACCTCTACCTCAGCCCCCTCAACTACGGCCTGGGCCTCATGCGCCGGGTTCGGTAGGCGTGAGTGATGCGCTTCGCTCAGGACCCCGGCCTTTCCATTTCAATAACACGGCGCTGCTTCGCTCAACCTCTCTGGAGTTGTTGAGGACCTCAAAATCGTTGCGGAAGAATAAGAATCGGCTTGCCTGGCTTACCAACTCGCCATTGAACTGTGCGACCTGTCGCTGACTGAGTTCATAGTCATACGGCGGCGCGCCCCAGACACCCAGCAGCGCCACGCCAGGCCCCATCGGCACAAACACTCGCGTGTGCTCCATTGCGAATCCAGGCGAGAGATGGCGAGACACGACCCGGGTCCAATGCAGCAATACGGGATCATCAGAGCAGATGAAGTCTGCCTGCCGATTCGGCGATCGCAACACGACCCAGTTTCGTTGCATCAGAATTGTGAACAGTTGCTTATAACCGGTGATCGAAAAGAGCATTCGTGCGTTTCGATGCAAATGCACTTTGCTCGCAGCCCGTTCGAACTGAACACTCGCGAACGGATGCAACAGGCTTTCTACTGTCTTTCGGGATGCTGGCGTGTCACCAAGCCTTGAGTAGACGAAGTCAGTGATCTGTTGTTGCATATCATCCGCCTGCTGCAGCCGCGGGGGAACTCTGACGGCCTGCAGGGCGATGAATCTCACGATATCAGCGAGCGTCTCTCGACTTCCAATCACGCCGTTCCGAACCAGCGTTGAAATAGCCGGTGCGGCAGCGCTTTCGATCTTTGAGAATTCTTCCTCAAGCACCATTGGGTGCCATCCCTCATCCGAATCCTCTACATCGAGTCTGTAGAGATCTGTCTCGCGCGCGACCTTAGCCGCCGCTGATCGCCACATTTGTGAGAGTTTGCCGTCAATGACTCGTATCTTGCCATCACTGCCTGCCCAAGAGCCAAGGTACGCCTTGGGTAGCCAATGGTGCTTACGGGGAGTTGACACAACATAGCATACACCACATTAGAGGACCGACCCTTAGCCCGTAAGTGCCGGATCGTCCCTTATGGCAGAAGCCCGCTGTTCTTGCTCTTCGAGCGTCACCCCATTCTCGCTCTGCAGACTCCGCGTCCCGCTCAGCGTCTCAGCGTTCTCTCTTCCGAGATTGCCCTACTCCGCCACCTTGCTCATCGCCCACAGCAGTTCGCGGGCGATTGGTGCGCACCGCTCGCCGTCATGGGGTGTAGCGGAGTGGGCCGTGATGCGGGGTTCTGCTTCTTCCTCCCTCTCCCGCCCCCGGTGGGAGAGGGCCGGGGTGAGGGG
>JAJDDJ010000008.1 GCA_029260395.1 Phycisphaerales bacterium | reverse complement strand
CGAGCGGCGCACCTCGCAAGCCAGGCCGCGCGCTCAGCACTCGCACGGCTCGCCGAGATCACCAACACACCCCTCGACCACGCGAGCGCCTCACTCATCGAGACCGTCCGCAAGGCCGCTGCCGCGCTCCTTCGAGCCGAGTCCCCGTCCGGACGAGCCGCGACTGTGATGAGGGAGCGGTCTTCTACCGTTGCCAACGAGCCCAACGAGCCCAACGAGCCCAACGAGCAAGCGTGCGCACAGGACCAAGAGAGATGCAAACACGCGGAGTTCCTAAAGAGCCCTGAGCGTGAACGATGGACTTCCGTCGGCGACAAAAGAGCCTTCTTGTGCTCGCTTGCGCGTCGGGCTCGTCATGAGGCACACATCCCTACTCCACATCGCCCTTTCCCCCATTCCATCCGCTCTGTGCCCTCCGTGGTGAGTCTTCTCGAATACCGCTCCGCTACCTTCGCGGCTCGCCCGGAAACACTCAGCGGCCTCCGCGTCTTCGCTCTGCGACTCTGCGTTCGCTTCTCCCACCTACCAACAAAAAACCCCGCCACCCGGCGGGGTCTTGCAAATCAGATTCGCTTCAAACGATCAGCCCTTGCGGCTGGCCGTCCAGTCGGACTTGAACGTAGCAATCGCGTTGTTCAGCTTCTCCGCAAGCTCGTCGCTGATCGCCTGCTTCTCGAACAGCTCATCCCACAACGGCTTGTTCGTGCCCTGGAACGTCTTGAGCATCGCGGCCTCGAACTCAGCGACCGCGTCAAGATCGACGTTATCGAGGTAGCCCTTGGAGCCCGCGTAGATCGAGATGACCTGGTCGGTCACGTTCTGCGGGACGTACTGCGGCTGCTTGAGAAGCTCGACCATGCGCGCCCCGCGATCAAGCTGACGCTGCGTCGCGGGGTCGAGCTCGGTGCCCAGCTGAGCAAACGCCTCCAGCTCGCGGTACGCCGCGAGGTCGAGCCGCAGCGAGCCGGCGATCTTCTTCATGGCCTTGATCTGCGCGTTGCCGCCCACGCGAGACACCGAGATGCCCACGTTGATGGCCGGGCGGACGCCCGCGAAGAACAGTTCAGGCTCAAGGTAGATCTGGCCGTCGGTGATCGAGATCACGTTGGTCGGGATGTACGCCGAGACGTCGCCTTCCTGGGTCTCGATGACGGGCAGGGCAGTCAGCGAGCCGCCTCCGTTGTCGTCACTGAGCTTGGTGGCGCGCTCGAGCAGGCGGGAGTGCAGGTAGAACACGTCGCCCGGGTACGCCTCGCGGCCCGGCGGGCGGCGGAGCAACAGCGAGAGCTGGCGGTACGCGACGGCCTGCTTGGAGAGGTCGTCGTAGATGAGCAGGGCGTGCTTGGGGTAGGGCTTGCCGCTGGCGAGCTTCTTGCCCGGCTCCTTGCCGCTCCACATGAAGTGCTCGCCCATCGCGCAGCCCGCGTAGGGGGCGACGTACTGCATGGGGGCCGGGTCGGATGCGCCCGCGTTAACGACGATGGTGTAGTCCATCGCACCGTTCTTGCGGAGCGTTTCGACCACACCCGCCACGGTCGATTCCTTCTGGCCCACCGCGACGTAGATGCAAACCATCGCCTTGTCGGTGCCCCAGAACTGCTTCTGGTTGATGATCGCATCGATCGCCACGGCGGTCTTGCCGGTCTTGCGGTCGCCGATGATCAGCTCGCGTTGGCCCCGGCCGATGGGGATCATCGAGTCGATGGCCTTGATGCCCGTCTGCATGGGCTCGGTCACGGGCTGGCGGGCAGCGATGCCCGGAGCGATGATGTCCATCTTGGCACGCTCAGCGCCGTCGAGCGAAGGGCCGTCGTCGATCGGGCGGCCAAGGGCGTCAACGACGCGGCCGAGCAGGGACTCACCGACGGGCACCTCGAGCAGGCGGCCGGTCGAGCGGACCATGTCGCCCTCTTTGACGGACAGGTAGTCGCCGTAGATGACGCAGCCGACGGTGTCCTCTTCGAGGTTCATCACCTGGCCCATGACCGCGCCCTCGCTGGTCTGGAACTCGACCAGCTCACCGGCCATCGCGTTGGCGAGGCCGTAAATGCGGGCGATACCGTCGCCGACGGTCACAACGCGGCCTACTTCTGAGACTTCGAGCTCGGCAGCAAACTGCTCGATCTCGGTCTTGATCACGCTGGCGATTTCATCGGTCTTGATCTTCACCGTCGGCTCCCTGAATGCGGTCTCGCTTGGTCGTCGCGGCTTGGATGGCCTCAGAGCATGATGCACGGGGCCAGCCGACGAAACGGCTCCAAGCGTAGCTTGCCCGGCGGGCCATTTCCGCCCTTGCCCGGCACCGAGCCAGTCTCAACCACCACCGGGGGCCGCGGCCTCGCGCGGCGTGATCGTCAGCCCAACCTCGCGGTCCTGAACCTCGACGGTCACCCCCACCCCAAGGCCCGGGAACTCGGCCCGCTTGGACTCAATACGGGTCTCCAGCTCCTCAAACCCCAGCCGGATGACCGCCAGAAGCTGCCGCTGGCCATTGCGGTACTCTTCGATGACCGTCGCTGGCCCGGTGAGCGTGACATCGCGCAGCACACGGTCGGAGTCGGGGATCTCAACGTTCCAGCGGTTGAGCTCGGTCGGGGGCAGCTGCACCACAATCGGGATCGATGCCAGCGTCACCTGCGCGGCCCGGGTTTGGAGTTCAAGAGCCACAGAGACCGAGGCTGGCGTAACCACCAGCCCCTGGGGAAGCGGGGCCGAATCACTGTTGCTCAGCGTCACAGCCCTCTCGCCCAGCGAAATCGGTCGGCCGAGCGGCTGCCCGGCGAGGCTGGCGGCATCTAGCACCACACGCGCCTCGACCGTTCCTGTGAGGCTCCCGACCGGAACCAGAAGCGCGACCTTGGCGGGCGTGACGACCAGATTCGAGGCCGCGATCCCGTCGGGCAGCACCACGACCACGTCCTGCTCTATCCGTTCGAGCTGCTGGACACGTACAGCGACCGTCGCCGGCTCCACCGAGACGACCGACAGCGCGCTGCGGCGGGTCTCTAGCATCTCTCGGATGAGCTGCCGGAGATCGACGGAATGGACCCCGGTCTCGATCGGCACCGTGCCCTGGCCTGGCTCGACAACCAACAGATCCCCGTTCAGACCCTGTGCCTCGGTGCTTACGTTGGCCGAACCCTCGAAAGTCACCTTGACGGATCCGGTCCAGCCCTCGGTCTGGACGCTGGCCGCGTACTGCTGGTTGCTGCCGAAGCCGACCTTCATCTCGACGGCCTGCCGCTGGAGGGTCTGGCCTTCGGCGACGACCCACACCATGACTGCGATGAGCGTCACTGACAGGTAAAAACGAACCTTGTGTCCCAACGTGGGCTTGTCGGTGCTCATGAACTGGCCCCCTTAGCCGATTCGGTGGGCTCGGACACAACCGCGGGTTTCTCGGACGGTGCGTCGGGCTCGTCCGGGTCGACGTCGGGGGCTGGCTCGGCCTGTTCCTGCTTTTTGCCCGCTGTCGCCGCTTTGGAGGGGCTCGTCTTGAGCGTGTCGGCGCGTTCGCGGAGCGCTGCACGCAGCTCGTCCGGGGACAGCGGCGGGCCGAGCTTGCCACGTTCGACGAGCCGGATCGCTCCGGATTCTTCACTGACGACAAGAACCAGCGCATCGGTCTCTTTGGTCAGCCCGACCGCAGCGCGGTGGCGGGCGCCGAACGAGGGATCGCTCATCTCCTCCGCGTCGGCCATTGGGAGCTGGACGCCCGCTGCGTGGATGACCTTGCCGCGGATGACGACCGCGAGGTCGTGCAGCGCGGTGCCCGGGAAGAAGATGGTCTGAAGCACCGCGGCCGAGAGTTCGGCGTCCATTTTCGTGCCGCCCTCGACCAAGCCGGCCAGCCCGACGCGACGCTCGATGACGATGATCGCCCCGAATCGGGCCTTGCTGAAGTAGGCTGCGGCCTCGACGATTGGATCGACGATCTGCCCGATGGTGTCCGTGTTCGATCGCAGGATGGGGGTCTCGCCCAGTCGGATGAGGGCCCGCCGGAGTTCGGGCTGAAAGATCACGACAAGCCCGATCACGACGACCGCCAGCAGACGGTCGTACAGCAGCACAAGGCGGGGCAGTGTTGCCTCGCCGCCGATGATCTGGACGACCATGGTCGCCACGAGCAGCACGATGAGCACGGCCTTGATCGCGCCCGCGGCCCGCGTGCCCTGCAGGAACTTGACGACCACCAGCACGACGATCCAGATCAGCACGAGCTCGATGAGCACGCTGATCATCGAGTACGTGCCCATGCGGCCGATCAGGTCGTTGATTCGATCAAAGAGTTCCAGCCCAATGCTCCCGTCCCGGCGTGCGCCAGACTCATTCTATCCGAAGCTAGGATCGGTGCATGAGGATTATGGACGCGCAGTCCACCCCGAATCCTGACGCGATCAAGCTGCTGCTGGAGGAGCCGCAGCGCGGTGGCATCCGTTCGTACCGAATCGGGAGCCAAGCGGAGGTTCGGTCGGACGCTCTCGCGACGGCCCTTCTGGCGATCGAGGGGGTGGTAGGCGTGCTGATCCATGAGCGGTTCATAACGCTGTCGCGCGAGCCGGGCCGGAGCTGGACCGCGATCCGCAAGGCCGCGGACCGCGCGTTGCTGCAACTCGCGACGGACGGCCATGGGTCGGCCTAAGCCCCGTCAAACCAGTCTGGCCGAACCGCTTGTCGCGTGGTTCCTTACCAACGCCCGCGAGTTTCCCTGGCGGGACCGCCCGCTGGAGGCGGAGCGCGATCCTTACCGGGTGCTGGTGAGCGAGACCATGCTGCAACAGACACAGGCATCGCGGGTCGTCGATCGGTTCAAACGGTTCATGGATCGGTTCCCGACGGCCCACTCGCTGGCTGAGGCAGACGTGGACCCAGTGCTGGAGCTCTGGTCGGGGCTGGGGTATTACCAGCGGGCGCGCCGGCTGCACGAGGCTGCGAGAGCGGTCGTCAATATGGGCGGCTGGCCAAGTGAGGCAAGAAGCTTGCGCGAGCTGCCGGGCGTGGGCCGTTACACAGCGGGCGCGGTCGCATCGCTTGCCTTTGGTGAGCGAACGCCAGCGGTCGATGGCAACGTCGCCCGCGTGCTGCTGCGTGTGCGTGGCGAGCCGGGCGTGCTGAATGAGCCGGCCACCATGAAGCGGGTGTGGGTCGCTGCGGAGGAACTGCTCGAAGGGACCGACCTCGCGGCATCGCTTGTCAACGAGTCGCTGATTGAGCTGGGCGCGACTGTCTGCACGCCGGCCAGTCCATTTTGCCCAGCATGCCCGCTGCGCTCGGGGTGCGTCGCGTTCGCCACAAACCTGCAAGGCACTATCCCATCGCCGCGCAAGGCCGCTGCCAAGACCGTGCTGCATGCGGCCTCACTGATTGTTTTTGACGACCGGGACCGATTGCTTGTGGAACAACGGCCCGCCACCGGCATGTGGGGGGGGTTGTGGCAGGCACCGACCATCGAGACGCCCCGCTCGCTGACTGCACCGCGTGCGGCGGCGGCTTTCGGGCTGGCCGAGGCGCCCGAACGAATAGGTCGATTCTCGCTGGCTACATCGCACCGCGATGTGCGGTTCCAGGTGCTCACCAGCCGCTCACCTGTGAGCAGGCAGGGGGCTGTGTGGAAGTCGCCACGGCAGATCGGACGGCTCGGGCTCTCCAGCGCGCAGCGGCGGATACTGGTTGAGATAGCACCCACGCTAGTCGGGCAGCGCGTATCCTCGGACGCATGAAGCTCGCGGTTATCATCCCGGTCTACAACGAGCGGGACACGCTGCGCCAGCTTGTTGAGAGGCTCAGGAACACGCCACCGCCGGCTGCCTCTGACGGCGCGCGGTGCGAGCGCACGATCTACCTCATCGACGACGGCTCGACCGACGGCTCGATTGAGATCGTCAGACAGCTGGCGAACGATGAAACTACGACCGCGTTGTTCCACGATCGCAACCGGGGCAAGGGCTCAGCGTTGCGCACCGGCTTTTGCGCCGCGATAGCCGACGGCGCCGAGCTGCTTATCGTGCAGGACGCGGACCTCGAGTACGACCCGGCGGACCATCAGGCTGTGCTGGCACCGATTCTCGATGGCAAGGCGGACGTAGTGATCGGCTCGCGGTTCATCGGGCAGACGCACCGGGTGCTGTACTACTGGCACGCGGTGGCTAACCGGTTCATCACGATGCTGAGCAACATGCTGACCAACCTCAACCTGACGGACATCGAGTGCTGCCTGAAGGCCTTTCGGCGTGAGGTCATCGAGCCGATCGAGCTGAGCGAGCCGCGCTTCGGGATCGAGCCAGAACTCGTGGCGAAGATCGCCCGCCACCGAACGGCCGAGGGCCAGCCGCCCCGTGTGTACGAGGTCGCGGTCAGCTACGCGGGCCGGACGTACGCCGAGGGGAAGAAGATCACGTGGCGCGACGGGGTGTCGGCGGTGCGCTGTATTGTGAAGTACAACCTTCTTTGACGCCTGCCAGACACGGGCTACAGGCCTGTGCCACCAAAGAGTTGGGCCATCAAAGCGCTGGACCACCAAAGAGTCAGAAAGAGGGGACGAGTTGACCGAGCAGTTTACAAACCCGGAGCCATCTCCCGACCAGTTGCCCGATTCGCACCACGCTGTCGGCGAGAGCCATGCGCCCGAGGACATCCGCGAGCGGCTGAGCAGCGGTCCTTCGCAGACGTACCTGCGGGACTTTATTTACGGGGCGATCGACGGCACGGTGACCACGTTCGCGGTGGTGGCGAGCATCGCCGGCGCGGGGATGTCGCCAGGCTATGTGCTGATACTGGGGGCCGCCAACCTGTTCGCCGACGGGTTCTCGATGGCCTCGAGCAACTACCTCGGAGCGCGCGCCGAGCAGGACCAGATCGAACGCCTCCGCCGAGAAGAGACCATGGAGATCGAGATCGAGCCCGAGGGCGAGCGGGCCGAGATCCGCGAGATCTATCGCGCCAAGGGCTTCGAGGGCGAGCTGCTTGAACAGGTGGTCGAGGTGATTACCGCCGACAAGGACCGCTGGCTGCGCACGATGATGATCGAGGAGCACGGCATCAGCGATTCCCCGTCGAACCCGCTCAAGGCCGCGAACGCAACATTTATCGCGTTCGTGCTGATCGGCGCGATGCCCTTGATCCCCTACGCGTTTGGGCTGGCGACCAAGAGCAGCGGCGATATGTTCCCGATGAGCATCGTCTTTGCTGCGATCGCGTTTGCCACGGTCGGCGTGCTCAAGGCGCGGGTCGTTGAACAGGCCAAGTGGCGCGGCGCGGCAGAGACGCTGGCGATCGGCGGGACGGCAGCGATCGTGGCGTACTTGATCGGCAAGATGCTCGGCGGGCTTGTGTAGAGGTTTTTCGATGAAGCGGAACACGCATGAGCCGTGACCGAGCACCGATGCGCCAGAACGCCGCACGAATCCCACGATTCCGCGTGGGGCTCGAATGGAAGGTTCTATTCGAGGCGTTCGGCCTTGGTGACGATAACGGGTTCGACCGGCACATCGCCGTGGCCTGACTTGTCGGTGGTCTTGACGCCCTTGATGGCGTCGACTACTTCCATGCCTTCGACGACTTTGCCGAAGACCGCGTAGGCCGCGCCGTCGGGTTGGGCCTGATCGAGGAAGCCGTTGTCCTTGAGGTTGATGAAAAACTGGCTGGAGGCAGAATCCGGGTCGCCGCCGAGGCGGGCCATCGCGACTGCGCCACGCTGGTTCGTCAGCTTGTTCTTCCACTCATTTTTGATGTTCTTGTCGGCCTTCTTTTGCTTCATGTCGGGCGTGAATCCGCCGCCCTGGATCATGAACCCGTCGATGACGCGGTGAAAGATCGTGCCGTCGTAGAAGCCGTTGTCGACGTACGACATGAAGTTCTCGGCTGAGATCGGCGCCTCTTGAGCATCGATCTCCAGCGTGATGTCGCCCTTGTTCGTGGTCAGTTTCACCTTGGTCATGGTGTGGAATCTCTCTGTGATGAAGAATGCATAAAACGGAGATGATGCGCTAGAACTCGAAGTGCGCGGTCACCGAGACCGTCGCGTACGAGTCCAATGAGTTGTCGTTCTCGTACTCGTCGCTGACTGCGGTCCAGCCCCAGCCGAGCATGAGATGCTCGCCGAGCGTGCCGACGAAGCCGAACTCGAACTCGCCGATAAAGTTCTCTTTGTCCACGCTGCGGCTGTCGCGGTAGGTGTTTCCGTCGAGCGTGATGTTGTGCTGGACAGCGCGGCCGTGGCCACGGGCGTAGGCGTACCAGCCCCACCGGCCCTCGGGGTCGGGGGCTGCTGAGCCGATGTCAAAGACTCGCCGAGGCCCGAAGTCACCGGGAATGTTGTAGCCGGCGCGGAAGAGAAGTTGGGCGTGGGCGTTGCGGTAGGCCGTGCCGAGTGTGCCGCCGGCCTGCGGCAGCAGCTCGATGCCCCATCCATCGACGCCCGTTCGACCGGTCTCGGTCCCGAAGAGGCCGAACTTCCAGGTCTTGCGGACGGTGGCATCGAAGACGAACTCGTCGTGCAACTGCTTGTCCCAGCCGCGAGCCGTGTGCAGCGATTGCTGGGTCTCCTCAGCGAGCGAGGACGGACCGAGGACGCCCGCGTCGAGCTCGATATGGTCCATCGTTCGGTCGTCGAACCGCTGCACATAGGCGTGGAACAGCAGGATGCCCGCGTAAGGCCGCTCGCTGCGGGGAGGTTCTTCGAGCTCGATATCGCGGGGGGTAAAGATGGTCTGGCTGATGCCGATGCCGCCCGCGTATTCGGGATTGTCGAAGTTGCCCGACCAAGGCAGCCATCGGCCGACGCGATCGACCGGGCCGCCCTGCAGGAAGATGTCGATCCGCGAGCCGGCGGTGTAGTGCTGGTCGTCGTTGTCAAGCGGGTCGGTGATCCAGCCGTCGTTGTCGTGGAGCAACTGGAATCCAACGAACCGGAACTTGGCGGAGTCGGAGCTAAGGGTCGAATCGGCTTCGTCTTGGGCTAGAGCGGGCACAGCGACCAAGCCGAGAGCCAGTGAGGCGAACAGCATGCGAGATACAGGCATAAGGGCTCCGGGCGTCATCACCAGCCGCTATGCGCGGCCAGCCGGACGGGCGATGGTACGGGCCTCCGGCAGCCCCAGCCACCCCAACTGCAGCATCATGGGCGCGTATCGCGAACTTGCGATCAGGCCCCGCCCTGGTTCTCCCGCAGCTTGGCTACCACCGAGTAGTCCTCCAGCGTCGAGGTGTCCTGCGTGATGTTCTCGACCCCAGCCGCTACGTCTCGCAGCAGCCTCCTCATGATTTTTCCGCTGCGGGTCTTGGGCAGGCCAGCGCCAAAGCGGATCTGGTCGGGCTTGGCAATCGCACCGATCTCTTTGGCCACGTGCTCGCGGAGTTCCTTGACCAGCGCTTCGCCCGGCTCCCGACCGGTGGCGAGCGTGACGAACGCCGCGATGCCGGTGCCCTTGATCTCGTGCGGCACACCGACGACTGCGGCTTCGACGACCGCTGGATGGCTGACCAGCGCGCTCTCTACCTCCATCGTGCCAAGCCGGTGGCCTGACACGTTGATCACGTCGTCCACCCGGCCGAGGATCCAGAAGTATCCGTCCTTGTCCCGCTGTGCACCATCGCCCGGGAAGTACATGCCGGGGAGCTGCGACCAGTACGTCTGCAGGTATCGTTCGCGGTCGCCGTGGATGCCTCGGAGCATCGCGGGCCAGGGCTTGCGTATCGCGAGCAGGCCGCCGCTTCCGAGAGGCTGTTCGTTGCCCTGGTCATCGACGATCGCGGCGTCAATTCCGAAGAATGGAAGCGTGCACGAACCTGGCTTGGTGGGCGTAACGCCGGGCAGGGGCGTGAGCATGTGCCCACCCGTTTCCGTCTGCCACCAGGTGTCCACGATCGGGCAGCGGTTGCCCCCGATGTGCTCGCGGTACCACATCCACGCCTCTGGGTTGATCGGCTCGCCGACCGAGCCAAGCAGTCGCAGCGACGAGAGATCGTGCTTGGCCGGGTGCTCGTTGCCCCACTTCATAAACGCACGGATGGCGGTCGGCGCGGTGTAGAACTGCGTGACCTTATGACGGGCGACCATCGCCCAGAACCGGTCTGGCTGCGGGTAGTCCGGCCCGCCTTCATACATAACAGTCGGCACACGATTGCTCATCACGCCGTAGAGGATGTAGCTGTGCCCGGTGACCCAGCCGATGTCGGCCGTACACCAGAACACGTGGGCCTGGTCGGGTTGGAGGTTGAACACGTACTTGCTGGTCAGGTAGGTGAAGACCATGTAGCCGCCGATGGTGTGGGCGATGCCCTTGGGCTTGCCCGTCGAGCCCGAGGTGTAGAGCAGGAAGCTCATGTGCTCGCTGTCCAGCGGCTCGCACTCGCGCTTTCCTGGCTGGCTGGCGACCAACGCTGACCAATCGTGGTCCCGGCCCTCGACCATTTTGGCGCCGTTGTCGGTCCTGTTGAGCACCACGACCGAGGTCACGGGCGAGTTCGCGCCGAGTTGCGCGATCGCCGCGTCTACGTTGTCTTTCAACGGCACAATCTTGCCGCGGCGCCACGCTCCGTCGCACGTCAGGATCACGCGTGAGTTCGCGTCGGTAACGCGGTCAGCGATGGCCTGGGCGCTGAAGCCGCCGAAGATCACGCTGTGGACCGCACCGATGCGTGCGCACGCGAGCACGGCCTCGGCCAGCTCGGGCACCATGCCCATGTAGATGGTCACCACGTCGCCTTGACGAACGCCGAGGTGTTCGAGCGCCTCAGCGAGCTGGGCGACCCGCTTCTGAAGCTGGGCGTAGCTCACGCGGCGGATCTCCGGCCCTGCATCACCGGCCGGTTCGCCCTCCCAGATGATGGCCGGTTGATTCCCGTACCCTTCGGCCACGTGGCGGTCGACGCAGTTGTAGCACAGGTTGGTCTTGGCACCCACGAACCACTGCACGTCGGGCATTTTGCCGTGCATCACACGGTCCCAGGGCTTGAACCAGTGCAGCTCGTTCGCAGCCTCCGCCCAGAAGCCCTCGGGGTCTTCGAGCGATCGCTTGTGCATCGCGCGGTACTCGTCCATTGACCCAACCAGCCAGCGGTCGAACCCCACCGACGAAGCATCAACGGGCGGAAATAAGCGGCTTTCATGCAGGACTGTTTCGATATTCGTGGGCTCGGTCATGGCGCCTCCTAGCTGCGCAGACCTGGCCGCTCTCACCGTCGGCGGCCTGATCTGGGCCTTGGAGCATACACGGCTCGCCATCGGCTCTCAGATCGACGGCGTCAGTTCCCGACACCGCCTCCGCCGTTGCCTTGAGCCCGATCAATGACGGCCTGCTCGCCGGCCCTGAATGCGGGCACCCAGTCCTGATCTAAGCGGTCCAGAACGACCGAAAGGGGCTGGTGGCTGCCCCGGTCGACATAGAACTGCGCCACGGTGCCCCAGATGAATTGGCTGTCCGCTCCGTAGAGCCTCGGATACATCATCTGCGCGTTCACGTTGTCCTGCGTGAGAAAGTAGTACTGAATGTACGGCTCGGTAATCTCATGTGACTCGTGGTAGTAGAACATGGTGAACGGGATGATCGGGTGCTTTGGTGCGTATGTATCTCTGACACGCACCGCCTCGTTCATGTTCACCTCGTAGTAACGCTCGAGCAGCGTTGCTGTTTGTTGCTTCAGCCCGGGGTCGTACACGCCTCCGGTGTCACGGTACGGCATGACGTACAGCACCGGCGCCAAGAAGTCGATCGATGGCCAGAGCCACTTGAGCTCGTCGTGCGAGCTTCGAAAGGCTTGCTCGATGCCCCGGTCCAAGCGCGGGTTTACCGTCGTGTTCGGGTAGAAATAGAAGCCCCACTTTGTCTGCGCCGGCGAGTACATGCGGCACACATGCAGCGTCCGCAAGATGTAGTCTCGGGCGAAGTGCGTGTACGACTGGCGAACCAGCGCCTCGTCCTCACCGGCCTGGACAAGCCCGTCCCAGGTCGTCGCGGTGGTCGCGAAGCGCACGAATCGCAGGAAATCTTGGTCGAGAGCGCCGTTGTTGATTTCGCGGACGGCCGCCCTCCATGGCTGGGATCCGACGCCTCCGTTGAAGGTGTTCTCCGCATGGAATGACCAATCGAACGCCTCCCAGTCGATCACCGCGAACACGGGCTCCGCGCTGCTGATGGGCTTGTCGGTTAGGTGCTGTCGAATCGAAGTAAGGTGAGCATCAAGAAACTCGAGGTAGCGGTTAAGCCATCGCCCCTGGCCGCCCTCGAGCCGGCCCACGAGAAATTCGAGGCCCGCTGGATTGCGACCGAACTGTGACTCGTAAAGCATCCGCACGTTGCCGCTGACCGGGAGCGGGTTTTCGGGCGGTCCGATCTCAGGCGCCGGCGCACCAGCGACTGCCCATATCAGCTTGAATTCGGTCAGATTCTCCGGCGTGAGTGCATCAGGCGGCGCTTGCGCCTGATTCGGGTCTCTTGGCGCCGACGCGGGTCCCAGTGCATGAAGCGGGGGTATCTCGTTCTGGGCCGTCGCTACGCTCGCTGCGCACGCCCACGCGAACAGCCCCAGGGCCATTCTTCGGGTTGTGCTGCCCAGAACGTGCATGACTCGCTGCCTCCTTGTAACGACCATACCAACCATCGGAACGGATGGCATCCGTTCCTCGCCGCCGTCGCTCCAAAGACGTACGGCACCGCATCGGATTCTGTTCTTGTCGCCCGCCGCCGCGCTGATAGACCCCGAATGCAACTCCGGAATCAGCGGATCGGGCTGTCGCGAGGTGGTTGGCAAGCTAGCCCGCGTCGGCCACCCGCAGCACCTCTTGCACCGTGGTCAGGCCCTCCATGACCTTCTTCATCCCATCCTGGCGGAGTGTCACCATGCCACGGTCTATGCACATTCTACGAAACTCGCTGACGTTTGGGTTACGGGCCACCACGTCTCGGAGTTGATCGTCCACCGAAAGAATCTCGTACAAGCCCACACGACCGGCATAACCGGTGCTCCTGCACTTGTCGCAGCCCTTGGGGCCCCACAGCTTGGAGCCCGATAGCCCCTGCATCTCGAGAAACTCCGCCATCTCGCCCGATGGATCTTCCTGCACCTTGCACGCGGGGCACAGCCGCCGCGCCAGCCGCTGGGCAAGCACCGCGTTGACCGCAGCACCAACAAGGAACGGCTCGAGACCGATGTTCACAAGCCGAGTGATCGAACTGGGCGCATCGTTCGTGTGCAGCGTGCTCAGCACGAGGTGGCCCGTCAGCGCCGCCTGGATCGCCGTGTGAGCGGTCTCCTCGTCGCGGATCTCACCGATCATGATCACATCTGGGTCCTGACGCAGCAGCGCCTTGAGCGCCTTGGCGAACGTCATCCCGATCCGTTCGTGCGTCTGCGTCTGCGTGATGCCATCGAGGTGGTACTCGACGGGGTCTTCCACCGTAGAGATGTTTAGCTTGTTCTTGTCGAGCTGGCGCAGCGAAGCGTACAGCGTGGTCGTCTTACCCGATCCGGTCGGGCCCGTCACGAGCACGATGCCGTGGGGCATCTTGACCTGGTTCGTCCACAGCTCGTAGGTCTGCGGATCAAACCCGAGCTTCTCAAGTTCCACGTTGATCGACCGCGTATCAAGGATACGCATGACCGTCTTCTCGCCGTATGGCGTGGGCAGCGTCGACACACGAAGGTCCAGCTTGCGCCCGGCGACCGTGCAGCGGATTCTGCCGTCTTGCGGCACGCGGCGCTCGGAGATGTCCAGATTCGCCATGATCTTCAGCCGGCTCGTGATTGCAGCGGACATGCCAGCGGGCGGGTTCATCATCTCGAACAGCACACCGTCGATCCGGAACCGCACCTTGATGCGCTTCTCGGCGGGCTCGATGTGGATATCGCTCGCGCCCTCTTTCACCGCCGTCTGGATGATGTAGTTCACATACCGGATGACCGGGCTCTCACCGGCCTGCGCCTCGAGGTCCACTGCCTCGTCAGACTCGCTTTTCGTGACCTCGACGTCGCCTTCGTTGACATCGCTCAGCAGGTCGGAGATGTCCATCTCCGATGAATCCTCGCCGCCGAGTGCATCCAGCGCCCGTTTCAGATCCCCGGGCGTGATCTGCACTAGCTTGACCGATGCCACGCCGAGGCGTCGCTTCACATCGTCGGCCAGGAACACATCCTCGGCCCTCAGCGCGCCGATCACCGCTCTCGCTCCCTCGCGCCGAAGCGGGAGGAGCTGCTGTGCCTTGCAGTAATCCAGCGTGAGCCGTTGCAACAGCGTGCCGTCGATCGCTTCCGTGGGCTCGATCTCGAATTCGATCCGTTCGAACGGCACGCCGGCCTGCTCGGCGGTTACCCGGAGAACCTCTTCTTCGTCGGCACCCTGCTCAAGCAGGACCATCGCGAGCGACGAGCCCGGCGTCTGCTGGACCACCTTCTCGGCCAGCGCGAGTTGCTCGCCGCTGACCGCACCGCTGGCCAGCAGCATCTCGCCGATTCCTGCGGCATCTCCAGCTTCGGACTCTTCGGGCACGTAGATGGACTGCAGCGCCTCCCGACGCTTGGCATCGCCCGTGCTCTTGATCGTTCCCTGGCTCGATGGAGCCGCCGGCAGCGGCACGGAGTCGGCGCGGTGCGGCGACTGCTCCTTGCCTTTTTGGCCTTCGGGAAGCCTCGGCGCGCGCGGCTTGGACAGCTCGTTCAGCGACTCGCTGTCAAGGCCCAACTCGTTCAGAATGTCATCGATGCCGTCGCGAGCCACCGGCACACTCCTTACTTCGCGTCGCGAGTCCACTGCACGCCGGGCTCGCCCATCGAGAACCCGTACAGCTTGTCGCCACCACGGATAGTCACCTCGCGGCCCTCGATCGCCTCGATCTTCAGCACGTCTAGCAGCGTGTCGCCGAGGCGGTAGATCGTCCCGTTGATCCGTGCAAGCGGGATCGGCCCGCCCATCACGCTCTGCACCGCGACCTGTCCGGTCGCGTCCTTGATCTTCTGAGCGAGCAGTTGCCTGGCCCGCTCCTCAGCGCTGAGCTGCGGTACCGCTGGCTGTTTGACCGGATCGACCGCTGCCGATGCCCCCTCGAGCACAAACGGGTCCTGGTCGATGACTTCGGCGGGCACCTGGATGGCCACCCGGCTGCGGACCAGTTCATCGAGCACCGCTGGATCGCCCGGACCCTTGGTGAACTCGTTGGGGTCGTAGTCCACGACGATCGACGCGATCACCGATGCCGCGCCCAACCCGACCTGGCGCATCACAAAGATGCCGCCCGCAGCGCCGACGATGATCAGCGCCGCCACGCCCACACGCCGCGTCTTGTTGCTCCGGCCCGAGTTCGTGCTCATTTCCTCGGCGGCACCGAAGTCACTCAGCAGCGGCGCGCCCGCTTGCGACTCGGTCATGTCCATGCTCGTGTCGTTTGATCCGTTGCTCATGCTCCCGGCTCCTCCTGAAAGAAGATGCTCAGCGTAAAGCTCACATCCACTTGACCATCCTCGGTCGGCCTCCGACGGATCGACATCTCTGGGATGCGCGTCACCCGGGGCATCCGCTCGAGCGATTGCAGGAAGGTGTACAGCCCGTTGAAGTTGCCCGAGGTCTTCATCTCCAAGGGCTGCTCCATGTACAGCGCCGCCTCGATCGGCTTACCGCTCTTGACCGAGGGCGAAGCGAGCCCCGCTTGCACGGCCAGCTTCGATACCTGCCGGACCACCCGGTCGACTTCCTTGCCGCTGGGCAAACGGTCCTCAATCTCGGCGATTTGCGCCGCGATTTTCTCGTTGGCCACGGCCAGGCTCGTGTTGCGAGCCGTCTCCTGCTGGAGCACGTCGAGCTGCTCCTGCTTGTGACGGATCTCGTTCTGCGCCTGGTCGATCGCCGTATTCTGCGGCACGAACACCAGGAAGTACGCCGCCACCGGGATCAGCAGCAACAGCACCAGCATCGCCAGTTCACGCAGTCTCATCGCTCAGCCCTCCTCGCCTGAAGCCTGCACGATCACGTCGCGCTCCACCTCTTGTGCCTCTGCCACTGCCCTCGCATCGGCGTCTTCCTTGAGCTCCGCCGTCATGCGAAAGCCCCGGTACGCTTCGCTGCTGATCATCTTCGTCTCGATGTGCTCCAGCTCCACGTGCGCGAACAATGGCGAGGAGTGCAGCGATTCCAGGTAATCAGCCACCAGCTTGTTGTCCGATGAAACGCCGTCGATGGTCAAGAGGTACTTGAACTTAGGAACCTGAACCACAGGCTTGTCCTGGGGCTTGGTCCCACCCGTGAGCGTGCCCGTCTGCGGGGCCGTGCCAGCTCTCGGAGCCACCGGCACCTCTCGCACGCGCTCGGACTCCAGCGACACCGTGAACAGGGTCACGTTGTCGGGCAGCCGGCTCACCAGCTCGGCCATCAGCACCGAACGAGGGATCGGCTCGAGCAGTGCGGATGTCACTCGTGCTTTCTCGAGCATGTCCGATCGCTGGCCTTCCAGAGCGCGAAGCTGCTCGAGCTTGACCTGTTCTTCCTCAAACACATCGTGGATGCCGGCCTGCGCCTGGCGAACCTCGCTCCAGCGCCGCTGCGTGACGAGGAACGCGCCCGCGACCCCGGCCATCACGACGATGAACAGCAAGAACACGATGATGTAGAACTTCGCCTCGGTTCGGCGCTCCACGTATTCCTTGGGCAAGAAGCCCGCCGCGTCCGGCCTGCCGAGTGGATTCATAGCCATCGCTCAAAGCTCCGTCGGGCTCTCACAGAGCCCCAGTGCAAGTACCCAGCCTGATTGCGATTCGCCCAGATCGAGCCCGCTTACCTTCGCGGTCTTCGGGCAATCAATCACCGTGAACGGGTTGGCGACCTGCGTGGGCACACGCAGCGCCCGGGCCAGCCGCTGGCACAGCGCGCCGTCCCGCGCCTCGCCGCCAAATATCACCGCCCCGTGCAGCCGCCTCGGACCGAACAGCGCCTCGTGGTAGCGCACGCACATCGACACCTCGTCTGCGAGAATGCTGTACGAGTCCGCGAGGCCTTCATCAATCTCGGGGGCCTGCAGGTCCACCGCGCCGGTCAAGCCTCGGGGCGATGCCCCGACCCTGCGGTCAGTCCCGCCCTCGGTGCCCGCGCCAGCGCCCACCGGCACGCCCGATGGGTGCACCGCGATGGGCCTGATCCGCCGAAGCCGCTCGACCCGGCCCGCCAGCGCGTCCAGCCCGTAGTGCGACGCGTAGCCCTCGTCGAACAGCCGGCCACCTACCTCAAGCGAGCGCGCAAACACCAGGTCGTTCCCGTGCGCCACGCTCACCCGGCAGCCGCCGTTGCCCACATCCAGGTAGAGCGTTGCTGTTTTCTTGTCCTCTTCGCGCCTGTGCAAGCGGTCGAACGCCCGCAGCTCAGCGGTCCACTCGTTGTGGATGCCCACCGGGTCCAGCTTGGCGAGGCGAAGCCCGCCCATCAGCTTGCCGACAAGCCCCCTGCACGCGGCCATCACGACTGCTTCATTCCGACTCGCCGCAGCCCCGATCGTCCCGACCACCGGGTACCACCGGTACACCAGCGTCTGCGGATCGCGCCCCAGTTCGACGCCGAGCAATTGCTCGACCACCGCGTCGCGCTCGCTCTCGGCCGCTCGGCCCAGCTGCAAATGCTTGCAGAAAGTCTGCGACGCGGGGATCGCGCACACCGCGCGCTTGCCCTTGAAACCGCCCGTACGCACGACCCGCGCGAGCTCCTCGAACTGGTAGTCGAGTCTGCCGTGGATGTCATCGCGCAGCTCGTCGGGTGTCACCACCGTGGCCGCAGCCACAAGCGAGGGCTTCTGGCCCGGCGTGATTTGCAGCACCTTGAGTTCGGCCTCGCCAAAGTCCACCGCGATCGGTGACCAGGGCGACTTGCGCGCCGCCTTGCTGGCTTCCTGCGCAAGAGCCTTGGCGTGGGCACCGCTCATCTTGTTGCTTAAAGCAGCGAGACCAAATCCGCTGCGCCAACCGGGCTTGGACCCGGAACTGTCTGCGGAACCACTGGATGGCTGCTTCGATGATCGGCCCATGCGCACTCCCGCCCGGGGCGTACCTCGCTTGCGGCAACCCGAGTGCTTGGACCATCGACCCCGCTACACCGCCCCATCAGCACAACCCGCGCTCGCGGGCCAACACACCGCCTCGCCAGCCGACCCAACGCGCCCCCCACGACCGAGAACTGGAGAGCGACCTATCGGATACCAACCACCCTCATAGCTCGCGTGCCAGCTTCGTCAGCCCCAGGAGCGCCTCGGAGATCGACCACCGCTGGCGGTCGCGGTCGCCGGTCAGGTTGCTGATGACCCGCAGTTCCAGGAACCTCACGCCCAGCCGCTGGCTCACCAGTCCCGCCGCTGCTCCCTCCATCGCTTCAGCGATGGCCATTGTCCGCCTGGCAATCTGAGCTGCCCTCGCATCGCTGCCCGAACAGATGCTCACTGTCGCGATGGTTCCCTGGACGTCGGCTAGATCGCTTACCGCTGCCAGCGCGATGGGGTCGGCTTCGATCGCGTCCTCGCCCCCAAGCACCGGGAAACCGAGCTCGGCCATGGTCGTCCAGCCGTCTCGGCTCTCCATGCCTTCATCGGCGAACAAGCTCGCGGAGCCCGCCACCACAGAGCCGATCGGGACGGGCCCAGCCCCACCTATCCCGGGCAGAGCACCCGCGATACCAAGGCTCACCACTAGCGAGTGCTGGTTCCGGTCCAGCACCCTCGCAAGCCCGCCCGCAGCGTTCGATTTGCTCACCCCCGTCAAGACCCCCGACGTCCGATCATTCAGCCTTGCCAGCGTCCACAGAGCCGGAACAGCCGCGGAGGCCTCGCCCGGTCCCGCAAAGCCCGCAGCGATGGCCCTCCACTCGACCTCCGACGCCACCGCGATGAGCACATCGAGGCCGCTGCCTGCCTGCCTGAATCCGTCGAGCCGTCTGGTCATAGCGTGCAATGCTCCTTGTTCGCGGATTCTGCGCCTGGAACCACCCCGCGTCTTCTACCATGAGCCTCGCGCCGCAGCCAGCAAGCCACACAGCGGTACCAAACAGGAAGAAACCAGAGGACCCGGGTGTAGGGCAAAGGCCCCACTTAGCTGTGTCTGAGGCCGATTCCGTGAGTCCAGAAGCTCCGTTTCCCCGAAGGGTTAGGCATGAAACGTCTGTTGAGCGTGTCGATCGGTATCGCAGCCTTGGTCGCCTTGGCCGGGGCAGCGGTGGTGATCAAGCCGTGGGACTCGGGCTCGAGTGAATCTAGGTCGAGCGACCTGGCCCCAGCCCACCGCACCGGCTTCGAGATGACCACCAATGCCACGGGTGAACTTGAAGCCAAAGAACAGATCGAGATCCGCTCCAAGCTCGAAACCCAGTCCACCATCGTCGAGGTTGTCGACGAGGGCACGCTCGTGAACAAGGGCGACGTGCTGGTGAAGCTCAACACCGCCAGTATTCAGGACCAGATCGACGAAGAGCTGGTCCGCGTTGAGTCTTCTCGCGCTGATGTAGAAGCCGCTGTCAACGCTGAAAAGATCCAGATCAGCGAGAACGACTCTCGGCTGCGAGCCGGGCAGATGCGCCTCGACATCGCCGAACTCGCGCTCCAGCAGTGGCGCGACGGCGACGTGGTCAAGCAACGCCAGAACCTCACTCTCTCCATCGAGCAGGCCCAGCGCCAGCTCAAGCGCCTCCGCGACCGCTTCGAGCGCAGCGAAGAGCTCCTCACCGAGGGCTTCGTCAGCCAGAACGAGCGTGACCTCGACGAGATCGCGTTCATCGACGCGCAGGCCAAGCTCGAGACCGCACGCCTCGACAAGCTCGTCTATGAGACCTACCAGCACCCGCGCGACGAGAAGAGCAAGCTCAACGAGGTCGAAGAAGCTAGGGCCGAGCTCGACCGCATCATCACGCAGAACGAGATCAACCTCTCGTCCAAGCGTTCCACGCTCGACAACCGCCAGCGCACCTTCGAGCTCCGCGCGTCCAAGCTCGCCAAGCTTCAAGAGCAGCTCGAGTACGCGACCATCATCGCGCCCTCCGCTGGCATGGTCGTGTTCGCCACCAGCATGCAGCAGAATAACCGCTGGGGCGGCAACGAGGGCCCGCTCCAGATCGGCTCCAATGTTCGGCCCAACGATCTCCTGATGGTCCTGCCCGACACCTCCGAAATGATCGCCGCGGTCCGCGTCCACGAGAGCCTCGCTGGCCGCATCAGGCCAGGGCTCAAGACGGCCGTTAAGATCGATGCCGCGGGCGGCAGCACGTTTGCCGGCCAGGTCGCCTCGATCGGCGTGCTCGCCGAGGGCGGCGGCTGGCGCGACCCCAACCGCAGGGAATACACCGTTCGTATCGCGCTCGATCCCACCCAGGGCCAGGGCGTGCTCAAGCCCTCGATGCGCGCCGAAGCCATCATCACGATGGGCACCATCGAGGACGCGCTGACCGTCCCGGTACAAAGCGTGTTCAACGACGGCCCCGTCCGCTTTGTCTACGTGCCCGATGGTTCGAGCTACCGCCGCCAGCCCGTGGGCCTCGGCCGCAGGTCCGATGTGCTTGCCGAGATCACCTCCGGCCTGCAAGAAGGCGCCCTGGTGCTCACACGCGAGCCGGCGCCTGCCGAGATCAACGCGCGCGCTTGGTCGAACGAAGAGCTCATTGCAGCGGGCTATGACGTGGACGACGACGGCGAGGTCGTGCCCCAGCGCCGTGGCCCGCCGCGTCAGGCCAGCACTGCAGGCGGCTGATCGCGGTTCGAGGCTTCGGTTGTCCAGCCTCGTCCGTTAGGCGACCCGAGTCATTCCCTGGTCAGGTCCCATCGCGTGAATCCGCTGGTCGAGTTCGCGGCCCGCGCCAACTTGCCCGAACAGGTCATCACTCACGTCGCGCCCTTCGGCCTCGCAAACGCTCACGCCGCGAAGTTGGCGCAGATCGAGCTCCCGCAGCTCGCCGCTGCCCGCACCCAGATTCTCAGGATCATCGAGCAGCTTGACGACCGGTCGGCAGGGCTCTGAGGCATCCCAGTTGCACACCACCGCGTGATCGCCCGAGTTGAGTCGAACGATTGTTCCCGGCGCGAACGGCGGCACCACCGAGAGCAACCCGAGCAGCACCAGCGGATCGAGCCAGTCGGACACGGGCGCTTGTTGCATCAGCTTGAGCGCTCGCACGGTGCTCATTGGACCGTCGGCGGTCGTCACGTCATGCGTAACGGGCGATGCGCCGTCGTTGCCCGAACGGATCTGGTCGAACAGGTCGGCTGCGGCGAGCACCCGCGCAAAGATGTGTATGCTCCGGCCCGCCATCGGCTGGGTCTTGCCGCTCAGCGCCACGCGGTCGGGAAACCCCGTGCCGTCGAACCGCTGGTGGTGGTTCAACACCGCCGATGCGGCCGCCGGGTCGAGCCCGCCTCGCACCGCCTCGTAGCTCAGCCGTGTGTGCGTTCGCCACGTTTCGTCTTCGGAAGACGGATCGACCGCCCACGCTTCGAAGGCTTCTTGATCGAGCCGGCCCACCCCGATGTCGTGCAGCATGCCCGCGATGCCCAAGCCTGAAACCTCCCGCGCCGCGGCTGCGCTGAGCCTTCTCCGTTCGATCATCAGATACGCATCTAGGCGTAGGCCCAGCAGCATGCTGAGGTAGCTCACGTTGCCCGCGTGCCGGAGCGCCGGCTGCTGCGTGCCGCCGATTTCTTCGATCAGCACGGCGGCCGACCGCCTGTCGAGCAGTCTGCTCACCACGCCCGACACCGCCCGGCGGTAGGACCCGAAGTCCACCGGCGCGCCGTTCTGCCGCTCCATGCACCCGAACGCTTTGGCCACGCATCGGCGTAGCCCGTGCTGCGCCTCGGCCAGTGCTGGGCTCACCCACTTTTCGAGGTCTTCGAGACCCGGGTATCGAATCCAAAGGTGCTCGATCCCGATCTCTCGCAATCGGCGGATGGTTCGGGGCGTGAGCCGGCTGCCAGCGCTCAGAAGCACCCGGTCCGTGCGCACGGGATGTCCCAGCGGCAATGCCAGTTCCATGCCTTCACGCGCTTGCAGCGGGGTCACTCTGAGCACTGCCGGGGCCTCCTCCCCCGCCGGGGGTATCGGCGCGCGGACGCACGCTATCGAACAGTTGTGGCCGAGCAAGCGATTCTCGGACCACCCACAGCGTCCACCGCTGACGAGACCGGACGCTTAGCCACGCTGCATGAAGAGCACGACGAGGTAGCCGCCGTACAACAGCGAGAGGGCCACGCCGCTGGGCTTGCTGAGGCACCAGCCGACTCGCATCAGAGGCAGGAGCAGCAGGCCGAAGCCGAGCATGACCCACACATCCCGTTGCATCGCGGCCTCGGGCACCTGAGCGCCAAAGATCGCGCTGGTCAAGCCGAGCACCCCGAGCACGTTGAAGACGTTGGACCCGATCACGTTGCCGATCGCAAGCTCGTTGTGCCCGCGCATCGCAGCGCGGATCGAGGTTGCCAGCTCGGGCAGCGAAGTGCCAAACGCCACCATGGTCAGCCCGATGATGAACTCGGGCACTCCCAGCGCTCCGGCCACCGTCACCGAGCCGCGAACAAGAAGCTCGGCGCCGGCTGTCAGCCCGATCACACCCACCCCGACATAGGCGAGCTGCTTGAACCACCAGCCCTTGCTCGCGCCTTGGGGCTTGCCTTCGATGCCCGCGGAGGATTCTAGCTCAATGAGCCGCGCCCTTCGCGATGCTGTGTACTGGTGCAGGATGTAGAGAGCGAGCAGCGCAAGCATGCCCGCGCCCTCGAGCCGCGTGATGGTGCCGCCGAGCATCGCTGCGGTGCCGATCCCCATCACCACCAGCATGATCGGAAGCTCGCGGTAGACGATCGTGCGGTCGCACACCAAGCGACCCATCAGAGCGCTGACCCCCAAGATCAGCGCGATGTTCGCGATGTTCGAGCCGACCACCGCGCCTACTACAAGCCCTTGAGCGCCCGGTTTGAGCGAGGCCCCGATCGTCGCCGCAAGCTCTGGGGTGCTCGTGCCAAACGCGACCACCGTCAGACCTACCACCAGCTTGCTGATGCCAGCGCCCTCGGCGATCGATCCCGCGCCGTGTACCAGCCAGTCAGCGCCCTTGACCAGCAGCACCAACCCGCCGATAAACGCAAGCAGCGCGATGCCGATGCTCATGGAGCGTCCGAACCGGTTGCGGGCTCGCTGACTTGCGGGGGTGTCGGCTCGGCGAGAGCAGGCACAGCCTGCAGTTCGGCCGCAGGCTGTGCTTCATCGGCACCCGACTCGACTGCTTCTGGCACGCTCGGATCGGGCGTAGCGGATTCGGGCGCGACTGGCTCGGGTGCGGTCAACGGCTCATCGCTGCGCTCGATCGTCTCAAACCCGCCTGATTCCTCGGGTAAGTGCGCCATCAGCACCAGCACCTGCTCAATCACCCGATCGCCCGAGGGGTCTCGCACCACCATCATCAGTTCGCCGAGCGTGGGCACTTTGGGTGCTGGCGGCCCGATACGGTCGAGCACTGGCTGGGACGGGCCGAACTCAGGTCTGCGCACGGCGCTCGCCTCGGCGTTGGCTTCGATCCCCGCATCCCACGATCCTGCTGGGAAGACGATCAGCGCCTCGCCGTTCTTGAGCGACACACCGAGGCCCTGCCTCATCAGCGGCGCACCGTCGACGAATACCGTGCCCTCCGCGCCCCGCACCGGGACCTGTGGCATCAGTTCGATCCGCAGTGAGGCTGCGTTGATTCCGGGCATCACCCAGGCCCGACCCAGGAGCGACACCGCGCCCTCGTCCACATGAAGCGGACCCGAGTCGATCATCGCGGTCGTTTCTGCTCGCTTCGGGCCACGATGCACGGGCACCCACTCGGGCAGTAGGCCCACCCACTCGATGCGTTCCTGCACAAGTGCGCCCAAACTCTCAGAAGCGGAGCTCTCAGCGCTCGCCACTCCCAGATACTCGCGCAGCGCGTCGACATCCTGTGCTGAGACCCGCGCGACGCGCAGCCCGCCCTGTTGCCAGCGCCTCGCCTCAGCGGGCACGTCCATCGCGGACGGATCGGCCAGCACGCCAAGCGCACGGTCCGCCTGTCCTGGCTGTCCTCGCAGCACCCAACGCCGAAGCTCCACGCCTGACCGCGACGAGCGTGGACCCGCCGACGGGCCAAGGCCCTGGTCAGCAGTGCCGCTCGGGGTGGACGCGCAGCCGCCGACCGCGAGCAAGGTGCTCGCGGCCAGAAGAACCATCAGGTTGTACCGCACCGGTATGCCCATCGTGCCCTCATGGTATGGAGCCGCGGGGCCGCTTAGCCCTCGGCCCGATAGCCGCCGCCTTCGGCAGGCTTTACTGAGGACCGCCCTCGAGGTCGTTGAGGCGATCGATCATGGCCCGCACAAGGCCGAACGCACGCCGAGTGTGGTGGAACGAGAGCCGCCACAACTCGGGGTACACATCGCCTTCGCCGTCGATCGGCCCCTTGTGCTGGGTGATCGAGCCGCTCTTGATGAGCGCTCCGAACTCGCGTTCGAGCGTCTTGATCTCCGCCTCGGTCAACGGCGACTTGGTCCGCAGCACGAGCGTGTCGCGGATGTACCGCGATGAGTGGTACCGCCGATAGAAATGGTGGATGTGCGACGCGGCCTCTTGCGGCGATCGGCAGATCTTGTACAGGTTCGTGTCCTCCGCGCTGATGAGCTTGCGCTTCAGCAGGGTGTCGATCACGAACCGTTCGTACGCCTCCCAGTATCCGACTTCGCCCTCGACCAGCACGATCGGCACCATCGAGGCCTTGCCGGTCTGGATGAGCGTCAGCGTCTCGTACAGCTCGTCCATCGTGCCGAACCCGCCCGGGAACAGCGCTACCGCCTCGGCGTGGAACAGGAACATCAGCTTGCGCGTGAAGAAGTACCGGAAGTGGATCAGCTTCTCGTCGTCGGCGATGATGGTGTTGGCGGTCGTCTCGAAGGGAAGCCGAATCGCCACCCCGAAGCTTGCCTCGCGACCGGGGCCCACGTGCCCCGCCTTCATGATGCCGTCGCCCGCGCCGGTGATCGACATCCAGCCGGACTCGGCCATCAGCTTGCCGAACTCCACCGCCGACGCGTAGTCCGCGTGGTCCTCGGGCGTGCGCGCCGAGCCGAAGATCGTCACCTTCGGCTCGTTCACATAATCCGCAAACACCCTGAACGCGTACCGCAGCTCCTTGAGCGTGGTGTTCATGAGCTTGAGTTCGCCCGTGTCGCGGCCGTCAGGGATCAGCTTGAGCCCCGCGGTGATTAGCTCGCGGACCATCCGTTTGTCGAACCTGCCGACCGGGCCCGCCACGACGCGCTCGATCAGCCCGTCGATTGCTGCCTGGACCTCGGGGTCGTCGGCGCGGCGTTGCACCGGCTGCTCGGGCTGGCGGTCGAGTTCTGCTGCTTCAATAACCCGCGGGCTTGGTTCGAGTTCGTCGCGGCGTCCGGGTGCTTCCTGATTCAAGATTCGTCTCCATCCTTCATTCACGGGTCAGACGTGGTCAGGAACTTGCTCGCCTGATCGTCGACCCGTCTGATTCGTTCTCGCTCTGCCGCCAGCCGTCGCGCCCTGTCGAGCCTCAGTGCAGCCTCGTCGTCGCCCTGACCGAACAACCGCGCCAGCAGCTTGCGTGTCCCGCTGAACTGCGAGAGCGAGACCACGGGCTCGGCGAGAACCCCCGACACCCGCATCTGCACGATCTCGTCGCGGAACCGCTCGAGCGCCTCGCTGACGAAGGGGATCCGCCGAACTCGGCGGGATGCAAAGCGTAGGTCCAGATCCTGATCGGTCCACCGCATCGTCCCGTGGCCGGCGATCTCTACAGACGGCGTATAGACCGAGAGCTTCTCAAACCGCACCCGCTCGCCCTGCACCACGAACGTCGCCTCGGCCATGTCCACCGGATCGTTCGAAGGCACCTCCAGATTGCTCACCTGGATCAGCCTCAGCACCAGCGGTAACTCCAGCACCCGCCCGCCGCCGATCACGACTGAGCCGCGGCCGGAGACCGTCGACCGGTCCCCCACCACACCCGTCAAGCCGATCCGCCCGTCCATCAGCCCGCGCGAGCGGTCCCGCTGCACCGCGTCGGTTTCATGCTCAGGCAGCGCGGGATCATCGATCGGCTGATCGGTCTTGACCTTCCAGTCAGCGAGTACTTCCGCGAATGCCACCGCAGCCAAGCGCAGGTCAACCTCGAATCGCGCCGGCGGCTCTTCGCCGGTAGCAACAGATTCCGCCCCTTCTGCTGGCTCCAGCAGCCTCGCCACGCCCGCGATGCGCCCGCCGTGGACCAGCGCGCCGATCTCCGGCACCACCAGCACCTCGCCGCGACCGCCTTCGCGGAGCAGGATCCGTCCGTCGGTCGCGCGCACACCCGCGATGAGCATCCGATCGGCGTCTACTTCCACATCAAAGCCCACGCCGTTGCGGGCATGAAGCTTCGACCGCGAACTGAACACGACTCGGCCGTCGAGGTCCGCGATCCCCGCGCCGAGTTGCGCCGACGCGCGCCGAACAGTGGCCCGGCCGTCGAGCGCGAAGGTCGACTCCCCGCTCGCTGTCCAATCAACATCGAGCCTGGTCAGCTCGACCGTCATGGACTCTTCAGAAGTAACCGAAGCCCCGATCAACGCATCGGCCACTGGCGCTGGGAGCATCGCCAGCACGTCATCATCAAGTCCTGATGGCGCGGTGAGTTCGAGGTTCAGCCCGAGCGTGCCTCCGGTTTGTTCGTCATGATCCCACCCGCCATCGAGCCAAACCGTTGCTCTGGGCGAGGCGCTTCCGATGGCAAACTCCATCGCGCTCAGGCTGCCACCCTGCGGACGATCGCTCGGCCGGAGTTGCAGCGCGCCCGATTGCCGTTCGATCATGACTTGGCGATCGCCCCGCGAGACCTCGATCGCGCCCGGGAACACATCGCCGCTCGCGTCGAGCCGCCCGCCCGGGCTCCACGTCAGGTTTAGCCTCGCGTCCATCGGCCCTTTGGGGTCGAGTCGGTGGAGGTCATCGACGAGCCGATCGGGCAGGGCCCTTTCGAGCACGTTGCGTGTGAGTTTGTGCTCGCTTGCAGCACCCGTGAGCGTGAGTATCACGTCGCCGCTGCCGATCGAACCCTCGCGCGAATCGCGCATCGCCGATTGATCCAGCCGCCAATCCCCGCTTGCGCGGTAGACCGAGGCTGCGGTCGTACCCGAGCCAACCTCGCCGCGGCTGTCCAGCATCGACACCACGCCGGTGCCCGGCTCCGCATCGCCAAGCTCTGGCACGTACCGCAGCTGGCCGCTCGTCTGCGTCACCCACACGCGGCCCAGCAGCGAGTCAATCGCGGCCCGTTCGGTCGAGCTGACTCCGACCGTCGCGCCTTCCACACCCTCGCCGCGCCCATCAAGATGCACGCTCAGCGATGCCTTACCGGTCGGATTGAACCGGTCGCGTAGGTCCCGCATAGCGCCAGCGGTGTCCGTTGCGAACACCGCAACAAGCTGTTCGACCGGTGCCGTCAGGTCGAGGTCGTTCGCACGGATGACGCCCGCGAACGCCGAGTCGGTCCCTTCGTTCGGCTGGTTCGGCTGGCCCTGCTGGCGATCAACTTCGATCGAGATGCTCGCCCTGCCCGCATCGCGTTGGTCGTGGTCGAGCCGGGCATCGAGGTTGACCCCGGCGTTCTTGGAGTTGGCCACGATGGTGCCGACCACGTCGCGCAGCACGAGCGAGCCATCGCCACTCTGTGGCGAGGCCGTGACGTTATTCAGTTCGACCGTCACGTCGTACTCGGGGTGCTCGCTGGGCGAACTCTTCCGGCCACCTGTTTTGATCGTCGCCCGGCAGTCCACGAGCCCGTCAAGCCGCAGCCCATTGACCGCCTGGGCCATCAGCGCTGCGCCCCGCTGCACAGCGCCGGCGTTGGCTACCGCGTACGCCACGCGCTCATCGACGCGAACCCTGCGCGCATCCACATTGAGCACCATCGACACATCGTTCGAGTCACCGAGGTCTACCTCCGCCGACACGTCGACCTCGCCGCCGCCCGTGAGCGGCACGAAGCGGCCGCCGTCGATCCGCGCGGTCTTGCCGTCAAGACGGATCACCACGCCCTTAGCGATCACCGGCAGAGGGAATGCCTCGGTCACGAGGCCCGCCTCGTCGAGCGTCACCGTGATGTCGCGTTCCCAATCGGCGTCGTCCCCCAGCGCCCGGCGGATACGGATCGCCACCTCCGAGTGCCCTCCCAAAACGAACTCGGGCGCGCCTTCGCTCAGGCTATCGAGCAAGCCCATCGCCTTGAGGTCGTCGTAGCTGGGCCTGTGGAACAGCCCGTCGATCATCCGCCGGCGGGCAGGCCCCATCGCCCGCATCATCGCGTCGTCGAGCGGCACGTCCTCGACATCAATATCCAGCACCACTCTCGCGCCCGGTCCCGGCGGGGAGATCGTTCCGTTCGCTACAACGCGGGCGCCCTGCGCCGACACACCACGGATATCGATCAGCCGCAGTGCTTGGTTGTCAAAGCTCGCACGGCCCGCGAGCGACTGCACCTCATAAGGGAACGCGTGGAACGCAGCGACCACGTCGCGGAACTGCACGTCGCCCCTGACCTTGGGCTGCTCGCCCTGCCGATCGCGTGCGATGCGGATCTGCGCATCGACCACGCCCGTCGGGTTATTGAACGATTCGATTCGCCACTGCACGCCCTCGGGCACATACTTGAGCCATGGCGGGTCTTTGGGCAGCGCGTACGCCCGCACCTCGATGTCAAGATCGAACGGCGAGTCCATCGCCGTGCCGCGATGGTCCAATGCGATCGCCATTGGCACGCCCGCTGCAACCGCGACAATCGAGGCCGACAATCCCCCGTCCTTCAGCCGCAGCTCGCCCGTGCGCACGTCCGCATCAATCGCCTGGGCCCCTTGCTCGTCCACGCCTTCCATCCACTGCGCCAAGGGCAGCTTCATTCGCACACCGTCGAGTGAGACCGCTGTCTCCATGCCCCCGCCGTCCATGCCCGCCGCGAAAGTCACGCTCGCTACGTCCCCGCGAATCCCCAGCGACTCCACAAGCCCGCGATATGCGGAAGGCACCGCCTGCGGCACCCACTCCTGCAGCCGAACACGGTCGAGCTTGAGGCTCACGCCTTGGCTGTCGACGGTACCCGTGATGACCATCGGAACGTCCGGCGACTGGTCCTCGCCCGCGGGCGTGCGCAGCGTGATCGCGTACCCGTCGTCGACACCGGCCAACGGCAGCACCTCGCCCGTCAGCGGCACGGCCTTGAGCAGCGTGAACACGCCCCCCGCGCTGTGCTCACCAAGCTCCAACTCGCCTTCGCTGATCTCGATCTCCGGCAGCTCCAGCGCGTCGCCCGCGTGTCCCGAATCGGGCGGCCTGAGCGTCAGCACGTTGAGCATGCTCGACTCAGAGTCCGTACTCAGACGGATTGTCGGCTTGTGGATCAGCACCCGCTTGGGCGATGGGCCGTCGGCCTGCATCTCCAGCAGCACCTGGATTCGGCCCGCGCGCAGAAACTCGGCGCCCTCGCCGCGCACCGCGGGCGATCGCAGCACCACATCCTCCAGCACCAATGAGCCATCGGGCAGCAGGTCCACCCGCGTCGCCGACACCTTTGCGCCCGTGGCCTCCTCCAGTTCTCCCAGCACGATTGCCCGCGTGATCGGACCCTTGAACAGCCACCAGCTCAGCGCAAGCAGCGCGACGAGCACGATCAACGTGATCACGATCCGCCGGCCCCACCGCTTCTTGCCGCGAGGCCTGCCGGTGCGCGACTGGTCCCGCGTTCGGCTCGGCGGCAGGGTCGGCTTGTTGGATGAGGGTGACTGAGCCATCGGGGGGTGTACCGGCCTCGGCGAGCCGCGTGCCGGACCCGGCTGCGGCGGACCAGTAGATTAGCGGGGCCGAAGGAACGCGGGCAGCGGGCGCGGTCGGCCCTCGCCATCCACACACACCAGCGTCGTGCGCGCCGTCGTCACCACCTCGCCCGTCGTCACGGGCTCAGAACGCCGTTCCAATACCTGAATCTCGTACTCGTGCTCCAAACGAACAGCAGACGAACCTGTGATCGACGTCCTTACCTCGAGCACGTCGTCGTACCGGATCGGCCTGCGATACCGCACGCCGAGGTCGGCTACCACCAGGAACGCCCCCTCGCGCTCCATCTGCTCGTAGGTCTGGCCCGCAGCCCGGAGCATGTCCGTTCTGGCCTCTTCGAACCACGGCAGGTACGAGGCGTGATGGGCTACGCCCATCGGGTCGCACTCGACGTACCGCACCCTGAGCCTGCAAAGGCCGGTTTGGGCACTGGAAGCCCCAGACGAAATTGGATGGATGGTCGCCATGTTGGCAGGCTAGGCATCAGCCGGCCGATACCGGCTGCCTATCTCTCCCCTCCCGGGGTGCCCGGTCGGGCTGGCAGCCGGTCTGTAAATAAAGAGAGCGGAACCCACTCACGGGTTCCGCCCCCAGGCTGGGTGTCTTTGCCGAACTCGGCGCTTCCTATGGCCGCCGAGCCCGATGTGCCTTTAGAAGAACGAGCCACTCACCCGCTCTTCCACCAGACCTTGCGTAAGCCGGGCCTTTCGCGGGCCACGTTCTCATGGGATTCTGTTCAGATTCTCGTTTAGAGCTTGTGATCGGTTCGCTGCACCCCGCCAGCTACCCCCACCCTCCCCCCAAATGGGTGAGACGACCGCGCTATCGGGCGTCGCCGAATGGGACAGCCGGCTCGTTGAGAAGCCTCGGTGTGGGTTGGCCGATTAGGCTCAGCGCTGGCGGCGGGTAAACGCCCCAGCCCCAATCAGCAGCAGAGCCGATGCCGGCGTGGGCACCAGGTACGACGCCCCGCTGAAGGTGAAGCTCGGGTTGAGATCCGTCGTCAACAGCGTGCCGCTCTGGGTATTGGGATCGAACACGGTAAAGGTGTTCCCGGAGTTGGCTGCGTAGTAGTAAAAGCCATCACCGAAGGCCGATGCTCTGGAGCGATCGCTTGAAAAGAACGCGGCATCGGAGTCACTTGGAGTTGGTGTCGTGAACATTCCAGCGCCTCCGCCGGAATCGTGATCAGAGCCGTAGAAGAGGTCTGCTGACGGGTCGTAGGCAACAGTGAGCAGGTGCCACGCGGTGTTGGAGACAAGATCGATCGCTGTGCCAATCGCGGTGGTCGTATCAACGGTGAAGAAGCCTTCTGCGTTGGTCGAAGCGTTGGTGACGACGAGCACTTCGTTGTCCATGTCGTCGCGGGCGAAGGCCATACCGAAGACGGTGGATGTGGCCGAGAGGCCGTTCATGCCTCCGAAGCTGCCGATGGTGTTGAGGCCGGTGCCGCTGGTGTATCGATAGAGACTGATCCCGTCGGACACCCAAATGGCGTTTGAGCTATCGACCGCGAGGGCTTCGACGCTGACGCCGCCAAAGAGCGGCGTGCTGACACCGGTCTGGGCGTCCACTTCCCAGACATTGGTGTTCTCGATGCCTTGGATGCCCACCACCAACTGAGCCGTGGCTCCAGCGTTGAACATCAACAGCGCAGCCACCGGCGCGCACAGTCTCATTTTGCCGTTCATCTCACGTCCTCCATTCGTTCATCGAGTGTAAATGCCTGTGGGCGCTGCACCAACAAAGAATCTGCATTTGTCCGGCTTTCTTCAGGACCAGCGCGGACTTGCTGATACAAAATGCGAACATTACTCTGCGGGCAGCAGCCGATAGCCAGTTTTTGGACACAGAGCCCTAGGCTTGTGCATGTCTTTTGGCCTCCATCACGGCAAACCCCTCGACCCGGCTTCGGGCAGCGTGCTCATCGATCCGGCGAGCATCCCCCCGCTTCCAGATTCGATCGCGATCGACCCTGCTGCGGGCCGACTCGATCCGCGCGAGTGGTTCGCCGATTCGGCCCGCCCGTTCGAGATCGAGATCGGCAGCGGCAAGGGCACCTTCCTGGTGCAGCACGCGGCCCACCACCCGGAGACGAACTTCCTGGGCATCGAGTGGGCGCGGGAGTTCTGCGTCTACGCCGCGGACCGCGTGCGCCGGAGGCGCGAGGCCGACGGCTCGCTCTCCCATGTGCGCATGCTCAACACCGATGCGACCGAGTTCATCCGCTGGCGTGTGGCGACGGGCATCGTGAGCGTGATCCACCTGTACTTCTCTGACCCCTGGCCCAAGCCCCGGCATCACAAGAACCGCGTGGTTCAGCACCGGTTCATGGCGGAGGCGTGGCGCATCCTCGAGCCCGGCGGCGAACTGAGAATTGTGACCGACCACGACGACCTGTGGGCGTGGGACCAAGAGCACTTCGCCGAGTGGACGTCGGGCGGCGGCTGGCAGCGGCTCGCGGCGCTCGGCTTTGCCAGTGAACCTGCGGGTGATGGTCCATTTGCCATGAGCCCGTTCGAGCCGCCGCAGGGCGCGGGCGAGGGGGAGCTTGTGGGTACCAATTTCGAGCGCAAGTTCCGCGAAGAAGGACGGAGCTTTCACGCGTGCACACTCATCAAGCAGGCGTGAAGGTGCCCACAAGAATGCAGAACTCGCGACGGGATTTGCCCCTGCCGGTATCGTCGCCAGCATGATGGAGCCACGCACCATGAGCCACCGAACATCCGTTCTCGCCGCACTCGTTGCCGCCGCCGGTCTGTGCCTCGCATCGCCTGTGGCCCTTGCCCAAACCGCCACCGACCCCACCGACACCGTCCAGCAGGAACGGGCCTTTGCGCGGAGCCTGAGCCGGGCGTTTCAGGCCGCGGCCAAGAGCGCCGACCCGGCGGTTGTCCACATCAAGTCGCTCGCCGAGAGGCCCGTCGTTCAGCGGGACTTCTTTGGGCGCACCTACGAGCGCACGCTCAAGCGCTCGGGGCTCGGCTCGGGCGTGATCGTGCGAGACGACGGCTACATCCTGACCAACAACCACGTCATCGAGGACTCGACGAGCCTGCTCGTGCGGCTCGCCGACGGCACCGAGCACGCCGCCGAGATCGTCGGCACGGACGAGCTACGCGATCTGGCGGTGCTCAAGATCGCGGCCTCGGGCCTGCCCGCTGCATCGTTCGCCGACTCCGACGCGATCGAGGTCGGCCAGTGGGTCATCGCCCTAGGCAGCCCTTTCGGCTTTGAGCGCACGGTCACGGCGGGCATCGTCAGCGCCAAGGGCCGGGGGCTTGGCATTGCCAGCGATGAGTTCAAGGACTTCGAGGAGTTCATCCAGACGGACGCGGCGATCAACCCGGGCAACTCTGGCGGGCCGCTGATTGATCTGGAGGGCCGGGTGGTCGGGATCAACACGGCTATCTTCAGCCGGGGCGGCGGGTCGGTCGGCCTCGGGTTCGCCACGCCCGCCAACCTCGCGCAAGAAGTCATGACCAGCCTCATCGAGCGTGGCACGGTCGACCGGGGCTACTTGGGCGTTCGCATGCGGGAGCTTGCCGACCAGAGCGGCGTCGAGATCGCGGGCATCCAGGACGACACGCCCGCTGCGGGCTCGAGCCTGCGCGAGGGCGACATCGTGCGCCGATTCAACGGCCGAGCGGTGGGCACGACCGAGCAGCTCATGCGCGCCATCCAGTTCGCGCTGCCCGGCAGCCGGGCCGAGTTGGTCGTCGAGCGCAGCGGCGCTGCGCGAACGGTCAGTGTCGAGGTCGGCGACCTCACCACCGCCCGGCTCGCGGGGCTCATGGAGTTCAACGGCACCGAGATCGACCGGCTCGGCATGATTGTCGCTGACCCCGCAGCGGTCTTCACGCGGGGCGATGAGCTGCAAGGGGCAGTCGTCATGCATGTCCGCGCCGGCGGGCCCGCGGCCGAAGCAGGCCTTCAGTCCAACGACCTTGTTGAATCGGTCGATGGAGAGCCCATCGGTTCGACACACGACCTTGCCCGCGTGATGGCTGGCGCCGAGCACGGCAGCGCCACGCTCGTCATCCGCAGGCCCGTTCAGGACCGCCAAGGCCGATTCCAGATGAGTCGTGGCAACACCGTTATCCGCTGGTGACGGAGTCGTCGGAGCGGCGCTGCTCGCCCGTCCATAGCGAACGCAGTAACCGCTTGGTGTCCTGCAGGATCAGCAGCAGACACGGCAGCACGACCAGAATCAACCCCGTCGCGCTCATCAGCCCGAAGCTGATGGTGATCGCCATCGGTATCAGGAACCTTGCCTGAAAGCTCTGCTCAAGCATCAACGGAAGCAACCCCAGAACCGTGGTTACCGTTGTTAGAAGGATCGCCCGCACCCGCGCCCGGCCAGCCTTCAAGCACGCATCGAACACGCTTGCGCCCGCGCGGTGCTCTTGGTTGAAGAACTGCACGTAGATCAATGAATCGTTCACGACCACGCCCGACAGCGCGATGAAGCCGATGTAGCTCAGCATGGTCATGTCAAAGCCGAGCAGCCAATGGCCCCAGATCATGCCGATGGTCGCGAACGGCACCGCCATCAGCACGATCACCGGCTGCGTGTAACTCTCGAAGAGCCATGTCAGCACGATGGCAATCAGACCGATCGCCGCCGCTAAGCCCAAGGGCAGCGTGCTGAAGCTCTCGGCCTGGTCCTTTTGCCGACCACGCTCGACAATGCGAACGCCGTGCGTCAGCGCGATCTCTTTGAGCCTGGGCGTAGCCTTTGTGACGATGGCCTCGGGGCTCACCGCGTCCTGGTCAACGTCCGCTGTCACGGTGACGATCCGCTCGCCGTCGAGCCTGCGAATGGTGGAGTAGGTCCGCGAAGGCGTGATGCTTGCCACCTCGGCCAGCGGAACGGGCACGCCCGCCGGCGTGAACACGAACGCGCTCTGCAACGCCGACAGATCGCGCCGCTGCTCGGGCGGGTACGTCACCCGAACATCGATGTCTTCGCGATCGCCCGCGAACGTGAACGCCTCGAGCCCGTAGACCATGGCGCGAATCTGCTCGGCGATGCCAGCGACGGTGAATCCGAGCTCGTTTGCACCGACCCGCAGCTCGATCTGCAACTCAGGCTGGCCCGCGTCGGCGTTGTCGGCCACGTCGTAGACGAAGTCGTACGAATCGAACAGCGCGATCATCTCGACCGCAGCGGCCATGATGCGACCCTCGTTGTCGCCCACGATGCCTAGGTTGATCGGCGGGCCGGAGCCGCCGCCGCCGACCTCCTCAAATCGCAAACTGCGGATACCGACCAGCTCGCCGATGCCCTCACGCAGCGCGATGACGACCTGATCGCTCCGCCGCTGGCCCTTGGCCGACCGCTCCTCGACGGGCGTCAGCTCAAGGATCACCTGCGCCAGGTGCGGCGCCGAACTGGAGTCGGTCCCCTCAAGCTGGCTGACCGCACCGACCACCGCCCAGCAGCTCTTGACCTCGGGCATCTCCATCGCGACCGCTTCGATCTTCTGCGCCGTTAGGTCGGTCACAGAAGCGGGTGTTCCAACGGGCATGCGCAGCTCGCCGCTCACCGTTTCTGCGTCGCTGCTTCCCAGGAATACGAACCGCACGTGCCCGCCCTTTACCATCCCCAGCGAGATGATGAGCGCGCCGATTGCGACGCACAGCGTGAGGTACCGCGCCCGCATCGCGCTGCCCAAGAAACGTGCGTAGGTCGGGATAAGCCATGAGTTGAAGAACGCCTCGCGCACATTCGTCACGCGCGCCTCGATCCGCCACGCGAGCGTCTTACGCTCCGCGGCCCGGTCCTCGGCTTGGAGGGAGTGGGCCATGTGCGGCGGCAGGATGAACAGGCACTCGATGAGCGATACCGACAGCGCGCACGCAACGACCAATGGCAACGCACTAAGCAGGTCGCCGATGCGGCCCTCGATCAGCAAGAACGGCATGAACGCGAAGATGGTCGTGAGCACGGTCGCCACCACGGGCCACGCCACCTGGTTTGCGCCATTGATCGCGGACGTGACCGCGTCCTCGCCCTCCTCGTGCCTGCGTTTGATGTTCTCCGCGACCACGATCGCGTCGTCAACCAGAATGCCTATCACGATGATGAGCCCGAACATCGTCAGAAGATTGAGCGTCACGCCCGTCAGCCGCATCACCGCGAGCGTGCCCAATAGCGAGATCGTCAGTCCCGCCGCCACCCACAACGACACCCGCCAGCTCAGAAGCACGAGCAGCGTGCCGAACACGAGTACCAAACCCATCATCGCGTTGCGCGTCAACAGCTCAAGTCGGCCCACGATGAACCGCGCCAGGTCCGTCGTGAGCACCAGTTCACCCGGCAGGTCCGCCTCGGTCGCGCGTTGCAGACCCAGTTCGTGCGCTTCGATCCGTACCGATGCGGGCGAGTCGTCGCCGGGCTTTCTCGCCAGCTTCGCGAGGCGTTCACCCAGTTTGAGCGTGATGCCCTCGCCCTTGCGGCCCGCCACGTACGCCTTGACGGTCTCGGCGATCTCGACCGCGTCTTGTTCGCCCACCTTGAAGACCGTCAGCGAGACCGCGGGCTTGCCGTTGAGCCGGCTGCGCAAATCGATATCGGCGAATGTGTCTCGCACCTGCGCGATGTCGCCCACACGAACCACCTGCCCGCCGCCGCCCGCCTTGACCACGATCTCGCGGATGTCGCCCGCTGTCTCCTCGACGCCCGGCGTGCGGATGCTCACGTTCTGCGTCGAGCCGCGCATCGACCCGCCCGGGAACTCCTGCATCGCCCTGCGGATCCGCGACGAGACATCCGGCAGGCTCAGGTCATGCTCCAGCAGCGAGCCCGGCTCCACCTCCACGCGTATCTCGTCCGTTCGCGTGCCCGAAAGCGCGATCTCGCCCATGCCCGGCAGCGTTCGGAGGTCGTCGCGGATCTGCCGGATCGCCTGCTTCATCACCGTCTCGTCGGCGTCGCCGTACATCGCGACGATGATGGCTGGCAGGTTCGGCTCGAACTTGCGCACCACGATTCGTTCTGACTGCTCGGGCAGGTCTTGCAGCGCGTCCACCTCACGCTGCACGTCCGCGACCGCAGCGTCGATGCCCGTGCCGGGCTTGAACTCGATCATGATCGAGGCGCTGCCCGAACCGACCGATGTGCTGATCTCCTTGATGTCACGCAGATCGCTGAGCTGATCCTCGATCTTTGTAGCGAGCGATTTCTCTACTTCGTCAGGCGTCGCGCCCGGATACGGCGCGACGACCATTACCTGGTTCGGGCGAACTTCCGGGAAGAACTCCTTGCGGAGCCCGAGCCCGAACACCACGCCCGCAGCGATAAGCCCGAACATCAGCAGGTTCGCGACCACCGGCTTGCGCACACCAAAGGCTGGCAGGCTCATCCGTCGGCCCCCGGCTTGCCAGCGTCGGGTTCAGCGCTCACCGGCTCCGCTGTGAGTGCGGATGCCCCTTCTGTTCCTTCGGGCCGAACCCGCGCGCCGTCGCGAAGCATCTCCAAATTGGACACGATCACCCGCTCGGGCAGCGGCGCTGCATCGCCCGAACGGACCGCGGCCCATTGCGTCTCCAGCGGGTGGATCGTTGGGAACTCGCCGCTGAACTGAAACTCGATCACCACCGGCCTCGACCTTGCCACAAACCCGCCGTCGATGGTCGGCTCCATCGCGAGCACACGGTCGCCGTTGAGCGAGGACCTGGGAACGATGGCGTGCGACTCGCCCACCGCGCTAAACACCCGCCCGATCACGAATTGCCCGGGTAGCAAGAGCGCAGCGAGCGAACCGCCGGTGGCGGCCTGCTGGCGCACCTCGGCGTAGACCGTGATCGTTCTTCGGCCCGCGTCGGCCTCGGGGGCGATTCGCGCCACCGTGCCGTCCCATCGGCCGCTCCGCGCACTGTCCGTTCGCACTTCCACGCGGTCGCCCACTCGGATACTCGTTGAACTCGAAACGGGCATCCTGAGCGGGATTTCGATCGTCCGCAGGTCCACGATGCGCGCCACCATGGAACCGGCCGTGAGCAGTTCGCCCACCTCCACATCGATACGTTGCACGATGCCGTTGAGCGGGCTTCGGATTGTCGCGCGAGCGACGTCCTCTTGCGATTTTCGCACCCGTGCGTTGGCCTCGGCGAGCTGCGCTTCAAGCCTTGCACGCCGCGAATCGATCAGACGAACCTGCTGGCGCAGCGACGCGATGTCCCGCTCGAGCCTGCGGACCAACGCCTGCCGCAGATCGATGTCCATCGGGTTGGCGCCGCCCCGCGACTGCGCCTCGTTGAAGCGGTCCAGCATCCGCTGCTCGATCGCCAGCTCGTCGTCGCCCAGCTCGAGCCGTTCATTGAGTGACCGCAGCTCGACCTCGAGGCCAACCAGTTCTGACTCGATAGCCGTCGCGGCGCTCTGCTGAGACGCGAGCGCGCTGTCCACATCCACCGCGTCAAGCTCCGCGATCACTTCGCCCGCAGCGATGCGCACGCCCTCCTCGAGCGACTGCGGCCTGCTCTTGACTCTGGCCGTCAGCTGCGCGCTCACATCGGCCGAGTGCATCGCGCGGGCGGTTCCGTAGCCCTCCCACTGCCTTGGCACACGAACGCTCTGCACCGGCACCGTGCCGACGACCGTTAGCACCTGCTCGACCTCGGTCTGTGAGGGCTCTTTGGCGGTTTCCATCAGCAGCGCGAAGATGCCGTAGGCAGCCGCCAGTACGAGCAGCCCCGCCACCGCGCGCACCGCCCGGCTGCCAAGCTTCAACGCACGCTCCGCGGCAGTCGGTTGGGACACGGGCATCAGGGTTCCTGTTCGGGTATCGGTGTGGATCGGGCGTGGGCCAAACACTAGGTGTCAAACAAGCGATTGCCGAACGGATGAACACGAGGGGTCTCCGCAGCGAACTCACGTATCCAAAGCACCGAAGCTGATAGCGGATATTCATATACACTTTGACCGACCACCGGTGCGACCCGAGCCGGCTGCGTCCATACCATGCACACCGTTCGCGGTTCCGATCCGGGCAACCGGCCCACCGGGGTACGCTGCTGGATAGCAAAGAGGAGGCTCGAGTGTCCGACACCACCACGCAGATCAACCGACCCATGACGACAAACACCGCTACCGACACCCAGAAGCCGCTCATCCATGTCAACGGCAAGATGCTGCCGAAAGACCAGGCAGCCGTCAGCGTCTTTGATCACGGCCTGCTCTACGGAGACGGTGTGTTCGAGGGCATCCGTGTCTACCGCGGCAAGATCTTTAAGCTCGATCAGCACATGGATCGGCTCTGGGCCTCGTCCGAGGCACTGGCCATCAAGATCCACATCAGCCGAGACGAGATGGTCGCCATCCAGCGCCGATGCATCGAAGCCAACGAGATCACCGACGGGTACATTCGTTTGGTCGTCACTCGCGGCGTGGGCACGCTGGGCCTCAACCCCAACCTCTGCCCCGTGCCAGGCATCATCTGCATCGCCGACCAGATCACGCTCTACCCGCCCGAGATGTACGAGAAGGGCATGCGCGTCGTCGTGGCCAACCGGCCCAAGACGCCCATCTCGGTCCTCGACCCGCGCGTCAAGAGCCTCAACTACCTCAACAACATCCTCGCCAAGGTTGAGGCCATCAACCACGGATGCCTCGAAGTCATCATGCTCAATCTTGAAGGCAAGATCACCGAGGGCTCGGGCGACAACCTCTTCATCGTCTCCGGCGGCAAGCTCCACACGCCGCCGACCTCGGCGGGATTGCTCGCGGGCATCACACGCCGATTCGTGATCGAAGTGCTCGCGCCCGCAGCGGGCGTCGAAGTCGTCGAACGCGACCTCGAGCTCTCAGAGGTGCTCGCGGCCGACGAGGCGTTCATGACCGGCACCGCTGCCGAGATGGTCGCCATCACGCAGATCGACACCCAAACACCCGAGGGCAAGATCGATCAGCAGCACACGATCTCCAAGGGCGAAGGCCCCATCACCGCTGACCTTCGCAAGCGGTTCCGCGCGATCGTGACCAGCGACAACGTGCCGGAGGACTAAAGCAGGCTCTGCCTCAGATCGGGATTCGTTAGCATTTTTTAACCGATTTGTTGCCTTTGGGCCTGTTAGCAGGTCCAATTGGTTTGCATCAATGCGATGCCTGCGGACCATTATCGCTGACCGGTAAATAAGAGAGATCAGGCCATGAGAGTTCCTTCGTTCGTTTCGATCGTGGTTGTGGCTAGCTTCACTTGCACCAGCCCAGGTCAGGAGTTGACGTTCCGCACGATTGCCATCTCCGGTCAAGAATTCCAAGCACCCGGCCTGCCTGACGGCGTGTGGTTTGAGAGCTTCGAGCCCCTCTCCATGCGGATGAATCAACACGGAGAGGTGCTGTTCACGGCGCACCTAGCCGGATCGGATGTCACAACATCGAACGACGAGGTGTTCTTTGCCGGTTCGCGTCGCTCTCCGGGACGAATCGTCGCGCGGTCGGGCGATCCTGCTCCCGGCCTCGATCCTAGTTGGAATCTCGTTCTTCCAGACAATTTCTACTATCCCCAGATTAACGATCAGGGCCATGTAGCGTTTCGCGCTGCGCACACCGGGCCCAGGTTTGGCAACGCATCGAGTCAAGCGATCTTCACATCGGGCGGCGGCGACGGGACGACAGCACTCACAAACACCGGGAATCAAGCTCACGGCTTGCCTGATGGCGTGCAATACTCACCATCGCTGGCCAGTCCCGCCATCAACGGCTCAGGTCGAGTCGCGTTCTGGTCCGGGCTGATTCTTAACGCAAACGCGGGCGTTACTCCCCTCACTGATGCCGCGATCTTTAGCCAGCGCGACGGCTCTGAAGTCGCGGCGATCGCCCGTGAAGGCCAACAAGTAACTGGGTTCGCTCCGGGCGTGACCTTCAATTTCTTTGTCAGTGACTCGGTCCATATTGATGATGCCGGACGCACGTCGTTTTATGCTGGCCTTCTAGTCCCTGGGCAGACTGGTCCTCAGACTGCGATATTATCGGCACGGGAGAGCGATGCGGCGACGGCCATTGCTTGGACAGGGGCCACTGCTCCAGGCGTTGGTGAGGGCGTGATGTACGACGAGATTTCTTCAGATTCGCTACGGTTCAACAGAGACGGCCTCGCAGCATTTGGTTCTACCATCACTGGCGAAGGTGTCACAGGAAGCAACCGGTTCGCCATTTTCGCCGAACACGATGATTCTGGCATCTCGGTTATCGCCCGCCAAGGAGATCAGGTTCCCTCACTCGAACCCGGCCTGACCTACGGCACGATGTTTAGTGAGTTGGCGTTCAGCAACGAGGGGCACCTTGCGTTCGTCACAGGGCTCAATGGACCCGGAGTGAATAGTTCGAACAACCAAGCACTCTTCATGTCGATAGGAGATGCACCGCCCGTGCTCATCGCACGCGAAGGCGATCTCCTAGACCTAGCAGATCCAACCGTGGGGATAGGAACTATTTCAGCCGCGTCCGTTACCGTAAACGACCTCGGCCAAGTAGCGTTCTTCTCAGCCAACACAATCTTTGCTACTACCCCGTCGGGCGAGCTAATCAAAGTCCTCGCCGTCAACGACCTGCTCGACGTAAGTAATGAGCCAGGCGTAGAGGAGTTGTATCCAGTATCGAGGATCATCAACGGGCTCAATTTCAACAACGCTGGCGAACTCGTGTTCTGGGCCGAGTACCGAGTTCCTAATCGTGAAACTCGAAGCGGCATCTTTGTAGTGAGCATTCCGGCACCTTCGACCATGATCGCCATGTGCATGGGTGGCGCGATCGCCGCTCGTCGTCGCAGGACGTAGATGCAATGCAAGGATGCTTTACTGCGAATCGATGGTCACACGAGAGGCCCGGCATCCCGACACCTTGAACGAGATGGTACTCCTCAAGAGCGCGCCAAAGGACTGACAAAGCCGCTCGGCATCACGCGGCCTTAGCCGATGCGGACGTGTGGAACACGCTGCCGACAAGCTGGCTCGAGTTACGCACGAACTCCCAGTACTGCTGCTGCTCGGCCTCGGATGCTAGTTCGAGGTGCAGGCCCATCCGCCGCTGGGTCTTGCCCACGTCGAAGGCCCACGCGATCTCCGCGACCAGATCGAGCCGCTCACTACCGTCGCGGAGGGTCAGCTTCACCTGCTTGCCCTTGCGCTGACCGAACCACTTGCGGCCGACCACCTGCAGGCCCGTCGAAGAAGCGTTGACCACCTCGCCCAGAGAGCAGGTGATCTCGCTGCACCGGAGCCGGCCCTTGTCCCGCCGGTCCGTATCGCTGGTGGCAGCGGGTGCCTTCTTGGCCTCGCTCGTGCGCAGCATCGAGTCGTACCGGCCACGCGATTTCGCATCGCGCAGCACCTTGTACGCCTTGGACACATCCACAAACCGCTCAGCCGCCTCGGGCGACGAGCACGTGTCCGGGTGCCAGCGGGTCGCGTTTCGGCGGAACGCCACGCGGATCTCCGACTCGTTCGCGTCGGGCCTAACGCCCAGCACCTGGTACAGATCGACTAATTCGCCGGTGAGCTCGTGGGCCACCGGTTCCTCGGGTCCGATCCGCATGTGGTCAGCGGTGCGTTCGGCGCTCTTCGCCGCGTCTGAGAACCGAATCCCCGCGAAACGCTCGATCTCGATCGTCTGTTTCGCACTCACTGAGGCGAACTCAACGCCCGCGAGCATGCCCTCAGCCGAGGACGACCGCCGGGCCCACTTCACCTGCGCTTGCAGCGTGAGCGTTCTGCCCTCTGAACAAAACCGCAGCGTTTGCGTCACGCCCGGCGCCAACGTGGTCATGGTCCTTCTATCCACGATGCAAGCGCCCGTGGTGGACATGTTGATCACGCCCCCGTGCTCCCACTCGATCGAGTTGGCAGAAAAACGTTGACTCGTACGCATCGACCCACCTGCTGTGTCGCCTCGGCTCATGCGGCACCTCCTATAGCTATGAGGTCCAAATGAGAATCCCAGAGGGCCACCTATCGATGTGTAGAGGGTGGCCTTCGCACATGGCTGCGACGCCTGCACCCGTTCTCGGACGCTCAGGACCCATGCGGGCTCTTTGATGCTTGGATTCTGGTACTCAGTTCCGGACGTTCGCGCCCAGCGCGGACTGCGCCTTGGCGGTCAGCCGTTCGATCGCCGGCTCCACATCCTCACGCCGAAGCGTGCGCTCAGCATCCCGGAACACGAGCCTCGCCGTCACGCTCTTGCGACCCGAGCCCGTCTGCTTGCCCCGGTACACGCCGACCATACTCACCGATTCGAGCCGCTCGATTGGCTCGGCAGCGATCATCGCTTCGACCTCGCCCCAGCGGGTCGCTTCCGGCAGATCGAGCGTCAGGTCGCGGTCGATCGGCGGGAACTGCGGCAACGGCTCGATGCCCTCGGCCGAGGTCTGCGCGGCTAGCAACGCCTCAAGCTCGAACTCCGCAGCGACAACCGGCGCATCGATGCCCTCACGCTTAATCAGCCCAGCCTTTACGAGCCCAAACACGCCGAGCCTGTTGCCACCAAGCGACAACGCCGCGACCGCGCCATGCGACCACGCAGCGGCGGGCGGCTCGATCGCTTCGACCGTGATCGGCTTGCCCGGTCCGGCCAGGTGCCGCACCAACGCCTCGCACGCGCCGCGCATCTGCCGCAATCCGAGCTGCTGCGCATCGGTTGCTTTTAGATCAGTCGGCACGTCGATCAACATCGACAGCGTCGGTGTCTCGACGTGCTCCCGGCCCGGCTTGTCTCGCTCGGCAAACCCGGACGCAAGCTCAAACAGCCGAACACCGCCCGCCACCTTCACCTGCGCGTCCTGGTTCGACCGTCGGCACGCGAGCAGGCCCGTCAGCGCCGAGGGCCTCAGCACCGGCTCCGAGCCCCGGCGCTCGTCATCGACCGCGACCGTGCGAAGACCATTGCCCACCCAGGGCTTCGACCGCTCGACGGAGCAGAAGCTGAACGTGACCGTCTCGTAGAACCCAAGGCCCACCAGCAGCGAGCCGATCTCGCGCAAGCCCCGCTCGCGCGTGCTCTGGCCCTTGACGACCACGCCCACCTGCTGAGCCTGTGGGATGGCGTCGAGTCCGTTGAGTCGGGCGACCTCTTCGATGAGATCGATCTCCCGTGTGAGATCGAGCCGAAACGCTGGGGGCAGGCACGCAAGCGAGCCGTCGGCTCCGGCATTGACGTCGATCCCGATGCGTTCGAGCAGTTCCCGCTGGCGCAGGTCGGGGACATCGACTCCGAGAATCGCGCGTGTGCGCGCCGGACGGAGCGTTACTGCGGATCGTTCGGCCTCGTCATCGCCGTCTTCGAGCACGCCCTCGCAGACCGTGCCGCCCGCGACCTCGTGGATCATCGCGACCGCTCTGAACGCTGCACGCGCGATCTCGCTGGGTGCTACGCCACGCTCGAAGCGGTAGCTCGCATCGGTGCGGATCGCCAGCCGCCGGGCCTGCGTGCGAACCGTTACCGGGTCCCACGTTGCCATTTCGAATACTACATCGGTGGTGTTTTCGGTGACCTCGCTGTCCTGGCCGCCGATGACGCCCGCGAGTGACTGCGCGCGATCAGCGTCCGCGACCACCAGGTCGCTCGCCTTGAGCGTTCGCTGTTTGCCGTCGAGCGTGGTCAGCTTCTCGCCTTCTTTCGCGTAGCGAATCTCCAGCGTCTGCCCGGCCAGCTTGGCCAGGTCGAACACGTGGCAGGGGTGGCCCAGCTCCATCGTGATGTAGTTCGTCACGTCCACTACGTTGTTGATGGTCCGCTGACCGACCGCTTCAAGCCGATCCACCAGCCACTTGGGGCTCGGGCCGACTTTGACGCCCCGAATCACCTGAGCCGTGAACAGCGGGCACATCTCCGGCTCGTGGTTGATGAGCGTCAGAGACTGGCTCACATCGCCCGACCGCTCGGGCTCGTCCCAGGTTGGCTCGATGAGCGTTCGGCCCGTCACCGCCGCCAGCTCGCGGGCCGCTCCGACGTGGCCGAGCACATCGCCCCGGTTGGATGTGACCTCGACATCCAGCCGAACGTCGCCATCGGGCAGTTTCTCGGCACCCTCGATCGGGAAGCCCGCGGCGGTCAGTGCTTCATCCACCTCGTCCGCCGACAGACCAGAAGGCTCGATCAGCGTGTTCAACCAGTTGAGCGATACATCCATGGTGCTCAAGCCTACGCCCGTGGCTTACTGGCCGCCCGCGCATGGCAGTGCCCAGAGCCACTACACTCACGCGCTGTGATCCACTGCCTGACCCCCAAAGCGTTCGCTGGCTGCTTGTGCCTTGGCCTATCGCTGCTGCTGAGCCTGTTGCTCGGCGGGTGCGCCTCGCACGGCAGCATGGACTCCGAGGCTGCGCCCGACGACTTCGTGCTGGGCGTGACGGTCTATGACCTGCCCTCAGCCGACCCGATCAGCTCGACTGATACCTCCCAGTTGCCCAGGGCTGTCCGCCCCGCGCGGTACGTCATCGAGGCCGACGGCGTGCTCCGGGCCTCGCATGGCACCGCCGCGTCGCCCAGCGATTTCCCGCCTATGACCCGAAGGCTTACGCCCGAGCAGATCGATCGGCTCTGGACACTCACCCGCGCGACCGGCGTGTATCCAGGTGCCGAGGGCGCACCGGGAGCGGGTGAACAGGTAGGCCCGGTCGCGGGCTACGAGCCCCCGATGGGCAGGATCACGGCGCTCATTGAGTCGTTCGCCGCAGGCCAACGGGCGTCGACCGCGCTCCCGATAGATTCCGACGACCAGCGGGCCTCGCCCGTGCGAGCGCTGACCGACGCGCTCGCCGAGCTCGCCTGGGTCAGTGAGCGACCGGTCGATGTCGAGGCCGAGCTGCGGTCCCGGTGAGAGACTCGAACGGAGCCGATGCCGCTGACCACCTGCCTGCTCTGTGCGCACAATGGGCAGCGATAGCGCCTAGCAGAACCAGCAGCACGATTGCCGGTATCGTGCTGCGATGATGCCATCGCGTATTGCGGTTCTACTGGCCCTCTCGGCGTGCTCGCTGCTCATGGTTTCCTGCGCGCGGGAGCAGCACGAACAGCCTTCTTCGCTTGACGAAGCCGCCGAATCAGGCGACCAACCAGCGCCATCGCTCACGATGATCGATGAGCCCGCTCTCGAAGTCCTGTGGCTCGCGGGGGAGGGACCTACTGGGCCGGTCTACAACGGCTCCGCGCCGGACACCGATGCCGCCTTTGATGCGCTCGCAGCATTGGGAGTGCTCACGATCATTTCCGTCGACGGCACACCGCCAGATTTGGAACGGGCCAACGCCCACGGCATGCGCTACGTCCACTTGCCCATCGGGTACGACGGTGTGGACGGCGAATCGCGTCTCCAGATCGCCGCTGCGGTACGCGACCTGCCCGGGCCGATCTACATCCATTGCCATCACGGCATGCACCGCAGCCCGGCATCCACCGCTGCGGCGCTGGTCACGCTCGGCATCATCACGCCCGAGCAAGGACACGACATGCTGGTGTTCGGCGGGACGAGTGAGAAGTACCCCGGCCTGTGGCGCGATGTGGAGTCGTGCACCGTCGCGGACCCCGCCCTGCTGGACGCGGTGGACACGGGAGGCCTGCCCGATCTTGCCGAGGTGAGCGGCCACGTCGAAGCCATGGTCGCGATCGACCAGACGTTCGAGAACCTCAAGGCCGTCGCCAAAGCAGGCTGGGCCGTGCCCCCGGACCATCCTGACCTGGTGCCCGCAGCCGAAGCTGGCCGGCTGGTGGACCTGTTCCGTGCGCTCGTAGACCACGAGGAGAGCGCAAGCTACCCGGCTGATTTCGTAGAGATGACGCAGACGTCCATCGCCCACGCCAGCAGGCTCGAGCAGGCGTTCATCGATAGCGACACTGAAGCCGCCGACGAGGGCTATTCGGAGCTGCGCCGCGATTGCAACGCCTGCCACAACGCGTACCGCAATGAGTGACTAGCGCCGCCAAGCGGCTCCGCACTCCGCGCAGGTCGTGATCCCGTCGTCGCCCGGATCGATGCCGTCGAGTGCGTACCCGCAGCCCGGGCAGTGGCCCGAGGCCAGCACCCTATCAACGAGCGTCGGCCCCACGGCGTTCCGCCACCATCGTCTGACCGGCGTAACCCACGCCGCCAGCAGGCCCACGCCGAGGAACAGGCCGAACGTCCACCGCGGCAGTCCCGCCCGCATCGCCGCGACCGCGATCAGCGAGCCCACGACGAGGTAGACCGCAAGCCAGACGAACAGCGTCCAGTGCAGGCGGGGGTTCCAGGGCCGCTTGCCGGCTTTGAGACCGACGCCCGGCAGAACGAGTGAGCGCACGTCGACGCCGCCCGCGGCGAGTCGCTCCGGTGACGCGAGCCACACCGGTTGGTCGCGGTGATCCAGATTGCGAACGGTGCGCCGCACGGGCCCATGGTACAGGTGGGCGCGCGGCGGTCCATCAGCGCCAACGTGCGCCCGCGCGGGGTGAAGCCTCCCCTCGCACGCCACCACGGGATGAAGCACGCACCCCGGTCAGACCGCGGCATCACCGAAGATCAGAATCACGGCCAGCATCAACACGAGGCACGCGACACAAACAAGAGTCAGCATGAGGCAGCCCTTGCCCGACTCGACTCCGGTCTGGTCATCGGGCGTAGGGATGGCGGCGGGCACAGAGGACACTTTGCTCTGAACAGGCATGGACAGGCACTCCGCACGGCGCAACGGCCGCGCACACGGGCTAAGGCCCCGCACGGCACTAAGGGCGGCGCGGGGGCAATCAATCAACGAATTGAGGGGACGGGATCGGCGAGACGTCGGCTCAGGCCGGGGGGCCGCGCGGTCCAGCCGCGCTCGGCGGGCGCCGGATCGATGCGCACTGCCAGAGATCGTTGACGACCCAGTCGCCCTCGGTCGAGGGTGCCGGATGCGCTTCGGCGATCAGCAGCGCGTGCCGATCGAGCCCTCGGCGCGGGTCGCGCTCGCGGGAAGTCGGGTTGACCGAGCGTTCAACAGCAAGGAGCGACACGAGCCGCGCGGGCGTGCCGTCATCGAGCGTGGATCGACCGTAATGAGGCGAGCGTTCCGTCGCCCCCGTGCTCAGCAGGCACAAGGCGAACACGACACCGACCACAGCCAGCCGACAGCACCACCCAGCGCTGAACGCGCGGGTTCCACGGGTGTCGGCGGGCGTACTGGCCACGCGCAAGCGTAGCACGTCCCCGATCAGCAAGGTCAACGCCCGCCGCCAAAGCCCGGCGTAGCGGTCAGGCTGTGCCGGGCGTTTGAGAGATCAGCCGCATTTAGGCCTCGGTCTTGGGGTCGACCGGTGCCTTCTTGTGCTTCCTTTTGGCCTTGGATCCGAGCTGCTCGAACGCGAGCTCGCCGAAGGTCTCGTTGAGTCGGCCGAGCTGGTCGCGGCGGGTATCAAGCAGACGCGGCTTTCCGCTGGCCTCGGCCACAAGCACCAGCGGCACACACACCGCGGCGACCCGCAGCACAGACGGCTGGCCCTCGGGAGCGGTCGTCGTGCGGACTTTGAGCGACCGCGAGTGGGCATCCAGGCCGTCCTCATAGAGCATCGGGAACGACTCGTGCACGACCGACAGCACGACGACGTAGTCGCCCGTGCGGATGTCATCGGGCGCCAGGACCCGGGTCATGGTGTTCTGCATCATCATCATGGCAGCACGCTCCGTGCAGGGCTGCGCGCATGGATCGCGCGCAGCGGCATCACTGAAGAAAGTCGAAAACAGGTTGGAATGGGGTTGGGCGGGTCGGACTCGGCGGCTTTGCCGCCAAGAGCCGGGACCTCAGCCCGCTGGCAGACCGCGACTGTGCCCGCATCCCGCGCATGCCAGCGCATACAACGCGGAAAGGCTCGGGATTTTAGATAGGCACAGCATCGCATCGTCTCCAGACAGATTCAGGGGCACAGTCAAGAGCGCTAGCGGCCCCGTGTCAACCTCAGTGGGCCGAAAACAAGACTGGAAGCGAACATGAGAACGGGTCGCAATTTCAAGTCACGCGCTACGCATCGGCATTTGGCTCGCGTTGCGAACGCCACGCCGCCCCGCACTCGGGGCACACCACGCAGCCGTCGTCCTCAGTAACAAGCCCCGCGAGCGCGAACCCGCAGCTTGCGCAGTGGCCAGCGACGATGATCTGCTGCGTGAACCGCGGCCCTACGTGATCCCACCAACTACCGATCAGTCGCGCTATCGGAATGAAGGCAGCACCCGCAAAGAACCAAGCCGTCCACGGTGCCAGCCCGGACCAACTGGTGAACATCCTGGCAGGCATATACAATGCGAACACGAGGATGAGCAACTGGGCAGCTGAGGTCCAGTGCATCCTTGCCGATAGCGGCCCTCCTGCCGAATCCATGCCATTACTTGGGATGCCGATAGCTCGGGTGTCGACACCATGCTCCTCGAGTTGTTCCGGCTCTGCGAGCCTCACCCGCCTCCCCCGATGGTCAACCGTTGCTCGTTTGCCGCCGATCATGCCTCGCTCCGCTTCCACGCAGCCCCGCACTCGGGGCACACGACGCAGCCGTCGTCATCGGCCGCAAGTCCTTCGAGCGAGAACGCGCACAGGGGGCAGTAGCCCGCGTCGATGATTTGCTGAGTGTGGCGGGGCATGACGAAACGCCACCAGATCGTGTTATACATCGGGTACGTCAACATGAACGCTGCCATGAACGACAGGCCGACCGACCAGGAATTCTGCAGCCCAAGGCGTGAGGCCAACGCCATGAACCCGAAGAGCACCAGCATGAACGCCGCAAGGTATACGACATACGACCAATGGAGACGCGACCAGATGTAACTGCGAGCGGGCAAGCAACCGACATCCGGGATCTTGAAGGGCTTCGGGTCGACGCCTCGATCGTTCAACTCGTGAGGGTGGAGCAGCTTCACCCGACGCCCGCGATGGTCAACCGTTGCGTGCTGGCGGCCGATCATGCCTCGCTCCGCCGCCACGCCACGCCGCACTCCGGGCACACGACGCAGCCGTCGTCCTCTGCCACGAGACCTGCAAGCGAGAACGCGCACGACGGGCAGTGGTCAGAATTAACGATAAACTGAATATGTCGTGGCAACAGCACCCACCACCAGCCACGACGCAATCCAAGAACTGCTGCGATCGCAAGCAAGCCGAACACCACAACATTCGCTATCCATACTGGCGCGCCGAGCGCGATCACAGCGGTGGTAATAGCTGTCGTCACGATCAGGACACCTACAACTGGCAACAAAAAGGTCCAATGCCGACTCGGCAAGACCGAGGCACTACGTAACTCCCATAGATTGAGCCGCGTGCGCACAGACAGAGGATCAAAGCCGCACTGCTCCAGTGCCTGACGGCTGGCCAACACGACCCGCCTCCCGCGATGGTCAACGATGCGTGCCATCGTGGTGCATCAGCTCCTCACGCCCACGTATCGACGTCCTGACCTTCCGCCCGCGCCTTGCCGTTCTCGAACGGAGCGTGCGAATCGGCCCGCCAGCTCTCGGGGTACTGCGGGTCGTCGAGGCCCAGCGCCGCCTTGGTTGGGTACATCGGGCGGAACGTGTCGCACATCACCGCGAGCTCATCCGTAAACGTCTTGCCGAGGCTCGCCTCGACCGTGCCCGGGTGCGGCCCGTGGGGGATGCCCTGCGGGTGGAGGCTGATCGAGCCGCTCTCGATCCCACGCCGGGCCTTGTAGTTGCCCTCGACGTAGTACAGGATCTCGTCCGAATCGATGTTCGAGTGGTTGTAAGGAACCGGGATCGCATCCGGGTGGAAGTCCAGCATGCGCGGGCAGAACGAACAGATCACAAAGTTGTGACCCTCGAACGTCTGATGGATCGGCGGCGGCATGTGCAGCTTGCCGACGATCGGCGCGAAGTCGTCGATGTTGAAAATATACGGGTAGTAGCAGCCGTCCCACCCGACCACATCGAGCGGGTGGTACGAGTACATGTAGCTGTGCACCTGGTCGCGTGCCTTGATACGCACCTCGTAGTCGCCGCGCTCGTCGAACGTCATCGGCAGCTCGGGCAGCCGCAGATCCCGCTCGCAGTATGGCGAGTGCTCCAGGAACTGGCTGGTTTTCTTGGAGATGTACCCCGGCGGCGGCAGGATGTGGCTCGCGTTGACCGTCTCGAACAGCACGAACTTGCCGTAGGGCATCGCGGCCTTCGGGTGAGAACCGAAGGCCTCGTTGTCGCTGCCGTCACCGGGTCGCTCGTCAAACACGATCTGGTAGATCGTGCCCTTAGGGATGACGATGTAGTCCTTGCGGCCGAACGGCAGAGCGCCGAACATGGTGTACACCGTGCCGCTTCCGTAATGAACGAACAGGCACTCGTCGCCCTGGCCGTTCTTGAAGTGGTACGCCATCTTCTCGGCGGGCTGGCAGACGGCCATCTCGACGTCGGCGTTGCCAAAGAGCACCACGCGGCCGGTGACCGGGTCGCCCTGGGTCTTGAACGGAGCGGTCTTGAGGTGACGCATCCGCATCACGTCCTGCTCGACGTACTCGGGCTTGGTTTTGTAGACGCCCTTCCAGCCGCTGACCTGTGTCGGTGGATGGATGTGGTACAGCGTGCTCGTCGGGCCGACGAACCCCTCGGTGCCGAACAGTTCTTCCGAGTACAGCGCGCCATCGGGGCGACGGAACTGCGTGTGCCGCTTGCGCGGGAACTGGCCCATCTTCGTGTAGTAAGGCATCGCTCAACGAACCTCGTTCTTCCCGCAAGCAGGCCCGCTCAACCGAGCAGCCCGCCCCGGGAGGGGGGTGGATAGGGTGCGACGAACCTCATTCTAGAGCGCTGATCGCGCCGGGCCAGAACGCCCACGAGCGGGGCTGCTTTCGCCACCAAACAGAGACTCAGTAGTCCCCGCTGAGGCCCTCGAGCGCATCGCCCAGCAGCACGCTCATCGGCTCGCGGAAATCCTCGGTCTCAAAACTCATCCTGAACCCGACATCCGAGTACGAACGTTCGAGCTGGTTGAACCCCTTGCGGATGACCGCCGGCTCGGTGAGTTCGAGTTCGGGCGGCGACATCGCCGACCCGCCGATCACCGCAAAGCCCGAGCCCTCGTCGACGCGCACGATCTCCGCGACGTTGCCGATGAGGTGCTTGAGCACCGAGCCGGGCGCCTCGTAGGTGCGCCCGCCGTCGGTGCTGTCCCGCGAATCGACGTACGCGAACCACAGCGAGCCATCGGGCTCGCTGCGCTCGATCACCGTCGCGCTCTCGCCCGTAGGCACCGATCGATCATCTTCCGGCAGGTAGATGCCCGCATCAGGTAGCTGGAAGAACGTCGCCTGCGAGCCGAGCTGCCTGCGAGCATCCGTTGCGTAACTAAGCTGCGTGCGCCACGTCTGATCGCGAAGGTTCCACAGCCGGTCCTCGGCGCCTTGGGCCGCCTCGTGGTAGGCGTACGCCGACTGCCACTGCGCCGCCGTCGGCAGCTCCGCACCGATCAACCCCGCCAAACGTTCAGCCGCGTATGGCGACACATGGTTGAGCGGGTGGTCGAAGCTTGGCCGCGACTGATCCGCCGCGATGTCTGGGCTCACCAGCGCGAACCGGTCGGCGAACTGGTTCACCCAAAGCCAGCCGTCGCCGCCCGCCGACTGGTTCAACAGCAGCCCGAGCCTGAACAGGTCGAGGTCCGACCAGTGCCACACGCGCGGGCCCTCCCAGTTCACCCCCACCGTCGCGCCGATGCTAAAGCCCTCTTCGAGCTCTCGGCGCAGGCTGTCCGCCTCCGCATCGGCTCTCGGCCCCGTGATCGAGTTCATCAGTTCCCGCGCCACACGCACCGACACTTCGCTTGTCGTCACGAAGAACGGCTTGTTGATGATGTCGTTCTTGCCACGAGGCCGAACCAGCGCAAACTGAACCTCCACCCCGTTGGGCGAGGTGTACGTCACCCGTGTCTGCCGGCGGTCGAGCTCCGTGACTTCCCACCCCACGAGCGACGGGCCGTACTCGGTCATGTCGATCGTCTCGGGCTTGCTCGCGGCCTCGCGCAGCACGCCTTCCATCAGCGACGCTTGGCCCGCGTACGCGCCGCCCGACTGACGAGCCAGCCTGATGAAGCTGTTGATGCCCGCCTCGACCGCTTCGTCCTGCTCCAGGTATTCATCGCCCGCCAGAGCGCGAAGCTCAGCGAGCGCGGTGTTGTACCGTGTGCGCGCATCCAGCGCCGAACGGTCCACGCCAAAGCCATTTTCAAAGTCCAGCAGCACATCGATGTCCGCGTTGCTCTTGGCCGCTTGCGCCACCCTCGACCACCGGGCCTGACCCTGCGCGTCGAGTTCGCTTCTCATCTCGGTCGCACGAGTCGATTCGCTCACCGAACCAATCACCGTCGCCACGCGCTCGCGCAAGACTGCTTCGGTTTCGAGCTGCGCCACCGTTGTGGGCCAGCGTGCCGCGCCACCGGCGGCGGGCTCACCCAGCCGGCGCCACGCGCCGAACGCAACCACGGCTGGTGCGTCTTCGTCTCCAGCGAGACTGGCGAGCGTCGGCACATCCGCGCTGGCCAGCGCCGCCACGCTGCCATGCAGCTTGAAAATTGAAGCAAACACATCGCGCCCGTCCACATCCGCGAGCACCTCGTCGCCCTGCCAGAACGCGAAGATCTCGCCGAGGGTTCTGCCTCCGTCGGCGGGCTTGTCTTCGGGCAGGTGGGCCGATGCCATCAGCGTCTCGGCCCGTGCCATGTCCGCGACCAGCTCAGCGACCCGGCCCTGCCACGCGTTGTACGTCCGTTGCTGAGCGGCGAGCGACGAACCGACCGCGTTGCCCAGCGCCTCGGGTGCGAGCGACCAGTCCACCCGCGAGACCACCTGCGCCAGCTGCTGCTCGCGTTGCGCTCGCACCAGCCCGAGCAGCAAGTCGCCGTCCCACTCGTTGGGCTCAGCGTCCGCGCGCACCGCGTCGGGCGCGGTCAGAGCCGCATCGATCCGCGAAAGCAGCGTGCGAGCCGCGTCGGCGCGGTCCACCAGCCCTCGCAGCACGTTTGTCTGGTCGTACTCCTCAAGCAGCACATCACGCCGCGCCAGCCACAGATCGTTGACGCTCGCCGAATCGGCGACCTTGGTCTCTTCCCGAAGATCGTTCACGTAGTTCTGTGCGATGCGTCGCTCTTCGACGCTGATTGCCCCAACTTCTTGCTCGAGCGATTCGACAATGCCCGCGGTCGCAGCTGCCCACTGCTCCACAGCGCCCTGCTGCTCGGCAACCCAGTGCAACCCGTCCACATACGACACGTGCTCCGCGAGCGTTCGCTGCGCGTCCACCTCGCCCGCCTCAGGCGCATCGACCCCTGCGAGCTGCGCGATGGAACTCGGCTCCAGAATCGAACCCTCGACCGCGTCGAGCCGTTCTTCGAGCGCCTGTACCAGTGCCGGGCTCTCGCGAAGCGCCTCGGCCCGCGCAGTCAATGCCGCCATCCGCTCGATCAGCGTGCCGTCGCGCGGGTCTTGCGATGCGTCCAGCTTGCGGTACCCCGGCTCACTCGCCAATGCCAGCCAGCCTTTGAGTCCTTCCTCGTTCGCCTCAAAGTCCAGCGGCAGGTCCTTCACCTTCGGCTGACGCCAGAAGTACGCCGTGTCCACCCGGCTCCAGTCGCCTGCCAAAAAATCCCCGACGCTGCGGGCCGCCTGATCGAGCGAGGCAAGCTCACCGACCCAGTTTCTGGGCAGCGCTGCGTTGTCGCCGCGCAGCTCCGCGACAAATTCATCGGCCTTGTCCTCGACTCGCGCATCATCGAGCGTCTCGTCCACCACGCGCGCGAAGCTCTCCAGAAACTCGTCGCCGGTCTGCTCGAACCGCGAGGCCAGCGATTGCAATGACGCCGCCGAATCGTCCACTTGATCGATCTGTTCGAGCACCGTGATCGCCGGCACCAAAGGCAGCTCGCCATTGAACGCACCGAGCCGCTGTTCGATGTCCCGCACATACGCCGCAAGCCCGACCCACCGCTCGCCCACGCCGTCCACCAGCGTGCCGTTGTCCCTGTCGGCCGCCCGCAGCAGCGCCTGCCGCAGCGGCCAATCGTCGCTCTGGATCAACGCCCGGATCTCGTCCAGCTTCACCACAGCCCTGCCCGTGCGGTAGGGAACCGGTTGCTTGCGCGCCAGGTCCGGCGGGTTGTCCTTCCAATCCGCCTGAACGCTTTCGCCGCTCGTTCCGAGTACCTCGTCGAGCCCGATCACGCCCGCGCCGCCGCTGACGACGCGTTTGAGCGTGCCGAGCCTCGGGTCGTTCATCGCTGCGTCGTTCTCGTCCAGTGCGTCATCCAGCAGCGGCGAGGCCCACGCCGAGTAGTCCGCGATGTACCGCTCCCAGGTCGCCTGATCGAATGGCCTCGTGAATTTGTATCCCTGCCAGCCCGCTGCACCGACCACCGCCAGGCCCGCCGCCACAAACGCCGCCCGCCTTGCCAGCTTCATCGCGGGCATCGGTGCGCGCGCCTTGGGCAGCGCCTGCACCCGGCTTCGGCACTCGGCGATCGTCCGTGTGCCCTGTTCGGCCTTGGGGTCGATGAGCCAGCTCACCAGCTCGCGCCACTTGTCGCCAAGCTCCGGGCCGAACGCGCGCCAAGCCTCGGAATCCACCAAAGGCCAACCGCCCAACTCGCGGAACGGCACGTGCAAAATCAACTGGTGCAGCACCAGGCCCAGATCGCGCATGTCCTCGTGTTCGCCGTGGCTCGCTCGCACCAGCCGCGAACTCGTCGCCGGGTCCACCACCGCAACCGAGACCTCGTCCGTGTTCAGGATGTTCCCGATGAGCACGTTGCCCGGGCGCAGGTTGCCGTGCGCGCGGCCGCGCCGGTTCTGCAACTCCTCGACCGCCTCGAGCACGCCCAGCACGATGCCCTTGAGCCACTCGGCTGTGTGGATGCTCCACTTGTATCGGCCAGCGGCCAGCAGCCGGGCCGATGCGTCGTACAGGTCCGTGACGTAGTACGCCCCACCCTGCTCGTTCCGCGCCACCGCATGGATCGGTGCCCAGCCCGATGCGCCCTCGCCGGCCATCGCCCGCTGAAGCTCCGCCGACTCGACAAACTCCTCCACCCAGTCCGAGGCGCGGTTGGGGCCCACAATCAGCTCAGGCCACGCGATCGCCTTGACCACCTGAGGCTTGGCGCCCCAGAAGTTGTCGTCGCCCACATCCGTCATCGAGACCGTGCAAAAACCCCTGCGGAACAAGTCCCGCGAGGTGCTGTATTGACCGTAAGTCCGGATCATCGCGCCTCCACACACCCACGCCAACAGCCGTCGCCAGCATGAGTCCACACCAAAGCCCGCCACGGACACCGTCCGAGGCGATCAAACCACCACCAACGATAAAGGAAACCAGCCCCCGGGTCCATCCTTACCCGGTGGCAATCCCGGGCTTCATCCCCGCCCAAGCTTGCCTCTAGCCCGCCGCTAGCCCGCTCATAGCCCCGTTCTCCCTACCGTTTGCCCCCGCATGAGCACCGAACGACGCGATCTTCAAGCCCTCATCGACTCGGCCATGCTCGCCGAAGCGCGTCGCCTCACCGCCCGCCTCCATCGCCTCGACCGGGCCACGCCCGATCCTGATGCCCTGCGGACCATCGCTGACCGCGCTGAGCAGTCCGCGGCCCTCCGCCAAACGCGCGAGGCCAGCGTCCCCAGGCTCACCTACCCGCCCGAACTGCCCGTAAGCCAAAAAGCCGCCAATATTGCGCAAGCTGTGCGCGATCATCAGGTCGTCGTTGTGTGCGGCGACACCGGCTCGGGCAAGACCACCCAGCTGCCAAAAATCCTGCTCGAGCTCGGCATGGGCGTCGCGGGCACCATCGGGCACACCCAGCCACGCCGCCTCGCGGCCCGCTCGGTCGCGGCTCGCATTGCAAGCGAGCTTGATGTCCCGCTCGGTCAGCAGATCGGTTCCAAGGTCCGCTTCGGCGATAAGACCAGCCCCGGCACTCTCGTCAAGCTGATGACCGATGGCATCCTGCTCGCCGAGGTCCAGTCCGACCCCGACCTGCTCGCCTACGACGCGCTCATTATCGATGAGGCCCACGAGCGCAGCCTCAACATCGACTTCCTGCTGGGCTACCTGCGCCGGCTGCTGCCCCGAAGGCCCGACCTCAAGGTCGTCATCACTTCGGCGACCATCGATCCTCAGCGGTTCGCCGACCACTTCGCCGATGCGGCTGGCAACCCCGCGACCATCCTCACGGTCGAAGGCCGAACCTACCCCGTCGAGGTCCGCCACGAGCCGCCGATTGAGGGTGCCGACCGGGCCGAAGCCGTGGCCGACGCTGTCGAGAAGCTCTGGGGCGAGCAGCGCGGCGATGTGCTCGTCTTCGAGCCCGGCGAGCGAGAGATCCGCGAGACCGCCCGCGAACTCGAACGCCGCTTGGGCGACTCCGCCGAGGTGCTGCCGCTCTACGCCCGCCTGGCCCACCACCACCAGGACCAGATCTTCAAGCCCCACGGCAGACGCCGCGTAGTCGTATCAACCAACGTCGCCGAGACCTCGCTGACCGTCCCCGGCATCCGCTACGTGATCGATAGCGGCCTGGCGCGCATCAACCGCTACTCGCCGCGTTCCAAAGTCCAACGGCTGGAGATCGAACCCATCAGCCGGGCCTCGGCGCGCCAACGCGCCGGCCGATGCGGCAGAGTCGCCGAGGGAGTCTGCGTGCGGCTCTACTCAGAGCAGGACCACGACACCCGCGACGAATTCACCGATCCCGAGATCCTGCGGTCGTCGCTCGCTGCGGTCATCTTGCAGATGCGCGCGCTCAAGTTGGGCGCTGTCGAGGACTTCCCGTTCATCGATCCGCCCGAGGCCCGCCGAATCGCCGACGGCTACGAGCTGCTCACCCAGCTCGGCGCGCTGGATGAGCGCCGCCACCTAACCCCAACAGGCCGAACGCTCGCGAGGCTGCCCCTGGACCCTAAGCTCGGCCGGGTGCTGCTCACCGCCGCCGAGCACAACGTGCTGCACGAGGCGACCGCCATCGTCAGCGTGCTCGCGGGCGAAGACCCTCGCGAGCGGCCATTCGATAAGCGAGAGGCCGCCGATCAGGCCCAGCTTGAGTTCCGCCACGAGCACTCCGATTTCATGGTGCTGCTCAATATCTGGCAATGGTTTGAGCAATCCTCCGACCAACTCGGCTCGTCGCGTCTCAAGAAAGAATGCGCCAAACGCTTCCTCACGTTCCGCAAGCTCCACGAGTGGCGTGCCACCCACCGGCAGATACGCCTGATGCTCGCGGCCAGCGGGTACCGAGCCAGAGACTCGTCGCTCAAAGACGACCAGCTCTACGAGCCGCTGCACCGCTCGCTGCTCAGCGGGTTGCTCGAAGGCGTGGGCAAAAAGCTCGACAAGAAAGACCCCAAGAGCCGCCAGTGGGAGTACGAGGACCAGCGCGGCCAGCGGTTCGCCATCTTCCCGGGCTCCGCGCTCGCCAGCAAGAAACCAAACTGGGTCGTCGCCACCGAGCTTGTGCGCACGAGCCGGTTGTACGCCCGGCTGTGTGCGCGCGTCGAGCCCTCGTGGATTGAGGACGCCGCCGGACCGCTGCTCAAACGCCAGCACACCGACCCCCGATGGGACGCGCCCACCGGCCAAGTGCTCGCGAGCGAACGCCGATCGCTCGGCGCAATCGAGCTCAGCGCCAACAGCACGGTTCACTACGGCCCCATCGACCCGCCCGCTGCCCACGAGATCTTCACCGAGCAGGCGCTTGTTACCGGCGATGTGCGCACCCGATCGCGCTGGTTGGGCCGGAGCATGCGCGCGATCGAGGATGCCCTCGCCCACGAGCACAAGCTCCGCGCCCGCGGCGCGCTGGGTGTTGAAGACGCTGCCCTCGACTGGTTCCGTGCGCACGTTCCCACCGAGGTCTATAGCCAGAAACGCCTCGAACGCTGGACCAAGAACGCCCGGCCCGCATCGCTCACCGTGGCCGACCTCTTGCGCGATCTGGAAGGCCCCTCGGCGGATGCCTTCCCCGACGAGCACGAACAGTTCGGAACGCCCCTGCGACTCTGCTACACGCACGATCCGGGCACCGACCGCGACGGCGTGAGCGTTGATGTGCCCATCGCGGACCTGCCCGCGCTCGATCCCGATCGATGCGCGTGGCTCGTGCCGGGACGGCTGCCCGAACTCGCCGAGGCCCTGCTTCGCCAGCTTCCCAAGCTCATCCGCCGACAGCTCGATATCCCCAAGGCCGTCGATGCCTGCCGAACGCTCACGCCCGAGGGCTCGCTTAGTGATGCGATCGCTGCCAGAGTCTGCTCGCACGCCGGCGTGAAGATCGAGCCACACACCATGGACCCTGCGGCGTTGCCCGATGAGCTTCGGCTGCTGGTGCGGGTGGTCGATGCCGACGGCAAGGTCATCGACCAGGACCGCGACGTGCGCGCCCTGCAAACCCGCCTCGCCACAGTCGTTGAAGCATCGCAGAGATCCCTCGCCTCGGACACCTACCCCCAGCGGGGGTTTGCCGCGTGGACGTTCGACGACCCGCCAGCTTCGGTCACCATCGGAGCCGGTAAGACTGCGCGCACGGCGTACGTCGCCATCGTTGATGCCGGAACTGGTGCGGGCCATGGCGCCAACACCGGAGTCGACCTTGAGCTGCGCACGTCGCAGGATGCTGCGCATGCCGCTTCGCACGCGGGCATCCGCCGGCTCGGCGCGAATCTGCTCAAGAAAGACCTCAAGCTCGACCCACGCCGACTGCCCGGATTCGAGCGGGCCGCCACCGCCTACGCCCCGCTGGGCAGTGCGGGCCAGCTTCGCGATGAGCTGCTGCTCGCAGCCGCCGACCGCGCCTTTGACCTGAGCGCACAAGACCTGCCCATGACCAAGACTGAGTTTGAGGCCCGCGCGGTGCGCGCGCGCGACACTGCGATGCGCACGGCTCAGGCCCTTGTCGAGCATGCGGCCAAGCTGCTCGGCATCCGCCACCGCATCACGCTGGCGCTTGGCGACCGCAGGCCCGCAGCGTGGGAGCCCGCTTTCGCGGACATGGCCAGGCACCTCGATCGCCTGACCGGGCCGCAATTTCTGACGACCACGCCAGCGAGCTGGGCCAATCACCTCGAACGCTTCATCACCAGCATCGATAAGCGGCTCACCAAGCTCAGATCCGGCAGCCTCGCACGCGACGCCGCCGCCATGCGGCAGGTCCACGCGATCGAACGCCAGATCACCGAACTCGCACAGCGTGGCAAAGCCCCGGTGGAGGTCGATCGACTCGCGTGGCTGACCAACGAGCTTCGCGTGTCGTTGTTCGCACAGGAACTCAAAACAAGCGTGCCGATCTCGATCAAGCGGATGGAAGAGCAGATCGAGGCAGCAAGGTCAATCTAGACCAATCGCAGCACACGCGCCCAATTGCCCCAGGCGAAGGCGTGGATGTCCTCATCGCTCCAGTTGCGCTTCGCCAGTTCATCGAGCAGTTTCGTTAGGTCGCTGGGCGTGTCAATCCCTGCTGGCAGGCACTTGGCATCGAACCCGCCATCGAGGTCCGACCCCAGTGCGACGCCGCGTTTGTGTCCCATGATGCTCGCGACGTGCTCCACGTGGTCGATCGCTTGAGCGATGGTCGGGCGTTGGCCCGATCGGTTCCCCCAATGTGAGCAGTCGGCATCCACAAAGCCCGCGTACAGGTTGAGCCCCACCAACCCGTCGCGCTTGCCGATCTCGGCGATGGTCTCGTCGGCGAGCTGGCGCTGGTCGCGCGTGGCATCACCCAAGCTCGACACAGCCCGGCAGTTCGAGTGGCTCGCCACCACCACCGCGCTCGTGTGGCCCAGCACATCGTCCGTCGCTCGGTCCGATAGATGGCTCAGGTCGTGCAGAATGTGGCGCTCGTCGAAGCGGTCGAGCAGCTCGCGCCCCAGCGCGGTCAGGCCCGGGTTGTCGTTCGCGGGGTTCATGTTGCCCGCGGCGTAGCGCGAGCCCGTGCCCCACGTAAGCCCCACCGCGAGCAGACCCGTGAACTCGTCGATGTGGTCCGGGGTTTCGATCGGGTCGGCGCTCTCCATCAGCAGGCCGACCGCGAGGGGCCCATCGGCCCGGATCGTGCGCTCAGCCGGGTCGATGAGTTGGATCACCCCCGCCTCGTGCCACGCCTGGTACAGCTTGTACTGCCGGAGGCCCGCAGCCCGTGCCGCCAGAGCATCTCCGGCTGGGTAGGCGAACGGGCCGGTCTCGGCGTTTGGCGCACCAGCGTCAGGAAGTGCCTCAGTGAAGATCGTCCCCAGGCATGCCCGAACCGGGCTCGCGGCCAGCGAGGCCAGCGTGACGGCTGCGGGCTGCAACCGGCCCCGGCAGTCGTCGAGATCCGCGTGCATGTCCCGGCCGATCTCGGTCAGGTACGCGAGGTCAAGATGGCCATCAAACAAGGTGGTGGGTGCAATCACGGGGCTAGGCTACCGAATAACTCAGCGGACGCCGCTCACGCGGTGAAGGAAAGGACCAACGCATGAGAATTCATAGAGGACAATCGGGCACGCGCCCGGGCAATTTCTGGGTCGGCTGCCTTGTGGTGCTGGCACTGGCGATCATCGCTCTGGTCATCGGCGGCTGGTTCGTCATGAACAACTGGCGGGGCTGGGTCGCGGGACCCATGCAGGACGTGATGAATCAGGCCGTCGCTCAAGCAGAGTTGCCCGAGGAGCAGCGGCTCGCCATTGAAACGGAGATCGGCGGTCTGATGGACCGCTTCCGGGCTGGCGACCTCACGATGGAAGAGTTCGGGCTGATCGTCGAGGGTGTGGTGGAAGGCCCCGTGCTTCCGGCAGCGATCGTTCTCGGGTTCGACAAGACGTACTACGCCAAGAACGAAGCCCTCACCGACGAGCAGAAGGCCGAGGCCCGCAAGCAGATGAGCCGATTCATTACCGGCGTGACGACCGAGCAGATCCCCCAAACCAAGATCGACGATGCCATTGCACCTATCAGCGACCCCAACGGCGCGGTCAAGGTGCAGGCCGGCAACGTAAACATCTCGATCAAGGACCCCAAGAACACCACGCCCGAGGAGCTCATGCAGGTCATCGCCAACATGCAGGCCGAGGCCGATACTGCAGGCATCGAGGACAAGGAGTTCACGGTGAACATCGCCGACGAGTTCACCCGCGTGATTGACGATGCACTCGGCCGCGAGTCGAGCTTGCCGCCCGCTCCCACCCCAGCAGCCGTTCCCGCGTTGCCAGAAGGCGACGGCGGCGAAGGCTGAGCCGTTCGCTCAAGTAGGCCCGCTCAAAGCAATCTCTCCCTCGGAGCCCCGGTCACGCCCGGGGCTCTTTTTGTGCGCCCGATGTGCTTCTTGCAAGCCGAACGCGCAAGCCCTCGGCTTGTCAAAGAATCGATCAATCGACCGCGATCACCTCGGGCTCGCCCTCGATGATGATCTCCGCTGCGGTCTTCTCCCGGACCTCGTCCGCGCTCACGCCCGGTGCGACTTCTTTCAGCACGAACCGCCCGCGTTTGGGGTCCATTTCAAGCACCGCCAGATCAGAGACGATCAAGTCCACGCACCGCTTGCCCGTAAGCGGCAGCGAGCACTCGGGAATGATCTTCGAGGCGCCTTTGCGATTGCAGTGCTCCATCGTCACCACCACCCGCTCGACGCCCGCGACCAGGTCCATCGCCCCGCCCATGCCCTTGACCATCTTGCCGGGGATCATCCAGTTGGCGATGTCGCCGTCCTGGCTGATCTCCATCGCACCAAGAATCGACAAATCGACGTGCCCGCCGCGGATCATCGCGAAGCTGTCGGCAGACGAGAAGAAGCTCGCGCCCGCGCGGGCGGTCACCGTCTGCTTGCCCGCGTTGATGAGGTCCGCGTCAAGCTCAGCCTCGGTCGGGAAGCGATCCATCCCGAGCAGGCCGTTCTCGGATTGCAGCCAGACATCAAGCCCGTCCGGGATGTAATTGGCCACCAGCGTCGGGATTCCGATGCCGAGGTTGACGATAAAGCCGTCACGCAGTTCCATGGCGGCACGCTTGGCGATCTGTTCGCGGTCGAGTGGCATGGCCTCATCTTAACAGCTACAAACTGTCGAGGGGCAGCGCGTGACGCTGGCTCACCTTGCGGTACAGCTTGCGGATCAGCCCGACCTTGAGCATGGCAGATCCAGCGACGAACAACGGAAACCCTAAGGCCCCGATCACGAGCCAGCGGAACATCGCGTCCGATGTCTCTTGCTCGCTCTGCTCCGGCACTGCCAGCGGATCCGCCGACAGCGCGTGCGAGTAGATGCCCGCTAACTCGAGCATCGCCAGCCCCCCGCCGGTGAGCATGATCACGCCCCCAATCAGCAGCAAGAGCAGCCCGAGGATCTTCATCATCCGCCGAGCATACCCGATCCAGGCCAAGACCCCGAACATGCCCCCGGCTGGAGCGGATTCAGGCCGGCCGATCGCGATTGATCGTCAGGCTGACCCGCGTGGAGCGCCTTCTGCGGGGCACCAGCGACCGCACCGCCACTGCCCCCACCACCAGAGTGACGAGTGTCACCACCCAGAACTGCCAGTCGCCCACCGGCATCGCTAGCTCGCCCCCATGGCCAATGCGATGCGGTACGCCGCCGCTGCGAGCACATACGCGAGCATCGTCATCCACCCGAGCTGAAGCCCCGCCCACTTCCAGCCGCCGGCCTCGCGCGCCGTCACCGCCAGCGTGGGTAGGCACTGCATCGCGAGCACGTAGTACACCAGCAGCGACCAGCTTGTAGCCGTGCCGAACACCGGCGTGCCATCGTCGCGTTTGGCATTCGCAAGCGCGTCTTGTATACCGTTGTCCTCATCGAAGTCCTCGCGACCGATCACCTGCACGGCCATCGTCGAGACAAAAACCTCGCGCGCCGCGAAGCTCGCCAGCACCCCTATCACGAGCTGCCGGTCGTAGCCGAGCGGCTCGAACACGGGCTGCATCGTGGCGCCCAACCTTCCGAGCACGGTTCGCCTGGCCGAGTGCCGCGCTGCGATTGACTCGGCCTGCGCGCGCACTTCCGCGGCGCTGACCGCCTCGCCCTGCACAAGCCCAAACGCGGGCCTGCTTTCGAGCACCCACACTTCCTGGCCCGTCGTCTCGATGGCCGTCGCCACGGCTTGCAGCTCGACCGCTTCTCTCGGCGGCGGGCTCTGTGGGTACGTCCCGAGCCACCAGAGCACGACCGAGATGCCCAAGATCACCACGCCCGCCTTGCGCAGGAACACCCAGGCGCGGTCGCGCGTCGTGAGCAGCGCCAACCGAAGATCCGGCAGCCGGTACGCGGGCAGTTCGAGTGCCATCGGCAGGCTCTTGCCCTTGAGCACCGTTCTCCGAAACAACAGCGATGTGACCAGCCCCGCGACCACACCCAGCGCGTAGCACCCCGTAAACGCCAACGCCTGCAGCCCGGGCCGGCCCGGGAACAGCAGCGTCGTCAGCAGCACGTACACCGGGATGCGGGCTGTGCAGCTCATGAACGGCACCGCGAGAATCGTCGCGATGCGGTCGCGCCGGTCGGGCACAGCCCGGGCCGCCATGATGCCCGGTAGCGCGCACGCGTGACCGCTCAAGAGCGGCACAAAGGCGTGCCCGCTCAAACCAAACGGCCGCAACAAACGATCGATCACGAACGCGGCGCGCGCCAGATACCCGGTGCCCTCGAGCAGGCTCAGCAGGAAGAACAGCAGCACGATCTGCGGCAAGAAGATCACCGTCGCGCCAACGCCCGCGATCACGCCATCGACCAGCAGCGACTGGATCGGCCCCTCGGGCAGCGTTCCCGCGACGGTGCCGCCGGCCCAGCCGAACAGCGCATCGATCCAGTCCATGGGGTAGTTGGCCAAACGGAAGATCACCCAGAACAGCCCGGTCATCACCGCTGCGAACAGCCCGACACCGACGAGCGGGTGCGTGAACGCTGCATCGAGCCGATCCGCCAGCTTGTTGCTCACGGGCGACGAGGCCGATGCAACCTCGGCGTAGACCGAGTCCGCCCACGCCTCGATCTCGCTGCGCTCACCGAGGCCCCCGAATTCTTTGAGCGGCTGAACTGGCTGGCGAAGCGCGCTCACGAGTCCGTCAATGCCGTCTCCCGTGCGCGCGCTGATGGCGACAACCGGGCAGCCAAGCCGCTGGCTCAGCGCGTCCGCGTCCACGTGCAGCCCGCGCCGTCGCGCCACATCCATCTGGTTGACCGCGACGACCATCGGCTTGCCCATCGCCGCAGCCTCGGCTGCCAACGCCAGCGTCCGCAGCAGGTTGGTCGCGTCGACCACCACCAGCAGCGCATCGGGGGCTGCAGGGGTCGTGCCCATCGGGGCCAGTTCGCCCGCGAGCACAGCCCGGCAGATCTGCGCCTCCGCCACATTCAGCGACAGGCTGTACACGCCGGGCAGGTCGATCAACAGCGGGGCTGAGGCCTTGGCCTCGCCGCTGGCGGCGCTCGATCCGCCGACGAGTCGGCCAAGGTGCGCTTCCTGCGTGGTGCCCGGGAAGTTCGCGGTCTTGTGGCGCACACCCGCGAGTCGGTTGAACAATGTGGTCTTGCCCACGTTGGGGTTGCCGAGCACCGCGATGCGCGTGGGCACCTCAGCCAAGCTTCGCACAGAAGGTGATTCCACGCCGCCGGCTTCGGGGCGAGCGGGCGGCTCTGGCTTGGGTTCAACAACGCTCATCGCGACCGGTGCTCCGAGGGCCAGACTTCAAGAGCCGATCGCTCAGAACTCATCGCGGCGAACGACCACGCGCTCAGCGAGCGACCGCGCCAAGCCGATTCGACAGCCGCCGCCGAGCCTGTCGCAAACTTCCACGATGCAGGTCTGGCCCATTCGGCACATCCGCACGGGTGCGTCGGGCCGCAAGCCCAGCGCCCGGAGCATCGCTGCATCGTCCGCGGGGAGGTCCGTGCTCTCGATTCGGCCACGATCGCCCTTGCGGAGCTGTTGGAGCGAGATGCGGCTGGTCTGGGTGGCGGCGATGGGCACAGCTGGTGGCTCCTCGATAACTCGCGGGAAATGGCCAGTCCATCATACAACAGTTGAGACTGATTCTCAAACACAACCGGGTCCTGAATGCGACCATCCAAAGAAAAACGCCAGCCCCACAAGGGGCTGGCGCGGTGATTGGTCATCTGAATTGACTGGCTTTAGGCGACTCAGGCCCGGCGACGGCGGCTGGCCGCCATCAACCCGAGGCCCAGCGCCCCGAGCGTGGCCGGAGCGGGCACGACCTGCCCGCGGATCTCACCGCCTCCGCGGAAGGATGTGTGGACATTCAAGTAGGTTTCGCCGTCGATCATGCCTTGAATCTGGGCTGCGTTGAGCACGCCCGCTCCGCTGAAGTTGCCGCTTGTGACCCCAATGTCAATCACGAGCGGAAAGAGCACACCCGCGTTGGCCCCCGCTGGCGCGAGCCCGTGCAAGTGGGCCGCGGTCGTGGTGCCGATGAGGCTATCGAAGGTGCCGATCACCAGCACCTGTCCGGTCACGTCATCAAGCGTGACGGCGGCGGACCCGAAACCGGGCGTGGCCACGGGGCCGACCTCTTGAAGGCCATCGAGGGTGAACTCGTAGACACGGATGTCGGCGCTGGCGCTCGCGGCGAGCAGACTGGCACCGGCAACAGCAAGGACGGAATTGAGGCGCACGGATTTCTCCCTCTGGTGATTCTCTCTGGTCGGCTCGGCCAATTCGATAGCCGGGCGCTCTTAACCACACCATGCATCACAAACTGCGAAACGCCCGAGAATTGGGCGCTCACACATAGCTTAATCGGTTATGCTTCGTACAGGGCCCTGAGATCGAATGGAGGATCAGGCCTCCGTCAGCGTTCGACGCTCGATCCGCTTCTCGCTGGCCGTCTGCACAACCCGGTCCACGAACGACCCCGGCGTGTGCACCGAGTCCGGGTCCAGGTCGCCCAGCCCGACCGTCTCATCGACCTCCGCGATGACGTACCGGGCAGCGGTGGCCATCATCGGGTTGAAGTTGCGGGCTGTCTTGCGGTAGGTCAGGTTGCCGAAGGGGTCCGCCTGGTACGCCTTCACGAGCGCGAGATCGGCAAAGAGCCCCGTCTCGAGGACGTACTCCTTCTTCTGGCCTTGCACGGTCGAGGCCTTGGAAGCATCCCGGTTGAAGCCCTTGGTGTCGTCGCAGGGCCTGTAGTACTCGGCTGTTGGCTTGCCCTCGGCAACTGCGGTGCCCGCACCCGTTGCGGTGTAGAACGCCGGGATGCCCGCCCCGCCCGCGCGGATGCGTTCAGCGAGTGTGCCCTGTGGGTTGAACTCGACCTCGAGCTCTCCATCGATGAATTGCTTCTCGAACGTGTCGTTCTCGCCCACGTAGGACGAGATCATCTTCTTGATCTGTCTCGTTTGGAGCAATAGGCCCAGGCCCCAGTCGTCAACGCCTGCGTTATTCGAGATGCAGGTGATCTGCTGCACGCCCGAGTCGCGCAGCGCGATGATGAGTTGCTCGGGAATGCCGCACAGCCCAAACCCACCGACCATCACAGTCATGTGGTCGTGGATCACGCCTCGGTCCTTGAGATCGGCGAAGGCATCGGCTGTGGTCGTCATCAATTTCTTGGCCATAGCCGGCAGGATATCGCACTCGCCGAATCCCTGACGGCCCCGCAGCTGCCTGCCCAGTCGTCGCCCACTCGCGGCTAGTCCCCGCTGGGCTCGGTGAACAGCGCCTGCTGATCCTTGACGTTGTCGGGCCGGCGCTCGAGCTCCTCGAGCTCCTTGCGGAGTTCGTCGATGGAAGCGATCCGAAGGTGCTCCGCAGCAAACCGGATGTACGCGATCTTGTTCAGGTCACGCAGCTTGGTCAGCACCCGCTGGCCGATGAGCGTGGAATCCACTTCCTTCTCGAACTCCCGGCCGAGCTCGTCGTCCAGTTCGTCCACCAGGCTCTGCTTGAGGTCCTCGGGAATCGGAAGCTTGCCGCAGGCCGCGGTAATCGAGGCGAGCACCTTTTCGGGGCTAAAGGGGTCGCGCCGGCCGTCGCGTTTGACCACGACCAGCCGGTTGGCCTTCTCCACCCGCTCGTAGGTGGTGAACCGCTTGTGGCAGCCCTGGCACTCGCGCCGCCGGCGGATCACCCGACCGCGCTCGCTCGCCCGGCTGTCGATCACCTTGTCGTCGTCCGTGTTGCAATAGGGGCAGATCATGGAACGAGAACCCTCCGCGCCGCCAGCTTACTGAACTGGCAAGGCACGGAGGGTACTGCCCTGAGACGAGGTAGGGGCATCAAGGCCCCGACAGAAGGCGGAGAGGGGGCTGGCCGAAGGCTCACTGATAGCTGGCGAGCATGTCCTCGGCCTGCATCAACCGGTCCTGCACAGCGTGCAGGCGGCTCTTGAGCAGATCGCGTTCGATCTCGATCGACTCGATCCGGGCCTTTTGTTGAACGAGTTGTGCGAGCACGGCATCGCTGTCGGCTCCCTCCTCGACGAGAGCGAACGAGTAGTCACGCTCGAGTTGATCCGAGCGGTAGAAATGCCCCCAGTACTCTGTGCCGATGCGTTCGAGCTTTTCGGAGAGGCTTTGCACTTCGGTGTTGAGGTCTCCGCAGTTACGACGGATTCGTTCCGCTGTCCGGAGTCGTTCGGCGTTGTGCTCCTCGCGGGCGGCCTTGGTCGCCAGTTCACCCTTACGGAGCTGGTCTGTCGCGGCGTGCTTGAGCTGCGCGATGTAGAGATCGACCTGCGCCTGGACCCGTTCGGGTGCTCGCACGCTAAGCCGGGACCCGGTGATGGCGATGGTGGCGGTGGCGGCCGTGCCACGGTCGGGGTACCACAGTTCCGGCTCGACCATCAGCATGATGTTCTCGCGGAGCGTCTCGGCCTCGTCGGTGGTATCGAGAACGCCCACGGCAGGAACCAAGGCCGAGACATCGTGGTCCATCGTGACCATCTCAAGCCGATCGAAGTACCCCCGCGTGGCCACCTCGACCAGATTCTCCTCGACACGCACATCAATCACGTCCGCGCCTTCGAGCCCGAGCGAGGCGTTGATCAGTTCGAGTATCTTGGATCCCGCCAGATTCTTGGCAGGTATGAACGCAACCTCTGATCCTCGATCGACTCCAAGCTCGTTCTCGATCGACGCCCAGTGGACGAACATCGGTGTACCGGTCATCTCGGCGACCGTGCTGAGAGCCTGTTCCAGCGGGCCTGCCGGCAGATCCACGCCGAGCGTTTTGATCTCGTCTTGCGCTGGCTGCACAACACCCACGGCCGCTGCCAAGGGCATCGCCGTTGGTGTGCCTGTCAGTGTCACCGCCCCGACTGCCAGGCCCGTGCCCGCTATCGCCAACAGAATCGAGTGCATGATCGTGCTCCTTCGTGGTTGATGGGTCGCTTCTTTGAATCGCCGGGCGAGTTCTGCGGTCTCGCCGAGTTCTTTCACCGCGCGCTGAACCGCCTCTGGCTCGCTCTCGCCGAGAATCATCAGGTCCTGCGCGCGCATCCGCAGGTGGTCTTCCAGCTCGTCGCGTATCCGCTCTCGCTGGCGAGCGTTCACCGCGAGCAGGCCCGTGAACACGTCCAGCCACCGCTCGATCGGATCGCGCGTCGACGGCTGAACCGTCGCTTTCTGGCGTGTGTCTTGCGAGTTGGTGGTCTGATGAGGCGCGCTCATGCCTCCACTCCCGGCACGCTCGCGATGAACGAGTTGATGAGCGTGGTAAAGCGTCGGTGCGCCTCGATGCGTGATGCCAGCCGCTTTTTGCCCTTGGCGCTGAGCTTGTACCACTTTCGCTGCCGGCCCTTGGCCTTGGGCTCGGAGCTGGCAGACTTGATCTCCTCCCAGTCCGTCTCGACCAGCCCTTGCTTCTCCAGCCGGGTCAGCAGCGGGTAGAGCTGGCTAGGTCCGATCTTGAACGATTCGCCCGAGCGGGCCGCGACCTGCTTGGAGATCGCGTAGCCGTAGCTCGGCTGGTCGTTGAGGATGGAGAGCACGACCAGTTCGGTGTGCTCGGGCCCGAGCGAAGGGGTGAGGGTGGTCTCGGAACTGTTCATGGCGTGACCTCCGCTGTGTATACCTGTCATCAATATATCGGATTCAGATATATCCAACATCACTATTTATATTTTTCCACAACAAGCTTGATTTGTCGGCGTAATGATTCGATACTTAGCTAAATGACGAATCATACAGCAAACCAATCCACCGATAGCTTCGACGGGCTCGTCCGCGTCTCTGCCGCCCTGGGCGATCCCGGCCGCGTGCGGCTGGTGGCGGCCTGCCTGGACAAGGAGCGGTGCGTGTGCCAACTCGTGGGGCTGCTGGGCCTATCGCCCGCGACGGTGTCGAAGCACCTGAACCTGCTGCGTGGCGCCGGGCTCGTAGAGAGCAGCAAGATCGGCCGCTGGGTGTACTACCGCCTGAGCGAGCCTGAAGCAGGCACGCCGGAGGCAGGCGCTCTGGCGCTGGTGCGCCAACTGGCCGAGCACTCGGATGCTGTGAGAGAAGACCGAGCGCGGATGGACGCGATCTGCGGCCTCGATCCGAGCGAGGTCGCGCGACGACTCAAAGCCGGCGAGGCGATCTGCCCGCCGGATTGTTGCTGAACAAGTTGATCTTTCCTAAGTGTCATTCCTTGAATGGAGGCTGCGATGAACGAATCGAACCAAACCAATGACCGGGTGCGCGCGCAGATCCGCGATGGCTACGCCCAGATCGCTGAAGCTGGCGTTTTCGTGGGTGAGGGCGCAACCGCGACCCGCGAGAAGCTGGCTGGCCGCACCGCCCAAGAAGGTTGCTGCGGCGGCGGGAGCTGCTGCGGACCGACCACCATCGGCGTGGACGAACTGGCCGAGCAGATCGGGTACTCGACCGATGAGCTTGAAGCCCTGCCCGGCGGGGCGAACATGGGGCTGAGCTGCGGCAACCCGACCGCGATCGCGGCGCTGCGCGAGGGCGAGACGGTGCTCGACCTGGGTTCGGGCGGCGGGTTCGATGTATTCCTGGCCGGACCGCGGGTGGGTGCGTCGGGGCGCTCTATCGGGGTCGACATGACCGCCGAGATGGTCTCCAAGGCGCGCGCCAACACCGAGCAGTACCGCAAGGCCACAGGGCTCGACAACGTGGAGTTCAGGCTCGGCGAGATCGAGAACCTGCCGGTTGCGGACGCCTCGGTGGATGTGGTCATCTCGAACTGCGTGCTGAACCTATCCACCGACAAGGCCCGCGCCTGGGGGGAGATCTTCCGGGTTCTCAAGCCGGGCGGGCGGGTGGCGGTTTCGGACATAGCCCTGCTCAAGGAGCTGCCCGACTCGGCGAAGCAGACCGTGGAGGACTGGGTCGGGTGCGTGGCGGGCGCGGTGACGGTGGAGACGATGCGCGCGCAGCTCGAGGCCGTGGGGTTTGGCGATATCGAAATGACGCCGAAGCAGGACTACGTGCGGGCGATGATGGCGGCGGGCGACCCGCTGTACGTCAAGCTCGCGGGTCTGCTGGAGGGCGGTGACCCGTCGGCGTACATCACCAGCGTGGATGTGGTGGCGAGGAAGGCATAGCGAATCGGCTGAACGGCGAACCGGAGGCGCAGCGATCGTCACGGACCGTGTGTGCTTCACGTATCATGGCCACAGCATTGGATGCTCGGAATTCCGTTCAACCAACAGCTAGCGGGATCAGCACATGTCAACCGATGTCACAATTCGTGAGATCCTCGTGCCTGCTCTTGAAGCAGCATTTCCAGCGTCGGGCATGCGTGTTGCAGCTCGCCTCATCCTGTCGCGATCTTTCCGGCAGCGTGCGCCGAGGTCGGAGATGTGCAAATTTACGATGACGGCGACGAGGCGACGGTCAATATCGGGAATGTAACACACCATCACATCAATCCCTACGACCCGGACATGAGTCACATTGAGCGAGCGCAGTGGGTCACTGACGAAGTCGTCGAGTTCCTCCAATCGCTGTTCGACGATCGCGTGTTCTTATGGACTCAGCGAGGCATAGGCCGTTCGGGAATGCAGCAACCCTACGAAGGAGCAATCCCGGATGACCTACCCGACGACGCAGATCTCTTCGTGTGGTCAAGACGAGTTGAGAGAACAGGCTGACAAGCCTTCGCTCAGGCGTTGCGTCGTCTCCAACGTCGCCTGGCGTTCCAGAAGAGGGTGGCTCGCCACGGCGGCGCTGCCTTCGGTGCGGCAGTTTGAGGTAACGAGTGGCCGGGTCGTGCATTCGGATGGCGAGCTGGCGGTATCCCCCTTGAGAATCGCTCGGTGCCATCGCCGGGCGGAGTCCGATCGGATGGATCGGCTCATGAAGGGACCAACGAATGGATGCTGCTGTCAGCCGTCGTACTTGGCTTGGACTCGCGTCGGTCGGTGTGGGTTCCACGGTGTTCTGCCGTGCTGGCCTGGCGGCTGATGCCCCCCGGCCGCGGGACGGGGGAGTCGCGGATCACTTCCCGCGGCAGGACCCGGAACTGGTGCAGGAGGTCGTCGGGGCGAGCCATTCGCGTTTGGACCGCGTGCGGGAGCTGGTTGAGGCGCGTCCCGAGCTGGCCAAGGCGGCGTGGGACTGGGGCTTCGGGGACTGGGAGACGGCGCTGGGGGCGGCTTCGCACGTGGGCCGACGCGACATCGCGGAGGTATTGCTTGCGCATGGGGCCCGGCCGGACTTGTTCTCGATGGCGATGATGGGGCAGCTTGAGGCCGTCCGGGCGTGCATCGAGGCGAATCCTGGGATCGAGCGGACGCCGGGCCCGCACGGCATATCGCTGATTCGTCATGCCGAGGCGGGGCGGGAGCGGGCGGTGGCGGTGGTGGAGTACTTGCGGGGGCTCGGTGATACGGACTCGGCGCCGGCGACGATTGAGCTGACGGACGAGCAGAAGTCGCGGTATGTGGGGCGGTACCGGTTCGGGGATGGGGAGCTTGATGCGCTGGTTGTTTCGATCAACGCGCGGGGGATGGTGGCCATTCAACGGGGGGCCGACTCTGCGAGGCCGTTGCTGGCGATCGAGCCGCACGCGTTTGCGCCGGCTGGGGCGGTGTCGGTTCGCGTTCGATTCGAGGTCGACCCTGAGGCGGCGGATGATGGGCACGCCCGAGCGGTGTCGATCCACGCGCCCGAGCCGTTGGTGAGGGCGGTGTGGGAGGCGGAGTGAGCCGGTGGGGCGCGGATGGATGCTCTTGAGGGGCCGGCTGGGCTGAGGTGGGTTCAACGATTTTCCATGGCTTTTGGGGCAGGAGGAGTACCATTCCTCCCCATGCCCACGATCACCCTCCCAGACGGCTCCACCAAGTCCTTTGACGGCCCCACCACCCCCTTTGATGTCGCCATGACCATCGGCGAGCGCCTCGCACGGGCTGCTGTCGGCGCCAAGATTGACGGCGAGGTCTGCGACCTGTCCGCGCCGATCGACCGCGACTGCTCGCTCGCCCTCATCACCGCCAAGACCCGCGAGGGCGAGATCGACCCCGAGGGCCTGCTGATGCTCCGCCACTCGGCGGCCCACGTGATGGCCGAGGCGATTCAGCGGGTCGTGCCCGGAGCCCAGCTCGTTTACGGGCCGGCGCTCGAGACCGGGTTCTACTACGACATCGCGTTCCCCGAGGACCGCCCGCTGCGCGAGGGCGACTTCGAGGCCATTGAGGCCGAGATGGCCAAGATCGTCCAAGAGGACCGCCCGTTCACCCGCTTCGAGCTCGAGTACGGCGAGGGCATCGACAAGCTCAACAAAGAAGGCAGCAAGTTCAAGATCGACAACGCGCACCGTGCGCACGAAGCGGGTTCGCTCTCGCTCTCGTGGTACGCGACGGGTGAACGCGGAAAGAACTGGGAAGACCTCTGCCGGGGGCCGCATGTGCCGAGCACCGGACGCATCGGCGCGTTCAAGGTCATGAGCCTCGCCAGCAGCTACTGGCACGGCGACGAGAACTCCGACCGGCTCACCCGTGTCTATGGCACGGCGTTCTTCGACAAGAAGCAGCTCAGCGCCCACCTCGAACGCATCGAAGAAGCCAAGAAGCGCGACCACCGCGTGCTGGGCAAGCAGCTCGACCTGTTTCATATTGACGATGCGGTCGGACAGGGGCTTGTGCTGTGGACACCGCGCGGCGGGGTGATCCGCAACGAGCTTCAGACGTGGATCGGCGCCGAGCTCCGCAAGATGGGCTACCACGATGTCTACACGCCGCACATCGGCAAGCTCGGGCTCTACAAGACCAGCGGGCACTTCCCCTACTACGCCGAGAGCCAGTTTGTGCCGGTGATGGAACGGCAGTTTCTTGAGAAGGTCGCCGATGACGGGTGCAGCTGCGCCGAACTGGGCAACATGCTCCACATCGGCGAGATCGAGGGCTACCTGCTCAAGCCCATGAACTGCCCGCACCACATCAAGATCTACGCGAGCCAGCGCCGGAGCTACCGCGAGCTGCCCGTACGCCTCAGCGAGTTCGGCACGGTCTACCGCTGGGAACAGTCGGGCGAGCTCAACGGGCTCACTCGCGTGCGCTCGTTCACCGTCGATGATGCGCACCTGTTTGTGCGCCCCGATCAGGTCGAAACCGAGGTCGCCGGCTGCCTCAAGCTCGTCAAGCTCGCGTTCGACACGCTCGGGCTGACAGACTTCCGTGTGCGGGTGGGGCTGCGCGATCCCGACAGCGGCAAGTACGTCGGCAAGGCGGAGGTCTGGGACAAGGCCGAGGACGCGTGCCGAAAGGCTGCGGCGAGCCTGGGCGCGAAGGTCACCGAGGAACCGGGCGAGGCCGCGTTCTATGGGCCGAAGATCGACTTCATCGTCAAGGACGTGATCGGCCGCGAGTGGCAGCTCGGCACGGTGCAGATCGACTACAACCTGCCCGAGCGGTTCGGCCTCGAATACATCGGCGACGACAACGCCGCTCACAGACCGGTGATGATCCACCGCGCGCCGTTCGGTTCGATGGAGCGCTTCATCGGCGTGCTCATCGAGCACTTTGCCGGCAGCTTCCCGCTGTGGCTCAGCCCCGAGCAGGTTCGCGTACTGCCCATCAGCGAGAAGAGCCTCGACTATGCGCACAAGGTCAACGACATGCTGATCGAACGCGGCATCCGTTCCAGCGTGGACGACTCCAACGAACGCGTGCAAGCCAAGATCAAGCACGGCTCGCAATGGAAAGTTCCCTACCTGGCGGTGGTCGGCCCGAGAGACGCCGAGAGCAACAACGTCAGCGTCCGCGCGTTCGGCACGGAGAAGGACCTGGGCGCGATGGGCGCGGAGGCCTTCGTAGATGCCATCGCAGCAGAGATCGCGAGCAAGGGTCAGTCGAGCGTGGTTGAGGCGATGGGGAAGCTCTAGGCTGCCAGATCCATCGCGTCGTAGGGACCGCGTTGCGATAAGCTGGCCGGGTGCCCATCAGCGACCACCTTGCTGGAGTCATCGTTACCCTTTCCGGTTCACTCGTGGTGTGCGCCGGGGCGACGCTGGTTGGGCGTGGCCTGCTCACGCTCCGTCGTGACAAGTACGCACCCAAAGCCAAGGCAGCCTCGCGGTTCGGCCTCCGCCTGCCGATCGTGGTGCGCGGATGGCCGACGTGCGTGGTGGGCGTGCTCATCGCATTGAACGGCATCATGGTGGCGTACTACGGTGCGGGCAAGCTCTACAGCGACACGGCCTCGAGGCTGGGCCTGCCGAGTGCCATCATTCGAGGGGACGACAGCCTGCACCTCGGCTGGTTCGACTGGATCGGCGCAGGCGTGCTCGGCTTCGGATCCGGCTTACTGATCTTCGCGCTGTTGGCTCGGCGTTGGCGGCACCAGCATCGGTGCCGCAAGTGCAAATACGACATGCGTCAGACTGAAGGAGCCATCTGCCCGGAGTGCGGGCTGGACAGGACCAAGCGCTACCGCAGGTGGAAACTCGCGATGATTGCGGTGCTTGTGATGCTCGGCTGGCCAACGGGGCTGTTCGCTGAGTCCTCCATCAAGGGCTATCACGAATACGGCAAGTACGGGCTGGTGCCGAAATGGGTGCTCATCGCGGGCATCAACGTGCTACCCGAGGACCTGATCTTTGGCACGACTGAGTTGAACGCGTGGGGCTATCCAACAGGTGGCTCGCTCGCAGATAGACTCAATCGAGAGTCGTTTTCCGATTCACAACGTTTTAGAATTTGGCGTGGCATCCGCGATGAGATTGCGGATCCATCCACATTAGCGGCGGAACTTCACCTGCTCATTGCGATGGCGATCGCGGTTTCCGACGCTGAGATGGCCTTCCCAGATCCACAGCACCAAGCTACCCAGCGAGCCAGAGACTTCTTGGGGCGAGAGTTCCTCGATCTCGCGCTCGGCGGCGCACCGGTGTTCGAGAAAGCCCTGATGGCCGGAGGATGGGCGCGGACAATCGATGGAACATCGGCACGCCTCGCTCGAATCGCAGGCCCGATGGTGGCCGAGCCTGACATCGATCCGCTCTTTGCCCGCCTAAGCCGAATCGATCTGTCGGCCTGGGCCGCATCGGAGATTCTTTTCCGAGCAGACCAATTGCATGATCAGATCGAGCATCGGATCGAAACAGGTATCCGTGAACACCAGCCTCTCGCTCAAAGCGGATTGGTAGTCGGGCTCGCGGGCTCGCTCGCGCACGAAGACGCGGGCTTTGCTGAGCGGCTTCTCTTATTGGTGGAACGAGACGACCCTTCCGCTCAGGCCGTTGCGATCTTGTGTCTTCATCCCCGGTCCACCTACGACACCCGCCATCGACCCCACGGTGTCCGGTATCGCGTAGCCTGCGACCCAAGTCGATACGCAATCTCTGTTCAAGCCGCGATGGACACTGAAGATCACGATCTCTTGGCCGCCGCGTTAGGCGCGAGCAGCCTGCTGGCTGTTGATGGCAGCTACTCGATTGATCGCGAGGCACTGGATCGCAACTGGCACAGACTCTTCACACTTCTCCGCAATGACCAGTTCACAGGCAACACGACGGGAAGTGGCACGCTTGGGCTGACACTTTGGCGCGACAGTGAGTATCTGGTTCAACACGCTCCCGCTGCGCAAAGGGTCTTCGCCGCTGAGTCGGTGCTGATCTGGATGATGCGCGATCAATTTGCAGTTCCAGCATTTGCGAGGGACTCCTTTCTCGACCTCATGAGGCTCGATGAGAGCCTGACGGTGAGGGGGCTCGTGAAGCTCGCGGACGATCTCCGCTGGGACGATGCCGATCTCGACCCCGCCGACTGGCTGCCCGCAGCGATTGAGGCCGCGAAGGCTCGTGCGGCCAACGGACCTTGAGCCATCAGGGGCGGGCATGGGCGCTAGTCGCGGGGTGTCAGTGGCGCTCGGGCCCCGTGTACGACACCAGTACAAGCGTTTGGTCATCGCGGCGCGGGCGTCCCGCCTCGTGCAGAGCGACGGATCGGAGTATCGCCTCCTTGGTGCGCTCGGGATCCCCCTGACCCGTCTCCACTGCCTGCATGAGAGAGGGCATGCCGAACAGTTCGCCGCTCGGGCTGAACGCTTCGGGGATGCCGTCACTGAACAGAATGAGCAGGTCTCCGGGTTCCAACGAGGTTTCTGTGGGAGGTGTCGGTGCGCCCTCCATGATCCCGAGAGGGAGTCCGCCGCCCACATCAAGCGATCGGATGCATCCGTCCGCACGACGCAGCAGCGGTGGCGGGTGGCCCCGGTTGACGAATTCGAGCTGGCCGGTCTCCGGTTTAAAGGACATGAAGAGCGCGGTGATGAATGCTCCTGGACGCAACGCTTTACACATCAGCGCGTTGATCGCTTCGGCTGCTCGTGTGCCAGCGAGCCCAGCGGCCCGCTGTGCCAGTACAGCGGTCCGGAGCATGGCTACACCCACAGTCGCCACAGCCCCGTGACCGCTGACGTCCGCAATCATGACCTCGATAGTCCCCGGCTGCGGTTCGAATACGTCGTAGTGATCCCCGCCCGACTCTTCGCACGTCTCATACATGATCGCAATACGGAGCCGCGGATCGGGAACCACCGCATCGGGCAGCATGGACCGCTGCGCCGCACCGATTTGCGCGAGCGTCTCGCGCACGCGCACGCTCGCCCGACGTGTTTCTTCCAACCCGTCGAGGTAGACGCTGGATCGCACGAGCGCGTTGCCGGTTGTCAAGAGGAGCCGGAGCTCGTCCCTCGTAAACACGGCTGCGTCTCTGGCGAACGCGATGATCCAACCTTGCACCGCTCCTTGCCAGAAGATTGGCACCGCCATCATTGAGCAGAGCTGCGGGGCGCTCGGGCCCAACCATGGCTCATCGTGCTTCAGCGACAGGTGATGCCTGATCAGCGGACTCGATTGAGCCGTGACCTCGCCGAGCAGACCGCCCTTTGCGTCGGCGCGGTCGTGGTCTCTTGGTGCAAACACCCCACGAAGCAGACCGTGGTCGAGATCCGAAGCGGGGAGGTCTAGATCGAGCAAGACCCGGAACCCGAGGGCGCCGGGCGATACGTCGGCCCCCGGCGCGTTTGCGAAGCGCCGCACCGGCGGCGGCCACGGCATGACGTAGAGCAGTCGGCTAATGGGAAGAAGCCGGGACAACTCTTCGATAAAGACCCCGATGAGCCCGGCCGGTTCGGACTGACGCGAGAATTCCCGCTGGATCTCGTACACGAAATCCAAAATCTCCGGTCGCGGCGTTGCTGGTATCTCGGTGCCCATGGCGGGGCGAAGTCTAGTTCTGCCGACGTAGGTGGCGAGTTTGGCGTTGGACCTCGACCCCGCTGACTGGCTGCCCGCAGCGATCAAGGCCGCCAAGGCCGCCACGCCCGATAGCGGTGGCTGAGGCTGCGCAGACGGCCAACTCGCTAGTTATTGACCCGGTCAAACTGCAAAAATAATCATCTGCAAGGTCTTTGCGAATTTTTCTTGGCTTTGTTGTTTGATCTTGTCTCACAACGGTTTATGCTCAAATTGGAGCGAGACACAGGCCTTGCGTTTGGGCCTGTCCGAGTCATACGAGAAGAGAGACAAGACATGATTTCCAAGCTTGGAATGAAGCCGCTCTGCGCGGCCGGAGTCGTTTGTGCGTTCGCGGGCATCGCGGCCGCCACCCCCACCATCAGCGTGTTTAACCTCGGGAACCACCCCGACGGCAACGCGGCGCCCCCCGCCTACGGCCTGCGCCTCGACGGGATGATGGGCAGCGGCACCACCGTCGTCTTCTCGTTCGTCGATGTGCAGCTCACGGTGACCGACAGCACCATGGACGGTGGCGATATCACCATGCGCATCCACGGCCTGGTCGAGGGTGGCGAGGTCTCCGCAGGCACGTTCGCTGACCCCGAGATGTACAACCTCGACTTCAGCTACCTCGCCAACGTTGAGGAGTTCAGCGGCGGGTGGCGCGTGGTCGGCGTAAACAACGTGCTGAACGTCGGCTCGCTGGCTCCGCTCGTGGGCGACCCCGAGGATGTCTTCACGGTCACCGACAACGACGACAACGCCTTCATCTTCGCACCAGACGGCCACCGCCTTGCTGGCGACAACTCAAGCTGGGTCGGCCGCGGCTGGCTCACCACCGAACTGGGTGGTGGCAACTCCCCCGGCACGCAGGACTGGCTGTTCGTGGGCTCACCCGTGCCCGCGCCCGGCAGCGCAGCCCTGCTCGCCTTGGGCGGCCTCGCGGCCATCAAGCGCCGCCGCTGAGGACAATCTCTTAGAGAACCTGTTTCTCTCCAACTCATGACCGCTGGCGCTCTCCGCGCCGGCGGTTGTTTTCTGCGCGCACGCCTCACAAGCCCCGCTTGTTCCGCTGAAAGCAGCCATGGCCGAACACGAACAACGGGTGCAGCCGCTACCCTGCCCGCATCGCGGCGGACAGCATCCCGCTGCGGGGAGGTCGATCGATGGGCCAGGTCTACATCGTCCACGGCGTGGACACCAAGTCGGGCGAGCACACCACCAAGCGGTTTGAGGCCGCCACCGGCGCCGAAGCCAAGGCGATGGCCGAGGCCATCGGCATCGAGCCGCGCGCCGTAGAGGTCGCCGGCGGCCGAACCGATGGCGAAAGAGAGAACGACCCTATGAGCGGCACCTCCACCGGCGACACCGGGCCCGCTGGCTACGGCGGCCCCGAGGGCGAGGTCTGGAGCCGAACACCCAGCCAGTGGGTCAACTTCTGGTGGTTCGTCGCGTGCATCCTGGTCATCCCGATCCCGATCGCAATCTGGAAGTGGCTCACGGTCCGCTGCACGCGGTACACGCTCACCAGCCAGCGGCTGCAGCTTGAAACCGGCGTGTTCAGCAAGCACCTCGAAGAGGTCGAGCTCTACCGCATCAAAGACAGCGAGCTGCTCCGCCCGTTCGTGCAACGCATCGTCGGGCTCGGCACCGTGCGGGTGCTGTCGAGCGATTCAACCATGCCCGAGATGATGGTCCACTCCGTGCCCCAGGCCGACGGCGTTCGCGAACTCATCCGCGAGCACGTTGAGAAGGTCCGCAAGGCACGCGGCGTGCGCGAGCTGGACGTGAACTAGACAAGCCCTCTTGGCACGGGTTGCGGTACGGGCGTCCCGCCCTTGATCCTGCTCACTCCGCCGAGCGGTCCTTCAGGAGCCACGCCGCAAGCTCGGGGTCTGCGTACGCCTTGATCCACGCGTCGTGCCAAACGCCTTCGAGCACCGTCAGCTTCGCGCTGGCATTGTCTTGCTTGATCGCGTCTACCGCGAGCTGCGTCTGGCTCATCGGCACCACGTTATCCTTGTCGCCGTGGAACGCCCAGACAGGCAGCCCCGCAAGACCCACTGCGAGCTCCTGCACCTGCGGGTCCTCCGAATCGGTCACCCAGTTCGGCGGCCAGCGTGCTTGGTCGGGCTCGTACTCGTGCCAGCCCACATACCCGCACACGGGCGCGACCGCGCAGAAACGCTCGGGGTAGCGAGCCCCGATCACGAACGAGCCGTGCCCGCCCTGGCTCAGGCCCGTCAGCGCGATGCGCTGCGGGTCCACGTTGTGTGTGCGCACCACGGCATCCATCATCGCGAGAACTGCGTCTGTGTGGTCCTCCCACTGGCTCTCTCCGTCCGGCTTCTGCGGCAGCAGCACCACCGCTGGCCAGCGTTCGTTGTTCAGCATGATCGCCGGCATGAGGCCGACCGCGAGCTGCTTGGTGCCGTCGGTTCCGCACTCGCCGTACCCGTGCAGGAAGACGACCATCGGCGCTGGCTCATCGGGCTTCAGATGAGGCGAGCGGTACACCGCGTACGGGTACGACCGGCCGTCCACGTCGATCGTCAGCAGTTCAACGCCCGGGGCGGGTAGAGCCTCCGGCTGCGCGCACGCGAACGACCCTACTGCCATCACCACCGCAACCAAAGCCATGAATCGCTGCTGCATGAGTCGTGCTCCTCGCGAGGTCATGCGTACCGCACGACAGAGTGGATATCGCCTAGGTGCGCCAGCTTGTCCCGGCCCTTGAGAAAGTCCAACTCGATCAGCACCGTCACACCGATCAAGTGCCCGCCGCACCGCTCGACCAGCCTGCCGCACGCACCGAGCGTGCCGCCCGTCGCGAGCAGGTCGTCCACCAGCAGCACGTTCGAGCCGGGGGTGAGCGCATCGGCGTGCAGCTCTACGCGGTCGCTGCCGTATTCGAGGTCGTACTCCTCGGCGAGTACTTCCCTGGGCAGCTTGCCGGGCTTGCGGATGGGCACGAACCCCGCCGAAAGCGCCTGGGCGATGGCGGTCCCAAAGATGAACCCGCGCGACTCCGCGCCCACCACGTGCCGAACGCCCATGCCTCGGTACGGATTGGCCATCAGCTCGACCGCCAATGCCAGCGCCGATGGATCGCCCAAGAGCGGCGTAAAGTCCTTGTACACCACGCCCGGCTTTGGAAAGTCGGGCACATCAAGGATCAGCCGTCGCAGCGATTCGGGCATTGGACGCTCCAGAAGCAGCACGCGGCTGCGCTCGGGGAGATGGGGCCATGACTCGGCACGCAGTGTAGAGCACACAGCCCGCTTACTCACGGACGCTTCCAACACCTGACAAGGACCAACGATGGCATCCAACCCGACCGACTGGCTCTTTGGGTACTACGGCGTGGACTGGATCGCCATGGTCTGCACCGCCGCCTCCGCCTACAAGCTCGGCAACAAGCAGCGGTCCGGCTGGGTGTGGGGCATCGGCGCGAACATCAGCTTCATCGCGTTCAACTTCATGGCGGCCAGCGTCGCGGGGATTCTGGCAAACCTGATCTTTGGGGCGCTCAACATACGGGGATTGGTGCGGTGGTGGAAAGAAGCGCACGCCCCGGCCGAGTTGCCGCCGAGTTGAGGTACGCTGGTGCGATGGGCCGTTATCACAAGCACCATCCGCTTAGGCTCGCCGTCGGCTTGCTGCTGCTCGGGCTGGTTTCGAGCGCGCTGACGGGGATGGTGCTTGGGAGCGCTAGTAAGTGGATGCGTCCATTTCGGACAAGCCTTGGCGAGAGTCGACGCGAAGTCCGCTCACAGGATGTCAACGGCTATCCGCGGCGATGGAATCTTGTCGAGCACCCATTTGTGCGTGTTGCGTTCTGGAATGACTTCGACGCCTATTTCTCAAATCCGCCACATTATGAAATGAGCACGCCGCAGCTCATTGCAAGACATGGCGACCTGCCGCTAAAGCCGTGGTGGCTTGCGCTCCCAAAAGACGGGCACGATCCTGAGGGCGTTTGGATCTGGGCATTCGGATGGCCGTGGCCCTCGATGGCATGGCAGGCTGAGATTTTTCATTACGACGACCCACGGTCTGTGCGGATGGGGTTCATCGGCGCTGACACCAGCATCCCCCTCCGCCCGAACTGGCTGGGGCTTTTCGCCAATGCGCCGATCCACGCCGCGATCTGGGGCGTGCTGCTCATAGCGCCCGGCCGCGTGCGCGCGCTGGTGCGCAATCGCCGGGCGCAATGCGTCGCTTGCGGCTACGACGTGCACGAACTCGCGACCTGCCCCGAGTGCGGCGAGTCCACACCTAAGCAAGCCTGACGTTCACGTGCTCTCGGCAAGCAGCGGGTTCGGCTTGGGTACCGGGGGCTTGCCGGCGACCGCGCGGGCCGCAGCCGCGACCGCGACCGCCGGGTCATCGGTCAGCGTGATCAGATCAAGATCGTCCGCGCCGATCGTGCCTTGGGCCACCATCCTGTTGCGGAGGAAGTCGAGCATCGGCGTCCAGAATTCAACGCCCATCAGCACCACCGGGAAGTGCCCGATCTTGGCGGTCTGGACGAGGGTGAGCGTCTCGAACACTTCGTCCATGGTGCCGAACCCGCCGGGGCACACGACAAACGCGGCCGAGTACTTCACGAGCATGACCTTGCGCACAAAGAAGTACCTGAACTCGACGAACTTATCGAGGTAAGGGTTGGGCTCCTGCTCATGGGGCAGCTCGATGTTGCAGCCGATGCTCTTGCCGCCGCCTTCTTTGGCCCCGCGGTTGGCGGCCTCCATCACGCCCGGCCCTCCCCCGGTCATCACCGTGAGCTTGGCCTCGGCGAGGGCCTTGCCCGTATCGCGGGCGAGCTGGTAGTAGCGGTGGTCCTCGGTGAACCGGGCGGAGCCAAAGACCGTCACGCACGGCCCGACAAAGTGCAGCGCGCGAAAGCCGCGGATGAACTCGGTCGAGATCCGAAGGACGCGGGCGAGTTCTTCAAGCCGGGCGCGAGGGCCGGTGAGAAACTGGGAGTCGTGGCCCCTGATCTCCACGGGCTTGGGCAGGTGGTCACGCGGGGTGGCAGATTGATCAGCGGGCTGGCGGTCGGTTGGATTGGGGTCTGTGTCAAGCAAATTGAATCCGTTTCGTTGGGGCCCTTTAGCGGCCATGAGTCGCCCGGCAGGCTATCACGCAGCCGGGTCAGCGGTTGCGCGCACGGGCCAGGCGAAGGGTTCCACAAATAACCAGTGAAAGCATGGCCCATAGCAGATCGCTTCTCCGCACTGATTGGCAGTGAGAGTAACGGTCGCTGGGTGCCGAGCCCCTTTCGGGCGAATCGGAGCGCGATCAAAAAAACTACAAAGTCATGGCCCCCCGCGCCCACGGTTTGCGCGGGTGTTGTTGCGTCCGTCCTATGAGTGGTCGCCAGGCTCTCGGTTCGTCCGGTAAGCCTGAAAGTTCACCTCGCGGGAAACCCACTGACGGGCCCGCGTCGCAGCTTGGGAGAGACCGCTATGCAGACCCAGAACGGAGCCCACGCCGCCCTCCCCATTCCGGCCCGCGCCCGAGGTATCGGTGTCAGCGCCGGAAGGAACGAGCATCACGCCATGGACGAGCACATCCCCGCTATCCCGCCGAGCCGCAACCCCGCCGACGACTCGGTCCTATGGACCGCGCTCATGCGCGATAGCTCGTGCCGAGTCGCGGTCGTTGACCAAACCGGCGCGATCGAACACTCCAATGAAGCCTTTAACGAGCAGCTTCTGGTGCCCGACCAGGGCATGCCGCTGGCTCTCACCGATCTGTATCCATCGCCGCTCGCTGAGGAACGTCTCCGGATCCTTCGGCGAGCGTTGAGCACCTCCGCTGGAATCACGCTTATAGGACTCGTTCGAGGACGGCTTGCCCACGACAGCTTCCGCCCGCTGAGTGCTCGCGGCGAGGGCATCGGCCGGGTGCTGCTGGTCTCGTCCGATGCCAGCCCAAGCGAATCATCGCAAAATGCCCAAGGCGATGGGCACGAGCTGGTTCGTGCGGTCCACGACGATCTTGGCCCGCTCGAAGCCCTTACAAAGCGAGAGCTGGAAGTGCTGACCCACATCGGCATGGGGCTCTCGACGGCGGACATCGCCAAGGCCCTGCACCGCAGCGTCAAGACCGTCGAGTGGCACAGGGTGGCGCTGGGCAACAAGCTCACCGCCTCCAACCGGGTCGAACTCGCCAGGATCGCTATCCGGGCTGGCCTGTGCCCTCTGACGAGCGCGTAAGACTGGTTGTTACACAGAAATGGCCGACTTGGCCCTATACTTCCGATTGGAAGCAGCGTCTCTGATCGCTTCTGATCGTGGGGTATGACCATGCCGCGGCCCGTCCGCAGCCTTCTCATCTCGGTGTTGACAGCCGCTTCGTTCTGGTCGGCTTCGTCTGATGCGCACGCTCTGGACCCCCAGCCGTTCGATCCGATGATCGACCCGGCATTGGCGGCTCCGGCCCGATTCCAGGTGCCAGAGACCGCGCGGTCCTCTGATGAGATGGCTGGCTCAGCCGCGGCGCCGATCAGGCCCGCGGACATCGACGATCTCAGTGCGCCCGCTGCTGAGCTCTTGATTGATGACGTAGCAACCGGGCTGCCGCTGGGAACAACCGATGCCGAGTTTCTCGCTGCGCCCGCAGGGTTCGCACCGACTCAGCGGGTGCTCGCGCCCGACGGCTCGGCACCGCTCACCGCTGGCTTTGCCATGTTCAAGGTGCCGGTCGGCGAGCGGTTCTGGCTGGCGGGCAAGGGCTGGCAGCGGGAGCTGACGCCGGGCATCAAGGCTGTAGTCTTTGGCGCTGAGGCGAAGGTCGGGCTTTCCAACAGGGTCGATCTGCGGATGGGCTATGAGCTGATGGGCACCAACCCCGAGCAGTTCGGGCTGACGACGAGCAACCACAGCGAGGACAGCCTCTACGCGCAGTTCCGCTTTCGGTTCTGAGCCGTGATGCCACAGGGCAACACACTCAGCCGAGGGTCTGGTCGCTGATGCGCATACCCCGCAGGCCACTTTCGAGCTGCGACCGGTTGGGCGAGTGCTGGAGCGCGATCCGAAGCGGGACGGCTTCTTTCTCCACCAGCGCGGCGAGCGAGTCATTGAAGCTGCACATGCCGTGGGCGCGGTGGCTGGCGATAACCGAGGGCAGGTCCGCGTCGTCGCCGTCGGCGATCTTGGTGCGCACCACGCTGTTGACGACGAGCACCTCGACCGCGGGCACGACCTTGGTCTCGAATTCCGCCGACGCGGGCAGGAGCATCTGCGCGCACACGGCCAGCAGCGTGTTGGCGAGGCTGTTGCGTACGAAGTCTCGCTCGTTGGGCGGGAAGAACTCGAGCATTCGGGACAGCGCCTGCATGGTGTCGGCGGTGTGCAGCGTCGCGAAGACCAAGTGCCCGGTTTCTGCGGCCTGAATGCCCGCAAGGATCGTCTCGGCATCCCGCATCTCTCCGATGAAGATCACATCGGGGTCTTGGCGGACGACCGATCGCAGGGCCGTGGCAAAGTCGGCCACATCGATCCCGACCTCTCGCTGGGAGATAATGGACTTGGCCGGGGTGAACTTGTATTCGATCGGGTCCTCGATGGTGACGATGTTGACATCGCGCGACTCGTTGACCTGCTGAATCATGGCTGCCAGCGTCGAGCTTTTGCCGCTGCCTGTTACGCCGCAGATCAGCACCAGCCCCTGCTGGGCGCCCTCGGTCAGCTTGGAGTAGATCGGCGGCAGGTGCAGGTTGGCGTACGTCGGGATTTCGGCACGGACCCTGCGGACCGCCGCGTGCGCGTGGTTGCCGGACTTGAACATGTTGATGCGGAAGCGGTCGCCGTCGGGCAGGTGCCAGGCGAAGTCGATCGAGCCCTTGAGCCGGTACCGCTCGCGGAGCTCCTCGGTGAGAATCGGGGTGAACAGGCGGTCCGCTTCGTCCTCGCTGACCACCTCGGCGTGAACGCGCCGAAGGTGCCCGCCGACGCGGTAGATCGGCGGCAAGCCGACCTTGATGTGCAGGTCAGAGGCATCGTTGGCCCGCATGGCCGACAGGAGTTGGTGGATAGTGACTGGGTGTTCGGACATGGCGAGGGCACCCGTTGGCCGGGCCGCGCACGCCAATTCGACGGCCCGCTGCCCGACATGCCGGAATAGAACGGTGCGGGTGGGATTCGAACCCACGAGACCCTTTCAGGTCTGCACGATTTCAAGTCGTGTGCCTTCAACCGCTCGGCCACCACACCACGCACCTTCGGGACTAAGCCCTAGACCGGCGCTCAGACGATGCTAGCCCTTCGGACGGCGGTGGCCATCGGATGTGTTGCTCCGTATACCGAGCCTCAACTCTCGCCCCGCCAAGGCGAACCCGATGGAACCCACCCGGTACACCCCCTGTTGCCTGCGGGGAGTCCCGTTGGCTTGCAGGACCATTGATGCTCGCCCCACGGGCCGGGCCAGACGACCCGGGGTTCTTCCCCGACGCATTGAGCCCCCAACCAGGAGATACCACCGTGCGCACCGCTTCCCTTTCCCGCTGCCTTAGGCCTGCGATTGCCTCCGCGCTGATCGCGTGCGCTGGCTCGACGGCCTCCGCCGGCCCCGACTACCCGCCGTTTGAGAAAGTTACTGAGGGCTTCACCGAGGTAGTCTCGGTGGCCGACGGATCGAGCCCGCTGTACGAGCTGTACCGCACCGATGAGTCCGGCAAGCTGCTGGCTGTGCTGCCCAGCGGGTTCGAGGGCCAGGAACTGATGATCGCCTGTACCGTCGCGGGCGGCGACCCGCAGGCGGGCGTGATGGGCCCGACGATCTACGCCAGTTGGAAAGAGATCAACGGTCAGCTCGCGCTGATCGAGCCCAACCTCAACGTGCGCACCGCTGGCAACAAGGAAGCGCAGGACTCAACTGCTCAGTTGTTCACGGGCCGCGTGATCGCCAGCGTTCCGATCATCACCAAGAAGGGCGGCAGGCCGGTCATCGACCTGAGCGCCATCGGTGTCGGTCAGGCTGGCATGATCTTCGGAAGCTCGATCTACGGCCAGTACGGCGCTTCGGTCCGCGGTCTCAACGGCCAGCTCGCGACCGTCACGAAGGCCAAAGCGTTCCCATCGAACATCGAGATCGAATTCGAGGCCCCCGCTCCCAACGGCCGGCTGACGCGCGTCGCGTACTCGATCAGTGCCCTCAAGGGCACAGCGGGCTACAAGCCCCGGCTGGCTGACTCCCGCGTGGGCTACTTCTACGACTGGCACCAGGACTTTGCCAAGACCTCCAACCAGGAGACCACCGAGCGTTACATCACGCGGTGGAACCTCGAGAAGCGCGACCCGAACCTGCGGCTGAGCCCGCCGGCCCAGCCGATCGTGTGGTACATCGAGCACACCGCGCCCGTTGAGTACCGACGGTACGTCCGCGAAGGCATCGAGCTGTGGAATCACGCCTACCGCGACATCGGGATCGAGGGAGCGCTCGAGGTCCGCCAGCAAGACGCGACCAGCGGGGCGTACATGGACCTTGACCCCGAGGACACTCGCTACAACTTCTTCCGGTGGAACGCCTCGGACCAGGGCTACGCAATCGGCCCGAGCCGTACCAACCCGCGCACCGGTGAGATTCTTGACGCCGATGTGGTGTGGCACCAGGGCCTGACGCGGGCCATCAAGAACATGTACGAGAGCATGACGTCCGACTTGGTCGAGCAGACCTTCGGCGCTGAGACGCTCTCGTTCTTCGCCGAGCATCCGCAGTGGGACCCGCGCGTGCGTGTGACCCCGCCCCATCTGCGCGAGGCCAAAGCCACCGAGCTGCAAAACCGCTGGGCGCAGATGCAGGCCGAGCCCGAAGCGGTCCGCGTGATGAGCCACAACGACGCGCAGTGCCGGATCGGCGGGATGCTGGCGATGAACCTTGACCTCGCCAGCACAGCGCTGGCGGCCGGGCTCATCGAAGTCGAGGACAGCACCGCTCTGCTTGACGGCGTGCCCGAAGAGTTCCTCGGCCCGATGATCCGCTACATCTCCGCCCACGAGGTCGGGCACTGCCTAGGCCTGCAGCACAACATGACCTCGTCCACCATCCGCACGCTTGAAGAGATCAACACCGAAGGCTTCACCGGCCCGATGGTCGGCTCGGTTATGGAGTACGCAGCGGTCAACATCAACCACAACTTGGGCGATGTTCAAGGCCCGTTCAGCACCGCCGAGCTTGGCCCGTACGACCACTGGGCGATCGCGTTTGGGTACGGCGACGAGAAGGACCACGAGAAGCTGCTCGAGCGCGTCAACGAGCCCGACCTCATCTGGCTGCCCCAGCCGGAGATGAGCGTGGGCTCCGACCCGCGCAACCAGACGTGGGACATGGGCGCGGACAACCTGCAGTTCGCCGAGTCTCGGCTTGGCATCATCAAAGAGGTACGCAGCAAGCTGATCGACGACATCACCAAGGACGGCGAGGAGTGGTCGGTTGTCCGCAGGCGGTACAACCAGACGCTGAGCACGCAGATGCAGGCGATGTTCATCGCCTCGCGCTGGGTCGGCGGCACGTTCTCGACTACCAACCACAAGGGTGACGGCGAGGCCGCGATCGCCGACGTGCCCGCGGCGAGGCAGCGCAAGGCCATGAACCTCATCATGGCCAACGCCTTCGAGGACGAGGCCTTTGGCCTGAGCCCCGAGCTGCTCCGCCACATGGGCAAGGAGTACTACTGGGACCCCGCGGGCCAGAACGAAATGATGAGCGACCCGAGTGTGCCCGTGCACGATGTGGTCGCGGGCATCCAGGCCACCGGCATGACGCTGCTGATTAACCCCACCACGCTTCGCCGGGTCTACGACAACGAATTCCGCGCGGGCGACGATGCGTTCCGCATGAGCGAGGTGCTCGAAGGTGTACGCGACAACGTGTGGCGCGAATGCACAAGTACGAAGAAGGCCAAGAGCTTCAGCGACGCTAAGCCGATGGTCTCGAGCTTCCGCCGAAACCTTCAGCGGGAACACGTCGATCGTCTGATCACGCTTGCGCTGCTCAACAACGCATCGAGCCCGGCCTTGCGGACCATCAGCTCGATGGCGGCTCAGGAACTCGATGAGGTCAAGTCCATCGTTGATAAGGCCGGCGAGGCCAAGCCCGATCGCTACACCGCGGCCCACCTGGCATCGATCGCCAAGCGGATCGAGTCGGCTGAGGATCCCAACTACGTCATCAACCGTTGAGGCCAGCGGCCTGAGCGTTCAGAATTGACTCTCGTGTTCGCGCCCCGGTCGATCAACTCGGCCGGGGCGCTTTCATGCGCCCAGTTCGGTGTGGCCGCTTCAGCGCGCGCCGTTCGTCATGACGATCACCGCGAAGAAAGCACCCCGAGCGAAGTGCCCGGGGTGCTGGTGGATCAATGGGTTGTCATGCAGCAGCTGGAATGCTGCGGGCGATCAAACGTCCGTGCGGCGACCGAACGGCGTGCCGAGCAGACCGAATCCGCCGTCGAAGAACGAATCGAATCGGCCCATGTACGCGACGACACCGTCGGGTGTGCGGACGGTCAGGCCGTAGAACACGTTCTGCAGCCTGCGTGCGCCGGTGACGAGTTCGTGCACGTCGATCTCGATGACCCGGCGGGCGGGGATAGTGAAGCGGAAGGTCTCCTGACCGAGCGGTTCGTTCGTGCCCGCGAGCACGCCATCGAAGCGGATCTGCACCTCGGCGACGATCTGCGACTCGTTGGGGTTGAACAGACGCAGGTACTCGCTGACGGATCCGCTGAACGGGTCGGCGGGGCGGAAGCCTTCGCCGAACGCCCAGAGCGAGTACGCCGAGTTGGCGAACGCAGAGGCGTTGAGGTCGCCCAGCACATCGGCGGGCATGGCCAGCGCCACGGGCATCGCATTGCCCGACGAATCGGACGCTGCGTAGGTGACGGCGTAGGGCTCGCCCGACGGGAAGCCAGGCAGGCTTGCGACGTTGAGCGTGCCCCGGCTGTCCGGCGCGACGGTGATGCTCGTGCGGTACGCGGTGCCGCTCTCAAAGATGAACGTGAAGTCGACGCCGACCTCGACGCTATTGGAGTTTACGACCCCGACGCGCTCGGCGGTGCCGTTGAGACCGAGCTGACCCTCGGGGATCGCACCCGTCGCGGTGCCGATGCCGATGGTGCCGAGCAGGCCCTCTGCGGCCTGGTTGCCCGAGATGGTTCCCGAATCGAATGTGGAAAGCGCGGCGATGATGCCGCCGTCGGCTTCGAGGCGCATCGCGTAGGTGCCCTCGGGCAGCGTGGTCACGCCCGCGAGGTTGAACCCGCCCCGGCGGTAGGGCTGGAGCTCGAACGTCGGGCGGATGCTCAGCGGGCCGTCCTCGGTGATGAACGTGCCCTCGACCTTGATCACGCGGTCGGTCGTGTTCTGGAACACGATCACATCGGTGCGGCCTTCACCCTTGACGACCTCGGGGAAGACCCAGTCGTTAGCGGGCTCTGCGGTGAAGCTCTCGCCCAGAGCGCTTCGGCCCGCGTTGAACTCGTCGTAGTAGCTGAACGTTGTGGAGATGGGGCGCTCGCTCCAGACCTCGATGCCGTAGCTGGCGACCTTGCCCAGCGCCTGCAAGTCGGTCCGCACGAGCGAACGGCCAGCAGCGAACGCCTGGGGCGTGGTTATGGTCACGCCGCCACGCTGCTGACCCTCGATGGTGAAGTCCGCAATGAGGGAGTCGCGCTCGACCGTGATGTCCTCGTACCGAGCGACGACGACCACGCGGGTGGCCTGATCGTGCGGGTTGAGCATGGGCAGGAAGTGGCTGGTGGTGGCGCTGGCGAAGCCCTCGGGGTAGTACGCGCGGTAGGGCAGCGTCGGGATGGGCGTGCCGTCGCTGAGCGTCTCGGTCGCGGGGTTGGCGGTGTCCGAAGCCAGGTGGCCGGTAGCGGTGCCCGCGTTGATGGTGTCGTAGATGGCCTTCGTTTCGGCCGGGCTATCGCCTGTAAGGATGAAGTACCGCAGCGTCTGGGTGCTGCCCGCGGGGATGGTGCCCACGTCGAAGCTCATGACCATGGTGAGGTCCTGCGTGAGCCCGTTGGGGTCGTTGGCCGGCGTGCCCAGCAGCAACGACGGGTCGCGCAGGTTCTGGTTCTGGCCGATGAAGTCGAGCCTGGCCCGGCCGTCGGTCGCGGGGGCCGCGAGCGCGACGGTCTTGCCCTGCGTGAGCGTGTTGGTGATGACGCTCGCGCTGGCGTAGGGATCGGTGTTGTCGATGTCGTTGATGGTCGAGGCGGAATTGACGAACAGGCTGTACCCGTGGTTGGGGTTGAAGCCCTCCATCCACGCGATGCCCGGCAGCTCGGTCGTGCCGTCGTTGCTGAGAATGACATCGATGGCGACGAACTCGTCGTTGTCGCCGAACGAGACGTTGCGTTCGATCTTCAGGTCGCGGAACCGGCCCTGCACGTTGAGGCGGTTGTTGAAGAAGTCGGACTGATCGGAGATGGAGACGGGGAGGGTGGCGGCGCTGCCCGAGCCGTCGTTGAGGAAGACCGCTCCGTCGGCGACACCGCCGAAGAACGACCGGCCGATCACCGGGGTGTTCTCGTTGCCGATGTACTCGAGGCCGCCGATGCTCAGGCGTGTGACCTGGTTGTTGGCGTTAGCGCCAAAGAACGTGCCGTCGGTGCTGATGCCCACGCTCGTGGTGGAGCTGCCGACGACTGCTGAGCCGTCGCTGATACCTCGGTTTACAACGGCGCTGAGCGTGTAGGTGCCCGTCGTCTGCGCGATGGTGCCGCTGGTCACACTGAAGGGGTTGTAGGCGGCGTTGGCACCCTCGCTTACACCGAGGTAGTACGTACCGCCGCTGGTGAACACGAACGAGGCGATCGTGCTGTTGAGCGTGCCCGTCGGGCTGGTGGTTACGAGCGGGTTGCCGTCAACGTCGAACAACCGCAGCGCGGTGTTGAGCGTGGGCGAACCGCTCTCGGAAGTTGAGACAACCGAAGCGGTAAGGGTCGCACCGGTCTCGGCGGTAAAGCGGAACAGATCGCGGTCGAACAGGCCGAACCCGCCGTCGCCGATGGCCGCCTCGACCGAGCCGATGCCCGAGCCGTTGATGCCCGCGAGAGTGGCCGCGGTGGCCGGGGTGTCATTGAGCTCGAACGGTCCGAAGATGTCGTTGGAGAGCGTGAGTTCGAGCTGCCAGTCTTCGAGCGAGCCGGTATCGGAGCTGCGAAGGTCCTGCACCAGCAGGGTCCATGTGCCCTCGGCGGACTCGCCGTCGAAGATGCTCAGCGCCTCGACGGGGCGCAGCGACCCGGTCAGCGGGCCTGCCGAGTTCACGATCTGCAGCGTCGCTTCATCATCGAACAGCACCCGCATGTCGTCGGTGCTGCCGCCCTGGCGGTTAGCCAGGATCGCGGTCTGGCCCGAGGGCGAAATCAGCGTCACGCGGAGATCGCCGACGAAGGTGTGCGTTGCGTCGATGCGCAGGTTCACATCGAGAATCTCGCGCGCATCGGGGATGAACACAGTCGACACGAACTGGCCCGCGTCGGGGATCGCCTGCGGCTCGGTGAAGTTGGGTCCGACAGCCGGGAAGCGGCTGTCGCCGATGAGCTCGACGTCAAACTGCACCGAATAGGTACCGGTGGACTGCGTTCTGCCGCTGCCAGCGAGGAATGGGTCGTAGTCGTCGTTCGGGAAACCCGACACGCCGACGTAGTACGTGCCGCCGGTGGTCACGAAGAAGTCGAGCGCGGGATCGAACCCGTCTGACTGGTCGTTGACGGCGAGTTCTTCGCCCAGCGCGTTGAACAGGCGGAGCATGCCGTCGAGCGGCGACGCCGGGTTGAGCCGCTGGGCGATGACCTTGGCTGAGATCAGCCCGCCGCGCGCCAGATCAAGCCGGAAGATATCGACGTCCAGACCGGCGTTGGTGCCGTCGCCCAGGAACACGCCTGTGAACTCGGCGGTGCCCGACGCCGCGAACGGCACCGGTGTAGCAAGCGCGACCGTGTCGTTGGGCTCGAGCGAGCCCGTCGCGGGCACGATCTGGAACTCGTAGTTCTCGTTCTGCCCGGCGGACAGGCTGCCGTTGAGCAGGTTGCCGTCGGTATCCGTCAGCAGAGGAGTACCGGGGGTGCCGGAGTTCAAGCGCAGGTTGTAGGTGTTCACGGGCAGGCGCTGACCGCTGAAGCTCGTGAGATCGAAGTCGATCACGATCGTTCGACTTTCCTCGCCGTCGGCGAGGCGGGTGATCAGTTCGCTATCGCTCACAAGTGTCGGCACCCGCACATCGGTGACCGGGATGCTGAAATCATCGCCGGTGCCGAGGATCTTGTCGGCGCCCGCGGACGTGAGTGTCGCACTGGAGGCGGACAGCGAGTCCGGGTCGATGTCCTTGTTGAAGACCACGACGCCCTGATCGATCGCGTCGCCCGTGAACGGGCTGAACTGGCCCGAGCGCGGGCCGGGCTCGATTCGGCGAACCACCGGGCCGTCGAGCCCGATGATCTGCAGCGCGCGGGCGATGTTGATCCGCCCGCCCGAGACCACCTTGTTCTGCAGCGTGGGCAGCGGATCGGAACTGGCGATGAGCGTGTTGAGGATCTCCTCGCCTGAAGCATCCGGACGCAGCGACTTGATGAGCGCGATCGCGCCCGCGACGACCGGGCCCGCAGCGGACGTGCCGCCGAAGGGCTGGTACCCGCCGCCGGGGGCGAGCGAACCTGGCGAAACGCCCGGGGCAGCGAGGTCGACCGACTCGGCGCCGTAGTTGCTGAAACCGGCGATGGTGTCGTCGGGGGCCGTCGCCGCGACCGAGATCAGGCCCGGCAGATTGTACGACGACGGGAAGTGCGTGAAGTCGGGGTTGTCGGTGTCGAAGGAGCTGTTGCCCGCCGACGCGACAAACGCGGCGCCGGTCTCGATGAATCGTGCGATGGCGGCCTGCTCGCCGGCGCGAACGTCCTCGGGGTCCTGGTCATCGGGGATGTCCGTCCAGATTGACTGATCGAACCCGCCGTAGCTGTTGTTCGACGCGACGATGTTGTGACCGAAGTCGTTGATCATCATCGTGAGGTAATCGTGTGCGCCGACGATGGCGCTGAACGTCAGCCTGCCGAACCGGTCGGCGATCTTCATGGGCAGGATCGAGACCTCCCATGCCACGCCCGTTCGACCGATGCCGTTGTTGCCCACCGCACCGATCAAGCCGGACGAACCCGTGCCATGCCCGTCGGCATCGTCAGGGTTGTTGTCGTTCTCGCCGAAGTCCCAGCCGTTGACGTCGTCAACGAATCCGTTGCCGTCGTCGTCGAGGCCGTTGCCCGGAATCTCGCCCGGGTTGAACCAGATGTTGTCCGCCAGGTCCGGGTGGTCGGTATCGACACCCGTGTCGATCACCGCGACGATCACGCTGCGCGAGCCGATGGTGAGGTCCCACGCCTCGGTGCTGTCGATGTCCGCGCCGGGCACACCGAAGCCGAACCCCTGCACGAACTGACCGGAGTTGTCATGAACCCACTGGCTGGTGAGGTCGGGGTCGTTGGGGATGCGGTTCGCCTGGTAGATGCCGTCGGGTTCGAGTGTGGCAAACAGCGGGTCGACCGCGGCAAGCCCCTGCTTGGCGAACTCGGTGACCGCGCTATCAAGCACCACCTTCGCCGAGTACCCGAGACCGATGCGCTTGACCTCAACGGGCGACAGATTGAATCCGTCGAGCACGCCGCGAGCGCGCTGATCCCACTGTTCTTGGGTCATCGAAACGTCGTTGGTCAGGAGCCACGAGCCCGCCACCACTTCCTTGCGGATGCCCCGCCACGCGATGACCTCCGAGCCCTCTTGCGGCGACGCGGGCATCGGACCAACGCCGAACGCTTCGCCCGCTCCCGAGAGCAGCACGCGCGCTTCCAACGTGTCGATCAGTTGGCCCGCGTCTGCAGAAGAAACTCGACGGGAAGTGGTACGGTTTGGCATCAAGGTTCTCCGCGAGCTTGGCTGTAACAGGGCTGTGACAGGGGGCTCGTGACGTGGACGTTCAGCAACTCGGACCGTGTGCCATCGCACCAATCGGTCATCGATCAGGGACAGACTCTTGCGCGCCCGAGCCGCTCGCCCCGCGGGCAGCTTCCCAGCGATCGGTGCGCACGCCCGCAGCTTGCGCCGGTCTCCCAGCGGCTCTCGGGCTGTCTGGCCCACCAGCGGCGGTTGTGCCGCCCGGCGCGGGCCGTCAGTCTTGCTCCCCATCATGCCATGGTTGGGCCTCAGACTCAAGTAGCCATTTTCAAGCGGTCGCGCTTCTCTCCGATTTGCACACAACAGCCAGGCACGGCAGACCGGTGGATTTCACCCTCTCTTGCTTGAGCCCGCTGAGAGTGCCATCAGCATGTCAGCGTGCAAGCCCGAGGCCCCCATCTGCTGGCGGATCCAAGCCCGGCCACGCTCGGCCATGGCAGACCGTTCCTCCGATGACCCTATCAATTTACGAATATTATCAACGAGCGAGCCCATATCCCCGGCCCGCACGAGCCCCCGAGCCCGCTCAAACCCCTGGACCACGTCCCGGAAGTTCGCGCTGTCCGGGCCGTAGATGGTCGCCCGCCCCAGCGCGATGGGCTCGATCGGGTCCGAACCGCCCAAGCCTTCGCCTCCCCCCGCCAGCGGGAAGCTCCGTCCCACCACCACCACATCGGCCAAGGCATAGGCCGCAGCAAGCTCGCCGATCGTGTCTAACAGGAACCGCCCCGAGCCCGAGTCGATCTGGCCGCCAGCTTGGACCGCCGACCGCCGAACGCAGCCCGGCAGTGCCGCAGCAGCTTCATCAAATCGTTCGGGCCGCCTCGGTGCGCACAGCAACTGCACCTCCGGGCCCACCGCGGCACACGCCCGGTGCAGCAGGGCCTCCTCGCCCGGACCCGTGCTGCCGCCCACCACCAACGGTCTAGCCGGGTCGATGCCCATCGCCCGGGCCAGCTCGTCTTGCCCGTCGGCCCGATCAGCGATCTTGGCAGCATCGAACTTCATCGAGCCCGTGACCCGGATTCGGTCCTCGGGCGTGCCCATCGCCGCGAACCGCTGGGCGTACGCCTCGTCCTGCACCGCCGCCGCCGAGAGGGCCGCGAAGCTCGGTCTCACCCACCGAGCGATCTTGCGATAGCCCTTGAACGACCGCTCGCTCAGCCTGCCGTTGATGACCGCCACGGGAATCTCCCGCTTGCTGCAGGCCTTGAGGAAGTTGGGCCACAGCTCCAGCTCCACCAGCCCCACCGCGTCCGGATTGAGAGCATCGAGAAACCGCCGAACCGACCACGAGGCATCCAGCGGGTACCGCGCCACATGAGCGATATCCGCGTACAGCGCCTCGGCTCTGGCCAGACCGGTATCGGTGGTGCAGGAGACGATCACCTCGGCGCCCCGATCGACGAGCATCGGGACCAGCGACCGCAGGGCCGCAGCCTCGCCCACCGATACCGCGTGCAGCAGAATCCTCGGCTTGCCGGGCGCTTTCTCGGCGAGCGTGGGCGGATCGATCGCGAAGCGCTGGCCCCAGCCGCCCCGGGCCTTGCGGACCCACCACGGGCTGGTGGCCGCGGCGACACCGAGATACACCACGTCGAGGAGGTTCACGCTCGGCTTCGCTCCATGACCGTCCCAGCGGGACTCGCCGGGTGCAAACGCCAATGGGCAGGCGGGGACTCGAACCCCGGACATCTTGCGTGTAAAGCAAGCGCTCTAGCCAACTGAGCTACCCGCCCGAACTGCATCCCCTTATATGGGAACTCTCCTAGGCTAGCGCCATGGCCCCCACCGCGAACGATGCCCAAGCCGATCACAGGCTTTGCCGAGTTGGAAGTGTCTCGATCGGCCCGGGCCAACCCCTGGCCATCATCGCCGGGCCGTGCGTGCTGGAATCACGCGAGATGGGCCTAGCCATTGGCCTGGCCATGCGGCAATGCTGCCGCGAGCTGGGCCTGAGCTACGTCTTCAAGGCCTCGTTCGACAAGGCCAACCGCTCGAGCGCGCACTCGCCGCGTGGGCCGGGGCTGGAGAAAGGCCTGGCTTGGCTCGCCTCGATCGGTAAGGAACTGGGCGTACCGATCACGACCGATGTGCACACGCCCGAGCAGTGCGATCTCGCCGCTCAGGCCGTGGACCTGCTGCAGATCCCTGCGTTCCTGTGCCGGCAGAGCGACCTGCTGGAGGCGGCGGGCAACGCCGCTGCCAAGCACAGCCGGGGCGTGAACGTCAAGAAGGGCCAGTTCGTAAGCCCGCGCGAGATGGTCGGCCCCGTCCGCAAGCTCGCCGAGGCCGACTGCGACAACGTGCTGCTCACCGAGCGCGGCACGTTCTTTGGCTACCACCGCCTCGTCAACGATTTTACGGGCCTTGGCGACCTGATGGAACTCGACTGCTCAACGTTCACCGAACTCGGTTCGCCGCCCGTTTGCTTTGACGTCACACACTCGACGCAGCTGCCCGGCAGCGGCGAACAAACGGGAGGCCGGCCCGACCGCGCCCCGCTGCTGGCGCGCGCAGCAACCGCTGCGGGCGTGCACGCGCTGTTCATCGAGGCCCACCCCGAGCCAGGCAAGGCGCTGAGCGATGGCGCCACGCAACTGCCGATCGAGGTCGCGGTGGATGTGATCGCCCAGTGCGCACGGATACGAGAAGCGATGGCGTGAGCAACGCGATGGAGCGCCGACAGCAGTCCGCTACTTGCATGTACGTTTATCTTCACCGAGCGGACACGCCATAAGAAAACCGCGAGCTTCCGCTCGCGGCTCGAATAGCACTGGTTGCCGGTTTTGGTTTACGCCTGCTTGGCGCGGTGGGCGCGCAGGAAGTGGGGACGCGGCACGTCCTGGTCCTGCGGGTCGATGTGTACGCGACGGCCCTGGAACACGACCGTGCCGGGCACGACCGCGAAAAGGGTGTCGTCCTTGCCGCGCCGGACGTTGAAGCCCGGCTGGTGGGGCGTGCCACGCTGACGCAGGATGATCGAACCGGCCTGCGCAAAGGCGCCGCCCGTGATCTTGATGCCGAGGTACTGGGGGTTCGAGTCGCGGCCGTTGCGGGTCGAGCCCTGGCCCTTCTTATGTGCCATAGCAGATCATCTCCGAAAGGTAGCCCGCAAGCAAAAACTGTGGCCTGCGGGCGGCCTCAACATTAGGCGTGGGCTACCGCATGATCCAGCGGGCGTCCAGCAGGGTCAGGGGGCGGTCGCCGTAGGAATCAGCTCTCAGCTCGCCCGGTACCAAATACCGCAGTTGGCGGGTCTTGCGGAAGACCAGCTCGCTCTCCTCACCCGTTCGGGGGTCGGTCAGGGTGAGCGACTCGCTCTCGCCGCTGAATCCGGCTGCGAAGATGCGGAGTTCGTTGGGGTCGGCATCGATTACGGGCCAGATCGCTAGCCCACGACGGGCGTGCTCCTCGCCTCGTTTGATGGGGCCGATGACCGAGATCTGGTCGAACAGCAGCGGGTCGCCGAGGCGTTCGAGAATCGTGCGCACGACCGGGGCGGGCACGCCCTGTCCGCTGGTCTGGAGCTGGCCCTGGTCATTCATGAGCGTGAGGCTCGGGACCAGTCGCAGCTCGGTCGAATCAAAGTTGCGGGCCTCGTAGGTGAAGTACAGGAACAGCCGGGCGTCGCCATCGACGGGAAGCGACACAAGCCGAAGCGGGCCCGGCTTGAAATCGATCGCCCACCGGTTGGTCACGGGCAGCGGCTCAGGCACCTGCGCCTGCGCCGTGGAAGGGGCTACGAGGACCATCGCTGCGAGCAGGATGGCGGCGAGCTTGGACATGGAATGAGCTGCGGTCATGGGCGGGAGTCCTCACAGCGGGGCCAGGGTCGTGCACGATCGCTCTGGCCGCCGAGCAGGGTTTCAGGTCTTGCGGGCGTACCGGATAGTCTACGGCACCGAGCCGACGGCTCAAGTCGGGAATCTGTCAACCCCTCTTCACGCCCCCGCCATCCCCCTGCCGATGGACACCGCCAGCCTTGCCCACCCATTCCCCTACACCCTCTGAGCCGAGCCGACCGGCAGCCCCTGAGCCGATCGCCGCCCCGGAGTTGGCGGCCTGGCCGCTGCCCAAGAGCTTGTGGCACGACGCAGCGGCCCGGCTGGTTTCGACCGATCCGCGGGAGACTGAGCAGGCGGCGGCCCAGCTGGTGGCCCAGTCGGAGGCTCACGGCATCGATTTCGGGCTGGCTGTCGCCACGATCCGTGATGGCAGTATTCGGCAGGTCTGTCTGCCCGTGCTCGGCGGGGGCCGAACCGCGATGCTGTTCGTCTCGCGCCCCGGCCAGGGCGGCTCCTTGGGCACGCCCGAAGCCCAACAGGCCGAGCGGATTGCCGCGGTGCGAGGGGCTCTGGATCGGCTGCGCGGTTTGCCCGCAGCCGGCTTGGCGCAGGGCCTGAGCCTGCCGAGCGAGCGGTTCGCGATCGAGGCTTACGAAGCAGTCGGGATGGCCCGGATCGCCGAGCTTCGATACATGAACCGGCCTTTAGCGCATCGGCGCGGGTCGGTGCCCAAGGCGGGCAGCGTGCTGGAACCGCCCAAGGGAGGGGCTTGGCCCGGCGGAGCGGAGATCCGTGCCTACTCCACCAGCAGGCCCGATCTTGCTGCGGATACTGAATTGGCAACGGCCATCGAAGCCAGCTACGAGCAAACGCTCGACTGCCCGGGGCTACGACCGATGCGCAACATGGCCGATGTCGTGGCCTCGCACCGGGAAACGGGCGACTGGACGCCCGGCCTGTGGTGGGTGGTACGGATGCAAGGTGAGCCTGCGGGCTGTCTGCTGTTCAATCCGTGCCCGGCTGAGGACTCGGTGGAGTTGACGTACATGGGCCTGGCGCCCTCGGCGCGCGGGCTTGGGCTCGCGCCGATGCTGCTCGACCGGGGGATCGAACACGCTGAGCGACTCGGGCTGGGGTCTTTGCGGTGCGCGGTGGATGTGGCGAACACCCCAGCGATGAAGCTGTACGAGCGGGCGGGGTTTGCGCCCATGGCTTCGCGGATCGCGCACGCGTGCTCGGTCGAGGCTTGAGCCGCGCCAAGATCGCGCGAAATTGGTGCAAGAACGCGGAAGGTTCACTGTAAATCGCGGCTTATCCCCAACATGTTCACCATCATCGCTCCGCGCGTGGGAATCCGGTGGAGAAGAAAAACTGGAGCGCGCAACTCGTTGTTGGCCCGCGAACAAGCGGCAGTTTCCGCGCCCGGGCAGAACCCCGGCACTTGCTGAGGTGAGGTCACCGTCATAAGGTCTCCGCTCGCTCGTTCAGGACGAACCGAGCAGCACGGCAGACGAGGGCAACCTCTTCCCCTGCATGGCCTTGCATACGTTCCGCCCAGGCCTGCAACAGGGTGATTCCAGCCGTGGCGGAACGGGATGGATTCTTGGAAAAACTTGTTCGGTGCCCAATCGTGGCGGGCTCGCTCGGCGCGCCGGTGACAGGTATCGGTGTGCCCAAACGGGATGGCTCTTGGCCCGTAGCTGTCGGTCTGCTCGCTCGCGGAGATGACCTGCATTTGTGAGAGAGGATTCGTAAGCGTGGATGGAACCAATGCCCAGCACACCCATCGAGTCGGAAGAACGGACCCCGCGACAAGCCGCACGCTGCCCAAGGGCAGGCCTGGGGCGGACACCGCTGCAAGCGAGCGTCCGCGTGGCCCGGTTGCGCCCGGTGCGGTCCCGCCCACCAAGCCCGATGCAGGCCGCTCCGAGACCGACCAGCTGGGCAGGTTCCGCGCCGCGTTGATCGAGGCCATCGGCGCCGACGCCGTGGCGCGACACCTTGATTCCGATGCGCAGACGCTGAACGAACACGGCTCGCTCAAGGTGCTGGTGACGTCGTCGTTCCACAAGGGCGTGCTCGAACGCCGATTCGCCGCGGCGCTGCGCACCGCAGCCGAGAGCGCTGGATTTGGCGATCTCTCGATCGATGTGGACGAGAGCGCCCGCGCGGCCCGCAGCGAAGCCGTTACCACATCCAACGGTGCGCCACGGGTCGCATCCGGCAGACGCCAGCGCACACGCAATGATGCGCGGTTCGAGCTCAGCGCGTTCGTGGTCGGCCCATCGAACCGCATGGCGTACAGCGCGATCAAACGCGTTGCCAGCGACGCGGGCGGGCGCGAGTTCAGCCCGCTGTTCCTGCACGGCGAATCAGGGCTCGGCAAGACGCACCTGCTGCAAGGCGCAGCCAGCGAGTACCGCAGGCATCACCCCAATGCGACGGTTCGCTACACCACGGCCGAAGCGTTCACCAATTCATACATCACCGCTGTGCGCGCCGGAGGCCTCGATGCGTTCCGCAAAGCGTGGCGCGGCGTCGATCTGTTGTGCGTCGACGATGTCCACTTCTTTAGCGGCAAGGTCAGCACGCAGGCCGAACTCCAGCACACGTTCGACGCGATCGATCTTGAGGGCGCGTGCGTGGTGCTCGCGTCGGATGCCCACCCGCGCCAGCTCAAAGAACTCGCGCCCGGACTGGTCTCAAGGCTGCTGTCGGGCGCGGTGGTGCGAATCGATCCGCCGGACGAGAAACTCCGTCATGAGTTGATCTGCCGAATGGCAGCCAAGCGTGGCGTGATGCTGAGCGACGACGCGGTGGTGCTGCTGGCCGCTCGCGCGGGCGTGGGGCACAAGGCCTCGGTGCGGGACCTTGAGGGCATGCTGACGCAGGTGATCGCGGTGGCGCAGCTGCTGCCCGAGTTCATCAACCGATCAAGCGAGATCGGCTTGGTCGCGGTTCGACGGGCGTTGGGTCTGGGCGAGTGGACGCAGGCAAGGCCCGGCAGCGCCAAACCGGTGAAGCTCGAAGCGATTCTCGACCAGGCGTGCGAGAGCCTTGGCGTGCAGCAAACGGACCTCTATGGGCGCACGCGGCACCGGCGCGTGGTGCTGGCGCGAACGCTGGTGGCGTACCTCTGTCGCGAGATGACCACGCGCAGCTACCCCGAGATCGCGCGGGCCATGCGCCGGCCCACGCACTCGACCATCGTTGCGGCCAAGCAGCGGTACGACGCGCAGGTGCAACGTGAAGAAATCGTCGCGGTCGGATGCGGGCTCGACGGGCTGACGATGGGCCAACTCGCGGAGCGGGTGCGGGCGGAGATCGAGTCGCCCAGCAAGGCCCGCAAGGGCTGATCGGAAATTGGCACCGTGATCTGCGCAAGCTGTTAGGATCGGCCAGCGCATTTTTGCGGAGGCCATATGTCAGACGGGTCCATACCACTCAGTCAGCCCGACATCACCGAGGCGGATATCGCGCTGGTGGTCGAGACGCTGCGTTCGGGCCGGCTCTCGATCGGCCCCATGGTCGAACGGTTCGAGCGGATGGTTGCCAGGCGCGCTGGATGCCAGCACGCAGTGGCGGTCAACAGCGGAACGTCCGGCCTGCACGCGGTGCTGTTGGCGATGGGCATCGGCCCGGGCGACGAGGTCATCACGACGCCCTTCAGCTTTATCGCTTCGGCGAACTGCATCTTGATGGCTGGCGCTCGGCCGGTGTTCGTGGACATCGAGCCGCAGAGTCTGAACATGGACCCCAAGCTCATCGAGGCTGCTATCACGCCGAGAACGCGGGCGATTCTCGCGGTCGAGACGTTCGGCAGCCCGGCGCACATGAGCACCTACGCCGAGATCGCTGCCAAGCATCAGATCCCGATGATCGAGGACTGCTGCGAGGCGCTGGGCACGACCGAGCGGGGGAAGCCCTGCGGCTCGTTCGGGACCGCTGGGGTCTTTGGGTTCTATCCCAACAAGCAGATCACCACGGGCGAGGGCGGGATGATCGTCACCGACGACGAGCGGCTCGCCCAGCTGTGCCGATCGCTCAGGAACCAGGGCCGGGGTGAGTCCATGCGGGCCGACCAGGGAAGCTGGCTTAGGCACGAGCGGCTGGGGTACAACTACAGGCTTGATGAGCTGTCGGCGGCGCTGGGCGTCGGGCAGATGCAGCGGCTGGATTCGATCATCGAACGCAGGCAGGCCGTGGCCTCGGCGTACATCGATCGACTCCTTGGAATGGACCAGCTCACGCTGCCCACCATCGAGCCAGAGACGAATCCGAGTTGGTTTGTGTTCGTAATTCGTTTAGTAACCGGCTGGACGCGGGAGGAGCGCGACACCATCGTTCAGCAGCTCCGCGACCATGACGTAGGGGCGGCGGACTACTTCCCGTGCATCCACCTGCAGCCACATTATCGGACGGCTTTCGGGCACGCCGAAGGTGATTTTCCGGTGGCCGAGTCGGTGTCAGAGCGAACGCTGGCGCTGCCCTTCTCGACGAACCTGAGCGATCGGGACATCGATGTGGTGACGCAGACGCTGTCTTTGATGCTCCAGCGGCAGGACCTTCGGCGGGGCTGAGGCGAGCGGGTGACGGGTTGTCCGGCGCGAGGGGGCTGTCTATCGTTCCGGCCCGCTGCATTGGCGGGCGAGCCGCTTGGAGACCCGCTATGCCGAACGTTTGCTACTTCACCGGGAAAAAGACCACGTTTGGCAAGAAGCGCGCGTATCGCGGCCAGCGGATCGTCAAGGGCGGTTTCGGTCTTAAGACCACCGGCATCACGCGTCGTACCTTCAAGCCCAACCTGTTCAAGGTAATGGCCGAGGTCGAAGAGAACGGCAAGATTAGCCCCAGGCGGATCAAGGTTTCGGCCAAGGCAATCCGTTCGGGCCTCGTGATCAAGCCGCTAAAGCGCAAGTACGGGTACACCCGTCAGCAGAAGGCCGAAGCGGGCGCCTGAGCCCCGGCTGACTTTCGATGCATCTTGGAGCACTGACGCGCGGTCATCGTGACCGGGCTTGGGCTGCGTTGTGTACACTGCTTGCATGTCCGACGTGCCCGACAAGTGTGCGCACTGCACGAAGGACAAGGTCTTTCACGACCTGAAGGTCTTGCCCGACAACACGGTGGTAGAGAAGCACGCGTGCGAGGACTGCGCCGCCGAGCAGGGGTTCGTGCCGCTGCAGGTCGGAGTGCCCGCGAAGCCCACCTCTGAGAAAGCTGGCACTACGGCCCGCGCGTGCCCCGAGTGTGGGCTGACGTTTGCGCAGTTCAAGCGGGTCGGCCGGCTTGGGTGCCCTGCTTGTTACGAGGCCTTCGAACGGCAGCTCACGGGCATCCTCGACCGCTCGCAAGAGGGCGGCACGCACCATGTCGGGAAGATCCCGCGAAGGCTCCTCAGAGAACGCACGAGCGGGACGGGCGAGCCGGGCGAGAGCCTTGAGACACTGCTGGGCGGTGCCAAGCACAGAGCCGAACGGCTCAAGGCGCTGGGCGAACAGCTCCGCAAGGCGGTCGAGCAAGAACAATACGAGCAGGCGGCCCGCATCCGCGATCAGATCCGCACCGCGAGCCAGCTCGCTGGCGGCGGAAGCTCAGCGGACGAGCCCGGAGCCAAGGCGTGAATCAGGACGGGCAAAACCAAGACGGGCCCAGTCAAGGCGGACAGGACGAGCCTTGGGTGAGCGAACTGCAAGGCAGGTGCCCGGAATGGCTGCGTGGTGAAGGCCCGGCGGCGGACGTGGTGCTGTCGTCACGGGTTCGGCTCGCGCGCAACCTGGCAGGCATGGCGTTTACGCCCAGAGCCAGCCAAGACGACAGCGAGTTGGTCATGACGCGGGTGCGCGCGCAACTCGAACAGCTCGGCACCGATCGACTGAGCATCGACCTGCGGGGTTGCCCCAAGGAGCGAGGCAGGCTGCTGGTCGAGCGCCAGCTCATCAGCGCCGCGCTGCTCGCGGGCAGGCAGCGGCAGGCCAAGGGCGACGCCAACCAGGACCCGCGCGGCGTGGTCACTTGGCTCGGCGATGAACGCCTTGCGGTGATGATCAACGAAGAAGACCACATCCGCATCCAGAGCCTGCGCTCGGGCTTCGACCTGCCCTCGGCGCTGCGGTCGGCGGACGAGATTGACGATGCGATCGAAGCCACGCTGGACTACGCGTTCCACCCGAGGCTGGGGTACCTCACCGCGTGCCCGACGAACGTGGGAACGGGGGCACGGTTTAGTGTGATGCTGCACCTGCCGGCGCTGGCGATCACGGGCGATCTGGAACGCGCCAAGCGGGCGGCCCACGACATGGCCTTGGCCGTACGCGGGTTCTACGGCGAGGGCACGGAATCAGCGGGCGATTTCTTCCAGCTCAGCAACCAGACCACGCTCGGTCGGAGCGAGGGCATGCTGCTCGACGAGATGGCGCTGGAGATCGTGCCGCAGATTATTGAGTACGAACGAGAAAGCCGTCGCAAGCTGATGAACACGCAGCGTGTGCTGCTTGAGGATCGCGTACACCGGGCGCTGGGCACGGCTCGCTCGGCCCGGCTGCTCTCGAGCGAAGAAGCGATGAAGCTGCTCGGGCTGATTCGGCTGGGCGTGGTGCTGCGCGTGATTGACGACGTGGCGCTTCCCACGGTCCACGGGCTGATGCTCGCGGTACAGCCCGCGCACCTGTCGCTCGCGCACGGCGGGGAGCTTGAGAGCGGCGATAGACGGGCTGCGCGCGCAACGTTGATGCGAGACCGCATGAAGAGCAAAGGCGCGGGCTGATGACACCGGTCATCGCGACACTCGAAGAGATGCTGATCGGGCGGACGGCTCGCCCGCCGGCGGAATCGCTCGCGGGCTGGGAGCCAGAGCGACAGGGCACGGGCTGGCTGAGTTGCCCGCGGTGCGCCTCGACGGTGGGTGCGTTCGAGGCCGATCTTGATGGCTGCACGCGGTGCCGGGAGAAGCAGCTGCGCTGGGACCGGGCGATTCGGCTTGGGCGGTACGAGGGGGCGCTGCGCGAGCAGGTGCTGATGCTCAAGTACAGCCGGTGGCGTCCGGCGGGTGTGCACCTTGGGCGGCTGCTGGGCGAAGCGCTGGCGGCGCGAATGCGAGCCGAAGGCCTTGAACCAGTGGGTGCGGTGCTGATTCCCGCCCCAATGAGCTGGCGCAGGCGGACCAGCCGGGGGCTTGACCACGCGGGCGTGCTCGCGGACGCTGCGGCTAAGGCGATGGGCTGCCGTGTGGTGAGGGCCTTGCACCGCAAGCACGGCCCGGCTCAGGCTTCGATCACGGCCAGCAGGCGGGGCAAGAACGTCTCTAAGACCATGCGTTGCCGACGGGGCGTGGGCCTGCCGTTGGACTCGACGGTGGTGCTGGTCGACGACATCCGGACGACAGGCGCGACGCTGACGGAGGCCTGGCGGGCCCTGGAGGCAGGCGGCTTGGTGGCGAAGGTGGCCAGAGGGCCGGAAGCACCGGTTGGCAGACGTTGGGTGGCGACTTTGGCGGTGGTGGACGGGGATTCGTCAGGCGGGATTAAGGGCTAGGTTCCAGCCAAGGGCGGTCTCGGCTTGGTGGGCCAAGGACTTGCGGCCAAGAGGCGCGAAGAAGCAAAAAGCTTCGATGCGAAGCTTGACCGGAGCAGGGAAGGTTCTACACTTCCCCCCGCCGCTGAACGCGGCAGCCAACGGGCATCAAACCCCTCTGGCGCACACCGAATCGGGCGTGATGCTCGGTGACGTGCCGATCTTTGACAAGTGAGCAGTTGGATACATCGCGAGAGTGTGAGGCGATGCCAGCGGTCACGACCGCGTCTCTACCAGGAGACAGGCAAAGTCAAGAATGGTCGGCGGGGGTCACAGCCCGCCAGAACAATCACTCTCGTGTGCCCTTAAATCGGTCGGACTTCGGTCCGGCCACCAAGAGTAATGAGTGAAAGTTTTAGAACGTCGGTTTGCCGACCGACGCGCCGAGAGGCCTCTAGGGGTCTTTCGGTGAGACCGGCCACAGTCGATGGCGATTGTGGTTAACCGGATCGGTCTTCGCTTGAAAACTGCGGGCCACCTGGCCCGTGACGGATCTTCGGATCTTGAAAAGCAATCAACTGAAGAGTTTGATCCTGGCTCAGATTGAACGCTGGCGGCATGGCTAAAGCATGCAAGTTGCACGAGAACCACTTCGGTGGGGACAGTGGCGGAAGGGCGAGGAATACGATCGAACGTACCCCAAGGTGGAGGATAGCGTCGGGAAACTGACGGTAATACTTCATGTGCTCGTAAGAGGAAAGCTCCGGCGCCTCGGGAGCGGCGATCGTCCTATCAGGTAGTTGGTGAGGTAAAGGCTCACCAAGCCGAAGACGGGTAGCGGGTGTGAGAGCATGACCCGCCGCATCGGGACTGAGACACTGCCCGGACTCCTACGGGAGGCTGCAG
>JAJDDJ010000007.1 GCA_029260395.1 Phycisphaerales bacterium | reverse complement strand
GCGCGGCAGCGGCCTTGCGGACGGTCTCGATGAGTGAGGCGCTCGCGTGGTCGAGGGGTGTGTTGGTGATCTCGGCGAGCCGTGCGAGTGCTGAGCGCGCGGCCTGGCTTGCGAGGTGCGCCGCTCGCTGCTGGCGTATCGTTTCGAGGTCGTTGAGCGCCTTGGTGAACTCGGGCGCGTTGATGGCCTCGCGGAGCTGGGCGAGGGTGAGGCTGTGACGCTCGCAGAGGCGAAGCTCAGACAGTTCGGGATCGAGGTAGTCCTCGAGCAGTTGGTCGTTGTCCACGCGTCGTCCCCCTGATGCAATCGTCGCATGGAGCGGGCGATGGATCAACGGGTAAGTTGAGAGGTGCCGAAGGTTGCGCGCGCCGGAGGTTGAAGCGGAGCGGATTCACCACAGAGACACAGAGGGCACAGAGAAGAGGGGGATATGGGGAGTGGGCAACAGGCAATGGGAGAGAGCGAGCGAGAGAGAGCGAAGAAACCCCCTCCGGCTCGCAAGGCTTGCCACCTCCCCCGTCGGTGACGGGGGAGGAGCCAAGACCCGGGGGCTTGCGCGTCCCCAAACACTTCATCACACCCGGCCGAACAATCCTTGGCCGCACTTGCCGCTTCGGGTAGGCTGGGTGTCCCCCATGACCCCGCCCCCGAGAGGAGCCAGAGATGAAACTGACGTATGCGACAATCGCCCTGTACCTCGCCACCGCCGCCCCCCTGGCCAGCGGGCAGGTGCTCAATGAGCGCTGCAAGCTCACCGCGTCCGACGCCGCGGCGACTGACCTGTTCGGTATTTCTGTCGCAACCTCCGGCTCCATCGCCATCGCCGGAGCACAACACGACGACGACGCGGGTGTCGACTCCGGTTCTGCCTACTTGTTTAACACGAGCACGGGCCAGCCGCTCTTCAAGCTCACTGCCTCCGATGCCGCCGCGGGCGACGAGTTCGGTAGGTCCGTGGCTATCTCCGGACCCGCAGGGATTGTCGGAGCACCGTTCGACGACGACGGCGGCCCTGATTCCGGGTCAGCCTACCTGTTCGATACCACCACTGGCCAGCAGCTCTTCAAGCTCACCGCGTCCGATGCAGCTGCGAGTGACGACTTCGGCCACAGAGTCGCCGTCTCCGGCAGCATCGCCGTCGTCGGGGCACGCTTCGATGACGACGCGGGGACGGACTCGGGCTCGGCCTACATCTTTGATGGAACGACTGGGCAGCAACTCTTCAAGCTCACCGCGAACGATGCCGCGGCGGGCGACGAGTTCGGCGCATCGGTCGCGATTGCTGGCACTATCGCCATCGTCGGAGCGCGCTCCGACGATGATGCGGGCACCGACTCCGGTTCTGCGTATGTTTTCGACACGACCACCGGCCAGCAGCTCTTCAAGCTCACCGCGTCCGATGCAGCTGCAGGTGACGAGTTCGGTATCTCCGTGGCGATCAGCGGAACCACCGCCATAGTCGGGGCACGGCTCGACGACGACACGGGCACTGACTCCGGTGCGGCATACGTCTTCGACTCGACGACCGGCGCGCAGCTCGTCAAGCTCACCGCGTCCGATGCCGAGGCCGGCGACTTCTTCGGCAGGTCTGTGGCGCTCTCCGGGACTACCGCCATTTGTGGAGCAATTGGGGCCGACGACGTGGGCACCGACTCAGGTTCGGCGTACGTCTTCGACACGACGACCGGCCAGCAGCTCTTCAATCTCACCGCGTCCGATTCAGCTGCAGGTGACGAGTTCGGTATCTCCTTGGCGATCAGCGGCAGCTCCGTCTTTATCGGGGCATACCGCAACGATGACGCAGGCGAAAACTCCGGCTCGGCGTACGTGTTCGATCTCGCCAATCTTTGCCCCGGCGACATCGCGGACGACTTCGGCACGCTGGGCGCTGACGGCATGGTTAGCTTCGGTGACTTTCTCGCGTTGCTCGGGCTGATCGGGCCGTGCCCCGGCGGGACGCCGGGCTGCACGGGTGACATCGCCGATGACTTTGGATCGCCGTGCAACGATGGTATGGTGAGCTTCGGCGATTTTCTCGCGCTGCTCGGATTGATTGGGCCGTGCGCGTAAGGCGGCGAGAGCGGGCGAATTCTGCTGTAGACTCGCGGGCATGACTCATCGAATGGGAGTGCTGTGCGCGGCGGTCTGCGCGGTGTGGCTGATGCTGGTCGGCGGCGCGGCGTTCGGCCAGGTTCCATCACAGGTTCCATCATCTGAAGCGGTCGTTGCTTCGGCGGACCGGTGTCCGGTGAGCGGGGCGGGGCATCCTGCGCTGGTGGCGGTCGATGAGGCGATGGTCCGGTTCATGCGTGAGAACGACATCCCCGGCGCGACGGTGGCGATCGCGTTGGATGGGGAGGTGGTGTTCGAGCGGGGGTACGGCTGGGCGGACGAGGCCCGGACGGAGGCGATGCGTCCGGACGCGATGATGCGGCTGGCGAGCGTGAGCAAGCCGATCACGATGGCGGCGGTCCGGACGCTGATCGAGGAGGGCGCGTTCGGGCTGGAGTCGTTCGCGTTCGATCTGGGGCAGGATGGCGGGGGGCTGCTGAAGCTCTCGCCGTATCCGGAGCTTGGTGACGAGCGGCTGCGCGGGGTGACGGTGCGGCACCTGATGCGGCACGAGGGCGGGTGGGACCGATCGACGGCGGGGGACCTGACGTACATGGAGGTGCCGATCGCGGGGGCGTTCGGGGTGGCTTCGCCGCCGGGGCGCGAGCGGACGGTGCGGTGGATTCTGGGTAGGCGATTGGAGTTTGCGCCGGGTGAGCGGAGTGCTTACTCGAACATCGGGGCGCTGACGCTGGGGCTGATCCTGGAGGAGCGGGAGGGGATGGCGCTGGATGAGGTGATCCAGCGGCGGGTGCTGGACCCGATCGGCGTGGCGGACGGGGATCACGTCGCGGGGCGGACGTTCCTAGCGGATCGTGATGCGCGGGAGCCGTGGTACCACGGGCGGAGCGGGCGGGTGAACGTGTTCGACCCGGTGGGGGCGCGGGTGGACGGGCCGTGCGGGAGTTGGGACCACGAGGCGCGGATCGGGCAGGGTGGTCAGGTGGCTACGGCGGAGGCGCTGGCGCGGTTCGCGGCGCACTACTGGGTGAACGGCGAACGGATCGGGGTGCGGAAGTCGCCGACAGCGCGGGGCGGGTGGAAGTGGAACCACACGGGCTCGCTGGACGGGACGGGGGCGTTGGTTCGTCAGCGGGGCGACGGGCTTACGTACGGCGTGCTGTTCAACAGCCGAGGGCACGGCGGTGCGGTGCGTGGGGTATTGGATGATGTGCTGGATGGGGTGGAGTGGGGGGAGAAGGGCAATGAGGAAGGGGGGAGGTAGCGGGTCCGCCTGCGGCGGAGCCGGCGAGCGGAAGTCATGTTGGTTTACGGGTACTTGGGGTTGTTGAGCCAGCCGAAGGGGCGCTGCCTCCAGTTGGAGGCGTTGTTCACGTCGCCGGGTTCCATGCGGACCCAGCCGCGTGAGCCGAGTGCGTAGAGGTCGTTGCAATCGAAGTCTTCGCGCTCGTTGATGGATGGGTCCTTGCCGGTGGGCACGTCGAAGCGTCCGGCGCGTCCGTCGAGAAAGCCCGCCATGCCGAAGTCTCGGTGGCGTGCGGTCATCTGGTCGGCGTTGCCCCAGAGGCCGTCGGTGACGCCGTCGTTGTGGAGGTAGAGGCTTTCTTCGACGAAGAGCGGGATGCCGTCGAGCACTTCGACGAGCGTGTCGTTGCCGATGAGGGTGGGGGGCTTGGCGCCGGGGCCGTAGCGGTCGTGCGCGGTGAACTTGGCCATGCGTGAGGTGTTGCCGAGGCGCGCGCCCTGGATGCGGCCGATCATGGTGTAGTCGAAGCGCACGCCGCTGATGGAGTTGGTGTCGGGGTTGGAGAAGGGGTCTGGGATGTCGAGGGTCTCGCCGCGGAGGTTGCGGCGTTTGTTCTTGGGGCACTCGGCGATGTCGTCGACGTTGTCGACGTACTCGTAGAGGTGGCCCTTGCCGTATTGGAAGCCGTTGCCGCCGGGCGCGCCTGCGCCGGTGAGGCGGTAGCGGAGTGGGAGCCAATCGAACTGGGGCCAGATGGTGTCCTCGTTGTCGGTTGCGTAGTTGATCGAGGCGATTGACATCATGCGGAGGTTGCTGATGCACACGGTCTCGCGGGCGACCTCGCGGGCTTGGCCGAGGGCGGGCAGGAGGATGCCGATGAGCAGCGCGATGATGGCGATGACCACGAGCAGTTCGATGAGCGTGAAGGCCTTGCGGAGTGTAGCGGGCGCTCGGTGCATGGCTGCCTCTCTGGTTGCTCAGCCCTTGAGCCACTATTGAGACTGGCGCAGCGGGCAGGGCGATGAACGGAGTTTCCACCTTACAAGTAGCGAGGGGTTGGATCAAGCATGAATGGCAGGCCCGAGAATGCCGGGCTATTCGATGGTGGCAGGACGAGGCACGAGGTAGACTGCAAATCGAGGAGACAGCGATGCAGATTCAACTGAGATCGGCCGTCATGTTGGGCATGGCACTGTTTGCCGCGGGTGCGCCGGACGCATCGGCGCAGGCCATCCCGGTTGTTAACCACAGCTTTGAGCTTGATGCTGCGGACAGCGGCTGCTTTGCGACGGGCTTCGTGCCCGTTGGCTGGTCGCTGTATGACCCGCACGGCATCGCGGCACTTGGCAACTTTTTCGGCGTGCTCGACCCGGGCCCGACAACATACTTTTTGCCCGGGCAGGTTCCTGATGGCGAGCAGGTCGCGTTGTTGTTCTTTACGGGCAGCATCGGGCAGGGCGAGCTTGGCATCAGCCAGCTGCTGGGCGTGAACCTGCAGAGCGAGCGGCTGTACCGGCTCTCAGTGGGAGTGGGGAACATCGCGTCGGGCGCGAGCCCGGTGCCGCCGTGTTCCAACGGCGACTTCTTCGACCTCGACGGCTTTCCGGGTTACGCCGTGCAGCTCCTCGGGGGTGGCGCGGTGATCGCGCAGGACTTCAACGCACTCTTTGGCTTGATTCCCGAGGCTGAGTTCAGGACGAGCGTTGTTGAAGTTGAGGTTGGGAGCGACCATCCTCAGCTTGGCGGCGAGCTGGAGATACGGCTCATCAATCTGAACGAGAACGATCCGACGGTTGGATCGCCGGGCATCGAAGTTGATTTCGATGATGTGCAACTCGAGGCGCTCGTGATCGCGTGCGCGGGTGACATCGCGGACGACTTCGGGACGCTGGGCGGTGACGGCATGGTGAGCTTCGGCGACTTCCTCGCCCTGCTCGGCTTGATTGGTGCGTGCCCGGGCGGCGTGCCTGGCTGCGTGGGCGATATCGCCGACGACTTCGGATCGCTCGGGGCCGACGGCATGGTGAGCTTCGGCGACTTTCTTGCGTTGCTCGGGCTGATCGGGCTGTGCCCATAGACTGAGGGCATCCCCTTGCTTGGTCCGCCCGATTGAACGGCGAGCGGCAAGAACTGGATTGACATGTTCCGCCCAGCCATTACGCTGCGTGTTGAGCGCACCGGGCCGACGTGGCTTGGTGCGGCGGTGGGTTATGAGGACTTTGGAGAACTAAGAGATGCAACGGATTAGTACTTTGGCAGTGTGCGCGGTGATGGCCGCGAGCGGAATGGCGATCGGCGACGACCTCAACCCGGTGGCGGTGTTTAGCGTTCATGACGAACCGGTCGACGGCTCGGGGGATTCGTTCAATGCGTTTACAGGCCTGCTTCGCACGCAGTCCACTCGCGCCGACCGCGCGATGCAAGAGTTTGATGTCGGTGCGTTTGCGGGCTTCACCGTGACCAGCGCGACGATCAGCGGCCAGATCTTCAACAACAACGCAGGCGGCACGTTCCCGCGTACGTTCGATTTCGACCTGTACTCGGGCAACGGCGCCGCGGACCTGACGGACTACCAGATTGCGAGCACGAAGGTGGGCGATGCTTCGTGGGCTTCGGCGAGCCCGCCGCTGCCGTTCTCGTTTGATGTGACGGCTGAGGTGCAAGCGCTTCTTGATGGCGGGGCGACACACATCGGTCTGAAGGTGATCGGTACCTCGTCGAACCTATTCCCGAGCATCCTGGGCGACGATGCCGCGGACGCGATTTTGACGATCGAGGGCATGGCTGGCGGCGGTTGCGTCGGCGACATCGCCGACGACTTCGGCAACCTCGGTGCTGATGGCATGGTGAGCTTCGGTGACTTCCTGGCGCTGCTCGGCCTGATCGGGCCGTGCCCCGGTGGCACTCCTGGCTGCACGGGCGATATTGCCGACGACTTTGGCAACCTCGGCGGTGACGGCATGGTCAGCTTCGGCGATTTCCTCGCCCTGCTCGGTCTGATCGGTCCATGTCCGTAAGCCGTTCAAGCCGCGGGGGCGTGAGAGCGTCCCAAGCTTGACAGATTCCGCAGTCCCCGGGGTTTCCTTGATCCCGGGGGCCTGCTTTTTTGACAGGGGCCAGCGTGGGCTGCATCCCTTGGCCTCAGATCGCGTATCGACAGGCTCAGGGGCCGCTCGGTCTCTTGGCTTGGATCTTAGAGAACAGACCCAGAAAACAGACCATCGGAGCCACCTCATGCCGACTCAAAGCGGATGTCTCGTCGCGGCTGCCATCTTGTTCGGAATCGCGGGGACAGCCCTGGGCACGCCGGATGTGTTCGTTCCGCAGATCGATGGCACCCAGCCTCCCGCGGGCGAGACGGTCCGCCGCGCCAGGCCCATCAGTGCCGACGCGGGCGTGCTGCTCTCGATGGGTCAGGGCGATGCGGTGACACTCAACCTGTTCGCCGATCTCTCGCCTGATGCTCTCATCCAGCGGATCGACAGGAACAGCGAGGACTCGTTCACGTGGTCGGGCACGCTGCTCGATGCCGGTGGCGAGGCTGATGAAGGCCGATTCGTGCTTTCTTACGAGCAGGGCGCGGTGATGGGCGCGGTGTGGACCCAGGCGGGCGAGACCTTCGAGGTGCGCAGCGATCAGTTCGGCAGGCTCTGGGCCGTGGAACTCGAATCCAAGGCGTTCCCGCCCTGCGAGACCGGTGCGCAGCACGAAGTCGATGCGGGCGACGATGTTGATCCCGCGCTGCTCGCGGGCACCCCTTGCCCTGACGACGGCTCGATCATCGACGTGCTCGTCGTGTACACGCCGGCTGCGCGCAACGCGATGGGCGGGACCAACTCGGCGATCGCTACGGCCAACGCCGCGATCGCCGCGACCAACACGGCCTACACCGCCAGCCTCGTCAACTCGCAGGTCCGCCTCGTGTACGTGGGCGAGATCGCGTACAACGAGGGCAGCGGGTTCAGCCAGGACCTCAGCCGTTTCCGTGGCACCGACGACGGCTTCATGGACAATGTCCATCAGCTGCGCGATCAGTACCAGGCCGACATGGTGGCCCTGCTCAACGACAACTCCGGTGCGTGCGGCATCGGATACATCATGACCACCCTGTCCAACGATTTCGCATCGTCCGCGTTTACCGTGACGGACTGGTCGTGCGCGGTCGGCAACCTGACCTTCCCGCACGAGCTTGGTCACAACCAGGGCTGTGCGCACGACCACGACAACGCGGGCAACGCTTTGTACTCGTACTCGTACGGGCACCGGTGGAACTCGACCAACGGCAACCAGTACCGCTCGGTGATGTCTTACTCGCCGGGCTCGCGGGTTCCGCGCATGTCGAACCCCAACGTGCTGTACATCGGCGCTCCCACCGGCGTGCCATCGGGGCAGAACGACCCGGCGGAGAACGCGCGGTCGATCAACAACGCGGCCTTTACCATCGCTGGCTGGCGTCAGAGCGGCGAGCTGGTCGGGCCGATGATCACGACTCAGCCGATGGACCTTGAACTCGATGAGGGTGACACGGCGATCTTCCAAGCCGAGGCGATGGGCACCGACCCGATGATCTTCAGGTGGTACAAGGGCAACCAGCCGATGATCGACGGCGGCCGGGTATCCGGTGCCGGGACCGACCAACTGGTCATCACCTCGATCGAGGCGGGTGACGACGGGAGCTACTACCTCCGCGTGAACAATGCATGTGACACGACCGATTCCGTCTCGGCGAGCCTCACCGTCAACGAGATTTCCTGCACGGGCGATATCGCGGACGATTTCGGTTCGCTCGGCAGCGACGGCATGGTGAGCTTCGGCGACTTCCTGTCGCTGCTTGGTCTGATCGGGCCGTGTCCGGGCGGCACGCCTGGGTGCATAGGTGACATTGCCGACGACTTCGGTACGCTCAACGGCGGCGACGGCATGGTGAGCTTCGGCGACTTCCTCGCCCTGCTCGGCCTGATCGGACCCTGCCCGTAAGTCCGGCCGAAACGTCTGATAACTGAAAGTCCGATGAATCAAGCAAACCGATTGTGCTCGGGTTGTGCTCAGATAGCGGACCTCGGGATCAGGAGTTTTCTGCGGGTTGTGCGAATCGATGCTTGAAGCCGGACCCTTGATAGGTTACAACATCTCTGTCGCGGAATTGACTCCTTATTGAGCGATCCCGCTGCGCAGATGATGGTCGGTTGGCCGCGGCTGGCGTCAGCCACGGCAGCCGACCCTACACCGTCCTGTGCTGGCCGAGACGCCGGCACGAGGGAACAGAGAGGTTTCACATGAACTCGATGCGTTCACTTACGGCGGCCGCCCTTCTGGCCGGTCTTGCTGGTTCTGCCTCCGCGCAGATGACTGTTGATGCCGACCTCGGCACGCTGCTCGATGGTTCGGTCACGAACATCGCCGGCGCTGGTGACGATGGCTTGGCCTCCGGCGTGGCCGAGGCTTACAACGCGCCTTTCGATGGTGCTGGCACGCTTTACCGCACTTACGTCGCTGAGGAGTGGGTGTACCAGTTCACGATCACCGAGCTCTCGACGATCACCCTGACGAACAACCTGGCCGACATCGCCGCCGACCGTGACTACACGCTCGCCGACGGGCTCACCGTGTCGTTGCAGACGCTCGACACGGGCGACTGGTTTGTGGCTGACGGCGGGCTGGACTGGATCGACGGCGACTTCGGTGTTCCCACCGAGGTCTTCGAGGGCGGCCCCTACCCGGCCGGCACCTACTACCTGTGCATGGACGAGTGGACCCTGGGCGATGGCACTGGCGTCCCCGGCATCGGCGGCCCGTTCGATGTCGACCTCGCCATCAACGCCTTCGTCCCCCCGAGCGAGCCCACCGTCTTCACGGACCTTGGCATCATCGGTGACTCGGGCTCAGCCACCGATCTCGACCTCTGCCTCTCGGACTTCGACACCGAACTGGGTGTGTACGACGCCGCGGGCGTACTCGTCGCCAACAACGACGACTTCTGCAGCCTGCAAAGTGGCGTGAGCCTGGGCTTGGCGCCGGGCAACTACTGGGCCTCCGCCTCCGGATTCAACACCACCTTCGGCGACGGCTGGGTCGCCAGTGGCGCTGGCCGTGCGGCGGGCACCATTGGCGGTGCGTTCGGTAGCGCTTCGGTCGGCCCGGCCGCTCTGGCCGCCGACGAGGTGCAGTGGTTCAAGTTCGAGATCGATACGGGCGTCATCATGCCCCCGGTCGCGACCGACCTTGGCGACATCGCCACTGAGGCTGACACGTTCAACCTTGATACCTTCGGCAGCGATATCGATACCGAGCTGGGCCTTTGGGATTCCAACGGCGCGCTGCTCGGCAACAACGATGACGCGGGCGGCGGCCTCCAGAGCGAGCTCCCCGGCCTGATGCTCGCCGAGGGCACCTACTACATGTCCATCTCGGGCTTCAACACCACGTTCGGTGGTCTGTTCAGCGCGACCACGACTTCGACCGCGGCTGGCACCATCATCGGGCTGGCCAACACCACCGGCATCGGCCCGGTGCCGATCGCTCCGGGTGAGGTTCAGTTCTACTCGTTCAACGTGACCGGTGCTGGCGGCGGTTGCATCGGCGACATCGCCGACGACTTCGGCAACCTGGGTGCTGATGGCATGGTGAGCTTCGGCGACTTCCTCGCGCTGCTCGGCCTGCTCGGGCCCTGCCCCGGCGGCACCCCCGGCTGCACGGGTGACATTGCCGACGACTTCGGCAACCTCGGTGGTGACGGCATGGTCAGCTTCGGCGACTTCCTCGCCCTGCTCGGCCTCCTCGGTCCCTGCCCGTAAGAGCCTGACGTCTCGCACCGCGAGACTTCTTTAGAAACTCTCGAAGACCCCGGCGAAAGCCGGGGTCTTTTTTACTTGTCAGAACCGCCCAATCAGACCATAGTGCAGTTCACGATCCCCTCAGCGGATCGATCGCCGAAGTTCGATATTTGTTCCGTCGGCCAGAGACCGGCGACCGGGAGCCTTCATCCATGATGCCAATCCGTACCCGTGCCCTGATTGCCTTAGTGATTGCGTGTCTAGCCCCGGTCTGCTCGGGCCAACTCGGCACCGAGCTTGTCGCCACCGGGCTCGATCGGCCTGTCTATCTCGCGAGCACGCCGGGCGACCCGGGCGCGCTGTTCGTCATCGAGCAGGAGGGCGCGATCCGCATCATCCGTGACGGCGTGCTCCTGCCTACACCGTTCCTCGACATCGACCCGCTGGTCACCGGCGGCAGCTCGGGCACCGATGAGCGCGGCCTGCTCGGGCTCGCGTTCAGCCCTGATTACGAGACCAGCGGCAAGTTCTACGTCAACTACACCGGTACCTCCGGCGGCCTCGTCACGATCGTCGCCGAGTACACCCGCGCTACAGCCGACACCGCCAACGCCGCGTCGGCTCGGCAGATCATGACCTTCTCGCAGCCGTTCTCGAACCACAACGGCGGCTGGATCGGCTTCGGCCCGCACGACGGGATGCTGTACATCTTTACGGGCGACGGCGGCAGCTCCAATGACCCGCAGAACAATGCTTCGAGGCTCGTCAACCGGCTCGGCAAAATTCTCCGAGTTGATGTCAGCGACGATCAGGTGCCCTATGCCGTGCCCGCGGACAACCCGTTCGTGGGTGTAGCGGGCGCGCTGCCCGAGATCTTTGCCTACGGCGTGCGCAACCCGTGGCGCGGGAGCTTTGCGCCCAACGGCGATCTCTACTTTGGCGATGTGGGGCAGGGCGCTCGCGAAGAACTCAACGTGCTGCCGGCGGGCAGCGGCGGCGGGCAGCACTACGGCTGGCGGTGCCGGGAGGGCTTCATCGCAACGCCCGCTTTCAGTTGTCCCACCGACCCGGCGTGGGTCGATCCCATCTACGACAACACACGTCCCAACGGTGAGTGCTCGATCGTCGGCGGTTACGTCTACACCGGGTGCGACCTGGGCGGCGACTTCACCGACAAGTACTTCTTCGCTGATTACTGCACGGGCCGGATCGAGACCATGGACCTGGCCAACGGCAACACCGTCGCGGGCCCGTTCTTGAACCTCGGCTTCGGTATGGCGAGCTTCGGAGAAGGTGCGGACGGTGAACTCTACCTGTGCCGCCTGTTCAGCAGCCAAGTGCTGCGCATCGTCAACACAGCGGGCAGCCAGTGCCAATGCCCGGGCGACATCGCCGACGATTTCGGCAACCTCGGTGCTGATGGCATGGTCAGCTTCGGTGATTTCCTCGCGCTGCTCGGCCTCATCGGTCCCTGCCCAGGCGGCACTCCCGGCTGCACCGGCGACATCGCCGACGATTTCGGCAACCTCGGTGCTGATGGCATGGTCAGCTTCGGCGACTTCCTGGCTCTGCTCGGTCTCATCGGGCCCTGCGCCTAGCGAAAATCTAAGGCGTTGAACGCGACCGGGTGCAATCTCTCGGTTGTCGATGCGTTAGCACGGCGTCGCTGGGCAACGGACCGGGCGAGTCTGCAAGTTTCAGAGTGGAGAGATCGAGATGCCCAACCGACCCGTCGTCGTGCGACGAGCCTTGCTCCGAGCGGAGACCCTCTACACCCTCGCACTGATGGGCGGTGCTTCGACCGCCGCAGTGGCGCTGTATCAGGCCAAGATGGCTGGTCCGCTTCCCCCGGTCTCATTCCCGGCTGAGAACCCGCTGACCGAGTCCAAGCGGGTGCTCGGCAAGATACTGTTCTGGGACGAGCAGCTCTCGAGCGACAGTACCATGTCCTGCGGTTCGTGCCACATCACCGGTGCCGGGGGGACAGATCCGACGCTTGCGGCTCACCCCGGAAACGACGGTGTGCCGGGCACGGCCGACGACCTTCGCACATCCTTCGGTGTGATCGCAGCCGACGCGAGCGAGGACTATTTGCCCGACCCCGTGTTCGACCTAGAGCGCCAGGCCACGGGCCGATCGGCGAACTCGGCGGTGCTCGCGATGTACGCGCCCGAGCTCTTCTGGGACGGCCGGGCTTCGGACACGTTCACTGATCCCGTGACCGGTGACGTGGTCATCGCTACAGGCGGGGCGCTCGAGAGCCAAGTCGTCGGCCCGCCTCTTTCCGATGTCGAGATGGGCCACGCCGATCGCGACTGGGTCCACGTCGCGAGCAAGCTGGAGGTCTCTGCGCCGCTCGCGCTGGCGACCGACTGGCCGACGGATGTGGCGTTCGCGATCGACACGTTCCCGAGCTATCCCGAGCTGTTCGAGCAGGCCTTCGGGGATGGCGCGATCACGCCCGCACGCATCGCCATGGCCATCGCGACCTACGAGCGCACGCTCGTCGCCGACGAGACTCCTTGGGACATGTTCATGATGGGCGATAACTCGGCCATGACGAATCAGCAGATCCAGGGCTGGACGATTTTCCAGAATTCACTGTGCGCTGTGTGCCATCAGCCCCCGCTGTTCACCGACCACAGCTTCCGTAATCTCGCGTTGCACCCGAACAATCAGGACATCGGTCGGGAGGAAGTCACGGGCAGCCCCGCCGATCGTGGCAAGTTCAAGACGCCCACGCTCCGCAATGCAGGGTTGAAGGCGTCGTTCATGCACACGGGCGAATTCGATGACATGAACCAAGTCTTCGCGTTCTACGCAGGCCCGGGCGCGCCGGGTAATCCGAACCGCGATGCGCTGCTACCCGTTCCGATCGCACCCCCCCAGCAGGGCGCGGTCTCCAACTTCATTCTTAACGCGCTGACCGATCCACGCGTCGCCAACGAAACCTTTCCGTTCGATCGCCCAACGCTCTATGCCGAGCGGACCGCAGAGCACGCGGTCGTCGCTGGGCCCGGCGTGGCGGGTTCGGGCGGCCTGCCCAAGCTCATCGCCAACATCCCTGCCAACCTCGGCAACCAGTGGTTCAAGATCGGTCTCGGAGATGCGCTCGCCGGTGCCGACGCGACGCTCGCCATTTCGAATCAGCCACCCGTTCTTGGCGTGGTTGTGCCAGATAGCGTGGTCGGCCCGATGCTCGCCAGCGGGGCCGGGATCGATGGCTTTGCAACCGCGCACTGGCCCATCCCGCTCGATGCATCGCTCGACGGCGAATTCCGTTACTTCCAGTGGTCCATCGTTGATCCGGGTGCTCCCGGCGGCGTGGCACGCTCGCAGACCGTCCGCGTCACCCTCTTCTGCGGCGCGCGCGACTGTTCCGCGCCCTGCCCGGGCGATATCGCCGACGACTTCGGCACGTTGGGCGGCGACGGCCTGGTCAGCTTCGGTGACTTCCTCGCCCTGCTGGGCCTCATCGGGTCCTGCCCGGGGGGTACGCCCGGCTGCAATGGCGATATCGCCGACGACTTTGGCACACTCAACGGCGGTGATGGCATGGTGAGTTTCGGCGACTTCCTCGCGCTGCTCGGGTTGATCGGGCCCTGCTCGTGAGACCGAGCTTCGCGGCCAGGCATGCAGGAAAATGACGTCCGAGAACTCTCGCTCGCCGATCGAATCGCCGGTTTCAGCCACGGGTGGAACGCATCCTTGAAGATTGCGCTGGCCAAGGCGTAACGATTGTCCGTACATTGAGATAGAGCAAATCCCCGCCGCCGGCGGGTCCGCTGCAAACGCATCCTCTGGCTGGGGTTGTCATGGGTCGATGGTCGCCGATAGTGCTGGTCGTCTGTGCAGCAACGGTCGCCGCGCGCGCCCAGTCAGTGGATGTCATCCGGTTCATCGGTGTGGTGGTCAGCAACGACCTGGCGGTGGGAGATCTGGCGGCTGCGAACATCGGAGAGCCCGTGGAGTTCGACTTCGGGTCCGATGTGGCTAGCAGCTTTGCTGCCCCTTGGGGCAGTGCCACGATGTTCTATCCCGTCGCATTGGCAGACACAGCGCTTCGCGTCACCGCGGGCGGCACCGAGTACAGCTTCGCGCCCCCCGTTTCGCAGCAGGGCGAGTCGCTCATCATCACGAGCGGCTTGACCCCTGGAGCTGCCGACAAAGACGCTTTCGACATGCCCCGCCTCGTCATGTTCGAGGGTGTGTACTCCATGCGTCTGCTCGCGTCGGATGCCGAGTCCACGTCCTTTAGCAGTGCCCAAACGTCGCTCCTCCCCGCCTCCAGTGACGCAGGCACGTTCGAGGATTCGATCGACGACATCATGATCTGGCGGATTGATGGAGCTTCGGACGACCCACGCGTTCGGCCCGGCACGATGCACATCAGGCTGCTGGCGTACCAGTTACCCATCGAATGCACAGGGGACATTGCCGACGACTTCGGCTCGCCGGGTGCCGATGGAATGATCAGCTTTGGCGATTTTCTTGCTCTGCTTGGCTTGATCGGTCCTTGCCCCGGCGGCACACCCGGCTGTACAGGTGATATCGCCGACGACTTTGGTGCTCCTGGCGGTGATGGCATGGTCAGCTTCGGCGACTTCCTTTTCCTGCTTTCGCAGGTGAGTGCGATCTGCCGGTAACCGGCCACCTGCGCCGATGCCGGCAGATTCCGGCAATCCAACCAGAGAAATCCCTAGTTTGTGCTGGGGTATTTTCCCAGTAGAAAATCAGGTTTTTACCTGGAAACGGTTTCAATCGCGTTTGAGGGCTTTTCCCCGCCCCAGATCGCGTGTAGAAGTTTTCGCGAGCCACACTCGCTTGGACCATGACGCATTCTCGGACCCCTGCGCGACAACGCCCTGCGGCCCGGTCGGGAGAGAGCACATTGACTGCATCTGTACTTCGTTGCGTTCGCGCTGTCGCCGTCGCATCACTGGTGGCTATGACCGCTGGCGTTGAGACCGCATCGGCCCAAGGCGAACGGTTCCTGGCAGCGCAAGCAGCAACCGAGACATGGGAGGTTCAGCCCGATACCCAGGAACGGGTGCTCGCTGCCGAGCTCGTCGAAGCTCCGGGCAGCCCTTGGCTCCGCGTTCAATTCGGTCGTGTTCAGCTGCCGACCTCCGATGGGGTGCAGGCCTATCTGCGAATGACATCACTCCTCGACGGTGGAGAGCAACGTCTCACGGCTGCGCAGCTCGAAGAGTGGACCCATCTCTCCGCGTACTTCAACGGCCCCGAGGTCCTTGTTGAACTGGTTGTGCCCGCAGGCGCCGAAGGCAAGGCCCAGCTCACCATCGACGGAGCGGTTACACAATCGCCGGCCGGGCCAGACAAGTCGATCTGCGGCGACATCGACGACCGTTCGGTGTTGGAGCACCCTGCGATCGCGCGCGTCATGCCCATCAAATGCACGGCGTGGCTCATCGATACCTGCAATAAGTGCCTGGTTACCGCCGGTCACTGCACGAACGGCTCGGCGGGTGTCGTGCAGTTCAACGTGCCGCCTTCGCTTGCCGACGGCACGCCTGTGTTCCCGCCGCCCGAGCATCAGTACGCCGTGGATGGCGATGAGACTCTCAGCACGGGTCTGGGTGATCCGGGCACCGAGTTCGGTCTGATGCAGGTCTACGCGAACCCCAACACCGGGCTCATGCCGTATGACGTGCAGAACTCTGCGTTTGCCCTTAGCGATCAACTTCCCCAGTCGGGCACCTCGGTCGCGGTCGCGGGGTACGGGACGGACGAAACGCTGCAGATCGACCCCGGGGTCAACAACTTTGTGCTCCGTACCCACTCGGGCGAGATTGTCAGAGCAGACGAGCAGCTCATCGAGTACCGCACTGACACCACAGGCGGCAATTCGGGCTCGCCTGTAATCGATGACGCCACGGGCAAGGTCGTTGCGATCCACACCCACGGCGGCTGTTCGCTTACCGAAGGCAACCGAGGCACTTCGACAAACCGCCTTTCGTTTCGCGATGCCATCGGGGATCTCACCGGCCCTTGCGTTTGCCCGGGCCTGGCCATCAATCCGATCAGCCAGCCCGGAGACGTGCTCCTTCCACGGCACCCCGGCGTTGTCGCCATCGAAGTCGTTAACCCCGGCAGCGGACAGGTCGAAGTTGATGCACAGAATGTGGCTCTGCACTGGTCCGTCGACAGTGGTTCAACGGGAACTGTCTACATGGACGACCTCGGGGGCGGAGCCTGGGTTGGCAAACTGCCGCCCATCGAATGCGGCGAGGTCATCCGGTACTGGGTAACCGCCGAGGCCGATGGCGCGAGCGTCCGCTGGCCGAGGGATGAGCAGTCGCAGCTTTGGGCCGTTGCTGGCTGGCGTGTCTTTGAGTTCGCAAGCTTCGATTTTGAGCAGGACCCGGCCTGGACGGTCACAGCGCCAAGCTCAGCCAAAGGCGAGTGGGGGATCGGGGTTCCGAGCAACGAACCGCAGTGGCTGACACCCCCAGCCGATGCCGACGGCTCAGGGAACTGCTGGCTAACCGGGGTGGGGACGGGTAACAACGATGTTGACGGCGGGCCCGTCCGGCTCATCACTCGTTGGTTTGCACCGGCCGAGGGTGAGGCCATTGTGCTCAGCTACGCCCGGTACTTCGCCAATGACGACCGTGACGACGTGCTGGAGATCGAGGTGCAGGAGTCATTGAGCCCCTGGCAGATGATCGAGTCCGTCTCTACCGACCCGCTGTGGCGGACGGTTCGCGCACCGGTGCGGTCTTCCCGCGGCAAGCAGCATCCGTTTCGAGTCCGGTTCAGTGTGGCCGATGACCCCAACAACTCGATCACAGAGGCCGCCATCGATGCATTCGTCATCCAGTCTGTCTCGTGTGATGTCGCGTGTGCGGCGGACATCAACGGCGACGGTGTCGTGGACTTTGACGACTTTCTTGAGTGGCTCAATCTGGTCGGAACGCCATTCTCGCGAGGCGATCTCAACGGTGACGGCGTGACCGATTTCCTCGATTTTCAGATCATGCTCGCGCAGTATCTCCGCGAGTGCAGGATTTCCGGGATCGATCGGTCGGCGGTGACCAGTCAGGGCGGTTCGGTGGGCGGCTCCTGAGTAGCGCGTCGCGGCACCAATGGCCCGGACTACCATGTGTCATGCTCCGTCTGCCCGCTGATCACGTTGCGAAGTTCAGGGACCGGTACACAGACCGCTGTGTGCTCGTCACGGGCGGTGCTGGCTTCATCGGGGGACATCTGGTCGATGCGCTCGTTTCGCTCGGCGCTCGCGTGAGGGTGATCGACGACCTCTCGGCTTCGAACGCGGATCACCTGAGCGAACTAATCGACCTTGAACCCGATCGCGTGCGGTTCATGCAAGCGTCCATCCTCGATTCTGATGCGCTCGCCGAGGCAAGTTCCGCGTGCGATGTGGTATTCCATCTGGCCGCGGTGGGCTCGGTGCCGCGTTCCATCGAAAGCCCGCAGCGGTCGTGGGATGTCAACGCGACGGGCACCGTCCGCGTTCTCGAAGCAGCGCGCGCAGCAGGCGCCAAGCGCGTCGTGTTGGCTGCTTCAAGCTCGGCGTACGGCGACACCGAGCAGCTGCCCAAGATCGAGACCATGCTCGCCAAACCGCGTTCGCCCTACGCCGCCTCCAAGCTCGCCGCCGAACACGCCGCGCACGCGTGGGCCGCGTCGTACGGGCTCGACACCGCGTGCCTGCGTTACTTCAACGTATTCGGCCCGCGTCAGCCCGCGGGCTCGGCGTACGCAGCCGTCATCCCCGCGTTTACCGCCAAACTGCTCAAGGGCGAGCCTCCAATCATCTTTGGCGATGGCCAGCAGTCTCGCGACTTCACGTTCGTCGCGAACGTTGTGCTCGCTACGCTGCTCGCCGGATCCGCAGCAGAGCCGCTCGGAGGCGCAGCAATCAACATCGGTGGAGGCGAGCGCACCACCCTGATCGAACTTGCCGTCGCGATCGCCTCGCTCACATGCCAGCAGGCCGTAGCCCCCGAGCACCTGCCAGAGCGGTCCGGCGATGTCAAGCACTCGATCGCCAGCCTTGAACGGGCCGCTCTACTCATCGGGTACCGGCCCTTTGTCGATGTTGAAGAGGGCCTCAAGATCACGGTTGAAGCCATGCGGTCTGTCACGGCGGGCACCCCGGCACGGAGCGACTGAGTGCGACGCTCGCTGCAAGCCATTTTCGACACGCTCGCCGGGCTCTGCTTTCTCGCCAAGCTGTGGTTCCGCTCGCGGCTTTTCGGCAGCGGCCGGTACTTATCCTGGCGTTGGCAGACGGCCTTTGGCCGAGGAGTCCCGCCAACAAATCAACTTCTCTGGGCGATCGTCCGATACGCAAGGTGGACCGGGGCCATGCGCCGCTTGCGATGAGCCTGATACGCTGTCATTGACCGCCCACCATCTGCCACGCTGGAGCACGCGATGAGCACGACCAACGAATCCAACGGCACGTTCGCCCGCGCCTTCCTCCCGGGGCTGGTCCTCGGGCTCATCATCGGGGGGGTCGCAGGGGCGATGCTCCCCGAACTCATGCGGGCACGTCCGCCGGCCCCGACCAAGAGCCAGATCGATCAGAGTCGAGGCACCGGCCGCGACGAGAGCCAGACGCCGCCTGAGACTGCTCCGGCGGTCGAGCCCTCAACCGATCCGGTAGCCGAGCCGGATGGCGAGCCCGGCTAAGGACCTTGCCAGTGCCCCCGAGCCATCCCGACACCCCCGGCGACCGCGCGCTGCATGACTACGCCCTGACCGCGCAGATGCTCGGCATGGATGCTCTGCTGTGCGCACCCGTCGAGGTCATGGCCGCGCCGCCTGCGCGCACACCCGCCGTTTCAGCCGCTGGTGATGACAAGGCCGAGCGCATGGCCGAGCTCCGCGCTCGGTACGAACGAGAGGCTCCGCACGCCGAGTTCAATACCAGGTTCAACAAGATCGTCTGGGGCGACGGCCCGCTCAACGCCCGGCTCATGTTCATCGGTGAGGCCCCGGGCCGCGACGAGGACGAAGCCGGCATCCCGTTCGTTGGGCGCGCGGGCCAACTGCTCAACAAGATGATCGACGCGATGGGGCTCTGCCGGGGCGACAAGCCGGGCGGGGTCTACATCGCCAACGTGCTCAAGACTCGACCGATCGACAACGCAACGCCCACCACAGCCGAGGCGAGGGCGTGCGCGCCGTATCTGCACGAGCAGATTTCGATCGTGTCACCGCGGGTGATCGTTACGCTCGGCCTGCCCGCCACGCACCTGATGCTCGATACCACCGAGGCGATGGGCAAGCTCCGCGGCCAATGGGCCGCATTCGAGGACAGGTTAACAGGCCGATCAATCCCGGTTATGCCCACGTACCACCCGGCGTACCTGCTGCGGTCGTACACACCGGAGAACCGCAAGAAGGTCTGGGCCGACTTGCAACTCGCCATGAAAAAACTCGCCTGAGGGCGAGTTCAATGAAGTCTGATTTGTGCGATGGATCGGTTAGCCTCCGCCGCCGTGGTCGTGGCCGTCGTCTTCGCCATGATCGTGGCCCGAGTGGTCCGCTGCCTTCTCGAATTCGAGCTTGGCATCGGCGGGCAGCTTGCGCATCGCGGTGACCCAGTACGGCGGGCTGGCCTCCCAGTCGACCTCAAAGTCGAACTGGACTGCATCGCCAATGGCGAAGTCTTCGAGCGTCACGCCTTCACCGAGCGGGAACGGCATGGTCATGGCGTTCATCCCGAGCTTGCCGGTCTTGCCTTTGAAGTTTGGCATGCTCTCGTGGTGGATCCGCAGGTCGCGCACGGTCGGGCTGTCTTCGATCGGCACCGCCGTGATGCGTCCACGTACGCCCTCGTACCGGTCAACCGTTGCCGTATCGGCCACGACCCCGTCGTCGACCGACTGGGGTAGACCTCGGCTGGGCGTGTTGGTGGCTTCAGTGGGCTCGGGCGCACCGCGATCGCACCCACTCAAGAACAGCCCGCCAGCCATCAAAGAAGTCGAGGCGGTCAGAACAGCAAGCATCTTCATCGTCAGCTCCTGCGTGCGCACGAGCATCGATTGATCGTGCACGGTGTTTTCGATCAGGCCTTGGCGAGCGTCAGATACGACTCAACGCTCTTGAGATCGGGCGCGATGTCGTGCGTGAACGGCATGGTCCACGTCTCGCCCTTGGCCACGCGCACAATCTTGGACGACTTCTCGCGGTCGTACCAAGTGCGCCCGCCGCGTGTGTACGCGTGCATGCGGTCGCGACGCAGCTTCTGCGCGCGGCGGAGGCCCTTGAGCGTCTCCGGATCGCGGCGCATGAGCCTCGCAATGGTCTTGGTCGGGGCCTCGGCATTGGGAGCCTTGGCGATGGTGCAGGTGATGAGCTGGCCGGCTGATAGTTGATCGATCATGGGAACCTTCCGCTGCGGGCCAAGATGAGTCCGGCCGCGACCGCTTTTGAGCGGGCCGCAATGCTAGCGCCCTCTCGGCCCCGATTCCCGCTAAGCCCCGGGCTGTTCTTGAGCGGGTTCGGCTCCATCGCGGGGACTAAAGTCCCGCTTATGACAGATACCCCCAAGCCGACCCCCGGTTCAGACGACCCTGCCAGCCAGCCTCCGGCTTTCGATTCTGCTGCCGAGCACCACCAAAGGCCCCGGCTTCGCAAGATCAGGGCCTTCCCCGTGCCCGCCAAGGGCCCGGACGACAAGCAGATCGTCCTGATGGGTCTGGCCGATGCTCAGCAGATATCGACCCGCCCGCCGGTGGTGGTCTTGCCCGCGATGCAGCAAGTGCTCGCTCTGTTCGACGGCACCCGCACCGTCGAGGCCATCGTGGAGCAGATGGAAAACCGACTAAAGCTCGAACAACTCCAGACAATCGTCGCTCAACTCGACGGCGCTGGCCTGCTCTTTGGCCCGACGTTCGATGCCATGCTCGTGAAGATGCGGGCTGATTTCGACGGCTCCGACATGCTCCCCCCAGGTTCGTCCGCCCAGATGGCTGACCTGCTCGTTATGCAGGCCAACAAGGAAGCCACCGAAGAGGAGAAGGCCGCCAAGGGCCCCGATGCTTTGAAAGCGGCGATGGACCAGTGGATCGATAAAGCCCTCGAGGACAAGGACGATCCAGCGTTCGATGCCCTGCCAGCTGGGCTGGTCGCGCCGCATGTGGACTATCTAAGGGGCTGGATGAACTACGCCGCGGTCTGGGGCCGAATGCGGGTGGTCGACCGTCCCGACCGGGTAGTGATCCTGGGCACCAACCATTTCGGGCTTTCCACCGGCGTGTGCGCCTGCGACAAGGGCTACACCACCCCGCTGGGTGAGAGCCCCAAGGACGCGGCCCTTGAGGCCGCCCTGCGCGAGGCCCTCGGCGAGCAGAACGCCGGGTTGTGCTTTGAGAATCGATACGACCACGAGAACGAGCACTCGATCGAGCTTCAGGTGCCTTGGATTCAGCACTGCCTTGGCACCGACGACCAGGGCCAGCATGTGCCTGTGTTCGGCGCGCTCATCCACGACCCAACCGTCAACCAGGGAGAGAGTTACGATGGGAGCGGGCTCGCGCTGGAGCCATTCATTGAGGCTCTCAAGACCGCTCTGGACAAGGTCGGGGGTAAAACACTCGTCGTCTCATCGGCGGACCTGAGCCATGTTGGGCCGGCCTTCGGCGACCAACAGCCGCTTGTGGGCGACGCCCCGGAGGCCCAGGAAGCCCGAAACAAGACCGTCAAGCAGGACCAGGAGCTGCTGGCTCATGTGCAGGCTGGCAAGATGGACGACCTCATCAGCTCGGTTGCTTGGCAGGGCAACCCGACGCGGTGGTGCTCGATCGGAAATCTGGTTGCGATGCTCAAGCTAACAGGAGCTCAGGAGCTGAAGCTGCTGAACTACTCAGCGGCCCTCGATCCACAGGGCATGAGCATGGTTTCGAGCGCAGCGCTGGTGACAGCGTGATGGCATCGGGCGAGGCCTGAGAATGAGCGCCGCCATCGGTCCGATCATGGGCCTTGTGGGTGCTGGGGTATTGGTGGGGGCTGCCGGGCTTTTGTTCTACTGGGTCCGCCGGGGCTCAAGCACTGGGGATACCCACCGGGTCCGCATCCCGTGGCCCGGAAGTGGGGCGGTCGTAGGCACCCCGACGATCTTGACGGCTGGGCTGTGCTTGGCGTTGTGTGCGTACCACGCGGCGTCTTTCTCGCTGGCGGCTATCGGACGGGATGTGCTTCCCACGCCACTGAGGCCAGGGCTGTGGTGGGTGCTGCCCGTGGCGACCGTGGTGGCGGTGGGGCTGAGCCTGTGGACGGACCGGCTTGAGCAACGGATAGACGAGCGAGACGAGCCGTAAGATGCTCGGCCGCGCTGGCTTGCTGGGCCATGGATCGTCACGGGAGCGCAACGCGGGCGGTTTTGGGGCGCACCGATCGGCCCTTGAGCCCGTATGGTGGGCATCGTCCGGGTCAGCCCCGAGCCATGTGGCAGGCCGAATCGGGCGGATGTGTTGTTTGAAGCAAGATGAACTGATTTAGATAGATCACGACGAGAGGAACACCATGCCGTCGTCAACAGTGTGCTGGGGCATCGAAGTCGGAGCAGCGGCCGTCAAGGCCATCAAGCTCGAAATGGGCAGCGACGGCCCTCGCGTCGCGGACTACGCGCTGATACCGCACGCCCGCGTGCTCAGCGAGCCCGATGTCGATCCGGATGATGCCAAGCGGATCGCGCTCAACCGTCTGGTCAACGAATATGACCTGAGCGGGGCCACGATCGCGGTGAGCGTGCCCGGGCATTCGGCGTTCGCTCGTTTCGCCAAACTCCCTCCTGTCGAGCAGAAGAAGGTGCCGCAGATCGTCAAGTTCGAGGCGGTTCAGCAGATCCCGTTCCCGTTGGCCGACGTCGAGTGGGACTTCCAGACGTTCCAGGACCCCGAGTCGCCCGATGTCGAAGTCGGCATCTTTGCGGTTACCAAAGAGCGTGTGTCGGGTGATCTCGCGCTGCTCGCTGAGGTTGGTATTACGCCGGACGTAGTCACGCTCTCGCCCGTGGCGGTGTACAACGCCGTCGCGTTCGATCTTGAGTTCACCGAAAAAACGCCCGGCACGGTGCTGCTCGATGTCGGCACAACCGCGACGGACCTGATCATCGCGGACTCAGGACGGGTTTGGGTGCGCACGTTCCCGATCGGCGGGCACGAGTTCACGCAGGCTCTGGTCGAGGCGTTCAAGCTCAGCTACCCCAAGGCGGAGAAGCTCAAGCGGGATGCCGAACAGAGCAAGCACGCGCGGCAGGTGTTCCAGGCGCTGCGCCCCGTGTTTAGCGATCTGGCGCAGGATATTCAGCGGTCGATCGGGTATTACCAGTCGCTGCACCGCGACGCGGATCTGTCGCGTCTGATCGGCGTCGGTTCGACGTTCCAGATCCCGGGGATGCGCAAGTACCTCAAGCAGCAGCTCGGGCTAAACGTGTACCGGCTCGAGCGGTTCAAGAAGCTTCCGGTCGAGGGTCCGCAGGCGGCTGAGTTTGAGAGCCTCGCGCCGAACCTGACGACGGTTGCGGGTCTGGCGCTGCAGGGCTTGGGTCTGGCGGCGCTCAACGCCAACGTGATACCGGTGCAGGTGGTGCGCGACGCGATGTGGCGGCGGAAGACCAAGTGGTTCGTCACCGCGGCGGGCCTGGGCCTGGTGGCGGCGGGTTCGCTCTTCATCGGGCCGTTCCTGAGCCAGACCAAGCTCGACTCGATCGTGCCTGATGAATCGATCGACCGAGCGATCTCGCTCGGCAGCCGGCTCACGGGCGAGGCCAACGCCGCGGGTGTCACGTCGCCTATGGAGAACAACTTCGCGGCAGCGAACATCATCGACTTGCTCGATCAGCGTGAGGTCTTTGGGTGGCTTGCCTCGGATGCTTCGAACATGGTTTCCGCCGGATCGGACCACAAGTTCGAGCTTGTATCGCTTGCGAGCGAGTACCGGTACCTGGGTGAGGGTGAGCAGGCCCCTCAAGGTGTCGAGCGAGCCGATCCGTTCGAGAACGAACCTCAGGACGCGGGCCGAGGGGGCAGGGGCCGCGGTCGTGGCGTGGCCCCCGACCCCGTCGAAAGACCCACTCGCGGCGAGCGCGGCGGTGGCGGTGAAGCAGCTAAGCCGGGCGAGCCAAGGGTCGCGGTCGAGATGGTGATCTCCAGCGATGTCGCCCGCGAGGACCTTGACGAGATCATCACCGCGAGCATCACCAAGTGGATCAACGCCAACGCTCGCAGAGGTGACGCGCCGTACACCCTGCGTATGGACGAGGACGCACCCGCGTGGACTATCGTCGATGGCGGCGACTCGCCGGGCTCACAGACGACGCGGCCGTCGATCCGTGACACTCGCAGCGCGCGTACGCCCGCGACCGGCGGACGACGCGGGCTGGCGAGTCCGGACGATGAGCGGATGGAAGCGTTCCGGCGGATGCAACAAGAAGACCGCCAGAGCGGCAACCTCGTCGGCGGCGGTGCGGCTCCGCCAGCGGCTCAGGTGAGGCAGTCGAACCAAGCGATGAGCGCCGAACTCGACAAGATCGCTCCGCTGCCACGGCCCGAAGATTCGGGCAACGGCGCGACGTTTGTCGTCCGCTTTGACGCGGTTCTCAAGTGGAACCCGGCCAGCAAGGGAGGTGGCGCGTGAGCGGTATCCTGAAGTTCTTAAAGCAGCGATGGCTCCCGATCGTGTGCGTGCTGGTTGTGCTCGGCACGCTGCCCACCGCGTGGATATTCAGCAACAAGTGGAACGCCGAGATTCTCAAGACGGCTGAGGACGACGCGGGCGACAAACTGAACAAGATCAAGCGGGCTCGGGTGACGTACGTCATTCCGTCGGTGGTCCCGGGCCAGCAGGACACGACGATCAGCGATTCGCCTAACGCGGCCATGACCGCGTGGGTCGCCGATCAACGGCAACAGCGCGTCGAACAGGCGGGTCTGGTCATGGCCGATGCGACCAAACGCAACAAGGCGAAGCACGGCCCGCTCGTTCAGGGGCTGTACCCCGAGGGCCCCGGCAACGACTCGCAGCTCAAGCGTCAGATGCGCGAGTATCTTGAACTGATGACCGGAGATGCTCGCGCCGGTAAGCCCTCGTGGTACACGAGAACCCTGCGCGAAGCTGGGGCGGGCACGGTGCCCAACGCGGCTGAACTCGGCCAGCTGATCGCCGAACAGAAGGACCGCGAGGAAGCGATTGCGTCGGCGGAGAGTGAAGACGGCCGGGTCGATGCCGAGCGACAGAAGCAGATCGACGAGAGCCTGGTGAGCCGTCGCATCGGTGAGTACCGCAGGCACGCGCAGGGTTTCAGTTTCTACGCGGACGAGTCGGTGCTCGGCGGGCACAACCTCTTCCCGACGCCTTCGATGGAAGCCCGAGATGGGGCACAGGTCCCCTCGCACGAGGAAGGGTTCATGTGGATGGCCGATGCCTGGGTGCTCGAAGACATCCTTGGTGCGATCGGTGCCGCCAACACGGGCGTTGGCGGTGAGCGGACGGAAGTAGAGCTCTCGCCGGTCAAGCGGATCGTCAAGCTCGAAATTGATAAGCTCCCGCTCTTCGGCGCGCGCAAGGGCGATCCGGGCGGTCTGATCTCGCGTGACGGCCGGGCGCCGCTCGATCCGAATGCTTCGATCACCGGGCGTGTATCGAGCTCAGAGAACAGCGTGTACGACGTGCGAAACGTTCGGCTCGAGTTGGTCGTCTCGTCGGAGAAGCTGCCGAGCGTGATCGAGGCGTTCCATTCGACGGGCCTGATGACGGTCACCGATCTGGATCTCACGGAGATCGATGTCTGGGACGACCTGTCACAGGGCTACGCCTATGGCAACGAGCACGTGGTCAAAGCTTCGATGAGCATTGAGATCGTGTGGCTGCGTTCGTGGACGGTCCCGCTAATGCCCAAGACAGTGCAACAGATTCTTGGTGTGAACAACAACGGCTGATCGAATTCTGGTCAACGCCGGTGGCGGCCCAGCGCGGGCCACGATTGAGGAGCAAGGTATGAAACTCAAGGGAGTTAACCCGGCCGAACAGCACGTCGAAAAGATCGTGCTCGGAGTCGTGGCGCTGGTGCTGCTCGGAGTGCTGACCATGCAGTTCGCGATCCCGCCCAAGGGCGTGAGCGTGGGCAACCGTGAGGTGCCGCCTGATAAGGCACTGGACCCGGTTCTTGACGAGGCTCGCCGGGTGCTTGCCAAGATGAACGACCCCGAGCCCGCTCGGCCCGATGTGAGCCAGCAGGAGCTCAAGAGCGTGTTCGCCAGCCGCATCGCTCAACCGACCGTTCCGGCCAAGCGGTTTGCGCCTTTGGGTGTTGCGACCAACCTCGGCACGTTCGATGCGGTGGGTGAGGGAACCGATGGCGGCATGTACGCGCTGCCGGCGCTGCCCGCAGCCAACGGCCCGATCGCGTCGGCGTACCGGGGCTCGGTGCATCCTTCTGAGTGGGCGGCCAGCGAGGCGCTTCGACAGAAGCTCGGCGAGGACCAGCCGTTCGATCTAGGTGTGGTCACCGTCCAGGCGTTCATCGACGGCTCAGCGATCCGCACGGCGCTGCTGACCGATGCCGACGGCGACGGCGGTGCCGCCCGCCCGCTGCCTCCGAGTTGGTGGCGTCAGGGATTCGAGATATTGGGCGTGCAACTCGAACGCGAGCATCGCATGAGCGATGGTTCGTGGGGCGAACGCACCATCGTGGAGGGCATGCCGGGCCGGGTTGATGTGCTCGGTGAGCTTTCTCAGACCAACACCAACGACCCGATGATGCTCGTCGAGATGACTCGGCTCGCTGCTGCGGAGATGGACCAGATCACCAAGCCCACTTTCTACCGCACCATCGCGGGCGAGCTGTGGCGTCCGCCCGCTGCGGCTATCACGGCCGGTAGTTCCGACAACGCAGCCGTTGACCGGCTGGTGCGGCAGGCCAAGGCCCTCGACCGCGACATCCAAAAGCTTCAGGCCGCGATGGAGGATGACGGGAGCGCCGGTGGGTCCACAACACCGGGCGGTCGTGCTCCCACCGGCGGTGGCGGTAAGGGCCGGGGTGGCGGCGGATCAAGCCAGCCGGCCAGCCGGCCCAGCACCGGCGACCGTGCCGACCCGCGCGTGGCAAGACTCGACCGCATGAGCGAACAGCTCGGTTCGGTGGAGCTCGAGCTCGAAGGCATGGGCTACGCGATCGATGGCACAAAGTTCGATACCGCCGAGATCGACGAGGACGTGTTCGGGAAGATGGCTGCGCTGTTCTCCAACGACAAGCTCGCCATGTGGTCGCACGATGTCACGGTGGTCGGCGGGGAGACCTACCGCTACCGCCTCCGCCCGGTGTTCAACAACCCCGCGTTCGGCCGCCAGCAGGCGCTCAGCGAGGACCAGCAGACGCTCGCCGAGTCGCTCACGTTCCCGGGCCCGTGGTCGGCCTGGACCGAAGGCGTGCAGGCGCTGGACGACGAGTATTACTTTGTCGTCAACGCCCGCGAGGCCGACACGCTGGGCGGCGGACCCAGCGCAAGCATCGAGCTATATGAGTTCTACTACGGCTACTACCGCCGTGCGACCATGACCGCAGAGCCTGGGGACCAGCTCTACGCAGAGGCTCGCGTGCCAGATGGTCTGGTGCTCCTCAACACCGAGAACCTGAAGCTTCTCGACGATGCTGAGCCTGCCGTTGCGCCCCCTCCGCGCGGTCCCCGCGGCGTTCCCGACCCCGACGGAGGCCGAGGCCGTGGCCGAGCACCAGGTGTCATCGAACCCGGAATCACAACGACTAGGGCCGGCCAGCGCCCGTCGGGAGACCAGCAAGGCGAGATCGACCCTGAACTCGGCGAGCCAGCGCTCCGAAAGCTACAGATCCGCGTCGACGCGGTGCTGTTGGATGTGGCCCGAGTGCCCGGAAGCGGCGGACAGACCGATGGCGGGCTGGTGGAGGCCCCAGAAGAGTTCCGAGCGTTCATGACCTCTGGTGCGGCCGGGTCTGTCTCGATCCGTCTACCCAGCCTGGACGAGGCTTCAGCGGTCTATCAGGCGGTCGAGGCCTCCTGGCGGGCCGGTCAGAAGGCTGCTGCTCCCGAACCCGCCGAGACTACCGAGCCGGATAACCGCAGACCGCCGCGTAGCGACGACCGCAACCGTCCGCCCACCCCAGCGCCTGGTGGCGGAGGTGGTGGTGGCGGTTCGGGCTAAGGCCTCCAGTTTTCGCTGAGGCGCGGGATCCGCGCCAAAATCGTGTCTGAAAGCACGATTCTTGGGGTTGCCAAGTTGACCCCTTCGGTGAGCCGTCTAGTATCCCCCCGCTCCGCACAGCGGTGCCAAACGGACCGGGCCAACGCCTGTTCCGGGGCCGATCGGGTCGATCCCGAAGAGCCCAAGCTTCTTGGAAAGTGAAGATCGAAGAACGCAGCGTTCTGCTCGGACAGCGATGTCGAGCGGAGCGCAAGGCAATTATGAAGTATCGAGTGCCAAAGAAAGTAATACGGTGGTCACTACATCCGGATAGCACCGGGGCCGGACGCTGACAGCAGCGTGCGAACCGCGGCGTGAGGCCGGTATGAAAAAGTGACCTAAGGGCACACGGTGGATGTCTTGGCGTCAAGAGGCGATGAAGGACGTTGGAACCTGCGATAAGCCCGAGGGAGCCGGTAACCAGGCTGTGATCTCGGGATTTCCGAATGGGGGAACCCACTCTTAGGAGTACCGCACGCTGAATGCATAGGCGTGCGGAGCGAACCCGGGGAACTGAAACATCTAAGTACCCGGAGGAAAGGAAAGCAACAGCGACTCCGTAAGTAGCGGCGAGCGAAAGCGGATATGGCTACGTGAACTGGTTGGAATGCCAGACCGAAGAAGGTGAAAGTCCTGTAGCAGGCCGCATAGCCCATCGAGTAGGTTCGGGCTCGTGAAACCCGGATCGAACTGGGAGGTCCACCTTCCAAGGCTAAGTACTCCTTGACGACCGATAGTGAATCAGTAAGGTGACTGAACGATGACAAGCACCGCGATGAGCGGGGTGAAAGAGTACCTGAAACCGTGTGCCTACAAGCGGTGGGAGCCCTCCGGGGTGACCGCGTGCTTTTTGCATAATGAGCCCGCGAGTTAGTCTTTGTGGCGAGCCTAAGGTCTACCGGACCGGAGGCGGAGCGAAAGCGAGTCTGAACAGGGCGTTCAGTCGCAAGGGCTAGACGCGAAACCCGTGTGATCTACCCATGGCCAGGTTGAAGGAGGGGTAAAGCCCTCTGGAGGACCGAACCCGTTAACGTTGAAAAGTTATGGGATGAGCTGTGGGGAGGAGTTAAAGTCTAATCAAACCGGGAGATAGCTCGTTCTCTCCGAAATAACTTTAGGGTTAGCCTCGAGGTGCAACTGCTGGGGGTAGAGCTACTGGATGGGGATTGGGGGCTACCCGCCTACCGTCCCCAACCAAACTCCGAATACCAGCAGCCGAGTCTCGGGAGATAGACCGCGAGTGACAATATCCGCGGTCAAGAGGAGAACAATCCAGACCGCCAGCTAAGGCCCCTAATCTTGACTCAGTTCTTAAGGAAGTCAGACTGCAGTGACAGCCAGGATGTTGGCTTAGAAGCAGCCATCATTTAAAGAGTGCGTAATAGCTCACTGGTCGAGGAGTCTGGCGCCGATAATGATCGGGAATAAGTCGAGAGCCGAAGCTGCGGACGCGCAAGCGTGGTAGGAGAGCGTTCCTGTCGGCGTTGAAGCGGATCGGAAACGGTTCGTGGAGCGTCAGGAAGTGCATATGCGGGCTTGAGTAACGATAAAACAGGTGAGAATCCTGTTCGCCGTAAGCCCAAGGATTCCTGGGGAAGGGAAATCCGCCCAGGGTTAGTCGGGACCTAAGGCGAGGCCGAAAGGCGTAGTCGATGGACAGCAGGTTAATATTCCTGCACTTCGGGAAAGGTGCGGACTGTAGAGACTTCCTACCTTATTAGATTGGTAGGTTCTGCCGTTGGAAGTCGAAGCAGTTCCTAGAAAAGCCACCCAATACGAACCCGTACCAAAACTGACACAGGTGGGCGAGGCGAATAGCCTCAGGCGCTCGAGAGAACGGTCGTGAAGGAACTAGGCAAATTAACCCCGTACGTTCGCAATAAGGGGGCCCTTCGGGGCGCAGAGAAAAGGCTCTAGCAACTGTTTATCAAAAACACAGCACTGTGCTAACTCGCAAGAGGATGTATACAGTGTGACGCTTGCCCAATGCCCGAATGTCACGGAAGTAGGTTAGCTTCGGCGAAGCTTGCAACCTAAGCACGGGTCAATGGCGGCCGTAACTATGACGGTCCTAAGGTAGCGAAGTTCCTTGTCGGGTAAGTTCCGACGCGCATGAATAGCGTAATGACTGGAGCACTGTCTCCACGACCGACTCGGTGAAATAGTAGTGGCGGTGAAGATGC
>JAJDDJ010000006.1 GCA_029260395.1 Phycisphaerales bacterium | reverse complement strand
AAGGGGACCAAGCAAACCTGTGAATCGATTATCTACGGCCAAAAAGACGCGATAGTTCCTTTAACATTGTCGTACGTCTCATTGTTGGATATGCTCACAGCCTGGGGAGGTACACATACATTATCTAAATGGTGCCTCCCTGAGTCATTTGATTATGGTGGAGTTAATATCTAAGCAATTTGAAAATAGTATCACGACTTGCGCATTGAAATGTAGTTAGGCACTGTGTGTCGGAGGCACCTCTATTGGCTCATGGCGATCACTTAAGTAACGAACAGCGTAAACGCGCCTTCTTCTCAATGTTGATTATGGTTCCCCTGGCTGGGGCTGGGACTGACATTTACGTTCCTTCCCTGCCGGCAATGTCACATGCCTTCGATGCGTCACGTTTCGCAATCCAATCTACACTGCTGATCTTCATGGCATTTTATGGACTTGGCCAGATCATCGCCGGTCCTTTGACCGATACCTTCGGTCGCAGACTACCAACGCTACTGAGCACAGTCGTCTTTGTGATTGCCTCTGTCGGCATCGCCTTGGCACCCCCACTGTGGGCAGTAATCGTATTACGAGCAATACAAGGGCTCTTTGGAGCCACCTCTGCTGTCGCAGCGCGTGCCATCGTCGCGGACTGCTACGATGGCACGGCACGGGCCAAGGCCGCCAACTGGATGACCATCGCCTGGGCGACAGGCCCGATTCTCTCCCCTGCTCTGGGCGGGTATCTGCAGGTCTGGTTCGGTTGGACGGCGTCTTTCTGGTTTCTGTCCGGATGGGGAATAATCGTCGTGCTTGTCGCACTACTAATCTTACCTGAAACACGGGTCAAGAATTCCAATACTCAGTTCATCCAGGCATTCAAACTCTATAAGCAGATGGCCACGGATCGTGTCTACCTTCCGACTGCACTGGGTATGGCCTGTTTAATTTCGGTGATGTTTGGCTTTGAGGCAATGGCGCCCTTTTACATCCAGACCGATCTGAAACATGACCCTATCTTCTACGGCCAATTGCAATTTACCCTCGGATGCTTGTGGCTGGCAGGCAACTTCTTCAACCGCTTTGTTAGCGCACACATTAAGGTGATCCGAATCATCACTGCTGCTGCTGGGATTTCATTGCTGGTCAGTCTGCTCATGCTCGTGCTTGATCTCTCGGGAGTGTTCAGCGTGATGGCGATAGTGGTCCCTGCTGGAGTCGTTTATTTCCTGATGGCAATGATCTGGCCTAATGGGTATTCCGTGTGTCTGGGTCGATTCCCAGATGCCGGTGGCTGTGCCAATGCACTGGTCAGTGGACTATTCATCATCGTCAGCGCGTTCTTTACTGCGGTTGCTTCATTTATGCATTCGCTGACCGCCTGGCCTATGTGGTCACTGTATGTCCTCGTTTGTGCCGCCACGCTCATCTGTTTCCGCGGTTTCCTCAAACAAGAATTTGACTGTAAAATTCGCTGAATAGATATCCCCCGCCCCTCATTATTGGTAGCGAAAAATAAAAAGACTCTGTTCCGAGAAACAGAGCCTGAGCGTAATCAAGTCGAAATCACACCAAAGTGCGAACGGAATTAGCGACGACCACGATGACCACGGTGTCCATGTCCGCCATGGTGTCCATGACCTCGATGTCCACCACGGTATCCATTATAGTAGCGACTACCACCATAGTAGCTTCTGCCGCCACTATAAATTCCGATACCGAATGAGGGACTTCTGTAATAGGAGTTGGAACGGTAAGAGGGATAGGAATTATAATAACCATAACCAGGCGAACTATAACCATAGCCACCGTATCCGTAGCCTGAATAACATCCTCCCGCCTGAGCCTCTTGGGCTGGCGTCAGTAACAGGGCTCCCCCCATCACGAGTCCCATGCAAAGAACCATCTTCAATGCTCTTGATTTTCGAGGAGTTGACTGCACTTGGTCAACCGTGTTTGTTTTGTTTCGCATCGTTTCTCTCCTTGGAAAAAGAACCATAAATGAGTGCAGCAGATTTTCTGAAACGTCTCCCCTTTATTGCCTGACACTCGATAGCAGTTCGATTGAGAATTGACGACTTATCAACTCTCTCTCCGCTTGCTGAGTTACAATGAATCGCGATAAGTGTGCCGAAAACTGCGTTTGGGCAACACAATCCCTTAACCCCATATCTTGTAGTAACTTAAACAACACACGCTTCTTTCCCATAAGAAAACCGTGTTCAAAAACCGTCTCTATATCGCATCTATTAGTATCAAAATGATGGCAGGTTGTGGGGAGAGTTCGGCGGGATATGCCGAAGCGGCTGAGATGAAAAAAAACAAGCCTCTCATTCAAATGATCGGGCCGAACCAAATGAATGAGAGACTTGTAAAACGTGCCTGATTGAACCTGTAAACAGGAACCGGCCCGACAAGATCAGTTAATTCCTGATCGTGGCGGATCTATTAAAAAACATGGATTACCATCCATAGTAGGAACCAAAACCGGGTGAATAATATCGTGCCCCGTTTCCACGGTAATAGGAGTTGGTATACCGGCGGTCATAGCGGTTAAAATTATTATTTAATTGTCGATCAAATCGCTGTACATCACGCGATGCTTGACGGAAGTTACGTTCGAGCTGACGGGATTGCTGTCGAACTCGCTTCCAAACAGGTGGTCTGGCCTCGCTTGAATTAATGGCGCCTACAAATAACACACTACATGCCAGCGTGGCGATGGTCAGTGCACGTTTCATTGGTCTTGTCTCCTTGATAAGAACCTTGTTGATTGACTATTTTTTCCGATGAACTAAATCAACGGTGATCGGCTTTCAACAATTTTATAAACAGGAGAACCGCAAGAGATGTGCCAGTTAAGCAGAATTTGATGTCAAATTTTATAAACCATTGCTCAGATTAGATTTGGGACAATGTTAATTCTCAAATCGCAAAGACGTAGTACAAGCGACTGTTGTAAAAGTGAAAAAACTGTGGTCGAAAAGAAGACAGTTAAGTCAATCAGATACCACTATTATCCTTCAAAACAGACAGATTAGGACTACAATGTAGAAACTGCAGCTAAGCAACAGGGCTTTTCAATACGCCGATTTTTTCAATCTCGGCTTCCATTTGATCGCCGGCTTTGAGAAATTTATTCTTGGACGCCCCCACGCCACTGGGAGTACCAGTAGAAATAATGTCTCCGGGCTCCAGATGGACAAAACTAGAAATGAATGCGACGATTGCTGCGACTGGGAAAATCATTTCTGCCGTCGATGCATCTTGCTCTATGTTCCCATTCACTGAAAGTTTCATTTTCAAAGCCTGTGGATCACTAATATCATCTGATGGCGTGATACAAGGCCCCATGGGACAAAATGTGTCGTGCCACTTTCCATGCTGCCAATCAAAGAAAGAGTCTTTTTCACGTTCGGTTCGATTCGGATTCGGCCGAAATTTTCGATCAGAGATGTCGTTGATGACCGTATAGCCGGCAACATAGTCGAGCGCCTCTGCTTCAGAGACACCTTTACAAGCTTTTCCCATCACGATTCCCAATTCCAACTCCCAGTCAATATAGTCTGGAGAGACTTCGGGAATTTTTACAGGTTGTCCCGGATGTGTTAGTGTTGTTAGTGGAGGTTTCATAAATACATAAGGAAAGGTTTTTTGTCTTTCTTCTGCTTTGCCTCCCCCTTCTTCGATATGCTTGGAATAGTTACCGGCTAGAAGTAACAACTTAGAAGGAGCAGGAATGGGAACCAGTAATTGTACATCGTCTGTCATCACAGACATCGGAAACAGTTCTTCATCCATTGCTTGATTCAGAGTTTTTTCCACTCCCAATAACGCGTCTCTCTGCGATCCCCCCGGCAGAAATGAAATCAGTCCCGCCGCTTCATCCAGCATTACACCCGCCAGTTCTGCAGCGGCACTCAAAGGAATGATATTATCCTCCGCATAGAAACCGAGCGACGTTTTATTTTCTGATTGATATCGACATAACCGCATAACTGAATGACTCCTGAATGGGGAGAGATAAAGGGAGTGTCTTG
>JAJDDJ010000005.1 GCA_029260395.1 Phycisphaerales bacterium | reverse complement strand
GTAAGGGTATAAAAAAAGCCAAAAAAAAAGCCATCCAAAAATGGATGGCAAAAAAAAAATTTGGCGGCGTCCTACTCTTCCATACTCTTGTGCATAGTACCATCGGCGATGAAGGGCTTAACTTCTGAGTTCGAAAAGGGATCAGGTGTACCCCCTTCTCCATAGCCACCAAGAAAAAAGTTTTGTGATTCAATACTCACTTACAATAAATGACGCTCGAAGATGATCGAACATCTAGGCGTGTAGCAGCTTAAAGACAGCTTGTCTTTAAGAACAAATTACTTGTACCACTGACTTAGCCTATTAGGCTAAGTGCTATGAAAAGTGGTCAAGCCGATGGACTAATTAGTATTGGTCAGCTCAACGCATTGCTGCGCTTACACTTCCAACCTATCAACCATGTAGTCTTCATGGAGTCTCTAAGGGATATCTTATCTTAAGGGAGGCTTGGCGTTTAGATGCTTTCAACGCTTATCCGTTCCAAACGTAGCTACCCGGCTATGCTCTTGGCAGAACAACCGGAACACCATTGGTTTGTCCACTTCGGTCCTCTCGTACTAGAAGCAGCTCCTTTCAAATATCCTGCGCCCACAAAGGATAGGGACCAAACTGTCTCACGACGTTTTGAACCCAGCTCGCGTACCGCTTTAATTGGCGAACAGCCAAACCCTTGGGACCTTCTACAGCCCCAGGATGCGATGAGCCGACATCGAGGTGCCAAACCGCCACGTCGATATGAACTCTTGGTGGCGATAAGCCTGTTATCCCCGGAGTACCTTTTATCCGTTAAGCGATGGCAATTCCACATTCTACCACCGGATCACTAAGCCCTACTTTCGTATCTGCTCGACTTGTAGGTCTCGCAGTTAACCTCTCTTATACCTTTACGCTCTATTCGCGATTACCAACCGCGATGAGAGAAGCTTTGGACTCCTCCGTTACTCTTTAGGAGGAAACCGCCCCAGTCAAACTGCCCGTCTGACACGGTCCGAACTCCAGATTCATGGAGATTCGTTAGATTTCCAACTTTTCAAGACCGGTATTTCAAGGGAGACTCCAGTAGCCCTAACGAGCCACTTTCACAGTCTTCCGGTTATCCTACACATGAAAAGTCAGAAGCCAATATCAGAGTACAGTAAAGGTTCACGGGGTCTTTCCGTCTTGTTGCGGGTAAACGGCATCTTCACCGCTACTACAATTTCACCGAGTCTCTTGTTGAGACAGTGCCCAGATCGTTACGCCATTCGTGCAGGTCGGAACTTACCCGACAAGGAATTTCGCTACCTTAGGACCGTTATAGTTACGGCCGCCATTCACCAGGGCTTAAATTCAGTGCTTCGCCGAAGCTAACACCTCCTTTTGACCTTTTGGCATTGGGCAGGCATCACACCATATACTTCGTCTTAGACGACTTTGCATAGTGCTGTGTTTTTGTTAAACAGTCGCCTGGGCCAATTCTCTTCGGCCTCCATTCGCTTCTTGACGCGAAGTCAATAACGAACGGAGGCTCCCCTTCTCCCGAAGTTACGGGGATAATTTGCCGAGTTCCTTAACAAGAGTTATCTCGCGCGCCTTAGAATATTCATCCCACCCACCTGTGTCGGTTTTGGTACGGTGACCATCAACAGTTAGAGGTTATTTCTTGGAAGCATCATGCCACATCATCGGTTCCTCCGAAGATTCCCCTTGTCAACCACCTAGTCTTACGCTAGCGGATTTGCCTACTAGCCAACCTCATGGTTAAACGGACATCCAATAGTCCGCATGCTTAACTTACTCCGTCACCCCATCACATAAATTTTAGGTCGTACAGGAATATTTAACCTGTTTTCCATCGTCTACGCCTTTCGACCTCGACTTAGGGACCGACTAACCCAGGGAAGACGAGCTTTACCCTGGAAACCTTAGGTTTTCGGCGAGGAAGATTTTCACTTCCTTTATCGTGTACTCATGCCATGCATCTTCACTAGTATACGCTCCAGCGCTCCTCACGGTACGCCTTCACCGCCTATACTACGCTCTCCTACCGCGTTGCTTACGCAACACCCGTGATTTCGGCTCTATGCTTAGTCCCGCTTATTATCGGCGCAAAGTTTCTTGATTGGTGAGCTGTTACGCACTCTTTAAATGATGGCTGCCTCTAAGCCAACATTCCAACTGTCTTCGAAACTTCACTTCCTTACTCACTTAGCATAGAATTTGGGGCCTTAATCGACGATCTGGGCTGTTCCCCTTTCGACTATGAAGCTTATCCCCCACAGTCTATCTCCCAAGCAACAAAACGGTATTCGGAGTTTGGTTTCCTTCGGTAGGGCGGTAGCCCCCCTTGTGAATCCAGTGCTCTACCCCCGTTTTGCATATACTTGAGGCTAACCCTAAAGTTATTTCGGAGAGAACAAGATATTTCCAAGTTTGATTGGCCTTTCACCCCTATCCACAGCTCATCCAAATATTTTTCAACATATACTGGTTCGGACCTCCACAGAGTCTTACCCCTGCTTCATCCTGGCCATGGATAGATCACTTGGTTTCGTGTCTGCATCATACGACTGTTCGCGCTTATCACACTCGCTTTCGCTTCGGCTCCGGAACGGTTGTTCCTTAACCTTGCCGTATAACACAACTCGCTGGCTCATCATGCAAAAGGCACGCCATTAGCCATTTCCCTAAAAGGGACATAGGCCTTTGACTGCTTGTAGGCTGCTGGTTTCAGGTTCTATTTCACTCCCCTAACAGGGGTTCTTTTCACCTTTCCCTCACGGTACTGATCCGCTATCGGTCATCGACGAGTATTTAGCCTTGGAGGGTGGTCCCCCCAGATTCAGACCGGGTTTCACGTGTCCGGCCCTACTCAGGTGCCTACCTCACAAACTTAACCTTTCGCATACGGGGCTCTCACCCTGTATCGCTGGCCTTCCCATGCCATTCTGCTAGGTCTCGTTCGTTAAACAGTAGGTCCTACAACCCCGTAAATAAATTTACGGTTTGGGCTCTTCCCAATTCGCTCGCCGCTACTATGGGAATCTCTGTTTGATTTCTCTTCCTCTGCCTACTTAGATGTCTCAGTTCGGCAGGTATTGCTTCTAACACCCTATGTATTCAGGTGAAAGATGATAGGAAATTACTCCTACCGGGTTCCCCCATTCGGACACCTCCGGATCATTGCTTCTTTCCAGCTCTCCGAAGATTTTCGCAGGTAAGCGCGTCCTTCATCGCCTTTCGATGCCAAGGCATCCACCAACAGCCCTTAATATCTTGATCAAATTCATTTCATGATCACTACTTGAACATTCTTCAAACGCTTCTTTTTATTAGCGATAAATATGCCTTCCAGAATTGTTAGTCCTTAACAGTAGAAAAGAAGCGATGTAATAGTTTAAAGCTTGTCTCAACCTAAGATTGATGAAATTAATCATCATCTATGTCCTTAAAGGAGGTGATCCAGCCCCACCTTCCGATAGGGCTACCTTGTTACGACTTCATCCTAGTCATCAGCCTTACCTTAGACGCCTCTTCCCTTGCGGTTAAGTCAGCGGCTTCGGGTAAAACCAACTTCCATGATGTGACGGGCGGTGTGTACAAGGCCCGGGAACGTATTCACGGCGTTATTGCTGACACGCCATTACTAGCAATTCCAGCTTCATGTAGTCGAGTTGCAGACTACAATCCGAACTGAGATCGGTTTTATGGGATTTGCTCCACCTCACGGTTTGGCTGCCCTTTGTACCGACCATTGTAGCACGTGTGTAGCCC
>JAJDDJ010000004.1 GCA_029260395.1 Phycisphaerales bacterium | reverse complement strand
CTCATCAGTGTAATCGATCCCGGCCCGCGTGCAGCCTGCAACTCATATCGTGGATCTCCTGCCCGATGCTGAGTGTAATCGATCCCGGCCCGCGTGCAGCCTGCAACCCCCAACGCTACCCCCAAACCCGCCCTTACAGTGTAATCGATCCCGGCCCGCGTGCAGCCTGCAACTCGGTACGGTGACTCGCCTCGATGTGGCCAAGTGTAATCGATCCCGGCCCGCGTGCAGCCTGCAACCCTGCGGAGACTTCGCATATGGAGTTGAGCAGTGTAATCGATCCCGGCCCGCGTGCAGCCTGCAACCGCAGATGGCGACCCTCACGCTCGGCACCAAGTGTAATCGATCCCGGCCCGCGTGCAGCCTGCAACGGTCCGCGGCGGGGGGTGTTCGTCGTCATGATGAGTGCGTCCCCTTGGACGATGTTGGTGTTGACGATGATCCGAGCCGCCGCGAGCACCGCATCGCGAGCCTTCGTACCGAATCGCTGGCTGTACGCCTCGGCGAAGATGCCGTGGAGCCGCTCGCGGCACTCGATCGTGTTGTCGTCAAGGAGTTCGATGCCGTAGAGGCACGCGAGCCCGAGTAGGGCGTCCGCTCCCACCGAACGATCGCCCGCCCCGCCCGCATGGTGACCAACGCGAGGCGACGCTCAAGCGCCTCCGCGAGAAAGTTTCCGTTCCCACGCGCCGGCTCAATGAACCGCGAGTCGATCCGTTCGCACTCCTGAGCGACGAGATCGAGCATCGCCCGGACCCAGTTCGGGTGGTGTGAAAACCTCCCCGTGGTCGATCACGCGTTGCTTGGACCTCGTGTTTGTGGACATGGTGGTCAGGCGTTTCCTCTGGGACGGGTGGCTTGGGGGCCGGGGTCGTGCGCAATTCTTGAATCTGGCGTGACCACGAAAGGAGAGCTTGCCGATTTCGGTGGACGTTTGGATTGAGCCGGCTGTTAGGCAGAGCCGAACATTCGGATCGGGCCTGATCCGCGTCCGGCATCGGCGAACGCCACTTGCTGGACGGTAAGGTGTCTGCGGGACGCGCACAGCCGGGCGGCGCGCACGGAGGCATTCGGCGTGACCTCAGAGCAAGATCGGGCAGCTGAATCGACGATGGCCGAGCTGCGATTAGAAGTCGGTCTCTTTCGACACACCGAGCAGATTTACCCGGGTAAGCTGCTCGTGATTCGCGACGGTAGTTGGATGCACCACGCCGTGGAAGATCACGAGTTTGATCCTCACCGGGAGCGGTTGATGGGGATCGCGATCTGGAAGCCCCTCCCAGAGTTCGCCCCCGGCTTGGTGATGGTGGAGTCTGACCGTGGAGAGGCGTTTGTTGCGATCGTGGCGGGTGAGTCCAATCGCCCGCAGGTTGGTGATCCCATCATCGACGCTTGGATTACTCGGGCAGATGCGTTAAGGAAACTGCAGAGAGGCAATCCGGTCTCCTATGGACCGGTGCCACTGACGCCGCTGCAGCTCTCAGCCGCTACCTACGAGGTATCTCAGCGCGTGCGAGAATCCGCGTTGGGTCTCTTGAACTACCTGCGTGGGGCTGAGCGAGAGTCGCTGTTAGCCATTGCTCGAATTGCGGACGTAGAGCGGCCGTCCGATGACGATCTCACCGGAGGGATCAACGAACTCTTGCTACTGGCTGAACGAGAGCTGCCGCTCGGTTCGAGCGATGGCGAAGAAGCGAGTGCAGCTATCCCAGACGGCGATCAGGATGATGCACAACCCGTTGCACTAGGACAGACCGGCCGATTGGTGTTCAGCACGCTTGCTGGCGTCGATCCGGCAGTCCTTTGCTCGATCCGAGACATCCGAAAACGGATGCCTCTTAAGGACCAGCTCGGGCCGGAAACCGTACGGAGCGCAGTGCTTAAGCTCATAGAAGGCGAGCTTGCCGAGCGCCCGAACGGCCCAAGGGGGGGAGTTCGCCTGACCACGAAGGGACGCACGAGAAGAAAGCAAATCGAGTCTTGAAAAGGTCTTGAATAGGGCTTATCCATGGAATCGCGGCCGAAGCTGGGTTCATGCAAACTCATGAACTCCCCGATGAACCCATCCCTGTCAGCGTGGCGGCAAAGTGCTTGGGCGTCCCGACCAGATGGCTCAAAGACCAACTCGAAACAGGTCAGCTCCCGGGCCTGAACACCGGGGGCCGGTTTCTGGTTCACGCGCCGACTCTGTCTCGTCTCCTGCTGGAACGGCTTAAGGCCGAGGCGGGAGGTTTCGATGCCTGAAACCGCCCACCAGCCGGCAAGCACAGAGGGCGACAAGAACTTCGATCAGCATACCACCTTGGCTGTGCGCGGGTACGCCGCAGCGGCGCGGTTGCTCTGCTTGGGCGAGCGGACAGTCTGGAGATTGACCAAGAGGAACGCGCTGCCGCATCATCGGTGTGGGACCGCCTTGCTGTTCAATCCCGCAGAACTCAAGGCTTGGTTGGACGCTGGGTGCCCGACCGAGCCGGGGGCTGCAGCGAAGGTGCGCGCCGGCATGCGGAAGGCTCGCTGATGAGCCGGAGCAATCGGAAACAGCCGAACAACGCGAGTAAAGGCCGTCGCCATGCACGTGTGTACGAGGATTTGCTCCCTGTGCTCGTGCGGCTAGGCCTGGGCGAGCGAGCTGTGCTTCTTGCGATCCTGCTGCACCTCAACCCCGAGGGCTATGCAATTCCGGGCTACAAGACCATGGCCAAAGTGGCGGGCATCAACGAGTCCACGGTGGGACCGGCGTTGAAGCGGCTCAAGGCGAAGGGGCTAATCGACTGGAAGCCAGGTGGAGGGCGCGGCAGGTCGAACACCTACTGGCTTGTGGACCGCGTTGGTGACGGAGATGGCGCGCTCGCGAACTCACTGGCCCAGAGCGAGGGTGAATGCGACCCGACAAACTCGCTGGGTCATGGCCCGGGTGATTCGCACGAGGCAAACACGCTAGAACAAGGCGAGAAACACCCTAGCGATGAGCCTGAAACACCCCAGAATTCGCACGCAAACGCGCTGGCCCAGGGCCAGGGTGGAACAGATAGAACAAGAGGAACAGTCAACAACAGGCGGAGCAGTGTTGTTGATGTTGAGTTGGCTGGGGGTGAGAAGCAGAGTTCCGAGTCCGTGAGTCTGTTAGTCGAGCAGGGAGTCAGCATGCCGGTGGCAGATCGGTTGGCGGCAGCGCACTCCAGGACGCGCATCGCAGAGGTCCTTGGTGCTGCTCGCCAGCGGAAAAAAGGGGCGGGCTGGATCGTGAACGCGCTGAACGGGGCGTGGGAGTTCGAACCGGTCATCGGGGGGGAGCCGCCGCGCGATCCCGAAGAGAAACAGCAGGAGCGGGAGGGCACCAAGGCATGGTGGAACACCCTGTCGCGTGAGCAGCAGCGGTCAGTAGAACGAGCCGTGAGAGACCATTGCGCTTCTGCTCTGCAACTCGCACCCAGCGACGAGACACGATTGCAGATTATCCGAAACGGAATTGTCAAGGGCCGGCGAGATGGCTGGTTCTCCAGGCTAGCCGAATTTAGTTCGAGCCTGGAGCTTGTGGGAGAGTAAGCATGTTGGTATGCTTGGGCATGGCAGGACTCGATGAATTGCTCAGGGAGATGGTGGAGCACAGCGAGTATTCGAGATACCGCATCAGCATGGAGACCGGCGTGTCGCAAGCGCAGCTCAGCAGATTCGTGCACGGGCAGCAGACGATCTCGATCGAGACGGCGGAGGTTCTGGCGGAGTTCTTTGGCATGGAGGTCGTACTGCGGCCTACTCGGTCGAAGGGAGGCAAGTGATGGCAACTCGCAATCGCGGCAACGGGCAAGGCTCGCTCTACCGCCGCAATGCAAGCGGGCCGTGGTACTTCTCGTGGTTCGATGAGAGTGGGGTCCGACGCAGTCGGTCTACCGGGACGACGAGCCGTGCGGACGCTGAGAGGATCGGGCGCAAGTGGTCTGAACACACTGCACTGGTTCGCGAAGGGCTTGCTAAGCCCGAGGGCGGCACGCCTCTCGACCGGCACGCCATGGCGAGCATCGTGTCACACCTCGAAGCGTTCGAGGCCGCAAAGCGAGCAGAGGACCGGACACCGCGTCACGTGGACGAGACCCTGACCATGATCAAACTCGTGGCTTCAGAGTGCGGCTGGAAGTCTCTTGGCAGCATCGCCGCCGACCAGATGGAGCAGTTCACTGGCCGCAAGCTCGCGCCAACGGATAACTCACCCAAGTGGTCACCCAGGACCGCGCACAAGTACGTCACGGCGCTGCGGACGTTCACGCGATGGTGCGTCGCCGACGGCCGGCTCGCGGCAGACCCTCTCGCACGGGTCAAGAAGCCAGCCCCGGTACGCCAGACCGACCGACGCTTCCTGCATGTTGAAGAGTGGCGGTGGCTGCGTTCGGTCACGCTCAACGGACCCGTGCGCTGTGGCATGTCCGGGGCCGAGCGCCGCTTGCTCTACGAGTTGGCGCTGCACTCCGGCCTGCGCTCGAGCGAACTCAGCGCACTGACTCGCTCTTCGCTCATGCTCGATGCCGAGAAGCCGTACGTCCTGCTGGAGGCCCGATCCACAAAGAACCGCAAGGCTGCTCGGCAGTACATCCGGCCTGATCTTGCTTCAGACCTCGCGGAACACGTGGGTCGGCGCATGCCCGGCGCGAAGGTGTTCAACATGCCGCGGCGTGAGCACGTAGCCACCATGCTCAGGGCCGACCTTGCCGAGGCCCGTCGGACGTGGATCGCGCAGGCACCGGCTGATGAGCGGATGGCCCGCGAGCAGTCAGATTTCCTGCTTGCTGAGAACCACGATGGCCAGAAGCTCGACTTCCACGCCCTGCGCCACACGTGCGGAGCCTGGGCTGCGATGGGCGGAGCGAGCCCCAAGGCCATGCAGACGCTCATGCGTCACTCGTCGATCACGCTGACGCTCGACACGTACGGCCATCTTCTGCCGGACGAAGCTGCCCAGACTGTGACGCGGATGCCGGAGATCGAGTCGCTCGAACTGGCGCTCACGGGCACCGATTCTGACCCGCGAAACGCGGTTGAGGTGACAGCAGTAGAGACAGCAGTAGCAGGGCGAAATGGGGCGAACGGTGGCGACTCAGTGCGAAGCTGGAAAAACAAAACAGGCCCTGGCGCTGGGCCAAGGCCGTTTTTGAAGCGAGGCGGACGGGAATCGAACCCGCAACCACCGGATCGACAGTCCGGAGCATGGGTCTTGTAAGTGCTTTGAGGTCAACGCATTAGAAGACTCGGCGGTGGGGCTGTCAGTGGATTTGTCAGTGGAACAGGTGGCATGGCTCGTCACGGTCTGGCAGCGTCTGTCGCCTCTCGCGAAGACAGCCATCCTGACGCTTGCCCAGCAAGAGCTCCAGAACCCCTGTCCTGAGTCGGAGTTGCCGGTGCCCGAGAGGGGCAAGTAAGCTCGATCCCATGTGCCAGATTCACAGCGGACCGCTCCGAGGAGGGGTCGGATGCCAGCGTGGTTCACGATTGGCCGCCGTCTTGCTCTCTATCTGCATGCTGGTGGCTCCGGTGGGTGCACAACCGGACCCCTGCGACGGCCTCGCGGCCAGGCTGCGTCTCGATGGACTCGTTGGCTACCAGCAGCGGGTCTCCGATGATCAGGCACGCCGCAATCGCGAGGGAGGCAAGCCGCTGGCCGACCCCTACTGCGAGGGCGTGTTCCGGTCGCCGGTCTCCGCTTCTGGCGCGCTCAGCCTCTCGGTCCAGTCGAGCCACTTCTACTCCAGGCAGTCGGATCCCCAGGGGGGCCAAGCCTGGACGGTGGCTTGGCCCTTTGTCGCTGCAGAAGAGGTCGAGGGATTGGGCATTGCCGCACACATCCGTGGACGCAGTGCCACGGACGGGGCGAACTACCAGCTGGATGCCGTCGATTCAACACCCGACGAGTGCGATCACCAGTGCCAGGGCGACGACCCGATCAAGTACGAGTCCTTCACCTGGAACTCGCAGGTACTCCAGCAAGCCACAGAGCATCAGCTCCAATGGCTGAGCGTTGATGTCGTCATCGCGAGACCCTACGAGCATCAGGGTGAGCCCTACCAGCTTTACATGCCCGCGGTCCTGAATCCCGGCGTCCTCCTTAGTGAACTCGAAAGCCCGGTTCCCGATGGCCGTCCGCCACTCCGTCTCCAGTCAAATCGCTTGGTCGTTCGCATCACGTCGTCCGTCCCTGTCGAGGTCTTCGCGGCGGCGGCCTACCCGGTCGGTCATCCCGAGCTGGCCGACGAGAGGAAGATCCCGGCAAGCAGCCGCCCCGGCTCTCTAACGAGGAATCAACGCGATCCGTTCATCATCGATGTCGGAGGCTGGCAGGGGAAGATCGTCCAGCTGGATGTGGGGACGAGGTGGCAGGGCCAAGACGTGGTCGACAAGTTCTTCTTCTACGTTCCCGAGCCCGGATTCGTAGCCGCGGTGGTACAAGATGCCCGCTGATCGTCCCTGGTGGAGACAGCTTTGGGTCCGCAGGGCTCTCATCATCGCCCGGTGGCACATCTGCGGTCGAGACTTTGCTGCTCGCCAACGCGAAGAGGCGGTCGCGGAACGCCGGGTGAACACCCTTGCCGCGTCTCTGGCTTCGCAATCAGAGCCTGTTACTGAAGAACAGCTCGAAGACTTCCAAGCACGGTCGCTCGTGCTCAACCTCGCCCGTACCAGAAGGCGTTATAGCCGACCGATCTGGAGATTCCCTGAGCGGATTGTCATCGCCCTGGTTCTCTTGGTGACCGCGATCGGGCTCATCGGGATCAGCGTTCCGGCGAGCTCCATTCGTGTGGAGCTGGACGCACAGGTTGACCAGCTGCTGGCGATCTTGGAGCCAGTTGAGTCCGGGGCACCCATCCAGATCGGGCTACAGCAGTTCCGCTGCCGGAGCATCACCCTGAGCGGGGTCGATCTGCCGCACACAGGTGGCGGTGACCCCCGTCTGCAGACACTCACGTTGTCGGTTCGGGAAGAAGCGGGCACGCCGCTCAACCAGTTTCTAGCCGTCAGAGAGGTCCTCATTCCGCGAGGCGTCACCCTGTCTCTCGAAGCGGGTACCGAGTGGTTGGTACTCCGCATGACCCCGCCCGCCCCAGGGAAACGAGGCGATGCCCCGCTCAGCTATCGAGTGGTGCTCTCGATTCCGCAAGGTGCCGCCGGTCTCGTTCGAACCGATGGTGTTCCGACCGAGTTCCCGCTCGCACCCAGCCCGCTCGGACCCGAGCAGCGGATCATTGCGGGAGACATTCAGAACCAGCCCGTCGAGCTTCGGCTCTCGATTGATCAGGCGGCCACGTCTCCGATGGTGAGCCTCGGGTTCCAGGGCGTTGATCTGGCTGATCTGGCTCTGGGGGACTACCGCGATTCGGCCGATCAAAGGCCCCGGTCGTACATCCTGGGGGGCATGCTGCGTTTCCCCGGACGCGAGCTGGATCCGATCGTCCTTCGCAAAGGTGAGGCTCTGAGCCTCTCGGATCGGCGTGGCTTTGCCTCAAGTGGTCAGCTGCTGGAGCTGCAGTACATCAACCGAGCCGGAACAGCAGATGGTGGCGAGACCAAGTTCATAGAGCAGCACCTTCAACTGCTCTGGGACGGACGGGTCCACGCTATCACGCAGGGCATCGAAGGACGGAAACAGTCTCGCATGCCCAAGCTGATATTTGCCTGGCTTGGTTCCAAGCAGCAGCTGTACCTCATCGGGATCATTGTGTACGCCGGGATCTTCGCGTATTCGCTGGTGATGAAGTCGCAACCCGGTGCGACAGATTCGATGCTGCCCACGGAGTTGATGAGTTGATGAACCGTCTATCGATCGCCGTCGCTGTCCTGTTCGCCGCGGTTTCCTGGAGTATCGGGCAATCAGAGCCGCCCAACCGCGTGCGGTCTGCTGTTGAGAGTGATGTGGCGATGGTGCGTGTGATGGATGCGGCCAGCAACCAGCCCATCCGCTTCGGCACCGCGTTCATCGTTCACGACGACGGTGAACTGCTAACCCTGACCACGGCCGCCCACGTGGTCGCATCAGCGATCGAGGACGCGAACCAGTACGTCGAGGTCAGATTCGACGGCCAGGATCGATGGGTCGCTGCCGGTAATTCGGGTGTGCTCGGTTCGGAGGACCTTGATCTCGCGACCATTCACGTCAAACGAAGCAGAGCTTCCTCACTGGAGGGTCGCAGAGGTGCGAAGCTGCCCGTCGCCGCTGCACCAGAACGTGCGGGAGAGGTGTGGGTGTATGGCTACGACACGGACACCAACGAGGGCGTGTGGAGAAAGTGCTGGGTGGCCCGTCAGGATGGTGATGCGGTGTTGCTGGACGGCCGGGGGATCAAAGCCGGGTATTCCGGTGGTGTCGTGGTCTCTTCCCTCGGCCCCGTCGCCATGATGTCCGCTCGGGGTCCGGGCAACGCGGACCATCGGTCGATCTCGTTCCTCAGCATTGCTGCAGCACTCTCGGGCTCTGGCGTTGATCACGCACTCGTGCGTAACCCCGCCTCCGACGCCTTGCAGCACTGCCTGGATCGGGGCCTCTCGATCGCCGGGTACTGCCTCGACTATCGAGCTCGGGGTTTCGCGTACCAGTTCTGGGCGGCTGTCGAGCTCGACACAGCGGCGAGTGGGAGCTTCTCGGGGATCGTCTATACGGGTGATCAGCCCGGCCAACTCAATCGCGTTGCGTTCGTGCCCGGAGCCGCTACGGTGACGGCCCGCTTTACGGTCCCGCTCAAGTGGAACAACAACGGGATCGGTGCGATGCCGTCCACCGAAGTGGAGCTTGAGCTCTCTGAGACACCCGTTATCGACGGCTTTGTGCTGTTGAAGGCCGACGTCGGTGATCGGCACCTCTACTTCGCGATTCCATCAGGATCGAAAGAGATGCTGTTCTCACGGGCGTTGCTCGGAGCCGTCCAGCCCGGACGTGACCACGCGGTGCTCCCGTCGGGCATCGAACACACTGTCAGCGGTGATGCGCTCTGGAACAACGAGAACCATCCGTTCGTGTCTCGTGTGACAGACAACGGTCACACCAGTCTGCTGGAATTCAGCTTGCCTGCCAACCTGGTGCGGGACGAACCTGTGACGATTTCAGGTATGCACACCGTTCCTGATGACCTTCGAAGAAGACGTGGTTGGGCGGAGAAAGTGCCCGAGCTGTCGAGCATCGTCGTGCATCTGGAAACCATCAGGGACACAACGATCGCACAGGCTCCGCTCGGCGACGATGGAAAGCTCTTTGTCATTCGGGCATCAGAGGCGCCGGACGAGAAACTCCGGCTCCGATTTGGCCGAGACCCTGAACTGCTCACCAACGGGGCCTCAACGTTTATCTCAACCTTGACCGTCGAGTACGACTCACTGCGGCCGTGAGCTTGGGGACGCTCAGGGTGACTAGTCCATGAGGTCGCGGTTCTCGCGGAGGTACCGGATTCGATTGAGGGCGTTCTGGTGGTGACGTTCCATGATGGCTCTGGTGCCGGGGTTTTGTTGGACTAGGTCGAGATCCTTCATCTTCTCGGCGATGTCGTCGACCCCGAGTCGCACGGTGTCCCAGGCCCGGATGGCGTCGTCGGTGCGTCTCCGCCACCGTATCTGCGACTGAGTTGTCCAACTCCCCGTGTCGACGTAGTAGAAGTAGTCATCGAACTGATCCGGTTCGCGGCTGTTGGCATCATCCACGTAGCTCGGTAGCCTTCCGATCCATTCCACTAGTTGGTGATACGCAGTGTTCTGCTGCCGCCGGAGTCGATCCAGCTCGCGTAGCTGTTGCTCGACCTCTCGTTCTCGCTGGCGGTTCTGCACCCGTTCTTGATCGACTGCGTACTTCATGTGGCGGGCCGCCATGCCCTTCTCAATCTCGTTCCAGTCGTCAAACCGCCAATTGCGGTCCCTCTCCTCGTCCGCGTAGGCGAACCCGAGTGCGACAGCCCGATCCGCACTCAGTGTGAGGACGGCGGCACTGTCATCAATTCTCGTCGATTTCCCATCTTCGGGAGCGACGTTCCCCGAACGCATGCTTCCGGTGGCCTCGTCCTCCCACATCCATACCTCATGCACCGGGACCCCCATCGCTTCTACGAGGTGGGGAGCGTGTCCCCTGGACTTTGCCAACTCGGCGAGTTTGGCGTTGAGAGCTGAGTTGAATTTCGCATTGACCTCCGTGGCTCCAAGCTCACCGGAGTAGGCAACGGTGGCACCAATTGCAGAGCCGGGCAGCATCACGATCACATCGCATGCCACGGCAGGGAACACCGCAGCACTGAACGCATCGTGGATGCGAGCCACGGTTGTGGCAAACCTCCCAGCCTTCAGAACCGCATCAGCGAGTGGCTGTGCCTCAATTGCCTTCCCGCCTCCGGAGTCAATATCGAACACGACTGTCTTGGCTCCCGCGACTCTCGCCGCCTCCACCGCAGTCTCAATACCCTCTGCAAGAAGTTCCTTCCCGACGGTCCCGTGCATCGGGATAACGACATACGGCCCCTGAGCAAGTACCGGGAGTGATGGAGGTTCAGCCTCAGACGGTTGTTCCAGCGTCACGGCTGGAGTGGTGCTTGAGTCAGCCTCCGTGAGTTCCACTGGCTTGGGGGAAGGCTCCGGCTCAATGCCCGGCTCGAGGTCGGTTGGATCAGACTGTGCGACCGTCGCAGGGTCGGCATCATCTGCCGCGGGCTTGACTCCATCGGTGTCTGTGGCCGTCGCTGAGTTTTCGTCCACGTCGAGTAATGCTGGCGGCAAAACGGCCGCAGATGCGATCGAAGCCTCTGGGGGAAATCTCGATTCGGACCGCGTCACGGAGGTGATTGGAGGTTGCCGTTGCGAAACCACAAAGCCGCCTGCAACAAGCAGGCCAACCGTCGCCACGATCGCAACAGGGATCCACAAGCGTGAGCTGCCCTCGGCGGCATCCTGTGTGCCTTGTATGTTGACCTGCTCAGATGTTCTAGAGGGTTCGGGTGGGGAGCAGACCTGTCGGGGTTCGTGCGGTGGGGGGGCGGCTCGGTATCCACGGATGGTGGAAGCGGCGTACGTCCCCTCGCGTCCCACACGCTGGACCTGATCACTGGGCTGGAGCACGCCATTGGAGGCATACTCCAAGATCTTCGCTTCGGACAGCGGACCGAGAAGGCCTGCCTGGGTTTGCACCATGTACTGGCGTGGCATCGGGGAGCCCTCCAAGGACGACTGCCCCATGATAATCGCCAAGCGGCTCCAGGCCAAGGGCTTGCACGGGCATGGTGGTAAGCGATTTGCATTCTTCCAACACTGAGGCACGAAAAAAGAGAGCAGGCCCTGTTGGACCCGCCCTCCGCTCGGTTAGGCACACCCTGTAACGAGGTCTGCGGTCAGGATGTGCGATACGAGTTCTGCGGCGACCCGCTGCACCCGCCCGAGCGACTCGGCGAGCGTCTGGCGATCCCCACGGTGGCTGAGGATGTAGTCGCTGCAGGCGGACCCGGTGTCGAGTCCTACTGCACTGCACACGGCGTAGGCCACGGCTTCCGCTTCCAGTTCACGCAGCCGCGACGCGGTGGTGCGGCCCTTTTGGTGGTGAAGCAACTCGTGAGCGAGCTCGTGGGCGAGGACCTCGAACTCCGCGGCTGGGAGCAGCCCCGATGCGATCTCGATTCGTCCTCCGTGTGAAACGCCCGATGCGGTCCCGAGGTGTCCGCTGAACGACACCCGGATGTGCCGCTTGTGAGCGAATCCGTGCAGCCGGTCCAAGCAGGAGCCGGGATCACCCGCGACGGAGGCGGGCTCAGGAAGCGGCTCGCCGTCCGTCTGGCTCACGTCGAACACTCGCACGGCACGGAACCCGAGGACGTCCCGGTCGTCGTGCTCGTCCTTGGCCGAAGCGTCACGATTCGTGCCCCGCACGATCGGTGCGAGGATCGTGATCGAACGCTCTCCCCGGCGGACCTGCCGGTTGAATCGGTTCCAGGCTCTGTACCCCGCGACACGGGTCGCATGGGGGCACTGCTGCAGGATGAGCATGGTGTTGCACCACGAGTACCTGTGGAACTTCGCCATCGCGTCCAGGAACCGCAGCAGCTTGTCGCTCTTGCCGCGTTCGAGTTCATCGCTGAGCTGCTCGAGATGTTGTGCAACCATCGCCCTGGCTTGTGCCGTTTGCATGAGAAAACTCCTTCAAAAATGGATGAGACGATCGCTCTGGATCAACAAGCCCAGACAAACCTCACCAAGAGAAAAAGGAGCGATGGCGTACGAACCGGTGGGATCGATCAGCAGCCCGGCGAACCGAGGCAGGCCACGTTGGGAGTGGTGGGGGCTTCAGGTGGGGGACGAGCCGGGGAAGTGGCATCGAAACTCCCCGCGAACTCCCCGCGAGCGACACGGTCATGGGCTCTTGAAGGGTTGGATGGCAGTCGGGTGAGCCCCCACCAGTCAGGTCGACCGGCGGAGGCACCCCCGTCGGCCCCCAAGCGGCTGTGTCACCATTGGGATGGATCACCACACCGCTCGAAAGAAATTCTCCAAACTCAGACCCGCCAGCCATGCCAAGCACTGGAGGCAACTGGCGTGGTTGGCAGACGGTGGTCACCTGCCGACTCGCCCGCGACGGCAGCGACTGGTAGCAACTCGCACTATCCTGCTCGGATGGCAACCAAGCTCCGACAAGCCCTCTGGATCCTGCTGACCCGCCTCAGATGATGACCGGTTGACGATCTTGCGGCTGCTCTGCAGGTCGCCGAGGTCGATGCTCTATAAGCTCGCCCAAGAGGGGCGAGTGCCCGCCCAGAAGTTTGGTCGGCATTGGCGGTTCCGCCGCGAGGCGATAGACCGATGGCTCGAAGAGTCCGGCCCAGACGCAACGGAGAATCGAGAAGCCGATCGATGACGCCAATGCTTTTAGACAATCGTGCTCATGGAAAGGTCGCGGACGTTCTGCGTGATGCCCTTGCCGCCGACAGCTCGATGGCCCTTTTGACTTCACGGTTCTCCATTCATGCGTTTGCTGCATTGCAACGAGAGCTCGGTGCAGTCCGCAGCACTCGCTTGCTGTTGGCAACATCGCTCACGTCGAGTGACGAATCCCTTGCTGTAGTACCTGGGCTTCTTGGGGATACGGAAGACCGTGCGTCACGCAACTCCCTCAATAGTCAGGCCTGGGCGAGATCGTGTGCTCAGTGGCTCAAGACCAGTGCCGAGGTCCGGTCGGTTTCAGTTCCGGTTCCGCAGAATCTCATCCACGTGTCCTCCGCCGACTCAGACGACACTGCGATTCAAGGAAGCTCGACATTCACGACCGGCGGTCTCGGCCTAGCTCCATCGACGGGCTACGACATGAACACCTGCTTCACCAAGCAGGCGGAGACCGAGAGCCTGCTCGCGTGGTTCAACAGCATCTGGAGCAACGCGGAAGTCACCAAGGACGGAGCCGGTGACCTTCTCAAGCGACTCGAAGAGGTGTACTCCACCAAGTCACCCGAGCTGATCTACTTCGTCGCGTTGTACAACTTGTTCCACGACACGCTGTCCGACCTTGAGGAAGACCAAATCATCAAGACGCGGACGGGCATCCGAGAAACGCTCGTTTGGAACAAGCTCTACCGCTTCCAGCGGGATGGCGTTCTCGGTGCTATCGACAAGATCGAGAAGTACAACGGATGCATCATCGCCGACAGTGTCGGTCTCGGTAAGACGTTCGAAGCTCTCGCGATCATCAAGTACTACGAGCTCCGAAACGACCGCGTTCTCGTGCTCTGCCCCAAGAAGCTCCGCGAGAACTGGACGATCTACACGGTCAACGACCGCCGCAATCTCTTCGCGTCCGACCGCTTCAACTACGACGTGCTCAACCACACCGACCTGAGCCGGACATCGGGACAGTCTGGCGAGATCAATCTGGCAAGCATCAACTGGGGCAACTACGACCTCGTCGTCATCGACGAATCCCACAACTTCCGAAACAACCCGCCTCGGCAGGACCGCCCAACGCGATACTCGCGACTGATGCGGGACATCATCCGGTCCGGCGTTCGCACCAAGGTGCTCATGCTCTCGGCAACTCCGGTCAACAACCGGATGAATGACCTGAAGAATCAGGTGGCGTTTATTACCGAGGGGAAAGACGACGCTCTCTACAGCACCGGCATCACGAGCATTGAACAGACGCTTCGAAAAGCTCAGACTCGGTTCAACGCATGGCTCAAGCGTGACCCGGATGACCGCACGACGGTCTCTCTTCTTGAAGCGTTGAACTTCGACTACTTCAAGATGCTCGATTTGCTCACCATCGCCCGGTCTCGCAAGCACATCTCGAAGTACTACGACACCACCGAGATCGGCGACTTCCCAGTTCGGGCCAAGCCTGTCAACATCAAGGCCAACATCGACACGCGAGACCAGTTCCCGGAGCTGCGGGAGATCAACCGCGAGATACGTCGCCTGAATCTCAGTGCGTACGCACCGCTCAAGTACGTTCTGCCTCACAAGCTTGAGGAGTACAGCCGCCGCTATGACATGCAAGTAGCGGGCGGCTCCGTGTTCAAACAGATTGACCGCGAGCAGAGCCTTATCCACTTGATGCGAGTCAACCTGCTCAAGCGGATGGAAAGCTCAATCAGCTCGTTCGCGATCACACTCGGGCGGCTGCTCCATGAGGTCCAGTCGTTCGCGGCTCGACTGGACGCACACCAGGACGGGGAGATCGAAGAGCTCAATATCGAAGAGGTTGATGTTGAGGACGAGGAGCTCGACCCGTATCTCATCGGCTCAAAGGTCAAGGTGCTCATCCAGGACGTGGACCAGGTGCGGTGGAGACAGGAGCTCGAAGAGGACGAAGAGCTTCTCGTCAAGATGCTCCGGGAAGCACGTCGAATCGACGCCGCCCGAGACGCGAAGCTGCAAGAGCTGAAGCAGCTCATCACGCAGAAGATTCAGTCGCCCATCAATGCGGGTAACAAGAAGGTCATCATCTTCACGGCCTTCGCCGATACCGCGGACTATCTCTACGCCAACATCGCGGGCTGGGCGTCTGGCAAACTCGGGGTGCATTCGGCGATAGTCACCGGACGTAGCAACTCCTGTAAATCAACACTGAGCAGTGTTCGTCGAGACCTCTCGTCAATCATCACGTCGTTCTCGCCGATCTCGAAAGAGCGAGCCAAGATTGACGACTCACTCACCGACGAGATCGACATCCTGATCGCGACGGATTGCATCAGCGAGGGACAGAACCTCCAGGACTGCGACT
>JAJDDJ010000003.1 GCA_029260395.1 Phycisphaerales bacterium | reverse complement strand
TAGATGAAGTTGTTGGCAAAGAAGTTGTCTACGGTTACGGAGGGGAAGTCCGGATTACCGGGCAAATCGACGGCGTTTCTACAACAGACATTTTAGCCTCGGTGAAAGGATAAATAAAACAATGAAAGTCACCCCCTGTGAGTGTAAAGAGGCCGGCTGGTGCGAACGGCACCAGTGTGAGAAATCGCGGCACTTTTATGAACTTTGTCGTAGACGGCAGGATTATTTTGAACAGTTTGAAAATGGTCAATCGATTTTGCAGCAGGTCAAACGTAGTTTCCAACAACGAGCAGCGTGTCAGTTTCGGGGAGAAACTGTTAATGAAATCGAATGCCCTATCTGTCGGAGGACAGTCATGCTCAAAGTTTTTGACTGTGCCCAGCATGAGCGATGCACAATAGCGAAGGCCATTGATGATATGGCTTGCTGTGCGTCTTGTGAAGATTTCTTGGCACTTGATTCATCGTAGTAGTCATCCAACTACTCTCTACTCCCTTATAAACAAAATTATTAAACACATATAAATGATATAAAGGAAAGTAATTATGGAGAATCCTTGTTGTTCTGAGCCTGTGCCTTCGAAACTGCTGATTAGAGTTTTTGCAGTCTTCGATCAATGTAAAAACCTTAACACAGAAGTGTTGATGGACTGGGATGGTGAGAATTGGGTGGTCAATCAACCTGATAATGGTTATTCATTCAGTTTTAAATGCCATGGAATTAATGAACAGACCTCAGAGCCAATTTTTCAATTAGGTTGGAGTCTACAAGATTGTGGCGGTCAGCAATTATTGTCAGAATTTGCTACCTGCTCTCCAGTGACAGCATTCTATGGAACGACCGGTGTAGATGAAAGCTGTTGCGAAGGGACTCCTCCCCCTCCCACAGGGGGGCTTACAATCGATGTCTCAGAAGGTATACCAAGTCCTACTGCTACACCACCTTCAGTACCACCTTGTAATCCTGAATTATATTGCTGTCCTCGTACACCTGGGGGCAATGGCCCAGATGATGGAACTGGCAGTGGTTCGGGCGGTCGTGCAGGTGGTCCACCACCTAGCCCTACCGGTGGCTGTGATGGAATTCGTTGTACTCCCATTCCAAACAACAATTTGAGTAATTTAACAAGAGCTGGTGGGGGAAATGGAGCAGGAAATACTACAGATAGATATGGTCAATGCTGTGATGAGCCTGCTGGAACTTGCGGAACAAATTCCTGTCGTTTACCGGTCTTAAGTAGTGCCCCCGTCAGGTATGGCACAGGAGAATTCGCATACTGGGTCTCTGATCTCAGTGTGAAAGGCTACGGAGTTCCCTGGGGGCATACACGGAGTTTCCGACCTCGTTTAACTCACTCTGAAACCATAGGCCAGGGTTATAACTGGCAGGTCAAAGAATGGCCTTTCCTGGTGCAGGGACCCTCTGGTCTGGCCGGCACAGAAATTACCGAAGTCGTCATACAAGGGGAGAGCGATTCCTCATATTGGTTCGACAAAGTAGACGGAGAGTGGGTTCCCCGGTTCAACGTAAAGTCCACTCTGGAACATGATACTGTCAATGATGTATATCGTCTGACAGATTTGAAGGGAAACATCACTGAGTTTGACGACTTTACCGGTATGTTTTCTCGCCGGATTTCGGCCGCCGGTAATACCATCACGGTCACGGGAATGAGCAATAACGGTGCTAACTTCACAACTGTGGAACGGGAATACACGGAAGACAGCGTAACCACAACTGAAAAGTTTGAATACGCCTATCAGGATGAAGGAGACCTGCTCCTTTCCAGTGTGACTCTGTCACGCAAAGTGGGGGCTGGATCCTGGCAAAATATTTCACGTGCACTCTATACTTACTATAGTGCCAATGAACCATATGGTCTTGAAGAAGATTTAAAAACAGCCATTACAGAACAATGGGACGGAAGTACTTGGCAAAATACGGGAACAAATTATTATCGCTATTATAAAACCTTAACAGGAGAAAGTAGTAGTTCCAGCAGCTCCAGTTCTTCCGGAGGACAGGATTTTGCGCACCAGCTCAAATACATTCTCAATAAAGAGGCTTATAACAAACTGGCTGCTGATCCCAATGTCTCTGATCCGCTCACAGCCACCGATGCCCAAGTGGCCCAGTACGCTGACTTTTACTATGAGTTTGACTCGCAACGGCGTGTCACCAAAGAAATCATTCAGGGAGGTTCACGCACCTTTTCCTTCAGTTATGACGAGAGCAGCTTTAATGATGCCTATAACGCCTGGAAGACAAAAACCACAGAAACTCTGCCTGATGGCAGCCAGAATATTGTTTACTGCAATTATGCCAGTCTGCCGATGCTCAAGATTCTCAAATCCGGAGCAGACGAATGGTATGAGTTCTTCAAATATGACGATTCTGCTAACGTGATTCTATATGCCAGTTCGTCAGCCATCAGTGGCTATGATGATCAATACGCTGACCTGTTGAATGAAGTCAACGGCAACTATCAATACCTGCGTGACAACAGCGGCCTCATTCGCACGTATACATATCATGCACCTACGCTCTGGCTCGCTTCCAGCAGCATCCAGGAAGGAGAACTGGGAACCTCCATCAAACTGCTGGAACGGGAATATGTCGCCTGTAATAGTGGAGAATCCTCCTCCTCTTCTTCGTCTTCCTCGGCGAGTACACCTGCCTATTTCCTCTCCAAAGAAATCTCCTATCCATCCGATACAGACCAGACAAAAAAAATCATCACTTCATTTTCTTACACCTGGTACGAGGGGACTTGTCAGGTCAAAGAGAAGACAACTACGCTTCCTGTGATTTCCACGAGTCAAAATGGATCTGGTGTGGCCAATTCCTTCAAAGAATACTTCGATGAATACGGTTACCGGACTTGGACAATGGATGAACGTGGCTATATCAATCAGAGCATTTATGACATACCGACAGGAGCGATCACGCAGCAGATTCAGGATGTCGATGCCGGTGAAGCGTTGGGAGTTCCAGACGGGTGGGTAACACCTTCTGGTGGCGGATTAAATCTCATCACAGACTTCGAGCATGATGACGAAGGACGCGTTACGCAGTCATTAAGTCCTATTCACACCATCGATCTGAATGGGGTAGCTACGGAGGTCCGAACTGCTAACTGGTTTGTGTATAAATCGAATTCATCAGAAAATCAAATTTGGTTGGCACAAGGATATGCTACCGGAACATCACCTAGTTACACCTACACACTCATTAATCCAGTGAACATTTCCAAGACCGATAAAAATGGAAATATAACAGAAACGATTCAAGTCACGCGTGCTTCGACCAGTGGGAAGCTATTACCAACAGACACCTTTGCACAATCTTCTTACGTGAGCTGGAAAACAAATCAATATACAGAATGTTGTTTGCTGGAATCCACGCGCGCTTATCACACCATCCCTGTTTCTGGCAGTGGTTCTTCAGGAACCAATTATGACCAGACCGATTATGGGTATGATTCCATGAAACGTCGTAACCGGATAACAACGCCGGGAGGAACTATAACATTTAACGTGTTTGACGTGCGTGGAAATGTGATCAAGATGTTTGTGGGAACTGATGATACAGGGGCGACCAATCAAGATCCGACAGGAGGTGGGGCAACTGGAAACAATATGGTCATTATTTCTGCTAATCAATACGACAACGGCAATGCAGGCGGAAATGGAAACCCGACCAAACAGACTTCCCATGTTGATGCCAGTGAAACGCGGGTGACGACCTTTTCTTACGATTACCGCAACCGTCGAACAGAAACCGATGGTGAAATCGACTACTTCCAAAAAGTGACCTACGACAATCTAAACCGCATCACTAAAACCGAACGATACGATACAACTTCGGCTGGAAACCTTATTGCTCGTAGTGAAACTAAATTTGATGATCTGGGACGTGTTTATCAGTCAATCCAATACGGAGTCGATCCCTCGACCGGAACTGTTGGCAACTCATTAACCAGTAACACCTGGTATGGTGCTAATGGTAACACGATTAAATCTCTTCCGGCAGGCTCCGACCAATTTACCAAGACTCAATACGACAGCCTTGGCAGACAGACCAAACAGTTTGTTGGATACGATCTTGACGAAACAACCTACGCAGATGCTTCAACGGTCACAGGGGATACGATTCTGCAACAATCCGAAACTGTTTACAACGATGCCTCTCGAGTGATCGAAGCAATCACAAAACAGAGGTATCACGATGCTCCCGCCACACAGACAGGGGAACTTCAAAATCCTTCAACCACTCCGAAAGCACGCGTCACCTACAATGCCAACTACTCTGATGGAATTGGGCGTACCGTTGCAGCAGCCAACTACGGAACCAATGGAGGAACAGCACTAACGCGTTCCAGCACCATACCAACCCGGTCAGACACAATTTTGGTTACTTCGATGGAGTATGACAGTGCTGGAAATCAGGAGTCTATTACTAATTCCGTGAGTATGGTCATCGAAATGCAATACGATGATGCGGGGCGAGAAACGAAAAAGATCACCAATCCGCAATCTTCTTCGAGTTCTTCTTCTGGAGGAACTTGCCAGGCATCAGATGACACCAACATTACTGTCACGACAGCTTACAATGCTGATGGGAATGTCAAATCGATTACCGCTGAGAACTCTGTTACTGGCGATCAAACAACCGACTATATCTACGGAACGACACTGGCTGATTCTTCGGTTGCAAGTTCGCTCCTGAAGCGTAAGGAAATTTATCCTGATTCGGTCGATAGTTCTGACGTAATCCTGTTTAGCTACAACCGGCAACAGCAAACGACAACGGTAACGGATCAAGGGGGAACAGTTCATACTTACGATTACGATAAACTCGGACGACAAACTCAAGATCGAATCACGACTTTGGGAACCGGAGTTGATGGAGCAATCCGGCGTATTGCTTCAACGTACGAGGTACGTGGAATGCGAAAAGAACTCACTTCCTACGATAATGCGACGGTTGGCTCAGGAACAACTGTCAATGAGGTGTTGCATGCGTATAATGATTTCAGTCAATTAACGACTGAATATCAATCCGATGGAGGTGCAGTGAATACCTCGACAACGCCCAAAGTGCAATACGCCTACGCGAACGGTTCCGATAACACGATCCGTCCAACCAAACTTACCTACCCGGATGGGCGTGAGTTAAATTACGACTACGCAGCAGCGAACGGAATCGATGACGCAACAAGTCGGCTTGCTTCCCTGATCGACAATGACGGAACAACCCATCTCGTTGATTATTCTTACGTGGGTACTGGCACGTTTGTCATTGCTGATGATGCCGAACCAGACATCAAATGGACGCTGGCAGATCTATCAGGAGCCAACGACCCCGATACTGGTGATATTTATTCTGGGTTTGATCGCTTTGGGCGTATTAAGGATAACCGCTGGTACGATTACGGAAATTCCACTGATGTGGACCGAATCAAGTACGGTTACAATCGAGCCAGCACCCGTACTTACCGAGAAAACACGGTTGCAGATGCCCTCGGAAAACACTTTGATGAGTTGTATAGCAATGATGCAGTCCAACGCTTAAAAGACCTTGAACGAGGAACTCTTAACACCGGTAAAGCAGCCATCACCAATAAATTGTTTGCCGAGTGTTGGTCTTTGGATCCAACCGGAAACTGGAAAAAGTTCCTTGAAGATATTAATGGGGACGGCACCTGGGATCTGGATCAATCTCGAACTTCGAATGATGTCAATGAAATCACGGACATCACTGAAACATTAGGACCAAGTTGGGTAACCCCGGTTTACAACAAACCGGGCAATATGACCACGATGCCACAGCCGGGTGCTCCGACCAGTTCCTATACTGCTACCTACGATGCGTGGAATCGATTAGTAAAAATAGTCGATGGAGCCAGCACAGTTACTGAATATGAATATGATGGAAATAAACGGCGGATTATCCAAAAGGCATACGCCTCTGGCAGCCTGGATGAAACGCGCCACCTCTTTTATTCCAAAGATTGGCAAGTGCTAGAAGAACGAATTGATGCTGAAACGGATCCACAGATACAGCACGTTTTGGGATTACGATACATCGATGATTGCGTTTTGAGAGATCGAGACACCACGAACAACGGCACACTGGATGAGAGATTATACGCCCTCCAGGACGCCAACTGGAATGTGGATGCATTGGTCAACACCAGTGGAACAGTCCAGGAAAGGTTTGCGTACTCTGCTTATGGTGCCCCGTTATTCTTGAGCGCAAGTTTTGTACCACAAATCTCTTCAGCATCAAAATGGAACACTTTGTATGCCGGCTACCGCTGGGAAGAGACAACAGAACTGTTCCACGTCAGAAACCGAGTATATCATTCCGATTTAGGCATATGGGTACAGCGTGATCCGTTGGGCTTAAGTGCCGGGGTGAATTTGTATGGGTATTGCAACAGCAGTTCAACCAACCTCACAGATGCCACCGGGCTTTGGGTGGTGATAGTTGTTATTATTGTTGTATTAGTAGTTGGAGGATATCTTATATATACCTCAAATGCTTGCAGGGCATTAAGGGCACAGCTTTTAAGCGAACCATGTAAGCTGTCTGATTCTAAAATATCATCAGCACTGCAACACCTCGAAAAATGTGGATTTGGGGATGTATCCAAAGCGCAAAAAGAAAGGATGGAAAATGGGGACACTTTATGTGCAAGTGATCCTGATGCTTGTGGATTGCCAGCTAACACTATTCCTGGCGATAAAACCGCAATTATTACGGCGCCTTGCAGGAATGAAACGGATGTTGCAATACAACTATTAGGTGAATCTTACAGATTGTCAGATAATCAAAAGACTCTTGGAGAGCACGAAAACGATCTAAAAAAATTGGCTAATTGCATGAAGAATAATAGAGCTCCTGCCCCTAAAGGAAATTGGAAACACCCTGAATCTGAAGAACCTATACAATGGTAGTGATTGTGGTTTTTCACCTACTGTTGAATTACTAGTTAGTTTAGTAGTATATGTTTTTTGCTGAATCCAGCGATGTAAGGTGCGTCAATACGCACCTTACATCGAAATTATGTAGACCAGGCTGTTCTTGACGATTTTAAAACCATGAGGAAGCAAGAAGGAGAGAATAAGGATTATCGAGGATAATTTTTGAGTGTCACCGTTTCGGTAGTGGTCTTGTTATATTTGTCTCCTTTATTGGGGGCCCTTTATGAAAAGCACTAACGCCTTAACTAGAAGACGGGCATTTATTTGGGGATTTGTCATGGGATTTTGCCTCGGGACTACAGTTATGATATTGACACATGTGTTCGTGCGATATTCAAGTTCTATTGTTATTTCACTTTTAGAAATTGTATCCCTGTCATTGGTTTTTTCCATTTTATGTACGATGGGACTATTCTCACACTGGGACCACCCATAAGGATTTGACGTTGCCCCCCAATCTTCAGAGACTTGGAATGTTTGAATATAGTCTCATATAGACTGTCAAAATCCACCGTGGATAATATGGAACATTCGAGTGCCCTGTTAGTAAATTTCAAACAAATCATCAAAGCCCTCCAAACAGAGGAAAGAAAAAGAGATAAAGCAAAAGCAGTATATTTTCGTAGAATCGGAATTGACCTGCACACTAGCTAGTGGGGGTAATCCCTGTGGAGGTTCGAGTCCTCTCTTGGGCAAAAGATATAAACCGATTTACTACGATTTCTTGTGAGTCAGCGACCGTAAAAGAGTGGGATTGTTTTTTATAAAGGTTAATATTCAGTTAGACAATCATTATGTTATGTCTGTCAGATTACCGTCAAGCTAGACATTTTCTTTCGCACAAACAAACCAGTCACATGGACGAAGTCTCGCATGAACATTAGAGACGATGACAACGACTACCTGCTCGACCATTTTGAGTCACCTTACCACAAGAGCACACTCGAAACCGCCACACATACCTATCACGAGCAAAGTAAAATTTCCGGCGACTGGATCGAACTGCAGCTGCAAATCAGCGACAACAGAATCGAGCAAGCCTTCTTTCAAGGCCAAGGCAGCATAGTCACACAGGCTGCAGCTTCCATTCTCTGCCAATACATCGAAGGCAAATCAACCACAGAAATCCACAACCTTCAAGCCCAAACATTGCTTGACTTGTTACGAGTTCCTCTCACAGCAAACCGTCAACGCTGCGCACTCCTAGGCTTCAAAGCACTAAAGACGATTGTGTATTCTCTGGATGAGAAGACTGACTAACAGTCCCTGTTCCTAAAATACAATAGAAGTGTTCCACCTCTCTATGTGTCTTTATCTATACTCGCTTCTGAGTAAAATAAGCTGTTTAAGAGCGACCATAGATTTAGACACGTGAGAATTTAAATTATTGTGCCACATATTGAGAACACCTATGTGAATACTCTCACTTCGATATATTCCTACTGCAAAAAACTTCCAATAAAACATCAACCCCCTAAACCATTGCAATTAATCAACTTATATTAATGGACACCAATATCTTCCAAAAGCACAACATTTGGTATAGAATACTATTGACTATCACTAGATATCGATTAGTATGGAGTCAATCCTTAGGGAAGGTCTGGGGTATTCTCTATCTTTAGCAAAAGGAGTTTGCTACATGGAAGGAACTGGTGGAGCGATTGAAAGCGGCAAGGCATACACGTTGACCCGCTTTATGGAGATCACCGGAATCAGACGATTCGCATTGGACACGGCCCGTAAGAATGGCCTTGTTGTCCGCAAAGCAGGGCGTCGCTGTTTTGTTCTCGGTCAAGATTTTCTTGACTATCTCAAGTCCCCCAATGCTGCTCAGAGTTAATCTGCATCTATTGGTGATGACTCCCATGTTCTCCTGGTGGAGGCCGCGTGTAGCTCGCTGGAGGAAGCTACGACAGATTTTTAAATCCGCGATTCTATGTTGAATAAAATAGCTTTTTAATCTGAACTCAAGAAGACTTGAGTAGTC
>JAJDDJ010000002.1 GCA_029260395.1 Phycisphaerales bacterium | reverse complement strand
TGGAGCTGATTACGCCACCAAGCGACGATTGCTCGAAATCGTCTGTTTGAACTGCCGCCTCGACGGCGCAAACCTTGTCCCCACAATGAGAAAGCCCTTCGACGTGCTCGCCGAAGGGCTTGATCTCTCGAAAAGTCGGGGTGAGAGGATTTGAACCTCCGACCTTCTCGTCCCGAACGAGACGCGCTACCAAGCTGCGCTACACCCCGGAGCCACCGTCCCAGCCGGTGCGCACTGACTATACACCGCCCCCAGTCCCCGAGCGAGAGCCATCCTCGCCTCGCACCGGCGAACTTCCCTTTATTCGCGGATACTGGCTGTCTCCGCCGGGAACTGAGGCCGCTCGCTGTACACGTTGTCCTCGATTGTCCCCGGGTCCCCATCCGGCCCAGCCGAGTAGAAGTACGCCCGGGTGCCCCCGCCTGGACAGATCCCCTCGTCCGCGTCGCCAAACGCCACGCTGCCGCCGAGGACCGGCAGCTCGCCTGTCGTCATGTCGCGCTCAAAGGGTCGCCACGAGCGCCGGAACTGAATGCCGGCTGTCTCGAATGCACGTCGTTTCGGGTCGCGCGATTCGAGCGTGTCGGTCGTCTCGTCCAGATAGTCGCCCCAACCCCCGTCATAGGCAGGATGCACAAACCGTATCGGGTTGCCCCACGGGTCAGTGATCTCGGTCAGATCGTCGTCGATTGCCAACTCAGTCGAGTACTGTCGACTGGATCGCACGGACGCATCCAGGCTGGTCACTACCGCCGAGACGTCCGCCTCGGAACTGATTGAAGCCAGATACAACGCCGTGCTCGGCCATACGTACTCGTAGTCCACAAGCTCCGCGATAACGGGCGCATCACCGGGCGCAACGCGAGCATCGATTGAATCGAGCACAGTTCCGTTGACGGATAGGTACGTCTTCGGCAGCTTGTCGCCCGTTGCCGTCGACCAAGCCTCCACGCTCTGGTCCAGCACGCGGATCGTGTCCTGGGCCGCTCGGTCCCTGCCCGACCCGAGCACCCCGTTGGCAAGCCCCACGGTCAGCGCGATCAGAATCACCAGCACCGCGACCACCACCAACAGCTCGATCAGCGAGAAGCCCGCTGCCCAACGCTGTCGGTCCCCGCCCGTTCGATCGTCAACCATCATCGCGTTCCCCTTACTCGGCTGCCACATGGCCGCACACCGCAGCCCGGCTTGCCGCGTCCCTGAAACAGGATACGCCAAATCCCGCCGGTGGATCCGATCGAACTTGCGGTGCTCGCACGCTGTTCGGGCATTGAGCCCGATTGGTCACCGCTTTCTGGGCTTACCGCGATCCTGCGAGGCCGCCGACCGCGCCGCATCACTCGCGTCCGACGCCTTTTTCTCGGCATCCTCCCCGCTGTCAGCCTCCTTGGCGGGCGCTTCCGGCGCGTTCGCTGGCGCTGGCGGCGAGTAGAGCCCGGAACTGCTCGCAAACTTCGCCCCCGCGCCACCCGCTGCCCCAACCGCTCCGGCCGCAGCACCGATCGGTGCCCGCCTTGGCTGCTGCTGTTGCTGCGCGGGCCCGAACCGCGCCTTAAACACGAGGTCCGTCACGCGGTCGCGGATCGTCTTGTTCATGTCGACAAACATCCGCGAGCCCTCACGCTTGTACTCGATGCGCGGGTCAAGCTGGCTGAACGCCCGGTACCCGATCGCATCGCGGAGCTGATCCATCTGGTAGAGGTGGTCCTTCCAGCTCGCATCAAAGATGTTCAGCAGGATCGCCTGCTCAAGCTGCAAGAGCTCTCCGCGCGCCATCGTCTCCACCTTCGCGCGGATCGCATCGGACCGCTCGGCATCATCCAGGAATCGCATCTCCTCGGGCGCAGGAACGTTGAAGTGTTCCTTCAGCCACGCATCAAACCCATCGAGCCCCTCAGTCGCTACCGCTTCCTCGATCAGCTTCTCGAGTCGGTGCTCGCCCACGGCCTTGGCAGACATCTCTCGCAAGCGCTCGGCTACCTTGTTAGGAGGCGTTTTCTTGAGCTCCTCCGCCGACAGGCTCGACCCGAACCGCTGGCGCGCCCACTCTGCAAGCCTACCGATGGCCGCATCCGGCCCCGAGTCGCGCGCCGCCTGCATCGTCTGCTGCATCGCCACCTCGACGGGCAGCTCGATTTCCCGCTTGCGGTACGCGTCTTCGGCGAGACCGATGATCACGTCCGCCGGATCTCCATCCTCGGCTTTGCGGGCTTCTTCAATCTCACTCAGCTTCGGCGCTGCACCGAACTTCGCCTCGCACCACGCCGCTAGCTTCTTCAGTCCGTAGTCTTTCTCAAGGTACGGGTAGATGCCCTTGAGATCCGACTTGTCGATCGCAGCTTCCGCTGCATCGATCAGCAAGTCCTGCACGTGACGGCGCTCGGTGGCCCCGCCTTCGCGCAGCTCGCCCGCATCGATCTCGACACCGAACCGGCTCTTGGCCCAGTTCACGAGTCCTGCCGAGTCGAAGTCCACGCTGACCTCGCTGCCCTCCATCGGTATGTACTCGCCAAGCGTCACGTCCACCATCGCGCGCGCATCTTCCTTGGCGAGCCGGCGGATCACCCGGTCCATTTCGCTTGCGTCTTTGTTCCGCAGCTTGTCCGGCGGGATCGAGCAATCCAGTTTCTCTTTGGCGAACTCCGCCACGCACTCAGCCGCGTAGTCGGGGTCCAGGTACTGCGCGACCGCGTCATCGACGGCAGCACCGATGTACTCAAAGATCAGGCCCTTGACATCCCGGCCCTCCAGCACCCGCTGACGCTGGCCGTAGAACGACTGCCGCTGGTGCTCCATCACCTCGTCGTACTCGAGGATGTTCTTTCGAACCTGGAAGTTCCGCTCCTCGACCTTCCGCTGCGCGCCCTCGATCCGCTTGGTGAGCATCCCGCTCTCGATGGCGTCGCCCTCCTTCATGCCCATCTTGCTGAGCACTCGCATCGTCGTCTCGCCCGCGAACATCTTCATCAGATCGTCGTCCAACGCCACGTAGAAACGGCTCGATCCGTTGTCGCCCTGCCTGCCCGAGCGACCGCGAAGCTGGTTGTCGATCCGCCGGCTCTCGTGCCGCTCCGTGCCGATCACATGCAGGCCGCCCATCTCCTCGATGGTCTTGAACCACCGGATGCGGTGCATCATGCATCGGCTCGAAGCGTCCAACTCGGCGCGCAACGCCTCGGCGCTCATCGTCGGGATCTTCTTTGCGTCCGCCCAGGTGTGGTCCTCGGCCCACTTCCGCAAGAGCTGCAGCTCCAGATCCCCGAAAGACGCGGTCTCCGCGTCGCGCTTGCGCATCCCAAGCTCGGCCTGTGCGATCTTGCGGTACACGTTCTCCCGGAGCTCATCGTCGCTCGCCTCGACCGTCAGCGTTCGGCTCGCGATCCCCCGCCGCAGCCAGTGGTCCAGCAAGGATTCCCGGCTGATCGGTTGCAGCACGATGTCCGTGCCCCGGCCCGCCATGTTCGTCGCGATCATCACCGCACCCAGAGCGCCCGCGTTCTTGATCAGCTCCGCCTCGTGCTCGTGCTGCTTGGCGTTCAGCACGTTGTGCTTGATCTGGTGACGCTGGCTCAGCGTGTTGGCCACCAGCTCGCTTTTCTCCACGCTCGTCGTGCCCACAAGAATCGGCCGCCCCACATCGTGGAACGTCTTGATCTCGTCAACAATCCGCTCCCACTTGTCCTTGCCACGCAAGAACACCATGTCCGCCTGGTCGTTCCGCGCGATCTCACGGTTCGTCGGGATCGAGACCACGTCCAGCTTGTAGATGTCGTGGAATTCCTGCGCCTCAGTGTCCGCCGTGCCCGTCATGCCCGCGAGCCGCTTGTACATCTTGAAGAAGTTCTGAATCGTGATCGACGCAACCGTCTGCGTCTCCGGCTTGACCGGCACCTTCTCCTTCGTCTCCACCGCCTGGTGCATGCCGTCCGACCACTGCCGACCGATCATCGGCCGACCGGTGTTCGTGTCCACGATCACCACGCTCGGATCAGCCCGCCCCGTCATCCGGTCGGGCACGTCCATTACCACATAGTCCCGGTCCAGCTTGTACACCGCGTGCGCACGCAGCGCCTGCTCCAGCAGGTGCGGCATGTCCATGTTCTCATCGACATAGAACGACCCGATCCCCGCAGCCCGCTGCGCTTCGGCCACACCGTCATGCGTCAGGTGCGACTGTTTGCGGTCCATCTCAAGCTCGTAGTACTGCATGTGCTGGTCGCGGTCTCGCTCCAGCTCGGGCAGCTCCTTCTTCGCCGCCTCAAGCCGCTTCTGAAGCTCGGGCACGAGTGACTTATCCCGCGCCTGCCGGATGTCGCCTTCGAGACCCTTGATCGTTTCCTTGCACCGCTCGACATCTTCCTCGCGGTCCGTCCACGGCTTCTGCTTTTCAACCAGATGCCGCGCCAGCTTGTCCGCCAGCTCGTAGCGAGGCTGATCATCGTGCGCCTGGCCCGAGATAATCAGCGGCGTGCGCGCCTCATCGATCAGCGTCGAGTCTACCTCATCGACGATCGCGAACTGCCGCTGTCGCTGCACCTGCATCGATGCCGAAGGCTTCATGTTGTCCCGCAAGTAATCAAAGCCGAACTCCGCCGTCGTGCCGTACACCACGTCGCACCGGTACATCCAGCGTTTGAACTCCTCAGGCTGCACGTGCTGCGGATGGATCGCCCCCGCCGTCATGCCCAGCGCATGGAAGAACGGGTACGTCCAGTCACGGTCACGCTGCACCAGGTAGTCGTTGACCGTCACCACGTGCACCTGCTGGTGCTCGATCGCGGCAAGGAAGCACGCCAGCGGCGCCACGATCGTCTTGCCCTCGCCCGTCTTCATCTCCGCGATCTTGCCGCCGCTCAGCACCATGCCGCCAATCAACTGCACATCAAACGGCCTTGCTCGAAACGGCGGCCGGCTCAGCGGGTACGCCTCGCGCACCGCCTCGTACAAGTCCAAAGGCATCTCCACCAACCGCCAGTTTGGAACCACCTGTGTGTGCCCAAGGTGCTCGTCCTCCCTGTCAGGCTCACCCTCTGGCGCTGCGCCACCCGCAGCCTGCAGCGTCCGGGGCAACACATCAGGCATCGCCTTGAGCCGCTCGGCAACCTCGGCGTACAGCGCCTGCCCACGCTCGCTCAGCACCGACGGGTCGAACGCTCGGTCCGGGTTGAAGATGTTGCGGATCCCAACCGACCGGTCCATCGCCTCGCGCGCCACAGCAAAGGCCTCGGCCAGCAACTCATCGATCTTCGCGCCCCCATCGAGACGGTCGCGGAACTCGACAATCTTCCCGCGCAGCTGCGCATCCGACAGCTTGCGGATCTCCGGCTCCAACGCGTTGATCTCCTCGACCCGGGTGGTGTACCGCTTGACAAAGCGGTCGTTGCGCGTGCCGAACATCGAGTTCATCAAAGGGCCGATCACCGGCAGGCCCTGGTTCTTCTTGCTCATGGCTCTTCTTCTTTCGGGGCTCGTTGGGCCCTCTCTCCGCGCCGTGCATCAACGCCCAGCGCGATCAGATCGTGTTCATCCGGGCCTGCGCCGATCCGGCCAGCCCGATCCGTGTCTATATGTGCGGTTGAATTCGGCCTGTAGCGCTACACGCCAAGGCCTATCGCCAGCGGATAGCCAGTGAAACACTGGCTCAATCACCCAATGGAGGGCGGCGGCAACGCCGACTCGTGCAGGCTCACCAGCGGCCTGCGGTCGGAAACCAAATCGGTCGCCGCTGGCGCGAACGAGCCAAGCTCACGAGACAAGCAAGCCAGGCACGCACGCTCGGCGGGTTTCGCCCGCTGCTCAGCGGGGCCTGCGACCCAAGCGCACACCAAATCGGCCACACTCGCACCCCGAGCCATCGGCGTCGAAGCCGATGCCAGCGAAGCCGAGCACAGCGTCGCCATCAGCACCACCCAGCCCAGTTGCAAGCCCAGCGGGCTGTCGGTCCGAACCGGTTGGCGTGCACAATCGCGGGTCACGCCCTAAGTATCGGCCTCTTGCGGGCCGCAAGCAAACATTCCCGGTGGATTGCTCACCCGCCAGACCCGCGCCTCTGGCCTATGTCCACCTTGTGGACCGCTGACCCCCGACTGTCCGATAGCCATTGTGCGCCGCGAATCCGCGTACACTCGCCGCACATGCACGAGCCCAGGCCAGAGGAAGCCCCCATGATCGCCAGCCGCAAGGCCTTGCCCAGCACCCGCAACTCGCTCACCCACAAATTCACCGTGGATCGCCACGAGGGATACCTCACCATCGGGCTCTACCCCGACGGCACCCCGGGCGAAATCTTTCTCAAGGTCGCCAAGGAAGGCTCGGCATTGTCCGGCTTTTGTCAGGCATTCTGCCGAGCGTTCTCACTCGCCATGCAGCACGGCCTGAGCATCGAGGACGCCGTCGCCCGCTTCAAGGGCATGCGGTTCGAACCGATGGGACCCACCAGCAACCCGGACATCCCCCAGGCCAGCTCCATCGTCGACTACATCGCCTGCTACCTCGAACTCAACTTCGCCGAGCCCCAACGCACCCGCATCGGCTGAGCCAAGCCCTAAGCCTTGGGTGCCTTGTAGAACGGCATCGCCACGACCTCCGACTTGATCTCCGCCCGGCCCGTGGAAACCACGAGCCCGTTCCCGATCTCGCACTGCGCACGGTCCACGTACGCCATCGCGATCGGGTAGCCCAGCGTGGGGCTCAAACAACCGCTCGTTACCTCGCCAACGTCCGCACCCGAAGCCTGCACGACCGCGCCGCCTCGAGCCACACGCTTGCCTTCGAGCTTCAGCCCAACGAGCACACGCTCTGGCCCGCCCGCATCGCGCGTCGCCCGCAGCGCCTCCATGCCCACGAACGCCTCGCCGCGATCGTCGTCCATCTTATCGAGGCTGATCGCGAAGCCCAAACCGCTCGCCAGCGCGTTGATGTCTTCGCCCAACTCATGGCCATACAGCGGCATGCCCGCTTCAAGCCTCAGCGAGTCGCGAGCGCCCAGTCCTGCCAGCTTCACCGGAGCGTCGGCTGCATCGAGGTCCACGTCCTTGAGGATCAGCTTCATCGCCATCCCAACCGCCTTGGCCGGCAGAATCGCCTCGACCCCGTTCTCGCCCGTGTACCCCGTCCGCGATACCAGCACCTTCATCACCATCAGGTTCTTGGTCGTAAAGCGGTACCGCTTGAGCGCCGGAATCTCGCTCGAAAACCCCGAGATGAAGTCCATCACCTTGGGGCCTTGCACCGCGATCATCGCGGTCGAAAGCGTCTGGTCGTCAATCGCGCATGTCAGATCGCGCTCCGCCACCAGCGCTGCCAGATGCTCAAGAATCTTCACCCGGTTCGATGCGTTCACCACGACCAAAAAGTCGTCCGAGTCGTGCCGGTACACCAGCACGTCGTCCTTCACTCCGCCCCGCTCGTTGCACATCAGGCTGTACCGGCACTGGCCCTCCTCCATGTCGTAGATCTTGCGGCTGCACGCGATCTCCAAAAGCCGCCGGGCATGCCGACCCTTGATCGCCACCCGCCCCATGTGTGAAACATCGAACACGCCACCGCGCGTGCGCACCGCGTTGTGTTCATCGATGATGCTGCCGTACCGCAGCGGCATCTCCCACCCCGCAAAGTCCACCATCTGGCCGCCGTGCTGGGTGTGCAACTCGTGCAACGGGCTCTGGATCAGGGTCGCGGTCATCGGCTTGGCTCCTGCGTGCGCGGGCACTCTGTTCGTAGGGCGGAGGTCTCATTCTGCGTTCGAATGGAACGGTAGCCCCTCACCCACGCACACCTCGGCGTTGTCGATCAGCCGCACCCCCTCCACCCACGCAGCCACCAGCCCGCGCACCGGGGCGGTCGGCCCCCGGTGCTCCTCGACAGGCATGAGTGTCCAGGCGTCCCGCACCGCTGCGTATTCCGCCTCGATCTCGACCTCTGCCAGCGCCTCAACCATCGCTTGCTGCGCCTCGCCGGGCGTGGCCGCACCCCGAGCCGACCGCAGCCCCCGCCCGATCGCCGAGGCCTGAGCGAGTCCCGCCGCCGACAGCAACCGGTTGCGGCTGCTCATCGCCAGCCCGCTCGCCTCGCGCACCGTGGCCACCGGCTCGATGCGCACGCCAAGCCCCTCCGCCTCACTCATCGCCCGAACCACCGCGAGCTGCTGCCAGTCCTTCTCCCCGAAGCACGCCGACGCAGGCTCCACCAACTCGAACAGTCGGCGGACCACCCGCACAACCCCCGCAAAGTGCCCGGGCCGAAACGAGTCCTCGAGCCCGGGCTGCGTCGCCACCAAGGGCAGCTCCCCGACCTCCACGCGCCCCCCCGGTGGGTACACCTCATCCACCGCCGGCGCATACACCCAGCTCGCGCCAGCCGCCATCGCCATCGCCACATCGCGATCCAGATCCCGCGGGTATCGCTCGAAGTCGCTCGGCTCGTTGAACTGCGACGGGTTCACAAACACGGACACCACCACTTCGCCGCCGGAATCGGCGCTGCCCGCGAGCTCCCGTGCCCGCTCGATCAACCGTTGATGCCCCACATGCAGCGCCCCCATCGTGGGCACCAGCACTCGCCGAGTGTGCGGAGCGGGCCTCAGGTCATGGATCGTGCGCACCAGCATGGTTCATCCACCGTCGCACGCCCATCGCGCCGAGTCAAGCCGCTACGCTGGTGGTCTTGACCGGCCCAACAAAGCAGCGCGTCATGGTGGCCGTGCCCACCCACACCACTCGGCACCTGGCGTGCTGCCTGGCGTCGCTGCTCACCCAGACTTCCCCGCCCGATGCGGTCTGCCTCTCCGTCGACAACACGGACCCCGCCATCCTCGAACTCGCCCGGCGGGTGTGGCCCGCCAACGCCGGCGGACCGCCGCTCATCGTTACCATGCGGCCGCACCGCGATGTCGCCAGCCTCAACCAGGTCCGCAACAACGCCCTGCGCGCGCTCGACCGATCATCCGCCCTGCGGAATGACGACCTCGTGCTCGTGCTCGATGGCGACACCGCCCTCCACCCCTCGGCCCTGGCCATCCATCGCAAGCACGCCGTCGGCGTCACCACCGCCCACCGCTTCGACCTCACCGAAGCCAAGACCTCCGAGCTGACCGAGCACGCGATCCGTCAGGGCGCCCTCGCCGAGACCGACGCATGGACCACGCCCCAGCAGCGAGAGCGCCTTGCCCATCGCGACCGCAGGCACCAACGCCAGCTCGGCGTGCGTGCCACGCCCGTCGCCCGCTGGTTCCAAAAACGCCACAAGCCCAAGCTGCTCGGCGGGCATCACGCCGTTCTCGCGGGCCTGCTGCGCACCATCAACGGGTACGACGAGGCGTACATCGGCTACGGCTACGACGACGACGACCTCGCAAGCCGCCTGAACCGGCTCCGCCCATTGCCCGAGTGGGCCGTGCTTACCCATCAAGCGTTCGCGTTCCACCTCTGGCACCCGACGCGCGCGCCCAAGCGGCCCACATCCGCGCCGGGCTACGCACTGTTCGCACAGAAGCGACCCGCGAGCGCGCATCTCGGCTGGTCAACGCCCGATGAGCAGGCCGAGCCATCGATCGAAATCATCGGCGGATGATCCCTCGCAAGAGCCGCGCGAGCACGCGGCCGCGACTCGCTCGGCGTGGCTCTATCCCCTCCATCTCGTGGTAGCTGCGTGGCGGCCTGACGTACAAGTCGCAGCCGCAGGAATCGCACACGTACCACTTGAGGGGTCCGCGTGACTGAAACGCCTGGTCGTCAAACCCGCACGCCACGCATCGCCTCCGCCGAGGGTCCATTGGCCGAGCCCGAAAGCCTCGCACGGGCGCACGGCGCACCAACTGTGTATCTCTCCCAGCCATCGTCCTAGATTACCGCCGTGGACCCGTCCCGAAAAGAACCAACTCACCGACTGCCCGCCCCGCTCGCCGATTGGCACCGGCGATTTCATTTGGCAGGCCAGGCAGGCCTGCGGGAAAGCCCTCTATTGGGCGATGACTTCCGTTCACTCGAAGCCCTTCTGGCTTACCGCGATGCCTCAGGCCAGCACCACTGGGCCAACAGCGCCCTGCTGGCCCGGCTGTTCGGCGTGCAGCGGCTCCCAGAGCCCCCAGCACCGGCATCGGTCGACTCAAGGCTCTGGCACGCGGTCCTCGATCCCTTGCTGAACACGGCTGGCCTGTTCTCGGACGCACTTGGCCCGCTCTGGCCCGATGGATCGCGCGAAGGCATCGAGTCATGGACACTCACCGAGCTGCGAGGCCTGCACGCGCTGTGGTGGATCGCAGCGCTCCGCAATGATGTAGGTCTGCGCCATCGCGCGCTGGACGCCGCCGCATGGCACGTCGAGGAACTCCAGCCGGACAACGCGACCAACAGGCCGTGGGCAGCACATGTGTTTGTCGTCCTCTCGATGGACCCTCTTTGGGCGCACGCCGACCTGCACGCCCAGACGCTCTACCACAATGCGCGCATGACCGGCGGGGGCACGCCCGAAGCGGTTTCGGCCGCCATCCTGCTTGACGCAGCCGAGGCGCTCGCGTTGGAGGTCTGAAAGACCGCTCCTGCGCGGTCCCGGCTCGCCAGAACTCGAAGCGCTCAGCTAACGCTGGACGTGCTGCTGAACCTGGCGCAGCTCGGGGCGAAGCCACCGCTTCATGACCGGCGTGTCCTTAATCTTGGGCCAGGCATCGCCTTGACCGGCGTATCGCCTGTGCAGCGCCGCCGCCACGAGGCCCATGAACATCGGCTGCGGCCGCAGCGGCCGACCCGTGAGCTCGGGGTGGAACTGCGCCGCCACAAAGTACGGGTGCGTGATGCTCGAACGCGGATCGTCCTTGTCAGCTTCGCTTCGTACGCCAAAGGGTAGCTCGAGCACCTGCATAATGGGCGACGACGGGTGCCTGCCTGAGAAAGTCAGCCCGCTGGCCTCAAGCCGTTCGATGAACGCGGGCTCGACCTCGTATCGGTGGCGGAAGCGCTCGCGAACGGTCAGCCTGCCGTCGGCTTGGCGGTCGAGTCGCTCTTGGTACAGGAAAGCAGCGAGCGAGTCGGGCGTGATCTGCACGGCCTGTCCACCTAGCCGCATCGTGCCGCCCAGCCCCTCGATCTTCTTCTGGTCGGGCAGTTCGCTGATGACCAGCGTGTCGCCGTCGGGGGCCCACTCACTGCTGCTCGCATCAGGCAATCGCAGCACGCTGCGCGCAAACTCGACGACCGCGACCTGAAAGCCCAGGCAGATCCCGAGGTAGGGCAGCCTGCTGAGCCGAGCGTGCCGAGCGCACTCCATCTTGCCCGCTACACCCCGGCTGCCAAACCCGCCGGGCACGATGATCGCATCAAGGCCTTCGAGGGTCTGCTCTGTATTGTCCGGCGTGATCGTTGATGTATCGAGCCACACTTGCTCGATCTCGCACCCGTGGTGCGCGCCGCAGTGCTCGAGTGCCTTGTCGATCGAGGCGTAGGCATCGCGCAGCTCGGAGTACTTGCCCGCGACCCCAATACGGACTCTCCACTCTGGGCGGCGCCTGAGCGACGACGTAAACGAGGCCCATCGCTGGCGGGCGTTGTCCTCGTGCACGGCATCCACAGATCCGTGCAGGTCCAGCTTGGAGAGAATCTCCCGGTCGAGGCCTTCTGATCGCATTTCTTCGGGAATCTGGTAGATGCTCTCGCGGTCGTGCAGGCTGAACACCCGGTGCAGCGGCACGTTCGAGAACATCGCGATTTTCTCGAGCACCGAGGGTTGCACTGGCCTTGTCGCCCTGCAGGCGAGGATGTGCGGCTGAATGCCAGCTTCGAGCAGCCGCTTGATGCCCAGCTGTGCGGGCTTTGATTTCTGCTCACCCAGCGTGGGCGGCTCAATCACGTACGTCAGCGCCACAAAGCACACCGCGTTCTCGCCCTCTTCAAAGGCCAGTTCGCGGAGCGCTTCTATGTAAAACAGGTTCTCGTAGTCCCCCACCGTGCCGCCGACTTCGACAAATACCACATCGGCGGGCCGTTCGCCGTCGCCCCGCATCGCCAGCTGGCGGAGCTTGCGTTTCACCTCGCCCGTGACGTGCGGGATCATCTGCACATCGCGCCCGAGGTACGCACCCTGGCGCTCGCGGTTGAGGATCTCAGAGTAGATGCGCCCCGACGTGGTGAAGTTGACCGTCGACAAGTTCTGGTCGAGCATCCGTTCGTACGTGCCCAAGTCCATGTCGCACTCGGTTCCATCATCGAGCACGAACACCTCGCCATGGCGATACGGGTTGAGCGTGCCCGAATCGATGTTGAGGTAGCCTTCGAGTTTGATCGGAGCCACGCACAGGCCTTTGTCTTTGAGCATGCGCGCCAAGCTGGAAGCGAAGATGCCCTTGCCCAGCCCGCTCATCACCGTGCCCAGCACGATGACGTACTTGTGCCGGCCCTTGACGTAGCCAGAGGGGATCGGCGAATAGAACTCGGTGGAGTGGGAAGAAGCGCCCGCCTTGGCGAGCAGCCCGGAGCCGTCGGCTTCATCATCCGGGCGGGTCGCCGCGGTCGGATGCTGGGATCCACGCTTGGACGGCTGACTGGGTTCGGGCATGTCCCAGTGTATCAAAGCGGGCCGAGCCGTGCGGAAGGCTTTCAGCCCCCTTCAGAGCCCAGACTGCCGCGCTCTCCACCGCTCGACGAACGCTGCGTACTGCTCGGGCGTGTCGATGCCGCCAAACTCGGAATCCCGCTCAGCGACCCCGATCGGCACCGAATGCTCCAGCCAGCGGAGCTGCTCAAGCCGCTCGGCCAACTCGCAGGGTGTCTCGGCCAGCGTCAGATAGCACTCCAGCGAGGCCCGCGTGTAGGCGTACACCCCAGCGTGCCTGAGGTAACCCCCATGCCCGTCGCCGTCGCGGTCGTGGGGAATGGCTGAACGCGAGAAGTACATCGCGCGCCGAATGCCCACCTCCCCGTCCGGACCGTCTGCCGCGCCGCAGACGACCTTGACGATGTTCGGGCTGGCGATTTGATCCGCGTCCGCCAGCGGCGAGGCCACCGTCCCGACCGCGACGGGCGGGTCGGCGTGGGACCAACCAAGCGCGCAACTCGCAGCCTCGATCGCCCCGTCAATCAGGTTCGGCTCGATCTCCGGCTCATCGCCCTGCACATTGACAACGATCGCGCTGGGTTTCAAGCCGAGCTTGGCTGCTGCCTCGGCAAGCCGGCTTGTGCCGTTGGGGTGGTCGGGGCTCGTGAGCACCACCTCGTAGCCAGCCGAGCGCACGGCTTCCGCGACCTCGTCCGCGTCGGTGGCGACCACGACCTTGCTCACGAGTTTCGCTTTGGCGGCGTGCTCACAAACGTGCAGCACCATCGGCCTGCCGGTCTCGGCCGCGAGCACCTTGCGTGGGAACCGCACCGATCCCAACCGGGCCGGGATGATCGCGATGGCTTTAACTGGTTGCTTCACGGCGGATCAGCCTGAGTCCCGCAGCGTGCGGACGAGTTCCTTGAGGCTCACCCGTTGGTCGCGGATGTCGCGGAAGTCGATCTGCTTGATCGCGATGGAGGAAGCAATCTTCTCGGCCTCTTTGGCGGCCTCAAGCTCCTGCTCCTCCTCGGCCTTGGCGCGGAGCGATTCCATCAGCCCGTACCGCAGGTCCATGCCGGTCTCGTCGTCGGGTATGGGGTGCGCCTCGACCGCGTCGCGGAAGGTCTGCACGGCTTCGTCAACGAAGTCGATCTCCTTGAACGACCGCGCGAGCATGCCCAGAGCGCGGGCCCGCACTTTGGAGTCGCTCGCCGCATCCTGCAAGAGTGGGATGGCCTCGTTGTACAGTTCAAGCGAGTAGTACCGGCGCCCGAGTTCGTATTTGTACCGCAGGTCGGTCGGGTACTCGGCCACGGTCGCCTTGAGCTCACTGACTTCCATCTGCAGGAACTTGGTGCGAGCCTCTTTGTACTTGCCCACTGCGGCCGCATCATCGGGCTTGGCCTCGGCGTTAAGCCGGTACTGCTCAAGCGTGCGCGCCGCGATACGAAGATGGATTTTGCCCGCCTCCAGTCGGAAGCCAAATTGCTTGGTTTGCTCGTAGGCTCGCATAAGTAGCTTTTTGGCGCGTTCCTCGTCTTCGGGCCTGCCGCGTTCGAGAAGCCTGCGGACGAGTTGCTGCATCGACGGCATGTCGTCGGGCCGCTCTTGGAACTGCTTTTCGGCCTCGTTGACGAGCCTGTCCTTGACCTCGTCGGTCTTGACCAGCCGCTCGCCTTCTTCGAGCTGCCGCTGCTTATCCGCGTCCTTCACGTTGGCGCGGAAGCCGCCCTTCTCACCCGTCTGATCAAACCCGCCTCGGCTCATGGTTGCTTGGGCGGACATGTTCCGCACCTCGGCGCTGAGCGGACCATCGGCGGGGTCGAGCCGTACGGCCGCATCGCCCGCCTGGACCGCCAGATCGAAGGCCCCGACCTTCGAGAACGCGTCCATCAGCTTGACCAGTAGCTCCTTGGAGGGCTTCTTGTCATTAAGCGCGATCCGCAGGGCTTTCTCGCCGATCCAGTATGTCTGCTCTCCGAGCGAGAGCTTGCCCGCCAGTTCGCACGCCCGCACTGCAGCGATTGGATCGTTGAGCTTGGCCCCCCACCGCACGAGCGCGTCGAGCCACTTGTTGATGACCTTGTGCTCGGCCTTGCCGCCTTGCGTGGCCGCGAGCGAGTCTTTCGTCGGCTTGCCCTTGTTCTTCTGGGACACGAGAGAAGCAAGACCAACGACCTTCTCCATCGCGGGCTCGTGGTTGGGGTCCAGCCTCAACCCGCCGATCCAGAGCGTCAGCGCGTACTCATTCTGGCCGGTCTGCTCGATGGCCTTGGCCCGGTCAAAGAACTGGCGAGCTTTGTCTGGCTGGACCTGGAGCGTGCCCACATCGAGCTGCTCGACCTCGGCATCCGCCGACCCCTCGGCCTCGCCTTCGTCGCCCTTCTTCTTCTTGCCGAATAAAGCCACGCGCTCCGTCCTCTCGCTGACCGAATCCGGTCCTGAACCCATACCCAACCGGTTGCAGCCCGGTGCAGCCTCCATCGTAGCCGATCGCTCCCCGTCTGCCCCTCTCGCCACGCCCACCGCTGACTTGCTCGCCTGCTCATCCGGGCGCTGACGGGCCGGTTTCGGCACTCTACCATGCCCCGTGCTGCCCGAACCGAGCCAACTCGCACTTCAGTACTACCCGCAGCCGATCCTGAGGATCAAGGCCCAGCCCATCGAGGCCGTGGATGACCGTGTCCGAGAGCTAGCGGGTCGCATGATCGAACTCATGGTCGAGCACGAAGGAGTCGGCCTGGCCGCCCAGCAGGTAGGACTGACCGTCCGCATGTTCGTCGCCGATGTGCCCGAAGACCCCGAAGCTCCGCCACCGCCAGCCCCCGCGATGGGCAGCGAGCCGGTGCTCACCTCGACCACTGGCCCGGAGGTCTACATCAACCCCGTCATCGAGTTTGTGGACCGACAGGTCACCCCTTTCAACGAGGGCTGCCTGAGTCTGCCGGATATTCGCGGCGATGTGCTCAGGCCCGAGACCGTCCGAATCACCGCGCTCGACCGCGATGGCAACACCTTCACCCGCGTTGGGGCGGGCCTGCTCGCTCGCTGCTGGCAGCACGAGAATGACCACCTCGACGGCGTTCTCATCATCGACAAAATGAACCCGGGCGACCTGCGGAGCAACAAGCGAAAGCTCGCCGCCATGGAGCGCTAGCGGCTCACCGCGGGCGCGAAGCACGCCCGGCCCGCTTCCACTACGCTCAATCGCTCGCGCCCGAGCATCCACGCCGCCCGTTCAAGGTAAACCTCCTCTATGACGACCCCCGCTGCTTCTTCGATGTTCGATGTGTTCTCCGATCCGCAGATGCGACACGCCGCGCTCGTCCACCTTCCGGTCGCGCTCGCGATGCTCGGCCTGATCCCCGCCGCACTCAGCCTCTGCACCAAGCTCGGACGGGCACCGGTGGTCGTCACGCTCAGCATCTACGTCTTGCTCATCGCAGCGGCTTGGGGCGGCGTGCTCAGCGGCGAGCCAGCAGAGGGCCGCGTCGGTTCGCCGCCTCAGACCATCCGCGAGCAGATCCACGAGCACGAAGAGGCCGCCGAGAAGATCTGGTACTTCGCACTGGCCGCGAGCGTGCTGTGCCTGGGCGGCCTGGCCAAAGCCCCGCGCTTCGCCAAGATCAGCAAGGTCGCAACGCTGCTCGCCGCCGTGGGCGGCGCGGGCTGGACTTCGTACGCCGCGCACCTGGGTGGCTCGCTCGTGTACGACTTCGGCGTGGGCACGCCCAACCCCGTAACCATCGACGACATACAAGGCAGCGAAGGCACAGACCCCCAGCAACACATCACGCTCGCTGATCCGCGCGGTGAGTTCTTTGTGACCGCGGTCTACCCGCTGCTCTACGACCGGTGCATGGGCTGCCACACCGTGGGTGATCGGCCCGATGCCGACCTCGATCTCTCCACGCCTGCAGGCCTTCTCGCGGGCGGCGAGAGCGGTCCTGCCATCGTGCCGGGCGATCCTGTTGCGAGTCTGCTTTTCCAGACAATCACAGGCGAACACCCGGACATTCGAATGCCCGAGGGCGACGACCCGCTCGAAGAAAGTGATATCGAGATCCTCCGCGAGTGGATCGCTCAGGGAGCCGTCTGGGCCGAGCGGCCAGCCGCCCCCCCGGCAGAGGACCAAGCCGCCCCCGAGGGCCCGTCGCCCCAGCCGCTGAGTGGTCCATCTGCGGCCCCTCCTGCGGACTGATTACCATGCAGCTATGCCACACGCACGCCTCATCGTGACATTCGTTGCTCTCTTGGCCTCGCTGCCCATGACCGGATGTGTCGTCAACGACATCTATGCCGAGATGCAAACAACCAATCAGCGGCTGGTCGCCGTTGATGCCCAGCTCAAGTCGATCAACGAGGAACGGCTCACCAAGCTCGCATCCATCGAGCAGTCGCTCCAGAGCATCGACGCCTCGCTCACGCAGATCGATGCCAAGCTCGGGCCTATCGGCGAGACCCTCACGACGGTCGACTCCAACCTCGCGACCGTCGACACGACTCTCACCACCGTGGACACAAACCTTGCGAGCGTGGACAAGAGCCTCGCCAGCCTCCGCAAGACGATCAACAACATCGATTCCACGATCCCGTTCCTGAAGATCTCCGGCGACAGCGAGGAAGAGAGCGAAGCCCTCGAAGCCGAACCAGCCGCAACGGAACCGGATGCTGCGGAGCCAGCCGAGCCAACGCCCGCCAAACCAGCACCAACCGAGCCCGTACCGGCAGAGCCAGCTCCTGCGGAACCGGCTCCCTCTGCCCCAGCGGATCCGGCTACACCCCAGCGGTAGCGCCCGCGGGCTTGATCTCAGCCTGGGTGTTCGCGGCCGGCCGCCGGCGTGCGGTATCCCGCTTGGTCAGCAGCACCGCGGTCTGGTAGCTGTACACGAACGGTGCCACGCTCACCACATCGAACGTCTGGCGCGCCTTGTTCAGGAAGAACTCGCGGTCGAAGATCGCGTGCTGCCACGGCGAACGGTTGATGACCATCTGCGCGTAGTCGCTCTCGAGCTGCTCTTTGGTCATGAAGCCCGTGGCCTCGCGCGCGATGGATACGTCCGGCCATTCCTTGATGTACTTCGCCAGCGCGGGCTTATCGATCATCGTGACGTACAGCTGCCCGCCGGGCCGCAGGATCCGCGACAGCTCGGCGAGCCACGCATCGGGCGCTTCGATGTGGCTGAAGACGCTGCCGCAGTAGATCAGGTCGAAGTACCGGTCCTCGAACGGCAGGTGCGCCGAAGAGCTCGTGAACATGAACCTGTACTTGGGCGTCAGGTGCGTCATCGCCCACGTCACAGGGTCGCCATCAAGGTCAGCGCCCCACACCTCGCCCTCGTCCGTGAACTCGCCCAGAGCGCGCATCATGTTGCCGCAGTAGCAGCCGAAGTCGAGGATCCTGCTGTCGGGCGACAGGTCGCCGTCGCCGCCCTTGGCCTTGCCGTCGCGGAGGACCGTCCGCATCTTGGCGACGTTGTCCCGCCCGACTTGCAACAGCGTGGCCGAGTCTTTCGCGTGGAAGGGCGTGCACATCGAGGTCGGCACGATCGGCAGGCCGTCGACCGGATCGACCGGGCCGTTGGGCTCGGCCTTGGGGATCACGTAGTGCTTCTCGAACGCCTTGACCGGGTTGCGCTTGGCATCGCTAAAGGGCGAGTAGAGCTGCTCGAGCGCCCACCGGGCCTCGTAGTAGTAGTCCAGCGTCTTGTCCGGCTGCTGCTTGGCGAACTGCTGGCGCCGGAGGTACCACGGCTCCAGGTAGGTATCGAAGAACTGGTCGAAGGTGCCCCGCAGCCGCTCGCGGAGCTTGGCCCGCAGATCCCCCGGCAGCGCCCCGAGCATCCTCGGCAGAGGTGCCGCCGCCGCGGGCACGACCGGCTTGCGGGCGTCGGCACTTGGGGATGAGTCGGCCGGCTGGGGGGGGGCTTGCTGCTGATCGTCGGCCATTTGGCTCCTCCGTGCGTGAGAACCGATCGTACGCCCTTGGCCGCCAGCGGGTTGAGCCGCCTGCGGTGGGACGGGCATCTTGCCCATCGAGTGGTGATCCCGAACGCAGCGACGCTGAGCGAAGACGCAGAGCCCGCCGAGGAGAGCGTGCTTGCTTTCGAGCCCGGGGCGGGAGCCCCATGGCCTCTTCAAGAAGCTTCACCACAGAGATGGTGGGCTCAGTGGGCATCGAGGAAGAGGGGACCTTGTGAAGAAGGAGCCCTGAGCGTGAGCGATGGGCCGCTGCTTGTGGCACGGGCGTCCCGCCCGTGTTCTTCCAGTGGGATGGGCATCTGGCCCGTCGTTCTTCGCTCGCCCTGATCGACGCGGACGCTCCATCACTTGAACGAACGTTGCCGATCACTCATTGGGAGTTCGTTTTTGTGCCGTCGAGGGTTGTTGTTGGTTGCTTTACGGTCGTTGTGCGCTGCTCTACGGTCATCGTGCGCTGCTATACGAGAGTGATAGAGCCCTCTACGGTCGTGTGTGGTTGCTCTACGCTCGTTGTTGCTTGACCTACAAGAGCTGTAGGCCAGCCTGCAAGAGCTGCAGGTTGACCAGATGCTCCATCTGGTGGACCTGATGCTCCATCCGGTTGACCTGATGCTCTGTCCGGTGGACCTGATGCTGCATCAGGGTGGCCTGACGGCCCATCAGGTGGCTCCAATGCGGCATCAAAGCGAGTAAAAAGCCCTAGAGCCGGACCCGCCGCTTCGGGTAGGCTGGGCGTTCAAACCCCCCGCCCCTGTGAGGAGCCCGCGATGAAACTGACGTATGCGACGATCGCCCTGAGCTTTGCTACCGCCGCCCCCCTCGCCAGCGGACAGCTCACAGAGGATTTCAGGCTCCTGGGAACTGATACCGCGGCGGATGACCACTTCGGCTTTTCCGTGGGTGTCTCCGGCACCACCGCCATCGTCGGGGCGTACGGCGACGGCCATATTGACGGTTACGTTGTCGAGAATGGCGCTGTCTACGTCTTTGACATGACCACCGGCCAGCAGCTCTTCAAGCTCATCCCTTCCGACCTGAGCCAGGGCGACAGTTTCGGCTTGTCCGTGGCCATCGACGGCACTACCGCTATTGTCGGAGCACCCTATGCGAGCCAGAACGATGACGGTGCTGGCGTGGCGTACCTCTTCGACACGACGACCGGCCAGCAGCTCCGCAAGTTCAGCGCGGGTGACGGAGCGCTCAGCGAACATTTCGGCTTTTCCGTGGCGATCTCTGGCACCATTGCTGTCGTGGGCGCGCGATTTGACGACGCGGGCATAGGCTTCGGCACCGGCGCGGCATACGTCATTGACACCACCACCGGCCAGCAGCTCTTCAAGCTGACCGCGTCAGATGCCGCGGACCACAGTCAGTTCGGCTCCTCCGTAGCCATTTCGGGGACCACCGTAGTTGTCGGTACACGAGGCCTCGACGGCGAAGCGGCATATGTCTTTGATGCCACGACCGGCCAGCAGCTCTTCGAGCTCATCCCAGACTCGGGGAATGCTCGCAATTTCGGCTATTCCGTGGCGATCTCCGAGACGACGGCGGTGGTTGGAACTGGAGCGAACAACACCCATGGTTCTGCGCATGTATTCGACGCCTCCACGGGCCAGTGGCTCTTTGAGCTTTCTAGGCCCGGAGTCCACGCACAGGCCGAATTCGGTTCGTCCGTTGCAGTATCCGGCGACATCATCCTCGTTGGCGAGGCATGGGGCGGTGATGGCGTTGAGGGTGCGGCTCACGCATTCGACGCTGGCACCGGGCAGTGGCTGTATCGGCTCGAGTCGTCTGATCTTGCGGACCTTTGGGTGTTCGGCAACGCCGGCAGGTCAGTAGGACTCTCCGACGGCGTCGCGATCATCGGGGCACCTCGCGCCGAGTACGCGGGCGAGGAATCTGGCGCGGCCTATACCTTCGAACTCCCCGCTGCGCCATGCTACGGCGATATCGCTGACGACTTCGGCACGCTCGGCAGTGATGGCATGGTCAGCTTCGGCGATTTTCTTGCGATGCTCGGGCTCGTCGGACCTTGCCCCCGCGGCGTGCCCGGCTGCACGGGCGACATCGCCGACGACTTCGGCATCATCGGTTACGACGGCATGGTGAGCTTCGGCGACTTCCTCGCCTTGCTCGGCCTCATCGGGCCGTGCCCGTAAGACGGCAGTGGGCGGAGAAAAGACCCTCTCCCACGGGGCGCGGGAGAGGGAGGAAGAGTCTTCGCATGCCCGGGTGGCACTGGCAGCTTGATGGGGGGCAGCCGGTGCGATGTGCCACAAAGCCGCCACCGCTGCACAAGCCAGCGGTGGCACCAAGGCAGAGACCCCGCCTTGCACGGGTGGAGCCATCGTTCATGGCCCATTGAGCTTTGACTGAAGTCGCGCGACTTGCAGCTCGACGCGCTTGATCTCGCGGATGGTCGTGTTCTTCTGCAGCTCCATGAAGTACCACAGCTTCATCATGCTGATCCCGTGGATGGCGAGGACCAGCCCCGCCGACCACAGCACGGTGGTCCGAACGTCGCCGGCCTGGAACATCCGGAACGCGAACCAGAACGACAGCGCGGTCATCACCAGCCCGAATACCATCGAGACGGCGATCATCAGCCGGTTGCGGGACTTGAAGCTATCGAGCACCTGGCCCAGCGGCGATGGCTCTGCGAGCGAATCGAACCATTCCCGGTCTTCCTGCTCCAAAGCCTGCTTGATGCTGTCGTCGAGGTTTCTCATGGCGATTCTCCTTGGGTCTCTCGTGGGAGGCTCTGTTTGAGTTGCTTGCGTGCATTGAACAGTCGGCTCTTGACCGTGCCGGACGGCACGCCCAGCACCACCGCGAGCTGGCTGACGGTGAGTTCATCGATGTAGAACAGGCACAACATCGCCCGCTGCTCGGCTTCCATCGCCCGAAGCGCAGCTCGAAGCGGCTCGCCGTCTTCGTGTCGCTCGATCGGCGATTCGTTCTTGGATGGTGCTTCCGCCCGTGCAGACCGCCGCACAGCCGAAGCGTGCCGGCTCTCTCGGCGGACCATGTCCACGCCCTTGTGGTGCACGATCCGGTACGCCCACGGCCCGAACAGCGCTGGATCGTCGAGCCTTCGCACGCCTGACGCGATCGCCACCCATGCTTCCTGCACCGCGTCCCGTGCCAAGTGCACATCCCGCACAAGCCGGGCCGCGTGCCGAACGAGCCTCGGCGTCCAGAGCCGAACCAACAGCCGCAACGAGTCCTCGTCGCCCGCCTGCGTGCGGAGCACGAGGAGTTCTTCAGCGACTTGTGCGGCGGTGCGTTTCATGGTGTGCTCAGCATCCAGTCGCCGCCCGACGCGGGCCGGTTCACCATCCTGGCGATAATTCTTCGCCAGGGGCGAATAGCATGGCACCATGACCGACCGCGTGCGCATTACGGACGTCGCCCCCCGCGACGGGCTTCAGAACGAGGCCGCCCTTGTGCCCACCGACGATAAGGCCCGGCTCATCGAAGCCCTGTGCCTCGCGGGCGTTGACGAGATCGAGGTCACCAGCTTCGTGAGCCCGAAATGGATCCCCCAGCTCGGAGACGCCGCCGAACTGCTCGAACGTGTCGTAGATTGCAAGGCCAATGCCCTCAGCCCGATGTGCTTCTCCGCTTTGGTGCCAAACGCCAAAGGCATGGACCGCCTGATCGATGTCAACGAGCGCGCCGGCTTCATGCTCATCGACAAAGTCAGCGTGTTTACGGCCGCCAGCGAAACATTCAGCCAGAAGAACACCAACGCGAGTATCGCCGAAACGCTCGAACGCTTTGTGCCCGTCATCGAAGCCGCCAAGTCGCACGCGCTCGCGGTTCGGGGCTACATTTCGTGCGCCATCGCGTGCCCGTTTGAGGGCGCGATCGAGCCCGCGGCAGTCGCCCGGCTAAGCCAGCAACTCCTCGATCTCGGAGTCAACGAGATCGACTTAGGCGACACCATCGGCGACGCCACGCCCGATTCCACGAGGGCCATGCTTCAAGCGGTCTTGGAAGCGGTCGATGCAAGCCGGCTCGTACTGCACCTCCACGACACCCACGGCAAAGCGGCCTCGTGCGTGCGCACGGCTCTGGACATGGGCCTTCGCTCCTTCGATAGCTCGGCGGGCGGGCTGGGCGGCTGCCCGTATGCGTCCACGCCGGGCAAGCGGGCGCCGGGCAACATCTCGACCGCGGCGCTGCTCGAGGCCATCGACGCAGCGGGCATGACCACGGGAATCGATCGTGAGAAGCTCAGCGAGGCCTCACGCCTCGCTGCGGACATCGTCTCTGCCGCCTCCAAGCGGGAGGCCGCCTCATGATCGCCCGCGAGCTGTTCGAGGACGAGAACGGTTCGATTGAGGTCATCAGCCTCGATCGGCCGGACAAACGCAACGCCATGCTGCCCGACATGCTCGGATCGCTCGCCCAAGCTGTGGAGGACTCGACGGCGCGCGCACTCGTGGTCGCGGGCAACGGACCCACGTTCTGCGCGGGGTTCGATCTGGATGCCTGCGATGCCGATCTGGCGGTGCTCGATGCGCTGCTCGTCGGCCTCGCACGGGCCATCGACACGCTGCGAGCCGCGCGCCAGCCGGTGGTGATGGCGGTGCAGGGGGCTGCGGTCGCGGGCGGCTGCGCCCTGCTCGGCGCTGCCGATGTAGTCGTTAGCCACGCCTCTGCCAAGCTCGGCTATCCAGTCTTACGGATAGGGGTCAGCCCCGCGGTCTCGGCTCCGACGCTCGCGCCCCGCATCGGCACCGCCCGTGCGCGCGAACTGATGCTCAGGCCCGATTTGATTGACGGTTCGCGCGCGCATGAGATCGGCCTTGTGGACGAGATCGTCGGCGACCCGAGCGGCGTGCTGCCCGCTGCCATCCAGCGAGCTCGCACGCTGTGCAAGCCAAGTACCCATGCCCAAGCGCAAACCGCCAGCTGGGTGCATCAACTCGACGCCGTCGGTCAACAGGGGCCGAGAGCACTGGCGGCTTCGCGATCGCTCGTCGGTTCAGATGAACAACAGACCATGCTCCGTGCCGCCTTGCGCGCACGCAAGGAACCCAGACCATGACGACCGACCAGCTCGCCCTGCTCGATGTAGACGGCTGCTGCGCCACGCTCACGCTCAACCGCGGCGACAAACGCAACGCGTTCAGCCTCGACCTGCTCAGTGCGTTGCACGCGAAGATTGACGAACTCGAGAAACTCGGCGATGTCCACGTGCTCACCATCACTGGAGCGGGCAAGAGCTTCTGCGCGGGCATGGACCTCAAGCAGGTGATGGGCGATGCCAAAGCCGGTCACGAACTGCTCAGCTCGCTGGGCAAGCTGACACACCGCGTGCGCACGCTGCCGATGGCGGTTGTCGGCGTGGTAAAGGGTGCCGCGATCGGGGGCGGGTGCGGCTTCGCGTGCGTGTGCGACTTTGCGCTCACCCATGACGACGCGGTGCTCGGCTTCCCGGAGGTGGACCTTGGTCTCTGCCCGGCCGTGGTCGCCCCGTGGGTGGTACGAAGGCTCGGGGCCGGTCCCGCGCGTCAGCTCTTGCTGGCGGGCGGCACGGTTACGGGCGCGAGGGCCGCTGAAATCGGGCTGGTGACGAGGTCGCTGCCGACCTCCCACCGCCTCGACGAAGCAGCCGAGAAGCTCGTCGAATCGCTCAAGGCGGCTGGCCCTGGAGCGCTCCGCGCGACCAAGCAGTTGCTCAATGAACTCGATGGGTCGGACCAGGACGCGGACCTCGTTCGCGGCGCTGAACTGTCAGCAAGCGTGCTCGCAAGCCAGGATGCACAGCAGCGGCTCAAGGCCCGATTCGGCGGGTGACCCGCCAGAGCCAAGATCGGACGCATTGCTCAACTGTTTGAACAGGCGTTTGAGGCCGTCAAGAGGGCCAGAACTCGGTTTTTGCCACGGCTCAGCCTATCATCCGATGTTTTTCACCCACTCTATTTTGGCCTGCTGATAGGCAGGCCTGATGTCGCTGACGGCCTGTTCCATGACCACACCCTTCGCCCTCGATCCTGTTGCCGCCGGGCCTGATTCGAGCATCGTCGTGCTCCGGCTCGCCCAGCACGGCCCCGATGGCCTTCGGCCTGTCGTGGTGCTCGATGCCGAGTTGATCGATCGGCTCGATGCCACGCTCGACGCGCTGCCCGAGGGCACCACTGGCCTGATCCTGGCCTCCGATGCGCCCCGGGCGTTCGTCGCGGGGGCGGACCTCAAAAGCATTCTCAAGATGAACGACGGCGACCTCGATGCCTACCTAGCGCGAGGGCAGGATGTGTTTGGCAGGCTGAGCCAACTGCCCTTTCCTACCGCCGCAGCGATCCACGGGGCCACGCTCGGCGGAGGGCTCGAACTCGCGATGCACTGCGATTTGCTCGTGGGCTGCCCGGCCGTCAAGCCCTACCCGATCGGCTTGCCCGAAGCGGGGCTCGGACTGTGCCCGGGATGGGGTGGGACGAACATGCTGCCCGCGCGTATCGACTCGGCCTCGGCGATGCAGCAGACCGCCCTCGGCAGGCCCATGAAGGTCGATGATGCCAGGGACGCGGACCTCTTTGATGCCTGGACCGATGAGCCAACCGAGCTCCTACAGACCGCTGCCCAAAGGCTGGAAGCGATGCAGTGCCCGGCTCGCGACGGTGCGCCGTCGCGGTGGATCGGGCGCGACGATGTGAAGCAGGCTGCTCAAGCAGCTGTTGACGCGCTGGATGCGTCAACGCAGCCAGCCGCAGCAGTGGCAGCGAGTGTGCGTGCGGGCCTCCAGCACGGCTGGCACGAGGCGCTGGCCGAAGAGCGAAGAAGGCTCGTGGCGCTTCGTCACACCGACGATGCGAAAGCCGCGATCGAGGCGTTCTTTGCCAAGTCCAAGGGCTGACAAGACTCAAGCGGACCGCGCCCCGGGGCCGGCCGCAACGACCGACGACAGAACATGAACCAGGCGCGCCGATGACCGGCGACCGCGAGCACGAGGGAGCGAACCGATGGCAGACCTCAAGTCGATGAAGGGCGTGTCGGAAAAAGACCGCGCATTGATCGCAGAAGCCGAGACGCTGATGGGGCCAGAGCCCTCGGAGATGGGCTTCGCGAAGAACCTGTTCTGGGGGCGGTTCCGCGAGGATCTTGTGCTGCCGTACCCGGAAACCCCCACCGACGAAACCGCGCGGTGCGACCAGCTGCTCGCCGAGCTTGAGGACTACCTCAAGAACGAGCACCCGTCGATCATGATCGACCAGCTCGAAGAGATCCCGCAGTGGTGCATCGATCGGCTGTTCAAGATGGGCGCGCTGGGCTGCACGGTACCGACCGACTTTGGCGGCCTGGGGTTCGGAATCACCAGCTACAACCGTGTGCTCGAGATGATCGGCCGCTACTGCGGCTCGACGGCGGTCATGGTCAGCGCCCACCAGTCCATCGGGTGCAAGGCCATCATGCTGTTCGGCAACGACGAGCAGAAGCAGCGGTGGCTGCCGATCGTCGCACGCGAACGCCTTAGCGCGTTCTGCCTCAGCGAGCCCAACGTGGGCTGCGATGCCGGCGGCCAGGAAACACACTGCGAGAAGACTCCCGAGGGCGATTTCATCCTCAACGGTGAGAAGAAGTGGTCCACCTCGGCCGCGCTCGCAAGCATTTTCACCGTGATGTGCAAGCAAACGATGGAAGACGGCAAAGAGAAGGTCACGGCCCTCGTCTGCACGCCCGACATGGAGGGCGTGGACATCTTCCAGAAGAACCGCTCCAAGTGCGGCATCCGCGGCACCTGGCAGGCCCGGATCAAGCTGACCAATGTCCATGTGCCCAAGGAGAACCTTCTGCACAAGGAAGGCCGGGGCCTCAACGTCGCGCTGACCTGCCTGAACTACGGCCGGTGCACGCTCAGCGCCGGCATGACGGGCGGGGCGAAGCGAGCGATGGACCAGGCCATCAAGTGGAGCCAGACCCGCTACCAGTTCGGCGACCCACTCAGCGACAAGGACCTCGTCAAGCAGCGCATCGCCCACATGGCCGCCATGACTTACGCCATGGACGCGGTGCTCTACATGACCACCGGCATGCTCGACCGGGGCGACAAGGACATCATGGTCGAGACGGCCATGTGCAAGGTGTTCTGCTCCGAGATGGGCTGGCGGGCGGTCAACGACGCGGTTCAGATTATGGGCGGCGAGTCGTACATGACCGAGAACGAGATCGACCGCATCTTCCGCGACTCTCGCATCAACACCATCGTCGAGGGCTCCAACGATCTCATGTGGTCGTTCATCTTTGCCTACGGCGGCAAGCAGCTCGGCGAGTGGATGCTCGGCATCCGCGAGGCCCCCGTCACCACCAAGATGAAGCCCAGCTTCCTCAAGCAGGCCATCCCGCTCGCGATCGAAGTGTTCGGCGGCATCCGTCGCAAGCCGCCCGCGATCGACAGGGTCCACGAGAGCCTGCGCCCCCACGCCCAGCGGCTCGCCAGACTCATCAGTGAGCACACCTACCAGTTCAAGCAGACCAGTAAACGATACGACGCGGCGCTCGTCGCGCGTCAGATCCCCCAGAGCCGCCTCGCGCTCAATGCCATCTGGCTGCACGCCTGGACCTGCACGCTCAGCAAGCTCGACCGCGACATCCGCCACCACGGCGACAACGGCGGGCCCGAGTTCGCACGCGACAAGGCCGCGGCCCTGCACTTCTTTGACCTGGCCGAGCTCGAGATCGACCGCAACATCCGCGAGCTGTACTACCACGCGGACGACTCGCTGTTCGCCGCAGCCGAGGCCGCCTTGGCGCACAGCGACACGCTGCCCGCGAGCGACTTCATCATCCCCGAGCAGACGCCCACCGAATTCAAGGGCAAGGGCCGAGTCCCGCGTCAGAACGGCGTGCGTCAGTTCCCGGGCCACGGCGAGCCTTACGTCGCGGACGAGGCCCATCCAGCGCAGTATCGCTGAACGTCTGAGAGTTTGTTAGCAACCAGCCCGATCACGCCGACCGCGGTGCTGATTGAACGCACCGGCCGGAGAAGACCCATGCCCGTTACCACCGCTTACGAAGCGAAGATCGAGCACATCTCGATACTCGATGAGCACGGCAAGTTCGACAAAGCCCTCGGCGCGCCCGGCGGCAAGCCGATCCTCTCCGATGAAGAGGTCATTCATCTCTACGAGCAAATGTCGATCTGTCGCAAGCTCGACGAAACCGCCTACAAGCTCCAGCGGTCGGGCCGCATGGGCACCTACCCGCAGAACAAGGGCCAGGAGGCCAACGCGGTGGGCTCGGCGCTGGCCATGAAGAAGGGCAACGACTGGGTCGTGCCTTGCTACCGCGAGAACGCGGCGATGTTCATGCATGGCCTGCCTTACCACATGATCCTGCTGCACTGGATGGGCGACGAGCGCGGCAACCAGATCCCCGAGGGCGTCAACGTCACGCCGCTGAGCGTGCCGATCGGCACGCACATGATGCACGCGACGGGCATCGCGTGGGCGTTCAAGCTGCGGGGCGAGAAGGATCGCGCCGCGATCACGTACTTTGGTGATGGCGCAACCAGCGAAGGCGACTTCCACGGCGCGATGAACTTCGCGAGCACGCTCAAGGTGCCCGTCGTGTTCTACTGCCAGAACAACCAATGGGCGATCAGCGTGCCGCGCAGCCAGCAGATGGCCTCCAAGACCGTGGCTCAGAAGGCCCTCGCCTACGAGATGCCGACTGTCCGCGTCGACGGCAACGACATCTTCGCGACCTACCTCGCCACCAAGCAGGCCCGCGAGCGTGCGGTCGCGGGCGAAGGCCCGAGCTTCATCGAGGGCGTGACGTACCGCCTTGCCGACCACACCACGGCCGACGATGCCAAGCGTTACCGCGACCCGGCCGAGGTCGAGGCGTGGCTCGGCCGCGACCCGCTCATCCGCACCCGCATGTACCTCGAGATGCGCAAGGTGTGGGACGATAAGACCCAGGCCAAGCTCGACGAGCGAGCCGCGACCATCACGAGCGAGATCGTCGCCGCTGCCGACGGCATCGACGCTCCCACCACCGACCAGTTCTTCGACCACATGTTCGCCGAGATTCCGGGCGACCTCCGCAGGCAGCGTGACACCATGCGTACCAGTTCGATCGGCCAGAACCCCGAGCAGGCCGGCCTGCGCGCACAAGCGGAGCGGGTGTAACCCATGCTGTTCAAGGTCCGCGACCACAAAGGAACCGAGCGGTGGATCAACCCGACGTACGTCCGGCTGCTGCGTGACCGCAAGGGCAAGACCGAGATCTGGGTCGCGGGCCAGAACCACGCAGTGTTCGTCGAGCACCCGATGGACAAGGTGGCCGACGTGGTCAACTCCGCCATGCCGATCGTCGATGCCCTGCCAGCCGAGTCGCCCGATGCCGCCGACCAGACCGAGATGCTCACCCTGCTCGCTGCGGGTGTGATCTAATAAGACGAAAGAACCATGCCAGAACTCAACCTCGTACAAGCGATCAACCAGGCCCTCGACCAGGAGATGACACGCGACAGCCGCGTCGTCTGTCTCGGTGAGGACGTCGGTGCCAACGGCGGCGTGTTCCGCGTCACCGAGGGACTCGCCGCCAAGCACGGCGGCCACCGCGTGCAGAACACCCCGCTGGATGAATCCGGCATCATGGGTGTCGCTATCGGTCTCGCCATGGCCGATATGCGGCCCATCCCCGAGATCCAGTTCGAGGGCTTCCTTGGACCCGCGTACGACCAGCTCGTCAACCACGGCGCCCGCTACCGCAACCGGACGCGAGGCGCGATTCCCATCCCGCTGACCGTCCGCGTGCCCGTGGGCGGCGGCATCCACGCCCCCGAGCTGCACTCCGACAGCCCCGAGGCCATCTACGCCCACACGCCCGGGCTCAAGATCGTGATGCCATGCACGCCCTACGACGCCAAGGGCCTCTTGCTCAGCGCGATCCGCGATCCTGATCCCGTCATCTTCTTCGAGCCCAAGCGCGTCTATCGCAGCTTCAAGGAAGAAGTCCCCGAGGGCGACTACACCATCCCCATCGGCGAGGCGAAGCTCGTCAGCGAGGGCGACGACCTCACGCTCGTCACCTGGGGCGCGAGCGTGTTCCAGGCGCTCGAAGCGATGGACCACCTGCCCGACGATGTCTCGATCGAACTGATCGACCTCCGCAGCATCTACCCGTTCGACATGGACGCGGTCGCCCGCAGCGTCGAGAAAACCGGCCGGTGCGTTATCGTCCACGAGGCCCCGCTGACCTGCGGCCTGGGCGCCGAACTCTCCGCAAGGATTCAGGAGCAGTGCTTCCTGCACCTGGAGGCCCCGGTTCAGCGGGTGACCGGGTTTGATACCGTGATGCCGTACTACAAGCTCGAACTGAGCTACCTTCCCGACGCCGAGCGGATCGGCAAGGGCGTTCGCGAATGTTTGGCGTACTAAGTTAGAGGTTCAACATGGCTGGCAAAGTCTCATCCGATCCCAACATGTTCCTCCTGCCCGACATCGGCGAGGGCCTCACCGAGGCCGAACTGATCAAGTGGCTCGTCAAGCCGGGCGACACGATCAATGCGACCGATGCGCTGGCCGAGGTCGAAACCGACAAGGCGCTCACCGAGGTCACCAGCCCCCGCAGCGGCACCATCAAGGCTGTCCACGGCGAGGAAGGCACGACGCTCAAGGTCGGCGCGCTGTTCGTCGAGTTCGAGGGCGACGGCTCGGCACCGCCGCAAGCTCCCAAGTCCGACGCGGGCTCCAATGGTGCGCCCGCCAAGGAAGAAGACGCGGGCACGGTCGTCGGCGCGATGAGCGCGGACACCCCCGGCATGACGCGGTCCGAGGGCAAGGCGCTGGCCACGCCCGCGGTTCGGCGCATGGCCCGCGACGTGGGCGTGAACATCGATGAGGTGCCCGGCTCGGGCATCGGTGGACGCGTCACAAAGAACGATGTCGAGACGTTCGCAGCCTCCGGCGGTGCTTCCGCCCGCACTGGGTCTGGTGGAGCAAGCGTCTCGCCTGCTGGCAATCCCTCAACCGAGACCCGCCGACCGATGCCTGTTCAGCACCAGCAGCAAGTCCCCCAGCACTATCCCCAGCAGCAGTTCGCGCCGGGCCATATGCCTCAGCAGCCAATGGCGATGCCGGGCATGATGCCCCAGCCCATGCAGGGCATGCAGGGCATGCAGGGCATGCCGATGGCGTACATGCCGATCTACATCCCCGTGCCCATGCCCTACGGCGGGGGTGGTGGTGGCGTGCCGTACGCGCCGGGCTTCGTGCCCACACAGGGCATGTCGCCCGTACCCGACCCCGCGCAGACCGCGACGCCCGATGCGCACATCCCGTTCAGAGGCGTTCGCCGAACAATCGCGGATCGCCTGCGTTCGAGCGTCGATACCGCGGTCCACTTCACCGTGATGGACGAGTGCGACGTCACCGCGATCGATGAGCTCCGCAAGCAGCTCACCGCGCAGACGGGCCAGAAGGTGACCTTCCTGCCGTTCGTCGCTGCAGCGGTCTGCCGAGCGCTCGCTTCCGAGCGGGGCGGTCGATTCGGCGCGCTCAACGCCAGAGTCGATGAGCAAGCCCAGGAGATCGTTCAGCACGGCGCGGTCCATCTGGGCGTCGCGACCGATACCGAATCGGGCCTGATGGTCCCGGTCATCCGCGATGCGCACAAGCTTGATGTCCTCGCGCTGGGTCAGCAGATCGCGTCGACCGCCGCGTCGGCCCGCGACCGGTCGATCGCACGCGACCGTCTCATGGGCTCGACGTTCACCATCAGCAACGTGGGCAGCCGGGCGGGTCGGTACGCGACGCCGGTCATCAACGTGCCCGAGGTGGCGATCCTCGCGGTGGGCAAGGCGTACGACGGCGTGGTGGTCCGCGACGGGCAAGCCGTGGTGGCCAAGGTCATGCCCATGAGCCTCGCCTGCGACCATCGAGTCGTCGATGGCGCGACCGCAGCCTTGGCGCTGGCCGAGATCATCCAACTGCTGAGTGACCCCCGCCAGCTACTGTCGTGACTAGCCGAGGGCGCAAGCCCTCGGACCCTAGCCCGTTGCCGACTCCGTCATCGCGAGCGCTTGACGAGCGGTGCTCCGCGCCAGTTCGGACGCCTGCGCGTTCCACGCGAGCCGTTCTATCGCTGCGCGAAGGGCGCGCTTGCGCGCTGCATCAAGCTGGCCCGACCGCAGCAGGTTGGCCACGTTGATCGCTGCGTTGCGGTGCGCCTGGGCAAGCGAAATCCGCTTGAGCGCGCTGCCCGCAAACCGCGCCCTGCGGGTCGCTTCGTCCCAGCCGAGCACATCGAGTAGATCGAAACCTTCCCTCGCCCCGGCTGGGCTGCGCGGAGCCAGCGACTCTCTTGGCCGATTGTGCGGGCAGACTTCCTGGCACACATCACAGCCCGCGAACCAGTCGCCGATACCCCCGGCAAGTTCCGGCGAGATCTCGCTGCCGTGCTCGATGGTCAGATAGCTCACGCACCGCGACGCATCAACCGAGTAGGGCGAGATCGCGCCCGTCGGGCAGGCATCGATGCACCGCGTGCACGTGCCGCAATGGTCGGTGACCACCGGTTGGGTAGCGGGCGCTCGCACGTCGAGCGTGGTCAGGAACCCGCCGAGCACGAACCAGCTCCCGTTCTCAGGATCGATCGCCAGCGTGTGCTTGCCGGTCCAGCCAAGACCCGCGCGCCGAGCGAGCTCGCGCTCGGCCACGGGCGCGGTATCCGCGAACACGCGCGAACGCGAGCCCGGAAACTCCGCTTTCAACGCATCGCAGACAGCCATGAGCCGCTTCTTGAGGCGTCTGTGGTAGTCATCCGTCCGCGCGTAACGAGCAACGCGGCCGTGCATCGGTGGCCCCCCACAGTCGTCAGCGTCGCCGGGCCTGTGGTAGTGGTCCGCGACCATCACCGCCGCGGTCGCTCCTTCAAGCAGCGAGCCTGGGTGAAGGCGCTTTTGGGCGGTGTCGGCGAGCCAATCCATCTCGCCGTGCTTGCCAGCGCCAAGCCACGATTGCAGGTGCCCCGCCGTATCCAGTGGCTCGAGCGTGGCGATGCCGGCGCGGTCAAAGCCCGCATCGATGCACATGGCGGCCACGCGCCGGCCGAGTTCTTCCGCGTCCGGCTGCGCGGGCTCACGCATCGGGTTGCTCCCGAGTTCAGCTGTTGAGGTTCAAACGCCGATCGCCACGCGCGGGTCTTTCACGAGCGTGGTGGCCTTGGGCATCGCGCTGCGGATCGCGTCGGCCGCATTGGAAAGCACCGCGGGCGTCGCGCCGTGGCGCTCCGCGAGTTCGGGCAGCCATGCGATGGGCCAGTCCACGCTCAGCCAGCCCTCGAAACAAGCTTCAACCAGCTCGGGAACAACCGTGCGGACCTGCGCCGGGCTGATCGGTTTGGGCATGCCGTGGTCATCGAGCGAGCGAGCCCGCACCATCGCAAGGTTTTGTCCAAGCAGGGCCAGCGCTTCGCCGAGCGATTCGCCCGCGCTCGCACCGACCGAAACGTCGTAGACTGCGCGCAGGTTCGGATGCTGCTCGCACGCCTCGAAGATCTCGAGTAGTTCAGAAGCCTTCTGGAATGAGCCGCCGTTCTCCATGCCGACGTTGACTCGCCTCGCGCGCGCCGAATCGAGCACGGGCAGCAGGGCGCCCGCGATCCGCTTTATGGTCTGCTGGCGGCGTTCGCCCTTGGGTACCTCAAAGCCAAACACGCGAACCAGTTCGCATTCAATGTCGTCGGCTGCATCGATGACACGCTGCACCGACCGCGAACGGTGCGCGAAGGTCGGCAGCGCCCGGCCAAGCACGGGCGGCCAGATCGGCGCATCAAACGTGCACGATGTCGACAAGCACGCGAGCTCGACACCTCGGGTCACCGCGAGTCTGCGAATCTTCTCAGAGCCCGTCAGCGAGGGCTCGCACAACAGCGTCGGGTCGTTGGTGCCGAACGTTCGTAGCTCGATTCCGTCGTAGCCGCATTCGACCGCGAGCTCGAAGGCTTCTTCGAGGGTCCGGTCGGGGCAGGCCACGGTGCTGAACGCGAGCTTGAACATCGTTACTCCTAGCGCGGCCTCAGTGCGGCCAGCGGTAGACGATCGTACGGCGGCTGGGCGGGCCGTCAATACCCCTTCGAACCAGTATCGGCCAAGACCTCAGCCCGCGAACGATCGGCAAGTTCGGCGTGATTCACGGCAGATAATGCCCGTGCAACCCGCAAGGCTGGCCGGCTGGGTCCGGAGAACGGGGAATTCGCTCGCTTGGGCTCAAGGATCCGCCAGCGATAGGACGAATTACTCCGCGGCAAGAGCCGAGGGAGCTTCCCCGATGCTTCGTACCGTCGTCGAAAACCGTCTCGCTCCAAGAATCATCCTGGTGCTCTGCGTCACCGGCGGCGCGGCCCTGCTCACCGGGTGCAGCGGCACGTCGGCCCGATCGGACTACTACACACTCCGCGGCTTCTTCGTGCAGCCCAGCGCGAGCCCGAGCACGTTCGCCGCGGCGCCCACCGACTGACACCGCTCGGCTCTGCAACCCACCTCGCCCGGCTAGGCTTGTTCCGATTCCCTCACCCAAGGAAGCGGACCATGGCCACCAGTCACTACGCCGACTATCTCGACCTCGACACGCTGCTCGCAGCCCAACATCCGCGCTCCCAGCCCGAGCACCACGACGAGTTGCTGTTCATCATCCAGCATCAGACTACCGAGCTGTGGTTCAAGCTGATGCTTCACGAGCTGCGGGCCGCTGTCGAGTTGGTCAAGACCGATCAACTCGGGCCGTGCTTCAAAATCCTGTCGCGCGTCAAGCACATCACCGCGCAGATTTTGAACCAGTGGAGCGTGCTCGCCACGCTCACGCCCCCCGAATACCTGCAGTTCCGCCATGTTCTCGGTTCTGCCAGCGGGTTCCAAAGCAGCCAGTTCCGTCTGGTCGAATGCATCCTCGGGCTCAAGAGCCCCGCGGCGCTCTCGTACCAGAAGGAGCAGCCGGATGCCTACGCCGTGCTCGACGAGGCCATCAAGAGCCCCAGCCTCTACGACGAGTTCCTTCGCCTGCTCGCACGCCGGGGCATGCCCGTGCCCAAGGAAGTGCTCGAGCGCGATGTCACGCAGGCCTACGAGCCCAACGAGTCTTTGATGCCGGTCTTCAAGACGATCTACGAGGGTACCGGCGAGCACTGGGAGCTCTACGAGATGTGTGAGAAGCTCGTCGACATCGACGAGCAATGGGCGCTTTGGCGGTTCAGGCACGTCAAAGTGGTCGAGCGAGTCATCGGGTTCAAGCGCGGCACGGGCGGCACAGCCGGGGTCGACTACCTCCGCAGCATCGTGGACCGCCGGTTCTTCCCCGAGCTCTGGGATGTTCGCACCCTGCTCGAACCCGCGAAGTAGCTGACCGACACCCGGCTCGTCCTCTAGCCCTGCTTCGCCCCTGAAAGCAGCACACGCCGCCTCCTAATACGCTCATAGCAGCTCACGGGCAACGCGCCCCCGGGCGCTCTCGCGCACCCCAGGCCAGAGACCACCATGACCACCCACGCCCCCACTTACTCGCTCGCTCGCCCGTTCATCCGGTTTGCCCGTCCCGCCCTGCTGACGCTCGCACTCGCTGGCACGCTCGGCATAGCTGGCTGCTTCAGCTACGAGACCTTCACCGTCGGCGAGATGAAAGCGTACGTCATCACGGTTCCGCCGGGCACCGCGATCAATCTCTCCTCCACCTATGGCGATGTCGATATTGCAGGCCGGGATGCCCCGCTGCCGGCGTGGACACAGAATGATGGGGGTACGGGAACGATCGCTGCCACCGAAGGCGAAACGGTCGTGGTCGCGTGGTTCCGCTCCTCGCACGCCGAACGCCTCGAACAGGTCACCTTTACGCCGACGCTCGTTGGTGGCACGCTCACGCTCGACCCGCAGTGGCCTGCCCAGGTTGGCAAATCCAAGGACGCGGTCTACTTTGCCATTCGCACGCCTTACGAGCTCGGAGCCGTTGCCCTCAGGACTGGCTACGGCGATGTGGACATTTCGCTCCCCCACGAATCAGCGCAGATTAAGACCGGGTACGGCGACGTGAACATCGCGGACACACACGGAGCGACCGACATCAACACCGGCTACGGCGATGTCGGCATCGCACGCGCAGCGGGCCCGATCAACCTCACCAGCGGGTACGGCGATCTCGATCTCTCGCTCGCCGACGACTTCACTGGCGGGCTCACGATCAGTACCGGCTATGGAGATATCGACCTGCGCTCCCCGACCATGACCGCGGGCGAGGTCGTCATCAAGACCGGGTACGGCGACATCGATCTCAGCCGGCAAGGGCTCACGTCTGGCCGCCCCACTACTAACAAGAAGCGCAGCGCCACCATCTCAGGCGATCCGAGCGCACCCGCATGGACCATCAGCACGGGCTACGGCGACATCGATACCAACCTCGGCAAGGAGTAAGTGCTCTCCCCGATCGCCGCGGCTTACGAAGTGGGTGATGCGCTCGCGAAAGCGAGAGTCGCATCGGTCCCTAAGCCGGGTTCAGAGTGCAGCTCGAACCGTCCGCCCATGGCCTCGATCAGCTTGCGCGTGATCGGGAGCCCGAGCCCCGAGCCCCCGGCCTTGGTCGTGAAGTAGGGTTCAAACACCCGTGAGAGCGTCTTTGCGTCCATCCCCGGCCCGGTGTCGGTTACGTGGATCACCGCCGTCCCATCCCCGCCCGCTGTTCGCACGATCAGCTCGCCCCCTCCGTTGGCGCGGTCGATCTGAGGCTCGGCCTCCATCGCCTGCACCGCGTTGAGCATCAGGTTGAGGACAGCCTGCTTGAGCTGGCCGGGATCGACACGTGCGAGCAGTTCCGTTTCCACAAACTGCACCCGCAGCCGGATGCCCCGCTGCTCGGCTTGAGGCGAGAAGAAATCCGTCACGTCGCGCACAAGCGTGTTGAGGTCAGTCTCCTGCACGTCCAACCGGAGCTCGCCGGCGTATTCAAGAAAGTCCGTCAGGATGCCTTCAAGCCGCTCCACCTCTCGGCTCAGCGCATCGGCGCGCCTGCCCAGCCGGCTGGCCTCGTCGGTGGGCAAATCAAGATCGTCGATCATCTCGGATAGCAAACGGGTGTTGAGCCCGATCGTCGACAGAGGGTTCTTGATCTCGTGCGCGAGCCCGCCGGTCATCTGCGCGATCTCGCGCAGCCGCTCGTCGGTTCCACTCCGCGCATGCTCACTGGCGAGCCTCGCCGCTAGCTCTCGCTCGATCCGTCCCTCGACCTCGGCCCTTCGCGCTCGTCCAAGCCACAGCCCCGCGCCGATACCCAAGGCGACCGCGCCAACGGCGATCGCCACAACCAAGGCCGTCACCAGAAACGAATCAATCGAAACGAATCCGATCATGCGACCGTCACGTCCGCCTCGGGCTTCGCGTGTGGTCGGTCTTGACGACGATCTCGGGATCCTCGCGAACCACCCGCGTCGCTTTCCAGCCCTTGGGCGTTTCTACCGCGTCGTACTCGACCCGCGTGGAATCGTGCAGCACGCGGAAGCCATCGCCCTGGATGACCGAGTAGTGCGCGAAGATGTCCTGACCCTCTGGGCCAACAATAAAGCCGAACCCCTTGCGCGGGTCGAACCATTTGACCTCACCGACCACCGCATCGAGTTTTCCGAGCACCGTGTCGTCACGCGCCTCAGGCATAGGGCACCGACCTTCCACGAATCCGCACCTATCCAAGAACAGAACGCTCCGGACCAGCACGCACGATACCCGAACGTAGCGAAAAAGCCAAGGTTGCCCTTGGCTCTCCCGCCACGCCCGGGTAGCCGGGCGGTGTCAAGTTCTTGCCGCAGAGCCCTTTAGGTGGTCTCAGCGGGCTCCTGCGAGCCCTGTGCCTCCCGGTTGGCTTCACGCTCTTCTGGCGACATGGCCTGCTTCCGGCTCAGCTTGATGCGGCCCTGGTCGTCCACCATGATGACCTTGACCTTCACCTCGTCGCCGACCTTGACCACGTCGCTGACCGACTTGACGAATCCATCGGCGAGCTCGGAGATGTGGCACATGCCGTCGGTGCCGGGCGCCAGCTCGACGAACGCACCAAAGTCCTTGGTCGAGACAACCTTGCCGTTGTAGACCGTGCCAACCTTAATCTCTTCGGTGATGGCCTCGATCTCGGCGCGGGCCTGCTCGATGACCTCGCCGCTGGTGGCCGAGACGAGCACGGTGCCGTCGTCTTCGACGTCGATGTTGACGCCCCACTTGTCCTGCAGCGCGCGGATGATCTTGCCGCCGGGCCCGATGAGCCGGCCGATCTTCTCCGGGTTGATTTGCAGCGAGATCATGCGAGGCGCGTACACCGACATCTCGGTACGCGGCGCGGGAATGACCGCTTCCATCTGGTCGATGATGTCGAGCCGGCCGATTCGGGCTTGCTCAAAGATGACTTCGATCTGGTCGGCATTCAGGCCGCGAGCCTTGAGGTCGAGCTGGATGCCCGTGATGCCCTCGCGCGTGCCGCAGACCTTGAAGTCCATGTCGCCGAAGAAGTCCTCCTCACCGATGATGTCGGTGACGAACAGCTCCTTGTCGCCCGCTTCGTTCTTGAACCAGCCGACGCTGATACCGGCGCACGTCGCGTGGATCGGAACACCCGCGTCCATGAGCGCCAAACAGCCGCCGCACACCGAGGCCATCGACGAGCTGCCGTTGGATTCGGTGATGTCGCTGACCAGGCGGATGGTGTAAGGGAAGTCGGAAGGGTCGGGCAGGATCGCCAAGAGCGACCGCTCGGCGAGCGCGCCGTGGCCGATCTCGCGCCGGCCCGGGCCCATGATGCGCTTGGCCTCACCGACCGAGAAGGGCGGGAAGTTGTAGTGCAGCACAAACTTCTTGCTGTACTCGGGCATCAGGCCATCGACGATCTGCTCGTCGCGGGCGGTGCCCAGCGTGCAGGTCACGAGGCTCTGCGTCTCGCCCCGTTGGAAGAACGACGAGCCGTGCGTGCGCTCGAACTGGCTCACGCCCATGAGCAACTCGCGGATCTGCGTCGGGGCCCGGCCGTCGGCACGGATCTGCTGCTCGCTGATGAGCCTGCGGGTGACCTTCTTCTCAAGCGTGCGGAAGGCTTCCTTGGCATCGGCGCGGGCCTTGGCGCTGCGCTTGTACTCGCCGTAGTTGCCGTCCTCGTTGACCGGGAAGTGGGCATCGAGAATCTCGTTGCGGAGCTGGCCCACGCGGTCGTTGCGTTCCTGCTTGCCGGGGATCTGGCGTGCCTCGGTGAGCTTCGCGTCGGCGACCTCTTTGACCTTGGCCATGATCTCATCGGAAGGCAGCGCGAGGTTGCCCAAACGCTTCTCTTTGCCGGCCTTGGAGGCGAGCTCTTCGATCATGTCCAGGATGATCGCGATCTGCTCCTGACCGTACTTGATGCAGTCGAGGACTTCCTTCTCGGGAACCTCGGCCGCGCCGACTTCGATCATGTTCACGCCGTCACGGTGGCCCGAGAGCACCAGATCGATATCGGAGTATTCGAGCTGGCTGATGGTCGGGTTGACGACGTGCGCGATGCCGTCGTCGGTATGAATCCGCGCGACGCGAACGGTGGCCAGCGGGCCCTCGAACGGCGCATCGGTCAGCGCCAGCGCGGCCGCAGCACCGGTACACGCCAGCACATCGCCGTCGTTTTCGGTGTCGTGGCTCATCACCCAGCACTGGATCTGAATCTCGTCGATGAACCCATCGGGGAACAGCGGCCTGATCGGGCGATCGATCATCCGCATCGTCAGGATTTCTTTCTCGTTGGGAGCGCCCTCACGCTTGCGGAAGCCGCCGGGGAACTTGCCCGCAGCCGAGGTCCGCTCGCGGTAGTCGACCGTCAGTGGGAAGAAGTCGAGGCCCTCACGCGGGTCGGCACGCACCACCGTCGCGAGCACGGTCGTGCCGCCGAGGGTAATGAGCACCGCGGCATCGGCCTGACGGGCGACAAGCCCCGTCTCGATGCGCAGCGTGCGGCCGCCGAACTCACGTTCGATCACGATGGGAGCTTTCACGGGTTGTGTCATGGTCTGCTTTCTCAGTGCTCGACGGTCGCGACCCGGCCGAGCGCCCACAGCGGACGATGCCGAATCATCAGTTGGACCGCCGGGCCCCCGCCGCAGCGCCGAGAGGCAGAAGGCGTCGTGCAGCAGATTGTGCTGCGCGTCGCCCACCGTCGCTTCGACTCGGGGGGCCTGGTTGGTTCGTACAAAAAACAACCCGCCGGCGTTTCGGCCAGCGGGCGATGGTTCGTTTACTTACGCAGGCCGAGCTTCTGGAGCGTTTCCAGATAGCGGGGCCGATCGGTCCTCGCGATGTATCGCAGCAGCTTGTTGCGCTTGCTGACCATCAGGATCAGACCGCGCCGGCTGTGGAAGTCCTTGCGGTGCACTTTCAGATGCTCGCTCAGTTCGCGGATGCGAGCCGTGAGAATCGAGATCTGCACCTCGGGCGACCCGCTGTCGCCGTCGTGGCGTGCGCTGTCGGAAATCACCTTCTGCTTTGCTTCAGCCGCGATCATGCGTGTTCGGTCCTTCGCTTATGGGCTTGGTTTCGACCCGTAAATCCGGGTCAGGCTCGACGCCGCCATCTCAGAGGCGGAGCCTCGTCCGCAGATAATAGGCCTCCACCTGAGACGATCAAAGCGAGCTCCCCCCACCAAACCCCGTTTGGCTGGCCTCGGCTGGCCGCAGTCCGTCCGTGGGCGGTATCGTCCCCTCATGCCCACCCTCGCCAAGCGTGTCGCTCAGCTCCAGCCCTCGGTCACCATCGCCTTTGGCAACCGGGCCAAGGCCATGAAGCAGGCCGGGATCGATGTGCTCAGCTTCAGCCTCGGCGAGCCGGATTTCGACACCCCCGACCGCATCAAGGAATCCGCGATCACGGCCCTCAGAGCCGGCCAGACCAAGTACATGCCGACGCTAGGCGACCCGCTGACCCGCCAGACCATCGCTGACAAGCTCACGAATGAGAACCGCATCCAGGGCCTTACGGGCGACCATGTAGCCATAGCCGCCGGCGGCAAGCATGTCCTCTACGTCGCCTGCCAGTGCCTGCTCGAGCCGGGCGATGAGGTCGTGTTCCCGGTGCCGGCTTGGGTCAGCTACCGGCCCATCGCCGAGCTAGCCGGGGCGTCGGTCGTCGAGATCCCGACCGACGCGGCCAGCGACTTCAAGGCCACGCCCGAGCAGTTCGACGCCGCCATCACGCCCAAGACCAAGATGGTCATTCTCAACACCCCGTCCAACCCCTGTGGCACCATGTACTCGCCAGACGAACTCCGCGCCGTCGCCGCTGCCATCGCGAACGCCGCGAGCGACCGCGCGCCGGGCCTGACCATCCTCACCGACGAGATCTACGAGAAGATCATCTTCGGAGACCACGAGCACCTGTCCATAGGCTCGCTGCCGGAGGTCGCGGAGCGCACGCTCACCGTCAACGGGCTGAGCAAGGCCTTTAGCATGACCGGATGGCGAGTGGGTTACGCCGCCATGCCCGGCAGCGAGGGCGCCAAGCTCATCAAAGCCATGGGCACGCTCCAGGGGCAGATGACCACCAACATCACCTCGTTCGTCTACCCGGCCATCCGCACCGCGCTGACCGAGTGCGCCGCCGAGGTCGAGACGATGCGACAGGCGTTTGCCAAGCGAGCCGTCGTTATCACCGAGGAACTCGCCAAGATTCCGGGCCTCGTCTGCCCCAAGCCCACCGGCGCGTTCTACGCGTTCCCGGACGTGAGCGATTACTTCGGCAGGGCCACCCCCGACGGCAAGACCATCGGCTCCTCGCTCGACCTCTGCAACGCCCTGCTGGAACAGGCCCACGTTGCCTTTGTGCCCGGCGAAGATTTCGGCGGCTGCGGCGAGGACTGCGTCCGCATCAGCTTCGCGTGCAGCGAAGACCAGATCCGCCAAGGCATGGCCCGGTTCGGCGAGTTCCTCGGCTCGCTCAAGTAGGCCAACGCAGCAACCTCCGGGCGGTTCTCGGACTCCACGTCCGCCCAAGCCAATCAAGCGGGAACCGAATCGGCCAAGCCTGTTCGCACGGCTCGGCATCGCTTTGGACGCTTACCGCGGGGAACAACCTCTTGTGTCGCATTAAGGCTGCTGGGTGCAGCCGCGCCGCCTCACCACTCGCACCGGAGCCGACTGATGCACCGCAAAACCACCTTCACCGCTGCTGCCCTCATCGCTGGCGCCTCCGCCAGCTTCGCCAACGCCGACATCATCCAGCAGGACGACACCGGCTACAACTTCGTCGGCACGCAGAGCTTCGGCTTTGACGCCGCGCAAGCCGGTTCGACCGTGCAAAACCTCGACTTTGGCGGTCTGCCCGCGACGGTTTCGTTCGCTGGCCGATCGCCTCTCTCGAACCAGGTGTTCAGCGGCGGCGATGGCTTCGGCGCCGTCGGCCTCGATGGCAGCAACTTCTGGAAGCTCCGCGCCGACCACGTCCGCATCGACTTCGGCGATGAACGCCTCACCGAGTTCGGCTTCTACTACTCCGACCTCGAATGGTCCGACATCACCCTCAACTTTGGCAACGTCGGCAGCTTCGTCCTCAGCGACTCCAACCCCAACGAGAACAACTTCTTCTCGTACCAGGCTGGCCCCGGCGAGGTCTTCGGCTTCGTCACGCTCGAATGGTCCGACGACACCGACGGCGTCGGTTTCGATGGCTTCTTCGCTCGGCAGGTCCCAGCGCCCGGTGCCTTCGCGCTTCTCGCCTTCAGCGGCGGCCTCGTGCTCACGCGCCGTCGGCGCTAGCGCCCTCGACTCGCACGTCTGCCGCTGACTCTTCGTCCAACGTTTCCGGCTCGCGCAGCGCCAGGCTGATGCGTCCCTGCTCGTCCTGCTGAACCGCGACCCGCCGATTGCGCACCAGTTCCAGCGTCGCTAGGAACAGCCCGATCATCTCGACCCGCCGCCGGCCCTCGAACAACGAGCCCAACGGCATCGACCCATGGCCCTCGCCCATCCCTCGCTCGAGCCGGTCCACAATGTCCGCGGCGTGCAGCTCCATCGGCGTCTCGTCGTCGACGATCTCGTGCTCGCCCATGCGGCTGAAATCGACCGCCTCGATGATCGTGTTGAACGCCTCGACCAGATCCATGATGTGGAGGTCGTCGAGCTCGACCGCCCGTTCGTCATCTTCGTCGGGCTCGCTCCCGACCATCGCGCCCCCACCGCCGCGCCGGCCCTTCCAGCTCTCGAATCGGCGCTCGAGGTCGTCCGCTGCGGCGCGGGTCCGCCGGTACTCCAAGAGCTGCGTGACGAGTTCCCGCCGGGGGTCTTCGGGCGTCGCGGAGGCTCGCTCGGCATGTTCGGTCTGCTGGGATTCCGGGCTGAGCGACCTCGACTTGATCTCCATCAGCGTGGCCGCCATCAGCAGGAACTCGCCCGCTGCGTCCATGTCGATCCGCTCGATCTCCGCGAGAAACGCCATGAACTGCTCGGTGATCGTCCCGATCGGGATGTCGTGGATGTCCACCTCGGCCCGTCGAATCAAGTACAGCAGCAGGTCCAAAGGCCCCTGAAACGACTCCAAACGGACGGTGTACCCCTGCGTTTCCAAGCGATTCGCTCCTTTGGTGGCCAGCGTTTGCAGTCTACCCTCTGTCCATGGCCACCGACACCCGGGCCCCACGAGCCGCCGATGCCACGCTTGAACGGGCCGCCGACGACCTTCGGCTGTCCGCTCGCGCGCTCGACGCCCTGGCTGATCGCCTGGCCACCGACCTGGGTCCGCCCTTCGAGGCCGCGGTCGAGGCGATCGTCCAGTGCGCGCGCAACGAGGGCACCGTGCTCGTCAGCGGGCTGGGCAAGAGCGGGCTCATTGGGGCCAAGCTCTCCGCCACCCTCGCGTCGCTGGGCATCCCGTCGCACGCGGTCCACCCTTCCGAAGCCGCCCACGGCGACCTGGGCCGTTTCCGCAAGCGCGACCTCGTCATCGCGCTAAGCCACTCGGGCCGAACGCAAGAGGTCGTCAACCTCGCGGCCATCCTTCGCCAAGACGGCCTGCCCATCATCTCCATCACCGGCGGCACCTCGGCTGACACCGAACTCGCCCTGCCGCGCATCGCCACGATCGCCCTGCATGTGGGCGACCTGCAAGAAGCCGGCGGCGATGCACTCGCGGCCCCCACCACCTCAACAACCGCGACGCTCGCGCTGGGCGATGCAATGGCGCTCGCCGCAGCACGCCAGATGAACTTCACCACCGCTGACTTTGCCAAGCGCCACCCGGGCGGCTCGCTCGGCGGGCTGCTTCGCCCCGTCACCGAACTGCTCCGCTTCCGCGCGGGCGTTAACGCCCCCGTCGCCCTCGACACGCTCAGCATCGCCGAGGCGCTCAGGCAGGCCGAGCAGACCACCCGCAGGCCCGGCGCGCTTCTGTTAATCGATCAAACGGGCCGTCTCACAGGCATCTTCACCGATGGCGACCTGCGGCGGCTGGTGCTCAGGGGCGACTCGCTCGATGCGCCCATCGCCACCGTGATGTCCCGCAACCCGCGCACGCTGCCCGCCTCGGCGCTCGGCCGTGACGCCGTTGCGATGGTCCGCGAGCACCGCGCCGACGAGATCCCGGTCGTCGACAACGATGGCAAACCCGTCGGCCTGCTCGATGTGCAGGACCTCATCGCAGCCCGGCTCGTGAGCGACGAACCATGAAGGCCCACGAACCAGCCATCGCTGCCCGCATTCGCCTGCTCGTGCTCGACTGCGACGGCGTGCTCACCGATGGCTCCATCATCTACGACGACCGAGGCCACGAACTCAAAGCCTTCAACGTCCGCGACGGGCTCGGTCTTCGCGCGTGGATGAACGCCGGCTTTGAGGCGGCCATCATCACGGGTCGCGGCGGGCCCGCGCTGGCGCGAAGGGCGGGCGAACTCGGCATCAAGCACTTGATCGAGAGTTCGAACGACAAGCGGGCCGCACTGGAACAACTTGCCGCCGACACCGGCACCGCCCTCGAAGAGACCGCTGTCATGGGTGACGACTGGCCCGACCTGGCCATGTTCGCCCTCGCGGGCTACTCGATCGCACCCGCCGATGCGCACGCCGACCTCCGCGCCCGGGCGCACTTTGTCACGCCCTCTCCCGGCGGGCGGGGCGCGGTGCGGGACGCGGTCGAGCACCTGCTCAGCGCCCGCAACCTGCTCGATGCCGCCCGCGAGGCCAGCCACGCGGGCAGTTCGCTGCGTTCGTAACACACTCTCGCCGCCACCAGCTTCCCTGGGCTGCCCCCTGTAGGATCACGCCATGGCATCCACCGATCCACGCAGAAAGCTCATGTTCATCGCAGCAGGGCTCAGCCTGCTCTTCGCCACCGTCATGATCGTGCTCATCGTGCGTGGCAGCGGTTCAAGCAACCCCGACCCGGCCGACGGCGACACCGGGGCTGGGCTCTTTGAGCCGCTCATCGGGGGCAACCAGGCCGGAGGCACGGGCTCCACCGGCGGCAGCGGCCTGTTCATCCAGATCACCGACAAGAACAACCCAGACCGCATTGCCATGGAACTCCGCTCGGCGCAGATGGACCCCATCGGCCCCGACCTCTACCGAGTCGATACACCCCGCGCCTGGGTCTTCATGAAAGACGGCTCCAGCGTCTCCATCACCGCAGCCGAGGGAACCCTGGTGCTGCCCGACCGCGCGCGCGAGCCCGAGCAGGGCACGCTCACCGGCGGTGTGGTCATCCGCCGGTACCCCAACCTGGGCCGACGAGCCGATGCCGACAACGACGAGCCCGAAGCCACCTTCAAGAGCGATACGCTTACGTTCGATCTCACGCTCGGCGAGGTCGCCACGCCCGACCGCGTCGTCGTCACCTCCACGATGGGTGAACTCGCGGGCACCGATCTGCGGATGAACATCAACGAGCCGCTCGAGCGCATCGAGCTTTTCCGCCTTCAGCAGGGCGAGTACCTGCGCATCAGCAGGTCTAAGTCCGCTGAACCCGAACCCGCAATCCAGCAGCCAGCAATGGCGCCGCACGACCAGCCGTCTGTTGCGAACGCCGATGGCGCCACGCTGTCGGCGCCCAAGACCGCGCCCGACCCGCTCGAGTCGTTCTACCGCGCTGTCTTCAAGGACAACGTTGTGCTGCTCGATCGAGGCCGAACCATCAAGGGCGACCAGCTCGACCTGTGGGCGAGGCTCGTTGATAACAAGCTCGCCGATGGGGCTCTCGAACGCAACTCGAGCGAACCCGATGCCCCTACGGCTGATCCACACGGCAATACGCGTTCTAGCCCATCCGAGCCCGTGCGCATTGCCAGCGGCGAAGACCAGCCCAGCCAGCCTTCAGGGCCACCCGCCGGCTCGCCCGAACTCCCAGCAGTCGATCCAGCGAGCGACGACATCCTGCTTACTTGGACCGGCGTCGCCGAGATTCGCCCGTCAACCTCCCGCCCTGAGGAACTCGCTAAAGACGAGGTCGCCGCCCGCTTCACCGCAAGCAGGTCAGGCCGGGTGCTGCTCGAAGACCCAAACGCCCAGGCTCGCGGCTCCACCGGCGTGCTCGATTACTACGCCACCCGCCGGCACATCGTGATGGCCTCCCAAGGCATGACCGGCGTCGAACTCGTCAGCGACGGCGACGGGCTCGCACGGTTCGGCAGCCTCGAACTCAACCTCGACACCGGCATCGGGTACGCGCCCGGTGCGGGCCTCGTGCAAAACGACGCCGCATCGGGCACCGTCACCTGGAACGAGCAAGCCGACCTTGTCTTTGAAGTCGATCGCAACGGCATCACCGGCGTGTTGCAGGAGGCCATGTGCTCGGGCGCGGTGCGCGCACGCCGCGACGAATCCACCCTTGAAAGCGACTTCCTCCGCACCACGTTCACCAACGGGCCGGGCGGCGATCTTCGGCTCCAGCGCCTCGCCGCACGGGGCCAGGTCAGAGCGAGCGACGGCAGAAATGCGGGCGGCACCTGCGAGGCGCTCGACGTGCTGTTCGACACCAGCACCAACGGCGACGACCCCGTCCCCACCGACCTGCTCGCAAGGGGCACCGCGAAGTTTAACGACGGCCCGGACACCATCGAGGCCGAAATCATCGACGCCACCCTCAAGCCCGCAAGCCCGGGCGACGGCCAAGGCGGCGAACAGGACGGCGGCGCGCGCATCCAGCGACTGCACACCATGGGCGCCACGCAGATCGTTCGCGCACGCGACAACCTGCTCGTTTCAGGCGGAGATGTGCTCATGCACGACGACCGCCAGAGCGTCCGCGTCCAGGGCCCCAACGCTGTTGCCCAGCGCGACGGCGTGCGCATCACCGCGGTCGGTCCAGATGACGTGATCGACCTTGACGGCACGGGCCGAAACGGCTCGGTCGCGGGCGCGGGCTCATTCTCGCGCGCTTCGACCAATCCCGATGGCACCACCGGCCTGCTCACCGCTGCGTGGTCGCAGTCCATGACGTTCGATGACTATGCCGGCACGCTGCACTGCATGGGCGATGTGCAGGCTGTCCACGCGCCCGACCCCACCCGCCGCGACGCGGTGCTGGGCGATGAGGTGACCGCCACCTTCGAGCCCTACCGCGAGCAAGACGAGGGCGAGGACGCCCCCCGCGAGGACCGCGAGGTGCTCACCTTTATCGCTCGTTCCAACGGCGAGAGCCAGACGCAGGCCGCCGTCGAATCAGCTCGGTTCGAGGTAAAGCCCGGCGCTGAACCCATGCTGGCGCGCGCGCTGCGCCTCACCGGCCCAATCGTCTCGCTTGACCAGCGCGCTGGCGTCGTCGATGTGCAAGGTCCGGGTTCGCTGCTGGTCAGCGACCAACGCCAGCAGCTTCCGCCCGAGCGGCAGGCGCTCGCGCTGTTCTCGTGGAACGAATCGTTCGTTCACAACCGCAACACCGGGCAGGCGACCATGATCGGCAACGTCAAGACCCACCACCGCCGGCGCGGCGACGGTTCGGTCACGCTCATCGACTGCGACCGCCTTGATGCGGTCCTGCTCGACCCCCAGCGTGGCGATCTCAACGCGGACCCAACGACTGAAGCCCAGCTGCGCTCAGCGCGCGCACAGGGCAACGTCTCCATGAAGAGCGGTACGCGTGAGGCGCTGGCGGACACCGTTGATTACAACGCTGCCAATGCCTCGGCCACGCTCATGGGAAGGCCTGGCGGCTACGTCACGATCATCGACACCGCCCGCTCGGGCGTGCCGATTCGTGCGGGGCGCATTTTCTGGGATCTGGCGAACGACCGAATCGACATCATGGATGCTGGCCCGTTCCGCGGATCGCCGTGATCGGCGGACACGCTCAATCACTCAGACAAACCTCAGGAAGTCGAGCGATCGACCACGCCGAAGTTGTCACGTTCGCCCCGACCTCGTAACGGGTAGTCCTTGCGGAGCGGGTGGCCCGGGTACTCCTCCCACGTGAGGATCCGCCGAAGGTCCGGATGATTCGCGAAGCGGATGCCAAACATGTCAAAGACCTCGCGCTCCATCCACTCCGCGCCGGGCCACAAGTCCGTCACGCTATCGACCCACAACGCCGGGTCTTCGACGATGCCATCGGTCGGGATGGAAGGATCGACGAACGTCTTGACGAACACGCGCTGATCGAGCGTGGTGCTGACAAGGTTGTAGACCACCGCGAATCGGGCGATGGTCTCGGCGGGGTAGTCGAGGTAGTCCACGCCCCCGACATCCGAGAGCAGGTCAAATCCGCAGCGCCCATCGCTCTTGAGGACAGCCATCACCGCGTGTAGATCCTTGGGCTCGACGATCAGCGTGGTCTGGCCCCGGAACCGGGTCGCCCGAAGCTTGGCTGAGCCAAACGCCGACTTGACCGCAGCCAGCACCGGGCTCTGCTCGATCGAGACCGATTGAGGCGTTGCTTGCTGAGGCGCTGCCTGGGCGGAGGAGTTGGCTTTGGGCGTTTCGCTCATGGACGCAGTCTAGGGGCTCTCATCGCGTTCGGTCGGGGCTTGGGAACTCGTCTGGCTTGCTGGAATGGCAGCCTGCGCTACCGCGATCACCGGCACCCTGTGCGCGCGGGCAGCTGTCAGCATGGGCTCCCAGGCACCGGCAGGGATTCGCTCAGCGTCACCGCCCACGGGCACCACCACCGCTCTCACACCACGTCTGCTCAGCAGCGAAGCCGCCATCCGCCCGAGGTGGTCGGCCGCACGATTGAGCATGGAATCCGTCATCATCGCGGCAGGGTCGACGATCAGCCCAATCGGCTCGCTCGCCTCCGCCCAGCGGTCGAGAAACTTCAGGCACCGCTGGACATCGCTCAACACGTCCCCAGCGTGCGGCAGCACCAAGAGCTCGGCCCCCGATCCCGCGACCCCTTCGCACCTTGTTTCCAGCGCCTCCCAGCCCTTTGGCCCCCACGTCTCGAACGCCGGTCCGTCAAGCGAGCCGCTGCGGACAATGACTCGACCGACCTTGGGCAGTTCTCTCCCGGCCGAGCCAAGCAGTTCGCCTGCGTAGGTCCCCCAAAGCGAGCCTTGCTTTTCGCGGATATCGCCCGCGTCCGGGTACCCGGTCCAGGTCAGCGAGTATTGCGCATGGGGCATGCAAACCTATCTGCGCAAATATTGCGCTCTCATCCGTTCATCGCGCTAGGCCGCTCGCCCCGATAGCTGGTGTCGCGGCGAGCGCCTCGCCCAGTGTCAGTACCTCGGAGTCACCATGCAGCACGATCCGTATCAGGCCACCTTCAACGATATTCTCGACCGCCGGCCCGCGAGTCAGTCCGCGAGCCAAGCTGCTTCGATCCGGGCCAACAAGCCCGAAATCGCGACCCCTCAGGCCGACCGCCGGCTCAACCGCGAGCAAGTGATCGACCGGATCGTCACCATCAACACCTCGGCGACCTCGGCGTTCCTCGAACGCTTCGAGACCGCCTCGCTGCATCGGTACCTTGAACACCTCGATGTCGCGAGCGGCCCTCGCGGCCGATCGTCAGGGTGGATCAGGCCGGGCGATTCCCGCGCGATCGTCTCGTTCGAGACCGAGCAGTAGCCCGCCGGGCCAGCCGGGTTTCTGCCCCTCGCCCGGGGCATCCGCTCGATCGAGAGCCCACATCCGCCGATACACGGCCAACGGCTGCCCGCTCTTTGGCCCACGTTATCGGAGACACCGCCATGCCCGCTCGCTCGACCCGCTTCGCCTTACGCCACCTCGTGCTCGCATCGGTCCTTGTGGGTAGCGCAGGCCTGGCCGCCGCTCAGATGCATCCTGTCGAGTACGACCCGACGCTGGTTCCCACCACCGCGCCAGCGACGACCGCGACGCCCTCCAGCCGAACCCGCCCCGAGACCGGGACCAAGCCCGGCCCCGAAACACGAAGCGTGTTCGGTGAGATCGGAACGACTAAGGCGGCGGACTCGGAGGTCTCGCAGGGCTCAGCAGGGAGCCTTCGCCAAATCACAACCGCTTCGGTCGGCGCGGATTTCGATCCGGACATGAGCACCGACGGCACGTTCATGGTCTTCGCCTCCACCCAGCACCGGACCACCGCTGACATCTACTTCAAGCGCTCCGATGCGAGCGTCATCACCCAGCTCACTAACCATCCGGCTGAGGACGTAATGCCCTCGATCAGCCCTGATGGACGGCGCATCGCGTTCGCCAGCGACCGCGGCGGCCAGTGGGACATCTTCGTGATGCCCGCAGCGGGCGGCAAAGCAGTGCAGATCACCACTGATCCGGCGCACGAACTGCACCCGTCATGGTCGCCCGACGGGTCATCGCTCGTGTTTTGCAGGCTCGGCGAGCAGTCCGGCCAGTGGGAACTGTGGGTGGTTGATGTCTCAAACCCGACCGTGACCCACGCCATAGGCCACGGCCTTTTCCCCGAGTGGTGCCCAGTGCCCGGCACCGGGCTCGATGGCGCCGACCAGATTGTGTTCCAACGCCCTCGCGAGCGGGGCGATCGGCAGTTCGCCATCTGGACCATCGACTACGCCAACGGCCAGGTCGGGAGTCCGACCGAGCTGATGGCCAGCGCCGATGAGGCGTTCGTGAATCCCTCGTGGGGACCCGACGGGCTGCAAGTGGTCTTCGCCTCGATCCGCGAGCCTGCGGGCCAAACCGCGCAAGCGGACCTGTGGATGATGCAGACCACCGGCAACGGGCTGGTGAACCTCACGCAAGGATCTGCCCGCGATCTGATGCCGGTCTGGGGCAACGACCACAACATCTACTTTGTCTCAGCCCGTGCAGGGCGCGAAAACATCTGGGCGCTGGATGCCAGGCCGGCCCTGATGGCGGCCTCGGGCGAGTCCGCCAATCCCAACACCTTCGCCACGGCACCGACGGATTGAGGCAGCGGCTGCGCCCGGCACGCTGCTTGCGAGAGCTCCCCTTGGTTGCTCTTGCACGCGGAGGTTCGCGCATGGCTCGCTCTGGCCTAATGGTCTCGCTCCTGATTTCGCTGATGGCTTGCTCACTTGCCGGCTGCGCCTCGTCGCAGCGGGAGACGCTGTACAAGCCCAACGAGCTGCGATCGCCCTACTCGACCGACGTGGGCGAGCCCCTCTGGGCGGTTGTGCCCCCGTCGAACGCCTCTGGCACCACGCTCGCCGATACCGAACAGGTGGGCGATGCCCTCGTGGCCGCGGTTCAGCAGACGCGCGGGCTTGATTGCCTGCCGCTCGACCGGACGCTCGCCGCGATGGCCGCGTTGCAGATGGCGAGTGTCAGCACGCCCACCGAGGCCAAGGCGCTGGCCAAAGCCTTGGGGGTAGATGGCCTCGTGATTCCGACTGTCACCGCCTGGGACCCGTACGACCCGCCCAAGGTAGGCATCACGCTGGCGCTGCACGCGCGCACAGAAGCGGTCGGTGTCACCGCACAGCGGACCACTCTCAACCCGCGCGATCTCACGCTCGCCACCAGCGATGTCGGCTTCGCCTCGCCATCGAGCTTCGACGACCGCCCCACCGCTGTGGCGAGCTTGCACCTGGACGCCCGTAACCACGCGACGCTGGCTGCTGTGCGCTCCTACGCGACGGGTCGGCACGACGATGCCGGGGCGGTCGGTTGGCGGAAGTACGTCATCGCGATGCCGATGTACGTCGAGTTCGCAGCCCACGAGGCGGTCGGTCAACTGCTCGCCCGCGAGCACCTCCGGGTGGCCCCGCCCCCACCGGTTGAAGCGGATGCCCAGGCCGTCGCCAGCGCTGCGGCCCGCTAATACAACCTCGATAATCTTGAGTCGGCGACGGGTGCGCAGAATCGGCCTTGCCGACCCGGGATCTGGCCTCCAAGGCGGTAGTTCTTGGACCCATTTGGGCCATTATCGCCAGAGTGGTCTTTGGGCCCCAAGTCCGACGATTCGTCTGCCGATAACGAGTGTGCAGCGGGGTTTGCCCGGCTGCCTTCGTGACCCCATTTGGCCAAGGATCGGCCCAGACGATCGGCAAGGAGCCCGCGGTGATGTCCACGCTGCCACTCACCGAAGCATTCGGCGTTTACCTCACCGAGGAACGCCGCTTCAGCCCATACACGGCCCGCTGCTACGGCGCGGACCTTCGCCAGCACATCGAGCATCTGATCGCCGAGCATGGGATCGAGATTGATGAGCCCGCTGAGCGTGCCGCCCTTGAGAACCGGACCGCTAGTAACGGGGCCAACAACGGCACCAACAACGGTTCGGCCAAGCCCACGCTCACCAAGCTTATCTGCGAGGCCGATGCGGACCAGATCCGTAAGTACCTCCTGTTCCTTGATGAGCAGAACTACTCGGCTGCCACAGTGGCCCGCAAGATCGCGACGCTGCGATCGTTCTACAAGTGGGCCGAGCGTCGGGGCTTTGCCGTAACCAACCCGATGACCCTCATCCGAACGCCCAGGCAGAACAAGCGTTTGCCCAAGGCGATCACGGTCGAGCAGGTCGAGCAGCTTCTGGCTGCCCCGTCTGATACGGACGTGCTGGGCCGGCGCGACCGGGCCATGCTCGAAACGCTCTACTCGACCGGCCTCCGCGTTAGCGAATTGGTCGATCTGAACGTGGGCGACTTAGACATCGAGACCGAATCGTTGCGAGTCCGCGGCAAGGGCAAGAAGGAACGCATGGTCCCGATGGGCCGCCACGCGATCCACGCGATCAACCGGTATCTCGAGCTGCTGCACCAGGATGCCCGGTACGCCGCCGCGATGGGTAGCGCCAGCCCGACCACGCCGCTTTTTGTCAACAAGCACGGCAAGCGTCTGAGTTCGCGCTCGGTCCGCCGCAAGCTCGACAAGTACCTGCGCTCGGTGGGTCTGGATCCCTCGATCAGCCCGCACACGCTTCGGCATAGCTTCGCGACGCACCTGCTCGACAACGGAGCGGACCTGCGAAGCGTGCAGGAACTGCTCGGGCACCAGTCGCTCAGCACCACGCAGGTCTACACCCACCTGACCGCCCAGCGCTTGCGAGACAGCTACCGCAACGCCCACCCTCGGGCTGAGGCGAGCTGAGCCGCCTCACACTTTCTTTCGGCTGCTTTCCGGCTCTTGTCTCTCAGCGGCCCCGTGCCGAGTCGGACCTCATCGCATCGATCAGTGCCGATCGCACCGCATCGCGGTCGCCGTCGAGCGAGAGACCTGAACGGATGATGCCGTCCCTGCCCGCAAGAACAGCGATGGCCCGGCTGCGCTGCTGGCCGGGCTGTTGCTCCATGCGCTCGATGAGCAAGCGCTGATCGGTGATCGCGTACACGCCCGCAAAGGCTTTAGCACCTTTGAGTGCTTCGGCGGCCGAGCGTGCGCGCGAAGCGGGGTCCGCCGTTATAGGCCCGTCGAGCAAGGCGATGGGTGTGAAGCCATCACCGGCGAGCTGTTGGCTTACTTCGGCGAGGATCGAATCGAGCTCAGCAAGCAGCGTGGCTTGTGCTTCGATGGCATCGGCGCGCACGATGACGGTCAGCCGGGTGTTGGCGTTGTCCGGCCAAGGCAGCTCGTCGTAACGAGCGGGGCGTTCACCATCGTTGATGGTTAGCCCGTGCGGGATGCGCTGGCCACGGCCGATGGCTGGCCCCAGAGGCCGCAGTGAAAATAAGCTGGTGACTCGGGCCGCGCCTCGGTCCAGCCGGACCCGCTCGCGGATGATCTGGTGGGAAGCGCGTACTTCAATGGAATGTACTCCCCGCGGCTGGCCAGCTCGCGTCTTTGGCGTGAGTGTGAGCGATTCGACGTGGCCCCAGCGAACGACCGCCACCAAACTTCCAGCTTCGCAGGTGCCGGTGAGCCGAACTCCAACAGGGATGCGCCACGGGCCTCGGAGCAGGATGTCGGCTGCCTCCCAAGTGGTACGATTGGCTTGAGGGATGGGGAGCCACGGTTCGTCGGGCCGGGCCATCGCGAGAGAAGCAGCGGGCGTGGGCGTCGGGGGGAGGTACACGCCGAGGGCACCGAGCGTGCGCACGGGTTCACTCGTGAGCACCGCCACGGTCGTCGGGTCGCGTTGGTGGGCGGCCCAGAGACCGGCTTCGCCCGCTTCGATCACGAGAGGCCCGATAGCGAGTGCCAGCTCAGATGTGAGCGGCTCGAACCACACGGCATACGACGAGCTTTCAAACTCGCCATTCGCTAAGGTCACGGTGATCTCAACACGTTCGGCGCTGGGAGCCGTGGCGGCGGTCCACCAGGCGTGCAACAGCATGAACATCGCGACGATGCTGGTCATGCCCCGGCCTCGCAGGCATCGAGTTCGGCTAGCAATTCTCGCACCGTCCGATTGAACGTGGGCACGGCCAAGTTCGGTGCGATCTCGGCGAGTGGTTCGAGCACGAACCGCCGAGAGTGCAGCCTCTGGTGCGGGACTGTGAGATCGGAGGTGTCTATCACGACAGCATCGTACAGCAGGAGGTCGAGATCGAGCGTGCGCGGCCCCCACCGGTGGCCGTTGATGCGGTCGCGACCTCGCCTGCACTCGATTCGGCGCAAAAGCCTGAGCAGCGAGTGAGGCGATCGCGTTGTGCGCACGAGGCACGCGGCGTTGAAGTAGTCGCGTTGGCCCCGCGGGCCGAAGGGGGGAGTCTCGATGAAAGTTGATGTTTCGATAACTTCCACGCCAGCGGCGCGGGCGAGCGCTGCGACCGCTGCATCGAGATGACGCCGGCGGTTGCCGAGGTTCGACCCCAGCGCGATCGCGGCTTGAGCGGGATTTCGTAGGGACTTAGGCATGAGCGCCATGAGGGTAAGACGTCGACCGCGCCCAGCGTGCGCACAAAAAAAAACGTCGTTGAGACCGAAGTCCCAACGACGCCACCGAGGACTGGATTTTTCGTACAGCCGGCCCGACCCGGGGAGCATCCCGAGCCGGGCGGCAAAGAATCAGGTAAGGGTCACGGCTTGGCGACTGGCTCGAGTTCTCGCATGCGATGCTGCATCTGGGCCTTGAGACGGGCGAGGATCGAGCTATGCATCTGGCTGACGCGGCTCTCGGAGAGGTCGAGCGTGGCGCCGATCTCCTTCATGGTCATGGCCTCGTAGTAGTAGAGGATGACGATGAGGCGCTCGGCTCGACTCAGGCCCTTGGTCAGCAGGTGTTTGAGGTCCTTGCGCTGGACTTCTGAGAGCGGGTTGGTCTGCGAGGTGTCGCGGATGACATCGATCTCGCGGACTTCCTTGGCGCCATCGGAGCCGAAGCACCGGCGGGTGAGGCTGATGGTTGAGACCGAGTGCGAATCGCGGAGGTACTTGTCGAACTGCTCGCTGTCGAGGTCGAGGAATTTGGAAACCTGGTCCTCGGTAGCGGGCGTGCCGGTGCGCATCTCGATCTGTTGGCGGGCGTGGTCGACCTTGCTCGTGCGGTGGCGGACAAGCCGCGGTACCCAGTCCATCGCGCGAAGTTCATCCAGGATGGCCCCGCGGATGCGGGCCGCGCTGAACGTCTCGAACTTGACCTGGCGTGTGAGATCGAAGGCATCGATCGCGTCCATCAGGCCGAACAGGCCAGCGGACATCAAGTCCTCGATGTCGACCTCGTCGGGCAAGCGGGCGTAGATGCGATCGGCGTTGTAGCGCACGAGCGGGAGGAACTTCTCCATGAGGAAATTGCGAATTTCCTCGGTGGGCTCGGTCTTGTATTGCGTCCAGACCTCGACCATGGGCGTGTCGTCGAACCTGGTGGGCAGGCCGGATGCCTCGGCATGACGGGCGCCTCGACGAGCGAGCCTGCCACGGAACGGTGCGCTAATGCTGGAAGCTGCCATGGGTCGTCTCCTTGACCATTCGACCATTGCTCAAAATCGAGCCAGGCATCGATGCCTTTGGTCGGCCTGCTGGGCGATCCTTGCCCTCGGCCGACTGGAATATACCAAGTGCGCGCGCGCCCGGAAACCCGGCGCACCTTTATTCACGAGTTGTCCACAGACAACTCGGGATCTACGTCGATCACGTCGTCATCCGCATCGATCATGGCCGGGACCGGCCGCGACGAAGTAAACATGCGGATGTGCTCATCAATAGCCACGTTGGCGGTTTTGCCCAGGAATTGCCCGACGATCCAGCAGAGGATCATGGCAAAGAGTGCCCGCGCCACCACCCCGAGCGGGGCGTTGGAGGCGGCCATGCCAGCGACCACCGCAGCGGTAAAGCCGCTGATGGCCAGTGTCGCGGCGATCATGTCCTGAGTCCGGTGCATCGTTCTCCCTCTTGATGCGATTCCGCAAGAACCAGTACCACTCCATCGGCGAGCACATGAGCCGACTTGTGCGGATCGTTGCGATTATCGACACGCACTCGCAAGCGGTTGCGGCATGGGCCGAATCAAACGACCGAGAACCACAAGATGCAGGTGGTCAGCTTGCAGGCGGGCCCATGGACTGGGTAAGACGTAGCACGCTGCGGGCCAGAACGCGGACCTCGCGCGATGGCCGACTGTGGCGCGAGCCGAGCAAGAATGGCCGACGACGGCGCACGGCTTGCGCGACTCGGCGGTCGGCGTGCACCCAGCCCAGCAGCGGCAGGCTCTGCCCCAAGAACCGGTGCGCGCATGAGGCGAGTTTGTGATGCGTCGCCAGGGCCTCGGCCTCGTGGGCTGCGGAATTGACGACGACCCACCATTTTGGCGAGCGCCCGATTGAGGGCATCGATCGCCTGCGTGCCCAGACGCTCTTGACCAGCGCGTAGGCGTCGGCGATCGAGGTTGGCTCAGGGGTTACGACGAGCAGGGTCGCGTCGGCGGCCTCGACGAAGGTCTGGACATCCGGGCCTACGCCCGCGCCTGCGTCGATGAGGAACGCATCGGTGCGGAACTCCAGCTCGGTGAGCCTGCGGAGCACGCGGTCGCGGTCGTCGTCGTTCAGGTGGCCAAGTCGGGTCAGTCCGACGGCGCCGGGTAGCAGCAGGAACCCGCCCGGAGCTTCGAGGGCGATCTGATCGGAGCTATCCGCACGGTTGAGGAGCGTATCGAGGCGCTTGCGTGGGTTGAGCCCGCAGAGCACATCAGCGTTGGCGGTCCCGATGTCGGCATCGAGCAGCGTGGTTCGGCAGCCGAGCTGGGTGAGGGCGATCGAGAGGTTGACCGCGAGTGAGGTCTTACCGACACCGCCCTTGCCAGAGGCGATTGTCAGCATCGGTGCGACCGGCCCGACTGGAACGGGCGCCAGACTCACAGCGGGTGTTGGCAGGTGAGCCTCAAAGAGCTTGCGGAGGCGAGCAGCCTGATCGGAGCTGGCAGCGGTCACCTCGACGGCCCTGCTTCATGCCCCACCGCGACAGCGTGCGGCTCTGCGAGCGAGTCTCGTTCTGGATTGGCCGATTCGCCTGGTTGAATCGCCGAGCCCATGATCCGCCGAGCGAGTCGCTCTGGCTGAGCGCGTTCGATGTGATCGGGCACTTCTTGGCCGGTCGAGATGAAGCTCATCGGGAGGCGAGTGCGTTCGAGCACATCGAGCACTGGGCCAAGGCCGACGGCTTCGTCAACTTTGGTCAGGAGCAGACGGTCGGGGCCGAGGACCGCGAATTTCTCGCAGGCTCGGCGGAGCACACCCGGGCTGGATGCGGACGACAGCACGAGATGGGTCTGGTCGGGCTTGGCGACTTCGATGAGAGAGCGGAGTTCGGCGAGTCGGTCGGCGTCGTTCTGGCTGCGACCGGCGGTATCGACGAGCACGAGATCCTGGTCGCCGAAAGCGGTGATGGCGTCGGCGAGTTCACTGGCGGACAGCGCGACTTTCAGAGGGACTCCGATGATCTCGGCGTAGGTTCTAAGCTGTTCGACGGCGGCGATGCGGTAGGTATCGCAGGTGACCAGCCCGACGCGCATGCCTCGCCTGAGCCGAAGGCCCGCAGCGAGTTTGGCAAGAGTCGTCGTCTTTCCAACACCGGTAGGCCCGACCAGCGCGACCACCGAAGGCCGGCCGCTGCGGCGCGACGGGGGCCACTGGTCGCAGGTGCTGATGCGTGCCGCGATTCGGGCGAGCACCGCCTGCCTGACGGCCTGAGGGGAGGCGAGCTCTTCGTGGTCGAGCCGATCGCGAACCTCGGTAAGCAGCGCCTCGGCGATGGCATCGGGGACTTCCTGCTCGATGAGCCATGTGTACGCCCCGAGCAGGGCCGAGGGCATCGCGCCGACATCGATCGCTTGCGAGCGAGTCGAGCGGAGAACGTGGCCGAGCATGGACTTGATCTGGCTTAGCTCGTCGGAAAGCGAAGCAGACGGATCGACGCGGACTGTTGGTAGCCCCCCACCAAGCGGGCGGACTTGGTGGTCGGTCAGGTCGATCGCGACTGGTCGACTCGGTGGCTCGATCGTCTTGGTAGACGGGGCACGCCCATCGTCTGCGATGGGCGCTGCGACGGGCTCTGGTTGCGCTTGAGCCTTCACGGTGGGAGCACCGGTCTTGAGGGCTGTCGCCCGCTTCTCCCAGGGTGCTGCGGCGATGAACTCCTCCGCGCGGTCCAGCACCGAGGCGGGCATGGGTGCGGGGATCGTCGCGGGCAGGCGGGTGGTGGGCACGCGGGGCCTAGGCCTTGGCTTGACCCCGAGATCGGACGGGTCCGCATCGGATGCGGTGATCTCGATGATGGCTTTGGTTCCGACGCCGAGCACGCCGCCCACACGGAGCGTCCGCGTGTGCAGAATGACGGCATCGCGTCCGAGGTCTTTCTTAACCTCGGCGAGCGCCTGCGCCATCGAGCTTCCGCGAAAGGTTTTGAGGTTCAAATTCGCCGTCCTTGGCAGGGAACCCGGTGGTGGTGAGAGGTCAGCGTAGCGGCTTGCTTGGGCGCACGCCAGTGGTCGATTTGGTCGGCTGGCCGGTGGTCAGCGTGCTTCATGCGGCGGCGGTTTCTTGCTGAAGGGTGACCAGGCCGTGGGACTCGATCTCGACTCCCGCGACCACCTCGTTGTAGCCGAGGACGACGACGGACTTGATGTGAGGTTCGAGCATCTGCCAGACGGGGCCACGAACCTGGGGCGAGGCGAGCACAAGCGGTGGATGTCCGGCATCGACGAGCGGCTTGAGCGCCCGGACGACTCGGCCTGCGAGTTCGGCGGCCACGCGGGCGGGCATCGAGACTGTGGTGCCGCTGGTGCCTCGATCGATGTACGCCGAGACCTGGTCCTCGAAGCTCGGGTCGAGCGTAACACAGACGAGGCTGGGTACGCCGTCTTGCGAGACCGCGTGCTGCTCGCAGATGGATCTTCGAAGGGCGTTGCGGGTGTACTCGGTGAGGATGTCCATGTCTTTGCTGCGGGGCGCCCAGTCGGCGAGGGTCTCGACGATGGTCTCCATGTCGCGGACCGGGACACGCTCGCGGAGGAGATTGTGGAGCACGCGTTGGAGATCGGCGGGCTTGACGATGGCCGGGATCGCTTCCTCGCAAAGCTTGGGGGCGCGGGTCTTGAGGCCCTCGATCAGGTTGTTGACTTCTTCGCGGGTGAGCAGCTCGCTGGCGTGCTGTTTGACGAGCTCAGTGAGATGCGTGGCCATCACGCTGGTGGCGTCAACGACGGTGTAGTTAAGGGTCTCGGCCCGCTGGCGGAGCTGGGGGTTGATCCACATGGCCTTCAGCCCGAACGCGGGCTCGGTGGTGGGTTCGCCTTCAAGGGTGCCCGTGGCGATGCCCGGGTCCATCGCCATGAGCATGTCGGGGTAGACGTGCGATCGGGCGACCTCGGCCCCTCGCACCTTGATGCGGTACTCGCTTGATTTGAGCTGCATGTTGTCACGTATGCGAACGGGAGGCATGACGAGCCCGAGCTCGACCGCGAGTTGGCGTCGGATGGCGTTGATGCGATCGAGCAGGTCGCCGCCTTGGTTCTTATCGATGAGTGGGACGATGCCGTAGCCGACTTCGAGTTCGAGTGTGTCCACCTTGAGCAGGGTCTCGATGGGCGGCGGAGCAGAGGCGCTCTGGGCTTCTGAGGACTGCTTGATGGAGGCCTGCTCTTCTTTGTGCCGGGCGGTTCGACGGAGGCTGTAGGCGATGCCCGCCAGTGCGGCCGAAGTCACAAGCAGCGGGACGGTGGGCAGCGGCGTGAACGAGAGCGCCGCGAGGAAACCGGCTGTGATGACCAGACCCCGCGGCTGGCTGGTGAGTTGGCCGGCGAACTCCTCGCCGAGGTTCTCTTTGGAACCCGAGCGGGTGACGATGAGGGCCGCCGCGATCGAGATGATGAAGCTGGGGATCTGGCTGGTGAGGCCGTCGCCGATGGTCAGCGTCGTGAAGACCTCGGCGGTCTGGCCGACGGGCCAGCCCTTGGAGATGGCCCCCACCGCAAACCCGCCGATGATGTTGATGACAAGGATGAGAATGCCCGCGATGGCATCGCCCCGGACGAACTTGCTGGAGCCGTCCATGGCGCCGAAGAAGTCTGCTTCCTGGCGGATTTCTTCGCGACGGGTGCGGGCCTCGTTCTCGTCGATCAGTCCTGCGTTGAGATCGGAGTCGATCGCCATCTGCTTGCCGGGCATGGCATCGAGCGTGAAGCGGGCGGCAACCTCGCTGACGCGGGTGGCACCCTTGGTCACGACAACAAACTGGACAATGAGGATGATGGTGGCAATGACCACGCCGACGAACAGCGAGTCGCCAGCGACAAACGCTCCGAAGGCGCTGATGACCTTGCCAGCGACACCCATCGCCTCCTCTGGGGTTGAGGCATCCGCGCTGAGAATGAGGCGGGTGGAAGCGATGTTGAGCACAAGGCGGAACATGGTCGTCGCGAGCAGCAGCGAGGGGAAGACGCTGAACTCGAGCGGCCGCTTCATGTAGATGGTGGTCAGCAGGACGATCACGCTGAGCGCGATGTTGAGGCTGATGAGCAGGTCGAGCACCATCGGGGGCAGCGGCACGAGGATCACGCCTAGGAGCATGACAAAGCCGATGGGGGCGATCAGCTCACGCTGGGCGCTGAGCTTGAGCAGCCATTGCGGGAGTTCAGCGGTCGGCTTGGGTGCCATTTTAGTTGCGGGGGGCTTGGCCACGGCTCAGGGGTTCCTCTCGTTCGCTTAAGCGGCACCGACCACGGGCGGGCGGACGGGCTGGTTGGCTTGTTTGGCGGCTCGATCTGCGTCTTGCTCGACGCGGTAGACGAACGCGAGCACCTCGGCGACGGCCTCGTAGAACTCGGCGGGCACTTCTCGGCCAACGTCGACACCGAAGTACAGGCCGCGCGCCAGCGGCGGGCGCTCGACGATGGCGACGCCGTGGGTTCGCGCGATGAGCCGAATGCGAAGGGCAAGATGGTCGACGCCCTTGGCGACGACGCGCGGGGCTCGCATGGAGGCGGAGTCGTAGCGCAGAGCGACGGAATAGTGCGTGGGGTTGGTGACGATCACATCCGCCCGGGGCACCTCGGCCTGCGCGCGTTGGGAGGCGATCTCTTGCATCATGCGGGCCCGCCTGCCCTTGATCTGCGGGTCGCCTTCCATGGACCTGCGTTCCTCTTTGACCTCGTGCTTGGACATGCGGAGGTCCTGCTTGTGCTGCCACTTCTGGTAGATCAGGTCGATGAGGCCCATGACGAGCAGCAGGAGCACAAGGATGATCGCGAGTTCAGCAAGCAGGCGGAGCGTTTCGAGCATTCCGGTGAGGACGGTCAGGCCGGGCATTCCCAGCACGCGCTCGGCCTGGGTGATGAGGACCAGGACACTAACGGTGACCATGACCACGAGCTTGACGAGGTTGATGCCGGTTTTGACGAGGCTCCGTTTGCTAAAGAGCCGCTTGGTGCCCGCGATCGGGCTGATGCGTTCGAGCTTGAGTTCGAGAGCTTTGGGCGAGAACATCAAGCCGATCTGGCTGATGTTCGCTGCCGCGGCGGCGATGAACATCAGCACCATGACCGGCAGCGTGGCAAACAGGGCGCTGCGGGCGATGTCGCGGATGAGATCCTCGACGAGCAGCAGATTGATGGCATCGGCGGAGGCGAACGACTCCAGCCCGCCGCGGGTGACGGTCATCATGCGCTTGGCGATGAGCGGTCCGAGCCCAGCGAAGATCGCGACCGCGGCGAGCAGGATGAGCGCCGCCGACAGGTCCTGGCTCTTGGCGACCTGGCCTCGGTCGCGGGCCTCGTTGAGCCGCTTGGAGGTTGGGTCTTCGGTTTTCTCGCCCATCTCGTCAGAGGCCACGGGTGCCTCCTGCCGGGATGGAGAGCGACTCGACCCAGCCGAGCAGCGCGTCGAACGCTTCGACAGTGTGCTCGTGTCCGGCGTCGGTGATGATGAGCAGGCCCGCGATGATGGCGGCGAGGCCGACCATGATCTTCATCGCAAAGCCAACGGTGAGGATGTTGATTTGCGGCATGGTCTTCATCACGAAGCCCATCGCGAGCAGCAGCAGCATGCTGGTCGCGGTCACCGGAGTCGAGACGCGAAGCGCCAGTTCAAAGCCCGAGGTGAGCACGCCCAGGTACACCTCGAGCGGGGCACCGACACCGAGCACGCCCAGCGTGCCCAGCGGGACGCGCTCGAAGCTGCCAAAGATCGCGAGTAGCAGCACATCGAAACCGCCGAGCAGGGCGAACAGGCCGACGCCGACGATGTACATGAGCTCGCCCACGAGGTCGGATTGAGCGTCGAGCTCGGGGTTGTAAACCGAAGCGATGGACAAGCCCATCTGAAAGCCCATGACATGCCCGCCGGCCTGCATCGCGATCACGGGCAGCGACGCGAGCACGCCAAGCACGAATCCGATGGCCAGTTCCGCGGTGACCATCGGCACCAGGCCCAGCAATGTGAAGGCCTCGGGCGCTGCGGGCGCGAACGCTTCGACCGACGGGAAGATCGCAGCGGTGGCGATCAGCGCACCCAATGCCTTGGCTTGAAACGGAACGCTGATGCTGCTGAGCATCGGGACCGCAAGAAACAGCCCGCTTATGCGGAACAGCACGAGCAGCATCGGCACCACGCGGTCGAGTTGGCTTTCGAGCCCGTTCAACAACCGCTCCTATGCGCCGAGTGAGAACAGCTCGACCGAGTAGTCGATGAGCTTGATGACGATCCACGGGATGAGCAGGGCTGCGACGAGCATCATCGCGGCGATCTTGGGCACAAAGCTCAGGGTCTGGTCCTGGATGCTCGTGACCGATTGCAAGAGGCTGATGATGAGCCCCACGACCACGCCCGCCAGCAGGATCGGGCTTGCGATCTTGAGCGCGATGATCATGGTCTCGCGTACCAGAAGGACCTGTGCTTCGTCGTAGTTCATGCGGCGGCCATCCCTTGCATGAGAGTGCCCGTGGCCGATGCCTCGCAAACGAACCCTGAGATCACCGGACGGACGGCGTGCTCGATCGCGACGGTTGCATCAGCCAGGTCAGGCGAGAAGCTGTAGAGCAGGCCGCCGACGACGAGCGTCCAGCCATCGACGAGCACGAAGAGCAGCAGCTTGAAGGGCAGGCTGATGAGCACGGGCGGGAGCATCATCATGCTCATCGAGATCAGGATGCTCGCGATGACCATGTCGATCACCAGAAACGGCAGGTAGACCTTGAAGCCCATCAAGAACGCGGTCTTGAGTTCGCTGAGCATGAACGCGGTGACGAGCGTGGGCGTGCTTACCTGCGCGCGGGTGAGGTTCTCGGGCGCGGAGATGTCGACGCCGCGGTATTCGAGGAGCATGTAGAGGCTCGACCAGTTGCCGGTAGCCTCGAGCTGGGCGAACATGAAATCACGCATGGGCTGGGAGCCGGTGGCCCAGAGCTGGTCGTAGTCGGTGATCTCGCCTTGCTGATAAGGCACCACGGCCTCGTTCCAGACGCGCTCGGCGGTTGGGGCCATCACCGTCATGGTCATAAACAGCGCCAGCGCGGAGAGCACTTGCGAAGGCGGCAGGCCCGCGGCTCCCATCGCCTGGCGCAGCAAACCAAGGACGATCATGATGCGCATGAAGCTCGTGGCCATCAGCATGATCGAGGGCACCAGCGTGATGACCGTCAGCACGAGCATGACGCTCATGGCTGCCGAGATGCCGCCCGATTCGTCGGAGCCCGGAAGCGACTGGCCCGCGCGTTGAAGGACTTCGACCGGATTGAGCCCGCTCGACATGGTCGGTGGTGCAAGCACGACGGATGGCCGGTCGTTGGGGTCTTGCGGCTCGGGGCCATAGACCGACTGGCCTATCGCGGGCATCGCGATCAGCATGGCGATGACGAGTGCGGCGAGCTTGATCACGCGATCTCCGAGAGCCGGCCGAGCCGCTGGGGTTCGATCGTGTCGGACTCGTCGGTGGCGAAGGCCTCGTGCACGGACTGCTGGCGGTCCATGGCATCGCGAAATTTGGCAGCGATCGAGTCGCCCTCGTCGTCGCGGGTTTTGAGCAGGATCGAGGCGACCTCTTCGGGGTCGGTGATCTCGGTGAGCGTGCTCAGGCCCGACGCTTGGCCGCGTCCACCGGCGCTCTGCGAGAGCACGAGCACCCGGCGGTCGAGTTTGAGCACGAGCAAGTGCTGACGCGGCGCGATGGGGTAGCGGGCGAGCACCTCAACCAATCCCGAAGGCGCACGAGCGGTGGAGGCAAAGCCGATGCGTCCGCCGCTGAGCTTACGGGCTGCGGCCGCCGCACCGAACGCGACGAGCACGGTGCCCGCGAGGGCTGCCAGCACGCGGAACCAGCCGACGGAGTTGGCTTTGCCGTCTGTTATATCCGTGGCGAGCGACCGCTGCTCGTGGGCGGGCCTGGGCACGCCCAGCGGCTTGTCACCAGCCGAGACGGCTTCGGCCAGCGCGCCTTGGCTGGCGGCTGTTGGAGCAGCTTCGGCGCTGAGCGCCTGTGGTTGAATCGAAGTAGATTCACCGATCGGGAGCGCCGGGCCGAGTCCTTGGCCGAGAGCGGCGACGGGACAGGCGAGGAAGATCAAGATGGCCCAGGGGCAAAGTCTCACGCGATCCTCCAACGGCTCCGCCGCTGCGATGAATCAGTCCACACGCCGCGATCATCGCGGCCACGCTGCGCTACGCGGGCCGTTTGCCCGCCTTCTCGGTGTCGAGAATCTCGCTGATGCGCACGCAGAAATTGTCGTTGAGCACAAGCACCTCGCCGCGGGCGACGGGGCGGTCGTTGACGTAGATGTCGACGGGATCGCCAGCGAGCTTTTCGAGTTCCACGACGCCGCCCTCTTTGAGGCGCAGCACGTCCTCAACCAGCATGCGGGTTCGGCCAAGCTCGATCTTGACGTTGAGGTTGACGTCGCTGAGCAGGTCCAGGCCTGCAGGCCTGTCGTCGCCCGGCTCAACCTCATCGAATGAGGGCAGCGTGATGGCCTGGGCATCGCCCTCAGTGGCAGCGATATCAGGAGCCCGGGCCTCATCGCCAGCGACGGCTTCGGAGGGCTGATCCTGAGAGCCGGCGGGGCTAGCTGGGTCTTGAGGTGTTGGCTGGGTGGTGTCGTCTTCGGTGGCCATGTGGACTCCGTCCGGCGTTCGAGGAGGTCGGCCGGACTCCGCCGGCGCAAGAGCGGTCATCGGCGCGTCGGCGGCCCATCCGCCAGAATTGCCGAACCGGCAAGAACCGACGCGCAGGAATCGCCTGCTGGATAACGGCGATTCTTGAGACCCTGCGTTCAGATTCGGTGTTGATGGAGTGCGTCAGCCCCGCCTCAGTTGGACGGGAAACCAAGGCACTTCGGTATCAGCACACGCTCGAAACGCGGGCTGCCATCGGGATGTGGGCCGAATATCTGCTCAAGCAACGCGGTGATCTGCCGATTGAGCGTTTCGAGGCCCGGCTCCTTGAGGTGTGAGGGCTGGGCCCGGCGAAAAATCAGACTGATGCCCTCGATGATCTCGCCCCGGCGGTCCTCGAGCTGCTGCGTGACCCACTCGCGGTTCTTCTCGCGGACCTTGAGCTTGACCTCGGTGTCCCATAGCCAGATGCGTTCGCCGTGCATGTTCTGAAACTTATCACGGACGAGATCGATCTCGACGAGCTGCTCGCGCTGGGCCAGGTCCTCGCCCTGGATGGCGGCGGCGTTCGCGTTGGACGGCCCGCCGGTGAACATCATGAAGCCGACCACGGCGGCTCCCTCGAGCGCCATGATCGCGCCGACGACCAACAGGATCTTCTTGGAGGGCTTACCCGCGCTATCGATTGATTCTGCTTGCTTGTCGGCGGCTTCGTCGGCCATGGGTGCTCTCCTGCGTCAGCGGTTCCTGCCGGTGAAATTCGGGTCGGGGTGCAATTCGTCGATCATGACATCCGTGAGGAACACCTCGACCCTGCGGTTAGCCGGCGCGTTCTCGATGTCGGTCGTCGGGACGCTAAGCGGCTCGGATGCCCCCACGACTTCGATGGAAACGGTGAGCGGATTGACGCCGCATTCGTCGATGAGATACCGTTTGACTTGCTTTGCACGCTGGAAGCTCAGCGTGTCAGGGTCGCCGTCTGGCGCGGTGTCCGTAACACCCCATGAATGCCCACGAACGATGACCCGTCTGCTGAGTCCCTTTATCTTGGGGGCGACGTCGTTGGCGAGCCGGCGTTTGAGTTCCGCCGAAAGCTCCGAGTCGCCCGGCTCAAAGGGCAAGGCCCCGCCGATAACCTGCCGCTCGTTCTCGTGGACCATCGCGACCTTGGAGTGCCGGCCTTCGACGTTGTTTTCGTCGGTTTTGGCGCTCCGCATGTGGGGATCAGCGCGGGGTCGGAAGTCGTCGTGGGGATTGGGAGTCGATGTGTTGACGATATCGGAGATGTCGATCGTGCCGGGGTTACCCGTGGCACCCATCGCTTCCTTGATGGCGTCCATGATCCGCTGGTACTCCCGCGGCTGCTTCAGCTCGCTGAAGGCCGCGAGCAGGATGAAGAAACACAGCAACAGCGACATGAGGTCGCCATAGGTGAGCACCCACTCGGGGATGTCTGAACCCTTGGGTGGCTTTTTCTTTGCCATGGGTGCTCCTTAGGCGGCTTCGCTGGAGACGGCGGCCCGCTCGGTCGGCGGGAGGTATGTGAGGAGCTTGTTCTCGACGACGCGCGGGTTATCGCCCGACTGGATGGCCATCACGCCCGCGATGATGACGGTCTTGGCGAGGACTTCCTCGGCATCGCGAGCGGCGAGCTTCTCGGCGATAGGCCCGGTGAACATGTTGGCGATCATCGCGCCGTAGAGCGTCGTGATGAGCGCGACCGCCATGCCGCCGCCGATCGTGGACGGGTCGTCCATGTTCTTGAGCATGAAGATGAGGCCCATGAGGGTCCCGATCATGCCGTAGGCTGGCGCGTACTTCCCGATGGTGTCGAGTATCAGCTTGGCGTTGGTGTGACGATCCATGAGCGATTCAAGCTCGGTTTCCATGATGGTGCGGATCAGTTCAGGGTCCGTGCCGTCGACGGCCATCTTGATGCCGCGCACAATGAACGGATCCTTCATGTCGGCGATGACGTTCTCAAGACTCAGGATGCCCTCGCGGCGTGCGACCTCGGCGTACCGCACAAGGTCCTTGATTGTCTCGGGCATGTTCGATGGTTTGGTGAACAACGCCTTCAGGACGATGGTGTGGATCTTGAGCATCCGCGCCAGCGGGAACGAGATGACGGTCGCCCCGATGGTCCCGCAGACCACAACGAGGATCGATGTGACATCGATCATCGCGCCGATCGAGCCGCCGCCGAGGACAATGCCCAAGATGACCGCTGCCACCGCGAGCACGACGCCGATGATCGTTCCGATGTCCACGGGTGCGCACCCCTCGCTTCACCAAGAATCGCCCGCCGCTACGCGGGCGGACTGTCCCATGGAAGCATCGGTTCGAGGACGTACGGGCTTGACGGGCTGGGGTCAGACGCCGGGCGATCCGTGCCGTCTGTTACGACGGGGGCAGCAGCCTGCGGAGCGTTCTTCCGTACTCCACGACCCGATCGATCACCTCACGCGTGGATTCTCGGACGAGCAGGTGCTCGCCGGAAGTGAGCGTGATGACGGTGTCGGGGTTCTCCTCGACGGTGCGGATGTGCTCGGCGTTGAGCACGAAGGGCCTGCCGTTGAGTCGTGTGAGAGAGATCATGCTCGGAGCCTTCCGCAGCGGTTATCGGCTGGGAGCCGGCTCAACTCAAGCACGATTTGCATCAGCGCGCGATGCTGAGCAGTTCTTGCAGAAGCTGATCGGCGGTCTGGATCACCCGGCTGGACGCGGAATAGCCGGTGCTGGACACGATCAGGTTGATGAACTCGCCGCCGAGATCGACATTGCTCTGTTCGAGCGCCCCACCGATCACGCCGCCCGAACCGAATGTGGTCGGGCTGACGACGACCGCATCACCCGAGTTGGCGCTGGGACGGAATAGATTGGAGCCGAGGTCTTCCATACCAGCGGGGTTCGTAAAGGTGGCGACTGCTACCCGGCCGAGTGGCCGGAACAGACCGTTGCTGAACGTACCGATGACCGTTCCATCACGACCCACCGCGAAGCTGTCAAGCGTGCCGCTCTCCCGGCCGTCACGGAATACCGCCGCAAGCTCGGACTCGGCATCGGCGAGCGATGTCACCTGGTCGTTGTCGTCGCCGAGGTTGATGCTGAACGCCATGGGCGACAGCGCGCCGGTGTTCGAACGGTCAAGCTGCACACCGATAGGCCCAGCGGTGATGAGCGATCCGAACGTATCGAACTCGACGGTTCCGGTGGTGATGGCCGCCGAGCCGTCGAGATCGTCGGGCGAATCGACGAAGTACCGCCACGTGGTGCCTGTGTTGGTCTTAGCTTCGAGCGTGAAAGTCAGGTTGACCTCCAGCGGCGAGCCCAGAGAATCGAACACCACAAACGTAGTGCGTTTGCTCTCGCCCGTGGCCTCGCTGAGTTCGGATGTGGCGAACGGCAGACGGTTGAGTGTGCCGTCGGCGTTGAGCAGGCGAACCGCGCTTCCCGGGAAGTCGAGGTCGTTGACATCGCCCGTGTGCCCCACCGCCTGGATGATGCCTGTGGCTGGATCGAGCGTGACACCCGGCGTGAGCCCGTCAGGGTTCGGCCCTGAACCCAGCACGGCCATCGCCGACGAGAGCAGGTCGAGGTAGTCCTGCACGGTGGTTGTGGCATCGATCGTAAGGCGCTGGGTGGGCAGCGTTGCGCCATTTCGCTGGATCCCGTCAACCTCGATGATCTGCCCAAGGGTGAAGAGCGAAACCCCCGAACCGACCTGCAACGGGTCTTCGATCTCCGTGAGCAAGCTGGTGGTCTCAAGCAGGTTGCCAGCGCCCGCCGGAACGGTGGCTCCCGCGATCAGCGAGAATCCAGCTGTGGTCGTCGAGCTGATGTTGAACACGCTGCCGCCACCGGGCAACGCGCCCGCAGCGTTCAGGTTGCCCGCAAACCGCACCTGCGAAGTCTGCTCGGCTACCGATCTTGCGCCGATGGGTACCGAGATTCCCCGCAGTGCGCCCTCGATCACGTTGTAGTCGTCGTCCACGCCGAAACCTTGGAGAATCTGGCCAGCTGAGGTGACGAGATTGCCGGCTTCATCGAGGCGGAACGAGCCGTCGCGGGTGTAGTGCCGATCACCGTTGCGTTCGACGATAAAGAACCCGTCACCCTCGATCGCCATGTCTCGAGCATCACCGGTCGGCGCCACGGCTCCCTGGCTGAAGTTGCGCTGGGTGCTGGCTACGTTGACGCCGAGACCGACCTGGTTGGGGTTGGTACCGCCGCTCTCGGGCGAGGGCGCGGTACCGCCGCGGAACGTGCGTTTGAGCGAATCGCTGAAAACCAGCCTGGTGCTCTTGAAGCCCGTGGTTCCAGAGTTGGCGATGTTGTTGCCGATGACTTCGATGCTGCGGGCATTGGCGTTGAGCCCGGACAGGCCGGTGAGCAGTGCGACGGTGGAAGCCATGGCGAAAGTCCTTACGGATGGCATCACGCACGCTCTTGGGCGTGCAGGGAGTACGTCTGTTAGCGGTTGGTACTGGCGGAATCGCCGAGCGCACGCAGCAGTGAATCGTGGGCGGAAGCACTCAGCCCTCGGTCTGGCAGCATGAGCGGGCCGTGGAGCTCGGACGGATCGCGTTCGTCAGTCGTTGCAACAAGCACCGCATCGAAGCCGGTCAATACCGAGTCCTGCAAGGCAGGATCGACCACTCCCTCGACGCGCCTGCGGAGCACATCCAGTTCGAGCATACCTTCATCCGTAAGCACGAGCGCCTTGCTTGCTCCCTGCGCCTGCGCACGGTCAACGAGCGACGATACTTTCTCCAACGTTTCGGGCGAGAGCTGCACATCGACGCCGCGTGCGATGGTGATCGGCAGCCCGCTTGAGACTTCGCCAGATGCGGCCTTGAACAGGAGGTTCGCAAAGCGGTCGTCGCCCGCGGTTCTCAGCGTCTCGCCCGCGGCCTCGGGCCGGATACCCGCTGCGAGCCGTTCGATTAGTTCCTGGCCTATGGCAGCGGTCACGGGGCAGCCTCTTCGGGCTGCTCTTGGCGTTCCTCAGCGGCGAGGATCGCGTCCAATCGCGACATGGCGACCCGCGTTCCGTCGTCCAGGCTCAGTGTTACGCCGGCGGAACCCTGCGTTACAGACTCAACGATGCCCGCGACTCGGTCGTTTGATTCGCTGAGCCCGCTGACCAGCCTGCCGATGAGGCCGGATGCCGACGCGAGTTCGTTCTGTCCGACGAGCTCGCCGAGCCGGTCGATCATGTCCGAATCGGACTGGATCGCCATGATCGACGAGAGCTGTTCGAGCATCTGCGAGGTGTCGCTCGGTTCGAGCGGGTCCTGGCTCTGCATTTCTTGCAGGATGATGTTGAGGAACTCGTCGGATGTGAGCTGGCCGATGGCCGATTCCGCCGACGAGTTGTTCGTTCCACTGAGTGCGCTGAGAGCGTCCATGCGGCGTCCTTCCCACGTGATCCGAGTGCGAGGCGACGATGCCCCACCACCGGACCGGTGATGTCAAGGTGCCCACGCCGCGTGCTCCGTCACACGATCGTGTCGATCAAAGCTGACCCCGCCGATGGCTCCGCCGGGTGGGGTAGTGGCTCAGCGTGCTCCGCCGCCGAGGTTGTGGACGCGTGGTGCTCCGCACCTTTGGTCCGTTGTGCCGCGCCTCCGGCGTGGCGTTGGCTTGGCGCGCCGTGGTGCTCGGACCCGCTTGCGCCGTGCTGTGTCGCGCCGTTATGGCCCTCCCTGGCATGGCCCGATGTCGAGCCATCCGACGCCGCGTGCCGACCGGAAGATCCTTCTTCCGCCGGCATGATCTCGAGCTTCTCCACACGCAGACCGCGTGCAGCCAGAGCGTGTTCCAACGCTCGGTGTTCAGCCTGAAGCAATCGCTGTGCCTCGGGTGTGCTTGGTCTAAAGATGGCCTCAACGCCGCCCTCGCGAACCACTACATCCACGCGGAGGGTGCCCAGGTGCTGTGGATCGAGGCGGATGGTCGCGTTGCTCTGCGTGCTGCGCAGCGCGAGCGCGAGGCCGCGCGAGGCTTGCGCTCGCAGCGCGGCTTCTGCTCCGTCTGGGCGTGGCGGTGGAGGCGCGAGTTTAGCTTTGAATCCCGCAGAGGCATTCGTGCCAGCCGCGGGTTGCACGCCGCGAACGCCCGTCACCGGGCTTGGCTGGGCTGTTGTGGGCGCTGCACTGACTGGAGCGGCCTGCATCGCGAGCTTGCTGGCAGCTTGCGTGGCCGCAGCACTCGAAGCGATCGCGCCAGCCGAGAGCGAGCTGCGGGTGGCGAGCGGCTGAAGCGGGTCGGATGCGGGTTGGCCACCTGTCGGCTTGCCCGCTTCGGCAGCCGCGTCAGTCGCGCTCGGCGAGGTGGCCGGTCCGGCTTTGGTTGTGCTCTGTTCCGGGCTGACCGATGGCGTTTGACGCTGTGGCTCAGCGCTCCGTTGCGATACTTCTTTAGTCGCTGAAACGGATGGCTTGTCAGTTCTCTGGCTCGCCGTCGCTTCACCCGGTGCGGTGGAGCCCGGCGCCGTGGTGTTCTGCTGCTGAGGCGAACGCGGGGCATCGCTCGTTCGGGTTGCGTCCCCACGGGAACTCTGATGCGTATCGACGTTTCCTCGGCCGGTGCCGCGCGTGTCGGTCAGTGAACGCATCACCGCATCGCCCGAGCCAGTCGGAGGGGCCATCCCCGCGAGCACCATCGCAAAGGCACCAACGCTGGATGCATCCGCGCTGCGACGCTCGTCGCCGAGGCGCAAGGCGGGCTCACTGACGGCCTGGTTTGGGGGCAATACCTGCGCTGGAGTCGGCAAGAATCCTCAGCCTTCTGACGCGAGAGCCACCTGGCCCCTGGTCCGAAGACGTTCAAGCAACTCGTTTGCCAACGCGGGGTCGGCATCGATGAACTCATCGAGAATCTTGGCGCTTTGCCTCGAGGGCATCTCGTTGAGGTACGAAACAGCTTGGTCGATCCCGCGGAGCGCCGATGGCATGTCCGAGCCGGCTTGGTCCGCGAAGTCGCCCTCGAACGTGCCGTCCCTAATGAGCTGATCGAGCAGAATCTTGGCCTTGTCCGCCTTGAGGCCCGACAGCAGTCCTAGCGCCTTGCGGAACTGCTCTTGTCCCTCGGTTAGCTGGAGCTCGGCTCGCGTCTGCTCGAAGGCCTCCAGCTCCGCCTTAAACGCGGCGCGTTCCTCATTAAGCTTCTGGCGCATTTGTATCAGAAGCCCTTTCAGGTCGCTGACCTCCCGCTGAAGGCGGGCGATGCGTTCGCGGTGCATGTCCTGCTCCTGCAGGTGCATCTGCAGCGCTGCCTGTGCAGATAGCGGCACGCCGTTGCCCTCGGGCTGTTCTTCCCCGGTCACCGCCTCCGCCTCGGCCTGCTTGGCTTCCTCGGCGAGCCGGGCGACGGCGACGGGCATGGGTTCGTGGAGTATCTCGCGGATGCTCTCCAGCCGTTCGGTGCTGAGGCGCTGGGTCGCGCCGAGCCAGCCCACCACGCCGAGCACCGCAAGCAGGTGGGACAAGCCAAGAATGGTCACGATTTTGAGCATCGACTTCACAACCGGCCTCCGTTGCCTAGGGCGGGCGAACGGCGCATCGCCATCGCCATCTCATCGAGTGCTTCGGTCTCTCGCCTCCGCTCGCGGGCTTTGAACTCGTCCAACTGCTGCTCGCGCACGAGCTCGATGGCTCTCCGCCGAGCGGTCGCTCGCGTGAGGACAGTTCTTGCTTCTCCGAGCCTCTGTCCGGCGCCCGCGGCACGCAGCGCGGCCTCTCGAATCTGACGAGAGACCTGCATCGTCGCGACCGATTGCTGGCGGAGCGCCTTGGCGTCCAGCTTGCCCGTCGCGCCGAGCCGCTGGGAGAGATCGCGCCGCTCACCCGCGTCGCGGGCCTGCAGTTCATCAAGCTCTGACAGAATCGCGAACCTGTCTCGCTCACGCTCAGCGACCAGACGTTGCGCCTCGCGCTCGACCGCTTCGCGCTGCTTGAGCACCGGGTCCAAGGTGAATCGGAACACACTCATGCCGCGACCTCACCGCGGCCCCCGCCACCGCGCGCCCGCTTGCTCAGCATCTCGCCGGCCTTGATCGCCAGACCCCGCAGGTTAGACAGGCGCTCGGCAGCGTCAGTGATTTCAGTCGGCCCCTGACGCAATAAGGCCTCAATCTCATCGAGCAACTCGATCGCTACATCAGCGTGTCGGTCCGAACCCTTCGCGTACGCGCCCACCCGCAGCAGCTCTTCGACTCGCTTGTGCGCCGCGAGCAGCGAGATAACCTGCTGGCGTGCCGACTGGTGCTCGGGTGTTGTCACCTGGGGGAGCACCCGGCTCACCGAATCGAGCACGTCGATCGCCGGGAAACGACCGGCCTGTGCGAGCGCCCGATCGAGCATGATGTGCCCATCCAAGATGCCGCGTGCTGCGTCGGCGATCGGGTCCGCCGAGGCCTCGTCGCCCTCGACCAGAATCGTGTAGAGACCGGTGATCGAACCGCTCGGCCCGCGCTCGTTCTCGGCACGACCTGCTCGCTCCATGAGCATCGCCATCTCGCTGAACACGCTGGGCGTGTAGCCGCGTGTCGCGGGCGGCTCACCGATGCTAAGTCCCACCTGTCGCTGGGCGTGCGCGAACCGCGTGACCGAGTCCATCATCATCAGCACGTCGAGCCCGCGATCACGGAAATGCTCGGCCGCGGCGCACGCCAATCGAGCAGCACGCAGCCTTAGAACCGGCGGCTCGTCGCTGGTAGCGACGACGACCACCGAACGGGCCAAGCCTTCTTCGCCCAAGCTGTGCTCGACAAACTCGCGGACTTCCCTGCCACGTTCACCGATCAGCGCAATGACGTTAACGTCGGCTTCGGTTCCCCGCGCAATCTGCCCGAGCAGTGTGCTCTTTCCTACGCCCGGCCCAGCGAACACGCCCATCCGCTGGCCGCGCCCAAGCGGCGTGAACGTGTCGATCGCCGATACGCCCGTGGCCATCGCGCGATCGATCAGCGGCCTTCGCATGGCTGACACCGCCGGCGCACGCAGCGGCCGGGGCGTAAGCCCTCGCGGTGGTGCAATGCCGTCGATCGGACGACCAAGCCCGTTGATGCACCTCCCGAGCAGGCCCTCGCCCACGGGCGCCATCGCCTCGCTCGCCACGCCAATCACATGATCGCCCGCGCGAATTCCGTCGCTGGGCTCACACAGCATCACAATCGCTCGACCTTGCTCGAAACCCACGACCTCACCCGACGCCTGCCCAGTGCCTACACGCACTCCCGCGCCCACAGGCAGCGGCAAATCATCGACCAGCACGGTCATGCCGCGCAGCGCGCACACGCAACCTGTGAATCGCTCCGTAAGCGCCCGGCTCGCAAGAATCGCCGCTTCGCTCAGCTTGAGACTCATGCCGCGCTCTCAATCGAGTCATCGTCCGAGCCCATGAGCGTGCTGACGAGCTGATCGAGCTGTTTATCGATAGCGTTCCCGATGCTCCCGCCGTGCGCCAGATCGAGCATGCACGAGCCGGGTGCGATGCTGTCGTCGGCGATCAGCCCCGCCGCGGCGGAGCCGGCCAAGGCGTCCAGCACGCTGGGCATCGCGGCCCGGATCGCATCCATGTCGCCCGGATGAACGCGCACCCGCACGACCGAGCCTGCCGTTGCTCGCTCCAGTGCGGCACGGACTTGAGTTCCAGCTGGCTCGGGGTCGAGTGCGACCGCCCGGTGTGCCACGCGCCGAGCAAACGCAATTCCCAATTCGAGCAACCCTCGTTCGGCTTCCCGCAGCGACTGCTCTCGTTGGGCTTCGAGCGCCTGGAGCCCGCGTTCCCAGTGGTCAGCGAGCACCGCGAACCGCTCGGACCACTGCTCCATCGCTTCAGCGCGTCCTGCATGCTCGCCCTCGATCCTGCCCTCGGCAAAGCCCGTCTCGTAGCCCTGCTTGCGGCCGACTTCCGCTGCGTCTGAGATCAGGCGGGCTCGCTCAGCGTTGGCATCGGCGATGATCCGTCCGGCAGCGTGTTGGGCCTGGTCGCGCAGCACCTCGGCACGCCGTTCGAGGTCGCCAAGGTCGAGGTTGAGCCCCCGCTGCGCGATGCGCTCCGCCTGCGATTGCCGAATCATGCCCACCGATCACGCTCCCCGCCGATGTCGGCGTGCGATTCAGACCACCAAGTCGGACTCGCCGCCCCGGCCCTCAATCATCACATCGCCAGCTTCTTCAAGCCGGCGCACGACATCCACGATCCGCTGCTGGGCGGCCTCGACGTCGCTCACTTTGACCGGCCCCATGAACTCCATGTCTTCCTTGATCATCTCGCCGGCCCGCGCCGACATGTTGCCGAAGATCTTGTCGCGAAGCTCATCGCTCGCGGTCTTGAGCGCCAGGCCCAACTCGTCGTTCTCGATCTCTTTGAGAACCGCCTGGATGCCCTTGTCGTTAACCATCAGGATGTCCTCGAACACGAACATCAGCCTGCGGATCGACTCGACCAGGTCCGGGTCCTCGGCTTCGAGGCCCTCCATGATCGTCTTCTCGGTGGCGCGGTCGGCAAGGTTCAGCACCTCGGCGACAGTGTCCACGCCGCCCGCTTTCTCCATGCTCTGGCTCAACATGTTGCTCAGCCGGCTCTCGAGCCCCCTCTCGACTTCTCGGATGACCTCGGGGTTGGTCTGCTCCATGTTCGCGACGCGCTTGATGACCTCGATCTGCTTCTGCACCGGCAGGCCCGCAAGCACTTCCGCCGCCTTGTGGTGCGGCAGGTGGCACAGGATCAGCGATATCGTTTGCGGGTGCTCATCCTGGATGAACGTCAGCAGGCTGTCGCTCTCAGCACGCTGCAAAAAGCTGAAAGGCGTCTTCTGCACCTGCGTCTGGATCTGCTGGAGGATCCGCTCGGCCTGCTTCGGGTCCATCACGTCGTTGAGCAGCGACTTGGCGTATTCCAAATCGCCCTCGGCCATGTACTGGTTGGCGATCGAGATGTTGTAGAACTCCTCGATCACCTGCGTCGTCAGATGATGAGGCACCCGCCCCAGGCTTGCCAGCTCCCGCGTGACCATCTCGACGGCATCAGCGGACATGTGCCCGAGTAGGCTCGAAGCGTGCTCCGAGCCGACCGCGAGCAACAGGATGGCGGACTTGGTCACGCCATCGAGCGCTTTGAAATCGTCCGGGATTTTCTCGTGGAGCTTGCGTGGCATGGCTTACTCGTCGTGAGCGGAGGTGACCCACCGTCCCACCAGTTTGGCCGCCGAGTCGGGCTGCTCGCTGACCATTGACTGCACCTGTTCGAGTATCTTCGCGTTCTTCATCGCGTTGTCGTCGACTTCGATCCCGTCGATCGCCAAGTCGGATTCATCGGCCTCGCCGATCAGGTCCTCGGGCGAGGACAGCTGCGGCGGAATACCGACAACCTCTTCGGGAGTGGGCATCTGCTCCCGCTTTCCAGCCCGTCGCACCATCATGAACATCATCCCCAGCGACATCACCGCGAGCACGCCAAGCACGATCGTGTCCAGCGTGTTGCCTCCAAGCAGCGAACCCAGCGGCCCGCCCGCAGCGAGCATGCCCGCCTGCTGAGCGCCCAACTCCGCAAGCGGAACATCGACAGGGATCAGCGAGACCACCACATCGCCCTGCACCTCGCCCGCTTCCGAACTGGTCTTGACGTGCGGCTTGACCGAGTTTTCGATGTCGGTCCGCGCTTGCTCGAACCGAGCGAGAATCTGCGGCTCCGTCGGCGGCTCGGCGTCGGCAGCTAGGCCCATCAGCGAAACCACATAGCTCCGCGGAATATTGATAGAAGCGGCGAGCAGCGTCGGCATGCCTCGCGGATCGCTGATCCGGTCGAGCTTGTGGCCTACGTGGTTCTCAAACGTCGTCTGGTCATTGGTCTCTTCGCTGCCGCTGCCTGAACCGCCGCCGGAGGACAGGCTCGCCTGAACGTTGGCGCGCGCGCCAGCCTCGATCCCGCTGGGCTCGTTGGTCTGCGAGACGCTGTCAGAGCTCTCGCTCATCGGGAGCGACACCGTGCCCTGCTGAAGGTCGAAATACCGCTTAACCTCGCTGTCGACTTTCGTCACATCGACCTGCGCCGTCACCGCGATGGTTCGGCCCGGGATGTAGGCGAGCAGATCATCGAGCTTCCGCTGCACCATGGTCTCGACCGCCATCGCGTGTTCGAGGTACGTCGTGGGCAGCACCTCGTTGGGATCGGTGGGCCGGCGCTGGCGGCGAGAGGACCCATCGATCACGCGCACTCGATTGATGTTGAGCCCCGCCCGAGCACCCGCGATCAGCTCGGCGACCGCGTCGACCGTGCCCTGGTCCAGCGCCTGGCCCGTCGACGTAAACACCGTTGCCGAAGCGGTCGGCGTGCGCACGGCTCGACCCAGTCCGCGAGCATCAGGAATGTCCAGCAGCACCGAGGCCTGCCTGATGCCCGGGAAGCCGGTGATAACGCGCGACAGCTCGTTCTGCAAGGCGATCGCGTAGAGCTGGTCGTTCTGCTGCTTCGACAGGTGCATGCCCTGCGAGTCGATCAGATTGCGAAAGAGCAGCGTGGTATCGCCCGGCAGGCTGCCCTGCTGGGCAAGGGCCGCGAGCGCCTCGCTCTGGCGGTTGGGCGGCACCTGCAACGCGCCGTTGACAACTTTCGCCGGGATGCCGGATGTCTGAAGGATCTGCGCCGCCTGCTGCTGGTCGCCCTGAGCGCCCGCGAAGAGGTCGACCATCCGTGGCTGGGCGGCGTACTGCGTGACTACGAACAGCACCATGACCGCGATGACCCCGAGAGAAGCGAGCAGCAGCCGCTGACTCACGGTCATCTTGCCAAGGGCATCGGTAATAGTCTGCCATGCGCGGCGAAGCGCTTCCATCCGTTGGCCTCCGTGCCGGTTCGCAGCGGGACCTCCAGTCCCGCCCGGAATCGGCGCACGCCGATTCCTCGAACCACCCGTGTCGGCTCAATCGCGGCCTTGGCTTGATATTGCGCTCAACAGCAGATGCCGCGCGACCCGCCGGCCCGAAGGCGGCAAGTCCTGCGCGTTTGGCTCAGATCCGCATCTGCTTGATCTCGTTGTAAGCCTCGACCACCTTGTTGCGCACGCCCTGGAGCATCTTGAACGCCAGCTCGGCCTTCTGCGTCGCCAGAATCACGCCTTCGAGGTCGTCGCGGTCGCCCGTCTGCAGGTCCTCGATCGCCTTGTTGGCGTCGGCCTGCAGGGCATCCGCCTCGCGAAGGTTCTCGAGCAGCACGTCCTTGAAGCTCGGCGAGCCCGCGGGCAAAGGCGGCAATGGCGCGTTCGCCTGCTGGGGCTGTGAAACCCCGCCCGCTCCACCGATCAGTCCTAGTGGGTCACTCATCGCCAGGCTCCTCAGACCAGCATACCAATTGCTTGCGTCGCCATCTGCTTGATCGCTTCAGCCGCCGCGATGTTGGCGTCGTACGCCCTTGCAGCCGCCATCGCGTCAACCTGCTCGATCACGCTGTTGATGTCCGGCACCTTGATATTGCCGTCCTTGTCCGCGTTGGGATGCGAGGGGTCGTACTTCAGCCGCAGCGCGTTTTCGTCGGTATCGATCGATGCCACATGCACGCCCATCGACCTGCCCGCCGCCGTCGTGGCCGAGGGGTCGCCTTCTGCAAATCGCACCACACGCCGGAGATAGGGCTCGTACTCGCCTTTGGCGTTGTACAACGCCTCCTTGTTTGCCAAGTTGGCCACGACCGCGTCAAGACGGGTCCGCTGGGCGATCATGCCGCTGGTCGGGATGTCGAGTGAGCCCCACATGCCGCTGGTCCTTTCCTAGCCGATTGGCTTAGGCGTCTGTTCCCGGTGGTTACGGCCGCTCGCTGATGGCGTCCCGCAGGATGCTCCGCTGCGATGAATACAGGGCCGATGCTGTGCGGAACACGCCCGCGGTCTCGGTCAGGTCTTTGAGCGTCAGTTCGATGGCCCGGTTGTTCTGGTCGTGCGTCATCACGCCGCCTGTTGGGGTCTGCGGCTCGATGTTCAGCCTGCCGCCGGGGCCCTTGCTAAGTTCCCGCGAGGGCTGCCAGTTTAGTTCCCCGAACCGGCCTCCGCTCTCGGCCCTGCGGGCGTGGATCGCTTCACGGAGCGTGTTCTGAAACTCTGCTGTCGAGGCCTGCCGCTGCACCATCGCCGGGGTGTCGAAGTTGGCGATGTTGTGCAGGTTGGTGCGCTGTCTTTGCGCAGCAAAGCGCATGGTCAGCTCGAGGCTGGGCATCGCTCCCGCATTGGTGAGGCCTTGGATCGACATCGTGGGTCATGAGTAGCAAGCCGCGGGCCAATCGCCTGCCAGGTCGGCGAGCCTGCTCAGAGCGTCGCTTCGACGATCTGGAGTTCCTTCCACTTCTTGAGCTTGAGCCCGAGCGTCCGCACCCCGATGCCCAGCGCCTTGGCGGTCTTCTGCCTATGGCCGTTGAACCGCCTGAGGGTTTGAATGATGGCCTCGCGTTCGAGCTGTTCGAGCGGGATGGGCTCACCCGTGTCGCTTGCAAAAGCACCAGCCGGTTTGGACTCGAACACCGTGGCATGGGTGGAGGCACCGTTCAGGCTGGCCATGCCGTTCATGGCCATCGAACTGCCAACCGTGCCGTTCCCGTTTGCGTGCGCAATCGGTGTGGCCCGCAGCGTGAGCCAAGGCGCGACCAACTCGCGAGCAATGCTTCCCGCTGAGCCGTCGCCAGATCGCTGACGGGCCGCCATGAGCACGACCGCCCGCTCGCACACGTTCTGCACCTCTCGCACGTTGCCGGGCCACGCGTACCGGCTCATGAGTTCCATCGCGTCGGGCTCGATCCGCAGGGCCGAGCACCCTTCCCGGCCGACGAACTGCTCAACGAAGTGCTCGATCAGCCCAGCGACATCGCCCAAACGCTCACGCATCGCGGGCATGTGGACCGGCAGCACGTTGAGCCTAAAGAACAAATCCTGCCTGAACGATCCCGTCGCCACCTCAGCGGGCAAGTCTCTGTTGCTCGTCGCGATGACCCGCACATCAACACCGATCGTTTGGCTCGAACCAACTCGCTCAAACTCTCGCTCTTGCAGCACTCGCAGCAGCTTGCTCTGCACCTGCGGGTCGACCTCGCTGACTTCATCGAGCAGCAGCGTGCCGCCGTGGGCCAGTTCGAACCGGCCCTTTCGCAAGCGATCGGCACCCGTGAACGCGCCGCGTTCATGCCCAAAGAGCTCGCTTTCGAGCAGCCCCTCGCTGAGCGCGGCGCAATTCACCGCCAGAAACGGCCCGTCGCACCTCGGTCCCGATTCGTGGATCGCGCGTGCGACGACTTCCTTACCTGAGCCGCTCTCGCCGCAGATCAGCACCGTGCCCTGCGAGCCCGCGACCGCCTCGACCTGCTGGCGGACCCGCCGCATCGCCGTCGATGAACCGATCAGTCTGCTCAGGCCGCGGCGCGATTCGTGCCTCGCGCCCGTTGCTGCGGGCACCGAGGCGCGCAGCACCGCGTTCTCCCGAACCACCGAGGCGTGCTGGATCGCTCGCTTGACGGCGATCAGCAGCTCATCGCCCTCGAACGGCTTGGTGATGTAGTCGTACGCGCCCAATCGCATGGCCTCGACCGCTGTCTCGATCGTGCCGAACGCGGTCATCAGCACCACCGGCAGATCGATGTCGATCTCGCGGATCTTCTCGAGCAGTTCGACGCCCGTCATGCCGGGCATCTTGAAGTCCGTCACTACCGCATCAGGCCGGTCCTTGGCGATCAGATCGAGCGCTGCTTGCCCGCTGGCTGCGGGCAGCACGTTCATGCCTGCTCGCTTGAGCGTCGCCGCGATGCTGTCGCGCATCATCTCTTTATCGTCAACGATTACTACTGTGTGCATCACGCCGCCTCCGTTCGTTCCGCAGCATCACGCTGCGGCAGGACCAGTCTGACTTCTGCCCCGCTCACGCCGTCTGTCCGCTGCCCCACTACCACAACCCGCCCGCCGTGCGCATCCGCTATGCGGTGCACAATCGCCAGCCCGAGCCCGGTGCCCGTGGCCCGGGTCGTAAAGAACGGGTTGAACATCCGCTCGACCACACCCGCCGGGATTCCCGGGCCCGTGTCCGTCACCACCAACATCGTGTCTCCTGTATCGCTTCGTTCGCTTCGCACGTGCAAACGATGGCCTCCGTCGGGCGCGAGCGACTCGCGCATCGCGTCCATCGCGTTACGGATTACGTTGACCAACGCGCGGTGGAGCAGATGCACATCACCCTCGATGTTCGTCACCTCGTAAGGACCCAGCTCGACGCGGACCGGCGGCTGCTCGATTTCGAGAACCGCCGCCTCGCACTCGGCGGCTGCCCGCTCGCACAGTTCTTCAACGTCGAGCACCGTGGGCCTGACGGGCGCATCACCCGCAAACGCGAGCACATCCTGCACGATCGCGTTGAGCGTCTTGACCGCGAAAATGATGCGACCGGCGGCCTGCTCCTGCTGCGAACGCTCGGTCTCATGCGCCAGCGATGCAGCATCTAATGAGATCGCGGCCAGCGGGTTGCGAATCTCGTGCGAGATGCCCGCAGCCATCTCGCCCAATGCCGCCAGCCGGCGCGAACGCTCGAGCGCCTCGTTGGCCACGCTCAGTTCGTGCTTGAGACGCTTGACCTCGCCCGTGAGCTGGTCGTGCGACGATTGCAGCTTGAGCGTGACCTCCTGGAAGCTCGCCATCAGGTCGGCGAGATCGTCCGCCGAAAGCCGCTGCTCTGGTGCCTGCGTCTGGATCATTTAGCCTTCCCGATCGTGAAAGCGTGGTTCGCTGCGCGCTTGACCAGGCCCGTACGCAGCGACCGCCGCAGACCCCTGCTTGATCGATGCGAGTTCCCGCGCTGCGTCGTCTCGCTCGCCCGCGAGGGCCAACCGGTCTTCTTCGTCGCGCTTGGCCACTCGCTCGGCGACCGCTTCAAGCTGGCTTAGCCTGTTCTCGATCGATTGTCGCTGTGCCTCGGCAAGCGTGCGGAGCACCTCACTCCACCGTGCCCGAAACGGCGCAAACTCCTTGCCCACGCTGTCCAGCCGTTGCACCAAGTTCGATCGGCGGGAGAGCAACGCGAGCAGCGCCTCGGTGTCTCGTGAATCGATCAGTCTCCGCTGGTCAGCGCTGAGCGCTTCCAGTCTCTCGAATAGCTCGATCTGCCGATCGAGAATCTCCGCGACGCGCTCAGCAAGCCGTGCGGGATCGGTCAGCAGCACCGCGACGTGCTCGTCGTTCTGGTTGGTCCTTGCGCCTTTCATCCGCCCGCCTCCGCCCTGCGGTACAGCACATCGGTCGAGTCGAGCCACCGCTCCCACTCGCTGCGGTCCATCGGGAGGTACGGGTCGTCCCAGACTTCCTCGGGCAGGCTCTCGAAGAATCTTCTCGCCCGCGCGTTGGCGGTGCGCGCGCGATCGAAATCGCCCAGCGCCACATGCGAGTTAACAATTTGGATCATCGCCACCAGCGACGCCGGGTCGCCCGCGTAGCGGTCGCGGGCCTCGTCGTAGTACCGGATCGCCGCGTCGTAGTCCTTTAGGTCGAACGCGCAGTCGCCGCGATAGAAATACGCATTCCTCAGCGAGAGCGCTTCCAGATCGTCGCGACGGCGTGGGTCGATCTCACTGATCGCCTCGATGGCCTTGTCGAACTCGCCCAAAGCCGTCCGGAGCGTTTCGTCCCAGCTTGTACGCATCGCCTGGAGCTCACTGTCGGGCCTGCCACCGGCTTCGACCGCACGTTCGAGATCGTCCGCCAGCCTTCGATGCGCTTCAGCCAGCCTGTAGCGTGCGACGGGCGCGCGCGCATCCTCGGGGAATCGGGCGAGCGCTTCGTCCAGCCGCTCGACGGCTCGTGCGTGCTGACCTCGCGCAAAGTGCAGTCTCGCAAGCTCGAACAGCGCATCGTGGAAAGAGCTTGCCGAAGGCCCCACCACCGAACCGCTGACGACACGCTCGAGCAGGTCCTGGGCGCGCGCATCGTTCGGCTCGTCGTCGTCTGCCAGCAGCGTTTGCGCCAGCGGCACATAGCTCGCCTCGCCGAACAGCACTGCCGCCCTCTCGCCATCGTCTGTCTGCGGTCCCGCGATGAGCCCCTCATAAAGCCCAGCAGCGGTCGCGAACTGACCGGTTACCTGGTAGGCCTGCGCCAGCCGGAATCCAGCCTCAAACCGCCTCGCATCATTGGGAAAGCCCGAGGCGTACTCCTGGTATGCGATGATCGCCCGGCGGATGTCACCGCCCAGGTCGTACGCCCCTGCGGCGCTCCAAAGCGCTGCCGCGTACTCGTTGTTGTCCGTCAACACCACACGCCTGGCGTACTCGGCAAAGTAGCGTGCCGCCCTCAATAGCCGGCCCTGCGCTTCCGTACGGGTCGCCGGGTCGATGGCTTGCAGGTCGGTCCACGACAGACCGATCTCTCCGCCGTCTGGCAGCAGCTCGTCGGCGAGCTTGCGGTTGGCACGTGCCAGCTCCGTGAGCACCTCGTTGGGCAGCTCCTCAAATTTGTACAGCGGTTCGACCATCGAACCGAACCGCAGCGCGCCGTCCGTATCACCCGAGTCCATCAGCCGGCGATGCACTCCCATTAAGCTCGTAGCCACCGCGTCGCGGTCCACGCCTCCCGACGGGCCGTCCTTGACGAGCAGAGCGATTAGCTCGTCGTATTTCTCGTGCGCACCATTCAAGTCGTTCTGGTCCGCGCGCGTCGAGGCCAGCCCGAGCAGCCCGGCGAGCAGCCACTCGCTGGTCGCGTAGTCGCTCACGATCGACTCGAACAAGCCAAGCCTGCGGTCGGGGTCGTGCTCGAGTTTGGCGAGTTGGAGCTCGGCCTTGGCCCGCATCGGCTCGCCCACGCCCAGTGCATCCATCGCCCGCTCGTACTGCTTGTGCGCCGCTTTGGGATCATCGAGCTGCTCGTAGCCCTCACCCAGTTGCAGGTACAGCTCGGCCAACTGCGGGCGGTCGGCGCCCTGACCTTCGAACCGTACCAACGCTTGCACCAGCCGTTCGACCGCCTCATCCACGAAGCCCTGGGCGAAGCGGATGCGTGACTTGGTCACCGTCGCCCAGACCTGCTGGTCTAGGCCCAGCCCTGAGTCCTCGTCAACCACGTTGGTCCATTCGATTGCCTTGTCATAGTCAACCACGGGCTTGGCGAGTTCGCGGTCAACGAGCTTGCGGTAGATCACCGCCTTCGACTGCCGCTGCTCGGGAGGGAGTGCATCCGCCCGGCGAACCGCTCGATCTTCGCGGCCCAGCGCCACGAAGCTCTCGGCGAGAAAGTAAGTGTCGTCTCCGCCTAGCGCGATGCCCGACTCCTCGGCGGCCAGATACTCACTTACCACGTTCTGGAAGTTGCTCTCCAGTTCAATGCCTAAGCCCCGCTGGCCCAGGAACACCGCGCGGGCCGCGAGCATGCGGGCCCGGCCGGACTGGGCGCGGGTCAGACCCGAGTCGCCCGCGTAGGCGAACACCTCGCGGTTGAGTTCGTCAATGGCCTCGCTGTAGGACTCTTGAGTGATCATCCGCTCGGCCCGGTCGAGGTAACGCTCGTAGGGCCGCTGGGGCTTACTCATGACGGCGTAGGCCCCGCCGCCCGCGAGCAGCGCCACGCCCGCGGCCATCACCAAGATGGGCCAGGCTGATTTCCACGATGCCAAAAACTTGGCCTTGGAGACAGCCAGATCGCCCGCGACCGGCTGACCCTCAGCCGGGCTGCCAATGTCGGCCGCATCTGCCTGCTCGGGTTGATCGGGCGTCTGGTCCGACGTCCGGTCTGCCGTTTGGTCGGACACCGCGCGTCTCCGCTGGGCCTGCACACCGCCGGCACGGATCCTCCGTGCCACATCTCGACGTGTTGCCAGCGTTATCGGCTCATGCAGTGCGCAAACTTGACCGACTTGTGCGCACAGGTCACTGATGACGGCCTTCGCGCGCTATTCGTCGTCGTCGTCGAGCTCCACCACTACCGCGACCCTGGCTGCCAGATCGCCCCGATGGCGCACGCCCGGGGTCATCGCCTCGGCTGCGGCCCAAGGGATCAGCCCCCATTTGAAGGCGTTGCGCAGCGCCGATCGAGCCAGCCCAGCGCGGCCAGGTTCATCGCCCTGCTCCATCGGCGTCACACGCACCCCGACCAGCCATTTGCCGGGTGTCACTCCGAGTGCCCCCTCAAACACCGTCCCCCAAACCCATGCCATCAAGAGTGTTGCGACCATCATGCCAAGCCCGCCGCTGGCACGAAGCGCCGGGTCAAGGGCCAAACCAACCAGCGACAACGTGCCCGAGAGCGGCGCATCGAGCACCGTCGCCGCGATGGTCGCGATCATCACCCAGTCGATCATCGTGGCTGCGGCTCGCTGGCTCGGCGGGGCGAGAGCCGTGCCCGAAGGCAGGGGCTGAGCATCGGCACCGGCTGGCTGGCGGACGATAAACACCAGCACCCCGGTGGCAATGGCGAGCAACATCAGAGACAGCATCTGGAAGTCGCGGGTGCTCACCGGTCCGCCCGCCTCAGCCGGGCCATCGAACATCGATCGACCCGTCCAAACCGAGACCTCGGCGATGTGCGCCCGCTCATTTGATGCCGTCGGCTCCGCAAACCAAAGCAGCGCCAGCCTGCCGTCACGTGCCATCGGCACCGCAGCGACCCTCGGCTTGGCGACCGGCGAGCGAGCAAGGGGCCGGGTTTCATCGCCTTCGAGCCGGTCGATCTCGACCTCGTCGCCCGCGATGCGCCACCGGCCAGGCCCGTCGCCCAGCCAGAGTCGATGGCCCCGGCTGACCGTGTTCGGATCGACCGCCAGAGATTGCGTCTGCAACTCCCACGCGAGGGCTTCGCCCTCGAACGATCCCAGCCAGACGGCGCCGTCGTGGTCGACAACCGCGATCCGATCGGGATGCCCAGCGAGCACCTGCCGGGGCATCGTGCTCTCGTCGTTCCCGGTCGGACTGACAGCGAACGCGGGCGGCAGCGCATGCTCGGTCCACTGGCTCGAGTTGAACGACCAGAGCGAACCCGAACCCTCAGCCTCCGTGAGCACGAACACCCGGCCAAGGGCACCCGCAGCGCCTCTGATCTCGCCGTGGTCCAGCAGCGATGGCTTGATCTCGAACCCGCCGCTGCGCGCTCCTGGGGCGTAGGTGTACAGCCCGTGGCCCTGGGACACCGCCCGAAGCGAGCGAACGGGCCAACGCGACTGCGGGCCGTCGGGGCTCGGCTCGTAGATCAGCACCAAGCGATCATCGACGGCGGCCATCGCGACGGGCGGCTTGGCGAGACTCATCACTCGGCGGACCGTTCCGCTGGGAGCCGAATCGTCCTTGCCCGCGGCCCCGATCGTGCGCGGCGGCATGTGCATGAGCGAGAACCGCTCGAAGTCTCGCGGCACGATCACCCAGCCGTGCCCGCCGCCCAGGCCGGGCGAACCGGCGGCCATGAGCGTCTCGACTTGCGCGCGCGCAGCCGAACTCATGAGCCCCAGGCTGAGAAGCACGTATAGCGCGATCAGCCGGGCCGACATAGACATCAACTCTCGGACTCGTCAGGTTCAACCTGCGGAGATTCGACCTCGGGCGGCAAATCCAGGTCGTAGACCCTGCCGTTTCGGCCGTACGACCGCATCAACCGATCGAAGTCGAACGCATTGGAGTTGACCTCACGGTTGGCCTGCTCGGCCAACTCGATCGAGATAAACACATCTTCAGCGGGAACCGTCAGCCGGATGCGTGTGCCCATGAACTCGCCGGGCATGCCTTCGCCCTCGACGGGAACACGCCTGGTCCTGCCAAGCTCCGCGCTGACCGCGACCTCACCGGCGGCATCAAGCAGCTCGACGTACAGCAGTTCACGGCTTTCTGGATCGAACAGCAGCTTGCGGTAGCCGAACCGCGTGGGCACGATTGCAGCGGTCATCCCTTCGCGATCGCGGCGCACCCAGGCGTCGTACTCCTCGGTGGCCTCGGGCAGCGGCGTGATGCCAAACAGGTCGACGAGTTCGAGCGGCGCGATGCTCACGCCGAGCCATTCGAGCGTGCGTGGCCCGGCGAGTTCATGGCGGCCAAAGAGCACAGCGGGGTCGCGCTTGTCGGAGCGATCGATCCACCAATAGAGCTGTTCGTTGGAGCCGAGCAGGAAGAACAGCTCGCCGAGCTTCGTCATGCTGACCGAGATTTCGCTTGGCTGCTGAATCTGGATGTGCCCCTCGGCTTGGTCGCTCAGGGTGTTCGACGGGTTGTCCGGGTCGGGCCTGCGGACCACAAAGCTCATCCGCGACCAGAGACGATCGAGCCGGGCGACTCGCTCGTTGTGAGCATCAGCGAGCGTCTGGTAGCTCGCCAGTGGCTTGGGGGGCGGAGCCGGACGGGGATCGATCGCGGGCTTGCTGCTGCAACCGGCGAACAGCAACGCCATCGATGCGCACACAAAGCTGAGCGTCCTGGCCGCGCTCATGCCTGCGGCTCCGCCTGTGGCCTTGGGTGTGGCTGGTCATCCTCTGGCGCAAGCAGCGCGAGCAGGGCCTCGGTCTCAGCTTCGAGCTGCGAGTCGTCGAGACCCGGGTCGGAAACTTCGAGCACGTCATCCGGCCTGCCCCGCACTCGAACATGCAGCACGTCGGCATTATCCCTGCGAGTGGTCTTGAGCACGCTGAGCAGACGCCGGCGGATCAACAGCAAACCGAGCACGTAGCGGAACGTCACCTGCCTCGGGTCGTCTTGCTCGGTCTCGGTTCGGCTGAAGAGTTCCAGCAGTTCCTCGTCGCTGATGAGCCTGCTGCTCGTGTTGGCACCGCTCGCGGGCTGGGTGCCTCTCCAAAAGGCGAAGACTCGCTGAGCCTCGGCGGGCCTGGCCCCTTGGTCCCAGGCCTCGGCGGCAAAGTCGAGCCGGGCGATGCCCTCGTCGGCCTCATCCGACTCGACCAGCATGGTGACCACTTCGGCTCCCTCGGCGATGGGCTCGCCCGTAGAGGCGCACAGCCCGGTCCGTCTGCCGAGCGTAAAGCCAGATGTGCCGAGAAGACTCATGGCCCGATCCTACCCGGGCGACGGCTCGCCCGGGTGCTCGCTAGCCGCCGAGAGCTGAGCAGGAGACCGTGAACATCCGGTTGCTCGTGCCGCCTGAGCCCACACGGATGGTGCACCGCTTGGAGCAGCGCGGGCAGGTCGTGTAGTAACAGGTGCCCGAACGGTCCTGGATGACCCGGCCGTAGACCCCGGCACACGCATAGTGGACTCCGAGCCATGGTCTGCCCGATCTTGGGAGATCGGGTTGCCGCGCGCTCTGGTCTGCGATCCATTCTGCCATTGGGTCCATCCATCGGCTCAGAGCGGCCCGGCGCTCAATCGCGGGCCTCCTCGGCCCGCAAACGCCTGTTTGGAGGTACGCTCGGTCATGGCCCGCCCTCGTTCACTCCGCGAAGCCGATCCCCGATTCCTAGAGGCCTGTGCCCGTGTCCGGCGTCAGGGCGACCGAGCCTATCATGAACGTTCTGTTTACCCCTGCCGAATTGCGAGGGTCTGAGGCATGCCTCCTGCGCTGTCCATTCTGCCGGATCCCCCCCCGCCGCCGACCCCCATCGGGCTGATCGCGGGCGGCGGCCGGCTGCCCATTCTGGTCGCGCAAAGCCTTCGCTCACAAGGTCATGAGATCGTCTGCCTAGGGCTCGCCAGCCAGTACGACCCCGAGCTTCGCAAGCTCTGCGACACGTTCCGCGAGGTCGGGATCATGCGGATCGCTTCCTGGGGCAAGGCTTTCGCCAAACAGGGCGTTCGCCACGCGATCATGGTCGGCATGGTCGACAAAGCCAAGCTGATGCACGACCCGCTTCGGCTCATCCGTCACATCCCGGACGTGACCACCGCCCGCGCGTGGTACGGCCGGCTTCGGCACGACCGCCGATCGAGCGTGCTGCTCTCGGCCATCGCTGAGGAACTCGACCGACACGGAGTTGGACTTATGGACTCGACCGCCCCCATCCAGAATCACCTCGCCAGCGCCGGTCTTATGACTCGCAAACCCCCCACCGACGAACAGCGCGGCGACATCGCGTTCGTCTGGCCGCTGCTCGCCGAGATGCTCAGGCTTGATGTGGGGCAGGCCGTCGCGGTCCGCGACCGCGACGTGATCGCAGTCGAAGCCGTCGAGGGCACCGACCGCATGATCGAACGCTCGGGTCAGCTTTGCAAAGCCAAGGGCTGGACACTCTGCAAGGGCGCGCGCGCCGGGCACGACCGCCGAAGCGATGTGCCAACCGTCGGCCCGCGCACGATCGAGAACCTCGCCAAGCACGGCGGTAGCTGCCTGGCGCTCGCAGCGGGCGATGTGATCATGGTAGATCGCGAGCAGATGCTGCAGATGGCCGACGAAGCGGGCATTGCGGTCATCGGGTTGCCCACCGCCCAGCCCGAGTCAGCCTCGGCGCCGCCGTCGCCGATGGTCGTGCCGCTCGCGCCCGCCGAGCGCGTCACCATCGCCTGAGCCCGGTGCCAAGCCCACAAGACCAGCCTTCACCAGACCAGCCTTCACCAGATCAGCCGCTCAAGTTCGCCAGCCGGGGCGGGTTCAAGCTGCATCACGCGCTCGCCGAGTTCGGGATTGACCCCAGCGGAGCCGTGTGCGCCGACCTGGGGTGCTCGGTCGGCGGCTTCACCGATTGCTGGCTCCAGCACGGGGCGGCGAAGGTCTACGCCGTGGACACCGCGTACGGCGAACTCGCGTGGACGCTGCGCAACGATGAGCGGGTAACCGTGATGGAGCGCACCAACGCGCTATACGCCGAGCCGCCCGAGCGCGTGCGCTTTGTGAGCCTCGATCTGAGCTGGACCCGGCAGGCGCTGGCAATACCCGCTGCGCTGCGGTGGTTAAACGATGACCCTGCAAGCACGATCGTGTCGCTCATCAAGCCGCACTACGAGTGCAGCAAGGATGAGCTGCGCGCGCACGGCGTGAAAGGCGTTCTGCCCGAGGCGTTCGCGCGAGAAGTCACTGAGCGCGTAGCAGCGAGATTGCCCGAGCTTGGCGTGAAGGTCGTTGGCCTGACGCAGAGCCCCATCACCGGCGGCTCCAAACGTGCCAAGGGCAACCACGAGTGGCTGGTGGCGCTCGCACGAGGATGAACGCAGAGTGGAATCGAGTGGTCTCGGCAAAGCCAGACCGGCGGGAATGGATCACTCGACGCAAGCCACATCACTTCCGGGGAAGCACGTGGCGCGGTTACTGGAAACTTCGGATTCAGGATCGCGTCCGTAGTGCCTGCGCCTGGAGTTGGCGCGTTCGCGGCAGCGTGTGGATTGTGCTTGGTCGTGAACCGCCGCCGCTAGGCGTTCCACCCGCCCGCTTTGAGGCCGGCGCTGTGCACGAGTGTCCAGAGCCGTTCTTTGAACTCGTCGAGCCCGTCGTTGGTAGCCGCGCTGATGATGAGCACATCTGCATCGATCTGCGGACGCAGCGCACGCCGGAACTCGTGTGCCAATGCCTGCGCATCATCTTCCGCCTCAAGCAAATCGGCCTTGGTCAGCACGATCAACTCTGGCTTGGAGGCGAGCTCTTCTGAGTAGGAAGCAAGCTCAGCCCGGATGGTCAGGTAGTTCTCGACCGCTGCGCCCTCGGCGGGCTTCGGGTCCACAAGGTGGACGATGGCGCGTGTGCGTTCGACGTGCTGAAGGAACTGGTGACCCAGGCCCGCGCCGTCTGCGGCGCCCTCGATGAGGCCGGGCAGGTCGGCGAGCACGACCCGCCTGCGAGGGTCGATCTCAAGCACCCCTAGCTGGGGCGTGAGCGTGGTGAACGGGTAGCTGCCCGCCCGGGCGCTGGCGCGGGTCAGCGCCCCGAGCAGGGTGCTCTTGCCCGCGTTGGGCAGTCCCACGAAGCCGGCATCGGCGATGAGCTTGAGTTCGAGACGGACATCAAACCGTTCGCCGGGCTCGCCCGGCTCGGCCTTACGCGGGGCCTGGTTGATGGAGTTCTTGAAGCGGTCGTTGCCCATGCCGCCGCGCCCGCCGCGCGCGACCTCGAGGGGCTCGGTATCGCTGATATCCGCGAGGGTGTTGCCGGTGGCTTCATCGATGACGAGCGTGCCGGGGGGCACGCGGATGATCTTGTGCTTGCCGTTCTTGCCGTGCTTGTTGTTCGCGGTGCCTTGCTCGCCGTGCTCGGCCTTCCAGTGGTGTGTGCCCCGGAAGTCGACGAGGGTGTTGAGCCCGAGGTCGGCCTCGAAGTAGACCGAGCCTCCGTCGCCTCCGTCGCCGCCGTCCGGCCCGCCCTTGGGCATCATGCGCGAGCGTTTGAAGGAAACGCAGCCGTCGCCTCCGTTTCCGGCGCGGATCTGGATGGAGGCTTTGTCGATGAACACGGCCCAAGCGTAGGGGCCGCGGATCTGGCTAAGCCGAACTGTCCGCCTCAGGCGGCCTGGGCGTAGCGCCCAGTCGAGAGCGCCTGGCTGAGGCGCTGCTCGTCGTCGGCGGTCTCGAAGGCATGGAAGACCGCAGCCATGCGCACAGGCCCGGGGATGTCGTCGTCGTCGATCCAGACCACCGTGCCGGTGGTGGCGACGAGTCGCACGCCGTGGGGGTCGCCCGGCTCGGGCAGTTCGAGCATGATGCCGATGGGGCTGCCCGTTGGGATTTCCTGATCGAGTTCGAACCGCAAGCCGCCCATCGAGATGTCGTACGCGTGGCCCTCGAGTGTGAACATCCGCTCGCCCTCAGGGCGGACCAGCACCCGGGTGTACATGGGCTTGAGCGTGAATCGGGTTGCCTCGCGGCGGTCGCGGTCGGACATGGTCAGCCTCCGGTCTTGGCTCGCTCAGGAGGCCTGTGCGAGCTGGTCCAGAAGGGCTATCGGCCTGTCGGGGCGCGGGCTTGAGCCCCGTTTACCAGCTCGGCATCAGGCTTGCTCACTCCCGCTCAGTATCGGGCTCGATGGTGAGCTGAACGGTTGCCCTGAGCACCTTGGAGCCAGTGGCCCGCTCGATCTCGGAGAGAATCTCAGGATCGAGCGAGTCGAGCAGCCGCTGGCTGAGCCGGGCCGGCAGGTCGATCCATCGGCCGGCCGGGGTGGCGGCATGGACGTGCTCGGAGGTGTCGGCGTCGTACCGCCAAGCGGTCTCCGGGCCGGTCGGGGGCAGCTTCTGGCAGAGGCTGGCGCCCGTCAGGGCATCGAGCGTGTTGTAGACGGTCGCAAGGCTGAGGCTCGGCTCGAATTGCTGAACCATCTCGTGGAGTTCGACCGCGGTCGGGTGGGAATCCGTCGAGGCGAGTGCGGCGTAGATCGCGGCCCGCTGGCGAGTGGGCTTGAGCCCGGCCCGTCTGAGCTGATCGGTAAGGGCACTGGCTTCAGGTTGTGCGGAGCGGCTGTGTTCCACCTTGACACCAGTATGGCAGGTTGGCAGTGTTTCGGCTACCCCAAAGCGGAGTCTTTGGTGCGATTTGCTCGGCCGCGTCGATCGCCCGTTCGCTACCGGCTGTCCGAGCCCGCGGGAGCGTGCTCCATGCGGTAGTGGTCGATCCCGGCTTCCTGGAACAGTTCGCCCTCGATGGTCCAGCCGAGTCGGGCGTAGAACTCGGCGGCATCCACCCGCGCGTGACAAAACAGCCGGTCGTAGCCGAGCGTGCCGTAGGCGTGGGCCTCCAGCCTCGCCACGAGCTGGCGTCCGATCCCGCTGCCCTGAAGCTGAGGTTCGACGGCCATCTGCATGAGCTTGCCCATGCCCGGCGCGGCGTTCTTGAGCCCAGCGGGCGGCACGAGCACCACCACGCCCACCACCCGTTTGCCGCCTTGGCCCGTCGGGTGGTCCATCACCGCGACAAAGTGGTCGCTGGCGGTATCCACCGCCGGGTAGTCGGCCTTGAACTTATCCATCGAGTAGCCGATGGGTTCGAGCAGCACGCGGTTGCGCAGCTCGCACGACGCCTCGTACAGCGGGTGATCCACCGAGATGTGCTCCACGCGGATGCTCACGCGGGGAGTGTACGCTTTCGTCTATGGCCCGCACCACGCCGTGGGAGGATGAGTACACGCTGCTGTGTGAGCGGTGCGGCTATGTCATCGAGGGGTTGCCAACAGACGGCGACTGCCCGGAGTGCGGCAAGCCGATCAGCGAGAGCCTGCCCGAGCGGCGGATCGGCACGCCGTGGCAGGCCGACGAGCGGTTCTCGATTCGTCTGCTCACAGCTACTTGGTGGCAGACCGTTCGCCACCCGCAGCAGACCTTGGAATCGTTGCGGGTAGAGCATCACAGGTCGCATCTGCTCCTGCAGTTCACGCTCATTGGCGCGTGTGTGCTCGCGTCGGGGGCCTACGCCACATGGGCACGGCTGACCGGTGATTCGCTGCCCTGGCTGGCTTCGGTTGCTACTGGTTCAATCCTGTGCATGTTGGCGCTGTTCCCGCTGCTATGGCTCCTGAGCAAGACGGAGCAGGCGGGCATCTGGTTCATTGCGCGCAGAAGAGGCTGGCGACTTGACAGCATCCTCGCTGGCATGATCGTGGCGCACGGCTCGGTTGGATGGCTCGTTGGAAGCGCGGCAGCGTCGGGCTTTGCGTCGCTGGCGATGATCGCCGACAGCGAGCGCTGGCACTCGGTCATCTTCGGCGCGTGGTTCAACTGGCCGGTGATCTTCGCGGTGCTGGCGATCGCCTCGGCGATCGGGGGCCTGTTGATCTTCGAGGGCTTCGCGTACCTCGGCATGCGCCGGTGCAGGTTTGCGAATCGGGCTCGGCCCATCGCTCACGCGCAGGGCTCCATTGACAACACCACGATCCACACCGGGGAACCGGGCGCTTAGCGGTTGCTCCGGGCTTTCAATTCGTGCGCGGGGAAGCGCGAGCGAGGGCCAAGCTACGAGTTTGAACCGAGCGGATCGCGCGCTGGCTTGATGGAATCGCGAAGCTCGAAGCGCGCGCCTCTAGTGGCGTATCGAAACCCGTTGGTAAATCTACGGAGTGCGTTCGGTTTCCGTTGCTGGGAGCTGTGGCCAGCGCGCGACGGCGGCTGATAAATGCATGGTTTTTGCCAATTTCTTTCGGCTTGCTTGGAACCGCCGAGCCAGTACACTCAGCGACAAGTAGGAGGCCACGACCCTCTTCACGCAGCCGATGCTGCGTACCTCGGACTCAGTACCCAGGGATCTCCCCAGTTTCGTGGCCCTCGGATTGTGTTTGATCTGTTTTGATCCGTGAGAGAAAGGTTATTTCCATGAAGAAGATTGCACTGCTTGCCGCAGCTGGCTTGGCCGCGTCCGCCGCCAACGCCCAGCTCATCGTCGCGTTCGACGACACCACCGCTGGCGTCACCACCGCTTATGAGGTGCGCGTTTCCGACGGCTCCAATGTCGCCACCCCGCTGTTCAGCGACATCGATGTCTGGGGCATGGCCTCGGACAACGACAACGAGATCCTGTACATCAGCTCGGGCTCGCAGCTCTACAGCTGGGACGGCACAGGCACGCCCACGCTCGTAGGCAGCATCACTATCGCCGGATCGCTCGCCTCGCCGGTCTCCCTGGCATACGACGAGGGCACGCTCTACGCCACCCGTAACATCGGCGGCGATGGCGGCGTGTCTCCCGAGGGCCTGTACAGCGTCAACCCGGTGACCGGTGAGGCCACGCTCTTGCTCGACTACACGTCCGCTGACTACGACTTTGGCGGCTTGGATGCCGACAACGGCCAGTTCTACGGGACGAACGACGACGCTACGCCGTTTGGCAGTGGTCTGTACCAGATCGAGCTCAACGGCACCATCACGCTTATCACGCCGTACCCCGCGGGCCGCACCGACATCGACGGGCTCGCCGTCGGCGGCGGCAAGGCGTACCTGATCGAGGACGAGGCTGGCGACACCATCCACGTCTACGACTTTGTTGAGGGCTACGAGGCTTCCATCGCCTCCCCGTTCACCACGGCTGAGCTCTTCTCGGCAGGTGCCTACGCCCCGTGGCTCGCAGGCGACACCGGCTCCTGCACGGGCGACATCGCCGACGACTTTGGCAACATCGGCGCTGACGGCATGGTGAGCTTCGGCGACTTCCTCGCCCTGCTCGGCCTCATCGGACCTTGCCCAGGCGGCACGCCCGGCTGCACCGGCGACATCGCCGATGACTTTGGCAACCTTGGCGGCGACGGCATGGTGAGCTTCGGCGACTTCCTCGCCCTGCTCGGCCTGATCGGGCCCTGCCCGTAAGCCAGCGGCTTGTAAACAAGTTCTCATCTCACGGGCCGCTCCCATCAAAGGGGGCGGCCTGTTTGCATATGAGGGCAGGGAGGGGCCACCGCCGGTGAACCCCTACCTGCAATTGGAATGACCGGTTCACGGGCTCAGAGGGACTTGAATAGGCACGGTTTCCGCAAGAGAAACCGACGATCTCGATTCACGCAGCATGGAATTCCGCGCACCTCCCGTAGATCCAGACTCTCAATTCGTCAATGAATCGTGGCTCTGCCTCTCGGGTGCCTCCCAGCGTCTCGCACGCACCACCGTTCGTATGCACTGAGAGCTGACGAGCCGCGCCAATTGATGGCACTCGATACCAGCGGCGCTCCCCAGGCGCCCGCCACATAGACCGCCTCCTACCCAAACATGGCCATATTGAGCTCCAGCGAGCCTTTATGCCCGTCCGTCCGCGTAGCTGAACATTCCTATAAAATCGGTGCCCTACGCCTGGAGGGGCGTTCACCCAGTTGGATGGAGAACAAAGCCCAATATTTTTTGGTATTTTACACGTTTTTGTTGACATCGTTGTTTTTCTTGCTTTGTCAGGTTGCTTGGTTCACCGATCCGAGGTTATGCTTGGTTGCACTAGGGTTTCCCGGGTCATCGCACAACCGACCCTGGGCTCCCTCAAGGAGAGACGACCAGACTCACCTTTCCGGCCGTTGGGGACTAACTCACCCCGCGACAAGAACTTTGGGGCGTGAACCGATCCGCCCCAGATGGACTTCCGGCTGAAAGTTGTTCGAGGGGTGCAACGGTCAACAACGCTCGGCCCGTGTAGAAACGAGCCCAGCGCCTTTCGGAGTCTTCAGTTCAGTGGAGAGAGGACGCTGAGTGGGATGGCCGGTGGAGACCGGCCGGAGGAGACGAGGAGATGTCTGTTGCATCGGTCGCGACCAGAATCGGCGTGAGCAGTGCGCCCACTTGGGACGAGACAGCTTTGGCGGGTAGTGATGTCACCGTGCTCATCGGCGGGGAGACCGGTTCGGGCAAAGGCGTGTACGCGCGCCGCCTTCACGCAGTCAGCAGGCGCAGCCGAAAGCCATTCGTGGTTGCCGATTGCTCTTCGCTAACCGCTTCCCTGTTCGAATCACAGCTCTTTGGTCACACCAAAGGAGCGTTTACCGGGGCATCGGCAGAGCGGTCCGGCCTGGTCCGCGCGGCAGAAGGCGGCACGCTGTTTCTGGACGAAGTAGGAGAGCTTGCAGCGGAGCAGCAGGCCATGCTGCTGACGCTCCTCGAAGATCGCACGGTCATGCCGGTTGGCAGCGAGCGCCGGCACGCTGTGGACGTCCGATTTATCGCTGCGACCCACCGGGACTTGCCAGCGATGGTCGAAGCCGGGACCTTTCGGGAGGATCTTTACTACCGCCTGGCGGTTGTGGAACTCGATGTGCCTGCTCTGCGGGACCGCAAGAAGGATCTCCCGGAGTTGATCGAGGCCCTGATCGTCAAGAAGGCGGAGTTGCTGGGATTGCCAGCCCGCAACCCGTCGGCTGAGCTCATGGAAGCGTTCATGCGGTACGACTGGCCCGGCAACATCCGTGAACTAGGAAACTGCATCGAGCGCACCCTGGTCCTTTCGCGAGGGCCGGAGTTGGAGCTATCAGCGTTGCCCCCGCGGGTACTCGCGGGGCTTGCCGCGACTCAATCAGCCCCCCGGCCGTCCCGGCTGACGCTAGGACGGATCGCGGACGAAGTTGAGAACGCCTGCGGGAACAAATCCGAGGCGGCTCGCAGGCTGGGTGTGAGCCGCCGGCACCTCTATCGGCTCCTAGAGAACGCAACTCCGTAACACGACCATTCGCTTATGAGTGGCATGGGCGAGCCGGTGGACACCACCGGCCGTCTGTGTTTTCATGTGCTCCCATTTGCAAGTGTGACATCCACTACGTGCGAGTGTGACAAGTGTGACATCGCGGCGCTGTTGTATGTGACATCACTGCGGAATGTGTGAGACCGGCTCGTGACATCGTTGCGCAGACGACCGATTGCGGGCGCAAGCCGGAGCATTCTTGAGAGGCCCTACAGCCCTTCGTAGCATCTTGCAACCGCTTCGCCTGAACACACACATTGCGCCGGCCCTGCATGTCTGGCACGGCACTTGCAATGCATGTCATCCATCATGGATGAGATTCAACGCACAACGGAATGGCTGGTCGTCGCGCCTGCAGGATGCTCCCAAGCGTTGCGACAGGTAGCCCAGCAACACCAGTGGACGATCATCGAGAACGCATCAACAACGCACACGCTCCGCACAGCGATCGCAGTCGACGCATCCGCCGTGGTGGTCGATTCGACCACGAGTAACGCAGGAATCACGGCTGCGGCACTCATGTCACAGCTTGACTCACTCGACCATGTTGTCTGCATCGTGGGAGCTGCGCCTGACCCTACTGCCGCAGAACACAGCGGGACGCATGTCACGTTCTGCGGCACGACCGAGGAGTTCATCAGCAGATTTCTCGCGCCGCATTCGCTTGGAAGGCGGCTTCGCACGACCTCGTCGCAAGTGGCACGATCATTGCCAGTGTCATGTAACTAACGGATTTGTGAAGGGAGCCGACATGCTCAGATCATTCAGCGAGCGGCTTGAAGAACTTCGAGCAGAAGAACTGCTCATGACCGCTGTGGAACACGCGACGAACCGTCAAGCGAGTGACCTCGTGCAGCTCGAACTCGATCGCCGGTGCTCGGGCCAAGGCAAGAAGCCGACGCTGCTTGAATGGCTTACTCCAGGCAGTAGGCGTAGCGAACCGGCCGCTGGCTAGAAGGTTCACTTGACCACTGCGTGCAGGCTTAGCGGCGTGCACCGGGTTTCCGATCTCCTCTCGCTTGCTGAGCGAGCACAACCGCTCAGCAGGCTTCACATACCGACTCTCTCTCCTCTCTCGCTCGCGTGCATGCCTAGCGGTGTGCACCGGGTTTCCGATCTCCTCTCGCTTGCTGAGCGAGCACAACCGCTCAGCAGGCTTCACATCCAGACTCTCTCCTCTCTCGCTCGCCGCGTGCCCAACGGCACGCAGCGGGTTTCCAAGGAACCGAGCTCCCGGGCAACTCGGTTCTTCACACTCGCTCGCTCGGCACATTTGGAGGCAAGATATGAAAGCTGCAATTCTCCTTGTATTCGTCGGTAGCTGCGTGACCGCTTCGGTCTCGGCCCAAGAAGTCACGATCAATGGACTGACTTATGAACTCGGTCAGTTCGCCGGTGCGTCCGTGACGTACCGAGACGACGTGAACTCAGGCGTTACCTTTGACGGCAAACTGTGGGACCAGGCAGCGGGCGTCGATGGCTTCACGCTCGGGGAACTCGCTGCCGGGCAGTTCGGGAGCGATCCGGGCGACCAGATCTCGCTCAATAACAGGACCACTCCCGACTGGCTGCAGCTGAACTACGCCACGCCGTTCACATTGTCCTCCGCTGCCAACCAGCTCGTGATCCACGAGATATCGAGCCAGACATTCGTTGACCCAGAAGGCTTGAGTTTCCAGATCAGCATCAACGGCGGAGCTCTTATCCCGGCGACGGCCGCGACCGCGACGAACTACAACGCTGGCGGCTCGGCGGAAGACGCGAACCAGTTGATCTTCGATCTGTTCGGGCTCGGCTTCATGGCCGGTGATTCGATCTCGACGGTGTACATCGAGAACATCGACAGCGGCTCGGGCACATCTGATCCGGACTTTATCTTCGCTGCATTCACCGTACCTGCACCAGCATCGGCAGCCTTGATCGGTCTTGGCGGTGTGGCCGCCCTCCGTCGCCGTCGGTAACCGCCCCCACTCTTTCCTCTCGCTCTGTTTCTCTCTCGCACACTGGTATGCGAGCGAGAGGAGCTCCCGCCGATGCCAACGCGTTGGCGTGGGGTTTGCAACACAGTCTCTCTCTTCTCTCTCGCTCGTGTGCACGCCTAGCGGCATGCACCGGGTTTCCAACGGAACCGGGCCGCCGGGCAGCTCAGTACCGCTCACTCGCACGCCCGGACCATGGAGGATATGTAATGAACAAGGCAACGCTCACCGCTCTCTCGATGCTCGCTCTTACCGGTAGCGCCCACGCTCAGGTCGCCTTCGATCAGAATGTCACGAACAACGTGATCTTCGGCTCTGGGAACACAAATGGGTCTTTCACCACCTCACGCTCTGCGGGTCTCGAGATCGGCCTTCGTGGCAAGCTTCGGTTCAACGCACTCAACCAGGCGGAGAACACGTTTAACTCGAACGGGGACGGTTCATACACCTTCCAGAATGGTGCGGCTCCCAGCGGCTTCGGGTTCATTGGCGATAACTCGAACACCCCGGTGTGGTCGTTCGAATGGTCCATCAACACCGATTTCGACGGTTCGGCGCCTGGCCGCACGCTCAATGACTTCACGTACGTTCTGACCTTGGATGGCGATGCCTCTGCCAGCGTTACGGGCGGTGCCTTTGATCCGATCAACGGCAGCAATCCGGGCCTGGGCCGAGTGCAGTGGGACCACTCGATGGGCGATAGCTCGACCACATCAGCCACAGACGTTTCCATCTCGAATGGTGCCAACGACGCTGCCGGGTACGCGACCAACATCGACACCTACTCGCTCGCACAGAACTCGTGGAGCTACGCCTTCTTCCCCGCTGCTGTGCCGGGCTTTGATGTGGATGCCGTGGGCACGTACACGATCAGCCTAGAAGCGTTTGACGGCACGACAAGCATGGGCATGTCCACGATTGACATCAACGTGGTTCCCACTCCGGCGTCTGCTGCGATCCTCGGTCTCGGCGGCTTGGCTGCGGTCCGTCGTCGCCGCTGATCGACTCTCACCCTTCCTCTCGCTCCCGTTCTCTCTCGCACACCGATATGCGAGCGAGAGGAGCTCCCGCCGGCATCAACGTGTTGGCGTGGGGTTTGCAACACAGTCTCTCTCTTCTCTCTCGCTCGTGTGCACGCCCAACGGCATGCACCGGGCTTCCAACGGAACCAAGCCTCCGGGCAACTCGGTTTCGCTCACTCGCACGCCCGGCACTGGAGGATATGTAATGAACAAGGTAACCCTCACCGCTCTCTCGATGCTCGCCCTCACCGGCAGCGCTAACGCCCAATTGGCTGACTTTGAATCATTCACTGCGAACCAAAGCGTGAACGGCCAGAGCGGCTGGACCGTCGAAGACTCATTCGGCAACAGCGGGGAGCTGTTCGACGAGGAGATCGTCGACCTTAGCGGCAACCAGGTCTGGCGAATCTCGAATAGCTTCACGGCAACGAGCTACAGCAACCAGCCGTTCTCGCACAGCGCCCCTCAGATTGCAGGCCAAACCGGCGCTGGCTTGTACAACGACTACGGCACGAACCACACTTCGCCCAACAGCCCGCCGCTGTCCTCGGGAACGGCTGGGAGCAAGTTTTTCTATGCCTCGTGGGACTTCAAGTCTGCTACGGGAGCCGCTCAACCCGGCATGAACATGGCGGTGTCCGCGAGCGGCAAGCAGAGCACGCTGCGCATGTCCTACCTCAACATGCAAGACACCGGTTCCGGTTTCAACGTCGGGTTTTTTGACACCGAAGGGACCGCCTTCAACGGGTCGACCCTTGCCACAGGCCTGAGCTACACCGATTGGCACAATGTTGAGATGATGATCGAGTTTGTCGATGGCATCGGACCCGGCGCTGCCGGTTCGGAAATGGGCAATGACATCATGAAAGTGTGGGTCGACGGGAGCCTCGTACATACGGGCACCACCTGGGAATCTTTCTTCTACAACGTGGCAGACGGTGGCGTCCCCACCACGTCCCCCAGGGCCGTCGATTCGCTCCTATTCCGTCAGTCGGGTACTGCGAATATGGCCAACGCTGGCGCCGGTTTCTACTTTGATAATGTCGTCGTCAGTAACGTCCCCACCCCCGCGTCCGCTGCGATCCTGGGTCTCGGTGGCATGGCTGCCTTCCGTCGCCGTCGGTAACCGCCCCCACTCTTTCCTCTCGCTCCCGTTCTCTCTCGCACACCGATATGCGAGCGAGAGGAGCTCCCGCCGATGCCAACGCGTTGGCGCGGGGTTTGCAACACAGTCTCTCTCTTCTCTCTCGCTCGTGTGCACGCCCGACGGCGTGCACCGGGTTTCCAACGGAACCGAGCCACCGGGCAACTCGGTTCCGCTCACTCGCACGCCCGGACCATGGAGGATCTGTAATGAACAAGGTAACCCTCACCGCTCTCTCGATGCTCACCCTCACCGGCAGCGCTAACGCCCAGTTCACCGACTTCGTCATCCGCGATGCGGGGACCCAGATCCTGCCCAACACCGATTACGTGCCCACCGGCACCGAGTTTGTCATTAGCGCTGGCGGCATGAAGGGTGCCCTTGGATCTGATGCTGTAAATGGATCATCCGTTGGCAGCATCAGTCAGATGGCGATCACTCGACACGATGACACTACTCGCTTCACTGCTGGATCAGGCCCGGCCGTTGCGCCCTACTTCAACCTTTGGGTGACCGACGGCCTGGGCAACTTTGCGGTGCTCGCCAACGAACCCTCCAACGGGTCATTCGCTGCCTTCCGCACCAGTATCGGTGGCGGCGGCATTCAGTATGACTTCTCCATGGGCGACATCGCGGCCGAGCCAGTTAAGGTGTACGAGACACCCGGTTGGAACTCTGACTCGAGCTGGGTCCATACCGCGACCGGCAAGACGTCTGCGACAATGACCTTCGCCGATGTCTTCGGGCTGACTGTTGAAGCACCTTCTGCTTCATACATCACCAACCCGATCAACGCGGTTGGTTCTGGTGCTCCCGATGATCTCAACACCAACGCCGCGTACGGATTCAACTGGGTATTCGGCGATACGCTTACAAACTACGTTTCCGGTGCTGAGGGGTACGTGGTGTCCAATCCCGTGCTGGTCCCCACCTCCGCGTCCGCTGCGATCCTCGGTCTCGGTGGTATGGCTGCCTTCCGTCGCCGTCGGTAATCGCCCCCACTCTTTCCTCTCGCTCTGTTTCTCTCTCGCACACTGATATGCGAGCGAGAGGAGCTCCCGCCGATGCTGCCGCGTTGGCGCGGGGTTTGCAACACAGTCTCTCTCTTCTCTCTCGCTCGTGTGCACGCCTAGCGGCATGCACCGAGTTTCCAACGGAACCGAGCCTCCGGGCAACTCGGCTCCGTTCACTCGCACGCTCGGCACAGTTGGAGGACGAACCGATGACCCGAATGAAGTTTACGATCTTGGCGCTTGGGTGTTCGACGCTGACCGCCAGTGCAGACATCATTGCGACCCTGGACAGCGTCTCTCCAAAGCGTGATGTGAAGTGGAGCCTCGGCGGCTCGGGCTTTGCTGCGACGCAGGCTGGGGTGTTCAACTGGACACGCACGGGCGGTACGCTCTCAGAGCCCGCTGGTCCGGCGTTCACAGCGTTCTGCATCGAACTGACGCAGAACGTGAGCGTGGGCGGGTCGTACACCTACGACGGTGCGTCGCTCGCCACGGCTCCGGTGCCGGGCGGTCCGTATTCACCGATGGGTGCTTCGCTTGCGAGCAAGATCGCCCGAATTCACAACGTGTGGATGAACGATGCCTCCGGCGACACCGCTGCCACGAAGGCTGCCGGAGCACAGGCGGCGATCTGGGAAACGATCTTTGACACCAATGACGACCTGACGACGGGCACCTTCCATCTTGATGGCAGCGACGCGCCGAGTGCCGCGGTCTCGGTCAAGGCCAATATCTACCTGGTGGACCAGATTTCTGCGGCAGGCTTCCCTGGACTGTTCGCGTTGACCAGCGGCAGCAACCAAGACATGGTGGTGGTTCCAACCTCCGCGTCTGCAGCGCTGCTTGGCCTCGGCGGCCTGGCAGCCTTCCGCCGTCGCCGGTGAGCCAAACCACCCACCACTCGCTCTAACCGCATTCGCCAGCACGCCTGGCACCAACTGCGAGCGAGAGGAGCTCCCGCCGATGCCAACGCATTGGCGCGGGGTTTGCAAAACCGTCTCTTTCTTCTCTCTCTCGCTCGTGTGCAGGCCTAACGGACTGCACCGGGTTTCCAACGTAACCGAGCCACCGGGCAACTCGGTTCCGCTCACTCGCACGCCCGGACACTGGAGGATTGGATATGGACCGCAAGACCCTATTCGCATTCGCGCTTATTGCCGTAGCCGGGGCTGAGATCGCCTCGGCGCAGCCGATCTACCTAGCCGATTTCAACGATGCCTCACAGGCTGCTGACTTCGGCATCGACCGGGCCAACCCGGGCGGCTTCACCGTTGATGACGGCAACAACAACGTGCTGGTGATCAACAACACGGCGGCCGATGCCCCCGGACAAACCAGCGGCTTCTACAACTTTCACGGCATTCAGACAGGACCCGCCGGCGACTTCAACGCAGGCCCGGGCGCGTTGCTGACCGTGGAAGTCTTCATCCCTTCGAGTTGGAATGACGCGGCGGCCAGGCTCGCCGGTGACTTGTGGGCCCGCATCGACGATCCTGCCCAAACGATCGGCAACGATCTGTACCCAACCGTGGGTGTGTATAACTACGGTGACAGCAACGGCCTGCAGGTGTCCCTTTTCTCGCCGACTGTCAACGGCTTTGACAGCGCGATGGGACAGAACATTCTCGATCTGCCCGCTGTCACCATCAACTTCGATGTCTTCAACACCTTGGGCATTCGCTTCACAGGCACCAGCGTCGAGTACCTGTTCAACGGCGTCGTGGTCGCCACCGATAGCGATGCGATCTACGCCACCGCCACCGAGCTCGACCAGGCCTACCTCCAGACGTGGCAAGGCAATGCTGACTACAGCGCCACGTTTGACAACCTGACGCTGGTTCCCACTCCCGCGTCCGCCGCGATCTTGGGTTTCGGCGGCCTGGCAGCCGCCCGCCGTCGTCGGTAACTCCACCCTCTGTTTCTCTCGTTCTCGTACGCACTCTCGGGTACGAGTGAGAGATGCTCCCGCCGATGCCAACGCGTCGGCGGGAGCTTTGGTAAGTTCAGAATGCACGAGCAGCGGTCCAGCTCGTGCCGGGGCATCGCGCGTAATGCGGGATGCTTACGAGAGCGCAGCGGAGGGCGCTGAGTTCGTGATTGGTCGCTACCGAGTTGGCTGCAATCTCAACCCTCAGATTCGGAGGATCGTTCTCAGGGCGGGGCTCAAGCCGTGGCCGAGCGCGTGGCACAATCTTCGGTCGAGTCGTCGATCAGAGCGAGCCGCGCACTTCCCGCTCAACACGAGCGGCTCTTGGATGGGCAACACGCAGCTCCTTGCAGCCGGGCACGACTTGCTGCAGGTCACCGATCCGGACAGGACCAGGGCAGCCGGAGAGGCGGCGTCGCCGAACGCGGCTCACTGGAGGCGAAGAATGCGTCGCAGCACGGAGCCGCGATGATTCGCAAGGCCAAGCAGCCCGATCGGGAAGATGCTGAAACAACACGAGTTACGCGAGTAGGTGCGGCTGGCCGAGATTGCTCGCAAAGGTGTCAAGTGGGCTCGGAGGGACTTGAACCCTCACTGGGGTTGCCCCCAAGCGGATTTTAAGTCCGCTGCGTCTGCCGATTCCGCCACGAGCCCGTGGGGTTTTGATGGTACCAGCGCCGATCGCATGGTTGCGGGTGCCGAGCCAGGGCATTGAACGTTCGCGTGTCACAAGTCGTAGTATTGCAGCGATGGCCGAACTAGTGCTCCTCATTCTGCTGGCGGTTGTTCTTGCGGCGGGTTGCTGGAGGATGCTGCGTCTGTACCAGCGAGCCTGGGGCAAGCCCAGCTACCTTCCGCAGACCGGCGGCCTCACATGCAGGCAGTGCGGGTACGACTGGTACCGACTGCCGAGGTGCCCCGAGTGCGGCCTCAAACGATGACGAACCCGCACCAATTGTCGGCGCTTATGGCTCGACCAGCCCCTCGCGGAACGCAAACCGAGCCAGGCCTACGCGGTCGTGGATGTCCAGCTTGCTCATCAGGCTCGTGGCGTGGTTGTCGATGGTCTTGACGCTGAGCGAGAGCTGCTCCGCGATCTGCCGTTTGCTCATGCCCTGCGAGATCAGCCGCAGCACCTCGTGCTCGCGCGGCGAGAGCGCATCCAGCGGGTCCTTATACTCATCATCGATCTCGTCTACCCCCTGCGCCGCGAGCCGGGTTAGCTCGGTCTCAATGATGGGTGAGTGCAAAAATCGGCCCGAGACCATCGCATCGAGACTCGCGCCCAGCCGCTCGACGCTGTCGGAGTTGAGCACCACCGAGCCCGTGCCACGATTGGCCAGTTCCGTCGCCAGCCGGAGCCTGCCAGCGGGGAGCATGATGAGCTGGCGCGGGAGCGCTACAAACTGCCCGGCGCGGGTGATCAGCGCCGCAGCCATTGCGGGGAGGCAGTCGAAATGAAGGATGGCGTACTCGGCTCTTGCCGAAGCCAGGCTGCGTTCGAGATTGTCGTCAAAGGTCAACTCTGCAACGGCTTCGAGCGTGGGCCGCTGCACGATGAGCTTTCGGAACGCCCAAGCGATCAGCCGATGGTCTGAGATGATCGCGATCCTATGAGCCATGCCCTTGGCCATCCGTCGCCGCCCCGGTCGGTCACCAAGCTGTACCGGTGCTGAGCGATCGGGCTGCGTGGGAGTTGCTAGGCTGTTAGGCAAGGCCTCATCCGGGCTGAGCTGCGAGGGAACCCCATGCCGAATGCCGATGCCGACAACCCGCTGGTGGGCGTGATCATGGGGTCGTCTTCCGACTGGGAAACGATGGAGCATGCCGTGCGGACACTCGCCGATCTTGGCGTGCCCGCCGAGACGCGCGTGGTCAGCGCCCACCGCACGCCTGATCTGCTGGTCGAGTACGCCAAGGGTGCTCAGAGCCGAGGCCTGCGGGCGATCATCGCGGGCGCGGGCGGGGCGGCCCACTTGCCCGGCATGTGCGCAGCCCATACCCGTGTGCCCGTGTTGGGTGTGCCCGTGCAGTCGAAGGCGCTATCGGGGATGGACTCGCTGCTGTCAATCGTGCAGATGCCCGCGGGCGTGCCGGTGGCGACCTTTGCGATCGGCCGGGCGGGCGCGGTCAACGCCGCGTTGTTTGCTGCAGCGATGCTCGCGACCGAAAGGAAGGAAATCGCGAGCAAGCTCGACGCCTTCCGCGACCAGCAAACGCAGCGGGTGCTGGCGAATCCCGACCCCAGCGAGCACTCGGCGTGAGCGCCCATTCGGGTCGCGGCGCACGAGTTGGTGTTCTGGGCGGGGGTCAGCTCGGTCAGATGCTCGCCCGCACGGGCAAGGCACTCGACCTGATCGTCACCTGTTTCGACCCGAACGCACAGGCTTGCGCGCGCAGCGAGGCGCCGCTGACCATCGGTGCGTTCGATGACGTTGATGCGGTGCTTGCATTCGCGCAGGCTTGTGACGTGGTCACGTTGGAGTTCGAGAACATCCCGGTGCGAACGCTCGAGGCCCTTCGATCAGCGGGCCGCGCGGTCCACCCGGGCCCTGACTCGCTGCGGGTAGCACAGGACCGGATCGCGGAGAAGCAGCTGTTCGAGGCCATCGGCATCCCGAGACAGGCGAACGCAGCGGTCGATTCGCTACAGCGACTGGCATCGGCGGTTGAGCAGATCGGCCTGCCCGCTGTGCTCAAGACCCGCCGAGACGGATACGACGGCAAGGGCCAGTTCGTGCTTCGTGCGCTCAACCAACTCGAAGGGGCGTGGCGAGCGGTGGGAGCGAGGCCTTGCATTCTTGAGTCGTTCGTACCCTTCCGCCGAGAGATCAGTGTCGTGGTGGCCCGCAACGCCGGGGGCGATATCAGCGCATTTGCCCCTACGGAAAACGTGCATGTTGGGGGCATTTTGCACCGGTCGGTCGCGCCAGCGAGCAGCGCCGGTTCCGCCTGTGCGCACGCGATGAGGCTCGCCGAGCACCTTGGTCATGTCGGGGTTCTGACCCTCGAGTTGTTCGAGACCGACGATGGCGCGTTGATCGGAAATGAGTTCGCACCCCGCGTACACAATTCGGGCCACTGGACACTCGACGCGGGCAGCACGGACCAGTTCAGCCAGCACCTGCGCGCCGTCATGGGGCTACCGATGGTGGAACCTGGCCTTGCCGGGGGAGCAGCCATGATCAACCTGGTCGGTGAGCTGCCCCCGGCGTTGGCGATCGAAAGCTCGGGCGCGAGCGTGCATCTATACGGCAAGTCCCCGAGAGCGGGCCGAAAGCTCGGGCATCTGACCTGGAGCGCCGCGAGCTCAATCGAGGCACAGCAGATGGCCGACGCGTGGGCTGAACGCTGGCTCAGCGGTGACCGCTTGCCAACGGATTCCATTCGTCAGCGGTAATGGCGTACCGCAGATGGTCGCGCCACTCGCTTCTGATCTGCACGAGTCCTTTGGAGAGCCCCTCGTAACGGAATCCGCACGTGCGCACGACATGGATTGATGGCTTGTTGTGAGGCTGAATGTTGGCCTCGACGCGGTGCAGGCCCATGCGCACAAAGCAGTGAGCCAGCGTCAGCCCGATGGCTTCGGTCATGTAGCCCCGTCCCTTGAAGGGCTCGCCCATCCAGTAGCCAAGGTGGCACATTTGCCCGGCCCCACGGATGATTCCGCCGATGGTCATGTGCCCGACGAGCGCGCGGTCGTCGAGCCGAACGATGGCGAGCTTTTCGCTGGTCATGGTTCGCACACCGATGAGTTGACGGTCGAAGAACGTGATGCTGTAGGGATCGACCCCTGGCAATGGCGCAGGCTCCCACGGCTCGAGGTGCGATCGGCTCTCGCAGCGCAGCTTGGTGTAGGCGTCGCGGTCGGACTCCATGAGGTAGCGCAGGCCGACCCGGGGTCCGGCTTCGAGCAATTCGCGGGTGTCTACTGGGTCGATCGTGGCCATGGTCTTAGTAATAGGCGTCCACGGGTTGGTTTGCTGCAGCTTGGTAGGCGAGCACCAGAGTGCCCAGAGCAAGCCCGCCCGAGACCGCGGCGCCGATGAGCACGCCGACGATGGGCTTATTCGAGCGCAGTTTGGGCAGAGCGGGCACTATCCCGCCAATGGGCGCGAGCGCGAGCATCACCGCTGCAGGAGCGGATAAACCCCTGTAGCCCCAGAACGTGTTGTAGAGCACGAGCGCCACGTGCCAAGCTATCAGCACGGTCCACGGGCCGCGCGACAGGCTCAGCCGAGGGCGGAACAGGGCGATGAGCACGGCTGCCCCGACGACCGCAGGCAGGATTGCGGAAAGCTGAGCTGCGGGCGCGGTGTTGGCGAGTACGAGCGCTGGACCAGCGAGCGCGAAAGCGGGCATCGCCGCGAGCGGCACGCGCCAGCCCGGGGCGCGGGTGTGCGCCCAATCGAGGCACGCAGCAAGTAAGGAGATCGCAAAGATAAACACCCCGCCGTGCGCGAGGCCCATCGCAAACTTGCGGTGGTCGGGCGACAGAGCCGGGCCGACGAGCAGCCAGACCACGGCTCCGAAAGCCAGCATCACGCCGAGAAGCCAGCCGATTCGAGTGGGTCGCGTCACTGCCTGAGCGATGCCCGCGATACCAAGCAGGAGCCCGAGCAACACGAATCGGTTGCCGACCTGTGCCGGCAAGAACCCATTCGGCCAGCCACGAATCGTGATCTCTGCGAACACCGCGAGGCCAGCGATGGTCATGGGCATGAGCCATCGACGGCGGTCGTTGGTGAGCGTGGGGTTCTCGGCCTTTGGCTTGCGCCACCAGATGAACAACAACGCCAGCGCAGCGATCACACCCGGCACAACACCAGCGAGCAGCGCGGTCTTGACCGGGTCGGGCGGGATGAACAGCGAGAGATCAAGGCCGGTTTGAGTTGGCGCGGCGAGCGAAAGAAGCATGAAAGCGGCCCGACCCCGCTGGGAATCGAGCCGTGAGGGCTGACGGTAGTGAACAGAAAACTACTGCTTCTGACCCTCGACCGCGATGGTCACGGTAACCTCGTCACCGATCGGGCCAAGGTAGGTTGTGATGCCGAACTCGCTGCGCTTGATGGTGAAGACCGCTTCAAAGCCAGCGACCTGCTTGCCCCGGAACTCGCCGGTGCCGGTGAAGGTAAGGTGGGCTTCGATGGCTTTCGTCTCGCCGTTTAGCGTGAGGTCGCCATTGAGAGTGTGCGGGCCGTCGTCTGATGCCACGATGCCGGTTGAAGTAAACGTGGCGGTGTCGAACTGTTCGGTGTTGAAGAAGTCGGGGCTGCGGAGATGGTCGTCGCGGTTGGTGCTGTTGGTGTCGATGCTAGTGGTATCGATAGAGAACTCGAAAGTGCTGTCGGCGGGGTTCTCGGCGATGGTGAACTCGCCGGTCATCGAGTTGAATCGGCCGTAGAAATTGGTAACGCCCGCGTGGGTGGTCTTGAACATGACGCTGGAGTGGACGTTGTCGGCTGCGTAGTCGCCCACCGCCGAGGCGGGGAACGCAGGCAGCATGACGGCCGGGGCCGAGGCCTCACTCGGGGCTGGCTTGCCAAATCCCGAGAGCGCTCCGGCGATCGCCAGACCACCAGCGGTGAGAGCGAGGAGTGAGGTAACGCGTGCTTGCTTGTTCATGAGTTCTCCGGATTCGATTCGAGGTTCAGGGATGGTCCACGGTGGGCGCACGATACCGTGCGGCGCACGTGGCGGATACTGGAGCCAACCCCGGCCCCGCCGGGGCTATTCCCACTCGATGGTGGCTGGGGGCTTGGAGGAGATGTGGTACAGGTCGCATCATCTGAAATCCGCTCCGCACGAATTCCATGGCAATCTGTCACATGCCTTCTAAGAGGTCAGAAAAACCAGCAGGCTCTACGCCCAATTGAAACACTACAAAGATCTTGGGCAACCGCGAGAGGATAATGGGCCCCAAAGCCCGGGCCTCTTCCCAGCTCAAACTGGGTTGCGCCTGGCCGTATCCATACCATTTGCACACCTTGCCCTCATACACCATGGAGAGTTCAATGTGGGGAGCCAACGCGGCGAACGCGCGGGCGTTACTCGCTAACGTGCTCCTGACCCAGTCCTTGCTGGACCGCAGAAATGGCTTTTTGAAGCCGCACGATCTCAATTCTTTGGCAGCAAGCTTGGGGCTAGACCAAGACGCAAATCCAATCCGAATCGGCGATATCTCATTAGAGCGAACTATCGCTGCGTGGATGACCTGTGCATGACCATCATGATCCTCTATCGCATTGAATAGTTCGCTTTCCATGCGCGCGTTTCCTGCGATCAAACTCATTCCCACTCGATGGTGGCCGGAGGCTTGGACGAGATGTCGTAGACAACGCGGTTGACGCCCCGGACCTCGTTAATAATGCGGTTGGAGATTCGCGCCAGGACGTCGTACGGGATCCGGGCCCAGTCGGCGGTCATGAAGTCCTGCGTTTCGACGGCTCGAATAGCCACGACCGATTCATACGTTCGGCCGTCACCCATCACGCCGACCGAACGCACGGGCAGCAGCACCGCAAAGACCTGGCTGGTCCGGCGGTACAGCTCGGCTGCGACGATCTCCTCAAGCAGAATCTCGTCGCACTCACGAAGCAAATCGAGCTTGGGCTTGGTGATATCGCCCAGCACGCGCACCGCCAGCCCCGGCCCGGGGAACGGGTGCCGCCAGACGATCTGATCGGGTACGCCCAGCACCTCGCCGAGGCGGCGGACCTCGTCCTTGAACAGATCACGCAACGGCTCCACCAGCTCGAACCCGAGCTGCTCGGGCAGGCCGCCCACGTTGTGGTGAAGCTTGATGCCCGCGGCCTTGCCGGCGAGCGAATGGCCCGACTCGATCACGTCCGGGTAGAGCGTGCCTTGTGCTAGGAACGTGGCGTTGGGAATGTCGGCAGCGTGCTGCTTGAAGACTTCGATAAACCGGTGACCGATGCGCTTTCGCTTCTCTTGCGGGTCGTCGATGCCTTCGAGATCGGCCAAGAACTCCGTCTCGGCGTTGGCCACGCGCAGGTCGATCTTGAAGTGGTCGCGGAACGTGCGCTCAACCAGCAGGCTCTCGTTCTTGCGGAGCATGCCGGTATCGACGAACACGCAGGTGAGTTGGTCACCGACGGCCTTGTGAAGCAGCGCCGCAGCGACCGAGGAATCCACGCCGCCAGAGAGGCCGCAGACCACGTGGGCATCGCCAACTTGGTTGCGGACGGCGTCGATGGCGTGGTCGGCGAACTCGGCCATGCGCCAGCCACCATCGCACTTGCAGATGCCGAACAAGAAATTGCGGAGAATGTCCACGCCGTGGGGCGTGTGCGTGACTTCAGGATGAAACTGGACCCCCACAAAAGGGTGATCTTGATCGGTCGAGACGACGACGGCGTAGGGACACGTCGGCGTGGATGCCAGGGGCTTGAGGTTTGCCGCCTTGAGATCGGATATCTGGTCGCCGTGGGACATCCAGACGGTTGTGTCGTTGGGAACGGCGTGCAAGAGGGTGCCCGGCTGTTGGATGGAGAGGCTGGCCCTGCCGTACTCTCGGTGGTTAGCCGGATTGACGGTGGCACCGAGGGCCTGGCAGGCCCACTGCATGCCGTAGCAAATGCCCAGCACGGGCACGCCGAGTTCGAGAATCTTGGGGTCGCAGGTGGGCGCACCGTCCTCGTAGACCGAGGAGGGACCTCCAGAAAGCACAATCCCCTTGGGTTTCATCGCCGCGATCTGCTCGGCTGGGGTGTCGTGGGCGAGGAGAACGGAGAACACACCTTCGTCGCGGAGCCTGCGGACGATCAACTGCGAGGTCTGGGCTCCGAAATCGATAACCGGGACGACCTCGTCGTGGGGCAGCGGGGCTGGCATGGGGACGATCCTTGCTGGGGAAAGACCGGAGCCGACAGGCTAGGCCATTGGCTCACCTCCCGGAGGGATACGGGACCGGGCGGGGGCCATCGTGCGGCGGGGCGCTTGCGGGTAGGATGCCCGCGTGCGTTGCCCGACCGATCCGCGAACTTGCCAGAAGCCCCTCCGCCGAACGCCGCGCGCGCCGGCTGGTCGGCTGGCTGCTTTGGCGTTGGCAGCTACGCTCGCGGGCTGCGTGCCGATTCCGACGGGCTTTGACTCGTCGGTGCCCGGGGCCCGGATTGATGCTTCAGTCCGGGCTGCCAACGAGCAGGATGCCAAGGCCATCCCGGACTTGCTCGCCCTGCTCGACAGCGAGGACCCGGCGACCCGGCTCATCGCCTCCAACGCGATTGAGTGGATCGTCGGCAGGCCCATAGACTTCGACCACGGTGGCACATGGGCCCAGCGGCAGGCCGCGATCGCACGGTTGGAAGAAGACTACGAGCAAGGCCGGCTGGTGCCCGAAGACCTAGCGGGACCGACCACACCCGAGGCAGGTGACGATGGCTGATACCAAGCCCCATGTGTACCTCGAGCTGCGTTCGGACCCGGTGTACCTCAGCGGCGCGCGCCAGCTCATCGCCTCGGTCGCCCAGCGGCTCGGGTTCGACGAGATGGCCTGCTCGCAGATCGCCCTCGCCGTGGACGAGGCGTTGTGCAACATCATCCGCCACGGTTACGACAGGGCTACGGATCGGCCGATCTGGCTGAGCGTGTGGCCCGGCCGCAAGGACGGCCAAGACCCGGGCATGTTGGTCGTAATCGAGGACGAGGCCCGACAGATCGACCCCACGATCATCAGGGGCCGAGAGCTGGACGACGTTCGGCCAGGCGGGCTGGGCGTGCACATCATCAAAGAAGTCATGGACGAAGTCGAGTACGAGGCCCGTGAGCCAGCGGGCATGCGTCTGACGCTCTACAAGCGGCTGGTGCAGAAGGACGATTCACAAGACGCGGATCAGGCGGGCGCATCGCCGGCGGGCTCGGCGGACCAAGGGAGAGTGTCGAATGACGGGTGACGGGAAGTTCAACATTGCAAGTGAGAAGCACGGCGAGTCCACCGTGCTCAGGCCCGAGGGCGACGTAGACATGAGCCGGTCATCGACGCTGCGCTCGGCGCTTCGCGAGGCGCTCGGCGACAAGCCGAGCAGACTCGTGGTCGATCTCGCAAAGGTCGAGTACATGGACAGCTCGGGCCTGGCCACACTGGTCGAAGCGGCCCGCAACGCACGCACACAGAAAGTCCCGCTCGTGCTGTGCGGGCTGACCACCAAAGTGCGTGCGGTATTCGAGATCGCCCGACTTCACCAGTTCTTTGAGATCGCGGATACGGCCAGCGCGGCCATCGAGGGGTAGCTCCGCCGCATGGCAGAATCGTCATCCAACTCTGGCGGGTTTCTCGGAGTGCTGCTGAGGGTCCCGCCGCTGCCGCAGGCGATCGGGATAATGGCCCACGCCGGCGATGTGCTGCTGCTTTTCTTTGAGACAATTCAGCGGCTTCTCTCAGCGCTGTTCAGCCCCGGCACCACGGTGGGCATGCCGCTGATTATCGGCCAGATCGTCCGAGTGGGCGTGCGGTCGATCCTGATCGTTTCACTCGTGAGCGGCGCCGTGGGAGTGATTCTGGCGATGCAGCTCGCCCAGCCGCTCGATGATTTCGGTCAGCGGAACGAGGTCAGCCGGGTCATTGGGGAGGCGGTGCTCCGCGAGCTTGGCCCGCTCATCGGGGCGATCGTGTTGACGGGCTTTGCGGGCGCTGCCATCGCCGCAGAGCTCGGGACGATGAAGGTCAGCGAAGAGATCGAGGCGCTCGAGGCCCACGCGATCAACCCCGTGCGCTACCTCGTGGTGCCCCGTGTGACCGCGACCGTGCTCAGCATGAGCGTGCTGGGCATCTATTCCGATGTGGTGGCGCTCGCGGGTGGGTACGGCATCTCAGTGACGCTCTTGGACATCCCCGGTCGGGTGTATATTGCCAACCTGCTGGCGCAGGTGAGCGTGATGGACTTCATGACCGGCGCGTTTAAGGGGATGGTGTTCGGCCTGCTCATAGGGCTGATCGCCTGCCGCAACGGTCTGAACGTGGAAGGCGGGGCCGAGGGCGTGGGCAACGCGACGACGCGGACCGTGGTGGAATGTGTGGTGGCGATCGTGATCGCCGACCTGCTCTTCACTGCGGTGTTCTACGCGCTCGAAATGTTCTGACTTTAGAGCCGGTAGGTCACGGGCTGGCTGCTGAGCGAGTACGCCTCGCGCAGCGTGGCCATGCCGAACAGACCCGCAGCGCCCAGAACACCGAGGATGGCGGCCTGGGTCCAGGCACCGATCCCGATCATCCACGCGACACCATGAAAGGGCAGCCAGGCAGTTCCGTACCGGATGATCTTGTCGCCCACGCGCGGCCCACTTCCCGCGGACGAGGCCATCTTGCGTGCGAGCACCGCGATGAACAGAGCGATGGAGATCGCGGGCGGGATCGCCGCCGACGGCTTGACCCATTCGGGCCAGATGGCGCGCGAGAACGGCTCGGATTGGAGCGGCCCGACGATGGTGCGAACGACTGCATCGTCCGCCGAGCGGTCCCAGCCGAGCACGAGCAGCGCCGCCGACCAGAGCACCCAGCCAAAGATGGCGGCGATGAGCGCGCGGGTCGAGAGCGGCGGGACCTTTCGGCCAAGAACATGCGCAAGACCGAACGTCGCGAGCGTGTGCGTGAGCACGAGCCACACGGGCCAGAGGAACCGCAGGCCCGCGTTGGGCACGAGCATCTGTCCAGCCACGATCACGCCGACCATCGCCAGCCCAAGCGCGGGCACGAACCGTCCGATGATGTGGTAGAGCAAAATGGCTGCCGCCAGTGCGAGCGTCAGCAGCAGAGGGACCGGTCCAAGCGGGGTCGCGCCAGCGGCTGCGGCGATCAGTGACAGCACCGCGACGTGCGCGCCGGCGTCGGTGCTCAGCTTCCCGGAGGCGATGGGCTGGTCCTTGCCGTAGGCGCGGTCACGCCGAGCATCGATCAGATCGTTCATGCACGCGCTGAGCGTGTAGAGCCCGATGGCGGCGATCGCCGAGCACAGCAGCGGGATCCACACCGGCTCGTCCACGACCACCGGTGTGCCCGGTTCCTGAGCGACCGCCCGCGTCCAGAGCACCACAAACCAGACGTTGGCCACCGCGGCAAAGGCCGACGACACGCGCGTCACGCGGAGGTACGGGTTAAGTTGTTCAAGAAGCCTTGGCACCGGGCTGATTGTTGGCATGCCCCTAACGGCGTGCGGGCCAGCGGCTTTCGGCTCTGTTGGGGCCCTTCGGCGAGCCCTACCATCGGGTGATGCCGACGCACCAAGACATGCCTGAGACAGCGGCCTCCGCGCGCACAGCCGTGGTCATCAGCCGTTACAACGCGGCGGTGACCGATCAGCTGCTCGCTGGGGCTCTGGCCGTGCTCGATCGGCCAGCCGTGGTGGAGGCCCCCGGCGCGTTCGAGCTGCCCGTCATCGCAGCCGAACTCGCGAGGTCTGGCTCGGTGGACGGCGTGCTGGCGCTGGGATGCGTCATCAAGGGCGAGACCGAGCACGACCGCTACATCAACCACTCGATCGCCGAGGGCTTGACCTCGATCGCGGTGACCACAGGCGTTCCGATGGGCTTTGGCGTACTGACGTGCTCGACGGTTGAGCAGGCGATGTCCCGCGCGAGAGGCAACGCCGACGGCGGCAGCGACAAGGGCGGCGAATCCGCGAGAGCGCTGCTCAGCGCCATCGAGCAGATTCGGCGGATACGCAGCGGTTCCGCCCGGCCCGGCAGCTCACTCGGGCTTGCGTATACGCCGAGCGACAAATCGAAGGGCGACCACTGATGGCGGCGCCCAAGGCCATCCGCAGGCTCGCGTTCCAGGCGCTGTTCCAACTTGATGCCAGAGGCGGAGCGGACGACGGCGCGGTGCGCCAGACGCTTGATGATTCGGAGAAATTTACGGATGCCGAGCGCGATAAGGCGTACGCGCTGGCGCTCGCGGCGTACGAGGCTCGCGACAAGGCCGACCGCGAGTTCGCCCTGCTGGCCCCGCAGTGGCCCGCGCACCGCCAGGCCGCGGCGGACCGCACGGCGCTGCGGCTGGGGTACTTCGAGCTGACCACCGGCCGGGTGCCACCGAAGGTCGCCGTAAGCCAGGCGGTCGAACTGGCGCGCACGTTCGGCGGCGAGAAATCACCGGCGTTCGTCAACGGACTGCTCGACCGCGTGCTCAAGCGTGTCGCGGCCGAGATGCCGTCGGGTTCGCCAGCAGGGGAGAGCGAATGAAGCTGTTCCGGGCGACGATCGGCGCGATCAAGAAAGGCCTCGACCGAACCCGCGAAGGATTTGTCGGCGGGCTGCGGTCGCTGCTGCGGGGCCGGAAGCTCGACGAGGCGCTGCTCAGCGCGCTCGAGAAGCAGATGATCGAGGGAGATCTGGGCGTGCGCACGACGGGCCGGCTGATGGCCGAGCTGCGCAGGGCGTACAAGGAGCGCGAGATCGAGACGGGCGATCAGGTGCTTGAGTTTCTCAAGCACGACCTCATCGCGATGTGGCCGCCAGCGGACCGCGAGCTGAATCTCGCCGTCGACGGGCCGAGCGTGATCCTCGTGACGGGTGTCAACGGCGTGGGCAAGACCACCTCGATCGCCAAACTCGCGCGGCTGCTGCAACTCCAGAACAAGACCGTGCTGCTCGGCGCGTGCGACACGTTTCGCGCGGGAGCGGTTCGTCAGCTTGAGATCTGGGCCGAGCGGCTCGGGGTCGATATCGTCAAGGGCCAGCAGGGCGGCGACCCAGCTGCGGTGGCGTTCGATGCCTGCCAGGCGGGCAAAGCTCGAGGCGTGGACGTCGTGATCCTTGATACCGCCGGCCGGCTTCAGACGCAGGACCCGCTCATGCGGCAGCTCACCAAAATCCGCGGCGTGGTCGCAAAGCACATCGAGGGCGGTCCGCACGAGGTGCTGCTCGTACTCGATGCGACGAGCGGGCAGAACGCGCTCAGGCAGGCCGAGGCGTTCGGCGAATCCGCCGGCGTGACGGGCATCATGCTCACCAAGCTCGACGGAACCGCCAAGGGCGGCATCGTGGTCGCGATCCGTGAATCGACGGACATCCCGGTGAAGTTCATCGGTGTCGGCGAGACACCCGAGGACATCCAGCCGTTCGAGCCTGAGGTGTTCGTCGAAGCGCTGTTCAGCGAATAAGCGGGGTCAGCCTTCGCGAGGCTTTGGCGGCTCGAACCGCACAGCGCCGGGCTTGTCGCCTTTCCACTCCATTCCTGCGACGAGTTCGCGTGCTAGCTCGCTTCCCGCGCTCCGGGATCCTGACTCGCTGTCGGGCTGTTCGTCGAGCGGGGAGGCCTCGGGCAGGTCCTCGCTGGGCTGGCGCAGGTGAAGCGTCTGCGTGGGGAACGCAAACTCGACACCCATGGCCGATGCGAGGCGGAGCACGTCGAGGATGAACCGATGCCGTTCGCGCAGCTCGGTGGCCCAGTCGGGTGTCTGGAAGAACATGTACACAAGCACATCGAGCGAGTGCGGCCCGAACTCGTTGAGCCACACGTGGTAGCTCGCCTTATGCGTGTAGGGGTGCTGGCGGACCAGCTCGCGGATGCCCTCGCAAAACGCCTCGATGCGCGCCGGCGGCGTGCTGTACGCGAGGTTGAGCATGGTCTTGTAGCGGCGCAGGTTTCGGCGGCCGTAGTTGTCGACGCGAGCGCGGACCAGCTCCGAGTTGGGCACGGTGATCTGCGAGTTGTAGAACGTGCGGATGCGGGTCGAGCGGATGCCAAGCGATTCGACCGTGCCCTCGGCGTCTCCGATGACGACCCAGTCACCGACCTCGAACGGTCGGTCGGCAATGACCGCGATCGAACCAAAGAAGTTCTCGATGGTGTCCTTGGCCGCGAACGCGAACGCCAAGCCGCCGATGCCGAGGCCGCTGAGCAGCGGGAGATAGGGCAGCTCGAAGTACTCGGCGATCGAGATCACCGCCATGATGAACACGATGACCTTGGCCACCTTGCGGAACAGCGGCACGAGCACATCATCGAGCTTGGACTCGGACTCAACGGCTCGGCGCTGCAGCAGGTCCGCGAGCAGGTCCACCAGCCGAAGCGCCGCTTGCACCGCAGCCAGTACCAAAAACACGGTGACCGCGACCCGCGCGATGAACACGAACGCTGCCGGCAGGCCGATGTAATCAACGCCGAAGTAAAACACGAGCGCCGAAGCGAACAACCCAAACGGCCTGACGGCGTTGCGGACAATCTTCGGGTCGGGCGTGGTGCCCTTGGTCTTGAACGCGATCTTCGCGAGCGTGCCCAGCGCGAGCCGAACGAACCAATCGAGCAGGAACCCCGCGAGCAGCACGACCGCGATAGCGATCCACTGCCAGTACTCGATCTTGAGCAGCCGGCCTTCTTTGAGGGCAGGCGGGACCATGTGCCGGCGAATCCACTGGGCCGGCGTGAGGACTTCCTCGCTCCCGCCGCGGATGGCGATGCTCTCGACCGCTGCGAGCATCTGACCGATCTCCGAGAGCGTGGCTTGGGAGAACCGCCACTCGCCGCGTTCGTTTAGGCTCAGCTCGATGGAGCTGTCTGGCGCGAGCCGCTGCACATCGCGGTAGCCCGTCAGGTTGACCCGCAGGAACGGCGAATTCGCCGGGTAGAGCTGGTAGGTGGTCTGATCCGCAGGCAGCGAGTCAGGCAGCGCTTCGGGCACCAGCGTGAGATCGCCTAGCCGTAGAAGCACGGCATAGAGCTGGCTCGCCTCTTCCAGCCCGGCACCCGTCGTGCCATCGGACACCGCGAGCGTCCGCAGGGCAAGGTCCAGGTCGTCGCGGTCGCGCGTTTGGGCGAAGGACTTCATCGATTCGACGAAGGTGAGGACCGCTGCGCGTGGCGTGGTCAGCAGCGGATCAGGCTGGGCGGTCGGCTCGGATGGCTCGGCAGACGGCGCGGGGGCCGTCTGGGCCGCGGGTTCGGCTTGCGTCGGGGGCACGTCCTGGGCGAGGACCTTGCACGAACTGAGAATCAGCAGCATGCCGCACAGCAGCGTTCGGGGGTGCATGGCCGATGCTAAGCCCCGCCTCGGGCGTGCTCTCGGTGGATTCCGCTGGACCTTGCCCGAACGGGCACAAAACTTCCAGCATTCGCAGCACCATGAGCCGATCGTGTGCGAAGAATGGGTAGCCGTTGCCGGTACGGGCTGAGCGTTCGTGCAACGCTCGGGCTCGGCTGCGACCTCTGAGGGGGGGAACCATCCGAGGCGACGGCCCCAGGCGTCGGCCTATCGAGATAACCCGAGTCAGGTCGAGCGACCTGACCAACACTGCTGCTAGGGAGTTCCAGGCAATGCGAAACGATTCCTCCTCGTCCGTGGTCTTCGACACGCTTGAGCACCGTGTGCTGCTCTCGGCAGTGCCAACTGACCCCGCGTACCCGGTGGTCGAGCTCGACACGACCTACGGCAGCATCTTCTTGGAGCTCTACACCGACACCGCGCCCGCGACGGTCGACAACTTCCTCGGCTACGTCAACCGCGGCGATTACGACGGCACCTTCTTTCACCGCGCGGTGATTGACAGCATCCCGGGCGTGAACGACCCGGTGCCCGGGTCGACTTCGAGCGACTTCATCATCCAGGGTGGTGCGTTCCGCTACGACGCCAACGGCACATCATTCCTCACGCCCCAGCAGTTCCCGCCCAACGGGCTCCGTGGCTACACAGCGGTCACGACGCAGGACCCGGTCGTCAACGAGTTCAGCCGGTCGAATCTGCGTTGGACCGTCGCGATGGCCAAGCTCGGCGATGACCCCAATAGCGCGACCGACCAATTCTTCTTCAACCTCAACGACAACTCCGCCAACCTCGATAACCAGAACGGCGGGTTCACGGTCTTCGCGTGCATCATCGCGGGCCAGGATGTCGTCGAAGAGATGGTGAGCCAGCGCGTCTTCAACGTCGACAACGGCCTGTTCAGCGATCTGATCTTCACCGAGAGCTTCGTAGCACCCCCCGCCACGACCGAGATCCGTGCGCAGGACCTCATCACCATCAACAGCGCCCGCCAGGTGTACACGCCCGAAGGCGGCCTCACCCCCGAGAGGCCAGCGCCGATCGGCGGGGCGGCGGGTTCGGCCAACGGGCTCGTGCTCGGCTACGCGAGTGTTGGCGGCGGCACGGTCGTCATCGAGCAAACGGGCGCCGACACGTTCAGCATCACCGACGCTGGCCTTGCGGCCGAGTCGCCTACCAACGCCAATCAGGTGGTCGCGTGGTTCGACTCTAATGCGCCGCTTTCGGGCGGCGGGGGCGGTACCCGGCTGTTCGCCGCGACCGGAGCCGGGTTGGTCATGCTCTCCCCCGACGGACAGGGTGACTACGACGCGCTCAATCTGTCGACCACCACCGGCGGCGAAACGATCGCTTCGTCGATGACGAGATTCGTCGGCATCGGCGGCACGGTCTTCATCGCGGGCCTTTCCTCCGACGGCGACATGCTGCTCTACGCGGGTACAACGACCACCAGCAACGGCGCGACAACCCTCAACTGGACATTCGCCAACCTCTCGACGCAGGACCTCGAGACCCGTGGCCTGACAACGCCCGCGTTCGTGGGCTCATTGAGCAGTTACGTCACGCCGTGGGGCGGGCTCAACATCGCGGGCCTCGACGCCGACGGCGACATCCACACCGTCTGGACCTCCAACGCCTTCAACTTCTGGACCACCAACAACCTCAGCGACATCACGGGCGCGCCCGTGCTCACCGGCGGGCTGAGCCCGTACCTCACCTCGTGGGGCGGTATCAACCTCGCGGGCGCCGACCAATCGGGCGATCTCACCACCACCTGGTGGGTGCCCGGCGGCGAGTGGTCCACGTTCAACCTCACCGCATCGCTCGACGGCCCGCAGCTTCAGGCCAGCACGACCACCACCTACGTCACCAGCTGGAACGGGCTCAACATTGTCGGGCTCGATACCGAGGGCGAAGTCATCGTCTACTGGTGGGCCCCTGGCCAGACCTCGTGGACCGCGTCCGCGCTGGGTGCAGCGATCGCGAGCGACACGCCGCCGACGGGCGCTATCACCGGCATCTCCGCCCCCGGCGGACGAACCAGCGTCGTGGGAATCAACAACATGGACGAGGTCGTGCGGTACACCTGGGCTCCGGGCGATACCTGGCGCTTCGAAAACCTCTCCGACATCGCTCAGTTCGGCTAAGCCGGGGTCGGGTTGGCGGCAGGCGCGCACAAGCGTGCGCCCGCTTCAACAAGCAGCGACTCGATGCGCTCAAGATCGCCCGCTCGGCTGGCCTCGATCATCTCCACAAGCACGACCGGAATGCGTTTGAGTTTCCGCCGGGCCGCCTTGTCCACGGCGTACACCAGCGCCTCGCCAGCGCGCTTGCGGACCCGGTCGGTGATCGGCAAGCCCAGCTCACGCATCTGGTGCAGGCTAAAGGCCCACGCGTAGAACTCTTCGAGGCACCGCGGCTTGAACCGGCCGAGGCCGATGGCGTGGTGCCCGATTTCGTGCAGGAAGACAGCTGCTGACATCGGCCCGCGCGGGCGTGGCGATTCGATCAGCCTGCTGGTCTTGCCGTCCTTGTAGAGCACCGACCACGCGACACCGCTCGTCGAGCTGCGCCACTTGCGGACACGCACGCCGTAGCGGGCGAGCATCGCCCGCTCGACCAGCGGGTAGCGCTCGCGCATCGGCATGGCTTGCGAGAGCGCCTCGGGCAGCGGGGCGAGCACGAGTGCCGGGCCATCAGACCTGGGCCATTCTCTTCGCTCGGGCTGGGTTGCTGGCTTTGGTTCTGGCTTGAGCGCCAGTTGGGGCACGGCGGGCTCGCCGCGCTTGTGCTTGCCCGCGATCCAGTTGGGCAAGAGCGACCAGAGCCATGGCTGGGCCGAGTTGCCGCTCACGAGTTCACCTCTGAAGCTGCGACCATCGTGCCCGCTTGCAACGCTGCTCCCCCCACTCTAGCCGCTCCTCTGGCGTAGTCCGCCCACGCCATCGGCCGCTTGCCCGCGGGCGTAACTTCCACCAGCCGGACAGCCGTTCCGCCGCCGCACGCGACCGTTCCTTGTTCAGCGTCGATGATGGTGCCGGGCAGCGATTCATGCACGCTGTCTTGTTGGGCAACCGCTCTCAGCAGCTTCACGCGCGTAGCTGCGATTTCAACTGATACCCCGGGCCACGGGCTCAGGGCGTTGATCGTGCGTGCGACCACATTGGCAGGGTCATCAAAGCACACGACCGCCATGGCTCGGCTGAGCTTGGGGGCGAGTGTCGCGAGCGACTCGTCCTGATAGGCCGGCGAAAGCGTGCCAGCCTTGTGCTGGGCCAGCACGCTCAGCACAAGGTCCGGGCCGTCGGCTGCGAGCAGGTCGTGCAGCTCGCCCGCGGTCTGCGCCGGCTCGATCGCTCGTGTGGTTTGGCCATAGATAACGCCCGCGTCCATGCGGTCTGCCAAGCCAATCACGCTGTTGCCGGTTGTCGCGTCGCCCGCGAGGATCGCCGCGTTGATCGGCGCGGCGCCGCGCCACCGGGGCAGCAGCGAGGCGTGCAGGTTGATCGCGAACCGGCCCTCGAGAAGCTCGGCCGAGAGCTTCTGCCCGAACGCGATGACCACCCACGCGTCGGCGTCCGACTCCATGAGTTCGGCCGGGGGGGGGCGGCTCACTCGTTCGGCCTTGATGATCGGCGCATCGGGCAAGCGTTCGGCCGCCCAGGCGGCGACGGGGTTGGCCGCGAGCTTGCGGCCCCGGCCCGCGGGCCGATCGGGCTGCGTGACCACTCCGACCACGTCGTGCTCGCCCGCGAGCCGAGCAAGCGTCGGCAGCCCGAACGCACCAGAACCAAAGAACCACAGCTTCATCGCTGTTCAGAGTAGCAGAGCAGGGAAAGGCAGTAAGGCATCGAGGGGGAGGGGGAGATGGCATGCCCGCGCTTGCTGCGGGCGCGCAGGCATACAAACTATTGCGAACGCCCATCGCTCACGCTCAGGGCTCGTCAGGCGGCCCATCGCCCGGCCCGCCGCCCACCTCTCCGCGTTCGGGCACTTCACCCACTTCCTCCATGGCACGCTCCGCCCGGCGCGTCCACGGGATCAGCATGTTCTGCATCTGTGCCAGCCCGAGCGCCGCGGGGAAGCCGAACACCATCCACCTTGGGCCGACGACAAACCCGACAGTCGAGACCGCTGCGCCCGCTCCGATGATCGCGCCCACGATCACCATCTGATAGAGCACCGCCTTCGGAACAACCGCCCATCGCGCACGCAGCTCGCGCGGCAGGAGTTGTTGCGGATCTTGGGCCCAGTTGTTCGCCATGGCTCCGATCGTAACAGCGGGCTGGCCCAACCATCGCAATTCCCTCGCGACGACCCCATGCCCCTGCGATGGTCGGGTCCCGGTACATCGGACGAACACCCCCTTTGGCCGATGCCTCACGCTGAGCCTCCCGGTTCTCTCCTCCGCTCGGCACGACAACCGCCCCCGGCGTTGCTATCGTCCAGTTCGCAGGTGCCAGCCCGCCCATGAGGCAGCCAGCCCCTCCGACAGCCCCGCAGGGGCCCCAGACACCCGCCAATCCACCTTTCTTGAAGGATCCAATTCCATGAGCGAGACCAAAGCAGCACAGGGCGACCAGCGTCAGATTCAGCTCCGCATCGACGAGTCGAAGATGACCAACACCTACGCCAACACCATTCGCACCTCCACCACCCAGGACGAGGTCGTGATGGACTTCGGCATGAACCTGCCCGTTCAGGGCCAGGACGGCCAGCCCGCGATCATGTTCAGCGTGGGCAACCGCACCATCATGAACTGGTCCGGCGCCAAGCGCCTGGCGATCAGCCTCGGCCAGATCATCCGCCGGTACGAGGAGCAGAACGGCGAGATCGCCCTTCAGCAGCCCAAGCCCGCCGCCGATGGCCCCCGCTTGGCTGAGTCCGGCGACGCCTGACCCCTCCGTCCCTACCCCCCTACCGCTCTTTCGTTCGGGCGAAACCCGAGCCAGACGACGAGCCCCGGCCATTGGCTGGGGTTTTTCTTTGCTTTCTCTTTGTTCGTGACGTGGACGACCAGGCCAGTGCTCAACCGTTCAGCAGGCTCAGGGCGGCGATCGAAACGCCGAATGATGCCGGAAGCATCCGCCGACTCTTTTCTCCGACTTCATGTCGGCTTGACACCGGAGCGGATTTCTGCGGTAATAGAGCGTGGCCGAGGAGTGTGTCCCCCTCCAAGGACGAAGTTGAGAACGCTGAGGGCGCCGAGCTTTCGGTGTCGAGCAACGCTGGTTCTGACAAGGGAGGTGCCTCGTGATCACGGATCGCTCCGACCACTACCCCCAAGACCCCAATCGCGCTGACGCTGGCCTTCGAGAGTCCATGTTCGTCGAGGCGAAGCCGAGCTTCAGGGCGGACACAGACCAGGGTGGGCACTGGTGGGTCTGGCGCAGGCTCAGTTGCAACGGCTGGGCAACGCACCAACGCTGCGGTAATCGGGAGGCGGCCCACGAGTTGGCCTCCCAGCTCAATCGTTCGTCCGTCGACGTCGCCTGACTGACCTGCTCACCCAATCACGTGACTCTTTTTCGTTTTGACGAAACACAAGTTAGTGTTCACCAATACACTCTGGCAGAGGCCGGGCCCGATGCCACGCGCCCACCTACCCGGAGGAACCACCATGCCCCTGCCCCACTTTCCCCGCCTGATCGTCCGCGTCGCAGCCGCTGCCGCCGTGCTGTCCGCCCTCACCGCTTGCGAGTCCACGCCACGCACGAGCGTCGGGGACTCAGGCGGCCGCATCAACCCCTACGCGACCACGCCCGCTGACCGCGCGTCGAACTCCGCCAGCGCACCAGCACTCTGGGAGTTCAGCGACCAGGTCGCGGAGTCGTTGGCCCGGCGCATATCCAGCATCCCCGAGATCAGCCAGTCGGCCACGCGGGTCGTGGTGGAACTCGGCAACATCTCCAACGGCACGGACACGCCCACGCAGGACTTCGAGCTTATCCAGCGCCGCCTTCGGAGCAATCTGCTTCGGAGCGACATCGTCGCCAACCGCGTGATGTTTGTGGAATCGGTTGACGACATGGAGGCCGAGTACCGGCGCATCCAGCCCTCCGGCGGCGACATGAACCCGAGGACCGATCGGTACGACGCCCGCATCACATACGTTCTGAGGGGAGACTTTCTCGAGTCATCGCGTCGCGGCGGCGAGACCCGGCGATACTTCTTCGAGTTCAAGCTGACCAACCTCCAGTCGCGGACGATCGTTTTCAACGACTCGTTCGATCTGGCCCAGACACGGTGAGCATGTCTCGCACATCGCTTCCAGTTTTTCGACCGATCGGTTTGCTCGGGCTTGGTCTGAGCGCGCTGCTCGTGCTGACCTCATGCGCGACAACAGGAAGCCGCGAGGCCAGCAATGCTCGCTTCAGAATGGCCGACCTCGATCAGGCGGTTGCAGAAGTTCGCGCGAGCCTAATTGGTTCGCGGTTCATCCGCGAAGCGCCGGCCCAAGGCGAGGTGCTGCTTAGAGCCGAGCCGTTGACGAATCTGTCGCTCGATCGCTTCACTGTTTCCGAGGAGCAGATGGTCGTGAGTCGGGTGCTCTCCGACACCGGCGTACAAGTAGCGCTGCGGGAGGCTGGCATCCGGCTGCTCGATCCCGAGGTCACGAAGCCCGCGGACGCGACGCACCGCTTCGACGCGCAGATCCGATCGGTCGCCCGCGAGGGCTCGGTCGACCAGCGCGAGAGCAACGCGAGGCGTGACGCGTATTTGTTGGAGTACCAGATTACCGAGCGGGCCACGTCGGGCATCGCGTGGCAGGCATCGACCGAGGTAGCGCGAGCCGCCCGGGGGCTGGTCATCGATTGATGCTCGCGCGATTCGCTCCATTTCGTCTCCCTGTCGCCACGGTTGGCGCCGCGCTGTTGGTTTGCTGCGCGCTAACGCTTGCAGGCTGCCAAAGCGGGTACACACCCGACCCGGGCACCGCTGCCATGCTTGCCCGAGGCGATACCAGCCGAGCGCGGGTGGATTTGGCGCTGAGGGCCGATGACCCCAAGGCAGGCCGCGAACGGCTGCTCTACGAGGTGCAGGCGATGCACGCGGCCCTGCTTGATGGGCTGCCCGAGGCTGCTTCGCGCAGGGTCGAGTACGTCTTCGACACGCTCCGCACGCAGGGGCTCAACGCCAACAACAGCCCGGACCTGTTCCTCGTCAACGAGCAGGGTGTGAGGTTCTGGAAGGGCGAGCCCTACGAGCAGGCGGTCGCGCTCAGTCTCGTATCGATCGCGGACATGATGACTGGCCGATGGGGCAACGCCCGGGCCGCTGCGATCGAATCGCTGCAGCGGCTCAACGCGGACGACGACTCGCGCACGGCCGAGTTTCTGCTGGGCCGACTGCTGGCGGGCGTGGCCAATCGGCAAATGGGCCGGGCGCAAGAAGCCGCCGAACACTTTGATGCGGCCCGCGCCGCGAGCGACCGGGTCCGTGCCCTCGCCGACGAACTCGAGCACGGCACATACGACGCGCTGCTCGTGATCGAAGCTGGACGCTCGCCCGCACGGACCGCTTCGGGTGGCGACGGCACGGAGGTCGTGTTTCGCGACCGCTCGCCGAGCAATGCAAAGGGCCTTCGGGTGAGCGATGCCTCGGGCAGCGCGCTGTGGCCATGGACGACCGATCTCAATGCGATGGCACGTGACCATCGGTGGACGGGCCTCGATGCGGGCCGACGATCAAAGGCTGCGGCGGGCAACGTACTGACCGCGGGCGGAATCGCGGTGGCCGCGAGCAGCGATGACTCGGCCGCCCAACTCGCAGGGGCCGGTGCCGCGCTGATCGGACTGATCGCCAAGTCCAACGCGCGTGCTGACTCGCGGTACGACGACCTGCTGCCCCAGCGGTTCTACCTCGCTCCGATCAAGATGGGAATCGAACCCCCTGCGCTCTCGGTCGAGTCTTCGGGTTCGTCGCTGCGGCCCGTCGGGCTTCGCCCAAACGAAGACGGCTCGCTTGCGGTGCGCCTCCTGCGCTGGCCTGAGACTTCAACAACTGGCTGGGCGGAGTCAGGCCAGGTATTTTACGCCAACGATGTCACCGGTCCGCTTGAAACACCGACGCTTCCCTGGGTCCTCGGTGGGCGGTGCGTGCGCACGCCAACGCGGGCGCTCATGGCTGAGTACCGGAGGGCGGGGCTTGCTGAGTCGGTCAGCTACGAGGACCTCATGGAGTTGTACCGCGCCGAGAGCATCGATCTGCTCCAAGGCCGTGACCAGTCGCAGGCACGCGGGCACGTACTTGAGGGCGGCAGCACGCTGTTCACCCCCCAAGGCGGGAGCATCGGTTTTACCCGATTGTTCGGCCAGTTTCACACGACGTATACCCCAACAAGCACACAGGGCAGAGCGCTGAGCCTGCTCGTCTCACCAACGATCACCACCACGGAGGAATCACCATGACAATCGTTCGCGCTACCGCCATCATCGCCGCTTTCGTCGCTCTCGTCCTTACCGGCTGCAACCAGGACACGACGCGCGCGCCCGCAAGCCCGGGCCCCGATCCACTCGTGACGGGCGCCTACCCGCAGATCACGATGGCCGGCGGACTCGTTGGCCTGATCGTGCAGGGCAGACCGATCGTTGAATCAGCAACGACCAGCTCACCGCTTCGCGTGACCGTCCCGATCCGCTCCGTGCAGGACGGCCCGACCCGCGTGCAGTACCAGTTCACCTGGCTCGATTCCAGCGGCAGGCCCGTCGGCCACTCGGGCTGGAAGTACGAACTGGTACCGCCGCGCATGGAGCGGTTCTTCGAATCCAACGCGCTATCGACCAAGGCAGTCGACTGGCAGCTCGAGATCAAGGTCGCGTCGTAACAACGAAAGCGATTACGCCGTTTCGAGTGCTTCGGCGCAGATGTTGAACGCAGCAGCTAAGAACGCGCTGACTATTTCGTGCTGCTCGCGCTGGTCCTCTATCCCGCCTAGGGCATCGATGCCGAGCATCGCCATGGGCCGCTGGCCGTCTCGCTGATGCCAACCGCCGAAGGGCAGCGGCGGCATGGGGGGAGCGTTCTCGAATTCGCGCTGTTTTTCCCATGGTGAGACATACCAGTAGCCGCACGTGCTGAGGGAATCTGGCGGCGTCAGCCCCGTGCCGATGGTGCTCTTCATCGCGCCCTCCCCGGTCTCTCCGAGCACAAACAACCGGGCGAGATCGAAGTGGTGAGGCCAACAGAGCACGTCGGGCTTGAGCCTTGAAGGTTCATGCGCCGGGCCGTCCATCGCTGCGAGCATACTCGCGGTATTGGTGTACAGCCTGACGACCTCGATGAGCGCCAGTTGGTTGGGCTCGGCGAAAGGCTCGCCCCGGGCCACCGCGTGGTTGGGCAGGCCAGTCGCAGCCTCGGTGACTTGACGGATTGGAATGTCAAAGAGATTCATAGTAGTGGTGAGCACCCAGCCGTGAGCCTGCTCGACGGTGCTCCCTGCGAGCGGAAGTTCAGCGTAGAGATCACCGTTGGCGTTGATGAGAAAGAGTGTCATGTCGAACAGCCGCAGCGCCGACCGAATCACGCCTCGGGGCGTCTCGATCAGACGGCCCCGCAGATAGCCGTCGGTTATGACTCGGCCGTTCACCCACTCAAACGCAGTATGGCTGTCGTCCGACTCCGGGATGGCAAACGCTTTGGACAGCTCTGCGGCTGGTTGAACCGCATGGTGCGCTTGGCACCACGCATCCGCGAGCGACGAGGTCTCGTGACCCGCCAGCTCCCACCAGTTCGATCGCTCCACAAGATCAGCCAGTCTGATGCGCACCGTCGTGTCTCCCTTTGTCTTGCGCCCATGTCTGGACCGCTGGGTCGGTGATGCCCGCCTGTTCAAAGCCTCGCGAACGGAGCACGCACGCTTCGCACTCGTTGCATGGACCGCACGCAAGCGTGGGATCGTAACACGACACGGTCAGTTCCATGGGCACCCCAAGTCGGACCGCAAGCCTCACGATGTCGGCCTTGCTCAGACCAGCCAGCGGCGTGTGGATCTTCAGCGGCCGGTCGCTTTCACTCTCGACACCGATGCGCGTCGCGAGGCCTGCTGCCTTGGCGTACGCATCAATGAACTCGGGCCGGCAATCCGGGTACCCCGAGTAATCAACCGCGTTGACCCCAATAAACACATCAAGCGAGCCGCGAACCTCTGCCAGCGCTACCGCGATCGACAGGAAAACGAGATTGCGAGCCGGGACGTAAGTGAGCGGGATTGAGCCTCCGATATGGCTGGCTGCGCCTTCGCCGGGCTTGGGCACATCAATGTCAGCGGTCAGTGCGCTGCCACCGAACACGCGGAGGTCGATCGGGAACACGGTGTGCGACTCGACCCCGAGCGAGTCGGCAATGGCACCAGCTCGTTCAAGTTCGACACGGTGCCGCTGGCCGTAGTCAAAGGTGATCGCGTGTGGCCGAAAGCCCTGCTCGCGCGCCAGAGCCAGCGCGGTCGCGCTGTCGAGCCCGCCAGAGAGCAGCACCACGGCGGGCCGGCTCACGCGAGTTCACCATGGTTCGTGGTAGGCAGCGCTTGCATTACGGGCGATGCTATGCGCGGCTACGTGCCGCGGGCGTGGCCGAACAGTTCGATGTGCAGCCGGTGCGCATACCGATATCCACGGTCGCGGCACGCCTCAACCACCCACCCGATCGCTGAGGGATCGGGGTTTGTAGTTCCCTCGGGCATCAGTAGAACGTCGGCGGGATTCACCGGCCCAACGCGTCCGAGCAGCGATTCGATCTCGGTCAAATCTGCCGCCTGCGTGACCACGAACTTGAGCTGGACCTCGGTGCCCCGGTTGGCGGCGCGTCGTAGCAGTCGGCAAAGCGGCGTGATGTCCGCTCGCACGGCCTCGTGCCGTGCCTCCCAAACTCGCTTGGGATCGCGAGGGTCGTCGATCGGCGCCGAGTTGGCCAGCTTGGGCGACAGGCTCAAAAGGTCAATGGGCCAATCGCGGTCGATGGTGCCAGCGGTCTCGATCGTGACATGAACACCGAGGCCTCGGAGTTGTGCCGCGAGCGCCCCAAGGGATTCGAAGAGCATCGGCTCGCCACCCGTGAGCACCGCGTGCCGAAGCCCCGTGGAACGGACCCAACTGACGAGTTCATTGACGCCCTTTGGTTCGCCCTTGGCATCCCAGCTCGCCTCGGGTGTATCGCACCACACGCAACGCATGTTACAGCCCGCAACGCGGATAAACGCGCTAGGCACGCCAGTCAGTTTGCCCTCACCCTGAAGAGACACGAACGCCTCGCTGATGGGCAGCATGGTCGCACCGGGATCTTTCGATAGAGCATCGGTCACAGCCGGGATGCTAGCTGGCCTTGCGCTCCCGCATCCGAGCGATCGAGGCCAACGGCATCTCGCCGCCGCCCTGGTCACGCACGATCAAGCCCCGCTTCTCATGGTGCAGGATGGAGACCGGCCCCTTGAGCCCACAATCGATGTCCGCGACCACATCGCCGACCACCACCCGAGTGCCCGGATAGATCACCCGCATGACCAGAAGCTCGACCTTCCGCAGCCTTGCGAACCCCGAGCGGAGGTTTACCAGAAGCGCTCGCATCCGACTGGCCCGGCCGGAGAGACCCGCCTCGATAGCATCAAGCTCGGCGAGGCGCGCCCTTGCGTGGGCGTTCGGGTTGGCGCGGCTCTTTCGGAAGTCGGCGATTTCGTCCGTAACCGGAACGAGCTTGCGTTCGACGGCTGCCAGCTCCGCGCAGACTCGGCGAATCTGGTGCTCAAGCGAAGGACTCGACGCGAGGTGAATCTCCGTGGCAATGCCGCCGTCGGAGCCGAGGGTCGCCAGGTGCACGCTCCCGAGCACGTGCGTCACACCGCCCACCAGATCACCCATCGGTATGAGCAGCGACCCGCCGACAATCGTGTCACAGTTGACCAGCTCTCGTTGAATCCTCAGATCGCGTCCCACACGAACCGTCGCCTGGCGCATGTACCGCGCCCGCGCGTGACGACCCGCCTCTACTGTCGCTTTGTCGTGGCCAGTCACCCCGCTCGACACGAACAAGTCGCGGCCCGCCTGCACCTGTGCGGCTTCGATGACCTCAAAGACATGCAAGTCATCTCTGACCTTCACCTTGAAGTTGTCACGGATCCCGCCGCGGATCGTCACCTTCCCATCGAAGTCGATGTTCCCGGTGCCAAAGTCCACGCTGCCCTGTATGTCCAGCTCTTGGGAGATCCGCAGCGTGTGCGCCTCGTACTCGATCGATCCCGCAACTTGCGTGGTCACTTCGCCGTCGTCGCTAACGCTGAGTGATTCCTCTATTTTGATCGGTGCGGGCCGGCCATCTAGGGCTGGGATGCCCAGGCCAAGCAGGCTCAAGCCGTCGGTACCGGGACCGGGCGGATGAATGCGTCCGACCACCTCGCCCGATTCCACGCAGACGAACGGGGACTGGTTGTAAAAGTCAACCGCTTGATCCTCGACCGCCGGCTTGTCGCGCAGAGCTGGATCGAACTCCGCTGCCCACTCGAACCAGCCGTCGTCGCCTTGGATCGGAGGCGTGGCTTCGAGCGTGACCCGGCACGTGCGCTCCTGGCTCGCTCCGTACCGATTGATACAGTCTGCGATCTTCTCGCGGATCTCAGGCGTAACCACAATCCCAATTTCCGTTAGCACAGACAGGCACAGCTCGGACGATGCATCGTCGGGCTCGAACCCAGGATCGATCGACAGTTCGCACGTGATCGCTTGCTCGTCGAGGCGAGCCGACACGTACTTGAGTTGTTCATCGGGCTTGGACATGGCTCACGGTACAGATCTGGCGGCCGCCACTCGGTACCCGTTGGCACCGGCGGCCATCTCGCGTCTCTCCTCAATGCGGGCGATCGGGCCGTTCGGCCTGAAGAATTGGACGATGCAGGTGTTCGCATGAGCCTCGGTCGAATCGAGCAGCTCCGTGTGCCCGATGCACTTGAGCAGTTCATTCTCGATGCCCCGTACCGTTCTTAGGTCATCACGAAACCCGACGTTCATCGCTGCTCTCCCTCCCTTTAGGCTGGCTTTGCAAGATTGCTGCCCGTCACCTCGGACACTTCGTGTCTCAGCGAGACTTCTATGGTGAACCGCCCGAACTCGCAATCGGCGGATATTTGCACCACGGGCATATCCTTGGATGGCCTGACGCGGTGGCTCGAGCCCATGATGACCGAGGGGCTCGAGATCGAGACCTTTTTCCCCTCGAAACCGATCTTCGCGCTGCCCGCTACCTGATTCGCCAGCTCACCGACAGCTCTTGAGAAATCGGCGCTCTCAGTCGATACATCCTCTCCGATGAGCCGCGAGACTGTTCGCTGAGCAACGTCGGAAGGGAAGGCCAGCACGAGTGAACCCCTGTACTCGCCCGAGAACCCGATAATCGCCGACACATCGTGCGACGCGAGCGGGTCCGGCGAGAGCTGAGCCTTACCGAGTTCAACGTGCAGGTCCAGCGCCGTCGAGAACACTTGCTTGATGGCCTTCATGACAGGCGGTATGTACGAAGTGTCCATCGTCGTTCTTTCGCCGTGCATCGCTCGGCTGCCCACATCGCTTTGCTCCGCTAAGTCTTGGGGGTCATCGGTGCTTCCGGACCAGCTCTTGAAACAACCTAACAGGATCCCCGGAAAAGCACGCCCTCAAGACCGCACGGCCGCTCGGCCTTTGTTGGCATTGTCCGATGATTGCTGATGCAGCCCAGCAAACACGCGCATTCGATCACGAGCATGCATTCCCCGTGCGGCACAGTCGGCCACACGGCGCGCTTAAGAAGGCGAACGAGTCCCCAGCCCTTAGGTCGAGCGATGTCTGTACATCCCCAATAATGAGCAGTTTTTATCAGCGGTTCGCACCTCGGCAGAAGCGGCTGCCGGGCCGCTGAGCTCGCTTCGCTCCTCAAGCGATACAGGAGACCGACCGCCAAGTCCGAAGTGCTGTACGTCAACTGCGGAGACTGGAGCGAGTCATTCACCGCTGTGGTCGAGTACCTAGACGGCAGGCTCCCACTGATGGAGGCGGTCGAATGGTTTGCGGCAGCGCTCGAGGCTCGAGAGCCGGAATCAGGAAATTCTAAATATGGCCCCGGGGAGGCCGTACCAGAGCTGGCTCCGACCCACTGACCGGGTCAATCGGCACGCCAGTCCCAGCTTGCTTTGTCCTTGAGTGCAGCCTTGTTGGCCCACACTCGGCGGTCCATCATCTCATCGACGGTTATCAGACCCGCGTGCCCGTCGACGAACGACACCGACGCCGACCCTCCAAACCGGGGGTCCACATGCCCGAATGACTCCGACGCCGAATCACGCTCGAATACCGTGCCGTAGATAGGCGCGTGGCTCACCCACAGGTGGCCCGCCTCATCGAACGTGTTGCTCTTGAGCCGAGCCGAGCCAAACACGATCAGCGACGACGGCCTGAACGCGTCGGCGATTCGGCGAACCGCGCCACGCTTCTCACGGATCAAGTTCGGCACCGCAGCGTTTCCGCCCACATAGTCCTGATTCAGCCCGAACGACGGAATCGCCGACACATGGTACCGCCATGAGGCCCACCCGTTGGGTTCCTTCAGCAACGTCGCCCGTTCGTCGGCCAGAGTCTCGCGCTCGTTGACGTGCGTCGTGCCTTCCCACTGGTAATCAAACCACGGCCCCAGCCGATAGGGCCAGCGCTGTGCGACCAAGCCCTCGTAGATTGGCTCGCCGCGTTCATCGAGAAAATCGCCCCGCCCGATCCGCGGATCGGTCCGATCGAGAAAGCCCTCGATGACCCAATCTTTCGAGTCATTCGCGTACAGCACCCACGCCGCCTGAAGGCTCCGAGTCGCGGCCAATGATCTGACCGACTGCGCCGCCTTGCGGGCCTGGCCCATGGCAGGCAGCAGGATGCCGATCAACAGCGCGATGATCGCGATCACCACCAACAACTCGATCAGCGTGAATCCCGGTTTGCGAAGCCTCGGCATGCTCGACCCGTCCTGTGGTCTCAACATCACCCGTGTGCCCTCAGGGCCTCCAAGGGCCATTTGAGTACAAAGTGAGTAACCACGACAGGGTAGTTGAGAACCAGTCTCAGGTCCAACAGCCGCGACCAGAATCACGCCGTCTTAGTCGAGGTCCGCGTCAAACCGCACCTCGTCCTGCACGAGCCCGAACTCGCGCTCCGCGACATCCGGCGGCACCGCCTCGAACTCCAGATGGAAGTAGTACGGCTCGAAGAATGTGCCGGGCAGATCGAGCTGCGAGGGGTCTCCCCGGTGCCGCAGCAACTGGTAGGGAAGCGAGGCCCAAAGCGAGACCGTGCCGTCCGGCCGAGTCCCCAATCGGGCCAGCGCCACCTGCCGTGATTCCACTTCCGCGCCCTCGAAGTCTCGGGTGTCCGTGCGGATCACACCTGACCGGCCGCGCTTGCCGATCGCTCGGCGGTTGAGTGTGTCCTCCTCGCTCGCCAAGTTGTACATGTTCACATACTCCTTGGTCAGCCCGCACGCGACCACGTCGTCCACCGCGTAGGACAAGTGCTGAACAATGCTCTCAGGCCGTGGCACCGCGGGGCTCTCGAAGCGGACCCCGTCAAGCTCGATCACGATCGGCTCAGCAGGATCGATCGGCCCGAACATCGGCATCAGCTTGTCCGCCTTGTACACGCCGATCCGAACCACCGCTCCCCTCGGGTGGCCCGCGCCCGCTTCCAACCGAGTGCCGCCCACCGAAACGTACAGCTCCAGATTGTCCGCCACCCGTACCCGCTGCTCGGCCTCGGTGTACGCGAGTTGCACTGAGTGGCTGTGCCGGTGCCCGGTGGAGTCCTGCCACGAGATCGCCAGCGTGGGCTTTGCGTCGGCCTCGATCCACATGAGGCCGAAGTCACCCGCTTCAGCCGCCGGATCGCGGGCCTGCCCCTGAACTGGTCCAGCCAGCCCGATCACCGCAAAGGCCCCCGCCGTCCAGCCTGCCAGCGCTCGTTGAAAGTGTCTGTTCATGCTCTTGTATACCCGCTTGAGCCCGTTTGGCTCTAGGAATCCGTCTTCTGTTCGCTTGGGAAATGTCTGCCGCGGGCCCTTTGCCCTAGAACCGGGGGCCTCTCGGACGGTACGCTATGGCTGCCCTCATGCTCTCCCGGGTGCCCGTGCCCCTTGTGAGCCTCAGTCGGGCCGTAGTTATTGACGGGACGACCCGCGACGATCTTACCCTTGGCCGGAGCTATCCATGACCCTGCATCCGCTTGAATCAGTGGCCTCACCCCGAACGCTCGCCTTGGTTCTGGCTGCGGGCCTGCTCGCGCCACTGGCCAGCGCGCAGGAGACCGCTGCTGCCCGTGACGAGGACCGCCAGCCGCCCGTCAAGGCCGAGGCCGGCGATGGGCACGACCACGCGGAACACCTTGATCTCGATCAGTTCCCTCGCAACAACGTCGATCCGCTGGCGTGGCTGCCGCTCGACAAGTTCGAGGGCGACCACGGCGCTGGCAACGACGTCTGGGGCTACGCCTCGCCGTCAGGCCGCGAGTATGCGATCATGGGCCTCGAGAAAGGCTTCGGCTTCGTTGAGGTCACCGACCCCACCAACCCGGAGATCCTCACGGTTATCGAGGGCCCCGCGAGCACCTGGCACGATGTCAAGGTCATTGGCACCCATGCCTACGGCGTGTCCGAAGCCGGCGCGGGCATCCAGGTCATGGACATGTCCCGCATCGACGACGGCATTGTGACCCTCGTCCAGAACGCTGAGATCAACGGCCACTCCACCAGCCACAACATCGTCTCTAACCCGGACAGCGGGTACCTGTACCTCGTCGGGGCCAATATCGCCAACGGCGGGCTCGTCGCCATCGACGTGACGGACCCCAACAACCCGGCGATCGCTGGCTCATGGAGCCAGATGTACATCCACGATGCCCAGGTCGTCAGCTACACCGAAGGCCCGTACGCCGGCCGTGAGGTCGCGTTCGTGCTCTCGGGCTTCAGCGGCGGCTCCGATCAGACGGGCCTGCGCATCGTCGACGTCACGGACAAGAACAACATGTTCACGCTGTCGACGGCTCTGTGGTCCCGGGCCCGTTACGCCCACCAGGGCTGGCTCAGCACCGACAAGAAGTACATCTACATCAACGACGAGCTCGACGAGGGCAACTCCGTCACCGAGACCACCACCCGCATTTTCAACGTCGAGGACCTTGAGAGCCCCTACTACGCGGGCACCGTCTCGTCCGGCCTCGCTGCCATCGACCACAACCTCTACACGACCGATCGGCTGATGTTCCAAAGCAACTACCGCTCGGGCCTGCGAATCTTCGACATCACCGACCGCGAGAAGCCCTACGAGATCGCCTACTTCGACACCTACCCCGACGACGACGACGCGGCCTTCAACGGCAACTGGAGCAACTACCCCTACCTGCCCAGCGGCACGCTGCTCATCAGCGACATCGAACGGGGGCTGTTCCTTGTCCGCCTTTCGGGCGAGGCCGCCGAGATCGGTCGCTAAGGCACTCGCAATCCCGTGAGAACAACAGCCCCGCTCTCGCGAGCGGGGTTTCTTTGTGGCATGACTCAGTTCCCGCGATCCAAGCGACAGAGCCTCATTCGAACGCGATGATCTCGAACTGCTTGACGCCTCTTGGCGCGCGCACGCTGATGGTCTCGCCAACGCGCGACTTCATCAGCGCCTCGCCCATGGGGCTGGTCACCGTGACCTCGACGTAGTCGAGCATCGGATCGCCGCTGGCCTCACCGACGAGGCAGAACGTGTCCTCGTCGCCGGTGTCCACCTCGCGAAGACGCACCTTGGAGCCGAGGAACACCACATCGCCCTGCTGCTCAGCGTCGACGACCTGCGCCGTTTTGAGGCGAGCTTCGTGCCTGCGGATCTCGGCCTCTTCGAGCCCCTGCTGCTCGCGTGCAGCGTGATATTCGGCGTTCTCCTTGAGATCGCCAAGCTCGCGTGCCTCAGCGATGCGCTCAGAAATCACAGAGCGGTTGTCGAGCAGGGACTTGAGCCTGGTCTTGATCCGCGCGACCTCGTCTGGGGTAATCAAATCCATGTGCCAGCTCCTCGAACGTCTCAGAACAATCGCTTGAATCAGAACTTTTAGGCGCGTCCGCGCCCGCGTGCCACTCTCGCGCCGATCGTCAGCCCCGTCCAGGCCAGCAGGCCCGCTCCGAGCACGATCGCCGCGGCCACCACGTGCTCATGCACCAGAGCCAGCTCAGCCCCCGCCCAAGGCCGGGGCCGGGTGATCTCCAGCCCGCCAGTCGCGGGCGACATGAGCCACCACCACTCGACGAGTGACGGCTGATCGAGCGATCGACCGGTGGCACCAGCGCCCAGAATCACGATCTCGCCCATCGGCGCTGCGAGCACCATCGCGAAGAAAACAAGCATCCAGACCCAGGCGTGGTCGCCATCAGGCTTGCCACGCCAGCGGATCCGGGCCAGCGCCGCAGACAGAATCGCGCCCACGAGCACGCCCCACGCCAGCGCGTGGAGCCCCAGCGTGAGCACCACACCTAGGGGCCACCGCGCGAGCACTACCAACGGCAGAAGCACCGCCTGCACAGGCACCTGCACGACAATCAGATCCATCAGCACAGACGACAGCACGCCGCTCAGACCGCCTTCGGGCGGCTCCTGGCTCAGCCGTGTCGCGGGCCAAAGCAGCGCCACGCCGCAACCAAGCCCAAGCATCAGCAGGCGTAGCGCCGGTTGGTAGCTCTCAAACGACCCCCCAAACGGTCCGCCCGCAGACGCAAGGGCAATCATCGCGCTCGATAGCACGAACACCGTCCACCACAGCGCAAACCATCGGGGCTCGCCCCTTCGGTGCGACCAGTCCGAGGTCTTCGTCGGCGCCCGGCCGAACAGATCGAGATCCCGCCCGCCCGTGGTCACCTTCGGCCTGTCCGATCGATGACCACCTGCCGATCGAAGATCTCCAGCCGATCGAGCCCTGCATCGATTCGCCGTCCGTACGCCGGGTCGTTGTAGAACTGCAGCAGGTGCGTCAGCTTCTGCTGTGTGTCCGCTTCGCCGGGGATGAACTCGCCCACAGGCCCGCCCCAAACCACACGCGAGCCTCGCTCGGTAATGATCGTCAGCCGGTTTTCGACGAAGTAATCCCGCACATCCACCCCCGCCACCTGCCCCGCGTACGGCTGCCTTGCCAATAGCATGAGCAGTTCGAGACCCGCTTTCAGGCTCGTATCGGGCCAGGTTGTCTCATAGTCGGGCGACCATGGCGCGTTGCCAGCCGGCGCGTGCGTCGCGCCCGTGAGATAACGAGCTTGTCGCTCTCCGACGGCGTAAATCTTCGGCAACAGCCTGAGTTCGTGATCAACGAGGTAGTCGCGGGCAAGCTCGCCCCGGCCGTATCGCACCAATGCAACGGGCCGGCGCCATGCGCCCTCAACGCGCAACGTCGTCGCGTCCTGCCGTCGGATCGTGGGCTCGCCGTCGAACCAACCGGAGCCCGCGAGCCACTCGCCCACCTGCTCCAGCACGGCTGGCCCGAACGGCTCGGGCTCGTGGTTCACCATTGCCTCGACTTGCGCTTGCACTTCGCTGCGGATCGGCATGTCGTGCAGGTACCGCGCCTCGCCGCTCACCGGGTCCACGCTCGTAGGCCAGTCGATGACCACCTGCTGTCGTTCTTGAGCCAGCAGTGCTTTCGCTTTGCTATCGACCGTCCACACGCCGTAGCCAGCGCCGCCCAGCAGCCCCGCTGCGAGCACACCGAGCAGCACAAACCCCGCCATGCGCACACCGCGACGCTCCAACCACGGCTCGGCTTGCTTCTTTTTGCGACTCGCCATCTCAGACTCCTTGCTTCGTTCGCGTCTCGCTCATCGCGGCGGCCAATACCAGCCTGCTCGTGAGGGCTGGCATGTCCAGCCCCGCGCCCGCTGCTGCCATCGGAAACAGCGAATGCGACGTGAAACCTGGCATCGTGTTCACTTCCAACAGCCAGCCGACACCGTCCCCATCGAGCATGAAATCAACCCTCGCCAGATGCCGAACCCCGATCGCCTGAGCCACGCGCACCGCGTGCTCACCCAAGATCGCCGCGATCCCGATTGGAAGCTCGGGGTCCACCACGTATTGGGTATCGTCTCTTTGGTACTTCGCGTTGTAGTCGTACACGCCGCCTTTGGGCCGAATCTCCACGATCGGAAGCGCCGTCAGGCCTCCACCGTCGCTTGCGAGAACGCCCACCGTCAGTTCCCGCCCCGCGATCATCGCCTCAGCCAGCCAAGGCGAGTACTGGCTGTCGAGCGATACCAGAGCGTGAGCGATCGATTCATCGTCCTGGCACACGAACAGCCCCACGCTTGAACCCTCGAACACCGGCTTGATCACAGCGGGCGCTTGGAGAGAACAGCCGGTGTCCCCAGGCCTCACCACGCACGCACAGGGCGTCGGCAAGCCCAACTTCGCTGCAACAAGCTTGGTCGCGAGCTTGTCCATCGCGAGTCTGGCTGCTGACTCGCCGCTGCCCACAAACGGCCGGCCGTCTCGTTCAAGAAGTTGTTGCAACCCGCCGCCCTCACCCCAAGACCCGTGCAGCGCCGGAAACACCACCTCGCCCTGCATCGCTGCAAGCTCTGAGGCGCTCGGCCGATCGATCGTCACTGCGCGCACCTCGTGGCCCGCTTTCGCCAACGACGATGCCACCGCGGCTGCACTCTCGATGCTCACCGGTCTCTCTGCATCCGGCCCGCCGCCCAGCACCAGAACCGATGGCTTGGATTCGATCCCGGTCAAGACAACTCCCCCTCTCGGCCCCAGACCACGACCTCGCGATGAAGATCGATGCCGAATCGATCCTGCACGAGCCCGCGCACCTCGTCGATCAGGCGGATCACATCGCCCGCTTTGGCGCTCGGCTCGGTCACGATGAAGTTCGCATGGACCTCGCTTACACGCGCGCCGCCTACCGCGATTCCCTTGCCGCCCGCACGGTCGATCACCAGCCCCGCCGACACCCTCTCGCCCGCGGCACCGATGCTGTCCACATCGCATGCAAGCGTCGGATTCTTGAAGCAGCAACCGGCGCTCTTCTCGCTCAATGGCTGCGAGGCCTTCTTGTGCTCCATGACCTCGCGACGCCTTTGATCCAGCTCCGCTCTCGGTGCTGGTCGTAACGACAGCTCGACCTCGGTGATGATGAGCGATTCGAGCCCGCTGCGTCGGTACCCAAAATCGATCTGCTCGCGTTCCAGGGTAATGGCTCGGCCCTGCCGATCGACCCCTGCGATCGACGCGATGACATCGGCGATCTCGCCGAACGCGCCGCCCGCGTTCATGCGCACAGCCCCGCCGATCGACGCCGGGAATCCAGCCAGACGCTCAAGCCCGCCAAGGCCCGATGCCACGCAGTCGCTGATAAGCCTGGGCAGCCTCACTCCTGCGCCCACGCTCAGCCGCAAGGTGCCATCGGCTTGTGGAGTCGGCTCAGACCGCGCGCTGAATCCGGGGCTGCTCAACTCGACCACCAGCGGCCCCACGCCCCCATCGTCCACAAGCAAGTTGGCCCCGTCGCCCAAGACCAGCAGGCCCGGGTCGGTATCGATGCACGCCCGCAGCTGATCGAGCGAGGCTGGCTTGGCGAGCCGGTCGGCGCACCCACCAACTCGGAACCACGTGCTGATCGGCGCATCGCGAAGGATCACCAACTCGTCGAGTGCGCGGGGCATCTCAGTTGCCGCCGGTCCGCATGAAATCGTGGGCGACCTTCCACACCGGGCCAGCGCCCATCACAACAAGCGTGTCGCCCGGCGTGCAGACGTTCTCGAGCTGTTCAACGATGGCCTCAAACGGGTGCAGGTGCATCGCCCGCACGCCGCGCGCACGCAGGCGGTCTACAAGATCCGACGAGCTGACCTTCTGCTTCTCCGCCTCGGTGTCGCGGACAAAGTAGATCGTCGGCACGATGACCACATCCGCGTGCTCGAACGCGCTCGCAAATTCATCCAGCAAGAACCGTGTACGCGAGTGCTGGTGAGGCTGAAACACACACACGAGCTTGCCGCCCTTGGTCTCCGGCTTGTCGAAGCCACGTAAGGCCAAAAGCGTGGCGTCCACCTCGGTCGGGTGGTGCCCGTAGTCGTCCCACACGCGGACCCCTTGCCGCTCGCCGAGCAGTTGTGTGCGTCGCTCCACGCCCGCAAACGCGCTGAGCGACCGCCCGATCACTTCGGGCTCCGCTCCGAGGTGCCAGGCGAGCGCCGCAGCGGTCGCGGCATTCATCGCGTTGTGCGCACCGGGCAGGCTCATGGTCCACGTCGCGGCTCGTCCTTCGTGCTCGAGCGTGACGCGATGCGATTCGGGATCGAACGCGACCACCCAGTCGCTCTGCGGATTCCAGCCGATGGTCTGCACATCGCAGGCGAGGCCCGCGGTGATCTCACGCCTGTGTGCGCCCTGCTCAGCGATAAGCAGCATCCCGCCGTCGATGGCTGCCGGAAGAAGAGCCGCGAACTCGGCGAATGCCTGCACGACCGCGTCAAGCGAGCCGTAGATGTCAAGATGGTCGGCCTCGACCGTCGAGATGGAACCGATCTTCGGGCGGAGCTGATGGAAAGAGCGGTTAAACTCGCACGCCTCGGCCAGCAGCAAGCCTCGTTCGCCCGCGAAGCGGCCAGTGGGCACGAGCGGTGCGCCTAGTCGAAAGCCCTCCGCAGCACCTGAGCCATTAAGCGAGCCGCTTACGAGTTGTCGGCAGCCCGCGCCGACGATCACATTTGGATCGAGACCCGCATCGACGAGCAGCGCACCGAGCATGGCGGTCGTCGTGCTCTTGCCGTGTGTGCCAGCCAGCGCGACACCGGTCGAATCGGCCATGCACCGGCCCAGAGCCTCGGCGTAGGTCAGCATCTCGATGCCTCGTCGCTGGGCCTCGAGCACCTCCGGGTGGGCGGCATCAATCGCTGCCGAGACCACCACGATGTCGCACGCATCGGGAAGCACGCCCGCTTGCTGATCGAGCGATACGGGCATGTCCTCATCCACAAGCGTGCGCACGAGCGGGGATTCATCGCGATCAGAGCCTGCAACGCTCGCTCCGCGTGCCTTGAGCATGCGGGCCAGCCCGGACACGCCGCAGCCGCCGATCCCGATGCAGTAGACCGCTCGATCGGCGACCTCCCATGAGGCACCTTCAACGGGTGCTTTCGGCGGATCAGCAGGGGCTCGGCGGGGCTGGCTCATGCCCGAGCCTATCGGCAAGCGACCTCCGATCCCATCACCTCGTTGGTTCTTGGGTCTCGGCGGTGCTGCCCCCGGCTACGCTCCGTGTATGGCTGCCCACGACGTCCAATCGCTGCCCTACCGCCTCGCCTGCCTCTGCGACCTTCGCGACGTCCGAGGCCGGGTGCTGCTGCTCGACCGGGTCCGCAGCCCCAATCTCGGCCTGAGTTCCCCCATCGGGGGCAAGTTGGACCTGAATACGGGCGAATCACCCGCCCAATGCGCCCAGCGAGAAATCGCTGAGGAAGCGGGCATCCACGTGCCCATCGACCGGCTGCATCTGGGCGGGCTCATCAGCGAACAGGCCTTTGAGGGCAAGGGGCACTGGCTGATGTTCTACTACCGCGTGCTGGGACCCGTGGAGGTTGAGGCAAGGGAAATCCCCGAAGGCGTGCTCCGCTGGCATGAGCCCGACTCGATCGCCTCGCTCAAGCTGCCTCAAACCGACCGATCGGTGATATGGCCTTTGATCCAGCAATGCGACAGCCCGCCGGGTTCTGAGGCCTTGCCAGGGTTCTTTGCGGTGCACATCGACTGCACGGGCGAAAAACTGGCCTGGAACGTTGAGCAATTGGAGCTCTCACGAACTGACAAGAGCACCATCGCGTGAACCAGCCGTGCGTAAACTGGTAGGGATGCATGTGAACCGGAAACGCCAAAGGCACGGACGCCCGCAATTGGCTGCCCTCAAGCGGCTGGCAGCGGTCGCGTGGTGCCTATTGGCGTTGCTCTCGGTGGCAGCCACCTGGGCCCAGCAGGATTCCATTCAAACCAGCGATGGAACCGTCCGCTCCGTGCCCGCCTACCGGGCTGCGGCGCGTGTGGCTGTTATCACCATCCAGGGGCCAATTGACGCGATCACATCGATGAGTGTTCAGCGGCGGATCACCGATGCGGAGCAGGCCGGCGCGGATGCGATCGTGATCGAGCTCGACACGCCCGGCGGCGAGGTCGGCGCAGTGCTGGAGATCTGCTCGGCCATCGAGAACTCGGCCATCGAGAACACCGTGGCTTGGGTGCACGACTCTGCGTACTCGGGCGGGGCGATCGTCGCGCTGTCATGCCGAGAGATCGTGGTCAGTAAATCGTCGAGCTTCGGCGATGCCAAGGTCGTCGGGTTCTCCCCGATGGTCGGGATGATCGAGCCGGACGATGTGCAGAAAGAAAAGATCTACCCGGTGCTGTTCGAGCGGATCGACGCCTTTACAAAGCGCCACAACGAATCGCTCGGCAGGTACGCGCGGGACGAACTGCTCAGCCAAGCCATCGTCGCTGACGATGCCGAGCTCTGGTGGGTGCACGACCGGACCACCGGCGTGCGTTTCGCTATCGACCGTGCGGAGTTCGAGAAGCTCTATCCAGACGAACCCGTGCTCCAGCCGGTGCTCGCGGACGCGATCGTTGGCAGCGTGGCCCCGCCCGCAGCATCTGACGAGCCGCCGATCGCAGATCCGGATGCTGCGGAGCGCCCGACCAACCCGCCCTCGGGAGGTTTCACGCCCGCTTCACCGGATGTCGAGCGCGTGCAGAGGCAGATCGAAGAACAGATCGCCATCAGTGAGTCCCGGACGAGCCTGAGACCGATCATCGACTTCAACGACCCGGCTCGCTACCAGCTAGAAGCCAAGTTGCTCAGCGGACGCGGCGCGGTCGTAATCGGCTCGAACGACATGGTCCGCTACGGCTTTGCGGCCAATGTGGACTTGACCGGAACTCGGGCCGACCCCGTCACCAACGACGAGCAGCTCATGGCGTTCTTCCAGGCCGAGCATCTCGAACGCTTTGACGCGAGCTGGTCCGAATCGCTTGTTCGGTTCATGAGCAGCCTTCCCGTCAAGGGGCTGCTGGTGGTGGTATTCCTGCTGGGCCTGTTCCTTGAGATGACCCATCCGGGGCTGGTGCTGCCGGGAGCGGTGGCGTTGGTGGCCCTGCTCGCGCTGGTCATCCCGCCGTACATGATCGGGGCAGCGGGCTGGTGGGCCATCGCAGCGATCCTCGGCGGCATCCTGTTCATACTGCTCGAGATCTTCGTGTTCCCGGGCTTTGGTGTGCCGGGCGTGGTTGGGCTGCTCGCGCTGTTCGCCGGGCTACTCGGGATATTCCTCGATACAGGCCAGCAAACTTTTCCAGGCATCGAACGCGACAACACGGGGGTGCTGTACTCGCTCGCGACGCTCTTGCTCTCTGGCGGGGTCTCGCTCGGGGGCATGTTCGTCATCGCCAAGAACTTTGGCCGGCTCCCAGTCATCAACCGACTCATTCTCAAGAGCGAACACGACCCGGACCAGCCGACGCTGCTTTCTGTGCTGGCCCGAAAGACGACTATCCCGCTCGGCACGCAGGGCGTGACGCTTACCGTGCTCCGGCCGTCGGGCAGGATGCAGCTGTTTACCGAAGAGTCGGACGATTCGGCATCGGGCGACGTGATCGACGTTGTGAGTTCCACCGGGTACATTGATCCCGGCGTACGTGTCCACGTGGTGGAGGCCGACGGCTTCCGCGTCGTCGTCGAGGCGGTCGAAACCGCGTAAGTCCTGAGCCAACGCTCGAACGAATGGGAGAGACTCGCAACGTGGAGAACGCACTGCTCATCGGCTTCGGGCTCGTCGCGGCAGGGTTCCTGCTCTTGGTCGCCGAGATGTTCATCCCTTCGCATGGGGTGCTCTCGCTGGCCGCCGCGGCCACGGCGATCGCAGGCGTGGTCGTGCTGTTCATGAGCGACCAGCCCGCGTGGGGCGTGATCGGTATGCTGGTGATCGTGGTGCTAGGCCCTATGGCAGGCGGATTCATGCTCAAGATCTGGCCTGACACGGCCTTAGGCCGAAGACTCATCCACGGCGAAGGTGGGGTCGACCGCGATGAACTCAAGGGCCAGCAGCAATCGCAGGCGTTGCACTCGCTCGATGCCCTCATCGGCTCGGCGGGCAAGGCTGTGACCGATCTCAGGCCAGCGGGCCTGGTCGAGATTGGGGGCAAGCGGTATGACGCGCTGGCCGAGACCGTCGCGATTGATGCGGGTCAGCCCATAAAGGTCGCCTCGACGGGCTTTGGCACGCTCAAGGTTCGGCCCGGCTAGGCCGCTCAACGTATACTCTGCCTCTTCAACTCAGACTTTCCGCCCGGGCCGTTTGCAAGCAGGCCCGACACTCTGGAGCAAGCCCAATGAACCGACCGACCCAAGCCCCGCTGCTCTTACTCATGCTGACCGCCAGCGGTGCCGCTGCCCAGCAAGGCGGCGGTGCGAACAGCAGTAAACTGCTCGGCTTGCCCAACGCCGCATGGGTGGTCATCGGCATCGTCATCTTCTTTGTGGCGTTGCTGCTCGTGTTTGTGGTCGGTCAGTTCATCAACCTCTACATCCAGGCGCTGCTCTCGAATGCCCGCGTCAAGCTGCTCGACCTTGTAGGGATGAGGCTTCGCAAGGTGGACATCCGCACGATCGTGCTCAGCCGAATCCGTGCGGTGAAATCTGGCATCGACGTCTCGACCAACGCGCTGGAAACCCACTACCTCGCGGGCGGGCGCGTCCCCAACGTCGTCTCGTCGCTGATCGCGGCCCAGAAGGCCCGCATTGAGCTCGACTGGGACACCGCCACCGCCATCGACCTTGCGGGCCGGGACATCTTCGACGCGGTCAACACGTCCGTAAACCCGAAGGTCATCGATTGCCCCAACCCCGAGCAAGGTCGGCGGACGATCGACGCCGTCGCCAAGGACGGCATCCAGCTCAAAGCCCGCGCCCGCGTAACCGTCCGCACCAACCTGCCCAGGCTTGTCGGTGGTGCGACCGAAGAAACCGTCGTTGCCCGAGTGGGCGAGGGCATCGTCTCGGCGATCGGTTCCGCGGGCAGCCATAAGGAAGTGCTCGAGAACCCCGACCGCATCTCCAAGGCCGTGATGGCGCGCGGGCTCGATGCGGGCACCGCGTTCGAGATTCTGTCGATTGATATTGCGGATATCGACGTGGGCGACAACATCGGCGCCGCCCTGCAGGCGGACCAAGCCGAGGCCGACAAACGCCGGTTCCAGGCCGAAGCCGAGAAGCGGCGTGCGCTCGCGGTCGCGCTCGAGCAGGAGTTCAAGGCCGAGGTCGAGAAGAACCGCGCCCTCGTTGTGCTGGCCGAGGCGGAAGTTCCCAAGGCCATGGCCGAGGCGTTTCGCTCGGGCAACATGGGCATCATGGATTACTACCGAATGAAGAACGTCGTCGCCGACACGGATATGCGGTCGTCCATTGCCAAGCCCGAAGAACGTCCGTAGCACGTTCGACTGCCCCGCCAATCAGCAGACCCCCGTGCAGCCGCGCGGGGGTCTTTCATTTTGGAGCGAGCTAACGCTCGAATCCCACGCCCAGCAGCGCGTTGATCTGATCCCGGCGGTAGAACTCATCATCCCAGATGCTCACGGTCGGCTCGCTCGAAGCCGGGTCCGCCATCACAGGTGAGCCAGCGGAACGAGGCGTCCGCGCAACGAGTCTGCGAACGATCGGCTGGGCCATCGAGTGGGGCACAAACTCGCCGGGGCCAGGGCGCGAGGCCCAAGGGCTGGCGGGCGGGGGCACGAAGTCACGCAGGCCGCCCACATGAAACACCGTGCCCGGCGGGATGAGAGGGGTGACTCCGCCGCCCCGCACGGATGAGTACACCGACCGTGGGAATACCGCCGCCATGCCGCCATCGATGCGGGTCAGCAGGCCATCCGCGCCCGGCACGCGGTAGATGTACTCAAAGCCTGTGGGCCGACGCATATCGACCGGCATCTGCCGGAAGCTCTGGTTAAGCGGACCGGCATCGGCCCAGACCTCTTCGACTCGTTGAAGGTCCTGAGCGGCGCAAGGGGCGGCTGAGGCCATGATCGCGAGTGCTGCGATGTGAATGAACCGGCGGGGCATCCGCGTGTCATCGGCCCGCGAGTCTCGCGGCTGGAGTCTGTTCAGAGAACGACTGCTGTGTCTCGCAGCGGAACTCATCGCGCCCCCAGATCGATCGCAAAGGTCATGCGAATCGTGCCGTCCAAAGGAAGATCGTCCAAGGCTTTGCCCTTGGCGGTCCAGTTGTACATGGCATCGAGCAGCGGGCCGTCGACCCGGTCGTCGCCCGTGCTCTTGCCCACCACGAAGGCGGCCCGCAGCACCCGGCCATCCTTCGCGAAATCGACCGCGATCACCGGGTCTCGAGGCAGGGCGCTCAAACGGGTGACATACGTCCACTTGGGGCGGACGGTCGTGATATCAAGCCCCTCGGCAGCTGCGGGCTTGCCGGGACGCACCCGAATCGGCTTGATGGTCGACGTAGCCAGCGAGTCTTTGGGCGACTCTACCGCAGCCTCTGCTGCGGTCACCCGGCCGGCCTTGGGTTTGTCGTCCTTGCCATCGGCGTCGGGGTCGATGCCCGGCTTGGCGGCCGCTTGGACGGCCTCCACCGGCTCGGTCGGGGCTACAGGCTTCACAGGTTCAGCCTCGGGTGCTGGCACGGCCTGAGCCCGCTGGCTGGCGGCCAGTTGAGCGCGGGCCACGGCAATCAGCGCCTGCTCGCGGACGTTGGCGACGAGCTCGATTGCCTGGCTGAGCCCGTCGGTAATGCTCTGCTCAACAGCCTCCGCCATCGCGGGAGTCGGTGACGCCTCGGGCTGCTCGACTGGAGTTGGCCTCGCGTCGGCTGGGGTGCCCGCGACGGGCTCACTGACAGGATTGGGCGGAGCCGCGACCGGCGTCGGGCTCAGGGCGGCTTGGTCGAGCGTGTCGAGTTTGGCCTCGTGCGGCTCGGGCTCGGCAAAGCCCAGCCAGGTAAGCGTGGATCGCTCGCTCTTCTCGATGCCCGCACGGACCTTGGGAGGCTGCGGCGGCAGTGGTGCATCGTCGGCGGCTGCCCAACTCGGTGTTCTTGGCTTGCTCGGAATCCCAAGAATATTCGGCGCAACGAGCAGATGCAGAACCAGGCTCAATACGGCCAGCACCCAGATGAGGGGATCGCGCAGGAACGAGGGCTCCTCGCTGAACACGCCTGCGGTTGTAATGATCTGGCTGTGCTGCTTCATGCCGTGGCCTGATAGGAATCCTAGCTCACGGGCTTGACTGGCCCTCAGAGGGCGGCCGGCTCAAGAGCCCGATCCGGGCCTCGATGCCCGCTTCGCGCAAGCCGTTGAAAAGGCCCACGAGATCGCCCACTCGGCCGCGTTCGTCGGCGATGAGCACGATCGCCGCCTCCGGGCGGTCCGCGCGTGCGCGCTGCACCGCTTGTACCCACGCGGGCAGCGGCGGGTTCACATCGCCCGGCAAAGGCTCAACAGGTGGGGCTGGCTCGCCGTCGACGCGGATCGAGCCGTCTTCGGTCAGGGTGACGGTAATCGAGTCGCCCCTGGCCGAGTCGCCCGCGGCCGAGAGCGTGGGCAACTCGATATCGAGCGTGTCGGCCCGCACCATGACCATCAGCGCAAAGATAAAGAACGTGAGCAGCAGGAAGATCACGTCGATGAGCGGCGTCATCTCGAACCGCACCTCGCCAGCAGTCGTCCTTCGCACACGCCTCATGCCAGCAGCCTAGCGGGGCTCTCGGATGTAGGTATTTCCACCCCACCGCGTCGGCACCCGGCGTTTAAGGTTAGCGGCGGCGCTGAACAGAATCTGGCCCATCATCAGCGCGCCGACCGGGAACGCTGCAATCGCCAAAGGCGAAATGCCTCCGCCCCAAGCCACGGCTGCAAGGCCTACGCCGAAGCCCGCAAGACCGACCCAGCCGGCCCAGGGCACCACCCACAGGCACGCGAGGGCCAGCGCGGGCAGCAGCGCAGCGGTGACGATTAGACGAACCGCAGCGGCCCGCAGACGGCTGACCTTGCGCTTCGCGCACTCCACGTAGATACGTCTCCATCCACTGGAGTACGAGTCCCACGTGGGGTACATCCGGCACTTGTGCAGGCCGGCAGAGAAGAGCACTGATGTCCGCAGGCCGGACGCATCGATCCGCCGGGCGAACTCCATGTCTTCGAGGAGGTGCCCGACCATGGACTCGTGCCCACCGACGGTGTCGTACGCCGATCTTCGGAACAGCAAGAACTGTCCGTTGGCGAAGGGTCGGCGTCGATGCTCGCGGCTCGCGCGCACGGGCGGGTACCACACGGTGAGCACGAAACACGCTGCCGCCTGCGAGAGCATCTCGTACCATGAGCGAACCTCGAGCGAGCTCAGCACGCTGAGCAGGTCGTCGCCCCGCTGCTCCATGAGCGCCATCGCTGAGCGAATGCAGCCGGGGTGCATCGAGGTATCCGCGTCGATGAACAGCAGGGCCTCCGCTTGCTGGGCTTGCGGCGCTCGCTGAACAGTGTGCCAAAGGGCGTGGACCTTGCCAGACCAGCCGTCCGGGCACTCATCGATCTCGATCACCGTGAACCGGCTGTCCCCGCCGATCGCGTCGGTCGCCTGCTGAGCGGTTGAATCTGTGCATCGATCCAGAGCGAGCAGCACGTGCAGATGCTCGTAGTCCTGCTCCCGCAGCGAAGCGACCAGCTTGCCGATCGTGCCCTCCTCGTTGTGAGCGGGCACGATGACGCAGACCGGCACCTCGGGAGCCGGCAGCGACAAGCCCTTGCGCAGCGTTGGCAATACCCACCGGGCATGGATCACGTGGCCCGCAACCACCAGCCAATACAAGCCGCACCCGATCGAGAGCATCGCAAGGAGCCAGATGAGTGCAGCGGTGAGCATTTCCATGCCCGGAGCGTACCCCCCGAGCGGGCCTGCCGGATGGGCCTCGGCGCCCCTACTGTCGTTCGGCCCGGGCACCGCGCTACGTCCTAAGGCCGCGTGACAGGGAGACCGCCTTGCTCGTTCCGATGCAGCTCAGCCGAATCCTGATCCGCGAACTGACCGATTTCCAGATGATCGAGCTCCGCGAGATTCCGATCAATGGCACCAGCGAGGACGCGCTGCGATCGTTCCCGATCGTGATCGGCCTGCCCGAAGCGCAGGCTATTGAGCGCCGGCTTAAGGGCATCGCTGTCAAGCGGCCCCAGACCCACGACCTGCTGGCATCGGTCATCGGATCGCTCGGGGCGGAGCTGGTGTCGGTCGAGATCAACTCGATCGACGACCACACCTACTACGCGACCCTGAAGCTTCAGGCCTCGGACGGCGAGATCGTGGATGTGGACGCCCGGCCGAGCGACGCGATCGCGCTGGGCATCGCGTCGCGCGTGCCGATTCTGGTCGAAGAACGGGTGATCGAATCAGCGAGCGACCAGACTTGAGCGCGCACGAAACTGCTAACGGTGCCGCGGAGTTCGCCAACGGCTCGCGCGCGCCGTCGTACATCACCGCGGACGCAGCCCCGATCGGCGGGGTCATCAAGGAACGGCCCGAGGACTTTCTCGTTGAGGAAATCCCGCTGTTTCAGCCGGCGGGTCAGGGCGAGCACCTGTACCTGATGATCGAAAAACGCGACCTCTCGACGTTCGATGTGGTCGATGTCGTTGCCCAGCACTTCGGTGTTGAACCCAAGGGCGTCGGCTTTGCGGGGCTCAAAGACAAGCACGCGATCACCCGGCAGGTCTTCAGCGTTCACGCGCCGGGCCGGCGCTTCGAGGATTTCTCGATGCTCCGCCACGACCGCATCAGCGTGCTGTGGGCGGACCTCCACACGCACAAGCTTCGGCGGGGCCAGCTCAAGGGCAACCGGTTCTCGATCCGGATTCGGGGCGTGCCGCTCAATGCCGCGTGGCAGGCCTCCAAACAGATGGACCGGCTCGCGACGACCGGCATCCCCAACCGGTTCGGCCCCCAGAGGTTCGGGCACCTTGGCAACAATCACTTGGTCGGACTCGCGATGGTGCGTGAGGACTGGCAGGCGTCGCTCGATGCCCTCCTCGGGCCGAGCCTTGACCTGCCCGAACCGCAAGCCGAAGCGAGGGCGCAATACGCAGCGGGCGACTACCGAGCCGCGCTCGATGGGTTCCCCAGGCTCCTAAAGGCCGAGTGCCATGCGCTTCGGGCGCTCGCGCGCGGGGACGGGGCCAAGCGGGCGGTTCGTTCGATCGATCGACGAGCGCGGGCGTTTTACCTATCCGCGTTCCAATCCGCGCTCTTCAACCGCGTGCTCGATGCCCGGATCGGGGAAGGTAGCTGGGACACGCCGAGCGCTGGCGACACCATGATGAGCCACAGCGACCGCAGCGAGAGTGCGGTCTCGGAGCACACCCTGGCGCAGGCTCAGGCCGACGCGAGCGCCCAGAGGTCGAGCCCGACCGGCCCGATGTGGGGTGGTCGGATGCCCAGAGCTGCTGGCGAGGCGGATGCGCTGGAGCTGCGATCACTCTCCGATGTTGGGCTAAATCTGGATTCGCTGGAGCGGTTTGCACGAACGGCAGGCGAGGTGTTTGCAGGCTCGCGTCGGCCGCTCCGGGTGCCTGTGACGGACCATCAGGTCGAAGGCGGGGCCGATGCGCACGGGCCGTACTTGCGGTGCGCGTTCGATCTGCCTAGGGGCAGCTTCGCGACGGTGGTGATGGATGAACTGATGAAGAACGGCGCTGTCGATGCCTCCGCGGTGCGTGCGGAGGGCCGACGGTGAGCGACCGGATCACGGTAGTGTTCGACTGGGGCGGGGTCGTGCTGCGCATCTGTAGATCGTGGGAAGAGGGCTGCGAGCGGGCGGGGCTGACCACCGACGCAGACGACTTCAAGCCTGGGATGGCTGAAGCGAGATCCGCTCTTGCTCAGCGGTACCAGCTCGGCGAGATCGATTGCGCCTTTTTTTGTGACGGGCTCTCGCGGCTCACCGAAGGCAGGTTGAGCTCAGGCGATGCAGCTCGATTGCATGACGCCTGGCTCATCTCGGAGTACCCGGGCATGGCCGAACTCATCGCACGGCTCAACGCAGTCGAGCACGTGCGCACAGCCCTGCTCAGCAACACGAATGCGGGCCATTGGCGCAGGCATTTGCCCTCGGCGGATGGCTCGGAGCCGGACTTCCCGACGGTTGGCACGCTCGACGTCCGCTTGGGCAGCCACTTGCTTGGGCAGGTCAAGCCGGACGAGGCTATCTACCGGTCGCTTGAAGTGCAGACGGGTGCAAGGCCTGAGCGGATCGTGTTTTTCGATGATCTCGAGGAGAACGTCGCATCGGCGCGCCGCCGTGGGTGGCGGAGCGAGCAGATCGATCACGATGGTGACCCCGCAGACCAGATCAGGGGGCACCTCGCGTCACTCGGGATCGACGTTTGAACTAGAGTCCGCCATGCGCCCCGGTCAGCCATCCACACCGCGACACTCGCCTAGGCGCGACTTTCTCAAACGGCTGAGCATGTACCTGTTCGGGATCGCGATAGGTCTGGTGTTCCTGAGCATGATTCAGCGGTTCAAGCAGATGAGCAGCCCGCCCACAGGTCCCGCTCCGGCGCAGCAAGATGCGTCCCAAGCCGCCTCGCCGACCCAGCCGGCGCCGCCCGACGAGACGCGGTAGGTCGCGTGAGCGGAGGCTGGCAACGGATCGGGAAGCCAGGCCTAGCATCGCCCCCACGGAGGGAGAGGCCATGGCCAAGCGGGCATCATCCAAGCGAACAGCAGCCAAAGCCACTGGCAAAGAAGCGGGCAAATCGCCGAGCAAGAAGCCAGCCAAGGCGGCTGCATCGGTCGTCGAGCCGAAGCCAAGCAAACCAAGCACGACAGGCAAGCCAAGCGGGCCGATCGAGTCTGGCTCGGCGGGTAAGTACATCCGTGTGCGCGGCGCGCGGGAGCACAACCTCAAGAACATCGATGTCGAGATTCCCCGCGACCAGCTCGTGGTCATCACGGGGCTGTCTGGCTCGGGTAAGAGTTCGCTCGCGTTCGACACGATCTTCGCCGAGGGCCAGCGGAAGTACATGGAGTCGCTGTCGGCGTACGCGAGGCAGTTCCTCGATCAGCTCAAGAAGCCGGATGTCGAGGAGATCGAGGGCATCCCGCCGACGATCGCGATCGAGCAGCGCTCGGCCTCGCACAACCCGCGTTCGACCGTCGCCACCACCACAGAGATCTACGATTACCTGCGCTTGCTGTATGCACGCTGCGGGGTGGCATACTCATGGGCCCCGACCAAGACCACAAAGGACGGCACCGTCACCGCCCGCGCGGGACGCGCCATCACCGCAACCGCAGCCAGCCAGATCGTCGATGCTGTCATGCAATGGCCCAAGGGCGAGCGCGTGATGGTGGTCGCACCGCTGGTACGAGGCCAAAAGGGCTTTCACAAGGACGCTGCCGAACGGCTCCACGGTCAAGGCTGGGCACGGGTGCGGGTCAACGGTGAACTCGCAGACCTGAGGGAGGTGCTCAAGAGCGACAGCGAGAACCCGTTTGCCCTCGGGCGGTACGAGAAGCACACGATCGATGCCGTGATCGATCGGCTGGTGATCGATGAAAGCGCCCGGCAGAGGCTTGCGGAGTCAACCGAAGCGGCCTTACGGCTCGGGGGCGGGACGGTGCTGTTCGCGCGAGAGACCGAGGGGACCTGGCAGGACCACGCCTTTAGCGAGAAGTTCGCTGACCCCGAAGCGCCCGAGTACGCGATCGAAGAGATCTCGCCGAGACTGTTTAGCTTCAACTCGCCTTTTGGTGCGTGCCCAACCTGCCACGGGCTGGGCGCGATACTCGAATTTGACGAGCAGCTCGTGGTTCCCGACCCGTCGATGGGCGTGTGCCAAGGGGGCATCGCTCCGTGGAAGAAGAACGGCCCGGGCGGCATGTTCTACGCCAAAACGCTCAGACGGTTCTGCAAGGCTGCGGGGCTCAAACAAACAACGCCCGTTAGCGAAATCGACCCGGAGCTGTACGAGGTCTTGCTGTACGGCAGCGACAAGCAGAGCGAGAAGAAGTTCAAGGTCAAATGGGCTGGGGTGATCCCGGCGCTGAGCGAGTGGTTCGACAAGACCGAATCGAGCTGGGTACGCGACCACCTGCACAAGTTCCAGACCGAGCACGCCTGCCCGGCTTGCTGCGGTGACCGGCTGCGCATCGAAGCGATGCACGTACAGCTCACCAGTTCGCACAAGGCGGAGAAGCACCGGGCGTTCTCGGCGAGCGTCATCGGCAGGCCCGTCAGCGACGCGTCGATGCTGAACATCTCTGAGCTTGCCCGGCTGACCATCAACGATGCTGCGGACTACCTCAGCAATCTGAAGCTGACCGCTGAGCAAAGCGTGATCGCGGAGCCGATTCTGCGAGAAGTGGGCAATCGGCTGCGGTTTCTGCAGTCGGTTGGCCTGGAGTATCTGAGCCTTGACCGCCGAACCGCGACGCTCAGCGGCGGCGAGGCCCAGCGGATCCGCCTTGCCACGCAGGTCGGAAGCGGGCTGGTCGGTGCGTGCTACGTGCTCGATGAGCCGACGATCGGCTTGCACCAGCGCGACAACGACCGGCTCATTCGCACGCTCAGGCATTTGACGGACATCGGCAACACCGTGCTGGTGGTCGAGCACGACGAGGACATGATCCGCGCCGCCGACCACGTGCTTGATATCGGGCCTGGGCCGGGCGTACACGGCGGTCGGGTCGTCGCGCAGGGAACGGTCGACGACATCTGCGCGACGCCGGGCTCGTTGACGGGTGATTATCTTTCGGGACGCGCGAAGATCGAAATCCCTGCAAGTCGCAAGCAGTTGAGCGAGAAGAGAGCGCTGATCGTTAAGGGCGCCACCGAGAACAACCTCAAGAAAGTCGATGCGGTGTTCCCGCTTGGCGGCACGGTCTGCGTGACCGGCGTGTCGGGCTCGGGCAAGAGCACGCTGGTCAACGGCATCCTGCTCAAGGCGTGCAGGAAGCACCTGCTCGGCTCGCGGGATATGCCGGGCAAGCACACGCGGGTCAACGGCATCAACCAGATCGACCGCGTGATCGAGGTCGACCAGTCGCCCATCGGCCGAACGCCGCGCAGCAACCCGGCGACGTACACAGGCATCTTCGACGAGATCCGCAAGATCTTTACGCACACCAAGGAAGCCAAGATCCGCGGCTACAAGCCGGGCCGGTTCAGCTTCAACGTGACCGCCCAGGCCGGCGGGGGGCGGTGCGAGGCGTGCCAGGGCCAAGGGCTCAAACGCATCGAGATGCACTTCCTGCCGGATGTGTTCGTGCAGTGCGAGGTCTGCGACGGCAAGCGGTACAACCGCGAGACGCTCGAGGTGACGTATCGCGGCAAGGACATCGCGGGCGTGCTCGCGATGACCGTCGAGGACTCGTGCACCTTCTTCGAGAACCACCCGAAGATCCTGCGGTTTGTCGAGTGCCTGCGCGATGTTGGCCTCGAGTACATCACGCTCGGCCAGCCCTCGACGCAGCTCAGCGGCGGTGAGGCCCAGCGGGTCAAGCTCGCAACGGAACTCGGTAAAGGCGTGAGGCCCGACGGAACGGGCACGGGCGAGCGCACGTTATATGTGCTCGATGAGCCGACGACGGGGCTTCACTTTGAGGACATCCGCAAGCTCATCGGCGTGCTGGACCGTCTCGCCGACGCGGGCAACACGCTGGTCATCATCGAACACAACCTCGATGTCATCAAGACCGCGGACTGGGTGATCGATCTTGGGCCAGAAGGCGGCGACGCGGGCGGCGAGATCGTGGCCACGGGTACGCCCGAACAGATCGCCGCGAACAAGGCGAGCCACACGGGCCATTACCTCAAAGCACTGCTTGGCTCTGCCTAGACCGTTGCTTCGACGGTCTCTGAGGAGCGTGCGGCGCCGTCGCCCCACCACCGCTCGCCCCAGAGCGCGAGGTTGATGATGGGCCACGCGAGCCGCCAGTGCGTGTGCGGGGCCGAGGTGGTAAGCGCGAGCGCTTCTGGCGAGATGACCGAACGGATCCAGTCGCTAGCGATGGCATTTCGTGCGGGTCCGCTCATCCAACGCTCGAACGGCAATGGAAAGCTCGCCTTCGGGCGATCCACGATCGAAGCGGGTAGACGCTGCTGGAACGCACGCCGAAGCGCGATCTTGGTCCGCAGCGGATGCTCACGCGCGTAACGATCGGCCATCGGCAGGGCCTCTGCGCAACCTGCGAGCGCGATATCGGCAAACGGTGTTCGCCCCTCGATCGACGCGAGCATGGACGCGGAATCAAGCCGACCGAGCAGACCGGTGAGATTGACCGTGCGATGGAATCGCAGGTGTGCTGCGAGTGGGCTAGTGGCGTCTTGCGCGCACTCGGCGAACGTGGTCCGGTAGTAATCTGTGAGCCACTGGTCTGCCTCGGCGAGCGCGAACGCGTCGGGCGTGAGCACGCTCGCCTTGAGATCGAGCGGGCACCACGAGTTCGAAGTGAGCTGAAAGAGTCCGGGATCGGCATTGCCCGAGGCGATGTGCGCCGCCGCAGCGGACATCGGCGCTTCGTACCCGCCGAGCAGCTCGTCGGCGCCCTCGCCCGAGAGCGTGACTCGCTTACCATCGCGGCGCATGGCCCGGCAGAGCAGGTGGATCGCGGTCTCGTTGGGAGTGGACAGCGGCACGCCGAGCGCGTTGGTCATCGTCTCCCAGGTCGCGACAAACATCTGCTCGTCGAGTTCGAGCGAGGTGTGCGCGGTGCCCAGGTGCCCCGCCACCAACGCAGCCGATGCGAGATCGTCGCCAGCATCTTTGGGTTGCGCACCCGCGCAGTAGGTGTGGAGGCTATCGAGATGGGGCCTTGCGGAAGCGCAGATGGCGGAGCTGTCGAGCCCGCCCGAGAGCAGGGCGCACAGCGGCACGTCCGACCGCAGGTGCCGGTGCACGCTGTCTTCAAAGGCCGATTCGAACGCTGCATCGTTCGCAAGCTGCCCAACACGAACCCGATCAGATTGGATGAGACGCGGACGCTCGCCTGAAAGGTCGAACTCGACGACCTCGCCCGGAAGCAGCGAGCGGACGCCAGCGAACATGGTGCGCGAGCCGTTGACGGTTCGGATCGTGCTGAGGTACGCGCTCACGCCCAGCATGTCGGGCGAGGGCTCGATCCCCGGACACTCGAACAGCGCCGGTAGTTCACTGGCGAACGCGATTACGGGCACGCCGTCGAGCGTGCCTTCCCAGACGTACAACGGCTTGATGCCCAGCGGGTCGCGAGCGAGCACAAGCCGGTGCTTGGCCGCGTCGTACCACGCCAGCGCGTACATGCCGCGTAGCTTGCACGGCGCCTCGGTCCCCCACCGGTCGAGCGCGTGCCAGAGTGTTTCGGTGTCGCAAGAGGATCGGAAGCGAGCAGCCGGTCCGAGTTTGGTGCGCAGCTCACGGTCGTTGTAGAGCTCGCCGTTGTAGACAAGCACCGAGCCGTCCTGCCGAGCCATGTACGGCTGATGACCAGCGGGCGACGGATCAAGGATCGCCAGCCTGCGATGCCCCAAGGCGGCGTGGTCATCGGTCCAAGCGCCGGCGCCGTCGGGGCCGCGATGGCTCAGGCGGTCGCGCATGACTTCCAGCACGCCCGGTTCGAGCGCGAGCGAATGCGCACGGGATGTCACGATGCCGACCAGGCCGCACATACTGGGTTCATCGACCCACGGGGTTGTGCTTCACCAGTCGCCAGACCGGACCGGCTACCGGCAGCCCCACCCACAACTGGGGTCGTTCGGAATCACCCACGGTCACGAGCACCTCGAAGCCCGCATCGTCGTCGCGGAGAATCTCGCACTCGCCGTGATCGACGCGGTAGACGTCGCCCCTGCCTGCTGAGATCGGCCCCTCGTAGTGCAAATAGAGCCTGCGATGGTCAGCCAACCGCTCGGCATCAAGGGTCGAGGCGCCCGAGGGCGGCTCGCGGAGCCTGAACGCGACGAGAACCCGGGCGTCGGGATCGGAGCCCGGCAAGCCGGGGCGCTCGAACAGCCAATCGAAGTGGTGCGACCCATCGGGCATCTCGTGCCTAAGCACAACGGTGCTCGCCATGGGGCGAGCATACCGCGCGACGGATACCATCGGGCATGCCTATCCAGCCCTCCACGTCGCGCGCCCGCCTTGTACTCCCGCTGATTGCGATCGCGATGGGCGTGCTTGGGTCGTTTGCGGGCGGGTGTGCCTCGCGGCCCGTGCCGATGATGCGTGCCCACGGCAACACTGCGTACGTGCAGGGGCGGTATGGGGACGCGGTCGCATTCCAAGAGAGAGTGATCGAACTCGCCCCCGGCCGGGCGCAATATCAGTACGAACTAGGCCGTTCGCTCGCTGCCAACGGCGACCTGGGCCGGGCTGCGGAACACCTTGCCATCGCTCACGGACTGGATCCCGCAAGCCCTGTGTACGTCAGGGCCTACGCCGAGGTGCTCACCGAGCTCGAACGGGTCGACGTGCTCGAAGAAGTACTGCTGGCCCGTGCGCAATCGACTGGAGATTTTGAGGACTACCTGCTGATGGGCGAGTTCTTGGGTAAGGCCGGCGACCCCGATGGTCAAGAGCAGGCGCTGCTGTCGGCGGCGGACCTTGCGGGACGCATGGACGACCGGCCCCAACGGGCGCTGGCGAGGTTCTACGAGCGTACGAATCGGCCGCGGGAGGCGTTGAACCGCTGGAAGATGGTGCTGTGGTTCGACCTTGATGACTCCGAGGCGACGTACGCCATCCGGCAAGCGGGCGATGTGCCGGGCCCCACCGCCCGTCTGGTTCCGATGGGCAGAATCAGGCGCTGACTCTGATGTGAGCGGCACGTCCGATAGAACCGCGCATTTGGAGTGATGACGGTATTCTTACCGGCTGCCTTGACGCTACTCTTCTGGTATCTACGATACATCCGGATACACGGATGAATACACTTTCTTCGCCATCACAGAATCCGTCTCAGGATCTCGCTTCGCTGCTCGGCCAGCTCGGTGAGCCGATTCGGCTCCGGATGCTCCGGGTGCTCGAAGGCCAGGAGCTGACGGTCGGTGAACTGGCGAGCGTGCTGCAGTTGCCGCAATCCACCGCGAGCCGGCACCTCAAGACGCTGACCGAGGGCCAGTGGCTTAGGCGACGCGAGCGAGGCACGATGGCGCTGTACCGGTTGGTGCTCGACGACCTGCAGCCCGCACCGCGAAGCCTGTGGAGCGCGGCCCGCGATGAAATGCTGGCGAGCGGCTCGGTGGAATTCGAGGCGGACGACCATCGGCTGAACTCGGTGCTGGCGGAACGACCGCTAGATTCGCAGGCGTACTTCGGCCGCGTCGCGGGCAAGTGGGACTCGATCCGTCAAGACCTGTTCGGCTCGCGGGTGCTGCCATCGGGCGTGCTGAGTCTTATCCCGCCGGACTGGGTGGTCGCGGACCTCGGATGCGGCACGGGCAATGCCGCGGAGTGGCTCGCGCCTCGCGTGCGCGAAGTGATCGCAGTGGACCAATCGCCCGAGATGCTAGCGGCGGCTCGCAAGCGGCTTGGCCGATTCGATAACGTGCGGTTCGTCGAGGGCGAGGTCGCGGCTTTGCCGCTCGATAGGAACAGTGTGGATGCTGCGATTGCGGTGCTCGTGGTTCACCACATAGCGAATCCTGTTGAGATGCTGAGCGAATGCGCACGCGTGCTTCGAACTGATCGCGGCGGCGGCGTGATGTCGGTCGTCGATATGACCGAGCACAGCCGGGAGGACTACCGCGAGACGATGGGGCACTGGCACCTCGGCTTCTCACGCGAGCGACTGGTCAAGATGTTTGCCGAGGCGGGCTTTGACGCCCCGGCTGTTGTTGAACTGCCCGCGGACCCTCGAGCCACGGGGCCGGGTCTGCTCGCCGCGTCGGCGAGGGTGCGGGCGACGGGTTAAAGATACTCTCACTTCATTGGAGCGAACATGAGCATGGTTGAGACCGCAAACACGCTTGATTACAAAGTCAAGAACCTGGCGTTGGCCGCAGAGGGTCGCCACGAGATTCGTCTGGCCGAGCAGGAGATGCCCGGGCTGATGGCGCTGCGCGAGGAGTACGGCGCCAAGCAGCCGTTGAAGGGCGCCCGGATCGCGGGCTCGCTGCACATGACCGTGCAGACCGCAGTGCTGATCGAGACGCTGGTTGATCTGGGCGCAGAGGTGCGCTGGGCCTCGTGCAACATCTTCAGCACCCAGGACTCGGCGGCGGCGGCGATCGCCGTCGGACGCACGGGGACGCCGGACAATCCCAAGGGCGTGCCCGTGTACGCATGGAAGGGCGAGACGCTCGAGGAGTACTGGTGGTGCACCCGCCAGATTCTCAACTGGCCCGATGGCAACGGTCCGAACCTGATTCTTGACGACGGCGGTGACGCCTCGATGATGGTGCTCAAGGGCGCCCAGTACGAGAAGAGTGGCTCCATTCCCGCGTTCAACCCGGACAAGGACCCCGACGAGATCGGCGCGTTCCTGAGCCAGCTCCGTGAGCAGGAGAAGGAGTTCCCGGGCTGCTGGTCGAAGATTTCGGCGAACATCCGCGGCGTCTCCGAGGAGACGACCACGGGCGTGCACCGCCTGTACCAGTTCGCCGAGGCGGGCCTGCTGCCGTTCCCGGCGATCAATGTGAACGACAGCGTGACCAAGAGCAAGTTCGACAACGTGTACGGCTGCCGGCACTCGCTGATCGACGGGCTCAATCGCGCGAGCGATGTGATGCTTAGCGGGAAGATGGCCGTGGTCTGCGGCTACGGAGACGTGGGCAAGGGCTGCGTGCAGTCGCTGCGAGGCCAGGGCTGCCGGGTGGTGGTCACGGAGATCGACCCGATCTGCGCGCTGCAGGCCGCGATGGAGGGCATCGAGGTCGTGCGCCTTGAGGATGTGGTCGGACGTGCGGATATTTTCGTCACCACGACCGGCAACAAGGACATCATCACCTTCGAGCACATGAAGGCGATGAAGGACAAGGCCATCGTCGGCAACATCGGGCATTTCGACAACGAGATCCAGATGGAGAAGCTGGCCAAGAACAGCGACGTGACGCGCGTGAACATCAAGCCGCAGTACGACGAGTTTGTGTTCAAGAGCCTGAACAAGTCGATTCTCGTGCTCGCCGAAGGCCGGCTGCTGAACCTCGGCTGCGCCACCGGCCACCCGAGCTTTGTGATGAGCGCGAGCTTCACCAACCAGGTGATCGCTCAGATGGAGCTGCACTCCAACAACGACGCGTACGAGAACAAGGTGTACATGCTGCCCAAGCACCTTGATGAGAAGGTGGCCCGCCTGCACCTCGACAAGCTAGGCGTTCGGCTTACCGAGCTCAGCAAGGACCAAGCCGATTACCTCGGCGTTCCTGTGAACGGGCCTTACAAGGCCGAGCACTACCGCTACTGATCTCGGCAACCTGACACGATTCGACACCCTCGGGCTGCCGCCCGGGGGTGATCATTGGTCCGATCGTTCGCCACCCCGCCGGGGACGCCACCATGCACGCGCAGGACATCTTTGCAGGCGGCAAGACAACGTTCAGCTTCGAGTTCTTCCCGCCCAAATCGGAAGACGCCGGTCACACGCTGTTCGAGAACATCGCCCAGCTCCAGACGCTCAAGCCCACGTTTGTGAGCGTGACCTACGGCGCGGGCGGTACGACGCGCAAGGTCACGCAGGACCTGGTGCTCCGGCTCAAGGACGAGACCACGCTCGACCCGATGCCGCACTTGACTTGTGTCTCCCAGCGACTCAGCGAGCTCGACGAATTGCTGGAACGGTACGCGTCGGTGGGCATCAGCAACATCCTCGCGCTGCGCGGCGACCCGCCGAGGGACCGACCAGACCACCGGTTCGAGGACGACGACCTCAAACGGGCAGCGGAGCTGGTGGCGCACATCAAGCGATTCAACGATCGAGGCTTCCACCCCGACAAGCGAGGCTTTGGGATCAGCGTCGCGGGCTTTCCAGAGGGCCACCCTGCCACGCCCAACCGGCTCGAAGAAATCGAGCATCTCAGAGCCAAAGTGGATGCGGGCGCGGACTCGATTGTCACGCAGTTGTTCTTTGATAACCGCGACTTCTATGACTTCCGCGACCGGTGCCGGCTTGCAGGCATCAAGGTGCCGATTGTGGCGGGGGTCATGCCCATCACAACGCTCGGCGGGATGAAGCGGATGGCCGACCTCGCTTCGGGCGCACGATTCCCCGCCCCGCTGCTTCGCGCGGTGAACCGGACCGACGGCAGCAGCGAATCGGTCGGCCGAGTCGGCGTGCACTGGGCGACCGAGCAGTGCCGGGACCTGCTCGACCACGCGGTCGACGGGATCCACTTCTACACGCTGAACCGGTCGAATGCGACTCGCGAGGTATACGCGACGCTGGGTGTCAAGGACTCGACCGCGCTGGCCGAGACGCTGTAACGAACGTTTCAAAGAGCGCAGAACCAACAGCGGGATCGCTCGTCCGCTCGGGGTGCCACTGCACGCCGATGGCGAAGCGTTTGCGTGTGTCCGCGAGCGCCTCGATGAGCCCGTCGTCCGCGCGAGCAATGACCGTGAGTGAGCCGGGATCGCTTACCGCTTGGCGATGTTTGCTGAGGACCGTGCCCGCGAGTTCAATGATGGAGCCAGGATCGGGAACCACATCGTGCTCGGCGTTCCAGTGCCTGTGCCAGTCCTCTCGCGAGTCGGGCAGGTGTTGATCGAGTGCGCCGCCCGCGTGCAAAGCCATCATCTGCAGGCCCAGGCAGATGCCAAGGATGGGCAGCTCGGGCCGATGGTCGCAGGCACTGAGTAGCGCCGATTCGAACCCCTGTCGATCGGACTCGACTGGGACGATCGCTGGGTGAGAAGGCACTCCGAAGGGCTCAGTTCGTGGATCGTCACCCCCGGTGAGCAGCAGGCCATCGAGCCGATCGAGGATCGCCGGGATGTCGTGCTGGCTCGGAGCGATCCACATGGGCAGCCCCCCTGCTGCCTCGATGGCCCTGCCGTAGGTTGGGTAGCTGAACAGGCGTTGGCCGTTGGGCGAGTCGCACAGATCGCAGGTGATTCCGATGAGGGGCTTCACGCCAGCAGTCTAAGGCGTCGGTGCGGTACAGTGCTGAGGTGCGTGTTGTTCGCCTCATCATGCTGGCGGTTGTCTGTGCGGGCCTGGGGTTCGGCGCGGCGATCGCCTGGCCATCAGGCTCTGGCCCGGCCGAGCCCAGGCGACTGATGAGTGCCTCGGCGTCGGCGATCGCTGCCGTGCGCGTCGAGGGCGGCGAAGCCCTCCAAACCGAAAATGGCGAATGGCAAGTCGCATGGACAACCGCACGGGGTGAACGCACAGTGTGGGCCGGCGACCAGACCCGCCTGCGGGCGCTGGCCCGGCTTCTCGCAGCGGCCACCGCGCAACCGGGCGGCGAGCGCACCACGGGCGGACCTTGGGCGGAGATCCAATTCAAGGACGGCACGCATGTGCGGCTCGAATTTGGTCACCAACCCTTCGGTGGCAGAATCGGCGTGAGCGTGACACCAGCAGGCGATGGCGAACAGTCGGTTGACACATGGAACGGGTTGTGCGACGCAGCCCTCATGGACCTCTTTGCGAGCGGCAGCGTGCCTTGGCTCTCGACCGCCGCCATGCCGGGCGTGCCGCTGGACCCCGCGCGGATCGAGATCGATTCGGCGAGCGACCAACTCGAGCTCGACAGGCTCGGCAGCCGGTGGGTGATGCGCGAGCCGCTGCAAGCCGAGTGCGAGAGCGAGCTTGTCAAGCTGGCAGCCAGACAGCTCGCAGCGCTCTCGGGCGACCGCCTGCTCGACGACCCGGAACTACACGCAGCGCCAGCCATCGCGTCCTGGACCGTCACCGATGCGCGGCGGGGCGGACGAACGTGGCGTGCTGAGCTTCTCACGACGATCGACGCAACGCATGTCGCCGTACGCTGCGACGTTGCGAGTGGCGAGGGGTCGGATCAATGGGGTCCGGTTGTTTTCGCTATGGAACTCAGCGAGGCCGAGCGGATCGACGCGGATCCAGCATCGTATTTGAGCCGAACGACACTCCGAGCGGCCGCCGGTGACATCGCGGTGCTAGGCATCAACGCGGGCAGTAAGCGGATGCAACTGGTGCGAAGCCCTGAAGGTGGTTGGCGCGACGAGCAAGATGCCGAGCACTTCGGAGCGGTTCAACTCGCAGCGTTGCTCACCGAGTTGCCCGCGGCAGCGGCCGTACTAACGTCCGCCGTCGACGGCGCGTTCGGCGTGAATTACGAGATCGAGGCCTCGCCACGCGGCGAATCTGGAGCGAGCTTCACGGTTGACGGCCCGGTGCGAATCGGACTGCTAACCACCTCCGGCGGCGCGAGGCTCGCCATCGAGCACCGCGGCGTGCTGCGGGTGTACGCAGGCCCCGAATCGCAAACGGTCTGGCAGTGGCTGCTCGGCTTGCAACTTGACCGGCCTGACCCGGCGGGCTGACTGGACGAGTTGATTGGAGAATTATTCAGGCAAGCTGCGTGGTCCGGGCTATGTCGGTGCGCATCTGTTGGCCTGCAAACTTGATCTTGGATGCGGCCTCGTACGCCAGGTCGCGGGCTGCATCGAGCGTCTCGCCGGTCGCAACGATCGAGAGCACCCGGCCGCCAGCGGTTACGAGTTCGCCTCGGTCGTTGGTCTTGACGCCCGCGTAGAAGACAAGCACATCCTCCATCGCTTCGGCCTCACTGATGCCCGTGATCGGAACGCCAGTGATCGGCCTGTCCGGGTAGCCCTCACTCGCCAGCACGACGCATACGGTCGGGCGGGGGTCCCACTCAAGTTCGATGTCGCCGAGCGTGCGGTTGGCGCAAGCGAGCATGAGCTCGACCGCGTCGCTGCGGAGCCTTGGCAGGATAGCCTGACACTCAGGGTCGCCAAATCGAACGTTGTACTCGAGCACTTTGGGTCCAGCGGGCGTAAGCATAATCCCTGCGTACAGCACCCCGCGGTAGTCGATGCCCTCGCGGCGGAGCGAGTCCACCGTTGGGATGAGCACGTCGCGCTCGATGGTCGCGAGTGTTCGATCGTCGAGCGTTGGTGATGGGCTGAACGCACCCATGCCGCCTGTATTCGGCCCGGCGTCGTTGTTCCCAAGCCGCTTGTGGTCCTGAGCGGTAGGCAGGAGCTGGATGCTCCGCCCGTCGGAGATCGCCAGCACCGAGACCTCGCGCCCGGTCAGGCGCTCTTCAATCAGTACCGTCTCGCCGGCATCACCGAATACACGGTCGACCATGATCGAACGCAGCACCTTGTGCGCCTCGTTGAGCGAACGTGGCAGCACCACGCCCTTGCCCTTGGCCAAACCGGAGGCCTTGATCACGGGCACCTGCTCGCGCGAGCTGAGGTAGTCCGCCGCCGCGTCGTAGTCTGAATAGGACCGCCCTCCTGCGACGGGAACAACCGCGGCCTTTAGCAGTTCCTTGCACCACGCCTTGTCGGCTTCGAGCCGAGCGCCGTCGGCGTTGGGGCCGAAGACCGGGAAACCCGCAGCGCGAAGCTTGTCGCCATAGCCCTGTGCGAGCGGCTCTTCTGGCCCGATGACCACGAGGCCGATGCCGTGCTTCTGGCTGTACTGGACGAGGCGGTAGAGGTCCTTGTGGGTCACGTCGTAGTCAACGACGGTGCCGAGCCGAGCGAGCGCCGGATTGTCACCATGCGTGACGTGCAGCGTGCCGAGGCGGGGCGATTTTGTGATGGCCCATGCCAACGCGTGCTCGCGTCCGCCGCCACCGATGAGCAGCACGTTGACGCGATTGGAACTCGTGGCCTGATCCATGGCGGACTATAGAGTCATGATGGCATCGCGACGGACCGAGCACTGGTTTAGGGGCATACACCAATCAGCCCAAGCAACGCCAAGAAATCGCCGAAGCTAACCATTCCATCGGGGCCGCCGAGCGGAGGCAACGATCCGAAGTCGTCCGCGATGTCGCCAAGACAACCCGGCTGGGCGCCGGGGCACGGCCCGATGAGACCAAGCAGAGCAAGAAAGTCGCCAAAGCTGACCATCCCATCAGGTCCGCCGAGCGGAGGCAGCGATCCGAAGTCATCGGCAATATCGCCCAAGCAGCCACCGGTATCGCCAAGACCATCGAGCCTGAACACGACGATGGTGTTCTCGCTGAACGGGTCGCCGTTGTCGACGACACCAAGCATCGCCCAGCCATCGTTGTTGAGCGCAGGTCCTCGGCAGAGCCCTTCGAGGTTGGTGTGCGTGCCCTGGTAGACGAGTGTCTTGGTGACTGGCGTAATGGAACTTCCCATGAGCGATGGGAGGCCCGAGACGTCGGTTGCGCCGGTCGTCTCGACGCTGTAAATCCGGGTGAGGAACAACGGATCGGCAAGCGCAAGCGACCGCTCGACCGCGAGTAGCCCGCCGCCGGGCAGAGCGACGAGTTCGCTCAGGCCGCTCTGTCCAGGGGTACTCCCAGGGATGATGGCTCCGTGCATCGGCTCGACGAGGTACGCCCATTGGCCCATCTCCGTGCCCGTGGATTGGTCGTGCGCGCGTAACCGAACGACCGAACCCGTGCTGGGCGAGGCGAGGTTGCCATCGACGGTCAGCGCTTCTTCGTTGGCGGTCCAAACGGCTCCGTCCGCGATAGAGAGCGATTCGAGGCCCCGGTTAGGCCGTCGCTCAGCGTACACCGGCGGTAGTGCGGCCATGCTGAGCAGTTGACCGGAAGCCGGGTTCGCCTCGCGGAAGGTCATGGTGTTCTCGTCGACGACCAGCAGGCTGCCCCCTTGGGTGAGCGCGATGGCCTCGTGATCCCCGCTGAAAGCGAGCGTGAGCCCTGCGACATTGGCGATCGGACCTGCTGTACCGTCGGGCGCGATAGGCAGGTCAAAGAGCACTACCCGATTGCTGTTGTCCATAACGGCTGCGTACCGACCACCGCCGAGCGCGCACACGCCGCTCAGGCCTGCGACTGCGAAGCTCGCAGCCGACTGATCGGACACGGGGCTCGGCATTTCCACATCGCCCAAATGGGTCATGCTGAGTTGGGCCGTAGCCGGGAGAGCAAACCAGGCGAGGCAGAGCCCCAGACAGGCTGCGTTCGGGTTGGGTCGGGCCAACGGCACGAGAGGATGATACAGGAATGTAGCTCGTGAGCCCAACGGCATCGGCATTTCTTGCCGAATGGGAGGCGCCGATGCCGCCTGCTGGTTGGAAGATCGCGGACATTCCGATACGCTGGGTACTTCTTGAATCGCCTCCCAGTCCCAATCCGGCGTTCCTGGCTTCGTCTGTTCGCTGCGAGCGGCTGCGCCGCTTCTATAAGCGCCATGTGTGGGCTGGCTTCTGTTCGGGTCATGAGCCCGCCCGCCACCACAACCGCGCTCTCGTTGGTGTCCTTGCAGGAGGCTGGCAGGGATCCCGACGCGGAGGCACTCGCCGTCCGGTTGGTTACCGAAGTGGTACCGATCTTGGATGAGAATTGCTTCGCGTGCCACGGCAAGCGGCGGGGCAAAGGGGGCGTGCGGTTCCACGAACTCGACACCGTCGACGAGGCGGTTGCAGAGCTCGAGAATCTCTTGCTCGCGCACGACATGCTGGCTTCGCACGAGATGCCGCCAGAGGACGAGCCTCAGCCGACGCAGGCTCAGCGCGACACGGTGATGCAGTGGATCTCCGACCTGATCGCACATGCCGATGCAAAGCAGGGGATCGACCCGGGCTGGTTCTCGACCCGCAGGCTCAACAACGACGAGTACCGGCTTACGATGCGCGACCTGCTGGGCGTGGATCCATCGCGGGTTGATCTGGCTGCGGGCCTTCCGGCAGATGATCTCGGGTACGGGTTCAACACCATCGGTGATGCGCTAACGGTTTCCCCGCTGCACTTCGAAGCGTACCTGGCCACAGCGGAGCAGGCGGTCGACATCGGCCTGGGTCCGGTGGTCGACGTAAGCACCAAGCTACGCAAACTTGGACCCATCGAGGGTTTCAAGAGCAGCCGAGCGCTGCCCTCAGGTGGGCAGTTCTTGCTTTCCACAGGAGCGGTACGCGTTATCGCCCAGCTCTCCGCTGACTCTGTTTACGAGATCGCGGTGACGGCGTGGGGCACGCGCGGCGGGCCCGACCTACCACGACTGAGCGTTCGCATCGATGACCGGGAACTCAAGGCATGGGACGTCGAGGCCGAGGACAAGAGCAAGCCTCAGAAGTTCACGGTGACCACGACGCTCGATGCCGGGCCGCACGAGATCACGGCCCACTTTACCAACGACTACTACGTCAAGGGCGAAGCCGACCGCAATCTCGCGGTCGAGACGATCGAGATCGCTGGCCCGCTCGATGCCGAGGGCGCCAGGCGCGGCGGGGCTTGGAACGAGGTGTTCTTCGTTGAGGCGGGGCCTGATGCCGATTCACAGCGCGATGCCGCAAGAGCGATTCTGTCGCGCTTTGCCCAGAGGGCATTCCGCAGGCCGCTTCGTGAGGGCGAATCCGACCGGCTTCTCGCTCTGTACGAGACCGCGCGAAACGACGGCGAAGCGTTCGAATCCGCCGTTCGACAGGGACTGCAGGCTGTGCTGGTCTCGCCGAGCTTCTTGTACCTCAGCGTGTCCAACACCCACGCGGACGACCCGAGCGTGCGGTACGCGCTCAGCGGGCACGAACTCGCGTCGAGACTCTCTTACTTCCTCTGGGGCTCGGTGCCCGATGGCGAGTTGATCCGGCTGGCTGACCTAGACCTGCTCATCGAGCCTCGCGTGCTGCGAGGCCAAGTGCGCAGGATGCTCGCCGATTCGAGATCCGAGGCGTTTATCGATGGCTTCGCTGGCCAGTGGCTGTTGCTTCGCAACCTCAGCGAACTCGATATCGACCGCGAGCGGTTCACTTCATACGACGAGCAGCTCGCGAGCGATATGACCGCCGAGGCGCTCGCGTTCTTTGCCGACATGATCCGCGCGAACCGGCCGATCATGGACCTGGTCAACGCGCGAGACACATTCCTCAACGAGCGGCTCGCAACGCACTACAGCATTGACGGGATCCGAGGCGATCGGCTGCGGCGGGTGATCCTCGACGAGGAATCTCCCAGGGGCGGCGTTCTCACGATGGGTGCCGTGCTCACCGTTACGAGCAACCCGACGCGCACGAGCCCGGTCAAGCGAGGCCTGTTCGTGCTCGACCAACTGCTGGGCAGCCCGCCCCCGCCGCCACCTTCGGATGTCCCGCCGCTGGAACAGGCCAAAGTCGAACTCGGCGACAACCCAACGATTCGCGAGCAACTCGCGGCCCACTTGCTCGACTCAACATGTGCCTCATGCCATGTACGGATGGACCCCATTGGTCTCTCGATGGAACAGTTCGATGCCGTCGGCCGATGGCGTGAGCCGAGCGGCGGGGAAACACTCGACGTTTCCGCTGAACTGCCCGGCGGAATCACCTTTGAGGGCCCCAGCGAGCTCAAGCAAGTCCTGCTCAAGAGCGATCAGCAGATCATCGAGAATCTCACCAGGCGGATGATGATCTACGCACTAGGCAGAGGGCTCGAGGGCTTCGATCGGCCGTCGGTGTCGGCGATCATGGCCGAGACCGCAGGCAAGGGCAACGGGCTTGCGGACCTGATCGAAGCGATCGCAGCAAGCGAGGCGTTCACGACCTGCCGGGGACGAGAGGAAAGGCAACCATGAGCATCGATCACCAGAGCGAGCGGCCTTCCGGCACAGGTGTTTCTCGCCGAGCTGTGCTTCGCGGCATCGGGGCCACCATCGCGCTGCCCTGGCTCGAAGCCGCTTCGGGCGCCCCGATCGTGCGTGCCGCCGCGTCCGCAGCCGGGGGGTACTCCCCGGACGGCTTCCCGATGCGGATGGCGTTCGTGTTCACACCCAACGGCGTCCACTACGACAGCTGGAAACCCGAGGGTTCGGGCAGTGACTTTGCCTTCTCGGAGGCGCTTAAGCCACTCGAATCCGTGCGCCAGCACATCAACGTGCTCACCGGACTCACCGCTGACAAAGCCAGGGCCAACGGCGATGGGCCCGGCGACCACGCACGCGCTTCGGCGACATTCCTCACGGGCAAACAGGCCCGCAAGACCTCCGGCAATGACATCGACATCGGAATCAGCGCCGACCAGTTCGCGGCCCTGCAGCTCGGCCACCGAACCCGGCTTCCATCGCTCGAGCTCGGGTGTGAGAACGGCCGCCGCGCTGGCAGCTGCGACTCGGGCTATGCCTGCGCGTACTCGTCCAACATCAGCTGGTTCGACGAAGACACCCCGATGCCCAAAATCGTCAACCCCGCGACGGCTTTCGATCGCTTGTTCGGCGCAGGCGAAGGCACGGAATCAGCGAGGCGCTACCGGAGGCGGTCGAGCATCCTCGACTACGTGCTCGATGACGCACGCAGGATCAATGCGCAGCTCGGCTCAGGAGACAAGGGTCGGCTCGATGAGTACCAGACCGCTGTTCGCGAGATCGAACGCCGCGTGCAACGCGCTCAGGAGCTCAACGACCAGCCCAGCGCGCCGAGCGATGCAGCCGCCCCCGAGGGAATCCCGCAAGTGGTCAGCGAGCACATCGACCTGATGTACGACATGATGCTGCTCGCGTTCCAGACGGATTCCACGCGCATCGCGTCGTACATGACCGGCACCGCAGGAAGCAACCGTGCGTTCCCCGAACTTGGCATCACCGAGGGCCACCACCACCTGTCGCACCACAAGGGCAACGAGGACTGGATCGCCAAGATCAAGCTCATCGACAAATTCCACGCCGAACGCTTCGCGCGGTTTGTTCAACGGCTCTCTGAAACGCCCGAGGGCGAAGGGAGCCTGCTCGACCACTGCATGATCCTCCACGGCAGCGGGCTATCAGACGGCAACCGGCACAACCACGAGAACCTGCCCGTGGTGATGGCGGGCGGTGCGTTCGAGACCGGCAGGCACATCGCGCACGAGACCGAGACGCCCATGTGCTCGCTGTACATGTCGATGCTCAGACGGATGGGCTGCGACGTCGCCGAGTTTGGCGACGCGATGAACCCGCTGGCCACCCTAAGCTAGCGCGGTTGGCTAACGGAAAGCCTTCGGCTGCCAGCGCACGATCACGACCGTGCCAACGCTAGCGGCTGCGACAACGGTGCCGCTGACCCACAACGGTACCGAATCGCTGGTAGCCAGCAGCCAGACGCTCAGCGCGACGCTCAGCCACATCAGCGTGATGGCGGTCACCTTGGCACGCACGGGCATGCGAGTCGAGCCGTCCACAAACTTGGCATAAGGCCGGAACAGACGAGTGCTCAGAACCCATCGCTCGAGTGCCGGACAGCTCTTGGCGAAGGCCCAGCACGCGCCCATCAAGAAGACCGTCGTCGGGAGACCAGGGACGATCGCGCCCACAGCCCCAATGCCCACGAACAGCAGGCCCACGCTCGCCCAGAGCCATCGCATCGCCCGGCTGCGCGACATCGCTACAGGTCTCGCCGAAATGGAATGGGCGGGCAACTGGGTCACGTGGCTAGTCTAGCCACTTCTTGCGACCGAGTCTCAACCACGACTGACCACCGGCCAACTGACCGACGGATGGGACCCTCAGGGCGCTCCGGTCCGGCCAAGCAACTCTCTTACCGCGGCCTCAAGCTGTACATCGCGGCCCTGTGCCTCGCTGGCGGGCGTCTGCGGGACGTTCACGTCGGGCACCGCTGGGTAGATGTCCATGTCCCGGCCCTCGGCGGTGTACCAGCCACGGAACGGCCTGCGGATCGTGGTGCCATCGATCAGGCTGAAGCTACCCGTCGAGATCACCCCGCCAAACGTGGGCGTGCCGACGATCGTGCCCCGTCCGATGGTCTTAATCGCGTGCGCGAAAATCTCCGCGTTCGAGAACGAATGCTGGTTGATGAGCACGTTGATCGGCCTCGACCAGCCGTAGATAAGCCTGCGGTCGCGGGGGTAGGCGTCGGCGGGGACGCTCGCCGGGTCCGCACCACGCGGCACGGTATAGGCGTGTGCTGGCGCGGTGAGCGACGCGAGCAGAATGTCGGTGGTAAACCCGCCGCCGTTGTCGCGGACATCAATGACCAGGCCCTCCTTGCCGTGGGCTGCTGCGTAGAGGTCCCGCTCGAAATCCCGAACCGAGGGCAGGTTCATGCCACGGATGTGCAGGTAGCCGAGCCTGCCGCCCGACAACCGATCGACCTCGGCCCGGCGGGCCAGTATCTCGTCGTCGTAGCGGAGGTTGTTCTCAGCGCCGTAGCTATGCGGGTTGACGAGCACGAACCGCTGCACTCCATCGCCGCTGCGTACACCGAGCAGCGTTTCATCGCCAGAGGTCCCCACCATCGCGGCGGAGAGGTCCGTGAGCACGCCGTCGCGCACCATCGGTACATCGTTGACCGAGACGATCACGTCGCCGTCGCGAAGGCCAAGTTCTCCTAGATCGGCTGGCCCCTCGGCCAACACGCGCGTCACCCGGTAGCCATCGCCCGCGGGCATGAAATCAATACCCAGGTACCCCGTGCCATCAGCCTGCGCGCTGAACCCGCCGCCGCCCCAGATGCCGGTGTGCGAGCCGTCCACCTCGCCGAGCAGCAGCGTGAAAATGTCGTTGAACTCGTCCGCCGTCCGAGTGCGCTCCGAAAGCTCGGCGTACCGCTGGGTGATCGCCGGCCAGTCGAGTCCCTTCATCGTCGGGTGGTAGAAGTACTCGCCAAACGTGCGTGCGCCCTCCATGAACTTCTGCCGCTGCTGGTTAGCGATGTCGATTTCGACCTTTGCGCTGATCGAGTAGGACTCCTTCTTGGAGCCCGTCGGTCCAGCGGTCTTGGCCGTGCCGCCATCGATGTAGATGACCTGCTCGCCCGTGAGTGAGACGGACACGTCCGACACCCCGCCGCTTTCGATGGTCTTGCGGTCCTCGCCCCGGTGATCAACCGAGAACAGCGACGACGAGCCGTCGACCGAGGCCTCGAAGATGATCCGGTCGCCTGCTGGAGTGAGCGCCAGATCGCTCTCTGAGCCAGCAAGGCTCGTGACTCGCCGAACACGGAGATAGGCATCCTCCGAATCGAATCTCAGCGCTTCTGCAGCCCCGTCCCCCGTTTCAGCAGCTTCGTTCGCGTCCTCTTGCTCTTCTGCATCTTCGCCTGAATCGGGCTCCAATGGCTTGAGCTTCTTGGCCGCCTTGACGGCTTCCTCGAAGTGCGCATCGAGCTCGTACTTGCGCAGGCCCTCGAGCGCGCGGTCCAGATACACCGCGTACACGTCGTAGTCCCAGTTGTTGTTGTCGCGGTCACTCAGGAACGTCAGCACCTTGCCGTCGTGCGAGAGCCTCGGCGACGTGTCGATGTCCGGATGGCGCGTGATGTTGACGGGCTGCGGCATCGTGCCATCTTCACCGAGCGCGGTGTCCATGATCCAGATGTCGTTGTTGAAATCGAGGTCGGCGACCGCGTAAACCAGATGCCGGGCGTCCGACGCCCAGTACACCTCTGGCTCGTCCCAGCTCTCCAGAAGCACGCGCTCGGAGCCCGTCGCCAGATCGTGCAGCACCAGATCGCCCCTGCTGCGCACGGTCAAGAGTGATTTGCCATCGGGCGAAGGCTTGGGCCGGTAGTCCCAGTTAAGGCCGACCACGACAGGCTCGATGGCGAAGGTCAGCGCCTCGGCCCAACGCTTGCCTAGGTCCGGCTTGTCATCATCCTTGGACTTCTTCTCGGCCTCATCGTCCTTTTCGTCGTCGTCCTTTTCGTCAGCACCAGCATCACGGTCGCCCTCCTCATCGTCCGCAGCGTCGCCTTCGCCGGCTGCATCGTCAAATACGTCTACCCCATCGGGTTCCTCGGCGGGCTCGTCCTCGTTGGGCTTGAGGTCCTCCTTCGAGAGCTTGACGATCGCGGCATGGATCGAACCCAGGCTCTGCTCATCATCCACGGTGTAGTACAGCTTCTCGCCATCGGGCGACCACGCGACGTGCCGCTCGCGCGCCGATGTGTTAGTCACGCGGCGGACCGGACGGTCCTCCTCGGTGCTGCGGACATAAATCTCGCCGCGGACCACCAGCGCGATCGCGTCACCCGAGGGGTGCAGCACGGCCTCTGAAGCCTGGCGCGAGATATCAATGCGGTCGGAGTCGGCGACGGTGTCGTCGGCAGCGGCCGCGATCGAGACAGCTTTGGGCTGCGCGCCGTCGTTAGCTAGATCGAGCGTATACAACGTGTCCCACACCACGAACGCCGCAGCCGAGCCGTCCGCGCTGACCGACAGGTCCCGCACCCCGTGGGCGATGGTGGCTTGGTTTGCCTCGACGGCAAACTTCGTCAGTTGCGTGACAGTACCCGGCTCATCGTCGGTGGTTCCCGCAGCGAGGCGGTGCACGTTGTTCTGACCGGATCGGCTCGAAACGAAAACGACCGACCCGTCGGCCATCGGGTGGGGCTGCATGTCGTTGCCACCGAACAGCGTGAGCTGGGTGAACGATCCGTCGGCCGCGTTAAGCCGCCAAAGGTCCATCGAGCCCGAGCCACGATACTTGGGCCGGTTCGCAATGCCGTAGCCCCGTGTGAAGTACAGGTCCCCGCTGGCCGTCTGGACCGGCTCCTTGCCGAACGCGGGCGTGAGCATGGTCACCGGGCCGCCGTCGAGCGGGGCCTGGTACATGCGATCGTGGCGATAGATCGAGGGATCCAGCCTGCCCGAGAAAATCAGCGAGTCGCCGCCCGCGCCAAAGCCTTCGAGCGACTGCGAGCGGTCGCTGATGGTCACCCGCCTGGGCTGACTGGCGACAAAGCCCTCTGCCAGATCGACGACGTACAGGTTGCGCGCGCCGTCGCGGTCCGACTCGAACGCGAGCATCGTGCCGTCGGCATTGAAAGCGGGCGACGTCTCGTTAGCCGGGTGCGCGGTGAGCCTTCGGGCGGGCCCGCCGCTCGCGTCAACCGCCCACACGTCCCCGGCCCAGACGAACGCGATCGTCGAGCCATCAGGGCTCAACGCCGGCTCCTGAGGCAACACATCGCTCTGCATCGCGACGGCCATCGAACTAGCGATCAAAATCGAGCACATCACAGCGGTGTGGGGCTTGGTCATCGACGGGGCTCCTGCGAGCGGCCGGGGGCCGCGGGGTCATTGGCACAGTCTGGGAGTGTGGTATACCCGCTTACGCGGGTTCGGGTGGCGGCTCAGCCGTCAAAGCGGCAGGGATCGAACATGGCCAGCGCTGGCCCGCCATCGAGCATCGCTTTTGCCGTGGCCTGAGCCGTTGCAAAGCCCAGCGACATGCCGTGGCCGCTGAACCCGGCGCACACCCACACGCGGCTATCCTCGCCCGCTGGCCCCGCGATCGGCAGGTCATCGGGCGTCACACCCATCACGCCCGACCATCTCGCGACCACCTCGAACTCGTCGACCGCCAGCATGCGCACAAACTGCTCCAGCACCGCCTGTACCTCGGGTGCGGTGCCGCTCTGCTCGCGCTGCTGGCTCTGAGGCTCATGCTTCCTCGCGCCGCCCATGAGCAGCAAACCGCCCGGCCCGCTTCTCAGGTACTCATCCCCACGATTGATGTAGTACGAGTAGCCAAGCTCGACCGCCCCGCCCAGGGGCCGCGCCGCCAGCATCTGCGCCCGGCAGGGCTCGATCACCCCCGCGTTGCCCAATAGCTCAGAGGCCCAGGCGTTCGTACACACCAGCACCCGGCCTGCACGCACTTCGCCCATGATCGTGCGCACGCGGACACCATTGGCTACAGCCTCGATCTCGCACACTTCGCACGGCTCGATGATCGGCGACCTCAGCGAGCCACGCAACACCGAGAGCACTTCCATCGGGTCGCAAACCGCATCGTTCGGATTCACCAGCCCGGCCCTGGGCTTGGCCCGCGATCGCAATGGCTCGGGGATGTCGCCCGCTTCGAGCAGTTCGCTCGCAAAGCCGTCCTCTATCAGCATCGTGTGCGACTCGCGCAGGTCCTTCTCGTCGCGTTCGTTCATCGCCAAGAGGCACGACGGGCGCATCGCAAAGCCATCGGCCTTGTCCGCCCGGGTCTGCATGAGCAATGCGAGGTTGTGTTCGCTGAGCTTCCAGACCGCTTTCGCCGTCTCTCGCCCAAAGTGCTGGGCCGCGACGGCGTAAGAGTCCGCCATACCCCGCATCAAGTAGCCCGCGTTGCGGCCGCTCGCGCCCGAGCCGACGCTGTGCCGCTCCAGCACTACCACAGACTTGCCCAGCCGCTCGGCTTCGAGAGCCGCAGCGATCCCCACGATCCCCCCGCCGACCACGATCAGATCGACAGGCTCGGTAGGCAGATTCCCGCTGCTCCTGCGTTGCCACAGGCTGACGCTCACAGGTCGAACTCGATCCCCTGAGCGAGCGGCAGGTCCCGTGAATAGTTCACCGTCTGCGTCTGCCTCCGCATGTACGCCTTCCATGAGTCCGAGCCCGACTCGCGGCCTCCCCCCGTTTCCTTCTCACCGCCGAACGCCCCGCCGATCTCGGCGCCGCTGGGACCGATGTTCACGTTCGCGATGCCGCAGTCGCTGCCCACCGCCGAGCAGAACGTCTCCGCCTCGCGCAGGTCCGTCGTGAAGATGCACGAACTCAGCCCCTGGGGCACCGCGTTGTTCATCGCGATCGCTTCGTCGAGTCCTTCGGCTTCGAGCACGCACAGCAGCGGCGCGAACGTCTCCTCCCGCACGCAGCCGTCCTGGTGCGTCGCCGCGATCATCGCCGGCTGCACGTAGTAAGCACCCGGCCACTTGTCCGCGTGCAGCCGCTGACCGCCGGTGAGTGGCCGGGCGCCCCCGCTGCTCATCGCTTCGATGCGGGCCGCAAACGCCTCGTACGCATCCCTGTCGATCAATGGCCCCAGGTGGCTCGACGGGTCGAGCGGGTCGCCGACCTTGAGCTTCTCGAACGCCTTGGTCACCCGCGCGATCAGTTCGTCCTTGACCGACGGGTGCACGAAGAGCCTGCGCAAGGAAGTACACCGCTGGCCCGCCGTGCCGGCGGCCGAGAACACAATCGCGCGCACCGCCAGGTCCAGATCCGCCGACGGCCGGACGATCATCGCGTTGTTGCCACCGAGTTCCAGCAGGCTCCGCCCGAGCCGCGCAGCGACTCTTTGCGCCACCGCTTTGCCCATCGGAACCGAACCGGTCGCGCTGATGAGCGGCACCCGCGCATCGTCTACGAGCACCTTGCCGACGTCCGCTGCGCCGATCACGACCTCGCTCAGATGGTCCGTGGCGATCTTGGTCTGCTTGGAAAAACGCTTGCACGCCTCCTTGAACAAGTGGTCGCAGGCCACCCCGGTCAAAGGCGTCTTCTCCGATGGCTTCCATACCACCGTGTCGCCGCAGACCCACGCCAGCGCCGCGTTCCACGCCCATACCGCGACGGGGAAGTTGAACGCGCTGATCACCCCCACCGGGCCCAGCGGCTGCCAGGCCTCCCGCAGGTGGTGCCCGGGCCGCTCCGAACCCATCGTCAGCCCGTACAACTGCCGCGACAGGCCGACGGCAAAGTCGCACACGTCGATCATCTCCTGCACCTCGCCCACAGCCTCGCCGATCGGCTTTCCGCACTCGATCGTCACGAGCTTGGCGAGCGTCTCCCGCTGCTCGCGGAGCACCACCGCGAAATGCCGCACGAGCTCGCCGCGTGTCGGAGCGGGCACCCGTCGCCACGCCTCGAACCCCTCGCACGCGCGCCCCACAGCAGTGCTGCACTCATCCGCCGAATGCATCGCGAGGCTCGCCACCAGCGAGCCGTCTATCGGGGAGCGGACCTCGAGCGGCCCCTCCCGCAGCGCATCGAGTCCGAGTGGGCGGCGAATGTCGTCAATCAGGCTCGTCATGCGTGCTCCGTGGGGTTGGAAGGAGGGGTTGGAATCCCAGATTCAGGGCTGAATCGCAGGTCCGGCCAGCACCATACCCCGCCGCTCGGAAGCCCGCGCCAGAGGGGGCTATTCCTCCCTCTCCCGCGCCCCGTGGGAGAGGGCCGGGGTGAGGGTCTTCTCATGATGCACGAGCGGTCAAGGCTCCTCCCCCGCGCTTGCGGGGCAGGAGCTATGCCTGCGCGATCGCCGACGATCCTCTTTCAAACAAAGCGGGCCGCCCCCGATAAAGGAACGGCCCGTGCTCATGCAGCAATATCAGACGCCAACGGTTAACGGCGACGGCGAGCTGCTAACAAGCCACCGAGACCGAGCATCGCGGCCGAGGCCGGGGTGGGGATGTTGAATTCAAGCCCGAGGGTGTTGCTGAACGCCAACTGAGGCAGGTAGAACTCCTGCAAGAACACCCCGCCGCTGGTGTACTGCTGGAACCAGCCCGCGTGGAGCAGGTTGCCGGCGGTCCAGATCGTGTCGTCGGCGGGGTCGTACGCCACACCGAACTGAGCGAGCACTCCGCCCTCATGCCCGCGGGTCCATACCTGAGCTCCGAAGGAGTCGTAATACGCCAACTGCGTGTAGCCCGAGATGAAGAAGCCACCCGTCTGCATGTTGTAAGTGACGCCCGCGGCATCGGCGGCGACGCCCGGCAGGCTGTACAGAACCTGACCGTTCTGCCAGTCACGATCGAACCGCCAGAGCTCGTTTGTGTTGTAACGAAGGGAGTAGTTGTAGGTGGTGCCGTCGGTGCCGCCGTCGTAGAACGGGGCCGTCGCGGTGTTGTTCGTGTATGTCCCGCCCAGCGGGGCGCCGTTCATGTCGTACTGCGAGCCGGATGACCCGTGGGTGTGCCCCATCGTTCGGATGTCTCCCGCTATGGCGACCGCGGCGGTGTACAGCGGATCCGTCCGAGTGAACGAGTTCACGAGCGCCCCACCCTGGACGACGAAGGTCGCTCCCGAATAGCTGTCGAGGGCGTAGAGCGGCGACATCTGCGCGTGCGCTCCCGCGGTCAGCGCGGTCACCATGGCGATCGAAGCGGCGTGTTTCATCTCTGTCTCCCGAGTCCCCGCTTGCAAGCGGGGAGCTGGCTCTCGAACGCCGACCGGGAGTTCGACTCCCTTCGAAGGTCGGCGCACAAAAAGCCCCGAACCGTGGCCAGCCGTTCAAGGCGGGACCACGAGCCTCGTGACTCGGCGGCGGGCGCTCTCAGTTGGCAGATGCGTCGTGCCCCCACAAATGCGGGGCGCCTGAGTCTTGTCGTCTATCTCCACCGCCGGTTTCCCGGTGGACGCCCCCAACTTATCCGCGAGTGCTCTCGGACGCAAGGGGAATCGTCCGGATGGATCGCCTTGCTCTCGGCGGTGAGCCTCCGGCGTTCCTGCCTTCTAAGTGCATCCCCATGCGCATCAGGGCCTCGGCGAGCTTGTCAACGCCCAGGCCTGAATAAAGCGGGCCGCCCCAGACCAATCGAACAAGAAGGTCGGTCCTGCGGATGCAGCGGCGGACGCGAAGGCGACGATGGCCGCGCTGAAGCAAACAAAGCGAGGCATGGGTTCTCTCTTTGAACGTGCGGCCATTCCCTCGGAGTGCAGGGTGGCCTGGCCTTGTCGTCTATCTCCCCCTCCGCGCCTCCGCGTTCTCCGCCCCTACCAACCCCCTGCGCGCGCAACTTCCCGTCTCTGTCATCAAAATCCCAACTCTGCCCTTCCGCTGTCAGTTCCGCCGCCACACAATGCCCGCATGGTGGCCAACAACATCAGCACAGCGGACACTCTCACCGATAGCGACCACGCCCTGCTGCTCGAACTCTGGCTTGAGGGTCTCCCACCGCTGCAGCTCTGCGAGCGGTTCCACCTGAACCTCTCCAACCTCCTCGCCTGGGCCGAGTCGCCCCGCACCCGCAGCCAGCTCGCTCTGCTCGAATCCGTCCATGTAAAGCAAGCCACCGACCGCGCACCCGCCCAGCGCCGGCTCGCCATCCGCGCCATCGAGTCCGCTGCCTCATCTCACGGCTGCGACCTGACCGCGGATGAACGCCGCATCAGCGAATCCGCACGCCGCGCCGCATCTGCCCTGCTCCGCGAACTCCGCTCCTCCCCCGCGCTTGCGGGGGAGGCGTCAGCGAAGCTGACGGAGGGGGGAGAGAGCAAAGCCCCGCTCACCGGGCCACTCTTCCCCGCTTCTCCCCAGTCGCCGACCGGAGAGGCGGCGAGCCCTGCGAGCCGGAGGGGGAAGCCGGGCGCTGCTACGCACTCAACCTTACACACCCATTTGCATCATCGCCTCGGCCAGCTTGGTGAAGCCCGCGATGTTCGCGCCGCGCACGTAGTCGACGGCCTTGCCCTTGCCGCCTCCGTGCTCCACGCACGAGGCGTGGATGTTGGCCATCATCGTTTCGAGCCGCTGCTCGGTATCGCTGCGGGTCCACGGGATGCGCAGCGAGTTCTGCGACATCTCAAAGCCCGAGGTGCCCACGCCGCCCGCGTTGGCGGCCTTGCCCGGACCGAACGCCACACCGGCCTCGGCGAACTTCTCCACCGCATCGGGCGTGCAGGGCATGTTCGCGCCCTCGGCTACCGCAATCACGCCATTGGCGATCAGGCTCGCGGCCTCGCTGCCATCAAGTTCGTTCTGCGTCGCACACGGCAACGCCACCTCGCACGCCACGCCCCACGGGTCGATCTGGTGGTGGTACTCCACGCCCGGGCTCGAGTAGTCCGACAGGCGGCCGCGCTGGACTTCTTTGTAGTTCTTGAGTTCGTCGATCTGGTCCTGGCTCAGTCCGGCCTCGCACACGATCGTCCCGCCCGAGTCGGACAGCGTGAGCACCTTGGCCCCCTGCTGCTTGCACCGCTCGGCGGCGTACAACGCCACGTTGCCCGAGCCAGAGATCGCCACCTTCTTGCCATCGAGCGATTCGCCCTTGTGCTCGAGCATGTGCCTCGCGAACGCGACCGTGCCGTAGCCCGTCGCCTCCGTGCGCAGCGCCACTCCGCCGATGCCCAGGGGCTTGCCGGTCAGAACGCCGCCGTGCTCGCGGGTGAGCCGCATGTACGCGCCGTACAGGTAGCCGACTTCGCGCCCGCCCACGCCGATGTCGCCCGCGGGCACATCGCGGTCCGGGCCGATCTGCGGCTGAAGCTCCGCCATGAACGCGTTGCAGAACCTGTTGACCTCGGCATCGGATTTGCCCTTGGGGTCGAAGTCGCTGCCGCCCTTGCCCGCGCCCAGCGGCAGGCCGGTCAGCGCGTTCTTAAACGCCTGTTCCCACGCCAGGAACCGCAGCGTGTCCTCGGTCACCGAAGGATGGAACCGCAGCCCACCCTTGTACGGCCCGAGCAGGTTGGTCTGCTGCACACGCCAGCCGCGGTTGATGTGGATCGCGCCCTTGTCGTCCGTCCATGTCACGCGGAATCGGATGATCCGGTCGGGCTCGGCCAGCCGTTCGAGGACGCGGGCGGCCTGCCACGCGGGATGGGCGGCCAGCACGCTGTCGAGGGATTCGGCCACTTCCTCGTACGCCTGTTGAAACAGCGAACCGGAATGAGCGGGCGGGGCGGGAATCGTGGCGGTCGCGGTTGTCATGGTGGGTCTCCGGGCTCGTTAAACGCCCCGCCGACAGGGCGGGCATGCACAATCAAGCCCGGCCCGGCGGCCCTTGTCCAGCGGGCGTAGCCCGAGGCCCACGCCAAGATCGGTTTTGCTGGGCGAAAGCTCCCCTCGTTCCCCTTCCATCCCCCTCTCCCCCACCCGCGTTGCAAGCCTCCCGCTCTTGCGGGCTACCATGCCGACCCCTCGGGGCGGTAACTCAACTGGTAGAGTGCCAGCTTTGCAAGCTGGAAGTTGGGCGTTCGAGTCGCCTCCGCTCCATTTCCCCCCCCCATTCCCCCCTCTCCCCCCCATCCCCTTTGCGGATGACACGCCGAGCTGAACGCAGAAGCGTGGAGCGGTGGCGCACAGCCTGCAGAGGAGAGCGTGCTTTCTTTCGAGCCCGGGGCGGGACTCCCGTGGCCTCTTGACGAGCCTTCACCACAGAGATGGTGGGCACAGAGGGCACCGAGAAGAAGCAGAAGAGGAAGAAGGCAGACAAGATCAACGAAGTGAGCGGTACGGCCTCCCTCTCCCACGCCCCCCGGCTGAGCGAGGGAGAAGGAGGAGCGCAGACCCCCTCCACAACCGAGGCGAGTTGGCAGGAGCTCCGAGGGCGGCTCTCACCGGTCGTCACGACGTGGATTTTGTGACGCCTCCGAGGATTTTTCAGCCTGGTCTTCGTCGCTAGCCGCTAGCACGCTATCGATCGCCCGACGAAGTGTCCACGCGGACTCGGCTGGTGCCTGTCGGAGGCTCGCGGCCATTGCGGACTGCATCGCTTCCCGCTGCCCCGCGGTGAGGGACTCGGGCGACAACACGAGCATCGCCTCGATCACGGTCTGGTACACAGCGGCGCACCCTTGGACATCACCGGTGTTGAACAGGGGAACGCCTCGCTCGATGGCGCTCCGCAACAGTGCGAGATGCACATCGGATGGGGCGTTGATGAGGGCTGTGGCCGAGCCAATGGCCCTGACAAAGTCCACGTCGAGTTGGAACGCGCCCGGGTTGTAGTCCGCCAGCGTGATGCCGATCGATTCGATTAGGTTTGCGTCAAGCGCCGGAGCGTTGGGAACGGTCCTGCCGAACGTCTTAAGCTCGAAGTCTTTGAAGTAGAGTTTGAGCGTCGTCCATTCGCCTTGCACCGTGACGAATTCGCGTTGGTAGCCGCCAGCGGGCACACGGGCGTTGGAGCATCGAACATCAAACTGGTAGGTTCGTCCGTCGCCCTTGACCCGGACAAGCAAGCCCTCCGAGCCCAGGAACTGGCCCTGAAGACCATCCCCGCGGATCTGTGAAAAACCGCCATTGTTCTCGAGCGAGAGGTCACCGGCGAATCGCAGCACGCCGCCTTCGACATGAGAGACGTGCCCCGTCGAGCGTCCCCCCATCACGCCATCTACCACGGTTCGCCAGCCCGCAATACCCGTCTCGAAGTCCAATTGCGGAACTTGAGCTCCGCTGGGGACGGAAAGCAGGCTTGCGACAATGATGGACAGAAATGTCGGTCGAGTCTTCATGCGGAGGCTCCCTCTGTTTTCGGTCCTTCGACCCATCGCGGCAACCGGATTCATCGATCGGTTTCAGCCCATGCCCAAAACGGCCCAGCGCCGGGCCCGGGTGAATCGAAGCTGGGCGATTGCCGCACAGCCATCGCGGGCAGGACCCGCTCGTGAGCCGCCTTCGGTTCAGTCAATACGGTGGCAGGGATAGTGAGCGGGATCGCGCTCCAGATCCGGTCCGCGGCGCCCTCGAGGCCTTCGGCGCGTACACGGATCCGTATACGCGCCGCGCATGCGGCCCCGCTCGACGCTGCAAGCTCTCGCCCCAGAGTCGACATCCATGGCTGCATCGACGCCGACGACCGTATCGGATACAAATCCAAATTGAACAAGGAGTTCCGCACGCCCTTGCACGGAGCCGCAGCCACTCGCACAGGCGAAACAGAAAGTACCCCCCGAAGGACTCGAACACCCGCTGTTTTCTCCGGGAAATTCGGGGGTTTGTGATCTGCGCGGCAGCAAATCCGGCAACAACGCAGCCGGTTCTCGTGTGGCCACACGCTTGGAGACCCCACCCAAGCCCGCCGATCCCGAGCTGGCGGCGGTGGTCGCGGCATGGCCCGACCTGCCGCCGGCGATCCGGGCTGGCGTGGTGGCGATGGTGAAGGCGGCGACGCATGGAACGGATCGCAGCGACGGCTGTGCCACGATTCGGGGAGTTTCAAGGCCACACGCAAGCGAGGCTCACCCCTGACCGTTCGTGACTGAACACTTCGCGTTAGGTGTTGCGCAACAGGTCCACCCTGAGGGTTGACTTTTAGCAGCGACCTGCATAGCATAACCCTAACACGAGGGCCTATGAGCGTGGGGTAAGGGGAAGCCGCGCTCCGGTATTCTGTGGCATGCCGAGCACACCCAACCCGCAACCCAAGGGACACCTGCCCATCAGCGTGTCCGCAGGGTCCTAGGCGGCGTCTGATGTCAAGGCGGGGGGAGCTAAGGGCCGCGCTCGCCAGCCCCAAGCTCAGGCGGCGGGTGATCGGCTAACGCCGACCATGATGCCGGGGGCCAAAGCACTCGCGGGCCACCATGACGAGAAATCGGCATGGGGTAAGGGGAGGGTTCGTCAACGCTGTAGACTGTCCCGATGGACCCAAGCGAAGAGGCCTATCTGCGGGCGATGAACCGCCACGCCAAAGCCGAGCGGAAACGCCAGACCGGGCGGACCATCCTGATCGGCTGTCTGATCTGCCCCATCATCGCGTTGTTGGTTGTGCTCGCGGCGGGGTTCGCGGGCTACAGCCCACCGTGAACGCCTGTCCGGATTGTCTAGCGTGGGCCAATCTGTTGCTGCTTTGGATCGCGTGCTAGCGGCGGTACGCTGCGGCCATGACCAGCGATCGAGAGACCGCCCCCGAGTCCCAGACCAGAAAGGCATTCCGATGGAAAACCAGAATCGAATCGACCAGCTTGAGCGGAAGGTGCGGCGACTCACGATCGGCCTCGTTGTGCTGGGGAGTTTCGCGGCTGGTGCGTGACGACGGCGATCATGCGGGCGCAACGCGAACCGATCGACGGTTGTGACGTGGCTACCTAAGGCTCAGCGGTTCTCCTTAGGAGATAACAGTTGCGTGAGCGGTTTGCTGCCGATCAGTGCGCGTGCTTGCACGGGACGAATCTTTCTCGCCATTTCCTCAGGCGGGTTGTCGTTCATCCACTGGACTTCTTCCGGTGATGCGCTGGGCAGCGCGGCCACGCGGCGTTCGCTCTCATATTTGATGAACGCGGCCTCCCAATCGATCGCGACCTTGGCAGCGACGGCGGACCAGCCCTCGGCGGATTGAAGCGCAAGCTCGGCCTCGTTGTTGGCCCGCTCAAGGCTCTGCCGCAGCCCGTCTACGGGCTCGGCCTGCTGCTTGTAGCCGCCAATCTGATTGGCGATCCGGTCAGCGCGGGACTCGGCATCGGTGATGCGGGCCTCCATCGCGGCGGTGGCCTCGGCTACGGCGGCGGCTTCGGTGCGGTCGCGGTGCATTCCGTAACCGAACACGGCGACGGTGGCACCGATGGCGACACCCCACGCGAGACCGTAGAGACCTGTTGTAACTGTGTTTCTCATGGGTCTTCGGCTCCTCTCAGTCTACCAAGTGGATGAGCCCAGTTTACAGGAGAACGGCTGCAATGACGACGGCTATCCCGAGCAACACAACGAACCAGACCAGCCGTCGCTTGCGTTTGGCCTTGGTCTCTTGCGCCAAGAAGAACGCGGCGCGTGCGTACTCGATGGTCTGTGTCATTTCTTCAGGAGTGACGGGCGGTTCGTCTTGATCGTCAACATGCCGCCACCAGCATCGGCACCCGTACTCGTGCGTGCATCCCGCGTGCGGGATCGGCATGGCCTTGAGCGCCTTGGCTGGGCTCATGCGTTTGCCGTTGAGTGCGGCGCACGCATCGCAGCAACCGCCCGTGGTGACAATCTCCACAAGCGGGTACTCATGCTGAACGTATCGGACCAGCTCTTCGCGGTGCGTTTCGGCCCGCTCCCGGTTCGCATTCTCAACCCATTCCGCATCGCTCAGGTGTTCGTCAAACTCACTCATAAGCGGATGCTAACAGGCGGATCGGCTGGCTGCTTGCGTCACCCACAGATGCCTGAGTTCATCAGCATGATGCGCACAAGTACAGCAGCTATTGGCACGACAATGATGGCGAACCTGAGCTGCGTATGATGGCGGACAACGGGCATTGGGATTGATCCCCCGATGAACGGATCGGGCTGGGGTCTTGGCGTTCACTCGCCCCAAGACCCCGCCCGACCGGCCCGAGAAAGGCGAGTGAACCAATGGCACGGAAGCCCGCGCCCACTAAGGCGCACCCTGTCTCGAAACCATCGAAGCCGGCGGCGGTGAACGAACACCCGGCCCTGACGCTGTATCAGGCGATGAACGTGCTGCACATGGTTTGCTCGCACGCTAGCGCGTTCCGCGAGTTGGCCGAGCGCCGGGAGCGGGCGCAGGCAATGCAACTGAACGTCCTGAACATCGGAGCGAAGATCGCCAGTGATCGCGCGAACGAACTGGCCCGCGCGGGTGCCCCCCGTGAACAGCAATGGACGGCACTGACTGAGGAAATGGACCGGGTGAACGATTCGCCCCCGTCCAACGAACCCGCCGAATACACGAAGTCTCTGCAGGACGTGCTGGACCACGGGCGGAAGTGTTGTGAGCGGGCGCGGGCGGCGCTGCGGGCCGGCGGCGCGAAGGGGCTGGACGCGGCGACGCGACCGAACGTGGCTGGGCAAGCCCGGTCGATCGAACTGCACACGAAGTTGCAGGATGCCGAGCGGGTCTTGATCTGGCTTACGATCGGCGTGGGCGATCCTCGCATCGTCATCGACAAAGACGCTGCGAGCATGGCCGACCTTGGCGCGTGGTTCGCCCGCACCCATGACGAACTGGGCGCGGTGTTTGAGACACGCGGATTGGATGCGCCAGCCCCGACGCCCACGGAGTCGGTGTTGCCCGCCCTACTGGAACAACTGCAACGCGTCGCGGCTGCGGTGGACCCCGACGCGATCGACCGAGTGGCCGAGCGGGCGGCGGAGAAGACCGCCCGGGTGTTCGGCGCTGGTGACAACGACGCGAAGACCCCGGCCCTTCCCTCTGGCGTAGCCGAATCCGCCGGCCCGGCCCTGACCGTGAACCAATCGCGGGTACTGCAAACAATGGCACGTTTCGATGGGTCGTGCCTGCTGTCGTCGAAGATGATCGCGGAAGAAATGGACGCGGCTACTCGGCTGTCCGAAGAAACCGTGCGGCAATGCGTGAAGAAGTTGATCGCATCCCGCCTGGCCGAGCGGCCCGAAGGCGATCGAAGCGGCGCGCGGCTGAACAATGCGGGGCGAAGTCTGTCGGGGAAGATCGCGGATTGATTGGGTCTTAGGGTGGGGTAGTTTGTGGAACCGTGCGCGATAGTTCTCGCATGGTTACAAAGCAACTTCCATCAGACCCGTTACCGCTGAACTTGGCGGCCCGATGCCTTCGCGTTCCGTCGCGATGGCTGCGGGAAGAAATCGAAGCCGGACGCATCCCCGCGTTGATCGCGGGCCGGAGCGTGCTGGTTCACGTTCCAACCGTCGCGGCCCTACTCGCCGAACGCGCGAAGGGTGAATCCGGGGGTGGATCGTGAATAACACGAACACCCCGACGACGACGCCCCCGCTGCTGGTGGATCGCAGGGAGGCGGCCCGGATGCTGGGCGTGTCGCCCGGCACGATCGACAACCTGCGGATCGCGGGCGAACTCCCATCCGTGAAACTGCTGGCGCGGCGGCTGTTCGACGTAGCCGACCTGCGACGATTCATCGACGCCCGGAAGGGGGTGAGTCAGTGACCACCCCAACACTCTTTGAATGCGATATACCGGACCCCACGCCCCCGAGAAACGACGCAGCCCCGTCTGACAACGGGGCGTGCGCCAATCGGTCGAACACTTCACCCGATTCTATGTTCGCTCGGCTGTCCCTGATGCCCCCGGTTCTGAACGATGCACCGGACACGTCGCGGATCGCGGCGGTTCGGGTCGGCGGCCACGCGGGAACGCTGCGGGCTGCGGTGCTGGCGATACTGCGGGAACGCGGCGAGCACGGCGCGACCGATCAGGAAATCCAAACCGCCCTGGACCTTCCATCGAACACCGAAATCCCGCGCCGGTGGGAACTGGTGAAGACCGGCGCGGTGGTGGCGAGCGGGCGGAAACGCAAGACCCGTAGCAACTGCCCCGCGACCGTGTGGGTGCTGTCCGAGTTTGCACCCAAGCCCGCGACAATCGCCACGGTGACGCCCGGCGACGCGCCCAAGACCGAAGGGGGTGCGGCATGAGCGAAGCCGTACAACGAATCCTGACAGCCCTACGCGACCACAGACACGAACCCCGCAAGGCGGGCGCGGGCTGGTGCTGTCGGTGTCCGGCTCACGATGATCGGAACCCTTCCCTGTCGATCCACGTCGGCGACGACGGGCGAGCGCTGGTGAACTGCCACGCCGGTTGTACGGTCGATGCGGTGTGCGGCGCGATTGGGCTGCGGACCGCTGACCTGTTCGAGCAGGACCCGAGCCGATCGAATGGACTCGCGCCCAAGCCCCGGCGACGTGGTGACGGCGACACAAATGCCGCGAAGCCTGCACGCAGCGGGGATTGTGTCACCGTCGCCAATGACACCACGGGCGGGCGAACGTTCCCCACGGCCCGCGACGCGGTGTCTCAGTTGGAGCGCCGGCTCGGCCCGCGATCGATGACTTGGACGTACCACAACGCGGCGGGCGAGCCAATGGGGCTGGTGGTTCGCTGGAACACGCCCACGGGGAAAGACGTGCGCCCGGTGTCGCAGAAGTTGGACGGATCGGGCTGGTGCATCGGCGGGATGCCCACGCCCCGACCGCTGTACGACTTGCCCGACCTGCTGGCCACGCCGGCGGCGGCGAGGGTGTTCATCGTCGAGGGCGAGAAACCGGCGGAGGCGGCCAGAGCGGTTGGGCTGGTGGCGACGACAAGCCCGCACGGGTCGAAGTCGGCGAGCAAGGCGGATTGGTCCCCGGTGGCGGGGCGTGAGGTTGTGATCCTGCCCGACCACGACGACGCGGGCGAGCGGTACGCCGACGACGTGGCGCGGTTGGCGACGGCGGCAGGGGCGAAATCTGTCCGGGTGGTTCGGCTGGTTGCACTCTGGGCGGACCTGCCCGAAGGCGGCGATATGGCGGACTTGCTAGAGCATCGCGGCGGTAACGCTGACGCGGTCCGCGCGGAAGTTGAAGCACTGACGGACAAGGTCGAACCGGAAGCGGTGACGCCCGACGCGGAGGCAGTGCCCACGTTCACCCCGTTCCCCGCTGACGTACTGCCGGAGCCGATTCGGGGGTTCGTCACCGAAGCGGCGGAGGCGATCGGGTGCGATGCGTCTTACATCGCGCTGCCCTTGCTGTCGGGGCTTGCGTCGGCGATTGGCAACACCCACCGAATCGCGCTGAAGCGGGGGTGGACAGAGCCGGCGATTGTGTGGACGGCGATCGTGGGCGAGTCGGGGACGATGAAAACGCCTGCGTTCAAGTTGGCTATGAAGGCGATTCGCAAGGCCCAAGCCGATGCGTTCAAGGTACACGAAGCGGCGCGGGCAGAGTGGGAAGCCCAACACCTGCGTTATGAAGCCGAACTGACCGGCTGGAAGCGGCAAGCGGCCAAGGGACACGGCGACGCAGGCGACCCGCCCGAGAAACCGGCCCCGCCGATCGCGCTGCGGTACATCGTATCCGACACCACAACCGAAGCCCTGGCCCCGATCCTGCTGGGGAATCCGCGCGGCGTCCTGCTGGCCCGCGATGAACTCGCCGGCTGGTTGGGATCGTTCGACCGCTACGCCAAGGCGGGGAAGGCGGGCGCGGACTCCGCGCATTGGCTCTCGATGCACAACGGCGAAGCCATGACGATCGACCGCAAGACCGGGATACCGCCGACGATCCACGTTCCATCGGCATCGGTGAGCATCACGGGCGGGATTCAACCGGGCATCCTGGCGCGGGCGCTGGGGCAGGAACACCACGAAAGCGGCATGGCGGCGCGGGTGCTGTACGCGATGCCCCCGCGCAAGCCGAAGCGGTGGACCGAGGCCGACGTGGATGCGGCAACCGAAGCGGCGGTGGCGGCGGTGTTCGATCGGTTGTACGCCCTGACGCCGGAAACCGACGACGACGGCGACGAACGGCCCCAAGTGGTGACGCTGGCCGATGACGGGAAGACGGCGTGGGTGCGGTTCTACAACGAACACGCGACCGAGCAAACGGAACTGTCCGGCGACCTGTCGGCGGTGTGGTCGAAGTTGGAGGGATACGCGGCCCGGCTGGCGCTGGTGGTTCACCTGACCCGCTGGGCGGCGGACGATGCCACGCTACGCGATCCGGCACGGGTGGACGAAGCGAGCATCACGGCGGGCGTGGTGTTGGCCCGGTGGTTCGGAGACGAAGCCCGTCGCGTCTACGCGATCCTGTCCGAGAGTGACGCAGACCGGGAGACGCGGCGGCTGGTGGAATGGATCGAACGCCAGCGTGGATCGGTGACGGCGCGCGACCTGACCCGCGGACCACGCGAGTATCGGCGCGATCCCGACGGGGCGGCGAAGGCGCTGGGCGAACTGGTGGAGTCAGGCGTTGGGCGTTGGGAAGTCGATGACCACGCCGGGGGGCGCGGGCGTCCGGTCAATCGCTTTCATCTGATGCGACGGTGTGATGACACTGGTGACGGCGACACGAATGGGCGAGAGCACGAGGCTCAGGGTGTTTCTGTCACCGTCGCCACCGTCACGAAGCCCACGGCTACCGGCGACGGTTGGGGGGAAATGTGAAACCCAACTCTTGCGAACTCGCCCTGTTGCTGCTGGCTCTTGGGCGGGCCGGGGTTGAACTGGCCCCCCACCCGATCGAACCGGCCAAGCTGAGGCATCGCCCGGCTGAACTGCCCCCCGACCTGACGGCACACCTGCGGACACACCGTGCGGCGGTCTTGGGGCTGCTGATTGACGGGTACGCCCCCGGCGGCGGCACGGACGCCGAATACGTCTTAGGCGAACGGCTGGGCGTCGCTGAGAGTCTGGGCATGGCGACGCACCCCGGATCGCCCGCATGGCTACTGGCGGCGGGCGAATCGATGGGCATACGTTGCGATTTCGCAACGTATAGGGTACACTCTGAGCATGGGCCAGTTGACGACAGTCATAGCGGCGGCGGTGAAGGCGAGCGACCAATCGCCCTATGCAATAGCCAAGGGGTCGGGCGTGGCCCGTAGCCAGCTCTCGCGGATGATGCGCGGACACAGCGGAATGAACTCGGATTCGATCGAACGGCTAGCGGACTACTTGGGGTTGCGTATCACGATCGAACCCAAAGGCAAGACCACGAAGGGACGGTGACGCATGGCGAGCGTTGGCTGGGAAGGCAAGCGGGCGCGAATCGTGTTCCGCGACGAGAACGGGAAACAGCAGACGATCCGGCTTGGGGCGTGCCCGAAGTCGGTAGCAAACACGGCACGGATGGCGGTTGGGCACCTTGTGATCGCCAAGCGACACGGCAGCGTCCCACACTCCGACGCGGTGCGTTGGCTTGATGGGATCGGCGACGTGCTGTACGCCCGTGTGGCCGCGCACGGTCTGTGTCAACCACGCGAAGGCGCGGAGGCCCTGACGGTGGCGGACCTGTTGGACCGCTACGACTCGACGCTATCGGTGAAGCCGGCAACCCGCTACAAGTACCTGCAAGTCGCAAACGATTTGCGGGCGTTTCTGGGTGCGGAAACGGCGCTTGCGGCGATCACGCCGGCCCACGCCGACAACTGGCGAAAGTCGATCGCCGATCCCAAGCTGAACGCTGCCGACAAGACCAAACCCGCCAAGGCCCTTGCTCGCGCGACCGTCGCCAAGCGTGTTGTGATCGCAAAGGGCATCTTCAGAAAGGCGGTGCGTTGGCGCATGATCCCATCGAACCCGTTTGATGACCTACGCGCCGGTCCGCAATCGAACCCGGATCGCGCCCACTACGTCACCGTCGAAACCATCCGGGCGATTCTGGCAGCGTGCCCCGATGACCAGTGGCGAACGATCATCGCCCTGTCCCGGTTCGCGGGCCTGCGGTGCCCTTCGGAAGTAGCGGGCCTGCGGTGGGGTGACGTTGTCTGGGACAAGGGCAGAATGACGGTGCGAAGCCCCAAGACGGCCAACCACGAAGGGCACGCAACCCGCGTGGTGCCGATCGCCCCCGAGCTGCGGACGATCCTGCAAGACCGGTTCGACCGTGCCGAAGTAGGAGTGGAGGCGGTGGTTCCCCGACTCCGCGATTCGTCGGTGAACCTGCGGACCCAGTTTGGGCGGATCATCGCCAAGGCGGGCGAGAAGCCCTGGCCTCGCCTGTTCCACAACCTGCGGGCATCCTGCGCCACGGATTGGGTGGAGCGGTTCCCCGCCCATGTTGTCGCTGGCTGGTTGGGGCATAGCCCGATGATCGCGGCCCAACACTACCTACAGACCCGCGATGCACACTTCGACCTTGCGGCGGGTGCCGGTGAGGCGGCAGCAAATCCGGCAACACACACACGCCCAAGCACGCCCACGGCATCAAGGCACAAAGCACAAGACCCCGGAATCCCTGCGGATTTGGTGGGGTGTGGCATCGGGTGTGACCCGGTAAAACATGTGAAAGTACCCCCCGAAGGACTCGAACCTTCAACCCGCTGATTAAGAGTCAGCTGCTCTGCCGATTGAGCTAGGGAGGCATCAGGGGCCATGGACCCCATCATCTGACATGATAACGGCAACGGCCACGCGGTCAAACCCCCCTAACCCCCTTCCAGCTGCACGCCGTACGCTCCCAAGCCCCCATAGCCCCACTCGTTGACCCACCCCCCTCCAGACTCCTACGCTTGGCGTCCCGCCTGCTGCACGCGAAAGCGGGTGCAGCACAGTCCTCAATCCCACCGATCGTTCGATTAGGTCGATCGATCAGCCCGCCACGGAGCCCTCGACCATGCTTCCCGCACAACGCCAGTCCCACGGCCGAACACGCCGCCGCCGGGCCCACGACTCGCTCACCGTTCCCACCGTTGGCATCTGCCCGCTCTCGAGCAAGCCCAAGCTCCCGCACCAGGCGTGCGTCGAGTCCGGATACGCACGCCCCGGGCTGCGCATCAAGGTTCGCAAGCTCAAGATCGGCGTCGACCCGAGCTAATCCCTCAGAGCACTCGGCGAGGCGCGCTCCATGCGCGCCGACCCGTCTGATGAAGGCGGTCGCACCATGAGGCTGGCCATTGATGTGATGGGCGGGGACCACGCGCCGGGCGCGATCGTCAAGGGCTGCGTTCAGGGGATCGAGCACCTCGCCGACGACGACCGGCTGCTGCTGGTCGGTCAGTCCGAGATCGTGCGGGAGTTGCTCACCGAGCTCGGCTGCGACGACCCGCGCCTCGAGATCTTCCACGCCTCCGAAGTCATCGAGATGGGCGAGTCCCCCACCTCTGCCGTTCGGCAGAAGAAGGATTCGAGCATCGTGCAGATGGCCCGCCTTGGCTCGCCCAAGGCTTCGCCCGAAGAACGCTGCGATGCGGTGATCTCGGCGGGCAACACCGGCGCGTGCGTCGCCGCAGCCCAGATGAACATGAAACGCCTCCACGGCGTGCACCGCCCGGGCATCGCCGTCACCATCCCTGCGTTCCACGGCCCGGTCGTGCTCTGCGATGCCGGTGCCAACCCCGAGCCGCGTCCGCTGCACCTGGCGCAGTACGCCTCCATGGCCAGCGTCTTTGCGCGAGCCACGCTCGGCATCGAGCGCCCCCGCGTGGCGCTGATGAACATCGGTGCAGAAGAAGGCAAGGGCTCGGAACTCGTACGCGAGACCCGCGCGATGATTCGTCAGATGCCCGATGTGAACTTCATCGGATTCGTCGAGGGCCGGGACTTCTTCGACGACAAGGCCGACGTGATCATCACCGACGGCTTCGTGGGCAACACGGTCCTCAAGATGGCCGAGGGACTCGCCAAGAGCTTGTTCGCGGCTATCGCGCAGGAAGTCCTCGCGGCCGACCCGGCGCTCGCGGCCAAGTTCCAGCCGATCGTCAAGCAGATCTACGCCAAGAACGATTACCACGAGCACGGCGGGGCGCCGCTGCTGGGCGTCAACGGCACCTGCATCATCGCGCACGGTTCGAGCGAGGCACGCACCATCAAGGCCGCCATCCGCAACACCAAGGCCATCGTCGAAGCAGGCGTCAACGACCGCATCTTGGAATCCATGCAGAAGGTCGAGCCCGCATGAGCACCAGCGGGGCGTTCGGCGTGCAGATTCTCAGCAGCGGTGTCGCTCTACCGCAGCGCGTCGTGACCAATCGTGACCTCGAATCGCTCATGGATACCACCGACGAGTGGATCACCAAACGCACCGGTATCCGCCAGCGCTACAGCGTCGATCCCGCCAAGGGCGAGAACACCCGCACGCTCGGACTCAACGCGGCCAAGCAGGCCATCGAGCGTGCAGGCGTCACCGGCCCTGACCTTGATTTGGTCATCGTGGCCACCATGACGCCCGACATGCCCACGCCCGCGACGGCCCCGCTCATCGCGCACGCGCTGGGCACCAACGACGCGGGCGCGTTCGACCTCAGCGCCGCGTGCTCGGGCTTTGTTTTCAGCCTCAACACCGCTGCGGCACTCATCGGGTCTGGTGCGTACTCCACGGTGCTGGTCGTCGGCGTGGACCTGCTCAGCCGGCACGTCGAGTTCTCTACACGCGGCCGCTCGACCTCGGTGCTCTTTGGTGATGCTGCTGGCGCGGTCGTCATGCGTCGCTGCACCGATCCCGCCAAGGGTTTGCTCGCCCAAGCGATGTGCTCCGACGGCGGCGGCGCGACCCACCTCTACATCCCCTGCGACAAGGACAACATGCTCTGCGAGGACGACGACCCCGAGGCCTTCCCGCTCGACCAGCTCCGAATGCACGGCCAGCAGGTCTTCCGCTTCGCCGTCAGCAAGTTCCCCAACCTCATCGCCGAGACCCTCGATGCAGCGGGCCTCGGACCGAACGACATCGACCACTACGTCTGTCACCAGTCCAACGCACGCATCCTCGAAGCCGCCCGTCAGCGCTTTGATATCCCGACCGAGAAGCTGCGCGTGAACATCGACCGTTACGGCAACACCGTCGCAGCCTCCATCCCCCTCGTGTTCGACGAGCTCAACACCGAGCACCTCATCAAGCCCGGCCAGAAAGTCATGTTCCTGGGCTTTGGCGCTGGTCTCACGTGGGGTTCGAGCCTCTGGCAGTTCTGATCGGCTCGCGGTTCCCCTTCTGGCTCTCCTGCCGTACCATGCCCGCATGGATGCACCGAGCGAATCTCCCGCGATCCTGCTGTGCCCCGGGCAGGGCGCCCAAACCGTCGGCATGGGCCACGAATGGTTCCAGGCCTCGGCCCAGGCGCGCGCCGTGTTCGAGTCTGCCGACACCGTGCTTGAGGGCCAGCTCCCCGCGCCACTGAGTGAGCTCTGTTTCACCGGCCCGGCCGAGACGCTCAGCCGTACGGATGTCTCCCAGCCCGCGCTCTACGTCGCCGCCATCGCGTCGGCTGCGGGCTCGGGTGTGCTCAGCCGTCCGCTCGCCGCCGCAGCCGGTCTCTCGCTCGGCGAATACACAGCCCTGCATCTCGCGGGCGCCCTGAGCTTCGAGGCGGGCCTTCGGCTTGTCGCGCTGCGTGGCCGAGCGATGCAGGATGCCGCCGAAGCGTCACCATCGGGCATGGTCGCGCTCATCGGCGCCGACGAACAGCAGGCCCAAGCCGTGTGCGAGGCAGCCCGCGGGTCCGATGTGCTCGTGTGCGCCAACTTCAACGCCCCGGGCCAAGTCGTGATCAGCGGCTCGCTCTCCGCGTGCAAGCGCGCTGAGGCAGCGGCTACCGAAATGGGCCTGCGCGCCACCGCATTGCAAGTCGCCGGCGCGTTCCACTCCCCTCTCATGCAGCCCGCAGCCGACCGGCTCGCCGAGGCCCTCGGCCAGGCCGAGATCACCGCGCCCGCCTGCCCCGTGCTGAGCAACGTCACGGGCCAGCCGCACGAAGCCGATCCTGATTCCATCCGCCACAGGCTCGTCGAACAGCTCACCAGCCCCGTCCGCTGGACCGACAACGTCCGCTGGCTCGTCGAGCACGCCATGCAAGGCTCGGCCCAAGCCGTCGAGCTCGCTCCCGGCCGCACGCTGGCGGGCCTCGCCCGAAGAATCGACAAGTCGTTCAAGCCCTCGTCGCTCGATGCACCGCCCACGCCCGCCACTTCCGCCTAATCAGGGCGTACTCTGCCGCGCCGAATGCCAACTCGGAGCGTCCAAAGCTCTGAAAGGAACCTCAGCCATGCCCCCGACTTACAAGCTCACGTCCCGCGCCTGGTGGCTCGTGCCCGCGTCCGCTCTGGCCGCTGCCCTCACCGGGTGCTCCAAGCCGCCGCCGCCCCCGCCACCACCACCACCACCACCACCGCCACCCGAGCCCGAACCCGAGCCCATCGATGTGCAGTCGCTGCTCGTGCGCATGAACCCCGAAGGCAACGTGAGCTTTGCCTCCGATGAAGCACCGGTGAACGAATCGCTCGCCGAGGCGTCCATCCGCTTCGCCGATGCCTTCAGCCGCGGCAGCTCGGATGAACTCTCCGCGATGCTCGCCCCGTCGTCACGTATCGTTCTCGACCAGCTCATCAACTCGTTCCTATGGGACGAGTCCGTCGCAGGCATCGAAGGCGTGCGCATCGTGAGCATCGACGACGACGCCCAGTACCAAGATGAGCCCAGCTCAGCCAGTATCGCCACCGCGATCCAGGAGCGTACGGGCAGCTACGTTCTGCTCTGGGAGGCCAATGAGGCGCTCGGCTCGTGGATCTTCAACGCCATGCCCGCAACCTCCGAAGAACGCCCCAACGCTTCCGCGTGGGACGGCGAATCCATCCTCGATCTAGGCAGCGGCGAAGGTTCGAGCCAGTCCAGCGCGAGCCTCGATTACCTGCTCAGCGGCCTCCCGCAAGAAATCCGCGACCAGCTTACCGCGATGGGGCTCGATCTCTCGACGCTCGACGCCGACTCGCTCGAAGCCATGCTCGAAAGCATGAAGAGCACACTGCCTCCCGAAGCCGTCAAGGCCTTGCGCGACCTGATCGATGCGCTCCGCTCCAAGCCATCCGGCAACGACACGCCCGACGACAAGCCCAAGGAAGAAGAGAAGAAGGACGAGCCCATACGCAAGTCCACACCCGGCGGGCCGATCACCATTCCTAACCCCGGCGGCGGATAAGCCCTCTCGACACCCCGACTTGTTCGTTCGCGCCTTCAACCAAGGACCCCCATGACCGAAACGACCCAGCGCGTCGCGCTCGTCACCGGTGCCAGCCGGGGCATCGGCAAAGCCATCGCCCACCGCCTCGCTTCTGATGGCCGCCACGTTGTGCTCGCGGCCCGCTCGCTCGATGCGCTCGAAACCCTCGCCGCCGAGTTCAAGAGCCAGGGCCTCAGCGCGAGCGCCATCGCCGTCGATGTCGGCGACTCGGCGTCCTTCGCCGAGGCCATCGCCAAGGTCGTCACCGACCAGGGCCGGCTTGACGTGCTCGTCAACAACGCGGGCATCACCCGCGACGGCCTGCTGCTGCGCATGAGCGACCAGGACTGGGACGATGTCATCCGCATCAACCTGACCAGCGCGTTTGTGGCTACTCGGGCCGCCGCCCGCGCGATGATGAAGGGCCGCTTTGGCCGCATCGTCAACATCGCCTCGACCAGCGGGCTCGTGGGCAACGCGGGCCAGGCCAACTACGCCGCCGCCAAGTCCGCCCTCGTCGGCTTCACCAAGACCGTCGCCCGCGAACTGGGCTCCAAGGGCATCACCGCCAACGTGGTCGCGCCCGGCTTCATCCAGACCGACATGACCTCGGGCCTGCCCGAAGCCGTCACCGAGCAGCTCAAAAAAACGATGGCCGTGCCCCGCCTAGGCGAGCCCGAAGACATCGCCGCTGCGGTCAGTTACGTCACCAGCGACGAGGCCGGATTTCTCACCGGCCAGACCATCGCCGTCGACGGCGGCCTGACGATGTGCTGATCGGGCTCCATGCTCCTCGCGCAGACGCGTAGATCTCTGATGAGCCAGAGGAGGCCGGCGCATGACCGCGGGGACATCGACGATTCTCATTGTCGGCGGAACGGGCGCGACCGGGCGGCATGTTGTCCGATTGCTGCTCGACCGCGGGCACCGCGTCAGAATTGTTGCGCGCAGTCCGGAGAAACTCCCTGAGACTGTGCGCACGCATACGAACGCGACAGTGGTCGAAGGAACCGTGCTCAGTATGAACGATGCAGACTTGTCTCAGCAAGTCCACGGGTGCGATGCGATCATCTCTTGTCTCGGGCACTCAGTGAGCTGGCGCGGGATCTTTGGTCCGCCATGGCGACTCGTGGCACGCTCCACTCGCCGACTTTGGCGAACCGTGCAAGCAACCGAGCCAGACCGCCCGGTTCGCTTTGTGTTGATGAGCAGCACCGGGTGCCGAAATCGCGACACGCGAGAGGCTGTATCCATCGCTCAACGGGTCGTGGTCAGAGCGATTCGAACACTGCTGCCGCCACACGCAGACAACGAGACAGCGATGGAGTTTCTACGAACCGAAGCGGGTCAAACAAGCACCGGCAACCAGTGGGCCATTGTGCGCCCGGACACGCTGATCAACGAGGATGACGTCACGCCTCACGATGCGCACCCAGCGCCGACCCGAAGTGCAATTTTCAATCCGGGCAAGACCAGTCGGATCAACGCGGCGCATTTCATGACCGAACTTGCCACTGATCACAGCACCTGGGCTCGATGGGTTGGCCAGATGCCAGTCATCTACAACCGTGAAGTACCGTAGAGCGTTCGCACACTCGATATCGACAGCTCGGACTGCGAACGCAACGTCGCACTTCTTGTGCCCACGCCACCCGAATCACGCACCCGCCAGCGCCACCACGCCCGCGACCACCATCGCCACCCCCGCCAGCTTCCTCGGCGTCATGCTCTCGCCCAGCACCAACCACCCGAGCAGCACGCCCACCAGCGGCGCCACGCTGAACGCGATCGGCTTGACTTTCGAGATCTCGCCGAACTTGAGAGCGCTGTAGAAGAACGCCAGCGCTGCCCCTCCCGCGATGATGCCTGAGCCGAGCACCAGCTTGGCCAGGATTCCCCCGCCCGCTCTGTGCCAGTCGGCCGGCTCGCTCTTGAGCCCGCTGACCATGAGCCATTGCACGAGCCACAGCACGGGCAGCGCCGCCAGCGTGCGCACCGCCGCGGCGGTCATCGGCCCCACCTTGCCCGTGTGCAGCACGGACTTGGTAAACACTTCGCCCACGCCCCAGCACAGCCCAGCCGCGATCGCCAGCACGATTGCTTTCATGGCCAACAGTATCCCGCCGGCTTACCGCTCCCTGATCCCCAGCCCCGGCCACATCGCCTCGATCTTCGCTGCGGCATCGGAGTCGGGCACCATCGCAGGAGGCCAAGCACGCACAGGGTCGCGACTCGATCCGTCGGCCTCCGTCTTGGGCGTCGCGTCCACACCAAGCCTGCCGCCGGTTGGGTGGTCGACCACCACTGCATCACGGCCAGCGTCGGCATGGGCCATCCACTCGAACAGCACCCGGTCCGCATCGCCGGGATTGGTGTGCTCTCCCACCACGACCACGAACGGCGGCGGGGCCTCACACTCGACCGCCAGCACCCGGTCCCGCACCGTGCGGCCAAAGCCGGGCTGCGACGAATTCTCGGCGGACACAAACAACCACCCCGGCGCTGCCTCGGGCATCGCGGCCGAGCGCACGCCGTCCACCGCGCCAACCGCCTGCAGATATTGCTCAGCGTCTTCGCCATTGACCCACCGCCGGGGCGCGGTCGCCAACTCGCGCACGCTGCCCGCCTGCTCGCCTTCAATCTTGGGCGTGCAATCAAACCCGATCTTGGTGCCCGCGCCGAGCCTTGGTGCTGCGTGGTCGAGGATGTCTAGCGGGCCGTTGACTCGCTCGATGTCTCTCGCCGGGTCGCACCACTGGCTCGCGGCCCGCAGCACGGCAGCGCCGTCGTGCACGTCCACGTCCTGTCCGACCACAAAGATCGTCTTGGTCCACGCCATCTGCCCCGCGCCCCACACCGCGTGCATCACCTTGCGGGCGTGCAGCGGGTAGTGCTTCTCAACCTGCAACTGCGCGCAGTTGTGGAACGCCCCGAACATCGGCAGGTCGTAGTCCTCGATGTCCGGGATCAGCACCTTGAGCAGAGGCAAGAACACACGCTCGGTCGTCTTGCCCAGGAAGTAATCCTCCTGCGGCGGCGGGCCCACGACCGTCGTCGGATAGATCGGGCTTGCGCGCCGGGTCACCGCGCTGACCTCAACAACCGGGTAGCGGTCCGGCATCGAATAGAACCCGGTGTGGTCGCCGAACGGCCCCTCAAACACAGCCCCCGGTCCGAGCGGCTCATCGGTGTTTCGCGGGTCCCAGCCGATCACGCCCGCGTCGGTGCTCGCGTAGCCCTCGATGACCATCTCCGCGCCCGCGGGCACCCAGATCGGCACACTCACGCCTCGCACCATGCGCACACCGCGCCCACCGAGAAAGCCGGCCATCAGCAGCTCGCTGATGCCCGGCGGCAAGGGCGCGGTCGCGGCGTAAGGCAGCACGCTCGGGCCCCCTAGCACAATTGCCACGGGCATCGGCTCGCCGAGCTTCTTCCATGAACGCCAGTGGCGCGCGCCGTCGTGGTGCATGTGCCAGTGCATCGCCACGCGGTTCTTGCCGAGCAGTTGCACGCGGTACATCCCGATGTTGTGGCTCGCTGGCTTCTTCTCGTTGCGGTCGTCCGCGTGGATCGTGTGGATCCCGGCGAGCGTGATGAACCGCCCTCGGAACCGCGCGTCCCATTCATCGCCATCTATCGTTGGGTGGCCCAGCCCGGGCACACCGTCGTTGATGCCCGCTGGGTAGCCGACAGCTTCGTAGTCACCGTCCAATGGCCAGCACCGCAAGATCGGCCAGCGAGTCAGGTCGATGTCGTCGCCGCGCTCGATCACTTCTTGGCACGTGCCCGTGCCGCGCGCACGCTTGGGTCCGATCTTCAGAAGCGGCGCGAACTGCTTGGCCTTGGCCAGTGCCTCAGCCAGCGACCGGGGCGGCTCGGGTTTGGCCAGCTCACCGATGCGCCCAGCCAGCGCCTCCAGCCCGCCCGAGCCAAGACCGAGCGCCATCTCCATCCGTCGATAGCTCCCGTAAGCGTTGATCAGCACCGGATAGTCCGAGCCCACCGGCCGCTCGATGAGCAATGCAGGCCCGCCCGCGTCGTAGGACCGTGGGTCGGTCGCTCGCGTCGCAGCCGACGGCGGGCTCGGCGCGCGCGCGGTCCGCGACACGCGGTCGGCCAGTGCCGCGATTTCGAGCACCGGGTCGATGGGCTCAGCGATGCGCACAAGCTCACCCGCTGCTTCCAGAGCCTTCACGAATGAGCGCACATCCGGGTACATTGCCCGTCACCCTATCCTGTTTGCGATGCACGAGACGCCCGCACCATGAGCACACCCTGAGCACACCATGACCACGCCCCCCGCTTCGAAACCCGGCCCCGCGTGGATTCCCGCGAGCACGCGGGACTGGCCCACCTACTTCGACCGCGTCGCGGGCGGCGAGCCACGCTCCACGCTCACTCAGGCGCTCGATGCCTTCGATGCCGAGCCCGATAGCGAGGTTCGCTTCGCCATCGACCTCGGGTGCGGCGAGGGCCGAGACACCGCCGAACTGCTACGCAGGGGCTGGCGCGTGCTCGCGATCGACGGCCACCCCGACGGCATCCGAAGGCTGGTGAGCCGGGACGACCTCGTCCACACCGACCGCCTCACCATGCAGATGCGGCTCTTCGAGGGAATGACCGAGTTGCTGCCAGCCGACCTGATCTCCGCAAGCTTCTCGCTGCCGTTCTGCCCGCCCGAACACTTCGACGCGCTGTGGGCCGCGATCCGCGCTGCCATCAAGCCGGGCGGGCGGTTCGCGGGCCAGATCTTCGGCGACCGCGATTCATGGGCCAGCATCGCCGATCGCAGCCATTTCACACGCTCCCAAACCGAGTCGCTGTTCGATGGGCTGAAACTCGAACACTTCGACGAGGAAGAACGAGAGGGAAGCGATGCCTCCGACAACCACAAGCACTGGCACATGTTCCACATCGTGGCCCAGCGGCCCGGCTAGCCTGTCTGATTCATCCCCGCACACCACGACGAGAACGGACCAGCGATGACCGCAGCCATTGACGTACAGCAGGTCGAGAAGATGTACCGGGGCAAGATCCATGCCCTGCGCGGCGTGGACATGCGCGTCGAGCGGGGCGAGGTCTTCGGCCTCCTCGGGCCCAACGGCGCGGGCAAGTCCACCCTCGTCAAGATTCTCATGACCGTCATCAGCCCCACCAAGTGCCAGGGCACCATGCTCGGCAAGCCCATCGGGCACAAGGCCACGCTCGCCAACGTTGGCTACCTGCCCGAGCACCACCGTTTCCCCGAGTACCTGACCGGCGCGCAGATCGTCGATTACTTCGGTGCTCTCGCGGGCACGCCCAGAGCCGAACGCAAACGCCGCATCGGCGAGATGCTCGACCTCGTGGGCATGGGCCGGTGGGCCGACACCAAGATCAAGCAGTACTCCAAGGGCATGCGTCAGCGCGTCGGCATCGCGCAGGCGATGATCAACGACCCCGATCTGATCTTGATGGACGAGCCCACCGACGGCGTCGACCCCGTGGGCCGAAAGGACATCCGTGATGTCGTCCGCACCATCCGCGACCGGGGCAAGACCGTGCTCATCAACAGCCACCTGCTGAGCGAGCTTGAGATGGTCTGCGACCGCGTCGCGATCATGGTGCAGGGCGAGGTCCGTCAGCAGGGCTCGCTGGACGACCTGACCGAGCCCCACCGCCGATACGAAGTCAGCTTCGTCGGTGATGACCAAAGCGCCGCCGCGCTGCTCGCGGGGATGGAAGGCGTGAGCGTCGAAGCCGGCATCGCGAGCATCCCGACCGAGGACCCAAATCGGATCCAGCCCGTGATCGATTGCCTCCGCGCCAGCCAGATCGTCGTCAAGGGGGTGCGCGCGTACAGGCCCTCACTCGAACAGTTGTTCCTAGATGCAGTGGGCGAAGACTCGGGCCCCGGCGCTGGGCCTAACAAGCACAGCCGAATGCACATGGAGGCCAGGCCATGATCCTGATGCAAACCGGCGCGATCTTCCTTGACGCCTACCGCGAACTCAACGCCAAGAAGCTCTTCTGGATCACGATGGTCCTGAGCGCCCTGGTGGTACTTGTGTGCGCCATGCTCGGCATCAACAAGCAGGGCATCACATTCCTGTGGTTCGAGCTGCCGTTCCCGGTGAACTCCGACATGATCAGCCCCAAGCTTTTCTACCTCACGGTGTTCACCAGCTTCGGGCTCGGGCTCTGGCTTACATGGATCGCGACCATCCTCGCGCTCGTTTCGACCGCGGGCATGTTCCCTGACCTCATCGCCAGCGGCTCCATCGAGACCGTGCTCTCCAAGCCCATGAGCCGAACGAGGCTCTTTCTGACCAAGTACCTCACGGGCCTCGTGTTCATGGGAATGCAGCTCGTTGTGTTCTGCTCCGGCTTTTTCCTGCTGCTTGGTATCCGCGGCGAAACATGGCAGCCGGGGTTGTTCCTCGCGGTGCCGATCGTGCTGGCGTTCTTCAGTTTCCTTTTCAGCGTGCAGGTGCTGCTCGGGCTTGTCACCAAGTCGACCATCGCGTCCTTGCTGCTGACGCTGCTGTTCTGGCTTGGGCTCTTCGGGCTTAATGCCGCCGACGCGATTCTCGTGAGCGTGCGGGCTGCCTCTGAAATACGCCTGGAAGATGCTCAGGAGAGTTTGGACAACCAGATTGCCATCGCCGAGCGCACGGTCGATCGGATGCGCGGCAAGGGCGAACCGATACCGGGTGAAGCCGATGAGCCGCTGCCCGAGGGCGCTGCGAACACACTGGAGGCGGTCAACGAGCGCATCCCCCGCCGCGCGGAATCGCTTCAGGAAGCACAAGACGCCATCCCCAAGAGGCGTGTGTGGTCGGACCGCATCTTCATCGCCAAGACCCTGCTGCCCAAGACAGGCGAAACCATCGCGCTGCTCGAACGCAACCTCATCAGCGACGAAGAGCTCGATGCGCTCATGGGCGACACGACCGACACGCCCGAACAGTTCCTCGGCACCATGAACGATCCGCGCGCGCAGCGCCGAGCACAGGACATCATTCGTAAACGGTCGATCACTTGGGTGCTCGGCACGTCACTTGCCTTTGAAGCGATTGTGCTCGGAATCTGCCTGATGCTCTTTGCGAGGCGAGACTTCTAAGCGCTGCCCACGCCATTTGCCAGTTCCGCATCCCTCGCCACGCCCGCAGCCAGCGCCCGGCTGAACGCATCCATCACGCGCTCGCGGTCGAGTTCACCGATCGCTGCGGCGGTCACGCCCGCTTTGCTGGTGACCGAGGCGCGAAGCTCGGCGGGCGACTGGGCCGACTGCGTGAGCAAGGCCGACGCCCCCGCGATCATCTCGGCGGTGATGGCTCTCGCCTGCCCAGCGGGCAGCCCGAGTTCGAGCGCCCCTTGCTCGAGCGCCTCAGCGAGGTAGAACACATACGCCGGCCCCGAGCCCGAGAGCAGCGTGAAGATCGGCATGTGCGATTCGTCCGCGAGCATGTGGACCGTGCCGACCGCCTCGAACAGCGTGCGGGCCATCGCAAGGTCGGCATCGCTCACGCCTTCGCCCGCGACGATGCCCGTCACGCCTCTGCCGAGCTTGGCCGGGGTATTGGGCATGGTGCGCACGACCCGGCACCGGCCGCCTAGCGAGGCTCGCACCTGCGCTGTGCTCACCCCCGCGAGCATCGAGAGCACCGTGCGCTCGCTGGCCAGCCCAGCCATCTCCGTCGCCAACGCCGCCAGTGACTGAGGTTTGACCGCCAGCAGGACCACCGCGTCAGCAGGGGCACCCGCTAGAAGCGCTGCGGCCGAAGGGGCCACTTTGCACCCCGCCTGCTTGAACGCAGCAAGCTTCGACTCGCTGTGGTCGGCCACGCTTACCCGTGCCCCATCCAGCGCCCCCGCCGAGATGCCCCCAAGCACAACCGCGCTGGCCATCGTTCCACCACCGATACAGAGTAGCGGCCTTTGAAGGCTATTCGGAGCGGGCGAGGTCGGGTTTGGTGCGGTCATGGCTCACTCCCGGGCTCGGCTGCGAGCGCCCTACCATGCCCGCGACCATGTCCACGTTCTACCAGCTGGAATTCGAGAAGCCCATCGTCGAGCTCGATCGCAAGATCGCCGATGCCGAGGCATCGGGCAGCGTCAACGGCGAGCTTTCCTCGCTCCGTGAGCAGCGGTCCAAGCTGCTCAAGGAGTTATACACCGACCTCAGCCCGTGGAACACCGTGCGCGTGGCGCGGCATCCCAATCGGCCCCAGACCCGCGACTACCTGAAGATGCTCGGCCGGGACTTCACCGAGCTCTCGGGCGACCGGCGCTACGGGGACGACCCCGCGATCGTGACGGGCTTTGCCCGCATCGGCGAGTTCAAGGTGCTCGTGGTGGGCCACCAGAAGGGCAAGAGCACGCAAGAGAAGCTCGACTGCCACTTCGGCTGTGCGCACCCCGAGGGCTACCGCAAGGCGCTGGCGAAGATGAAGCTGGCTGAGAAATTCGGCGTACCGATCGTCACGTTCGTCGATACGCCCGGCGCGTACCCGGGCCTCGAAGCCGAGAAACGCGGCCAAGCAGAGGCCATTGCGGTGAACCTCCGCGAGATGTCCGTAATCAAGGTGCCGATCGTGAGCCTGGTCATCGGCGAGGGCGGCTCGGGCGGGGCGCTGGGCATCGCTGTGGCCGATCGAGTCGCGATGCTCGCCAACGCGTGGTACTCGGTCATCAGCCCCGAGGGGTGCGCCGCGATCCTCTGGAAGCAGGCCAATGAGCGGAACAACTCGGCCGCCGCCGATGCCCTGCACCTGACCGCCCGGGACAACCTCAAGCTCGGCATCATCGAGGAGGTGCTGCCAGAGCCCGCTGGAGGGGCTCACCGCGACCCCGCCCAGACCGCAGCCACAATCGAACGCTGGGTCGTGGACTCGGTCCGCGCCCTCAAGGACGTGCCCCCCGAGACGCTCGTCCAGAGGCGGTTCGAGCGATTCCGCAAGCTCGGGCGCTACCAAGAGGTTCAAGCTCCAGAAACGCCCGTTCAGGCCCCAGAACCGGCCTAGCGGCGTTGACTCACGCCTGTCTGGATCCTACGCTTGGCCCCGACTTCGCAGGCTCCTATCGGGCCTTGGGCGCGGTCAGGGTGCACGCGTGAAACCCCTATGGGCACGCGGTGCGAGTGATTTTCGCTCACTGACGCGCGACCCATAGAGCGTCTCTACAGGCGCGGGGGCCATCGGATATGGCGAAGAAGACCACTTCCAAATCGGCCAAGTCGGCCAAGGTCACAACCAAGAAGGCTCCAGCCAAGAAGGCTGCCTCAAAGAAGCCCGCTGCCAAGAAAGCGTCGGCCAAAAAAACGCCCGCTAAGAAATCAGCCCCGAAGGCCGCTGGGGCCGAGGACGCCGCCACAGGAAGCGCTCCCGCCAAGAAGCCAACGGCCAAGAAGGCGGCCAGCAAGAAATCCGCTCCGAAGAAGGCTCCTGTCAAGAAGGCTGCTGCCGAGAAAGCTCCAGCTAAGAAGCCGAGTGCGAAGAAGGCACCGGCCAAAAAGCCGACAGCCACGAAGACTGCCTCAAAGAAGGCACCAGTGACCAAGAAGATCGCATCCAAGAAGGCCCCCGCGAAGAAGACTGTTGCCAAGAAAGCACCGGCCAAGCCCGCTCCCAAGCTGACCAAAGCCGAGGCCCAGGCCGAAGCCGACAAGACGGCCGGCCGCAAGGGCATCACGATCGTCGCGAAGAAGGTCACCCGGCGCGTCAGAGTCAAAGTCGAGATCCCCAAGTTCGTGCCCCCCGGCGGGCCACTGCTAGGACCGGGCCTGAAACGCCGTGCGCCGCTGATCGCTTCGGGACCAAAGAACACGGTCGTGGAGGAAGCTGCTGCACTCGAAGCCTCGGGGGACAAGCCCAACAAGTCCCCCTTCAACAAGCGCAAGCTCGATAAGTACAAAGCGATCTTGCTCGACAAGCGCCGCGTACTCGTGGGCGAGCTCGACAACCTCGAATTTCAGGCGCTCAAGAGCGAGTCCGGCTCGCTGTCGAACCTGCCCCAGCACTCGGCTGAGCAGGGGTCTGACACCACCGAGCAGAGCATCAGTCTCGGCATGGCCGACGCCGACCGCCAACTCATCCGCGAGATCGACGCGGCTCTAAAGCGGATCCAGGACGGCACGTTTGGAATCTGCGAGAAGACCGGCACCGCGATCAGCGAGGACCGGCTCGAAGAGCTCCCCTGGGCAAAGCTGTCCATCGAAGCCGCCCGCGCGAGCGATCGCGGTTTCAGAAGGTGACCAGCCAGCACACCATCGCAGCGGCCCGCATCCCTGCCGGAAAGTCGGCGATGGCATGGGCCGTGCTCGTCGCAGTCACCATCGCGGCGCTGGGCACCGACCTGTGGAGCAAGTCGGCCGCGTTCGACCGCGTGGCCGGTCAGCCGGTGGTGCTCGACCGTGAGCAGGTCATCGCCGCCTCGGCCTCGCCGCGCGGCCCCGGCGCGGTAATCCCGCTGCACGATCCGGTTGAAGCGGTGCCGGGCATGCTCGATTTCACACTCGTGCTCAACCGGGGCGCGGTATTCGGAATCGCCGCCGGCAAGCGGTGGGTGTTCGTCGCGTTCACGATGGGAGCCGTCTGCTTTGCGCTATTCGGCTTCAGCCGGTGGACGCACCGCCGCCAATGGGTCGTACACACCGCGATCGGGTTGGTGCTCGGCGGCGGTCTCGGCAACCTATACGACCGGCTCATGTACGCCTGCGTGCGCGACTTCCTGCACCCGCTTCCCGGCGTGCAGTTGCCCTTCGGCCTCAAATGGCCCGGGGGCAACACCGAGCTCTGGCCCTACGTCTCGAACATCGCGGACCTGTATCTGATCGTCGGGATCGCGGTGCTCGTGATCCACGTCTGGCGGTCTCCGCAAGAGCAACCACTGACATCCACCGGCACACCAGCGGACGAAGCAGACAAGCTGCCCTCTTAGAGCGCGTCGGCTGCAGCGGCGCGGCGGAGCAGATCGTCCAGCATCGAACGCACCTCATCAGCCATACGAGAGTTGGGAAACTGCTCGATGATCTGCTGGCCCACCACTACCGCTTTGCGATACTGGTGGTCGCGAAGCGCGAGCTTGAATTGGGCACCTAGGTTCTCGCGGGCCTTGCCGATCACGCCACGCGCGACCTCTTTGAACTGCTCGGCCTCGTGGACCGACAGGTACGCATCAAGCTCGGTGAGCAGCGTCATCGCTTCGTCAATGCGTTCCTCGCCCGCAGCCTGCAGGAACCGACGCTCAAGGTCCAATCGGTACTGCCCGAAGGCATGATCGATGCGGCCCATGAGTCCCTTGGACCGCCTCGCGTTGGGGAACAGCCGACCGATCCGGTCGGCCTCGGTACGAGCCTGGTCCCACCGTCGCTGCGTGATGAGCCCGTCGAGCTGCGCCACCGCGTTCGACAGATCCGTCTCTACCTGCTCGGAACGCTCGGCCTCGATCCGCGTGCGCATCTCCTCGGCATCAGCCCGATACCCGAACCGCTCGGCGAGTTCGTGAACCAGCACCAGCGCCGCCTCGTAGTCGCCTTGTCGCATGTCCTGATCGATCGCCGCCTTGAGAAGCTGGCGCTCGTTGTCGCGGTTGAGCACCCGGCGGGCATCGTCCGAGAGCGACTGCTGATCGCAGAGCCGCTGGATCGAATGGTTGATCTCGTGCAAGAGGCTGAGCATGTCGTCCTTGGGGTCGGAGCGCCCCGCGAAGCTGAACGGTGCCGAAGCACCGACCACGATGAGTCCGAGCACCCCGATCGCCGAAACCGCGACATCGTTGCGCCACGCGCCGTACCCGAGCAGCACGAGAGCGAGCAGGCCCGCGACGACGTAGCTGGCGATGATGATCCCGGTCGTCTCTTTTCGATCTGCTGGCGGCATGTATGCTCCTTCGCGTTGCCGAGTCGTTCAGCTTCCGGGGGTCGCCTCGCCGCAGTTTCGGCTCATCGGCACCAAGCACAGGAACCGCAGCCCGACCCCGCCCTCGGCATTCTGTCGCGCCTTGAACTGGTGCTCGCTGTCGGCCGGTACATAGATCACATCGCCCGCGCGCACGGGCCGTTCCTCGCCCCCGAGCAGCACCGTGCCCCCGCCCTCGACGATGAACACCTCGTGCTCGTAGTCGTGGGCGTGCCTCGGCGTGTGTCCGCCCTCAGCGATCTCGAAGTGACGAAGGGCGAAGTTGGGTGCCCCGTCGCCTCGGCCGACCATGACCGCCATGGAAGCGCCGTTCACGCCGGGCATGTCTACCGGCTTAGTCGGTGTGTCGTGGATGTTTCGGATCACCATCGGCTCGACTCCTCGGCCCGCTGGGCCTCTGCCCGCCCCGACTAGCCCCCGCCAGACCAGTGTAGCTACAGTCGGCCCTGTGACCGATACCCCGGCCAAACCGAACGAATCAGCCGGTGCCTCCGACCCGAATCGCCCGCAGATCGCAGCGTTCGTGCTGAGCGAGCCTTGGCAGACCAACTGCTTCGTAGTTAGCTTCCCAGCGGGCGATAGTCCGGGCGACTGCTGGTGTGTTGACGTCGGGGCCAAGCCCGGCCCGATGGTCGACCACCTACGCGAGCACGGGCTCACGCCCCGCGCCATCGTGCTGACCCACGCCCACGTGGACCACATCGCAGGCGTGCGAGATCTCCTTGAAGCGGTCGGCCCGGTCCCGATCTGGATCCACCGCGATGAAGAACAGTGGCTGCTCGACCCGACCCTTAATCTCTCCGCAGCCGCCGGGCTCCCCAGCACCACCCCGGCTGCGGCCCGCTTGCTTGAGCACGACGAGTCGATCTTGATCGGTGACGACCAAGCCACCGAGCGGGCGTGGCGGGTGATCCATGTGCCGGGCCATTCGCCCGGGAGCGTGGCGCTGTACCACGCAGGATCGAGCGTGCTCATCGGGGGCGATGCGCTCTTCGAGGGCTCCGTCGGCCGAACCGATCTGCCCGGGGCCGACCAAGACCAGTTGTTCAGTTCGATCCGCGAATGGCTCTACACGCTGCCCGACCAGACGCTTGTGCTGCCCGGCCACGGCGGCGCGACCACCATCGGCCAAGAGAAGGCATCCAACCCGTTCGTGCGCGCGTAGGCGATCGGCTCACATCGCAGGGCCCATGCCCTCGCACCGCCGCCACGTGCTGATCTGGCCCATGTGCATCATGATGTGACCCGAAACCATGAAGCTCAGCAGGGCAACACGGGATGGCATGAATTCCCGCATCCGCTCGTTCCCCTCGTGCGGTGCCGCAAGAAAATCGTCGCTGGCCTCGGCGCACGCTGCGACGAGCTTGCGGTAGCCGTCGAAGAATTTGCCCGTGAGCTCGTCCTTGGTCGGGTAGATGGAACCTTTGGCATCGTCTTGGCAGTCTTTGCCCGCCTCGAACAGCGCGAGGTCCTGCTCGGAATTGCTGACGCCTTCGAGCTTGAGCCCGCAGGCCTGGGAGACCTTGGCCGGGTAGATCGCCAAGTGGCCGATCTGCCACGCGGGGTGGTTGGTGCTGACCGTCGTGCCGCCCGGCGTGGTGAAACGCGCGAAGCGTTCGGGCTTGATGTCTTTGAGCAGGCCTTCCGAATAACCGAACGAAGGCCCCGAGAGCTGCTGAACGAGCGTGCCGAGCTGTCCCATGATGCTGTCTCCTTCGCCGGCGTTTCAGGTGCCGACGTATCGAGCATAGACCGCGCGAGCGCGCACGAGATCGGATGTGCCCCGCACCAGCGCCCGGCCATCAGGGAAAACCATCAGGCTCAGCGAACCCGCTCCATCGTCGGCTCTCTCTGCCAAAAGCGTGCAGCGGAGGACGCTGTCTTCGTGTGTGGTCGGGCCGTGCGCACGGAGCCGATCGTTGAGCGAGCCCATGTCGATCGTGCCTCCCACGCAACCCGCGATCTGCACCGCGCCCCGGCCGCAAAGCACGACCGACGGAGGAGTGGATCGTTCGTCCAGAAACTCGTACCGACCGAGCCCGCAGCAGAGGCAGCTCTCGTCGCGCGCGGCTGTCATGTCGATGCGCCGGTGCGTGCGATCCCACACGTCTTGCTCGATGAGCCACGATCCGTCAGCCTCGCCCAGCAGCAAACGAAGCACCTCGCTTACCTGCATCGACGCCGCGATCTGCACCGCAGCCGCGAGTACACCCGCGGTGTCGCACGTCTCGACCGTTCCCGGCTTGGGAGGCGCTGGTTCGATGCACCGCAGGCAGGGACCTCGCTTGGGAACCACCGCCATGCACATCGCATGCGTGGCGATCACCCCGCCGTAGACGAGCGGGATTCGCTCGCGCACCGCCACATCGTTGAGCAGGTAGCGGGTCTGGAAGCTGTCAGTGCCATCGAGGATGGCATCGGGCTTGCCTGCATCAATCAACTGCTCGACGAACGCCGGCGTGCAGTCCGCGTCGCTCGCGCGAAGGTCGAGAGTCGAGTCAAGGGCACGGAGTCTGTCCCCTGCTGCGGATGCCTTGGGCCTGTCGATGTCTCTTTCGACGAACAGCGTCTGCCGCTGGAGGTTGGTCAGGTCCACGACATCGCGGTCGATAAGCGTGAGCGTGCCGATGCCCGCGCGTGCGAGTTGGTCCGCAGCGGCGCACCCGAGCGCGCCGCACCCGACAATCCAGACGTGCGCACGCGACAGGCGGTCTTGCCCACCCGCCCCGACCATCGGCAGGATGGCCTGGCGGTGGTGCCGGCTCATAGGGCTTGGCTGGATAAAGTCATTAGGCGGCACGCTGCATGGTAGAAGCACTCGGTAGACTGGCCTCATGACCCACTGCCACAGCGAGACCGACACCGGGCTCGGCGAGAGCTGGAAGGCCCCGAGGCCCCTGAGCGTGAACATCCAGACGCCGAGGTTGACGCTCCGCCCGTTCGAGCTCACCGAGGCGCAGCCGCTGTTCGATGCGATCAACGCCGATCGCTCGACGCTCGCGCCTTGGGTGCCCTGGGCCGCCAAGGACCATCACGCGTTGCACCAGACAGTCCTGTACATCGCCAAGCAGCTCGAGGCGCTCCGCGACCTGGACTCAGCCAAGGGCCTCGGCCTCGGTGTGTTTGACCGTGAGACGGGCGAACTGCTCGGCGGGCATGGGTTCCACGATGTGCGAAGCGACACCGCTTCGTGCGAAGTCGGCTACTGGATGCGCTCGGCCCGCCGGGGGCAGGGCATCACAACCGAAGCGACCGCACACCTGCTGAGCTGGCTTTTCACACCGCAGACCAAGGGCGGCCTGGAACTCAAGCGTGTTCGCATCTACTGCTCGGCGAAGAACGCTGCTTCAAGTAGAGTGCCAACCAAGCTGGGGCTCGTAGAAGAAGTGCGCCAGCGGCGGGATTACTTTGTCGAGGGATTCGGCCCGACGGATCGCCTCGGCTGGGGTGTGCTCGCGGACGAATGGGACTGTGCCTCGCACACCATGAAATCGTGAGCAGCGAAGTCACTCGCTGAAGTCGAAGCTCGCCCAGACTGGCCGGTGATCCGAACCAACACCCTCGGCAACGCCCTGATCGGTACAGACCAATGACGGCGTAAACAGCAGTTGGTCGATGCGTGTACGCAGGCCGAGGAACGTGATCTTTGACCGCCGCTCGGCATCGGGCCAGCTCGCGCCCAGACCGCGCCCGCGCTCGGCGTGTACCGACTCGTACCCGTGCCCGCGGATGAGGCCCACGACCGAGCCCCGCTCCGGGCTGTTGAAATCGCCCGCGAGGATGACCGCGTCCGCATCAGATTCGAGTTCAGCCATGACTCTCGCGTGGCGGTGCTGGCGCACCATGTAACCGCCTGAGATGGGCGGCAGCGTGTGCACGTTGTGAATCTCGATGGTCTTCCCGTCCACCTCGACCCTCACCACGATCTGCGGCAGGCCGCCACTCGCCTGTGAAACCGATGGCACCTCAAGCCGGGGCTCGCTGACGAACGGCAGCTTGCTGAAGGTCGCCTGCCCAAAGGCATCGGTCCGTGGCACGCTCACGCTGAACGGGTAGCTCTCGCTGAGCCTTGCATCGAGCTTGGCGACCATGATGCGGTCGACCTCTTGGAACACCAGCACATCGGGATCGACCGCGCTGATCTGTTCATCGAGCCGAGCGGTATCCGCCCTGCTGTACAGCACGTTGGCGCTCATGATCGTGATCGCACCCGCCGAAGGCTCCGCTAGCGGCCGCACGAGCGACCATGCCCACGGACCGCCCGCGTACACGAGCGCGACCAGCAGCGCAACGGCCGTCCTGCGCCGCCTCCATACAACAGCCAGCACCAAGCCAACGAGCGCCGGGATCGAGGCGTACAGCCAGAACGAACTGGTGAGCATCGCCATGAAGTTCATCAGCATCCACGGCAGGTCGAGCAGCGAGCCCGGCGGCGATGGCGCCCACCACGACCACAGATCGCTCGCCGCAAGCACCACCAGCAGCAACGCCGAGGCCAGCGCTAGCAGCCGCTCTAGGAGCGGGAATCGCGGCGGGGATCGGTCCTTGATCTCGGGCGGCATGGCCCTGTATACCTCGGCCCACCAGCCCGTGTTCTCGAATGAAAAGAGCCCCACCGGTTGGGCGGGGCTCTCATGAGTTCTCGAATGGAGCGAATCAGGCGAAGTGGGCGAACGCCTTGTTCGCGTCGGCCATGCGGTGCGTCTCTTCGCGCTTCTGCAGGGCTTTGCCCTCCTTGCGGGCGGCAGCGATCAACTCGTCGGCCACACGCAGGTGCATCTCCCGGCCCTTCTCGCTGCGGCACGCGTTGATCAGCCAGCGGAACGCCAGCGCCTGCTGCCGCTTGCGGTTGACCTGCATGGGCACCTGGTAGTTCGCACCGCCGATGCGCTTGGAACGGACCTCGACGAACGGCTTGGCGTTCTCAATGGCCATGCGGAACACCTCGATCGCTTCCTTGGGAGCGTCGGGGTCGTCCATCTTGGCAAGACGGGTCTGGATCTCGTCCATGGCGTTGTACATCACGCGCTGAGCAACGGACTTCTTGCCGTCGTACATGATGCAGTTGATGAACTTGGCGAGCACGATGTCGTCGAACCTGGGATCGGGACGCAACTGCTCTTCGCTGGCGGTGAACTTGCGGCTCATGGTGTCTCCTGGCTTGCGCTCCGGTTTGGAGCGGACGGTTCACCGCGTGGCCTACTTCGGCCTTCCGCGATTACTCGCCATTCGTGAAATGTCTGTCTGCTTACCTTGGACGGCGGGCTCTTTAGCCCTTGCCCTTCTTGGCGCCGTACTTCGAGCGGCCCTTCTTGCGGCCATCGACCGCGAGTGTGTCGAGCGCACCACGCACGATGTGGTACCGCACACCGGGAAGGTCGCGGACGCGGCCGCCACGCACGAGCACGATCGAGTGCTCCTGCAGGTTGTGGCCCTCGCCGCCGATGTACGCGGTGACTTCCTTGCCGTTGCTCAGACGCACACGGGCCATCTTCCGCAGCGCGGAGTTGGGCTTCTTGGGGGTCATGGTCTTGACAAGCAAGCACACGCCGCGACGCTGGGGGCACTGCTGAAGGTCGCGGACCTTCGACTTGGCCTTGGGCGAACGGCGGGGGTTGCGGATGAGCTGGTTGAACGTCGGCATCGTCGCTCCGTGCGCACTACACGGGACTTTTCCCGCTCTCGGTGGGCGGGGCTGCAACTCTAGACCCCAAATCCAGCCGGGCAAGCCTCGTTCACCCTGAACGGAGGCGAGAGCCTCCCTTCGCCCTGGCCCGGGGGGGGGGGGGGGGGGGGGGGGGGGGGGGGGGGGC
>JAJDDJ010000001.1 GCA_029260395.1 Phycisphaerales bacterium | reverse complement strand
TTCGGGGGTTTTGGGTGGCCCCCGCTCGCGTTCTGGGGGGGTCGGGGTGTGGGCCGTGTTGGGGGTTTCGGCTCTTCCCCCCCTCCCCCCCCCCCGGGGGGAGTGGGCCGGGGTGTGGGTACAATGCCAGTTCCGCAGCCGCAGTCGCCTCCGCCTCCCTCTCCCCGTCGGGGGGGTGAGGGAGAGGGCCGGGGTGAGGGGTTCACGTCTGACCCGCGTCCTCTGCCGGTGGGCGGGCAAAAAGAAACCCAGAATCTGTGTCGTGCCTCCTTGGTCCTTCTCGCTTCACCCAATGGCAACGAGCCATTCAGAAGCACCCAAGACAAGGACCATCGCCATGCACCGTTCAATCCTCGCACTCGCCGTCCCCGCCGCCCTGGCCTCGGCAACTCCCGATATCGCCATGGTCGATGCAGGCATCACCGCCGTGCGTCCCCAGGCGGACTACATCGAAGTCGACTTCTTCTACATGCTCCAGAACGTCGGGCCGACCTCGATCAACCTCGGCGGGCTCAACCCCGATACCGACAACGACAACGTCGGCATCCAGACCTATCTCGCCGACGCGTTCGAGGTCGACGGGCTCGCGTTCGCAGCCTCCGGCACCGCCATCATGAACCCCGTCGTTCTCAAGCCCGGCGAGTTCTTCAGCGGCAGCTACACCGCCAACACCGTCCAGCTCGCCAACCCGCACGCCTTCGGCGATTTCCAGTGGCTCGTCATCGACGTCGTCAACGCGGCTGAAGAGCCCGAAGATCTGTGGAACAACCGCATGGTCGTCCGCATCCCGGCACCTGGCGGCATCGCATTGACCGCCGCCGCCATGGGGCTCGCCGCCACCCGCCGGCGCCGCTAGCCCAACGCAGCGAGCGATCCGAGAGAAGAGACCGGAGAGAAGAGATCCGAGAGAGTGGCTGCCCTCCCCCGATGCGCACGGGGGAGGGCATTTCTTGGCCCGGGCCGCCATTCCCGTACCATCACGGCACATGCCCTCACCGCCTCTGACATGGACATCCGCCCAGGCCCGCACCGCAGCCGCCGCGATCGTGCGCACGCTCCGCGAGCACGGCCACCGCGCCCTGTTCGCAGGCGGCTGCGTCCGCGATGAACTCCTGGGCCTCCAGCCCACCGACTACGACATCGCCACCGACGCAACGCCCGACCGCGTCAAAAAGCTCTTCCGCTACGCGGGCGAGGTCGGCAAGGCCTTCGGCGTCATGCTCGTCCGCGAGGGTGGCGTGGTGGTCGAGGTCGCCACCTTCCGCGCCGACGGCGACTACACCGACAAACGCCGGCCCGACAACGTCACCTTCGGCGGCGAGGCCGACGACGCCAACCGCCGGGACTTCACCATCAACGCTCTGTTCCTCGACCCGTTAGACGATTCGGGCCGCGAGGTTCCGCCCTCGGCGGACCTTCAGCCGGGCCGGGTGATCGACCACGTCGGCGGGCTGGCTGATCTAGGCCGTAGGCAGATCCGCGCGGTGGGCACCGCCGCCGACCGGCTCAACGAGGACCACCTGCGCGCGCTGCGGGCGGTCCGGTTCGCGTGCCGACTGCGGTTCACCATCGAGGACGAGACCCGCCGTGCCATCGCCGACCACGCGCGGGAACTGGCGGGCGTGAGCCGGGAACGGATCGGAGACGAGCTCCGCAAGATGCTGACCGACCCGGCCCGCGCGCGGGCGGCCATCCTCTTAGAGGAGCTTGGCCTGGACGAACCGGTGCTGGGCGAGGCTTCGGTCGGCCCGCGCGATGCATGCACCGGCGGCGGGTCGCTCGTGGCCCTCGGGCAGGCGGGTGCAGAGGTGAAGGTACCAGTGGCTCTGGCAGCCTGGCTGCTCGACCGAGGCTCGCTTGCCGACGGTCCGGCGGTGGTGCCAGCGGTCGTTCGGCGGCTGCGAAGCCAACTGATGCTCAGCAACGACGAGCGCGATCTGCTGCGGGCGGTGCTGGACCGGGTGTTCGAGGTCGAGCGCCGCTGGGGAGAGCTGGGCATCGCAGGTCGCAAGCGGCTGATCGCCCTGCCGGGGTTTAAGGGGGCGCTGGCGGCGATCGGCGGGCGGGACCGGGAGCTATGGCAGGAGGTCCGGGGGTCGGTGGTGGAGCTTGAGGCGACCCCGGGGGGCATCGCGCCCGAGCCGATCCTTACGGGCGACGACCTGATCGCGATGGGGCTCAAGCCGGGTCGGGAGTTCGCGGTGCTGCTGGAGAGGCTGTACGACGAGCAGCTTGAGGGCCGGGTATTGGATCGGGGGCAGGCGGAGCTATTTGTACGGCACATGCAAGGGTAATCAGTGGCAATGGGCGCAGGATGCTGCCTAGGGGCCAATTTTGGCATCGAGAAGAACGAGTTCGGGTAGTCTGTATGGAACTCTGAGGCGGGTGCGCCCGTCCTAATTGATGACAGTCCAGATCTACAACGGTCCATTGAATCCATCCCGCTGTGTTTCCGCCGAGTTGGCTCGGCGGTGGGTTGAGCGGGTCAAAGGCAGAACGAGGAATCATGATGAAGAACAGCAGACTCATGCAAGCACTGGCGGACGGTCTGATTCGTCCGGTCGCCCGGTGTGTGGCATCGGCGATGGTTGGCTCCGCGGTGATCGGTGCCGCCGTAGGTGGTGCGTCGATGCTGATGGCGTCGTCCCCGGCCCAAGCCGGGATGGTGGTTTCGTCGGAGGATGAACTGATCCTCAAGGACGGCCGGATCATCCAGGGCGAGTTGCTGGAGGAGACCGAGACGGAAGTGAAGTTCCGAATCGTGGTGGGCTCGCTGTCGGCAATTCGGACGTATCCGCGTTCAGAGGTGCTGGCGGTGACGCGCGGCACCGAGGCCAAGCCCGAGTCCGCCAAGCAGCCCAAAGACTCGATGTCCGCCGATGGATCGAGCGGTGGTCCGAGCGTGTACGTGATGGAGCTGACGGGTGAGTGGGGGCGGGATATCGCGGTGCCTCCGATTCGTGACATGCTCAAGGACGCTCAGCAGTACAAGCCGGACATCGTGGTACTGGTGATCGACAACTTTTACGAGGATGCGTTCGGCAACGAGTTCTCGGATGACAAGCTCGAGCGATTCGACATCTTCGCGGTGGAGGAGATCGAGCCGCTGTTCACGCACGAGGTGCCCGTCGAGTGGGGTTACGAGCCCCGGTGGGTTGTGTGGGTGAAAAACGCGATGGGTGGGGCGGCACCGCTTCCGTTCAACTTTGAGGAGATCTATTTTGCGCCCGAAGGCAGGATGGGCGGCATCGGCTACCTGATCTACAGCTGGGGCACGATGGGCGACAAGGTCGTGCGAGAGAAGCAGCTGAGTCTTCGGCTTGGCCACCTCGAAGGCATGGCGATTCGGGGCAAGCACGATCCGATGATCATCCGGGCGATGAGCGAGATGCGCATGGAGATGTGCTACTCGATGGAGGGCGGCAAGGCAGTGCTGCACAAGCGGCTGCCCGAGAGCCCCAATGAGATTCTGCTGACGGACAACGGGACGCTCGAAGAGTTCCAGGATGACATGCAGGCCCGTGTGCGTGGTAACACCAACGATGCGCTGACACTCAAAGCGGATTTGGCGCAGGCGCTAGGCGTTTCCAAGGGCACTGTTTCGAGCATCGACGAGCTGCTTTGGGAGCTTGGTATCCAGCGAGAGGCACGGCTGCTGGATTCCAAGTCCGAGCGGATCACGGAGCGTTGGAAAGACTCGCTGGTACGTGCCGAGCGACTCATGCCCAAGCTGGCGCGCGAGTACCAGGAGATCCAGGTTCAGGGCGACTACAACGAGCGTCGCGCGGCGCGGTCGCGTCGGATCGCCAAGCTCGAGCAACTGATCCGACTGATCCGGCAGTACGAGGGCGTGCTGAACCCACGGCAGTACGGGCTCCCCGACGAGGCACAGATGCAGGTATGGATCGAAGAGATCAAGCAAGAGCAGATCAAGGACCGCCGATAAGCCGGCGGAGTCTGGAGAACCACGATGATGAAGCGACTGACAAACATTCTGGCAATGGCCGTAGCGGTGGCAGCAATCGCGATGGTCTCTCCGATGGCTTACGCCACGGACACGATCGTGCTGGCCGATGGAACGACACTCGAGGGCGAGATCGTCCGCGAGGTCAACGGCGCGGTGTGGCTGAAGACAACCGTGGGTGGGCTGGAATCCACGAAGTTCTACGGCCCGGCGCAGGTGAAAGAGATTCGGCGCGACTCGGGCGACGAGCCCGCACCGGAGACGCCCGTGAACCGGCGGGCCGAAGCCGCTGATACGAACGCCCGCACGGGCGGCACCCGCATCGCGGTAGTGACGCTTGAGGAGATGGTCGGGACGTACATGTCGGCCAAGCCGCTGCTCGATGCGATCCCGGCTCTCGAAGAAGAGGGCGTGGACGTGGTCGTGCTGAAGATCAACTCTGGCGGTGGGGCGCTGCTTGAGATTCAGCGGCTGCAGGACGCGATCGTCACTGAGCTCAAGCCCCGCTTTCGGGTGGTGAGTTGGATTGAGTCTGCGATCAGCGCGGCAGCGATGACAAGCCACGTGGTCGAGGACATCTATTTCATGCCCGAGGGCAACTACGGCGCGTGCACCGGATGGTCGGGCCAGCTTGTCGCGATGAAGGGCCGGGGTCTTGAAGAGGTCCTGTACTCGATGGAGAAGGCCTCGGCCGAGGGCCGCAAGGACCCGAAGATCATGCGTTCGATGCAGATCGATGAGCCCCTGAGCGCCACCATCGATGATTACGGCCAGGTGACGTGGTTCCAGAACGAAGACGGGGACTACCTGGTCAACACCAAGGGCAATATTCTGACGTTCAACTCTGTCGATGCCGAGAAGTACGGGTTCTCCAAGGGCACCGTCTCGACGATTGACGAACTCGCCCGAGCGATGGGCTACTCCGAGTACGAGTACGTCGGGGAGAAGGTCGATGGGCTGCTGTTCCCGGTCTCGAAGGCCGAGAAGCAGATGCGCGAGTGGCGCGAGGGCATCGCCCGCGCCGAGAAGCGCCTCGCGGAGTTCCGAGCCAAGTACGACATCTCGGTCGCGAACGCAGACGGGGCGCAGGACAAGCGGCTTCGCGGCACGTTCCTTGGACGGGCCACACGCGAGCTCGCGCAGATCGAGCGGATCATCCGCGATCATCCGAACCTGGCGCTGTTCCAGATGAACGCCATGCCCGAACAAGTTGAGGAATGGTTCCGCCAGCAGCACGAACTGCTCGACCGCATCCGCCGGCGGGATTGATCGAACGGCTTGATTGAACGCATCATCACAGCGCCCCGGCCCGTGCCGGGGCGTTGTTGTTTTTCCGGCGGTATCATCGGATTCAATCGTGAACCTGAAGGGAGACCACCGATGACCGCGACGACCGACTTTGTGCCGATGGATCTGGACGCCAGCACCTGGGCAGCGATCGAGCCGATCTACAAGGCGCTGCTCGGGCGCGAGGTGGGCTCGGCTGGTGAGTTCGAGGCGTGGCTCGTCGATCGCAGCGAGCTCGAGGCCGCGTGCTCGGAGGCGGCGGCGAACCTGTACGTCTCGATGACGTGCGACACGGACGACAAGGACCGGGCCGCGGCGTACGCGAAGTACATCGAAACGGTCAGCCCCGAGCTTCAGCGGGCCGGGTTCGAGCTCGACCGCAAGCAGGCATCGCTGCACGACCAGTTCCGGCTCGATGCGCAGCGGTTCGGCGTGCTGGAGCGGGATGTTCGCGCGGACGTGGAGCTGTTCCGCGATGAGAACGTGCCCCTGATCACGCAGGAAGCACAGCTCAGCCAGGAGCACCAGACCATCACCGGCGCGATGATGGTGGAGTTCGAGGGCGAGGAGAAGACCCTGCCGCAGATGGCGCGATACCAGGAAGACTCCGACCGTGCAAAGCGCGAATCGGCGTGGCGGGCCACAAGCGACCGACGCCTAGCGGACAAGGACAAGCTGGACGGGATCCTGAGCAAGCAGATCTTGCTTCGCGATGAGATCGCACGCAACGCAGGATTCAAGAACTACGTGGAGTACGCGTTCGCGGCCAAGCACCGCTTTGATTACACGCCCGCGGACTGCCGGGCGTTTCACGACGCGGTCGCGAAGGTTGTGGTGCCGCTGAAACGCAAGCTGGATGCGGAACGTAAGTCCGCGCTGGGCGTTGATTCACTCCGCCCCTGGGATTTGTCGGTGGATGTAAAGGGCCGCGACCCGCTCAGGCCCTTTAGCGATGGTGCGGACCTGGTGGGCAAGAGCGTGGGCGCGTTCGAGCGGATCGACCCCCGGTTGTCGGAGATGCTCAAGGAGCTCGGCGACGGCACGAACACCGACGGTGCGCAGGGAGAGGGCGGCATGGCGTGCCTTGACCTCGACAGCCGAAAGGGCAAAGCGCCGGGCGGGTACCAGTACATGCGTGACCGCCGGCGCGTGCCGTTTATCTTTATGAACGCGGCGGGCCTGCACCGCGATCTCGAGACGATGGTGCACGAGGCGGGCCACGCGTTCCACTCGATGCTGTGCCGCGACGAGCCGCTGCTGCACTACCGGCACGCGCCGATCGAGTTCTGCGAGGTGGCATCGATGAGCATGGAGCTGCTGACGATGCCGTACTGGAACGGCTCGGCGCAGAGCTTCTACCCGGACAGCGCCGATGCCGACCGCGCGCGACGGAGCCAGCTCGAGGGCTCGGTCACGCTGCTCGCGTGGATCGCGACGATCGATGCGTTCCAGCACTGGCTGTACGAGCACCCCAAGGCCACACCCGCCGAGCGCAACGCGCACTGGTTGGAGCTTGACGAACGTTTCGGCCACGCGGTGGACTGGACGGGCCTAGAGGATGCGCGAGCGTGGGCGTGGCAGCGGCAGTCGCACCTGTACGGCGTGCCGCTGTACTACATCGAGTACGGCATCGCGCAGCTCGGCGCGCTGCAGCTCTGGATGGTCTCGCTCGACAAGGGCGAGAAGCACGCGATCGACCTGTACATGCGCGCGATGGCGCTCGGCGGCAGCCGGCCGTTGCCGGAGCTGTTCGAGGCCGCGGGCGTGCAGTTTGATTTCAGCGAGGCGACCATCTCGCGGATCGCCGAGCGTGTCGAGGCCGAGCTTGCGAAGCTGCCCAAGTGAGCGGGCCGTGGGGATTCACTGCGTGGCTAAGGTGTCAAGAACAGAGCAAGCTCTCGATCGCATGCTGCTGGTCATGAGTATGGGAGCCGCCGACGAGGTGCGGACCCTGCACCCGGCAGACGAAGCTCGATTCGCAATGTTCACTAGATTGGCTCATTCCTCAGGCAGCGGCTTGTCGCCTGAGGTGCTGTCAGAAAAAATGCAAGGGCTTGGCTTCCATCCTGAATTCACACATGAACTTACGGAACTGTACAGGTTCGGGCGAATCTTGCTCGCCAGTCGCTCAGATCCCTGGGATCGGTCTTTGTCGAGTGAAGAAGTGAGATCGGAACGAAACGAGTTCATTCGGACCGGCACCTCGACATTTCCCGAGTTATCCGATGGTTGAGCCTCACCACATGTCGCCCGATGAGTTCCGCGAGCAGGGCCATAGGATGGTCGACTGGATCGCGGACTACTGGCAGCGAGTTGGCGAGATGCCGGTGCTCAGCGGGGACAAGCCGGGCGAGGGACTCGCGCGCGTGCCGATGGAGCCGCCGGAAATTGGCCAAGGCGGCGGCGATGGCTCGGGCTGGGATGCGATCTTTAGCGATCTGCGCAGCGTGATCGAGCCGGGGCTCACGCACTGGCAGCACCCGTCGTTCTTTGGGTACTTCCCGTGCAACGCGAGCGGGCCCGCGGTGCTGGGCGAGCTGCTCAGCGCGGGCCTTGGCGTGCAGGGCATGCTGTGGCAGACGAGCCCGATCGCTACCGAGCTTGAAACGCGGATGCTCGACTGGATGCGCCTCGCGCTGGGCCTGCCCGAGCGGTTTGCTTCGACTGGTGGCGGTGGGGGTTCTGGTGGGGGGGTGATTCAGGGGACCGCGAGCGAGGCCACGCTGGTGGCGATGCTCGCAGCCCGCCAGATGGCACGCGAGGCGGGCGCGGACGACGACGCGATGACGGTGTACACATCCGACCAAGCGCACTCCTCGGTGATCAAGGCCGCGATGATCGCGGGGCTGGCCAAAGGGCCGACGGACCGCTCGCGTGTTCGCACGATCGAGAGCGACGCCGAGCACCGGTTGGACCTGCGAGCGCTGCGCACGATCATGCATCGCGATGCTTCGGCTGGGCTCGTGCCGACGTTCGTGAGTCTGACCGCGGGGACGACCTCGTCGGGCGCGTTCGATTCGATCGATGGCGCGTGCGATGTGGTAGATGCCCTGCTGTCGGCCCCTGCGTCGCTGAACGAAAGCTCCCCCGACTGCGACGGGGGAGCGTGCCACAGGCCCTGGGTGCATGTGGACGGCGCGTGGGGCGGCGTGTCGGCCGTGTGCCCCGAGCACCGAGGCTGGATGGTGGGGCTGGAGCGCGCGGACTCGCTGTGCGTGAACCCGCACAAGTGGCTACTCACGAACTTCGACTGCGATCTGTTCTGGGTGTCGGACCGCAAGCCGCTGATCGAGGCGATGTCGATCACGCCCGAGTACCTGCGCAACGCGGCCAGCGACGCGGGCGCGGTGATCGATTACCGCGATTGGCAGGTGCCGCTCGGCAGGCGGTTCCGGGCGCTCAAGCTGTGGTTCGTCATGCGGCACTACGGGCTGGAGGGCCTGCGGGCGTTCATCCGTCAGCACTGCGAGTGGGCGGAATGGCTAGAGGGGCAGATCAAGGAAGACGACCGATTCGCGCTGGCGGCTCCGAGGTCGCTGAACCTGGTGTGCCTGCGGCTGGCTGCGGGCGACGAGGCGACGACAGCACTGCTCGAACGGATCAACGCGAGCGGCAAGGCCTACTGCACCCACACGGTGCTCGGCCGAGGCGAAGAGAGCAGGCGGGTGATCCGCGTGGCGATCGGGGCGACCAGCACCCGGCGAGAGCACGTTGAGGCGCTGTGGGAACTCCTCCGTGCTCATGCAAGCTAGGCGGGGCAGTCGACCAGCCAGCGGGCCAGCCAGCGAGTGGGGAGGCGGGTACGCTGGGGACAGATGCAAGGGACCATACAAGCAACTCGGCTGATCGGGCACGTGGGTATCGCGATGCTGGTACTGGCATGGCTTGGTGGGTGCTCATCACCGCCAGAGAACTTGGGGCGGTTCGCTGTTTCGGCTGGGTCGTACGACTCGGCGATCGATGCCAGCCGGGCGGTGCTCGCGGACTACGGCTTCGAGCTCGACCGGGTGGACGCAGCGGGCGGCGTGGTGACCACGCAAGACAAACGCACAGCGGGCTTGGCGACACCATGGGACGGTGAGCAGAGCACAGCGCGCCAGGAGTGGGAAGACTTCATTAACCGCCAGTCCCGGCAGGTGAGGGTGGTCTTTGAGCCAGCCGACGGGGGGGACGCGACGCGGGGCGACCTGCGTGATGCGGACGCATCGGGCGTGGGCATCGAGGGCCGGGTGGAGGTAGTGCTCTATCGCTACAACCGGGCCCACCGACGGCTGCAGACCGAGGCGGTGTACCTGAGCAGCTACTCGGGCGACCCGCTGATGCAGCGTCGCCACGGCACGCGGTACGAGGTCGCCCGCGAGCGGGACGGGCTCTTGGAGCGACGGATCGCCTCGTCGATCGAGCGGTGGCTCGCAGAACAGGCTGAATCGCCCGTTGAGCAGGCCTCGGCGAGGTGATTCGAGCCCGCGGGCGAGGGCACCGGACGGGAGGGGGCCGACGTGGAGACGGGCCCTAGGCTTGCGGTTCAGTTCCGAACAGCCCGCCAAAGCAGAGTTGCGTGGGCGGCATAGAAGCAGCGGGCTCGGGCGTGCTGCGGCGATGGTTCAAGCAGATCGAGGCCAGCAAACCAAGGCCAGCAGACCGAGGAGAGCAACGGATGACCGACACACGCACGCCGCCGATGAACCAGGGGGGTTCCGCTGACGCGGAGCCCAAGATTGTGATCCTCGGTGCCGGGCCGACAGGCCTTGGCGCGGGGTACCGGCTCAAGCAGCTCGGCTACAAAAACTTCAAGCTGATCGACCGCCACGACTACGTCGGCGGCTTAGCCCACTCGTTCACCGACGACAAGGGCTTCACGTGGGACATCGGCGGGCACGTCATGTTCAGCCACTACAAGTACTACGACGACTGCTTTGATGCGCTCATGGGCGATGAGTACACGCTCAACGACCGCGAGAGCTGGGTAAGGATGTTTGATCGGTGGGTGCCTTACCCGTTCCAGAACAACATCCGCTACCTGCCGAGAGAGGCTGCGTACGACTGTCTTTCGGGACTCATCAAGGCGCAGACCGGACAGGGCAAGATCAAGAGCCACAAGGACGCGGAAAACTTCGGGGAGTTCATCGACGCTGTGTTCGGCGAAGGAATCGCCAAGCACTTCATGCGGCCTTACAACTTCAAGGTCTGGGCGCACCCGCCGGAGATGATGAACAAGCAGTGGATCGGCGAGCGCGTCGCGGTGCTGGACATCGATCGTGCGCTCAAGAATGTGATCCTCGAGCAGGACGACTTTGGCTGGGGGCCCAACAACCAGTTCAAGTTCCCGCTTAAGGGCGGCACGGGCGAGTTCTACAAGCGGTTCGGGGACGTGCTGCGCGAGCACCTGATGCTCGGCGCAGAGGTGCAGTCGATCGACGTGGACGCAAAGGCGATCACCATGACCGATGGGCGGACCGAGAGCTACGACATCCTCATCAGCGCTATGCCGCTGGATGTGCTCTGCAAGGACATGCTGACAGGCGAGGTGCCCGAGGACGTGCGCACAACGGCGGCCGGTCTGAAGCACTCATCGGGCCACATGGTGGGCGTGGGCATCAAGCGGCCGTGCCCGAGCACGAAGAGCTGGATGTACTTCCCCGAGGAGAACTGCCCGTTCTACCGAGTGACGTACCTGAGCAACTACTCGCCGAACATGACCCCGGATAAGGACGCGTACTACTCGCTGCTGTGCGAGACGAGTTCGAGCGATCACAAGCCGGTGGACCCGGGCAAGATCGTCGAGAAGACCATCGAGGGCCTGGAGAACTCGGGACTGCTTGAGCCGGGCGAGCGTGACGACATCGTGAGCATCTGGCACCACGAGGTGGACTACAGCTACCCGACGCCCAGCGTCGAACGCGACGGCATTCTGGCGCAGGTCATCCCGTGGCTCGAGCAGCGGGACGTCTACAGCCGGGGCAGGTTCGGTATGTGGAAGTACGAGGTCTCCAACACGGATCACACGCTGATGCAGGGCGTGGAGCTGGTCAACAGGCTGCTGCTCGATGAGCCGGAGACCACGATCGGGCTGATCTACGAGACCACCGACGACGGCCGAGAGGCCGCCAAGCACGAACGCTCCAAGAACGCAGGCTCGGGCGAGAAAAAACTCGTCGGGGCGGGCACAAAAGCCAGCGGCTGAATCGGGAGTCACCCATTCCTCCGGGCGGCCGCGGCCCGATGGCTGGCGGCTGGTCGTGCGAACCGCTTGCTATCGGTCCATGCATGCATTTCGTGCTTTGGTCGGGAATCTGCTTGCCGGCACACGTTGTGCCATTCGGTCGCAACCTGCTGGCAGTCAAGAAGATCGGCTCGCGACCGGTGGGGTTGTGCGGGATGCGCAAAATGCAACATTACCTCTCGGTCCATTGGCAATAGCGCGCGGCGTGATGCACATTGGGGTCAGCACACCGAAGTAGTGGGCGGTGGGAGCTGGGATAGGTGCGGCTTTGCCGGGCCGGAGAGTTTGCAGAGAGGTATCGAGCCGTCGGCTGTGTGCCGCCGGTGCCCGCTATGAGTGTGCTTACTCGACAATCCGAGTCGCCGTTTCGTGCATTGGACTGGGAGCCCACGGTGGCCCAGTACCTTGAGGAACAGCACCTTGCCGCCTGGTCGGGTGTGCCGCGCCGCCGCGTGCAGTTCGCCGCGACCCTCACGCACTTCCTCTCGGGCATGCGTGATACCGAGGTCTGCCCTCTCTACGGCCGGCACATCACCGACCTCGAGTCCTTCTGCTACCAGCTGGAACGCATCCTGCCGGGCATCCCGCTGGAACGCCGGGTCGATGGGCCGAGCGGGGTGACCGCACTCTTGCGCAGTCGGCACACCTACCGGGCCAGGCCCGCGAGCAAGTTCCGGTATTTCATCTGGCACGATGCCGATGTGCTGCTCCGCAACGACCGTCCGCTCTTTGGCCGGCTGCTCGATGCGCTCATGGGCGTGTCCGCCGAGGCGGAGTACACGAGCGACGAATTGCTGATCCTGCACCGGGGCATCTTCCTGGGCACGCAGCACCTGGGCGAGTACCGCCACGACATGGACGGGCAGTTCCAGTCGTGGCTCGGCGACAAGCGCGGCAACGCGTTCTGGCGCATCGTGACGGGGCTCGATGCACCCCCGATCGAGTTGTTTGAGATTGATCGCCTCGTGACGGTCTAGTCACCGGGCGTGTGTTGGCTGGCCTGAACCTGATACGTGCGCAGCGGCCGAACCGGCTGCGGCGATGACCGACGAGAGACAAGCGGGCGTGCGAATGGGCGAAAGCCTGTCGCGCGTCCTTTGTCTTTTTGGAAGGCAATAGGGAGTAGGCAATTGGGAATGGGGCGGGCCGAGGCCCAATCGGGTTGTTTTCGTTTGCACGGCACCGATCGCCGAGGTACGCTGGCCCCGATCGACAGTTAACACTGCTGAGGAAGATGGCAATGCGATTTAGGATTGACCATGCAGGAAGCGAGGGAACTTCGCCTGTGTGGGTGGAAGCGCCTACCCAGTGGGATGTCGAGAGGTGGTCCGCGCTCAAGTGTTGGAAGCACGCTAGGGTGGCTCGATGGGACGGAAAGATCAGGGCACAAGTTGTGTGTCGGCAGTGTGATCACAAGTTTCCACATACTGCCGATTTTTCGACTTCGGATTGTGACGAGGCTTCATGTCCGATCTGTGGCAGGCGCTGGGGCTTAAGAATCGACATTCAAGTGATTTCCGATCCGCCTGAGCGGGTGCCTGGGCCCTCAACGCAATCTCGCACCAATGCGATGTCTCAGCAGCGAGAGACAGTTGTCGAACAGCCAACTCGCCCTCGGGCGACGACTCAACCCAGAGTGCCCTCAAGGGCAGAGATCAACGCGGCCCTTGATGCGCTGCCCTCCTTGGCGCAGCAGGCAGTGAATAACTTCGCTGATTGCTTCATCGAACTGGAGGGCAGGACCTTGTCTGATGAGGAAATCGAAAAGCTGATTTTGCTATGCAGCGCCAAAGCAGTCCATAAAGCTGGAATGAGCGCTCGCACAACGCAGGGCCTGAGAGCCTCCAAGGATCTCTATGAAGGATATGGTCAAGACATTCTGGAACTTGGGCTTGGTTTGGCTTTGTGGAGACTTCACACAGCAGATCGCGTGAAGGGCGGCGCAAAGAAAGTCCTCAAGTATGGTGCAATCGCGGGTCTAGCGGCATTCGGTATCTGGGGCGGTTGATGCTGTCTAGGCGAAGTTGAGCGGTAGGCGTACTCGGTAGGGCGCATCGATTGGGCAAATGACGGATGTACTCATGCCCGCGCTTCGCGTGGACATGCCACCATTGGTGGTGGCTTTCAGGAGTGCCCGCGTGCTCACGCCCGCGGCTCGGACAGAAGTACATGTCCGCGCCTCACGCCACCCCCCTCACGTGGCTCGGATTCATTCCGCCCCATTGCCCATTGCCCATTGCCCATTGCCTATTGCCCGCTTCCGCCCCGCTTGACAATCGCCGCCGGTCTTGCTGGGCTATAGACATCTATGCGCATCATCGGCGGCAGCCATAAACGACGCCCCATCAAGGGCCCACCCGAAGCCTCCACCACCCGGCCCATCCCCGACATGGTCCGCGAGGCGGTGTTCAACCTGCTGCGCGGGCACTTCGAGGATGTCGAGGTGTACGACGGCTTCGCGGGCGTGGGCACGTTCTCGCTTGAAGCTATCAGCCGGGGCGCCAAGCGGGCGGTCGCGGTCGAGCGCGATGGCAAGGTCGCAGCGGTGCTGGAGGCGAACGCGGAATCGCTCGGTATGCTCGACCAGCTTGAGATCGTCAAGGGCGATGCGCTGGGGGTGGGCTCGCTTGCGCGATGCCCCAGGGGCGTGCATGTGGTGTTCTTCGATCCGCCTTACGCGATGGTGCGAGATGAGAAGGTCTGGCCTCGCGTGCGCGCGCAGTTCGAGCGGCTGATCGAGCGGCTGGACGACACCGGGTACGCGATCCTGCGCACGCCGTGGCCAGCGGTGCACGGCAAGCCGAGATCGGTCGTGGATGAAGCCGAAGAACAGAGCCGCGACAAGGGCGCTGTGCCAGTGGATCTGGCGATGAAGGGGGGGCTTGGCCCCGAGACGCACGACTATGGCAGCACCGCGGTGCACCTGTACATGCGCGATCCTGATTTCGGGTCGAGTGGCGACGGCTCGGACAGCGCTCTCAAGGCAGACGGCTGATGGGCCTCGACGATCGCCAAGCGCGGGCGGTGGAGCACGCGGGCGGGCCGATGCTGGTGCTGGCGGGGCCGGGCACGGGCAAGACGCGGGTCATCACGCATCGCATCGCGCACCTCATCCGTGAGCGAGACGTTCGGCCCGGCTCGATCGTGGCTCTGACGTTCACGGTGCGGGCCGCTGAATCGTTGCGCTTGCGACTTGCGGAACTGGTTACGCCGACGGCTGCGGAGGGCATCTTTGCGGGCACGTTTCATAGCTTTGCCAGGCAGCTTATTAGGCGGTTCCCCGACCGGTTAGGCTTTGATCGAGCGCCGGTGCTGATGGACTCGGCGATGCGCAAACGGCTGCTGCGGGATGTGGTGGCAGCGAGAGGGCGGGTTGACCCGGCGGGCGCAGCGGCGGGCGAGGACTGGATCGACCTGCTTCGCAAGGCGTTCGCGCAGTTCCACCACCAAGCGTTCTCGGTCGAGCAGTTGCGGGCGGTCAGCACACTTCGCACAGGTGAACTGGAACGCGGCGTGCGCACCGATGGGGCAGGCACCGAGCACGCGCTCGATGATCTGGCGCTGGCGGCGAGGCGCGACGGGCTTGAGCTGTTCGGGCGGATGGTGGATGCGTTCGAGGCGGCCGAGGCCGAGCGTCGCAAGCGTGGCTGGCTCGGGTACGACGAGCTGCTGGTCGAGCCGATCCGGCTGCTTCGGACCGATGCGCGCGCAGCGGCGATTTGCCGAGATGAGTATCGGCACGTGGTAGTCGATGAGTACCAGGACACCAACCCCGCGCAGGCGGAGCTGTTGGCGCTCTTGAGCCCTCCTGCGAGCAACGGGAATCTGGTTGTGGTGGGCGACGACGACCAATCGATCTACGAGTTCAGGGGCGCGGACGACCTGGCGTTCGACCGGTTCGCCCAGCGGTGGGCCGGGTGCGCGCAGGTCCGCCTTGAGCGCAACTACCGGTCGTCTCCGCCGGTGATCGACGCGGCCAACGCGGTGATGGCACGTGCGTTCCACCGGTTCGCGCCTGACAAAGCGATCGAGCCTGGGCGCAAGGAGCACGCGAAGGACGCGAGAGTTGAGCTCATCGAGCTGAGCAACTTCCGCAACGACGGTGAGGTGATCGCCCGGTTGATCCGCCGAGACCGCGAGTTGCATGAACAGCAGACGGGCGAGGCGCGGGCGTGGAAATCGTACGCGGTGATTGTGCGCACGCACGGAGACGGGGCGCGGGTGGCATCCGCGCTGGAGCTGGCGGGGGTGCCGTATGTGGGCAGGCGGCCGGATGCGGTGGCGAGCGATGGCGGCGTGCGTCGGCTCTTGGCATGGGTCGAGCTGCTGAGCGATCCGGCGGCATCATGGGCAGCGCGGGGCGTGCTCGGAGCGGCGCCGGTGTGCGCACCGGCAGATGCCAGCCTGCAATGGGAACGCGAGTACGCGGCTCAGCGGTCGCGGAGCGAGAGCGGCCACATTGCGGGCCTTGCAGCTTGGTTGATCGCAAGACTCGAAGACGAAAATGGTGCTCTGGAAGGAGAAGCGCGCGCAGCGATCGAGCGGTTCGAGGCGCTGTACAAGGACTTGCAGGCTGTAACGAGGGAGGAGACCGCTGAGCGCACGGTCATCGAGATCGTGCGGCGGGCGGGGCTGGCCGACGCGGAACTGTTGAGCCCTCGGCATCGAGCGGTGCGGGTGCGGAACCTGGTATCGGCGATCGGCTTCGTGCGCGGGTTGCAGCCCAAGCTGCCCATGCCGGGCGATGTGCGCACGCTGTGGGCGTATTACCAGGACCTCGATACCGATGAACAGTCGATGGGCAAGGCAATGGGCGAGGATGCGCTCGATAGCGATGGCCCCGATGCGCAGGACCTCGAAGCGGACGCGGTGCAGGTGCTGACGGCGCACAGCTCGAAGGGTCTGGAGTTCGACACGGTGTTCGTGCCGAGGGTTACGCCTCAGCACGGGTACCCGATGAGCCGGACGCGCGATGGTGCGGTGCCGACGGGCATGCTGCCCGATGCAGCTGGCGATGAGCGGAGCGACAAGGAGCGGATGTACGACGAGGAACGCCGGCTGTTCTACGTGGCGATGACGCGGGCCGAGCGGCGGGCAGTGGTGCTGACGGTCAAGACCAAAACCGCGAGCAAGGTGATTCACTTTGCTCAGCAGCTTGCGGCGGACATGGGAAGTTCGCTCGCTCGCCTGGAAGAATCAGACGTGCTTGAGTTGCAGCCCGAACGGCTGGACCACGAGCTCGCCGAGCAGGCAGCCAGATCGGAGCGGGCCGAGGGCGAGCGATCGGCGAGGCGGCGTGCAGCTGAGGCGCTCTCGCGGGCGGGCTCAGCCGAGGACGAAGCGGCGTTCGAGCGAGCAGTCGGGCAGCTGCGGGAGTCGGCGGCGGCGCTCGCGGCGCACGGCCGCGGAGCAAGGGGCGGCGAAGTGCCCGCGTGGCTGGGCGGTGCAGCGGTCGTGCGCACGGGTGTGGTCAGGCGCGAGCTCGCTATGCGCCCGGTGACGGGGCCGCTCCGGCTGAGCTACACGATGGTCAACAGCTACCTGCGGTGCGCACGCTGCTGGTACATGGGCTCGGTGATGAAGCTGCCCGAGGAGGCATCGGGCGCTTCGGTGGTGGGCAAGGCGGTGCACACGGCGCTGCACGGTTTCTATGACGAGCTGCGGAACGCCGAGGCGACGGGCGAACACCCGCCGACGGTGGTTGGTCTTCGCGCGCGCGCGGAGCGGGCGTACAACGCGATGCTGCCGATCGATCAGGAAGTAGACCGGGCGGCGCGCGAGAGCGTCGTCGCGATGGCGGCAGCGGCGCACGAGAAGCTGCACGAGGCGAACGCGGAGATACTGGAGCTTGAGTACAAGCTGGTGATGCCGTGGCCAGAGGCGGGCGAGGGCTCGCAGCTGGAGGTACGGCTCGACCGGCTCGACCGACTGGGTGAGCAGCACCGGATTGTGGATTACAAGACGGGGCGTGCGCGCAAGACACTGCTCAAGCCCGAGCCGAGCGATCTGCAGATGTGCCTGTACGCGCATGTGCTGGCGGACCAGATGGAGGTTCGCGAGGGATGGGCGGAGTACTGGGTGCTGCGGACGGGTGAGCGTGGTCGGATCGGGCTCTCGGACCTTGATGTGGCGGGCGCTCTGGAGAAGGTCTCGGAGGCGGTGGACGGGATTCGCAATGGGCGGTTTGAGGCGGGCAAGGGCTGCGAATCTTGCTCGTGGATCGATGGCGAACTCGGCGGTGCGTAGCGGAGTCCACGTGACTGCAACGCGGTAAGAGGCGGGGGGTAGGTGAGAGTGATGCGAGAGGTTCGAGCGAGCGTATCGAGTGGGGTTGCACTGGCTTTGGCTGTGTGCGGTGCCATGGCTTGGAGCGGTGTTGCGCGCGCGCAGGTGGGTTCTGGACGCTCGGTCACGGCGAGCGAGCATGTGCATGTGAAGGCGGAGCCTTGGCGACCCGGGCGGGTGGTTGAGGTGAGCGGTTCTATCCTGATCGATGAGCCAGCCGTCGCGGAGGCCGCTTGGAGCGGGTGGCTCTCGAACGGGGTGCGCGTGCACGCGGTTCCGATGCCGGGCGCGCAGGGTGATGCAGCGCTGCGGTTGGTGATCGCGAGCGAGGTGTTCGAGGGCGACGGCTCGCGCGACCTGATGCTGGCGCGGGCTTCGGCGGCGATGCTCAACGACATGGCCGCAATCGGTAAGCACAAGCGAGCGTTTGAGGCAGCGGGCTGGGCCTTCAGCGCCAACGCATGGGATGGGGCTGTCACCATCAACGCCCAGGGGCCGGGCGGGGCGGCTGCGGTCGAGCAGGCCGTGCGCACGATCACCGCGATGCTCGATATGCCGGGCTGGACCTCGGCGGGTCTCACGCGATGGCGTGAGAAATCGAAGGCGCTGATCGACGCGGGTGCGAGCGAGCCTCGGGCAGCGTTGAACATGGCGTTGGAGGAGTTGATGGGTGTGCCGGCTCTGGACGCGGCGGTGCTGGACGCAGCGGTGTTCGACGATGCTCCTGCGGTAGCTGGCTGGCTGGCTGGCCGGGCTGAGAGCGCCCCGATGAGCGCTGCGATAGCGGGCGAGATCGACCGCGCGGGATCGATGCAGTCGATGGCAGATTGGTTCGGGGGGTTGGGGGGCGGGCTGGGGGGCGGGCAGGGCTTGGGCCAAGAGCGTGCTCGGATGGCAGCTGCCATGCCAAAGCCCTGGGAGCCCGCTGAGGTCGAGCGAACGGTTTTGGTGCGGGCGGCGCCGGGAGCGCCGGCGATGGTGCTTCGCGGCGTGGTCGGGCCGTCGGCGGATCGGCTGGATACAGCACGCCGGCTCCGGCAGGCGAGCCAACTGCTCGAAGCACGGGCGGATCAGTTGCTCGCTGAACGCGGGCTGACGACGGCCAGCGTTGCGAGCGGGATGATCTTTGGCGATCGACACGGCGGGCGGAGCCTGGCCTGGGTGGTCGTAGCGGTCGAGCCGGAGGTGGCTGGCGTTGCACGAGACACGCTAGACGAGGCGTTCGCCGGGATCGGTGGGCTTGCGCGATCGCCCGAGACGCTCGCGGCGCTGCGGGCGAGCACGGCAGAGGAAATCTCGATGCTGACCAGCAGCCCGGCGTATTGGGCGGATCGGCTTACAGCATCGGATGTGACGGGTCTGCCGGTGGTGTCGGCGAGTGAACTACGGGAGGCGTACACCCTGATCACGGGCGAGCAGATCGCAGAAGCGATGGAGGCCTTTAGCGGTCGCAAGCACCGCGTTTCGCTGACGGTCACTCCGGGCGTAAGCCGGGGCGCTGGATCGCGCTGACCGCTCCGGCGCGGCTCCGGTCCGGCTTTGGGGAGGCGGCGGCGGTCCTGCTATCATCGCGGACCATGGCTCGAATTCTTGTGCTTCAACACTCCGACGTGGGCGGCCCGGGCCGTCTTGGTGCAGTGCTCCGCGACCACGCTTTCAGGCTGGACGTGCGACGGCCCGATCTATCGACCGACAAGGGCGGCACGCCTGTTCCGGGCTCGATGGAAGGCTTTGACGGGCTGGTGGTGCTGGGCGGGCCTCAGAACGTGGGCGACCCTCACCCGTGGCTCAAAGCAGAGGCGGCGTTGATCCGCGAGGCGCACGAGGCCGAGCTGCCGGCGCTGGGCATCTGCATGGGCGCGCAGCTGATCGCGCACGCGCTGGGCGGCACGGTCGGTGCGATGGAGGGCGCTCCCGAGGTGGGCTTCGAGCGTGTGGACCTGACGGTGCCGGCGCAGACACACGTGCTGATGGCGGGCGTGCCCTGGTCGGGCCGGTGGTTCCAGAGCCACTCGCAGGAGGTCAAGGAACTGCCAGCCGGCGCGACGCTCTTGGCCACCAGCGAGCGTTGCAAGGTGCAGGCGTTTAGCGCGGGGCTGCGGACGCTGGGTGTTCAGTTCCATGTGGAGTCCGACCAGCCGATGGCGATGAAGATCGCCAAGGCCGACCACGACCAGACCGCGGCAGCAGGGCAGACCGCCGAGACGCTGACGGCGCAGGCCGAGGAGCACTACCAGCGGTTCGCGGTGATGGCCGACCGGCTCTGCCTGAACATGGTGGAGAACGCGTTCATGGTGCGCCGGCGCAGAACGGCCTGAGCGCGATGCCCGCGTTGGTCAGGCCACAGGTGAAGGTGCGCGGTTCGCTGCTGCGCGTGAAGGTGCCAGCGGACTACTCGCTCTCGCGGGATGTGTGCTCTTACGGCTACTTCCTGCTGAGGCCCAACCACTGGATCGTGGACCAGCAGTGCCTGCTGACGTGCCTGCACCTGGAGGACGGTGCGGCGGGCTGCAAGCTCTCGCAGCCGGGCAACAAGGGCAGCGAGCTCTCGGTGCGGTTCGATCGCAAGCTGACCAAGCCCGAGCAGGTTGAAGCGCGCGCGCAGCTGGCGCGGATGCTCCGGCTGGACGAATCGCGGGCCGAGGTCGCGGCCTTTCACAAGGTCGATGCGCGGTGGAAGCGCAGCGGCCGGGGCCGGCTGTTCAGATCGCCCACGCTGTTCGAGGACGTGGTCAAGACGGTGACGAGCTGCAACGTGGCGTGGCCGAGCACGATCAACATGAACCGCAGGCTGTGCGAGGTGTGCGGCAAGCAGAGCCCGTCTGGCCTCTTCAGCTTTCCAACGGCCAAGCGGATCGCGCGGATGCGGGCGGGCACGCTGCGCGCCCGGTGCCGGGTCGGCTACCGCGACCAGCGGCTGGTGGAGCTGGCCAAGCTGTTCGTGCGCGGCGAGGTGGACGAGGCCTGGCTCACCAGTAGCGGCACGAGCGACGATGAGGCGTTCGGTTTCCTGCTGGGTCTTCCCGGGATCGGGCCGTACGCGGCGGGGAACATCATGATGCTGCTCGGGCGGTACTCGCGGCTGGCGCTGGATACCGAATCGATCCGCCACGGCAAGACGGTGCTGGGCCTGACGGGCACCGACCGAGCGATTCTGAAACGGCTCGACAAGCACTACGAGCCGTTCGGCGGCCACCGGTTCCGGAGCTACTGGTTCGAGATCTGGGAGTGGTACCAAGAGGCTCGGGGGCCGGCGCACTTATGGGACCGTGACGAGGTGGGGGCGAGTTTCACGGCGTCAAAGTTCTGAGGCCGGAGGGGGCATGGGCGGCGTAAACCACTCAAGTGTGCTGGCAATCCCCTGTTTATGGGGCATGGTGTGGCTATCGGCCGCTCGCGCGGTCTGGCTGTCCGTCTCATTGTGAGAGCTGGCGGCATGAGTGGACCGGCTCGCAAGAGCCACGAGCAGGGAGAAACCAGAATGATCAAGCGTGCATTGATGGCTGCGGCGGTGGTGGCCATTGCGGGTTCGGCCTCGGGCCAGATCCTCAGCGTGACCGATGACCTCACCGACGGACTGTTCGACGCGTTCTTCAGCTACGACCTGTCGAGCGACTTCGCGGGCAACGGCGTCGGCGGTGACTTCAACGAGCTCGGGGCCTCCGGCCTGCTGTTGGCTTCGGACGAGGTGCTCATCACGTTCCCGGGCGCTGCGGGCGGCAACGTGCTCGAGGTGAACATCAGCTTCATCGACTTCACGGGCGTCGGTGCAACGGAGTTCGAAGCCATCGGTCTCGGCGGCATGGCGAACGATGCCAACACCACGGTGGGCCAGCTCGAGTCGTTCCATGCGTCGTCCAGCTCCATCGGGTTCATCCAGAGCGCACAGGTCGGCGCGTTCGAGACGTACATCAAGTCGATCACCGTTCGGTACGAGGTGCCCGCTCCGGCTGGGACCGCGGTGCTCGGCCTGGCCGGTCTTGGCGCGATGCGTCGCCGGCGCTGATCGTCGCAACTTTCAGGAGTTCCACGAGCGCCCGCAGCACGCTGCGGGCGTTTTTGTTGCCCGATCGTAAGGATGCGTGATGAGCTATCGCGTGTAGCAACGAGCTGGGTGCGCAAAGACAAACCGCCCTCGGTTGAGGGCGGTTTCAGGAAATCGTGCTAACGAGCCGGGGTCACTCGAGCGCGGCAGCACCAGAGATGATCTCGGTCAGCTCGGTGGTGAGCTGGGCCTGGCGAGCGCGGTTGTACACGCGGGTCAGGTCCTTGCCCATCTTGCCGGCGTTGTCGGTGGCGGCCTTCATGGCCACCATCCGGGCAACGTGCTCGGAGACCACGGCGTCATTGAACGCCTGGAAGAGCGTGACCTTGACGGCGGCGGGCAGCAGCTCGCCGAGCAGCTCACCCGCCGACGGGCTGAACTCGTAGTCAGACTTGGAGCCGGGCGTGGCTTCTTGCTTCTCGGGCGCCTCAAAGGGCAGAAGCTGGACGACCTCGGGCTGTTGACGGCCAGCGGAGATGAACTTCATCGAGACGATGTTCACCTTGCTGACCTTGCCGCTGGTGAAGAGGTCGATGTATTCCTGGGCGAGCTTCTCGACATGCTCATAGACGGGCTTGTCGGTGAAGTGCGTGTGGTGGACGGTGGGCTCCACGCCGTTGAAACGCAGGGCGTTGGCGCCCTTCTTGCCGATGACTTCGATTCGGCCCTCGGTCGAGCCGGCTTGCTCGCGGAAGTGCTTGAGCGCGGTGCGGAGCACCGAGCCGTTGTAGGGCCCGCAGAGCCCGCGGTCGGACGTGATGACGAGGGTGAGGGTCTGGCCGTCTGGGTCGCCGGTGGCGAGCAGCGGGTGCGAGACCTCGGAAGAGGACGAGGCCATCTCGGCGACGAGATCGAAGATGGCATCGGCGTAGGGCCTGCCCGCGACGGCCCGCTGAAGGGCGGCGGAGAACTTGGCCGTGGCGATCATCTGCATCGTGCGGGTGATCCGCTTGATGTTGCCGACGGCCTTGATGCGCTTCTTGATCTCGCGTGTCTTACCCATAGGGCGGGAGTCTAGGGGCCCCGGGACCGGCCGGGCGACGGTCGAGTCGGGTGGATTTGGCCCCCGCAGCGGCTGTGTTCAGGCCCTGTCAGCCTTCGTGCTGCTGGCCGTCCAACGGCAGGCCGCCCAGCGACAGGCCATCGTGGGCGAGGGTCATGGTCGGGGGCAAGTCGGCTGAGGTCGGCTCGTGGGGCAGGTCATGGGCCATGTGGACAAAGTACGTCCGGGCGGCCTCGACCTCATGGGCCACGCCGACAGCCTGGCCGAGCGTGAAGTGGGTGGGGTGCTTGCGCCGGCGGAGGGCATCGAGCACGAGGGTTTGCAGGCCGGTGAGCTTGGCCCAGCTCTCGGGCGGGATGGCCGAGACGTCCGTGCAGTACGCCAGCGGCCACCAGCCGTCGGGGTCGTTTCCCATTGGGCTGTCCGCTGCCTCGGGCTCGATGCGGTAGCCGAGCACGGGAAGCCTGCCGTGGAGCAGGCGGATGGGGGTGAACCGCATGCCCCAGAGCACAAGCTCGCGGTCGGCCTTGAGCTCGTGGGCGATGATCGTCGCGACGAACGAGTCTTGCACGTTGGAGGCGCGGTCGAAGATGTGCGCGTAGACCCGCTTGAGGTGGGCCATGGTGGGCGCCTCGGCGTAGAGGTCGATGGGCGCGTCCATGGTGATGTTGAACCGGCGGACCTCGTCGAGCCCGAAGGTGTGGTCGACGTGGTTGTGCGTAAAGAGGATCGCGTCGAGCCGGTTCAGCCGGTGGCGCAGGGCCTGCTGGCGGAGGTCGGGGCCAGCATCCAGCATGACCGCTCGCGCTTGGCCCGATGGATCGGTCCACTCGATGAGCGCGCTGGTGCGGGTGCGAGCATCGCGCGGGTCGGGTGATGTGCAGGTGGCGCAGTCGCAGCCGAGGCATGGAACGCCCGCAGATGTGCCCGTGCCGAGGAAGGTGAAACGCACGGGCAGAGCATAGGGACCGGGCGTGGAGGCTCAGAGTTCCATGCTCTCGCCCGGCTTGAGGGCTTCAACCTTGCACGCGGCCGGCTTGAACTGCGAGGCATCGACGGTGATCGGCGGCCAAGTGTTGTAGTGGCACGGGATCGCGCACACCGACGGCTTGATGAGGTCCACGGCTTTGGAGCCGTGCATGGGGCCCATCGTGAAGCGGTCGCCGATGGGCACGATTGCGACGTGCGGCGTGTACAGCTCGCCTATGAGGGCCATGTCGCTGAACAGCGCTGTATCGCCCGCGTGGTAGATGCGGTGACCACCGAGGTAGACCACCATGCCGCAAGCGGGACCCATGTACCGGCCGTTGTCGGTGGACGATGAGTGGAAGGCCTGCGTGAAGCAGAGACAGCCGAAAGAGAGCTTGATGCAGCCGCCGGATCCTCCAAGCTCGATGTTCTCCACGCCCAGTGTGCCGATGTACTCGCCCAGTTCGAAGGGCGCGATGACGGTCGCGCCGGTTCGTTTAGCGATCGCGACGGTGTCGCCGAGGTGGTCGTCGTGCCCGTGGGTGAGAGCGATGTGCGTTGGGTTGATGTCGGCTGCGGTCAGACCCGGGGTGCTAGGGGCGACAGGGTTACCGGTGAGGAACGGGTCGATGAGCACGCGGTGGTCGCCATCGGTGAGGTAGAAAGCGGAGTGGCCGAGGAAAGTGATCTTCATTGTTGTGTCTCGAGCGCGATGGTCTCTGCTTGGGATTGGGAACCGCAGAGAGATGGTACAGCGCGCGCAGCACAGCGGGGCAGCGGCCCGGTTGTGCATCGGACGGCTGCCCCGCTGGGCGGGATTCGGATTGTCAGGCTCGATCAAGCCGTATCAGGCGGCCTGAACGTTGGCGGTCTCGGTGCCCGTGCCGTTGACGGGAGTGTTGATGCCGAAGTAGGGGTTGAAGGCGTAGGCGAGGAAGGGGTAGTTGCCGGTGGTGGTCTGCGTGGCGGGGTTGGTGGTGTTGAAACCGTTGTTGAAGTTGGTGTTCATGCCGCCGAAGCCGACGGGGGTGTTGAAGCCGGTGTTGAAACCAGTGTTCCAGTTGGTGTTGAAACCGGTGTTGAAGTTGGCGGGGCTGAAGCCGGGGAACTGGCCAGCGAACTGGGTGGGAACCTGGCCGGAGTACTGGCCAGTGAACTGGTTGGTGAACTGGCTGTTGATGGGCGCGTTCCAGCCGGTGTTGAGGCCGGTGTAGCCCGTGGGGGAAGCGAACTGGCTGTTGAAGTTGACGGGCGTGTTCCAGCCGGTGTTGACGCCGCCGAAGCCGACGGGCGAGTTGCTACCGGTGTTCCAGCCTGTGTTGACGCCGCCGAAGCCGAAGGGAACGTTGGAACCAGCGAAGGTGTTGTTGAAGCCGACGGGGCTGAAGCCGGGGAACTGACCGGGGAACTGGCCGGGGATCTGGCCGTTGAACATGCTGTTCACGCCGAAGGGCGTGTTCAGACCGGTGTTCCAGCCGGTGTTGACGGTGTTGTAGCCGAAGGGAGTGTTCCAGCCGGTGAGGCTGTTGGACATGCCGGTGCCATAGCCGGGGATGCCGGTGAACTGGCTGGGGAACTTGCCGCCGATGGGGCCGCCGAAGGGCGTGGCGAACTGGTTGGCGAAGGGGGTGGTGAACTGGTTGTTGAACTGATTGGTGAACTGGGGAATGAAGGTATTCACGGCGAGGACTCCTCTGATGATGTCGGCGCTGAGCGCGGTGTTCACCGGTCGGGGGCGGAGTCTTCCGCCGGGAGGCCGCCGGTGTGCGCACGAGCTATCGGCCCGTGCGAAGCGCGAGTTCAGGGGAGAGTGCGGGTTGTTACGAATAACCAGCAATGGACCCAGCGGCCTACTCATCCACAAACACCCCAAAGCGGGTCGAGTTCGCGGGCTCGTCGTCGTTGGGCTTGCCGGTGCTCAGAACCGAGCCGTTGGATCGGCGGGGCGGGTAGGAGTCGTGTCCACCGCCGAGATCCATGAAGGCGCTGAATGAGAGCGTCTTGTCTCGCTCGTAGTGGTAGGAGTCCCGGCTGGACTGGCCGAGGGTGTCGCCGCCGGCGGGCGCGTAGCGGTCGTCGCCCGCTGCATCGATGAAGACAGCGATGGCCTGCATAGCGGCTCCGCCTATGCCCAGGCCGTCACACCGGTACGAGTCGTTGCCCGCGCGGTCGATGAGCAGCGTGGCGCACTCATCCCACGAGCCCGACTGGCTGGCCGCGGTGCGCGACCAATAGGTGTCGTCGCCCGCGTCATCGATAAGAATGCCCGCAGCTTGATGGGCCGCGAAGGCCTGGCCGTAGCGGTTGGCGTGGTACAGATCGTGGCCGCTCGTGTCACGGAGAATGCCCAGCGCGAAGAAGTAGCCGCCGCCCTGGCTGAACTCGCCGGCGGTGTACTCGTCGTGGCCGCCGAGGTCGTAGATCGCGCCGAGCCCGCCCGCTGCGTGGCCGCGGATGCCGTAGCCGTAGCCCTGCGCCTGGCCGAGGTAGACAGCGGGCGTGCCATAGGTAGAGGTGTTGGAAGGCCCGTTGGCAAAGTAGAAGTCGTTGCCGTTCTTATCGATGATCGCACCGAGCCCGCGCGCCCCGCCGATGCCTTGTGTGAGCTTCTCGCCGCGATAGGCATCGTGGCCCGCAAGGTCGATGAGCAGCCCGGTGCCGAAGAAGCCCGCGCCGATGTTCCACGAGGCGGCCTTGCCCGTAGCGGTGTAGGCGTCGTCGCCGAAGCGGTCGATCAGCACGCTTGCACCCATCACACCGGTTGCGATCGAGGCGAGCGCGGTGGTGTGGTAGGTGTCGTCGCCCGAGCGGTCGTCGAGGAGCGACCACCCCAAGGCGCACGTGGCGGGCCCGGCAAAGTCAGCTTGGGACCGGTACGTATCGTTGCCCGCGAGGTCGATGATGGACCCGGTGCGAGTGGGCGCTGCGCCCTTGGGCCAGAGGTAGGCGTCGTTGCCGGAGGGATCGATGACGTGGTCGATGCGGCTCATGTCATAGGTGTTGGCCTGATCGGTGCCGATGATGAGCGAAGAGCCGTCGGGCAGCGTGAACGCATACGACCAGTCGCCGGTGACGGCATCACCGATGGCCCCAGGGTCAATGGTGGGCAGGTTGAGCGCGCGAACAGCCTCGATGTCGCCCCGGCCGATGGGCGAGGCCCAGTGGGCGAGCAACGCATCGAGCGAGGCAGCGACGGCTGCGGTGTCAGTCTTCAGGGCGTGCGCGACAGCGTCGACAAGCTGCGGATGGTCCTCGCTGCGGAGCCGCCAGGTGCGAGCGTTGTGGCGGGCGGCATCGAGCAGGGCCGGGATGCTCTCCTCGGGGAACTCGGCGGGCTCGGCTCCGGCGGGCTCGCCCGTAAGGTCGAGCGCATCGCGCACGAACGCACGGATGGCCTCGGGCAGCCCAGCGGCATCGGCATCGCGGATCGCCATGACGCGCTGGCTTACCCGGGCCTCCACCGCGTCAAGCGAGAGCGGCCTACGCAGGGCGCTGTCGATCAGGCTCAAAGGGCGAACGCTCGGGTAATGGTCGAACGTGGCAGCGAGCACACCGAAAAGGCTGTTGAGACCCTCGGGATGATCGAGGATGCCTAGCTCGCTGGCGCGAGCCAGGATGGCGGCCTCGTACTGGCCTTCGGTGGGCTTGGCGGACTGTTGCGCGCATGCGAGCGAAGGCATGAGCACGAAGGCGGAGCAAACGCGGGCGATGGAGCGGGGCATGTGGGCAGGTTAGCTGACCGGTTCAGCCAACGTGTTCGGGGCCTGATTGACGGAGACTGGCGCAATGATGCCGTGCCACTGACCTCCGGTGCAGGTCAGTGATCCGGTCAAACAAAGCCGACCGCACTGACCCGTAAGGAACGGGTCAGTGGCACCAAAGCCATCCTTCGAACCGAAGCTGGCTACTGTGCTTACCCCACGCTCTCATCGCGCAGCTGGCGGCTCATGAGCCTGCTTATGGCCGCGATTGGGTCGAGGCCCTCGAACAGCACGTCGTGCACGGCCTCGGTGATGGGCATCTCGACACGGTACTTGCGTGCGAGTTCGACGACGCCGCGCGTGGTCTCGACGCCTTCGACGACCGAGTTGGTCGCTGCGAGGTGGTCCTTGAGGGCGATGCCCCGGCCCAGCGCCTCGCCGCAGGTGCGGTTTCGACCCTCGGGGCTGAAGCACGTGGTCGCCAGATCGCCCACGCCCGAGATGCCGAAGAACGTATCGGCTTTGGCACCCATCGCGGTGCCCAGCCGGGTGATCTCTGCGAGGCCCCGAGCCAGCAACGCGCTCTTGGCGTTGTAGCCAGCGTTGAGCCCGTCGATGATCCCCGCTGCGATGGCGATGACGTTCTTGGTCGCGCCGGCCAGTTCGACCCCGAGCAGGTCGTCATGGGTGTAGACCCGCAGCCACCGGGTGCTGAAGAGCTGCTGAATGGTGGCCGCGAACCCCGGATGGTCGCTCGCGGCGGTCATGGTCGCGGGCAGTCCCCGGGCCAGCTCGGTCGCGATGGTCGGCCCGCTGAGGGTTCCGACGGGCCGGGGGGCTGCGTCGGGATCGTCGGCCAGAGTGTCGGCAATGATCTGCGTGGGCCGAAGGAGGGTGCCGGTCTCGATGCCTTTGGCGACCGAGACCACGCCTGCGCGTGGCGGCACATGCTCGCGGAGGCTGGTCCATGCTTCGCGCGTGACCTGCACGGGGATGGCTGAGACGATGATGTCGGCCCCAGCGAGGGCCTGGGCGGCATCGAGGCAGACTCGGACCTCCGTAGGCAGTACAAAGCCTGGCAGGCGGTCAGAAGTTCTTGTCTGCGAGAGAGCTGTGGCGTCGTCGATCGAATGGCCCCACATGCGGACCGAGGGCCGGGGGCTGGAGGCGGGCTGGTCGCCCTCTGCACCAGCGGGCGGAGCATCGATCAGGCAGGCAGCACAGACGAGGCCCATCTGGCCCAGGCCCAGCACGGTGACATTGGCCGATTGATCGGGATGAGAGTCTGGGTTGGGAAGGGCTGGAGGCATGAGCTGGCTCGCTGGCTGCAGACTTGGGCCACTGTCTCGGGCCAGTTGTCGGGTGAACAACCGGGCCAGGGCAAGCGTAGACCGGGGACGCTGCGTGCCCGATTGGGGGCATTGGGACCCCTATCATGGCCGGGCCAGCCGGTTGAACCGGCCTTTAAGATGATGGTTGGCGCAGCAGGACAGCGACCGCCTCGGCTGGATGGCGGGCGGGGACAAAACCAGATTCAGGAGCCGAATCGCATGGCGGACATGGCAGCAGATCACACGCACGTCGAGGGTCAGGAGCAGTTCAGCACGGTCGTGTGCTGCTCGCACCACGAAGAGGCGACCAGCGAGCGGAACATCGTGCTGTACCTGATCGGCGGGATGCTGCTGATCGCGACTCGGCTGGGCGACTGGCTGGGGGTGGCCAACGAGCTGGTCACGCAGATCCCGGCGATGGCCGCGGCGGTCGTGCTGGCGATCCCCATGGCACGAACCGCGTTCAAAGAGCTGGTCACGGGCCGGCTGAGCAGTTCGACGCTGGCGTTCATGGCGATCGCCGCAGCGGTGGCCAACCAGAGCTACGAGACGGCTGGCTGGCTTGCGTTCATCCTGCTGGTGGCGGATGCCATTCTGCGGCGGACCGCCTTCGGCGCTCAACGCGCGATCGAGGAGTTGGTTCAGCTCACGCCCGATCAGGCACGCAAGATAGGCCCCGACGGCAGCGAGACCATCGTCAGCCTCGGCGAGATCGCGGTGGGCGACTTGGTTCGCGTGCGAGCGGGCGAGAACCTGCCGGTCGACGGCGTGGTGGTGACGGGCAAGTCGACCATCAACCAGGCATCGCTCACGGGCGAGGCCGCGCCGGTCGAAGTGCAGGCCGAGTCCGAGGCTTACGCGGGCACCACGAACCTGACGGGCACCATCGAGGTGCGCACAACGCTGATCGGTGAGCAGACGACAATCGGGCGCGTGAGTCAGCTCATCCGCGAGGCGGAGGGCAGCCGAACGAGTCGCCAAGCGATGATCGAGCAGGTCGCTCGGTTCTTCGTGCCGGTGGCGCTTTCGGTGGCGGCGGTGACGTGGTTCGTGATGAGCCAGTCGGCCGACGAGATCAGCCGTGCGCGCGCCACAGACGTGGCGATCACCGTGCTGGTGGTCTGCTGCCCGGCGTCGCTGCTCTTGGCGAGCCCATCGGCGATGGTGGCGGCGTTCGCGTCGTCGGCTCGGTTGGGTGTGCTCATCAAAGACTCCAAGCACCTCGAGGCGGTCGCAGGGATCGACGCGATCGTGATGGACAAGACCGGCACGATCACGACCGGCCGGTTCGAGGTCAGCAAGCTGGCCCCGGCGCAGGGCATCGAGGGCGCAGAGCTATTGCAGGCCGCGGTCGATGGCGACCAGCACTCCAACCACCCGCTGGCCGAGTCGATCCTGCGGACCGCTAAGCAGGCGCGTATCACTCCGGCCCAGGCGGACGATTATGAAGAGGTCCACGGGCGAGGCGTTCGCGCGATAACCGCTCGGGGCGAGGTTCGTGTGGGCCGCGCGAGCTGGCTGATCGAGCTTTCACCGGGCGTCAAGCCGCAGATCGATGCGGTCGAGCAGCGGATCGAGGGTATGTCGGGCGTGCACGTGATGCTCGGCGATCGGTACCTGGGCGCGGTGGGACTCGAAGACAAGGTCAAGCCCAAGACGGCTGAAATCGTCACGCGACTACGCGAGCTGGGCATCAGGATGGTCGCGATCTTTACGGGCGACCGGATGAGCGTGGCCGAGCGCGTGGGCCGGGTGATCGGAGCGGACGCAGTAGAAGCCGAGTGCCTGCCCGAGGAGAAGCACGAGCAGATCCGCCAGCTCAAAGCACAGGGCATGAAGACCATGATGGTCGGCGACGGCATCAACGACGGTCCTTCGCTCGCCGAGGCAGACGTGGGCGTGGCGATGGGCCTGAGTGGTTCGGACATCGCGGCCAACTCGGCGGGCATCGCGCTGATGACCGACGAGCTCAACCGCATCCCGTTCCTGATCGAGCTGTCGCGCAAGACGCGGGCGATCGTGGCGCAGAACATCGCCGTGTCGATCCTGATCGTTCTGGTCGGGCTGTTCCTTGCGGCGACGGGCAATCTGGCGGTGCCAGCGGCGGCGCTGTACCACTTCGCGGGCGAGATCTTTGTGCTGGGCAACAGCTTCAGGCTGTTCCGCTTCGGCGAGGACTTCACCGAAGCGGAGTCAGCAGCCAAGGCCGCCGAGGCGCAGAAGCAGGCCCGCACGCGGCGTGCTGCGAGCCTGCGGGGCTTGTCGGCGACGCAGCCCGCGTGAATCAAACGAACGGCGCCGTCAGCGCGCAGCACTCGTGTCGCGATGGTTCAGTTGATCTTGATGACATGATCGGCCGAATGAGTTCGGCCCTGGTGAGGGAGGCGACTGATGGCACACCGTGACACGAGCAAGACGATCGGTTCGATTGCGGGTCTGCTGATCGCCGCGGGCGCAGCGAGCGGCCAGACGTGGCAGGGCCCGCTCACGCTGCCCAATGGCGATCTGGAGATCACGCTCAAGCTCGCCGAGCGAGCCGATGGGTGGGTTGGCACGCTGGACATCCCGGCTCAGAGCATCGCTCGTGCGCCGCTCGCCGACATCGAGTGGGGCGACAACGGGGCTCTCTCGTTCCGGGCCGCGATCGAGGGAATGGAGATCGCTAACCACCCGGTATTCAACTTGCAACTCAACGACGGCGATCTGAGTGGCTCGGTCTTCCAGGGAGCGATGTCGTTCAACGCGGTTCTGGATCGGACATCGGATACAGCGGTCATGGGCAGGAGCCAAGAGCCGAAGCTGCCGCTGCCGTACCGAGCGACGGACGTGACGATCCCGGTCGAAATCGGCGGGGAGTTGGCGCACGAGATGGCGGGCACGCTCACGCTGCCCGACGCTGAGAAGTTCGGCGATGGCCCTTACCCGGCGGCGGTGCTGCTGAGCGGCAGCGGCCCCCAAGACCGCGACGAGGCAATCATGGGCCACAAGCCGTTCTTGGTGCTGAGCGATCGGCTGACGCGCGCGGGCATCGCGGTGCTTCGCTGCGACGATCGGGGCACGGGCCTCAGCGGCGGGACGTTTGCTGGAGCGACGATGGCGGAGCGGGCCGACGATGCGCGGGCTCAGGTCCTTTGGCTCGCTGAGCGCAAGGATATCGGCAAGATCGGGATCATCGGCCACAGCGAGGGCGGCATCATCGCGCCGATGGTCGCGGCTGGCGACTCCATTGAGGATGCCGAAGACGACGGCGTGGCGTACTTGGTGCTGCTCGCGGGCCCGAGCGTGCCGGGAGGGCAGATCATCGCCGAGCAATCGGCAGAGATGAGCCGGCGCAGCGGCGAGGACGAGGACAAAATCACCACGCTGAGGGACAACAACCTCGAGTTGTTCAACGCCATCGGCCCCGAGGGCTCCGAGGAGGAGATGCTCGAAGTGGTCACGCGCGTGGTCAAGGAGCAGCGGCCCGACGCGCCCGAGCAGTTCCGCCAACAGATCATCGACTCGATGCTCGCGCAGCTCGAAGACCCTTGGCTGCGGCATTTCGTGAGTTTCGACCCCGCAACGGTGCTCGTCGAAGTTGATGAGCCGGTGCTCGCGCTTTTCGGCGAAAAGGATGTCCAGGTGCTGCCGAGCCAGAACGCTGAGCCCGCGCGCGAAGCGCTCAAGGATAACGCCGATGCAACGGTCGAGGTGCTCGATGGGCTTAACCATTTGTTCCAGCCAGCCAAGACCGGGCTGGTCGATGAGTACGGCGCCAGCGAGATCACGTTTGATGAAAGCGTGATGGAACGCATCGCTGCGTGGATCAACGAGCGGTTCGGCAACGCCACGGGCAAGTGAGCCCCCGCGGTCAGAGCAGCAGCACCAGCGCCACGCCGAAGTAGATCGCAAGGCCCGAGACGTCCATGAGGGTCGCGACGAGCGGCGCGGAGCTGGTCGCGGGATCGAGCCCGAGCTTGTCGAGCAGCAGCGGCAGCATCGAACCGATGAGCGTGCCCCAGATGACGATGCCCACCACCGAGGTGCCGACGACAAAGCCGACCAGCAGCGGCTGAGGCGCGTTGGCCATGCCGATGACATCGAGCAGCAGCGCGACGCCCACGCCCAGCACCCCGAGCACCGAGCCCAGACACAGCCCGGTGAGCAGTTCCTTGCGGACCACCTTCAGCCAGTCGGCTGGGTTGACCTCATCGAGTGCCAGGGCGCGGGTGAGCATGCTGGCGGCCTGGGTGCCGGTGTTGCCGCCACTGGAGATGATGAGCGGGACAAACAGCGCGAGGTAGAGCGCCTTCTGCAGGTGTTCCTCGAAGAAGCTCATCACACCGATGGTCGCGATTTGGAGAACGAACAGCGCGGCGAGCCACACGCCGCGCTTGCGGACCATGAGCGCAAAGCCCGTGCTGAGGTAGGGTTCATCAAGGGCTTCGAGACCGCCGAGCTTGTGGACGTCCTCGGTGGCTTCGGCTTCTGCAACATCCGCGATGTCGTCGGCGGTGACGATGCCGATGAGGTGGCCGCGCGTATCGAGCACGGGCAGCGCGGTGCGGTCGTACCGCGCCATCTGCTTGACGGCGTCTTCCTGGTCGTCTGAGACCGACAACGCGATAAAGCGGTTGTCCATGAGCGACTCGACGCTCTGGGCCGGGTCAGCGAGCAGGATGGGTCGGATGTGCAGGTCGTCGATCAGCTTGCCTTCGTCGTCGACCACGAAGATCCAGTGCACGGTCTCGGCATCACGCCCGTACTTGCGGATGTGGTCGATGGCCTGGCCAATAGTCCAATCGGGGCGGATGCGCACATAGTCGGGCGTGGTGAGCCTGCCCACCGAGTCCTCGGGGTAGTTGAGGATCGACTGCGTGATGCGGCGGTTCTCGGGGCTCAGCCTGCCGATGAGCCGAGTGGACACCTCGATGGGCAGCTCATCGAAGAGTGCCGCGCGGTCGTCGGGGTCCATCTCCTCGAGCAGTCGCACCGTGCGCACATCGCCGAGCGCATCAAAGAGCTGCTGGCGGCGTTCGGTGTCGAGTTCGGAGAGCGTGTCGGCGGCGGCGTCGCGCTTGAGCAGGCGGAACACCACGACCGCGGGCTCGGGCTCGAGGGCGCTGATGAGGTCGGCGATGTCAGCCGGCGCGAGGGTTTGGAGTGCGGAGCGCAACTCGGCGAAGCGTCGCTGCTCGATGAGATCGAGGACATCGGGCGCGAGCAGGGCAGCCGTGGGGTTCATGCGACCCGATCGTAGGGGGCGCTGGGATCAGGGCGTGAAGGGCAATCCGCGTCTGCTCACTCGCACGGCCCGATGAGCCCCAGCAGCGCGAGGAAGTCGCCGAAACTGACCATCCCGTCGCTGCCGGGCGTGCCGAAGTCGTCGGCGATGTCGCCAGCGCAGGCGTGGGTGAAGGTGAGCACGGCGTTGGTCCCCGCCACGCCGTCGTTGTCGCCGTCGAGCGGCTGGCCGGTAGCGACGCTCGTGAGCGTGTCGGCGATAATGACGGTGTAACTGTTGCCGCTGAGCGGCTCGGCAAGGCCGATGATCATGAACTGGCTGCCCGAGCCCGAAGCATCGAAGCCGACGGGCTGGCCGTCAGAGTTGGTGATGGTGACATCTGAATCGGTGAAGCTGACGGGCTCCGTGAAGATGACGCGGAGCGCGTTGACCGGGGAGCCGCTCAGAACCGTACCGCCGGAGGCCGAGGGGTCCGTGGCGAGCACGGCGGGTCCTGGTTCGATGCCCTCGGGGCGGATGAGCCACACGCCGTTGAGATCGGCGACGTACATCGATTCGCCATCGGGGCTGATGGAAAGGGCACCGATGCCGACGAAGCCGGTGGCCCATGTGCTGTGCGTGCCGTCGGGGGCGACCTGCTGGATCTCGTCTGTGATTTTCTCAGTCACGAAGATGACGCCTCCGAGCGAGCCGGCCGCAGCGATATCGAGGTCGGCGTACTGCTTAATAGTCGTACTAATCGGGCCGAAAATTGCGCGGTACACACCCCCTGATGTGGCCTCGCGGAGTTCATAGATCGCTGCAAGTCCGTCGGTGTTCACGTCGTCGTCAGCCAAGAGCAAGCCGCCACCATACAACCCTGTTGAGTCCCGTCGCATTCCAGCAATATCAGTATCTGTCCGGCCCTGTGGAACCGAGTTCGTTGAGACGACTTGCGTGTTGAAGGCTGTGTCCATTGTGGTGAGAAAGGTCCCGTTAGTTGCGTTTGCATCGATGAGAACCGCGCCGGTCGGCTGTCCGCTTGTGCCATCAGTGAACTCGAATCGGTATGACTCTGCATTGGTCCGCTCCCACTGCTCGAGCGGCAAGCCTGCAGCATCCATGGTGAGGTAATGCGCATCGCTTGTTGATGTGTCGCTCACCGTGAAGTGGATCAAGCCGTCAATGACAATGCCTGCATCTAGCCGGACTGTTGCGATACCTGCATTCTGTGGAGCATTCGTCCAGACACCAACAGGGCTGATCAGGCCACTCGGGTCAACGAGTCGAATCGTGGCGACGCCGTTGGTCACGACCGCGGTAAGCACGCCCGTGCCGAATGCCGGATCGTCGATGGCGAATACCTTTGGACGTATTCCGTCGAAGAGCGGGGCAATCTGGCGCACCGTGAACCCCGCCGGGACTTGCGGCTGAGCGGCGGCGACGGACGAGAGCAGAGCGGTGACAACGATGGCTGAACGACGCATAATGGGATCTCCCTCTGGGTTCTCATCAGCTTACCGGCTCGCTCAGCGTGATCCAAGGATTGACCCGCGGCCGATCACCAGATCCAGCGCAGCCGTCCAAAGTCCGGGATCGGGAAGCCCCGGTCGCGGTTGAACGATGGGAAGTAGACGAAGAACGCCTTGCCAACGATCAGTTCTTCGGGGACGACGCCCGCCACGCCTTCGCCCAGGTTGGCCTCGACCCACGGGCTTGGCGTGTCCCAAAGCCTGCCGTCGAGCGATGAGGCGCTGTTGTCGCCGCACATGAGGTACTGGCCGGGCGCGAGGACCATCGGCTGCATCGGATGCGTGGAGCGCGAGGGTTGGTTTACGAGTGAGTGGCGCTGACCCTTGAAGTTGCCAGTGAACTCGCCGGCTTGGTAGTGGATGTCGCGGTCAAGGCGCACGCGGTGCAGGGTGAACGGCCCACCGGCAAACTCGATGCGAAGCTCGGGCCGGATGGTTCGGTCAGCGTTAGCGAGGATGTTGCTACGCGGCATCGGGCCTTGCGTGAGGATGGCCGGGTCGATGTTGGTGGCGCTGGCGACACGCTCGGCGGGGGTCCAGTCGTAGCTGCCCTCGGCGACCTGCTCGCCATTGATCCAAACGCTGAGCCGCTGGTCGGCGTGCCAGAACTCGACGCGGGTGGCTATGCCCGCGGTCAGCGGTGAGCCCAACGCCGCCGAGCCAAGCTGCGTCCATTGGTCGGCGCCGTCTGCTCTCATGCGCAGCGTGACATTCGCGCCGTCTATCTCGGCGCGGAACTGGTGGCCGCGCGCATCGAGCACGAACGCGATCGAACCGCCCTCGGCATCGGGCTCAAAGTTGAACGAGGCGCGGACATCGCTGACGGAAAACATGCGCTGCTGGCCGCCGCCGTACGGGTAGATGCCCCAGTCCTCTCGGCTGGGGTTCTTGATGTCGTTGTACGGGTAGAAGTCGCAGACCGGGCGGGTGGTGGTATCCCACGCGAGCATGGTGGGGCGGTCGCTCTCGTAGCGGTAGTCGCGGGCGCTACCGATGGTCCAGTTGCGGTCTTTGGCACCGTCGGCGCTTTGCCCGAGCCAGGGGCATTGGAACCCGTTGCGGCTTTCTTCGAGTCCGGGCGGGGCGAAGTGGCTGTCGTAGAGCGGCATCCAGAGCTGGCGCTGTTCGCGTTCGTCCTTGCGCTGGATGGTCCAGCCCTCGGCGGCCCAGTCGCTGCGGTTGTCGGTCAGGGGTACGGCCTTGCGCGTGAACACGTCACCATCGACCAGCGCGACTTCTTCGCCGGGCAGTCCGACGAGGCGCTTGATGTAGTTCTCGCGAGGGTTGCCCGGGAAGCGGAAGACGACCGAGTCATAGCGGGCCGGGTTGAAGATGCCGTGCAGGTACTTGAGCACGAAGATGCGGTCACCGCCGAGCAGGCGGACGTTTTTCCCCATGTCTGCGGGCAGAATCTGGTCGGACCTGGGGTCCATGCCGTCAACGGTCAGCCCGCTCATGGGGTCGGTGACCTTGACGGGCGTGATCGTTCCCTGGGTCGCGAGCGGAGCGGACTTGTCAGCGGCGTAGTCCCACGGGCCGACCGCCCAGTCGTAGCCGGTCTTGGGGCTGTGCATGCGCATGTACGCGCCGTGCAGCGTGGGGGCCATCGACCCGGTGGGGATGACAAAGCCCTCGATGATGAAGCCGCGGAAGGTGAACGCCAGCGCCAGCGAGATGATGATGCTGGTGATGGTTTCCTTGATGTCGGCTTTGGGCCGGTCGTCGGCTCTGTCGTGGGGCGTAGCGGTTTTGGAATCCTGGGCCATGGGTGGATGCTACCCGCCTTGCGTGTCCGGGCCAGAGCCGGTGGGCGGGTTCGTGCCGCCCGCTCCTCCGCCCTCGCTTCCGCCTTCGCCCGAGCCACGCCTGCGGCGCCTTCTTCGGCGTTTCTTGCGGGTCGGGCCGCCAGCATCGCCGGTGTCGCCGATTCCTTCAGCCGCGGGGCCGGAGCCGGGCGAATCGGATCGGCTCTCGCTGCTCGGTGGGCTGCCAGCCGATGGGGTTTGATCCGTCGAGGATTGGTCAGTTTGGCTTTGACCGGTCGGGCCTGCCTCGCCGCGTTCGGAGCGTTTGCGGCGACGGCGACGCTTCTTGCGCGGCTCGCCTTCGGCGGCGCCCGCTTGATCCGTGCGGGGCGACGCCGGGCCCGCGGCTTGACCGGAATCCGGGCTTGAAGCTGGCGTCGAGGGCCTGCGGTCGTCCCTGCGGGGCTCTCGTTTGGGCTCACGACGGGCATCACGCTGGCTGTCTCGCCGGGGCCGATCGGTTCTCGTTGGCTCAGCAGTAGCGGGCGCTTCGTCGCTTGGCTCGGTGAGGTTTTCGACGGGAATGGCCACCCGCGTGCGCGCTGGCCCGTCGAGCTCGACGAGCACGAGCTGCGTGAGGATTTGGCTGTCGATGACGATGCCGTTGCCCTCGGGCGTGCCCACGAGCTTCTTGCGGTTGGGCAGGTTCTTCTTGAGGTCCTGGTAGGTGGAGTCCTCGTAGCGGAGGCAGCACATAAGCCGGCCGCACCGGCCGGAGATCTTGAGCGGCTCAAGCGTGGCCTTCTGCTGCTTGGCTGAGCGCATCGAAACGGGCTTGAGCACCTTGAGGAAGTTCTTGCAGCAGCAGTGCTGGCCGCAGCGTTCGTAGTCGGCGGTGATGCGGGCCTCGTCGCGCGCTCCGATGGCGCGGACCGTAACGTGCGCGCCGACGTGCTTCTCGACGGCTTCGGTGAAGGCGCGGGCTTCGACCCGGTGCTCGCTCGCGACGTACACGGTCAGCCGTTCGCCACCGAGGATGGCCTCGGCCTCGACGACCTTGAAATCATGGCCATGCTCCTTAGCGAGGCGCGAGACTTCTGACCTGATCCGGGAACGGTCGGCTTCGATGGCGGCCTGAGCGTCGATGTCTTCCTTGGTCGCGATGCGCAGGATTCGGCCCGATTGGCTGAACGGGTAGTTTCGGCCTCCCGAGTTCTCGATGTACTCGAGCATCTCCTTTCGCGAAACGCTCTTGGAACACCCCGAGTTGGGACAGGTGCTGGTGAGCATCTCGCCCAGTTCGGTGCCGCGGGTGGTGGAGGCGACGATTTTGGACCCGCAGCCCGGCTTGGCTTCGCCGTTGTAGGGCAGCTCGGCGACGAGCTTCATGATGCCGTGGCGGATGACGATGGTCTTGGGCGCGTTGAGGCGCTCGTAGGCGAGGCGGTCCTGCTCGGCGGCTTCGTGCTCGGCAAGGTCGGCCTCAAACTGTGGGAGCGGTGCGATGGGCACGGTGGTCCGTTCTGGCATTCGACGCTTGGCAGCCAACGCCGCGAGTTAAAGCAGTGAGCAAGTAATCAGAAAGCGCTAGCGGCGGCCTCGTTGGCCGCGAGCCGCCTCAAAGAGCCGGGGCAGGTTCTCACGAGCGCTGAGTTGCACCTCGCTCTGGTTGATGACCTCGTACACCAGCAGCGTCTCGGCCCGGTCGTCGATGATCATGAGCACCTCATCGGGGCCGGCCTTGGTCGTGATCATGGAGTGGCCATCGCTGCGCACGGCCGCATCGGCCCACGCCTTTGGCTCGTGGGGCGCGAGACCCGTGAGCAGCGCGACCAGCAGGCCGAGCATGGTGACAATGAGCGTGGCCTCGACGGCGCGGTCCCAGCCGGAAGCGATGAAACGATCGTTCTGGACAGCGGGCTCGTTCATCGCCCGCCCTCCTGGGCTGCATCGCGGCGGACGTCGCGGTAACCAAGGCCGTCGAGCTGCGACCGGCTGTGGTTCCAGCGAACCGCGATCATCTCTTCGTTGATCGTGTCGAGGATGTAGACCGCGTTGGAATCGCCGCCCTGGATTTCGCCGCCGATCATCAGGTAGCTGCCCCGGCCACGGTCGAGACCGTCCTGAGCCCGGCCCGGACTTGCAGCCCAGTGCACGACCACCACGCCCGCGAGCAGCGCGAGGTTGGCACCGAGCAGCACGCGCTGGCGGCGGCTCGGACGGATGAGGGTTGGTTGCGGATCGGGCACGGGCAGCCTCCGGAGCGAACGAGCCCTGGTACGGGGTCGCTGTCCCCCAACAAGGTTCAAGGGGGTGGGTGTCAGTCTTGGTGGCCGCGTTTGCTTGGAAGAGCCTGCGCGCCGAGGCCAACGGCCAAGAGCACCGCGATCACCAAATAGGTCGTGATGATCGGCGGCTCAGCGGTCTGGCTTGGCACCGGCGGGCGCTGCTGGACGGCGGCCTGCTGGGCGCTGACGGCGGTCGTCAGGAGCATGATCGCAGCCAAGCCCAATGAGGCGGGCAGTCCGGCGGACAGCCCTGCGGAAACAGATCGGCGGAATTTCTTATGGAGATTCATCACCACAATGATAGCTGGAACAACCCATGGCCCCAACCCCCATTCCTACGCCTCGGCTCGCTTCCAGCCCTGATCGGGAACCAGACCGCCGCTAGACCGCCACGGACGACAGCGGTTCGAGCCACGGAGCGGGTGAGCAGGGCGCAGCTTCCAGCCGGCGCACGTCACCGCCAGCAGAGAGCAACGGACCAGCGTGGGCCTCAAAGGCATCGCGCGACAGGTCGACCGTGTTCCAACGCTTGCTGCGGGTCTTCATGGCCTGCGCGTAGTCGCTTACTGCGACGATCCTCGGGGCGTACCAGACGCCCTCGAAGCCAAAGACCTCGTCGAACAGGTCGCCCGCGGGCGGCTGGGCGCTCGAGTAGTAGAACACGAACGCAGCCTCAAAGTCAGGCCCGAACAACGCCTGCCATGCAAGCATGGAACGGACGTCATCGGCGTTAACCCAAGATTCCAGCCGGGGTGAGCGGCTGCGCGCAGCCCTTCCCACCCGGTCCGCCGTGGCGGCGGGTGCGAGCCTGCGGCCCTTGACATCCACCAGCAGGTTCGAGCCCGGGCCGTAGAGCACGAAATCGAAGTTCTTGAGCGATCGGCTCTCGGTTCCGTGCTGGGCATCGGAGAACCGATAGCTGTCCTTTCCCGGAACCAGAGCCCTCTTGGCTTCGTTGACGCTCACGCACGGCACCCGCAGCTTGCGAGCCATCGCCTCGAACGCTCGCTCGTAGTGGTGGTGCCGCTGGCCCATGTCCGCGAGTGTACTGTTCGGAGCACGATTGGTCTATGGGAGGAGTATGGCCACCGAGCCCGGTTCCGGATCGGTGGTCAGCCCCAGACGATCGAGGACCAGCGATTGGGTCTCAGGATGATGGGCCAGCCTGCCGTGCCAGTCGGCGATGGTGACCACGTCGTCCGTCGGGCACGCCCGAGCGGACCAATCGGGGACAGCTCCGTCTCCGACCAGTCCCAGGCTGCTGGCCCAGAGTTGTCTACTCCATCGCCACCACGCGGTTGGTTTCCACCAGGCGATAGGGGCCGATGCGGGCCGCTCGAATGACCCCATGGGCCTTCCGACCACCACAGTCAGTTCGACCGGGCGGGGGCTCGAGAGGTCTAGCGCAGCCAGAAAATCAGAACCCGGCAGTAGATCGCGGCCCGCCTCGCCCGCTCCATCGGCCAGGCCTCCGACCAGCGCGGTCAGCGGAGCATCGGAGTCGCGCCGCCACCGGATCCACTGTTCGCGGGCCTCGCTGATCGCCCGGACTTTGGCCAGCGGAGCCCCGGCGTAGGGCGTTCCGATCGTGATGAGCCTGCTGCCGTTCAACACAGCGGCCCGGTCCATCGCGTCCAGCACGACCAGCCCGCCCATCGAGTGGGCGACCACATCCACGCGCGCGCCGGGAGCCAGATCAAGCCCAGCCAGGCACTCGGCGAGCAAGGCTGCCGACGCAGCGATCGGTTGGTCGTTGGGGTATTCGAACACCGCTACCGCGATGGCTCTGCCTGCTGCGTCGCGGGCCGGCAAGAGGGTTTCGATGAGCGTGTCGAAGGTCTTGCCCGTGTCGTCGAGCCCGTGGACCAGCAGCACGGTTCGGGCGTGGGCGGAGAACGGGGCGCGGGGGGGCGGGAGCAGGCGGAGCCCGGCCTCGGGCGATAAGCCCGTTTCGGGAGCCATCGTGTTCGACCATGTTGAGCTCGCTGCGTCGAGCTTGCGGTCGGTCCACCTCAGAACGGGGCAGGCTCGGCCGCTGGCGGCGGGTGCGGCGGCAGCCTGAACGCTCTGGTGAGCCATCGTCGCCGGGGCCAAGAACAGGCCGATCGCCATCGAAGCGATCACGCTTGCGATTCGTTGGCTGGAACTGGGGAGGCGAGGCCGCATGGCTGACCGGGTGTATCGGTAGCCAAGGCCCAAGTTGACCAAACGGGGCTTGGGCGGCTGCAGAGGGGGATCGAGGCGGCAGGGAGCTAGGGCTGGAAGCCGGTCATGAGTTCCAGAAGCCGGCGTTCGGCCTGCGCCTGACGGTCGCGGTTTCGGCCAAGCTCATCCATGAGCTCGCGGACCTGGGTCACGTCGGCTGCCTCGCCCTCCGAGCCCAGGCCCTTGAGCACGTTCTCGAGCGATGCACTGGCGGCCCGAAGGTCGCTGACGGCCTGCGCGTACGAGCGGGAAGCGTCGTACAGGAGCTGGCTCTCGAGTTCCTTGGTGTCGGGGCGGTGGAGCAAGCGCCAGGGCTGGCTGCGGACTTCGACGGTGAAAAGCTTGAACTGGTCGGCCCCGAGGCGGAACCGGGCGAGGATCTGATCGACGTTGGGTCGGAAGCCGTCCCATGAGGTGTTGAGGTCGGCCCCGAGCGATCGGAACTCGTCGAGCGCTTGGTTGGTCGTGGCCATCGCGGTATCGATCTGGTCGGACCACCTGGTGTCGGCTTTGGTGGTCACGCTCTCGACGTTGTCGATGATGGTGTCGAACTGCTCGCGGTTGTCGGCGACCACCGCCCTGCCGTCGGTGAACAGCCCGTTGGCCTGGTCGAGGGTGTCATTGAACTTGGTGTTGTAGCCGTCAAGCTTGTCGCTGAACGCGCGGGCGTTGGCGAGCGTCGCGTCGACCTCGGCCTTCCACTTGGGCCACGCCGCGTCGCGGGCGTCGCTCGTGATTTCCGCTGCGTTGTCCATCACGGTGTCGATCTTGCGCGCCCATTCGCCGGGCGGGATGTCGTCCTCTGGCTGCGGGGCCAGAGCGGTCATGAACATGCGGAACTGCTTGGCGCCCTGCTTGAGTTCGTCGACCGCCTCGCCGACCTCGTTGACATCAAGCCCGCGCAGAAAGGGCGGGGGCGAAACGTCCGCGACCAGCAGCGCCCCTTCGGGCAACACGGGCTTGGAGGCATCGCCCGTGTAGGCGATGTTGAGCGCCCCGCCGCTGCCGAGCAGCGGGATATCGAGCAGCACCTTGGCGCCGGGGTGAATGGTCACGTCGTCGTCGAGCTCGACATCGACGATCACCACCAGCCGCTCTGCGGGGTCGGTCTTGTCAAACGGCGCGATCGCCTGGGCGTTGGGCCGGCCGGCGAGATCCTTGTGCGGCACGACCTGCACATCGAGCACCCGGCCCTTGCGCTTGCCGCCGACTTTGACCGCGGCGTCCTTCTCAAGCCCACCCGAGCCGGTGTCGAGTTCGAGGACAATGGTGTACTCGATGCGCTGGCCGCCGAAGCTCTGGCCCTTGATCCAGAACGCCCCGGCCACCAGCCCCACCACGCCCGAGAGAAGGAAGAGGCCCGCGATGAGGCCCTGCGATGCGTTGGCTTTGCTCATGGTCGGTTGCTCACGGTCGGGGAAGTCGGAGGCGGGCGATTGGGACGAAGCTCATCAAGCGTACGGGCTCGATCGTGTCATGGGCCAAAGAGGTCGGCTTCGAAGGCCGAGGCGTCCCGGCGTTCGGTGATCGGGCCGTGGGAGTCGCCCCGCAAGAACTGGCGGATGAGCCGGTCGTCCTCGGGCCTTGGGGCGGCCCCGTCATCGGTCAGATCGCGGAGCTGCTCGTACCACTGGCGAGATTCGACCGTAAGGATGCGGCCCTTGTCGAGCATGGCCATGCGGTCGGCGATGGTGAACGCCGAGTCCATCTCATGGGTCACGACCACGCTGGTGACGCCGAGCTGCTTGGAGAGCGCGACGATGAGTTGGTCGATCTGCGCGCTGGTCACGGGGTCGAGGCCCGCGCTGGGCTCGTCGTAGAACAAGATTTTCGGGTCGAGGGCCAGCGCGCGGGCGAGGCCGGCGCGTTTCTTCATGCCGCCTGATATCTGGCTGGGCAGCTTGTCGGCGTGCTCACGCAGCCCGACCAGTTCCAGCTTGATCTTGACCTGGATGTCGATGATCTCTTCATCAAGGTCGGTGTGCTCGCGGAGCGGCAGCGCGATGTTGTCTGCGATCGACATGCTGTTGAACAGCGCGCCGGATTGGAACAGGATGCCGAACTGCGTGCGCACCGCGTTGAGCTGCTTCTCGGTGGCATCACCGATGTCCTGGCCCAGAATGACGATGCGGCCAGCAGTCGGCGGGAACGAGCCGATCATCAGGCGCAGCGTGGTGCTCTTGCCCGAGCCCGAACCGCCCATGATGACCATCGTCTCGCCGGGCATGACATCGAGGTTGATGTCGTCGAGCACGATCTTGCCGCCGAACGCCTTGCGGACCCCGCGCAGCGATATCGCTGCCTCGGGGTTGGGCTCGGGTGACATGGAGGGCTGAGCCGACCCGATGGCCTGCCCGGCATCGGTTGGGGTGCCTGGTGCGCTCACGATGGGCAACTATACCCGAATAGTGGATCGGGCTCGTAGGGCTGTCGTCATGGCAGGACTCAGGGCAGCAGCTTGATCTCGCTGCCATCGGGGAGGATGACGATGAGGTTCTCGATCATGCCCTTGAACGGGTTGGTGGGGTCACCGCCGCCTGAGGGCTGCTTGCTGATCATGCAAAGCACGATGCCCGCTTCACCGTTCTCAAAGGTGTAGATAACGGGCAGCGGGCTGAGCGACGCCGACTGGTGGCTGTTGATGTTCTCGCCGAGCGCTCCGAACACAGTGAACCAGCCGCCGAATGAGGTGGGCTGGGAGTCGAAGCCGCCGACGCTCGCGGCGATCGCGGCCCGGAATGTCTCGAACGCCTCGTCTGTGGCGGCGGTTTGAGCGCTGGGAGAAAGCAGCTCACGGGCGGTCGCGTAGTCCGAACTGTCGATTGCCTGGATGTTGGGATCGATGGCGTTGGTCCAGCCCATGAACGCTCGCGCGCCCGATGCGCCGCCGATGAGCAGACCGCCCCAAAGCATGGTGACGAGCACGCCGACAATCACGCCGGTCCACGCCATGCCGCGCCCGCCGACTCGGCCGTTCGACCCGCCGATGGTGACCAGCGCCCCGATACCCATGAGTGTTCCGAGGATGCTCAGGCCCGGGATGCAGCAGATGATCGAAGAGATCATCGACAGCAGCGCGAGAATGCTGGTGCGTTCTGGCTCGCCGGGGGCGGAAGTGGGCGAACCGAAATCGGTCATCGTGGGTGCTTGTGCCATGCGCCAAGCTTAGCGGGGTCGGTGCAGCAACGCGATCGCTCTCACACCGGCTGGCGGTTCAGACGGGCAGGGTGGCGCTGAGCCGCTGGAGGCACTCGCCGAGGATGCCCGCGGCCTCGTCCACCTCGGCCTCGGTGGTGTGCCGGCCGATCGAGAAGCGCAGCGAGCCGTGGGCGTACGCCTCGGGCACGTTCATCGCCACCAGCACCGGGCTGGGCTCGATCGAGCCCGAGGCGCAGGCCGACCCGCCCGAGACGCACACGCCTCGCTCGCTTAGGGCGAGCAGCAGGGCCTGGCCCTCAAGGCGCGGAAAGCCGATGTTGGTGGTGTTCCACACGCGGGCGCCGGGCTCGGTCGGGCCGTTGACCTTGGCGCCGGGGTGGAGTTCCAGCATGGTCCGCTCGAAGCGGTCGCGGATGGCGCGCTGGCGCTGGCGGAGCGATTCATCAGCGAGCCATTCTCGCGATTCGCGCGCCGCGATGCCGGCACCGATGATGCCGGGCGTGTTCTCGGTGCCGCCGCGCCGCCCGAGTTCCTGCGAGCCCATGAGCGTCGGCTTGCACCCGATGCCCGAACGGATCCACAGAAAGCCAACGCCCTTGGGGCCGTAGAACTTGTGGGCCGAGCCGGTCATCATGTCGACGGGCAGCGTGCGCACGTCGGTGGGCATCTTGCCGACCCACTGGGTAGCGTCGGTGTGGAAGACCACGCCGGCTTTCTTGCAGATCTCGCCGAGCGTGTGGATCGGCTGGATCGCGCCCGTCTCGTTGTTGGCCCACTGGATGCTGACCATCGCCACATCGCCCGGCTCAAGCAGTTCCTCGAGCGCTCCGGTGACGATCAAGCCCTGCCGGTCGATGGGCAGGTAGCGCACCTCGCGGCCCTCGGCCTCAAACGACTCCGCGAGCTTGCGGACCGCTGAGTGCTCGGCTTTGTCGGTCACGAGCACCGCTTTCGAGCACACCGCCAGTGAGCCACGGATCGAAAGGTCCAGCGCCTCGGTGCCCGAGCCGGTGAGGATGACCTCGCGCGGGCGAGCACCGATCAGCTCGGCGATCTCCCGGCGGGCGAGCTCGATCGCGTGGCGGGCCTCTTGGCCCGGCCGGTGCAGGCTGGACGGGTTGTGCCAGTACTTGCACAGAGCCTGGCCGATTGCCTCGCAGACCGCGGGGCTGGGCGGAGTCGTCGCGTTGTGGTCCAGATAGATCACAGCAGCGAGTTTAGCTGATGGTGGGGGTGCGAAGCGAGCATTGCTTTGTCAACAAAATAGACATTGGACGCGGCCAAGCGAACGCAGACCGCGATCTCAGCCGGCCCCGTCGCCGCCCCGACCGATAAGGATTCGAGCGATGACTTCCTGCACGTGGGTGCCGCTGGAGGCATCGATGCCGTGGCCGGGGATCTCCATCGCGGAACTCACGCCGTAGCCCAGGCCCGAGTAGATCAGCAGCCACGCGATGAGGTCGGGGCTGAATCGGCTGGTGACCCGGCGGTTGTCCTGGGCCCGCTGAAGCTCGGTCTGGAGAAAGTCGTGCAGCTTCCGGATGTGGTCTTCAAGGGCCTCACGGATGGCGGGCTCGTGGCCGACCTCGCTGATCGCCTGCAGGAACACGCGGTAGCCCTGCTTGCCGTCGCCCGTGACCATCGGGTTGTCGCCGATGAGGCGCTTGAGGCGCTCAGCGGGGTCGTCGGCACCCGCGAGGTGCTGTTTCCAGCGTTCGAGGGTCTGTTCCCCGGTCCTCCGAATGAGCGCGACAAACAGGTCTCGCTTGGACTTGAAGTGGCGATAGATGATCGGCTCGGTCACGCCCGCAGCCCGGGCCAGCTCGGCGGTCGTGGAGCGCGCGTAGCCACTCTGCGCAAACAGGTTGGCAGCGCAGTCGAGCAGTTGGGTTCTTCGCTCTGCGGCGGGCAGTCGGCTCATCGCTGCTCCTGATCGGCCGGGCCCCCCGGCCGGCGTGAGGCTCATCGCCGAGGTCACCGTAGAGCGCACCGATTGCTCTATCGGGCTGGGCCCGGCGAATCTTCGTAAGTTCCGCTTTCGCCTTTGCCAGGCTTGCCGACCTGGGCGACGATCGTTGGCTCGCGGGGCATGCCCCACAGGGGCACGGGGTCGTAGCCGCCCTTGGCGAACGGCTGGCAGCGGAAGATGCGGCCGATCGTGAGCCACGAGCCGCGAAACGGCCCATGCCGGCGGTAGGCCTCGAGCCCGTATTTGCTGCACGAAGGCTCGAATCGGCACTGACCGCCCATGATGGGGCTCAGCAGCAGCCGGTAGAGCAGAATGACCGCAACAAATGGCAGGCTCGCGAGTCTGCCGAACAGCGAGGGGCCTGGACTGGGCCTTGATGCCGGCGGGCGATCGGGCGTGTTCTCGGGGAGGATCATCGGGCCTCCCGCTTGTGCCACTCCCGGCTCACTCGGGCCGCAAGCGTGGTGAACAACTCCTGGTACCGCTCGGTCGGCATGGCTTCGTGAGGGCGGGCCGCGATGACCCAGTCGTAGCCGATCGCGTCGCCGGGGGCCGTTGGAAGCTCAGATCGACTCAGGCGGAAGGCCTCTCGCAGGTGGCGTTTGACCCTCGCCCTACGGACAGCACCCCCGACGCGCTTGCCGATCGAGAGACCTAAGCGATGGTGGGGCAAGCCGTTGGGGGCAGCCAGCACCAGCAGCGGGCCCGCGGCCTTGCGGAGCCCTGTCTTGAAGACGCGGTCGAACTGGGCTGAACCCGAGAGGCGGTGGCACCGGCGAAAGACCAGCCGGGGCGGATGCTCGGGCGGGGTGGCTTCGGGTTGGGCGGCTTCACCTGGCAAGGCTCAAGGGTATGAACCAGCGGATGGCGATCGGGCAACCTGCGTCAGACGGGCCGATCGCGGGTCTGGCTGAGAGGCTGGCTCGGCGGCAATAGCCCGGTGAGCAGCAGCAGCATCGATACCACGATCAGCCACGGCCGATGCTCGCGGCTGGTGGTCAGGCTTTCGAGCAGCGAGCGTGCTTGGGGTGGCGGCGGGGGGTCGGCCTGAGGCGGGTTTAGATCGTCGAGCACGTTCGCATCGGGGAGCTGGTCGATGGTGAATCCGCTGCCGACGAGGGGGCTCCGACCCTCGGGCAGCTCGCGAAGCTGGGTGAGCACGAGCGAGCGGACCACGGTGGGATCCCTCGATTGCACCGCAGCCAAGTACCGATGGTGGCGAGAGAAGCGTTCATGCTGAATCGCTTCGGAGGCCAGGGCCCGGTCGCGGTGCCAGAGGACCTCGCGCAGGTCGGCCTGAGCGGGCAGAATGACGGTGGCTGCCAGCAGGGCGAACCCCGCAATCAGGAACAGCCAGCTGGGGCTGGGCAGGTTGAACATCGGTCGGCCCATGTGTCACGGGGTATCGGCTGAGCGGGATTGCTGGCTCTACACTGGCGGCGCATGCGTCGAAAGGTGGCGATAACGGGCATCGGGGCGGTCTCGGCGCTGGGCGTCGGGATGGATGCCCTGTGGGCGGGCATGGTCGAGGGTCGAAGCGGGCTGGGGCCGATCGAGCGGTTTGATCCCAGCGGCTTTGCTTCCAGGCTTGGCGGCGAGGTCCGGGGCTTTACCGCCCGCGACCACGTGCCCAAGACGTACCGCAAGGCGGTCAAGGTGATGGCCCGGGACATCGAGCTGGCGGTGGCAGCGGCGGCTGAGGCGGTGGCGGATGCGGGCCTGGTGACCAAGGCCGGCGCGGGCGATGGCGCCGAGCTGACGTACCCAGCGGGCAGGCTCGGGTGCCAGATCGGCGCGGGGCTGATCGCAGCGGACACGACCGAGCTGAGCATCGCGCTGACGACCAGCCTCGTAGAGGAGGATGGGACCGAGCGCTTCAGCTGGGCGCGGTGGGGCAGCGAAACGGGCGCTGAGCCGGGCAGCGGCGGGGCCATGGTGAACCTTCAGCCGCTCTGGTTGCTCAAGTACCTGCCAAACATGCTGGCGTGCCACGTGACGATTCTGCACGGGGCCGAGGGCCCGAGCAACACGCTGACGTGCGGTGAGGCCAGCGGGCTGCTCAGCGCGGGCGAGGCGGCGCGGGTCATTGAACGGGGCGATGCCGAGGCGTGCTTTGCGGGCGGCGCCGAGGACAAGCTGAACCTGATGGCGATGGCGCGGATGCACCTGGCTAAGCGGCTCGCTGCGACGGGCGACAGCACGGACGCGCTGGCGTTCTGCAAGCCGTTTGATCCTTCGGCCACTGGCGGCCTGCTGGGCGAGGGGGGGTCGGTGGTAATCCTCGAAGCGATGGACGAGGCGCGTGCGCGCGACGGCAAGGTCTACGCGGAAGTCGCGGGCTTTGGCGCGGGCCAGTCGGGGCTGGCGATGGCGGGCGTTGGCGATGGCGAGCCACCCGAAGTGAACGAAGGCTTGGTCGTCGCGATCGAGGCGGCGCTGGCCGACGCTGGTGTGCGCGCTGGTGATGTCGATGCGATCGTGCCTGCGGCGATGGGCGTGGCGTGGCTTGATACCGCCGAGGCGGGCGCGCTGCACGCGGTCTTCAGCGACCGGCTGGCATCGATCCCGATGGTCACCACGCGGCCCTTCGTGGGCGAGTGCATGGCGGGCGGCGGGGCGCTGCAACTGGCGGTGGGGGCCAAGATGCTAAGTGAACAACGGCTGCCCGCAAGGCTGCACGGTTCGAACCCAGCGGAGGGGTTGGACGCCGGGGCGTGCGCCTCGCGCGGGGCGAAGTTCCGCACGGTGCTGGTGTGCTCGACCTCGATGGGCGGGCAGAACGCAGCGGTGGTGTTACGGGCGGCGAACAACTGAACGCACGGGGCTTTGGATTTCTACACACTTCTAGACAGGAGGACGGGCATGCACAACAGACAAGGCGGACGCGGTGGCAGTGGTGGGGGCGGTGGTGGTGAACGGCGGGGCGTGCAACTGAGCGACCTGGACCCGGCGCTGACCGAGATGAGCCGAAAGGTGATCGGGTGCGGCATCGAGGTGCACAAAATCCTCGGGCCGGGCTACGAGGCGGACGTGTACCTCAAGGCGCTGTGCCTGGAGCTGGACGAGGAAGGCGTGAGCTACGAGCGAGACCACTCGTTCGAAATCGACTTTGACGGCGACATCGTGGGGCACACCGTGGCCACGCTGTACGTGGGCGGGCGGTTCTTGGTTGAGGTGCTGGCTCGGGTTGGCGAGGTCGGTGCTGGCGAGCGCAACCGGCTGCGCGCACAACTGCGTGCGGCGGACTGCGAGCTTGGGCTGATCGTGAACTTCGGCGAGCGCCGGCTCAAAGACGGCCTAGTGCGCGTGCTCAACTACGACAAGCTCAACCCTCGCGACGACGAGTACGAAGACGACGACGGGGATGAGGACAACTCGGGATGAGTACGCGCCGGGTGGTCATCACGGGGCAGGGCGCGGTCACGCCGCTAGGGCATACCGCTGCGCAGACGTGGGCGGGATTGCTCGCGGGGCGCAGCGCGGTCGGCCCGATCGGGGGGTTCGAGGCCCAGCAGTTTTCGACGAACTTCGGCGCGGAGGTCAAGGGATTTGTGGCCGAGGAGCACCTGACGGCAGAGCAGCTGCGTGCGCACGCCGGCGCTGGCAAGAGCACGCTGTTTGCGATGGCCAGCGCGCAGCAGGCGTGGAAGCAGGCCGGGCTTGGGACGCTCGATGACCTCCAGCGGCGGCGCGTGGGGGTGTACCTGGGCGCGGGCGAGGGCACGCCCGACTACACGAGTATGGTGGCAATGAACTTGGCGGGGTGGGACGCGGACAAGCGGCAGAGCGATCCGGTGCGGTGGGCGCAGTCGGCGATGTCGCTCATGACCCCGGCCAAGGAAATCGAGCAGGAGCCCAACGTCGCGGTGGCGCACGTCGCCGAGCTGGTCGGAGCGATGGGCCCCGCGATGAACTGCATGACCGCGTGCGCAGCGAGCACGCAGGCAGTCGGTGAAGCCGCTGCGATTATCCGCCGGGGCGATGCCGACATGATGCTCGCGGGCGGGTGCCACTCGATGCTGCACCCGTTGGGCATGACGGGGTTCATGCGTCTGACGGCGATGAGCACGCGGCGGGACGATCCCTCGCGCGCTGCCAGACCTTTTGATCGCACACGCGACGGGTTTGTAATGGGCGAGGGCGCTGGGATCCTGGTGCTGGAATCGCTGGAGCACGCGCAGGCGCGGGGCGCGACGGTTCTTGCTGAGATCGCGGGCTTTGGTTCGTCGGCGGATGCGTTCCGCATCACGGACATGCACCCCGATGGCGAGGGCGCGAGGCTCGCCATGGCCAGCGCCATGCGGCAGGCGGGGCTCGACCCTGAGAAGCCGCGGGCGGATGGCAGGCCGGCGGTGGACTACATCTCGGCGCACGGCACGGGCACCAAAGAGAACGACACGGTCGAGACGCGGGCCATCAAGCGGCTGTTCGGTGAGCAATCGGCCGGGCTCGCGGTGAGTTCGATCAAGTCGATGATGGGCCATCTGATTCAGGCCGCGGGCGCGGTTGAGCTGATCGCGTGCGTGCAGGCGATCGCGACGGGGTGGCTGCCGCCGACGATCAACGTGAGCGAGCAGGACCCCGCATGCGACCTCGACGTGATCGCCAACGAGGCTCGCGACATGAACGCCCGGGGCGGGGTTGAGGTCTGCCTGAGCAACAGCTTCGGGTTCGGCGGGCAGAACGACTCACTGGTGGTTCGGCGGTTCCGAAGCTAGTTGTGGAGCAGTCAAGAGGTCGATCGCCGGTCTTGTGTGCAGCCCGGGCCGTTTGCGACGATACTGCTGGCATGAAGATGATGGCCATTGTATTGGGGCGGGCGCTTCCCGCGGTAGCGGTCTTGGCGGCGTGCGGCATCGCCGGGCTTTTCGGGCTCGAACTCGCGCGCACGCAGGCGCAGGGCGAGATCTACCGCGAACGGCTGGGCGAGCTGAGCACGAACTACACCGGGCTCGTCGATCGGTACAACGTGGCGGTGCGGCAGTCGGCGGTGACCGAACTGCTGGTCGAACGCGGGGCAGACGGCGGACAGCTCACGCTGGCCGTGATCGTGCGCGACGCGATGGGCGAACGCAAACGGATCGAAACGCCCTACGACCCGAGCGGCGAGATCTATGTGGACTTCGTGGTGATCGAAGGTCGGGTGTGGATTCGCCGGGTGTTTGATGCGGACACCAGGCCGAGCGAAGCGGTCATCATCGACCCGGCGGTCGCGGACGTGCAATGGAGCATGGACGGCAGCGGGTACGGCAAGGCGGTGTACCGGTCGCTGGGCGAGGGCCGGTGGGCGGTGAGCGTGACGGGCAGCGGGGCGCTCTCGCTTGCACCGGTGGATGGCGATGGCGAGATCGCGCTGGTCGCGCCGCCGACGCTGACCCCGATGGAGGAGATCGAGGCGCAGGCGGAAGCCAAGGCGGAATCGATCGGCTGGCGGGACGTGCTCGGGCGACTGCTTGGGGGATGATCGGGTTCGGCGAGAGCCAGAACTCAGATGGCCAGCAGAATGCCGCTGAAATCGCTGGCACGCTGCCGGCTGTGACGCATGTTCCTTGAAGGCAAGTTGTTAGGTGGCACGGCCCGAGTGGGTCCAGACACGGTTCAGAGAGGGATCAGCATGATCAAGCAGATGGGAGCAGCGGCGATCGTTGCTGGGGTGGCAGCCACCGGGCACGCGCAGCTCTTTCAGCCCGATTCCGCGACGGCGTCGAGCACGTTCAGCGGGTCGTACGACATCGGTAACGCGATCGATGGCTCGGGGCTGCCGGCGGGTTTCGGGCCCGCTGATGCGCACGCCGACTACGCGACCCACAACCACTGGACGACTCAGCGGGACCCGGCTACCCCGGTCACGGCGGATCTGTTCTTTGATTTACCGGTCACGATCGGCACCCTGCACCTTTGGAACCACCGGTCGAACAACATCGCCGATGACCCGTTCTACGGGGTTCGGATGTTCAACCTGGCGTTCTTCGATGCTGGAGACGCCCTGCTGGGTGAGCTGACCGGGCTGAGCGCTGAGCGCGACATCGCGGTGGCGCAGAGCTACCTCTTCGCGCCGGTCGATGGCGTGTCCCGCGTGCGGTTCACCATCACGGAGAACCACGGCTCGCGGCTGTACGGGTTTGCGGAAGTGGCGTTCGAGGCGGTCCCCAGCCCAACGGGTGCAGCGGTGCTCGGTCTGAGCGGGCTTGCTCTGAGCCGCCGCCGCCGGTGATTCGGCAGTGAGCTGATCACTCGTAAGCTTCTTTCTCAGCCTCTCGATGCAGATCGAGGGGCTGTTTTCGTGCGCAGACACACACGGCACAAGTCGGTGTCGCCAAAGAAGAGGCTCACTCGCCGCTATGATCGCGGCCTGCAGGACGATGAACCCGATCGGCCATCCCGAACACCCATCTGAGCAGAGATGCGGGAGAGCCAAGGAGCGAGCGATGGCAGACAACGCGACCGACGCGTGCGATGTGAAATCGATGGACGACATCATGGCGTTGTGCAAACGCCGGGGGTTCATCTACCAGGCGAGCGAGATCTACGGCGGCGTCAACGGTTTTTGGGACTACGGCCCGCTGGGCTCGCAGCTCAAGAAGAACCTGCGCGATGCGTGGTGGAACGATGTGGTCATGCTCGGGTGCGGCGGCAAACCCGGCCCCGACGGCAAGCCCGTGCGCATTGTGCCGGTGGATACGTGCATCATCCAGAACCCCAAGGTGTGGGAAGCGAGCGGCCACGTCGGGGGCTTCAACGACCCGATGGTGGATTGCCGGGAGACGAAGAGCCGGTACCGAGCGGATCATCTGAAGTGCCTGGGGGAGAAGGGTGACACGGAAGGCCAGATCTACGCGTATATCGAGAACGACGACGCCTCCTATGCCTCGGCCCGCAAGAAGCTCGACAGATACAAGAAGCGAGCGCTCAGCGACGCGGAGATCGACACCTGCGCGTTGACTGAATTGGGAAACGCCGAACTCGCGATTACCGTCGGACCCGATGCCAAAGAGGTCGGCACGCTCACCCCTCCCCGTGCGTTCAACCTGATGTTCAAGACGGTGCTGGGCGCGACGGGCGATGCGGAGATTGACAAGGCGTACCTCCGCCCGGAGACAGCGCAGGGAATCTTCATCAACTTCAAGAACGTGGTGGATACAACGCGGGTGGGCGTGCCGTTTGGGATCGCGCAGACGGGCAAGGCGTTCCGCAACGAGGTGACGCCCCGCAACTTCACGTTCCGCAGCCGTGAGTTCGAGCAGATGGAGATCGAGTTCTTCTGCCACCCGGACGAGGCGAAGGCGTGGTACGAATTCTGGCGCGATTGGCGGATGGCGTGGTGGGAGTCGATGGGGCTCAAGGGCGAGAACCTGATTCTGCGCGAGCACGACCGCGATGAGCTGGCCCACTACGCCAAGGAGGGCGCTGGCACGAGCGACATCGAGTACCGGTTCCCGTTCACGGCCCCGGGCTACGGCGAGCTTGAGGGCATCGCCGACCGGACGAACTTCGACCTCAAGCAGCACCAGGAGCACTCGAAGAAGAAGATGGAGTACCACGATACGACTCGAGGCGAGCTGCTCCCCAACGGGCAGCCCAAGGGCGAGTGGTACCTGCCGCATGTGATCGAGCCCAGCGCGGGCCTCGATCGCGGCGTGCTGGCGGTGCTGTGCGAGGCGTTCACGCCTGACCCAGAGCGTCCCAGCGGCGTGGTGATGAAGCTGCACCCGCGGCTGAGCCCGATCAAGGCGGGGGTGTTCCCGCTCGTCAAGAAGGACGGCATGCCGGAGGTCGCCGAGAAACTGCGCGCTGAGCTGCACCAGCGGTTCGGGCGGCTTGGAGCGATCGAGTTTGATGAGAAGCAATCCATCGGCAAGCGGTACGCGCGGATGGACGAGGCGGGGTGCCCATTCTGCTTCACGATCGATGGCGACACGATGACCGACCAGACGGTGACGGTGCGTGACCGCGACACGCTCAGCCAGGAGCGGATGGGCCTCGACAAGGTGGGCGATTTCCTTGCTGAGAAACTGGGCGTGTGACCCGGGTGTTTGAACCGGGCCGCTGCGCTGGGTGGTTGAATCGTAACAAAAAAAGGCGGAGCCGCCCGAACGAATGGGGCGGCTCCGCTGACCTCGCTCTCCTCTGGTGTGCCACTCATCGTGCGTGACGTGGAGTGGTGTCACGCGGTGCGGGTAGCCGGAGAAGGCTTCGCGGTGACGAGGGACCGCCGAAACTTAGCGGCGGCGGCGCGTCGTGAGAAGGCCCGCGCCGGCGAGTGTTGCGATGGCAGCGGGCGCGGGCACGACCTGCCCGCGGATCTCGCCTGCGCCGTTGCGCGCGGTATGGATGTTGACGTACCACAGGCCCGCGAGCACGTCGCTGGCCTGCTGGCCTGAGAGCGTGGCGCTGCCTGTGAGCACGCTGGTGGGCGGCTCGGCGGGGCTGCCGGTCGAGATGAAGAGTTCAACGCCCGCGGTCTGGCCGAAGTCGGCCGGGCCGTGGAAGTGCGCACCGGGCGCGACGATCGGGCCGGTGAGCCCCTGGTAGCTGATGGTCCAGTTGAAGAGGTTGGTGTCGGTATCGAGCGTGACGACGCCGTTGCCCGAGGGGCTGAAGCCTGTGACGTCCGGTGCGGGGACGGACTGCTCCACGGTGATGGGGAAGCTCAGGGTGATGAGGTCGGCGCTAGCGAATGTCGCCGAGGCGACGGCAGCGGCGATGGCAACTTTGAAGGTCGTACTCACAACTCACTCTCTTTCGTGGATTGGGTGCTTTGGCACCCGCTCAAGGGATCCGGGCATCCCGACACGCCGTCGGGACCCCCGAGAGGGCCTTCGCAGCGAGGGTCCGATACGTTTTTGGATTGAGAGGACTGATCCAGAAAGAGGGCACACGCCCGAGAATCCAGTGGCTTTTGTAGATCTGTGGCGCACGTTATGGGCAAGAGGCCGCGCGGTGAGTCTGCGCGGCGCGTGAGTGAGACCGAACACAGAGAGGGATTCCGATGCTCAAGCAGATCATGTCCGGTGTTGTTGTGGTGTGTTCGGGTGCGGCCAGCGCGCAGCTCTTCGAGGCGTTCGATGCATCGGGCGATCTCGGATCGATCGAGGCGTTCGTCTCGGCGACCGATATCGCTGGGTCGTACAACTTTCATTCTGAGATCTACAACGGCATCAATCCGTCGCGCGGTCAGTTGATCGCCAACGCGGTCAACGTGTTTATGGTGGATGCGACCGACGGCATCGGGTTCTTCACGGTATTCAGCAACGCGGCGGCGGCTGGCGGGCGGTTCGATGGCATGGTCAATTACACGTCGATCGAGACCATGGTGGTCGAGGATGACGCGAACGACCAAGGCTGGAACGCGGGTGACTCGGGCATGGATTTCGTCTTAGCGTTTGTCTGGAACGCCAACAGAACCGACGGCTGGGCGTCCACTTTTGATACCACCGAGGGCTCGAGCGCGACGATCTCGGCGACGAATGTGGACGATGCAAACGTCATCGTGTGGCACTCAGCGGACGGGTCGATGATCCGAAGCACGGACGTGCTGGGCGGTGGCTTTGGAGTGCGCGTCGTGCCCGCACCATCTGCGGCCATGGCGATAGGCCTTGGGCTCGCCTTTGGCTCGCGTCGCCGCCGCTAAGCGCTTCACTCGCTCCAACGCTCCGATAACCGAACCTGCTTGGCCCCGGCTGAGCCATGAACTGATGCGAGCCCGCTTGGGGGTGGACACCGGTTGGTGAAGTGCCGATCGAGGCCATGGGGAAGGCACGCTCGGGGTGTCATCGTGGAAGCAGGCGGCAGGCCGTTCCGGCCTTGGAAACCAATCCGCCGTGTGACGCTCCGAGAGGGAGTGCCTGGCTTGTTGCCGCGGGTCAGACGGATGCTGCGCCGGCTTGCGGGATCGGTTGGTCCCCGTTGGCGAGCGCCGGCATGGTTGTCCGCAGCAACTCGCGGCGCTGGCATCGGCGTTTGGCAGTGGCGCATCGATGAGCAGGTGTTGATCTGGGACGACGCGATGTACGAGGTGTACGGCGTGGAACCGGGCGCGTACGAGAGCGCGCGTGAGGCCTGGTGGTCGTGCGTGCTGCCCGAGGATGCGCAGCGGGTGGACGCGGAGGAGCAGGCGATCATCGAGCGGGGCGGTGCGGAAGTGGCCGCGACGTTTAGGATCCGTCGGGGCGACGGTGCTCTTCGGCATATCGCGTCGCGATGCAGGCTCGAGCGCGACCGGTTGGGCCGCCCGATGCGACTCGTAGGTATCAACGAGGATGTGACCGATCGCGTGCGCAAGGATCTTCGCGAGCGGCAGGCTCGGTTGCTGGCCGAGCAGACTTCTCGTCTCGCGCATGTCGCGGGTTGGCGGCTGGACTTGGGCAACGAGGCTGTCGAGTGGACGGAAGGTGTTTACCGCATTCACGACCGGGCCGTCGGCACGCCGCCAACCTTGGCCGAGGCGATTGCGTACTACACGCCCGAGAGCCGTGCTGTGATCAACGAAGCGATCGAACGCGCCAGGCAAACGGGCACAAACTGGGACGTCGAAGCCGAGATTGTGACGGACCGGGACCGCCGGATTTGGGTGCGAGTGATCGGTGAGCCCGTGTTCGAGGGCGAGGGGTGCGTGGCGTTGGTCGGGGCGATCCAGGACATCACGGATCAGCACGCGGTGCGTGAAGAATTGCTCGAAGCTCGGGAGCAGGCGGTGGCGTCGAACCGGTCCAAGAGCGAGTTTTTGGCGAACATGAGCCATGAGCTCCGCACACCGCTGACCTCGATTCTTGGCTTTGCGGGTCTGGCGATGGAAGAGCCGGAGTTTGCGGCGTCGCACCTTGCAACGGTCAGGCGCAACGGCGAGCACCTGCTCGCGGTGATCAATGATCTGCTGGACCTGAGCAAGGTTGAGGCGGGCAAGCTGCAGCTTGATCTTGTTCCCACGGATGTGCGAAGGCTCATCCAGGAGATGAGCAGCCAATACACGCAGCGCGCGAGTGAGAAGGGGCTCATGTTGCGCACGGCTATTGCAAGTGATGTGCCGAGCCTTGTCACGAGCGATCCGACCCGGCTTCGTCAGATTCTCCACAATCTTCTTGGCAACGCCATGAAGTTCACGGACCGTGGTGAGGTTTCGCTGACCGTTGGCGTCGAACCTGAGCCTGATCGACATGGCTTGCGGTCGCTCGCGATCACCGTGCGTGATACCGGTGTTGGGATGACTCCTGATCAGCTCGGCAGGGCGTTCTTGCCGTTCGAGCAGGCGGATGCATCGACCAGCCGGCGATACGGGGGGACGGGACTTGGACTGGCGATCACGTGGCGTTTGGTCGAGATGCTCGGCGGCACGATCAAAGCAACATCGGAGCCGGGCAAGGGGAGCGAGTTTGTTGTGCGCACGCCGGTGATTGAGGCGGCGCAGCTCGCCGAGGAGCCGGATACGCCCGCGGCCGACGCGCCGGTTTGTCCTCCTGCCAGTGCCTCGAGCCCGCTCGAGCGCGCGAGGGTGCTGGTGGTCGATGACGGCGTCGATAACCGGCGGCTGCTCGATTTGTACCTGACCAGGGCAGGGGCCGAGGTGGAGCAGGCAGCAAGTGGGTACGAGGCGATCGAGTCGGCGGGCCTGACCGCGTTCGATCTGATCCTGATGGACTTGCAGATGCCGGGCATGGATGGGCTTGAGGCGACAAAGCGGCTTCGCGAACTAGGTGTGCGCGCGCCGATTGTGGCGATGACGGCGCACGCGATGCCGGGTTACCGCGAGCGGTGTTTGGCTGCGGGCTGTGACGCGCTTCTCACCAAGCCCGTGCAGCGGGAAGCGTTCGTTTCGCTCTGTGCCAGCCTTGCCAGCGGGGAACACCGGGCGGCGGGTTAGCGCACAAAAGCCCCCGGCGGTGAGGTGTGCCGGGGGCTTGGGTATGCAACAGAGATGTGCCCGCGCGAACTCAGACTCGCTGAGCGATCTCGGTGAGGTTCTCGACACCCCACGACGAACCGGGCGCGAACGGGTCGACCCACAAGCGGAGCGTGACGTCGTCTTCGCCGGGGCCGAAGACGCTGATGACACCGTTGGGTGCGGAGTACGCGTTGAGGTCAGCGATCGGGATGAGCGTGCCCTGCGGCAGGGTGTCGGTCACGATGGACGAGATGTACTGGCCCGCGAAGCCGGGCACCCACCAGTAGATCTGGATCTGGCCTGCGGTGTTGAAGCCGACGTAGTTGATGCCGCCCCACGGGGTGAAGTAACTGGTCAGGCCGCGATCGGAGATGAACTCGGGAAGGTCGTTCGCGCTGGAGTTGGGCGCAGTGACCTGCGGGTCGGTGAGGTCGCTGATGCGCCAGCCCGAGTCGAGGGCGTTGGGGTTGGTGTTGACGTTGGCGGCGGCCCACCAGAGCACGCGGAGATGGCCCGCGCCCGAGAGGCCGGCGATGTTGATGCCGTCCCACTGGGTCTGCTGGCTTGCCGGCAGGTCGAACCGACGGGTGATGACGGTGGCGAGGCCACCGACGAGCGACACGTTGCCGCCGGTCTGGTTACGCACGATGTCGCTGAGGTTGGAGAGCGTCCAGAAGTTGAACGAAGGCGTGGTCCAGATACTGACCACATCGCCGGTATCGGTGATGCCCGCGAGTCCCCACTGGTTCCAGCGTGTGACGTAGGGTTCGAACTCGGTGATCGGGGGGATGGTCGCGCCCGGGTTGTTGTTAAGGACGCTCTGCGAGATGTTCTCAAACTGCCACTGCCAGTTGCCGTTGTTGACACCGGTTCGACGGACGGTGACGTAGTCGCCGCCGGTGGTGAGCCCGAAGAGGTGAGGGTTGCCCTGCGGGTCGATGAAGTTGCTGAGGCTGAAGGCAAAATCGGCGCTGCCGGGAGCGCCAGCGATGGAGCTCAGGTCAAGATCAAAGTAGGAGCCCGTTCCGTCGTTCTTGGGGAAGAACCAGCGGAGCCCGTTGGTGGTGGTGCCGAAGAAGTGCTGGTTGCCATCAACGGTGACCGCGGTCATCTGTCCGACGAGGAAGACCGAGCCGGTGTTGACCCGGCGTGCGAACCAGTCGCCGTTGGAGTCCTGGTCGAACACGACGGGGTTAGCGGTCTGGTTGATGATGCCGACGAAGTTCTTGCCGGAAGCATTCTCGGTGCCGACGGCCGAACGGCGACCGATGGAATTCTTGAGGAAGCTGATGGTGTTGGCGCCGATGTTGGCGGTGACGATGTCGTTGGCGCCGTCGTTGGTGACGTCCCCGATTGCGATGCCCTCTGGCCCGGCACCGACAACGATGGTGACGGGCGGCTGGAAGGTGCCGTCGCCGTTGTTGGTGAGCAGGGTCATGTTGGCCGAACTGGTGTTGGCCACGGCGATGTCGGGGACGGTGTCGTTGTTGAGGTCGCCGATGGCGATGTCTTCTGGCGCAGACCCGACCGTGTACAGCGTGCCAGCACCGAAGCCGCCCGAGCCGTCGTTGATGTAGACGGCGATCGTGTTGGAGGACTGGTTGGAGACGACCATGTCGGTAAAGCCGTCGCCGTTGAGATCGCCAAAACGCAAGCCTCGAAGCGACTTAGCGCCCTGCGGGTAGGCGACCGTGGCGGTGCTGCCGACATTGAGGCTCGAACCGGTGACGTACGGGCCGTTGCCCGGCGCGTAAATGATCGTGATGTTCGAACTGCGGTTCGTGTAGATGACGTCGGTGTTGCCGTCGTTGTTGAGGTCGGCTAGGCGGATGCGGCCGATGGCGATGTTGCCGACGGAGGGGCCGTTGATGCGGCTGAAGACGCCATCGCCGTTGTTGAGGAAGATGTCGGTGGTGGAGTCGGTGTTCAAGTTGGCGGAGATGAGGTCGATGTCGCCGTCGTTGTCGAGGTCGGCGGCATCGATGCTGAAGCGCAGCCCACGGGCATTGACCGTGGTGACGGCGCTGTTCGGGAAGGCCGCCGCGCCGCGCCCGCCCCGGTTGAGCCCGATGGTGACCGAACCCGTGCCGGGCCTGTCTGCGGGCCAGTTGGAGGTCGCGAAGTCGAGCCGGCCGTCGTTGTTGAAGTCGCCGATCACGATGTCTTCGGGGCGGGGTCCGACGACGATGTCGAAGCGATCGGTGAAGGTGCCGTTGCCGTTGCCATAGTAAATGGTGACGACGTTCTGCGAAGCCTCGGTGGTCACGATGGCATCGGCGAGCCCGTCGCCATCAAAGTCGCCGAGCTGGATGACCTCGGGCCGGTCGGCCGTGGGGAACGGCACCTGGGCGGCGATGGGCCGCTGGGCGCCGCCGCCGATGATCAGCGAGAACTCGGGGTCGGTCGACCCGTCGGTCAGGTTGACCTCAAGCTCCTCGGCGGGGCCGATGTTGTTGAGGGCATCGACACCACGAGCAAAGAAGCGGATCACACCGGTACCAAACCCAGCGACCTGCGCGTTGCTCAGGCGGAGGATGAACGACTCGGGGATGTTGTCAATGCTGGCCGCGCCCTGGATCGGGTCGGCGATGCCGTCGAAGCCGACGTTGCTGGTGCCGACGAAGCCGTCGTCGTCGATGGTGGCATCGAAGTTGGCACCGCCGCCGGGGCCGTCTTCCGCGTAGGCGACCGACCCGAGCAGCATGTCGGCCGCATCGAGCACGCCGTCGTTGTTGGAGTCGAAGTAGTAGTCGACGCGCGCGAGGTCGCCGTCGCCGTCCTGCACACCGATGGCGACAAGGTCGAAGCCCTGTCCGGGTGCGAAGAAGTCGCTCGGCGGATTGCCTTCGTTGTTGCTGCTAAAGCCGCGCAGGGCGGTGGTCGTCGGCGCGCCGGGCTCGGGCGGGGTGACGCCGGCGTTGCCGCTCTCGTACGCGCCGAGATCAAGCGTGACGCCGCGGATGCGGTTCTGGCCGGTGATGTCCTGCGGCAGAGCCTCGCCGGTGTTGGCGTTGTTGTTCACGTCAAGCAAGTCGGCGGGCAGGTCGGCGGGGTCGCCCGCGTCGATGGCGGTCGAGCCGGTGGCGAGGTCGAAGTTGTCGTCGAGCGTGCCGGGTGTCTGGTCAGCGCCCGAGCCGTCGTCGACAGCGCCGGTGGTAACGAAGATGGGGTCGACCTGCTGGATGCCGCCGCCGTCGATGGCGCGTGTAGGCAGACCCGCGAGAACCAGCGAGTTGCGGATGGTGACCGTCGCGCCGCTCTGCACGTAGACCTGGAACTCGCGGACCGCAGCCGAGGGCAGCACGGCGGTGTTGTCCCAGATAATGGAGTTGGCGATGGTCACGTTGGAACCCGATCGGATGCCAGCGAATCCGCCAAAGCCGTTGGTGGTCAGCGCGAGGTCGTTGGCGTTGACGGGGTTTCCGCTGAAGACAGCGTTGGCGACGATGTTGGAAACGAAGTTGAACGAGGCGGTGTTGTTGACGAGGGTCGCGGAGCCGCCGCCGATTTCGATGCCACCGCCGAACCCGCCGGAGAAGTTGCCGCTGAAGACCGAGCCAGCGACGGTGGTGGTGGACGCGCCCTTGATGGAGATGGCTCCGCCGTCGCTCTTGGCAACGCCGCCGAGGAACTTGCTGTTGAATACGCGTACGGTGGCCGCATCGGCGTAGAACACGGCCCCGTCACCCTCAGCACGGAAGTTAACGAACGTGCTCTTGGAGACGTTGAGTGTGCCGCCTGAGAGGGCCGCGAGGCCGCCGTGCATGCCGTTGCGTGCGGGCGTGGCGCCGTTGTTGAATGTCGAGTTGGCGATGTTGACGGTGGCGTTGACAGCGAAGAGCGTGCCGCCTCGGTTGTCGGAGGTGTTGCCCGTGGCGGTGATGCCGCTGCCCGAGCCGAGGGTGAAGGTGCCGCCGGAACCCCAGATGCCGCCGCCGTCGTTGGTGGCGATGTTGCTGCTGATGGTGGCGCCGCTGAAGGTGGGGGTGGCCCCGCCGCTGAACATCGCGCCGCCGCCGTTGGCCGCCATGTTGCCGGTGATGGTGGAGTTGGTGATGGTGATCGTGCCACCGATGGCGTAGATGCCGCCGCCGTCTGCCGCGGTGTTGGTCGAGATCGTCGCACCGCTGAGTGAGAGCCCGACCTGGTTCGTGTAGAGACCGCCGCCCTCGCTGGTGGCGGTGTTGCCGGTGATGTTGGTGCTGGTCACCGAAAGGCTGGTGCCAGCCCCTGCGTAGATGCCGCCGCCGTCAGTGGCGTCGTTGTTCAGGATTGCGCCGCCTGTGAGGTTGAGTGCGGCCCCGTTGGCGAGGTAGATGCCACCGCCGTTGGTGCCCGCAGTCGCGTTGGTGACGTTGAACGCGCCGGTGAGGGTGACGCCCGAGGCGTAGATGCCGCCGCCGTTGGTGCCCGCTGCGCCGTTGGTGATAGAGGGTGTGGCGGGGAAACTGGGGGCAGTTCCATCGAAGGCGAAGGTGCCGCCCTGACCGGTCGCGATGTTGTTGTTTATTGAAGCAGAGAAGACGGTGCTGGCGCGGAGCGAGCCCGTAGCGCCGAGGGTCCAGAACGCGCCGCCGCCGTTGGCGGCGCTGTTGCTGTCAAAGTTGGCCTCGATGGTGGGGATGCCGGAGTTGGTCCAGAGGCCGCCTCCATCGCCAGTGGCGACGTTATTGAGGATGCGTCCTCGGACGACGGGGGTGCCCCCGATGAGGGCGAGCCCGCCGCCCGTGGTGGCGTTGTTGGCGCTGAAGATCATGTCGCCGAGGAACTGAACGTTGGTGGCGTTCTGGAGCCTGACGCCGCCGCCCTGGGAGTCGTTGCCACCGCCGTTGGCGTTTCCGCCTGCGATGGTGAACCCGCCGATGGTGGCCCCGGAGAGGTTTCCAGTTCCGGTGACCACGTGGAAGCTGTTGTCCCCGGTGCCGCCGCCTCCGATCTCGCCTGAGAGAATCGTGGGGTTGGATGAGGGGTTCCGCTGGGTAAGCAGGGTCTCGTTGCCTTGGAACCCGCCGAATAAGTCAACCCCGGCCTTGAGCGCGAAGCTGTTGAACCGTCCCGCGCCGGGGGTATAAATGCCCTCAGCGACCCAGATTTCGTCATCGGCGACAGCTGCGGCGAGCGCCGCCTGAACGCTCGTGAACGCGTTCGCCCACGTCGAGCCGTTGTTGGTGCCCGTGGCATCGGTATCGACGAATACGGTCGAGAGCAGCTGGCGTGGCTCGAGCGCTTCGCTCATCGCCTGACCGGATGATCGGACGAGCCTGCGAGCCAAGTGGGCCCTGAGCCTCGCCTTGAGGCGATCAAAAGGAGTCTGATTCAAAATCGCGTCGGCGTTGAGATCGGTCGTGTGGGTGGGCATGGGAACCTCTCTGGAGCGCGATTTTCCGCGCGGGTCGCTGGGGTGGCCGGGCGTCGAGCAGCGGCCACGACGGGGCTCTATGGCGCGCCTTGGGCGCAAGGGGAGGCGTGACACGGGGGTAAGCACCGGACTGAACGCTCAGCGTACCGAGAGGCGGGCTGGCCGCCAAGGCGGCGGTCCCGGATCGGGAGCGTTCTTTGGGTGCTTGCGGGAAAACGAGGGGGCAAGTAGGCTCGTGGTCGCCTGTCAGACGCCGAGGGTTCGGCGTCGCACCGGGCTCGGAGGGCTTCACCGTGGGCGTCAATCGAGTGATGTTGTTGGTCGCGGTGGTGCTTGGCGTGCTCGCCATGCTGCTCGCGTTTATTTACATGAGCACGCTTGATGGTGCTGGTTCGAGCGATGCCGACGGCACAGGTCAGGAGCAGACCGTCGAGATTGTGCAGGTGATTCGAGACCTGCCGGCAGGTCATAAACTCAATGCCGAAGGCGACTTGAAGGTTATTGCGGTGCCGCGTGACACGTTCGCCGCGCTGGTCCAATCGTCCGTCCGGGCTTCTGAGCTCTCGACGATCAACGGCCGGGAGCTCGGCGTGCCCGCGTCGGCCGGTCAGCCTCTGACCTATGGGCACTTCCCCCTGGCCAAGGACATCGATTTGGCCCCTGACCGGCGGGCGTACGCCCTTGAGGTCAGCGGCGCAGCAGCCCTGCAGGGCCTGCTGATGCCCGGTGATTTCATCGATCTGGTGGTCATGAGGCCCAAGCGGGCGGACCCGATCCAGGCTGCGGGCATCAATGCCGATGAACTGACCAACGAGCAAACGGCTCAGCTCGCACAGGCGCAGCTGGGCAACATCTTCAGCCAGATGGCCCGCGAGATGGGCGGTCGGGACGGGTACGACTCGGAGATCATCATCGAGAACGTGCGGGTTATCGCGGTCGGAAACCGCCTCGCAGGCAGCCGGCTCTCGATGATTGGGCAGGCTCGCGGACGGGCCGAACGGAGCGACATGATCACGCTGGATGTGTCGCTTGAGGATGCTCTGATGCTGGCCGAGGAGTCCTCGAACCAATTTCGCGTGCTTCTGAGGCCCAATGAGCGTCCGGGCGACGACGAAGCGGCCCCCGCGGGCGGTCTTCGCGGCCTGCAGCCAGCTGGCGGCTGAACGGGCGTAGCGCGTTGATCGGTGGGCTGGGCCGATCGGTCTTGGCCCGATGCAGTCGGCGTAGGGCCGGGCGAGACCGGCAGAACACTGGAAGCTCAACATGCGCGTCGTGGTGCAGGACACATTGAAGAACACGCGATCCGTGCCCTACGAGGGCCAAGCGGGGTTCAGGATCGGGCGGGACGCCGCGTGCGAGGTCACGCTGGATTCGGCGATGGTCTCGAAGGTCCACGCGCAGGTGGACCGCGCGAAAGCAGGCTGGTCGATCAGCGTGTCCGCCGACGCCAGACCGCTGCGGGTGGGCTCTGAATGGGTCCAGGGCGGCGCGACGGCGCCGCTGACCGACAAGGCCGAGATCCACATCGCACAGTACGTGCTGGTGTTCGAGGTCGGGGCCGAGGAGGTCGCCCGATCGAGCGCCGCCGAGGACGTCAACGCGGTTCAGCAGGACCTGCACACCGCGGTGATCCGTCAACTCGACTTGCGCAGGGCTTCGTCGTCGGGCTTGGAGCACAGCTCCAAGACGCTCGAACAGATCAACGCGATCATCGATGAGCTCCTCAAGGGCGAATACAAGAGCCGCGTGCTCGAAGATCGAGACGTACGCAACCGGCTCCTGTCGATGGACCTGCGCCGGCGGCTGGTGCTCAGGCTTGGCGGGGAGACCAAGGCGGAGAAGCCGGTCAACGCGATGCCGGGCGAGAACACAGCCTTGGAAACCGCGGCCGAGCAGGCGGTGGACCGCATCGTGCGCACGCTCGCGCTCAAGCTTGAGAAGAAGTCTGTGGCCGATGACATGGACATCGTTGACCAGCGGTACAACGCGCTGATGACCACAATGGTCAACGAACTGCCTGAGAACGTACAGGTGTACGTCGTGTCGCGGTTCCTCAAGAAGGTGCTCAACGACATGATCTTCGGGCTGGGTCCGCTGCAGGACCTGCTCGATACGCCGAATATCTCTGAGATCATGATCGTCAGCCCCGATCTCGTGTACGTCGAGCGCGGCGGGCAAGTGGTCGAGTCCGACAGCAAGTTCTTGGGCGACGAGGCGCTGCTGAATGTGATCGAACGGATCGTGGCTCCGCTTGGCCGGCGCATCGACCGATCTTCGCCGTTGGTGGATGCGCGGCTCAAGGACGGGTCCCGCGTCAACGCGGTGATCCCCCCGATCGCGCTCAAAGGCCCCTGCCTGACCATTCGGCGGTTCCCCGCGCACCGCGTGACGATCGGCGACCTGGTCAAGTGGGGCTCGCTGCCCTCGGGCGCAGCGATGCTCCTCGATGCGGGCGTCAAGATGCCCAAGAACGTGGTCGTCGCGGGCGGCACGGGCTCGGGCAAGACGACCATGCTCAACTGCCTTAGTGCGATGATCCCGCACGACGATCGCATCGTGACCATCGAGGACGCGGCCGAGCTGCAGCTCCAGCAGGAGCACGTGGTGAGCCTGGAGACCAAGCCCGCGAACGTCGAGGGCAAGGGCGCCTACACGATCCGCGATCTCGTGAAGAACTCGCTTCGTATGCGTCCCGACCGCATCGTTGTGGGCGAGTGTCGCGGCGAAGAAGCGTTCGACATGCTTCAGGCGATGAACACAGGCCACGACGGTTCGATGACGACGATCCACTCGAACAGCGCGCAGGACGCGATCAGCCGAATCGAGACGATGGTGCTGATGGCCGCGGACCTGCCTCTGGCTGCGGTTCGTCGGCAGATCGGTCAGGCGGTGGACATCATCGTGTTCGTCGGCCGACTCAAGAACGGCCGGCGCATGACGCTCCAGATCACCGAGGTCATCGGGCTCAACCCGCACACGGGCGAGGTCGAGACGCGAGACATCTTCCGCAAGGTGGGCGAGGGCGAACAGGCGGTGCTGACCGCGACCGGGTACATGCCGAGCTTCCTGGGCGACGCGGTCGAGCGGGGCCTGCTCGATGTGGACGCGTGGTTCGCGGGCAGCGAAGGAGACGCAGCGTGACGCTCGCAGCAACGATCTTCGGAATGGACGAACGGACGCTGGCGCTGAGCGTGTCGATCCTCGGCGGGGTCGCGTTCATCGCGATGCTGCTCGCGTTCGCTGGCGTCCTGCAACGCATGTGGGAGTCGCACGTCTCGTGGCTCTCGACGCAGAAACAGCGTTTTAGCCCCGACCCGGGCAATGTGAAGCTGCAGATGGGGCTGATCTATGCGGGCGTGGTGCTCGCGTTGTTCGTCGTGCTGATCGCGATCGACAACAAGTTCATCGCGCTGGCGCTTTGGACGCTTACGCTGCTGGTCCCGGGCTGGCTGATCAACAACGCGTGGAACAAGCGGATCCGCAAGATCGACGAGCAGCTCCCGCTCACGATCATGGCGATGTCCAACAGCGTGGCGTCTGGCCTAACGCTGGTGCAGTCAATCGAGCGGCTCGCCGAGCGGGCCGAAGAGCCCATCCGCACCGAGTACCGCATCATGGCCAACCAGTGGCGTGCGGGTTCGGATGTGCTCACCGCGATCACTGAGGCCAAAGGACGGCTCAAGCTGCCCAACTTCAACATCTTCGCGACCACCATCGCGGTCAACCAGACGATGGGCGGCAATGTGGTGGAGACGATGGATCGGCTGGCGCAGTCGCTCGAAGCCATCGCAGAGATGCAGCACGAGGTGTACACGTCCACGGCCGAGGGCCGGCAGAACCTGCTGTTCCTGGGCATCGCGCCGGTGCCGATGTTGCTGCTGATGCTGGCGATCAACTACGAGGGCACGCTGATGCTGTTCACCGAGCCGCTCGGTCGCGGCTTGATGATGACCTCGATTGGGTTTTACATGGTCGGGTTCCTCTGGGCACGGAGCATCATCAATGCAGACGTCTGACGGCTTCGCTGCTGTCGAAACGGGGGCGGCTTCGTCGTTCGGGGCGATGGGCATCGTGATCGCCGCGCTGGCTGCGGTGTGCGCTGGCGGGGCTATCGCGGGCTTGGTGTACGCGGTTGGCTCATCGATGCGGGTCGATGTGGGCGGCGCGCGCAAGCACCTGACCGAGGCCCGCCGAGAGATGGCCAAGGTCAACAAGGGGATGACCGATTCGCTGGTGTTCAACCTGGGCATGACGGTGCTCCCGTTCTTCAAGCCGCTCGGGGCGATCCCCATCGACTCGCTCAAGCGGGACTGGGGCGAGCGTGCGTCGGACGCGGGCTGGCCCGGCGGGCTCGATGAAGACGACCTGTTTGCGGCGGCGATCGGCGCGTCGTTGGTGATAGCGCTCGCGTTCTCGGGAATCGGGTTCTTGCTGCTGGGTATCAAAGGCACGGTCGCTGGAGTGGTCGGGCTAATGGCCGGGTTCTACCTGTTCGGCGCATCGCTCACGGGCATCGCCAAGGGCCGGCTGCACAAGGTCGGGCGGAGCATGCCGTACGTGGTCGACCTGCTCGTGCTGACGATGCGGGCCGGTGCCTCGTTTGGGATGGCGATGGAGCGTGTGGCCGCGGACTACCAGTACCACCCGATCGGCCAGGAGTTCACGGTGACGCTCCGCGAGATCAACGCGGGCACGCCGCGCAAGCAGGCGTTCCAGAACATGGCCGAGCGGACCCCGCTGCCCGTGGTGCGCAACTTTGTGGACGAAATCATCCAGTCCGAGGAACTCGGCCGGGGCATCAGCGACACGCTGGAGCGGATGGGTGAGCGGATCCGGGTGCGTCGCAAGCAGGACGCGGCGGACATCGCGGGCAAGGCAAAGGTCAACGTGCTGGCACCGTCGGTGCTGGCGCTGGTAGGTATTCTGTTGTTGATGTTCTCGACGTTCATAGTAAAATTCAGTCAGCAGGGCATCGGCGGGATGTAACCCGGCGGCTGCCTGCTCAGAGGGTCCGATGGCCTATCACCTCACGATTGTGTTCGGCGCCGATGCCGGGACCGTGTACGCGGTCGAAGACGGTCAGCGTTGCTCGGTTGGTCGAAGCGAGGACTCGAACATCCGTCTGGACGACGAGGCGGTCGCGTGGGAGCACGCGGTGCTGGTCGTCGAGGACAACCGGCTTTACTGCGAGAACCTCTCGGCCCTGGGCACCAAGGTCAACGGCCGGCCGCTGACCGATCGCACGCGGGTGGTCCCGGGCGACCGGGTCGAGCTCGCGCCCAACGCGGTGCTGACGGTCGGCTCGGATCAGACCTCGACCTCGGGCGGCGGGAGCATGATCACGGTGCTCGCGTTGATCGCGGTGGTGGTAATCGGCGCTGGCTTCGCGGCCACCTTGCTGTGGAACGTGATGCTCAAAGAAAAGTTCGCTCCGGTCACGGCAGCCGAACAAAGTGCGGACTGGGGCGGCACGTATTTCCGGCTGGAGCGAAAGATCGCCGAGTGGACCGAAGAAAAGCGGGTGCCGCCGGAGCTTGGTGCGGCCTTTGAATCCGCATGGCGGTATGAGTCTCTCGGTGAGCAGGCCACGGCCCACAAGGCCTATGGCCAGCTCGTCAAGGACATGATGATCCTCCAGGACCCGGTGGCCAAGGACAAGAGCTTCGCGGCTGCAGCGTCGGGCACTGGACGGGAGCTCGGCGTGTATCTCGGGACGATCGATTCAGAGGACCCCGCAACGATGCCGTGGGCGGGTGACGCGGCGCACGCATCGGGGTTGGTGTGGTTTGTGCGCACCCGGCACCGGTTGAGCACGCCGAAGAAGGACACTTCGAAGGCGTTCGGCGGAATCTAACGCCCCTATTCTGCGTTCTCTGGCTCGCTATCGGGCTTACGCTTCACGAACACAACACGGGGCCATATGCCCGTGAGAGGAACCAGACAGGCATGAAGACCCGCATCGGTAAGTTTCAGCTTGGCGAGCCCGTGGGCTCGACGCCCAACGCACGTGTCTACAGCGCCACCGAGGAGATCGGCCAGGGGCTCACGCGAGACGCGGTCATCAAGGTGCTGCGCATCGTGGGCGAGAGCTCGGCGGAACGCGACGAGATCCGCAAAGAGGCCGAGATTCTCGTCAAGCTCGGTTCGAGCCCGAATGTCGTGCAGATGCTCGACTTCGGCATCGACGACGAGGTCGGCCCGTGGCTCGCAATGGAACGCCTGGGCGAGAGCCTCAAGACCCGCATTACCGCCGGCCCGGCCGACCCCAAGTTTGTTCGGCGGGTCGCATCCGATGCTCTGCATGGGCTCTCGGCAATCCACAACAACAACCCGTCGGTGCTGCACCGCGATGTGAAGCCCGCGCACCTTCTCTGCACGCCCTCGGGTTCGTGGAAGTTGATCGATTTCGGGTTGGCCTCTGCTCGCGACGAGGCCAGCACGCTCAACCTGCTCACCGTGCAATACGCAGCGCCCGAGCTGCTCGACCGCCAGCTCGGGGCCGCGATGCCCTCGACCGATCTGTACTCGTTGGGCATGACGCTGTATCACCTCGCGCTGGGCGAGGATAAGTACCGCCCAGAGTTCCCGTCGATCTACTTCGATGATCTGGCCAAGTGGGACGATTCGAGCCCCGATCGGTGGCCCAAGTGGATGTTCTGGCACTGCTCGATGGAGCAGACCGCCAAGCCCCTGAGCCAGCTGCTACCCGGGTTCCCGCAGGATCTCTCCGATGCGATCGCTTGGATGATGACCAAGCAGCCCGACCAGCGCGCCGGCACCGCAGAAGAAGTGCTTGCCTCACTCACAGGTGGCGGCGGTGGGGCAGGCGCACCGAGCAAGAAGAGCGCTGCGCCCTCGGTCGTCAAGCCCGCAACGGCGGCGCCGGCCAACACGTGGAACACGAACAGCGGCTCCAACATGAGCGCGCACGCCGACGAGGCCGAAGCCAAGAAATCCGGCGTGTCGCCGATGATCCTCGCGTTGGCTGCGGTAGTGCTGCTGGTGGCGGTCGGTGCGCTGGGGTTCATTTTCTTCAATAGCGGCGGCGGCAGCCCGTACGAGATCAAGGTGCCCGCCGGCCAACAGGGCAACACCGGGCTGGTGAGCGTGGAAGGGCGGGTCGTCGGCCTCCCGCAGGGGTGGTCCGCAGAGATGCGCACGGCCACCGGCGAGCCCATCAGGCTCAACATCGACCCGAGCACCGGCGGCTTTGTCGAAGACGTGGCGGTCGCCAAGGTGGGAGAGCTTGAAATCCAGCTCGCGCTGATCAATGGCGCGGGCAAGGTGGCTGCGGAGAAGCGGTTCAAGATCGAGCGGCTGCCCCCGGTCAACGTCGACCTCACCTTCCAGACCGTTCCTCCGGTGCCAGATGCGCGCATCCGCGTGACCAGCCCAACTTCCGGCGAGGAGTTCGGGATTGGCACGACCGACGGCAACGGGCGGTTTAACGTGCTCGTGGCCTACGGCCCGGTCAAGGTCGAGGTGACCCACGAGCGATACGAGCGGTTTGTGGAAACCGGCGACTCGGGCTCGAACGCGTCGCATGTGCTGGAGATCCCGCTGCGATCTTCCTCTCTCCCGGCCCGGTTCAAGGTCTCGCCGCCTAACGCGGAAGTCGAGATCATTCTGGCCGATACGGCCGAGCGGGTGCAGATCCGCCTTGACAGCTCGGGTTCCGCCGAGCAACTGCTGCCGCTGGGCAGGCACATCGTGCTGATCCGCGCCCCGGGTTTCGTCGAGGAAGAGCACCAGTTCGAGGTTACCCGCCTTACCCAGAACCGCTTTCAAGAGCAGCTCTTGCGTGTGGGTCAGGTGGAAAATGCGGATGCGACGTCAGCCAAGGACATGCGCCAGCTCAGCGAGGCGCAGCTGCTCATCCTGCCGTTGTCGGAGCTGCGGGAAGTCGTTGAGGCTTACGCCGGCCTCGCCGGCTTGCGAGTGGAAGAAGTCCCCGAGCTCAACAGCGTCCGCATCAGCGGCGTGCTGCTCAACGAGGGCGAGCGGCAGAAGCTCATCCAGCGTGTGCAAAAAGCCGGCCGACGCGTGCAGGTCGAGGCCTCGTCCAATCCCAACGCGATCGGGCGCGAGCTCCGCAGATGGATGGTCGACCAGGGCGACACGGTTTCCTCCGTTCGTGCACTGCCAGACCGGTTGTTCGTGCGGTTCGATGCAACCAGCCCGATCAGCCGAGATGATGTCGAACGCGAGGCCCGGCGGTACGTCTACGAATCGACGCTGGTCGAACTCGGACCTTGATGTTGTGCTGACCGAGCCGGCCATGGGTCACACGTTCTGAAGAATCCGCTACACGCGAGCGGCCGATACTTGGGCTCTGCTTTGCTACACGTTGTACGGGCAGGAGATTCACACCATGAGCACGCTCAATGCCAGTGACCTAAGCCTCGATCAGGCGCACGACGCGGTCCACGCGGCGCTCGACCAGGCCAAGGCCATCGACACAAAGATGAACATCGCGGTTGTCGATGCGGGCGGGCATCTCAAGACTTTCTTCCGCATGGACGGCGCTTGGCTTGGTTCGATCGACATCGCGATCAAGAAAGCCCGCACCGCACGCCTGTTCGACATGCCAACCGGCGAGATCGGCAAACTCTCGCAGCCCGGAGGCCCGCTCTACAACATTGAGCACTCCAACGGCGGACTCATCAGCTTCCCCGGTGGCATCCCGATCAAACTTGGTGGCGAGGTCGTCGGGGCGATTGGTGTGTCTGGCTCATCGGTCGAGAACGACCACGCCGTTGCCAAAGCGGGTGCCGACGCGGTCTCCTGAGGCGGCGAACGTCGTTCGCTGTTCACGGCTTTTCGATGGCCTGGTCTCGTCAGGATGCGTGGCCGCGGGGCCTGCCCCCCCGCACGCTCCCCTCCCCCAGCCCCGATTGTTTATCATCGAGGTGCTCTGACCGCAGCAGGGGCCGATCACTCAGCGCGGCAGGCTGCACGGGAGCTACGGTGACGACGAATTGACCAACTCCACGCTGCAAGCCATCGGATGGAACCCGTTCTTCGAGCGGCAACTCGATGCCATGGAACCGGAGTCGGTAGTGGTCGCCCGGGTGTCAGCGCACCACGGCTCGCAGGTGGCGGTGCACGGCGAGGCCGGCGAGTTCCGCGTCCCGGTGCAGAACGCCGAGGCCGCTGGCAAAGTAACCGTGGGGGACTGGCTCGTCCTCAGGGCCGACGACCACCGCGCGATCCAAATCCTCGAACGCAAGTCGCTGTTGTCGCGCAAGGCCGCCGGGGAGGAAGCCAAGTCGCAGATGCTCGTGGCCAACGTTGATACGGTCTTCATTGTGAGTTCGTGCAACGAGGACTTCAACCTGTCTCGCATCGAGCGGTACTTGGCGATGGCCCTGCAGGCGGGCGTGACTCCCGTGGTCGTGCTGACCAAAGCCGACCTCTGCGACGATCCGCATTCACTGGTTCAAAAGTCCCAGATGCTTCATCCCGGACTCATTGTGGTCATGGTGGATGCACGCAGCGCGGAACAGGTGAGCGGCTTGAGCGAGTGGTGCGGGCCCGGGCAGTCGGTGGCGTTGCTCGGCTCTTCGGGGGTCGGCAAGTCAACGCTGGCCAACACGCTCGGCGCCAACGGCCTCGCGACCGGCGCAATCCGTGAGGATGACGGCAAGGGACGGCACACCACAACGTCACGATCGCTGCACATGCTCCCGACGGGCGGCGTGCTTGTGGACAACCCGGGCGTGAGAGAGCTTCAACTGCCCGGGGGCGAAGAGGGCGTGTCGGACCTCTTCGAAGACGTTGTGAGCATCATAGAAGAGTGCAGGTTCAGCGATTGCAAGCACGACGGGGAGCCGGGGTGCGCTGTGCGTGCCGCGATCGAATCGGGCGAGCTCGACGAACGTCGATACGCCAGCTATCAGAAGCTCCAATCGGAACAGGCCCGCAACGCCGCGACGCTGGCTCAACGGCGCGAACGCGAACGCAAACGAGTGAGTGTGCAGAAAGCAGCGGTCGCAAGGAAACGAGGTCGGCGCGACGAGGGAAAGTGATCGAGCGAGCATCTGCGTATGAAATCACCGCAGACAGCTCGGGCACCTCGGGCGCGGCCTGGATATCGTACTCGGTCCGCCTCGATTCCCCGCTCTGAACAGCCGTACTCCCTCGGAGCGTTGCTCGCCCGTATGTCCACACTCCTAACGGCTCGAAACTTGACAAAGGTGTACCCCTCGAAAGCGCTCTTCGAGGGCGTGTCGATCCACGTCGAGGATGGCGAACGCATCGGGCTCATCGGTCCCAACGGGAGCGGCAAGACCACGCTAATGAAGATTCTCGCGGGCGTGCTCTCGCCCGATGACGGCGAGGTCGTGCGCAAGCGTGGCCTGCGCGCAGCGTATGTCGACCAGAACGACCGCTTTGTGGATGGTGCGACGCCGCTCTCCGTGGTCCGAGCGGGGCTGGATGACGACGACGATGGTGGCATGGACGCGGCGACCCGCGCGTCGATCGCGCTCTCGAAGCTTGGCTTTGTCGATCTTCAGCAAGATGTGGCGACTCTCTCGGGCGGGTGGCGCAAGCGGCTCTCTCTGGCCAGGGCGCTTGCCCGCGATCCCCAGGTGCTCATGCTCGACGAGCCGACCAACCACCTCGACTTGGAGGGGGTGCTGTGGCTCGAAGGGTTCGTGCAGCAAGCTTCGATCGCGATGATCTTCGTGACCCATGACCGGCGGTTCCTCGAGAACACAGCGAGCCGCATCATCGAACTCTCGGCCGCCTACCCGGGCGGATCCTTCGAGGCCGAGGGGAACTACACCGAGTTCGTCAGGCGCAAAGCTGCGTATCTGGAGGCCCAGCAAGCCGCGCAGACGAGCATCGCCAGCAGAGTGCGTCGAGACACCGCGTGGCTGCGGCAGGGCATCCAAGGACGACAGACACGCAACAAGACGCAGGTTCAAGCCGCCGCCAGTCGCCGAGAGGAGTTGAAAGAGACGACCGGCCGTAACTTGGTGCCCGAACGCACCACCTCGATTGTCTTTCAAGCGACCGAACGTAAGACAAAGAAGCTCTTAGCACTCCGCAGCGTGTCAAAGGCGATGGGAAACAAGCGGCTGTTTGAGTCGCTCGACCTCACGCTGACGCCGGGACAACGCATTGGGCTGATGGGCGCGAACGGCTCGGGCAAGACGACCCTCATGCGATTGATGTCGGGTGATCTTCAACCGGATTCGGGGACCATCGAACGAGCCGACCAGCTCCGCATCGTGAATTTCAGCCAGCACAGAGAGTCGCTCGACCAGAGCCAGTCGCTGCACGAGGCACTGTGTCCTATCGGTGACACGATCCACTACCGCGGCGTGGCCCAGCACGTGAAGGGTTGGGCCGAACGCTTCCTGTTCGGAGCCGATCAGCTCGCGACGCGAGTCCGAGATCTTTCCGGGGGCGAGCAGGCGCGCGTTCTGATCGCCAACCTCATGCTTTCGCCCGCGGATGTGCTGCTGCTCGACGAACCGACCAATGACCTCGACATACCGTCATTAGAAGTGCTCGAGCAGGCGCTCTTCGAGTTTCCAGGTGCGATCGTGCTGGTGACGCACGACCGCTTCTTGCTCGAGCGCATCGCGACCGAGTACCTCGCGTTCAACGACCGGGGCGACGCCAAGTGGTTCGCCTCGATGGAGCAGTGCAACGCCGCGACGTTGAAGGCGCAGCGAGCTTCGGCCGAGAAACAGAGACCCGTCGAGAGTGCCCCGAGGAAACAGAGCCAGCCCAAGCCCGGCAAGCTCTCGTACAGGCTGCAACTGGAACTCGAAGGGATGGAGGCCGCGATTCTCCAAGCCGAATCCCAAGTGGTACATCTCGAAGCCGAGGCCGCCGATCCAGCGCTCGTCGCCGACCACAAGCGGGCCGCCGCTATCTACTCCAAGCTCGACGAGGGACACGCGCGCGTCACCGCCCTCTACGCGCGGTGGGCCGAACTGGACGCGATGCGAACCGGCGGCTGAGCCGGGTCCGCTCCATCAATCCTGCCGATCGACTCCTTGCTGAAGTGATCCCGGCACTCGGGTCGTGCCACCTCACCGATCGAGTCTCCGCATTCCCGTGATCGGGTCTGGCCTTTCCTGCCGTTTCACTGATGCCCGGATAGCCCGTAGCGTCTCGGTGCCTGGCCTCGCTACCCTTGGACTTGCAAGACGAGCACGCGGATCTTGTGGTGGTCGGCGCTGGTGCCGCCGGGCTCATGTCCGCGATCTGGGCCGGGCGCGGTCTCGCGGGCACAGGGGCGCGGGTCCTGCTGCTCGACGGCGCTAACCGGGTCGGTGTCAAGATTCTCGTGGCGGGCGGGGGACGCTGCAACGTCACCCACCACGAGGTCGACGAACGCCAGTACGCGGGCGGCTCACGCAACACCATTCGCAAGGTGCTCCGCCGGTTCGATGTTCCCGAGACCGTCTCGTTCTTCCGAGAGCTTGGAGTCGAGCTCAAACGCGAGGACACCGGCAAGCTGTTCCCGGTGACCGACAGCGCCCGCACCGTGCTGAACGCACTGCTCACCGAGGTCGGTCGTGTCGGGGTCGAGCTGCGTAACCCCTGGCGTGTCGGTGGAATCGACTGCCTCCCCGCGGGCGGGTTCACCATCCACCGTGAGGGGAGCGAGGCTGCCGTGCGCGCACCACGCGTGATCCTCGCAGCCGGGGGCAAGGCCCTGCCCAAGTCCGGTTCGGATGGCGCGGGCTACGCGCTGGCTCGCGGCCTCGGGCACACGGTCACGGAGCACCTCTTTCCGGCGCTCGTGCCGCTCGTCGTGGGCACCGAATCACGATGGATTACGGAGCTCTCGGGCATAAGTACCCGGGTGTGCATCGATGTGTGCGCGGGCTCCGGGCAACGACTCGCACGGTTCGAGAACTCCCTGCTCTGCACGCACTTCGGGCTCAGCGGCCCCGCGGTCATGGATGCCTCACGCTGGCTCACCGCTGCCAGAGTGCGCGACAAGCAGGCATCGCTTCGCCTGAATTGGCTCCCCGGTGAGACGTTCGACACCGCGGACCGGGCGCTCACCGGGCTCGGCGCGCGAACAGCACTCAGTTGGCTCCGCGAGCATCTCCCCGAGCGGCTCGCCCGCGCGCTGTGCGAGGCGCACCGCGTCGATGCCGATCTCCCGGGTTCGAGACTCCCCAAAGATTCGCGGCGTGCGTTGGCCCACGCGCTGGTTGAGATGCATGTGGACATCGCGCACGACCGCGGCTTCAACCACGCCGAGGCCACCGCGGGCGGCGTGCCGCTCACCGAGATCAACCCCGCCACGATGGCCAGCCGGGTATGCGACGGACTCGCGCTTGTCGGTGAGATACTCGATGTGGACGGCCGTATCGGCGGGTTCAACTTCCAGTGGGCGTGGGCGAGCGGCAGCATCGCGGGCAGAGCCATCGCCAGCAGCATCCAGAGTGACACAAACCCGGCGCCTGCGTGAGCGAGGGAGGCGGAGCCGCTCGGCTTGCACGGGTGAACGGTGGCGTATCTCGTTGCGGCTTCTGCGGGGCGATTTGAGATCGAAGTCGTACTCGGCCCTGCCGACGTTGGCGACGATCAGCAGCCGGCACGGGACTCTGAGTGTGAGCGTGGGCGGCTTGTCTTTGGCAACCGCCAAAGTAGCGAAAAACGCCGCGATTCTCGCGGCATTGCGCGAGTGTCACAGCTTACGGCCGAGTCATATCAATCAAGAAAGCGGAGAGGGGGGGATTCGAACCCCCGAGCCGGGTTGCCCCGACTACACGGATTCCAGCCGTGCTCCTTCAGCCGCTCGGACACCTCTCCGGCATAAGGGCGAGCACTATAGAGCAAGCGGAGGCCCCATGCCCATCTTCCCGCTTTGTTTGGTTCTCACGCCACTTTGAGGTAGGCTCTACCCGGGAAGCCGTGGGTCGTATGTGCGCTTTCGCTGCCCGCGGCGATGTCAATGGGGCGGCCGGTACCGTGTTTTGTCGGTCGGAGAGCGAAAGGGATCATCATGCGTTTGGGATGTGTTCTAGCACTCGTTTTGGGAATCGCAACGGCGGCCCACGCTCAATCAACGCCCGCTCTGGTGGATGAGGCCCAGCCCTCGCGGGCCGCGATCCACATACCCGTACAACTCGGGCCCGTGTTCGATCTGAACAACGCCCCGCCGCTCGACCCCGCGGGCGGCGGCTGGTTCCCCGAGATGGACTGCATCGATACGACCACCCACTCCGGAGCCGACTTCGGCGGCGGCGCGTTCGTGGCACAGGGCGGTTTCGCTGAGGGCGAGATCGCGGCAGCGTCTTACACGCTGCCCGCTTCGGCCTTCCCTATTCGGATCATCTCCACTGAGGCCATCTTCGCGACCGTCGGAGCGACCGCGGTCACCACCACCGAATGGTCCATGCTCATCTGGGAGGGCACGCCCGCCACCGGCACGCTGCTCTACGAGTTCAGTTCTGATGATCTGATTCTGCCCCATCTCGTTCTGGGCCCGGGCAGCGAAGGCGCGAACATCCAGCTCTCGGTCGACCCGGGCGATCCCGAGCAGATCTTCCTGTTCAACACGGATTCCAGCGCGACGTTCACCGTTGGATACCGGATTGACAAGCACCACTCGCAGACCGCCAACCCCTGCTTCACAGCGCCGCCCAGTTCACTCAATGCCTTCCCGACCACCGATAACGACGGACTCGGCCAAGCCTCGCGGAACTGGCTTTTCGGCCTCAACTGCGGGCCGTTTGGGTGTCCTGCCAACGGCGGATGGACCACCTTCGCCGCTCTCCCGTCATTCTGCCGCCCTAGCGGCGACTGGAACATCCGCGTCACTTGGGAGAGCGTCAACTGCAACGGCCCGACCGGGGCCTGCTGTTTGACCGATGGCACGTGCCTCGAAACCGACGCGACATCCTGCGGCACGCTTGAAGGCACCTACCAGGGCGACGGCACGCTGTGCTCGCAGGTCAACTGCCCCGCAGCGACCGAAGCCTGCTGCTTTGAGGCAACCAATGGCTGCCTCGACCTCGAGCCCGGGCAATGCCTGCTCGCGGGCGGCGAGCCCCAGGGCCCGGGCACGGAGTGCGCCTCGACCATCTGCTTCCCGATCGGTGCGGCCTGCCTGCCCGACGGTTCCTGTGTCGACGGTGTCACGCCCGAAGAAGCCGTCATGCTCGGCGGGACATTCCAGGGTGATGGCACCGAATGCGCCACCGCGAACTGCCCCGAGCCCACCGGTGCTGCCTGCTTCCCCAACGGGGCGTGCCTTGTGCTAACCGAGGCGCAGGCGATGGTCGCTGGGGCCTCGTGGGCGGGGCCGGGTACCACCTGCGACGATGCCGACATGAACGGCACAGCCGACGCCTGCGAAGCCACCTGCACCGGTGACATCGCCGACGACTTCGGCACGCTCGGCAGCGACGGCATCGTCAGCTTCGGCGACTTCCTTGCGCTGCTGGGCCTGATCGGTCCCTGTCCCGGTGGCACGCCCGGGTGCACCGGAGATATCGCCGACGACTTCGGCTCTCTCGGTAGCGACGGTATGGTGAGCTTCGGCGACTTCCTCGCGCTGCTGGGCCTGATCGGTCCCTGCCCGTAAGCCACCGCCGATCAAGATCGTTTGCACTCAAGCCGTGGGCACAAGCCCACGGTTTTTCATTGGACGAGTTCGACTGGGATGTGCGGCGCCGTTCGGCATGAGAGCCGCTACGCCGTGCGCCCATCGATCGCGGTTCTCAAGGCACGCGCGATATCTTCGGGCTCGGTCATTCGTCCGCTTCCGAGCGTTCGGCACGCCTGCCAACCGTCCGCTGGTCCGACAAGCTTGAACCCGTCGGCCTCAAGCTGTGCAGCGTTGCGCTGGGTTGAGGGCTGGCCCCACATTGCGGCGTTCATCGCGGGTGCAAGCAAGACCGGCACCTTCGCACGGTCCACGGCGCTCAGGATGAGGCTCACGATGTCGTCCGTTCGGCCTGTCGCCAGCCGAGCCATCGCGTCCATCGTGCACGGCGCGACCACCGCGGCCGAAAGATCCCTCGCCAGCGAGATGTGCTGTGGGTCCTGTGATTCGATGTGCTCCCACGCGCTGGTGTACACCGCGCGGCCGGAGAGCGCCTGCAACGTAAGCGGCGTGATGAACTTGGTAGCGCCGGTTGTCATCGCGACGGTCACGTCAGCGCCGCGTTGCACGAGCCGGCTGACCAGCGTCGCGGTCTTGTACGCCGCGATCCCGCCGGTCACGCCGACGAGTACCCTCGGCCCGTCTTTGAACGAGGGCCAGGAATCAGCCGGTGCGTTGGTTTCCTGTTCAGACAAATCGCTCGCGTCAGAGCAGCGCGCCGCCCGCGCCCGAGCCCGCGAGCTTGGGGCTGGAGGCCGAGTCGTGTACGCTTCCAATGGCGATCTTGTCCTGCACGATCTCTTCGATCGCGAGTTCCAAGTCGGATCGGCCGTTCCGCTCGATGAGCGGGCGTGCGCCCTCCATCAGTTCGACCAGCCGGCGCTGAATGAGCGCACAGAGCTGGAAGCGGCCGCCCACTTTCTTGACAATTTCATCGCTTTTCAGATGCTCGATCATGTGGTCCAATGCCCTCCAAGGCCCGGTGGGTGCACCCGGGCCAAGCGGGTCTATACTAGGCCGGAGCGGCTGGCCCAGCAGTTGACGGGCAGCCACGCGGGGGACGCACCGAGGTGCTCGCAGCCAACAGGTCGAAGGCCCCGGGGTGGCAAGCCCGAACAGAGCCGCTCGATCGTGGTATCTGCTTCATTGGATACAAGCCCTGTCAGGGCAGCGGCCATGGCCCTTGCCAAGGGCCAGACGGTTCGGAGGATTCACAGATGGTCAGCAAGCGTTGGAGCCGGGGCGACCGGGTCATGCACCCCTCCCGGCCCGAGTGGGGGGCGGGCGAGGTGATCTCGGCGCAGGCCGCCACCATCGAGGGCAAGGCTTGTCAGCGGCTCAGCATCCGCTTTGAGCGGGGCGGGCTCAAGACCCTCTCCACAGCGGTGGCCAACCTTGCAGAGGCCGCTGCGGGCCGGGCGGAACCCCAGCGCCAGCCAACCGCAATGCCCGCCTTCGAGGCCGACGAGCCCTCGTACCAAGAACGACTCCGAACCCTGCCCGAGCCCGCAACCGATCCGTTCCGCTCGTTGGCCAGCAGGCTCACCGAGACCTGCCTGCTCTACCGCTTCTCGGAAGCGCCCGCGTCGCTCTTCGACTGGGCTGCCGCGCAGACCGGTCTGACCGATCCGCTCACGCAGTTCAACCGCCACGAGCTCGAAGAGGCCTTCGCTCGCTTCCGCCGCCAGCGGGACGACCACTTCTTTGACCTGATCCGCTCACTCCGCAAGGACGATCCCTCGGCTCTGGCCGAGGTGCTGGCCAAGGCCCCCGAGCCCGCCAAGCAGATGGCGGCCCGTTCGCAACGCTGAGCGTTGCCAAAGCACCACATCCCGCGCAGGCCTCTCGAGCGGAAGCACCCGCGCGCACGCCCGGAAGCCGGGTGCGCTCGCCGCAGCCGTCGCTTCTCTCGGACCTGGGCCGCTCAGACCGGCTCATTGAAGCTGGCCATGGGCTCTGGCCCGTGTGTTGAAAGGGATCTCTCAGCGGCAGCTCCGCCGCGACAGCACCAAATCAGGCCGCGGGTCAGCCCAGGGAGAGACCACAATGCACGAGCAAGAATTCACCGCCAAGCTCGACACACTCCTCGAGAAGATCGAGAACCTCCCCCCCGATCAGCGGGTCGAGCTCGAACGCCTCGCCTCCCAGACCCGCGCCCGCCATGAGCTGATGCACAAGAACCTCAGCGAACTGCAGAACTCGCTTGATCACCTCCGCCTGAGCGTCAAGTACCTCGTGTTTGACCTAGAGGCCACCCGCCGGGAGAACACCTACCTCCGCACGCTCGTGGACAAAGGCGACGCTCCCGACGCCTGAGCCCTGCCGATCCTGCATCCCAGCCAATCTTCCGATCAAGCAGCCAAGCACGCCGCTGACCCTGCTTTGGGGCCCGCTGCGTGCTGCGCGGGTTCGCGGTGTACGCTCGGCGGTGTCGGGGCTATCCTCTCGGCCAGACCATGGACAGGTGGCCGAGCGGCTGAAGGCACCGCTTTGCTAAAGCGGCGTACGTGTTAAAGCGTACCGCGGGTTCGAATCCCGCCCTGTCCGCTTTCCCACGACGCACGAGAAGTCATCGGCCAAGGCCGCCTCCCAGGGGCGGCCTGTTTCGTGCGCGACCGTGTTTCGACTTCGGTGGCACGCACGCCACAGCGTTGTAGATTCACAACGGGCGGAGTCCCCATCAGTACACGTAGGCCCCGCCAAGCGCGCTAGGCCCACTCACTCTCGGACCTGCCGATCGGCACGCGGGTTGAACATGATCGGAGATCATGCGCACAAGCTCCAAGAACCTGATCGCAGCCGCCGCGCTTACCGGCATGGGAGCTATGGCTCTGCTGAGCGCCTCGGGCTGCGGAACATCTCAGCGGGCAGCTCCCAGGCCGATCGTCGGCGCGGGGGCCTCGTGGGCATCGGTCATGGACACGCCCGAGCTCGCCCGTCTGGCGGACCAAGACGTAAACCAGGACGCAAACCCGATCACCTCGCGGCGTGATGCCGACCTTCAGCCCTACGAGAACCGCCTCGCTAGCGCTACCGACCAGTGGCCGCGCCCGGCCCGGCCCTCGCTGTACCGCGACCGGTACTTCCGTGTGTCCAACCCGCACTCCAACGGGTTCATCTATTACGGGTCTGGCGGCTCCTCGGATTACTACGAGTCGCGCTCACGGTCGTACAGCGAATCGCACTACTCGACGTACCAATCCAGCGGATATCGGCAACGCACCGGCGTGCGTGGGTGGCCCTGAGCCGCTACGGCTCATGGGCCAAATAAAACACACCCGGCGACTCAAGAGTCTGCCGGGCGCGCGTGGGTGGGGGCTCGCGTGTCGCGGTTGTGCGCACCAAGGGTCGGTGCGCGGGCCGCGAGGGTGTCTAGCCGGGATTAGTCGAAGACCGCGGCCGAGGTCGGGACATCAACCGAGCGGAGCTTGAGCGTGGTCTCGACGCGGAAGTTGGACTGCGTTGTGTGTCGCTCGGCGAAGAAGAAGTGCAGCGAGTAGGTCTCGCCGTCGTGCAGCCAGTTCAAGCGGTCGAGGTCGATCCGCTGGCTCTCGGCGCCGTGTACGCCGCCCAGGTCAATCACCAGCTTGCCATCGATGAAGACCCACACGTCGTCGTCACCGATGAACGTGAACTGTTGGCCCGAGTCGGCCTCGTAGATGAACTCCGTCTCCAGGCTGAACGTGAAGTGGAAGTTCTTGTTGGTGTTGTTGTAGTTGCCGTACAGCTCGCCGTTGATCGGGAAGAACCCGCCGCGATCAGAGAAGAACGGGTCGGTGCGGTCATCGAACACGTACTTGTTGGTGCCCGATTCCTGACGGAGCGTGATCGGCTGCGCCGTCGATACGTTCACGCCGGGCACATCACGGAACCACTGGCTGAAGCTCTCGGCGGAATGGACGCACAGGCCTTCGCCTTCCTTAGATCCCGACTGGTCACCGGACATCGAGTCGATGTAGTCCCGCGGCGAAAGAATCGGCTGGCCCGAATCGTCCTTCCACTTGCCGGTCACCCTTCGGCCCCGCGTTTTGAACACTGGCCGGCCCTGGGCGTCGAGTTCGTCCTGCACCATGTCGGTGTAGAGACCGTACGACCCGCTGCCGCTGGCACGCTGAGGCCGCCACTCAAAGTCGATATGCCCACCATCGTTATTGCGGGCCCGGAAGTCTCGGACGACGCCGTCCAGCACGAGCGATTCCGGCAGATCCTCCGCCCCAACCTGGGCCGTGGCGATGCCCGAGCTCATGCCCACTAGGGCGATCATCAGGCAGTTCAGCGATTGTCGAGTAACACGTGAAGCGATCATGGAACAGTCCTCCCGGCTTGAAAGTGCGAACCCGGGCAGACACTCCAAACCGCCGCCCTGGATTGCCAGTCTTCGCCGCTGTGCCCAGCCGATGCCCGGTGGCTCTGGGCTGAGTGGAAGGCTTATTCGGACGCGTGGCCGCCCAGCCACGCCGCCCGCTAACGCGGTAGCATGGAACCACAACGCCCATCCCAAGGAGGGGACGCATGGATTGCTTTGTCATTCAGGGCGGCGAGCCGCTCGAAGGTCACCTTCGGATCAACGGCTCCAAGAACGCGGCCCTGCCGCTGCTCGCAGCCTCCATCCTTACCGATCAGCCGGTCACCTTGCACGACTGCCCGGATCTCTCCGACCTCCGCAACATGCTCGTGCTGCTGGGTGAACTGGGGGTTGACCGGCTCAACCAGCGCCCGCTCGGTGTGGCCGAGCGCGATGCCGACGATCCGGGAACGGTCGTCCTTCAGGCCGATCCCAGCGGCTCCACCCACGCGCGGTACGACATTGTGCGCACCATGCGCGCCGGCATCTGCGTGCTCGGCCCGGTGCTCGCGCGCCGGGGCAAGGCCCGCGTCTCGCTCCCCGGCGGCTGCTCGATCGGCGACAGGCCAATCGACCTGCACCTCCGCGGGCTTGAAGCCTTGGGCGCTCGCATCGAGCTCGATGACGGCGATGTCATCGCCCACGCGCCCACCGGTGCGAACGGCCGGCCGCGGCTCCGGGGCGCCACCGTCTTTCTCGGCGGGCCAAACGGCTCGACCGTGCTGGGCACCGCCAACGTTATGTCCGCAGCGGCGCTCGCCGAGGGAACCACCGTCATCGAATGCGCCGCGTGCGAGCCGGAGATCGTTGATCTGGCCGCGATGCTCACCGCGATGGGCGCGCGAATCCGCGGCGCGGGCTCGCCCCGCGTCACCATCGAGGGCGTCGAGAGCCTCGCGGGCTGCGAGCACCGCGTCATTCCCGACCGCATCGAAGCGGGCACGTTCATGGCGATGGCCGCGATCACCAAGGGGCGGCTCGAACTCACCAACTGTCCGCTCGATGCGCTGCTCGCGTTCAGTGCGGTTCTGGGCGAGGCGGGCGTGGCCGTGCAGCGCCTCGATGCGGGCGACCCCATGCGCGCCCACTGCGTCATCGACCAACAGGACAGACCCAGGCCCGCCGTCGTCACGACCCAGCCCCACCCCGGCTTTCCCACCGACCTTCAGGCCCAGACCATGGCGATGCTCGCACTGGCCGACGGCAACTCAGTCGTCACCGAACGCATCTTTCCCGAGCGTTTCCTGCACGTCGCCGAGCTGACCCGAATGGGTGCACAGCTTTATCGACAGGGTGGCACGGTTGTGGTCTCGGGAGTGGACAAGCTCCGCGGCGCTCCGGTGATGGCCAGCGACCTCCGCGCCTCAGCGGGCCTGGTGATGGCCGGGCTCGCCGCCGAGGGCACCACGGTGGTGAACCGCGTGTACCACCTCGACCGTGGATACGAGCGGCTCGAAGAACGGCTCGCGCCGCTCGGAGCGAAGATCGAGCGTGTCGATGAGCGAGTCGTTGCTGTGTGACCGGTTGGGCCAGATCAGTCCTCGTCGAAGCCGGACTCGATGAGCCGCTTGAGCGCATCGCAGGCGGCCTGCGCATCGCCCCCATCGGCTTCGATATCGAGCGGTGTGCCCTTGGTCGCGGCGAGCATCATCATCTGCATGATCGACTTGCCGTCCACGCACTCGCCCGCCTTGCACACCTTGATCTTGCACTTGAAGCCGCTGGCCGTCTCGACGAACGACATCGCGGGCCGGGCGTGCAGCCCGAGCCTGTTGACGATCTTGACGGTCGTGCGAACCGTGGCCACCTGCGGGGCTCCTGCGGGGCGAGTGTTGCGTGCGAGCGAACTGAACAAACGGATCGAACGGATGTGAACGATCAGCCGGGCAGCTGCTGGCCGTCGGCTTCTGCAAGAAGCGAGCGAACCCCGGCGGCATCAGAAGTCTGCCGAAGGAACCGTCTGAAGGTGTCCTTGCTCAGGTTGCGGAAGATCACTTCCATCGCCTGTAGGTGCTCCTCGGGCCTCTCAGCAGGGCTCAAGAGCAGAAAGATCGAGTAGACCGGCTGCTGGTCGAGCGCCTTGAAGTCGACACCCGTTGGGCTCAGCCCGATGGCCGCAGCCATTTTCTCGACGCCCGCGAACTTCACGTGCGGCACGGCAACGCCCTTGCCAAAGCCCGTCGAGCCCTTGCGTTCCCGCTGGAGCACGGCTTCGATCAACGCATCGCGGTGCTCGCTGCCGATTGCTCCCGAGTCAATGAGCGCGTCGACGAGTTCGCCGATCATGCCGTCGCGGTCGGTCGATGTCGCGGGTGCGACAATCGCGTTTTCTGCCACAAGGTCGGTGAGGTTCATGGTTGGGTCTCTTCGCTCGTTCGGGCTTTGATTCGCCTTGGTCAGTGGTGGTGCCCGGGTTTGAGCTTCTCCTTGAGGTCTTTGAGTTGGCGGGCCGCTTTCTGGCAGGCCTGTTCGATGAGCTTGTACAGGTCTTCGCCCAGCACCTTGGCCACGATCGTCTCGTGCCGCTCGACTTCGACCATCACTTCGACCTCGAATGTATCGTGCCCGTGGCTGCCGCCTTTGGCAAGGGTCATGGTGATCTGCTGGGTCGCATCAAAGAACTGGGTAAGTTTCTCCAGTTTCGCGTGTGCATGCTCCCGGATCGCTTCGGTGACTTCCAAGTGACGCCCTACCACGTCGATCCGCATGCTGAGTCCCTTCGCTAAGAGCGCGTTTCATCCCTGAGACGCGGCCGCAGAATCCCGGGCTTCCAAAGCCCAAGCCAAGAGCGAGTATACCCCGCCACCCGGGCACTCCTCACGCGTCCGTGCGTTCCTCTAGGGCTACGCCGACGTTTGCAGCGGTGACCCCCTTCAACGGGATCGGGTCGTCAGGCGAGAGCACCCCCGCCGAGATCACGTACCGCAGCGCCTCCTCGACGCTCATCGTCATGGGCTTGGCATCCTCGCGGCGGAAGTTGACCACGAACCCCGTCATCGGGGTCGGCGAGGTCGGGATAAACACGCTGACCACGTCGCTCTGGGCGTGCTCTCTGAGTTCTTTGAACCCGTCGCTCGTGAGCAGCCCGATCGTCCAGATGCCCTTGCGCGGGTACTCGACCAGCACGACCTGTGTAAACGCCTTCGATGAGCTCTCGCCGAAGATCATCTCCACGACCTTCTTGACGTGCGGGTACAGCTGCTTGAACCCCGGTATCTGCGCGATGAGCTGCTCGATCCGGTGGTAGAGCCGCTTGCCCAGGTACCCGCCCAGCAGCAGGCCCGCGAAGTAGATCGTCACCACCGCCACGGCGAGGCCGATCAGATTCATTCCCGGCGTGCGGTCCCACCAGTCTTTGAACTGCCGCCGGCGGATGCGCTCTTCAAGCACTTGGTCGGTTACCCGCGTGGCGCTAGGGCCGCTGAGCTGCGCACGCTCCCGAACCATGTCCGCCTCGGTCACCCGGAACATGGCCGGCAACTGATCGTTTGACCAGATCCGCGGCGCTGCCTCGATCACCACCACGCGGATGCCCGTGTTGATCGGCGCGCCCACGTTGTTCAGCACGAACAAGAAGAGCTGATAGATAATCCACAGCGTCAACACCGAGGGCAGCAGGATCGCAAGGCCCCGGCCAAAGAACCGTCGAAAGTCGCTGCCGAATGTCTTTTCTTTGCGACTGCTCATCGGCCTTCCATCTGGTGCAAGCGCCACGCCGCCCGCTCCCTCGCGGCGTGCGTCGATCAGGCCCCTCGGCCCGGTCTCACTTATGGGCTCGGCCGAGGCCGGATTTCGCGCGGAGCCTCAGCAAGAGACGGCGCGGCGAACATTAAAATGGGCCTAACAGGACTCGAACCTGTGACCTCACCCTTATCAGGGGTGCGCTCTAGCCAACTGAGCTATAGGCCCGTGGCCCTCGGCGGCTGCTCCGGGCTCGGGTCACCAGTATAGAGCCCTGCGCGCCCGGGTCACGCCCATCGCGTCCGGACCCTCGCATTCTCGACCAGGCCCGCTCGGCTGGGCTCTCTACCGGATCGTGTGCTCCCCCGGCAGGCCCCGGTAGTGCTCGACCAGACCGCCAAGCAACTCGACCAGCCGCACAGGGCGATGGCTTTCGGCTCGTCTGCGTGCGCCGATCGCAAACAGCAGGTCCCATTGCCTCCGCAGAATGCCCAGCCGCCAAGCGAGCGGCCTGCCGGGCGCATAGAGGTGCGTCGCCTCGCTGGTTGTGCCGTTGAGTTCGATTACCGCCAAGTCCTCGCCCCGCCTGAGCTGGTCCTCGGTCTCGCACCGCAGGTCGAATCGGCCAAAGTCCATGCGGCCGTGCTCGAACGTCTCGGCAAGCTCGGTCAGCGCCGCGCACAGTTCGAGTGTCACGAGAGCCGAGCCGTCGTCGAATCGGCAGCCCTGCGCATGGTTGCCCGCGATGCCAAGCTCGATGCGCGCGCCAGCGGAGTCGATCGTGTCGCGGTCGGCGGCGAGCCTCGCCAGCAGCACGCCCGCTTGGAGCCTCAGCCGGTGGTCTGTCAGCACAAGCTGCTCGCGCGTGCGCTCGCCATCGGCGATGAGCACGGGCAGCGTCTTGGTTGTGATCCCGAACAGCGCGCCCGTGCCATCTGGCTCGCGGTGCCACAGCACACCGAACTCGCGCGGTCCGGGGTGGTACCGCTGCACCACGATCGCGCGGGGCATCGATCGGCAGTACCGCTCGGCGTCCTCGACCGATCGCGCCCGCCGCACCCCGAAGCCGCGCATGCCCGAGTTGGGCTTCAGAATCACCGGCCAACCGCCCAGCGCCGGATCCGTCCCGACGAGTGAAGCAATTGTGCGCGCACGCTCGCGTGGGCTAGGCCCGGGTTTGACAAGCTTCGCGGTGAGTGCTGAGCCGCCCGCGCGTTCAAGCGTGTTCTGGATGAACGCCTTCGACTCGCCGACTATCCCGCCGCCCATCGGCATGCCCGGATTGGCGCACGTCCACGTCATCGGGCCATGCCTCGCTGCGAGTGAAATGAGCTTTGGCGATATCAGCAAGTAGTACGCCCACGAGGGCCAGAACTCGTGTGTCCACAGACGGGCGAGGCGGGCTGCGAACCGCTGCCGGCCGACGCGCGTGACGAGTTGCACCGCTGCGCGCACAGCGACGCACGCGATCATCAGCACCGCAATCGGCTGCGCCATGCCGGGCAGCCAGCCGAGCCCCGGTTCGATGGCCACGACGGTGACCACCGCTGCGATTTGGGTCAGCGCGATCCAGAGCCCGGTCCCGATGAGTGATCCCGCCGCCCATCCAAGGCTCGGCGCCGCCGCGATGCGACCGGCGCTCAGCCCCGCCCGCCGTTCCCACGGCATGAACCGAAGCAGAGCCGCCGAGCGAGCAGGGGCCGCATGCGCACGACGGATCCAAAGCGCCGCCTCGCCGGGTAGGAGCTTCGTTCCCCTGCCGTGGAATTCGAGCATCCCAATGAAGAGCCCCAGCAACCCGACGCCCACGTCCAACCACAACCAGAGAGCGAGCACCGCGACCACCGCTGCGGCGAGCTCGGGCCTACGCGCCGTCAGCAGCGCGATCAGCACCACAAGCGCCCACCACGGCAGCGATCGCACCAACAGTTCGACTGCGTTCGGCTGACCAACCGCCGCGAGGTCAACCACATCCGTTCGCGCCATCGCGCCCGGCGCATCATGCCGATCTAAATGAGGGATCAGGTACGCAGCGGCCTCTTCGGCCTGCATGAACGGGATGAAGTGGCTCGCATCGAGCATCACCAGTCGGCTCTCGGGCATCAGCCGGTGGTGTAGCTCGGCGCCCCACGCGGGCGTGAGAAAGTCATGCCTGCCGTGGAGAATGAGCGTCGGCGTGCGCGTTGTGCGCATCATCGCTTCGATCGGGCGCAGGTCGGAGTCATCGAAGTTGCGCAGCCACGCGATGTCATCACGATTCAACGCGCCGAAGTGCGGGGTGAACCATCGAAGCGCTGCGTGCGCGCTGAGCCCGAGCTTGTATTTGGCGTGCTCGAAGAAGTGGCTGCCCGAGCCCTCGGCTTGTCGGACACCGATCGAAGCCATCAGCGTGAGGCTCGCAGCCCGTTCGGGCGCGATCTCCGCTGCGTGCAGCGCGACCGCTCCGCCGTTGGACCAGCCTACGAGGTGCGAACGTTCGGTGCCGAGGGCATCGAGCATGGCCAGCACGGTGAACGCGTGGGAGCGTGCGCTCAGATCGGGCAGGTCCTTGTCGCTCTGGCCGAACCCCGGCAGGTCCGGCGCCACGACGTGGTAGCCGGCTTGCTGGAGGCGCGGGCCGAGCTCGGCGAACCCGCTCCACGAACCGGGAGAGCCGTGTAGCAGAACGACCGATGGCCGCTCGTTTGGATCGCCCCATTGCTTGATGCTCACGCGGGCAGCCACCCCGCCGAGCGGGCCGCCATCGGTCATGACGGGCAGCACGAGCCGGTCGTCTTGCACGGGCGGCGAGGGCTCGGGCCTTGTCGCGATCCACAGGTGCGACGCGAGCACGAGCAACAGATAGAAGAACGCTGCGGCCCACACGAGCCATTTACCGCCGAGCGTGCCACTCGCAGGGTGCGGCGCATGGAATGGCGCTTCGGCGGGTGACGTGGTTGGTTCAGGCATCGCCGGTGGGGGTTGAGAGCTCGACGAATCGGCGCTTGCGGATGTGGGCGGCGCCGAGCTGGCCGCACGCCGCCATCGCCGATCGGCCCTTGGTGCGCCGGCGTTTGACGAACAAGCCTTCTTCGATGAGCCAGCTCATAAACGCCTCGACCGCGCTCTCCTCGGGCGCTGGCCAAGGCGAGTTTCGCCTCGGGTTGTAGGGGATGAGGTTGACCAGCCCGTTGGGCACGGGCCGATCGGGCGTGCTGGCCCAAGGCCTGAGGAACGCTGCGAGCTGGCGGGCGTGGTCCTGCTGATCGTTCACTCCGGGTATCAGCACGTACTCGAAGCAGATCTTGCGGGTGCGGACCATCGGCAGGTCGAGCAGGGCCTGTTGCAGCTCGGCCATCGGCATGCCCCGATTGATGGGCATGAGCTCGTCGCGGATCTCGTCGTTGGGCGCGTTGACGCTGATGGCCAGGCCTAGGCGCTTCCAGCCCGGTTCGGCGATGCGCTCGCCGAACACGCGGATGCCGTCGATTCGGCCCACGGTCGAGATGGTGACCTTGCTCATCGGGATCGATGCGCCGTGATGGTCGGTCAGAATGTCGACGGCCTGCAGCACCGCATCAAGGTTGTCCATCGGCTCACCCATGCCCATGAACACGATGTTGGCGATGTTGTTTCCGAGCGTGTGCCGGGCGTTGAACCACTGGCCGACGATCTCGCTGACGGTGAGCGAGCGGATGAGCCCCATCTGCGCGGTCTCGCAGAAGCCGCAGCCCATCGCACAGCCGACCTGGCTGCTCACGCAGAGCGTGAAGGTGCGCCTGCCGGAGCGCGTCAGCATGGGGATCACGACCGATTCAACCTCAAGCGTGCTCGCGTTGGGATCGCCTGCCAGCGGGCCCTTGGTCGTACCTGGCACCGTCGTCAGGAACTTGGTGGTCAGGCCCTCTGGCGTCTCTTCGGTGAGCGTCTGCGCGATCGGCTGAGGGGCGTGGGGCTCGGGGAGCAAGCCGTCGCGGAACGCCTTGTGGTACATCTCGCTGGCTCGCTTGGCGTGGATGCCCAGGTCGCTGCAGGCGCTCAGGTATTGCGCGTGGCTAAGCCCCAAAGGCGACGGCGGGATGGATGGCTCGGTGGGGCGCACGGCGAAGCGATGGTAGTCGGGAAGCGGTGCTGGCCGGTCTTGTTTGGGGCTCGCCGGGGCCCACTTGCCCGCGCAGCCCGATCCGGCCACTCGGTTATCAGGACTCGGACCGATGGCTTCAGGTCCAGTCGCAACGCCCGTGGTAGCCCGAGCTTTGGAGCGAGGCCGAGGGGTTCTGGGACGTACACCGGCTGCACGACGGGCACGACCGGTGCCTGCGGCATCGGTGATTGCCGTCGGTGCGGCGGGTGCGGGCATTGGGGCGTCGCGTATGACGAAAATGGATGAGAGGTGTTGCCATGACTTTGCCCAACGAACTGCCGTCCACCAATCCCGAGCTTCTGAGCGCGACCGAGGGTCCCGATGTGACCGAGGTCGTCGACACGCTGGTCAATCGCCTGCGGTCGGTGCGTGCCACCTACGAGCGGCAGGTCGCCGCCGAGACGGACCTCGCATCCGAGCGGGACCAGATCGGGACCGCCCGCGACGAACTCGCCAAGCGACAAGAAGAACTCGTGGCCCTGCGCCACGAGATGGCAAGTCAGGGCGAAGCGATCGAGCGCAACAGCGCCGAGGCCGAGCGCCGGCGGACGGCGCTGGCCAAGCTTGAGCACGATATTCAGCAGCGGACCGCCGACGTGGCCAATCGTGAGCGTGACGCATCGCAGAAGCAGAACGCACTGCGCGAGGAGCGCAAGCAGCTCGAACAGCTCAAGGCAGAGGTGGATGAGTCCCGCCGGAACCTGGTCCGCCGGGCTTCGGAGCTCGAACAACGCGAGGCCGATCTGTCGCGTCAGGCCGCCGAGGCGATCTCGGGCGAAGACCAGGCGCACAACCGTCAGTTGCTTCAGCAGTACGAGGCCGAGCGCCGCGCGCTGGAGCCAAAGATCAAGGAAATCGAGGCGACGGCTCAGAAGACCCAGCGCGAGCTCGAGAGCAAGCTCGCTGAGATACTGAAGCAGGGCGAGCAGCGAGAGAAAGAACTCGCCGCCAAGCTCGAAGAGCAGGAATCCCTCGCGGGCCGGCTGCGCACGCAGCTTCAGACAACGAGCACCCGTCACCGCCGCGAGCTGGCCCAGCAGCAGGCCGCAGCGGCCAAGAAGGTCGAGCCCCGTCCGAACTTCGTGCAGCGCGTCGATGGACCCGCGGGGCGGCGCGTCGCGGTGTGGCTCTCGTGGGGCGCTGCCATCGCGTTCTTGGGCATCGGCGCTATGAAGCTGAGCATGGGCGACAGCGGGCCGATGGCGATGCTCTTCGGGCTCAGTTTCGGCGCGATCTACTTCGGTTCGCAGTCGCTCGGCCGCCGCCTGTTCTTCCCGCCCGCGATCGCTGTCGGGCTGCTCGGCACCACCGCGGGCATGTGGTTCCCGGCGTGGGCAAGCACGTGCGAACTGGCTGCAACGACGTGGGACATCCCCCTCGACAGCCTGCCGCCCGCGGTTGCGGCCAACGTGCCTCTCGCGTTTGCGGTGCTCAGCGCGTGTCTGGTCATGGGCCTGGCGCTCTTGATCTGCACCGCATCGTGGTCGGTGGCGATGTTCGTCACGCTGGCCAGCGTCGTTGTTGCGGGTCTGGTCATGTTCCCCGATCCGAGCGGCGCGATGCGTTACGTCGCGGCCCTGCTCTGGCTGACGCTCGTGGGCACGGCCCTGAGCCAGTGGGGCATGGCCGAGGGCGACAAGACCAGCGGCAAGATCAAGGCGATATGAGCCAGCGGCTCGCACGCCCTCCAATCGCCCTATTCTCCGGCCTTGGCGACCGCACCGGCTGATGCAGCGTTCGCCCGAAAGGACGGCGAATCGCGATGCAGTGGCTCATGGTCAAAGACGCGCTCAAGGCAGCACCCGGCACGCAGGTCACGCTGAAGGGCTGGGTGCGCACACGCCGAGACTCCAAGGCCGGGCTGAGCTTCATCCAGCTCCACGACGGCACGTGCTTCGACCCCATCCAGATCGTCGCGCCGAGCGACCTGCCCAACTACGAGGCCGAGGTGCTCAGGCTCACGACGGGCTGCTCGATCGAAGCCGTCGGCGAGCTGGTCGAGTCGCGCGGCAAGGGCCAGAGCGTCGAGCTCAAGGCATCCGCCATAAAGGTTGTCGGCTGGGTCGAAGACCCGGACACCTACCCCGCCAGTGCCAAGCAGCACAGCTTTGAGTACCTGCGCGAGATCGCGCATCTGCGCGCGCGCACTAACACCTTCGGCGCGGTGGCACGCGTACGCCACACGCTGGCGACGGGCATCCACCGGTTCTTCGACGACCGCGAGTTCTACTATGTCCACACGCCGATCATCACCGCCAGCGACTGCGAGGGCGCGGGCGAGATGTTCCGTGTGAGCACCCTCGATGCGCTCAACCCAGCCAAGACCGAAGACGGCCAGATCGATTTCAACGAGGACTTCTTCGGTCGCGAGGCGCACCTGACCGTCTCTGGCCAGCTCAACGTCGAGACGTATTGCAGCGCCCTGAGCCGGGTCTACACGTTCGGCCCGACGTTCCGCGCGGAGAACTCCAACACCACGCGGCACCTCTCCGAGTTCTGGATGATCGAGCCCGAGATCGCGTTCGGCGATCTGGCCGATGTTGCGGTTCTTGCCGAGTCCATGCTGAAGACCCTGCTCGATGAGCTGCTCACGCGCCGCGCCGACGACATGGCGTTCTTTGATGAACGCATCGAGCCGGGGCTGATCGATCGGCTTCGGCACGTCATCGATACGCCCTTCAAGATGCTGCCTTACACCGACGCGATCAAGCTGCTGGAAAGCGCCAAGAAGAAGTTCGAGTACCCCGTCAAGTGGGGGCTCGATCTGCAGAGCGAGCACGAGCGGTACCTGACCGAGGAGCACTTCAAGCAGCCCGTCGTGCTCATTAACTACCCGGCCCAGATCAAGGCCTTTTACATGCGCATGAACGACGAGGGCACCGATGGTGCGCCGGGCCGAACCGTCGCCGCGATGGACGTGCTCGTGCCTGGCATCGGCGAGATCATCGGCGGCAGCCAGCGCGAAGAACGGCTGGACGTGCTCGATGCGCGCCTCGCCGAGATGGAGCTGCCCATCGAGAATTACTGGTGGTACCGCGACCTGCGGCGCTATGGCACCGTGCCCCACGCGGGCTACGGGCTCGGGTTCGAACGGCTCATCCAGTTCGCCACCGGCATGCAGAACATCCGCGACGTGATCCCGTTCCCCCGCGCGCCGAGGCAGGCGGAGTTCTGAGATGCTCGTTCAGTTGCCCGTCGCTGCATTGCCCGCTGCGGTCTCACCGATGATGGTCACGCCTTGGGGCGATTGCTCGGGGACGGATGTGCCGCGGAAAAGCAGAGCGTACGTCCACAGGCACACCGCGTAGAACACGGTGATCGCGCCGACCCAGCCGATGGAGTCGCGGAGCATGCGTGGCTGGGTGTCGAGCACCTTGGCGATCGGCGATAGCGTCACCGCCCCGGCGCGATAGGCAACCGCGAGCGCGGGCGCGAAGTCACGCTTGGGTTTGGGGATGGGCTTGGCGGGCGCAGCGGCTGGCTTGGGCGCCGGTGCTGCGACGGGCGCTGGCTCAGGCTCAGGTTCCGAAGCGGGCTCGGGGGATGGCTTGGACTCGGACTTGGCTACCGGCTTGGGCGCTGCCTCCGGCTCGGCCTTGGGGTCGCCTTTAGGCTGCACGCTCCGCTCGGGCGCTTTCTGGTCGTCAAGCTCAGCGACCATGTCGTCGAGGTCTTCAAGGCCGAACTCGACCGAGACATCTTCGGGGTTCACTTCTTCGGGTGGCTCGGGCCGGTCCATCGGCGATGGCTCTGGTTGCGGTTCAGTCGCCTCGGCAACCGGTTCTTCCGCTGTTGCCTCATCCTCGGTGGGCTCTGGCGAATCGTCGAGGTGCGCAAGCTCCTCGTTGATCGCGGCGAGCAGGTCGTCGTCCTGCGACGGCTCGTCATCGGTCGCTGCTTCAGGTTCTGTGTCGGCGGCTTCGGCCAGCTCGTCGGCTGGCTCGTTGGCTGGTTTAGCGAGCGGCTCGGCATCGGGCGATTCGCTAGGTGTTTCTGCCTCGATCTCGCTGAGCGGGTCGTCCGGCGAGTCGCCTTCGAAATCGCCATCAAGATCGAGGTCCGGATTCTCGAGTTCGAGGTCGGGGATCTCGGCCAACTCGCCCTTGTCCGACAGAGAGGGCAACTGGGCGTCGACCTCGTCGGGATCGAAGCCGTCGGACGTGATCTCGCAAGCCTCGTCGATCTCGGCGAGCAGCTCATCGATGCGGTCGTACAGCCCCTCGGCCTCATCGGCCGTGTCGCTGACCAAGTTGGCATCGTTGTCGGGCATGGGGTTGCGGATCGGGACGGAGGCTGGGTTCATGGATGCGGTGGCTCTCGGACGATCATCGGCCCGCCCGAGAACCGACTCAAGGCCCGCCCGCCAGAGGGGGCATAATCTGCCTTGGCGATCGGTGGCTGGCCCACCTGCGGTCGGGGGCTGAACGGTTGGGACGGAGGTGAGCAGATGTCGAGCCATCGCATGAGCATGCCTCAAGCCCTTACTCCGCAGGAGGCTGCTGAGCTGGCCGAGGGCCAACCGGGACCGACCGTGTGGCTTGAGGGCGATGAGGCCCACCACGCGGTCCGGGTCAAACGCCTCGGGGGCGGCGACACGGTCGAGTTGCTCGACGGCTCGGGCTGGGTCTGCCAGGGGGTCATCGAACAGGTCGACAAGCGGCCCAAGACCCGAGAAGGCGGGGGATGGACGATTGGGGTGCGCATCACTGGGGCTCACCGTGTGGCTCGGCTCAGCCCGGAGGTCGAGCTGTGCGTCGCGGTGCCTAAGGGCGAGCGGTTCGAGACGATGGCCTCGATGGTCAGCCAGGTGGGCGTTGCCACGCTGCGGGCGCTCGAAACCAAACGCACGGTCAGCGACCCGCGGCCCGGCAAGCTCGACCGCGTGCGACGGATCTGTGCCGAGAGCGCCAAGCAGTGCGGGCGGGCCTGGACCATGGAGATCGCGCCGGTCGTCGCGTTTGAGCGTGCGATCGAGCCCGCGGAGGGCGCGTCGCTTGTGGTCGCCGATGCCAGCGGCGGGCTGTATCAACCCACGGGCTCCGGCTCGGTACGACTTCTCATCGGACCCGAAGGCGGCTGGACGGACAAAGAACTCGCGAGGGCCCGCGCTGCGGGCGCGCAGATCGCATCGTTTGGCGCGCACGTGATGCGCATCGAGACCGCGGCGGTGGTTGCAAGCTCAGCGGTGCTGATTGCCGAGCGAGCGCACAAGGAGAGCGGAGCATGAGCACAACGCGAACACGATTTGGATGGATGGCCACGGCGCTTGTTTGCTTGTGCGCACTTTCCGCACACGCCCAGCGGATGAGCGATGACCACCGGACGCGAGGCGAAGCGGTCGCGGAGCGGCTTGAGGCGTACCTGCTGAGTCAGCAAGACCAGCCATCGGGCGGCTGGCGGGTCAACCCGCAGGGCGTGAGCTTCCCGGCCATCACCGGGCTCGTGCTCAACGGGCTGCTGCTTGATCCGAATGCAGATCAGTCCAACCCGGCCATCGCCAGTGCTGCGCGGTACCTGATCGGCTGGCAGCAGCCCGACGGCGGTATCTACGACAAAGTCCTGCCGAGCTACAACACAAGCTGTGCGATCTCGGCGCTGGCCCACATCGACACGCCCGAGGCGCGCAAGGCGGTAAAGGAAGCCACCGAGTTTCTGCTCGGTCTCCAGTGGCAAGAGCCGGGCGAAACCCCGCCCGGGCCGGGCGCTGAGCCCGTCGATCGCTCGCACCCGTACTACGGCGGTGTGGGCTACGGCCAGCACAGCAGGCCCGATGCCTCCAACGTGAGCTTCTTTCTGCAAGCTCTTGATGATGCGGGCTACGAGCACGACGCTCCGGCCGTGCAGCGGGCGCTGGTGTTCCTCTCCCGCGTGCAAATGGACGGACGCGTCAATGACATGGCCTACGCCGACGGCTCGAGCCAGGGCGGGTTTATCTACTCGACAGGCACCGACGGCGACACCGCTGGCCAGGGCGAATCCAAGGCGGGCATGATCGAGGAAACGCTCGACGACGGGACGACCATCAGCCGGCTTCGCGCGTACGGCTCGATGACCTACGCGGGCTTCAAGAGCTTCGCGTACGCCAAGCTCGCCGATGACGACGTGCGTGTCGAGTCGGCGCGCCGGTGGATCGCGGCGCACTACACGCTCGATGAGAACCCGGGGCTGGGCATGGCAGGGTTCTACTACTACATTCTCGTTTTCGGGCGGGCGATGGACGCGTGGGGCGAACCGGTGGTCAGCACCCCCGAGGGCGAAGAGCGGTGGGCCGAAGATCTGATCGATCGGCTCGAAGCGCTCCAGAACGATGACGGCTCGATGCGGAGCCTTGATGACCGCTGGATGGAGTCTGACCCGGTGCTCATCAGCGCGTACAGCCTGATCGCGCTCCGGCACGCGCTCAATGACTGAGCTGCAAAGTGGCTAAGCTGATCGCATGAACAGCTACGAACAACTCTGCGAACTGCACCGCAAGGCCAGCGTGCTCGCGTCGGTGCAGGCCCTGCTCGGGTGGGATCAGGAAACGTACATGCCCGCGGGCGGAGCTTCGGCACGCTCCGAACAGGCTGCGGAGATGGCGTCGCTCGTCCATCAGCGGCGGACCTCAAAGAAGCTTGGCGACCTGCTCAGCGCGTGCGAGGCAGCCATGCCGGACGATGCCTGTGAGGCGCGGAACATCGAGCTGATGCGCCGCGACTACGACAGGCTGACCAAGCTGCCCGATGATCTTGTAAGCGAACTGGCACGTGTCGGGAGCAAGGCGCAGGAGGCGTGGAAAGCCGCGCGCACAGCGGACGACTTTGAGGGGTTTAGGCCCTGGCTCGAACAGATGATGAGCCTGAGCCGGCGCAAGGCCGAGTGCTACGGCGTGCCCGATGGAGGCGAGCTGTACGATGCGCTGCTCGACGAGTACGAACCCGATGCGCGCAGCGCCGATGTGCAAGCGGTGTTCGAGCCGCTCGCTGAGCAGCTCAGCACGCTCGTCGCCGAGTTGCTTGACAGCCCGACCCAGCCGAGCGATGCGCCCAACAGGACCAAGGTCGATCCGTCGGCCCAGCACGCCTTCGGGCAGAAGCTGCTTGCAGCGATGGGCTTTGATCTGCGCACAGGCCGGCTCGATGTGACCACGCACCCGTTCTGCGAAGGGGTTGCACCGGGCGATACGCGGCTGACCACGCGGTACGCCGACGACAACTTCATGGACGCGATGTACAGCACGCTGCACGAGATGGGCCACGGCCTGTACGAGCAGGGGCTGCCCAAAGCCGAGCGGCAGGGCCAGCCGCTGGGCGATAGCGTCTCGCTGGGCATTCATGAGAGCCAGAGCCGGCTGTGGGAGAACTTTGTGGGCCGATCGCCCGAGTTCTGGCACTGGGCCGCGCCCATCGCGCACTCGACGCTCGGCGAGCCCATCAAGCAGTTCAGCGTGCACCAGTTGTTCGGCGCAGCCAACCGCATCGAACGGAGCTTCGTGCGCGTCGAGGCGGACGAAGCGACGTACAACCTGCACGTGATGCTGCGGTTCGAGCTCGAGCGAGCGATGCTCCGCGGCGATCTATCCATAGCGGACCTGCCCGCAGCGTGGAACGAGCGGTTCGAGCAGTTGCTCGGCGTGAACGTGCCCGACAACAAGCGAGGCTGCCTGCAGGATGTCCACTGGAGCTTCGGGCTGATCGGGTACTTCCCGACGTACACGCTCGGCACGCTGTACGCGGCCCAGCTGTGGGAGACGGCGCACAGCAAGTTCCCGGATATCGACCAGCAGATCGCGCGCGGCGAGTTCGCGCCGCTGCTCGGCTGGCTCCGCGAGGGCATCCACACCCAGGGTCGGAGGTGGACCGCGGGCGAGTTGTGCGAGCGCATGACCGGCAGACCCCTTGGCCCCGAGCCGCTGATGGACTACCTGCGCACCAAGCTCAGGCCTCTCTACGGCCTCAGCCATTCGATGGCGTAAACGCTACGCCCCTATCAGAGCTTGGCTTCGTCCGCAAGCGCTTCAAGCAGGCAGCGTGCGAGGTACCCGTACTGCTCGGGCGCGTTGTAGACCTGCGCGCTGATGCGAGTAACCCGCTGACCCACCGGCGCGGGTGAACCATCAGCGCGAAGCGCCCTTGGCAACGGCACGGAGATTCGGTAGCGGTCAAGCAGCGTGTCGACCAGGGCCTCTCCGAACCGCGCGGGCCTGGCCGCGAGCCGCTTTGCACGCTCGGGGTCGGTGGCGGATGGCAACGGGACCATCGCCATCGGGCCGAGCAGGTCGTCTTCGATCGGCGGCAGCACGCCCAGGGCCTCGCACAAAGTGTCGCGGCCCGCGAGCACCAGCTCGTGGTTGGCACGCATGACGCCAGCCCAGTCGGTGCCAGCGATCTTGGGCACCTCGCGGGCAGCATCGGCGATGCAAATCCACGCGGTAACGTCGTCGGTCCCGACGTAGTCGAACTCGGTCTGCCACCGGCTTCGCTTGAGCGATGACTCGGGCAGATGCGCCTCGTTAGACAGGGTCAGGGGGCGGACTTTAGGGCGGATGTCGTCGCGCGCCCAAAGAATCGCAGCGCCCTTGGGCGCACAGAGCCACTTGTGCGCGTTGGTGGTGAAGAACGCGGGCTGCCAGGCTTCAAGATCGATCGGCACACACCCGATGCCGTGGGCCGCATCGAGGATGGTTTCGACGCCGCGCGCGCGAAGCGCTGGGATCAAACGCTCGACGGGCAGCCGCACGCCGCTCGGGCTTGTGATGAGGCTCAGCAGGCAGACGCGGGTGCGCTCGGTGACGCCCGCCATGATGCGGTCAAACAGCATGTCCGCGGTGATGCGCTGGCTGACCGAGTCGATCGGCGCGGTTGGGGTGGCGAGCGAGACATACCTGATGCGAGTGCCGCAGCGGCTCGCGATGGCCTCGGCGTTGTTCTTGCACGCGGGGTACTCGTGGTCGGCGATGAGGATCTCGTCGTCCGCGCCGAGTGGCGAGCCGCCGATGCCGACGCGGGCCGCGTGGGTGAGCGCGGTGAGCACGCCTTGGGTCGCGTTGCGCACAAAAACGATCGACTCGGGCTGTGCGCCCAGCAGCGGGGCAACGGCTTCGCGGGATGGATCGAGCAGCTTGCTCAGGTCGGCGGCGAAGAAGCTGACCGCGTCACGCTCCATGCGGGCGCGGTGCTCCTGCTGGGCCTCGAGCACCACCCTCGGGCACGCCCCGAACGAGCCGTGGTTGAGGTGAACGATCGACGGGTCCATCGCCCAATGATCAAACAACGGCGAGGGCTTTGGCAGGGTTGGCTGGGGGGCGCTCAGCGGTTCAGCCCTCGGCATCGATGAGCTTGCCCAGTTGAACGCCGAGCTGAACACCCGTTGCTGCGGCGTTGCGGTGCGCCGGGTTGGTGTACATCGGAAGCACGCCGGTGCCCGGCGCGAATGAGCCCGCGGGCTGATCGAACGAGACCGATCCGCGCACGCGGCCCGCTGCAAGTTCGGCGGCATCGGCTGAGGCATCGTCACGGGTCGCGCGAGAGACGCGGCTGGCCGGCTCAGCGATCTGAACACGAGCCTTGGGCGCGAGCTGGTACGCGCGAGCAATGTGCAGCGGGAGGGTTGATTCGGTCGGGCCGGTGTTCATGGGTGGGCCACCATATCGCCATGTGTACGGCTGGGGCGCGATCGGTCACTTGGTCGGGTCGGGTTTGGTGGGTGGGGCGGAGGCTCCGCTGAGAATCTGGACAATCTGTGGATGGTTTGCTGCGTGGTCGGCGGCGGTCTTGCCTTGGGCGTCCTTCATCGCGGGGTCAGCGCCGAAGTCGAGCAGCACAAAGACCGCTTCGAGGTGGCCCCGGCTCGCGGTGCGCATGAGCAGCGTCATGCCCTGCGCATCGGGCGCGTTCACGTTGGCCCCCGCCGACAGGATCGCGCGCAGCCGGGCCACGTCGCCCTGGTCGGCGGCTTCGACCAGCGTGAGCAGGCGGGGCGGCTCGGCGGGCGGGGTCTCGATTACGGGCGAGCCGGCTTCGCCACCTCCAGCACGTCCTTGGACGAGCTCGACCGGGGGCTCCGGCTCGGGCTGTGCGGCTGGTTCGGCGATTGGCTCCTGCACCGGCTCGGCTTGCGCGGGCTGAGCAGGGCCTTGCTCGGGCTGGTTGGTCGGGCCAGCCTTCTGCCACTGGCCGAGCAGCAGCACGAAGCCGATCAGCGCGGCGGCAAAGAGCAGCGTGAGCCATAGCGTGGGGTTGGTTCGGCCGGCGGGCATGGGCGGTCTCCTGTGACGCGACGCCTGGGTTCATTCCCCAGCATGTTCTACCCCATTGTGGGCATCTGCACCACCGGGCGTTGCCCCGGGAGCTCTTACGAGCAGGCGTTCATGGTCGCAAGAACGCGAAAGCAACTAGGGCAATCACCCCCAAAAGCACCAGAACCACGACGATCGGCCAGAGAGGGCGTCCGCCGGTACGGGTCTTGAGGGCCTTGTCGGCGCGCTTTCGGGCAGCCTCGAACGAGGCTTCGTCCTGGATGTCGTCGTAGCCGTCTTGGTGGACGAGCTTGTTGCGAACGGTCGCGATGAGTCGCAGGTCCCGGACCAGCTGTTGATCGAGCTTGCGTTCGACGCTGTCGGTCTTCTCGTGCAGGCCCCTGCCCTTGGCGCTGTACCGCTTGGACAGGATTGCCTCGTAGCGTTTGGAAGCCCGGATGGCGCGTTCGAGATCGGATGCCATGCTGCAGGCTAGCCCGGGTCGCTCGTGCACGAACACGGACTGCCAACGATCGCATCGGCCTCGATCTCCACGAGGAACTCGGGCGCGATAAGACCAGCAACTTGCACCAGCGTCAACGCGGGCCGGGTGCTGCCCATGACCTCGCCATGAGCCCGGCCCACGGCGTCCGCGTCCTCGATGCGGGTAATGAACGCCCGCGTTCGCACGACATCCGCCATCGAACCGCCAACCTGCTCGAGATCACTGGCGATCCGCTCGAACACCGCAAGGGTCTGAGCGTGCGCATCGCCAGGGTGCATGGGCTGGCCATCGGGATCTGCAGCGACCGTTCCCGCGACGGCAACGAATGCTCCGACACGCACCGCCCGGCTGTAGCCGTTGGCGCTTTCCCATGGTCTGCCCGAGGACGCCCGCACACGGCTGGCATCAGTCGTCATCGCCGTGACCCTCGAATGAGGCGAGCACTTCCTGCTGGACCTGCGGCGGAGTCTGCTCGTCGTGGCTGTAGTCCATGGTGTAGCTACCTGCCCCGTGGGTCAGGCTCTTGAGCTCGGTCGAGAAGTTCTGCAACTCGCTCGCGGGCGCTTCGGCGGCGATCATGCACTGATCGCCCGGCAGCACGACGGTGTCGCTGACCCGGCCACGCTTGTTGGCGACCATGCCTGTGATGTCACCCATGTAGTGCGAGGGGGCAGTGATCTCGAGGGTGACGAAGGGTTCGAGCAGCGCGGGTTTGGCGTTTGCCACGGCCTGGATGAACGCCTTCTTGCCAGCGGTCATGAAGGCGATTTCCTTGCTGTCCACGGCGTGGAACTTGCCGTCGTAGACCTCAACGCGGACGCCGGTGAGCGGGTAGCCCGCGACGGCCCCGGTGGATAGGACCTGGCGGATGCCTTTTTCGATCGCGGGCATGAAGTTCTTGGGGATGCTGCCGCCGACGGTGGCGTTGACGAACTCGAGCGCGTCGCCATCGGCTGCGTCGGGCGAGAGCGGGGCGACCCGAAGGTAGACCTCGCCGAACTGGCCCGAACCGCCGGTCTGCTTCTTGTGGCGGTGGTGGCCCTCGCCCTTGCCGGTAATGGTTTCCTTGTACGCGATCTTGGGTGGGCTGGTGAGGAGCTCGATCCCAAACTCCTCTTTGAGGCGTTCGAGCGTGATGCGAAGGTGCAGCTCGCCCAGGCCCCGCATCACGGTCTGCTTGGTGGCGGCGATCTGTTCGACCCGCAGGCTCGGGTCTTCGGCGGTCAGCTTGTGCATCGCGGTCGAGAACTTGGTGTCGTCCGCGTGGTCCTTGATCTCGACAGCCAGGCCGTACATGGGCTTGGGCATGGGCAGTGGTTTGAGGTGGACCGAGTCGAGGTCGTGGCTCTCGTGGAGCACCGCATCAAAGTGGATCTCGTCGATCTTGGTGACCGCTCCTATATCGCCCGGGCCCAGCTCGTGGACCTCTTGGCTCTCCTTGCCCTGACGTTTGAGCAGGTGCCCCACACGCACCGCTTTTTTGTGGTCGTCGATGATGATCTCGCTCTTGGCCTTGAGCGTGCCCTGGTGGACGCGGAACACGCCGAGCTTGCCGACGTGCTTGTCGGTGACGACCTTGAACACGTGCGCGAGCACGGGCTTGGTGGCATCGGGCTCGGCATGGAACTGGGTCTCGGTGTCGCCCTCTTCAGTGCGCTGCAAGAACGGCCGAGGGTTGCCCTCCAGCGGGTTAGGAAGCAGGCTCGCCATGACGTGCATCAGGTCCTTGACACCCGCACCGGTCGTTGCAGACACAAAGCAGATCGGCACGAGGTGCGCCTCGCGTAGCGCCTGCTCGAAGGCATCGTGCACCTGCTTGCCGGTCACGCCGCCCTCGAAGCCCTCTTCTCCGGCTTCGAGGTAGGTGGTCATCAGGTCGTCCTGCACCTCAACGATCTGTTCGACGATCTGCTCGTGGGCCGCCTTGACGGAGGAGAAGTCCGTCGCGTCGCCTTCCTTGTCGGTGCCGTCGTGCTCAAAGACATTGATGACCTTGCTGGCGCCGCCCGCGGGCAGGTTGATTGGCAGGCACTCGGAGCCGAAGACCTCGCGGATCTGCTCGACGAGTTCTTCGAGGCCGTCTTGCGAGCCATCGATCTTGTTGATGACAATCATCCTCGGAAGGTTGCGCTGCTTACTGAGCTGCATCATGCGGCGGGTCATGGGCTCGATGCCTTTGGACGCATCGATGACGACCGCGACCGTCTCGATCGCCGGGAACGCCGCGATGGCGTGGCCCACAAAGTCGGACAGCCCGGGCGCGTCGATGAAGTTGACGAGGTGGTTGTCGTGCTCGAAGTGCATCACACTGACGCGCAGCGAGTGCTTGTGCTGCTTCTCTTCCTCGGTCCAGTCGCTGACGGTGGTGCCTTCTTCGACGCTGCCCATGCGGCCGATCTCGCCGCTCTCCAAGAGCAGCCGCTCGCTCAGCGTCGTCTTGCCCGACCCGGTCTGGCCGACGAAGAGGATGTTGCGGATGTCTTCGGTCTTGTGAACAGCCATAGAGGTCTCCTTAGCGCCAAGGGGCGGGCGTTGGTTATCTGGCCCAGCCAATGGGTAGTAGCCAGCTGGGGACCGCCCCAGAGTCTACCGCCGAGGTCCGAGTCGTCCAAGCCCTCCGGGCCGCTAGATGGAGGCGGGCCGCCTGCACGAGCGGGCGTATGGGACGATGCCGACGCCGAGCGAGAAAAAAGTACAGGTACTCAACGGTGTGAGCGCAAAAAGTCTCAGGTATCCGTGTGCGGTGGGGCCTCTCCAATGCGTACTTAAAAGGGTGGCACCCTCAGGCCCACGCGTCGGGTTGTTCGATGCGGATGGGTACGAAGCACGGGGGCCTATGGCAGGAGCCGAGCGATGAGACCATTTCCCATGTCTCGAACCCCATCCGGGCGTCCCGTCCCCAAAGAGGTCGCTGTCAAGCCCGCGACGCCGCGTCCGGCTCCGGCCAAGAAACCGGCACCCAAGCCCTAGCGGGCGTTCGCTCCTGGGTGAACGAGTCCAATGGCTTCAACGGGGCATTCTCCCGTTGAGAGCCCGGGGTCTGTGGGTGCTTACTTGAGCGCTGCCAGGTCGGCACCGTGGTTGATGTGGAACGCGTGGCCCGCGATGACGAGAGCGGGCACGGACTTCACGCCCGCCGTCTCGGCCTCAGCGATTCGGCCGCCCTGATTGCCCAAGTGAACGATTTCCACGTCGTACTTCTTCGGGTCGAGGGCTTCCGCGACCGACCGCTCGGCTGCGACGCAAACGGGGCAGCCGGCGTGGAAGAACGTTGCTTTGGTGGTCATGGCTGTGATCCTTTCTTGCCTGCGGCGACATGCCGAGGCGATATCTTGAAGCGATTCGCTTGGAGCCCGCGCGGGCCCCGCGGTATCAGAGCGGCTCGCCTCCTACAAACACCTGCCAGAGTCGATTTTGCTCCTGGACTGAAGCTCGCTGCATGTCCGGGCAGTCGATGCGTAAATCGGCGTCTCCGATGGGCGCGTCGATGTACGCGCAGTGATGGGGCTTATCAGCGCGGCCGTGAGCGCGGGGGCGGAAGTGGACACACTCCACGCACATGCGGCTTGTCGGGATGTCGCCACGTTCATGCAGCTCATGGATCAGCGCGATAAGGCCTCTGAGCAGCCCGGCTTGATCCGAGGTCGGCATCGCCGAGGCGGCAGCCTTTAGGCCCGACGAGCACTGGCCGGCGGCCTTCGCCTCGGCCCGCCCGCGACGCGTCGCGTGCAGCGTGGAAGCCCGGCCGTCCTTAACGCACTCGCGCTTCTCAATCAGACCCTTCTCTACGAGGGATGCGACCGCCACGCTGGCGCTGCCTCTAGTCAGCGCGAGCCGCTCGGCGACCCCTGAGACCCCGATGGGTTCCGTCGACGCAACGACCGCCAGCAACGCCTGGGTTTGTGTCGGAGTCAGGCCACGCTGGCCGGAGGCCCGCCAGTTCTCATGGCGCATGACCAGCGCGAGCTTGGCGAGGCCTTCGGTAATCCGTTGACCGGGTGGGCTCGGGTCGTCTTGCGGTGGCTTGATCGGCATGGGGCTCATGGTCGCTGAGTATATAGATTGAACTTCAAAGTATTTCGAGAGACCCAGATTTTGATGATTTTGCGCCCGTTCATACGAACGAACCCCGCCCCTACGCTTGGCCCATGAGCACGATGGTCACACGCTTTGCGCCCTCGCCGACCGGTCACCTGCACATCGGCGGGGCGCGCACCGCGCTGTTCTGCTGGGCCCTGGCCCGCGATGCGGGCGCCAACGGCACGTTCCTGCTGCGGATCGAGGACACCGACCTCAAGCGGTCGAGCGCCTCGGCGGCGGCGGGGATACTTGAGGACCTCGCGTGGCTGGGCATCGGGTGGGACGAAGGCCCCGAGTTCGCGGATGGTTCGGTCACCTTTGGCGGCGACCCGCGGAAGGTGGGGCCCTTCCACCAGAGCCAGCGCCAAGCCTTCTATGACCGGGCCTTCCAGCAACTCCTCGCCAGCGGCATGGCCTACCCAGCGTTTGATACCGCCGACGAGCTCGCTGCCATGCGCGACCGGGCACGGGCCGACAAGCGCACGTTCATATACCGCAGGCCCGAGGGCTACGACCACGCCGCAGCGTGCGCACGGATGCAGACCGAAGAGCACGTGCTGCGCTTCGCGATGCCCGAGCAGGCGGTGGTCGTACACGACGCCGTGCTTGGCGCGGTCGAGTTCCCGTTTGCCGAGCTGGACGATCTGGTCATCCGCAAGGCGGACGGTATGCCAACGTACCATCTGGCCGTCGTCGTCGATGACGAGCTGATGGGCGTGACCCATGTGCTGCGGGGCCAGGAGCACCTGAACAACACGCCCCGGCACGTCGCGCTGCAACAGGCGCTGGGCTACCGCACGCCGGTGTTCGCCCACCTGCCGCTGATCTTCAACCCCGACGGCTCGAAGATGAGCAAGCGCGACAAGGACAAGGCCGCGAAGAAAGCCGTCAAGGTGGTCGGCGTGGAGAGCGCGCTGGCAAGTGCAGGTAGCGTCGATGGCTTCTCGCAGACCGCTGACAGCCTGAACGCGTGGCTCGGCGACAAGACGGCTCAGCTTGGCAGCGACCAGCTCGGCGTGCTCGCGGGCGTGCTGACGCTTGAGCTGCCGGAGATCGAGGTCGAGGACTTCCGTTCAGCGGGCTACCTGCCGGAGGTCGTGTGCAACTACCTCGCACTGCTGGGGTGGTCCAAGGGCGATGACATCGAGCGGTTCGACATGGACGAGTTCAGCCGGCGGTTCACGCTCGAACGCATCGGCAAGACCGCCGCCAAGTTCGACCGCGAGAAGCTGCAGGCGTTCAACTTCGACACGGTTCAGCACATGGACCCGGCTCTGCTCGCCGAGCGCTGGCGGGCGTGGTGCGAGCGGTACGACCCGCAGGTGCCCCAGGTGCTGGGCGAGCGCATGGCGATGGCCGCCGAGGCGGCGCGTCAAAGGGCCAAGACGCTGCGCGACCTGCGCGCGCCGCTCGGGTTTGTGTTTATCGCCGATGATGAGATCGTGTACGACGACAAGGCCGTGGCCAAAAACCTCACCAAGAACGAAGGCGAGGGCCTCTGTGTGCTGCGGGACGCAGCCGTCATGCTCGGCGGGCTCGCCGACTGGTCGCCCGCTTCGATTGAGGGCGCGATCAACGACTTCGCCGAGTCGCAGGGCCTGGGCATGGGCAAGGTCGCCCAGCCCATCCGCGTCGCGCTAACGGGCGCCGCGGTCAGCCCGGGCCTGGGCCACACGCTGGGCCTGCTCGGCAAGACCAGCACGCTTGCGCGAATCGAGCGGTGCGTCAAAGCTCACAGCTAGCAATCGCACATCGCCCACACCTCAACTGTCGGCGGGCCATCAAGCAGCGAGTGCCAGCGTTCGAGGTAGCGCTTCATCTCCGGGTCTCGCTCGACGCGGTGTTGGTCGGCCTCGTAGTCGGCGCGGGTGGCGTACTCGACGATCTCGATGAACGCGAGCGGGTCGTCATGCCGGCGGACCAGCCGAACGCGGATGCCGCCGGGCTTCTCGTAGAACGGGATGGCATCCTTGAGGAACGCGCACAGCGATGGCTCGCCGCCTTGGGGCACGCGAAGCCGAAGATGCAACTCGAATTCGTGCATGGCTTCAGTCTACTCGCTGCTCGGATTAGCAGCCTCGCTTGGGGCACCCGCTCCTAGGATGGCCCATGCCATCGCTCGCCGATATGGGCCGGGTCGTGATCGCCGGGGGCTCGGGGTTTCTGGGCCTGAACCTCGCGCGGTGGCTTGCCGAGCGTGGCGCTGGCGAAGTGGTTGTTCTGTCGCGGTCGAAGCCGCCCGCTGGGCCTTGGCAGCACGAGCCCTGGGATGCGCGCTCGCAGGGCGCCTGGGCGAAGGCCATCGATGGCGCGGGCGCGGTGGTGAACCTCGCGGGGCGCAGCGTGGATTGCATCAAGACGCCGTTGCACTGCGATCAGATCTTGCGGTCACGGGTGGAGGCGACGAGGGCTGTCGGCGAGGCTGTGCGCACGGCGAAGCACCTTCCGCGCGTATGGGTGCAGATGTCGACGGCTCACCGCTACGGCGATTCCGAACTGATGTGCGATGAGGATTCTGCCTTCGGCTACGGGCTCGCGCCGACGGTCGGGGCCGCGTGGGAACAGGCATTCGATGAGGGCTGCCCAAAGGGCATTCGGCGGGTGGTCCTGCGAACGAGCTTTGTGCTCGGGCGTTTCGGCGGGGCGCTCAGCAGGCTCGCTGGTCTGGCGAGGTGGGGGCTCGGCGGGACGATCGCGCGCGGCACACAGGGCATGAGCTGGATCCATGAGACGGACATGAACCGCCTATTCGAGAAGGCCATCACGGACGATGCGATGCAGGGGGCGTACATCGCCAGCGCACCAAACGCGGTGAGCAACCGGGTGTTCATGCGGGAACTGAGACGCGCGATAGGAGCGCCCTTCGGGCTTCCCGCCGCGGGGTGGATGGTCAAACTCGGAGCGCCACTGGTGCTGCGGACCGATCCGGAGCTGGCGCTGTACGGGCGATACGTGGTTTCCAAGAGGCTCGCTGAGGAAGGCTTCGAGTTCGGGCACGCGGACCTAGCCGAGGCGCTGGCGGACCTGCTGAAACGTGCATGAACTCGGGCAGCAAGGGGGGGAGGGGGGAGCGGGCGTTCTATAATCGCTGCATGAGCGACACGCCCCGGCATTTCATTCAGCAGATCATCGACGCCGACATCGCCAGCGGTAAGTGGGGTGTGGTGGGCGACCCCACGGTCGTGCGCACGCGGTTCCCGCCCGAGCCCAACGGCTTCCTGCACATCGGGCACACCAAGGCCATCTGCCTCAGCTACGGCTTGGCCCGCGAGTACGACGGGGCGTTCAACCTGCGCTTCGACGACACCAACCCCGCCATGGAGGAACAGGCCTTCGTCGATTCCATCAAGCACGACCTGCTGTGGCTGGGTGCCAACTGGCATGCCCCCGACGACGGCGGTGCGCACGGCGGCGGGCTGTTTTACGCGTCTGACATCTTCGACAAGATGTACGAGTGGGCGCTGCTGCTGGTCCGGCACGGAAAGGCGTATGTCTGTGAGCTGTCGGCGGCCGAGGTCTCAGAGCGCCGGGGCTCGCCCTCGAAGCCCGCGACCAGCCCGTGGCGCGACCGGCCCACCGAGGAGAGCCTTCGCCTCATAGAGGAAATGCGTGACGGCAAGCACGCCGACGGCTCGATGACGCTGCGCGCAAAGATCGACCTCGCAAGCCCGAACTTCAACCTGCGCGATCCGGTCATGTACCGCATTCTCCGCAAGCCCCACCACAACACGGGCGACACCTGGTGCATCTACCCGATGTACGACTGGGCGCACGGGCTTGAGGATTCGGTCGAGGGCATCACGCACTCGCTTTGCACGCTTGAGTTCGAGGACCACCGCCCGCTGTACGACTGGTACATCCGGGCCATCAACGAGGCGCTCAAGGTCGATGGGAAGCCCGCGATTCACCACGCCCAGCAGATCGAGTTCGCCAAGCTCAAGCCGACCTATGTGGTGCTCAGCAAGCGCAACATGCGGGCGATGGTCGAGGACGGGGTTGTGGACGGCTGGGACGACCCTCGGTTCCCGACCATCGCGGGCATCCGCAGGCGTGGCTACACGCCCGAAGCGATCTGGGCGTTCAACACATCGGTTGGCATCACGAAGTTCAACGCGCTGCACGACATCACGCTGCTTGAGAACGCGCTGCGAGAGGATCTCAACGAGCGCGCGCCCCGCCGGATGGTCGTGCTCGATCCGCTCAAGGTGACCATCACCAACTGGGGCGAGCACGGCGATGCGGGCCGGCTGGAAGACCTTGAAGCGGTGAACAACCCGGAGGACGCATCGGCGGGCAAACGCACGGTGAAGTTCGGCAAGACGATCTACATCGAGCGCGAGGACTTTATGGAGGATGCGCCACGCAAGTTCTTCCGCCTCAAACCCGGCGGCGAGGTGCGGCTGCGCTATGCGTACTGGATCACCTGCCACGAAGTCATCAAGGACGGCGATGGCAACATCGTTGAACTTAAGTGCACCTACGACCCGCAGACACGAGGCGGGGATTCGCCACCACCCGACGCCGAGGGCAACGTGCGCAAGGTCAAGGGCACGCTGCACTGGGTGAGCGCGGACGACTGCCTGGATGTGGAAGTGCGGCTGTTCGACCGCTTGTTCACGGTTGAAGAGCCGGGCAAGGCCACGGGCAACTTCCTCGATGATCTGAACCCGGACTCACTGACGGTGCTCACAGGCTGCAAGGCGGAATCGAGCCTGCAATCGGCGCTGGTGGACGAGCCCGTGTGGGGCGACGGCATCCGCCGATACCAGTTCGAGCGGCAGGGGTACTTCTGCGTCGAGCAGGAGGGCGCGAGCCTCGTGTTCAACCGGGCCGTGGGGCTCAAGGACTCGTGGGGTAAGAACGCCGCGAGGGGCTGAGGCAGTGGCGCTTCAAGGTGACAACAAGGAACCGCTGGCCATCCGAACCGGTCCTGAGATGATCGAATGGGAGGAAGCTCGGCAAGCCAAGGAACGCGCAAATCAGATCGGGCGCGTCGAGGCAGCTGGGTACGACTCAACGCTTCAAGAATCCGTGATCAAAGCGCTCTTTGAATCTGAATCGCCGCACATCTTATCCACGTGCATAACGCTGGTGGATCAACAGAGTTCGGCCCAACGCTCTGTCAGGGAACGACTGAAAGAACTGGTGCGGTTTCCATCAGTGGACGTATGGAGGACCGCCCTATACCGTTACTGCGACTCGCCACTACGCGATGAGTCAGCGATGCGCTACCGCGAGTTTCTGGGTGAACCGAACAACCATGTTCGGACCGCGGCACGCGAGTGGTTGCTGGGAGTTGGCGACGAGCCAGAAGTTCACTTGTTCGCCGACTATGTGCGGTCGGCGATCTTGCGCAGGAGACAATGGCCGATTACAGGCGCAGACAAGACGCAGATAACGACCTACTGCTGCTTCCTGGATGTGTTTATCGAGCGGTGTCACGAAGTGGAACGCCTCTACCGATGGATGCTCGGGCGATGGAACAGGATTCCAAAGATCGACAGAACGAGTCTGCTGCGACATCAGCCCTTCCTTGGACAGCACAGCGGACGCAAGTGGGTTGTGATTGTCTCGGATGGCAAAGTTGCATCCAAGAGAATCAACGGAGGGCTGCATCGCGGACTTCCTGGGGTCGGATTCACAACGATTTCACTCGGTGAGTTTCACTTGGAGCGAAGGCTCCGACACGCGATCGAGTCGGTTGACTTCGTCGTTGCTGTTTCCGACGGAGGGCTCGCGGCACGGACAGTGCAGGATCTTCGGTCAGACATTCCGATGGCGCAGATCGCGGAGCCTCGATACCAGACGATTTATCACGACCACTACAGCGTGCCGACCGAGGGCACGGTGCCGGAGTGGCGAGAGATTGCAGACAGAGAAGACGCAGAGCTGTTACCTGGGCTGATCGAGGCGATACAGGCAGTCCCGGTTCGGCATCCGCGCGACAAGCCCGTGTGAGCCGCGCCAGCAAGCGTGCCGCCCCTAGCTCTCGATTTGACGGGTCGCCGCCCGAGCGTCGTTCGGGGTTCTACACTCGCGTATGAGCCTTACAGTCTTCGGAACCATCTGCATCGACACCATTGAAACGCCCGGCGGGGTCGTCCGCGAGGGCATCCTCGGCGGGTCGTGTACCTACTTCGCGGCGGCGGCCTCGTTCTTCACCCCGGTGCGACTCGTCGCAGCGGTCGGCGAGGACTTCCCAGCGGAATTCGAGGCGCAGGTCAAGCGCTTCAAAGGCGTGGACACGCGCGGCCTCGAACGCCGTGCAGGTTCCAAGACCTTCCGCTGGGGCGGCAAGTACCACGAGAACATGGACGAACGCGATACCACGTTCACCGAGCTTGGTGTGCTCGCTGAAGCACCGCCCAAGGTGCCCGCCGACTACCGCGATGCCAAGGTGCTGTTCCTCGCCAACAGCCACCCGAGCGTGCAGGCCGACATGCTCGGCGAGTTTCCCAATCGCAAGCTCGCGGTCGCGGACACGATGGATTTCTGGATCGACGGCGCCCGGCCCGAGCTTGATGCGCTCATCAGCAAGGTCGACGGGCTCGTGCTGAATTTCGACGAGGCCGAGCAGTTCACGGGCAAACGCAACCCGGTGACCGCGGGCCGAATGATGCTCGAAGCCGGCCCGAGGTTTGTGATCATCAAGAAGGGCGAGCACGGCTGCATCCTGGTGCACCGCGACGGCATCGCGGCCCTGCCCGCGTTCCCTGCCGAGGACGTGGTCGATCCGACCGGGGCGGGCGACAGCTTTGCCGCCGGGCTCATGGGCTCGATCGCAGCGGGCCTAGAGGCCGATCCGTCGATGGACCCGGGCAGCTTCGAAGCGCTCAGGCGTGCGTGCGTGCAGGGCACCGTGATCGCGAGCTTCACGATCGAGGACTTCAGCCTCGATCGGCTCACCAAGCTGACGAGAGCCGAGCTGAACGACCGCGTGCGAGCGTTCCAGTCCATGCTCCGCGTCGACTGAAACGTTCTATCCAAGAGCAGGATTAAGTACCGTCACGCGCCGTTGACCGCTGGCTTCCTGCCGCTGGGCCGCGGCGCTGATGCGGTGAGTCCCGGGTAGTCCTGCAGCGGCACGACGCTCACGCCGCCGACTCGCTGGGCCTCGATGGCGCGGACCATCGCGGACGCTGCGGTCAGCGTGGTGACCATCGGGATGCTCAGCCGAACCGCGGTCGCGCGGATCTTGCCCTCGTCGGTTTTCCATCCGGTTCGCGTGGGCGTGTTGATAACGAGGCCGATCTGGCCGTTGGCCATCAGGTCGAGCACGTTGGGGCGCGCGCCCTGGGCGATCTTCTGGAGGATCGTCGGCTTCATGCCGTGGCGTTCGAGCTCGTGGCCCGTGCCTGCCGTGGTGAAGACCTCATAGCCCATGATAAAGAGGCTGCGCGCGATCTCGACGACGCTCTTCTTGTCGTCGCGACGAACGCTCAGGAACACACCTCCTTCCATTGGCGGCACCACGCCCGCGCCGTGCATCGCCTTGAGGTACGCCATCGGCATGGATAGGTCGAGGCCCATCACCTCGCCCGTCGAGCGCATCTCCGGGCCGAGCACGAAGTCCACGCCCGGGAACTTCTGGAACGGGAATACGGGCGCCTTGACCGCGAACGTGCCGGTGTCGGGGATCTCTTCGATGCCCTGCTCGGCGAGGCTCTTGCCCATCATCGCCTTGGCCGCGACCGATGCCCAGGGCACGCCCTTGGCCTTGCACACGAAGGGCACGGTTCGGCTGGCGCGGGGGTTGACTTCGATGATGAACAGCTCGCCATCGCGCAGGGCGATCTGTAGGTTCATCAGGCCGCACACCTTGAGTTCCTCAGCGAGCGATCGCGCCACGTCCTTCACCCGCTCGACGAGCCGCGTGCCAAGAGTCCACGGGGGTACGCAGCACGAGCTATCGCCCGAGTGCACGCCCGCGTGCTCAATATGCTCCATCACACCGCAGACAAGGGCCTGGCCGGTCTGGCCGGAGACATCAAAGTCCGCGACCACGTCGACGTCGATCTCGGTCGCGCCATCGAGAAATTTGTCGATCAGGATCGGCGCTTCATCGAGGCCCGAGACATCAATCGCGTTGTTGACAAAGTGTTCGAGGGCTTTGGCATCAGGGCAGATCTCCATGCCGCGACCGCCGAGCACGTAACTAGGGCGCACCAGCACCGGATAGCCGATGCGCTGGGCGATCTCGAGCGCTGCCTCTGGCGTGCGTGCGATGCCGCTCTCGGGACGCTGAAGCTTGAGCCGATCGAGCAACGCATCGAACCGGTCGCGGTCCTCGGCGAGGTCGATCGAATCCAGGCTCGTGCCTAGGAGCGGAACACCCGCCAGATCGAGCCCATGAGCGAGGTTGAGCGGCGTCTGCCCGCCGAACTGCACGATGACGCCTTTGACCTGGCCGCCCGTGTTGAGCCGTTCGACCACGTTTAGCACATCCTCGAGCGTCAACGGTTCGAAGAACAGCAGATCGCTGGTGTCGTAGTCCGTGCTGACCGTCTCCGGGTTGGAGTTGATCATCACGGATTCGTAGCCGAGATCGCCTGCTGCGTACGCCGCGTGCACGCAGCAGTAGTCGAACTCGATGCCCTGGCCGATGCGGTTGGGCCCGCCGCCGAGGATGATGACCTTAGGGGTGGCGCTGATCTTGGTCTCGTCATCGCTGTGATGCGTCAGCGTGCCGTCGTCGGTGAGCGTCTCGTAGCCGGTGTCGTAGGTTGAGTAGTAGTAGGGCGTGACCGCCTCAAACTCGGCGGCGCACGTATCCACCAAGCGGAAGATCGGCTTGATTTCCAGCTCGTTGCGCCTTGCACGTACCTTGAGAATGGTCTCCGAGCTGATCGTGCCGAGGTAGAGGTTGGCGAGCTGCGCATCGGAGTACCCGAGCTGCTTGGCCTCGCGCATCACCTTGGCGGGCACGGCTTCGAGCGTCTGGTAGCTGCACAGCACGTCCTCGAACTCGGTGAGCTGGGCGAACTGGTCGATGAAGAACGGGTCCATGCCCGTGAGCTTGCAGATGCGTTCGACCGGCCAGCCCATCTTGAGCGCGTAGCGGATGTAGTGGAACCGGCCCTGGCTGGGCACGGTCAGCTTGCGCGTGAGCTTGTCGATCTCGATGGGCCATTCGATAGGCTGGCCGTCGGCGGTGCGCAGGCCCGTTGGGCTGGCTCCGGGCAAGGAGGACGACGAGAGGTCGAGCACGAGCTGCTGCGTCTCCACGGCCCGCATAGCCGCGAGCCACTTATCGTTTCGGTCGAGCCCGAGCCCGAACCGTTTGACGTCCATCGACCGGAGCACTTTCTGAAAGCTCTCCTTGAACGTGCGGCCGATGGCCATCGCCTCGCCCACGGACTTCATCTGCGTGGTGAGCGTTTCGTCGGCCTCGGGGAACTTCTCGAACGTCCAGCGGGGCATCTTGGTGACGACGTAATCAATGCTCGGCTCGAAGCACGCGCTGGTCGTGCCCGTGATGTCGTTGCGAAGCTCGTCCAGCGTGTAGCCCACCGCGAGCTTGGCCGCGATCTTGGCGATCGGAAAGCCTGTGGCCTTGGATGCCAACGCCGAGCTTCGGCTCACGCGTGGGTTCATCTCGATGACCACGAATTCCATCGGGGGCTCGCTGCCATCATCCGGATGCGTGGGACGTGGATTCACCGCGAACTGCACGTTGCTGCCGCCGGTCTCGACCCCGACCTCGCGCATGATCGCAAGCGATGCATCGCGCAGCCGCTGGTATTCCTTATCGGTTAGCGTGAGTGCGGGGGCAACTGTGGTCGAGTCGCCAGTATGCACGCCCATCGGGTCCACATTCTCGATGGAGCACACGATCACGCAGTTGTCGTTCTTGTCGCGCACGACCTCGAGCTCGTACTCCTTCCAGCCGAGCAGGCTCTTGTCGATCTGAACCTGACCGATCATGCTCGCGCCCAGGCCCCGCGTGACAAGCTCGACGAACTCCTCGCGGTTGTACGCGATACCCCCGCCCCAGCCGCCCAGCGTGAACGCGGGCCGGATGATCGCGGGCAGTCCAAGCTCATCGAGCGCCTTCAGCCCATCCTCGGTGGTCGCCACCGTCCGCGAGTCGGGCGTTGCCAGGCCCACCGCGTCGCACACCTTCTTGAATTCCTCGCGGTCCTCGGCCCGGTGGATGACCTTCCGGGTCGCGCCGATCATCTCGACGCCGAATTCCTCGAACACGCCCTGGTCATGCAGCACGCACGCGCAGTTGAGCGCGGTCTGCCCACCAAGCGTGGGCAGCACCGCGTCTATCGGCGAGCCAAGATCGCGTTCCTTCTCCAGCACTTTGCGCACGGTCTCGGGCGTGATGGGCTCGATGTAGGTTCGGTCGCTCAGCGACGGGTCGGTCATGATCGTCGCGGGGTTCGAGTTGATCAGGACAATGCGGTAGCCCTCGTCGCGCAGGGCCTTGCACGCCTGCGCGCCCGAGTAGTCGAACTCGCAGCCCTGGCCGATGACGATCGGACCCGAGCCGAGGATCAGGATCGTCTTGAGATCGTCGCGTCGTGGCATGGGCGCTGTCTCCGCGCGTGCGCCCAGCCGGACCCGCACCAGGCCCGTCCGCGCGCAAACTCAAGGAGCATAGACCCGCTGCCTTGCCGATGGCAGATCTTTCAGGAGTCTTTCAGCACAGCCCGAAGCAGCTTGCCCCGATCATCGGGGTCCAGCTCCCCCATGACCTGCATGAACGCCTCGAGACGCTGCTCGGGCGTGGGCTTGAAGCCCGTGCGCTCGACCAAATCCATCACGGCCCGCCTGACCTTGGCCTCGCCCTGGTTGCTCAGCTGGGCCGATGACAGGAACGCCTCAAAGTCCTCGCCGCCGCTGACCAGCGTGCGCTCGTAGGAGGCCGCAATATCTTGGCCCAGCTTCTCGAAGTGCCGGGTGATCTTGTAGCCGATGGGCTCGAACTTCACGCCCGATGCCTCGGCCTTGCGCCTGGCCTCCGATTCGCGGGCCTGCTCGTACTCCGCAATCAGCGCTTCGTACCGTTCGGCTTGCTCGCTCGGAATTGCTGCCTTGATGCGGTCAGCGATAGGCCCGAGTGCCTCAACCGGCTCGTAGGCGACCTTGATCTCGCGGAGTGCGCCAAGCCGCTCGCGCAGGGTGCCCGCCTGCACCGCTGCCACCCAGCCCTGAATTTGGCCGAGGTGGTCCATGAAGAACGTGTCGGTCGCGCTGATGTGCTCGAGCAGCACCCCATTGACCCGCTCACGGGCCTCCTCGTCCAACTCAAGCAGGTCGATGGCTGCGATCTCTGGCCGCTGGTTCAGTTCGCCGACCGCATCGGTCATGCCACCCATCATGCCCGAGGGCACGAGCGATCGGCGTTCGACGGGCTCGACGCTCGGGCCGCGGAGCGGGGCCTCGTCCTGTGCGCACGCGATCGAAGTGCTTACGAGGATGAGCGATAGGGCGAGCGTGGTTTGTATCGTCTTGATCACGGGTGGCTCACTTACTGGCCTGTTCCAGCTCAGGCTGGACAGTCTTGGGCGGTCAACGTCCACCCATGGTTCCCATTGCGGGATCAGTGATTTCACGGCTGGGGGCTATCCCCTGACGATCTTTGTCTATTCGAGGGTCGTACCGTCAGGGTATCGCTGGCCCCAGGGTCAATCCGCTCTCCTGATGGGCCGATGACCCCGGGGCACCGAGCGTGCAGGCCGGTCCCGGTGCGGGCTCGCCAGGAAGGTCCGATCATGTGTGGCATTATCGCGTACATCGGCTCCAAGCGGGCGGAGAGCATCCTACTCGAAGGCCTCAAGCGGCTGGAGTACCGGGGTTACGACTCGGCGGGGGTCGCGGTCATCGAGCCCGACGGGCATCAGCACGTCTGCCGAGCCGTGGGCCGGGTCGCCAATCTCGAATCCAAGCTCGAGGCCGCTGGCGGGTTCAAGGGATCCGTGGGCATCGCCCATACGCGGTGGGCGACCCATGGCGGGGTCACCGAGGCCAACGCCCATCCTCACACCGACGACCAACTCGGCATCGCGCTCGTCCACAACGGCATCATCGAGAACTACGCGTCGCTCCGCACTTATCTGAAAGAGCAGGGCCACGTGTTCACCAGCGAGACCGACACCGAGGTGCTCGCCATGCTCATCGGCGAGCTCTACGACCCCGAGCAGGGCGTCGATCTTGAGAAGGCCGTGCAGGCAGCCCTGCGCGAGGTCACGGGCGCTTACGCGATCGTGGTGACGTGCGAGCGCGAGCCGGGTGTGATGGTGTGCGCGCGCAAGGGCAGCCCGCTGCTCATCGGCATCGGCGCGGGCGAGTACATCGTGGCGTCGGACGCCAGCGCGATCATCGCTCACGCCACCCAGGCCATCACGCTCGATGACTACAACGTCGTCAAGATCACGCGTGAAGGCTTCCGTACCTCGACCGTTGATGATGTCGAACTCAGCCCCAAGGTGATGAAGCTCGAACTCGAGCTCGGCGAGATCGAACTCGGCGCGTTCAGCCACTACATGCTCAAGGAGATCTACGAGCAGCCCAACTCGCTTCGGCTCTGCATGAAGGGCCGGCTCGACAAGCGCGAGGGCACGGTTGTGCTCGGCGGGCTCGAAGAGTTCTCCAAGGAACTCGTCCGCTCCAAGCGGGTCATCCTCACGGCCCAAGGCACCGCGCTGCACGCCGCCATGATCGGGGAGTACCTGCTCGAAGACTTCGCCAAGATCCCCTGCGAGTGCGAGTACGCAAGCGAGTTCCGCTACCGCAACCCGATCATCGAAGAGGGCAGCGTCGTGCTCGCCGTCAGCCAATCGGGCGAGACTGCCGACACGCTCGCAGCACTCCGCGAGGCCAAGAGCCGGGGCGCGCTGTCGCTCGGCGTGATCAATGTGGTCGGCTCGACCATCGCGCGCGATACCGATGCCGGCGTGTACCTGCGCGTCGGCCCCGAGATCGGCGTCGCCTCGACCAAGGCCTTTACGGGCCAGGTCATGGTGCTGACCATGATCGCCCTGTTCATGGCTCGCCGGCGGTTCATGAGCCCCGAGGCCTCCGCCCGCGTCATGGCCCAGCTCGAGCAGATCCCCGATCTCATCGAGCGCGTGCTCGATACCAACGACCAGATCCGCAAGGTCACCGAGAAGCACGTCGAGCGCGACAACTGGCTGTTCCTCGGCCGCGGTTACAACTACCCGACCGCACTGGAAGGCGCGCTCAAGCTCAAGGAAATCAGTTACATCCACGCCGAGGGCATGCCCGCAGCCGAGATGAAGCACGGCCCGATCGCCCTGATCGATGACGGCATGCCCGTGGTGTTCATCGCCAACCAGGGCCCGCAGTACGACAAGGTGCTCAACAACATCGAGGAAGTCCGCAGCCGCGGCGGGCATGTCATCGCCGTCGCGACCGAGGGCGACAAGCAGATCGAGTCGCTGGCCGAGGATGTGCTGTACGTGCCGGATGTGCCCGAGGCGCTCAGCCCGCTGGTGACCGTGGTGCCGCTGCAACTGCTCGCGTACCACGCGGCAATCCTGCGCGGGCATGATGTGGACAAGCCGCGGAACCTAGCCAAGAGCGTGACGGTCGAATAGTACAGGTGCCGAGCGCCACCAGATTCAGCGAGGATTCATGCCGGTGTTATTACTGAACACCACGTCAGTTGTGTTGACGATCGGCCTGCCCTTGGGAGCTGCGGGCCTGTTGCCGACCGGATCGACTTTCGAGGCGACTGATCCGGAACGCGCGTACTCGGTGGATACGGCCGAGACTGTCAAGGAGTTTGACCCATCCAAGATCATCGAAGCAGCGCGCGGGACGGAGAACTTCATCACCGTTGACCTTGACGGTGATGGCCCCGACGACGCGATCGTCTCTTGGCCCGGACGGGTTGCCGGGATGCTCGCTTATGTCGTGCGTGACGTCGACACCGAGGCCTCAGTGCTGGTGGCGCTCGGGGGACGCATCGCGCCGATGGGGCAACCATACCCGCTCAACCCCGAGATCGTTCGAGTTGGCGACACGACGTTGCTGGTTCATTGGACTGGATTCGCCAGTTGCCTGTGGAGCTACACGGTGGTGGAGTTCTATGAGCTCCGTGAGCATGATGCGGTGCTGTGTGGAACGATTGGACTTCCCTCGGGAGGTGGTCACCAGTCGTCTACATTGACCCCACGCAGCGTCAAGGCCGAGCGACTCAGCGATAGATCATTTGCGGTCGCCGCGACGTTCCAACTTGGATATGGAGCTGACCCACTCTCGTACACCGGGCTCCGCGCGGCCGACTTCGAGTGGCGAGACGGACCGCGCGTGGACATGCCCCGCAGCCTTGAGCGTTTTGAGTGGACCCAGCGTTACCGGTGGGATGCTGAGGCGAGGCGGCTGGTGTTCGACCCGGCCATCAGCGATTGGGCGATCGAGCCCGCTGGGCTCGATCATGAGGGTCGCGAGGTCGGCGCTACGCCGGAGCTCGAAGGACTGGTTGACCTGATGCTCGACGAGATCGAGGATGTTGTCGAGGCCAATCAAGGCCACGACCGGCTGTGGGTTTTGCGCACGGCAGAATGGCTCCCAAAGGGTGACCTTCGCGAGTATCTGAGCAAGCTCGTCAAGGACGTAGAAGATCCGTGGGCGAAGCCGGATTGAACGATACGCTGTTGCATGCCCCCTCCTGACGTCTTCATGCGGTGGAGCAACTTGCTCTTCCTTCACTGGCCGGTGCCGGTGGAGGCGATGCGCGCAGCGGTCCCGAGCGAGCTCGAGATAGACACCTTCGACGGCACCGCTTGGATCGCGCTCGTACCGTTCTTGATGGAAGACACCAGCTTCCGCGGCGTGCCAAAGCTGCCGGGCATGAGCACGTTCTACGAGTGCAACGTGCGCACGTACGTGCGTGCTCGCAACGCCGATGGCGACTTGGTTTCGGGCGTGTGGTTCTTTAGCCTGGATGCCGAGCACCTGCTGCCCGTGCTGGGCGCACGCTGGATGTGGAGCCTGAACTACCTCCACAGCACGTTCACGGTGACGAGCATGGACGGCGTGAACGACTACTCGCTGCACCGCCGGGCGAATCCGCAGCAGCGCACGCATGTGATGTGGCATCGCGGCGAGGAACTGCCCATCGCCGAGCCCGGTTCGATCGAGCACTTTCTGACCGAGCGGTACTGGCTGTTCAGCAAGCGCCGGGGCCGGATCATGGGGGGACGGGTGTTCCATGAGCCTTGGCCGCTGCGCACGGCGAAGGTCGAGCACCTCGACGACACGCTGATCGCAAGCGCAGGCTTTGAGACTGCGTTCAAGGCTGGCGTCGAACCGATGGCGCTGCACGCGGACACCCTCAAGGTCGACGGCTGGAAGCTGAAGGCGATGAGCGCTGTGCGCACGGAGTTGTCATGAGAAGACGGGCATGAACGACGAAGACCCGATCGTGTTCTTCGACGGCACGTGCGGCATGTGCTCGTGGTCGGTCCGCTGGATGCTCAAGCACGACCGCAAGGCGGTGCTCCGCTTTGCGCCGCTGCAGGGCGAGACGTTTGCCGCGCTCGACCGCGAGGACAAGCCGGCAGACATGAGCTCGATGGTGTTCGTGCGTCAGGGCAAGCTCTACACCCGCAGCGAAGCGGTCGCGCAGATGCTGATGGCGATGGGTGGATGGCCCGCGATATTCGGCATCAAGCTCTGGGCGGTGCCCAGGCCGATCCGGGACTGGGGCTACCGGCTGGTCGCGGCCAACCGGTACAAGATTGCTGGCCGGGTGGAACGGTGCGAGATTCCGAGTGAGGCTGACCGGGCACGGATGCTGCCCTGAGAGGCTGGGGACCTCGCGGAGTGCAAAAACAAACCGCCCCGTTGGTTTTCACCAACGGGGCGAGAAGAGAGGGTGAGTGGTCTGGGTAGCCGTAACGTCGACGGCGGTGGCGACCGATTTTGTTCGGTGCTCTCCTCTATGACCTCGCTGCCTGAGATGGCGGGGCGAAATCTGTTCTCTCCTCCGATGACCCGGCTGGGTCCAAGTCTCTCTGACGGGACGATAACTCGGTCCGGCAGCTTTGCCAAGAGCCTAATTCGTGAACTTGCCAACAAAACGCGGAAAAATGTGGTTGACCCGGTGAATTCCCCACACAGAGCCGATGAGAATCGATCCGAATGATGCCGATAGACCTCCTAGCAGGCGTTTGATCGGGCGATCGGATACGCTTGGTGGGTTCCGAAACCAGTTTCCAGGAGTTGCTGACCTATGACGCTCGAATCCCCCAAGCCCGCCTCCGCCGACGCGGGCGTCGTCGGACTGGCCGTCATGGGCCAGAACCTCGCCCTCAACATCGCCGACCACGGCTTTTCGGTCGCGGTCCACAACCGCACGACCTCCGTCACCGAGGCCATGCTCGCGGAGCACCCCGCGGGCACCTTTGGGCCGGGCTACCGCGGCAAGGGGCCGGGCGGGCTTGTCGGGTGCGAGAGCGTGGCGGACTTTGTCAGCGCCCTCAAGCGGCCACGGGTCGCCATCATCCTTATCAAGGCAGGCAAGGCGACCGACGCGGTGATCGACTCGCTTGCTGAGCACATGGAGCCGGGCGACGTGATCGTCGACGGCGGCAACGCCCACTGGGACGACACCTCTCGCAGGGCCGAGGCACTGTCAGCCAAAGGCCTTCGGTTCATCGGCTCGGGTGTCAGCGGCGGGGAGACCGGCGCCCGGTTCGGGCCGAGCCTGATGCCCGGCGGCGACCGCGAGGCCTGGCCCGTGCTCGAACCGATCTGGCAGGCCATCGCTGCCAAGGTTGATGCCCGCACGGGTAAGCCCATCGAGGGCGCTGCGCCGGGCAAGACCGTCGATGACGAGAACGCCGAGGCGTGCACCGCGTTCATCGGGCCGGGCTCAGCGGGTCACTATGTCAAGATGGTGCACAACGGCATCGAGTACGCCGACATGCAGCTCATCTGCGAGGCGTACGACCTGCTCCGCACCGTGCTCGAGTTGTCGCCCGCGGAGCTTTCGGACGTGTTCAAGGCGTGGGACGACACGGAGCTTGACTCGTTCCTGATCGAGATTACAGCGGACATTCTGGGGCAGGTGGACTCGAAGACTTCGAAGCCGTTCGTTGACATCGTGCTCGATCGCGCCGGCCAGAAGGGCACCGGCAAGTGGACCTCGGTGGCGTCGCTCGACATGGGCGTGCCAGCCCCGACCATCGCCGAAGCGGTGTTTGCGCGCGCGATCAGCTCGTTCAAGGACCTTCGCGTCTCGGCCTCTGAGGTGCTCGACGGGCCAGAGTCGCCCGAGTTCGAGGGCGACCGCGCCCAGTTCGTCGAGGACGTGCGTCAGGCGCTGTACTGCTCAAAGATCTGCGCGTACGCCCAGGGCTTTGGGCTGATGGCCGAGGCTTCCAAAGAGAACAACTGGGACCTCGACTTCGCAGAGATCGCCCAGATCTGGCGGGGCGGGTGCATCATCCGGGCGGCTCTGCTCCACGAGATCACGCTCGCCTACCGCGAACGAGCGGACCTTCCCAACCTGCTCATGGCACCCGCGTTTGTCGAGGCGGTGGACAACGCCCAGGATGCGTGGAGGCGTGTGGTCGCGACTTCCGCGCTGCAGGGCGTGCCCACGCCCGCGTTCTCCAGCGCGCTGGCGTACTACGACTCGCTCCGCTCGGCCCGCCTGCCCGCGAGCCTGCTTCAAGCCCAGCGGGACTACTTCGGCGCCCACACCTACGAACGGGTCGATGCACCGCGCGGCGAGTTCTTCCACCTCGATTGGCCTGAGAAGGAACGCCCCGAAGTGCAAGCCTAATCGTCGTGGGCGCAGAGGCGGTTTTTCTCGGACGTTGCGCAGCGTTGCATATTGAATGCGCCGCAATCTACGTCCGAGAGTCAAGTCCCACGCCCGGTAAGCCGAAGTTGGGGCCATGCCCAAGCCCGCGATCGCCCTCAGAACGGTGTCCGCCCACGAGCTCGCTGCCGATGCAGGCCAGCCGCTCGCCGAGATGCTGGCTCATGGACCGATCGAGATCGAGAGCGGAAGTGTGCTCCGCACCAGCCGGCTCGTCCTCCGCCCACTTCGCGCAAGCGACCGTGAGCAGTGGATCGCCCTTGTGCAGTCAAGCCGGGCCGACCTCGACCGCTACGCCCCGCTGCACGCGCCGGACGAGAGCGACTCAGAATTGTTCGAACGCCAGCTCGCGCTGACCGAGCAGGGGGAGACAACCGGCCGACACTGGCGCCGGGTGGCCGTGCTCGACGACGGAGACCTGATCGGTGGCTTCAACGTCAACGCGATCGAGCGCGGGCTTGAATCAATCGGCGACATCAACTGGTGGGTCGGCATCGAGCATCAGGGCATTGGCTTGGCCACGGAGGCTGTTGGCGCCGCGGTGGACTACGCGTTTCTCGACATGCCAGCGGGGCTCGGCCTGCATCGGCTGACGGCTTCGATTAAGCCCGGACACGACCGCAGCGCCCGATTGGCGAGCCGTGTCGGGTTCGATCCCATCAGCGCGCGGGGCGACACCATGCGATGCGCAGGCGGCGAGTGGGCCTCGCATGATCTCTATTCCATTCTGCCCGTCTGCGCCTAAACCGAAACTGAGGATCAGTCGCCGTTGTTCGCAGCATCATCGGGCGATGGCTGCAGTTGTTCGAACAGGTCCCTGCGCCCGAACAGCTCGAGGAAACTCACTGGCGTATCGGTGTAGTCGATGGTCATGCCATCCAGCGGCGCAAGATGACCGGTGTCGGCGACGCGAAGCCGTCCCGCCGAGAGCAAATAGGTGAGGATCGCGACGCGGAGATCGGTGGCGGCTTGGTCCCGTGCGTTCTTGGAGTTGAGCAGGTCAGACTCGGTATCGAGCCGGCGGTTGGTGTCGACCTCGTCGGCTTTGATGCGCTGCTCTTCTTGCCGGCGTTCGTTGATCTCGACCTGCCGCTGCGCGAGTTCGAGCCTGAACCGAGCAAGGTCGATCGCACGCAGCCGCTGGCGCACCTCAAGAATTACTTGGTCGCGGTCCTGCTCGTAGGAGCGTTCCGCGCGCTGCACACGGATCTGCGATTCACGCATCCTGAGACGTTCGATGCGTCGGTCGAGCGGCAGCGAGAGATCGAGGCTCGCCGAAAGGTCCGCTTCGTCGGGGTCGAACGCAACGCCACCCTCGTTGGTGTCGGGGTCGGTGGGCAGCCGGGCCGAGCCCCCGATGTTCAGTTCGGGCAGCAGCTGGTTGCGTGCGTTGTCGAGCGACCGCGACGAATCCAATACGCGGTCGGCGCTGGTCTGCAGATCGAGACGGTAGAGCAGCGCGGATTCGGTAGCCTCGTCGAGCGTGGCCGCGGGCGGGTCGAGCAGCACCTTCACGCCAAACAGCTGCAATGGCTCGGTGACCGGTATGCCGAGGCGGATCTTGAACCGATCGAGTGACAGCGCGTAGGCCTCTCGTCGCGACGCGAGCGATGATTCGGCAGACAGCACCCTGTTGGCCGCGTCGTTGACGTCGAACTCGCTGATGCGGCCCGCTTCGTACAGCTCACGGCGCTGCTGCTCGAAGAGACGCAGGCTCGCGAGCTGGCTGATCTGGTTGCGGATCTCCGCGAGCGTTTGCAGCAGGCCGAAGTAGTCGATGGCGATCGCCACGTAGAACGTTCGGCGGAACCGTTCGTACTCGCGGGCGGCGTACACGAGATCGCGCTCGGACTGGATGAGCGATTCTTGTGCGATGTACCCGGCGCCGCGCAGCAGCGGGATGTTGCCGCTGAGCACGAGCTGCGAGGACTGCACGTACTGACCCTCGACGCTCGAACGGAGCTGCTCGGCGGCGTTCCACACCCATCGGGCCTCGACGCTCCCGCCGTAGGGAAGCTGCTTGGTCAGCCGCATCGTGTTGATGACGCGCAGCGCGCTGTCGAACCGGCCGTCGGAGCCGTTGGAATCGACCGTGAGCAACGTGTCGTTGAACAGGCGCGGGTCGAACAGGTGGCGCTCGATGAGCAGCCGAATCGCCGAGATCAGGTAGTCCTCCTCCGCGGTGCGGTACTCGCGCGACTGCCGCTGGGCGATGGAGAAGGCGTCCGCGAGCGAGATGGTCCTGACCTCGGCGTCATTGAGCCCGACCGCCCGCTCGCCGTAGCCCTCCAGCGTGTTGCTCAGTGACCGCGCAACTTCTGCGGGCGTTCGTCCATCGGGGGCCCGGCCGGTGTAGTCGAGTTCGGTCGCAGAGGGGTTTCGGGTTTCGGGGTTCTTGTCGGTCTTGGCCCCCCGCGAGCGTTTGGTCTCGAAGGGCTGGAGCGTGGGCGATCGGTTGGAACCGATGGCCTCAGCCCGAGATTCGGCGGTTCGGTTGATTTTTTTATCAATCGCGGCCATCGGATTCGCGCAGCCAGCCAGCGCGAGCACGACCAGCCCGTTCGCAAACGTGAGCACGAGGGAACGGAGCCTCGGACGGCCAAGACCGGCGATTGAGGCATCCGAGCGGCGATGCGGCAAAGCAAGACGTAGAAGCATGGTCGGCGGTGGTCCAGATGGGGGCCTGCGGATCGTTCGTGACCGGGCCGCGCGAGCGGGCGATAACAGGGCGGCAGGGTATACGAGCCAAGGCGCCTGACGTTGCCATTTTGGGCATGCCGACCTAACGTTGAGGCTTTCCTCGCAGGTGCCTTTCAGAGCGAGAAGGGCTGTCGTGTGCGCACGTCGGCTGCTCGCACCCCAACCGCTGGAGTCTTGATGCCCGCAGTCACATTTGATGGTCGAAGCGTCCTGGTCGATGGCAAGCGGATCTGGATCGTTGGTGGTTCGCTGCACTACGCCCGGGTCCCGCGCGAGCTGTGGGCCCAGCGTATCCACGCAGCCAAGCTCGCCGGGCTCAACACCATCGAGACCCCCGTGTTCTGGAACTGCCACGAACCCCGGCCGGGCCACTTCGAATTCGAGGGCGAGTACGACCTTCGGCACTTCATCAAGCTCATCCACCAGGCCGGCATGCGCTGCATCCTGCGTATGGGCCCGTTCGTGGGGAGTTCGTGGGACCTTGGCGGCATCCCGGCTTGGCTCCAGCTCACGCCGGGCGTTGAGCTGCGTACCGCCAACGCGCCGTTCCTCGAAGCGACCAGCAAGTTCATCTCAGCCGTCGCCGGTCAGGTCAAAGACCTGCAGGCCGTCAGCTCGGGCGGCGGGCCGATCGTGCTCATCCAGAACGAGCACCACTGGACCTGCGGCAAGCCCGATCTCGCCAAGCGGTACCTCGGCGAGATCAGCCGGTACTTCCGCGAGTCGGGCCTGACCGTGCCCGTCATCAACATCAACAACCTGTGGCAGAGCGTCGAGGGCGAGATCGAGGCCTGGAGCGGCAGCGAGGACATGCTCGCGATCATGCGCCAGCTCGGGCAGGTCGCCCCGAAGCACCCGCGCATCGTCGCCGATCTGCGACTCGGTCAGCCCGATGTCTGGAACCAGCCTCGCCCCGACCCCATTGAGCCCGGGTTGGTGACGCGGACCATGGCCGAGGTGCTCGCGGGCGGCGGGCAGTTCGTCGTTACGCCCTTCTGTGGCGGGACCAATTTCGAGTTCTTCGGCGGGCGTGCGCCCTTCGACGGTCGATCGTTCGTCACCACGTCCAATGACCAGGGCGCGCCGCTCACGGAGGGCGGGACCGCAGGCGACCGGTTCGCCGCCGTGCGCCGCATCGCGTCTTTCGCCAACACCTTCGCTCGTGTGGTGGCCAACGCTGAGCCCGACAACGCGCACGTGGTCACCCGGCCTCATCCCTCGACCAGCTCGGTCGTGCACCTGAGCGGCACGCAAGGGAGCGTCGCGTTCGTGTTCCACGCGGAGGGCAAGAAGGGCACTTGGAACGATGCCGAACTGCTGCTGCCAGACGGCCAGCCGCTGCTTGTGCCAGCGGGCAAATGCCCGGTGTCGTGGGTGCTGATGAACACGCACCTCAACGGCCGATCACGGCTCGATTACTCAACCTTTAGCGTGGTCGCGGGGCAGGGCGAGATGCTGCTGGTGGTGGGTCCGGAAGGCGCTTGGGGCACGCTCTCGGTCAACAGCTCGCCGATCGATCTTCAGGCTCCCGCTGCCAAGGACAAGCAGCCCACCGTGCTGCGCCATGAAGGCGTCACCGTGGTGCTCTGTAACGAGGCCCAGTTCGAGCGCACCTACCCGTTCGGCGACAAGGTGTACGTCCATGTACACGGCGTTGATGCCGATGGCGAGCCGATCGCAGCAAGCAAAGACGCGGTGTGCGTGGCGCCAGATGGCACGGTCTCGAGGCTCAAACGCAAGCTGCCCGCCGCCGCCCCGAAGGCCGAACTAGGCGAGTGGAAGGCCGCTCATGCGATGCCCCACGTGACGGGCGAGAGCCCGCGCTTCGCTCGAATCAACGGGCCGGCCACGCTTACCGAACTGGGCGCCGCGTACGGCTACGGGTGGTACCGGCTCGCGTTCAAGAACCCGGCAGCCAAACGGCCCAAGCTGCTGGCCCCGCATTCGGGCGACAGGCTCACCGGGTACCTCGACGGCGAACCCGTGGGCGTTTCGGGTCATGGTCCGGGAGCGGATGATGGGCTCACCGTGCCGTTCAAGAAGACCTCGACCAATCTCGTTCTCTTAGTCGACAACCTGGGCCGGTATTCGAGCGGCGCGCACCTGGGCGATCGCAAGGGCCTTTACGGGCACTTGTTCGAGCGGGCCGCGTTCAAAGCTGGCCGTATGAGTCTGGTCGAAGAAGCACCGCTCGATCTGCTCGCGGGCTACGAGCCGATGTGGGAGACCCGCGAGGGCGACGTAACCCACCCGGTGCGTGCGACGTGGAGCTTTATTCACCGCAAGAAGTCGCCGCTGATCATCACGGTCAACGAGTTCATCGCGCCGGCGGTGCTGATCCTCAACGGCAAGATCATCCGAGTGTTCGACCGCTCGGGATTCGACCGGATCGTGCTTGACCAGGAAGAACTCAATCGCGGCAACAACACGCTGCAGATCGCGTTCGCAGCGGACACCATCGCCGAGGACCAGGTCAAGGACGCACTCTCACAGCTGTCGGCTTCGATGACCATCGATGAGGGCACCAACGCCATCAGCGAGAAGGCCGACTGGGCGTTCGCGAAGTGGGAGCCGCCCGCGGCCACGTCCTTCAAGCCGGAGAGCCAAGCGCAAGCCGAGCTCAAGGAGCATCCGTCCTCACCCGTGTGGTGGCGCACGAAGTTCGCTGCGCCCGAAACCTCGCGCGCCATGTTCATCGATCTCACCGGTATGACCAAGGGGCAGATCCTGCTCAATGGGCATAACGTGGGCCGGTACTGGGTTGCGACAGCCGACGGCACACCGGTCCCACCGCAGACCCTTTACTACCTGCCCGAGCCGTGGCTCGACCGCGCCAAGCTCAATGAGCTCACGCTCTTCGATGAGCACGGCGGAAGCCCGTCCAAGGTGAAAGTAGTGTTCGGCGAGCACCCGCTCGGGGTTCGCTGATCGAGGCTGCGTCAAGCTGATCCAGACTGGGCCAGCGGAGGGACCGCGGTGGAGCGGGGCTCCGTGGGACTCAGGGCTTGGCGATCTCAACCCGCTGACGCTCCCAACCCTCAAGCTCTGTCTTGAGTTTGGTGAGTTCCGATTCGAGTTCGGCCTTGCGGTCGGGTTCTGCGGTCGGCATCGCGGCACCGATGAGATCGATCCTCATGTGAAGCATCGCCATACGCTCGTCGATGAGTTCTGCGCGGATGCGAGCCGGGTCGCGGATCTGGCCCTGCCGCGGATCGATCTCGATCCCGTTCTGGAACACGCGGACCTGCACGTTGAGGTTGGAGGTGTCAGCGCGGCGCACGCCCGCGTGACTCGATAAGTCACGCACGCTGCCGCCGAGCGTGGCCCGCGCTGGCTCGGGTGGCCTGCCAGCCCATACCGAGCGGGTGTCTGTTCGGGCCTCGATCGCTTGCTCTCCGCCGTCGGTCGCACCCAGCCGATCGAGCCAAAGTCGCCAAGCGAGCAGGAGGTCTGTCAGCCGAATCGGCGCGGCGCTGCCAAGCTCGCTGTACGCGCCCAGAACGGGGGCGACCTCTAGCTGTTCTCCATCGCGCACGATCGTCATGGGCAGCGTCTCGCCCGGACCGCGAGAGATGATGGCAAATCGCAGGTCGTTGGGCCCGCCGATGCGCTGTCCGTCGACCGCGACCACCACGTCCAGCGGCTTAAGCACATTGGCCGCGTCAAACCCATCTATGGCTCGTGAAATGGCGGCACCCATCACCTCGCGCTGCAGATCGAACTGCACGCCGAGGCCAGCCCTCGGCTCCCGTTGAAACATCGTCAACGCGATGCCCTCGAGCCGCTCTCGCTGCTCGAACGACAAATCGTCGCCAGCCAGCACCTCCGCCAGCGCCGCACGGTCGAAGCCCTGCATGTTGCCAAGCTGCGTCGTCGCGAGCTTTCGCTGGGCGTAGTCGTCGGAATCGAGCTTGTCGACAAGCGTTCGCACGGTTGCTTCCTGCTCGCTCTGAGCATCAGCGGGTGCGGAGAACAGGGCAAGCGAGGCGGCCGCAGCGAGCAGGATCCGTGGATGGGCCATGCCAACAGTGTTCATCATTTGGCGTTACGAATCAAGAACCAATCCCCAAGCACTCCCCATGGGCCGTCAGGATCGGCTCAGGATCGGCTCAGGACAGGCTCAGGACTTGGCAAGGGCCGCGATTTCTTGCCGCCGATCGCTCAGCCAGCGGGCCTTTCGGGCCACCATCGCCAGCAGGTCCGTGCTCGCCGCCGATGGGCCTGTGGGAAGTGCCAGTTGGGCCCCCTGAGCCAGCAGAGACTGGGCCATCAAGGGAGCGAGCGCACTCGCCTGCCCCGCGGCCAACCTGTAACGCCTCGCCAGCACGCCCCGGCCCTGATTGTGCTGGCGGTACCCGTCGAAGAACGCCCCCAACCGGTCGAGGTCCGTCTCGGTCGGCCAGCCGCTCGCGGGCCCGCCGGTGGTGCAGGTGGCGAACTGCACGCTGCCTGCCGCCATCTCGGCGACGACCGGTGCGAGGCCGAGCTCATCGAAATCCAGCATCGCCTTTGCGCTGCCGTCTGAGCCGAACAGCACGTTGCCACGGTGCCAGTCGCCGTGGACCATCTGAACCGGCCATTGCTCAAACCCTAGCGAACCGAGTTCGCGCCACGCAGCTTCGTACAGCTCCGCTGCCGCGATGCCTTCTGCCGAGTGCGCTCGCAGTGCATCCGCCATCGTCGGTACAAGCGCTGCGTGCGAATCCAGCGAGGTTGGCATGGCGAGCTTGCGCATCGCCGCGTGCAGCCTCGCGAGCGTTCGGCCCGCGTCCGCTGCTTGCTGCGTGCTCTCATCAAACCGGTCGCCCTCGATCCACGGCGCGAGGTCGTACACCCACTCGCCGAGGATCACGAACGTCGTTCCGTCGCGTGCGGCCACCGGTGGTGCGACGGGCAGGCCCGCAGCTTCGAGCTGAGCGACCACCTCGTGGCACGCGGTGAGCCTCTCGCGTTTGGTGGCTGGCCTGCGCTTGAGCAGCAGCGACCCGTGTGCGGTATCCAGCCTCGCGGCCTGCCCGCCTGGCAACGCTCGCACGGCCTTGATCGCAGCGAGTTCGTACCGAGAAGCAACAACCGTCGCTTCGCCGACCGAGACACCCTGCCTATTGATAGCCGGGGTGGCAGTGGGGCGGTGCTTTGGTGCGGCTGAGCTGATGGCCGGCCTCACTCGACGTTCTGGACCTGTTCCTTGATCCGGTCGATCACGCCCTTGACCTCCACGATCAGCCGAGAAATCTGCTCATCGGGGCTCTTGCTCGCGATCGTGTTCGCTTCCCGCAGCATCTCCTGAGCCAGAAAGTCCAGCGTGCGGCCGACGGGCTGGCCATCCCCGTTGGAGATGAGATCGGTGAACTGGTCGATATGCCCGCGCAAGCGCGAGACCTCCTCGGCGATATCCGTCTTCTCGGCGTGAATCGCCAGCTCGCGGATCATGTCCGCGGGTTCGAGTTTGAGCTGCGCCTCGATCATCATCGCCTTGATGCGCTCGCGGAGCCGACGCTCGTACTGCGTGACGACGGTGGGGGCGAGCTCTTGAATCTTAACGAGGCGTTCGCTGATCGCGTCGCGGTGCGATTCCAGTTCTTCCACCAGCAGCGAGCCCTCGCGGCGGCGCATCGAAAGCAGGTGCTCGCAGGCGGTCTCGGTGAGCTGGCTCAGCACGCCGCGCGCGCGCTGCAACCGGGCCTCTTCATCCACGCGGTGCTGAAGCACGCCCGGCAGTTCGAGTAGTGTGCCCACGTCGATCGTCAGTTCGCCCTTGGCCACCGCCCCGACCTTGCGGAGCTGCTCGACGTAGCGGTCCAGCGCGTGGTGGTTGATGTCCATCGCCGCCGACGCCGAGGTGTCGGTCGAACTCGCCGTCAGCGTGACGGTCCCCCGCGTGATCCGCCGGCGAAGGGCGCTCTCGAGCTCGGCCTCCAGCACCTGCAAATGCTCAGGCAGCCGGATCGAGGCCTTGAAGTACTTGTTGTTAAGCGACCGCAACTCGACCGAGAAGTGAACGCCCTCTTGAGATGCGGAGGCTTCACCGAAGCCGGTCATGCTACGAATCACGCGATAATCCTCAGCCAGTGGAAACCCGGAGCGAAACACCCCGGAACGGGCAGTCTACCGCGCACGCCAGCCGCGGGCACGGCCTAGCAGTCATCGTCCTGATGGGATCGCCTCGCCAGCCGACGGGCTCAGAACCCCGGCGGCGGGGCTGCTGGCTCGGTTGCGGGATCGGTCGCCGGCTCGGCCGCGGGGTCACTTGCCAGCTCAGCCGCGGGATCAGCCGCGGGATCAGCCGCGGGATCTTGGGCCGGGGTCGTCTCAGCCGGGGGCTGTTCGACGGGCGGCTCGTCGGTCGAAGGCTCGACCACGCCAGCGGGTGTGCCCACCGGCAGTTCGGCCGGAGGCACGGTTTCGCCCTCAGCGCCGTCGGGCGCGGCGGCCTCGGTCGTGGTCGGAGCCACGAAGTTGGGATCGGGCCGGGTGGCGAACACGAGGCCCACCGCCAGGCAGAGCCAGAGCACAAAAACCGTGACCGTCGCGATGGTCAGCGCGTCGCCTGTCTTGGCACCAAAGGTGGTCTCGCCCGAGCCGCCAGCACCGAACGCACCGCCGAGCCCGCCGCCCTGCGGGCGTTGGATGAGCACCACGAGAATGAGCACGATCGAGATCAGCAGAAACAGGCCGATCATTAGACCCGGGATCCACATTGCCATTGCCAACGTCGCCATGCTCATCAGACGCTCCGTGCTCCGCCGAACTCACTCTTACGGACCGAACGAGCTCGTTCGGATTGCCAACCCGACTCTTGCCCGACCAATGCTCGTTCGCTTGGAACGGGCCCAAAGCCAGCCAATCGATCGCCAGCCTCGCGGGCCACGACTCTAGGCGCACCCTGCCCGGCTCTGGGGCTCGGCGAGGGCACCGATCAGAGTCCGACGAGCCGCGACCGTCAGGGAGCGACTAGCTGGCCGCCGCCACGATCGCTGCGAAGTCCGCTGCCTTCAGGCTCGCACCGCCGATCAGCCCGCCGTCGATGTCCGGCTGGCCGAACAGCTCCGCTGCGTTGGCCGGCTTGACCGACCCGCCGTACTGGATCCGCAGCCCCTGGGCCACTTGGCCAGCAAACAGCACGTCCGCGACCATCGCCCGGATGGCCTTGTGGGCGTTCTGAGCGTCTTGGGCGCTGGCGGTCTTGCCCGTGCCGATGGCCCAAACAGGCTCGTAGGCAACCGTCACCCGGCTCATCTGCTCCGCGCTCACCCCGGCCAGCCCAAGGGCCAGCTGCCCCGCGTTGATCGCGTCAGTCTGGCCTCGCTCCCGCTGATCGAGCGTCTCGCCTACGCACAGCACCACCTCGAGGCCGGCTTCAAGGCCCGCGAGCACCTTGGCGTTGATGAGGCTGTCGCTCTCGCCGATGACGTGCCGGCGCTCGGAGTGGCCCACCAGCAGCGTGCTCACGCTGCAGTCCTTGAGCATGGTCAGCGAGACCTCGCCCGTGAAGGCGCCATCGGGCTGGTGATACGCGTCTTGGGCTCCGAGTTTGATCGCTGAGCCCGCTAGCGCCTCGGCGGCGATCGCCAGGTACGGGAACGGCACAAAGACCGAGACCTCCGCCTTGGAGCCCTTGCAGCTCGCCGCGACCTCCGCTGCCAGCGAGCGGGCGGAGGCTGCGGTGGTGTTCATCTTCCAGTTGCCGCCGACGGTGGGGGTGCGCATGGGGCCAGTCTAGGTCTTAGGCGATCGCGCGAACGAGTCACCGCTTCAGCCCAAGGCCATCGTCCTGATGAACCAGCCAGAACTGATCCTCGTTCCACAGAGTGATGTACACACCCGAGACGTCATCTGAAGAGAAGGTTGGGCCGATGATGGATGGAGCATCAGGCAATTCAAGCATCGGAGTCAGGGGCTCGCCACTCTTCGAGAGAACCACTGCGTTGTTATCCACAAAGAGCCAAGTCAGCCCGCCTGCTTCGCGAACACGGATGATTGCGTCTGCGGGTTTGGTGGCGAATTGAAGATTCCAATTCACTCCGTTCTGCTCCCCTAGGACGCCCCGCAATGACTTCCCATCGACGACCCAGGCAGTTCGAGCAAACAACTCGATCTCGGTACCCGGCCGCCGTCTGGTGGCATTGTCCTTGTAATCGAGCGAGTGAGTGTGGTTCTTTTTTGTCTCGATCCAGGTCGCTTGATACAGGCCGGCTCCCTCGGCAAAAATCCGCTCACTGTCCACCCATCGAGCCTGAGAGGCGTTGATGGCCCTGTGAACACGCCCCGCGGCAAGCTCGTTGTCTTTCCAGTCGAATCGATGAACGTCGATCTGTTTGGTATTCCTGTAATTCGATCGATCGGCGATGAGCAACACACTGCCATCGGGAGACCACGTCGTTGAGCCAGCGATACCGTCGAACGGGGGCGAGATCCATGCATCGCCTGTATGTACGAGAACAGAACGGTCGCGGCCTTGAATAGCAAGCCGCCTGTCCGATGTTTGACTGGCCACACGGATCGGCTTCGATGCTGTTGGGAGCGAAATCTCGGATACAGGTATCGCGGACCATTCTGGCGGTAGAGACCATTCACGGCGCCAGACTCGTCCGTCCTCATCGGCGACTATCAAGACGGGGGACACGAGATGGTCCCGCGAGTTCAGCACCCGCCCCTGCTGGGCAGATGCAAAGCTGTTCAGAAAGGCAAGGCAAACACCAGCAATGTGTAGGAACCTCACCGGTCTGTTTTGACGAAAGGCGAGAGGCAAGAGGTTACACCCTCGGCCCAGCCGCGCGGACCGCATCGTCCATGCGGAACTTCTCGTCGTTGGCGCGGAACTTCTTGGCCAACTCGCGGGCGGTCTTCTCGTACGCGGCCGGGTCCTTCCAAGTGGACTCGGGGTGCAGCACGCCGGCGGGCACGCCGTCAACGTGGCGGGGGATCATCAGCCCGAAGATCGGGTCCTCGTCGTACTCCTCGCGTGCGAGCGTGCCGCCCTGGATGGCCGAGACCATCGCGCGGGTGTACGCAAGGTCAAAGCGTTTGCCCACGCCGTACGGCCCGCCCGTCCAGCCGGTGTTGAGCAGCCAGACGTTCACGCGGTACCGCTTGATGCGCTCGGCGAGCATCTGCGCGTACTCGGTGGGCCTGCGGGGCAGGAACGGCCCGCCGAAGCACGGGCTGAAGTTGGGCTGAGGCTCGGTGACCCCGGCCTCGGTGCCCGCGAGCTTGGAGGTGTACCCGTTGATGAAGTAGTACATCGCCTGCTCGGGGCTCAGCCGGGCCACGGGCGGCAGCACGCCGAACGCATCGGCGGTCAGGAAGATCACATTCTTGGGGTGCGTGCCGATGCTCGGGATGATCGCGCCCGGGATGTAATCCACCGGGTACGTCACGCGGGTGTTCTCGGTGATCGAGACGTTGAAGTAGTCGGGCTTGCGGGTGTGCTCATCGACGACGGTGTTCTCGAGCACGCTTCCGAACTTGATGGCGTTCCAGATCTGCGGCTCGCCCTCTTCGGTGAGTTTGACGCACTTGGCGTAGCACCCGCCCTCGAAGTTGAACACCCCTTGCGGCCCCCAGCCGTGCTCGTCGTCACCGATCAGCGCGCGGTGCTCGTCGGCGCTGAGCGTGGTCTTGCCCGTGCCGGACAGGCCGAAGAACAGCGAGACGTTGGACGGGTCGCTCTTGGAGACGTTCGCCGAGCAGTGCATCGGGAAGACGCTCTGGTCTGGCATGTCGTAGTTCATGGCGTAGAAGATGCTCTTCTTCATTTCGCCCGCGTACTCGGTGCCGAGGATCACGACGGTTTTCTTGGTGAGCGATTGGGCGATGAGGATCGGGCTGGTGACGCCGAACTCTTTTTGCTCCGCTTCGGTCAGCTTGTGCCGGCCCGCGTTGAGGATGGTCCAGTCCTGGTTCCACTCCGTGCTGCCGCCCGCAGCCGGTGAGCCCGGCTTGATGAACAGCGTCTCAGCAAACAGCGCGTGCCACGCCTGCTCGGTGATGACCTTCACGCCGAGGCGGTGCTCGGGGTCGGCGCCCGCAAATCCCTCGAACGTGAACAATTCGTCCTGCTCGGCCAGGTGCTCGGTGGCGATGGCCAGCGCCCGGTCGAACAGCTCGGGCGTGATCGGCCGGTTCACGTTGCCCCACCAGATCTTGTCGTGGATGTCCGGGGTGTCTTCGAGGTACTTGTCGGTCGGGCTACGGCCCGTGCGGTCGCCCGTCATGCAGACGATCGCGCCGTTGTCTGCGAGTTTGCCCTCGCCTCGGAGCAGGGCCCGTTCGACCAGTTCAGCTGTGGATAGGTTGGTGTGCATCCGGTCGGCGGAGAGCGAACGATTGGTCGTAATGGTGGTCATGGTCTGTCTGCTTTCAGGGCTGGCTTGTGTACAGGAATCACCGGCGGGGACCCCTACTGAATCGGTCCAACGCCGTGGTCGGTGTGTTCTCAATGGATGGTATGGGCCGCAAACCGCCCGAATCCGCCTCAAGGCACGAGTGAGGGCCACGAAAGGCTTGCTCGCATTGGCGATTCTTGGCGGCCACAGGGTCCCGGCCAGCGTTGCCTGAGCCCGCCAGCGGAACTATCGTCCCCGTGTGCGCACGCTGCAGAGCGTGCCGATGGCGATTGTAGCTCAGTTGGTTAGAGCACCAGGTTGTGATCCTGGGGGTCGCGGGTTCGAATCCCGTCAGTCGCCCTTGCCGGAATCGGCCCTCCAGAAACCCAGCGCCGATCCACGGTTCAAGCCGCCTGGCCGGGTCGGGCCTGCTCGCTGGCGGTCGAGAGCTCCAGCAGCACGCCGATGCACTCCTCGACGTTCTGACTCGCGTCGAGTTCATCGTGTGCTTTGTCCGCGAGATTGGCGACCGACTCGAATCCAGCTCGACGCCCGACGCTGCGGATTTGCCCGACTGCCGTTAGGGTCGCCTCAGCGTCATTGGCGCCCAGCGCCTCGTTGAGCTGTTGACCCAGGGCCTTCAATCGCTCGACCATCGCGGCCACGGCTTGTGCGCCAGCTTCTGATCCGTCGGCCTTGGATGCCCCGCTCATCAGGAACTCAGCCAGTGCTCGCATCAACAGGTCCTGGCCGATGGGCTTGGTCAGCATCGCGCTGAGTTTGAGCGAGGAGGCGATCGTGGCCGTATGCGGCGAGGCATTCGATGCCACCAGCACGATCGGCACCGCCAGCCCCTCGGCACGGAGCTGCATCACAAAGTCGAAGGGGGAAGGGTCTTCAAGCTCGTCGCTGATGATAATCAGGTCGGTCGGGTTGCGCGCCAGTTCCAGACCCTGTTCGCCCGTCTCGGCTTGGCGAAGTGTGATGCTGGTGCTGCGAAGGTAATGCTGCAAAATTTTGCGATCGAGCGTCGAAGGCTCGATGTGAACCACGTTGCCCGTGAGTTGCTCGCTATCGATCGTCTCTCGGCTGAAGCAGTCCGACAGGATGTCCAGCCCGAGCACCTCGCGCACGTTGATGGACTGCTTGAACTCGATCCCGATGTCGTGAATCTTGCCCTCGCGGTGCACACACCGGCGCACCACGCCCGGAATCTCCTTGGAAGCAGTTGCGCCCGCGACCTCGAGCGCGACGGTGACTTCCGACCCGGGATGGACATAGTTGCAGTGCAGCACGCCGACCCCGCCGCTCGACAAGTTCCGGCATACCACCGGGATCTCGACCACGCTGCCGCCGGGGTGCGACGTTTTCATGATCACCCGCTCCAGCCGGAACTTCCATCGCGTGAATTCGCGGTTGGGCGAGGCCCCGCCGCCCGATGCATCAAAGCGATCGAGCAGCACTTCGATCTCTTTCTGCGAGAGACCCAGCGAGTTGCGTCGGCCCGTGCTTGATCCGTGGTCTGCTGATGGCATCAACGATTCCCGTAGCAGCGATCCGGCAGTGCTCGGCCGCGTCCATTCGCAGCCACCGCCTCCGGCTGATGCCAGCATCGGCGTTTGGGATCGCAGACTGTTGCGGGGGACCATCAACATGCCTGACGGGCCATGGCGAGCGACGTTCTCGGTCCTCGCATGCTGCTCTGTTCGGGACCCGATGGCCTTCCAGCGGCCGATCGCAATCATCACAGCAGACAGGCTTCACACGTCCAGGTTCTTCACCTCGAGCGCGTGGTCCTCGATGTACTTGCGTCGAGGCTCCACATGGTCGCCCATCAGCGTGCTGAACAGGTAGTCCGCCTCGTGGCCAACATCCCACGTCACGCGCATCAGCGTGCGACGGCTGGAGTCCATCGTGGTCTCCCACAGCTGCTCGGCGTCCATCTCGCCCAGCCCCTTGAACCGCTTGATCTCCATCCCGCGGCGGCCCAACTCGTGCAGCTTCTCAAGGATGTCGGGCAGGTTGGCGGCCTGCACCTCGCGCACGTCCGCCTCTTCACCCTCGTCCGCCTTGCCCTTGGCGGGCAGCGTCCACGCGTACCGCGCGGGCAGGTAAGCACCCGTCACCGACTCCTCACGCACCAGCGCGTAGTCCTCGATGTGCAGCCCCAGCGCGCCGAGCGATTCGATCAACGAAGCAAGCTCCCGGTTCTCGTGCAGCTCACGCACGACCGCCAGCGGCGCATCGTCGGGCAGCGCATCGCTCGCGGGCTTCTGTTCCGCGGCATCGGCGGTCTCGCCTGCTTCGTCGCCCGCGTCGGTCAGACGCAGGCCGTCGGCCTTGACGATGTCCAGCGCCTGAGCCTCGCTCCACGCGGGCCTGTTCTCGGCTCGCCACGAAACCCGGTGCGTCGGCAGCCGCATCGCACCATCGGGGTCTTGCGAGCGCTCCGCGATGAGTTCCAGGAACGGCGTGCCCCGCCGCTCGGCGATCTCCACCAATTCAAGCAGGCGCCTCAGCAGCTTGACCGCCTGCAACAGTTCTTGCCCCTCAAGCTCTCGCTCGATCTTCGGGTCGGTGTCCTCAGCCGTCTCGTCCCAGTCGTCCACCGTGCGCACCCGCAGCGTCGCGTCCTCCAGCCCGAGCGTGGTCAGCGTGTCGGCCAACTGCCTCTCGTTGAGCACGTACTGGCTCTTGCGGTTACGCGTGATCTGGAACAGCGGCGGCTGGGCCACATAGATCCGTCCGCGGCGAATCAGCTCGGGCATCTGCCTGAAGAAGAACGTCAAGAGCAGCGTGCGGATGTGGCTGCCGTCAACATCGGCGTCCGTCATGATGACGATCCGCCCGTACCGAAGCCGGCTGATGTCGAAGTCGCCTCCGATGCCGCACCGCAGCGCGCTGATCAGCGTTCTGATCTCTTCGAACGCCAGCATTTTGTCGATGCGGGCCTTCTCGACATTCAGCAGCTTGCCCCGCAGCGGCAGGATGGCCTGCGTCTCCACGTCGCGCCCCTGCGTGGCGCTGCCGCCTGCTGAATCACCTTCGACGATGAACAGTTCGCTGCGGTCCACGTCCTTGGTCTTGCAGTCCCTGAGTTTGTGCGGCATGGAGCCGCTCTCCAGCGCGCTCTTGCGCCGCGTCAGCTCCCGCGCCTTGCGCGCCGCCTCGCGCGCCTGCGCCGCCATCACGGCCTTCATGCAGAGCTTCTTCGCCTCCGCCGGGTGCTCTTCGAGCCAGGTCTCGAGCCCCTCTTGCACCGCCTGACCCACGAAGCTCTCGATCTCCGGGTTCAGCAGCTTCTCTTTGGGCTGGTTGTTGAACGTCGGATCGGGCAGCTTCACGCTGACAATCGCGATCAGGCCCTCGCGAAGGTCTTCGCCCGTCGGCGTCGGGTCTTTTTCGCGGATCATCCCGCTCTTGCGCGCGTAGCCGTTGATGGTCCGCGTCAACGCGCCCTTGAAGCCCTGGCCGTGCGTGCCGCCGTCCACGTTGTTAATGTTGTTCGCAAACGTCAGCAGCGTCTCGTTGTACCCGTCGTGGTACTGCAGCGCGACCTCGCAGATTAGGTTCTCTTCGGGCCGCTCGCGTGTGGAGTGGACCAAAGAACACACCGCGCTCTTGCCCGTCATCAGGTGCTCGACAAACTCGGGCAGCCCCTGGTCGGCCTTGAACTCGATGTGCTTGGGCTTGCCGTCCTCGCCGACACGCTCGTCGGTCAGTTTGATCGTCACGCCCGGGTTCAGGAACGAAAGCTCCCGAAGCCGCGACACCAGCGTCTGGTAGTTGAACGTCGTATCCGGGAAGATCGTCGGGTCCGGGTGGAACGTGACCGATGTGCCACGCTTGCGCTTGGCCCCCTCGGGGATCGGCCCGACCTGCGTGATCGGTTCGATCACCAGCCCACGGCTGAACACGATCCGGTGGATCACACCCTCGCGATAGACCTCCACCTCGCACCGGTCGCACAGCGCGTTCACGCAGCTCACGCCCACGCCGTGCAGCCCGCCCGACACCTTGTACGCGCTGTCCTCCTGGCCGAACTTGCCGCCCGCGTGGAGCTTGGTCATCACGACCTCGACCGCGGACTTGCCGTTGAGCGTCGGGTCCTCGTGCTTGACCGGCCCGACGGGAATGCCGCGCCCGTCGTCGATGACCTGCACCGTGCCGTCAGCCAGAACCGAGACGCTCACCGCTGTCGCGTAGCCCGCCATCGCCTCGTCGATCGAGTTGTCCACCACCTCGTACACCAGGTGGTGCAGCGCGTTCAGGCCCGTGCCGCCGATGTACATGCCCGGGCGCTTGCGCACCGCCTCTAGGCCTTCGAGCACTTTGATCTGATCGGCCCCGTACCCGCTGTTCGTGGCGGTGTCGGCCGATGGCTTCACCTCCGGCTCGGCGGCGTCGTTGGGCTGCGAAACAGGCGGCGTTGGCTGGGTGTCGCTCATGGGCAAGGGGGCTCATTTCAGTCGCGCAAAGGGCGGCCGGTTCGGGTGCGTTCGAGGGGCCAGAAAGCCCCTCTCAGGCGCGGCCCAAATCATAGGAACCAAACCCGGCAAAGTCTCAGCGCAGCGGCTACGGAGTACCCCCGTTAGAGCCCTCAAAGCACGGTTTCCAAAGGCACTGAGGGGGCCGATGGCTCAGTCCACGATCGAGACCAAAGACCCCGGAAGCAGCAGCTCGTACACCAACTCCACGTCCTCGGTCCCCAGCCGGATGCAGCCCATCGACCGCTGAGCGCCAATTGAGCTGGGATCGATCGTCCCGTGCAGCCCGTACCCCGTCTTGATCGCATCCGCGCCAAGGCCCTCAAGCCCGATCCAGCGTTCGCCGATCGGGTTGTTCTTGTCGTCCTTGTCGAAACGTTCGCCCGTTCGCGGGTTCACCCAGTACGGGTTCACGAGCCTGCTGTTGGGCTTGACCGTGAACTCGCCCGTCGGAGTCGAGCCTGCTTCGCCAAGCCCGACCGGCGCGCTCATCACGTACCGCCAAGCTGAGCGGTTGGCTGCTGGCCCGTGGAAGATGTCCAGCCGGTACTCGCCCTTGTGAACGACCCCGTGGAACGGCCCCTGCAATAGCTTGATTGTTTGCCCGAGACGGATCTTGCTTGGGTCGTCGATGCCGTTAATCCGCTGAATCAGCCGCCAGTCCACGTTCAGATTTTCTTTAGGCGCGATTTTGCTCAGCGAATCGCCGGGCTGCACGACGTACGCCCGCGTAATCGGCTCGCCCTCGTAGAGCTTGGGGCCAAAGAGCAGCGCGCGGTTCAGCGCGCTCAGCGCATCGCGCGCAGGAGCGTTTGAACCTTGGGCCATGCCGACCACGCCTTCGAGGATTCTCCGCGCCGCCGACGGGTTACCGCGCTGCACCTCGGCATCGGCGGCTCGCATGGCTTGCACGATGGCCTCGTCGTTGGGTCCAGCCGCGGGCTGCGTCGGTGCGGTATTCGCAGGCGAGCCCACGACTGGCTGATTCGGTGCCTGCCCGACCGGCGCTGGCTGCGAGCTGTTGGTTCGGTTGGGCTCTTGCTCTGGTTCGCCGTTTTCCGCCTGCAACGCCGCAGCAAGCGGCGAGGGAGCCGCGTTCGTCTGGCGATTACGCCGGGCTTCGCTTAGGTTTCGCCCGTCGCCCGCGGGTGGGTTGCCCGTGACGGGCCTGCTGTCCGCCCCCCCTCGTTCAGGCTCAACAGGCGCGAGTCCGCGCTCGCCCCACGACCGATTGTTGGACCCGGCCACTGGAGTGCTCAGCGCATCGGTCGGTTCACCGATCGCCACAGCGTTCTCCGAGCCGCTGCCCTCATCACCATCGCTGCCAAACGAGAGCGCGCCCCAGCCCGGTCCGACCAGCACCCAGCTGCCAACCGCCAGCACCACGACGACCAGCACCAGCAGCGCCGCCGGGCCTCGTGACTTGCCACGCCGGCGCCGTCGCGAACGTGTGAACGTGCGAGCGGTGTTCGAGGAACGCGCGGTCTGCGAGGGCAGGGTCATCTGGCTTCTCCGGCTTGGGCTTGGTCGCTGTCTACAACGCCCGCAGCCCCAGGCATCAAAACGCCGGCAGGGGTCACAAGCACATCCACCATCCGATCGTGCGGCTCGCGCGGCACGTTGTCCACCACCTGGTGCGTAAACCCGGCGCCGATCGCCCGAACGGACCCGATCGGCCCGGACAGGTACCGGTCGTAGTACCCGCCGCCGCGTCCCAGGCGACCGCCCGTCGCGTCAAACGCCACTCCCGGCACGATCACCGCGTCCAGCGAAGCCGACTCGTACACATCCAGTTCCTCGCTCGCTTTCGGCTGGCGGATGCCCGGGCCCGTCGTCTCAAGCTCGGATTCATCGCCCCAGTAAGACGCCGCGACCATCTGCTCGCGCTCCCAATCCACCATCGGAAGCGCCACCTCGATATCACGGGCCAGCATCCAAGCCGCCAGCGGCCATACGTCCACCTCGTCGGCGAGCGGCGCGTAAAGCAGCACCCGCCTGCACGACCCCAGCAGGCCCACGATGCGCGCGCACACCGCGTCCGACTCCGCCTTGTGGTCCTCGAGGCTCTGGCTGCCTGCACGCTGTCGCATCTCGGCGCGCAGGGCTTCCTTCTCTCCGCTGATGGGGGTCATAGCCACCTCCATCGACACATCGCCGCTGCTCCCATCAATCGGGTCATGACGGGACTTCTCACTGGCGCCTCCGCCGCTGCCGCTGCGTGCGCACTTCTTCGAGCCTCGCCCGCATCTTGGCCTCCGCCCCGTGCTCACCCGGCTCGTAGTAGCGCTTCTCAACCCCCAGGTAGTCCTGACCCGTTACGCCGTCCTTGGTCAGGTGGCTGTACTCGTAGGCCTCGCCCTTGCGGTCCCTCAGCCGAACCCCCCGGCCGTCGCCCGACTCGCCTCCCGCATTCGATACCGGCGACGAGTTCGGGTCCCGCAGGTGCAGCGGCACCGGCAGCGTCCGACCCTCGCGCACATCTTCCAGAGCCGCCTCGATCGCGGTGTAGCTCGCGTTGCTCTTGGGCGCGAGCGCCAGATACGTCACGCACTGCGCCAGCGTGATCCGCCCCTCGGGCATCCCGATGCGCTCCAAAAGCGACCAGCACGCTTGCGCGATCACCACCGCCTGCGGGTCCGCGTTGCCCACGTCCTCACTCGCCAGAATCGCCAGCCTGCGCGCAATGAACCGAGGGTCCTCGCCTGCTTCGAGCATCCGCGCCAGCCAGTACAGCCCAGCATCGGGGTCGCTGCCGCGAACCGACTTGATCAGCGCACTCACCGTGTCGTAGTGCCCGTCATCGCCATAAACCGCAGCCTTGCCCTGGATCGAATCTTCCGCTATTTCAAGCGTGATGACGATCTCGTCCTCGCCAGTTTCCCTAGCCCTGCACGACCGAACCGCGACTTCCAGCGCCGTCAGCGCTCGGCGGGCATCGCCATCGCTCTGGATCGCCCAGTGCCGCAGCGCCTCAGCCGTGGCCGAGATGCCTTGCCCGCCATACCCGCGCGGGCCATCGCTGAGCGCACGCTTCAGCACCGCCTCGATGTCTTCGATCGTCAGTTGCTCAAGCCGAAACAGCGTCGATCGGCTCACCAGCGCCGCGTTGCACGCGAACAGCGGGTTTTCCGTTGTCGCGCCAACCAGCGTAATCAGGCCCCGCTCCACGTCGCCAAGCAGCACATCCTGCTGGGCCTTGTTGAACCGGTGGATCTCATCAAGAAACAGAATCGTCCGCCCCTGGCCAAGCTCCACCCGTCGGGCCGCCTCTGTGAGCACCTCGCGGATTCGGCCCACGCCCACGCTCGCGGCGTGCTCCCGCACGAACACCCGCTTGGTATGGACCGCGATCAGTTCAGCGAGCGTCGTCTTGCCCGTGCCCGGCGGGCCGTGGAGGATGAGCGACGTAATCGCGTCGGCTTCGAGCATCCGGCGGAGCAGCTTGCCCGGCGCAAGCAGGTGCCGCTGGCCCGCGAGTTCGTCGAGGCTCCGCGGCCGCATCCTCGCGGCGAGCGGCTCGACCGTGGCGCGGGCTGCTTCGCGTTTGGGGGCCCACAGATCCGTCATGCCGTCATGGTAGTGTTCGGGTAGAGGCATCAGCGCAACTTTCGCGTCGGCTCCTTCGACCGACCCCGGCACAACCACGCAGAGCCCCAAAAACACGCCTCGCACTCTACCTGCGATTGGACCTCAACTGAGTGTTTGCTAACATGACGGGTGAACGATCTCGGCTGGATCATCTTTGTCGCTGCGCTTTGGGTCGGCTGGGCCGTGCTCACGCATATGGCCTCGGGTGGCCCAAGGGGTGATGTGCTGACCTGGCTCGCCAGTCGTTTCGCCAGGCTTTATGCCTTGGTGTTTCACAACTTACGCGTCGAGGGGCTCGAGCATCTGCCCAAAAGCAACTGCCCGGGCAAGCTGGTCGTGGTGGCCAACCACACCGCAGGCATTGATCCGCTGCTCATTCAGGCGATCTGCCCGTTCTTTGTCCGCTGGATGATGGCCCGCGACATGCGGCTATCCGGTCTCGAACTGTTCTGGCAATGGGCCCAGGTGATCTCGGTGGACCGCACCCAGCGGGAGATCACAGGCGCCCGCGAGGCGATCCGTCACCTTGAACTCGGGGGCGTGATCGGCATTTTCCCCGAGGGCATGCTCGAAAGACCAGCCCGCCAGATCATGCCCTTCGTCGGCGGGGTGGGGCTGATCGTCCACAGGGCTAAAGCTCCGGTGCTGCCGATCATCATCGAGGGCACTCCCCAGGTTGATCCCGCGTGGTCGAGCCTGTGGCGGACCAGCCGAAGCACGCTTCGGATTCTGCCTGTCGTCGATTACGGGGATACGGACTTGCGCTCGGGCGCGATCGCAGAGGACCTCCGCCGTCGATTCGGCGAGTGGACCAGCTGGCCGCTCAACGACCACCCGCCGCCGGAACTGCCCGGCGGCAAGGCCAAGGGCGCACGCATGCATGCGCCCAAAGCCGTCGCCTGAATGCCTGTCGTCATATTGAAGCTTGCTTATTCAGCCGCGCGCAGCTTGCGGAGCGCTTCGAGCCTGCGCGCATGGATCGGTCGATCCGGTTCGAGCTCGGCGAGTGCTGCGAGCATCCGCTCCGCCTCTTCCCACCGCTTGGCCTGCACCGCGACCGTCGCCGCGACCTCGCGCAGGGCTGGATCAAACGGCGCGATATTCACCGCGCGGTCCGCCTTGGCCCACGCCTGATCAAGATCGCCGAGCTTGGCGTACCGCTCGACCAGCGCCCGCGCGTACACCGGCGTGTTGGTCTGGCTCAGGTCGAGAAACTCCAGATGCTCGATCGCGATGGCGTCGGCGCGAGCGCCCTCAAGTTCGCCCGTCAGCGCCAGCCTTGCAAGCTCGCGGTGGGCCAGCGGATCGACGGGCCGCGCGCGCGCCAAACGCTCCAGCAGCGGGACCAGCTCGGGACTAAGCGCAAGCGGCTCATCGCCCTTGTCAGCGAGGGCCGCGACCACCGCGGCCTTTAGCACCTCCGGGTGCTCGGGGTATTCATCAAGCCATGTGGCCAGCACGCCCGGCTCCCACGTGGAAGGGGGCTCGCCGAGATCGATGCCCGCCTTGGAGGCCAGCTCTTCGAGCGTGGGCTCATCGTCCGCTTGGTGCAGCCCCGCAGCGAGCAGCTCATCGCCCGCCCATTCGATGAAGTTTGCAAAGAACTCGTCTTCGCCGATCCCGAGCACACGCTGCATCGCTTCATCTTGCGCCACGCCCTCGGCGTACAGGTCCATCAGTTCGAGCGGCGCGCGGCCGCCGTGCGCATGCACCATGTACTCGTACATCCAGTGGCCCTGCGCGTACGCCTGCGTGCGGTCGCTCGGCTTGATCGGCCGGACAAACCGCAGGCTGATCTCGTCCATCTTGAACAGCGTCCCGCTCTCGTACGCGGCAGCGAGCAGCTGCCACCAGCCCCAAGGGCGTGGGCTGTTCTCCATCCAAACGGCGGCGGCTTCTGTGAACCAGTGCGGGATGCGGTTGCGGGTTCGGCTGAGCGTGACGGTGTGCGCGTATTCGTGCTCGAGCACGCGGGGCCAGTCATAGGTGCCGGTGGTGAAGCCGGGGCCTTCCTGCGGGCTCTCCATCGCGATGGCCGGGCCGGTGGCGGCGGCAACGGTGTGCAGCGCGGGCATGCCCGTGATGCGCACAGCGAACGTCGCGTGGTCGGGCATCAGTTCGATGATGGTCGGCTGCCCCGGCTCGTGGTCGAAGCCCTCTGGACCGGTGACGCGGGCGTGGATGGCCTCCAGCACCGGCAGCATCTCGCGCGCGAGCAGCTCATCGATGCCCGCGCGGTACCGCACGATGAAGTGCTCGCTCTCGAGCGTGGGCCAGTCGACCAGGCCCTCGATCAACGCGAGCGAGTTGACCGCCTGCGTGTGGAACGGGTCGAGCCTTGCTGCTTCGCGCAGCGCATCGAGCGCTTCGTCATCCTTGCCAGCCTGCATCGAGAGCAAACCCAGTTCGCTCCAGGACTGGGCAAGGTTGGGCTGGCGCTTGATAGCCTCTCGCAGGTATGCCGCGGCGGGCTCGTACTGGCGGGCCTCGCCGAGACGCATACCAACCGCCAGCTGCGCGTGGTGGGGGGCAAGCGATGGGGTGCCTGTGCGCGCGTCGAACGCTGCAAGCGCCGCTCTCAAAGCCGCCTCATCGAAGGTCGAAGCGACCGCTGCTGCGTGTAGCGCAAGCCCGCGCGGGTGGGTTGGAAGCTCCCTCAGCACTTGTTCGACTTGTTCGAGCGCGCCCGCGACGTCGTTCTGCCTGAGTGCCGCGCGCGCGCGGAGGAGCCCCGCGTCCGGGCTCGGCCCGTCTGCCAGGCCATCCATTACGTCTGCGATGGCCATCGCCTTGTCGAAGTTGAAGCGGTCGACCGTCATCGTGCCCATCAGCCGCCAGACGCGAGCGGCGCGCGGGTTGCGGATGAGGGCATCACGCGCCGCCTCGGTGGCTTGGGGCAGGTTGCCACGCTCGTACAGCAGCTCTGCCTCGACCGCATGGGCTCGCCACGACTGGCGGTCCAGCTCATCGCGTGCGCGCGCCAGCAGTTGCATGAGCGTCCGGAAGTCCGCGGCGGCGCTGCCCGGGTCGCCCGGCTTGCTCGGCCCGCGCAGCCTGCTGCGAACCATCAGCGCGAGCACCCCGTCGACCAGTTCGTCGGCATCTTCGAGCGTGTCGGCCAGCAGGGCATCGACCACGGGGTCGACTGCTTGGTCGGCCTGCTCGTAATCGCCCTGCAGCTCAAGTGCCTCAGCGCGCATGCGGTGCGCACGAATGGTATCGATGCCATCGAGCATCTTGAGCGCATCGCGAAGCTCGCCGCGCTCGATCATCGCCTCGGCCCGGTCGAGGGGCTCCGCGAGCGGCACGCTCAAGGAGCCGTGGCTGGGCCTTCCTGCGAGCAGCATGGCCCGCGCGGTCAGCGCCGGCGTGGTGAGTTCTTCGGGCTCCCATAAGCCGTGCTCGACGCGGAGTTGGGTGCGCTCCTCGGGCGACCAATACCCGGCGTCCACATAGCTGAGCAGGTCGGCTGCGGGCTCGGGTCGCGCCGGTGCCAGTTCACCCGATGGGTCAGCGTCCCGCACGACCTGCGCGCATGCGGCGCTACCGATCAGCAGCGACAGGACGACTGCAGACCGCAAGGACAAAAATCTCACGGGCCGGCCTCGACCTTGATCTGGTGCTCGATTCGTGCAGCGCCCTCGACCGTGTTCGTCGAAGGCAGGCTGCTGCGCCAGGGCTCGACGCTGACATCCCAACCCGAACCCACGGGCGGGGGTGTGGTGTCAAACTGGTCGTCGAACTTCACGTCGAGTTCAGCGATGGATACCTGCACGTCGGCATTGATTAGCATGTCTCGCAGCACGACCGTTGACACATCGCCCGTGAAATCCAGCGCCCGGATCATCCTGGGCAGCAGCGTCTGCCGGTCGTACCAGATGCGCACGATCTCGTAGTCGGCGGTGGCTTCGAGCTCCGGCCTCGGGCGCAGCACAAGCTGGTGAGACTGCTGGGCCTGCTCGATCAGGCGCGGGTGATCCAAGCCCTCGGCGGGATCAGCGGAAAGCTCGGCGACAAACTCGCGGAGGATGTCGGCCCGCCGCTGGCCGATGGGCACAGGGAACGGGCCTTCGCCCAGGCGCAGCGGGTCCCAGTGCTCGCCCGGGGCGACCATCTGTCGCTTGATGAACTGCTTGTCATTGATGAACTTCTCGACCAGCCATTCGCCGTCAAAGATGTACTCCCTTGGGTTCTGGTCGACTACTCCCGCGGTGTTAGTCTGGTCGAAGCGCACCTTGAACTGCTTGACGCTCTTGGGCTCTGCCTCCTGCGCTTCGCCTTGCCCGGGTTCTACCTTCAGGCGCCGGTACCACAGCGAGCCCGATCGCACCTCCTGGTCACCGGCGAGTGCGAAGTCCTTGATGAGGAACACGCTCGAACTGACACGTTCAAGCTGTGCATCGGCGGTCTCGAGCGCATCGAGCAGGTCGTCGACGGTGCCGATCGAGGGCTGGCCCTGCGCCAAGCCGATCGAAGCGCCCAGCCCGATGACCACGCTCAAGAACCATCCGTTGGGTCGCTGCATCCTCGGTTTCCTTCCTCGGGGCGCAGAATCCTGTTGCCCCTCTTGTCTTCCAAGCGTACCGGCCCGGGAGCGGGAGGATTCCCTCCGTCCCTGACCCCCTGCCCAGTCACTCAAAGTCGGCTGGGCAAGTTTCTAGGCCTCAGCGGCGAGGAACCGGCGGAGAATCTCCGCAGCGGCCAGCGCATCGCGGCGCTGCTTCTTCTGGCCGTGGGTCAGGCCGGTGCGGGCCATGCGTTCGTCGGCGTGCTCGCTGGTCTGCCGTTCGTCGGTCAGATGGACCGTTCGGCCGGTGCGTTCACCGATGCGGGCTGCCCACGTGCGCACGAGCTTGGCCCGTGGGCCTTCGGTGCCGTCCATGTTGAGCGGGATGCCTAGCACCAGTTCATCGCTCGGGCCGAGGTGCTCTTCGCACGCCTTGGCGATGGCATCGAGCAGGGCGTTGCCGTTGTCATTCGTGACGGGTACTTCGAGCTGGCCCGCGGGGGTCACGAGCATGGTCACGTCGTCACCGACCGCCAGGCCGGTGCGTTTATCGCCGAGATCGATGGCCAGGTACCTAGGCATAGCAGCGGGGCATCACTTCAGGTCGTCCGGCACCAGCTTGTGCAGGTCCTTGAGCGCCTCGGCCCGGTCCTTGGGCATGACCAGCGTGGCGTCTTTGGTCTGCACGACGATCAGGTCCTCGCAGCCGAGCAGGCCCACGGTGTGCCCGGGCGTGCTGGTGATGACGAGGTTGTTCTTGCCTGCGGTGCTCACGACCGAGCCTGGGCCGCTGTGCTGGTTGCCGTCGGCGTCGGGTTCGAGGGTCTGGGCGTAGCTGGGCCAGCTTCCGACATCGAGCCACTGGATGCGCATGTCCACGCCGCAGATGCTGACCTTGTCGTCCTTGCTCGCTGGCTCCATCACGGCGTAGTCCACGCTTGTCTTGGGCAGCGTCGGGTATACCGCATCGAGCACGGCTTGCCGCTGGGGCGTGTTCCAGGCCTTGGCGATCTTGGTCAGGCCCGCGTGGCTCTCGGGCACGAAGCGCTTGAGGCAGTCCATGAACGTGCGCGCGCTGAAGACAAACATGCCCGCGTTCCAGCCGTATTCGCCGCTGGTGACGTAGCTGGTGGCGGTGGTGAGATCGGGTTTTTCCTTGAACTCGCGGACGCTGAACGCACCCGGCTTGTCTTGCTCGAAGCCGGGGACCGGTTCGCCCCGCTGGATGTAGCCGTAGCCCGTCGCGGGGTGGGTGGGCGTGATGCTGAACGTGACGAGTCTGGAAGGGTCGTCCTCGACCAGCCGAAAGCCGAGGTCCATCGACTCTGCGAACGCCGATTGCGGCTCGATGAGCTGGTCGGCGGTCAGCACGGCAAAGACGGCATCGGGGTCGATGGTCTCAAAGACCGCCGCGGCAAAGCCCACCGCGTTGACCGTGTCGCGGGCCGCGGGCTCGCCCAGCAGGCGGTCGCCCGCGAAGCTCGGGAGCTGGGCCTCGATCACCTGCCGGTAGCGTTCACCCGTGCAGATGCACCGGCGTTCGGGCGGCACGATGCCTTCGAGGCGTCTGGCCGAGAGTTCGAGCAGGCTCGCCGGTGTGCTCTGGCCGGAGACCTGGATGAACTCGATGAGCTGCTTGGGCAAGTGCTGTCGGCTCAGGGGCCAGAGCCGTGTGCCAGCGCCACCGGCCATGATCATCGCGTGTCGCATGGGCGGAGGGTAGGGGCAGCGGCCGGGGAGGTGAACGCCGAACCGAACGCCAAGACGCAGAGCCAAGACGCAGAGGGCGCGGAGAAGAGGTGCCTTCTTTCGAGCCCAGGGCGGAAGCCCTGTGGCCAGGTGAAAGCAAGGCATTCACCACAGAGCACACCGAGAGCACATAGAAGAGAGAAGAATGGGTGGGGAAGAAAGCCCCCGGAACGTAAGTGACGGAGCTTCTCTTGTGGCACGGGCGTCCCGCCCGTGTTCTTCCAGCGGCACGGGCGTCCCGCCTGTCTGAAAGGGCCTCACAAGCCTTCCTCTATCGCGATCATGCTCGGCTGGCTTTACGCACCTCTCCATCCAAGGCACGCGCCGCCCCATCGCATGGCTGCGATGCCGATTTGCAGGCCGGTTCAGCACCATCACTGGCGTGCAGAACCACTGCGCAAGCATGCAGAATCATTCTGCACGCCTGCGCCGGGGCTTTGCAGCCCTGCGCACGGGCAGCGCAGGGCTGCGATGGAGCGTTACGGCCATCAGATGGAGCGACTTCGAGCGATTTGAGAGCCGTACCGAGCCGCAACAGGGCATCAGACAGCGATGCTCGGCCTTCAGGCCGTGCTGACGGTGCGCTTGCACGCCTCGTGTCCGCATTCGGAGCACGGCTGGCTGAAGTTCATGACAAGGTTGTAGCCGCACCGTGGGCATCGGCCCTTGCGGAACCGCAGCAGATGCCGGGTTCCCTTGAACAGGCGAACGCACACGAAGAACAGCAGCGCGTAGAACGCAGTGTTCAAAGCCAGCCCCGACCAGATGGGGTAGTAAGGCAGGGCGCGAGGGATGGGTGGACCCGGCACACCTGGAAGATTCGAGATAGAGATGCCGCCAAACACGGGACGATCGGAATCGATGGCGAGCATTTGATTGTGTTCCTTTGCTCTCCAAGAGCACCAGAGGGCGAGGGCCGGGAAGCCTCGGCCATCGTCGAAACCCCGGCTCCATTCGTCTGTCGGCTTGCGCTGTGCGGCTTTCTGCCTCTGTCCCCAGCCTCTAAAGCCTTGGACGCTCCAAGAGAAGTTTGGATTCAGCCAACGATCATGATCGTCCGCATTCGAACCAACAAAGCTGGTCTGCTCAAACAGAGCGTGCGAAACATCATCAAGTTCTCCCCGCCAGCCCACGAATGCAATCCGCAAGGAGCCGGGGCCACGGTCGACAGAGCACCGAACGGACTCGAAAGTCGAAGAGCCAACTTGGGAAAACTCACTGTGCCCAAACGACTCGTTGGAGACGGGTATTAGCGCGATAGCCCACGCGACGGCCCACGTGGTCACAAACCCGAGCAGCAGGTAGACGAGCACCATGCGGCCGATGAACAGGACTTTACGCATGAGATCAGCTTACCAGCATGAGAAGCCTTCTCCACGACCGCTTCTCTGTGCCCTCTGTGCCCCCCCCTATCTCTGTGGTAAATGCTCTTCTTTAGAACCGGCCACGGGGCTTCCGCCCCGGGCTCGAAAGGAAGCACCGCTCCTCAGCGATCTCCGCGTCTTGGCTCTGCGCCGCTGCGTTCAAGGCTCGCCGCCTTGCGCCGTCATCCCCCCAGCGCTTGCTGGAGGAGGGCTTCGACGCTGTCGCCCGCGTTGTCGCGTCCGAGGATGATCTCGATGCGGCGCTCGGCCTCGGAGCGCGTCTCGCCGAGGGAGATGAGCGCCTCGACCGCGTCGGCGGCCACGGGCGGCAGGTTAGAGCCCGGCCGTTTGGCGGTGTAAGGGGGGCGCGGCTCCACTCGGCCGATGCCGTCGGTCGCGCCGAGATCGAGAAAGCCATCGACCTTACCGGTGAGCTCGGCGATGATCGTCTCGGCGAGGCGCTTGCCGACCTCGGGCAGCGCTATCAGGCCTTTGGCGTTCTTGGTCACGATCAGCTCGGCGATGTCGGCGGGCTCGATGGCCAGCGCCCGCAACGCCCGGCGGTAGCCAAGACCCTTGACGGTGGTGAAGGCCTCGAAGAACCTCCGCTGGTGATCGTGGGTGAACCCGATGAGCCGGGGGATGAAGCTGGTGCCCTGGCCCTGTGATTCGAGGTAGTGCAGCGTGCGGAGGCGGACGCTGTGGCCGATCTTGGGCTCGAGGCTCGGGCCAAGAAACGCGGGCAGCAGCACCTCGTAGCCCGTGGCCGAACCGGCGGGCTCGATGAGGGCCGCGGTGTTGGCGGCCGACCGCCCACTACCCAAAGGCAGATCGAGTTCAACAAGAATGCCGGAGATCGAGCGGATCATGCGCATCAAGCGTACGGCCTTTTGGGCTGGCGGGCCTCTGGGGCCGATAGCAGGGGTATGGAACCGCTCACGAATACCGCTGTCGATGCGTCCCGCGAGGTCCTGGAGGAAGCGGTGCACGACCGGTCTGTGATCCTGATCGGGACGACCGGCTCGCTGCCGGGGCTGCTCGCGCAGATCGAATCGGTGGAGCTTGGGCGCGCGGTGGTGGGGGCTGTGGTAGTGGGGGACTCGCGGGTACCCGAGCGGATCGCGGGGTGCCCGGTGCTGGGCGGGCTGGAGGTGCTGGGCACGCTGGCGGCTGAGCACCTGGCGCCGATCGCGCTGGTAAGTGTGCCCGCGAGTGAAGGTGCGCTGCGCGCGCGGGTGAACGCCGCGGCGATGGCCTCGGGCATGCTCCTGCGGGAGGCGCCGCCGATGGCGGACCTGCTCGCGATGCCAACCGAACTGACGACGGCCAAACTAACGAACGCTTCAGCCGATAGCACGACGAGCCGCGCGGCCAGCCATGCAGGCAGCGTGCCCTCGTCCGTAAGGCCGAGGCTCGATCTCTCGACACTGATCGGCCGCGAGCCGTACACGCTCGATCCCGAGCAGGTCGGTCCGATGCTCCGCAGCCGGCGTGTGCTCATCACGGGCGCTGGCGGGTCGATCGGTTCGGAGCTGGCGAGAATCGTTGCCGCCTTCGAGCCCGCTGAGCTGGCGGTGATGGACCGATCGGAGAACGCGGTGTTCGAGATCGACCGTCAGCTCCGCGAGCGGCACCCTGCGCTCAAGCTCAAGGCCGTGCTGCACGATGTGACCGAAGACGGCGGGACGCGCGAGCTGCTCGAACAGCTTCGGCCCGATGTGGTGTTCCATGCGGCGGCGCACAAGCACGTTCCGCTGATGGAGGACCACCCGTACCACGCGGTGCGCAACAACCTGTTCGGCACCAAGGCCGTCGCCGAGGCCGCTGCCGCTGCGGGCGCCGAGCGGTTTGTGCTGATCTCAACGGACAAGGCCGTGCGACCGAGCAGCGTGATGGGCGCGACCAAACGGCTCGCCGAGCTCTTTGTGCAAGATCTGCACGCGCAGCACGCGGGAACAGACCGACCCATGTTGTGCAGTTTGGTTCGGTTCGGAAACGTGCTGGGCTCGGCGGCAAGCGTGCTGCAAATCTGGTCTGCGCAGCTCGCCGACGGCGGGCCGATCACCGTGACCGATCCGCGCATGACCCGGTACTTCATGACCATCCACGAGGCGGCGACGCTGGTTGTGCAGGCCGGCGCGATGGCGCAGGCGGGCGCAGCCTCGGCGGCGGTCAACGTGCTGGACATGGGCGAGCCCGTGAAGATCATCGACCTCGCGCGGCGCTTCGTGCGCGCGCACGGCTTCACGCCCGTCACCGTCGGGCCCGCCTCGAACGATGCGGGCATCGAGCGCTTGCCGACGGGCGTGCTGCCCGACGATGGCGCAGCGGTCGAGATCGTGTGCACCGGCGCTAGGCCCGGCGAGAAGCTCCATGAGGAGCTGGCCTACGCCGCCGAGCACCTGGGCAAGACCAGCCACCCGGGCATCGGGGCGTGGCGGCCGAGCGCGGGGCTCGAACCGGTGACGACCGACATCAATGCAGCCATCGCGGAGCTCGATGCGATGGCCCCTCGGCCGCCCAGAGCAGCGGTCGTTGCGGCTCTCGGGCGGTACCTGCCCGATCTGGCCAAGGCGGTCGAGCTGCGGAAGGCTGCGGGCTGAGGCCGCAAGTGGTGCTCAACGAAACGGGTTCTCGGTCGCGGCATCGGCAGTTTTGGCCGAATTCTGGTGCCATGGGTCCGCGGATGTTCAGATCGTGTTTGCATGGGGTTGCAACCGTGCTTCCACCGGCAGACAATCACGGGCGATGCAGCAGGCGGCTCGGAGTGAGTCCGCCCGAGAGCAACCGCAATCGCGGCTTGCCCAATGAATCGCTGGAGACGCGATGACGACCATGACCAACACGGCCCAGCACGAGCGAATCCTCAGCGAGACCGTGGTCGCACGCGACAAGGCCAAGGCGTTGCTCGAAGGGCTCAAGCAGGCCAAGCTGGCCACCGAGCGCGAACTCGCCGATCAGCAGCGCCAAGACCTGCTCAAGCGCGTCACCGGCAAGAGCGCGATCGACAACGCCATCGAATCAACGCACCGCATGATCGAGACGCTCGACCGCACGCTGCAACGCCTGCACCTTGAACTGACCGACGACGACCTGGCGATGCTCGACCGGGGCTGAACGCCCGCCCTCCTAGTCACCAAGCGAGCGGCCGGGAATCAAAGAGGAGCAAAGCCATGCGGAACCGATCCGGCGCTGTAAGTGTGTTGATGGCAGTTGTGACCGCGACTGCGAGCAGCCAGCAACCGCTCAGCGGCCCTGAGGTCGACGTCGCGGCGCAGCGCACGCTGGTGCAGTCAACGATGACGGGTGGCTTCGCCGTGCTCGAACAGCGGCCCGAGATCGCGGCGGCCGGGCTGCTCGATCTCAGCGACGAGCAGCGGGAGGCGGTGCAGCAGATCGCCGACGACCGCAGCCGAGCGCTGGTGATGCTGCTGGTCGACGGCATCGACACCGTCCGCGCGATGACCGACGAGATGACGCAGGGCAATGCGGCCGAGGCGCGCGAACTGATGCACCACCTGCACGCGCAGCTCGATCCGGGCTTGCCACGCGATCCGCTGATGCCTGCGCTATCAACGGTGCTGAGCGCCGAGCAGGTAGCCGAGATGCGAACGTTGCTCGATGAGTACTGGTCGGCATGGGCGAACGCCGAGGCGGGCCGAGCGCTCGACGCTGCCGAACGGCAAGAAGCCGAGCGGACGCTTAGCTTCCGGCTGTTTCAGAATGAAGTGCGGGAGGCGTACGACGCATCGCTCACCCGCTACCGCCAGGCCCTTGAGGGAATCTACGGGGCGGTCGAACCCACGCCCGAGCAGCGGCAGGCGATCCGCTCAATCGTGATCGAGCACATCAAGAGCACACGCCTGAGCCCCACCATCGAAGAGCGCCGCGATGCCTACCGCGCGATGTACGAGGTGCTCGATGAGCCCGCGCGCACGAAGCTGTTTGACTACATGCTCGTGCAGTTGGTCAGAGAGCCGTAGATGATGAGCACTTCCGAACGCTACAGCATTCCCAGTCGCAGCTTGTCGGCGTTGACGTTTTGCGGGAGTATTGCTTGCGATGATAAGTCTTCGGCCAATGACATTCCCGTCAGGTCAGTTGAGAGTCGGCCGCTCAGATAGTCTTCGACGGTCCTTTCAATCACCATCTGTGCGATTTTGCCCTCTGGTGTCAGACTTTGAAGAAAGAGGATTGCATCCTCTGTGCTGAATCCGCGAGCTTCCAGCACGGATATTACAAGCCCACCGAGTAGTTGCTTATCCTTCAGCCCATGAAAGTGCGCCATGCTGAGGCTCGCGCGGCGGTACACGAAAAAGAGCCGTTTGGCACGATCAGAATCTTCGTCTTTCCAAGCTTCAGTCGTGGTGGCACCACCGATGTACTCTTCGATGTCCGCCGTGAGTTTCAGAGCGGCAGTCTTGGCTTTGTCAAAGGTCGCGAGTTGAGCCTGTAGCTTCTTCTTTGAACCGAAGAACATGGAGTATCCTCTCCGTAATCAGTATTCGTTGTTGGGAGCTGTGATCGCTTACCTCGGCTCGATGCGCAGCAGCTTGCCGTTGGGCTCATCGGTGAGCACGTACAGGTACCCATCCGGGCCCATGCGCACATCGCGGATCCGGTGGTCGAACTCCAGGGTTTCCTGACCGAGGATGGTCTCGTGGTCGTCGGCGAAATCGATGCGCCGAACCTGCTTGATTGCGAGCCCGCCCGCGAAGAGGTCACCCGTCCAATGCGGAAACTTGTCGCCGGTGTAGAACGCGAGCCCGCTGGCGGCGATAACGGGTGTCCAGTTGATGAGCGGATCGACCATGCCCGGCAATTCGGTGTGCTCGCTGACGCGCGGGCCGTGGTAGTGGTAGCCGTACGTCGCTAGCGGCCAGCCGTAGTTGTTGCCGGGCTCGACGAGGTTCAGTTCATCGCCGCCGCGCGGGCCGTGCTCGGTGGCGTAGACCTTGTCAGTCACCGGGTGGATCGCCATGCCTTGGGGGTTGCGATGGCCGTAGGAGTAAATCTCCTGCAGGGCATCGACGCGAGCGTGGAATGGGTTGTCGGTGGCGGGTGTGCCGTCGTCGCGGATGCGCACGACCTTGCCCAGGTGCGTGCCCATGTCTTGGGCGGGCTGCATCTTGTTGCCCTCGCCGATGGTGGCGAGCAGGGTGCCGTCAGGCAGGAACACCATTCGGCAGCCGAAGTGGAAGCCCTGCGTCTTGTCGGGCGATGCGCGAAACAGCACTTCCACATCCTGCAAACCGTGGTCGACGAGTCGGCCCCGTGCAATGCGCGTGTGGTTGGCATTGGCTGTGCCGTGCGCGTACGAGAGGTACACCCAGCGATTTTCGTCCTCGCCGAATTCGGGGTGCAGCACGACATCCAGCAGCCCGCCCTGGCGGTTGTTGAGCACCTCGGGCACGCCCGCGATGGGCTGGGGATCGAGCGAGCCGTCGGCCCTGAGCACGCGGAGCTGGCCTGGCCGCTCGGTGATGAGGGCTTGGCCATCAGGCAACCAAGCGATCGACCACGGGTGTTCCAGGCCGTCGACGACCTGGACCGCCTTCCAGCCCGTCGCCAGAGGGGCCGCGCCCGACGGAGGCACGGGGCCTTCAAGCGGCTTGGAGAGGTCCGCTTGGCCGCAGGCGGGCAGCGTGAAGACCAGAACAACAAGAGCGGCGAGAGCGATGGCTTGGGTGCGCATGGCACAAGGGTATCAGCCTCAGCGAGTGGTCAAAACGGCGGTTCGTCGTCGTCCGCCTCGGTCGAGGGCGCCTCAGCAGGCGGCGTCATGGGCAGCGGCGGCGGGGGCTCGTCGTCGCTCCATGTGTCGTCCGTCCACGGGTCGGCATAGGTATCGGAGTGGCTGTCGGAGTGGGTGTCGTTCGAATCGGTCGGCCCGCCCCCATCGCGGAAGTCGGCCACGGGGCCGGTCTTCTTGCCGGGCGCGAAAGCTTGACGCGGCGCTGCATCGGTGGCGATGCGCGGCTTGGTCTCGGCGAACGGGTCGCTCCCGACCTGTCCGCCGGCATGCGAGCCGGCGTGGCCGCCCCCGTATCCACCGCCGTCGTTGTGGTCGTGGAACGGGTCGTGGTTCTTGAAACGCGTGGTCTTGGTGTCCCACGTCATCTTGACGATGCCCGTCGGGCCGTTGCGCTGCTTGGCGATGATCAGCTCGCTGAGCCCGATCTTGTCGGGATTCTCATCGGCCCAGTCGGGGTCGTTTCGGTGGTAGTACTCCTCGCGGTGCAAGAGCGCCACTACGTCGGCGTCCTGCTCGATCGAGCCTGATTCGCGAAGGTCGCTCATGCGCGGGCGGTTGCCCTCGCGCTGCTCGGTGCCGCGATTGAGCTGCGCCAGACAGATCACCGGCACGCTCATCTCACGCGCGAGCGCCTTGATGCCCCGGCTGATGGTGCTGACCTCGACCTGCCTGCTCTCACGTGCTGCGCCGGGGGACGTGAGCAGCTGGAGGTAGTCGATGATGATGCACTTGATGCCATGCTGCTGGGAGAGCCTGCGTGAGCGCGCGCGAAGCTGCAGAATGGTCAGGCCCGGCGTGTCGTCGATGAAGATGGGTGTGTCGTGCAGCTCGCCGCAAGCACGGTTGATCGCCTGCCAGTCGGCCCCGATGTTGCCCGAACGGATCTTCTGTAGGTCGACCCCCGAGCGAGCGCTGAGCAGCCGCTGGGTGAGCGCGTTCTTCGACATCTCAAGGCTGAAGATCGCCACGGGCACGCGGGCCGAGTTGGGTCCCGCGAACGCGTCGCCGCCCATGGCGATCTGCTCGGCGAGGTTGAGCGCGAGCGCGGTCTTCCCCATAGAGGGGCGGGCCGCGAGGATAAACATCTCGCCCTCTTGCAGGCCGCTGGTGATCTTGTCGAGGTCGATGTAGCCCGTGGCCACGCCCGTGACATCTTTGCCGTCGGCGTTTTCGAGGCGTTCCTGTTCTTCGAACAGCAACTCGGCGAGTTTCTGCACGTCGTTCTGGCCGGGATCATCGGCGAGGCTGAACAGCGCGGTCTGGGCCCTGTCGAGCACCTCACGCACGCCGTCGGGTCCGAGCTCGCCCGCGTGGTACGACTCGTACAGCATCTCGCCAGCCGCGTTGATAAGCGCGCGCAGGCGGTGCTTCTCGGCCACCAGACGAGCAAAGTGGGGAGCGTTCACCGCAGACGGCACGCCTTCGACGAGTTCGACGAGGTAATCAGGCCCGCCTACGCGGTCGAGAATCTTGCCGTCGCGCAGCCGTTCGAGTGTCTGCACAAGGTCGAGCGAAGCGTGCCGGTCGTAGAGCTCCACAATGGCGCGGTAGATCGCACCATGTGCCTCGCTGTAAAACGCTTCCGGGCCCTTGACCCAGTCAAGCACAAGCGGGATGACCGAGGGGTCGAGCAGCATCGAGCCCAGGAGCGCCATCTCGGCCTCGGGGCTGTGGGGGGGCAGCTTCTCAAAAAGCTTGCCGATCTCGGCCGGTGGTGTGGGGCCACGGCGCTGCCTGCGGCCGCCGAACTCGTTGTCGTGCGTGCGTTCGTCCATCGTCTCCCCGCAGTGTCTCGGCTCTCGGGTAAGGCCGAGCGCACTTGTCAGCGTACCCCGGCGATCTCCACACGGTGAGCCACCGGGCTAGCCTTTCGCATGGCACCCGAACCCATGAGCCTTGAGGATTGTTTTTCGGTGGATGGCGGCCTGCCGGACCCGCTGCCCGCGGAGCCCATGAGCCTGTTCGAGCAATGGTTTACCCAAGCTCGCGCCGAGAACGTGCAGCCCAACCCCAACGCCATGACTCTCGCCACAGCCGACGAGGCGGGGACGCCCTCGGCCCGAATCGTGCTCTGCAAGAGCCTGGAGGCCGATCGGGGCTCAGTGGTCTTCCACAGCAACTACCACAGCCGAAAGGGCCGCGAACTGGCCCGTGGGCGAGCCGCTGCGGTGTTCCATTGGGACACGCTGGATCGGCAGGTCCGCGTCGAGGGCCCCGTCGAGCGGGTGAGCGAGGCCGAGAGCGACGCGTACTTCGCGACGCGCAGCTGGGAACGGCGGGTTGGGGCGTGGTCGAGCCAGCAGTCCGAGCCGCTGGCCAGCCGCGAGGCGCTGTTCGAGCAGATCACTGAGACCATCATCAAGCTGGACCTCGACCTTGGGGCGCTTATGCGAGGCGAAGACGTGGTCGTCCTGCGTCCGCCCTTCTGGGGCGGGTACCGGCTCTGGGCGCAGCGGGTCGAGCTTTGGATGGGCGGCACGGGCCGAATCCACGACCGGGCCGAATGGACGCGAGACGTTTCCCGCGAATGCACGGACGGCGTGCGCGTGTGCGGCACTTGGTCGGCGACGCGGCTCAATCCATGATGCGCACCGAGCGGTGCGCACACAGCCAGCCCCTATGCTCGGCACATGAGTGAACACCAGTCGGCAATCAGAAATGACGCGGCGAACAGGGCACTGAGCGAGCCGCTGCGGATTCGGCTGCTCGATGACCGGGCGACGCTGCCCAAGTACCACTCCGAGCTTGCGTCGGGTCTTGATGTCTCGGCGTGCCTGCCACGCGGCAAGTTCGAGAGCGACCGCTTCACGCTCGAACCCGACCGCATTGCTCTCGTTCCCACAGGCTTGGCTATGGCGATCCCCGCGGGCTACGAGGGGCAGGTCAGGCCCCGGTCGGGTCTCTCGACCAAGCACGGCGTGACGGTGCCCAACGCGCCGGGCACCATCGACGCTGACTATCGCGGCGAGCTGATGGTCGCGCTGATCAACCTCGGCGGCGAAGCGATCGAGATCCACCACGGTCTGCGCATCGCGCAGCTGGTGATCGCACCGGTCGCGCATGTGCGCATCGAACAGGTCGAAACACTGGACGAGACCGCTCGCGGCACGGGCGGGTTTGGCAGCACGGGCCTGGCGTAGGACTCCGGTTACCGGCCTAGAGCTTGAGGTCGCCCAATCCGATGCCGAGCCCTCCGGCGCTGCCGAGGCCGCTGCCGGTGGTCTTCTTTTCTTTCTGCTTGCCCTGCTCGCGGAGGCGGCGCAGGGCCGGGGTCTCCTTGAGAATTTCCTCGGGGGCTCGCGTGTCGCGGATGTTTCGGCCGTCGTTGCGGCCCTCGCGCGGGCGAATGCCCTTGGGTGTCTTGCCGGGTGCTGCGGCTTCCTGCTTGCCCTCAGCCCGCTCGGGGCGTTCCTTGGCCTGCTTGATGCTCAGCGAGACCTTCCGCTCGGCGGGATCGATCTTGAGCACCTTGACGGTGACGACCTCGTCCACCTTGACGACGTCTTCGACCTTCTCGACCCTACGCCACTCGAGCTCTGAGATGTGCACCAGGCCCTCGACGCCCGGGGCGACCTCGACAAAGCAGCCAAAGTCGAGCAGCTTGGTGACGCGGCCGGTGACGATCTCGCCCTCGGTCAACTCGCCGCCCGCGCTCTGGAACGGATCGTCCTGAAGCTGCTTGAGCCCCAGGCTGATGCGGTCGTTCTCCCAGTCGAGCTTGAGAATCTGCACGCGGACGTGCTCGCCCTCTTTGATGAACCGCTCGACGGCTTTCTCGCCCATGCCCACGCGGTCGTGGCTGAGGTCGGTGATGTGCACGAGCCCGTCGATGCCGCCGAGATCGACGAAGGCGCCAAAGGGCATGATCTTGCGAACCGTGCCCTCGACCTTGTCGCCTTCTTTGAGTGTCTCGCGAAGCTCTGCGGCCTTGACCTTGCGTTCGGCGCCGAGCAGGTCGCGACGGCTGAGGACGATGTTGCCCTTGCCGCTGCGGTCGATTCGGCTGACCTTGCACTCAAGCCGCTGGCCCACGAACGAGGACAGATCGGCGATGCGTTCGAACGAAACCTGGCTGGCGGGCATGAACGCACGCCGTTTGGCGACCTCAAGCTCGAGCCCGCCCTTGTTCACGCCGGTGACATCGGCCTGAACGATCTGGCCCTGCTCGAGCATCTCCCAGTCCGCCTTCTCGACCGAGCCGGGACGGATGCAGATGTAGAGCGACTCCTGCGCCTCGTAGCGCGTGATGACGACTTCCATCGCGTCGCCGGGCGTCGGAAGCTCGTCGTCTTTGAACTGTGAGCGTTCCATCACGCCCAGCTCTTTGGGGCCGAACTCGACGAAAATGTCGGACGGGCCAACGCTGACGATCTTGCCCGTGCGGTGTTCGCGGCCAGCCTGCACCACTCTGGGCCCGCGCAGCTTGGCCGGGGCGGCGCCCAGCGGTGGCTTGGCCTTGTGGTCCTCGGGGATCGCGTTGAGCTCGTCCATCGCGGCGTCGATCTCGGCGCGTGTCTGCGCATCGAGCACGGGCTCAGCGGATGCCTTGGGCGCGTCCGGCTGCGGAGCGGCTTCGGACTGGTTGGTGGGCTCGTTCGCGGCGGACTCAGATTGGCTCGTGGATTCGGTCATGACCTGGGGCTCGTTGCGGGCTGCGTTCGAACAAGGATCGCAGCGCACCGTGGCTGCGTGGAAGACGTGTGACGTCGAGGGCTGGGCCTCGGTCCGGCGGGAGTGTATCGCCAAAGCGCGGGTTCACCAGCAGACAGATTCCGCTTTCTGTGCCCAGAGTTGGGTTAGTCGTGGCATTTCAGTTCCGTGACCCGATGGCTCCGGGTCCGTAGGTGGTGTTAGGAGGACGTCCCGGCGGCAGCATCGGCCAGATTTGACGCGCCAGCGACCTCGCCCATCGTCTCTCGGGCGGCCTCGACGATCCGCTCAGCGGTCCGCACATTCACCCAGCCCGCGTTGGCATCGATCGAGGGCAGATCGCCCGTGCGGACGGCGCTCAAGAACGAGCGAATCTCCATCAGCAGCGGCTCGGCGTCGTCGATTTCCAGCGGCTCGATGTTCACCAGCTTGTGCCAGTCCATGTCCGTCAGGTCCACGCCCTTGCGGAGCTGGTCGCGGACCTCCTGCATCTGCGATTCGTTGGCCAGGCGGCTGATGATCGTGCCCGACTTCTTGCCGTAGTCGATCTTGATGTATGCGGCCTCGCCCGTGATACGGGTGACGCGCTCGGTCTTGAGCGCGAGCCGGCTCGCAGTGATGTTTGCCACGCACACGCCCTCGGGCCGGCGCCATGTCAGACGGGCGTTGCAGACATCCTCGTGCTCGGTGACGACGCTGACCGCGGCGGCCTGAATCTCGTCGGGCTCTTGGCCGCCCATGAGCATGAGCACGACATCAAGGTCGTGGATCATCATGTCCATCACCACGCCAATATCGACCGAGCGGAATGTCATCGGGCTCACGCGGTGGACCTCGATGAACCGGGGAACGATCGAACGGCCCTCGTCGGTCGCCAGCCGCATGGCTCGCATCGCGGGGTTGAACCGCTCGATGTGCCCGACCATGAGCACGGTGTCGTTGTCCTGCGAAATACGGCGGAGCGTGTCCGCTTCGTCGGCGGTAGCGGCGAGCGGCTTCTCGATGAGGCACGCAACGCCCGCTTCGAGCAGCGGCCTGGCCACCGCTTCGTGGTAGATGGTTGGCGTGGCGATGCTCACCGCATCGACGCCCGCTTCGATGAGCTGCTCAACGGTTGTGAACGCCCGCCCGCCGTGCTGGTCGACGATGGCTTCGGCGCGGTCAATGTCGGCATCAACGACGCCTACAAACTCGACGCCGGCTTCCTGGCTATACACGCGGGCGTGGTGCCGGCCCATGCGTCCTACGCCTACCGCCCCGCACCTCAGCACCCGGTCTTTGGATTCGCTCACGCGGTCACCGCCTGTTGTAATGCGCTGTCGAGTTCGTTCTTGCTGATCACGCCGATGAGCTTGCGTACAACCTTGCCGTCGAGGAACACCAGCACGGTGGGGATCGCCGAGATCTGGAACCGGTCGCGGAGTTCGCCGCAGCGGTCGGTATCGATGGTGACGATCTTCGCCCGGCCCTTGGATGCTTCGGCGAGTTCTTGGAGCAACGGCTTGAGCCGCCTGCACGGCGCGCACCAGTCGGTGCCGAACTCGGCCAGCACCGGTCCCTGCGCGCGGAGCACTTCTGAATCAAAGCTATCCTGGGTGACCTCGATCACGCCCTCGCCCATGCCAGTCTCCTGTCAACGGGCCATTGGCGTGGCCCAGCGTCAAGGGTAGACCGCAAGCAGGCAGCGGGACGCTCATCTGATCAGCGCCCAGGCCGCGTCCAGAGCCTGTCGGTGGGGGCCGACATCGTGTACGCGGAAGATTCGAGCGCCCAGATGCAGGTGCAGCGTGCTCAGAGCGAGCGTGCCCGACAGCCGCTCGGCGGGCTCGGAATCACGCCCGAGGCTCAGCCTGCCCACGAAGCTCTTTCGGCTCAGAGCGCTGAGCACGGGATAGCCGTGCCCTCCGAGCGAGGGTGTTGAACGGATCAGCTTTAGGGTGTCGTCGATGCCCTTGCCGAACCCGAGGCCCGGATCCCAGACGATCGAACGTCGCGAAGCGCCGTGCGCAAGCGCCGAATCTGTCGCGCGTTGCAGCTCAGCGCCGACCTCTTCCACGACATCTTCGTACGCGGGCTCCTCGTCGTACTGGTCGGAGTACCGGTCGCGGCCCGGCGTGGTGAGCCGGTGCATAAGCACGAGCCCGGCGCCTCGCTCGGCAGCTAGCGCAAGCACGCCAGGGTCTTCGCGGCCCGCCGAGACATCGTTGATCGCATCCGCACCGGCATCGAGCGCGGCGCGAGCGACGGCCAAGAGCGTGGTGTCGATGCTGATAGGAACCGTCGACAGCGCTCCGCTGTGCGCACGGATGGCTTCTATCACGGGCAAGGCGCGACTGATCTGCTCGTGAGCATCGATCCGTTGCGCGCCAGGACGGGTGGACTCCGCGCCGATGTCGACGAGGTCCGCGCCCTCATCCACCGATTGTCGGGCCAACTCGATCGCGCGCTCGACGGTCTCGGCCCGGCTATCCGGGTGAAAGCTGTCGGGCGTGCAGTTGATGATCGCCATCAGCCGGGGTCGATCGAGTTCGATCGATCGACCATGGACGAGCTGCCAGCGTGCGGGCCATGGAGCGGTCATAAGAAGCACAACGCCCCGGTCTCCCGAGGCGTTGCGGGCTTGTGTTGTGCTTGGGGCAGGCTTAGAAGCGGGGCTCTGCGTCCTCTTCTTCCATCTCGAACGCGCCGCCCATGTCCTGCTGCATGTCTTGGATCACGCCCATGATGGTGGTGATGACATCAGCCGGGACGTAGGTGCGGAAGCGCATCCCACCGTTGTCGCCGGTCATGGCCATCGCCACGGGGCTCATGGCAGCATCAATCTCGGGTATCTCGGCGCCCATCATGGCGGCGAATGAGCCGACAAGGTTGATGACCTCGCCGACATCGAGGTAGCCCTCCATGATGCGGTTGGCGGGAAGATGCTCGGCGGCGGCCTTGATGCGGTCGTTGCTCGCCATCGAGTTGCCCTGGTTGGTCTTGAGGGCCTTGCTGACAAGCTCGGAGTTCCGGCTCATGGTCTGGTAGAGGCCGGTCTTGGATTTGGCGATGTAGCCCTGCGGCCCGCCGCCGCCCATCAGCATCATCTGGCCTTGCAGGGCCTGCTGAGCCTGCATGGCGTTGGGATCGTTGGGGTCGACGCGCATGTCGATCGACCATGAGTCGAGATCCACGCCGTCGACGTTGACCGCGGCCTGCTCGTACGAGGTCTCGAACTCGATGCCGCCGATGACTTCGCCGTCCATGTCGGCGTACAGCCCGCGGAGCAGGTCGCCGAGGTCGTCCGGGTTCTGGGCCGCGGTGAAGCTGATCGCGTTAGCGAACAGCCCGCCTGTGAACAGGCCGGGCGTGACCCCGATGAGTTGGGCCTGACCCGTGCTTTCTTCGAGCAGATGAACGAAGTTGGCCCCGCCCATCATGCCGCCACCACCGCCCGCGTCCTCGGCCATGGCAGCGACGTCGGTGATGAGCGAGCGGATGCCCGCGCTCGAGTAGTCCATCGCCATCGCAAACAGGAACGGCATCGAGGGCATCTGCGCCATGAACGAGGACGGGTTGCCCTCGTTCTGGAAGTACCCAGCGGTCTCAGAGTCGGCGGCGAAGTTCGCGCCAAAGTCAATCCCGAGCCCACCTTCGGCCAGGTTTAGGCCCATCAGCCCGGACCTGCCATCACGGAGCAGACGCTCGGAGAGTTCGGTCATCATGGCCGTGGCCATCTCGAGCTGCTCGGGCGGCATGCCCGCCATCGCAGCCATGCCCATCTGGTCCTGCATCGAGTCGAGGCCTTCCTCGATGAATTCGGAAAGCGACTGCACGTTCGCCACGACCATCACGTCGGAGTCATGCGAGAGCTGCTCACCGGTGCGGCCAACGAGGGCCATGTGGTCCTCGATGTGTCCGCCGCGTGCATCGACGAATTCGAGCCCGTCCTCGTTCTGGGCCACCGCGGCAAATCCGTCGCCAAGGTTCATCGCGTAGATCGTGCCAAAGGGCGCCTCGATCACGTTCACGCCCTCGACAGCTTCTCCGCCGAGCCCGAAGACGAATTTCTCGAAGTCCTTCACGGGCAGGATGATGATGGGTTCGGGTGACTTCTGCTGCTCGTCGACCTCGGGGATGACCACAACGGCAGCACCCTCAGCGTTCAGCCCCTCGTTGGCGAGGAACAGCTGCGCCATACCTAGGCCCTGCTGGGCATCGGTGATGTCGAGCATCTTGGCCCACTTGGAGAGCCGCGCGTGCGTTTGCTTGAGGTTGTGCGTCGAGATGACGAGGGCCGCTTCGCCGGGCACAAAGTCCATGGCGTCGCCCAGGTCCTGAGCTGCAGCCGGGGTGGTGGCCAAGCCAGCGCAGGTCATCATGCCCATCAGGAGGCCGGTGCGCAGGTGAGTGATCATGTTCGCGTTCCTTTCGTTCGGTTCGGCCCAGCCCACGAGAGGGTGAAGGGCGGGGCGTGGTCCAGCCTGTCGCGCCGTATCGAGGTCGCGGTCGGCTGAGGATGTATTTGGAAAACAGGTCCGCAAACTCCACCAGACTCCCGGGGATGCTTGCGGGGGCACTATAACCGTCAGGGACGTAGCAATCGCGGGACAAGGCCGCGAACAGGAGGCGAATATCGGGCCTTCTTGGCTGTGTTAGATAAACCGGCCTAGCCGCTAGCGGCTGCGGCGTCACGCCTTGGATCGACCCTTGGCAGCCCGGCCTGCACCCGAATCGGGGCTTCGGGCCGAGGGCGATCGGGATGAACGGGTTCGCACAGTCGGGGTGGGCGGCTCGGGCTCGTACTCCTCGGCCTCCTCTTCATCGACCGCCTCGTCGTCGTCCTCATCCTCTTCTTCGTATTCCTCTTCGTCTTCCTCTTCCTCGCCTTCCTCTTCGTCTTCGTCGTACTCCTCGTCCTCTTCATCCTCTTCTTCGTCGCCGTCTTCCTCCTCGTCCGCTTCGTCTTCTGCTTCTTCCCACTCTTCTTCGTCTTCGCTGTCTTCGTCCTCGCTGACTTCCTCGTCGTCTTCAGCGTCGTCTTCGGACTCGTCTTCAGATTCGTCCTCGGCGGATTCGTCCTCTTCGTCCCAGGGCAGTTCCTCTTCGCCCGACGCGGCTTCCGCAGACAGTTCGGTAGCCACCGCGAAGACGGGCTCCTGGCCCGCAGCCTTGGCCTCCTCGTCGGCGAGCTGCTTCATGTTCTGCCAGTCGGCGGGGCTGATCATCACCTCGCGCGCGACCGAGCCCTTGTGCTCGCCGATGATCCCGGCGATGCCCATCAAATCGATCAGTCGGCTCGCACGGGTGTATCCAATTGCCAGTCGGCGCTGCACGAGGCTCACGCTGCCGCGCTGCGTCTCGAGCACGATCTCGACAGCACGGTCGAACATCGGATCTTCCTGGGCGGCCTTGAGGCTGGCCGAGGAGTTGTTCTGGCTCGCGAGGATGCGGTCCTCGTCGCTGCCTGCGCTGCCTGGCACCTGCATGAGGCTGCGCTCGAACGAGGGCCGGGCCACATCCCGCAAGAACCGTACGACCCTGCGAGTCTCGACGTCGTCCACCAGCGTGCCCTGCGCGCGCGCCAGCTTGTGGTCGCGCGGGCTGAGGAACAGCATGTCGCCCTGGCCCAAAAGCAGCTCGCCGCCTTTTTGGTCGAGCACGATTCGGCTGTCCATCCCGCTGGCGACCTTGAACGTCACGCGGCAGGGCATGTTGGACTTGATGAGACCCGTGACCACGTTGGCCTGCGGCCGCTGGGTCGCGAGGATCAGGTGGATGCCCACAGCCCGCGCCTTCTGCGAGATGCGGATGATCGAGCCCTCGACCTCCTTGTTGGTCATCATCAGGTCGGCAAGCTCGTCGATGATGAAGACCATGTAGGGCAGCCGCTTGGGGATGCGGGCCTGCTCGAGCTCGGTTGTTACGCCCAGCCGTTCGAACAACTCTTCGGGCTCGAGCTCGTTGTAGCCCGTGATATCCCGGCACCCCGCCTCGGCAAGCAGCTCGTACCGCTCGTCCATCTTGGTGCACGCCCATTCAAGGATGGCGGCCGCCCGGCTCATCTCGGTGATGACCGGGCACATGAGGTGCGGGATGTCCTTGAACTGGCTCATCTCGACCATTTTGGGGTCGACGAGCACCAGCTTGAGCTCATTGGGCTTCTTGGTGTAGAGCCAGCTCATGATGATGGTGTTCATGCACACGCTTTTGCCCGAGCCGGTGGTGCCGGCGATGAGCATGTGCGGCATCTTGGTCAGATCTTCAATGAGCGGCTCGCCCGCGGCATCTTTGCCGAGGAACATGGGCAGCTTCATCTTCTCGAAGCGGGCGCGGTCGGCCATCAGCTCCTTGAGCCGGACCTTCTCCTTCTTGGGGTTGGGCACCTCGACGCCGACCGTGTCGCGGCCCGCCTGGTTGCCGACGATGCGCACGTTGACCGCCTTGAGCGCACGGGCCAGGTCCGTCGAGATCGCTTGCAGCTTGCTGACCTTGGTGCCCGGCGCAAGACGCACGTCGTACTGCGTGATGACCGGCCCGGACTCGATGCCCACGACCTCGCCGTCGAGCCGGTACTCCTGCAGCGCGGCTTCGAGCGCTTCAGCCTGCTCGCGAACCATCGTTTCCAGGCTGTCGCTGAAGTCTTCTTCGGGCTCTTCGAGCAGGTCGAGGGGCGGGAATCGGTAACCCTCGAGCTGTTCCTGATTCTGGAGGCTCAGCAAGTCCTCCTGAGACGCGACCTTGCGGTTGGCCCCAGCGAACCGCACGGGCAGCTTGGCCATCTTCTCGCGGAGCTGGTCCTCGGCGAGAATCTGCGGCGCGCCGGGCAGGTCGTCGTCTTCCTCCTCGTCGTCCTCATCCTCGTCTTCTTCGTACTCGTCTTCGAACTCGGCGTCCTCGTCCTCTTCTTCCTCGTCCTCGTACTCCCACTCTTCTTCGTCGTCCTCAAGCTCGGCTTCTTCAAGCGCCTGCTCGGCGGCCTCGATCTCGGCCCGTGCATCGGCGCGGCGCTGCTTCGCCTTGGCCTTTCGCGCTGCACTCGCCGACGGGGACTCATCAAGGTCGTGCTCACGCTGGGTGAGCGGCTGACGCAGACGATCGAGCAGCGCGATCCACCATCGCGCCACCAAGCCCCGACGCTCAGCGGGCAGCACAGCCTTGGCCGAGCCCGCGCCCTTGCGCACAACCCCGGCGCTGTTCGTCAGTTGTGCAATGAGCCAAGCGGGCGCAGCCAGCACCAGTCGGTCGAACCCGACGACCAGCGCGACCGCTGCGAGCAGGCCCAGCCAGATGGTGGCACCCATCGCGCCGAATCGGCTCGCGAGCGTCTCCGCAAACACCAGCCCCATCGTTCCGCCGGGCAGGCCTGCGACAGGCGAGGGTGCAACGCCCGACGCGACGGCGAGCAGCCCACACGCGGCAGCGGTCAGCAGCACCACGCCCAGCACGCGGAAGATCGGCTGGCGAACGCCCATGCCTCGGGCGGCGGTGTAGAGGGCGGCAAGCCCCACCAGCATCGGGGCGAGCGTTGCGACGCCCAGCAGGCGGAACATCCAGTACGCGGTCGAGGCTCCGAACGGCCCGCCCCAGTTGGCGATGGACTCGTTGACGGGCCAGACGGAGTGCGTCGGCGGGTCGGCGCGATCGAAGCTCACGAGGCTGGCAGCGGCGAAGGCCCACACAGCGGCGGCGAACAGCCACAGCACCCTCGGCCACAGGCCGATCGGGGGCAGCTCCTCGTCATGGGCGCGCACGGACTTCTTGCGATCCTTAGCAGTAGGCATCGGGGTCCGTATCGGCTATCGGCGCGCCGTCGGCACACTCTGCGCGGTAGGCTCTTGGACGGAGGTCGCCATGCGAATCGCACTGGTCGCTGCGCTTTGGTCGTGTCTGCTCGCCCCGTTGCCAGGCTCTGGGGAAATCCCCGATCCGCCGAGCTATCCGGCCAGCGACTGGCGGGCTCTGCCCGAGGCCCTAGTTACCGAGGTCATCGATGGCGACACCCTCACGCTCGACCTGCCTTCCGCGGGCCTGACGGTACAAATCGACCTCGCGGGCGTTCGGGGGCCGGGCCTCAAGCAGCCCTTCGGCCCCGAGGCGGCGTTCTTCATGAACACCCTGGCGATGGGCGAGCAGGTGCGGGTGCTCTGGACGGATGAGGGCCAGGCGGACGACCGGGGCCGTCGGCGGGCGGTGGTCTACCGCGAGCCGGACGGGCTGTGCTTGAATCTTGAACTCGCCCGAGCGGGTCTCGCCCGGGCCGAGCCGGGAGAAGGGGGCGCGGGGGGCGCTGGCGAGCTTGTCGGCGTGATCGGGGTGTATGCCAATCGGGCGGAGGCTCTGGGCCGGGGTTGGGTCGGCGGCGGGGAGGGGCTCACGCTGATCGAGCCGATGGCGGTGCCGGAGCCGATCGCGGACGAACCGGTAACTGCCGATTCAACAGCAGAACCGACAGCGCAAGACAATGGTGGTAAATACTTTGTGACCAAGAGCGGCAGCAAATACCACAAGGCGACGTGTCGATTCGTCTCTGACACTTCCAGCGAGATCACGCTGGAAGAGGCAAAGGGCAGGTACGAGCCATGCCGGGTCTGCAAGCCGAGCGGCTAAACGGAGGCATGTTCGGTAAAAAAGTGGATATCGATCGGTTTTTGGACTTTCGCTTTGCTCGGTCTTTGCTAGCCTGAAGACATGCTGGCACGGATTCAATCGTTCCTCTTGCGTGGTATCGATGCAGCGGCCTGCGAGATTGAGGTCGACTTCGACAACCGGGGCATGGACAAACAGACGGTCGTCGGCCTGCCGGATGCCGCGGTCAAGGAATCGATCGACCGCGTTCGGGCGGCTCTGACCAACGCGGGCTACCCGTTCCCGTACGGGCGCACGGTGGTGAACCTCGCTCCGGCGCACGTGCGCAAGGAGGGAGCTGTCTACGACCTAGCGATTGCCGTGGGCTTGCTCGCGGTGCAGGGCGTGGTGCCGGTCGGCAGGCCGTTGGGCGGAGACGTGCTTGCGCTCGAGGAATGCGTGCTCGCGGGCGAGCTGGCTTTGGACGGCAGGCTTCGGCCCGTGCGCGGCGCGCTGGCGATGGCGCTCCACGCCGCTGAGACAGGCCGACGGGCGGTGCTGGTACCTGCGGAGAACGCAGCGGAGGCATCGATCGTGTCGGGCGTGGATGTCTACGCGGTGCGCGATCTGTCTCAGGTGGTTGGGCTGTTAACGGGCCGTCTCGAACTGGAGCCCGAGCCGCCGGTTGACTTGGCATCAAGGCTGACCGATGCGCGCGCCAGCGTGGACTTTGCGGAAGTGAAGGGCCAAGAAGCCGTCAAGCGAGCGATTGTGGTGGCGGTCTCGGGCGGGCACAATTTGCTAATGCTCGGGCCCGCGGGCACGGGCAAGACGATGATGGCCAAGGCACTGCCCGGGGTGCTGCCGCCGCTCACGCCAGCAGAGGCGGTGGAGATCACGCGGGTGTACTCGGTGGCGGGGGCGCTGCCCGCGGGCGAGGGTCTCGTACGGGTGCGCCCGGTGCGCGCGCCGCACCACACAGCATCAGCGCCGGCTGTAGTCGGCGGCGGCGGTGGGGGAGGGATGCCGCCTCGGCCCGGGGAGCTATCGCTCGCGCACCGGGGCGTGCTGTTTCTGGATGAGCTGCCCGAGTTCGGACGCAACGTTTTGGAGACACTTCGCCAGCCACTGGAGGACCATCAGGTCACGATCGCGCGCGCCAGCGGCACGCTCACCTTCCCGGCTGACATGATGTTCGTGGCCGCCATGAACCCGACTCCCAAGGGCGATACGGGGCTGGAGGACGCATCGCGCCGCGACCGCGACCGGTACATGGCCAAGCTCAGCGGGCCGCTCTTGGACCGGATCGATGTGCATGTGGAAGCGCCAGCGGTGCCGTGGGAAGAACTGGCTAAGCGCAATGGTGCGCGTGGGACGAGCTCGGCGGAGATGCGCACGCAGGCCGAGCGTGCGAGGGCGATGCAGGCGGCTCGCCAGGGCGAGGGCTTGCCCAACGCCCGGCTGTCGGGCGCGAGGCTCGACGAGATGGCTTCGATGAGCCAAGGCGCCGAGAAGCTGCTCGAACGGGCGGTCACCGAGCTTGGCATGAGTGCACGGGCGTACGACAAGCTGCGCCGGCTTGGCCGGACGATCGCGGACTTGGAGGGGAGTGAGGGCATCGAGGCCTCGCACATTGGCGAGGCGGTGCAGTACCGGCTGCTGGATCGGTCGGTGTAGGGGTCTCTAGTGGCGCCCGCGGCGTGCAGCGGTGAGCAGGCCCGCGGTGAGCAGCGCGGGGGTGCCGAGCGAAGGGATGAAGAACGCGAGCGTGGGCCGGGTTGAGGCGTCGCGTTCGAAGTTGAGGCTGCGCGGCGTGAGGTCGGCCATGTCGAACACCAAGCCGCGATCTGGCGAGGCCAGGTTGGTGGCGGTGTAGGTTATCGTCGCGACACGCAAGACTTGAAGCGGGGCCTCGAGCGCCTTGGCGGCTTGGTCGCTCTGGTGCAGGCGGTCAACTTCGGCTCCAGCGGCTGGGTCCGGCGGCGATGCGTCGAGTTCGAGCAGGCCGAGGAGCAACTCGTGTTCCCAAGTGATCGCACCGGAAGGATCCGAACCGGTTGCGCTCTCGAGCAGGGCTTCAATGCCCGGGGCGGGACTCATCTGGGCGGCGTGAAGTTGGAACGAGGGCAAACCCCCGGCCATCGCGTGGCTCGAGGCAGCGATGAGCAGACCGATGGCGGATTGGATCAAACTGGGCCGTGGCATGGATCTCTCTGTCTTCCCAAGCGCGGCGTGCCGCGGGTCTCTCGTCGCTGCCTGCTTTGCCTAGCGCCGTTCACCCTCATTGCGTGCTCCGTGTGCTCGCGGTGCCGCAAGTAGGAAGAATGAGCGATTTAGCAAAGCCGAAAATAGTCTAGGAAGCGACTGTTGCTGGTCAAGTCGCGACCCCCCAAATGGATGTCAATAGAGAATGGCCACTGCGTTTTCGGACCCCCGTCAGGTGGTTGTGCGGGTCTTTACGCATGAAACCCCTCAGCCGGCGTTCGGGTGCGCAACTGGACGCGGGCGTCGGTGGAAGTTGGCATACTCGCGATCTTGCCCGGCAGGTCGCGCGGGCCGGCACCCTTGATGACGAGGAGCGGACATGGCGAAGTTGGCAAACGGCCGCGGTTTCGGGAGCAGAGTTAATGGGCTGGCTGGGTTGCTAGCGATCGGGCTGGCGCTGGCCGGGTGCGCATCCAGCAACACGGGCGATCGGCTCAAGGGCGGTCCAGCCGAGGGGGCGCCGCTGGCAAGCCGCGAGCGGAACCCGGGCACCGCGCTGTTCACGCCGATGGACCTGCCGCCCGCGAGCGAGGTTCGGCTCGGCAGCGGAGCGCCCGGTCCGGCGTACTGGCAACAGCGGGCCGACTACGTGATCGATGCCTTGCTGGATGCTGCGGCTCGGCGGATCTCGGCGACAGGAACCGTGACGTACCGCAACAACTCGCCGCACGAGCTTGATTATGTGTGGGTGCATCTTGAGCAGAACCTGTTCGCCGAGGGCAGCGCGGGCTCGCTGAGCAAGCCGATGGGCAGCCGATTCGGGCAGCGCGAAGGCGTCGATGGCGGGCTCACGGTTACGAGGATGGAAGCTTCTGGTCAGGCCTCAAGCTGGCACGAGCATGGCACGCTGGGCCGGCTTGATCTGGAGCGGCCGATGCAGCCTGGCGAGACGATCGAAATCGAGATGGCGTGGTCTTTTAACGTGCCGCCTTACGGCGCGGACCGGATGGGCACCGAGGATGTTGAGCAGGGCGTGGTGTACGAGATCGCGCAGTGGATTCCGCTGATCGCCAAGTACGACGACATCGACGGCTGGAACACGCTTGAGTATCTCGGCCAGGGCGAGTTCTACACGGACTTTGGGCGGTTTGAGGTTCGGCTGACAGTCCCGGCCAATCACGTCGTCGGTGCCACGGGCGAACTGGTGAACGCATCGGCCGTGCTCGATAGCGCGCAGCTCGCGCGGTACGAGCAGGCGAAACGATCGGACGACACGGTTGTCATTCGCGGCGCGGATGAAGTTGCTTCAGCGCCCGCGAGCGGCACGAAGACGTGGCAGTTCGTGGCGAACGATGTCCGCGCCTTCGCGTGGGCGAGCAGCGATGCGTTCATCTGGGATGCAGCGAGTGTGGCCGTGCAGCGCGAGGGCGGCGAGGCTCGCGTGCTGTGCCAGAGCCTGTATCCCAAGGAGGGCCAGCCGTTGTGGGAGCAGTCGACGCAAATGACGCGGCATTCGATCGGGTTCTACTCCGAGACGCTGTACCCGTACCCGTGGCCCAGCGCGATCAACGTCAACGGGATCGTTGGGGGCATGGAGTACCCGGGCATCGTGTTCTGCAGGGCACGGAGCAACGAGCAGGCCCTGTTCGGCGTGACCGACCACGAGTTCGGCCACCAGTGGTTCCCGTTCATCGTGAATTCGGACGAGCGCCGCCATGCGTGGATGGACGAGGGGTTCAACAGCTTCATCAACATCTACTCGAACCGTGGGTGGTGGGAAGACACGGAGATGTTCCGCGGCTCGCGCAACCCGACGGACATAACGGGCCGCATGGTCAGTGAGAACCAGCAGTGCATCGTGACGCGGCCCGACTTCATCTACGGGCGCAACTTGGGCTATCTGGCATACGGCAAGCCGGCGGTGGGGTTGTACCTGCTGCGCGAAGAGGTTCTTGGAGCCGAGCGGTTTGATCGGGCGTTCCGTGCGTACGTGGACCGCTGGGCGTTCAAGAGCCCCCAGCCTGCGGATTTCTTCAGGACGATGGAAGACGTGAGCGGGGCGGACCTTGGCTGGTTCTTCAAGGGTTGGTTCTATGGCACGGGCACGCTTGATCAGGGCGTGGCTCGCGTCGAGCAGGAGCGCAATGAAGACGGCGCGCCGGGCTGGGTGCGTGCGACGATGACCACCACCGGCGGCGTGGTCATGCCAGTCGAGTATGAGGTCGGGTACGCCGACGGCTCGTCCGAACGGCGGACGTTGCCCGCGGAGGCGTGGGCGACCACCGACGCATGGACCGCGGGGTGGGACGCGGGCGGCAGGCGCGTGAAGTGGGTGGCGATTGACCCCGACGAAGCGATGCCCGATGTGAACCGCTCGAACAACCAATGGGGCAGGCGCTAGCGGCTCAGCGACCAGCAGGCTCAGGTGGGGAGTTGTGAGGCGATGCGCTCGGCGTTGGCCCATGCTGCGGCGTGGACGATGCCGAGCGTGAGCAGCCCCGCGAGGAGGTCATCGATGACGATGCCCCAGCCGCCGGGGATGCGCTGCAGGCCATTGATGGGCCAGGGCTTGAGAATGTCGAGGATGCGGAAGACAAGAAAGCACAGAATGAGCGTGAAGACCGCGAGTTGGATGGAGTCGTACGCCTGAGCGGGCAGCCAGAGCATGGCCAAGGCCATGCCCGCGGTCTCGTCGGCGACCACCTGGCCCGGGTCTTTGCGGTTGAAACGGGCCTCGGCCTCGTCGCCGCCCGCGATGCAGGCCCATGTGAAGGCGATGGCGATGACCGCCATGCTCAGCGTGATGGCCCAAGCTGGAGCCGAAGCCAGCAGCAGGACGCCCGCCAGAGCCACCGGCGGCATCGAGCCCCAAGTGCCCGAGGCGGGGCGCAGGTAGCCGAGCCCGAAGGTGGTGGACGCCCGCAGGGCGAACGAGGGTTTGGCTGAGGACGGAGCGCTACCCGGTGATTGGGTGGGTGATTGGCTGGTCTGGCTGGGCTGGCTGGTCTGGCTGGGCTGGCTGGTCATGGTGTGGTCCGGTTGAGGGTGGCGGCACGGGCAATGTAAGGCCATGCGCTGATTGCGGTTACGGCTGTTGTGAGCCAGACGGCAGCGGTGAGAACGGTCCGGGCGGTCGAACCGGGTTCGGTGTCTTGCGTGGCGAGCACGATGAGCACGAGCGGGACGCAGACGCTCTGGAGGACCATTTTGGCCTTGCCGCTGGCGGAGGCGGAGAAATCGGCGCCGGATCCCTCGATGAGGCCTCTGAGCGAGGTTACGAGCAGTTCGCGGGCGAGGATGATCGAGGCGATGACGGGGGTGACCGCTGACACCTGCCAGGCTCCATCGGGGCCATTTCGGGCAAACGCGGGTCCGGCGAGGCAGACGAACGCACCGAGCACGAGGATCTTATCGGCGAGGGGATCGGCGACCCGGCCGAACTTGGAGACCGCGTTCCATCGGCGGGCGAGAAAGCCGTCGAGGGCATCGGTGAGGGCCGCGGCGATGAACAGGCCAGCGGCCCAAAGCAGGCGCGAGGGGCTCAGCGGCTCGAGCGAACCCAGCATCCAAATGACAGCCCCTGCGGCGATGAGCCGGCCGGTGGTCAGCGCGTTGGGGATGGCTCGCTGAAGGGCGGTCGGCGCGTTGGCTTGCGGCTCGGTCACGGGATGATGCTAGCGGAGCGGGGTGAGCGATCGGAGAGGCGAAGCTAGTTGATGCTCACCGGGGCCTGATCTACGCTGTTGCTCCCGCACCGGAGCGGGGTCGATCCGCGCGTGTGTTGCGGGTCGGCTAACGGGCGAGCGTTCTGGCGATGGATCGGGCGGCCGGTTGTTGCTGGGGCCATTGGCGGGCTTGCGGGGCCTGTTGACGGTGTTTCGTGACGGAGATCGTGAGCCCTTACCTGTTGTTCATCGGCCTGCTGATCGCTGGTATCGGCGTGGCGGTGGCTATCCCGCGTCGGCGTGTGAACCCGCAGGCGATCGGTGCGGTGATCGCGGGCGGCGGGCTTGGCTTGGTGCTCCTGAGCCTGGCGCTGACCAACCCGGACGCGATTCCCAACCTCCATTTCTATGTGTTCGGCGTGATCGCGCTGGGGTCGTCCTTGCGGGTTATTACGCACCCGCGTCCTGTGTACGCGGCGCTGTTCTTTATCTTGACGATTCTGTCGAGTTGCGGGCTGTACGTGATTCTGGCAGCGGAGTTCCTGGCGTTCGCGCTGGTGATTATCTACGCGGGCGCGATTCTGATTACCTATCTGTTCGTCATCATGCTGGCGACGCAGGCACCGAGCGAGGACCGCATCGAGGTGCTCGCGGAGTACGACGTAGCGGGCCGGGAACCGGTGTTCGCGGTCACGGCCTCGTTCGTGCTGCTGGGGGCTCTGACCGCGCTGCTGTTCACGGGCTCTGCGACACTCGAGTCGGATGCGGCTCCGGGCGACGAGGCGGCGCGGTCGATGGCGGTCATGGAGCTAATGCCCGGCAAGGCCGAGCGGCTGCTTCGCGAGCAGGGTGCGATCGGCAAGAAGGACATGGTCGTCAAGGTCCACGCGGCCGAGGGTGTGGCTGAGGTGCAGACGAGTGAGGCGCTCACCACGGTGCCGCTGCCCGAGGGTGTCGAGCCGACCAATGTGGAGCTTGTTGGCTTTGATCTGTTGGCTGAGCACCCGGGCACGATCGAGATCGCGGGAATCATCCTGCTGATGGCGATGGTCGGCGCGACGGTGCTGGCGCGGCGTCAGTCGGAGCTTGAAGACGAGGCCAAGCGGCGGGCGTCCGAGGCGATCGCGGCTCGCGGCGGGCTGACCGCCGACGCGGTGATCGCGGACACCGATGGGGAGGCTGGCTGATGGACATGCTGACCACGCTGGCCCAGGCTGATCTGCCCGCGGCGATGGCGCCGGCCACGCTCGCGCACTACCTGTTCCTGTCGGCGGCGATGTTCGCGATCGGTCTGATCGGGTTCTTGACCCGGCGGAATCTGATCGTGATGTTCTTGTGCACGGAGCTGATGTTCCAGGCGGCGGGGATCGCGCTGATCGCGTTCAGCCGTTTCCACATGGAGCAGACGGGCCAGACGTTCGTGATCTTCGTGCTGACGGTCGCGGCGGCGGAAGCGGCGCTCGCTCTGGCGTTGGTTGTGTTGCTGTTCCGCAGGCGTGATTCGCTGGATGCGGAGCAGTGGTCGGAGATGAAGGGTTGACCCGCTCTGGGCCTGCCCCGTGCCAACAGAACTGGATGAACGCGTGATGCTGAACCTGGCCGAGTCCATAACGAGCCTGCTGACCACCGCCACCGATGCGGCGGGCGGGTTGCAGCAGGCCGCAGGCCACGGGGCCGCCGAGGCTGCGGCGCACGGAGCCACGCACGCGACGGATGTCGTGATGGGGCCGTGGTATGTGCTGCTGATCCCGCTGCTCCCGATGCTGGGCGTGGTGCTGGTGACGCTGACGGCGCTGCTGGGCATCCGCACCAAGCTGCCCGCGTGGCTCACGGTGGCGTGTTTGGGCGGGGCGTTTGCGACCACGGTCGTGATGTACTGGAATGTCTCGGCTGGCCCGGCGGTGACGTACGGCTTCCGGTGGATCGATCTGGCCACAGGCAATGGCCACCGGTTTACGGCGGACTTTGGGCTGTATGTCGATTCGTTGACGTGCCTGTGGATGCTCTTTGTGACGGGGCTCGGGACGCTGATCGCGTTGTACGCGAGCGAGTACATGGCGGACGACTTGAAGGCCGGCTACGCGCGGTTCTTCATGGCGTTCAACCTGTTCGTGTTCTCGATGGCGTGCTTGGTGATGGCCGACAACCTGGTGCTGATGTTCCTGGGCTGGGAGGGTGTGGGCCTGTGCTCGTACCTGTTGATCGGGTACTACTTCAAGAAGCCCTCGGCGGTGGCGGCGAGCAAGAAGGCGTTCGTGGTCAACCGCATCGGCGACCTCGGGCTGCTCATGGGCATCTTTCTGACGTATGTTGAGTTTGGCACGGTGCAATACGCCGAGCTATTCCCGATGGTGGAGCCCTACGTCGAACTCGTCAAGAGCGGGATGGCGTGGGATGTCCCGATGCGGGTGGGGCTGATCCCGGTGCTGTTCATGGTGGGTGCGTTCGGCAAGAGCGCGCAGCTGCCATTGTTTGTGTGGCTGCCCGACGCGATGGAAGGCCCGACCCCGGTCAGTGCGCTGATCCACGCGGCGACGATGGTCACCGCCGGCGTGTACCTGATCGCCCGTACCTACGCGTTCTTTGTGGTCAGTCCGATCGCGCTGCCCATCGTGGCCTGGGTGGGTGCGGCGACGGCGCTGGTCAGCGCGACCATCGGCATGGCCCAGTTCGACATCAAACGGATCATGGCCTATTCGACCGTTTCGCAGCTTGGGTACATGTTCTGCGGGCTCGCGTTCTTGAGCACCGCGGGCGCGGCGTTCCACGTGCTCACGCATGCGTTCTTCAAGGCGATGCTGTTCCTCGCGTGCGGTGCGGTGATGCACGGCTTTGCGGGCCAGCTTGACCTGCGCAAGCTCAGCGGCGTGGCGTTTATGAAGGGCTGGGGCATCGTGGGCATCGCGATGTTCGTGGGCTGCTTGAACTTGGCGGGCTTCCCGTTCACGGCGGGCTACTTCAGCAAGGACATGATTCTGGCGGAGGCGTTTGTGACGCAGGGGCCGGGTTACTCGGTCTTGGGCTGGGTGCTGCTGGTGACGGCGGGTCTGACGGCGTACTACACGTTCCGCGTGTTCTTCCGAGTATTCGTTGGTCCTCGGCACGCCGAGCCGGGCGATGACCACCACGACCATGCGCACGACGCGGGCGAGCACGGCGACGCAGAGCCCGATCATCATCACGGGTTCCACCCGCACGCCCCGGGCTGGGCGATCAATCTGGTGCTGGCGCTGCTGACGGTTGGTTCGATCGCAGCGGCCGGGCTCTACTTTGTGGACAAAGAGAACCACGGCTGGGTGGGCGGCATGATCCACAACAGCTCGGCGTACACGTCCGCGGGCAGCGCTGCGTTCCTCGACTCGGCGAACATCGGCATGCACGTCGATGACCCGGTGGGGACGGGCCACAGCGCCGACCACGACGACGCTCACGGCGGAGCGCACGGCACGCTGTTCGGACAGGACCCGCACAAGATCATGTACTACGTGTCGGCAGTGTTTGGCGTGGTCGGCATCCTCACAGCGGCCTACCTGCACGGGCCCAAGGGCCCGCTGGGGCTGTTCATCGGCGGGCGGACCAAGGCCGCGACCAGCCGGGCCGACGGGCTGGCCGACGCGATGATGCCGCTGCCGACGTACGCACGCAACAAGTGGTACTTCGATGAGTTCTACGGGGCGCTCATCGTCAAGCCGCTCAGGGCGCTTAGCCACGTGTTCCACCTGATCGACAAGCTGCTGATCGACGGGCTGGTGAATCTGATCGGTTCGCTGCCGAGGTTCGTGGCGTCGTTGATTCGGCCCTCGCAGAGCGGCCTGTTGCAGGGCTACGCGGCCGGAATGGCCGCGGGTCTGGCGGTCGTGGTGGTGACGGTGTGGATGGTCATCGCGGTGACGGGGGGTGGCTCTTGATGCTCCTTGCGATGATGATCGCGCCGCTGGTGTTTGTGCTGATCGTGGCCTCAAGGCCCGCTGAGCATGCTCGCGGTATCGCGCTCTTGGGCTCGGGCGTGAGCCTGCTGCTCGGCCTGATCTCGTGGCGGATGTTCATCCGTCCCGGCGGACCGGATGCGATCGATCCGCTGGCGTTCAGCATGGACTGGCTGCCCTCGATGGGCATCAGGCTGGACCTTGGCGTTGATTCGGTATCGCTCTTGATGATCCTGCTGAGCTGCCTGCTCGCTCCGCTTTGCGTGCTCGGTTCGTGGACAGCGATCGTCAAGGACCAGCGAACGTTCTACGGCTGGCTGCTCGGCTTGCAGGCGGCGATCGTGGGCGTGTTCGCGGCCCGCGACCTGATGGTCTTCTACATCTGTTTCGAGTTCACGCTCGTGCCGATGTACATCTTGATCAGCCGGTTTGGCTCGACCAACCGCAGGGCAGCGGGCACCAAGTTCTTCCTGTACACATTTACGGGCTCACTGATCGCGCTGGCGGGTCTGGTGTACGTCGTGTGGTTTACGGCCCAGCATCACGGCGGCTGGACGCTGAACATCGACCGGCTTGCCGAGTCGGCGCGGATGATGTCCGCGACCGAGCAGGCGTGGGTGATGGCGGCGATGCTCGCGGGCTTTGCGGTCAAGGTGCCGCTGTTCCCGTTCCATACCTGGCTGCCGCTCGCGCACACCGAGGCACCTACAGCGGGCTCTGTGATTTTGGCAGGCGTGCTGCTCAAGCTGGGCACCTACGGCATCTACCGGTTCGTGCTGCCGTTTACGCCGGTGGCGGTCGCGGAGTACGCGCCGTTGATCGCGACGCTGAGCATCATCGGAATCGTGTACGCGGGGCTGATCTGCTGGGTACAGACGGACGTGAAGAAGCTGGTCGCGTATTCGTCGGTGAGCCACCTCGGTTTTTGTGTGCTCGGGCTGATGAGCCTCAACCACGCGGGCTTGCAGGGCTCGATCCTGTACATGATCAACCACGGCCTGAGCACGGGCGCATTGTTCTTGCTGGTCGGGTTCATGTACGAGCGGTACCACACGCGGTCGATGAACGAACTCGGCGGGCTTGCCGCCAAGATGCCGGTGTGGACGTGCTTCATGGTCTTCTTCGTGATGGCCTCGGTGGGGCTGCCCGGGCTCAACGGCTTTGTGAGTGAGTTCCTGTGCATGCTCGGCACGTTCCAGGCCGGCGGCGAGGGCGGGCAGTGGGGGCTGACGGGTTACGAGTTGCCCGGCGTAACGTGGGGCGTGCTTGGTCCTTGGTACGCGCTGTTCGCGGGCACGGGCGTGATCATCGCGGCGATCTACCTGCTGTTCCTGGTCGGCAAGATTTGCTTTGGCCCGCTCGTAGAGCCAGTCGGGCACAACGACCACCCGGGCCCGCTGCCAGCGGACCTGACCGGCCGCGAGATCTTCACGCTGATGCCGCTCGCTGTGCTTTGCCTGGTGCTCGGGCTGTACCCGTCGCCGGTGATGGATCTGCTTGAGCCGAGCGTGGCCAAGACGGTCGCGGTGGTGCAGTCGGCCGCAGCGGGCGAATCTCGCAACGATGCGCACATCGGTGCCCACTCGGGGCTTGATGCAGGAGCCGTGATTGTTAGCGAGGTGCTCCCGACAGTTGATTCCCAGACTGGGGGCGTGAGATGACCGAACGGCTGCCACTGTTGCTCCCAGAGATCGCGATGTTCATCGGCACGTGCCTGGTGCTGGTGCTCGGGCTGAGCCCGTCGCTGGCGGCACGCAAGATGACGGGCATTGTCACCGGGGGCACGCTGCTGCTCGCGGGTATCCTCGCGGTCAACACGAGCACGGGGTACGCGAGCCAGATCGGGATGCCGATGCCGGGGCTGATCGGCTTTGGCAAGGCGCTAATCGCGCTGGTCGGGCTGCTGCTGGTGCTGCTGGTTGCGGGCACGGTCGACCGTGGCTACGAGCGGATGATCCTAGCGGGCCGCGCGACGTACAACGCTTCGCGGGCGCTGCGGGCGGAGTTCTACGCGTTCTTCTTGTTCAGCCTGATGGGCGCGATGCTGTGCGCCTCGGCGGATGACCTGATTTGGCTGTTCCTCGCGCTCGAACTGACGAGCCTGCCGACATACGTCATGGTCGTGATGAGCCGGGCGGGGTCGGATGTGGGCGGCGACTCCAAGGCCTGGTCACGGGCGCAGGAGGCCAGCGTCAAGTACTTCTTCCTGGGCGCGCTCGGCGCTGCGATCTTCCTGTACGGCTTCGCTTTGCTCTACGGCGGCACGGGCTCGACCAAGCTCGTCGAAATCGGCGCAGCACTGAGCCCATCGGCTGAGCCCAACACGATCGCGATCATCGGGCTGGTCATGTCGCTGGTGGGCGTGTCGTTCAAGATCGCGGCCGTGCCGATGCACTTCTACACGGCGGATGTGTACGAGGGTGCTTCGGCGCCGGTCGCAGCTTTCCTCGCGTTCACCCCCAAGACGGCGGGCATCATTACGATGGTGCTGCTGGCGACCGCAGCGGGGTGGGGTTACCGCGACACGGGGCTGATGATCGGCGGCGACCGTGGCACGCTACCGCCGGCGGCGGACGTGGTGCTGTGGATCATGGCCATCGCCACGATGACTGTCGGCAACGTGATGGCGTGGATGCAGACGAGCGTTAAGCGGGTGCTCGCGTACTCGTCAATCGCGCACTCGGGCTACATGCTGGTGGGCATCATCGCCGGGCCGGGCAACGGGAGCTTCGAGCAGAACGGGATCGCGGCGACGCTGTTCTACCTGCTCTGCTACGGCGTGATGAACCTCGGCGCGTTCGCGGTGCTGGCGTGTCTTGAGAACAGCAGCGACGAATCCGAGTTGCAGACTGTGGACGACCTGCGGGGCCTTGGTCGGCGTCACCCGGCGCTGGGCTGGGTATTTGTGCTGTGCTGCATGAGCATGCTGGGCCTGCCGCCGCTGCTCGGGTTCATCGGTAAGTTCGGCCTGTTTACCAGCGGCATCAGCGCGGGTCGCTTGCCCCTCGTGGTGATCCTCGGATTGAACTCGGCGATCGCGGCGTTCTACTACCTGAAGCTCGTGGCGATGGTCTGGCTCGAGGAGCCGGGCGATGCGCAGGACCGCGTGAGGCCGGTGCCGTTTGGCACGCGGCGCATCGCGGCGATCCTGTCGGCGACGGGAGTGGTCGTGCTCGCGGTGTTCGCCAACCAGCTCGCGGTCTCTTCGCAAGAAGCGGCTAGGCGGGGTCCTGGTGTCATGCTCAAGCCTCGCTCGGCTGAGCGCGTTGAACCTGCGGCGCCTGCCACGCCCGAGTCCGTCGCGGCTGTCGATCGTGTTCGATAGGCCAGCGGCTCAGTCGCCCTGAGACGGCTTGGCGCGACTTGGCACGAACGAACGCAGCAGTGCCAGACCGATCCAGCTACCGGCGAGCGTTGTGCTTGAAGGCATGGTCGCTGAGTCGAGCTCGAAAAGCACCGCGAGCGACCCAAGCGTGAACATGGCTGCGCCGAGAGAAGCAGCGGCCAACCGGCGCGACCACCGACCCATGACCAGCGAGAGCACGAGGCCAGCTCCGGCTCCGAAGGCCGAGCCCGCCATCAGCGTGCTGGGTGCAGCGGGGCTGGAACTGACACGGTCCTGCACCGACGCGGGCAGCGACGAGACCAGCGATTGGAGCGGGCCCGATGTTGACGGGGCTTGTGGATCCGGTGCGTCACTTGCGGCTTGCCGCTCGCGTTCGAGACGATCGAGCTTGGCCGAGAGCTCATCGATGCGGGCCTGTACCCGGTCGCTCTCGGGGCCAGCGACGGTGAGCATGCGCGAGTTTGTTGGTTGCGAGGCCTGCGATGGCACGTTGCCCGGGCTCCAGCTTGCAGGCAGGTTGAGCGGGCCAGCCGCGAGCAGCATGGCGGCCAGCACACCCGTCGAGGCGCCGGTAAACATGCAGATCGATCGGCTGAGCAGGCCCACAGCCAGAGCGCCCAGGCACAGGCCCGCGAGCCCGCCCACAGCGCCGGCCCCGATGGAAGCTGGACCGAACGCGCCATTGGTGAGCATCTCGCCGGCTCCGCCTAAGGCAGTACCCAACAGCCCGAAGACCACGATGCCGATGCCCCGCATGGCCCGCTCACCAAGAATCCAGAGCATGGCTCCTGCGCACACCGCGACAATGCCCGCGATGAGCAGGGGCGTTCCCGAGGCGGCATCGGTTGCGGCAGCGGTCCACGCCGAGAGGTTGGCCGCCTCTGGCAGATTCACGCCCGCTGCGGAGGCGAGCTGGCCGATAGACAGATCGGCAGCCCCGCCCTCGGTGAGGGCGGAGAGCGCAGCTTTCGCCGATTCAGGCGAGGCAAGCTGGGCGAGATGGTCGGGTGTCAGGGGCATTGATACAGCTTGGGCCCGGTCACAGAACCTTGTTGGACAACGATCTATGGAGATTTCGGCCGATCGGGGGGGCTCGTGGCGAGCCAAGGGGCCCGATGACCGATAAGACGGTCGAGCATAGCAGGTGGCCCAGGTGTGCTGGCCGAAGGTCCGCGTGGGAGATGCCTTCTCGGACACCGGGCCAGAAGACGGCGGAAGTGGAGCGATCGATGGCGAAGAAGAAGGCTGCCAGCAACCAATCCAGCAAGCGGACGAGCAAACCAATCAAGGGCCAGGCTGCCGCGAAGATGGTCAATGGTGCCGGGGGCGAAGCGCCCGAGGACTCGGCGGCTCTGGACTCGCTGCGCAAGACGATCGACCGGCTCGATGCCCGACTGGTGAAGCTCATCAACGAGCGTTCGCGTGCTGTGGTGGAGGTCGGCAAGCTCAAGCGTGGTCGGAACGTGCCGATCTACGCGCCCCATCGCGAGCGAGCGGTGCTCGAACGGGCGCTCAAGCTCAACCAGGGGCCGCTGTCGGACCGGACGGTTGAGGCGGTGTATCGGGAACTGATGAGCGGGAGCTTCGCGCTGGAGCAGCCATTGCGGATCGGGTACCTGGGCCCGCCGGGGTCGTACAGCCATTTGGCGAGCCAGCGGCAGTTCGGGAGCTCGGTGAGCTTCGAGGACATGCACGAGATCGCGGGGGTGTTTACCGAGGTCCGCCGGGGGCACGTGGATTACGGGCTCGCGCCGATCGAGAATTCGACGGGCGGCGGGGTCGCGGAGACGCTCGACGCCTTCCGCGAGCACCGGAGCAACGTGACGATCTACGCCGAGGCCCAGCTCGCGGTGCACCATGCGCTGCTGGCCAACTGCGAGCCCAAATCGGTTCGACGGATTCACTCCAAGCCCGAGGCCTTTAGCCAGTGCCGAAAGTGGCTTGCGACGCAGTACCCCGGCGCGGACCTGATACCCGCAGCGAGCAGCAGTGCGGCGGTCAAGATCGCGGTCGAGGAGTGCAAAATCGCGGAGTCAATCGGGGCTGAGCCGGGGTCGGCAGCTATCGGCTCCGAGCTAGCCGGGACGATTTACGGGCTGAGCGTGCTGTTCGAGAAGATCGAGGACCAGCCGGACAACGTGACGCGGTTCGCGGTCATCAGTCGCCAGCAGGCCCTGCCCAGCGGGGACGATAAGACCTCGATCATGTTTAACACGGTGGATCGGCCCGGGGCGCTCGTGGACGTGCTGGCGGTGTTCCGCGACTCGGGGGTGAATCTGACGTACATCCACGAGCGGCCCAGCGGGGGCTCGAACTGGACGTACACGTTCTTCATCGACGCCGAGGGGCACCGGGACCAAGAGCCGCTGACAGGGGCGATCAAGGCGGCGGAGAAGCACTGCAAGGCCCTGACGGTACTAGGGAGTTACCCTCGGTCCCGGCGGATTCTGTCCTAGCCGGGCCCGTGTGCTTGTGGGCGGGGTGTGGATAAAGATGACGGGAATCGTGGCGATCCAGGAAAAGTGGATCACTCACGGCTCCGATGCTGTATAGTGGATGCGGTCGAACGACGGAGTTCGGCCCATGGCCCAGCGTGCTGATCAAATCGAACCAACCCCCGCTTGTTGGTTCGGATCGGGCACCAGGGGCCGCACGGAGTACAAGTGGCAGGGATCGACCTTGGAGGTTGTGCGTTGGTGATCCCGGGAGTAGTGTGTGTCCGTCGGTGATCAGGCCGTCGCGAGCGCGACGGGGGTCTGAAAAGGGCCAAAGCCCTTTGAATCCCTCCCACAGCGGTTCTTTGATCCCCTAAGCTGGCACACCAGCGACCCACCCGTGCTTTGGACGCATGTCCATGGCACGCCCAACCACACCCTACGGGGTCCCTCAGCCACGAGGAATTTGGAGCCTTCATGCCAGGGTTCTTCCATCGTCGTCTCTCCGCTCGCTCGCTCAGCGCCGTTGCCGGCATGGCTCGCAAGGCCTTTGGCCTGCGCCCAACTGGCGACTCTCGCGATGACGCGGGAACCATGGTCGAACGGTTTGAGGCGCTCGAAGAGCGCCGCCTGTTGTTCAGCTTTACGATTGCCAACGACAACGCGTTTCAGGTTGCGCCCGGGGTCTTCCAGAGCCCAGCGATCAGCTTCGCGTACACGATTCCCTACTCCTCCACCAATGAGGAGATCGAGGACAACGACCCCGAAGAGGTCCTGGTCGATTTCAACGGGGACGACTTCAACGCGGGCCCGGTGGGGACCAACTCGTTCCTGCCGAGCGACGGAGACCCGTTCCTGCGCGTCCGCCGCACGTTCCAGAACTCAACCCAGGACTTCCGCCTCGTCGCGGAAGACCCGACCGATGCGACGGTCACGGACTTCATGCTCGATGTGAACGCCCGTGCCGGTGACTTCTGGGAATTTGAGATGTTCCCGACGGCGAACGTCAACGACGCGCCGCTCGTGCTCAACGAAATCTCGTGGGAGACCGGCGTCGGTCGATCCGGTGACGGCGAGGGGATGAACTCCAACGCGTTCCGCGTTTCCGTGTTCTTTGATACCGAACTGCTGGACGTGTTCACGGGCGCGAGGCTTGATGCGTTGCTGGGCGCGCTCGCCGCCGACCCCGACGACCCCACGGACGAGTTCCTGTTCAGAGTGACCGAGAACGATCTGCTCGACGCCGATGGCAACCCCCAGAAGTTCACACGCATCCGCGTTGACGCGGCCGCAAACGAAGACCTTTTTATTGACAACGTGCAGACGATCCTGCCGCCCGGCAACTTCGCGGGCTTGGTCGAGAGCCGAATTTTCGGTGCTCAGATCACGCTGACGGGCCCGGTGGGCACGAGCGTGACGGTGACGGACCTGTTCGGTCGTGACATGGTCGCCACGCTCCGATCCGTGATCCCTGGCAACACAGAAGTTCCGGTCATCGATTCCAACGATGATGGTGTGCCGGACTACAACGACGGCATCGGTCAGATCATTATTTCCGGAGGGAACGCGAACACCGTCGTGTCGCTCACGGGCGGCACCATCGAGTGGAACGACGATCTTACTGACGGCATCACGTTCTTCGAGCCCGGCTTTGGCGGGTTCTTCGAGTACTCACCAGTTGACTCGATCACGGGCCTGTACGAGGACTTCGAGGACGCTGGCTTCGGCTACATTTGGCGCACGATCGATACCGAGATCGATTTTGGCGGCCTGCCCCCCGGTCCCGGATCCGTGATCGTCGGAGCCCCTTCCGGGCTTGTTCGCCCGGTCAACGGGACCGCGAACGACTACCTGGGCTCGCCGGGAAACGGAACCCTCCTCGACGGTTTCAACGATGCCAGGTTCGGTGTCCGTGTCAACGGCACGATCGGCGCGGTCAACGTACACGGCGTGGTGCATGGCACGTCCACGGTGGCGGGCTCGCTGGGCCGCTGGAATGTCGGATACCAAACCGGCTCACTCTCGGTCGAGGGCGATCTGGGCCAGTTCTTCTCGGCTTCAGAGGCTGGTCTGTGGTCGATCGACGAGGACTTTGACCAGGGCAACAACGCGGTTCAGCGCGACCAGTTCTTCCGCACGGACTCGCAGCTCGTGGTCGGACGCGCCGTGCGCGAGATCGCTATTGCTGGCCGCTCGCTGATGGACGTGACGGTGGTGGGCGACCTTGCCAGCCCGGACACGCGCCCCGCTCGCCCGATCTTCGAGTACACCGAGACCGAGACCATCACCCCGATCGACCCGGCGGCGGACAACTACGACCAAGCGGTCATCGGTCTGTTCCAGAACTCGACGTTCTCGACGCTCACGGGCGACCCGGGGGCCGATCGAGGCCAGTTCGACCTCGTGTTCTTCGGGACGGACCTGATCCGCAACGATTCGCTGCTGGCCGCCGAATGGATCGGCTCGCTGGGCAGCTCGGTCCGCGTGACGGGCGACATCGGCCGCGCCGATCCCAACCACGCGGATGACGGCGTAGACGTGTACGCATTCGCCTCCGACGGAGTCAGCCCGATCAAGGTCGAGCTGAGCGATGCGGCGGGCCTGCAGATCCGCCTGATGGACAAGGACGGACGGACGCTCGCCGCTGTGCAGCGGAACGTGATCGAGGACCTGCAGAGCAGCCTGTTTATCAACTACATCCCTGAGTCGGCGGGTGCGTATTTCCTCGTCGTGCAGGGCACTGGCGTGGCTGCGGCGACCGACGGTGCCAACACCGCCTCGCCCTACAGCTTCATCGTGAGCGGCATGCAGTCCACCACACTGGGCAGTTACCGCACAGGCGGCAACTCGGGCGCGTTCGCGCAGTCCGCGGGCGAACTCCCCATCGGCACCACCCAGAGCATCAACGTGGTCAATGGCGGGCTCGGGTTGTTCCGGGTTGGCACGGGCCTCGTCGATGCCGGCGGCATGGAGGCCGACCCGATAGCGATTCTGAACAACCGCAACGAGGACGAGACGGACGACCTGCTCTCGCTCGGCGGGCTGAGCCTTGAGGTCAATGGCAACGCTGGCGCGCTGTTGTTCGGTTCGGACATTCAGGGGTTTGCCGGAACGCCCGTTACGCTGCGCATCGCGGGCAACCTGGGCACGTTCGCCACCGGTCTAAGCACACTCGCCGATGGCGGGTTCACTGGTGTCGAGGGCGACGTGCTGTTTGCCTCGCTCGATGTTGGCGGCGCGGTTGGCTCTTTCGATATCCGCGGCTCGATCGGCGTGGACGAGGACATGGACGGCAGGCCGACCAGCTTCGGACTCGCCATCGCGGTCGGAACGAACGACACAGCGGCATCAAGCAACATCGGCGGTATCCGCGTTGGCGGGCACGTGTTCGTGCCGGGCTTCACGCTGACCGGTCCGGCCAACACGATGGTCGGCTCGTTCTTTGTTTCGCAGGATGCGGGTGCCGAGGGCGACGTGGTTGATTCGCGTACTGGCTTCTTCGGCACGTCGACGCTCGATCCGAACGTTTCGATCAACCTCGGACCGGGTTCGGACATCCGGTTTACTGACTTTGTCAAGATCGACGGCGTCGCCGAGGTTGACCGTACGACCGAGCTCCGCGGCGGCACGCCGGTTCAGTTCGTCGACGACGGCGGTGCACGGTTCACCATCACGGTCCAGGGCGCTTCGTCCAACGATCTCGTCGGCCAGATCCGCTTCTTGCCGATCTCGTCCTCCGAGGGCGTGGCGATCGCTCAGATCGACAACCTCGATCTCTCGGGCGGCCGCAGGTTGCAGATCCGTTCGCTGGACAACCCCGGCGGTGCGCAGTCTGCCCCGATCTCGATCGGGCGCATCCTGATCTCCAACGCGGATGCGCAATCCACGGTTGAGATTACTGGCAACGTCGAGATCGACGTCTACCGCATCGATCAGATCGGGGGCGCTGCGTTCAGTCTGATCCGCAACACCACGCCCGGCGGCGATCTGGTCGCGGTCGATGTGGTCGGACTCGACGAGCTCGACGTGCAGCAAGGTGACGTCGGCCGCACGCAGGTTCCCGCGTTCGGCCCGCAAGAGATCGGGCCATTCCTCGGGGTCCAGTCCGGGCTCGGCGGGGCAGTGCTCGGCGCGCTAGGCGTGCCCGAAGAGGCCATGAGCGGCTTGTGGAACGGTATCGATTACCGCCCGTTCAATGATCTTGATTCCTCCGCTGGCTACTCCGACGACCTCGGCTCCCCGCTGGACCCGTACCTCAACGGTGTTGTGGTGCGCACGGGCGGCGTGCGGCTGGTGAGGGTCTCGGGCGCGCTGGGCGATTTCATTCTGCAGGACGGCGCAGCCGAACTTGAGACTGTTCGCATCGACAGCGACGGCACCGCCCCGCTGGGCCGGTTCGACGGGCTCATCGGCTCGGTGTTTGCCAACATTATCGACGACATCGATGTGGGCATGGGCATCATCAGCCTCGAAGACGATCCGTTCGCTAAAGCGGGCGTGTTCGCCAACGACGAACTCCGCACGTTCCGCGCCACTGATGCGTTCATCGGCGGCGCCATCTCCGCGACCAACCTCGATCTCGCCAACAGCGGCGAAATCGGTGAGAATCAGGGCGCCCAGGAAGTCGGTGGCATCGATGTCATCGAGCTGACCGACTCGCTCATCTCGGGCGCACGAATCTCCAACCAATCGCACGACTTCTTCTGGGTCACCGTCTCCGCGGATACCGACAACGAGCGTGGCACACGGGGCGAGATCAACCGCATCCGTGGCAACAATTCGGACATTTTCCGCTCGCTCATCCAAACGGTGCGGCTGTTCGATGCGCAACTCGTCGATGGGTTCTTCGACGCCTCCGTGCTCATCGTGACGCAGGACCTCGATCTGTTCCGCGCCGCTGGCTTCCGCAACACGACCGTCGCCGGCACCGACCTCGAGTTCCAGCAGGCCTCTATCCAGGTCCAGCAGAACCTCGGCCGGGTCGAGACGTTCGATCTGGCGGGCGACTTCAGCGACATCTCCATCGACGTGGTCGGCAGCGTGCTCGGCTCCATCTCGGGCAGGGATTTCCGCCGATTCGACCTCGACGTTGACAACGAGATCGCGAGCCTCATCGCTTCGGGCGACGTGGTGGCTTCGAGCATAGTTGTCGGTGCCTTTGAGAGTCTCGCGATCGCGGGCTCGCTCCGCACGAGCGAGATGCTCGTCTCGGGTCCGCTCGAAGTGCTCACCGTCGGCGGCGAGATCTTCAACACCTCGATCGCGGTTACCGGCTCCGAAGGCCGAATCGACCGCATCACCGTAACGCGCGACATCACGGGCTCGATCGCTTCGAGCGGCCCCATCGGTGTCATCGAGACCACTGTGGGCGATCTCGGCGGGTTCATCAGCACGTCGCGGCCCTCGGCCACGGTCGGCACGCTCCGCGCCGCCCGCGACATCACCGCTTCGACCGATCTGGCTGGCGGCGTTTCTTCGCTGGTGGCTGGACGCAACATCGGCTCTGCCGACAAGCCCGGCCTGATCGTCGTGCGTGGCGCGTTGATCGAGGCCAATGCTGCAGGCCAGCTCCACTCCGACATCGTGGTCGGCCAAGGCGTGCAGAGCTTCACGCTCGGCGCCGTCTCTAATCTGCCCGGCCAGAGTCTCGTCGGGCGTGGTACGTTCTCAGCGGCCGGTCGCTTCGAAGAAGTCTCCATCATGGGCGACTTCGGCGGCGGGATCATCTCCTACAGCGGCGGCATCGGTTCGTTCACCATCACCAACGGCTCGTTCCTGCCGGGCAACTCGGTCAGCGCTTTCGCGGGCAGCATCGACAGCCTCGTCATCAACGCGGGCAACCTCTACGGCGATGTCTTCGCCGACCACAACATCCGCGTGATCACGGTCAACGCTAGCGCCGACGGCGTGTTCGGCGACGTGGGCATCAGCCCGTTCCTGTCGGCCTCGATCGCTTCCAGCGATTCGCTCCGCAACCAGCTCCCGCCCGGCCTGAGCCCCTCGACCGCGGTCGACGGACCCCGCATCACCGCGGGTTGGAACATCGGCATTATCACGGTCGGCGGCGGCTCGATGTACGAGGCGGTCATCCACGCCGGTCGTGCGTTGGGCGCCGTCACGGTGGCGCAGAACATCCAGGGCGACGGGCTCACGCCCCGCCCGGCTACGACCATCGCGGCACGCGACTCAGTCTTCAGCGTCAGCGCGGGCGGCTACATCGCCGGCACCGCGATCATCGGAGGCCTCCGCTCCTTCGGTGCCGATGGCCTGCCAGGCGGCACGGGGGCCAACGCCGACACCGTCAACAGCGGTTTCGTGCAGATGGTCAACGTCGGCCAGAGCCTGTTCAACAACACCATCGTCGCCGGCATGAACGCGGGCCCCGACGGCATCTACAACACAGGCGACGAGCTCACCGAGATCGGTGTCTCGTTCGTTGGCAGCGTCGTCGCATCCGGCGACGTGATGGGCACCACTGTCTTCAGCGAAGTCGTCCCCGCCGCTGCAACCGCGGGCGGCCGGGTCACGGTCGGCGGTGTGGGCACCTCGATCAACGACCCCGATGTCGCGACGGCATTTGCAGGCCGCGAACTGACCGCGGGCACGCCGTTGCTGTTCTCGACCGCAGCGGGCTCGGGCAACATCACCTTCACCGGGCCGGGCCGGGTGTTCTTCGATGACGCCACCAGCCGGGTCATATTCGGCGCGGGTTCCAACTTCAGCACCTCGATCATCGTCAACTCCGATTCGGGCGTGCTGACGGACTTCGATGTCGTCTCGATCAATAACGGCTCGGCGGGTGTGATCCGCGTCAACGCAAGCCTGCTGGGCGATTCCGACATCGTCGTCGATGCCTTCGTGCTCAATCTCACCGCCGGCTTCTTCAACGCGGGTGATATTCGCGTCGGCCAGCACACAGGCCCGATCAACCTCGGCCCGTTCCGCGGCGGCACGCTCTCGGCCAAGAACGCCGCGTTCGTCACCATCGGCGGCGATCTGGGCGACCTCTCCGTGGCTGACCCGGACCCGGACACCATCGTGCCCGGTTCGGTCCCGGTGATCGATATCTACTCCAGCGGGTTCTTCACTGTGAACGGTGATACTCGGGCCATCTTCAGCGCTCAACGTGCGGTCACCAGCTTTGACTTCGGTGGCAGCGTGGACAACTCGCTGATCCGCGCTGGCGATGCCATCGGTACGTTCCGCGCCGTTTCGGTCAGTGAGACACGCATCTCATCGGGTGGCTTCCTGAGCAACTTCGAGGTCGAGCAAGACGTGACCGATGCGCAGGTGCTCATCGGCGGTGACCTCGGCGACGACGCGAACTTCGACACCGGCGTCGCCAGTGAGTTCAACGCCGATCAGGTCCGCGCTGGGTTCAACGAGACGGTCACCATCGGCGGCTCTCTCGTCCGCAGCGACATCGTCGGCGGCGGGCTGCGCGGCCCCGACCGGTTCTTCGGCTCGGGCGATGACCGCCTCGCGGCGGGCCGCTCGACCATCGGTGTCATCACCATCGGCAACCAGATCGTCGGCTCCAACCGGGACACCGAGTCGTTCCGAATCCTCTCCAGCGGCTCAGTCGGCGCCACCACCGTTTCGGGCGCAGCGCCCCAACTCACCGGCAACGCGCGGGTAGAGACTCCCGATCTGGTCCCGGTCCCGATCCGCGTGGTCGATCTCCGCGTCGAGCAGGTCAGCCAGACCTCGTTCGCACGCATCCAGTTCGACCAGCCCATGGATGCTTCGAGCTTCCTGGATGCGCTGACGATCTCCGAGATCAGAAGCCCGAATAACACGCTCATCCGTCTTCAGCCCAATGAGGACTACACGCTTTCGTACGCCACGGATACCAATACGCTTTCGGTGCGCTTCAGCCGATCCATCACCGACAGCGATCTGCCGCTGCTGACCTCCAACCCGGCGCAGGGGGTCTACCGATTTGATCTCGACCAGGACCTGCTGCGTGCCAAGGTCGTGGGTGCGGTGCTCGACGGCGACGGCGACGGCGTGGTCAAGCCGGGCGACGATTACTCGCAGAACGACATCGTGGGCGACGCGGGCGACAAGTCCGCCGCGGCGTCAGGCACGGTCACGGCCACCGGCCAGACCGGCAGCACGGGTCAGGTCGATCTCTTCGGACCGATCAATCTCAACACGGTGCTCGATAACAACTTCCAGCCCGACGGGCTGCCGGATGTCAATGACCGCTTCGTGCTCCGTGGCACCATCGGCGACCATCCGGACAACGATGCGCGATTCTTCGACTTCCGCGCGGATGTGGATGTCTACACCATCTCGCTCCAGGCCGGCCAGATACTCCAGCTTGAGGCCACCAAAGGCTCCGCGTTCCGCACGACCGTTGCGCTGCTCAACCCTGATGGCTCTGGCGCGGCGCTCGCGGGGGTCACCGCGTTCAACGTCGGGCTACCGGGCCAAATCGTCGGAGAAGACCTCAACGTCGACCAAGACCGTAATTTCCTGATCACCCAGACAGGAACGTTCACGCTCCTCGTCGGCAACGGCGCTGCCGCGTACGACACCCCGGTGATCCCGGACGTGCCATCGGGCCAGAATATCCTTGGCGATTACTCCATCGGACTCACGGTCTTCGACGATGGCAACTCGGGCTTCAACGCGGGCACCGACTCGGGCAACGGCGAGAACCTTCCCGCCGCGCCGTCCACGCAGGATTTCGCTGGCATCGACGGTGCATTCGCCACCGCCGACGATCGGAACACCATCAACGTGGGCGGTTATACGTTCACGCTCGACGCCGGTCTCGACGGTGTCAGAGGAACCGCAGACGACATCGTCCGTGGCTCCAACAGTTCCGGCGACACCGCCACCCGCGAGGGCGGAGTCGTGACCACCCGTGTCCGCGACGCCATCGGACTCCCCGGTGCGACGGGCATCCCGTCGGCCATCGCACCGGACGTTGATGTGTTCCATCTCAACGGCAACCAGCCGATTACCCAGGGCACCCGCGTGCGGGTCGTCGTGCAGCTCGCCGACTTCGGCGCTGACCTCGGCAGCCGCTCGGCCGCGAGCAACTTCCAGAGCTTCGCCGAGAACGTTCAATTCGCGATCTTTGATACCACCACCTCCACAGCCATCGGCGACGGGCTCATGCTCTACTCGCCGAGCGACTTCTCCCCCAACGGTGGCGACCCGGGCACCATCGCTCAGGGCGACAACGTGTCCTACGGCTACGACTCCAACGGCGACTTCTTCCTCGAGTTCATCGTCGGTGGCCGACTCGACGGCAACTCTGGTAACCCCAAGTACTCGGTCTACATGCAGGGCGCGTTCAACACGGACTACGCCCTCGAGGTCACCACGACTCCCGCGTTCGAGCCCATCGTTCGTCGCCGCCAGAACATCTTCATCGAGACGCAGGGCGGCTCGGTGGACTGGCTGGAAGTGGGCGGCCAGTCGACGCAGCTCACGGCCTTCAGCGCCGCTTCGCTCGGCTTCGCGGGCGAGACGGTCGACAACATCCCGCTCGATACCTTCTTCATCAACCAAACCGTCAACCGTGTGCAAGCGATCTTTGATCGCGCGGGGCTCGACGTAAACATCTCGACCGACACACGCGACTTCGAGTTCCAGCCGTTCTCCACCATCTTCCTTAGCTCGACCGTCGATCCAATCAGCAGCCTCACGCAACGCGATGTGATTCTGGTCAACGGTGGCGAGGACGTGTTCGGCTTCGGGCTTTCCTTCGGGTTCAGCGAGCACGTGGACGCGGGCAACGCCGACCGCACCGACGAGGCCGTGGTCTTCGTGCCCTCGCTTGCGCTGCTCGGCTACACACCGTCGCAGGTGGGCATCGACGACCTCGCCGACTCGCTCACCTCGTCGGTCACGCGCCGCATCGGTGAGCTGCTCGGCCTCAGCCTGACCTCCAACGTCGGCGGGCCCTCGGGCTCCATCGACGTGCTCGCGGCGGACTCCGTCACGGTCGTGCCGGGCGAATCGCAGTTCTACAACCTCGTCAACACCGCTCGCAGCCTGTCCACAGGCACGGACGCCGCGGAAGACACCACGTTCTTCCTCGGTCTGCAGAACGCGTTCGCGCTGGCGAACTTCATTGTGCAGGACGACTGATCAACACCGCTCGGCGCCCCGAGCCCACAACGCTTCCACCCTCCGCCGGCCCGGCTCTCTAGCCGGGTCGGTGGTGCTTTTGCAGGGTAATACCTAAAGCGCTTCCGCTCGCGTCAGCCAGCCTTCTTGGTCGCTGCCTTGGTCGTCGCGACTTTGGTTCGGACGGGCTTGGTCCGTGGCTTCTCGCGGGCGGGCGGTTGGGGCTTGGTTTCGGCGAGCTTGGCTTCCGCGGGCTTAACGGGTTCGGTCGCGATCGGCTCTGGATTGGTGTCCTCTGATGAACTGAGCCGCCGGGCCTCTTGAGCCACCTTGTCCGCGTCCGCAGCGAGATCGTCGATCCTTCGCGCCAGCCGATCGGCGATCGAGCCGGCCCTAGCTTCGAGGCCCGTCAAGCTGTCCTCAACGCGCTCGCAGCACCGCGAGGACTCTTCGCCCGTCTCGTTGAGCCTGCCGACCAGCGAGGCGTGCGCCACCTGGCTGATGCGATCGGCCTCCGCTTGATGGTTCTTGAGCAGCGAGGGCAGTGACGCGATGATCGTGCTCACTTGTGCACTCACCTGATCGACAGCCTCGCCCACTGTGACGGACAGACGCTCTCTCGCCTCCTGAACCGCGGCCTCAAACCGGGTCGAGGCCGCGTTGCATTCCGCATCAAGCCGCTGCGTCTTGGCCGTCGCCAGTGCGAGCGACTCAAGGCACGCCTGCGAGCTGTGCTCGATGCGGGCCTGGGCCTGCTGAACCATCGGTTCGAGCACCGAATCAACAGCGCCCGTGAGCACCTCTTGCACCTTGGCTTTGGCGCCGGCTGCGATGAGAGCCTCGGCGGAGGCCTCAGCTGCCTGCACACCGCGCGAGAGCGATTGCTCTGCAGATATAAGCCGCTGTTCTGCCCGGGCCGCCCGTTCTTCAAGTTGGGCGACCATCATTTCGAGCCGATCCATCTGCGCATCAACGAGGCCCGTGCACTCTTGACCGAACGCTGCGGCTCTTGCTTCAGCTGCGCGAGAGCGCTCGGCGATGGCTTGGTCGCACCTCTGAGCCGCAGCCTGAGTTATGGCCGTAATCGCTGGGCCGAGCATGGCTTCGGGGTCAGCGAGCCTGCTCGAAGCCTCGGCGGCGCGTTGCAGCCGATCGTCGAGCGTCCTGACCATCCGAGCTGCGGGCGCGAGCCCCGCGTCCAGCTTGGCAAGAGTCGAATCGATCTCGCTTTGGTGAGACCGGGCCTGATCGACCGAGCCAGCAAACCGCGACTGCTGATCGACCGCGTCTCGCACGAGTGTGCGCAGCGCGCCCGCGAGCTCTTCGAACGTGGCCGCATTCACCACGCGAGGGCTCAGGAACATCTCTTCGATCACGTGCTCTTGTGTCGCCAGCGACATGGACGGTCCTCCGTGACCTGCTTGTGGCCCCCAGCTCCGCTGAGGCATCCACTACTATCGGACCATCTATAGCCCCGTGTCAAATGCACCTAAAGAAAGAGCGCTCGCCCACGAGGCGTACACTCATGCCATGCCAAGCAGGCCCCGAGCATCCCGCAGCAAGTTCAAGAGTGGGCCACCCTCGGGCAAGGTCCGCCTTCAGAAGGTGATGGCCGATGCCGGGCTCGCCTCGCGCCGAGCCTCTGAACTTCTCATCGAAGAGGGCCGGGTAAGGGTTAACGGCGAGATTGTCCGCACCATGCCCGTGATGGTTGACCCGATCGAGGACCGCATCGAGGTCGATGGCAAGCCCATCCCCAAGGCGGAGCGGCACGTCTACATCATGCTCAACAAGCCCTCGCGGACCATCAGCTCGGCCCGCGATGAGCCCGGTGCGGTCCGCCGAACCGTGCTCGATCTGGTCGACCACCCCAGCCGAGCAAGGCTGTATCCGGTCGGCAGGCTGGACTTCGATACCACGGGCATGGTGCTGCTGACCAATGACGGCGAACTGGCTAACCGGCTCACTCACCCTCGCTTTGGAGTCGAGAAGACCTACCACGTTGTGGTCAAGGGCATGCTCGACGATCAGCGAGTCGCGGAGCTTGAGCGCGGCATCTACATCGCCGAGCGTCGTGAGGGCCGAACGGTGGGCGGTTCGCGGGCCTCGCACGTCGGGCTGACGATTATCCGACGGGACCGCGAGCGCACGATTCTCGAGCTCACGCTCAAAGAGGGCCGAAACCGGCAGGTGCGTAGGATGCTGGCCGGGGTCGGAGCGCCCGTCAAGAAGCTGGAGCGCGTCGCAATCGGTCCCGTTCACCTACGCAAGCTGGCTCGGGGGGAGTGGCGAGAGCTGACTGCGGGCGAACTCGGGGCACTCCGCAAGGCCTGCCGAGGAGCGAGCGCCGCCAAGCCCGTTGCTGCGGGCGAGACCGCGAAACCCAGACGAGCCGTTCCACAACGACCCGTCCGGGCGGCCAAGGGCTTTGGCGCCGGCGGCTCGCATCCGGGCGCTCGCAAGCCCGGCTCAGCGGGCGATGCGCGTTCGAGGCCCAGCAAGCGGCCCACCAGGCCCGGAATGGGCCGGCCCGGCGCAGGCAGGCCCGGTGCGAACCGATCCAGCACCGACCGCCGAGGCGGGACCGGTCGCGGCGGCGGTCCGCGGGGCAGTGGGGGTCAAGGCGGGGGCCGGGGTGGCAGCCAAGGCGGGGACAGGGGCGGGAACAGGGGTGGGAGGTCCTGATGGTGCCAGCCGATCGATACCGGGAACCCACCACGATCGTCGGCAAATGGGCGCGAGGGCTCAGAAATATTGCTGTGCGCACGCACCGCACGCAGCTGCCCCGCATGGCCGCGGCTCTCGCATACAGAACCATCTTCGCGCTGATCCCGATGTTCGTCATCGGCGTTGCGGTCATCGGTACGCTTGCGGACAAAGGCACGGTGCAATCAGCCGTGGACCGAGTGTTTGAGCTGACGGGCATCGATCGGATTGTGCTGGACAGTGCTGTCGAGGTGCCGGGCTTGCCCGAAGGCGCCCAGATAGAACCCCTGCCCAACCAGCCGGCGATCGATCAGCCTATGACCGATCGGCCAGAGCAGGCCAGGCTCGACCTGTGGATGGACAACCTTGTCTCGGGTGTCGAGGGCGAACAAGGCCGGCTCAAGGCCATCGGAGCCGTCGGCGTGGCGGCACTTCTGTACGCATCACTCGGGTTTCTCATCGAAATCGAGCGGGCGTTCAACAGCATCTATCGCGCTCGCGATGGTCGCAGTTGGGCTCGACGCTTCACGAACTACACCACGCTGCTGGTGGTGGGGCCGGTGTTCCTGATTATCACTTTCTGGCTCGGCAGCGAGCTATCCAGCGCCGCCGGGCGCTTCGCCGAGTGGAGCCAGTGGAACGTGGATTGGCTGCTGGAGTTGTTCGTGCGTTCGCTCGGCGTGGTGATTTCCACCCTGCTCTTCGTGCTGCTGTACCGGGTGATCCCCAACGCCCGTGTGTACCTCACATCGGCAGCAGCTGGTGCGTTCATCGCCGCAGTGTTGTGGGAGCTCGCCAAGTTCGGGCTCGTGCAGTACCTGTCGGCATTCAGCGGCGGTGTCGAGCGGCTCTACGGTGCCATCGGACTTATCCCGATCTTCCTGCTGTGGGTCTACGTCACGTGGCTCATCGTGCTGTTCGGTTTGCAGTGCGCGTTCCTGCTTCAGCACCGTCGAGACATTCTGGGTGACGACCCCAACCGCTCGTGGCGCGTGGTCGAGCCCGCGGCCGCGGTGACCGTGGCAGCCGTGGCTGCCAGCAGGTTCGCCAAGGGCCAGACCATCACCGCCAACCAGGCCGCCCGAGCTGCCGGTATCGATGAAGATCTCGCCCTCGGGCTTCTCGTGGGCCTCGAAGAGCGCGGCGTGCTGCACCCTGTTGCGGATGAGGAGGAGCTGGCACCCGATCGTTTCACGCTCGCGGGGCCGCCCGAGACCATCTCCGCAGCGTCGGTGCTCGCAGCGGGCTTTGCTCTCACCCGGACTCGGGGCGTTCGGCTGCTCCGTGAGGCGCAGGCCAAAGCCGTGGAGGGCCGCACGCTCGCAGACCTGATCCCTGACGCCGCTGGCGATTGAAGGATCGATCGTGAACGCTTGTCGTCGGGGTATCCGCCTAACATGCGGGTTCCCCATGAGATTGCTTCCATTCATCCAGCAAGACCGGCTTCGAGCGCTGATGCTGCTGGTGTTAATAGGTTTCGTGGCTTCGGCCACCGGCTGCTATCGCCGGGTGGTCAGCACTTCGGGCATCGGCACCCGGGCGGTCAACACCGAAGAGGGCTATCAAGAGGCTTGGCCCATCGATCCTGTGGTCAAGGAACTGGAATCCGCGGGCTCCAGTAGCCGCAAGCAGCGCGGGCCAACAGGCCGATCAGGCCGGCCTGTCTTCCAGGGCAGCACCGACCGCTGATCTCGGGCTCGACCGCCCAGTCCAATATTTTCCCCCGGCCCCCGGAGCGGGCCGAGAGAGCTACCCATGAACGTCACTCGTGCCAGAGAGTTTTCTGTCTACCTCCAGGACCGCCCGGGCGAGCTGGCTGGGGTGCTCGAGGCCCATGCGGCAGCGGGAGCCCAACTCGCCGGCACCTCGGTGAGTGAGGTCAACGGCCGAGGGCTGGTTCGGCTGATCGGCCACCCCGAATCGAGCCTGCGCAAGGTCTGCGAGCAGCTTTGCGATGCCGGTGCCGGTCCGGTGGCCGAGGCCGATGTCGTGGTAGCCCACCTCGAGGGTCGGCCCAACGGGTTTATGGAGATCGCGATACACCTCGCGGCGGCCGGGCTCAACGTCCGATACGCGTACTTCGGCGCACAATCGAGCGGCTCGCCCTCGACGGTTGTTATCCGCGTTGACGACGTGGACGCTGCGGAGGCCGCGATTCGGGCCCTGCCCTGAACCTCAGTGTATTTGAATCGCTACAGTCTTCTGGCACGAATGCTATTGCAGGCAGCGTGTACAGATGGAGATAGACAGATGGGTATCGAAGCCGCACTGCCAACTGACACGGTCCTGACCACCCAGCTTCAGCGGGTTATCAACTGGTCGCGCCGCAGCTCGATCTGGCCTATCCCCTTCGCGACCGCGTGCTGCGGCATCGAGCTGATGGCCACGGCGTGCAGCCGGTACGACTTGGCGCGGTTTGGTGCCGAGGTCATGCGGTTCAGCCCGCGGCAGAGCGACCTGCTGATCGTTGCTGGCCGGGTTGGCATCAAGATGCTGCCTGTGCTCCAACGCATCTACGCCCAGATGACCGAACCCAAATGGGTGATCTCGATGGGCGCGTGTGCCTCAACAGGCGGCGTGTTCGATACCTACGCCACCGTGCAGGGCTGCGACCAGTTCATCCCAGTCGATGTCTACATCCCCGGGTGCCCGCCGAGGCCAGAAATGCTCATAGAGGGCGTGATGGCTATTCAGCGGCACATCGATGGACAGGGTCTTCCCCCTAGTGGCCCAGGCGGCCGGCGGGTGCCTCTGGGCATCGCTGTGCAGCCGACGCACATCCAGACCCCACAGCCGGTGGGTGTTGGCCGGGCATAAGCGATTCAGCGCCCATTTAGCGCGTTGGGTAATGCGCGATTCGCGTCCCATAATCACTGATTTCGAGTCCCAATCAGGGGGTTCTGTGGGCGTTTTGGGCATCAGTATGTCAAGGCGCGAAAAAGAATCGTCGTTCTGGTGAGAAGATTGGTGGACATCGACGCTGGCGCGATTATGTTTGTCGTAAGACCTCGTTCGTGTTGTGCGGCCGGTGTGGAGGGAGAGTCCCGCTCCCGGCTATCGCGAGGAGAGTAGTAAGTTTCTTTTTATCTGGAGATCGGTACAATGACCCGCACTATCGCAATGATCGCTGTCGCAGGTATCGCTGGTTCGGCTTTCGGTCAGGGCTTCGCTCTGTCCGCTTCGTCGAACTCCGTCAACGTCGGTGACGTCGTCACCATCACCATGAGCTACAACGACGCCGGCCGCGTCATCGCTGGCGGCATCTGGAACTTCGCAGCTGACGGTGGCGCCGCCGCCGCTGGCACTTGGGTTCCCGCCGGTGCGTTCACCGCTGGTGGCACCCCCGATGGTGGTTCGCTCAACGGTGCCCGTTACCTGCAGCTCCCGGCCTTCGCCAACGCCGCCAACGGCGACGTGTTCAGCTACGCCTGGACCGCCACCGCTGAGGGTACCTTCACCATCGACCTGGCTGGCATCAACGTGACCACCGCCGTCCCCGGCGTGTCTGCCACGGCTCCCGCTCAGGTCGACGGCCGCACGGTCATCGACGTCGTCCCGACCCCGGCCAGCGCTGCTGTCCTCGGTCTCGGCGGTCTGGCCGCGGCTCGCCGTCGCCGCTAATGCCTGACGATCCTTCGGGATCTAAAGCATCATGACTCAACACAGCCCCGGCTTCGGCCGGGGCTGTTGTTTTTCCACCACCTATTCCGCAGTGGCCAGATGCACATGCCTCCAATATCCGTAACACTGCACGCATGAACCCATGCCGATCCCTCGCCGCGCTTCTCGCGTTGGTGGCTCTCGTGGCGCTCGCCATGCCCGCCACTGCCCAAGACAAGCTCATCGCCTACCGGACCACCAAGCTGGATGTCCGTTCGGATGCCGACCGCGAGACCGTGCAGGCCATCGCGGCCCATCTTGACCACACGCTCGACGGGTACCGCCAGGAGCTTGGTGTCGGCTCGCGGGCCGGCTCGGCGAGGCCGATGATGTACTTGTTCGCCGATGAGCAGGGCTACCACCGGCATCTGTCGTCGGTAGGGCTCAATGGGCGGGGGAGTGGAGGGATGTATTACTCCATGCCCGCGGGCACCGCACTGGCTATCCCGCTCGGCGAAACGCCGAGAACGCGCACGCTGCAAGTGGTTCAGCACGAGGGCTTCCATCAGTTCGCGCATGCAGCCTTTGGGGCCGGCCTACCGACGTGGCTCAACGAGGGGCTCGCGGAGTACTTCGCAGACGCTCTCGTCCGTGGTGGGCGGTTCACCGCTGGCCTAGCGCCCGCGACGCGGCTCGACCACCTGCGCCAAGCGCAGCAGCAGGACAAGCTCATATCGCTGGCCGAGCTGACGCGGCTCGATGGCCAGGCCTGGTCAGTGGCGCTGCGCAAAGGGGACGCCAGGACGCAGTACGAGCAGGCGTGGTCGGTGGTTTACTTCCTGCGTCACGGCGACGGCGACGCAACCCGTAGGCGGTTCGATCGCCTGCTCGCGATGATGGCCCAGGGCTCTTCGTACGATGACGCCCTCCGTGCCGCCTTCGGCTCATCGGGGCTGGACACGTACGAGCAGCGTTGGCTCAACGTGATCGGCTCAAGCCTCGAGCCCGACGCTTTCAGCACCACACGCGACCGCGTGCTCTTTGCAGCCGAAGCCCTGCGGTGGCTACACGCCAACCATCCCGAGTTGATGCCCAAGACGTACAAAGACCTGGGCGAGCTGCTCAAACGCGCGAACTACAGCACCACGAGCACGAGCCACGGCGTCAGTGTCGTCCGCCGAGCCGATGACCCACGGTACTTTCCAGGCCCCGAGGCGAGCCGGCTGATGCCAAGGCCCGCAAACCTCGAACTCGTGAGACTGGGGAGCGCGGACCTGCCGCCGAGCGTGAGCGCGGTAGGTGTGTGGCCACGCATCCGGCTGACGTGGTCACGCGACAAGCAGGGCCGACTGATCGACCACCTGAACTACGAGTAGTAAGATGAAGAAAATGCGTTGGCCCAACGGCTCAGCGCGAGAGAGTCAGAGAACGGCCGGGTGCTACCTATCGGCGGCGTTGAGATCGCGAACACCCTTGCGGCGCTTCGCGTTGATGATCTTGCGGCCGCTCTTGGTTCTCATGCGAGACAAGAAGCCGATGGACCGCTTGCGCTTGATTCGGCTGACTCGGCGGGGGTAGTGCATGGCCATCGGGGGGTCTCCTGACTGGGGCTCGAACGATAGCCCGCAAGCCAGGTCGAGTCGAGCCCGCCCGATGGGCTCCTTCGGCTAGAGGCTCAGACGAGCGTCCGAGAACACGGAGAGGCACTGCGGACAGTTGGGGACCAGAATGGCGGCGGGCCCTGCGGATAGAGTGGTTCTGCCATGAGCGCATGATCCGCTTGGCCTCAAGGGCCGAAATACCCGCACTCGCGGGCCGCTCAGTTGGATGCAGAGGACCTTCAAGCCGTGGACGAAACGACCAGATCTGAGATCGAACAGCTCATCGGGCACCGATTCGCCGATCCCTCACTGCTCGAGCTCGCGTTCATCCATGCCTCGAATACCGACCACCGGCTCGAATCCAACGAACGGCTCGAGTTCCTGGGCGACGCGGTGCTTGGCTCGATCGTGTGCAGCCGAATCTTCGAGCTGTACCCGGACATGCTCGAAGGCGACATGACCAAGATCAAGTCCGCCGCCGTCTCGCGGCGAACGTGCGCACGCATCACGCAAGAGATGGGCCTGGAGGAGCACCTCGAGCTTGGCAAGGGGATGCTCACGCAGGACCAGGTGCCGTCGTCCTTGGTGGCCGCGGTGCTGGAAGCGGTGGTGGGGGCGGTGTTTCTGGACGCGGGCTACGAGGCAACGGCTCGGTTCCTGGTGCCGCTGATCGAGCCGCATATCTGCCACGCTGCCGAAAGCGGCCACCATCAGAACTTTAAGTCGCTCCTCCAGCAACACGCCCAGCGCGACTTCGAGTGCGCGCCCGCATACCGCTCGCTGGATGAGAAAGGCCCCGACCACGCCAAGGCGTTCCAGGTCTGCGTGGAACTGGCCGAGCGACGGTTCGAGCCCGCGTGGGGCCAGACCAAAAAACAAGCCGAGCAGCGGGCCGCGATCCATGCGCTCATCGAACTTGGTGTGATCCACAAGACCGACGACGGTCAGCACTTGATGGCCGACGGCGACGAGCCCAGCACCGAAGCCAGCGACCCGGCCGACTCGTAGCCGTTCGTCTCGGTACGCGTGCTTCACCAGCCCGTCGAGGGCTTGAGATCAACCACCACCGGGTTGTGGTCGCTCGCGTTGGTGTCGTCCCGGTCGAGCCCCGAGCGTGCCAGCGAGGCATCGCTCAGCTTGGAAGTATCGAGCACAAACGCCTGCACGAGGTCCGCGTGCTCGTCGCCGAAGAGCACCCAGTCGAGCCTGCCCGCGCTGTACTGGCTGTTGGGGTGGCCCCAGGTCGCCAAGATTGGATCGCCCAGCACCCAGGCATCGGCCACGGTCAAGTTTTTGCCGTTCTCGTCGAGCCCGGTGCGGAGAGCATCGAGAGGCTCGCGCGAGCCCACGAGGTTCAGGTCGCCCCCGATCACGCGGATAGCGCCGGGCGCACCAAGATCGGCGGCCTCACCGAACAGATCGTTGATGAGGAACGCCTCGGCCCGGCGTGTCTGGTCCTCGCGCGTGCCCGCTCCGCCGCAGCACTTGAGGTGCACACTGCCCGCGGCCACATCGCCCAACGGTGTGACGACCAGCGCGCCCACGAACCGGGTCGGGTGCTGGCCCCCGCCTCGGGGTTCGGGGGCATCGGGGCCGAGCGGCTGCATGGGGTGCCTCGATGCGACCGCCACGCCCCACGCGGCGCTGTCGCGGACGGTCCACTTCTCTCCGCTGCCGGCCTGCCCGGGCATTGCGCCCATCGCGCGGTTAAACCACGATTCGATGGTCCCGGCGTCCGCGTCCCATTCCTGGATCAGCACGATGTCCGGGTTGATCGCCTGAAACACGCGGGCGAACGGGGCCGGGTCCTTCGTGGGCGCATCACGCAGCGCGTTCCAGCTCATTACACGGATGGCATCGGCTGGCTTAGCAGGGATGTCCGCCTGCATCAGTGGCGGGGGGCTACCCGCCTCGAGGGCGATCGTGAAAGGGTCCGACCAGCCGGCCAGTTTGCCCGCCGAATCGAACAGCGCGAACGCCCCGCCCGCATCGGCTTGCGAACTCAGCGCGGGGACGAGGTCGCTCCGCCGAGCGATGCGAAGCTCGGTCCACTCTGATGAATAGCTCGGCGCGAAGTGCAGCCCGAGGTCATACTGGTTGATGTCCTTGGCCACGCCCGAGGCGTTGTACGCGCTGACCCGCACGCCGCCTTGGGGCCCCTTGGGTGAACGGGGCGAGAACTCGATGGCGAGATCAACACCCAATGCGCGCAGATCGCGCGAGCCCGAGGGCCGAAGCCCGGTGGCTGAGTTGTTGTCGAGGTCGAGCCAGATGACGAGCGACTCGTCGGCGGCCTGCAGCGCCGCCTTGCTCTGCTCGACCTTCATGCGCAGGTAGATGTAGTGCTCGTCGCTGCCGACCGCGACATCCGTCGGCCAGTCCTGGAAGTTGCCATCGATCACGATGTCGGTGGCGGTCGCGCCGGACCCGCTGCCGGTGGTGACCCTGCGAGATGAACTCGGCGCGCAGCCGGGCAGAGCGGAGAAGGCAACAAGCGCGAGGGCCGAGCCGGCGGCCACGAAACGGGTCAGATGGTGCATGCGGGCAGTATCAGGGCGCACAGGCCACCTTGGCAAGTGCCCTAGCCGCTGAATGAGATTGATTGACCCGATTGCTGCAAAAGATCAGGCAAAGGCCAGCACGCCAACGATCACGACGATGCCCAGGCACACAAGCCCGAGCACCACCGCGGTCGTCATCCACTTCTGCCCGCTCACGATAGCTTGCCGCAGCTCGTTCTCTCGGCGAGCTTGGCGCGAGTCCATGCCCTCGAGCACGCCCCCGAGCCTGCCAGTGGAGGTCGCGACCTCACCGATCGAGGCCTTGAACTCGTCGAGCGATTCCGCCACGCGGCGTTCGTGGCCCTCGGACTGCTCCATTAGCGACCGGACCTCGCCCAGCGCCTTGATCTGCATGCTCTGGGCTGCCTCGTTGCTCGAAGAGCTCTGCTTGGTGGCCGCGGTCAGGGAGTCAATGGCCTCGGCCAGCTTCGAGTGCTGCTGGCGGATGGCGCTCAGGTCCTCGATCGCGGTGGGCAGCGTCTCGGCGATCTCCAGCAGGCGGACCGAGCGTTTGTCCTGGCGGTCGAGATGGCCGTCCATCTTGCGCACAAGCGTGACAACTTCCGCGTAGTTCTTCTGGAGCTCCTCGATGAGTTCCTGGCGGTTCTTGGGCGTGCGCACAGGGTCGAGGCTGTCGTCGCGCTCCGCAGTGGGAACGTTGGCCCTAAACGCCGGCGGCGGCGGGGGCACGTCGCCAGACAAGTCGCCCAGCATGTCGTCCGAGTCCTGCCGCGAGATCCGAACCGTACGGTCGGTTGCCGACGCCTGCTCGCCTTGTTCGTCCGTTAGGTCGATGACCACGCGGCTGGCTTTGGGTTCGAGCGTCGCGGTCGAGGAGTTCGACCACGCAGCTGAGCCGTTGCTCTCGGTGCTCGCGGGCGTTGGCTTATTTGGGGTTGGGGGGGTGAATGTGCTGCGTGCAGCGCCGCCGACAGGCGAGCCAGCCGGGACGGGCGGCGCGGGCCGCTTGGACTTGTTCGAGCCGAAAAGACCGCTCAGTTTGCCGAAGACACCCATGCGTAGCTCCCTCCTTGGAGATGGGCCGAGCCGCGATGGCCCCGGCCCGGTTGTTCCCATCGCACGGTATCGACGGGCGCGGTGGCGATCAACCGCGTGTGGACCGACCGCGCCCGCGCGACCCGTGGTTTCAAGAGTGAAACTGGATTCTGGGGGCGCTGGGCCCGCCTGCGCATCGCAGAGCGGTGCGAAGAATCTTCGCGCCGACGGATTCGGGAGCGCTTGCGCGGAAATGACCCCGACGGGATTCGAACCCGTGTTACCAGGATGAAAACCTGGTGTCCTGGACCAGACTAGACGACGGGGCCGCCGGGCCGATGGTAGTACCCCTGCCCCCGGTCCGGCACAGCACTAGGCCTACGAAAACCGCTCTTAGGGCGGGCTGCGTTGTCGGCCCTTATCGTTGCCCGTGACGACAGGCCGTAGACAAAGAGATCCCGACTGCGGCCTCGTGCCCGCTGGCGCAAACCTGCCGGACTTTCTCGCAGGGCCAGCGGGTGATGCCCGCGGTGTGCTGCTGTTCGGGGGGACATTCGATCCGCCTCATTCGGCGCACATCGGGCTCTCGCAGCTCGCCCGTGGCACTGCGATGCCCGATGGATCGTGGCTGGTGTTCGTGCCCGCCGCTCGGTCCCCCCACAAGCACTTGGGCCCCTCGGCCAGCGACAACCAGCGCGTGTGCATGCTCCAGCTCGCGTTGGCTGGCGTGGCAAGCGTTGCGGTATGGACTGAGGAGATCGAGCGTGCGCACGAGGGCGGCGCCTCGTTCTGGGTGCACACGCTGCGCGCGGCGCGCGCGCAGCTGGGACCCAGTTCAACGCTGCGGTTTCTCATCGGCGCGGATCAGGCGGCGTCTTTCCATAAGTGGAAGGACTACCGCGAGATCCTTCGGCTTGCTGAGCCGGTGGTCATGCTGAGGCCGCCCGTAAGCGATGCGCACGCGCTGGACTCAGCACTGCGCCAAGCCGGCGAGTGGACACCCGCTGATCGCGCGTGGTGGATCGATCGCATCGTCGAGCTGCCTGTGTTTGATACCAACGCGACGGCCCTGCGCGAACGACTCGCTGCGGGCGAATCCTTGGGCGCAGAACAACTCCACCCAGAGGTGGAGCTGTTCATCCGTGAGCATGGGTTATACGGGACTCGCCAACAACCTGACCGTCCGAGTAAATGAACGGTTCAGACCATCACTTCAGCGCCGGCGAGGGCTTTCTGCAGCGCATCGACCTTGTCGGTGCGCTCCCAGGTGAACGTGTCGTGCTTGCCGTCCTTGGTCTTGCCGGGCGAGCGGCCGAAGTGCCCGTGGCGTGCGGTGGTGGCAAAGATGGGTGAACGCAGGCCGAGGGTATCGATGATTTGCTTGGGGCGCAGGCCAAAGACCTCGCGGACAGCCTTGGCGATCTTCTCTTCGTCGAACTTGCCGGTGCCGAAGGTCTCGATCTTGATACTGGTGGGCTCGGGGACGCCGATGGCGTAGCTGAGCTGGATCTCGCATTCCGTCGCGATGTCGGCGGCGACAATGTTCTTGGCGATGTAGCGTGCCATGTAGGCTGCCGAGCGGTCGACCTTGGTCGGGTCCTTGCCGCTGAAGGCACCGCCGCCGTGACGGCCGCGCCCCCCGTAGGTATCGACGATGATCTTTCGGCCGGTGAGGCCGGCGTCGCCGTGAGGCCCGCCGATCTCGAACGCGCCCGTCGGGTTCATGTGGACGGTGATGCCCGGGTGCCACCACTCTCCGAGCACGGGCTTGATGATGTGGTCGATGACCTGCTTCTTAAGTTCTTCCTGACGAGCCTTGCCGCTCCAGCTCTTGTCGTGCTGGGTGGAGAGGACCACTGTGTCGATCGCGGCAGGCTTGCCGCTCTCGTCGTACTCGACGGTGACCTGGCTCTTGGCATCGGGGCGCAGACCGGGGATGATGCCCTCACGCCGGCATTCGGCCTGCCGCGCGACGAGGCGGTGGCTGAGCATGATCGGCAGCGGCATCAGTTCGGGAGTCTCTTTGCAGGCGTAGCCGAACATCAGGCCCTGGTCGCCCGCTCCGTCACGGTCGACGCCCTGAGCGATCTCAGTGCTCTGCTTGTTGAGGGCGACGAGGACTGAGCAGCTCTCGGCATCGAAGCGCATGTCGCCCGAGGTGTACCCGATCTCGCGGATTGTCTGGCGGACGATGTCCTGAATCTCGACGTAGGCATCGGTCGTGACCTCGCCCGCGACGACGACGAGGCCGGTGGCGACGAGTGTCTCGACCGCGACCCTGGAGTAGGCATCAGACTCGAGCAGGGCATCGAGAATGGCATCGGAGATCTGGTCGCAGATCTTGTCCGGGTGGCCCATCGAGACGGATTCGCTGGTGAAAAGGTAGTTCGGCATTGTGTGATCCTCGCTGCGTGGTTCTAGCTGACTTGTCAGTCATAACTGTAGCAATGCCACCCGGAGCAAACGGCTTTCCGGGAGCCCCGGCGGCCCGCTATCCTCTGTGCGAACATGCCCCCTCCACGCACCGCTGATCGAGGTTCGCCCACCCCTCCCCGTCCGCTGACCTACGCCTCGAGCGGGATCGACCTGGACCGCTACGACCGGTTCGTAGGCCAGCTCCCATCGCTGATGCGGCGGACGCACGGGCCTCGCGTGCTGGCCAATCCGGGCGGATTCGCGGGCATGTTCCGCTTGGACTACGACCAGAAGCTGTTCAAGCGGAACTACCGCGAGCCGGTGCTGTGCGCGTGTGCCGACGGGGTGGGGACCAAGATTCGCATCGCCCAGCAGATGCAGGTCTACGACACCATCGGGATCGACTTGGTCGGAATGAACGTCAACGACTTGATTGTGGAAGGCGCCGAGCCGCTTTTCTTCCTGGACATTCTCTCGGTACCTCAGGTCGAGCCGCGCGTGATGGCGGCCCTGATGGCAGGCGTGGCCAAGGGGTGCGAGATCGCGGGCTGTGCGCTGCTGGGGGGCGAGACGGCCGAGATGGGCGACCTTTACGCGCCGGGCGACTTTGATCTCAACGGGTTCGCGGTGGGGGTTGTTGAACTGAAGCGCGCGATGAAGGCCCGCAGGCCCGAGCCGGGTGATGTCGTGCTGGGCCTTGCTTCGAGCGGGCCGCACTCCAACGGCTACACGCTGATCCGCGCGATTCTCAAGAGCGCCAGGCTCAAGCTCGACAGGGCGTACCCCGAGCTCGAACGGCCCGATGGCTTGTGCCCGACGCTCGGTGAAGCGCTGCTCGAGCCGACAAGGCTCTACGCGGAGTCCATCACGAGGCTCGATCGGGCTTACCGGGTGAAGAAGGTGGTCACCGCGATGGCGCACATCACGGGCGGCGGGTTGGCCGACAACCTCGCCCGGTCGCTGGGACCGAGTGTTGACGCCAAGCTCGACTGGTCAGCGTGGCCTGTGCCGCCGGTGTTGGAGTTTTTGCAGGCCAAGGGCAAGGTTGAACAGGCCGAGATGCGGCGGGTGTTCAACATGGGCATCGGGTACGTCGTGGTGGTGCGGCCGACGTTTGCCGAGGCGGTCGCGCAACGATTGCGCCGATCGGGCGAAACCGTCTACACCATCGGCAGGATCATGCGAGGCAAGGGCCGGGTCCGCTAGAGCCGTTCTTACTTACGCGGCCTCTGCCTCGGCAGGCGAGTCGCTGGCTGTCTCGGTTGGGGCGGGTGCCTCCGGGGGCACCGCGGCATCATCCAGTGCCGCCTCAAGCCGCGCCACGGGCTCAATCATCGACGTGACCCGCAGCCCGAAGTTCTCGCCCACTTTCACTGCGGTCCCGGTGCCGACACGCCTGTTGCTGATATACAGATCAAGGTCTTTGTCGGCCTGCTTGGCCATCTCGATGATCGAGCCGGGCACCAGCCGCATGATCTCAGCGGTGGTGAACGACCGTTCGGCTAAATAGACAATGACCGGGACCTCGATCGAGAGAACGGACTTGGAACGCATCGCCATAGGGGACCTCCGGCCATCGTGTTGGCGATGGTGGGTCTCGCAAAGCGCGTGCCGAGTGGATTGGTTGGAGCGCCCGGAGGGTCTACCCGTCGTATCGGCCAACAATGAGCGTGACGTTGTGCCCGCCGAAGCCGAACGTGTTGTTCATGGCGTAGCGGATCTGCCGCTCGCGGGCGGTGTGGGGCACGAGGTCGAGGTCGAAGCCCTCGTCGGGGTTGTCGAGGTTGATCGTGGGGGCGATTACGCCGTCGCGGACCGCGTGGATGCACGCGACGCTCTCGACGGCCCCCGAAGCGCCCAGGCAGTGGCCGTGGACGGACTTGGTGGAACTCATCATGAGCTTGCCGCCCGCGCTGGCGCGGACATGGTCGCCAAAGACCCCGAGCACCGCTGCGACCTCGGCCTTGTCGCCAAGAGGGGTCGAGGTGCCATGTGCATTGACGTACCCGATCTCGGTCGGGTCAAGGCCGGAATCGGCGAGGGCCATCCGCATCGAGCGGGCCGCGCCCCGGCCCTGCGCATCGGGGGCGGTGATGTGCTGAGCATCGCAGGAGTTTCCAAAGCCCACAAACTCGGCGAGGATGTTCGCTCCACGGGCCTTGGCGTGCTTTTCGGTCTCCAGCACGCAGATCGAAGCGCCCTCAGAGAGCACGAACCCATCGCGGTCCACATCGAAGGGTCTGCTGGCTTTCGTGGGCGCATCGTTGCGGGTGCTCAGGGCCTTCATGGTCATGAAGGCACCGACGCACAGCGGTGTGCACGCCGCCTCGGAGCCGCCCGCGAGCATCACATCGGCCATCCCCAGCCGCAAGTGCTGAATGGCATCACCGATGGCGTGGCCCGAGCTGGCGCACGCTGTGGCGTGGGCCGATGCAGGGCCTTCGAGGCCGTACTTGATCGAGACGTTGCCCGCGATGGCGTTGACCATGAGCCGGGGCACGGTGAAGGGGTTGATGCGGTCGGGCCCTCGGCTGACCAGCACCCGCACACCTTCTTCGATCGAGCTAATGCCGCCCACGCCCGAACCAATGATCACGCCGCAGCGTTCGGGGTTCTCTTTGGCGAAGTCGATACCCGACTCGCGTACCGCCTCGATAGCAGCGACCATGCCGAGCTTGGTGCAGCGGTCGAGTCTCTTGGCTTCTTTGCGGTCAAGCAGAGAATCGGGGTCGGTGTGCTTGATCTGGCCCGCAATTTTGCAGTGCCAGTTGGCGTCCGGGTATTCGTCAAACGCCTCGCCCTCGATGAGGCTGATGCCGCTTCGGCCCTCACGCATGGCCTCCCAGGTGGAGGGCGCGTCAGGACCTAGATTGGTCAGCGCTCCGACGCCGGTGATAACCACGCGGTGCTGCTGGCTTTGGCGAGTGGGCATAGTGGTTCGTGCTCGGCTCAATCCCTTGCGGGCTGAGCCTTACTCGGCCCCGCGGGCCTGCATAACGAACGCGATGACTTCGCCGACGGTCTTAATCTGCTCGGCCTTGTCGTCGGGGATGTCAGTATCGAACTCGTCCTCGAACTCCATGACCAGCTCGACGGTGTCGAGGCTGTCGGCGTTGAGGTCGTCCACGAAGTGCGTGGCCCTTGAGATCGACGCCTTATCGGCACCCATCTGCTCGGCGACAATCTCGATGACTTTGGTCTCGATTTCCTGTTCGGTCACGTGCATTCTCCACACAGCTTAACGGTCCGCCGTTCAACCACCGACCGGGGGCCTTTGGCAACGCAGGCCGCGAGTATAGCCTGATCGCTCGGGGGTGTGTGACCCGCCCGAGAATCCCGGTGGGGCTTGCCCGTGGGAGCGCTTGTGTGGGCTGGTCGGGCAGAAAGTTGGTCTCACCGACGAACAGGGTGCATAGTGAGGGGTGAATCTTCGATCTGCGGTCAGCGAACGTCGGCTCAGGCCGCACTTCTCTGGGCCGGATCGGAGGCTCGGGTGTGTAAGTCTGACCGCGCGTAGCGCGGTGGAGGACGACGCATGACACACCCCCCGACAGAACCCGAAGCCTTCAGCGAGCATGTTGCGTGCCTCCTCAAGGAGATCCGCCCAGGGCTCGATATCGAGCTGGTCGGACCAAGAGAGATGCTCGTCAACGGCCGACGCCTCGACCTTGACAACGTCTATCGCATGGTCCGGGGCGAGCCCGAGCGGGGCGACGAGATCGTCCGCAACTACCTCGATCAGCTCTTTGCCGCCGACGCGAGCAACGCGCTGACCATGCCGCTGGACTTCGCACGCCAGCGGATCATGCCCCGCATTCAGCCGGTCTCGATCTTTGAGCACCTCGACCAGGCGCTGGTCGCCCATGTGCCGTTCGTGAACGACACGGTGGTTGTGTTCGTGACCGATCTGCCGCAGATGACCGTCAGCATCACCACCGAACAGGTCATTAAGTGGGGGCTGACCATCGAAGAGATGGACGAGATCGCCCGCGAGAACATCGACCGCTATTCGCCCGAGATCGAGATCCAGTTCGTGGACTCGAAAGAGGGCGGCCGGGCCGCGATCATCAGCCAGCAGGACGGCTACGACGCCGCCCGCCTGCTCATGAGCAACCTCTACCGCAAGCTCGCCGATGAGCTAGGCGGCAACTTCCTCGTGGCCACCCCGGCCCGCGACATGTTCGTCGCGCTCTCGGACGACCCCGCGCCGTTCGTCGAGCGGGTCCGCAGCAAGGTGGAGCAGGACTACCGCAGGCTGCCGTACCCGATCACCCATGAGCTGTTCTATGTGACGCTCGACGGCGTGGCCGGGCGTTGCAACCTGGCGGCTTGAGTACCCGCGCTTGTCGCTCGCGGCCAAAGGTGGCCGCCGCGTAATCCGGCGGAATCGATGCCCCGCTCAACCCCTTCTGGTGGGTAGAGAGACTCTGAGAGACGGCCATCTTGATTCCGCCCGCACCCGCCCGGTTCCGTTTTGGCCGGGCGGGCTTTTTGTTGCCAGCTTCCTAGGCTTGCCCTCGCCATGATCCTCGTCATCGATAACTACGACAGCTTCACTTGGAACCTCGTGCAGCTCATCGGCACCCTGATGCCCGGCGCGGAGCTCGGGCGCGATGTGCAGGTGCTGCGCCACGATGAGATCACGCCCGCTCAGGCCGATGTACTCGACGGCGGTAACGGACCGAGCCACTTGGTCATCTCGCCCGGGCCTTGCACGCCCAACGAGGCTGGTATCAGTCCGGCGATGATCGAGCACTTCGCGGGCCGAATCCCCGTGCTGGGCGTGTGCCTAGGCCACCAGTGCATCGCAGCCCTCTCGGGCATGACCGTCGCCGAGCACCACCGGCCCGTCCACGGCAAGACCAGCATGATCCACCACGACGGGCAGGGTGTATTTGAGGGTGTGGAATCGCCCTTTGAGGCAGCCCGGTACCACTCACTGGTGGTGGTGCCCGCGAGCCTGCCCGAGCCGCCCAAGGCTGGCGAGGACGGCTTTGTGGTGAGCGCGTGGGCGGACGAGCCCGATGGCCCCGATGGTCTCGCTGATGTGGCGGGGCGGGTGGTCATGGGCCTGCGCCGGGTCTGGGCGGATGAGTCCAAGGCCCCGCTTGAGGGCGTGCAGTTCCACCCGGAGAGCTTCCTGACCCGATGCGGCCCGGCGATTCTGGCCAACTTTCTCGGGGTGCCGGTGCCGACTGACCCGGCGACGGATGCCGGTGCTGCCCTGGGAGCCTGAGCCGAGCCCGCCAACCAGCCCTATCTTGAGGGCATGATCCACCCCGCTCCGACCACCAAGATCGATCCCAAGCTCGCTCGCGGCGTGTTCGCGGGCCACTTTCCCGCGACGGCTACCAAGGCTGCAGCGGTCAAGCTCACGTTCCCCAACACGAACTACGAGATGCACCTGCGCCCCTCGGGCGATGTGAACGCTGAGGCTGGCGACCGCATCATCGGGACGATCTCGGCCCAAGCCCGGCGGATCGACAAGGTCGGCGCGGGCGGGCGCTACGTCGAGCCCGTGTTCGGCAGGCCCAGGCGTGTGCAGGGCATGGTCATCGCCATCGAGGGCGGGGCGGTCGTGGTCCATGCGGGGATGCCCATCCACTGCACGCCGACGGCTCCGGGCCAGAAGGCAGCGGACTTTGCAGTCGCGGACTTTGTGAGCTTCGATGTGCTCGATGGGGCGGCGTTCAAGCAGCAGGGCTGAGCGGGGACCGCGAACAACAGGAGATTGCTTTTCGGCCAGGTGCAACCGTTTGGTAGCATGGGGCATGTTTATCGGCATGATGGCCAGCGGCGTTCTGTTCTTGGCAGCGATCCTCATCGCGGTGGGCCTGGCAGCCAACGCGGTCTGGAGGGCTATCGCTGCCCCGGCGGGCCTGCCCAGGTCGGCGGGCTGCGGGTCCTGCGGGTACGAGCTTACGACGCTCCAGGCTGGCCGATGCTCGGAGTGCGGCGCGGACCTGCTCAAAGCGGGTGTCAACACAAGGCGCAACGTGATCCGCACCGCGGGCTCGGTGCCCGCCGCGATGCTCGGCTGGTCGCTCATCGTGATCTCAGCCGGGACGATTGTGATCTACATGGTCTCGATGGTGGCGATGACGCAGTCGGTCGCGATGGGAGCGGCTGGTGGGGCCGGCGGCATGGCCTATACCTCCAACTTCACCTTCCGGCCCTCGCGCCTGCCGCCCGCAGCCGATGGCACTCGGCAGTCTCCTCCGAGCTTCACGCTCGCGGTGGACGTGGATGTCGATGGCAACTGGGGCATGCCGGCCAACTCGGGGACCATTCTGTTCACGATCTCGGCGGACGAGCAGGAGGCGGTCATCGCCTTTAACGACGCGTCGACGGATGCCTGGGTGCTGACCGGCCCCGACGGCGTCGAGATCGCACGGGGCGAGTACCTAGCACCAGAGGACGTATCCGCTGCCTTCAGCGCCATCGGGCTCGAAGAAGCCGAGCACGCGACACTGCCGGACTTCGCAGCCGAGATCACAAATGTGGCCGACCTGGCGTTGCAAGACCCTCTCAGCTACGAGACCAACATGATGGCTTCAGCCGGGGTCAATGCCAACAACAGCGGCGCACAGCTCCAGCAGTCGGGCGGAACATCGAACTGGGGCGGCATGGGCGCGATGATGGGCTCGCCGAGCGACTACATCATCCCGATCGTGACTCTCGGCGTCTGCGTGCTGGTGTGGATCGGCGGCATCGTGTTCATCCTCCGCAGGCGAGCCAAGCTGCTCTCGGAACCGAGAGATGCAGCGGCAAGCTAGCGCCCCGTCGCTGTCGGGTACCGATCGCCCGGGATGGTGCGCATGGATCCGCTTCGTATGACCACATGCTGTTGGCTTGCGATGACCTCGGCAAAGCCGCGCTCGGTGACCAGCCAGTAGTTGTTCGGATACCCCTCCCAGCGGACGCGGCCAGACATGCGGCGGTGGTCGTGCTGCACCACCGTGCGAGCCATGCGGCTGGTGCCCCCGGATGGGTTGGTTTGGTAGCTCTCACGGCCAACGGTCGATGCGGGCACGAGGTACGCAAAGGTCAGCGTCGACCGGTAGCTGGGGTCCATCGCTTGCACGCGGAGCACCGTGTCACCTGTCGGCATGCTGCGCAGCAGATTCTCGTACGCACCCAGGTCCACGATGGTGTACCGGCCCCGGTTGATTCTTTCATCCGCGAGCAGCGATCCGAGCGTCGTGAACGCGCCCGTGCTGGGGTCGAGTCTGCCGTGATCGACGTTCACGCTGAGCGCGCGGTTGGTGTCGTTCTTGACGAGCAGTCCGGGCTCGGAGGCGCGCCGCCCGGGCACCGAGCACGCGGCGAGCAGGAGCACGGCGCAAGCAAGACCGGCTGCGATGATTGGTCTCATCCGCCACCCCCGGGGCTGGCGACGGTGGTCTCGTAGCGTACGCCCTCGGGCACCGGCACGGGCACCGCGACGGTGGTGCCGTGCGAGCCCTCGGTGATCCGGGAACTGTCCACCGCGACAAACGCTGTAAACGCGCTCATGAGAGAGTGCTCCAGCGCGAGATGTTCGACTCGGTGGGCGAGGTCGGGCATGGCGACCGTGAGCGAGCGGTCCATCAGGTCGGCGATCTTGCCACGCGCCCACACCGTGCGGAGGCCAGCGCCGAGCGTGTTGTCGGTGACCGGGCGAGCCGCGATGCTCATGTCGAGCACGTCGCCCCCAGCGTGCCCGCGAAGCCGCGCCGAACTCGGCGCAGCACCCGAGTACCGGCCCGTGATGACCACGGGTCTGCCAACAAACAGGTCTTGTGCGCTGCTGGGGTACACCTCTGTGACCGCTGTGCCCGTTCCTGTACCGAGATCAAGCGTGACCTCGGTCATCGCAGGGCGCGAGACGGTCTCGAAGAAACGGGTCATGGTCTCTCTTGCATCGTCGCGCGGGCTTAGGTACGCCACCGCGCCCCGCCCGAGCTTGGCCATCCGCTCCATCAGGTAGCGGTTGGGCGACGAGCCCACGCCCATCGAGAACACGCGGCTCGCGCCCATCGACCGGGCCATCTCGCCGAGGATCTCGGCCTCGTTGCCGATGTACCCGTCGGTCAGGAACACGATGTACCGCTGGCGGCCCTCTGCGTGCTGGTAGCCAAGGGCTGCGCGGATGCCCTCGATCATCATCGTCCCGCCGCCGCCGTGGAGGCCGTCGACGTACTGGCGCGCGCGCCGAAGGTTGTCCCGGTTCGCTGCCAGCGGCTGACCGCCAAGGCCCGAAGCGTTGTTCGAGAAGCGGATCACCTGGAAGGTATCGGTCGGTTCCAGCAGGTCCAGCCCCTTGCGTATGGCGGCCTTGGCTTGTTCGATTGGCGTGCCGCTCATGCTGCCCGAGCAGTCGAGCACAAACACCAGTTCCATCGGCCTGCGGGGCAGGCTCGCGAGTTCGGCGGGCGGAACCAGCATGGCCGCGAAGTACCCGCCGCCTTGGCCGTCGTCCCAAGTGAGTACGCCGCTGGTGGTCATCGCACTGCCGATATCAAGCTGCAGCACGAAGTCCTTGTTAGGCTGCTTGTCACGACTGGCGAGCCGGACGTGCGCACCCTGCTCGCCGGTGCGCTGCGTCTGGACCGTGTGGTGCTTGGAGTGGATACCCCGGATCGGCACGCCCGCATCGATGGCGATGTCAATCCCGATGTCGTGACCGGAGCGCTCGCGGGGCGCGAGGTAGCTGACCGTTGTTTGCTGGTCGCTGCGAGCGGTTCGCGGCACCGCACCGATGCCGCCGTCGCCCACGCTCGGCGGGTTGAACCTCGGGCCGACGACCATCGGGAAGACGTATTCGAGCGAGCCGTCGCGGTAGGGCAGTGTGTGCAGGTAGGTGATCTCGATGTCGATCGCCCGGCCCGGCTCGATGTTGGCGACCTTCTGCGTGAAGATGTTGGGCCGCTGCTGGGTCAGCAGGCTCGCGACGTGGCCCTGTGCGCGCGCCTGGTTGTAGATCCGCTCGGCTTCCTGCTTCTCGCGGATGATGCCCCGGATGCGCCGCTCGCCCACGACCATGATGAACTCGTTGACCGCTGCGTTCTGCGGCAACGGGAAGACGTACACCGCCTCGATCTTCTCGCTGTAAGGGTTCTGGAACGACTGCGTGACCACGGTCGAGGCGATGATGCCGCCGATGCGCGCGCGCACATCGGTGCTCGCCAGCGGGACGGGCACGAGGCGTTCGACGTCGTCGATGTCGCCGCCCGCCCATGTACACATGAGTGAGCCCGTGCCGGGCGTGAGCGGGTCGGGCTGGGGCTTCCAGTCTTCGGGCAGTTGGACGACCCACAGCTCTTCATCGAGCGACGGCATTGTTCCGGGCGTAGAGCGGAGGGATTGGTCGAGGGAGACTGCTTGGGCCAGTTGATGGGGCAGACGCAAGGTTCTTTGATCGCCTGGAGCCACCCCTAGCATGCGTGTAAGGTCGACGCGGGCAGGCAAGCCCGAACCACCAAGTTCTGGGTCAAAGCCAACCGCGGCGTCAGAGATGACAGGAGAGAGTTCATTCAAGGTTGTTGGGTACTTCCCCTCAGCGACTCGTAATGCCTCTCCGAGGTCCGTTCCAGGAACGTCGGAGTAGTTTGGTTCAGCCGACGGCGCAGGCTGTGGGACCGAGGCGTGTCGCTCGCTCGGCGGTGGCACGGTGCCAGATGTGGAGCGTGTGGCGCTCGGGCTGCTGCACGCAGCGATGCTCACCATGAGCAGAGCACCGATAGAAAGCGTGGCCAGAACAATCGTCAGCGGGCGCTTCATGGGGCGCTCCCTTCTTCAAGTTTCGTTTCGGGCTCGATGGGTGTGCCGGCGGCGTCGGCTGCGGCGATGAGCGTGAGCTTCCAGTCCGCCTTGCCGGTTGTTCGCACATGGATGCGTGCTACGCGGGTTCGGCCAGTGGGCAGCACATCGGCTGTGCTGAACGCAGCGAGCACCACGCGGTCGCTGTCGGCCATGGCTCTGGGGTCGTAGTGGGGCGGCTCGGCGAAGGCTGGGTGTTCGCCGCCCTCGATGCCCACGATGGTCGATCGGCCGGTGGCATCGACCAATTCAATCTGCCACGCGCCGAGCTCAGTGCCAGCGCCCGCGTCGAGGTGGATATCCACCCAACCAAAGCGTGCCTCGTCCTGCACCAGCGCGGATTGCTTAGGACCGAGCACCAGACCGCAGAGCATGGCTCCGAGCACCGACAACGCGATGAGCGCACAAAGCCGGTTCATCCCGCACCCGCCGAGTCGAGCCGTTCGCTGGTTGGGGCGGAGTCAGCAGGTTCGAGCAGCACCGCGAGTTGCGCGATCGCATCGGCATCGGAGAGGTTGACCGTGCCGCTGGCATCGGCATCCCACGCCGGATCGACAGTGCCATCGCGCACACCGCGCGCCACGAGGTACGCGTCCAGCACGGTGACCCGGCCGTCGCGGTCGAAGTCGTTGGCGATCGAGCTTTGAGCCAGCGAGGCGCTTCGCGGCTGAGAGAGCTGGGGCCAGAAGACCATCGCCAGCGCCAGCCCCGCAGCAAGCGCCCCGCCGAGGCCCACGAGCCGGCCCATGCTGAGGCGAATCGGGAAACTCGATGGCGAGCCGAGACGGTCGGCGCAGGCGAGCACACGGGTGTCCAACTCGCGGGTATCGATGGGCTGACGGCTGATTTGTCGCAGCGCGTCGGCCAACTTGGCGGGCACAGCGGGTTCAGATTGGCTGTCGTCGTGGTCGTGCATGGCGGTTCCAGAGGGTGAGAGACGGCTGCTGGCTAGACGGTTCGCGCGGCTTGTGAGATTTCTTCCAAGGTTGAGCTGCTCAGGGCTCGAACAGCTCGCGGAGGCTCTCGTCGGCCCTGAGCCGCTGAAGAGCCTTGTGCAGGCGGCTCTTGGCTGTGCCCACGGGCGTCTGCATGGCCAGAGCGACCTCTTCGAGCGTCAGCCCCTCCACGGTGTGCAGCACGAGTACCTCACGCTGGGCGGGCGGCAGGCGGTCGAGGGCGGCCCGCAGGGAGCCGGAAGCTGCAGGCTCGTGATCTGCGGATGGCCCGGCAACCGGGAGATCTCTTGGCAGCGTCCGCTTCTTGGCTGCCCGCGCTGCGGCGTGGCGGACCGCGGGGTAGAGGTACGTCGTGAGCCTTGATCGCAGCTTGAGCGGCGGGGGCACGCTCAGGCGACGCATCAGGCCGAGGAATGCATCGTGCGCCGCATCGAGGGCGGCCTGGTCATCAGGGGTGAGCCGCCGTGCTGCGCGTACCACCCAGTCCCGGTGGCGGCGGTAGAGCTTCTCGAATGCCTCGGTCGCATCGGGTGAGCGAGACTGGGCGAGTTCGATGAGCTGGGCGTCGGTCTGAGTGTCGGGGCGAAGGTCCACGCCGCAGAGCGTAATCGCACTGGGCCTGTAGCTGCGTCTCGATCCGGAAGCGCCTACTCGATCCGCGGGTCGACCCAGCGGTAGAGCACATCCACCGCGAGGTTGAACAGGATCAGCATCGTCGCGAAGATCAGCACCACGCCCATGATCAGGAACAGGTCCTTGTTCTGCACGGCGTTGACGAAGTGCTGGCCGATGCCCGGCACGCTGAAGACACGCTCGACGACGAACGAGCCGGTCATCGCGAACGCGGTCGCCGGCCCGAGGTAGCTGAGCACGGGCAGAAAGGCGTTCTTGAGCGCGTGGCGGATGATGACGCGGGTCTCGCTCGCGCCCTTGGCGCGTGCGGTGCGAATGAAGTCGCTGGACAGGTGTTCGAGCATGCCAAGGCGAGTGAGCCTTGCGATGTACGCCGCGAACGGCAGGCTGAGGGTGATCGCGGGCACAGGGATCGCAGCAATGGTGCCCCAGCCGACGATGGGGATGATCGGAATCCAGATGCCCAGCACGATCAGCAGGATGGTGCCGATGACAAAGTTTGGAAGGCTGATACCGATGAGCGCGAGAATGAGCGTCGAGACATCGGCCAGGCCGTTGGGCCGAATCGCGCCGATCACGCCCGCCGACACGCCGACCACCACCGCGATGAGCATCGCAGCCAGGCCCAGCGTGATGGAGACGGGCATCGCGTCGGTGATGATCGTGTTGACGCGGATGTCGCGGTACTGGAGCGACGGGCCGAGGTCAAAGACGTACCGCCTGGGAGCGGCGACGCCGGCATCAGCGGCCTCTTGCGCTCGGCGTGCCGCCTCGCCGCTGAGTTCCTCACTAAGCCACGTAACGCCCGTGGCACTGGCCAGGTACGAGCCGTAGAACGAGCCGAAGCTGTCGAGGTTGTACTGGGCCTGCATCGCCTCGATGACTTCAGGCGGCGGCTGGCGGCCCTCGGGGTTCTCGAGCGGGTTGCCCGGGATGCCCCACGCGAGCCACAGCGTGAGCGTGTAGATCACCCCCAGAATCAGCGGGAGTTGCAGCAGGCGGCGAGCGATCAGACCGATCATGGTGCCGCTCCGTCGAGACGCCCGAGCGACTGCACGATCGGTCGCAGCGGCATGGCCGGCGCAACATCCGGCCCTTTGCCGTCACCCAGAATGTCGAACCCGCCCATCCACTGCTTGGTGCGAGGGTGAGCGTTGGGCCCGCCGAGCTTGGAGGCATCGAACATATAGGTGTGGACGTAGTGGAACAGCGGCACCATCGGCAGGTCCCGCTCCATGATGATGGTCTCGGCCCGGCTCAGCAGTGCCATGCGCCTGGCGGGATCGGTTTCGAGGTTGGCCTCGTCGAGCAAGCCCTCAAACTCGGCGGTGTGGTACTTGCGGTCGTTGTTGCCGTCGTCCTTGCGGCTGAGATCGAGGAACGTGGTCGGGTCGCCGTAGTCGCCATACCAACCAGCGCGGCTGGTCATAAAGTTGGTGTTCTTGAGGTCGTCGCGGAAGACCTTGATCTCCCGCTGCATCAGCCGAGTGGGCACGCCAAGGTACTTGTTCCAGTTCTTGGCGATGGCCTGGCCGATCAGGTCGTGGCCGCTGTCTTTGTTGAACAGGAGTTCGACGGTGATGAACTGGCTCGGGTCCGGGTAGCCAGCCTCAGCGAGCAGCGCGCGGGCCTCGGTTGCGATGGCTTGGCGCTCTGCCTCTGTGGCGGCGTCAGACAGGCACTTGAGGCCCTTGGGCGAGGTGTACCCGCCGATCGAGTCGCGGGGGATGAGCGTGTTGGCCGTCGGCTCGCCGAAACCCCGGACCTCCTCGACGATCGCCTTCTTATCGATCGTCATGGCAAAGGCGCGGCGGACGCGGGCATCGGCGAACGGGTTGGGCCGTCCGTCGGGCAGCTTTGGCTTGCAGTTGAAGTTGTACCAGTAGGTGCCGAACGCGGGCACGAAGTGGGCGTGCTTGCGCGGATCATCGGGCAGGTTGCGGTCGATCTCGTACTGGTCGTATCCCTGCGCCAGCAGCGACTCGTACTCGCTGCGGTGCTCGTCGTAGAACGAACGCTTCTTCGCGTACATTTCCCGCCGATAGGCAGCGGTCACGTCGGCCAGAAACTCCACCGCGCCCGTCTGGAACGCGAGCACCTGCGCGTTGGGGTCGCTGATCGAGACAAGCGACATCGAGTCGATCGCCACGCTGTCGGCGTTCCACCAGTGCTCGTTCTTCTCGAACCGCATGTCACGCTTGAACCGCCAGCGGGTCAGCCTGAACGGGCCGTTGCTCACAAGCTCGGGCGGTTTGGTCCAGCCCGCCTCGGCGATCATGCGCCCCGTCTTGGTGTCGAGCTGGTCGTACTGCGAGACCAGCGGCGGGTACACCGGGAAGAACGTCGCGAACGCGCACAGATCAAGAAAGTACGGAACGGGCCGAACGACACGCACCTCGAGCGTCCGGTCGTCCAGCGCATGCACGCCGACCATGTCGTCGAACTTGGTCTCGGTCAGCGCCCACAGTTCGCGCGCTGCTTGCGCCCGTGCGGCCGCATCGTCCGAGCCGGACCAATTATCTGCGAACTCGGCGAGCGCCTCGGTGCGCCAGTCGTAGAACTCGACGCTGCCATCGATGAGCTGGAACAGTGCGACGTAGTCCGCCGCCAAGTCGGGCAGCAGCGCCCGCCGCCAGCTGAACACGAAGTCGTGGGCCGTAAGCGGCTCGCCGTTGGACCACAGGGCGTTCTCGCGAAGGTGGAACGTGTACGTCAGCGCATCGTCGCTCAGCTCCCAACGCTCAGCAACGCCCGGCTTGATGTCAAAGCCCCACGTGAATTGGTCGTTGGCGACCAGCCCCTCGAACAGCACGCGAGCGCCGCGCAGGTCCATCGACCAGCTCATTCGCTGTAGATCAAGCGTCGAGATGTCGCTCCCGTTGTTGACCACAAGATCAGCGCGCGGCAGCGGCCGCTCGGAGACCACCGAGAGCACAAGACCGACAGCGAGCAACAGCACAGGCAAGAGAACACGCAGCATGCTCAGAGCATACCCAAACCCGGTCGATCGAATCGTTCAGGCGAGGGGCCGCTTACGGGAACCAGCGGCTCAGCCGCGAGGCGGGCACCCGGTACTTCTGCGCCACGCTCAGCACGTACGTTCGAGCGTCGCGGAAGTAGAGCGAGGGGTCCGCGCCATCCAGGGGGGGCGAAGCCAGCGATGCGTCAGGCGGGGCCACGCCCGCCTGACGAGCCGCGAGCGTGAGCCCGCTGAACGCCATGCGGCCCATGCGGACCATCTCATCGCTTAGAGGCTTGCCGGGGTTGGCTTGCGCCTTGGCCGCGACCATGGCCAACGTTTCGGCCGAGAGCGAGGCCGCGGCATCGATGATCGCCGGGTCCACCCCGCCGGGCCTTGCGAGCCCGCCGGACGTGCGGATGAACTCGAGCGATCCAAGCAGCGTCAGGCGTGTCTGCTGGGCGGCGAAGTCGTCTTTGTCCCGGCTATTGAAAGCCCGTGTGCCGAGGTGCTCGCTGACCGCTTGCCAAGCCCGCGTGCCCGAGGCCTCGTAGCCGCTGACTCCGACGAGCTGGCCGCCCTGCAAGAGCGTGCGCGCGAGCCCATCGGCGACGAACGGGTTGGGCTCGTCGGCGAGGCGTTGGCCCAGTGCATCGATGATCGAAGCAGTCGCCGAGCTGTTGATCGCTGGCGAGCGTTTGGCTGCGGCCTCCAGGAGTGATCGGCACGCAACGGCGGTTGCCATGCGCACGCCCGGCTGGTCGTCGGCCATGTGCGGCGAGACGAGCTGCCAGCCCTCGACCGTGCCCAGAGCACCAGCCACGTCGATGGCGGCGATGCGAATCGCTGCGTCGTCCGAGACCACTAGCGGGCCGAGCACCGGGCTTACCGCGGTGCTGTACGCCTGTTGGAAGGCAACGCTCACGCCCGCGGTCTTGAGCGGTTCGGTCAGCGATGCACGCGATCGCGAGCGGGCGAGGGCATCGGATTGGCCAAGATCGGTAAGCAGAGGCGCGACGAAGGTGTTGACCTGTTCGATCTCAGCAGCCGAGAGCTGACCCGTCTTTCGGATCAATTCCTGCGGCAGGCTGCCGATCTGCGCCACCGCAGGGGCCACACAAAGCGCCACGCAGGCAGCGAGCATCGTCAGCATCCTGATCCGCAGCAATGGCAAGGCTGAACCTCCGGGCCTGTTGGCGAGGCGAAAGGCCCCACGCAGAATGAGCGAGCCCCGCTCAGGCCCCCGCGCGAGGGACCGCAAACGTAATCCCTCCGGACCCGTCCGGTCAACTCGATAGCCCAATACGGGCCAATACGGACGGATTGTCTCCACTTAGTACACCTCGGCCATCAGTCGGGGCCCTGGCCTGACCTGCTTACGGATCGTTGCTGCGTCCCACTGGCCCAGGTCGCCCAGATCGCCGTCAGCGGCGTGCAGGTACCCAGTGAGACCATCTGGGCCAACAAGCTCGGCCAGCCGCAGGTACACGCCGATCTCCATTCCTGCGAGTCCGCACAGGTACACCAGCGTGCGTTGATCGGCGAGGAGCTCTCGAAAAGCGTCCGCGTGGCGGCTCAGACGGCCATCGAGGTACATCGGCCCTCCGCCGTCGTCTTGCTCGTGCCGGCTGATGGCTGTCAGGTACCGAAAGCCGCTGTGCTTGGCTTCGAGCGCTCGCAACTGCTCGTCGTACATCAGCTCGGTGGCGTAGGGCACGCCCACGATCAGCGTGATGTCTGCGCTGTGGTTGGCTGCCAGCAGCTCCATCACCATGCCCCTGAACGGCGCGATGCCCGTGCCCGTCGCCAGAAACAGGTACCGGTGCCCAGCCTGGTCAGTGGGCAGCAGGAACCGCTTGCCCACCGGCCCGGTTACGCGGACCTGGTCGCCGATTTGCAGGTCGCACAGCCAGTTGGAGGCCATGCCGTAGAAAAGCCGGTGGTCGTTCCAGTGCTCGTCGATGGTCCGCTTGACGGTCGTGGCGAGCACGTTGCCCGCGCCGTCCTCGCCCTGGCTCGGGCTGGCGATGGAATACAGCCTGACCTTGTGCGGCTTGCCGTCGGCGCCAGCGCCATCAGGGATCACGCCGAACGACTGGCCTGCGCGGAACGCGCCAGCGAGCTTGGTCTGCGAGACATCGATAGCTACGTGGCGCACAAACCCGGTCGCTTTGGCGCGCGTGCATCGGCTGGATTCGATCACGGTCCCGATGCCCGGTTCACGCGGCGAGTGGGCGTTCATCACCACCGAGCCGAAATCAGGCTCAGCTCTGGCAGCAGTGGTGGAGGGGTCGGAGTCGGGCATGGTGGATACTTCGCGGTCGATGCCCGTAGATCGAGGGTTGTCCAGCGACGGAGTTGGGATTTAGCCCCCGCCGCCACTGCCCATGGCCTCCATCATCTGCTTGAGCATTTCGGAGGCGACCGCTTTGTTGGAATCCAGCTCGCCCGACTCGACTTTGGAGGCGAGCATTCGCATGAGCTGGTCCATGGGCCCGGCCATGCGGTCCATCATGGCAAAGCCCTGCTCGGCACCCGGGGGCAGTCCAAGGTCTGCCATGCGGAGCACCTGCTTCCACCGCCCGCCATCGCGGACAAGGTCAACCGAGGTGCCGTCATCGAGAATCGCCACGGCTTCATCGCCCGAGACACGGATATCGAGTGCATCGACATCGGCCTTGCCGAGCGGGCCTTCCATCTGGTCGCCGTTGTTCATCGCGCCAAGCGGCCCCATGGCCTGCGGGTTGGCCTGCGCCCAAAGCGAGAACTTCTCGCCGAACTTCGCTTCGGTGGCGTTGTCGAGCACAGCGGTACTCGCAGCCATCGTGGTGAGCGTGCCGACAAGCTTCTCTTCTGCTGGTCCTGCGGGGTGCATAAAGCTCAGGCCCGCGACACCATCGGCGGTGGCGACAGCGGTCTGGTAGCGGGCAATGGCCTGGCGAACTCCGCCCGCGTCGTCGCCCGCTGCGGCGGCGGGCTCTCCCGTGTCGTCCTCGGTGTCGGGTACCTCAGCCGGTGCGAACGACTCGGGCGCCGCCTGTTGATCGAGCACCAGCGACTGAAGCTCTTTGAGTCTGGCTGCAAGGCTGTCGCGGACCTCGGCCGCGTTGCCCTTGGCTCCAGAGCCCTCATAGCCGCTGATGGCTGCTTCGTAGGCCTCGGCGGCCAGCTTGGCGTGCTCTCCTGCGCGCTCGCGAGCCTGCTTAGCACGGTTGGCGTACTCGCTTGCTCCGGGCACGCTGGCGTTGGCTGCGGCTTGCAGCAAGGCCGCGTAGCCCGCTAGGCCCTCGCCACGGCTGGTGTGCAGGTTGGCGAGAGCCTGGTTTGCCAGCCCAATGGCCAGCGACGCCGAGCCACGGTTGATGCTCCGCGCCGCTTGAGCCGACCGGACCGAGCTCTGGTACTGGTTGATCGCCTTATCGAAGGGCTCGGGGATCAGTGTCGCATGGTGCTGGTCGAGCCCGCCATCTCCACTCAGCGACGCTTGGAACGTGTTGCTCGCCTGCTGGGCCTGACTCTGGGCCTCTGAGGCTTCTGCCTTCATGCGTGATGCACGCTGCTCCAAGCCCTGCTTGGCTTGCTCCTGCGCCGCGAGTTGCTCCACGAACTTCTGCTGAAAAATTGCTAGCTCCGCCGCCTGCTGGTCCTCAGTGATCGCCTGCTGCTCGATTGCTAGCGCCTGCAGCGCGAGCGTGTCCGCCTCGCGCCGGGCAGCGTGTGCACGCTCTGCAGCCGATACACCCGCGACCGCGCTCTGGGAATCTGCCTGTGCCTGAAGGTCCGCAGCACGGAGCCGGTGCTCGTCGGCCTTGAGCCGCAGGGCCGCGACCTGCTCACGCAGCGACGTAGCCTTGGCGCTGTGTGCGTCGATCTGGCTCCCGATGCTGGCGATCTCGCGCTTCGCATCGTCCGTCCGCTGCTTGAGCTGGGCAAACTGCGGTGCCGGATCGAATGCCTGCGCCTCGGCGGCCCGGGCCGCGTGGGAGGTAATGGCACGCAGTTCGGCCTCAGCCGGTCCGATGAGCAGCATCGCGTCGCCCATCAACTGCGAAGCCGTACGAGCATCAAGCTCTGCCAACCCGCGCTCGGCCTGAGCGACCATCAGCGAGGCCGCAGCCTTCTGGGCCTCGCTCGCCGAGCCCGGCAGCGACTTCATCGAGCTCACGACCGACTCGTACACCTTGTCCGTTGACCACTGGCGGCCGTTGGCCCCCGCGTTGATCGAAGTAAGCTCGCGCGAGGCCTGATCCAGCGCGTCCTGGGCCTCGTCCTCGCCGCAGCCCGCGAGCGAGCCAGCGATCAACGCCAGCGCGCAAGCCAAGGGCAAGACGCGACCCGAGAACGGCGAGAGACGCTTAATGGCTATCGATACGGGCATAGACGGGGATCCTTTGGCGGCCTCGTGTCTGGTTGGGCCAGCGCGTGGCCCCACTGTAGCAGAGACCTGCGCCGCGGCACCCACCGATCCAGCGGGCACCCACCCGAACATCTCTATCGAGCAACCGAGGGTTCCTAGCGGGGACCGCCGGGCGATGGCGCGAGCACTTCAGGGTTGAACTCGTCGGCGACCGTCGCCGGCGGGTCGTAGTCGATCGGGTACTCCGGCCTAGGGGTGTACATCGAGCGCAACCAGTCCACCGCGTCCTTCATGCGAGGGTCCTCGGGGCCGGTCATCGGGGGCCGCCAAGCTCCAGCGGACCGGGGCAGCGGCGGGTGGGGCCGGGTGGACCGCTCAGCGGGCAGAGCCATCTGGAACAGCGTGCTTGCTTCGGGCTCTTCGTAGTTGAGCAGCGGGGTGCCGTCGGCCAGCCGGAAACGCTCAAGAATCAAAAAGTTTGTATAGATCGTCGCGTCGGCAGCCTTGGCCCGCGTTCGCAGCCAGAGCCTGCCAGCCTCGGCCCCGCCGTGGCACGCGCTGGTCGCGCAAGACCGCATCAGCCAGTTGCCGTGGATGTGGTCGCGGAAGCGTTCGAGCGATCTCGGGTGGCCTTGCACCTCGACATCGCCGTAGAGGTCGCGGGCCTTGAGCCGGAACAACAGGTCAAGGACCCGGCGCGGGAGCCAGCGGCGCAGCGCCTCGATGCCTTCGGGCGTCTGGGGCATGAGCTGGTGATCGCCGTAGCGTTCGATCAGCCGATCGATCGCGCCTTTCCTCAACTCCAGCCTCGGTGGCCGGGCCAGGTCCGTCTCAAACACCTTGATCAGGTTCACTTCTTCGGGCGTGAGCACCGGGAAGTCGTCGGCGCGGATGGGTGCGCCCCTGGGCTTGCCTTCGCCTCTGCCCGCTTGCAGCTCGATTTCAGCATCAACCAGGGTCTTGAGCTGATTGGCTTCCGGGTGGCCAGGGTCGATGGCGAGAATGTGGACCAATTCGAGCCGCGCCAGACCCAGTTCTCCGTGCCTGCGGAGCATACGGGCCAGCACGAGAAGTTGGTCAGCGTCGTCGTCGGCGATGTTCCGTCGAAGGTCGGCGTATCGCTCGCGTACCGAAGGCAGGTCGATCAAGCGAACCACTTCCGAGGCTGCGAGCGTTTGCTCAATCTCCCCGATCTTGATGACGACACCCGAAGCATCCTGTCTAACCAGCACGCCTTCATAGCGCGTGCCGTCGCGGAGCTCGACCAGCACCTCGTCCTGAGCATCCGCAGTGGTCACGCCGCAAAAGGCGGTAACCGCGATCGCACACCACAGCATCAAGTTGGACATGCCAACCCGCGAGTTTTGGCGTTGGAAACGGTTGGGCTTGTAAGGGTGAGGGGGCACGGTCAAGCCTTGGTCTGGAGCGCCGCGATGCGTGCGCAGGGGCGAGTCCGTGCCTGGTGCAATGCCCGGGAGAGGACTCGAACCTCCACCCTCTTGCGAGGACCACCACCTCAAGGTGGCGCGTCTGCCAATTCCGCCACCCGGGCTGGGGCCGCTGAGCCATCGCTGCTTCAACGGGCGGAAAGTGTAGCAGGGCCTAGGGCCGTGACCACCACCGCTGCTTCAAGTTGGGCCTCAGCCCGAGCCGGACTTCTCCAACTCGGGTTCCTCGAGAATGAGCTGCTCTTCTTCCTGGACGGCAGCCTCGGCTTCTTGCCTGTTTTTCTCGGCCTTGTCGGGGGCCGCCTGCTCGAACTCGGAGCCGCCAAGCAGCCCGAACTGGTAGGCGAACAGCACACCCGCCACGCCGAGCAGCACAACACCGACTGCCAGTTTGATCGTTTTGGCGTGGTCCTTGGGAGCGCCACCGCCGCCGCCCTTGTTCTTTGAAGATCCGCCAGGCAGGTTGTCCATGCCTTCGATCAAGCTCTTGGCCATAGCAGGCCTCCTCATCGGCCGACTGCAGAAGCAGAGGGCAGTTCATAAAGTGCGCGGTCAGGGCATTGAGCCGCAGGTCCCACAGATTCTTCGGTAAACGCAAGAAGCACAGAGTATAGGGATCGTCGGGCCGACAGTTTCTGTTCTTCGGCCCGCATCGAGTTATCAGCCCACGTCTCGCTCTTGGAACAACGCCACCCCGATCGCTAGAAACGCGACGATCTGCAGGAGGGCGTACGCAGCCAGGCGGGCCATGTGGGCCAGCGGGATTGGGCTGTTCTGGCTGACCGCATCCGAAAGCCAATAGTGCTGCATGTTCGGGATAAGGGCATGAACTGAGGCCGCCAACGGGTTGATCTTGGTCGGGCTCTCGAACAGATAGTCGTCAGACTGGGGCGGGCGAGATGCCCGTCCAGTTCCCGAACGAGTCACTGTAATCGATTCCGTTTCGTTGACCGAGACCGTCACCGCTGGGGGCGAGCCTGTGGTTGCGAGCAGAAAGCCGTTGGGGCTGGTGCCGTAGTAAATGGCGCTGCCGGCGACCATGGGCTGCAAGATCGGAGAATCGAGCGAGATAACAAATGAATCTCCGGGACTGTTGAATGCAGCATGCGAAGGGAGCAGGGGCACAGCGCTCTGCGCGCGCGCCACCGGCTTGTTGCTGTACGCGACTCTGCCGAGCGCGTAGTTCGAGAGCAGCCCACCCACAAACACCCCGCTGCACACCACGATGGTCATCACCTGCCCGAGCCGGGTCGAGGCCGCCGTTGCCACCGCGCTGAGCACCAGAATGCCCATCAGGGTTGCGGTGCACGCGAGCGAGACCTGCGGTAGCAGCGTCGGGAAGTACACCCGTTTGCCCGAGACCCGGCCAAGCGGGTTGTCCGGGTCGTAGTCTCGCTCAGGCGGGGCATCGTACTGGTCGAGGTACTGCTCGGTCGTTACCCATTGGCGGTTGCGCTCCCATTCGATCTGATAGACCGGCTGGGGCTGCCAGCCCGGCCCGACGAATACGAGCCCTGCGTAGGCCACGGTCAGTGTCGCAGCCAGGGTTAGGGCCAGCGTCTGCGGGAACGACCAGCCATAGAAAAAATTGGACCACGCACTGAATAGAAATGTGCCTCCCACGGCGATCGTGGAAAAAACGACCACCGGCATGTCGAGGTCGTCGGCGGCGGTGGACATCACACCGTGCCTGAGCCCGATCATCAGGCTCAATGACATCACCCAGACCGCGATGAAGATCGCTCCTGCCACGCCTAAGTACTTTCCCAATATGACAATGGGCCGGCTAATGGGCTTGCTGACGACGGTCAGAACGGTCTTGTCCTCGATCTCACGGCTCAGCACCGCCGTTGCGGTAAAGGCAGCCAGAAGCATCCCGAAGACAAACACACCAGCGAGCCCGATGTCGAGCAGCAGCTTGTTGTCCTTGACCACCTCGGAGCTGGTGGTGTATTCCATGCTGAACGCCGTGGACCAGGTGTTGAACACCTGCATGGCTCCCGCGAGCAGCAGCATCGCCGGGTAAATCGGCTGGCGGACGCTTTCGACGAACGCGATTCGGGCGATGGCGAGCAGTGGAGTGACCATGGTGGAGGTACGAATGGTACCCCGCTGAGGTGTTTGGTCCCGCAAAACAAACTGGTCGATTTGGCCGAACCCGGCTTGAAGGTCTGGCGTAGCACGGCCTAGCGGCTCGGAGCGTTTTGACCAGATGGAACCTCGCGAGTGGACAGCCGCCGCTGGGCTTCTGACAATACCCGGCCTCGGTCGGGCAGTTCCATGGTGCTCAGGCGGAGCAGGGGAGAGGGCCACGGGGCGAGAGACCGGTCAGGTCAACGCGGGCGCCAACGGGCGCGATGCAACGGAGTCGTGCGGCACATGAGCCAAGATCTTCAGACGTTTCGTCGAGCAGTCGCGGTCGCGGGCCTTGGCCTCGTGCTGCAAGCCGCCATGGCACTGGCTCTCCTTCTCTATGGCGTGTTCGGCCATGACCACGCATCGTGGACCGCGGCGGGCTACGGCGCGTTCGGTCTGTTCGCATGGGCGATGACGCTGATTGTCTATGACCAGCACCGCCGCGAACGGCTAGCAGCCTTGGAAGATGAGGCGCTTGAAGCGGACGTGGCCCACGGGGCTTCTGTCTTTGAAGCGGGCGGTGTGGGATCGCAGGCGGCGGCTCGCCGGCTGTCTGGGGTTTACAAGTGGTTCGTGCCCGCGGTCAGCCTGCTGCTGGGCATGGGAATGATTGCGTTTGGCATCTGGCGGTTCCAGAGCGGCAAAGAACTCGCCGAGCCCGGCGCGATCGGGCCAGCGGATCTGCGCGGCTGGGCGCTGGCGGTTGGGCTGTTCTGCGGCTTCGCGGGCTTTGTGTTCGCACGGTACGTCGCGGGAATGGCGGTCCGCAGCGCGTGGAGCAACCTCCGCGCGGGTTCGTCGTTCGCCATCGGGACTGCTCTGTTCGGGCTGGCCAGCGCGATAGGTCACTTCGCCGACGTTGCCGGCACCGACAGCATCCGCCGTCTGCTGCCCGTGATCATGGCGGTCGCGCTGGTGGTGCTGGGCGCGGAGATCGTGCTGAGCTTCATCGCCGAGCTCTACCGCCCTCGTCGCAAGGGCGAGCTGCCCAGGCCTGCGGTCGACAGCCGGCTCCTCGGGTTCTTCGCTGCACCTGATCAGGCCGCACGGTCTGTGGGCGAGCTGCTCGACTATCAGATCGGATATTCGGTCCAAGGATCGTGGTTCTACCGGCTTGTCGCTCGCTGGTGGGCGGGTCTGCTTCTGGTGGTGGTCGCGATCGTGTGGGGCCTGAGCGCGTTGGCCGTTCTCCAGCCGCACGAGCGGGGCATGGTGCTTCGGTTCGGTGAGATTGTCCGCGAAGATGTAGGCCCGGGTCTGCATCTCAAAATGCCCTGGCCGATCGACCGAGTCGTTGTGCCCGCCTCGATCGAGCTCGATCGCGAGACCAACACCACGCGCGTCGAGCGAACGGCCACCGGTGTGCGCACGGCCCAGCTCGGCACGCCTGGCCCCGATGCTGGCAACAAGCCGATCTTGTGGACTTCGGCCCATTCGCGGAACGAGATTTTCAATATCGTCCAGCCCTCGCGCACCGACGACGGTGTCGCTGACGGAAGCCTTACCCTCGTAGCCGTTGAAGTCCCGATGCAGTACGTCGTCGAGGACCCGCTGCTCTATGAGCGGCTCGGCCCGGTGGGGGTGCGCGACGACCTGATCCAGGCCGTCGGCCGGCGCGCCGTCACACGGTTCCTCTCGCACCTGTCGATCGACGAGATTCTTGGCGCTGGCCGAGCCGAGCTGGCGCAGGCCATCGAGGCCGAGCTTCGATCTGCACTTGACTCGCTCAACCCGGGTCCCGATGGCACGCCGCTCGGTTCTGGTGTGCGCATTCTGTCGGTCTCGGTCTCGGGCGTTCACCCGCCGTCGCAGGTTGCGCCCAAGTACGAGCAGGTCGTCATTGCGCAGACCAAGCGCGAATCGATGATCGAGGTCGCGCGGCGGGACGAGGTCGGCTCGCTGGCGAGGGTCGTGGGCAACGTGAAAAGCGCCAGGGCGATTGTGGCGCTGATCGACGAGCTCGAAGCGATGCGCGGCGACGGAGCTGACCAAGCCGCAATCACCGCTCAGGAACTCGCTATCACCGATGCGATCGGCAAGGCCTCCGGTTCGGCGGCCGAACTGCTCGCGCAGGCTCGGGCCGACCGCTGGGTCAAGCACATGCAGGACCGGGCCGCTCTTGTGAACTACCAGGGACAGATCGTGGCGTTCCGCGCCTCGCCTACCTACTTCGTGGCGACGCACTACTTCGATGCGCTCGCCGAGGTCTTTGACCGTTCTCGCACGTTCGTTGTGCCCGATGCGTCCACGGCACAGCGCTTGATCACCCAGTTCGACCTGACCGAGAGCGGCTCGGCAACCGAGATTTTCAACCCCGGCAGCCTCGACCAATAGCCGTTAGCAGACAAATGAACGTCCCGCTCTATGGGGCCGACTAGCCGACCGATGGGCCCGCACCGAGCGAGCCAAGACCCGTGCAGCAGGAGTGCTAAAGCGTGCAGCGACTGATTATCTTTGTCCTCGCGATCTTGTTTGTGCTGATGCTGTTGGCGGTCACGCTGACGTATTCGGTTCGCTTCACCGAGGCCGCGGTGCTCACCACGTTCGGCAAGGCAAGCGAGGAGTCCACCATCAATGAGCCCGGGCTGCGATTCAAGATGCCGTATCCGATTCAGTCGGTTACGACTTACGACACGCGGGCGCGGCTTCTTGAGACGAGGCTCGAAGCTCAACAGACCGCCGACGACAAGCAGATTATCGTCGAGTCGTTCCTCGTGTGGCGGGTGTCGGAGCCACTTGAGTTCTTCAAGCGATTCTCGAACGCGGGCCGGCGCGCTGACGACCATTACGACCGGGCCAATTCGCTGCTTACCACGCTGCTCCGCGGAGCGATGGCCGAGACGGGCCGTTTCGAGCTGAGCGGCTTGTTCACCCCCGAGGTGGGGGCCTCCAAGATTCCCGAGCTTGAAGCCGCGATGATGGAAGCGCTCAAGCGGTCGGGCGAGCAGGGCCAGTCGCTCTCGGACTACGGCATCGAGGCCGTGCAGGTGGGCATCAGCCGAATCCTTTTGGGTGAGGAGACGACGGGCGCGATCAACGACCAGATGGCCGCTACCCGAGACCGCCTCGCTAAAGAGCTTGAGGACGAGGGCGCCGCTGCCGCCGTGGCGATCCGAACCAAGGCTTCGTCTGATGCGCAGCGCATTCTCGCGTTCGCCCGGCTGCGCGCCGAGGAGATTCGCCAGACCGGCGTAATCGAGGCTTCGAAGTTCACCTCGCAGATGGATGAGCTTCCGGAGCTTGCCACGTTCCTCGCGGGCATCGACTTCATGAAGCAGACCTACGGCCAGAGGATCACGTTGATTCTTACCGCTGATTCGCCGGGCCTGAGTCTGCTCAACATTGACAAGTTCCAGGCCGCAGAAGATGGCAAGCTTCCTGGCTTTGGGCTCGATGCTGTGCCGCTGCTCGCCGGGGCTGATTCGGCTGCGGGGGGTGAGCGGTGAGCGACGACCAGGACCTGCCCAACAACCCGGCGGAGAACACGCCGCCCGATGGCGAGTTGTTCGAGGTGCCCGCTGAGCGCGGTGAACTCATCAAGACACGCGGTTCGGGCCGGCCCGCTCGGCGCGGACTTGCCTCGAGGGCCAGGCCCGATGACTCGCTCGAGCAGGCCAACCGCTCGCTCGCCGAGGCGCTCAAAGTCACGTTCCGCCTTATCCAGGCGGCGATGGTGGTGCTCGCGGTGCTCTACGTACTAAGCGGGTTTCAATCCGTCGGCACCGACGAGCGGGGCGTGCGTGTGGTTTTCGGCCAGGCGACCGACCGCGACTTGTCGCCCGGGTTTCAGTTCAGCTGGCCCTATCCAATTGGTGAAATGGTCAAGGTCAACACCGGCACGCAGCGAGAGAAGATCTACCGCGACTTCTGGCCATTCGTTGCGCCCGGACGCGAGGAGCAGGTCACCGTTGACCAGCTCCGCCGAAGCCGAACGCTCGTCCCCGGCGACGACGGCTCGCTCATTACCGCCGACGGCGGCATAGTTCATGCTCGCTGGGTGGTGGATTACTCCCGCACCGATGCCTTCGCGTTCGCTTCGAGCATTCATCCGTCCGATGCCGAGCGCATGGTGATGGCCGCAGCCAAGCGGGGTGCGGTGCGTGCGGTCGCCGAGGTCACGATCGACGAGATTCTCAAGCAGTCATCGTCGCAGGAGGCATCCGTTGCAAGGCGCGCACAAGCCATCGCCCAGAGCACGCTCGACGAGATCGGCTCGGGCATCCGGATCGAGACGCTTTCGCTTGATGACAAGATGCCGCCGGTGTTTGTGAAGGCGCAGTTCGCGGGCGTTCAGACCGCAGCGTCCAACGCGAGCAAGGCGATGGAAGATGCCCGACGTGATGCCAACGAGGCGCTCAACAGCGTGGCGGGTCAGGCCGCGCCGCGGTTGGGCGAGCTGATCGACCGCTTCGAGCGGGAGCTGGAGACCGAGCAGGATGCCGCAGCGGATGCCACGCTCGACGAGATTTTCTCCGTCATGGAGGGCGGCGGCGGGCGGCCGATCGCGGGAATGGTCGCCGAAGAACTGAGCTTCGCCCGTCAGCAGCGTTCGGAGATCGTCAGCCGGGCGCGGGGCGATGCGCAGATTTACGATGCCAAGCTCGCCCAGTACAAAAGCAACCCGATCGTGATGGTCAAGCAGGATTGGAAAGAAGCCCTGCAGGCGTTCATGTCGATGCCCAACGTGCGCACGTTTACCGCTCCGTCCACGGGCGAGATCCGCGTGATGATCAACTCCGACCCGGAGACCGAGAAAGAACAGCTCAAAGATCTTCGCCGGAGGCGCGGTGAGCAGGCGCTCCAGCAGCGAGAGCAGGATCGCCGCGACCAGCGATACCGATCCACAACGGGCCTCAAGCTCGAGACGAACTAAATCGGAGGCTCGCCGTGGCACCTGAACCCGCCAAACCCGCTGCTGTCATTCAAGGGACAGCGCCCGCCAACAAGGACTCGGCCCCGGTTGTCGAGGTTCGCGGCCTGAGCCGAATCTTCAAGGACTTTTGGCTCCGCGATCGTGCCCGCGCCGTCGACACGCTCGATTTTGTCATCTACCCGGGTGAAATTTTCGGTTTGCTCGGTCCCAACGGCTCGGGTAAGAGCACGACCATCAAGGTGCTGCTCGGACTTCTAAGGCCGACGCGCGGCCGCGTATCGGTCTTCGGTAAGCCCCCGACCGATGTAGGCGTTAAGGCCCGCATCGGTTACCTGCCCGAGGAGAGCTACCTCTACCCGTTTCTCAACGCCCGCGAGACGCTCGACTACTACGGCAAACTCTTCAAGCTCGACCGCAACACACGCAGGCAGCGCATCGATGAGCTGCTTGAGATGGTCGGCCTCGTCCACGCCCAGTACCGCCCCGTGCGAGAGTACTCCAAGGGCATGCAGCGGCGCATCGGACTCGCCCAGGCGCTCATCAACGACCCGGACCTGCTCATCCTCGATGAGCCCACCACCGGCCTCGATCCGATCGGCACACGCCAGGTCAAGGACCTGATCGTGTCGCTCGGCAAGCGCGGCAAGACCGTGCTGCTTTCAAGCCACTTGCTTGCCGATGTCGAGGACTGTGTCGACCGCATGGCGATCCTTTACGGCGGGCGCAAGCGCGAAGAGGGCACATGCGACGACCTGCTCACCAGCCCCAACCGCACGCGCGTGACCTTCGATGAACTCGACGAAGAGACGCTCGCCGAGATCGACGAGTTGGTCCGCAGGCGCACCGGCGGCGAGCGGTCGATCCATTCAGTCGATCGCCCCCGGCAGACCCTCGAACAGAAGTTTCTCGAGATCGTCGAGCGAGCACGGGCCGAGCGGGTCTCCACCAGCGGCGCGACACACGCGGGCCAAACCGCCGCATTCCTGGCGACCGCGCCCGTCGAGGAACAGGCCGACGCCCTGCTCGACCGCCTTACCGATGATGGCTCGGCACCTCCGGCTCCGGTTTCTGATGCCACCGAACCCGAAGTAACCGACGCGACTGAATCGCACGACCCCGGCGTGCTCGATGAACTCGTGGACTCGGCAGACGAACCCACCCGTGAGGTTCCGCCGACGGCACCCGTGCCAGTTGATGTGGCCGAGCCCGACGACGACGTGATCGGCTCCCTGCTCGATTCGGGCGACGACACCGACGACGATGACACCGGCGACAAGCCAAGGCCGGGGCCTCGCGCATGACACTCGGCGATCGTCTGGCCAGCCTGAACCGCGCGCAGCAATCGCGGGCGTTCAAGTCGATCGCGTCGGCGGTCGTTGCGCTGCTGGTCATCGGGCTGATCGTCGCGTACACGGTCCGCGTCAATGCGCCCGTAAGCACCGACTCGCCATCTGGTCCCGCTGCCGTCGAGGTCGAGCCTTCAGCGAGCGACACCCCGTCGGCTATCAACGAAGCCGCGACCAGCCGCAGCGCGCGCGCGCTCGATGACGTGCTCGCGGCCCGTTCCGATCCCACCGGCTTTGCCGTCGTCGCACTCGCGGTGGGCGGCGTAGCCATCGGCGCGATCTGGCTGGGAGTAGGCCTCACGTACCTGGGCATCCTGCTGATCTGCGGCCTCGTGCTCTATCCGCTTGTGCTGATGGACCGCACGCGCGCCATCGGCCTGTCGGGTCTCGGCCTGGCGGGGCTTGTGATGAGCTTCACGGTGCTCTTGCAGGGCCTGCGGGCGCTGTTCAGCGGGCCTGGCCCGGTGCTGGCGATTGCCAAGAACGTGCTGGCCGAAGCCGTGCGCATGAAGATATCGCTCGTGTTCATCGTCATGGTGATGCTGCTGCTCGCAGCGCTGCCCGGCGTGCTGAACGACGACCAGCCGCTTCGGTACCGCGTGCAGGCGTTCATGAGCTTCGGCACGGGTCTCTCGTTCTGGGTCATCGCGATCCTCACGATTCTGTTCAGCGCCGCGACGCTGACGATCGAGCAGCGTGACAAGATCATCTGGCAGACCATGACCAAGCCGGTCTCGGCGTGGGCCTACGTGCTCGGCAAGTGGCTGGGTGTGGTCGGGCTCAATGCCGTGCTGCTCACGGTGTGCGCCGCGGGCATCTTCGGCTTTGTCGAGTACCTCCGCGGCCAGCCCGCGGTAGGGGAGTCGGTCGCGTACGTCGCGGACAGCACTTCGCTCGGCGTGGTCGCGCCCGACCGTCTCGCGCTCGAGCAGCGGGTGCTCAGCGCCCGCGTAGCTGTGCATCTCGATGAACCATTGAAGATCAGTTCACCCGATTTTCAGGCGGATGTCGAGCGGTACATCGAGAACGAGCGGATGGCCACGCCCGAGTTTGCCACCGACCCAGGCCAGCGTAAAGAGGTCGAAGAGTCGCTCCACAAGTCATACACAGACCAGTTCCGCGCCGTCGCACCGGGCCGAAACAGGCGGTACGAGTTCAAGGGGCTCGATCGTGCGCGAGAGCAGAACCTGCCGCTTATCTTTCGCCACCGCGTCAACGTCGGGTCCAACGCGCCCAACATCCGCGTCAACGTGTCGTTCGCCTACGGCCCGATGATCCCGATCCCTGAGATCCTCGGCGCAGGCGTGTACCAGACCGTGCAGATTACACCGTGCGTGATCCTCGGGGACGGCGCGGTGTTCCGCGTGTCCGATGCCAAGTTCGACGAAGCCAGAAAGGCCGTGGAAGAGGGCACGGTGCAGGGCAATGTATACGACACCAGGGATATCGTGGAAGAAGACGGCTCGCTCTACCTCGAAGTCATCAACGGCCGGCTCGCGATGGACCGCAACACCAACCAACTGCTCATCGTCGGCAACGATGCCACCATCACCTTCCCGCCCGACGGCATGGAGATCAGCTACCAGGCGGGCGGGTATCGGCAGAACTTTATGCGCGGCATGGCGCTGCTCTGGGTCAAGCTCGCGTTCCTCTCTATGCTCACCATCGCCGCTGCGACCTTCCTGAGCTTCCCGGTGGCGTGCACGGTCTCGTTCGGTTCGTTCCTCGCGGCCGAGGGCTCGTCGTACCTGCTCAAAAGCGTAGAGGTCTTCGGCTGGCACACCGACGACGGCGCGTTCCAGATCTTCAAGTTCATCGCCGCCATGATCACCATCGGCGTAGGCGAGCTGTTCAGCGTGTACGACCGTCTCGACCCCATCGGCTCGATCATCGGGGGCGAGCTGATCTCGTGGAGCGATGCTCTGGTTTCGCTCGTCTCGCTCGGAGCGGTCACCGCTCTGCTCTTTGTCGCGGCCTCAACAATCTTCCGCCGGCGCGAACTCGCGATGTACTCCGGCAAGTAGAACCACTGGTAAACCGCCCATTCGAACCGATCTCATGCGACACAACCGCCTGATCCAACTCGCCGCAGTAAGCATCGCGGGCTTGAGCCTCGTCGGCGCTGGGTTCACGGGCGCTGGCGTCTCGGACTCAGCCGGACGAAACCAGCTGATGGTGACCGATCAGCTCAGCGAGGGCGACCCGCCCGAGGTGGCCCTGGGCATCGCGTTGGGCGCGTTCAAGGGCATCTTCGTCAACTACCTGTGGATCCGCGCCAACGAGCTCAAGGAAGCCGGCGAGTACCACGAGGCGATCGAGCTGAGCCGCGCTATCACCACGCTCCAGCCGCGCTTCCCACGCGTGTGGGTCTTCCACGCGTGGAACATGGCGTACAACATCTCCGTCGCGACGCAGACACCCGAAGAACGCTGGGAGTGGGTCAACGCGGGCGTGCGGCTGCTGCGTGACGAGGCCATCCCTGCTAACCCCAACGACATGCTCCTGCACAAGGAGCTGAGCTGGTTCTACCTCCACAAAATCGGCGGCATCACCGACGACGCCAACCAGTACTACAAGCGTGCCATCGCCGAGGAATGGACCGTCGTGCTGGGCGAGCCACCCGCAAGAACAGTCGAGACCCGCGACCGCGAGGGCGCGACCGCCGCCTATCTGGGTTGGCTCAAGCGGGTTGCCGAGGCTCCGGAATCGCTCTCGCAGATCGAAGAATCAACCGTGCCCGCGCTGCTCACCGAGCTGCGCGCCCAGGGCATCGACCCGGTGAGCATGCGGCTGCTGAGGCTCCACGCCCGCTACACCGCAGCACTCGCCTCGCCCAGGCGCGTCGAGTACACGAGCGACGACGACCCCAAGGTGCAGGCGTTCATCGAGCTGCTCGCCGACCCCGAGATGGCCAAGGCTTGGCAGGCGTTCGTCCCGCACGCCCGCAAGCGCATCCTCGTGGACGAGTACCACATGGAGCCTTGGCGGATGGTCGCGTACACCGAGAAGTTCGGCCCGCTCGACTGGCGGCACGCGGCGACGCACTCGCTTTACTGGTCCGCCCGAGGCGTCGAGCAGGCGATGAGCCGGTGGACCGCCCGCAACCGCAAAGACTTCGATTTCGTCAACGCCGACCGCGTGGTCTACCAGTCGCTCCAGGAGCTCTACCGCTCGGGCGATGTGTACTACAGCATGCTCGACGATGTCGAAGGCAGGGGCGGGTTCTACATGAACTCCCCCAACACGCACTTCATCGAGTCCTACGGCCAGTTGCTCCAGGAACGCGACGACATCCTCAACCCCGACAGCGCCGCGTGGGAGAACCTCACGCCCGAGGAGATGGCCAACCGCCAGAACCTGCTCGCGCTGTGGTGGACCGAGCACGGCAAGCGACCCTACCGCGCCTTCGCCGCCGGTTACGAGAACTTCATGCGGGATGCCATCCGCACGCTCTACCGCCGGGGCGAGTACGCACGCGCCAACCACATGCTCGACCAGCTGATCGCCTGGCCGGGCCAGAACACCAACAACCCCGACCGCATGGTCGAGCTCGGCACCACGCTCGACGAGTTCGTCGCCAACGAGCTCAAAGACGACCGCATCCTCTCGGCGTACGTGGCCAAGCAGGAGATCACAGGCTCGCTCTTTGGCGCGTACATGAACGGGCTGGCCGCGGGAGACGGCGAGCTGTTCGACCGCGAGTACCAGTACGCGGCCCAGGTCCACCGGTACTACATGCAGAAGCAGATACAGGTGACCACAGCCAGCGGCGAGACAGGCCGAACCGAGGACATGCCCCGTGATTTCCGCGAAATGGCCGGCACGCTGTTCGCCCAGCTCGCCGGCACACTCCCCATCGAGATCGCCGAAACCATGTACGGCTCAGCACCCGCCGAGCTCCAGGTCTGGGGCTACGACATCATCCTCGCTCGCTTCAAAGACGTCGTCGACCGCAACGCAGAGGCCAACAACACTCCGGTCTTCGATGTCATCTTCCCCATGCCCGCGGGCATCGAGCAGCACCGCCAGTACATCACCGATCTGCGCAGGCAGCGCACCGAGGACCGCCAGGAAACCGGTGTCCGCTAGCTGGCCCCGTCGCCTATCAAAATCTCTGCCGCCTCGCGGTACCGACCCAGCGTCCCTTGCACGACCGCATCGGGCAGCTCCGGGCCGGGCGCACGCTTGTTCCATTGGCCGGCATCCACCAACGCCTGCAGGTGCTCGCGAACGAACTGCTTGTCGTAGCTCGGCTGGGCTTGCCCGGGCTTCCAGCCCCCCGCCGGCCAGTACCGCGAGCTGTCGGGCGTGAGCGCCTCGTCCACCAGAATCAGCGCCGATGCATCGCCCGCCCGGTCCAGCGGGAACCCGAACTCAAACTTGGTGTCCGCCAGCAGCAGGCCACGCTCGCGCGAACGCTCGGCCGCTGCGTTGTAGATCGCGAGCGACTTCTGCCTCGCTGCGCGCATGACCGCTTCACCCACCGCTTCGCACGCCCGGTCGAAGCTGATGTTCTCGTCGTGTGCGCCCTGCTCCGCTTTGGTCGCCGGGGTGAACACGGGCTCTGGCAGCCGGTCGCCGCGCTGAAGGCCCTTAGGAAGCTCAACGCCGCAGATGCCGCCCGTCCGCTGGTAGTCCCCCCAGCCCGACCCATCGAGGTAGCCTCGCACCACGCACTCGACTGGCAGCACGCGGCACGCGCGGGCGATGGTCACCCGGCCTCGGAGGTCGTCGCGGGTGGTCGCCGAGCCCTCGAAAGCCGCCTCGGGCAGCACGCCCGCGTCGGTGCTCAAGAGGTGCGTCGGGCCCAGGCCCCGGCCCTCAAGCCAGCGGAACCAGAACGCCGCGATGCCAGTCAGCAGCCGGCCCTTGCCCGCGATGGGCGTCGGAAGGACCACGTCGAACGCGCTGAGGCGGTCCGTCGCCACGATCGCCAATCGCTCGGTTTCCCCAGTTTCCGGGCCCGGCAGCCGGTACACATCCCGGACCTTACCCTGAACCCGGCCCGGCAGATTCAGATCGGTCGTGAACACAGCTCGCGACGAATCCCAACAGGTGCTTGATGCTGCGCTGGCCATGGCGACACGGTACCGCTCCAAGCGACCACCCGTCGCCGAGCCCACCCTCCGCTCGGCGGGCCCGGGGCACCGGCTTTGGAATGAGCACACCATCTTTGAGCCCGGCTTGCCGCGAGCCCAAATCGGTGGACAATGCACCTGCGACCGGCTGGCCCTCTGCAGCGTCCCTTGCGGGTATGGTTGACCAGGCCCAGCCGATGGTTCGGCAGCCAAGCCCGCTGCAGCCCCCGCCACAGTTCCGGAGGGATGGATCCCGCATGGTGCGATTTCGGATGTTCGATCCAGACGAGGACCGCTACCAGGTCACCCGTGCGTACCTCGTCGGGGGTGACGACATCCCCGCAGCCGGGGCTGTCACCCGCGAGGGCGACTTCGCCGTCGCCTCTCCCTCCGCCTCGGGCTCGATCGGTCTGGTGGTGCGTGTGGAGCTGCGTGGGCTACCACCCACGGGCGATGCCAAACTGCCCACGCCCGACGCCGGTCGCCTGACGCTCCAGACCTGCCTGCTGCCCGTACGCGAGGTGCCCTACCTGCTCTCGCTCGAACTCGCCCGCCACCGCATCATGTTCTTCTTGAACAAGCTCGAGGACTGGCAGCTCTTCGATCTTCCGCCCGAGCATGCCGCGCTCGAACGCTTCGCGCGCGCTCAAGACCTGTTTACCCGAGCGCTCGTGTGTGAGCGCGACAGCGATGGCAACCTTGGTCTCGATGCCCACGAGCTGTCTCTGGCGGCGCTCGCCCACGCGGTCGATGCCAGCGAAGCGCTGGCGATGGCGAGCGCTGACCGCCAGCTCCCCGAGCGGCTCAGCGGCCGGGCCTACGCCGAGGCCACCGATGCCTATTTGGCGGCCCAAGGCGAAGCGCCTCCCGCGGGCGCCCCGATCGTTGTTCAGAACGATGTCGGCGTGACCCTGAGCGGGCGAGCGCCCGTGAGTTGCGCTGTCGCGCCCGTGGCGTTCAACGACCAGCTTAAGCAGGCGGTGCTGGATTGCTCCGACGAACTTGTCGTGCCGATGAACTGGACCGATCTTGAGCCATCAGAGGGCGACTACTCGTTCGCCGCGACCGACCGCTGGATCGAGTGGGCGGTCCGCCAAGCCAAGCTGCCCGTGGTGTCCGGCCCGGTCGTTGATTTTGCGCCCAAGTCGGTTCCGGAGTGGCTCTACATCTGGGAGAACGACTACGAAACGCTCCGCGAGGTCGTGTACGAGCACGTCAAGAACGTGGTCACGCGTTACCGCCGAACGGTCTCGCGGTGGACCATCGTCTCGGGCCTGCACGTCAACTCGCATTTCACGTTCAGCTACGAGCAGATCATGGATCTCACCCGCTTGTGCGTATTGCTCGTGCGCCGGCTTCAGCCCAACGCTCGGGTGTTCCTGGGGCTTGATCAGCCGTGGGGTGAGTACTTCGCCAAGCACCGCCAGTCGCTGCCGCCATTGCTGTACGCCGACACCGTCGCGCAATCAGGCGTCGTCGTGGATGGCTACGCGCTGAAGTTGGTTCTCGGCGCCGAAGACACGGGCCACGGTGTGCGCGACCTGATGGCGATCTCCGCCCTGCTCGATAGAGCCGCGCTGCTCGAAAAACCCGTGGCGCTTTCCGCGGTCGCCGCGCCCAACAGCCAGCCCGACCATCCCAGCGCCGGTGCATGGCGCAAGGGCTGGGACTCCGAGCACCAGGCCCGATGGCTTGAAAGCGTTGTCACCCTTGCGGCGGCCAAGCCCTATATCCACAGCATCTGCTGGGCCGACCTCATCGATAACGCCCGCCCAGGCGCGCCCGACCGGACCCCTATGGGCCTCATCGGGCCAGATGGCAAGGCACGGCCGGCGTTCGCCTCGATGGCCCGAGTCCGCAAGGCGCTCCGCGAGGGGCGTTCTCCACTAGAATCGCTGGATGCCGTCCGAGCTGCCAATCCCGTCGGCTAGATCCGAGCCAGAACGCACGAAGGACGTCCCGATCTCGCGTGCCCGCTGGGCTATCGCATCGGTGCTCACCATCGCGAGCTTGGGTGCGGTCGCGGTGTCGATCGACGACCCGGCGCGGGCGCCGTTTGTCCAGGCTGATGCGCCACAGACCCAGCACGCACACGCCGCGAGAGCAGAGTCTGAAGAACCAGACGACCGCTCCATTGTTCGGCTCATCGACATCAACGCTGCGCCCGCTCCGGCGCTCGAGATGCTGCCGCTCATCGGCCCCGTGCGGGCCCAGCGCATCGTGGACGACCGCAATGCCAACGGTCCGTTCGCCAGGCTCGACGACCTCGACCGCGTGCCCGGCATCGGCCCCAAGACCATCGAACGGCTGCGGCCGCTCGCGTGCGCACTGCCCGGTGATCCCAACTAAACCCGGCTGGTCAGCCCGCCCGGCTATGCTCGCTCTAGCCAATGCCGATCGATGCACGCGATCTGCTTGAACGACTGCGCACGTCCGCGCCCATCGCGGCGCTCAGGGAGTCGCTGCGCGCATCGGACCATGTGATCGCCAACGGCTCGGTTGGGTCGTCCACGCACTGGGTGGCTGCGGCGCTCGCGTTGGCTGAGCAACGGCCCGTCGTGCTGCTGGTCGCCCACCTTGATGAGGCCGACCACGCTGAGGGCGAGCTCGAAGCCGCGGGCCTGGATGTGCTGCGTCTGCCGATGCTCGATGTGGGCTTTGACGGCACGGTCGGGCTCGACAGCCTGGCCCGCCGCATCGCCACGCTGCGCGCGCTCAGCGCGATGCCCGCCACCAAGGCCTGGCTGTTGGTGTGTCCGGTGCAAGCGGCGATGCAGCCGGTGCCCAAGGTCGAAACGCTGGGCTCGCTCATCCGCTCGTGCAAGGTCGGCCAGAAGATGCCCACCGCTGAGCTGCTCGAATGGCTCGCAAGCGCTGGTTACGAGCGCACGCAGAGCGTGGAGCAGCCGGGCGAGTTTGCGGTGCGTGGCGGGATTCTTGATCTGTACCCGCCGGGCGTGGACCTGCCCGTTCGACTCGACTTCTTCGGCGACGAGATCGAATCGATCCACGAGATCGACACGCAGACGCTCCGCAGTGACCGCCGGCTCGAACGGGTTGAGCTGGTCTCGGTGCGCGCGCACGACGACCGCGGCGAGTGCGTGTTCGACCAGATCCCCGAGACCGCATTGGCGCTGGTCGCCGAGACTGGCGAGGTGGTCGAGCAGGGCCGGGGGTTCTTCGACCGAACGACTGCGGCCCGTGCGGTGCTCGGCCCTCCCGCGGTGCTCGCCTCGCTGCGCGCACGCGCGAGTTCGCTGGCGGAGGTGAACCAGTTCTCGGCCGGCTCGGCTCGTGCGAGCGGACAGGTCGAGCTGCCCGTTGATTCGCTGCCCGAGTTCGACCGCGACGCAGCGACCGCGGTGGTGGAGCTTGCCGATCTCGCGCGGCGCGGCGAGGTGCTCGCTTTGGCGGGGACGCAGGCCGAGGCCGACCGTTTAGGCGAGATGATGGAGGCCACACTCGGTGAAGTGCCCGCGAGCGTGCGCATCGGGGTGGGCCGGGTCGAGCGCGGGTTTGTTTGGGACGAGGTTCCCCGGCTGGCGGTGGTCCCGGTGCACGAGGTGTTCCACCGCTACGACACCCGCCGGGGCGTAAAAGGTCGCAAGGCGGGCGGGCGTGCGCTCGACGGGTTTCTCGAGTTTTCACCTGGCGACACCGTGGTGCACGCCGAGCACGGGCTCGCGGAGTTCATCGGCCTTGAGGTGATCACGCCCACCGCCCGGCGCGGCACGGACCGACCCGATGCGCAGGAGTTTCTGCTCTTGCAGTTTGGCGGCAACACCCGGCTGCACGTGCCGTGCGCGCAGATCGACCTTGTACAGCGGTACGTCGGCGGGGGAACGGGCGGCAAGGGCAAGGCCCGGCCCAGACTGAGCGTGCTCGGCGGCAAGCGGTGGCAGCAGCAGAAGGAGAAGGCCGCAGAGGGCGTGCGCGATCTGGCTGCGGAACTGCTGCGCGTGCGCGCAGCGCGCGAGGCGATGCCAGGCTTTGGCTACCCGCGCAGCGGCAAGTGGCAGGACACCTTCGAGGCCGAGTTCCCGTTCGACGAGACCGAGGACCAGCTCACCGCGATGGCGCAGATTAAGCGCGACATGGAGAGCGCCCGGCCGATGGATCGCCTGCTCTGCGGCGATGTTGGTTTCGGGAAGACCGAGCTTGCGATCCGGGCTGCCTTTAAGGCGTGCGAAGCGGGCAAGCAGGTCGCGGTGCTGGTGCCGACGACGGTGCTCGCCGAGCAGCACGAGCGCACGTTCTCGGCGCGCATGGCCGACTACCCGTTCCGCGTGGCCTCGATCAGCCGGTTCAAGACCCCCAAGCAGGTCAACGCGGTGCTCGCGAGCCTTCGCCGGGGCGAGGTGGACGTGATCATCGGCACGCACCGGCTGCTCTCGAAAGATGTGCGGTTCAGCGACCTTGGGCTGGTCGTGATCGATGAGGAGCAACGCTTTGGCGTCGAGCACAAGGAACGGCTTTTGCAGCTCAGGCTGACCGTGGATGTGCTCACGCTCAGCGCGACCCCCATTCCGCGCACGCTGAACATGGCGATGATGGGCCTGCGCGACATCAGCTCGTTGACCACGCCTCCCTCGGACCGCCGGGCGATTGTGACGGACGTGGTGCCGTTCAATCCCAAGCGGATCGAGCAGGCGATCGCGCGGGAGCTGTCGCGCGAGGGGCAGGTGTATGTGGTGCACAACCGGGTGCACAACATCCATACGGTGGCCGAGCGAATCGCGGCGATGGCCCCGGGCGCGCGCCTCGCAGTGGGCCACGGGCAGATGCCCCCGGCCGAGCTCGAAGAGGTGATGCTCAAGTTCATCCGGCGGGAAGCGGACATTCTTGTGTCGACGACGATCATCGAGAGCGGGATCGACATCGCGACGGCCAACACGATGGTCATCCTGGATTCCGATCGGTTCGGGCTTGCGGAGCTGCACCAGCTTCGCGGCCGGGTCGGGCGCAGCAAGCACCGGGCGTATTGCTATCTGGTGCTGCCCGAGGACCGGCCGGTGCGTGACATCGCGCGCCGAAGGCTCGCGGCTCTCGAAGAGCATGCGGCGCTGGGCGCAGGGTTTCAGATCGCGATGCGCGACCTTGAGATACGCGGCGCGGGCGACATTCTGGGCGCGGAGCAATCGGGGCACATCGCAGCGGTGGGGTACGACATGTTCTGCCGGCTGCTGGAACGCACGGTCCACGAGCTGCGCAACGAGACGCCGAGACCGATCGCGAGTTCGACCACGCTTGATCTTGGCATCGCGGGGATGATCCCGCGCGCGTACATTCCGTCGGATCAGCGGCGGATGGATGCCTACCGCAGGCTCGCCACCGCGGGCAACCGCTCGGAGATCGAAGCCGTCGCGGCTGATCTGACCGATGCCTACGGCGAGCACCCCGAGCCCGTGCGAAGGCTGATCGCGCTGGCCGAGCTGCGGGTGCTGACCGCGATTCTTCAGGCTCGATCGATGGCTCGGCGCGACCGCGACATCGTCATCCGCACGGACAAGCCCGCGCTGATGGTGGGGGCGCTCACGCCAGCCAAGGGCAGCGTGCAGGCGCTGGATGCCAAGAGCAACGAGCAGTTGTGCGAGGTGTATTACCGCCCGCCGGAGAAGTACCTCGAGTCGCCCATGTCGCTGGTGCGGGTGCTGATTGCCACGCTGGCGCGCGCGGTCGAGGGCGAGCCGGTCGCGTCCTAACGCGGCTGGGTTGTGAGCAGCGCACGGAGCTGACCGAAGGCGTTCGGGTGGCTGTGGGAGTCCCACACATCGGCCTTAACCATCGACAATCCGGCGCGTTCGAGCATCGCGCGGGCCGAAGCCTCGGTGAACGGGTGGGGGTGCAGGTGGTCGCGGTGGTGCATCAGATCGACGAGCAGCCACACGTGCCCGCCGGGGGCGAGCAGCCTGCGAATCTCGCTGAGCACCTTCCACGGATCGACCACATGGTCGAGGCAGTTCTCCGCGATGACCAGGTCGATGGTGCCCGAGGCGAGCGGGATCGCCTCGCCTGGAGCGCACAGGTGCGTGACGTGGCTTGCTTGCGGTGGCAGCAGCCCCTCGGCGGCGTAGCCCTCGGCCAAGGGATCGACGGCCACAGCGCTCTTCCAACGCGCCTGGCACACCGCGGGGTGCGGGCCGCCCCCGATCTCTAGGGCCCGCCTTTGCGCGCACCACTCGGCGAGCGGGCCGGTGATGGGTTCCCCCGGCGCGAACGGGCGTTCGAGTCTGAGCCGGCCGCCGAGCTCGTAGAGCCGGGTCCGCTGCCACTTGCCGAAAGTCGCGTGCAATTCGCCCTCGAACGAGGGCTCGCTTCCGTCGGCGGCTCGGCGCCAGTAGACGAGTTCATCGCGGTACTTCTCGGTGAGCATCGGGCGGGGCTTGCCGTCACGCCCGATGGCAGCGCCGCCCTCGAGCGTGCCACGCCAGACAGAGAGTGGATCGGGCGCGATCGGTGGGTGAGCGATGCGGCGGGCGATGGCATCGAGGCGATGGCTTGCGGGGTCGGCGGCGGCTCGGACCCATCGCTCAACCAATCGCGAAACCGGTGGAACACCGGGTGCCTGAGCGGGCTGAGTTGGCGGCGGCTCGGTCGGCAATCGGCGGTCTCCGTGAGCCACTCATCGGGCGCTTTGCAGAGCATCGCCAGGGGCTCGGCGGCGTGCTTCGGGTCTAACTGCTGGAGTGTACGCCCCTTTTGGCCCGATTCCGGGTAGAATGCATGTTCAGGCGGAGCCCGAAAGACACAGACCCATGGACCAAGGAAGGTGTGATGGTGTCACCCGCAAACGACCGAGGCCATCCCAAGCATCGTGACGCGCTCGACCGCCTTTTGGCGGGCGTGCAGCGGAGCCTGCTGCGCGAGGCGAGCCTCGCGTTTGGGATGCTGGATAACGCGATCGAACTGCTTTGGACGCTCGATGCGGACGAGGCCAAGCTGGTCCGCCGGCGCGACGACCGTGTGGATGCGCAGGAGGTCCAGATCGAGCAGCAGTGCATCAAGATCATCGCGCTGCAGCAACCGATGGCGCGGGACCTGCGGCTCATCTCGTTTGCGCTGCGGGTCAACGCGGACTTCGAGCGGGTCGCCGACCACGCGTGCTCGATCGCCAAGGTCGTGATCCTGATGGACCGCTACGGCGTGCGTCCGACCTGGCCCACGGCGTTCAAGGAGATGGCCGAGCGCGTGCCGCTGGTGAGCCAGAAGCTCCTTCGAGCGGTGGTGGACGAGGACATGCAGGCGGCCCAGCAGATCATCAAGGACGATGAGATTATCGACCGGCTGCACGACCGCGTGTTCGACGAGACGGTCGAGCTGATGCGTCAGGAGATCGATCAGCCCGAGGCTGGGCTGCTGATTCATCGCGCGACGCGGGAGCTTGAGCGGGTCGCCGACCTGATGGCATCGGTCGCCGAGTCGATCGTGTACCTGGGTTCGGGCGAGATCGTTCGCCACGGCAAACGACTCGCGCGCGCCGCAGCGGTGCTGCAAGCTGCGCAAGAAGGCAAGCGCGCCCCTAGGCAGTCATCGCGCCCGGACCAACGCGACACGGGCGCTGCCTGAAGTGGCGAGCGCCCGTGATTGGGTCTTCATGAGTCAGAGCGAGGGGTCTTTACTCGACGACACCCGCGTAGCGCAGCTCGGCGTGCGCACGGCTGGCGATGACGGCACCCTGCTCGAACATGGCCCGGCCGAGCGAATCGCCCGCGACCAGGGTCTGGCTGGAGTGGCTGGTGTCGTAGCTGGGCTGGTAGACGATGCGGCCCGGCTGCGTGCCAGTACGGGAGGCCGACGAGGACGAAGCGCACCCAACGGTCGAGAGGCCAGCGGCTGCGAGGGCCGCGAGGCAGAGCACGTTTCGGGCGTTCATGTGGCGCATGGCGTTGGCTTTCGATCAATGGATCCCGCCCCGTTTGGGCACGGACCCGGACGACAAAGGCATTCGCTTCTGCGGCACCCCACACGAGGCGCGGTTGTTCCAGACTGACCATCGGATTCACAGGCCTGTTGCTCAACTGCTTGCTCGGGCAGAACTTGTGAACGTGCGATAGCGGACCATGCAGACGATGGGATCCTCGCCGACGGCTAAAAAGAACGTCCGCGGAGCCGATTGGGCCTCGGCGCTCTCGGACGTTATGATCGTTGTCCCGTGGGGCGAAACCCCGGGTCTGGGGCGGGTTCTCCGCCCAGAGGCCGGGTTCGTTGGCGGTAAGGAGCGTGGTTGTGGACACGCAGCAGAGCGATCAATCTGGCGATTCACCGGTAGCGCTGGCTAAAAAGCTGGCGGCGGCTTGGGGTTCGATGAGCAGCGCCGATCGGCGGGAGGCCTCCGCTGCCCTCAGCGCGGGCGGGGTATCCACGCAGGTCGAGCCCGCGTCCATGGCACCCGCGCCCGCTGCGGGTGAGGGCGGGGTGGAAGAACTGACTCGCCGTCTCGAAGAGCTATCGGCGATTCTGTCGCCGGATGAGCGAGCAACGCTCGAAAGCAAGCTGCGCAAATCGGGCATCTTCAAGCTGCCCAGCGGCTCGGGTGGTAGTTGGACCGTTCCGGCGACCAACTCGGACTTCTTCAAGGAGTTCTTCGCGAGCCAGCAGGGCACCGAACTCGACGGGCCAAGACTCAGCGAGCTATCGGCGGCCCTGGCGGGTCTGGCGCACAGCATGGACCAGCTCGGTTGGAGCACGTGGAAGCGCATCGCGCCCCGCAGCGAGCTCCGCCGGGGCGAGCCGCTAGGCCGACTGATCGGGGAGTACGCCTCAGGCCAATCGGGCGATCTTCAAGCCATCCGCGACGAGATCGAGCGTTTGCGGCAGCTGGTGGCAGCCTTGGTGTCGTCGATCTCGCAGGTCGGGCACTTCGCGCACCGAAGGCTGGGCGAGCTGGCCCCGGAGTTGATCGAGTCCAGCACGGGCGACCAAGGCGAGAAGGCCTGCTGGCGGCGGTATAAAGAGATCGTGGGCACGTTCGACGAGGACGAACTGGAGGCGGACATGCTCGCCTCGATTGTGGACTACTCGGAATCGATGCTGCGGGACGTGATCAAGAAGTGATCGAGATAGCGAGCAAGCGGGGCCGAGGCCGGCCCGTTTGTGGAAGGACTGGTTGATGAAGCTGGTGGACCTAACCGAGCCGTTCTTTCAGTATTGCTGCCGGCTCAACCGCTCGGCGCGCAAGGGCACCCCGCCGCCCGAGGATGTGGTGCGGGTGGAGCTCAAGCAGCAGCTCGAGATGATGCGTCAGCGGTCGTCGCAGATGGGTGGCACGGTTGGCGCGGATTACCAGCGGGTCGAGCCGGCGTTGGTGCTGTTCGCCGATTCCCTGATCCGAGAGAGCGCCCTTCCGTTTGCTGCGACGTGGCAGCCGATGGCGATGGAGCACGACGGGCTTGACAGCGACCAGAAATTCTACGACCTGGTGGATGCGGCACTCGCCGATCAGAGCCCGTCGTCGACCGAGCAGCTCGCCGTGCTGTTCACGTGCCTTGGCCTCGGGTTCACAGGCGGGCAGCGGCCCGACTCGCTGCGATCAAAGATGACGGAGATGTCCGCCAGGCTACGCGGCGTGATGGATTCCGAAGCCTCGTCACGCGTGTGCCCTGAGGCTTATGAGAACGTGGACCAGACGAATTACGTCGAGCCGCCCGCGAAGGTGGTGGGTGCCGTGCTGATCGCGCTGGTTGGTCTGGCGGCGGTGCTGCTGGGTGCGAACGTGTTCTTGTTTTTATCAAGCTCGAAGTCGCTGGAAACTACGCTCGAGAGCATCCAGTCGATCGCGGAATGATCTGATTCGTACGGCCCGCGACCCTCAATGGTCGTTGGCACACTGTGAAGGGATACAGCGCGATGGCGCAAGGATCTGGTTCAAGCAGTCTGGTTCCGCTGCCGGTCAAGATTTTCTTGGTTGTGGCGGTAGTCGGCGGCATCAGCGGCGTGCTGATCGTCATGGGCGCGATCAAAGCGCTCGGGATCGTGCTGGGTGGGTTTGTGCTCGTTGGGCTCTTGCTGCTTGTTTACAAGCAGGTTCTGGGCGCGATGTCCAAGGCCAGGAGCAAGCCCTTCGAGAAGCAGATCCGCGAAAACGCAAGCAAGGGCAAGCGCGGGCTTGCGGGCGAAGCGAGCGTGGCCAACCTGCACGACAAGTTCGCTGAGGGGCTGGATGTCTTCCGCAAGCACGGCAAGGACATGTACTCGCTGCCCTGGTACCTGCTGGTAGGTGAGCCAGGCTCGGGCAAGACCGAAGCGGTTCGACACAGCAACGTCGGGTTCCCGGGTGGGTTGCAGAACACGCTGCAAGGCCTCGGCGGCACGATGAACATGAACTGGTGGTTCACCAACTACGCGGTCATCCTCGATACCGCGGGCCGACTGATGTTCGAGGAAGTCGCGGCGGGCAAGACCAGTGAATGGAAAGAGTTCCTCAAGCTGCTGCGCACAGCCAGGCCCAACAGCCCGGTCAACGGGCTGCTGCTCGTGATACCCGCCGACAGCCTTATCAAGGACGACGACGGGACCATCGAGCAGAAGGCCACACGCATCGCCCAGCAGCTCAACACCGTCCGCGACAGCCTTAAAGTCCGGTTCCCGGCGTTCGTGATCGTGACCAAGTCGGACCTCATCAACGGGTTCCGCGAGTTCTACGACTCGATCGACGATCCGGGGTTGCAGCACCAGATGATGGGCTGGTCGAACCCGTCGAGCCTCGATGAGAAATTTGAGCCGCGCCGGCTGGGCGAGCACTTCTCCAAGCTTGCCGACCGCATCCGCAGGCGCCGCATGGCGCTGCTCATGGACCCGGTGCACACCGAGGACCCGAACCTTCGGCGGATCGATCAGGTTGATGCGCTCTACGCGTACCCCGAAGCGATGACCCAACTGGTGCCCAAGCTTCAGCGGTATCTCGAGCTTGTTTTCTCGGGCGGGGCCTGGTCGGGCGATCCGTTGTTCTTGCGTGGCATCTACTTTACATCGTCGATGCGCGAGGGCTCCGCCCTGGACGCGGACCTGGCAGCGGCGATCGGCGTACCGGTGGACGCGCTGCCCGAGGGCCGGACGTGGAAGCGCGAGCGAGCGTTCTTCCTGCGGGACATGTTCATCTCCAAGGTGTTCCGCGAACGCGGTCTTGTGCTCAAAAGCGCCAGCGCCAAGGCGACGCGGGCGGCTAGGCAGCTGCTGATCTTTGGATCGGCCGGGTTCACCGCGGTGGCGTTGATCGGGCTGACGGCGTGGGGTGCGTGGTCGTACAAGACCAGTATCGGCCAGCACCTCGGGTTCTGGGAGGGCATGCTGAACGCGTACAGGACCGTGCCCGAGAAAGCGGAAAGCTCGCGGCTAACGCTGCGCGCGCGAAACATCGTGTGGCAGGCCCGCGACAACACGAGCGAGTTTGAGTACATGGGCACCGAGACGATGGACCTGGACGTGACCGAGTTCACGCGCGAGACGGTGGCGGCGGCGGTCATACCGCAGATCGAGGCGCCAATTCAGGCGCCGATGCTCTACCGGCCGCTGGCCCCGATTACAGCCGACTACGACGCGGCGCGGGCCAAGGCGTTCGATTCGGTATTCCTCGTGACCGTGATACGTCCGGTGATTGTGGCGGCGGACAGCCGCATGCAGATCGATCGCCGGCAGGGCGTGTGGGACCAGCCCAAGCTCGACGCCCTGCGGGCGCTGATCTACTTGGAGGTCGGCACGCTGGATCCGGAGGGCGATGGCAAGCGGCCACGCTTTGAGTTCGAGGATTTGCTGACGTACGCCGCCTCGCCTGCATCGGCGGATGACGAGCAGCCGGTGATCGACATGGCAGCGCTAATGGCGGGTGTCGACCGCCTGCTCGACCGTGGGGCTGGAGCCAAGAACCTCGTGGGCTCACGCCGGCTCGAAACAGCGATCACCGAAGGCGTCGCGGCATGGAGGGACGCCTACGACCCCGCGAAGGCCGGGGAGTTCGACATCGGAGTCGCCCAATCCCAAGGCCAGTCGTTGCTGGCCGCCATCGATTCCGGTCCATCTTCGGGTACGCTGGATTCGTGGCTTGAGCGGGCCAAGCGGGGTGTGACGAGACGGCTTGAAGAGCTAAAAGACGCGGCCGAGGGCGGCTGATCGGTGTCTTTGAGTCGGATTCTCGTCGGTTGGGGCTCATTCCAACTGTCCGATAGCCTTGCCCTGAGCCGATAGAGCCTCAGGAATGGAGTTCTGGTGGAAACACGGTGTCCCCAAGGCCCGACAGCTTTCGCGTAGTTGATGGTGCCCTTTGTAAAGCACCACCCATGAGCGGCGATCGCAAGGAATACGTGACGTGCTGGGATGGCTCAAGACCGTGCTGAACCGCGAGGACGCCCCAGAGGCAGGGCTGTACTTGGCGGCATTCGGCAAGCATCCCGGCTGGAACGATCACCTCGACGATCAAGGCATGGACACTGAGCAGCTTGTGGAGTTCAAGCGCCGGCTGTACGTCGAGGGCATCGGCGGCAACATCGACGCAGGCACCTGGACGGGTGACGACGAGACCGCTGAGGCGTATCCGCTTCGTCACATCCTTGTGTGGCACGACGGCGCGTCGGTCATCATGGCCCGCATGTGGCCCTCGCAAGACGGCAAGGGACGCAAAGCGTTCCCGATGATCGTGTGCGTGCACGCGATCGGGATCGATGTGCAGTGGGCCCTCAGCACGTGCATGCCGCTGCTTGAACGAGTGGAGAACGAATGCCGGGCAGCGGAGACCGCTGAGCAAGTGGTCGCAGCGCTCGACTCGGCTCGGCAGGACTTGGTTCGTGTCTCGGCGGGTATCCAGCCTGTACGGGTCCTCGATTCGATCGATTGCAGCGAAGGCCTTCGTGCGGTGTCGAATCGAATCGAGGCAGAGGGTGGCAAGGATTCGGTCTACCGGCTGATGCATCGGTTGGTGGGGATGCTCGGCGAGCCATCGCCAGAGCGCAATTCTGGCCGGGCAGGCATGGACAAGCCACAGCACGTTCGGGTGCCCCGTGGGGCCAATCAGCCTCAGGACGCTGCATGGGCATGGCTGCGCGTGCTCGGCGGATGGGGGGGTAGGCCCTCACTGGTCATCATGCCGCTTCGGCACAAGTTCATCGATCTGGTCATCGGTCCTCCCGGGCGGGGCGAGTTCGCGTGCCTTAGGACGCCCGAATCGACTATCCCGCTGGTGACGACGATCACCTACAGCGTGGACCAGAGCACCCGGGCCCGGTTCGATGAGATGCTTAAGCCGGTTTCGCGGGCTGCGGGCCGTTCGGCCTAGTGCTCGGATTGGCGGAGCCCGAGAGGGCTATTGGAATCGCCTGGGACCGGTTCGCTGGTTTGCCCTGGCAATCCCCTTCTGATACCGTGTTGAATCGGCGCAACGAGAGCGCGATCGGCCTCTGCGGCCAGAGGGAAAGCCGTGAACTTGATAGACACGCTGCGCGGTGGTTGGAGGGGGTTGGTGGTGTCGGGCGCGATGCTGGCCGCTGCGAGCGATGCGTGCGCGCAGGACAGGCTCTTGAACAACGAGCCGTCTGCGCCGGGCGCGGGCATCATCCGTCAGATGGACCCCTTCGTGCCGGAGGTGGAAGTTGCCAGCGAGACTGAGGCGCAGGAAGCGGTCGCGACTTCGCCGGCCGCTCAAGGACCGTCGTCCAGCGCGGGGCTTGATGAGGAATTGTTCCCGGTTTCTGCGATCGTGATTCTGCTCCAGCCCGAGCACCCCGGGCTTCCCACGCCTGAGCAACTCGGTGAGCTGCTCGTCGCGCTGGTGCCCGACGGCGACCTGCTCGCGACGCCCAAGCCGGGCGAGGCGGTCGAGGGTGTGCGCATCGACCAGATCGGCACCAACGGCACGGTGCTGATGACCCGCAACGCGGTGCAGGAAGTGCTCAACCGGATCGATCAGGAGTTCGAGCGGCGGGAGCTTCTGGGCCGTCTGGCGCTGGTAAGCCCACAGGATATTTTGCTTGAGAAGCCCGAGGGCTTCGAGGGGCCGACGGACTTTCGTGGCGAGCGCACGGAGCTGACCGTCATCGTGTTCAACGGCGTGGTCAAGAACGTGCGCACGGTGGCTTCGGGCGACCGATTCGGAATCGACAATCGGCTCGACAACCCAAAGCACGTGCGCATCCTCAACCGCAGCCCGGTCGGCGTGGTCGAGAACGGCGAGTACACCGATGACAACAACCAACGGGACCTGCTCAGGCGGGACCTGCTGGACGACTATGTGCTTCGGCTCAACCGCTTCCCAGGCAGGCGGGTTGATGTGGCGCTCGCGCCGGGTGAGGCTGCGGGCGAAGTGACGCTCGACTACTTGGTGAGCGAGAACAAACAATGGCTCGCGTACTCGCAGTTCTCGAACACCGGCACCAAGTCGACCGAGCCTTGGCGCGAGCGGTTCGGGGCGCAGTTCTCGCAGCTCAACAACCTCGACGACATTCTGAGTCTGGAGTACATCACCGCAGGGTTCAGCAGTTCGCACGCGGCGGTTGCCTCGTACGAAACCGCGATTCCGGGGACCGACCGCTGGCGCGCTCGGCTTTTCGGTGATTTCAGCAGCTTCACGGCGTCTGATGTGGGCCTCGCGGACGAGAAGTTCACGGGCGAGGGGTACACGATCGGGGCAGAGGTCGCGTGGAACTTCTACCAGCGGCGCGAGCTGTTTGTGGATGCGTTCGCTGGGGCGCGGTGGAACCAGACCGAGGTGTTCAACGAGGCGGTCGGCGTGCAGGGCCGTGAGCAGTTCCTAGTGCCCAAGGTTGGGCTTCGGGCGGAGGCGGCTACGGACAAGTGGAGCTTCGATGCGCAGACCAGCTTCGAGTGGTCGCTCGCGGATATCTCGGGCGGCAAGTCGCCGGGCCTAGAGCGACTGGGCCGACTGGCACCGGAGCAGGACTGGTCGGTCTTTCGATACGGGGTGAACGGGTCGTTCTTCTTGGAGCCGTTGATCCTGGGCAGCGCTTGGCAGGACCCGACCACTTGGAAGAGCTCGACGTTGGCGCACGAGATCGCGCTATCGGTTCGGGGCCAGTACGCGATGGACAACCGTCTCGTGCCCAACGAGCAGCAGGTGGTCGGCGGGCTGTACTCGGTGCGCGGGTACCCCGAGTCGGTGGTCGCGGGCGACAACGTGGTGATCGCATCAGCTGAATACCGCTGGCACGTTCCCCGGTCGTTCAGGCCGTTGTCGGTTGCGGACGGGGATGGCAACTTCCGTGAGCCCGGATCGTTCTTTGGCCGGCCTTTCTATCAGGCCCCGCGTTCGGTGTATGGAAGGCCCGATTGGGACCTGGTTCTCAAAGCCTTTACAGACATAGGCCGCAGCGAGAACGTGGATCGGCAGGCGTTCGAGAAGAACGAGGACCTGTGGGGCGCGGGTATCGGGGCAGACCTTCTTTTCTATCGGAACATGAGTGTGCGGGTTGATTGGGCTGTGGCGCTGGATGACGTGGATAATCAGAGCGTCAAATCAGGCTCTAACAGATTTCATCTGGTCTTTACTCTGCTTTTCTAGTCAAATAGAGGAGCGAATCCCAAGGTGAACGCTCAGACGTGGGTGTTCCGGGGTTGCGCAGGGACTGCGCTCAGCGAGGTCGAACATGGCACATAGCAGCAATCGGGCGTCTCGGCTCACTCAGCGCGCTTCCAATAGGGGGCGGGGACGAGCCCACAACCGGGCCCAGAGATTGGCCTCGGGTATCCGCGGCGGGCTGGCGATCAGCCCGCTGGTGGCCCTTTTGGCATCGCCTGCATTGGCAGACCCCGAAGGCGCTCAGGTGGCTGCGGGATCGGCGACGTTCGACCGCAACGGTTCGGTGACGACCATCCACGCGGCTGACCGGACGATCATCAACTACTCGGGCTTTGACATCGCCTCGTTCGAGACCGTGCGATTCGTGCAGCCAGGCCCCAACGCGCGAGTGCTAAACCGCATCAACAGCGCGTCGCCCACACGCATCGACGGCACGCTGATGGCCAACGGCCGGGTGTACCTGGCCAACCCAGCGGGCGTGATCTTCGGTAAGGGCTCGGTCGTGAACGCGGCGGGCATCTACGCGGCGGCGGGCTCGATCGCGGACAGGGACTTCCTGCAGGGTGTCGATCGTTTCACGGATCTGCAGGGCGACGTGATCAACCACGGTTCGATCTACGCCGACACGGTCCACCTGCTTGGCCGGCACGTGGCAAACTTCGGCTCGATCGAGGCACGGGATGTCGTAACGTTGATGGCGGGTGACGAGGTGCTCATCGGTGAGCGCGGCGGCCACATCTACGCGCGGATGAACGCGGACCAACTCGCCACTCAGGCGCAGGCTCTCGGCGAGAGCGGCACGATGCTTGCGCGGGGTGACGTGTACTCGGTGGCGATCCACGATCTTTCGAGCATCCGCGCGCAGTCCGTGCAGGTGCATGCCGACATCGTGACGGCGCGCGGCGTGATCGATGCATCGGCCACGGCCCCCGGACAGATGGGCGGGCGGGTCGAGCTGCTGGGCGACCGCGTAGCGGTGGACGGCGCGCGGATCGATGTCTCGGGCCATAGCGGCGGCGGTGATGTGCGCATCGGCGGCGGGTTCCGTGGCCAGGATGCTTCGCTTCGCAACGCGCAGCAGACCCTCGTGACGCCAACCACCACGATCAATGCCGACGCGACCGTGAGCGGCGACGGTGGCACGGTGGTCGTCTGGTCGGACCGGGCTACCGGCTTTGGCGGCACGGTCAGCGCTGCGGGCGCTGGCACCGGTGACGGCGGCATGGTCGAGGTCTCCGGCAAGAAGGGCCTCGCCTACCAGGGCAAGGTCAGCACGCCTGGCGGTGAGCTTGGCGGAAGCGACGGCACGCTGCTGCTTGATCCCGAGGACATCACGGTCGTCGCCGACGGCACTGGCGACTCGATCACGCTTACGGACGTTGACAACTTCACCGATCCCGATACCAACCTCGACGGGGATTCGTTCCCCAACGAGATCGAGGCGAGCGTCATCACGTCGGCGACGTCGGACGTGATCCTGCAGGCCGAACGCGACATCACATTCGATGCGGTGCTTGTCATGGACAACGCGGGCATCGGTCTGATGGCCGAGGCCGGCCGCAACATCACGGTCAACCAGCCAATCACGACGCTCGGCGGCGACGTGACGCTCATCGCCAACGCGGCGGGGGCTGCCGTGCAGCAGGACGGCTCGATCACGATCAACGCGGCCATCGACACTGCTGGCGGCGGCGGCATCGGCGGTGCGATTGATTTGGTTATTGATGGTGGCCTCGGTAGGGTCAACCTGCTGGCGGACCTGGTGACCGACGGCGGTTCGGTGCTGATCGATGGGCCGATGCGTCTGACGGGCGATCGCACGGTCGACACCGCGGGGCTCTCGACGACGGCCGGCAACATCACCTTGACGGGCACCGCTGAGCCCTCTGACGCGGCGAGTTCGCTCGATCTTGATGCGAGGGCGACGATCACCGGCGGTGATGTGACGCTGGCCGAGGTGACCGGCTCCGATCTCGATCTTCTCACGAGTCTCGATGTGCGCACCGCTGCCGACGGCGGCGGCTCGGGCGTCATCGGACTTCAGGGCGACGTGCTCACCGGTGGCGATCAGCGGTACGACGGATTTGTGGTCGTCGAGACCGCCGATGCCACGCTCACGGCGACGGGTGGCGAGATCGAATTCGGGGACGCGCTGTCACTCGGTTCGAACAACACCTCGATCCGCGCGACCGATATTGACTTTGGCGGCGCGGTCACGGGCGGCGTCTCGACGCCGCCCTCGCTGCTCCTCGGAACGGTGACCGATGCGCGCGTCGGCGGAACAACCGAGACCCCGGGCGAGCTGACGCTGACGATTGCTGAGCAGGCGAACCTGGTCGGACCGTTCGCTTCGATCACGATCGAGGCGGGCGACCAACTGTTTGTCTCTAGCGGCACGAATTCGTTCGATGCGCCGTTGACGCTCCGCGCATTCGGCGAGGTCGTGCTCGAGAACGGCTCGATCCTGAGCACCGCGGGCGACTCGATCACACTCGGCGGGCTGGGCGGGGACGTTCGGCTGGACAGCGGCGCTTCGTCGCTCGTGACCACCGGGCTGTTCGGCGGTGACATCGTGCTCAACCCCGGCGGGGTTGTTCGCACGACGGGCGATGTGAGCGACGGCTCGCTGACGCTCAGCGCGGGCACGGGCGACATCTTCTTCGACTCCGATGTGGGCATTGCTGACAACGCGCCGGGGCTGCTGGCGGTCTCGACTTCGGGTGCGCTTCGGCTCAACGCGCAGACCACGCGGGCTGTGGCGACGGACTTCAGCGGCCTGACCGGACCGATCATCATCGACGGCGCTGCGGCGCTGCTGAGCGATGGCGTGATCGACCTGTCGGCGGCGCGGAGCATCACCGCGCTCGATGGCGGCACGCCCGCGAGCTTCGATCTCCAGACGCCGATGGCGCTGAGCCTGCCGACGGTTGGCTCCGACGGCGTGCTGGGCGAGCATCCTTTGAACGCGTTGACGCTCGGCTCGGGCGATCTCTCGCTCGGCGGCGACATCACCGTCGCCACGCTCGACGCTTTGGGCGTTACGGGCGGGGTCACGCTGGCCAGCGATGTGACGATCAACGCGACGGCATCTGGCGTAGACCTGTCAAACGCGACGGGCATCGACGGGCTCACAGGCGGCGAAGCGTTCACGATCGACGCTGACAGCGCGACGCTGCCCGCGATCGGCGCGAGCACGCCGATCGGTGATGTGTCGCTCACGACCTCGGGGGGCACCACGCTGCTCGGCGATGTGACGACCGACAACGGTGCGATCACGGTGGTGGGACCGCTGACGATTGTAGCGGATATCGACATCGTGACCGCTGGTGGCGGGGTGGACCTGTCGGCGAGCGATGTGGACGGCTCGGCACCGGGCATGGACCTGTCGATTGATGTCACGCCCGGCGGCGGCGGCGGCGGAATCGCGGACCCGGGTCAGGTGCTTCTCGCGCAGGTGGGCCAGAGCCAGCCGCTGGGTTCGCTCGATGTCAACGCGCAGACCATCGGGATTGCAGGGGATGTAACCACTGACTCAGCGGGCGGCGGCACGGGCGTGCAGCGGTACGCGGGCACCACGACGCTCACGGGCGGGGCGCGGTCGCTGTTGACCGATGGCGTGCTCACGTTCGCCAACGGGTTCAGCGCTGGTGCTACCAATGTCACCCTGTCGGGCGGCGAGATCGACTTTGGCGGCATGATCGGCGGCACGGGCGGGCTCACGCTGCTCGGCCTCGACGCGGGCGAATCGTTCCGTATCGGATTTGCTGCCCAGCAAGCGGGCAGTGTTGACCTGACAGCTGTCGAACTGGCACTGATCGAGTCGGGCTTCAGCAGCATCACGATCGGCCGCGACAGCGCTTCGGCGGCGCAGTCGATCCTGATCGGCGGCGGCGGCAGTGTCTCGTTCAACAATGCGGTCGTGCTCCGAGCGCCCACGGTGGGCAGCTCAGTTATCGTTGACGGCAACACGGCCGTGGATCACTCGGGCCTGCTGGGCGCATTCATTCGCATCATCGGCTCGGGCGCGACGACCACGCTGCGTCCCAACAGCCAGTTGCTCGCATCCGACGCGGCCATCGATATCCAGACCCCTGTGCTGCTCGAGGGCGCGGGCGCTCGCACGTTCGCCGCGACGGGCGCTGCGGGGCGGATCACGCTGGCTGGACCGATCACGACCGATTCCGCGGGCTCGTCGATTAGCTTCAACTCGGTTGATGGCGGTGTGGCGCTTGGTGGCTCGATCGGTACGCTGGCGATCCCACTGGGCACACTCGAAGTGGTCACGGCCGCAACGCTTGAACTGGGCGATGGCGTAGCTCCGGTGGACCTGTTCGCCGATGCGTTCAACCTCTCTATGGTCACCGGCTCGGTGGACCTGCTCAGCTCGTCACGGCTTGTGGTGAGCGGCGTGGGCGCGATCGACCTATCGAACGCGACCGGTATCACCTCGGCGGACGGCACGCAGAGCCTGAGCCTTGAGCTAGGCGCGGGCGGCGCGGCCCTGCCGGGCATCGGTGCGACGGGCATGCGTCTGGCAGGCCTTACCGCCTCAGGCGGCCCGGTTACGCTGAGCGATTCGGTGTTCGTGGCGGGCGGGAACATCGACCTGTCGGGCGCAAGCTCCGCGATCGTGCTGCCGGGCGGTTCGCCGATGGTCTTCGATGCGACCGACGGCAACGTGCTGCTGCCGATGCTCACGGGTCAGCGTGCGATCGAGATGATCACAACCGGCGACGGCGCGACGACGGGCATCATTGACTTTGGCGGCGTGCCCGCAGCCATCGCAGACGTGCCCACCTCGCTGCGCTTTGAGGCGGTCCATGTAGACCTTCGCGGCGATGTTCGTACGAGCGGCGACATCGACTTCGGCTCCACTCCGACGATCGATGTGCACGCCTCCATCGCGATCGACAGCGACCCGCTGGACTCGATCGGCGGCGTCACGCCCGGCGGCAACGCGGGGACGATCAGCTTCGGTCCAGCGAGCATCGTGACCGCGGCAGGCCCGGGCCTGAACATCGCGGTTGATGCGACCGCCGACGGCGGCGGCACCAGCGGCTCCATCGTGCTGCCCGGCGGTTTCTTCCAGGGCTTCGACTTCACGCAGCTCATGGCGGGGCTCATCGAGCTTGACACCTCGATCATCATCGAGGGCGATCTTGAGCTTGTCGGCCGTGTCGAACAGAGCGCGACGGTTACGATCGACACCAACGCCGACGACCTTGGCGATTCGGGCTTCATCGACCTGGATCAGGCGGTATTCCACGCGACCATGCCGGGCTTGACGCTGACGCTGGATACCTCATCGAGCGACGGGGCGGCGGGCAACATCGACCTGCTGGCGGCGGACGACTTCTTCGGCTCGGCGTCGTACCTCGCTGGCGTGGTCGCGCAGACGTCGGGCTTCGGACCGGTGGCGAGCGTGACGCTCTCGACCGCGATTGATCTTGATGCGACGCTCGCGGGCCACGGGTTCACCCTGCAGGGCGGGGCCAACCTGCTGGTCATCAAGGATGCTTCGATTCGAACAGGCGCGGGCGGCGCCGGCGACGCGGGTCTGATCGATCTTTCCGACTCGACGCTGGTGGCCGACGGCAGCGGAGCGGACACCAACCTGTTGCTCGATACATCTTCGGGCGCGGGCGCAGCGGGCGACATCACGCTGGGCGCGGTGGACACATTGGTCGAGGCGTTCACGAGCTTCACCGCCGATGCTTCAGGCTCTGCTGGCGACGGCGTGATCCGCACAGCGTCCGGGGCGACGACGTTCAACACGCACCGCGGATTCACGCTCATCGGTGATGTTGAACTCGGGGGCGACCTCACGGTCGAGACGACCGGCGGAGCGATCGACCTGAGCGGGGCGCACGTCTCGGCTGCTGCGCCGATGACCGATCTGACGCTGCGCGTGACCGACTCGGCGGATGGCGATGGACGCATCACGCTCGGCACGTTCGGCAACCGCGGCGGGCTCTCGGGCTTCGTCGATGGTGTCGCCGTGGACACCACCAGCGCTTCCGACGGCACGCTCACGCTGACAGGCGATGTGCTGATCAGCGGGCCCACCGGATTCACCTTCAACGGGCCAGCGGTCGCGATCGAAGGCGCAGCCCGCATCGACACGCACCAGGCCGGCGGAAGTGCTTCCGGGCCGATCGCGCTTAATGCCACGGTGTTCGCATCGACGGGCGGCTCGACGCTCGTGCTGGATTCTTCAACGCCCGGCGGTGTCGCCACCACTGGCGGCATCGACGTCGATTCCTTCGGTGACCATGGCGGCGCGGGGATGTTCCTCTCTGCCATTACGATCGATGCCCGCGGCGACACGCCCGGCTCGTTCGCCACCAACAACGATGTGTTGCTCGATGGCAACCTCTCGGTCTTCGGAATCTGGATGCTCGGCGCGAGCACCGTCGTCAACACCAACGCCGACGGCCTCGGCAATGCCGGCCTCGCTACCTTCACCGATACGTTCATCACCGATGGCGGCTCGGGCTTTGATTTTACGATCGACACGAGCGCCCCGATGGATTCGAACGCGGGCAGCGTGCTGCTGGGTGATCTCGGCGGCTTGGGCGGCGTGAGCGTGCGGATGCTCACCGTCATCGCAGACGCGGGCAACGGCACGCCGGGCACCGGCTCCAACGGTTCGGTGATCTTCCGGAGCGATAGCACCACCACCAGCACGATCGCGGTGGACTCCATCAACCTCGATCGCGCACGCGGCAGCATCGTGCTTGATGTGCCCGTCACGATGATCACCACGGCTGATTCCACGATCGACCTGACCAGCGCCGCGGCGGTCATCGCGGCCTCCGACGGCAGCGGCAGGCTCGAACTTGACGCGGGCACGGGCAATGTGATGCTGGCGTCGAGCATGGGCCAGGGCCCGGGCGCGGCGCTCGGCGGGCTGATCGCTCGCGGCGGCGGCATCGAGGTCAACGGCGATATCGCCGCGAGCACCGCTGGCGCTCTGCCCGGAACGATCTTGCTCGACGGACCGGTTGCATTCAACACGACCGCGCTGCTGAGCACCACCGGCGCCACCATCGAGGTGACGGGCGGCATCGGCCTGCTCAACGCCTCGACGGCTACGCTGCGCACGACCGATGCGGGCGCGGCCGGCGGCACCATCACGCTCCGCGGTGATGTGCTCGCACAGTCCGCGTCGAGCGAATCACTGGTGCTCGACTCGGGCGATGCCGACCTGCAGCTCTTTGCTTCGATCGGAACCGACCTGCTGCCTCTGGCGATGCTGGAGATGGCATCGAGCGGGCGGGTCGAGTTCGGCCCGATCAGCGGCACGGGCGCTGCGTACGTCGCCGACGCCATCGACGCGGTGGGCCTGACTGGTGATGCGCTGCTCCACGGCGACACGCGCTTCGCGGTGAGCGGGCTGATGGCCCTCGACCTTGGCAATCTCGCCCACAGCGGTGCGAGCTTTGGGATCAATGGGGCGACTCCCGGCGGGCAGACGCTGACCATCGACGCGCCGAACGCAACGGTGCTGCTCTCTGCGATCGGTCAGCAGACCGCTCTCGATACGCTCTCGATTGTTTCGGCGGACACCCTGACGCTTCGCGGCGGGGCGAGGCTGCGCGAGGCCGACTTCACTGGCACGATGATCGTTGAACTCGATGCCGCCGACGGCGGAACGATCGAGATCATTGCGACTGATGGCGACATTCTGTTCAATCAGGACAGCTCGATCAGCGGGCCCGAGACGTTCGTGCTCACCGCGATCGACACGACGGGTGTGACGCCGAGGTTCGTGCGCGTCGGCGAAGTCGGCACCAACGGCAGGCTCAATGCGTTCGAGGTCACCAGTGGCGACGCGGAGTTCTGGGGCGACATCCTCACCGGCGGCGGCGACATCGGCATCTTCGCTAACGGGCAGGCCATGCGTTCGATCACGCTTGACACTCACGCCGAAGGCGGGCCGGGCGATGCAGGCGACGTGCTGTTCGCACAGGGCGGAGAGAGCTTCGAGGGATTCGCTGCCGGGCTTCACACGCTCACCATCGACGCGACCGCCACCGGCGGCGGCGCGAACGGCGAGATCGTGCTGCCCGCGCCGTTCTTCCAAGACTTCTCCCACGTCGAATTGCGCGCGGGCGAGATCACGCTTACCAACGACATCGCCATCGAGGGCGGCTTGACCATCCTCAGCGATGTCGTGCTCACCGGCTCAAGGGTCATCGATACCAACGACGACGATCTGGGCAACGGCGGCACGCTGAATCTGTCCATGGCGAGGTTCTTCGGCTCGGCGGCCAACTTCGCGCTGACGCTCGACACCTCGACCAGCGAGTCCGGGTTCACCGGCGGCCGCGTCGATCTCGGCCGATTCGACAACGGCGGGTCCCGCTCGTTCCTGGGCGAGGTGCTCGTGCTGGCCGACAGCTTCGCGCCCGGCACCACGGCGGCGGATGTCGCGCTCCACAACGATGTGCTGCTCGACGGTGCCGATCCGTTCTTCGGCATCGACTCGACGGGCATCGTCTGGATCGACCGCGGCGCGATCGTCACGATCTCGCTCAACGGCGACGGCGTGGCCAACGGCCTGGGCGGTTCGATCGACCTCGCTGGCCCGACCATCCGGTCCGGTGCTGCGGGCGCGGGTCTGAGCCTGCTGACCGCGCAGGTGGGGCAGATCGATCTAGGCAGAGTCGAGCGCGGCGTGATGGGGCTGGCTTCGCTCACGCTCGAGTCGTTCGGGGGCCTCAACGTGCTGACCGACACCGTCGAGACCGACGGGAGAATGACCATCCGCGGCGCGCTGACGGTCATCGATCAGACGCTCACCCTTGATACCGCGGGCGGGCTGGGCGACTTTGGCGGCACCACCTTCGCGGCGGACGCGGGCGGGCTCGATCTAACGATCCGTACCAACGGGGCCAACGGCACGGGCGTGCTCGTGTTGGGCGGGGTCAATGACTCGGCCGGCGCGTTCGCGGGCGCGTTCATCAACGACCTCTCGCTGAGTGCAGGCGACCGCGTCACGCTGAGCGGCGATGTGTTCCTGGAAGGCTTCGGAGCTGACACGGGAGATTTCATGGTGCTCGCGGGCGGCATCGTTCGGGCATCGGGCGCTCGCTTGATCGATACCCACCAAGGCGGGGCTTCCGACGCGGGCGATGTGCTGTTGCCACTCGCGGGCACCACAATCGACGGCGCGAACGCTTCGTCTTCGCTCACGATCGATACTTCTTCGGCTGCCACGCACGGCGGCGATATCCGCCTGGCCAACACCCTCGGCCTTGCGAGCCTCACGCTCGACACCACTGGCACGCTGGATGGCGTAACCGATCTGCCCGCAATGATCGACATCAGCGGCCCGGTGACGGTTCGCGGCTCGCTGCGTGTTAGCGGCAACAGCGTCATCGCAACGGACTTTGACAACACGGGCAACGCAGCGGACATCGACCTCACCGAGGCCACGGTCTTCGCGAGCGGAGCAGGCCGAACACTCGTGCTGGACACGTCTTCATCGAACGGCGCGGGCGGCGACGTCATGCTCGGCCTCGCTGGCGATACTGCCTCGGGCATCGCTGGCAACAGGCTTGGCGTGCTCGCGGTCTCGACCGCTGGCCCAGGCGGACATGGCGACCTCGTGCTCGATCGAACAGCGGGCGATGCGATGATCGACGTCGTCGCGCTCGATCTCGACGGTGGTACGAATCCCATCGTCTACGGCCCGATGAGCGGTTTCATCGAGGTTGCACGCAACAGCGAGGTTATCACCCGCTCGCGTATCGATCTGACCCCGGTGGCGGGCGTCCGCAACATTGGCGCGGGCGACACGGTCTTCACGCTCACTAACCTCGGCGGCTCACCCGGCAACCAGGGCATCGTCCTTCCGGCGGGCGGGCTCGGCACGCAGGCCAACCCGTTCGGCGAGATTTCGATCTCGACCTTCGGTTCCAACACCATCCTCGCTCGCGGCGATGTGTTCACCAGCGCCATCGGCGGTGCCAGCGGTGACGCGAGCTTCGCGGGCAGGTTCATGCTCGTGTCGGGCGATGCACGGATGGTATTTGCCAACGGGGGGGGCGCGAACTTTGTCGCCACGATGCCGGGCGGACCAGCGATCGACCTCACGACCGGCGCGCTCACGATCATGGCCGACGTTGTCAACGTGTTCGGCTCGATCACGGGCGGGCCCGGCAGCAACATCCTCTTCAAGCCTGCCTCGGGCGACACCATTGGCCTGGGCGACGGAGTGGACGGCAGCCTCGACCTGCTCATCACACGCGCCACGCTCGGTGCATTCAGTGAGAGCGTCGGTCGAGTCACCATCGGCAACCCCAATGCTTCGACGGGCACCAGCCTCATCGAGGTCGGCACGTTCGACATTAAGACCAATCTTTCGCTGCAGACCGCCGATGCTGGCCGCACCGTGCTGCTCGGCAGTGTGACGACCACCGGCGATGAGCTCCGCTTGCTTGGGCCAGCCTTCGTTGATGGCACGTTCAGCCTCGACACAACAGGCCCCGCGGGCACGTTCGACGGCGGTTCGTTTGTCGCCACCCGCACGCTCGACGGCACCACGCCCGGCGCGATGCTCAACGGCAGGCTGCTCGGCACCGACCACCTCATGCTCACGCTGGGCAAGGGTGATGTAATCGTCCTCGAAGACACCGGTTCAACGGTGCCGCTGGGCGACATCACCATCACCGGCGGCCATGATGTAACGTTCTACGGTTCGGTCCATGCCTCGTCGCTACGCCAGGGAGCGGCAGCGGGCACGGCCGACGATGGCGACGGCGAGACCGAGTTCCGCGAGGCGGCGCTGTTCACGGGCACCCGCGGCGTGGTGCTCGAGACGGCGATGGTCAGGGTCTTGGACGACCTGACCATCACCGGCGGTGCCAGCCGATTCACCTCCGACGTGCTGCTCGAGGGCGATGTGCTCACGGCCAGCCAGCCGGTGGTCTTCGACCGGACCTTGGTCATCGTTGAAGAGCGCACGATCGATACGACTCTGCCGTTGTCCATCGGCGGACCGGCTAGCGCGGGTGCCGCGATGGACTTCGCGTTCATCGACGGCGAGCCCGGCGGCGGCAAGGGCGGCGGTTCTGATGCGACGCTGCTGCTTGTCGCGGGTAACGGCGACATCACCATCGGCCTGCCCGGCTCGGGCGGCTCGATCGTCGGCGGTGTAGGGCTCAACATGCCCAACGGACTAGCCGAGCTCCGCATCGCCAGCGCAGGGTTCACCGCGTTCGATGGCCCAGTCCGCGTGGGCGGCCTGTTCCAAGAGGACGGCGACGCGACTTCGATCAACGCGCCCGTTACGACCTTCGCCGACGGCGTGGTCGAGATGACGACCCGTTCTCGCATCGATGTGCTCGGCTCCATCGCCTCCGATGGCGACGTGTTCCTCGAAGCCCCGGCCATTCTGCTCGCTTCGAATGTCTCGGCGATCTCTGATCCGATCACCTTCGTCGGCTCCACCCGCGTCGCGGGCGACGTTACGGTCTTCAGCGGCCCGGGCTTCGGCGGTGACATCATCTTCGACGGCACGCTTGATGCAGTCGGCGCTGGTGGCAACACCCTGACGCTCAACTCAGGCGTTGCGGAGAGCATCTTCTTTGAGGGTCTCGTGGGCGGCTCGGCCCCGCTCGACCGCATCACCATCGAGCAGGCGCAGGACGTGACCGCGCGCGAGATGTTCACTGTCGGTGAGCTGTTCCAGACGGACACGCAGGACCTCACCCTGTTCGAGGGCGGGCTTGATGTGCTGGGCGATGCTGACCTTAATGGCAACCGCTACCGCTTCGAGACCAGCGCCAGCTTCGGCGGCGATGTGAGCATCACCAACTTCGGGCTGATCGACATCCCCGCGATCCCCGTCACGCTCGGCGGCTCGTTTGTGCAAGACGGCATCGGCATCTCGAATGTCGCTACTGATCTCATCGCCACCGACCTGCTCTCGTTCGCGACCAATGTCTTCGTGCTCGCGTCCGCCGAGTTCGGCGGCTCGTCGACCACGTTCGGCAGCGATCTCGATGTCGCGTCCAACGCCTTCACGATTACCGCCGGCGAGATCGCGTTCAACGGCGGCGCAAGCAGCATCAAGGGTTCCTCCACGCTCGTGCTCCAGCCCCGCAGTTCCTCTGCGGGCATTGATCTCGGTTCGCCGGCCGGCGGCAATGCGATGTTCTCGCTCTCCACGATCGACCTCGCCGCACTGCGCGACGGGTTCAGCTCCATCACCGTCGGTCAGCTCGGCGGCTCGCACACCGTCAACATCGGCAACGCCATCTTCCGCGACCCGACGACTCTCCGTTACAGCGGCACTGGCGGCAACGCCATCGTCCGCGAAGCCTTGTCGGCTGTCGACGGCGCACCGATCACGCTGCGCGGCTCGGGAGCGGGCACCAAGCTGATCGGCGACATCAACACCGTCGGCGGCGACGTGCTCATCGACGACGCGGTCATCATCGCGGGCGAGCCCACCAGCATCGCTACCGCGGGCGGTGACCTGCGTGTCACCGGCCTCATCGACGCGATGTCCAACGCGATGGGCGACTTCGTAGTCGATGCGGGCAGCGTCGTCTTCGAGATGCCGCTCGGCTCCACGCTCGCGCCACGCAGTATCGACGTCTCCGCTTCGGGATTCATGTCCAAAGCCATCACCACCGACGGCGCGACGACCGTCACGAGCCTCAATGGCTTCGAGCCCGGCGGCGATGTGACCAGCCGAACGAGCAGCATCAGCGTCTTCGGCCCGACGCTGCTCATAACCGATGCCGCCTTTACCGCGGGCGGCGCGGGCACCGCGATCACGTTTAACGGACCGATCAACGGCACCTTCAACGCCCTGTTCAGCAACCCGCTCGGCACCGTCACCTTCGCGGCCCCCGTGGGCTTCGAGGCGCCCGACGGAACCTCGACCCAGCTCGCCTCGGTCACGGTTGACGCTGGCACCATCAACACGCTCAGCGTGACCACCACCGGAAGCCAGCGCTATACGGGGCAGGCCAACCTCGGCGGCGCTCTCCGCTCGACCGCTCAGGGCGACATCCGCCTCGGCGGACCGGTCGTGCTCGAGACCGACGTGACCATCTCCACCGCGGGCAACACCGCCGACGACTCGATCATCATCGGTCAGACCGACGGCGGCTTTGCGCTCGTGCTCAACGCCGGCGCTGGTTCCATCACAGCCACCGGCACGATGGGCACGCTCGCGCCGCTGGCTTCGCTCGATGCGTCCGCGTCCCTGCTCAGCTTCCTGACCGTCCTCAGCCAGGGCAACCAGACCTACACCGGCGATGCCACGCTCAACGGCACCTACACAGCGTCGGCGGGCGATCTCACGTTCAACGACAGCATCTCGCTCGGCGGCAACGTCGAGATGAATGGTCTATCGCTGCTTGTGGATGGCCCGGTCGATGGTGCGTTCGCGTTCGACGCAGCCACGTCCTCCAGCGGTACGGCGATGTTCAACTCGGACATCGGCTCGGGCGTTTCGCTTACGAGCCTCGAACTGCTTACTGGCGTCGCGACGCTGCAGAACGTCACCACCACCGGCTTCCAGCGGTACCTCGCCGACGTCTCGCTCACGGGCGACCTCAATGCGGGTGCCGATCTTCTCATCCAGCGGACACTCACGCTCAACTCGGACACGCTGCTCGATGCAAATGGCGTCAGCGTCGGTGGCCCGACCAATGGTGGCGTAAACCTGACAGTCTCTGCCGGGCCGGGCAACGCGGCCTTTGCCGCGGTCGGTAACACCGCGCCCCTGACTTCCTTCACCCTGCTTGACGCGGGCAACTTCGGCGCGGGTGCGATGACCGCGGGCTTCGTCGACCTCAATGGTGTCAACATCACAACCAGCGCGCCCATCACAACGTCCACCGGCGGGCTGACGGTCACCAACACGGGCACCTGGCAAATCCTGTCCGGCGCATCGTTCTTCAATCTCGCGGGCAACCTCACGCAGGACGGCACAGGCCCGACGGCGATCTCCCGTAACGTCGCCGTCGCCAACGACATGTTCTTTAGCGCTCCCGTCGAGTTGCGTGCCGGTAACGTCCAGCTCGTGGCAGCGAACATCAGCCTGCTCGCAGGTGTCCGCACCGACGGCACGCCCCGCGCACTGGTCGTTAGCGCCGAGGAAGTCGCCCGACTCAGCGGTTCCTTCGGCACGGACGCTAGCCCTCTCAGCGGCTTCGCCACCACCGATACAGGCCGGGTGGATTTCGTCGCCGCCGACCTTGTCAGCGTCACAGGCGTTCGCTTTGATCAGCCGGTGACGGTTGCGGGCGACACATTCATCCGAGTCACCGGCGCTCGCAACGGTGCCGGCTCGCAGAACGCGCCCGCGCCCGTCGCGCAGCTTGGCAACCGCCAGCCCCTACCGGGCCTGAGCCCCGATTCAATCGTCTTTACCGACGTTGTGCTCGGCTCGGGTGAGTCCAGCTCGCTGACGCTGCTCACCAACCTTGACGCGACCGGCTCGTTGATTCCCAAGATCTTCCTTGGCAACGATGTAGGCGTGGCGATCAACTCGACCAGTGGCCTCGACCTTTCCGGCTTCGGCGCTCTGACCACGCTCAACTTGAACGCGGACCCGCGGTTCAGCCCGGCCCCCGGTTCGGGAGGCGATCGCAGCGGGCACTCCTCCGTACCGATCGTCGCGACCGTCATGGCCCCGACCGATATCACGATCGCCACCACGGATCTGCTCCGATTCGGTCGCAACGAGAAGTTCACCACTCTCGGTTCGTCCGTCTTCAACTCGGCCGGTCAAACGCTTGTTGGCGACCTCACCGCGGGCGGTTCGATCTTTGTGAACTCGCCGTTGATCACGATTCTCTCTCGAGCCTCGGGCCCGGTGCTCGAACTGGGTGGCGTTCTTTCCAACGACCTGGGAGTCGACTTCATCGCTGCCGACCTCATCCAGTTCAATGGCTCAGTCAGCGTGCTCGCGTTCGGGCCGGGCCAGATCACCGTCGCCACGCTCGACGGTGCGGGTACCAGCGGCTCGCTTTCGAACTTCTCGACGCGTTCGATCGATAGTGTCAGCGTCGCCGTGCTCTCGCTCGGCTTCGACCTGCGTTCCGAAGGCTCGACCAACACCAACGTCTCGCAGGCCATCGCCGGAGCGGTCCCTCGCGCCAGCGAAGGCGACGACGTGAGCCAGGCCGCAAGCGTCAGCGCCGCGCAGAAGGACGTGCTCCGCAAGCTTGGCGTGTTCGCCCGTGATGCCTCCGACGCCGTGCTCCGCGCCGGCTTGCTCGGCCGTTCGGTCTACACCGACTACAACACGCCCGACCCTCAGACCCGCCGACAGGAGGTCACCGCCCAACGTCTGGACGAGAAGACCGTGCAGGCCGTGGTCGACATCGCTCAGCGGTTGCTCTTCGGCATCGAAGGCGAGACGCAGGATGTCGACGCGCTCAGCCAGCCCACGCAGATCATGCGTGAGGCACTCAACCGTGCCGTGGACGACTGGGCCCGCGACGAGGACCCGCAGGAGTGGGACTCGGCCTCGCTGCTCACCTACATGCAGAGCCACTCCGAGGAGCACGCTGATGCCATCACGGCTCTGCAGGTCCTCGATGAGGTGCTGCGTCAGGTCGAGCTCATCGGCCTCAGCCCCGGCGAGGTCCGCGACCAGCGCTCCGTGCTGCTGGGACAGATCCGTCCGGTCCGCCTCAAGCTCCGCCAGTTCTACGAGCTCGTGCAGCTGAGCCGTGATTCGGGCGGCACCAACCCCGCCATCGACACCAACATCCTGCCGCTGGGCTGAGCCAGCTTCCACGGCTAGTCGCAATTGGCTCGGCACGCCCCCTCGTTTCGCGAGGGGGCTGTCGTTCCCGATGCACCGCGTGCCGTGCGCGCAAAGAAAGGGCGCAGCCATTGGCCGCGCCGTTCGATGGCGTGATGTTTGACCGCCGCGCCTAACGCGGAACGGGCGTCATCTGCCCGGGCTCGCTCGCGGGCGCTGGGTCATCCGGCAGGTCGATCAATGGCTCCGGGTCGCTCATCGGCACGACGGCCGGTTCAATTGGTTCGTTCGCCGGCTCGACAGCCGGTTCGGTCATCGGCGCGACTGCGGGCTTCATCGCTGGTTCTATCGCGGGCTCGGCCGGCTCCCATGCGTTCGCAGCCGGGGCGACGTACGCGGGCTTGGGCTCGTCGTAGCGGTCGATGTTGGGCTGCTCAGGTGTCTCGCGTATCGCGACGTCTAGCCTTCGGCTGAAGCTCGGGGGTACGGGCATCGAATTGTCCAGCTTGCCGCGCTTGGTGCCGCGGGGCATCAGCTCCCACTTCATCAGGTCCGGCATCCAGGCGTCCTTCTCGCTGTGGTTATCAACGAACTTCACCACGAGCTGTTGGCGCGGCGGGATGTCCACCGCAAACAGCGTCTCGCCCGTACGGAGGTCGAGCAGCTCGACCGTCTGGGGCATGTGCGGCTCGGACCAGTAGGTGAACTCATCGATCGAGACGCCCGATCCGCCCGGGTCGTAGTAGGGCCGGTACGCCACTCCACACGCGGGCACGATCGAGAGACCGCTCGTCAGCGTGGCGAGCACAAGGGCCGAGCGTAGAGGCTGTCGCATGCCGATCTTCTCCGCGTATCAGGGGTCTACCAACACCATTCCACCAACAGAACGTGCGACTGTAGCGGCGGGTTCGCCCCGGCGCACTCAATCACCTGATGGGCTCATCGGCCCGCACAGACGCTATCGGTACACTCCGCCCTATGGCTGAAGCCCGGACCACAGACCAAGCGATCTTCGATCAAGACCAGCCCGCGTTCCGCATCGGTCACGGGTATGACCTGCACCGGCTCGAACCGCTCGAGCCCGAGGGCCGGGGCAGGCCTCTGGTGGTCGGGGGCGTGAGCCTCGACCATGACCGGGGGCCAGCAGGGCACTCGGACGCCGATGTGCTGCTTCACGCGGTCACAGACGCCCTGCTCGGGGCTCTGGGCCTTCCAGACATAGGCCAGCTCTTTCCCGACGACGACCCACGCCACGAGTCCGCCGATTCAGCCATATTCGTCACCGAGGCCCTGAGCCGGGTTCAGGCAGCAGGCTGGACGGTCGCCAATCTGGACACGACGGTGGTGCTCGAACGGCCCAAGCTTGGGCCGCACAAGGCCGACATTCGCGCAAATATTGCCGACTTGCTCCGAGTCACTCTCGACAGGGTCAATATGAAGGCGAAAACGCACGAGGCGGTTGATGCGGTCGGCGAGGGCCGGGCGATCGAAACACATGCGGTCGTGTTGCTTATGCGAAAGAGCTAATCGGCTTCCGCTTCTGCCTCAGCGTGCCGCTTGCGGAGCGTGCGCCCAATGGCCCAGTCCGCCAGGCCCGGAAACGCGGTCGCTCCTGCCAGACCGAGGCGAACGGGCAGGCTGGTCCATACCTCGCCGCGCGGTTTCTCAAGGCACTTGATGACCGCTTGGGCCACGCGCTCGGGCGGCTGGGTCAGCCGCTGTTTGCCCCGGCCTGCGAGCGACGAAGCTCTGCCGCTCTTGGCCTTCATCTGGTCGAAGAACTCGGTGCGGGTTCCGATCGGGTGAACGCTTGATACAGCAATGCCGGTACCGGTCAGTTCGTGCCGAAGCGCGCGCGCGAAGTGGTCTTGGGCCGCCTTGCTCGCGCAGTACGCCGCGTAGTGCGGCAGGCCGACTTTCGATAGGCAGCTCGAACACCACAGCACATGGCCCTTGCCGTGCGCGCGCATGCGTTCAACCGCAGGCGCGATCACGTTAAGAGAGCCCCAAAAGTTCACCTCGAACTGCTCACGATGCACATCGATATCGGGCAGCACGGGCAACTGCTCGCCGAATCCCGCGTTGGCGAATACCGCGTGCAGCGGGCCGAACGCCTGCTCCGCCTGTTCGATCAGGTGTGCGCACGCTTGCCGATCGGTCACGTCACAGGTCACGGCTATCGCCTTGCCGCCTCGTGCGTTTATGCGTTCACACGCTTCCTCAAGCCGTTCGGTGCGCCGGGCGGCGAGCACCACAGGCATGCCCCGGTTCGCGCATTCGAGAGCGGTCGCCAGCCCGATACCGCTTGAGGCGCCGGTAATGACGATCGGTCGGCCGGCCAGTTCGGCGCTTGCCATCACTCGATCTTCTCGGCCTTGGTCGCTTCGATCTTCTTTGGCTGGTCCTGACCGGTCAGGGTCTTGCCGGTGCGATCGAGGGTGTCGCCGATGCTCTCGCCCGCGCCGCGGATGTCCTCGGCGGCGCCCTCCACTGTATTGCACCCGGCGAGCACAAACAGACACGACCCGGCGAGCAGCGCTTTGGCCTTCTTCATGGCGAGTCTCCTTGTTCCGATGGTAGCACGCGGCGGCGAATCAGCATCGACAGCTCCGGCGCGCGCAGCGCCGCTGCCAGCACCAGGTACACCCCGATCCCGGCGAACACCGCAGCCGCTAGTCCCGCCCCGGCATTCGGCCAACCGGTGAACGCGAACGCTTGCACGCCCCACATACTCGCGGCCACGCCCAGCGCCATCGCCGCGGTCATCAGCGCTGTGCGCACCACCGAACGCCGAACCGCAGCATCCACCAACTGCTCACCATCCATGCTCTTTCGCACAAGCCTGGCGAGCAGCAGGAACTGGAACAGCGATGCGGCGGCAGTCGACCACGCGAGCCCGGCTTCACCCAGCACCCAGATCAGGCCGAGGTTGAGAACAAGGTTGAGCGCGAGCGAGGCGAGGGCCGCACGGGTCGGTCCAGCGGTGTCGCCGCGCGCGTAGAGCGATCGGCTCAGCACGTGGTTGAGCCCGTAGATCCAGACAGCGGGCGCGTACCCAAGCAGCACCGCTGCGGATCGCGCTAGGCCCTGCTCGCTGAAGGCGCTGCCCGGCCCGCCGAACAGCACGCTCACCAGGTCGTGGCGAACGAGTATGAGCCCGACCGACGCGGGCAGCCCGATGAACAGCGAGAGGCGAAGCGCATCGCGGAGTGTGCGCACAAACTCAGTGTGCTTGTTCTCGGCGGCGAACCGCGCGAGCAGCGGGAAGGCCGCGGTCGCAACCGCGATCCCGAACACGCCCAGCGGGAACTGGTAGAGACGCTGGGTGAAACCGAGGATGCCGTTGGAGGCTTCGTCGAGCGGGTAGGTGAGGCCAAAGACCGTCGGGCCGATCCACACGGGGACCATCGCGAGGAACGTGTCGATCAGCGTGTTGAGTTGGAGTGTGCCCATGCCGAGAGCGACGGGTCCGAATCGGCGGAGGACGTCCTTGCTCTGGTCCTTGGCGAGCGAAACATCGCGCCGCCAGCGGAGCCGGCCGCGCAAGGCAGCCAGCGCCCAGGCGACTTGCAGCACGCCCGCAATGACCGCTGCGCCGGCCATCAGGTAGGCGGTCTGCTCAGCGGTGGGGGCGCGATCGGCGGGCATCAGCAGCGCGGGCAGGGCTGCGGCGATGAGCAGCAGGTTGAGAATCACCGGTGCCGCTGCGGTGGGGACGAACCGGCCGTGCGCGTGCAGCACGCCCCCGAGCACCGCCGAGGCGCACACCGCAGGCATGAACGGCAGCGTGATCGCGATGAGCTTGAGCGACAGCGCCCGCTCGGGGCTGTCGGGGAGCACAAACAGCAGCACAAGCAGCACGAGTTCGGCGACGATCAGTATCAAACCGGTGACGATCGCGAGGCTTGCGAACACGGCCGAGGCCACGCGGTCGGCGCCGTCGGTGTCGCCCTTGGCGAGCGACTGGGTGTAGACAGGCAGGAAGGCCGCCGAAAGCGCCCCCTCGCCAAAGAGCCTGCGAAACACGTTGGGGACGATGAATGCCGCCATGAACGCCGAGCCGAGCACGGTGTCGCCGAACAGGCGAGCGGTCACCAGGTCTCGCACAAGCCCGAAGAGCCGCGAGAAAAGCGTCCAGCCCGCGATCGTGCCCGCAGCCCTGCCGACGTCCGTGCGCATCATCCAGTCTTTCGACCGTTGACCCTCGCCAGCGCCACTAGGGCCAACATCGCCAGCGCGATGCCCACCAGGTCAGCGGCGTAATCACCTACGTCGGTCACCCGGCCAAAGGGTTCGAGCGTCTGGGTGAGTTCATCGAAGCCCGCGATGGCTGAGGCGGCGAGGCCGCTGAGAGCGATGTTGCGACCGGTCAGCCAGCCCATGTGAAACACGCGGGCCAGCGCGATCAGCACGGTCAGCATGCCGAACGCTCCGCAGTGGATCAGCAGATCGAGCCGCAGGCCGCTCTCAGGGTTGACGCTGAGTTTGGGCCAGTGCGTCGCGGTAAGCAGCGCCGCGAGGTAGAGCCCCAGTGCGAGCCTTGCGATCTTCACGGCAGGTGCTCAGCGGGCTGGGCTTGAGGCTTGACGTGGATCTCGGCATCGAGCGATGAAGTGGTTCGCTGCGTCTGATTCGATGCGAGCCGATCGAGCACCGAGCGGGCCAGCGCCTCATAGTCCTCGGCGCCGGGCGCACCTGGCGCGTACTCAAAGATGGTTTGCCCGAAGCTCGGGCACTCGGCGAGCTTGATGTTCCGCCTGATCGCAGGTCCGAGCACGCGGGCGCCGTCCCATGGCTCACCCGTGCCGGCGGCGCTGCTTAGGAAGTCGTCGAGGTCCGCGACGACCTCTCGGGTGTGTGAGGCCTGCGCGTCGTACGCGCACAGCACGATGCCCATCACACGCAGTTCGGGGTTGACCGAGCCGCTTAGCATCTTGACGGTTTCCAGCAGCTTGCCCACGCCGTGGAGCGCGAGAAAGTGCGCCTGCATCGGGATGAGCACCTGGTGCGCGCACGCGAGCGCGTTGATGGTGAGCAGCCCCAGCGAGGGGGGGCAGTCGATGAGCACCGCGTCGTAGTGGTGTGCCAGCTTGCCGATGGCGTTGCCCAGACGGCTGGTGCGGTCGGCGAGGGGTGCCAGTTCGCTCTCGGCGGCGGCTAGGTCGGTCTCGGCGGCGAGCACATCGAGCCGCTCGCCCGAGTTTCTGATCGCCGATGACGGATCGAGCGAGGGGTCCATCAGCACGTCGTAAACGCTCGGCTGGTTCTCATCGGGCTCGATGCCCAAGTGCAGCGAGGCGTGGGCCTGCGGGTCGAGGTCGATCAGCAGGGTTCGCTGGCCGAGCCGGGCGAGACCGGCTGCGAGGTTGACCGCGGTGGTGGTCTTGCCCACGCCGCCTTTTTGGTTCATCAGCGCCAGCGTCCGTGCTGTGGTGGTCTTCTCCATGTGAGGAGTATACCGACGCGAGCGGGCAGCCAAGGACGGTCAGAATGGCCCAAGCAGCGTTGCGAGGGCGGCTTACGGGCGGTTTAGCCGACTTCGGTGGTCGCGTCGGGTCTGACAGACCGAGGGCCAGGATTGCTCGAATCCTGACTGGTAGGCAGGCTGGGTGCGAGCGTGGGACTGACCTCGGCGAGTTCTCGCTGGCGCTTGCGGGCGAGCTTGATCGCGGTGACCCCGATGTACGAGACAAACACGATGGCAAAGACATAGGTGATGCGCGCCCGGCCGAGAGTCATCAGGATGCCGATGACAGCGAACGCCAGGCCGATGCCGTACAGGCTAAGCACCGCTCCCTTCACACCCAACGAACGCTTGAGCATGTGGTGCAGGTGATCGGAGTCTGCATCGGACATGCGCTTACCCGCGAGCTTTCGGCGGACGATCGCGAGCACGGTGTCGATCATGGGCACGGCGTACATGGTCATGCCCGCGATGACCAGCGCGGTCTTGCCGGTGTCGCCAAGGCTCAGGATGATGACGATGGTGACAAAGCCGAGCAGCATGGAGCCGCAGTCGCCTAGGAATATGCTCGCCGGGTTGAAGTTGTGGGGGAGGAACCCGAGGCAGGCCCCGAACACCGCCATGCATACGACGATGCGTTGGCCGTCGCGCGGGCCGTCGTCGAGCACGGCCATGCCCAGAGCCACCACGAGCAGGCCGGCAACGCAGATGCCGGTGACCCCCGTAAGCAGTCCGTCGAGGCCGTCGATGAGGTTGGAAGCGTTGCACGCGCCCAGCACGCCCATGGCGATGATCGCGGTTCCGATCCAGTAGATCACATCAACCGTCAGCACTGATCCGAGCACAGGCCACTCGCGGCCCAGATCGATAATGATGCCCACCGTTTCCTGTCCCGCGACCTCGATGGTGGGGATGCCGACCCAGTCGGCCAGCGGTAGCACAACCCCTGCGGCCACCTTGACACCGACATCTTGTACGGCCAATGCCGCAGCGGCAAAGAGCTGGCCCGCGATCTTGAGGCGGGGCTCGATCCCGACCACGTCGTCGATTAATCCAAGCAGCATGATCACCGTCATGCCCAACAGCACGGAGATAGGCACGGCCTCGGGGATGCGTGTCGAGCCGGGGGAGATCGAGAAGTCGATGAGGCCGAGGCCCGGGTAGATGGTCGCGACGTAGCTGTAGGCGATGCCCCCGACGATGCCCATGAACACCGCGACCCCACCGAGGTAGGCCACGGGGATCCGGTGGACTTTGCGAGGGTCAGGCCGGTCAACAATACCGTTGGATACCGCGAGCCATCGCATGATGGGCGTGGTCACCAGCGCGATCACGAACGCAACTGCGAGCACGCCGATGTACGCGTGAAAGTACTCGAGCCGCGTTACTACGTCCTCGGCGAAGGCCGGGGCTGGAGTGGAATCAAGCAGTTCCTGAGCGAGATCCTGGTTCACGGGGCGATGCCTCCGGCGGCACAGAACTGAGCGACATCGGCGACAGTCTGCTCCAGCGAGATGGTCGGCGCAAAGTCGATCGCCTCACGGAGCCTGGTCAGGTCGGGCACGCGGCGGGGCAGGTCCTCGAAGCCCGGGCCGAACGCCCGCTCAAACGAGACCGTCTCGATCTCCGAGCTGCTTGCGGTGACTCGAATCACGAGCTTGGCGAGTTCGAGAATAGAGATCTCGCGGTCGGAGCCAACGTTGAACACCCGGCCCGGTGCGGTGGGGGTGGCGATGAGTTTGGGCAGCGCACCGGCGACGTCGCGCACGTCGCAGAAGCAGCGTGACTGCGAGCCGTCGCCGAAGACCCTGAGCGGTTCGCTCGCTATGGCGGCCTGCACAAACCTCGGCAGCACCATGCCGTAGGAACCGAGCTGCCTGGGGCCGACGGTGTTGAAGAACCGAGCGACAACCGCGGGCAGCCCCTTGGACCGGTGGAGCGAGATCGCGAGAAACTCGTCGAGCGCCTTGGAGTAGCCGTACGACCAGCGGGCAACGCTGGTGGGACCGAACACCACGTCGTCGTCTTCGTGGAACGGCGTGCGGGTGCCCTTTCCGTAGGCCTCGGAGCTCGAAGCGATCAGCACATGGGGCGGCTTGTGCTGGTCCAGCGCGTACCGGAGCACTTCAGAGGTTCGACCCACGTTGACCTCGATAGCGGCGGCGGGATCGTCGAGCACGAGTTGCACGCCCACGGCAGCGGCGAGGTGGTAGATCTCATCGAACGTTTCACGCTCCGCCGCGAGGCTGGGCAGCGCGTCCTTGACGTCGGCCTCGATGAAACGGGCCTGTGCGCACGCTTCCAGGTTGTCGCGCTGGCCCGTGGAGAGGTCATCGACGATGGTGACCCGGTCGCCGCGAGCGAGCAGCCGCTCAACGAGGTGCGAGCCGATGAACCCGGCGCCGCCCGTGACGAGCGAGTGTCTGCGGTTGGCGCCGGAATCTGGCAAGATGCATCAGGCCTCGGATGAGTTGGCGTACTTGTGCGTTGCCTCGATGTTACGCTTGAGATAGCCGCCCGCAGCGGCCTTGACACCGTTGACGAGCACGCCCAGGAACTCGCCCCGGCAGTCGCTGAACTCGTTTCGAAGCCGGCTGACCAGCCCACGGCTCTCGCTCATCGCCCGGACCACGAGCATGCTCGAGTCGACGCGGTTGGCGATGGCCCGGCCATCGCCTGAGACCACGCCGGGAGGCGCATCAACGATCACGAGATCCGCGGTGGCGGTGGCGTTGGTGATGAGGTCGCCAAACGCTGCGGTCGAGAGCCGCTCACTGGAGCGGTTGCCCGCCGAGCCAGCGGTAACGACGCTTAGGTTGGGGATGCTGGTGGCCTGCATGGCGGCCTCGATGCCCATGGACGGGTCGGCGAGCACGTCGCCTAGGCCGGGACCCTCGGCGAGCCCGAAGATCGAGTGAAGCCGGGGCTTGCGGAAGTTCGCATCGATGAGCACGACCTTCATGTCCGACTTGGCGCAACACGCGGCCAGATTGGTGGCGATCGTCGTCGCGCCCGAGCCCGGCATGGCCGGGACAATGGCGATGCTCCGGTGGCCCGCCGCGTTCATACGCCGGGCGAGTGAGGCGCGAGTCTGGCGGAAGCTCTCGGCCAGCACGCTCTTGTCCTTGTTCTGGTACGCGAGCGCGAGGTTCTCGTGCTTCTCGGGGTCCTCGTCTGCATCTGGGATGACGCCCACCAGCCGCATACGTTGCAACGAAGTGATATCAGACGGTCCCTTGACGCGCTGGTCGAGCACTTCTCGCAGGAAGATCAGGCCGGTGGTCAGGCCGAGGAGCACGACCATCGTCGCGGGGACCACGACCAGCGGCTTCGGTGAGTGCATGGAGTCGGGCAGTTGCTCGGATCGGGCGACGATGATGCGGGCCGCGTCATCGAGGCCGATCAGCACGCGGTATTCGTCGAGGCGGTTGCGAGCGGCGTTCTTGCTCTGTGCCGTGAGGCCGATCTCTTCGTTCAGGTCGCGCACCTGCGACAGAATCTGAGTCATCTCGGTCTTTTCGCGTTTGGCGCTCTCCATGGACTGGAGCAAGTCTGCTTCCTGCGCGCGGAGGCCATCGAGTTGGAGCGCGATGGCATCGACGAGGCCGTCGAATCGCGAACGGAGAAGCTCCTGGCGTTTGCTCTCGAGTTCCTGGTTCCAGGAATCGATGCGAGCCTGAATGGCCTTGAACGTCCGGTGGTTGGGGCCGAGCCCGGCCTGGCGCAGAGCGCCCATCTCGGCTTCGAGACCGGTAATGGTCTGGCGGATATTGCGAAGTTCGGGGTCGTTCTCGACATCACTTCTGAGCGAGTCTGGGTAGGCGATGCCGCCTGGCGATGCCTCAAGCTGGGCGCGGTACTGTCCGAGCCTGCTCTGCGAATCCTCAATCATGAGCTTGATGCGTGTGAGCTGGTTCTGAGAGGCCTCGATCTCGCGCTGGGCGGCGCTGGTGTTGGTCTGTAGATCGTCGATGTCGCCCGATGTGAGCAGGTCGTTGCGGCGGCGCTTGAGGTTCTCTTCCTGCTGGGTGAGCTCGGTGAGTCGCTGCGACAGGTCGTCGCGCTGGTTGTAAGCCGAGCGATCGGTCCGCCCTTTGAGACTCTTCAGGTACTCTTCACGCAGGAGCCCCGCGAGCACGTATGCATCCGTAGGCTTACTGTAATCGACGTTCAGTTGGATGTACTTGGTGCGGGAGAGAGCACCGGCGGATACACGGCTCGAAAGGTCCTTGCGGGCCGCACGCACATCGAAGGTGCCGCCATCGGAGAACCGGCTTGCCCAGTCGGGCGCATCGATCCGGGTTCGGGGATTATTAAGGACGGCATCGATAACAAGCCGCGATGCCATGTCCGCAGCCTGCGAGTTCATGAAACGATCAAGTTCCTTATCGTCCTCGCGGGCGGAGGTTTCGGTGGTAGACGTACGCACGCCTTGCGCTTCAAAAGTGACCGAAGACCGGTACACCGGCTCGGCCTTCCGCCATACAAGGAACACGCCGACGCCGAGGGCAACGCTAATAACACCCACGGCGATAAGCAGCGGCATGTACTTCAGAACAATCTTGACGGGATCGATGGGCGGCAGGCCGGGCGAAGCGATGGATGGGCCCGAGGGCTGGGCAGCGCGAGCTGCTGCTGCGGGAGCGGGCTGGGGGCGGGGTGGGTTGGTGGTCGTCATGGTGTGCTCGATCGGTGGGTGCCCAGCATGTTCGCCTGGGCCCGAGAATAGTGGTTCAGTTCATCCCCAGAGCGGCCCGCAGACGGATGTAGTCCTCACGCAGTACATCGTTCAATACGCTCGGGTCATTCATCCTGCTTTGGATCGCTTCGATAACTTCCTTGGCGGGCTCAACCTGCCCAACGGTGTGGAGCGCCTCGGCGTAGTGGACTGAGGCGGTTACCCAACTCGTGGGCGTCTGGGCCGCCATTCTGGCCCGGTTCAGCGGTCCCAGGGCCTCTTGCGCCCGGTCACTTCGGAGAAGGCTGACGCCCAGCGTATGCAGAACGTCGGAGTCGTTGGGCGCAAGTTCTGCCGCCCTGGATGCCATCGGCACTGCTCGAGCGGGGTCGTCCAGCCGGGCGCTGTAGGTGTACGCGATGTTATTGAGCACGGTGGTGTCGTTGGGCCGCTTGTCGATCGCCTGCTGCCAGTACTCGATGGCCTTGGCGTAGTCCTCAGCCTCGTAGCTGCGGGCGCCCAGAGAGCGCCATGCGGTGAAGGCGACCTCGGAGTCAGCGGTCGAGGCAGCGTGCTGCTCGAGCAGTCTGATACCGTCGGGGCGTGTGTCCTCGCTGCCCATCAGCAGGATTCCTCTGAACAGCTTGGCCCACTGCTGGGTGCCCGGCTCGGCCTCGAATCGATCGAGGAACACAAGCGTGCCGGCCCGGTCCTCGATCATCGTTTCGACAAAATTGAACCACACCAGCATGTCGCGAGCGATGGGTCTCATGGCGCGGTATGCCTCGACCGACTCCCTGAGAGCCGCGTCCGATCGGCCCTGCAGGTAGTAGACGCGGGCCCGCATGAGTCGAAGCCCGCCGTCTTCCGCAATGAGCGAGGTCATGATCGGCAGGGCGAGCAGGTTCTCTGCTTCAACGGTTCGCGGCGGTTTCTCGGTCAGCAGCAGGTCGAGCACCCGGACCGCTCGCGCGGGCGTCGGAGTGAGCTCGAGCGCTGAGCGGTACATCTGTGTGGCTTCACGGCGGCGGTCGCCCTGTGCGAACACCAAGCCGAGCCGGTCGCGCAGGTCCGTGTCTTTGGGCTTGAGCGCGAGCGCCTCTCGTGCGATCTCGAGCGCATCATCAGTTCGACCCTGCGTCACGAGGTACTCGACAAGGTTCAGCCTGACCGTATCGAGTGACGGGTTTAGCTCGACTGCTTTGCGCAGATCTGCGATCGCCTCATCGGTACGTTGCATCGGGGCGAGCACGCCAGCGCGGGCGCGGTAGGCCTGCCAGAAGTTGGGCTGAAGCTCGATGGCCTTGTTGAGATCGAGCAATTGTTCACGTTCGAGCTCTGGGCTGTCACTCATCGCCTCGGCCCGCTTGACGTATACGAGTGCACTATCAGGGTTCTCAGCTACGATCGTGTCGAGCAGAGCCCGCGCCTTGGGGAAGTCACCCTGACGAATGGTCAGATCGGCTTCGAGGAGCCGAGTGTGGAGGCTCCGCTCGCTGGCGGGTAGGGCCGCGAGCGCTTGCACCGCCTCGTCAAGCTTGTTGAGGCGTATGAGCGTCTCGATGCGGCGCTGTTCCCAGATGCCACCGCCGCCATCGCTGCCCGCGTTGCGTATGCGCGTGTAGGACTCGTTAGCACCCTCAAAGTTGCCCATACTCATGAGCACATCGCCCAGTGTCTTGTCAACGAGCATGCGCTCGGGTAGCTGCCAGGGCAGAGCCTGGACGAGGGTGTTGAGGGCCTCGGTCGCTCGGCCTCGATCATTGAGGAACGAGTAAAGCCGGAGATAAGAGTTGGCCCGTTCGTCCGGCCTTTGGGCGGCGATCTCACGCGCGAAGATCGATCGGGCAGCCTCGAAGTTGCCCTGCTCGGCCTGAAGTGTGGCCCGCAGCGTGGTCAACGAGCGAGGGTCGTCGACCTCGTCTTCAAGGTCGTCCACGATAGCCGCCGCACGGGCGAACTGACTATCGCGTATGAGCAACCCGGCGAGCTGCGCGCGGTTGCCGAGGTCGGAGGGATTGAGAGTGGCCCTTTGCTCGCGCTGTGAGCGGGCCAGGCCCGCATCGCCGTACTCGCCTTCGAGCATCAGGTGCAGATCCACGAACTCATCATCGTTGCGGGCGATTTGCTCCTGGTTTCGCTTGAACTGCAAAGCTTCTCGCGTCTGGCCGAGCGCGAGCAGGGTTCTGATCTTGGCGTTGATGACCGGCGTTAGGTTCGGGAGAATGTCGAGCGCGCGGTTGTACGCCGCTAGCGCATCGGTCTGCTGACTAACGGCTGAGTGCATGAGCCCCAGCAGACGCCAGAGCCCAGCGTTGTTGGGGTAGCGGTCAGTCGCCTCGCGGAGTGTCGCGATGGCTCCGTCCGTATTTCCTTTGCCGCGCTGCACTCGGGCAAAAAACGTCGCGCCGCCTGCTCCGTCGGCGTCCGCTTCAGCAGCCCGCTCCGCTACGGTGTCCGCCAATGCGAAGTCCTCGGCATTCATCGCACGCGCCATCCGCGCTTCGAGCACGGAAGCGTTATCCGGGGCAAGCTCGATCGCAGTATCCAGCCACTTCTCGGCGGCCTCTGGCTCGTTGAGCCGCTGGAGCGTGAGCCACTTAGCGACGGCGATTTCGCCGGGTTTGCCTTCGAGCTGGTTGAGGAAGTACTCGATGACCTGCACCCGGCTGCCCGACTGCACGGCGTCCGACAGCAGGCCCATGTCTTCGTCGTTCGGGCTGGCATCGAGGCCGGCTTTCACGATGGCACGGGCCTCTTCAATGCTGCCGCCAAGCACATACTGACGAGCGAGGTTCGAGATCAGCCGGCGATCGGGCCCGATCTCCTCGACAGCGCGTTCGAGCCTTTCGATCGCGGCCTTAGGGTTGCCGATCAGATTGCCCGTGCCATCAGAAATGCGTTTGGCATCGATGAGAGCTGCTTCTACGGGGTCGTCGGCCGTGCGCAGGCCCTGGACGGTTTCCAACTGCTGCACGTTGGCCAGAATGTCCGGGCTGGTCGGGTCGAGTTCGAGTGCGACCCGCATCTGGGCGAGCGCCTCTGCCCCGTTACCGACCTCGATCTCCATCTCGGCGAGCGCCAAGCGATACTTGACCGTTCTGGGATGCATCTCGACGAGTTGGCGGAATCGTTGACGGGCGAGGCCGGGCTGGCGGTTCTTGGCGGCGCTGGCACCGGCGAGCCAGAGGGCATCCGGGTTCGTGAACTGCGTCTGGCGGTTGAGCCGATCGAGCATGGCCTGCGCCTCGACCGTATGGCCCTCGGTCAGTGCGATTCGGGCATCGATCAGCTGCAGCTCGGGCGAATCGCTTGCGACGCGCTCGGCGAGCTTATCGCGCACGCTCTTAACCTCGTTGAGGTGAGCGAGGTGCTCAGCCTCGTCGCTGGTCTGGTCGGCAAGCATGTAGTTGAGCTCGGCAAGCTGGTACAGCGCATCGGTACGCAGGTGCCTACGGAGAATGCTCTCAAGATCGATCGCCTTGGGTTCGAAAGTCCCAATTTTCTTGTAAGTAACAATTGCAGCTTCGGCATCTCCGATCATCGTTTCGAGCGTCGCCCGTAGCTTCAGCAGCTCCACATCCTCGGGACGCTTTTCGACGGCGCGATCGATTACCTCGAGCGAGCGGGGGAGGCCGTCGGTTGGTGCGATGCTGCGTTCCACGTCCATCAGTCGGCGAATAAGCCGGTAGTCCGGCACCTCATCGGCCTCGCCGATGCGTTCGAACAGCGCGTCCAGCGCCGGACGGAGCTCGCCGACCCTCTGGCCCATGGCGATCGCAGCGCGTTCGGAGGTCAGGGTTTCCTTGAGCTCTTCGAGCATGCCCCGCATCTTGTTGGACAGCCGAGTTGTTTCGGCGGACATGCGGGCAATCGAGCCCGGTGTGGTCTTGTCGATGGCCGAAGCAACGAAGGCCTCGACGGCCTCGGCGGCCTCGATCGCACCCGGCAACTGCTGGCGTTTGAGCTCGCCAGCGCGGTAGTCAAGAAGGCTGTACATGGCCATGGCAACGTGGATGTCGTCGGGATTGGCTTCGAGTGCGGCGCGAGCATCATCCATTGCGGCCTCGATGCTGGCGAGCTTGGGACCCGTGTTGGAGGATGCCGCCAGCGCCGTGGCGATCGCGTTGAAGCGGCGAAGCGGCCACCATGCTTTGTCGTCGGGGTGTGTGCGCTCGTGGTGCTCGATGAACCGCTGGGCCATGTCCGTCAACTGCGAGTACCATTCGACCCTGTAGCCGCCGCTGTACTCGAAGATGGCCAGCCGCAGGTTGAGGAACACGAGCTGGTCGATCGGATCGTTGGGATCGGCCTTGGCGAGGTTCTCGTACGCAGGCATCAGGTCGTTGTAGAACTTCTCGTTGAGGAGCTGTTCGTTGGCCGGAACGTTCAGCTTCAGCGCGTCCACCCACTTGTGCAGGTAGACCTTGTTGAGCTGATCCTCGGCCACCGCCTTGGAGTAGTGGCTCGCCGCCACGCGGTAGTCGCCTGCTGCCGATGCGGTGTCGCCTAGGCGGATGTGGTCCTCGGCGGATTTCGACACCACCTTGACCGCCAGGAAGGCCACGCCAGCGCTGATGACGATCAGCACAGCCGAGAGAATGACGACGAACTTGATGTTTACGCGGTTGGCCATCTGCCGATCCTTGCGGGAACGTCTGCGTCCCGATCACGAGTCATCGTTCGATGCGCGGTCCTCGCGCACCGTGGGGTGTACCCCGGTCTTCACATCCACCCAGTCGGGTGTGCACAGCATTAGGTCGCCGAACAGGTCGTCCAGCAGCGAAGCAGCGCCCACTGCGAACGCCTCGTTGCTGTCGTACGCGGTCGACGAGAACTGCACCTTCATGTAGTACGCGTACTCTTCTTGCAGTCGGAAGGATAAGAGCCGAACCCCGTGCGCGTGGGCTACCCAGTCGCCGTTGGCGACAAAGAAATAGCCCGCCCTGAGCGTCCGGTCGTTGCCCAGATCAAACTGGCTGACCCGCATCTCGAGGCCCTGCGGCTTGCGGGGTAGTCTGACGCGCCCCGAGCCGTCGGCCGTGCGCGTGCGGTACCACTCGCCGAGTTCCTCGGGGACGTCCACGTCCCGCGTCCAGCGTGTTGTATCCACGGGCAGCGGCACGGTCTCGGAGACATCCGACATCTGCATGCCAGCGCCCACGATGCACACCTCGGGCACGTGCGGCACAGTGTCGATCATGCCCGTGTAGTACGCCGCGTGCAGGTCGATCGCCTTGGGTTCTGCGCCCTGAGCCGGGTTCTTTTCGACGTACAAGCGAGAGACGTAGTTGGAAGTGCCGAGCACTTCCTCGATCTCTTTGCTCTCGATGCGGTCGGTTCCGATTCGCTCCCAGTTGCGTGTCTGCAGCGGGATCGAGCCGAGCGTCCGTTCGGGGTAGGGATGGATAGCCTTCTTCTGAAGCCGAAGGCCCTGCGAGATGAGCACGCCCTGGAACGCGACCGCGGAGCCAGCGAGGCCGATACCCAGAATTGCCAAGGTGATGGCAACGCTCGCAGAAGCTCCGCCATGGCGAGTTGCGCTGAGTCGGGATTTGATCGTCATGCCGAACTCCCCTTACCCGAGGCTTTGGATTTGGCCGTCGCTTGCGTCTTGGCTTTGGTCTTGGCTTTCGGCTTGTCGGCGACCATCTTCAAGAGAGCCCACCGCACCGCGAGGAACAAACCGAGCGACGGCACGAGCAGGATCGTCCCGATCAGCGTGTGCGCATCGCCCGCAGCCAGCGCCGGGTCGATGAGCGTCAGGATGCCCAGCACCGCGACGCGGACGATGTTCATCAGCAGCGCCACCGGGGCCGCGAGCATCATCAGCAGCACTCGCTGCCACCAGAGCTGCATGCTCAAGAGCGAAACCGCGCCCGCGAGCGCGTAGAACGCGATGAGCATGCGCATCCCGCTGCAAGCCTCGGCGACGTTGAGCGGCGCGACCATCACCCCCGTCTTGTCGAAGATTTCCAGCGTGTTGCCCGCGATCTCGATCGAGTACCCGAAGGGCGTAAGCGTCAGCCCGAGCAGCACCCACGCGCCCTTGGATGCCAGGATTTGCAGCGGCAGGGTCATCGCCTGCATGATCCGCTGGCTGATCGTCACTCCGAACGACAAGAAACTCACCGGCAAGAACGTCGCGCGTGCCATCTCAGGGCCGAATGCCGTCAGCACCATGCCGTACAGCGAGAGCACCATGCACGCGCCCTGCAGCATGTGGTTCGAGATGTTCAGCGTAAAGAACAGAAACCCGACCATGCCCAGCGCCACCGCCGGCAGCCCCGCCACGAATGGCTTGATCGGGATGGCTACCAGCCGTTCTCGCTGCGACCACAGCATGTAGCCCGAGATCAACGGGATGACGTAGGCGTGGCCCCAATCCTCGGGAAGGTCCCAGCTGAACTGGTGCTGGCGGTAAAACCAGGGCCAGAAATAAAGCACAAACCCCAGCGCTCCCATGGCGGCTGCGACCATGCCCAGCGGGCTGCCAAGCGCCTGAGCCACGGGCCGAACCCTTGGCGCGGCATCAGCGGGCATCGTGCTGGTCTGGGCTTGGGAGGTCATGGCGTCCGGTCGGTGGGGCGTCTTGTGATCGGCGGGGCCGGATCGAGTGGAAAGCCTGACACGTCCTACGTCCGGCCCCCGGTGATGTTCGTCCGGGGATCCTCCCCTTTGTTCACGCCCAGCCTCGCGCGGGCGACTCCGCTATCGGGCCGTCCCGTTGAACGGTCAGTTGTTGTTGTTCGAGGGAGGGGGCCCGAAGATGTCGTTGCCGAAGTTACGATCGATCAGGAACCCGAAGCCGTAGGACATACGCAGCCCGTTGCGGAACACTGCTAGCGGCAAGGCCCAGAAGTTCGTGCCCACGTTGATGTGGTCGTCGGGCTTGAGCAGGATGTCCGGCTGGGTGCCTTCGGTAATCGCCCGCAGGTTCACACGAATCGTTGCTTGACGTTCGGTTCCGACCATACGTGTCAGGTCGACCCGCTCGGGAATCGCGATAGGTCCGTACCCGCCCGCGGCGGTAATGGCCCGAGTAAGCGTGAACGAGCCCTGCGCGGGAAGGGCGTACACGCCGGGGCGGTTGATCTGGCCCGCCATGTAGACGTTTCCTGCGGGCGGCACCGGCACACGGATCAGGTCGCCCGGACGAATCACCACGTTGTAGCGGGCATCGCCGCTAACCAGCGGCTCGACCGGCACGCGGATAACACGCTGTGTCACGAGCGCCTCGGCGCCGAGGGCATCGTCGGGCCCGTCGGCGGTCGCGTTGGCGACCTGCACCCACTGGCCGTCGATGAACACCCACCGCATTGGGTCGTTGCTCGGGATGGAGGCCTGATTTGATGGCCTAGCGCGAGAATCGATGAGGTCGACGATCGGGTCGGGCGAATCCTGAGGCATGAGCCCAATGGGCGCGCGCCGCGAGGAGGACATGGTTCTTGACATCGCCGAGGGCGAAGGCACCTCGGTGCCGGTGAGATCGTCAATCAGATCGAGAAAGCTGTCGTCAGCAGGCTGCTGGCCATCGGGACTTGTCGGGGTGACCGGGGTCTGAGTTGCATCGTCGGGTGACCACTGGCGGGGCGTGCTCAGAGGAACCTGCCGGATCACGTAGATGTACTTGGAAGATTCGTTGAATCCGCCCGCGGTGGTGAGCGCTTCGAGCAGTCGGAAGTCCGGTTGAGGCAGCAGGTACGGCCCGGCGGCCACCACGGACCCGAATACGTTGTAAGCGAGTTGCCGCTGCTCGGCGACGCGGACCTGCACGAGCGCGTCTCGCGCGATTCCCGCCTGATCGATGGCCAGCGTGATCCGCTCGCTAGCCTGCGCCGATGTGAGCCCGTTGACCTGGATCTTCGGAAGCTGTGTGATCTCGATACCGCCCTGTGCATCCACACGGGCGGCGTACCCCTCGCGCACGCCTTGGTTGATAAAGCCTTCGATCGTCACCTCGAGCAGGTCGCCCGAACCGATGCGATAGGCCGCGGCCTCGGGGATCAGATCCTCGGCGGACACATCGGAGAATTCGACGAATCCGTCGCCCACGTCCTCGATGGCGCTGAGCCGTTCCAGGATTGGCGTCACCGTCGGCGTGTGCTCCCATCGGCCAACGACAGAGGGGTCGAAGTAGCTGTCGACCTCGCAGCCGGTGGTCGCCAAGACCGCTGCGAGCGCGCCGAAGCACATTGTGAGCCTGCAGATCCGGGAAGGGGCGCTCGCAGGTCCGAGCCGTCGCGTCTTGGCTGATGTCACCGGGGGACTCCTTGGCGTGGCTCTTCAGGTTCGGACCGAGTGCGGTCCGAGGGTTACTGCTCAATGGTCCGGGCGCACGACAAACGCGCAGGCTCGTCGAGACCGGTATGAATGAAAGTTAGCACCGGACAACCTCGTGTCAAACGTCTCTCGCCCATCAAAGGTTCGCGCCGTGAGGATCGACCGAGAACGCGCGCGGGTTGAGGGATTCTGCGGCCTCTGACCCAGAACGGGGCCAAGCGCAAGAACGGCCGGATCGAGCGACTGCTGTTCAAACGAGCAGCCAGCAGATTCGGGCTACGATCCCCCATGACCACGCCCGAGCCGGCTCGTCGAGCTTCCGAGCGAGCCATCGAACGGACGATCGCCCGCCACCCCCGCCCCGCGGGCGGCGACCCTATGCGCCGAATTGAGGCCGGCGTGCTCAATCTGTCGGGCATGGTCCTCAACAACGCGGATTCCAGCGTCGATCACATCGCTCCAAAGAAAAAACCCCACTGGCTTAGGGCCAAGGCCCCAGGCGGGCCTGGCTACCAGCGGCTTCGGGGCATCATGGACGAGCACCGACTTCACACCGTCTGCCAAGAGGCTGGCTGCCCCAACATGGGCGAGTGCTGGGCCCGTGGCGTGGCCACCATCATGATTCTGGGCGACACCTGCACCCGGGCCTGCGGCTTCTGCAACGTCAAGACTGGCCGGCCTCAGCCCGTCGACAAGGACGAGCCCCGCCGGGTCGCCGAGAGCCTCGCCCTGATGGGGCTCAAGCACGTCGTTATCACCAGTGTCGATCGCGACGAGCTGCCCGATGGCGGTGCTGGCATCTGGGCCGAGACCATCATCCGCGCCCGCGAGGCCTGCCCGGAGATGTCCGTCGAGGTGCTGATCCCGGACTTTGAGGGCAACTGGGACGCTCTGCAGATGGTGATCGATGCCAAACCGCACATCATTAATCACAACATCGAGTGCGTTCGCCGCATGTACCCAGCCGTTCGGCCCAGCGCCAAGTACGACCGCTCGGTCGAGCTTCTCCGCCGGGTCAAAGAGCAGGGCGGCGTCGCCAAGACCGGGATCATGGTCGGCATCGGCGAGAAGGACGACGAAGTTCTTGATCTGCTCGACGAGGTGCAGGCCGGCTCGCGCGTGACCGCCCCCGACGGCAAGCCCGACACCTGCGATGTGCTGACCATCGGCCAGTACCTCCAGCCCACCCGCAACCACCTGCCCATCGACCGCTGGGTCACGCCCGAACAGTTCGATGTGTTCCGCGATGAGGGCCTGGCGCGGGGCTTTAAGGTCGTTGAGAGCGGCCCGCTGGTGCGTTCGAGCTACCACGCCGACCACCAGGCGGATGTGCTGACGGACATTATCGAGGCGAGAATCGGCAGCCGCTGATCTGCTGCGAGGTTTCCTCCGCAGACCAGATCAGTGGGCACCAAGCGACTCACGGGACTCGGCTATGCGTTCAGACTTTCTTCAGGCAGCCGTCGCGATCGTCGCGATCATGAACCCGATCGGGACGGCACCGATATTTCAGAACATGGTCTCGCCGCTCGCGCCCAAACGCCAGCGGGCCGCGGCCATTCATGCGTGCCTGTTCATCGCGGTCATGCTCGTGGCCACTGCGTTTGCCGGGCGGATGGTGCTCGACCTGTTCGGGATATCGATCGACGCGTTTCGTGCAGCGGGCGGCGTGGTGATCGGGATCATGGGCTACCAGATGCTCCGCGGAGCCAGGTCCGCCGAGCACGAGGCGATGGCTGACGAGAAGGCGATCCGCGAGAACCTGCTCGTCCCGTTCGCGATGCCTCTGGTCGCAGGTCCGGGCACGATCACCACCGTCATCACGCTCGCGGTCTCGCATACCACCTACGGCGTGCCGTGGACAGCGCTCGCGGCGATCGCGGTGGGGGTGCTGGTGACGGGCGCGTGCCTGTTCACGATTCTTGCGGTGGGCAAGTACTTCTCGGTGGATGCCCAGCGGATCTTCACCCGGTTCATGGGGCTGGTGCTGATGGCGATGGGCATGGAGTTCCTGCTCGGCGGAACCTCAGCCTTCTACGCGGCCCAGGCTGTGGCCCCAACACTCTGAGAGGTGTTTGTAGCCTAGCGGACTTGCAATTCCTCGTGCGCCTGCGTGCTAAGTGCTTCGGGGCCCGTGCCATAGGGGTCGGCATCGATGAGCTGGGCGCTCAAGATCTTCGGCGGGTTGGTCGGGCGGTCGCCGTCGCCAACTGGAGTGGCTGCGATGGCGTTAATCGCGTTCGCGCCCGCGACGGCCTCGCCAAAGCCCGTGTACCGACCGTCAAGGAACGAAGTACCCGCGCGGCTCAGACAGACGAACACCTGCGAGCCATTGGAGTTGGGATCGCCTGTGCGAGCCATCGAGAGCACACCAAAATCGTGCGGCAAGGACGACTGCTCGAGGTCGATGACGTAGCCCGGCCCTCCCGAGCCTTGACCCGTGGGATCGCCAACCTGGATCACGAACGAGTTGGCCGCGACCACGCGGTGGAAGATGATGTCCGTGTAGAAACCGCCCTCGACCAGATGGCGGTAGTTGAACGCGGTGTTGGGCGCGATGTCGGGGCGGAGACGGAAGATGATCTCGCCGTCGCTGGTCTCCCAACGGACGTACTTGTCTACGTACGTGCGGAACCCGCTGAAGACGACCGGTGCCTGATCGAACTTGGGTGCCCCGGTTCGGCTGGTGGGCGGAGATGCCGTGGCGGGTGTAAGCAGCGGCTGAATCACCACGGCAGGTCCGATGGGCTGGTCGCCCACGTTGAGCTGGGCGTAGACGACCTTCTTGGGCTCGCCGGACTTCCAAAGGCTTGGGAACAGCCCTGCAAGGTCTAGCGCACCCTCGGCGGCGGCGGCGCGTGCGAGTTCCTTGCCCGTGCCCGCTTCGAGCAGCGAGACTGAGACATCGCCTTCAAGGCCACCGGGTACCGCAGCGCTCGCGGGGATCACGCGGTCAACCCCCACATAGAGGCGGTCGGGTGTGAGTTGGGCAGATGAGGCAGCACAGATCGAGCCCAGCGCGAGCAGGGCGGTCCAGAGCGTTGAGGTTCGGTTGGTCATGCCCCCAGCGTAGCCAGCTAGGGATGATTGCGGAAGTGAACCGGACGCATCACGGCTTGGCGTTGCCGCCGGGCTCGGGGTTGCCGCGGGGTTTGTTGAACCGGTTGGAGTCGTCCCACGTCTGGAGCGTTTCCCAATAGTCGCTGTAGAACGATTCATCCACGTGCGACGAGGCCAAGATATCGCCGATGGTCGACTCGCTGATCGGGTCCAGTTGGTCCGGAACCGACCTGGCCAGTAGGCGAGCAGAATCGCTGAGCCAGTTGATAGAGAGGTCTGCGCGCAGCAGGTAGAACCCGTTCTCGTGGTTGAGTTCGCCGCGAGAGCGAAAGCTGTCCGAGATGAGTGCCGTTCGGCTAGGCTGGACGAGACTGAACTTGGTCACGCCCTCGGCAGAAGCCCCTCGGTACTGGTAGTTGCCGACGATGAGGTTGTGCTCTGACTTCCAGGCCTCGGCGTTGTCGCGATAGGTATGGGGGCCGTCGTGCGATGGGCAATAGAACAGTTCTGGGGTTTCGAGTACGCCAGAGTCGTAGAGAGCTCCAAGCCCGTCCCACCAGCCGTTGTCACCGACACCGATATCAAATCGAAGAGCGATCGAATTGCCCATGCTCATGTGGAGCGCGGTGGAGTTTTGGGGGGGAAGCACGTCAGCGAGATCGATGGAGCCCGCCATAATGCTCGGTGGGAGTTGGTCGCGGTTGGAGTCCGCATAAATAACCACGCCCATGCCGATCTGACGGAGATTGGAGCCACACACAACTTGCTCAGCAGCGGAGCGCACCGAGCCCATCGCGGGAAGCAAGATTCCGATCATCAGCGCCATGACGCCGAGCGACACCAGAACGTCGGTGAGCGTGAACGCTCTACCCCGCTGGGGTATCTGCCCGATGGCTTTAGCGCCAGTATGCACCACGATCAGAACTCCCATCCCGAAGACACAACGATCGTGTCCTCCTGTACCTGCGACAAGGAACACTGTAACGGGCCATCGGCCGGACCACAATCCGGGATTCGTACAGATTCGGACACAGTTTTGTTCTGTAACCCAATTATATACCGAACAGTTCCTTAGCGTCGCTCGGGCTCTTGTCCCAAGATCGAACTGGCTGTGATCGCCATCGGTTTACGCTCGCACGGGTGAGTCGCGGGCGATACCGTGTCCGCATGACCCAGCCGGGGGAGGAGAACGCGGACCTTGCGTTGATGCAGCGCATCGCTGGGGGCGATGAGGCCGCCGTCAGCGAACTCTACGACCGCTTTGGATCGCTGGTTTTCCGCATGGCGGTCCAGACCATGCCGACGCGGGCGGAGGCCGAGGACGCAGTTCAAGAGGTCTTTGTTAGGCTCTGGAAAACCGCCGACAGGTTTGACCCATCTCGTGCGGCATTGGTCACATGGGTGATGCTCATCGCCCGCAGGCACCTCGTAGACCGCCTCCGTCGCAAGAGGGCCCGAATAAAGAGCACCACTCTCAATGAATCAGCAGGGCAGGCCGACGCCGATGCATCCGCCCCCATCGGGGCCCGTATGGAAGACAGGGAGCGGTACGATGCCCTCCTCAAGCGGATCGACTCGCTGCCCGAATTGCAGCGAACCGTTGTAACGCGGACCTATCTCGGGGGTCAGACCCTTCGGCAGGTCGGCGAGGAACTTGGAGTTCCACTCGGCACGGTCAAATCCGCACTGAGCCGGGCCTTGGTCCGGCTACGAGAGCGAATGGGTGAGGGCCTGAGCTGATGATGACTACACGTGAACTTCTTGAACTCGCGTTGCTCGATGCGTTCGGCCTCCTCGAAGAGCAGGAGTGCCTCGACTTCGAGCGTGACCTTGCCTCGGCATCAACGGGCGTTCGCGCGCAGGTTCGAGCCGAGCAGGACCGCATCATGCGCACCGAGCTTGCGGATGTGTCCCAGTCGGTCTCGGAGGAGCCCACCGAGGCGCTGCGTTTCCGAGTGCTCGAAGCTGTCAGGGCCGCCCGGCTGGGCGGAGCCCGCCAGCTGTCGGCGCAGGCTGTCGCGCACGACGCGGAGAGCCCCATGGATATCCGCGTGGCCCGCCGCCGACTGAAGTCGGTTGCGGTGTGGCGTGCTGCGGCGCTCGGATTCGCAGCAGCTTCAGTGGTGTTCGGCTGGAGCACGTTCCAGCTGCGCGCCGAGTACGACTCGCTCGCCCAGGCCCAGGCCGACGATGCGCTGTTTGAATCGCTCGCGTCCGAGTTCGGCAGGCAGTTCGTAGTCGATGCGCTCGTCGACCCCGATACCCAGCGTCATTTCCTGCGACAGGTCGCCGGACCCGAGCGGCCGGTCAAGGCCGAGGCCGCGGTCTGGGTCAACCCGCAGTGGAGCTCAGCACGGTTCTTCGCGGTCAGCCTGCCCGCGACCAAGCCCGGCACGACCTACCGCCTCGCGGTGCTCGATGAGAACGGCACGCCCATCCAAGACGTGCTCCGCTTCGAGTTCGCGGGCCAACTCGTCAACCGCGAAGTGCAGCTCGACATGACCATCGAGAACCCGGTGCTAGGCATCGTTGGCAGCAATGATTCGGGCGAGGATGAGGTCATACTCATCACGTCCGGCACCAAGCCCCGGGCCTGAGCCCTCAGCCCGGTTGCGGGCGATCGTGTTCGATTAATGGATCTGATCAAGCTGGCACATGGCCAGCGCTTTCTTCGCGCTGACCACCTTCGTGTTAGCCGCGCGCTGGGCGGCGAGCCACATCAGGCACCGGGTCGACCCAGCGGGCCTCGTTGAGGATTTCATCGAGCCGGTTGGATGCCTCGTACTTCTTGCGGACGCGTGCCATCGCGCGCCAGATACCGAACCAAAGGATCGCAGCGAAGGACGCTGCCCCCGCGAGGCCGATGCCCGCGTACTTGGGCCTCGGGTCGGAGACTGGTTCGCTGTCGACAGTTGCTGGCTGCTGAAGAACTGTCGAAAGCCCGTCGCGCCTGCGCGGCCTTGACTCGTTGGCCTCGGCGACGAGCGCGGTGACATAGGTCTCCATCCACCGCTCGGCCCGGCCCTTGCCCTGGCTGACGATCTCGATCTCAAGCCGTCCCGGCGCGGGTTCGCGGTGTACGAGCCGTGTGTCGAGCACCTCTCGCACCGCATCGATGCTCGCGTCTTCGATCATGCCCCGGCGTTGCAGCCGGGCGGCGACCCGCTCGATGAGCCGGGGGGATTCGAGCAGCTGGATGTGGAACTCGGTCCAAGCGGTTTGATCGCCCTCGGTTGATCCGATCTTTTCGGATGCGAGCACAGCGGTGGCTGCGAAGTTGGCCGGCGCGAGCCTGCCTGCGATCAGCCACGAGAGCCCGGCCAAGATGGTGAGCGTCACCACCCACGCGGTGAGTTGCACGATGCTCGAGGCCTTGGCCTTGGAGATTTCAAGCCGTTGGTGCAGCACGTCGATCGCGCGCTTGGCCGCTGCCAACTCGCGGCGCTGCGCCAGAAGCAGATCGCACTGCTCGACCCGCTGTTGCAATGCCTCGCCTGCTCTGCGGATCTTGCGTGCGCGTGCGCCGATCGCGTCGCGCATGCCTCGGAGTCGCCGCATCCGCGACTCGACACGCACCGGCGCCATCGGTGTGCCGGCAGCGGAGCGAGCCTTTCGGCCGTTGGTTTGGTCACGCAACTGCTTGCGCAGCTCATCGCGTTCGGTGGTCAGCTCATCAAGCCGTTCACCCAGCAGCTCAAGCTCAACGCGGGCTCGGTCGCGTTCCTGGGCGGCCTGTTCGACTCGCGCCGAAAGCTCCCTCACGTCCGCGCCCTGATCGCTCTGCGCTGCCCTCAGCTCGCCCGCGAGCCGATCGGCCTTGGTCTGCACCTCGGCGAGATTGCGGACCGCCACGTCCCGCTCCGCCGAGAACCGCTCGGCTTTGTCGCTCGCCTCGGTCAGTTCGCGTATCGCCCGGTCTCGCTGCTCGGTGGTCTGTTGAACCGATGCGCTCAGCTCGGAACGCTGGCTCTCAAGTTGCTGGCGGAGCTTCTGCGTTTCGGAGGTGAGCGACTCGGCCCGCTCGCGGTGCGATTCAAGCTCGGCTCGCAGCTCGCCTACCTGGCTCTGGCTCTCGCCGCTCTGGTTCTGGAGGGCTTGCCTCTGCTGCTCGAGCTGGTCGGCGCGATCGCGCTCGGCCTTCAGGGCTTCGGTCGCCTCGGTAAGCCTCAGCTCGGTCGCGGCGAGTTCGTGCTTGCGTTGCTCAAGCTCTTCGCGCGCCGCCTGGCTCTGGTGCTGAAGCTCGCTGGCGGTCTCCCGTTCGGCTTGCAAGGCCGACTCGGCCTCGGCGAGCTGCGCCTGTCGGCTGACCAGTTCCAGTTCCCGCTTCTCAAGTTCGGCTGCGAGGACCTTCCGCTGGGCGTCGGCTTCTTTGAGCCTGAGCAGCTGGTTCTCAACGTCGGCGATGATCCGCGTCACGTCCTGCTCGGCGCTTGAGCTCGCAGGGGGCGTTGGATCTTGGCCTGGCTGCGGGTTCACGGTACGCACTCTCCCTGAGTTCGATCGGATTGTGTTCGGGCGGATGCCCTGCGCAAGGCCAGTGGTGCAGCGGAATCGCCGATGGCGCGTTCGGCCAGCCGCTGCGCAGGCCCGCACGCAGGCACTATCGACCGGCGATGCGGGCATCTGAACCCCGTCCGAGAAAGGAGCCGGTCTCTAGGTGAACTCCTTGGATTCTGAGGCCGATAGTGACTTACTGGAACACTCGCAGCCATAAACCGGTAGAATGTCGGGTGCATCCCACGCCCGTGGGCTGCGTCTGTCGCCAGATCATCGGCCATCGGGTGTCTACCCAATGGGCCACAAGTTTCGTGAGCGTGGAATCGAACCAACAGGCCGGCAATAGCCCGGCCAGGACCATCCCAAAGGAGTGATCGACTATGAGCCTCACCGCAATCAGCATCGGCAAGCTTGTTTCATCCGTGGCCGTCCTCGGCGCCGCTGGCTTTGCTGGCTTCAACCTGATGAGCACCGGCTGCCCGCTCGGCACCACGTGCGAGTCCGACACCACCGCGACGACCGCGCTGGTTTCGACGACTACCGGTGAGACCACCGACAGCTGCTGTGACCTGACCACCGCTCTCGTCGCCGACAAGGCCGAGGCATGCAGCGACGGCGATGCCTGCTGCGAGTCCAAGGCCGAGTGCGAGACCAAGACCGACTGCGAAGGCGAAGCCGCCGCCGCTCAGCTCGTCGCCAACACCACGGAAGGCGCGTGCAGCGAAGCCAAGACCGAGTGCGCCGACAAGGCTCCCTGCGAAGGTGAAGCCGCCGCGGCTCAGCTCGTTGCCAACCCCACCGAGGGCGCGTGCAGCGACAAGAAGGCCTCGGATTGCTCTGAGAAATCCGACTGCTCCGAGAAGACCGACGCCCCCGCCCAGCAGCTCGTCACCAACGACAAGCCCAGCGGCAACGGCTAAGCCCGATCGCTAAGCGACCAAACTCTGCAAGGCCCCGTTCATCTCTGAGCGGGGCCTTGTTGTGCGCGTACCACTTATGCGCGCACGCTATCGTGATGGCATGGCCAGTTACATCCTCAAATCAGAGCCCGCTGTGTACAGCTACGCCGACCTCGCGGCCGACAAGCGCACGCACTGGGACGGCGTGCGAAACGCGACCGCTCAACAGAACATGCGCGCGATGAAAAAGGGCGACACCGCCTGGATCTACCACAGCCAGACCGACAAGGCCATCGTCGGCATCGCCAAAGTCGTCAAGGGGCCGTACCCGGACCCCGATCAGCCGGGGACCACAGCCAAGGGCGACCCCAAGGGCGTGCTGGTCGACATCGCGCCGGTGGCCGAGCTTGAGGAACCGATCACGCTCAAGGCCCTCAAGGCCGACGGCCGGTTCGATGAACTGGGGCTCATCCGTCAGTCACGGCTGAGCGTGATGCCCGTGCCCGCTGCGCTTGACAAACTGCTTCGCGAGATGGCGGGCGTGGGGTAAGCACCGCGGTGCGGAGCCTCGAAACAAGCCCGAAGCGCACGCAAAGGCACGGGTGCGGACTCGGTGGAAGAGAAATCAGTTTCACCACCGAGGGACAGCGGGCACGGAGAGCTCAAAGAAGAATGAGAAGGGGAACAGAGGGTAGAGCACCCTCCTGCGAGCCGAGAGCGCAAGCCCTCGGACGGGTCGCGTTCGCAGCGACGTGCGGGCTTTACCTAGCCGGAAGAAGCAGGCAACGCTCGGTTCTTAGAACCTGAACGTCGCACCCAGGCGAAGCCGCAGGGCCGCGTCGGCGTCTTCTTCGCTGATCTCGTCGCCCACGGAGTTGAGCACCTCGTACTCGTTGTACGCGACCACGCCGACCGAGCCGGTGATGATGAACTGCTCGTGGGGGGCCCACTGCGCTCCGGCCTCGATGGCGACGCGGTCGTCGCGGAGCACGCCGTCGGGCGCGAGGCTCGAATCGCTCAGGCGGTACTCGCGTGATTCCCAGCCGCCCTCGACAAAGAGCGTGAGCGGGTCGGAGTGCTTGTAGCCCAGGCGCAGGCGGGGACCGGTGTTGTTGAGGCGCCACTTCTCGTTGATCTGCCAGTCGATGGTGGGGAAGGCGAAGATGCGGGCATCGTCTTCGAGCCGCGAGCCGCCCGCGATGGCCAGACCGAGCTTGAACCCGTTGTTGAAGTCGTAGCTGGCTCCGCCGTATCCGCTGACGGTGAACCCCTCGCCCACATCGGCATCTTCCTCGTAGGACCAGTTCACGCTCGCGCCGCCAAAGGCGGTCCAGCGTTCGCCCATCGGCACAAAGAGTTGGCCGCCGAAGCCGAAGCTAGTGGCCTGATCGAGGGGGTCGCCCGTGCCAGCGATGAGCCCGGTCGCGCCGTCGAAGTCGTACCACGAGTACTCGGAGTTGGCTGACAGGATGAACTTGGCGTCCTCGGGCAGCGAGAAGGCGATGTCGATGCCGGTGTTGACTCGGTTGACCGAGACATCGCCGGTGTCGAGATCGCTTGAGAGGTCGAAGGTGGCCCCGCCGTGGAGGGAGAAGCTCACGCGGTCGTCAGGTGCTTGATTCTTGAAATCGACGGCTTCTTCAACGTTGGCGGCCCGGTCCTGCGCGTAAGCCCCCGTCGAAACCGCGGCGATGGCCAGCCCAGCAATCCAGAGGGACCGAGGGTGGCGGGATGGGCGAAGGGCGAGCGATCGAGAATCGGGCACGTGGGGTCTCCTTGATGAGCGGGAGTGTAACGCGGGCTAACGGGGCGCGGTGGAGAACGATCCCAGTGGGCTGGAGCGGCGAGTTCGGTGGTTTCTGCGTGCTGGATGCGTGCCCTCGGGCGGCGCAGCGCGTATGGTGTTGGTCCCGTTCGTTTGGCGATCGGGCAGCGAGGGCGTAGCTCAGTTGGCAGAGCAGCGGACTTTTAATCCGCGGGTCCAGGGTTCGAGTCCCTGCGCCCTTATTGAGCAGGTTTGAGACGAGACCCGGCGGCCAAGTTGGGAGCGAGGTGCGGATGGACGCGGTGCATGCGACCTGGGTGGAGGGCCGGCTCCGGCTGTGGGTCGAGTCGTTTACGCGGTTCGTCGATGACGAGGCCGCGAGCCAAGACGATGAGCACCCGTTTGCGCGCGATCCCGCTTCGGCGCTGGGTTATCTTGGGATAGAGCTTGGCAGCGCCAAGCCCATCGAGGTGCTGCTGCCCTCGCGCGATAGCAGGCCGCTGCCGAGCCCCGAGCTGGCACACGCTGCGGGCCGAGCCGCCGACCCCGATGCGGGCAACGAGCCGCCGTTTCTTGAACGCTACTCGGTGCTGAGCGTTTCGCCTCGGGCCGAGGACATCAGCGCGCTGCTCGAGCGTCTGCTTGATGAAGCCGAGCACGACGACAGCGCCGACGACCACGCAGCTGGCGGCGTGGCGACCGCGGCCCATGTTCTGGTAGGTTCATCGGTTCGTGGGTTTGCCGTGGTGTCGCGCGTCGCGAGGCACCTGCTCGCTCAGCAGCGGTTTGTGCCGATGATCATGCACGAGCCGGGCGGAGCGATGAGCGCCGGCTGGCGGCCCTGGCTCAGCGACGAGCAGCAGGCCGAGCGCGTGCTCAAACTCGCTCGATCGCTGCCCGCCTCTGCGAGGGCCTCGGCCAGGGAGTCCGAGCAAGACGCGATGGCTGTGGTCGAGGCGTTCCTCGGTTCGATCATCGATTCGACCGCTCGCAGCGTGCTTCGCGCCGAGTCCATGATGGAAGCGCTCGAAGCGGGCAAGGACCGCGCGGGCGCCGACGATCCGCACCTGCTCTGGCTTGGCGGGCTGCTCGGGGAAGAGAGCTCGCTCAGCGCCACAACCATGCTCCAGAGCGAGATGATCAAGTCCGTGCGCGGCTGGATCGGTGCGCTCGACCTTCGCGGGCAGACATCCGCGTGGCGGCTGGGCGTGCGCGTCGAGGAACCGATCGATATCGGCCTTGGCGGCGACGCGGACGACCCGACCGAGAACGAGATGAACTGGCTGCTGCGGTTCCAGCTGCGATCGGCGGAAGACCCGAAGATCAGCATCGAGGCCGGGGACCTGTGGCTGCTGCCCGCCGAGGGCACGACCATCGAGGGCAAACGCCTCGACAACCCGCACGAATTGCTGCTTGCCGAGCTTGGCCGAGCGAGCCGAATCTGCCCCGCGTTCGAGGAAGCGCTGGCCGAGGCCGAGCCCTCGATGCTGTTTATGCCAACGCTCAAGGCGTACGAGTTTCTGCGCGAGCACCGCCCGCTGCTCGAGGAGCAGGGTGTGAGCGTGCAGGTGCCCGAGTGGTGGGAGTCGTCCGCGATGCGGCTGGGTACCCGTCTACGCATCGACTCTGGCCCGCCGGGCGAGGACGAGATGGGCGGCACCGGCGACGGCGCGAGCAGCGCCAAACTCGGCCTGGGCACGCTCGTCAACTACCACTGGGAGATCGCGGTGGGGGACAAGACCCTCTCGCTGCACGAGTTCGAGCAGCTCGCCAACCGCAACACGCCGCTGGTTTTGTTCGGCGGCAAGTGGGTCGAGATCCGTCCTGAAGACGTCAACGCGGCGCTCGAATTCATCCGTGAGAACCCGGGCGGGCAGATGGCCTTCGGCGAGGCGATGCGCCTGGCGTACGCCACCGACACCCGCAAGACAGGCGTGCCGGTGCTGGGCCTCGAGATCGGGGGCTGGCTGTCGGCGCTGCTCGAACAATCGGGCATGGGCCAGAAGCTCCCGGATGTCGAGCTGCCCGCGACCTTCCACGGCACGCTTCGCCCCTACCAGTTGCGGGGCGTCTCGTGGCTCGCGTTCCTCGAACGCTTCGGCTTCGGGGCGTGCCTCGCCGACGACATGGGTCTTGGCAAGACCGTGCAGCTGCTCGCGCTGCTCGCCTACGAGCGAGCCATCGCCAAGCAGACCGCCGAGCACGCAGACGAAGTGCCCGATAACCAGGTACTTGAACCGGTCGACGCGGAGCACGAGCTGGTGCTCCCGACGCTGCTGGTCGTGCCGATGTCGGTCGTCGGCAACTGGCTGCGAGAAGCCGAGCGGTTCTGTCCGTCGCTCAAGGTCGTCGTGCACCACGGCCCCGAACGCCTCGGCGGCGACGCCCTAGTCGCTCAGTGTGAAGCCTCGGACGTGGTCGTCACGACCTACGCGCTGGCCAACCGTGACAAGGACACGATCGAGCGCGTCAAGTGGCGGAGAATCGTGCTCGATGAAGCGCAGTTCATCAAGAATCCACAGGCCAAGCAGTCGCAGGCGGTGCGTTCACTCGTCGCAGAGCGGCGCATCGCGCTGACGGGTACCCCCGTCGAGAACCGTCTCAGCGAGCTGTGGTCGATCATGGACTTTCTTAACCCGGGCTACCTGGGGACCGCGGGAAACTTTCAGCGGCGGTTCTCGGTGCCCATCGAGCGTTACCGCGACAAGCCGCGCGGCGAGCAGCTTCGTTCACTCATCGGGCCGTTCGTGCTGCGCCGCGTCAAGACCGACCCGACGATCATCGCCGACCTGCCCGAGAAGATCGAGACCCGCGAGTACAGCCACCTCACCCGCGAGCAGGCCGAGCTCTACGAGAACACGGTCAAGCGTGTGCTCGCGGAGGTCGAGCAGACGCAGGGCATGCACCGCCGGGGCATGGTGCTGAGCGCGCTCATTCGGCTCAAGCAGATCTGCAACCACCCCGCTCAGGCGCTCCGCGACGGCGTCACCGGCACGCCGCCCGATCCGTCGCGCTCGGGCAAGTGTGTCCGCTTGCTTGAGATGCTCGACGAGGTCATCGCCGCGGGCGATCGCGCGCTGATCTTCACGCAGTTCCGCCAGATGGGCCAGATCCTCAGTGTGATGCTCCGCCACGAGCTTGGCAAGGAAGTCCTGTTCCTCCACGGCGGCACCACGCAGAAGCAGCGCGTCGCCATGATCGACCAGTTCCAGGCCGAGACCAGCCGAATCCCAATCATGCTCCTCAGCCTCAAGGCCGGCGGCGTGGGCCTCAACCTCACCGCCGCCAACCACGTATTCCACTTCGACCGCTGGTGGAACCCCGCCGTCGAGAACCAAGCCACCGACCGGGCGTTTAGAATCGGCCAGACGCGGACCGTCCACGTGCACAAATTCGTCGTGCGTGGCACGCTTGAAGAACGCATCGACGAGATGATCGAGCAGAAAACCGAGCTAGCCGAGTCGATTGTTGGCTCGGGCGAACGCTGGCTCACCGATCTCTCCAGCGATGATCTCAAGCGGATTCTCACGCTTCGGCAGGACGCCGTCGCGGATGATGCGTAGCGTCCAGACTCGGCCCCGTGCCCGTTTGGGCCTGTGCCAACCGACTGAAAGGCGAGTTCGTACCGAGTGCCCAAGCCCGACAAGCCAACCAGCAAGACGACCAAGAAGCCTGCCGCTAAGGCGAGCGAGCAACTCGTGAGCAAACCGCCCGCGAGCAAGCCGGCGGTGTCGTCATCGCCCAAGCCGCCCGTGATGCCTTCGCGCGTGGCCAGCGCCCCGGCGCCGCCCTCGGTCGAGAGCCGCGAGCGCCGCGACCGAGCCCAGCCGTACCCCGATCGCAAACGCGACGAGATGACCATGCACCCCCGCAAGGTGCGCTACGGCGTCAAGCTTGCCGACCGCAGCGGTGAGCTGCCCCAGCACTGGGCTACCCAGCGATGGCTGAGGCTGCTCGAACAGGGCGCGAGCGGACCGGTGATGACCGAGGCCAAGGAGTACGCCAAGATCGGCCAGACCCGACGGCTCGATATCGCTTCGGGCGTGTTCGAGGGCCCGGTGCAGGGCCGGCGTCGTGCGAGTTACACCACTTCGATCGGGCTTGATGCCTTCACTGCCGATCAGTGGACCGCCGTAGTCGAGGCGATGGCCGACCAGTCGATCTACACCGCCAAGATGCTGAGCGGCGAGCTGCCCCAGAACGTCGAAGACCTGTTCGCGCCATTCGGCCTGCACCTGTTCCCGACCGAGCTGGACCAACTGCGCGCGAGCTGCACCTGCGGGCACGACACGCCTTGGTGCAAGCACACAGTCTGTCTGGGCCTGCTCATCGCGGACCAGTTGGCGACGGAGCCGTTCCTGATCTTCACGCTGCGTGGCATGCCGGGCGATGACCTGATCGAGCGTCTGCGTCAGCACCGCCAAGCCACCAGCGGCTCGATGGTCGGCCAGGCCGCAGCGGTCTACACCCCGCACCTCGGCGCCGAAGCCCGCCCGCTGGATTCGGACCTGGCCCAGTTCTGGAACGCGGGCGATGAGCTTGATGAGGTCGATGCCCCTATCGCCCCGCCCGAGGTGAGCCACCCGCTCCTGCGCCGGCTCGGGCCGAGTCCCTTCGAGGCCAGCAAGTTTCCCTTCGTTGGGCTTCTGGCGACTTGCTACGACGTGATCTCGCGGGCCGCTCTCTTGAGCGATCCCGATGCCGCCGAGGATCTGGAACGGGCCGAGGCCGCCCCCGTCGAGTCGGCTTCGAGGCCCCTGCCTGGCCGAAAGAGCCTCAAGCTGGGCAAGGCCAAAGCCGTCAAGAAGGACGATTGATCGTGCAAGGCTCGCCGGTAGCCAGCCATCGGCGGGCCTAGCATCACCTGATAGCGGAGCCGATCGTGACAAGGCCCGGCTCGCACCTGCGAGCCAAAGCCGAGGCGCGGTCATGGGTCCGGCCCATCCGGCGGCGTGTTCCCACAAGGAGCGCACCGTTCGAGCGGCCAGGCCGGGTCCAAGCTCCAAGCCCTACCGGGACCGCGCTCCGGCGTTGGTGTTCGGTTGGGCGACTGTGCCGCGGGCGTTGCTCTTGAGGGCAGCGAACCGCGCTGAGTGGTTCGTAGTCCTAGCGGGCTCGTCTTTGAGCATCGCGCAAGAGCAGGAGGCGCGGCGAACGCTGCAAGCAAATGGATTCATCACGGCTGGTGCGCTCAACGCACAGCCTTTGGTGTTATCCTCGCGACGATCGCGATCCGCAACATGATCGCACTGGATTCTTGATTGCCCCGTAGTGTAATGGTAGCACCGCAGTTTTTGGTACTGCTTGTCCTGGTTCGAATCCAGGCGGGGTAATGTTTGATCGTCGCGTAGCTGAATTGCAGCGTGGGCCCATGCACACGCCATGACGAGCACGCCCTCTAGCCAAGCCCCCGCTGCCGTCATCATGGCCGCCGGCAAGGGCACGCGCATGAAGTCGGACCTGCCCAAGGTCGCCCACCATGTGGGGGGCCGGGCGATGGTCTGCGCCGTCGTCGACGCCTGCATCGAGGCCGGCTGCGAGCGCATTGTCGTCGTAGTGGGCCACGGCCGAGAGCACGTCGAATCGGCACTAGCCGGCTACGAGACGGTTCGCTTCGCGCTGCAAGCCGAGCAGCTCGGAACGGGCCACGCCGTGCTGTGCGCGCGAGAGGCGCTCGAAGGCGTTGGCGTCACAGCCCCGGTGTTCGTGCTCGCGGGCGACGGCCCGCTGATCCGCGCCTCGACCTTGAATGCCGTACTCCATCGCCATGCCTCGACCGGAGCCAGCGCGACGCTCGCTACGAGCGTGGTCGATGACCCTGCCGGCTACGGACGGGTGGTTCGCGGCCTCGACGGCAGGTTCGCCGCGATCGTCGAGCAGAAGAACGCTTCGCCCGAGCAACTCAAGATCCGCGAGATCAACCCGAGCTACTACTGCTTCGCACACGGCCCGCTGTTCGATTCCCTCGATAAACTCGGCAAGGACGCCGTCTCGGGCGAGTACTACATAACGGACGTTCCCGCGATGATGATCGCCGACGGGGGCAAAGTGGAAGTTCTCGATGCGGTCCCGCCCGAGGACGTACTTAGTATCAACACCCCCGAGCATCTGGCGGTCGTCGACAAGATTTACCGCTCGCGGTCAACAGCGGAGGCCGGATCATGAAGGCCCCGCAAGCGACCAACGGCCTGCGTATTTTTTCGGGCCGGAACACCCGCGATCTGGCCCAGTCCGCGTGCAACGCGATCGGCCACGAACTCGGCGAAGCCCGGACGATGGTCTTTCCCGACGGTGAAGTGCTCGTGCGCATCGATGAAGACGTGCGAGGCAAGGATTGCTTTGTCGTCATCTCCACCTGCAAGCCCGTCAACGACAACCTCACCGAGCTGCTCGTGTTCTGCGACTGCCTGCTCCGCGCCAGCGCCAGCCGCGTGACCATCGTCACGCCCTACTTCGGCTACGCACGCCAGGACCGTAAGGACCAGGGCCGGGTGCCCATCACCGCCAAACTGGTCGCCAACCTCATCGCTGCAGCGGGCGCGCACCGTGTGCTCGCGATCGACCTTCACGCCGCTCAGATTCAGGGCTTCTTCGATCTTCCGATGGACCACCTGTCGGCGACGCCGGTGCTCGTGGACCACTTCAAGGGCATGCGCGAAGAACTGGGCGATCTGTGCCTCGTGAGCCCCGACGTGGGCAACGTCAAGGTCGCTGAGGGCTTTGCGAATTTCTTGTCGGGTGATCTTGCGTTCATCAACAAGCGGCGCGTGAGCGGCTCAGAAGTTACGACGGGTCACCTTATCGGATCGGTCAAGGGCAAGCAGGTGCTGATGGTCGACGACATGATCTCGACCGCGGGGACGATCTGTCAGGCCGCCAAGTTTGTGATGGAGCAGGGCGCGACGGGCGTGATCGCCGCCGCGACCCACGGTTTGTTCAGCGGCGAGGCCGTCAAACGCATCAAGGACAGCCCCATCAGCAAGATCGTCGTGACCAACACCGTCCCGCTGCCCGCCGACATCGCGCCCATCCGCGACAGGGTGGTGCAGCTTGATATCGGCCCCGTGCTCGGCGAGGCCATGAAACGCATCCACTGCAACGAATCTGTCAGCGCCATGTTCAAGATCAACGCTGGCCCTAAGCGCTAGCCGCGAAGTACCAGTATCGCACACCACCCTCGGGCCATTCAGCCGCCCGTCACAGACCAAGGAGCAGACCCATGAATAAAGAATCCCCGATCCTCGAAGCGACCAAGCGCGACCGCCTGGGGTCGCGCTACGCACGCCGATCCCGTGAGCAGGGCCAGCTGCCCGGTGTGATCTACGGGCACAAGATCGACCCCGTCGCCATCTCCCTCAACGAGATCGACACCCTCAAGCACATCGCCCTTGGCGAGAAGGTTTTCCAGATCAAACTTGGCGACGCCAAGCCCGAAACCGTGCTGCTGAAAGAACTCCAGTTCGGCTACCTCGGCGACAACATCATCCACGCCGACTTCGCGCGAGTCGATCTCACCGAGCGCGTCCACACCCGCGTCCACCTCAACTTCGTGGGCGAGGCCAAGGGCCTCAAGCGCGCCGGCTCGGTGTTCATCAAGTCAATGACCGAGGTCGAACTCGACGTGCAGGTCTCGAACATCGTCGACCACATCGATGTAGACATCACCGACCTCGACGTCGGTGAGTCCCTCCACGCGAGCGATGTCCAGCTCCCCGTCTCCACGATGAAGCTGATGACCGACCCTGACTCGATCATCGCGCAGATCACAACCGTCGCCGAGGAAGAGCCGGACGAGGCTTCGACCGCCGAAGCCGCCGCTGCGCCCGAGGTGCTCACCGAGCGCAAGGGCGACGACGAAGACAAGGACTGATCGTTCTGAACCGTTCGATCTCTTAGCAGGACCTGAACCGCATGAAGCTCATCGTCGGACTTGGCAACCCGGGCAGCGACTACCAGAACACTCGGCACAACGCCGGGTGGATGGTCATCGATCGCCTCGCCCGGCGCCATGCCGGCTCCGAGCGAGTGCGCGCACGGTTTCACGCCGACACGCTGGACTGCCAGGTTGCCGGCCACCGGGCGCTGCTCATCAAGCCCACGACCTTCATGAATCGTTCCGGGCTCAGTGTGTCAGAAGCCGTGGGCTTCTTCAAGCTCGATCCCGCGATGGACATGCTGGTGGTCGTCGATGAGACGGCGCTGGCCGTGGGCGAACTCCGCCTGCGCGCCAGCGGCGGGGAGAACGGGCACAACGGGCTCAAGGACATCCGAGCCCGCATCGGCTCGGACATCTACCCAAGGCTCCGCGTGGGTGTCGGCTCGCCCCACCCGGGCGAGAACAAATCGAGCTACGTGCTCGGCAGGTTCCGCGAGGACGAACGGCTCGCGATCGACGCAGCAATCAACAAAGCCGCCGATGCGTGCGAGGCATGGAACGCCAAGGGCATCGACGCGGCCATGAACACCTTCAACACCCGCATCTCTGAGCAGACGAACAAGGCTGAGCCAGCCAAGCCTGCACCTCCAAAGCCCGAGCAGGCGAAGCAAGACGGTTCCTCTGACACCATCGATCCCGGCTGGCTCGCCGGGTAAGCAACACTTCTTGACAGATACAAAAGTGAACACACAGACAGGCCCGCGAAACGCGCGTGCCGCAGACCGGAGAAACGACCCATGACCACCGCCACCAAGACCGCGTACGAGGCCATGTTCCTCATCAGCCAGAGCGAGGCCGTCGACTTCGCCGGCGTCATCCAGCACATCACAGACTGCCTCACCCGCCATGGCGGTGAGCTGATCTCCATGAAGAAATGGGACGAACGCCGGCTCGCCTACGAGATCGACAAGCAGCGTCGCGGCGTGTACCTGCTCGCGTACTTCTCCTGCGACGGCACCGAGGTCACCGCCATCGAGCGCGACCTCAACCTCTCGGAGCGCGTGATGCGGCACATGTTCATCCGCGCCGACCACCTCTCCGAAGACCAAATGAAGGCCATCGACGCCCGCGAGGAACTCGCCGTCGAGGCCAAGCTCCGCGCCGAGCGTGCAGCAGAAGCCGCAAGCCGTGACGGCTCGGTCACCCTCGGCCGCAAGGAAGAGCCCGAGGCTGCCACTGAAGCCGATACCGCCGATGCAGCCCCCGAAGGCGATGCCGAAGCCAAGGTCGAAGCTCCCGCTGAGGAAGCCAACGCCGAGGCTGCTCCCGAGGCCTGAACCGAGGTCCGGGCCGGGTTCTGAGTGTGGCCATCGGCCAGCGGTTAGACTGGGTTCGTTCGCTTCATTTTTCGCAGGAGGCCCACGATATGGCTGGCAGCTTCAACAAAGTGTTCTTGATGGGCAACCTGACCCGCGACCCCGAGGTCCGACACACCACCGGCAACAACGCCGTGGCCAATATCGGTCTGGCCGTCAACCGACGATTCCGCACCCAGGACGGCCAGAACCGCGAAGAGACCACCTTCGTGGACTGCGAGGCATGGGGCCGCACCGCCGAGACCATGGCCCAGTACCTCAAGAAGGGCCGGCCTGTCTTCGTCGAGGGCCGACTCAAGCTCGACCAGTGGCAGGACAAAGAGGGCAACAACCGCTCCAAGCTCAAGGTCGTCATCGACAACTTCCAGTTCATCGATAGCCGCGAGAGCGGTGGCGGTGGTGGTGGCAATGGCGGCGGAGGTGGTGGTGGCGGCGGCTACGGCTCGGGCGGTCGATCCGGTGGTGGGGGTGGTGGAAATGGTGGGGGTGAGGACTACGACTCCCCGCCGCCCGACGACGACATCCCGTTCTAGTGCCCGCCGCGAAGCTTCTTGGAGGCTCAGCCTTGCAGGCTGAGTCCGGGCCTAACATCTCAGCCCGCTCGCTGTGAGCGGGCCTCATCGTTGGGGCGGCCGATCTGTCAAACCGGTCACCGCTCCTCAACTCGTCTGAGCCATCCGCTCAGGCCAGGACAGCGAAAGGAAGTGCCAATCATGGCCTCCAAGCACGTTCAGCTTCTCCTCACCGAAAACGTCGACAACCTGGGTATCGTGGGCGATGTCGTCCGCGTTCGCACCGGCTACGCCCGCAACTTCTTGCTGCCGATGGGCTTTGCGACCACACCCAGCGACGACAAGCTCGCCGATCTCGCCACCAAACGCGCACAAGCCGAGAAGGACATGGCCGCCCTCCGCAGCAAGCGCGAGGCGCTTATGGCCCGCATGGTCGACCTTGAGATGACCCTCGAGCGGGCCGTCAACGACCAGGGCATCCTCTACGGCTCGGTCACCCAGCAGGACCTCAGCCGTGCGCTCAACACGCTCGGCTTTGCGGTCAAGCCCCGCGAGGTCCGCCTGCCCCACGGCATCAAGCACCTCGGCGAGTTCGATGTCACCGTCAAGCTCGATTCAGATCTCGAAACCGCTGTCAAGGTCTACGTGGTCGCCGACCGCAAGGTCGAGGACGAGCGCGAAGAGATGGAGATCGACAACGAGGGCAACATGGTCGTCAAGAAGAAGAAGCCCGCAGCCGAGCCCGCTGCCGCCGAAGGCTAAAGCAGCGCTTTACGAGCCAGTCTCCTTCAGAGCCGAGTGCCTGAGCACGCGGCTCTTTTCTTTTTTCACAGGCTTCGCAAGGCCTCCTGCGATATGAAATCCTGCATGCCAGGTCCCCAATACTTGCGTGGCCGCCCGAATTCGGGCATGCTGCAACTATCTCGGGCCGATCCCTGAACCAATCCGACCAGACTGGAGAGACCTCGTGCAAGAACCTAACGCTTACAGCTTTCTCATGGAGAACTTTGTCTACATGGTGTTCGGGGGCATCGCGCTGGTCGCTGTATTCCTGGGCCTGATCGGCTGGGCGGACAAGAACAAGCAGCGCGAGCGCAGCCGGCGCGAGATCGCGGCCTACATCGCCGAGGGCTCGATGACCCCCGAGCAGGGCGAACGGCTCATGAACGCCGGCACCAAAGAAGCCGCCCGCGAGATGACCAAAGCAAGCTGACACAGATCGGCCCGCTCGCTCGGTTGGTTAGGCGAATCCTGCCGATCGCTCCCAGAACAAGTCAATCCAATCCACCCACGCCCGTGGTCGGCTGACCCGATGCTCCATCGGGCTGGCCTGATGCTCCATCCGGTGGACCTGATGTTCCATCTGGCTGGCCTGATGCTCTGTCCGGTGGACCTGATGTTCCATCCGGCTGGCCTGATGCTCTATCCGGTGGCCCTGATGCTCCGAAAGGGGCACCAACTCCTCCATCCGGGGGGCCTCATGGGGCAACAGGCAGCCCGGATGCCCCATCAAAGCGACCAAACAACCCTTGAGCCGGGCCTGCCGCCTCGGGTAAGCTGGAGAACCAAGCCCCAGAGGAGCCCGCGATGACGAAAGTCTGTACGACTATCGCTCTGTGCTTGGCCACCGCTGCCAGCGGACAACTGACCGAACACATCAAGCTACTACCAAACGACGGAGATATGCGGGATGAGTTTGGCGTATCGGTGAGCATTTTCGGCAACATCTCCATTGTCGGGGCATGGCGAGACGACCTTGCGAGTACCAATGAGGGCTCGGCGTATGTGTTCGATACGACGACCGGCCAGCAGCTCTTCAAGCTCACCGCCGGCGATGCCGCGGCTGATGACTTCTTTGGCTGCTCGGTGGCCATCTCTCAAACCACAGCCATCGTCGGGGCACGGCTCGACGACCACGCGGGCACCAACGAGGGCTCGGCGTACGTGTTCGATACGACGACCGGCCAGCAGCTCTTCAAGATCACCGCGTCCGATGCCACCTCGGGTGACCAGTTTGGCTTTTCCGTGGCCACCTCCGGAACCATCGCCATCGTCGGGGCATGGTGGGACGGTCACGCGGGCCTCGGCACCGGCTCTGCCTACATTTTCGACACGACGACGGGCCAGCAACTCTTCAAGCTCACCGCGTCAGACGCCGCGGAGCTCAACATGTTCGGCTACTCCGTCGCCATATCCGGCAGCACGGCCATCGTCGGAGCTATTGGCAACGATATTGTGGGATCTGCTTATATCTTCGATGTGACGACGGGCCAGCAGTTGTTCAAGCTCACCGCATCCGATGCCACATGGGATGACCTGTTTGGCTCCTCCGTGGCCATATCCGGCAGCACGGCCATCGTCGGGGCATCGTGGGACGATGATCTGGGCAACGCCTCAGGCTCTGCCTACGTTTTCGATGCGACCAAAGGCCAGCAGCTCTTCAAGCTCACTGCGTCAGATGGCGAGGCTCGTGACGAGTTTGGCAGTTCCGTGTCCGTTTCAGGCACTACAGCTATCATCGGTGTGTCTGGTGACGACGGCGGGGGCTCTGCGTATCTTTTTGACACAAGCACGGGCCAGCAGCTCTTCAAGCTCGCCGCGTCAGATGCCGCGGAGGGCGACAACTTCGGGATCTCCGTGGCGATTGATGGCAGCACAGCCCTTGTTGGGGCGTATCGCGACGACAACGCGGGCGAAAACTCCGGGCTAGCGTACGTGTTCGACCTTTCCAACCTTTGCCCCGGCGACATCGCGGACGACTTCGGCACGCTGGGCGGTGACGGGATGGTGAGCTTCGGTGACTTCCTCGCGTTACTCGGCTTGGTCGGGCCGTGCCCCGGCGGCACGCCCGGCTGCGACGGCGACATCGCCGACGACTTCGGCATTCTGGACGCAGACGGCATGGTGAGCTTCGGCGACTTTCTCGCGCTGCTCGGGCTCGTTGGGCCCTGCCCGTAAGCCCGGTCACAGCTCTGGCGCAAAGCCCCGCCGCATGGTGTTCTCCGCGCACGCTCTCGGCTCGACGAACTGCAACAGGTAGTCCTTGCCGCCGGCCTTCGAGCCCACGCCGCTCATGCCGAACCCGCCGAACGGGTGGCGGGCGACCAGAGCGCCCGTGTTCGAGCGGTTGATGTACAGGTTGCCCACGCGGAACTCGCGCTTGGTGCGTTCGATGTGCGCCGGCATGCGGGTGAACGCACCGCCGGTGAGCTTGTAGTTCGAGTCGTTGGCGATCCGCAGCGCATCACCGAAGTCCTTGGCGTACAGGATCGCCACGACCGGGCCGAAGATCTCATCGCGCGCGAGTTCGTCGTCCTCGCTCACGTTCGTGAACACGGTCGGCGGGACATAGTGCCGGCCGGTCTGCGCTCCGAGGCCATCCGGGATGTCGAGTTGAACGCAGTCGAGGCCGCGTGCCTTGCCGCGTTCGATGAAGCCCATGATCTTGGCCTGTGCTTCTTGGTCGATCACGGGGCCGACATCGGTGCCCGGCTTGGTCTGATCGGCCACAACCAGCGAGCGCGTGGCGTTGGTGTAGCGACGAACGAAGGCCTGCGCGTGCTCGCCGCTCGCGCCCTTGGGATCAACGACGATGATCCGGCTGCACGCCGAGCACTTCTGACCCTGGAACGCGAACGCCGCGTGCCGCAGATGCTTGACGGCCTCATCGAGGTCCGCCGAGGTATCGACGATCACCGCGTTCTTGCCGCCCATCTCGCAGACGACCTTCTTCACAAAGCCCTGCTCAGCCTCTACGGTCGCCGCCGCTTTGATGATGTCCAGCCCGACCGCCTTGGAGCCCGTAAACGCGATGAGCGCGACGCGCGGGTCGCGCACGAGTTTCGCGCCCGTGACCTCGCCGGTCGCGGTGAGCAGGTGGAACGCGCCGTCCGGGCTGCCCGCCTGCTTGAGCAGATTGGCGTACTCGAGCGCGATCGCCGAGGTCTGTTCAGCGGGCTTGAGCACGACCGGATTGCCCGTGACGAGGGCTGCAGCGCTCATGCCCACCGAGATCGCCAGCGGGAAGTTCCAAGGGCTGATGACCGCCGCGACGCCTCGAGGCTGGTACCACGTCTCGTCCAGTTCACCCAGGAATCGACCCAAGCGCTCTCGCTCGAACAGCGGCACGGCGCACCGGGCGTAGTACTCGCAGAAGTCGATCGCTTCGCACACGTCCGCGTCGGCCTCGGCCCAGGTCTTGCCGGACTCCTTGATGACAATGCCGCTGAGTTCATCGCGGCGCGCGCGCATCAGGCCCGCGACCTTGGTCAGCACCGCTGCACGCTCACGCGGGTCCGTGTCGCGCCACTTCGGGAAGAACGCGTGCGCGCCCGCGACAGCGCTCTCGTAGGCACCATCGTCGTCTCTGATCGTGACCGCTTGCACTGATGCGCCCTCGACTGCCTTGGCGAACGCTTCCCGCTGCGACGGGTTGGAGAAGTCGCGGAAAGACTCGTTGAAGAACGGCCTGCCGTCGCCCACGCCCTTGGGCGCGGGGCTGAGCTGGTGCCGCTCGGGCGCGACGTCTTTCAAGTCGTCCCCGCTGACGAGGTGGGGGTCCACCCTGGGGTGGTCCGCATCGCCCCGCACTGGCTCCTCGCGCGCAAATGGCATTTTGGGTCCGGGAGGCGCGAGCAGCACCGCTTCGTTCGCATCATCCAGAAAGCCTGCCCGCAGCCAGGACTCGTTCGAGGTGTTCTCGAGGAGCCTCCGCACGAGGTACGCCATGCCCGGGATCATCTCGCCCACGGGCACGTACTCGCGCACGCGGAGCCCGAGCCCGTGCTTGTCGTCCGCTGCAGCGTGCTTGAGCTGGTCGGCCATGCCGTGGAGCATCTGCAGTTCGATCGCGTTCTTCGGCAGCCCCCGCGCTTCAAGGCCGGCCAGCGCCGAAGCGATCGACCGCGCGTTGTGCGAGCCGAGTGCCAGCTTGATGCCGCCCTGGCCCGCTGACCGCTTGGTCGGACCGAGCTTGGAAGCATCGGGGGCGCCATCAGCGCGCGGCGTGGCATCGAGAAACACCTGGGCCATGCGCTCAAAGCACGCGTCCGTCTGCCACTTGACGTTCCACACCGGACAAGGCCAACCCATTTCCTCGGCGTGGATGGTTTCGTAATCCCAGTACGCGCCCTTGATGAGCCGAACCGTAACGATTCGGCCTGTCTCTTTCGCCCAAGTGGACAGGTTGATCGCGTCGTTCTCGCCGCTCTTGAGATACGACTGAATCGCGATGCCCGCCTGGAAATCGACCTTTTCGCAGCAGCGCTTGAACAGCTCGATGGTGAGGTCCTTGAGCTCGAACTGCTCCATGTCGAAGTTGATGAGCACGCCGCGATCGCGCGCAATCTCAAGAATCGGGACGATGCGCCGCATGAGGTCGCGGATCGAGCCTTCGGGATCGATCGGATTCGCGCGCGCAGACAGGCTCGAGATCTTGATGGACACATTCGTGCGCGGGATGCCGCCGAGGTGGTCGCTCTCGAGGTCGGTTTGGCTCGGCCAGTTCGCCACGGATGCTGGCAGGTTCTCGACAAGGTCGAGGTACTTGGCCTGGTACTCGTCGGCTTCTTCATCCGACAGGCACGCCTCGCCCAAGAGGTCCACGCTGAACGCGATCCCGTCGTCCCACATCGAGCGCAGGCCCTTGAGCGCGCCCGCGGCGTCGGTGCCCGCGATGAACGTCTTGGCCATCGACTCGATCTGCCCCGCGATGGTGCGCGTCATCATGCCCTTGGCTACGCCGCCGGCCTTCAGCCCGAGGTCCATGCCCGCGGGCAGCTTCACGCCCGGCTGGGTCAGGTAGTCCATCAGGTGTTCGTGCACCTGCTCGGGCGTGTGCAGCACCGGGAAGGTGTCCACAAACCTAAACAACTGCACCTTGAAGTCATGGTCCTTCATGGACCAGTCCATCAGCTTGTCCTTGTAGAACTTCGCCGACAGCAGCCCCGACTTGTGCTTGCGGGCGGCCGCCAGAAGCTCCCCGCCTACCCGCAGCACGGCCGCTTCGTGCTCGCTGCTGAGCGCGGGCACCGGACGTTCGATGGGGTCGCCCCGGCGCTCTCGCTTCTTGCCGGATTTGGTGAACAATGCCATGGAAAGAACCCCACTCAGACGGGTGCGATCGGCTGCGGACGTGGCCAATGGTACGGCCCTCCGGCGGCCCGAATAGCCGCAAAGGCCTCTTGCACGCGCCCGCAAAACCAGGCTCTGCGAGGCCCCGGCACGCGGCGGGGGGCTAGCCTCTCTCCGAGCCACCATGCCCCAGCGAACGGTCATCACCATCGGCAACTTTGACGGCGTCCACGCGGGCCATGCTGCTCTGCTCGCCGCTGCCCGCAGGTGGGCAGATGCCCACTCGGCCCGGGTCGTCGCCATGAGCTTCGACCCGCACCCCGCTTCGGTGCTGAGGCCCGATGCCGCGCCGGCGCGCCTGACTACATTCGCCCGCCGGCGCGAGCTGCTGCTCGCAGGCGGCGCCGATGAAGTTCGCCGGCTCGAACCTACGCCTGAACTGCTCGGCCAGAGCGCTCGGTCGTTCATCGAGCACCTCACCGCCGACCACCACCCCGTCGCGATAGTCGAGGGCCCGGACTTTCACTTCGGCAGAGGCCGGACGGGCAACGTTGCGTTGCTGCGAGAGATGGGCAAGGACCTGGGGTTCGAGGTCGAATCCGTCCCTCCGGTTTCGGCGGCGCTGAGTAATCAGCAGATCGTCCCCGCATCGAGCAGCATCGCTCGGCACTTGATCGAAGCAGGCCGAGTCGTCGACGCGTGGGCCGTGCTCGGCAGGCCGTACGAACTCGCGGGCACCGTTGAGCGGGGCGATCAGCGAGGCAGAACGGTGGGTGTGCCCACCGCCAACACCCGGTGCAGCACCATGCTTCCCGCCGACGGCGTCTACGCTGCGATGGCTGATCTGCCCGATGGTCGGCATTGGCCCGCGGCGGTCAACATCGGTAGCCGGCCCACGGTCGCGGGCATCGATCGCCGGGTCGAGGCGCACCTCATCGGCGCTACTGCTGAGCCCTGGGCCCCGATCGAGGGCCTGCCCGAGTACGGCTGGGACCTTCGGCTCAAACTCGTGGGCTGGATCCGCGATCAGGTGCGGTTCGCGAGCGTCGGTTCGCTCGTCGAGCAGATCAAGCGAGACATCGACAAAGCGCGGGCCGTCGTCCGCAGGCGAACGGAGGCAGCATGACCGAGCTCGACAAGGCCGAGTGGACCACGACCGCCAGCGTGAAGGAACTCGCGGAGTGGATGCGCTCAGCAGAAACCGCCACGCTGCTCACCCATTCCAAGCCCGATGGCGACGCTGCGGGCTCAACGCTCGCCCTTGCGCGAGCGCTCCGTTCGCTCGGCATCGAGGCCACGTGCTGGTACGCGGGGTCGCTGCCGCTCTGGCTTGCCGCGCTGGCGGGCGATACACCAATCAAGCACATCGATACCGACGGCCTGCCCGGCGAGTCCGACATCGGGATCATCTGCGACACCGGCTCGTGGTCGCAGCTCGCGCCGGCCAAGGACTGGCTCGTGGGCCGGTCCGATCGGCTGGCGATCATCGACCACCATCTTCACGGCGACGCCGAGATCGCCGAGCGACGTTGGCTCTCGACCGAGTCCGCAGCGGTCTGCCAGCCCGTCGCCGAGTTGTGCGCGCACCTGCTGGGCATCGCGAGCAAGGCTGATCTGCCGGTCGAAATCGCGTCGCCCGCGTACTTCGGCATCGGGACCGATACCGGCTGGTTCAGGCACTCCAACGTCTCTGCCCAAGTGCTCGAAGACGCGGCAGCGTTGCTCCGCGCGGGCGTCGAACACATCAAGCTGTACACGCTCAGCGAGCAGCGCGACCGCCCAAGCCGGCTCAAGCTCATGGCTTCGGCGCTCAGCAGCGCGGAGTTCATAGCGAACGACCGGGCCGTCATCCTGGCCCTCACCCTCGCCGAGTTGAACGCCTCGGGCGGCACCGCCTCTGAAACCGGGGGCATCGTGGATCAGGCCATGAGCATCGAGTCCATCCGCGTCGGCGCGCTGCTCACCGAGGTCCATGACGGCGCGCACGCCCAGGGTCCGCTGACCAAGATGAGCCTCCGCAGCAAAGAACGCGGCGAGGCATCGATCGATGTCAACCAGCTCGCCCAGCGCTTCGGTGGTGGGGGCCATGCAAGGGCAGCGGGCGCACGCCACGAGGGCACGATCGCTGAGACCGCAGAGCTGCTCAAGCAGGCGCTCACCGAGCTGCTCAACTGATGCCGCGCGGCCAGGGCCCATCCGATGATCGAGCCGGACGGGGCGGCGAGCGGCCGTCCAACCGGGACTACCGCAACCCGGCCCAGCGTTCTCCGCACGGGCCCAAGGTGGTGCCCAACACGCCGCGCGGGACCACCTTTCGCAAGCCCGAGCTTGTTCCCGCGGCCACCAGCCTGTGGCAGTACCCAAGCCAGAACTACGACGCGGGCCAGGGCCACACGCAGGGCGACCCGAGCTACATCGGCGCCACGCCGGGTTGGGTCGTGTGGCAGGTGCTCAGCCGGTACACCAAGCCGGGCGATACCGTCGTCGACCCCATGTGCGGCTCGGGCACCACGCTTGATGTCTGCAGAGACTTGCGTCGAGCGGGCAGAGGCTTCGACCTCGTGCCACGCCGTGACGACATCCGCCAGGCGGATGCGCGCGCCCTTCCGCTCAAAGCTGCCTCGGCCCACTTGGCCTTCGTCGATCCGCCGTATTCGACGCACATCGACTACAGCGATCACCCTGATTGCATCGGCAGGCTCGATGCGGGCGCGAGCGATGCATACTTCCAGGCGATGTTCGAGTCGCTCAGCGAGCTGACGCGGATCGTGCGCACGGGCGGGGTCATCGCGGTGTACGTGAGCGACTCGGTCAGCCCTTCGGGCGCGTTCGTGCCGATCGGATTTACGCTCTGGTCGATGCTGACCGAGGACCTCGGGTGCGAGCCGATCGACATCGTCAGCGTGGTCCGCCGAAACGCCAAGCTAAGAGAGCCGAAACGAAACGAGCGGGCCCGCAGTGGGAGCCCGCTCGCGCGTGGGTTCAACTGGTTGTTGCTCGTGGAGCGGCGTTAGCCCGCCGACGCGGTCTCGCTTTCGGCGTTCGTGTCGGGCACGAACGGCTGTTCTGTGAGCAGCAGCTCGACAGCGTCGTCGATCTTGTCGGGACGCAGGCCCGCTGCGCGTACGATGCCCTCGCGGTCGATCAGCACGTAGAACGGCCACCACTGCACCTTGTACGCGCTGGCGGTCTTGTCGTCGTCGTCGGCTGCGGTGGGGAAGCTCATGCCCAGGTCGTCGGCGAGCGTGGCCATCTTCTCGCTGCCGCGCGTGTTGGAGACGCCGATGAATTCGACGCCCTTGCTGGCGAGTTCTCGGCTGACTTCGGCGGTGTGCGGTATGGCGCGCCGGCAAGGCGGGCACCAAGTGCCCCAGAAATCGATCACGACGATCGATCCCTTCATGTCCTCGATGGTCTTGCCTTGATCGGCGATCGAGCCGTCGGTGGCCTTCTGCTCGTGCCAGTCGCCGATGGCGAGGTTGGGCGCGGGCTTGCCGATGAGCTGCGAGAGGTCTTTCTGTACGCGCGGGCTCTCGACCTGCGGGTAGTGCAGCGAAGCGGGGAACGTCACCGGGTCGTCGGTGCCCGCAGCGGCAAAGGTCAGGCTCGAAGCGATGGTGCCAGCGGTGAGCAGTCGTGCGATGGTCATGCCGGGGTCCTTTCGGAAGGGCTTAGTGAATTGGTCGGCTCGGGGGGCGGTTCAGATGATCCATACGGGCTGGTGGTCCAGTTCATTCCGAGGGCATCGTTTCGGGGGATAACGCCCGGGAACTCAGCCGCGATCGGCTCTCGATCCACCCGCCACCCAGCACCCGCTGGTCTGTTTCGAAGTCATAAATCACCGCCGCCTGTCCGGGGGCGATGGCTCGCTGGGGCTCATCGAAGATAATCTCGAACCTGCCGGGTCTGCCCGAAGGGGTCGGCTCATCGCGCTGAGCGAGCGGCCGCAGGGTTGCGGTGGCGGTCTGGCCGTGCGATCGGCACTGCACGCGGGCTCTCATGCCCGGCTCGATGGGAGCCGTGTCAAGCCAGTTCATCTCGCCGATCTCGGCGACGTCGCTGAGCAGGTCATCGCCCGAGCCGACGGTCACGGTGTTGTTCGCAGCGTCTTTGCTGACAACGTAGATCGGGTAGCCCAGCGCCACGCCGACGCCGCGCCGCTGACCGACGGTGAACCGGTGCTGGCCGGCGTGCTCGCCGACGGTGTGGCCGTCGGTATCGATGACCTTGCCGGTGCTCGCGAGTTCTGGCCGCTGACGCTCGACCAGCCCCGCGTAGTCCTGATCCGGCACAAAGCAGATCTCTTGGCTGTCAGGCTTGTCGAACGTGGGCAGGCCTAGCGCCTCGGCCTTGTCGCGTAGCTGCTGCTTGTGCTCGTAATCGCCGACGGGCAGCAGGGTTTGCGATAGCTGCGCGCGCGGAATGCCGAACAGCACGTACGACTGGTCCTTGTCGTAGTGGCGCGCGCGCGCTAGGGAGGGTGATCCGTTGTGCTCAACAATCCTCGCGTGGTGCCCGCTGGCGACCGCATCGCACCCGAGCTGGTGCGCGTAGTCGTGCAGCTTGCCGAACTTCAGCCAGTCGTTGCACCGCACGCACGGATTGGGTGTCCGCCCTTGGGCGTATTCATCGACGAAGTAGTCGATGATCCGCCCGAAGTCCTTCTTGAAGTTGCACACGTACAGCGGGATGCCGAGCTCGGCCGCGACCATGCGCGCGTCCGCTGCGTCATTGATCGAGCAGCAGCCCTGATGGCCGATCTTGGGTTGCTTCTTGTTCTTGGGTAGATCACAAGCCTCGGCGGGCACGGGCACTTCGAGCGTCTCGCCCGGCGAGCCGAGGCGCATGAACACGCCGACGACCTCGTGGCCCTCGCGCCGCAGTTCCGCTGCGGCGACCGACGAGTCCACCCCGCCGGACATCGCCACGAGGATCTTGCGACCAGAAGACATGAACCACTGTACGGGCGGTCAATCGTCCGCGAGGTCGTAGGGCGATACGTCGTCGGGCCGGTCGACGCCGTCCTTGCGGGGCGGTTTGGGAGCGGATGGAGAAGGTCCGGGGGGTGCGGCGGGCGGCTCGGGCTGGTCATCCATCGGAATCGGGGTCTGGTCGATCTTGGGCGGCGGGGCGTACCTCGGCGGCCGCTTGCCAACCGAGCCGATCAGGTTCTTGGTGCCGCATTCGGGGCACGGGAACTCGCTGGGCAAACCCGTGAGGTCGTAGCCGCACTTGGAGCACGGGAGCTTTCGGCCCTCTGGCCTCCTGATCTCGCCGGGCGGGGCCACGGCGCTTCGCTGCTCGGCCTCGAGCTTCTTGAGCCGGATGCGGTCCTCGCGGCCTTCAGCAACGACCGCGCTGCTCAGTGCGTTCTGCACGAGCCCCGCAAGTTGAAGCAAACACACGAAAAGAACTAAGCCGCCCACGAACGCGCCGAACGACATCCACCCGCCGATGATCCTCAGCAGGTACATCGGCCCGGTGGTGAGACCGAGCAGCGTGAGCACCTGCACGATGAAGCTGAAGCCGATCAGCGCAATGAGCCATGCCGCGACGCGGAACCGCTGACCCAGGCTTTCGTCGCGCCCCCAGTCGGCCAGTTCGCCAAGCCAGATGCTCAGCGGCACCATGCCGATGACCGCCGCCAGCAGCGCGGCCTGCCCGAGGATCAGCAGCGCACTGCTGACGATGCCCGGCATGGGCAGCGCGACAAAGAACAACGCTGTACCGATGACCCAGCCCAGTTGGCTCCAACGCGCTGCGTGGCGCACGTTCTGCATCTCCATGTGCGGCGGCTCGGCGAGCCCGTCGCGCATCGGCTTGGGCCGGGTGATGCTCCAGACGCTCAGCAACCAAAGCCCCGCCCCGCCCAGCGTGAGCACCGAACCGATCAGCGTGTAGAAAGTGGCAAGCAGCAAGCCCAGCACCAGCATGATCGCGCTCATCGCCAGACCAAGAGCCGTGGGCCTGAGCCTGGCGAGGTAATCACTACCGGCGGCGGTCAGCGTGTCGCCGCGTGTGTTGAGCGCTTTGTTGGGCCCGATCTTCTTGCCGCACTCGGGGCAGGGCGTGCCCACCATGAGCCCATCGAGCGCGTACCCGCACCCCCCGCACAGCCGGCCCTTGCGCGTGGGCACATCGAGTCCCCGGTGCGAATCGAGCATGGTTTCGTCAATGGGCATGGCTGCTCTAGTCTACCGGCGAATCGGCGGGGGTTGCTGGCTCGCCCGCACCAGCCTCGGTCACCTGTCGCGCGTAGGTCAGCTCGGCGCCCACTGCTGAGGCGAAGCCAAACGTCGCGAGTCCGCACCCGAGGTACCAGGTGCCGCTGCCGAGCAATGCAGCGAGCACCCAGCCTTCGGGCACTGGTCCGAGCAAGTTCTTGTCTCGCAGCACGGCCAGCACGATCGCGGCAAGCGGAACCGGGATCAGCCAGAGCAGCCATCGCTGCGCGAGCCGCAGCGGTCGATCGTTCAGCCGCTTGGCGACGTGGCTCATTAGGGTCAGAAGCCCAGCGTTGCTCACCATGAAAGTCGAGCCGAGCACGGCCCATGCCCATATCACTGGCGGCTGCTGGCTAAGCAGCGCCGGTGCGACGATCGCGATCGCGATGAGCGTCACAGCGCAACCGAGCATCGCCGTGGCTCTTCCCGGCATGCCCGGCTGGCGTGTCTTCGAGAGCCAGAGCACGCCCGCGGTCCAGTACAACAGGCCGAGCAAGCCCCAGTTGGGCGCGCATCCCAGGACCAGCGGAGCGGTCAGCAGGTACCCCAGCGGCAGCTGTGACGAGGACTTGTAGAGCGAGCTCACGGACTCCACCGGCGCGTACCTTAAGAGCCTAGCGCCGAAGCTGTGCAATAGCGGCGTGCCGCACTCAGGGCACTGCTGGTCGAGCATCAAACCTTGCAGGTCGTACCCGCATTCGGTGCACGCCGCGTGCCAGCGGATGACCTGGCCTTTGGCAAGTCCAAGGCGATTGATGCGGTTGAGCCGGCGCAGCTCACCGATCTCCCAGCCGCACTCGGGGCAGCGAGAATCCTGCGAGAGACCTTGGACGTCGTACCCGCACTGCTCGCATTTGGGAGTGGGCTGGGTCGGCGCGGTCACACCGCGTGCGCCGCCACCGCAGCGACCGCGTCCTTGAAGCACAACAGTCCAGGCGGATCGTTCCGCTGCACGTCAGCGCCCAGCCGCGTGAAGTAAGGATGGCGGTTCCAGTCGAGGTACCGTTCTGGGTGGGGCATCAGCCCAAAGACTCGGCCCGACGGGTCACACATGCCCGCGATGTCGCCCGCTGAGCCGTTGGGATTGCGCGTGTACCGCAGCGGGGCGCACCCCGCGCCGATCAGGCGCTCGAGCGCTTCGTCGCTTGCGCACACGAGCCGTCCCTCGCCGTGGGCGATGGGAAGCTGCATCAGGTCGCTCGCTGAACCGCTCGCACTGAGCGCCGCCCACGAGCGCGTCCACACACAGGGCGAGTCGGGCTCCGCGCGTACGCCGACCCATTCGTCGGTGAATCGGCCCGAGGCGTTCTCCACGAGCGACACCATCGGCTTGGGAAACTCGCCGCTCTTGGCATTGAGCCCCGGCAGCAGGCCGAGCTGTACAAGAATCTGGAACCCGTTGCACACGCCGATTACGCACGCCCCGCGTTCGACCGCCGCAAGCAGCGGTCCTTGCAGGTGCGCGCGGAGCTTGGCCGCGAAGACCCGGCCCGAGGCGATGTCGTCGCCGTAAGAGAACCCGCCAGGCAGCGCAATCAGATCGGCGCGGTCGAGCCTCGATGGATCGGCGATCAGGGAATCCACATGGACCAGTTCGGGCTTGGCCCCAGCCAACGCGAAGGCACGCACCAGTTCGGTGTCGCAGTTGGTGCCCGCGGCTCGGATCACAAGCGCTGTGGCCATGAACCCAGCGTAGCCGGTTTGGACCATCGTCGCGGGGCTAGAGTCGCTTCTATCGGCGGACAAATCCCCGCCAGAAAGGACCAGTCGATGCCCAAGGTCGAGCCGTTCGAGGCGGTGCAGTATGGCGGCGGACGCGGAGACCTCAGCGCAGTGGTCGCTCCGCCCTACGACGTGCTGGACGCCGACGACAAGGCGGCGCTGGTCGCCGGTGATGCGCACAACGTGGTCTCGATCGACCTGCCCCACGTGCCGCCCAAGCAGCTCGGCCCGCCCGAGGCTTATGCCAACGCCGCCAAGCTGCTCGAAGCATGGCTCGCAGGCGGCACGCTCGCCCGGCGTAAAACGCCCGCTATGTTCGCCTATCGCCAGACCTTTGAATTTCTTGGGCAGTCGCATCGACGGTGCGGCATGTTCGCGGTCGTCGAGACTGCAGAGCTCGGCCCTCGCGCTGGCGGCGGCATCCTGCCGCACGAGGAGACCTTCAGCGGGCCTAAGGAAGACCGCCTCGCGCTCATGCGGGCCACCCAGCACCAGCTCAGCCCGATCTTCGGCCTACACGCCGACCAGTCGGGTGACGGTACCAAGGTCGTGCGCGGCGCAATGCAGGCAGCCCCCGACGCGACCGCCCGTACCGACGACGGCGTGCTGCACGAGCTGTGGGCCGTCGACGACAAGGCCACCATCGCTGCCTACCAGAAAGCCCTCGAAGGCGAGGACATCTTTATCGCCGACGGGCACCACCGCTACAACACAGCGGTGAACTACCTGAATGAGCTGTCGGCAGTGGGCGATGTGTCCGCAGACCATCTCGCTCGAAAGTGCATGATGGTCATCGTGGGCATGAGCGATCCGGGCATGGTCATCGGCCCGACGCACCGAGTGCTCGGCGGAATGAAGGGGTACTCCTGGGACGCCTTCGCCAAGGCCGCCAGCGAGCACATGGACCTCCGCGAACTGAGCGGCGATGCCCACGCGATCGAGGCCCAGCTCGAGGGCAAGGCCACCGCGATCGGCCTATTAGACTTTGCATCTGGCCGTACGTTCATCGCCACGCCCAAGACCGCCGACCCGCTCGCCGGTGCGTTCGGCTCCAAGAGCCGCGAGTGGCGAACACTGGATGTGACTTTCGTGCAAGAGGTGCTGGTCGAGCGCATCTGCAAGCCCGCACTCAACGGCGGCGAGGCGGTCAAGTGGGCTTTCCCGCACACGATCGACGAGGTACTCGAGATCGGTAGCGGCGTTGAGACCGGCGCCGGCGGCGGCAGCGGCTTTGCGCAGATCGCCGCGATCTTGAGGCCCACCCCGCTCGATGCGGTCCGCGACATCTGTCTCGCCGGCGAGCTGATGCCGCAGAAGTCGACGTTCTTCTACCCGAAGCTCGCGACCGGGCTTTGCATCAACCCGCTGGCTTGAACGACCGAACCAGACTGCATGAGCGGAGCACCCGTGCGCGGAGTGGGGCGGTGCCTGTGCGCACGCCTCGGCCTCGTCATCGCTGGCGTCAAACGAAAAGCGGGCCGATCCCGAAGGACCGGCCCGCCGAAGGGGTCATGGTGCTGTCGCCGCGTGCCTTTATCAGGCGCGGACGGAGCTGATGAGGTTGGTCAGGCCGAACGGTCCGCCCGCGTTGCCCCACCCGCCGCGGAGGAACAGGTCGTAGTGGGTCATGCTCGCGACGATCGGTGTCGGGCTGGTGATTGAGACCGAGAAGAAGTTCACACCGGGCCGGCCGAGCACAGCCGAGGCGTCGAACGACTCGGGGCGATCGGTGTTGGCCAGGAACGACGAGCCGATCAGCGTGTGCAGATCGAGCGACGTGAACCCGCTGGCACCGAGGTTGACCACGAGGCTGTCCTCGGTCGCATCAGAGAACAGCAGCTTGACGGTGACCTCGGTGGCGACTTCGGCCGGGTTATAGAACGAGATGGTCTCGAAGTACGACTGGCCAGCGAGGGCGGTGTTGATGAACGCATCGCCGAAGAACAGGCCGGTGGCCGCGTTGACCGCGCCGCTGCTGGCGTTGGACTCGCCGAGTTGGCGTTCGCTGGCCACGACGCTGACGGGCACGTTGGAGGTGTACGTCAGGCCGACCGCTTGAGCGTTGACCAGGCCGAGCGAAGCGCCGGTGAGCCGCAGCGTCTGCCGAGGCTGGAGTGCGAGCGTTCGGACGAGGTCGGGCAGGGCCTGGTTGACGTAGGTGCCACGCAGGTTGACCGTCGCGGGAGCGTTGTTGGGGTTGAAGAGAACAAACTCGGCATCGGAGCCGCCGCCCTGCGTGAGCGAGGTCACCGCTCCAGCGGTGCCACCGAAGTCGGTGTCGCCGAGCAGACCGAAGCCATTGGCGTCGGCCTGATCGAAGTGGCTCAGGCCCGTGACGATGCCCTCGAACGCCGAAGCGTTCGCCGAATCGACGGGTGCAGCGGTTATCGTGGCGCCGAACACGCCCGTCGGGAACTGGGAGAGGGCACTCAGGTTCCAGCCGCCTCGGCGCTGGGCCTCGGCACGGAACGTGGAAGTCACCGGGTTGCCGCTTGCGTCGTAAGCCTTGAGCGTGACATCGACCGCGAAGTTGTTCGGGTTGTAGAACACCACAAAGTCGAACACCGACCCCGGGTCACGCTCGATGCGGCCGATGGTCCAGACATCGTCCGTGCGGTCGGTGAACGCGTCACCGATCGCGCTGTTGAAGTCGTAGCGGGCCATCGTCGCCGCCAGCGGCCCTGACGACTCGATGATCACCGAGTAGGGCGTGCCCTCGCGGACACCGACCGGCGAACCAAGCTCGCCGTTACTGAGCGTGACACCGCCGCGCCGGCCCGGTCCGATGACCGTGTTGAGCAGCACGGTCTGGTCGCGATCGCCCACCTCGTAGCGGAGCTTGACGGTGTACGTCACCGCGAAGTCGTTGGGGTTGGAGATCGAGACGAACTCACGGATGGTGGAGCCCGTGAAGCCCTCGGGGTAGAACAGCTTGAACACCGCCGGCGGGGCGTCCACGTTGACCGTGTACGAGCCTAGCGAGCCGCCGACGGATGTGACGACCACGAAGAACTCGGTGTTGGGCGCGACGGACTCGAACCGCAGATCAGCGGAAGCGCCCGGGATACCCAGCGCGTCACTGATGAGCGGGCTCGTTGCGCCGTTGAGATACACCGCCGCGTTGGCATCAAGCAGCGAGCCCGTGGGCGTGACGATCTGAACGAACACGGTGCCGACGCCCGGCGAGACGAAGCGGTACACGTCCTGCTCGGAGGAAGAGGCGATCACGCCGCTTCGGTTGCCGTCGGCGCGGATGGTGTCGAGACCGATGTCGACGGCGGAACCGAAGTCGATGCCGCCACCGCCTCCACCGCCGCCGCCACCACCACCGCCCGGCGCGGGAGCGCCGTCGATCATGATCTGGTAATCGCCCACGCGGGTGCCCGCGTTGTCACGCACCAGCAGGTAGAACCGCTCGCCGATCGCGGCGTTGGTGATCGTGAAGCTGATCGAGGCGCCGAACGCGCCTGCTGTCGCCGTGCCGATCGAGGTCTGGCTGCCATCGAACAGCTCGATGCGTGGCCGGATCGGAAGTGTGCCGTTGGCGGGGTTGATCGTAACGACGACCGAGCCGTCGCCAACCGCCACGAAGGTGAACAGGTCGGTATCGACAAACGGCGCGAGCTCTGGGTTGCCCGCAGCGCCCTGCGTGGTGTTGCCGAGCGTGGCGTCACCCTGCGAATCCAAGTTGATCGGTGTCGCGAGCGAGAACTCCGAGATGTTGGGGTGGTCGTCGATCGGCGGAGCCGCGATCGACAGGGAATACCCGCCCGCCATGTTCGTCGGTCCAGCAAAGCTGCCCGCATCGACCAGCACGAAGTACGTCGTGTTTCGGGCCGCCGTGAACACGAGCGAGGTCGGGAACACGCCGTCTGCCGGTGGGACTACTTGCGCGCCCGTCGAATCCATGATTGTCAGCCGCGGGATCAGTCCGCTGCCCATCGGGATGGTCACCGTGACCTGCGCTTGGCCCGTAGCGGGCGAGGTGAACGTGAACAGATCGGAATCGCCCGGGATCTCGATGATGCCCGCGGAGTTGCCGATGCCCGTCGTCGCGTTGATCAGCACGCCGGTAGCGCTGGTGAACTCGCCCGCGTCGGCGTGGTCGTCCGTGGCTGTGAAGTTCACGTTTATCGTGTAGTTGCCCTCGTCGTTCTGGCGGTCCTCGCCCGAAACCACGACGTAATACAGCGGGTAGGTCAGCATCGTCGCGCTGCTCACGCGGTTGGGCGTGATCGTGAATCGAAGGTTCTCGCTGAGCCCGCCGTTGGTCGCGTCGGTGCTGCCGATCCGCAGCAGAATCGGCGAGCCGAACGGATCGACCGAGACCTCGTAGATCTCGATCTGTGGGAACAGGTTGCTGTTCGCCGAAGTCACCACGACCTGAACGTCCGTGAACTTGTCCGCGGTGAGCGAGAACACGTCGGTGTCGCCGTTGCTCTCGATCCGGCCGGTATCGGTGCCGCTGCCCAGGAAATCGATCAGATCGATCGGTGTGGCGTTGGTCGGAATCTGGTACTGGTCCGGGTGGTCGTCAGCAGTGCTGAGGCCGGAGATGTCCACGCTGTACGCACCCTGGCTGCCGCCGCCGGCGCTGATGCTCAGGAAGAACCGCTCGCCTTTGGTCGCCGCGAAGTCCAGCGACACGGTGCCATTCGAGCCCGCTGCGCCATTGGTCACGAGGTCGATGTTGCCGAACGAATTGACCTTCAGGATGGAGAGCTCAGGAAGCACCGTCGAGGCACCCTGACGGCTGACCGTGACCGTCACTTGGTTCGATGAAGCGGGGGCGATGAAACTGAACCCGTCGAAGTCGTCGGGGTTGTTCACGCTCGCCGCGATTACACCCGTAAAGGAGGACGTGCCGTTGTCCTCAAACCCAACGGTCGTAAGACGGGAGTTGACCTGCGCGGAGGCGTTCACGAACGCGGCCGCATCGTCACCCTCATCGGTCGCGATGCCGTTGGGGTCGAACACCGCGTGCACCAGCAGCTCGTACGAGCCGATGATGTTCGCCCAGTTGACCAGCCCGTCCCCCGCCCCGGCGATGTGCGCCTGGTAGTTCGCAAGCTCGCCGCTCTCGACCTGGATGTAGTACTGCTCGCCCTGCACAATCGGGATGACCAGCCGTGCATCGCGGTCGGTGAACGTGAACGGCTGGATGCCGTTCATGGTGTCGTCGTCGCCATCGAGCGTGCCGAAGAACTCGTTGCTCACGATGCCCCGCAAGGCGTCGTTGCCGTCCGCGTACCCGACCTGCTCAAGGTCGTTGTTGAACACGCGCAGCCCCGAGCGTAGCAGGCTGTCGTAAGTCTTCGTCTTGGTCTCAACCGTGCCCTCGGCCATCATCGGTGGCATCTCGTTCACTTCTGCATCGAGGAAGTCCGCCTCGACGTACGTGAACGTGTCGGTGATGTTGCTCGTGTTGATACGGATCTCGACGAACCCGGTGCGCGAGGCGCGGAACCGGAACATGTCCGTGTCCAGCGGGTGCTCGATGCCGAGGCCAGCCGATTCGTGTAGCACTCCGATGCCAGCACCAATGGTGTCCGGAAGGGCGATCATGGACGGGGGCGGCGGGCCCTCGGGGATCGCGGCACCACGCATGCTAAACGCACGCTCGAACGGCGTGCTGCCATCGAAGTAGCCGTTGGAGGCACCCTCACCCGCTCTCAGATCACCTGATTGGGCAGGCAACGAAAGCTCAGGAGCGTTGGCGAACACTGCGCCTGGAATCGGGAAGGTTGGCTGGCCGTCGTAGGATTCCTTGATCAGCGATGTCGGAGACCCTTGTCCGCCAAAGAAGCCTGCCTCGGGATTGCCGGTTGTGCCATCCGTGCTCGCTGGGGCGCCGCCCGGTGACATCACCGTGACCAGCGGATCCGACGGATCAGGTGCTGCATCAACAATCACCTCAACCGTGTAGCGGCCCGAGCCTCCGTCCGTGACTTCGATGTAGTACGGCTCGCCGCCCCAAACCTCAAAGCTGAGAGCGAAGCTCGATTCCGCGCCGTCAACGAATGACGACGGGTCCATGAAGTCCGGGAAGTTGAACTCGGCAGGGTACCTTGACGGATCGAGTGCGCCAGGCGTGCGTGCGTACGGCGCACCGACAAGCAGCGGGGTGTTGCGTTCGTAGACGAGGTTGGCGCGTGAATCGAACACGCGCACGTTGGGCGCGTTGAGGAAATCAAAGATCGGTTCTTGCGGATCAACGATGTCGGGTGCATACGGCCGGACCTGAATCTCTACACGGCTGGATGGCCTGAAGCCGGGGTACCAGAGGCGATCGCCCTGCATGTCGTCGTCCCGGCCCTCGAAATCGCCGAGCATGTCCACGGGTGGGACAAACAAGAACAGGTCGCTATCCCCACCCAGCGTGATGCGCCCGCTCGCCTGCCCGATGAGCACGTTGGGCTTATCAACCGCTGGCGAATAGACCGGGCCGGGCGGCATCGTGGGGACATCGGTACCGGGGTCGGACGTAACTTGAGCGGTAGTGCCGTTGAGTTGTCCGCTCGGGCCCTGCCATTGCCAAACAATCGGCGTAGCGAGTGTGTACTCGCCTGCATCGGCATGGTCATCGACACCGCCGAACTCGTCCGCAGTCGCATTGGCCTCAACGATGAGGTTGTAGACCCCGCCGCCCGAACTAAAGTTGTCCACCACAAGGTGGTACGTCTCGCCCGCTGTCAGCGCGATGTCGATCTGCGGGTTGTTGCCGAAGAAGTCCGTGCTCACAGCGAGGATTTGGCCCTGGCTGTTGTAGAGCGAGAACGTGGGATCGAGTATTCCGCCAACAATCGGGGGCAGCAACTGGCCCGACAGAATCGTGCGCCCTGTGCCCTGGGGAACGAAGGTCAGAAGTTCGGTGCCGCCGCCGTCAACGCCCCGGAACGTGGACTGGTGGAGTCGCCGGACCACATCAAACCCAAGCGTGGTCCCGATCGGCCTAGCCACAACAGACACGCCGTTCTGAGCAAACGCGGTCGTCGGGCCGAACTCATCGCTGCGGAGACGCACAAAGTACGTCTCGCCCGGTTCGCCCTTGAAAGTCATGAAGGCGTTGGTCAGAGCACCCGACTGGCTGTCGCCCTTGATCAGGTTGCCGGCCGAGTTGTACACATCCAGCCGCGTATCAAACGTGCCGCCGCCATCGAACGCACTGAGTGTCGCCAGGCTGTCGAACGCGGCGTTGGTCCCGTTGATGAGCCTGAAGACCCGGTCCTGGAGCTGACGTGTGAAGTTGCCCGCGACCGTGCTGGACGCCGGTGCAGCCGGGTTTACCGCGGGGAAGTTCCCGTCGCTCTGGGCGTTGACGCGAAGCGTCAGCGGGCCCGTCGCGGTGGCACCGGCCATCTGGTCGCTCAGCACACGGATGTAGTAGGTCGCGGTGCCCGCCACGAAGTCGTCCGAGTCCGGCACGAACCCGATGAACGCCTCCGTCGGGTCGACCGCAGGCGTCAGGTTGCCCGAGTTCATCGAGCTCTGCATCAGCACGCCGTCGGCGTCGTAGAGTTCAAGCCTCGTGTCCACTCGGTCGGCGAACTGCTGAGCTGTCTGGCCCGCGCCCTTGTCGGCATCCGCCAGGATCCGAACGAAGTCGATCGACGTCACGTCGATGCGGTACAGGTCGTCGTCGCCGATGGTGTCGATGGGCTCCGCGAACGTGCCCACGCCCGCGCCGTTCAGCGCGATCAGTTGGGCGTTGTTGAAGCCATCGGCGAGGCCAGGCACCGCGTCGAGCACGATCCGCTGCTCGAGCTGGTCGAGTCCGATCGACTGGCCCACCGATTCGCGCAAACGGTTGACGGTGCGGCGACGGAGCATCTGATCGAAACGGGCCACTGTGCTCATGGCAAACTCCCAAGCGACTTGCGTCGGAGGATTCCTTGGTCGATCAACCTTTGACCGACACTTTGAATTCGACCGGTCAACCCTTTGTCCCTCCGGCAACCCGGCATCGGCCGACAGCAGGGGGTGGGGTCCGGCCAAGGCACCGTAAGGGCGGGGCGTGGGACGGTGCCTTCCTTCAGTCCTGATCCCGCTCCACGGAAGCATGAATCAGAACGCCGGGTCCGAGTCTACACGATTCTGGCCGCTCGCGTCCAGATGCGTTCGACTTCGCCAGCAGTTTTTCATCCGCCCCAGAGCCCACCAGGTTCCACCCAAACCGCGATCGGCGGGTTCCCCTTGCCGTTCGCGCCGCGTCATGAGCCCGGAGATCAGTCCGGATCGCTGGCCAGTGCCCGGTCCACAGCGCCCACTGCCAGAATCTCAGAGGCGTCGTACAACGGCAGCGGGCTCGATGCCTCATCGAGCACCAGCGGGATCTCTGAACTCGCGACAACCACTCCTTGGCAGTCTCGTTCTTTGAATGCACCAATCAAACTATGAACAAACTTGATCGATTCGGTCTTCACCTTGCCATAAAGGAGTTCCTCAAACACGATCGCATCCAGCCGATCGCTCTCCTCTTCAGGAGGAGCGATGACCTTGATCCCTTTGAGGCCCAACAGCGTCTGATACGTGGAGCCCCGAGCCACCCAGCTCGTGCCCAAGATTCCCACGGTCGATACGCCCCGCTCTGCCAGCGACGCCGCTACCAGCTCGGGCATCGAGATCCACGGGATCGGGCTCGCGTCCGCTGCCGAGTGGACCCCGTGTTGCACCGCGTGGTCGGGGGTTAGGCAAAAATCCGCCCCCGCGTTGGCGAGCAGTTCAGCCGACCGGGTCAGCAGCCCCGCGACCGCTTCCCAGTCGTTTCGCCGAAGCGCATCGAGGTACAGCCCGATCGGCTTGTTGTGCAGCGTCAGCCTCGGGTGGGTCGCCGAGCCGTCGCCTTGGCCGAGCCGGCGAGACAGCTCGCGGGTGATCTCCTGATAGAACAGGGCCGCGCCCTCGGGGCTCACGCCAACAATGCCGATGTGGGAGATCACTTCGAGACTCGCTCCAACTTCGTTCTCAAGCGCCTAACTCCGATAGCCGGCCCGAGGTGGTCCGATTCGGCTGCATGGTCCGCGATGATCCCTGCCGCGTCAACACGCCGCCGCACCGATCAGGGAACATTCGCGGCCTAGAGCCAATACGCACCGAACATGAGTACCAACGCCCAATCCTATCAGAATCCGTCCATGCTCGCGAGCACCTCCAAGATCATCGGCCTCGTCGCGGCCGTCTTCCTCGGGGGAATGTTCTTGCGGACCATGCTCTTCGGGTCTGGCGGCACTGCTCAGACGCCCGCGGTGTTCGCGTCCCATACCACCCTCGATGCCGCCTTCGACGCAGCCGATGGGGGTCCCGTGCTCGCGTTTGCCACCGCCGATTGGTGCGGCCCGTGCCAGTCGCTCAAGCGGGGCGCGCTCGCCGATACCCGGTTCGCCGACTGGATCAATCAAGAGCGCGTGACCACCGCCTACGTCGACGCGACCGGCGCCAACGACGATGCCCAGCGGCTCGGCATCAGTTCGGTTCCGACGCTCGTCTACTTCAACGCCGGCAAAGAAACCGCGCGCACCTCAGGGGTCATGTCCGCCGATGCCCTGCTCGATTGGCTCGAACGCGCCAGCCAGCTCTAATCAGCGAATCCAGAATCCGAGCCCAACCGATCGAGGCCCTCAATCCCGGTTCGGCGTTGGATTCTGCGCCTGGGTAGGCGCAGCCTCCGCTGCAACCGGGGCACTGTCCGGCGCGAGGGCCTTCGCGCCGGGCTTGGTCGAGGAGCTACTCGACCCCTTCGCTTCAGATCTCACCACCACGACCTCGTCCGCGTCCACGAACCCCCGCAGCTTGCGGCTCCGCACCGGGTGCTGGAGCTTGCGGATCGCTTTGGCCTCGACCTGACGCACACGCTCGCGCGTGACCTTGAAAATCCGTCCGACCTCTTCCAGCGTGTAGGTATACCCATCGCCGATGCCGTACCGGAGCTTGATGATCTCCCGCTCGCGGTACGTCAGCGTCTTGAGCACGGCCTCTATTCGCTGCTTGAGCATTGCCTGTGAGGCGGCCTCGCCCGGTGCCGACTGGTTCCGGTCCTCGATGAAGTCACCGAAGTGGCTGTCCTCGCTCTCGCCCACCGGCCTGTCCAGGCTCGCAGGGTGCTTGGAAATTTTCATCACCCGGCGGACCTCCTCCGGATTCATGTCCGCCACCTCGGCAAGCTCTTCGAGCGTGGGTTCCACGCCCGTCTTCTGCTGAATGTCCTTCTCCATCGCCCGCAGCCGGGTCATTGTCTCGATCATGTGTACCGGGATGCGGATCGTCCGCGCGTGGTCGGCGATCGCCCGCGTGATCGCTTGACGGATCCACCATGTCGCGTATGTCGAGAACTTGAACCCTCGCCGGTACTCGTACTTGTCAACGGCGCGCATCAAGCCCGTGTTGCCCTCCTGGATGATGTCCAGAAAGCTCAGCCCTCGGTTGCGGTACTTCTTGGCAATCGACACCACGAGCCGCAGGTTGCCGCCCGATAGGTCCCGCTTGGCCTGCTCGTACTCCCAGAACACCGTTGAGATGTTCCTGAGCCGATGCTCCAACTCCGCCGGGGTTTCGAGCACCAGCGCTTCGAGCCCCGCGAGTTCCTCTCGCATCACCTCGATGTCCTCGGGCTCGTGCTGTTTGGGGTGCTTGCCCGCGGTCTCCAACGTTGACGATAGCTCGGACATCTTCTGGCTGATCGATCGCAGCTTGCGCATGAGGGGCACGATCTTGCCAGTCCGCAGACACAGCTCCTCGACCAGCGCCGCTGCCCGCCGCTGGCGGGTGGCCATCTGCTCGCGCAGCGCCGCCGCCTTCTTGCCGCTCGTGCTCGCAAGCGCCGCCCAATCCTCGCGGTTGAGCTCGCCCAGCCGCTCGATCGTCGGCAGATTCGCCGGGATCCGCTTGGTTAGTTTGTCTTTGTGGTCCGGCTCCGCGGTCGAGACCCGCATCGTCCGATCGAAAGGCAACTCGCCCGCTGACACTTGTCGAAGCGTCTCGGCGGCCCGCGCCGCGATGTAGTTGCTCTCCAAGCACCGCCTGCGGAAGATCATCCGCGTCGTCTCGACCTTCTTGGCCAGCCGGATTTCTTCCGGCCTCGTGAGCAGCGGGATCGAACCCATCTGCGAGAGGTACATCCGCACCGGGTCGTCGATCCGCTTGCTTGAGTCGCCGCTGCCGTCCTCGACCAGCTCGCGTTGCAACGCTTCGGGATCGAGCGACGCTGCTTCCGCAACATCCTTCTCGGCGTCCGCGTCCTGAACGTCGGCCATCTCTCGGCGCAGGTTTGCGTCAACATGCCCACGCTCGCCGCCCGAAACACTCATCGCCCTTGAGCCGCCCGGAAGACCCGGGCCCATGCCGCCAAGCGGTGTGCCCGCCAGCGGGTTCGGGCCGGCTTCTTTGCCCTGCCTAAGCGATTCGCGGTGCAGCCGCGCCCTCAGCTCGAGCTCGTCGACCAGTTCGAGACCCATGCGGTCAATCACCACCAGCAACTCGTCGAGCTTGTCAGGCTCGACCATCGAATCGGGGATCGTGTTGTTGATCTCCTCGTAGCTGAGCCAACCTCGCTTCTGGCCGAGGCTGAGCAGCTCGCGTACGGCTGGGTGCAGGTCTTCGATCACGTCCGACTCCCGTATTCGCCCGCCGAGCACGGCAGGCCCCGACTGTCCCTCAAACCACATCCCTCAAAACACGTCCTTCAGACGAATCACCCTACGCCCGGCTCCTTGGCCGGGGCATCCTCGTCATATCTTCGCCGAAGGCTTCCCGCTGCCGCTTCGCGTCCGCCAGCGCCGCCAAGGCGCGCGTCGTCGCGTCGCCCGCTTCAGTACCGGTGTCGCCGCCAGCAGCAGGCTGGATCGCGCGCCGGCGTAGCCGAACCAGACAGTCACGCAGCAGTCCCTCGACCCGCTCCATATCGCCAGAAGTCTGAGCACGCACTTTCTCGTGCAGCGACACCACGCGTCCCGCCAGCGTGGTCTCTTTCAGCGCTTCGAGCACACTGTCGAGAGCCCAAGGTTGTTGGCGAGCGCCAAGCTCGAACACCGCGCGCGCGATCTCCCCGAACTCGGGCTCAGCGTAGGCCTCAGGCCCAAGCATGGCCCGCTCGCTTGCACCTACTTGCGCGAGCAATTTCGGTTCCATCAGCACGCAGCCCAGTGCAATCGCCGCAGCCGAGCTGTCATTGATGGGAGCTTCCATCGGCTTCGCCACGGCTTCTGCTCGCTCGCCCGAAGGCGCTCGGCCAACGGGCAGCGCCTCCGCCAGCGCACCTTCGCTCAGACCCGTGATCTCCCGCAGCCGGCGCACGATTAGCTCCCGCCGAGTTCTGGGCACCCTCGAAAGCCCGAGCCTCGCGAGCGTGGCGAGTTCTTCGCGCACCGCTTTGTCCATCGCCGCCGGCCCGCTGCCTTCGAGCTGCTTGGCCAGCCGGTCGTACCGGTACGCCAGCAGGTCGCGTGCGCCAGCCACCGCTTCGCGTAGCAGCTCCGGTCCGCCCTCTCGCTTGAGCAGCTCGTCGGGGTCCTTGGCGTCGCTCACGCGGTCGAGCGTCACCACGCCGACATCGATCGCCTCGGCAAACAGCACCTCGACCGCGCGGTCCGCTGCCCGCTGGCCCGCCTCGTCGCCATCAAACACCAGCACGATCCGCTCGCAAAGCCTGCGTAGCAGCCGCGCGTGCCCGCTCGTCAGCGCGGTGCCCAAGCTCGCCACCGCGTTGTCCAGCCCCGCCTGGTGGCACGCGATCACGTCCGTGTAGCCCTCGACGACCAACGCCGTCTTTTCCCTGCGAATACCGGTCGAAGCCTGGCGGAGCCCAAAGAGCGACGCCGACTTATCGAACACCGCCGACTCCGGACTGTTGAGGTACTTGGGCTCGTCTTCGTCCCGCAGCTTGCGCGCGCCAAACGCGATCACTCGGCCCGAGGCGTCGTAGATCGGGAACATCAGCCGGTTGCGGAACGTGTCGTAACCCGAGCCGTCCTCGCGCGGCTTGGTCAGCCCCGCCGCTTGGAGCACGTTCGCATCAAACCCCACCTGCTCGGCCTTGCGGATCAGCCCATCCCACCGGTCCGGCGAAACGCCCATCCCGAACCGTTCGACCATCTCGGCGCTGATGCCGCGTGCATCGATGGTGCTTCTGCCGAGCTCGCCGTGCTCGGGGTGCTCGAGCAAGGCCGCGTACAACCGTTGGGCCAGCAGATTCGCTTCGCAGAGTTCGCCCCGGCTCGGCCCCGTGCGCGCGCCGGGCTCCTGCGCTCGCCGCGTCAGCTCGACTCCCGCCCGCTGGGCCAGCAGCTCGAGTGTCTCGCGAAACTCGAGGCCCAGGTGCCGGCGGATGAATGTGAACGCGTCGCCCCCCGCGCCGCACACAAAGCAGTGGAAAATCTGCTTGTTGGGCACGACGTACATCGACGGGTTCTTGTCGTCGTGGAACGGGCACAGCGCCACGAACTCTCGGCCTTTAGGCCGAAGCGCCACGTGCTCAGCGATCAACTCCACGATGTCCGTGGCCTCGCGCACGCGCGCGACGTCGTCGTCCTGGCCGAATCGGCCAGCGGGCGATCCCAATCGTGTCGTAGGCGTGTTCATCGTCGCGGTTCCGTGCAACGACAGGCTACGCCCGCCAAGTCCGATGCTTTGGGCGCTTGCCCTTGGCACCGGCCTAGCGGCTCTCGCGCGCGGCCTATCCCTCCTCTTGAGTAGCTCCAGCGGGGCTCAACCCAGAAAGCTACCACGCGACCGGCCCTGTGCCACCTTGTTACGCTCTCGCGGGCGGTTATTTGCAGTTTGTACGGATAATCTCAGGCTAGATTCGGACCACCAGCCAACTCGGCATGCTCAGCCCTCCAACCATGGCTCGTGACCCAAACAAAACAGACATCCACGCTCGTGCGCACGCAAGTGGTCTACAAAGGCCGGGTGCAGGGCGTGGGCTTCCGCGCCACAGCTGCGGCTATCGCTCAGCGGCTTGCCGTCACCGGCTGGGTCCGCAACGAGGCCGACGGGTCGGTCTGTCTTGAGGCCCAGGGCCCGCAGGCTCAGGTCGAAGAACTGCTGATGCAGATCGCAAAGCACCAGGGCTGTCGGATTACCGGGCTTGCACCGACTCCAGCCGAGCCCATCGAAAGCGAAAGCACCTTTGAGATGCGGTCCAGTGAGAACGGGCGCTGATGCTGGTGCTCTTTGATATCGACGGCACGCTGCTGCTCACCGGCGGGCTCGGGCGCAGCGTGATGCAGCAGGCCGGCCTGGCCATGCTCGGCCGCGAGGTGTCCATCGAGGCCCTCCAGTTCGCGGGCAGGCTCGACCCGTTGATCCTCACTGACTTGCTCACACTCAATGGCATCGAGGCCACCGAGCAAAGCCTGCATGACATGCGCACGCACTACGTCGACCGCATGACCGCCGCCATCGCGACCTCTGGCCGGGTGAGCGTGCTGCCCGGCGCGCACGAGCTGGTCCGAGCGGTCGGCGAGCTTCCGGGCGTGACGCTGGGCGTGCTTACAGGCAACTACGCCGAGACCGGCCGAGCCAAACTCGCGGCGGCGGGCTGGCCCAAAGATGCCTTCGAGATCAGCGTCTGGGGCGATGAGTCGCCCAACCGGCCCCACAGCCGTGATCAACTCCCGGGCGTCGCCATCGAGCGTTGCTCGGCCGTGCGGGGCGAGGCGATCCCGGGCGAGAAAGTCGTCGTGATCGGGGACACCGTTCATGATGTAGCGTGCGCACGCGCCCACGGCTGCCGGGCGGTGGGGGTCTCTACGGGCAACTACCCCTCTGCATCGCTCTCTAAGGCCGGTGCCGATCTTGTGGTCGAGAGCTTGGTTGATACCGGACGCGTGGTTCGGCAGCTCGAGGTCTGGATGGCCAGCTAACGGGGTAGACTCACCTGCACCCAGCCGGTGCGAGAGGATCCCACGCGATGGTCGAGAGCTACCGAGCTTTTTGCTCGGATTCATACGTCAACCAGAAGCTCAGCCTCAAGCTCGACTTGCCCCGTGGCCGCGAGACCGTGCTGTCCCTCTTCGAGCGGCTTCGGCGCGAGTACCCCGCGATGACCCAGCTCCGCAGGGTCGGTGAAGAACTCGAACTCGAAAGCCCCGCTGGCACCACACCCCAGCGGTGGGTGTCCATCCGGTCCAGCTCCGTGCGCTCAGGTGTGGTCAACCCGCCGGAACTCCGCCAGGGCTACGGCTTGCATCGGACGCTGCTGGAACTCACGCCGTACTACCTGAGCATCAGCCCACTCGACGTCGAGTACCTTGAACTGCTTTACGGGTTTGATCTGACGGCCAGCGGCAACCACGACGCGGTGGTCGCCGAGGCGCTGTTCGATGGCTCGCCGTTGGCAAGTTTGCTCGAACTCTCCGATGCCGAGCCCGCCGACTGCCAGCCGCTGTTCGGCCTGCGTTTTAAGGGCTACGACAGAGGTGCCGATGTTGAGGCATTCTTCGAGGTCAAGACCAGGCCTCAGCCCGTACGGTCGTTCATCGAGAACGACCGCGAGCCGTTGAGCGTGTATCTGATGCTCCGTCGGCACGGCCCGTTCGCTGAGCTTGAACAGCTGGCCGAGGCGCACGATGCGCTACGAATGCTGGGCGAGCGGCTGGTCCACGAGCGCGTGGTGCCGACGCTCTTGGCGCCTCTCTACGGCGCGATGGGGAGCAGCGGGCTGTGACGCATGCGATCGCACCGATACTGGGTTCGATAGCGGCTGGTGCGCAGTCGGGCGGCAGTGCGCGCGATCTGGTCCCGCTGTTCATGTGGATCGGCCTCGTGGTCGCGCTGCTGGTGGCGGCGGGCCTGATGATCGGCGCGCTGCGACGCGAGCTGTTTCAGGACCCGCAGGACCCCAATCCCGGCGGCGCGACGCTGCTTCAAGATCTCCGCTCCATGCGAGACCGAGGCGAGATCAGCGAAGAGGAGTTCCGTTCCATCAGGGCCACGATGGTCGAGCGGGCAAAGGCGAGCATGGACCCGAATGCGATGCCAAGCTCTGGTGCGTCAGCAGGTGCTTCCTCGAGGGTGGCCGATGGCAAATCGGGTGGGCCTAGAGACCCGCGGGGGTTTTAGTCGGGACGAAAGTCGCACTGAAGCCAAGTCCCCGGGTTATCACGGACTCGTCACGGCCGCACAGGGCCAGATGCGCCGAGAAGTTTGGCGTTCTAGTGGGCTGGTTCGAGTCTCAAGTGCAGACTGGAGTAGGGCTGACCGATACAATCGAAGATGCTGCCCGCACCGCCGGGTGGGATATACGTACACCCCCCGAGTAAGGACCATCCATGGCCAAGGATCGCACAGACTCAAAGGATGACCAGGGTGGTTCGGGCATCGGCTCGGGCGGCGGCGGCGATGGTGGAGGAGGGGGATTCCGTGGCCGCAAGGTCACGACCTGCTCGTTCTGCGGCAAGACCTCGCGCGACGTCGGCCCCATGGTCGAAGGCCCCAATGAGGTCTACGTCTGCAGCAATTGCACCGATCTTTGCCAGAACATCTTCCGCCAGGAACGGCGGCGTGTGTCGAGCGTCAGCTCCGCGCTGACCGAGATCCCCAGCCCACGCGAGATCACGTCGTTTCTTGACCAGTACATCATCGGCCAGGAGCAGGCCAAGAAGACGCTCTCGGTTGCGGTGCATGTGCACTACAAGCGGCTGATGCATCTGGAGAGCGAGAAGGCCGACGATCTCGAACTGGATAAGTCGAACATTCTGATGGTCGGCCCGACGGGCTCGGGCAAGACGTTGCTCGCCCGTACGCTGGCTCGCATGCTCAAGGTCCCGATTGCGATCGGCGATGCTACCACGCTCACCGAGGCGGGCTACGTCGGCGAAGATGTCGAGAACCTGCTGCTCAAGCTGCTGCAGGCCGCGGACTTTGACGTCGAATCGGCTCAGCGCGGCATCATCTACATCGACGAGGTCGACAAGGTCGGAAAGACCTCCAACAACGTCTCGATCACACGCGATGTCTCGGGCGAGGGCGTGCAGCAGAGTCTGCTCAAGATGCTCGAAGGCACCGTCGCCAACGTGCCGCCGCAGGGCGGCCGAAAGCACCCAGAGCAGCAGTACATCCAGATCGACACTCGCAACATCTTGTTTATCTGCGGCGGCACGTTCGTCGGGATGGAGAACATCATCCGACGCCGACTCGGCCAGACCAAAATCGGCTTCGCGTCCAGCGGCGGCGGGATCGCCAACGACGTGTCCACAGCAGAAGTGCTCAGCCAGGTCACCACCGAAGACATCGTCGAATTCGGGCTCATCCCCGAGCTCGTTGGCCGTTTGCCCGTGGTCACGCCCCTTGAGCCCCTGAGCACCGATGCACTCATGCGGATCCTCACCGAGCCCCGCAACGCACTCATTCGCCAGTACCAGCACCTGTTCGGGCTCGAAAACGCCAAGCTTGAGTTCACCCAGACGGCGCTCGAGCGCATCGCCGAGAAGGCCGCCGAACGCGATACCGGTGCCCGCGCCCTTCGCAGTGTCATCGAGGGCGTCATGCTCAGCCTGCTCTACGAGCTGCCCGAGCTCGACAACAACGGCGTTACCTACATCGTCGATGAGCGCGTGATGGACGGCAACCTCAAGCTCAAGGACCTGCGGATGGCGTCTAAGGAATCGGCCTGAGCCCAGCGGGGGTTTCCTTGGTTAGGTGGCAACGCGCACGAAGCCTCCCTTGGTGGCACAGCCTTGCAGGCTGTAGTCTTTGGGTGGTGTGACCATCGCGTTGCCTCACGGCCTCACTGCCTATCTTGTCCGCATGGCCCTGCCGCCCAAACACGAGCCTCTCAAGCCGTTTGTTCCAGAGCTCCCGACCGAGCAGGCCGCTTGCTCGTTCCGCGACGTGATGCGTCAGCGGCGAAGCGTGCGCCTGTTCAGCGATCGGCCCGTGAGCCGGGAGACGATCGAGGCATGCGTGATGGCGGCTGGCTCGGCCCCGAGCGGTGCCAACAAGCAGCCCTGGCGGTTCGTGTGCGTGAGCGACCCTGTTCTCAAACACAAGGTCCGCCTGGCCGCGGAGGAAGAAGAACGCGAGTTCTACGAGCGCCGCGCTACACCTGAATGGCTGGCGGACCTAGCCCCGTTTGGTACGGACCCCGACAAGGAGTTCTTGGACATCGCGCCGTGGCTGATCGTGGTGTTCAAGCTCGCCAAGGCGGACGACGGTTCGCAGGTCTACTACCTCAACGAGTCCGTCGGCATCGCGACGGGCATGCTGATCACCGCCCTGCACTGCGCCGGGCTGGCCACGCTCACCCACACACCCAGCCCCATGAAGTTCCTCACCGAGGTGCTGGGCCGGCCCGACCACGAGCGGCCCTTTCTGCTCTTGCCTGTGGGGTACCCAGCGGACAACTGCGTGGTGCCCAAGATCAGCAAGAAGCCAGCCCGGGACATCCTCGTCTGGCGCTAGGGCTGGCCTAGGGCCGATACAGAATCCATGAGCATCTGCTCGCGGGCCTCTCGCTTGGCCCGCATCATCGCGTGTCTGGCTTTCGGTCTCGTGCCGGCCGGTGTCGCATGCGCGCAGGCGGACGAGGACGGCGGGCCCGGCAGCCGTCCGCTGTCCGCGGGCCGTATCGCGGCGAGCTTCGCCTTCGAGGAGCGCCTCACCAACCCGCTGCCGATCCCGCTCAACTGGCTCAGAGCCCAGCACGACCCCGAGGTCCGCGAGCGGCCGGGCTTCCCGATCTGGAACGAGACCAGCCTCGACTACCTCGCGCCGGCGCACTCGGGCGAGGGCACGGTCCGCGTGCCTGTTTCCGGCGGGTCGGCGTCGCTGCGGCTCAATCCGGGTGTTCTCCCGATCTTCGCCGACGGCGAGTACATGGTGACCGGCTGGGTGCGCACAGAGCGGTGCGTGCATTCCCGCGCGCGATTGGTCGTGCGGGTACTCGATGCACAGTCGAACGTGATTGACCTGCCCATGCTTTCGAGCCGGCTTGTGCGCACCGCTGGCGAGTGGCAGCAGATCGCGGTCCGGCTACCGAGCAAGATCACGGGAAGCGCGTTCTTGCAGATCGATCTCGAACTCGTTCAGCCCGAGGCGTTCATCGGCACGAGCGAGCAGAGCGAGCTGCGGGTCATGGCGCAGGACTTTGATGCCGTCGCGTGGTTCGACGACATCGAGGTTGTGCAGCTGCCCAGGATCGAGCTGTCCACGGGCCAGCCGGGGCACCTGTTCGTGGGGCCACGGAGCCCGCAGATCAGCGTGCTGGTGCAGGACCTCACCGCCGAGCAGCTCTCGGCCGACCTTTGGCTGTACGACGCGCAGGGCAACGTGATCGCCACCGATTCGTATCCCGTTCACGGCGGACGCGATCCGCGCACGTGGAAACCCGCGATCGAGCGGTACGGCTGGTACCGCGTGGGACTGGAGGTGCGCACGCCGATGGGCCGTGTGGGCTCGAGCTACCTCGACTTCGCGTACCTGCCGCCTCACCCCGAGACCGACGACCGAGGCCCGGCTTCAGCTTCTGTGACGCTGACCGACCGCAGGCGCTTCGCGCTGCTGCTCGATGAACTCCCTGATGAGTTGGCTCAAGAACTGAACGGTGGCCTCGCGGCCGCCGTCCACGCAACGGGCGCGACGAGCGTGTCGCTTCCTATGTGGACCGAGCAGGGCAGGCTCGAAGACCTGCCCGCGTGGCTCGACCGTTTGGCGGAGCTGATCGATGAGCTGCGCCGGTCATGGGTCGATGTGTCGCTCTCATTCGCGCGCTTGCCGCCCGGGCTTGCCGCGGGCCTTCAGCTCGACCGCAACGCTGTGGTGGCGGGCATCGGAAGCGGCGATGAACGGCTCGAAAGCTACCTGCTCGACGGGCTGGACCGCTTCGGGCAGCGCATCGATCGCTGGCGGCTCTCGAGGCCGGGCGACTACCAGCCGGGGACCGATGCCGAGCTCGCCGATCGGCTCACGATGGCGAGGGACATGATCCGCTCGCTAGCGCCGGGTCCGCAGACCGCGGTCGGTTGGCGCGCCGACCAGAGCCCGCCAGAGTGGGCCGAGCGAGACCTGATGCAGCGCTTCGAGGTGCTCGCGCCGGTCGGGATGTCGCCCCGGAGCTTCGGCGAACTCATCGGCGCGTGGGGCGGGGTCGAGCGGCCCAGCGGGCCAGCGATCACGATGGTCATCGAGCAGGGCGAGACCAACACCATCGGTGCGCAGGCCGTGGCCGACAACGTGCTCGAACGCGGCATCGAGGCGTGGGCCGTGCTCGGAGAAGACTCCGACGCGGTCGCGCTGCTCTCGCCTTGGCGCGAGCGAAACGACGGTGTGCTCACGCCATCGCCCGCTTTGGCAGCGTGGCGCACGCTCACCGACCAGCTCTCGGGCCGGCGCATCACCGGCCAATGGGACATCGGCCCGGGTGTCCGCTGCCTCATTCTCTCACCGGCTGACCCCGAAAGCGGCAGGACTGGCGCCCTTGCGCTCTGGGCCGATGGGCCGGACGGCGCCGGGCAATCGCTCCGCGCCCTGCTCGCAGCGGGCGAGGTTGTCATCGTCGACACTTTCGGTAATCGCACGAGCGTCGCGCCCGAGCCGGGCTCTGAGCCGCACTACGTCCAGCACGTCGTGCCGATCACCGGTTCGCCCGTTTTTATCGAGGGCGTGGACGCGGATCTGGTCACGCTGCAATCGTCGATCCGTTTGAACCCGCCGATGATCCAGTCAACGCCTGGGCTGCATCGCCACGCCATCGAGCTATACAACCCGTCGGAGTACGAGCTTCTTGGCCACGCGATTGTCATCTCGCCCGGCGGCATCCGCCCGGGCCAGACGCTCGCCGATCGACAGTGGTTTGTCTCGCCTCGCACCCAGCCATTGCGGGCGCGCGGCGAGCAATGGACCGAGCTGCCCATCGAGCTTTCGTTCGTTCCCGGCGTCGAGGCGGGGCCGATGGAGATGGTCATCGATCTGCTGCTCGAGTCGACCGCCGAGCCCATGTGGGTGCGCACACGAACGCCCATCGAGCTCGGGCTCGACCGCTTCGACATCGAGCTCACGCTGCGGATCAGCCCCGATGGGTCCGACGCCGTCGTCGAGGTCACCATGACCAACACGTCCGACGAGGAGCTTCGGCTCGAAGCCACCGCGTTTGCACGCGGCTACCCGCGGCAGCGTCTGTCGGGCGTCATCCTTCAGCCGGGCCAGAGCCTCACGCGTTTCACCCCGCCGTTTGCGGGCGCGGGGCAGAATCTGGCGGGCCAGGGCATCGGTGTCGCGGTCGTTGACCGAGAAACGCGGGCGAGGCTCAACAAGAGCGTGCGCGTGCCGTGAGGCGCGGTATCATCGGCCATCCGAGATGAAACGAGCCGCCGCACATACTGGAAGCAAGCCCACGATCCGATTCGCCGCGCCCTTGCTGCGCCCAAAGCAGACAGAGGGCGAGAAAGCGGCCGACTGGAGCTTTCTGGTGCTGCCGAAGAGCGCCAGCAACAAGCTGCCATCCCGCGGGCTGGTGTCGGTCAGCGGAAAGATGAACGGCTTTGATTTCGCAGCCACCCTCCAGCCCGACGGCGAGGGCGGTCACTGGCTGAAAGTTGACCGCAAGCTGAGCAGAGGCGCTGGGGCCAAGGCGGGCGATGAGGTCGAGTTGGTGATCGTGCCCTCCGACGAGGAACCAGAGCCTGAGGTGCCCGCCGACGTCCGCAAGGCGCTGGCTGCAGACGCCAAGGCCAAAGCCGTATGGACCGACATCACGCCGAAGGCACGCCGAGACTGGATTCACTGGATCACTTCGGGAAAGAGGGCCGAGACTCGTACCAAGCGGTTAGCGACCGCATGCGACATGCTCGCAAACGGCAAGCGTCGGCCTTGCTGTTTCGACCGCTCGGGCATGTACAGCAACAGCCTCTCACGGCCCGTGGCAGAGAACGAGTGAGGGCTGAGCGTCACGGTGTCAAGCGCATTGCCCAGATCGTTCCGCCGATCGCAACAACGACCACGACGATCGCGATGATGAGGCCAATGAGAGCGTAGTCTTTCTCGCGCCCTCGACAGTCAGCGCAGAGTTGAACACGCTCCCAAGGCGAGCGACCTGTGAAAATCATCCAGTAGAAACGAAGCTTCGCGAATAGACCGATGGTCTTGAGTTCGACTTGCTCCTGAAGATCATCCGACGCAGCACCGCACCTGTCGCAGCAGCCGTCGAATGGGCAGTTTGTGCTCATGCTCCATCACACCGTCACGTTGGCATCGTTGAGCACGCGCTCGGCGTAGCTGACCATCGCATCGCGGAGCTGCTCGAACGACTCCAGCACGTAGTACAACGGCTGGTACTCATCGATCTCAAAGTGCGTGGCGCAGATCTTGTCGAGGTCAAAAGGTCTGCGTTCGGGCTGGCGTTCGCCGTCGCCTTTGAGCGCCCAATTGGATTCGCCCACGGAGCTCATGAGGCCCGAGCCGTAGATCTTGAGCCTACCGTCTTCGTGGACGAGCCCAAACTCGACGGTGAACCAGAAGAGCCTAGACAGCGCGGTTTCGTGATCGGTGGTGGTGTGCAGCGCGGCCTGGCCGTAGGTCTGGAGAAAGTCCGCAAAGACCGGATCGGCGTGAAGCGGCACGTGTCCAAACACATCGTGGAAGATGTCCGGCTCGGGCAAGTAGTCCAGCTCGTCCGGCGGGCGGATGGTCATGGTCGTCGGGAACTTCCGCTGGGCGAGGCACGCAAAGAAGCTCTTGGCCGGGAGGTACCCGGGCACGGGGCGGCTCTGCCAGCCGGTGGTGCTGCGGAGCACGTCGTTGACGGTCGTCAGCCGGGGAATCTGATCGGCGGGCAGGCCGAAGGCATCAAAGCCCGTGAGGAACACGTTGGACGCCTGCTCGCGCAGCGAATGGATGCGTTTGGCGTAGAGCCGTCGCCACGTCTCGTGGTTCTCCTCGGAGTACAAGTCCCAGTGCTGCTCCATGAAAAACGTCTCGGGATCGATCTGGTCGGCGGGCAGGTTGCCCGCGAGGTCGGCCGCAGCCTGCGCCCGTTTGGCTTCTTCGCCCACGATGATCGGGTTGTGCCGGAGCATCTTGTTTCGATCGAGGTCCATCGCTCAACTCCGTTCGGTTCGCGTGGCGTGTGGTCAGAAACGAGTGTCTACCCGTTCGTGGTCATTATACGGGATCGCCGCCCGCGTTCACCCCATTTGGGTAAAGCACTGCCAGGCGGTGGTTTCGCTGATCGCCTCGCATTGGGCGATCGCCGCGGAGTCGGGCCGCTTGCGGTCTACCGCGGCGCGGATGCTGTCCTCGGGGTGTGGCCGAACGATCGGGGTGTCCGACCCGAACAGCAGGTCAACGCCCGGTGCGAGGCCCGCATCGATGAGCGTGCGGATCGGGAGCACCCGGCCTAGCCGATCGGGCACAGCCCGCTGGAGCGCCTCGATGTCCGCGAGCAAGTGGCACGGCTGAACGCTGACGATGAGCCCGAAGCGGTCGCAAAGCCGAACGATGCGGTCGATGTCCTCAGGGTCGATCAACTCGGCGTGCTCGATTCGGTAGCCCCGCGAGGCGGGTTTGACTCGTTCGAGCGCATCGAGCACCGTGCGCACGGCTCGGTCGCCGATGGCGTGGGCCGCGATGGGCAGCCCGAGCGCATCGGCTTGCTCGATCGCCGAGCAGACGTCGGCTTCTGTCATCAGCAGCATGCCCGCCGGGTGCGCTGCCGGCCCGTCGGCGTAGGGGCTGAGCATGGCCGCGGTTCGGCTGTTGAGTGTGCCGTCGACGAAGATCTTGCCCCCGCCGAGCCCGAGCCGATCGTTCGACCATTCCTGCGCGCTCTGCGCCATCGCGGCCAGGTCCTTCACCAGCGGCCAGAGCCCAATCTTCATTGGGTCCTCGAGTTCGCGCAGCACAACCGGCAGCCACGGCTGGGCCTTGAGGTCGTGCAACTCGACATAGCCGTGCGTGCGGAGGTCATCGAGCGCGGCCGAGAGCAGCCGGGCGCGTCGCTCTACGGGCGGCTCGGGGATCGCGTCCCACACAAGCAGCGCTGCGCGCTCGTATGCGACGCCTGTGAGCTTTCCTTGTGCATCGCGACCGAGCACGCCACCGATCGGGTCGGGCGATGCGTCGGTAAGGCCAGCGGCCCGCAGAGCGGATGAGTTGGCCAGCAGCGTGTGGTAGTCGAAGCACCACGCAGCGGCGGGCCGGTCACCAGTCACCTCGTCGAACGCGGCGAGGCTGGGCCACCTCGGGTCGTCCCAGCTATCGGGGCGGATGCCTTGGCCGATCAGCGGCGAGCCATCGGTGGTGGACTCTGCCGAAACACCAAACGCAGCAAGAACATCGCTGGCGCCCCGGCAATCGGATAGCTGCACCATGCCGAGCGATCGCCCGTGCTGGTACAGGTGGCAGTGCGCTTCGCGCAGACGCGTCAAGGCGAATCCCCGAGCAGCGATTCGATCATTGCGGCGGCGTGGTCGGCATCGCGGGCGCGCTCAGGAAATCGAAGCCTGTGGACGATGAACACGCCCCGCGCGTGCACGCCCAGCGGATCGACACCCACCGCGCGCACGCCCTCGGGCGCTACGCCCGTGTGGCGCTCGATCGCACCAGCCAGCGATGGCTGATTGGCGAGCTTGCACAGCGGTGCCTGCTCGCTCGCCAGCGGGTTCGCGAGGTCGAGTTCAACGGCATCGAGCACTTCGCCTGAGATGCGGACCGCATCGATCTCCAGAATCGCGAAGCGGTCCGAGGGCGGATCGCCGTGGTACGCCTCCCACCGCAACTGGTCCATCGTGCTCACAGGCCTGGCACCGAATGAGACCATCGCGACCGCTGCGTCGTCGCTGAGCTCGAGCGATTCATCGGGTATGTGCAGCTCAGCGCTCGGCACTTCGAGCAGGTCGCGGTCCGGGACGACGACGACGAGCCCCTCACCGCCGAAGGCAGAGGTGTAGGCCATGGGCCAGGGCCGATCCTCGACGAGAACCACCGCAGCGGTGTGAGCCATGACGATGGAAGCGGCGCGGTCGGCCTGTGTGAGCATGACTGATTGTGGGGCCTTGCGCGGCGATCGGCAAGGGCTCCGCGAGGATTGGCCGCGGAGTCAGCGCAAAAGAAAGGACCCGTCGCGGGTCCTGGGTGTGTCGGAGAATGAGGGCTAGAGAGCTAGATCTTGGTAGCCCGGCGGCGGGTTGCCTTCTTGCGAGTGGCCTTCTTACGGGTCGCCTTCTTGGCGGGGGCCGCGGTTGCTGCGGCTGCTCCTGCCGCGGTCTTGCGAGTGGCCTTTTTACGTGTGGCCTTTTTCCTGCGAGCTTTTTTCTTCGCCATGTGAATGACTCCTCGGTGGTGCGCAACGCCGTCGTGGCGCTGCATCGTTGTGCCGTGCGCATCAGCTGCGCTTTGGGCCTATCGGCCGCGTGTTGCGGCATGCTTGAGCAAACTACGCCACACCCGTGCGCTTTGCTTCAAGTTTGCGATCACAACACGCATCGGCGACAGTGTGACGTCTTCATCAACTTCACGCAAGCGAACACGCTGGACGTTTTGTGTATCGTCGCGTCTCGCGAGGAGCGCATGGCACGCGCGCGCGCCGCTTGTCGCGCTTGCACAGCGCGACTCACACGGTGCTTGAGGGCATCATCGACGAGCGCACGCGGCGCGCGATTGCATGCTGACTCACGCTGTTGAGCGCGTCGATCGAGCAACATCTCGAAACTCGTGTGCAGAACGGCATGCAATCGCTCACCCCGGCACGTTCGCCGCAGTTCGCTGCACGTTCGGCGCAGTACGCGGCGCGTACGCGGCCTGTCAACAGCCGTGAACCGGCTCCTTCGCCACTCCAAAGCCCGCTACAGTGCGTACTTCAGCCCGCGCGGAGGGCCGACATGACAGGGAAGGAAGCCAGCACGATGAGCAACATCAAGGTGGAGCCACTCGACTGCGGTGCGACGCTCATCGTCGAGGCGATCGAGTCCGTTCGCTCTGCAGCGATTGTGTGGAAAAATCCGGTCGGAGCGGCGCACGATCCTGCTGAAGCGCTCGGAACGGGCACGATGCTCGAAGAACTGCTGCTCCGCGGAGCGGGTGAACTCGACTCGCGCGCGCAAGCGGATGCCTTCGATCTGCTGGGCGTTTCGCGCGGGTGCAGCGTCGGAACGCTCAGCACAGCGGTCTCGGCTTCGATGGTCGCCGACCGCATGGGTGCGGTGCTGCCGCTACTGGCGGATGTCGTGCTTAGGCCGAGATTCGACGCATCCTCTATAGAGCCGACCCGGGCGCTGGCCAAGGCGGACCTCGATTCACTGGCGGATGAGCCCACGGACCGCGCCAGCCTGGGCGCAAGGGCCCTGCACTGGCCCGGCGCGCTGGCTCGTTCGGGGTATGGTACCCATGAGGGCCTCGATGCTGTCACGCAGAGCAGTGTTCGTGAGCACTGGCATTCGCACGCGGTGCCCGACGGTGCGATCATCTCGGTGGCTGGGCACGTTGATGCCGATGCGATCGCGGCTCAGTTCAACGAGTTGCTCAAGAACTGGAGCGGCTCTCGCCGGTCGATCGACACGACCGGAACCCCGGTCCGCGGCTACGGACATATCACCGACGACTCCGAGCAGGTGCAAGTCGTGGTCGTTCACGATGCCCCGCTCGAGACCGATGCCGATGCCTGGGCATACCGGATGGCGACGCAGGCGCTGGCCGGGGGGATGGCATCTCGCCTGTTCACCGAGGTCCGCGAGAAGCGGGGTCTGTGCTACACCGTGAGTTCGAGCTATAAGACAGATTCGATCCGCGGTTGGCGTACGTCGTATGTGGGCACCACACCGGCGCGCGCGCAGGAATCGCTCGATGTGCTCGCTGACGAGTTGCAGCGGCTTACGACAGCTGCCGGAGCGGTCACACAGGTCGAGTTCGACCGCGCCCGCGCGGGCCTTCGGTCGCGGGTGGTCTTCAGTGGCGAGAGCACCGCGGCCCGGGCCTCGGCGCTGGCGAGCGACATGGACAAGCTCGGAAGGCCCCGTTCGCTCGATGAACTTACCGAGCAGATCGATTTGCTGACGCTCGACAGAGTGAACGAAGCGTTGGCCCGGCTCAAGTCCGGAATCGCGACGGTGCAGACGCTCGGCCCCGAGCCGTTGACGGTGCCCGCGTGGCTGAAGTCATGACCGGCGAATCCGAGCCAATTGGGTCTTCTTCCCGTCGGCTGCGCATCGCGGTAAGCATGGGTGACGCGGGGGGTATCGGGCCGGAGGTGTTGGTCAAGGCGTTGGCCAAACCAGAACTCAGACGCCTGGCGCGATACCAGATCCACGGGTCGGCCAGCGCCATGCACTCCGCCGCCGAGTCAGCGGGCATCGAGCCATTCTGGTGGACGCTCCGTCTGGGTGGGGCACCGGTCTCGGCTGCACTGGTGCACGATGCGGTGCTGATCGATGACGATCCGCAGGGCGATCAGGTGCCGTTGGTTCGCGGCGCGAGCAAGCCGCAGGGCGAGCGGTCGTTTTCCTACGTCGAGAGGGCGATCGCCGACGCACGCAAGCCCGCGAGCGATCCAACCCGCGCCGATGCGATCGTGACGGGTCCGATCAGCAAGGCCGCCTGGCACCTGGCGGGCAGGAGCCGGTACCCAGGGCACAGCGAGCTTCTGGCCCAGCGATTCGCGGCCAAGCGGTGGGCGATGTTCTTCGCGGGGGGCCCGCTGAGGGTGGTGCTCGCGACGGTACACCAGCCATTGATGGAAGTGCGCAACACGCTGACGATCGGACGGGTGTTCGACACGATCGACCTGGGCGCGCAGGCGTGCCGACGACTGGGCATCGCTTCGCCGAGGGTCGCGGTGTGCGGGCTGAACCCGCACGCGGGCGAAGGCGGGCTGCTCGGCGACGAAGAGGAACGGCTCATCCAGCCCGCGATCGACCTGGCTCAGCGGCAGGGCATCGATGCCTCGGGTCCTTGGCCGGGCGACACGGTGTTCAATGCGGCGCTGGCGTCAGCTGGCCGGCCCGCACGGTTCGATCTGGTCGTCGCGATGTACCACGACCAAGGGCTGATCCCGGTCAAGCTCTTGGCGCGTGATGAGTCCGTCAACATCACGCTGGGACTGCCGGTTGTGCGCACGAGCCCGGACCACGGCACGGCGTTCGATATCGCCGGCAAGGGCCTGGCTGATCCGGGCAGCATGGAGGCGGCGCTGCGCATGGCGGGGGCGATGGCGAGCGGTCCCGGCTAGCATCGCGGCGGTGGCTGGCCATGATGCCGAGCCTCCAATCGGGCCAGGCGCATGCGTGAATCCATTCCTAACGCTGCGGAAGGCAAGAGCCCATTTGCCGAGATGATGGCGATCGCGCTGCCCTCGGTGGTGACCATGACCAGCTACTCGGTCATGCAGTTCATCGATTCGATGATGGTTAGCCGAATCGAGCCCGCAGACCCCGTGTGGGTCGCGGCCCAGGGCAACGGGGGCATCCTCGCGTGGATGGCGATGGCCTTTGGGCTGGGCACGTTCACGGTGATCAACTCGTTCGTGAGCCAGCACCTCGGGGCGGGCTCGCCTCAGAAGGGCGCGGCGTACGCGTGGAACGGGCTGTACCTCGCGGCGGCCATGAGCGTGCCGCTGGTGCCGCTGGGTCTGTGGGGGGCGAGAGCGCTGTTTAGTTCGCCGCTGTATGGCCACTCGGGCACGCTTCTAGAAGCTGAGGTTGGCTACGCGCGTGTGGTGCTGCTTGGCGCGTTCTTTACACTCGCTTCGCGGGGGCTCTCGCAGTACTTCTTTGGCCTGCACAAGCCGGTGATCGTGACCATCGCGGCCTTGAGCGGCAACGTCGTGAACATGGTCGCCAACGCGGTGCTCATCTTCGGCGAGGCGGGCCCGCCGGATGGAACCCCGCTGGCCGGGGTGTTCGCGGGCATCGCCCAATGGCTCGATGTGGAAGCAATGGGGGTGCGCGGCGCCGCCTTCGGCACGGTGCTCGGCACTTCGATCGAGTTGCTTATCCCGCTGGCGCTGTTTTTGAGCCCGGCGTACCAGAAGGCGTATCGCACGCGCGACGGCTGGCGGCCGGACCTCAAGCGTCTTGGCGACATCCTTCGCGTGGGTTGGCCGGCGGGGCTGATGATGTTCAGCGAGCTGCTCTGCTGGGGTTACCTGATGAGCGTGCTGCTCAAGGAGGGCGGGGAGGCCGCGGCGCTCGCACGCGGGCTCAGCGCGGAGGCCGCCCACGCCGAGGGCGTGCTGCACACCACGGCGGGATGGATCGCGCTGCGGTACATGCACGCGTCATTCATGCCGACGGTGGGTTTATCGATCGCGGTGGCCGCGGTGGTGGGGCGGTGCATCGGGATGGGCAGGCCCGATCTTGCCTACCAGCGCGCGGCATTGGGGCTCAAGCTGGCGATCGGGTACATGGGTCTTTGCGCGCTGGTCTTTGTGGTGTTCCGCGAACCGCTCGTCGGGGTCTTCATCGATCCGTCGTACACCCCGGCCAAGGCGGAGCACCTGCTGAGGGTTGGCGGTTTGGTGCTGATCGCGGCGGCAGTGTTCCAGATGTTCGATGCGTTGGTGATCATCCTGTCCGGGGCCCTGCGAGGAGCGGGCGATACCTTCTGGCCGGGTGTGATCACGGTGGTCCTGGCGTGGGTGTGTATCGTGGGCGGCGGGCACTTGCTGATCGAACTGATGCCCCGTTGGGGGAGCCTCGGGCCCTGGATTGGGGCATCGGCGTACATCATCTGCCTCGGTGTATCTCTACTGATAAGGGCCAAATCAGGCGCGTGGAGGCGGATCAAGCTGATCGAGGGCGAGCCAGAGGCCAGCGCGGGTGAGGGTTCACAGGCGCCTCCGGGTGAGGCTCCGGGACCCTGAGTGGATTCGCGGGCCGGGCCGCACAAAGATTGACCTATGACTTCAGATGGACTGGATATCGTGATCGGCGCCGAGAGCGCCGCTCGGGACGCTGCCGCCGCCGATCAGTTTGCCGCCCAGGCCCAGCAGGCCGAGGACGACGGCAACCGCTGGCAGGCCGTCGAACTCTACCGCCGGGCGGTCGCCGCGGATGCGGGCAACCAGTCGCACCTGTTCCGGCTTGCCTATCTGCTCGACCTCGCTGGCGAGGAAGACGAAGCGATCGATTGCTACGAGCGTGTCTGCGATACGGTGCCCGCGCCGATCAACGCGCTAATGAACCTCGCGGTGCTCTACGAGGACGCGAACGACTACGCATCCGCCGAGCGGTGCCTGCGTCAGGTGCTCGAGACCGATCCGAACCATGCGCGCGCCAACCTGTTCTACAAGGACGTTCGCGCCAGCCGAGAGATGGTCATCGAGGAAGACTCCGAGCGTGATGCGCTTAAGCGCAAGGCGATGCTCGACACGCCGGTGACGGACTTCGAGCTGTCGGTGCGTGCGAGAACGTGCCTCAAGAAGATGAGCATCCGCACGCTGGGCGATTTGCTGCGGATCACCGAGACCGAGCTGATGAGCTACAAGAATTTCGGCGAGTCGAGCCTGTCGGAGATCAAGCGGATGCTCCAGATCAAGGGCTTGAAGATGGGCCAGGGCCTGGAGGATGCGCACCGCGCCGCCCGCAGGCAGATCATGGAATCGCTCAAGGGCACCGGTGCCGAGACCTCGCTCAACCGACCCGTTGGCGATCTGCACCTTTCGGTGCGTGCCCGCAAGGCGCTGCAGCTGCTGAACATCCAGTCGCTGGGCGATCTGGCAAGCCACACCGAGGCCGAGCTGATGGGCATCAAGAACTTCGGGCAGACCTCGCTGATCGAGATCCGCGAGAAGCTCACCGAGCACGGCCTGTCGCTGCGGGCCATCGAATCGTAAGCCTGAAAGACAATCGGACCGGCGACCAAGCCGGGCGGCATACGCCCGGTTTTTTCGTGGGCAATTGTGGTTAGCCGCCGTCGGCCTACTCCGCGTTGTCGTAGCCCGCGGGCCTGCTGCCTGTCTGCTTGAAGCTGAGCCGATCTTGTGCGTACTGCTCAGCGGTGGTCACGATGCTGGGCGTCTGGCCTTGCTGGTGGTTGCGGTGGAGCTTTTCGAGGATGGGCACGCACCAGCCGCAGCCGGTGCCCGCGTCGAGGCACTCGCTGATGAGCGAAGCTACGGGCGGGTTCTCCCGCTGCAAGTACGCCTGGATCTTGCTCAGACTGACGCGGTAGCACAGGCAAATGTGGTCGTCGGGTTGCATGGCCGGATGGTAGGGGAGGGCCTGAGTGGAGGCCCCGGACGGTGGTTTTCTGAGCTCAAAGGGTCTTGATGCAAGGCCCGCAAGCTGGTACGCTCGGGACTGATGACCGCCATTGCACGCTGATCTCGACTGTCTTCTTCCTTTCAGCAAGAAGCCCGGGCCCCGTTCCAAACGGGGCTGTGTGATCGCGTAAACACGCAGGTGCTCCCGAAGGAGCCCGCGTTGCAAGGACTCGAGCCGAATGACAAACAGGCCCAAGCGCCGACCGGGCCACTCCGGCGGCGATGACTTCGTGTGCGTTGTGTGCAACTCCCGCGTCTCCGCTCAGGCGTTCGGAACGCGCCAGCGCAACCACTGCCCCCGGTGCCTCTGGTCGAGGCACGTCGACCATTCCATCGGCGACCGCCGGTCCGCGTGCAATCAGGCGATGGAGCCCATCGCGGTCGCGGCCAAGGGCGGCGGCGAATGGACCATCGTCCACGCGTGCAGCGGGTGCAACACCATCCGCACCAATCGTGTCGCGGGCGACGACGACGAGGTGGCGCTGCTGATCCTCGCGCTGCGTCCGCTCAACAACCCTGCGTTCCCGATCGAGACGCTCAGGCCTGGCTATTGACAGCAATGACTGGAGCTACCCACCGAGCGTGCCGAGCGTGCCCAGCAAGTCCAGCACGCCCTCGGCCTCTGGCTTGTCGCTCACCGCGTCGGCGTAGGGCTTGAGGTCGGCGGCTGCGTTGGAGGGACAGCCGAACCACGCCACCCGCTCGCGGATGGCCAGGTCGCCCATGGTGTCGCCGATGCCCGCGAGGCGGGCTGGGTCGATGCCCGTGCGCGCACAGAACCGGTCGATGCCTGTGGCCTTGGAGACGTGCTCAAGGTCACAGTTGAGCCAGAACCACGTCGAACTGACGCGCAACGGCCAGCCCTCGGCGTGCGCCTTGGCGCGGATTTCGGGCGCGAGGTCCATCAGGTACTCGGTGTCCTCGTGGAACAGCGAGATGGAATGGGTCTTGCCCGGCTGCTGAAAGAGCGGGCGCTGGGCGAAGCGCTCGCTGATCCATGCCGAGGCATCACGCACGGCTTGAGCATCGCTCGCGGTGATCGCAGGCTCGGCGTGCATGAGCTGGTCGTGGGGGTCGTACAGCCACACGCCCATCTCGCCGATCGCGGGCAGCGAGGTGTTGGCGATCACCCGGCACAGCGCCTCGACGAACGGGATGGGCCGACCCGAGCACAACGTGACGACCGGGCCCACGCCTGTCGATATCGCCCGGCGGTTGTGGTCGGCAAGTTGTGCGAGCAGGTGGGCTTGTGCGGGCCCGCCGTCTTCAGGCGCGAGGCAGCCGTCGATGTCGCAGAGCACCGCGTCAAAGCGGCCATGCTGGCATCTTGACTGACGTGGTTGCATAACAGGCGTCCGGGGATGAAAGCGGGCAGGGGGCCGCACTCTATCACCCAAGCTGCTTACTTCTTCTTTGACGCGGGCTTGGCTGCTGGCTTGGGATTTGGTTTGGGCGTTGCCAGCGCGTAGCTCTCGCTGAGCCACTTCTCCCATTTACGTTTGGCCAGCGGCTTGTCTGCGGTGAACCTCGCGGTCACCCAGCCGGTCGAGCCGGTCTGAAAGTCGTCGGGCCTGGACTCGGCGAATTCGCACGCTTTGGGCATCGAGGCGTCGAGCTTGAACATCGCCTTGTACCTGCCGCCCTGCATGCCGACGTACAGGAACGCCTTCTTACCGACCTTGAACGAGGCCTGCGTGCACGATGAGCCTTCGATGGCATCTGGAAAGCTGCGGGCCTTGGCGCGCATGGGCTCGGTGGGGTCGGCTGCGGCCGAGGCCGCTTTCTTGGCTGCTGGCTTCTTGGTGGTCTTGGCGATGGCTGGTTGCTCCACAGAGTTTGAGCGGGCATTGTAACCGAGCGGCTAGTGCTGCTTGGCCGCCGCGAGAAAGCCATCAAGCTTTCCGAGCGCTGCGGTCCAGCCCGCCTTGATGATCTCGCTGAGCTCCACGCCGGGCCCGACCTGCATGTTCGGTATGCCCGCGTGAACGAGCTTGACCAGCGTGCCGCCATCGGCCTCGGTGAAGTCGACCGACACGGTCATCGTGCCGATGCCGAGGGGGCCGGGGGCATCGGAGGTGTACGCGAGCCGCTTGGGCGGGTCGAACTCGGTGAGGGTCGCTGAGCCGGGTATCTCGCCAGCGTTCTTGATGGTCATGTGGTGGTTGTACTTGCCACCGACCTTCGGCTCGATCTCGGAGCGCACGTTGGTGCAGTCGGCGCAGCCCCACCACTGTTGCACCTTGGAGGTCTCGACCCAGGCCTCAAACACGCGTTCACGGGGCGCGTCATAGACGCGGCGGACAGTGAGTGTTCCGTTCTCGAAGTTAATCTCGGTGCTCATGGCTTGGGCATCTCCTTGGCTTTGAAGCCGGCGTTGGGCTGGGGCGAGGTTGTCTTGAGAAAGGCGTCCACGGCGTCAAACTGCTGTTCCCAAAACCGGGCGTAGTGCGCGATCCAGGTGTTGGCCTCGGCGATGGGTCTCGGATCAACGCGGATGCGGTGCTCGCGGCCACGCCTCGTCCGGGTGATGAGCCCGGCCTGCTCGAGCACGCGGACGTGCTTGGAGATCGCTGGCTGACTCATGGCGAACGGCTCGGCGAGCGAGCCCACGCTGGCTTCGCCCTGGGCGAGCTGTTCGAGCATCCCGCGCCGGGTGGGATCGGCGAGGGCAGAGAAGACAAGATCGAGCCGCGCAGAACCCATAACTAAGAGGTTATGTATTTTCGGGTATCTGTCAACCCGGCAGAGCGATTCAACGAAGAATCCCGGTTCTCAGGCCCAGGGGGGTTGATTCGGTACGCTCCCAAGCATGGCCATCGTCTTCACATTCGCGGTGTTCGCCTCTGCGGCGCTGCTCTTTCTGGTGCAGCCGATGGCGGCGAGGTGGGCGTTGCCGGTTTTTGGCGGTACGCCGGCCGTATGGACGACCGCGATGCTGCTGTTCCAACTGCTGCTGCTCGCGGGTTACGCCTACGCGCACGCTTTGGCCAACTGGCTGAGCCCAAGGCGGCAGGTCGTCGTGCACGCGGCGGTCATGCTCGTGTGCGGGGTGGCGCTGCCGATTAGCCTGCCGGCGCCGCTCGCGGAGTGGGCCTCGGCGAGCCAAGGTCAGCAGAGCGCCTGGCGGGTGCTGGTGGTGCTCGGGGCGTGCGCGGGCGGGCCGTTCTTCGCGGTCTCGACGCTCGGCCCCTTGCTTCAGCGGTGGTTCGCGGGCACGGGCCACCGGCGCGCGCACGACCCGTACTTTCTGTACGCCGCGAGCAACGCAGGGAGCCTGGTCGGGTTGCTCGGTTACCCGCTGATCGTCGAGCCTTCGCTCGGGCTCGGTGCGCAGGGCTGGTGGTGGTCCGCGGGCTACGCCGGGGTCGTTGTGATGGTGGTCGCGTGCGGGCTGTTTGTGAGGGGGAAGACGCGCCACGACCCGGGCTCGTCTCAAGCGGCCAAGCCCCGCGCATCGGTCGTGACGTGGCGTTCGCGTGCTGCATGGGTCGCGCTCGCGTTCGTACCAAGCTCGCTCATGCTGGGCGTGACCCTCAAACTGACGACCGACGTGGCGGCGTTCCCGTTGCTTTGGGTCTTGCCGCTGGCCGTGTACCTGCTGACGTTTGTGCTGGCTTTTGGCCAGGCGAGTGGTGATCCCGGGCGGTTTCCTGCGGTGCTGTGGTGGTTGCTCGCGCCGGCGCTGGCGGTGGCAGTTGTGGGGTCGACGCTGCTGCCGGTGGTGCTGAGCCTGCCGCTGCACCTGCTCGGGCTCCTGGTGGGCGGGCTCGTATGCCACGGCAGGCTTGCGGCGACCCGGCCGCCCGCTGATCGGCTCACGGAGTTCTACCTGTTGCTCGCGGTCGGGGGCGCGTTGGGGGGGCTGTTCAACGCGTTGCTCGCGCCCTTGGTGTTCAACGATGTCTGGGAGTACCCGATTGCGCTGTCGCTGGTGGGCGTGGCGGCGGCGGTCGCGCTGGGCAAGCCCGAGCTGCGCTGGCGCTCAGCGCTAGTGGTCGCGGCTGTATCGGTGGTCGTGCTCATGGCAGGGGGCAGGTGGTTGGTTCGGGCGATGCCCGAACTGCCCGCGATGGTGGCGCTCGGACCGTTTGTGCTGGCGGCGCTGGTCTTTGCGGGCGTTCGTCGGCCCGCGTGGAGCGCTGCGGTCTTGGCGGCGCTGTTCATGGCCTCGCCCAGGGCGTTCGAACAGACCAGCCGGCTGCGCACGCGGTCGTTCTTTGGCGTTCACACCGTGAGCACCTCGCCCGATGGCTCGCTTCGCATTTATGCCCACGGCACAACCCGCCACGGCATGCAGCGGCTCGACCCCGATGCCGATTCGCGTGATGTCGCGTACTACGGTGCCAGCGGCCCGGTGGGTGATGTGTTCGAAGCGGTCGAGCCCGAGCGGTTCGCGGTGGTAGGGCTGGGCATTGGGACTTTGGCGGCGTACGGCGCAGCTGGTGCGCACGCGGACCTGATCGAGATCGACCCGGAGGTGGTGCGGATTGCGCGTGACGAGTCGCTGTTTACGTATTTGAGCGGCGCCAAGTGCGAGATCGAGGTCATCGTTGCCGACGGCAGGCTGGCCATCGAGCGAGCGGAGCAGGGCGGGTACGACCTGATCGTCTTGGACGCATTTAGCTCGGATTCGATCCCGGTGCATCTGGTGACGGTAGAGGCGATGGAAGCGTATCGGCGCGCGCTCAAGCCGGGCGGAGTGATCCTGATGAATATCTCCAACCGGTCGATGAATCTCCGGCCGGTGGTCGCGGGTCTGGCGCAGGCGACCGGCTTAGAGGCTCGGGTGCGCGACGATCTGGGCGTGGACCCGGTGCTCGGCGAGCGGCCCGCTTGGCGGTTCCCGTCGCAGTGGGCGGTGTTTACCGAAGATGCGGGCTTGTTTGCAAAGCTGGACGCGAAATGGGCGGACCTCGATGGAATCGAAACGGGCCGGGTGTGGACGGACGACTACGCCAATCCGCTGAGCGTGATCCGCTGGCGGTAGCGGTCGCTACGCTTAACGCATGCCACCACTTGAGTACTTCACCGCGGGCGAGAGCCACGGCCCGGCCGGGGTCGTCACCGTGCTGCACATGCCCGCGGGTGTGCGCGTCGATGCCGACATGATCAACGCCGAGCTCGCCCGCCGCCAGGGCGGTTACGGGCGGGGCGGCCGCCAGAGGATCGAGACCGACCGCATCGAGATTCTCTCGGGCGTTCGGCTGGGCAAGACTATCGGTGCGCCGGTGACATTTTTGGTGCCCAACAAGGACAGCAGGCTAGACGATCTTGAACGCACGCCTCCGCTGTACAGGCCTAGGCCGGGCCACGCGGATTTGCCGGGCAGCCTCAAATGGCTGACCACCGATTGCCGGGAGACACTCGAACGCGCCAGCGCGCGAGAGACCGCCGCTAGGGTCGCGGGCGGCGCACTGGCCCGGTGCTACTTGCGAGAACTGGGCGTCGAGACGTTCGGTTTTGTGCGCCAGATCGGGACAGCAACCACTGACTTGGAGGTCACTCCCGAGAACGTCGAGCAGGTGCGCACGCTGCGGGACGCGAGCGAAACATACTGCCCCGACCCAGCCGTGACCGAGGCGCAGTGCGCGATCATCCGGCAGGCCAAGGTGGATAAGGACACCGCGGGCGGCATCGTCGAGGCGCACGTATTTGGGTGTCCCCCGGGCTTCGGGTCTTGCATGCAGTGGAGCGACCGGCTCGACGCGCGCATTGCGTACGCGGTGATGGGCATCCAGGCATTTAAGGCCGTGGAGATCGGACTCGGCCGGGAGTGTGCAAGCCGAGCGGGCTCGAAGGTTCACGACCCGATCGCGTTCGACCCCGCAAAGCGCGAGGGTCCGACACTCGGGTTCACGCGGCCGAGCAACAACGCGGGCGGGCTCGAGGGCGGGATGACCAATGGCCAGCCGATCGTGGTGCGGGGCACGATGAAGCCGATCTCGACGCTGCTTCGGGGCCTGCCGAGCGTGAACCTGAACACGCGAGAGCCAGAGGACAGCCAGTACGAGCGGTCCGACGTGTGCGCGGTGTCAGCGGCGAGCGTGGTGATGGAGCACGCGGTCGCCTTCGAGGTCGCCCGAGCGGTTTCCGACAAGCTCGGCGGGGACTCGCTCGGGGAGGCCCGATCCAACCTACAGCGGTACCTACGGGCGGCCCGGGCCCTGCCCGCGAGCGAATAGTAGATTGAGATTAGCCAGTGTTTTCCTTGGTATGTGGTCCAGGAGGCCGTCTGGGCGATGATTATGCTCGGATAACATTACCGAACAAAATCAAGAAATACTCAATGGCAGGGCAAATGTGAGATTTTGTCGTGTTTTGTGTTTATCCCCAGAGTGTCTCGGCGTATCTTGGGGGTGTGGAGGTGCCACCCTTGCGCAAGGCGTGGCCACGAGAGCAGATACGACGGAAACGTCAGGAGAGACAGATGAGCAAGACCTTGATGAGCGTGAGCGCCGTAGCGCTGCTGGCGGGTGGAGCATCAGCACAACTGATCTCCTTTACCTATTCCGATCTCACCGGCTCCTACAGCACCGGTACGACGACGTACATGGCCACTGCAGGCGCCAGCACCTCAGGCGACGTGTCTCGCCTCGATGCTTCCCCGGGCACCGCCGAATTCGATACCGGCACGTTCCCGCACGCCTCGGCGGACTTCATGATTTCCATGAGCGTGAGCAGCATCACCGGCACCAGCGCAGCAGGTAACGGCACGGTGGTCATAAACGATGCCAACGGCGATTCGATCACAGCGAACGTGGACGGCACGTTCAACCTCGTTGGTGGCGCGATTTTCTATAGCGGCATACTTAGCAATGCCTTCTTCGGCGATGAGAGCAGCGACGGCTCGTTCGACGGCGTGAGCTCCGGCTCCTTCGTCAACCCCGTGCCCGCTGGCCCTTACGACGGCTCGATCGTCGAGCTGTTCTTTAACCCTGGCAGTTTCTTCTCGGCTGACTTCAGCAACCAGACCACGCTCGTTGACGGCCTGCTGATTCCCGCGCCCGGCGCGCTGGCTCTGCTCGGTCTTGGCGGCTTTGCTGCCCGTCGTCGCCGCTAAGGCTTCGACTTACTCTGCAATCGAGCCGTCCGCGTTGTCTTGCATGATGACGCGGACGGCTTTGTTTTTTCAGTTCAGGCAACGGTTACGCCGGGGGCGTCATCGTTGGGGGCGTTCTGAACGGGATGGGCTTGCCGTCGGCATCGATCGCAACGAGCGTGATACTCGCTTCGGTCACGCGGACGGTCTCGCCCGTGCCGAATCGCTCGGCATCCACTTCAACGCTGACCTTGACCGAGGTGGTGCCAAGCCGGGCTGTAGTGGTGTAGAACGCGACGACATCACCCAGGTGGACTGGAGCGTGAAAGTCGACGCGGTCGACCGAGGCCGTGACCCATCGATGGCAGCCGTGGGTCCGCGCCTGCACGAATCCGGCCTGATCGATGTAGCTGAGGATGACCCCGCCGAAGATCGTGCCGTAGATGTTGGTATCGCGTGGCAACGTGACCACGCGCAGGGCGAGGCGGCGCGGTTCGGAGCCTGATTCAGTCATGCGATCAGCGTAGGGGCCAGATTGGTCAAACGGCCCTATCGCGGCCCGGGTGGTCCGGCAGGCTCGGGCGGTGAACGATCGGCCATGACCATTACATCGGGACCTGCGACAGGACCAACTTCCGGAACGGGCTTCACAGCGAGCGATGCTTCGCAATCGATGGGCTCCGCCAGTTCGCCCACCGCCCTAGACATCGCCAACGGTCCTAGGGCCGAAATGGTGGCGCGGCACCGGTTCGGGATCGAAGGGCTCGATTCGCGGATCTTTGAACTCGATGACGAGCAGCTTGATAGAGCGTTTCTGTCGGACGTGGTGACGGCTTCGGGCGTGCCAGTGGGCAAGTGGCCGGTGCGTGTGCTGCTCGGGCACTTGGCGGACGCGGAGATTCTGTTCGCGCACCGCATCCGGCGAACACTGGCAGAGGACCGCCCCGTGCTCGCGTTGTGGGACGAGATGGCATTCGTCGATTCGGGCATCTATGGCCCGGAGCACAGCGCGCCGATCGCCGGTTTTGTCGCGACCGTGCACACACTTCGGCGGTGGCAGAGCGAACTGCTGATGCCGCTGACCGAGGCTCACTGGAAACGCACCGCGATGCATCCCGAGCAGGGCGAGCTCTCGCTTAGCTGGATCGTGGCGTATTCGACGTGGCACCTCGAGCACCACGCACGGTACCTACGAGCCAAGGTCGAGCACATGCTGGGACCAAGGCCTGTGGAAGCCGCCGAGGGTGCGCAGGCGTCAGGCTGCTGTGGCGGCGGCAGCGGGGCGGGCGGCTGCGGGTGTGAGAAGCCCAGCGGAGGCGAGGGATGCGGCCCCGGGTGCGGATGCACGAGCGGCTGAGCGGCCTGTTTGCGATTTGGGCTGATCGGGCTTATGCGGGGCCCAGCCCGCCAACAATGCAGCATGAACGGCGCTTTCGATGAACGTCGGTACCTGATCCCGTTCCGATCGACGCTGCTGCCGCAGATCTTTACGGACACGCTGGTGATCGGTGCGGGCGTGGCGGGTCTTCGTGCCGCGATCGGGGCCGCCGAGGGCGGCGACGTGATCGTGTTGGCCAAGGCCCCTCTGAGTTCGACAAACACCGCTTGGGCGCAGGGCGGGGTGGCTGCGGCGCTCGAACAGGACGACTCGCTCGAAGCGCACGCTGCGGACACGATCGCAGCGGGTGCTGGCCTATGCGACGACGATGCGGTACGGTTGGTTGTCGAGCATGGCCCGGAGCGTCTGCGCGAGCTGATCGGCTGGGGGCTCAAACTCGACCGTGATGCGCAGGGCGAGTTGGCCGCGGGCCGAGAGGGCGGGCACTCGGCGAGGCGCATCTACCACGCCATGGGCGATGCGACCGGCAGCGAACTCCAACGGTGCCTTACAGAACGGGCGCTCGGCACGGACCGCGTCCGGTTGTTCGAGCAGTGCTTCATGCTCGATCTGGTGACAGCGAGCGACGAGGTCGGCGCGCCGGTGCTCGGCGCGATCACGCACCACCCCAAGTTCGGCCTTCAGATGATCTGGGCGCGGACCACCGTGCTCGCCAGCGGCGGCGCGGGGCAGGTCTACCGCGAGACGACCAACCCGAGTGCTGCGACCGCCGACGGGCTGGCGGCGGCGTACCGCGCCGGTGCCACGCTCAGCGACATGGCCTTCGTTCAGTTCCACCCGACCGTGCTGTATGTGCCCGGCGCTGCGAGGGCGTTGATTACCGAGGCGGTGCGAGGCGAGGGCGCGCACCTGCTCGATGAAGCGGGCCGGCGGTTCATGGCCGAGGTCCACCCCCAGGGCGAGCTGGCGCCGCGCGATGTGGTCGCCAGCGCCATCGTCCGGCAGATTGCACGCGACGGCGGTTCGCACGTGTGGCTGGACTGTCGGCATATCGATGGCTTCGCGGCGCGGTTCCCGGGCATCACCCGCGTGCTGGAGAACTTTGAGATCGACCCGACGCGAGATTTGATTCCGGTGCACCCGGCGGCGCACTACTCGGTCGGAGGCGTGCGCACGGACTTGAACACCGCGACGGCTATCGATGGTCTGCTCGCGGTGGGCGAGGTCTCCTGCACGGGGCTGCACGGTGCCAACCGATTGGCGAGCAACTCGCTGCTGGAGGGGCTGGTGTTCGGGGCGATCGCGGGAGAGCGAGCCGCGGCGGGTACCACCCCGGCGAGCGAGCCCAAGCCGATGCGTGTTGTCAGTGACCTGCACGAGGCCGAGACGGGCGAGCTGGATTTGGGCGATGTGCGTTCGAGCCTGCGCAGCGCGATGTGGCGCAACGTCGGCATCGAGCGGAGCGGGGCCAAGCTGCGCGATGCAGCGGAGATGTTCGATTTCTGGGGGCGGTACACGCTCGACAAGATCTTCGATGAGCCTTGGGGCTGGGAGACGCAGAACATGCTGCTGGTAGCGGCGCTGATCGCGCGGTCGGCGGGCTGGCGCGAGGAGAGCCGGGGCTGTCACAGGCGGACCGATAGCGAGGGACCGAGCGAGCGGTTCTTAGTCCACGACGGCTGGCGGCGAGGGGACACCCAGCCCAGCGAATCGCCTGTGCAGCAGGCTCCGACGGCTGGAGTCGCGCCGTGAGGGCGCGGTGGCTGACCCAACCTATTGCGGCACTCGTTGCAGCGATCGTTGCGGTGATGGGTTGCGCGGGCTGCACCGAGACGCGGGTCATCCGTTCGCACACGCCGCTTGCGGGCCTGCCCGGCGCGGAAGGCGGGTTGCAGGTGGGCAGCAAGCTCGATGGGTACATCGATCCGACGGCCACGCCCGGCGGGCGAAATTTCATTCTCTACGAAGACGGCTCGGTCGAACTGATCGCCAAGACCGGCGATCAGCTACTCAAGCACCTCTCGGGCGTTGTGCGTACACGCAACAGCGAGCTGTTTACGCAGCAGCTTCTGAGTGAGCGCACCAAGCAGGAGTTCGCCGAGCGTGGGCTCGAGCCGTCCCTGGCATTCGAGATGTTGGTCGAACGCGAGGCGGACTTTCGCGCGATGCGGGCCCGGATGCCGCTGGGCGAGAAAACGCCCGGCGTGGTGATGCGCAAGCTGGGCAAACGGGCGTACCGGGTGCAGACCGTGGGCCTGGCGGCGCGCGATCTGGCCTGGACCGGCTACGACATGATCTTCGAAGGCGGCAGCTGGAGGCTTCGGTGGTTCGTCGGCTGAAGCGCGAGTCGGCTCGAACTGGAGCGCCTATTCGCCTGGCGCGCGCAGCGTCATCTCGACGGGCTGTTCTTCGCCGTCTCTGATGATGGTGAACGTGACCACCTGGCCGGGCTCGGCGAGCGAGAGCTGGAGCATGAAATCGCCCATCTCCTCGATGGCTTGGTCGCCCCACTTGGTGATGCGGTCGCCTTGCATGAGCCCTGCGTCTGAGGCCGAGGTCTCGTCGAACACCCGCTGAATGAGGATGCCCGGCTCTTCGTCGTTGAATGCCGGCTGGAGGCCCAGCCGAACCGAGCGCCTCGGGCGGTCGCGCCCCCGGACGTTGGCCGCTTCGCGGTCGGTCTCGAACCGGTCGGCCCTGAGCGCGGCTTCGAGGGCGATATCGGAGACCAGCTCGCCTGCGATGGTGAGCGTTTCGGCGTCGATAGAGGCAGCGGTATCGGTGGGGGTGCCGTTGTCGCGGTGGAAGCCTGTGGTGAAGAGCATCGCCGGAATGCCCAGATCAAATGGCGACATGAGCTGATCGCCGAAGCTTCGGCGGATCGCGCTGGCTTCGATCTCGAAGTAACTGCTCGCGAACATCGGTTCGAGCCACTCGCTCAGGCCATCGCCCGAATTCACACCCGCGACGGTCAGCTGGCCCCGGTCGGACTTGCCGAGCGTGTCGAGCACGAGGGCCATCGCGACCTCGGGTGGCGTGGCTGGTTCTTCGGTCGAGCCCTTACCGGTGGTGTCGAGGTACGCCGAGAAGCCCTCGGCGGAGTCGGCGCCCACGCCGGTGGCGACGAACACGATGGACCGTGCGTGGTCGAGGTGCGGCAATTCATCTGCGTACGCCTGAGAGAGCAGCTCGGCGGCGTAGAGAAGCGCCGCGACGCCCGAGGCGTTGTCGTTGGCCGCGGGCAGGTTGGCGGGCCCGTCGTAGTTGGCGGTGAGCAGGATCATCTCGCTCGCGAGGTTGCCCTTGCCGGGCAGCACGCCGACGACGTTGAAGATCGGCTCGGCCGCCGCTGCCGTCTCGACGGTGACCTCGAACCGACCCGTAAGGTGGTCGAGCACGGGCTCCGCGTTCGAAGCGGCTGCTAGCTCGGCGGCGGACCGGCCTTGCGAGTCGGCGAGCACGAGGAACCGGTCCGCGTCCTCGGCGCTGATGGTCAGCACCGGGATGTCGAATTCGAACGTGTTCTGCGGGCTGGCGGGCTGGTCGGCGGAGCCAGGGTCTTGAGCGCCAGCGGGCGTGACGAACACAACGGCCGAGGCGTTGCGGCGGGACAGCGCCGTGGCTTTTTGCAGCGGCGAAGATCGGAAGCTCCAGCCGCCCGCGTCGGTCCACAGACTCTGGCCGGATTCATCCATCGGTTCGAGGCCGAGCGACAGGGCTACGGCCTTCTCAAAGTCGTTGGTGGTGGTGAACGACATGTACCCGTTGGGCCCGCTGACGATGGAGTAGCCGGTGAACACGCCGGGACCGGCCGCTTCGCCCGCGCCGGTGGCCCAATGGGGATCGATTCGGCTCGCCGGGATGACAATCGGCTCGCCGCCCCCATCGGGCAGGTATCGGATCTCGGAGAACTGGACCGCGGTCTTGGCCTCGGACTCGAGCTGCTGGTGGTAGGACTTATCCCCTTGCTCGCTCGTGGCCCCGGGCACGAGCCCAAGCTCAGTGAAACGCTCGGTGATGAACTCTGCTGTGGAGGCATGGCCAACTGAGCCGGTCGCTCTGCCGGAGGCGGGTGTGAGGGCGAGCAGATCGGTTTCGATGGCTTGCCCAGCCGCGACACCAATGAGTTGGCTCATGGCAACGACCATGAGCAGGCGTCGGAACACAGAGGAGGGCTGGCGGTGCATGGCGTGGTCCTCGCGCTAGAGGCGTGGGCGATGGGGGAGCTGCCGGGGTGCTGGGGGCCTGGCGCAGTCTACACGGCTCGAGGGCTGGCTTTGGGTTGTACCGGATTGCCGCAGGCAGGTGCCTAAAAAGCAGCCCGCTGGACCTACCATCTTGGACGCTGCGCCACTACGGGCGCGGCGGCCAGAACAACGCCGAGCCGAGCGGGGAGCACCGAGATGACCATGACCGAATCGCCATGCCAATCTGAGCGTCTGAAGAGCACCGCGGGCACCGCCTCGTGCTGTTCCACGAGCGGGCTGCTGGCCGATCTGGATTGCTTTCCACGCCGGCACATCGGGCCGGACGCAGCCGAGACGCAGCAGATGCTCGAAGCGATCGGGTTCGACTCGCTCGAAGCACTCATCGACGCGACGATCCCGGCAGACATCCGCATGGACCGGGAGCTGGCTTTCGACGGTGCTGCGGGCGATGACCTGGGCGAACGGGGCACGCTCGGCCAGTTGCGAGCGATGGCGCAGCGCAACCGCGTGATGCGGTCGTGCATCGGGATGGGGTATCACGGCACGCTGACGCCCGCGGTGATCGGGCGGACGATCTTCGAGAACCCGTGCTGGTACACGCAGTACACGCCTTACCAGGCGGAGATCAGCCAGGGCCGGCTCGAGGCGCTGCTGAACTTTCAGACGATGATCGCTGACCTGACGGGGATGAAGGTCGCCGGCGCTTCGCTGCTCGATGAGGGCACCGCAGCGGCCGAGGCGATGTCGATGTGCCTTGCGGTCTCGGGCGGCAAGCGCAGGCGGTTTGTGATCGATGCGGGATGCCACCCGCAGACGATCGAGGTCGTCCGCACGCGAGCGGGTTCGCTCGGGATTGAGGTTGTGGTCGCCGATGCGCGCGAGGCCTCGTTTGATGGAGAGACCTGCGGCGTGCTCGTGCAGTACCCCGCGACCGACGGCCGGGTCGAGTGCTTTGGCGCGATGACCGACCGTGCGCACGAGGCTGGCGCGATGGTGGTGGCGGCGTGCGACCCGCTGGCGCTAACGCTTCTCAAGCCGCCGGGCGAATGGGGACGCAAGGGCGCGGATATCGCGGTCGGCTGCGCGCAGCGGTTCGGTGTGCCGATGGGCGCGGGCGGGCCGCACGCGGCGTTCCTTGCGACCAGCGAGGCGCACGTCCGGCGGATGCCCGGTCGCATCATCGGCGTGTCGCGCGATGCGGCTGGGAACACGGCGTACCGCATGGCCATCCAGACCCGCGAGCAGCACATCAAACGCGACCGAGCTACCAGCAACATCTGCACGGCGCAGGCGTTGCTGGCGATCATGGCGGGCATGTACGGCGTGTACCACGGGCCAACCGGCCTCACGCGGATCGCGAGCCGGATCCACATGCTGGTGCAGGCATTGCGTGCAGGGCTGCTGGAGGCGGGCCACACGATCGGCGATGACCTGGTATTCGACACGCTGCGCGTGACGCCCAAGGGGCGATCGGCTGGAGACGTGGTTGGTGCCTCGGCCAAGCTCGGGATCAACCTCCGCGACTTTGGCGACGGCTCGGTGGGCATCTCATTCGACGAGACTTCCGATCCCAAGCTCGTGAGCGACCTGCTTGCAGCTTTCGGCTCAACGGTGAGCGAGAGCGGTGTGGGGGCGCTTGCTGGGCAAGCCATAACGGAGCTGCCCCCGGTGTTCGCACGCACCAGCGCGTTCATGACGCACCCGGTCTTCAACACGCATCACAGCGAGACCGAGATGATGCGCTACATCACCAAGTTGCAGGGGCGGGACCTGTCGCTCGCGCACTCGATGATTCCGCTTGGTTCGTGCACGATGAAGCTCAATGCTGCCAGCGAGATGCTGCCCGTGAGCTGGCCCGAGTTCGCAGACATCCACCCGTTCGCGCCGGCGGACCAACGGGCGGGCTACGACGAGCTGTGCCGGGACCTTGAGAAGTGGCTCGGTGAGATCACTGGGTTCGCAGCGGTGAGCTTGCAGCCCAACGCCGGCTCGCAGGGCGAGTACGCGGGGCTCATGGTCATCCGCGCCCGCCACCTGGCCCGCGGCGAGACCAAACGCGATGTGTGCCTGATCCCGACCAGTGCGCACGGCACGAACCCGGCGTCGGCGGTCATCGCGGGCATGCGTGTGGTGGGCGTGGCGTGCGATGCCAAGGGCAACATCGACCTCGCCGACCTTCGCGCCAAGGCCGAGGCGCACCGCGACACGCTCGCGGCGATGATGGTGACGTACCCATCGACCCACGGCGTGTTCGAGAGCTCGATCCGCGAGATGTGCAAGATCATCCACGACGCGGGCGGGCTGGTGTACATGGACGGCGCGAACATGAACGCACAGGTGGGGCTGTGCAGGCCGGGCGACATCGGCGCCGATGTGTGCCACCTGAACCTACACAAGACGTTCTGCATCCCGCACGGCGGGGGCGGGCCCGGCGTAGGCCCGATCGGTGTGACCAAGGAGCTTGCCGAGTTCCTGCCCACGCACCCGGTGGTGCGGCCCGGCTCGGCGGGCGCGCAGGCCATCGGCCCGATCTCGGCGGCGCCCCAGGGCAGCCCGCTGATTCTCCCGATCAGCTGGATGTACATCGCGATGATGGGCTCGGCGGGCCTGACCCGTGCGACCAAGCTCGCGGTGCTCAACGCCAACTACATGGCCCGCAAGCTCAAGGGTCACTGGGATGTGGTGTACGCGGGCGCCAACGGCACCGTCGCCCACGAGTTCATCATCGACCTTCGCCCCGTCGCCGAGTTCGTCACGCCCGAGGATGTCGCCAAACGTCTCATGGACTACGGCTTCCACGCCCCGACCATGAGCTGGCCAGTCGCGGGCACGCTCATGATCGAGCCCACTGAGAGCGAGTCGAAGGCCGAGCTTGACCGGTACTGCGAGGCGCTGGTCGAGATCCGCAAGGAGATCGAGGACATCCGAACGGGCAAGCTCGACAAGGTCAACAACCCGCTCAAGAACGCGCCCCACCCGGTGGGTGTCATTGCGAGCGACGAATGGGACCGGCCCTACTCGCGAGAGCGAGCGGTGTACCCGCTGGCGTGGCTGCGCGATGCAAAGTTCTGGCCGCCCGTAGCGCGGATCGACAACCCATTCGGCGACCGCAACCTGATGTGCTCGTGCCCGAGCGTTGAAGAATCGGTGCAAGCGGGCGGCTGACGCCAACGATTGGAACGACAGCAAAACGAGCAAGGCCCGAGCCGTGTGTGGCCCGGGCCTTGTCGAATGGGAGTTGGTCGATGCCGCGTGCTGTTGGTGGTGGCTGTCTTAGCCGCCGCCGCCGCCCGGGCCACCGGTGCCCGCGCCGCCGCCGGGGACGACCGCGATGACCGGGTCCTTAGCGATTTCGATGACTTCGGAGATGCCTGTCTCAAGGTTGAAGGAGACGTAGCGCCTGCCGTTGACGGCGGAGGCTGCGGTCGCTGTGGCGGGCCACCACGGGTAGCCCTCGAGGGCGCGGTGGACGTAGTCGGGGGCGCTGACGATGAGTGTGCCCTGGTAGTAGCGGATGTCCGCGCCGATGTCCCAGGTCTCGGGCTCGACGACCGCGGTGATGAGGTCGACCAAGGCCTCGGCGCGTTCCTGCTTGGGCACGCGCTCGATGTCCTGGTTGCCTTCCTGGAAGGGAGACTGGCCGCCGCCCTCGTTGGACTGGAGTGCTTGCTGAAGGTCGATCTCGGGGACGTCGGGGTAGTTGGGGATCTCGAAGAGGATGTCGTTGATGTCGTAGATCTGCAGGCGGCGTTTGCGCATTAGGCGCTCTTTGGGGCCGATTTGGATGGAGCCCCATTCGCTCATCTGCCACGTGCTGCCGCCGGAGTAGAGCAGATCCGCATCGGCCTGATCGAGCACGAGTTCGAGCAGCCGCAGCGCGGTGAGGCCCTTGGCGGTGATGGTGATCTCCGCGTCTTCGTCCAGCCCGACGGGCTGGCGGTCGGTGATCCACAGCGGGTCGAGGTCGGCTCCGGTGTACTCCTCAAGGAACGTCATGACGTTGCTCAGGGGCTCCTGTTGGAACTCGATGTCGATGGGCCGGAGCATCCGCGCCAGGTTCTGACGTTTCATTTGCGTCTCGGAGAGCGCCACGGTGCGCGTGCTTGCGCCGCCTTGAGCGAGCGCGAGGGTCGCGGGACCGCCGAGGACTGCGGCGGCCAAGCAGAGCGAGGCGCACGAGCTGAGGCGGGGGCTTTGGCGGTACGCGGTGTTCGGCATGGTGGGTTGCTCCTGTTGGTGCCGCGGGCGGTTGGTGCGGCTGGTTGCCCTGACGCCTATTCGAGAGCGGGTGCGGGGCCGATCCTCGGCGCGGCGGCCGCGATCGGGGCTCTTTGCGTCGTGCGCCGGTTCAGGGGGTGAGCCAAGCGACAGTTACTTACTTCGACCGTTCTACCACAGCGAGCGCTCGGCCGCGCCATGATCTTGCGCATGGATGCCCGTAATCAAGGGTTTTTACTGGGGATTTTACCGGTCATTGGGGCGGCATTGGTTCGTGTTATGATAGGATATGGGGCAGACCGGCCTAGTTGACCTTCTCGTAGAACGGGATCGTGTAGCCCTTGTAAACGGTGGTGTTTCGGCGGTAGCCCGCGGCCTGAAGCAGGTAGCGTTCGCCCGGCTCAGCACCGAAGCCGAAGCCGCTGCTCATGTAGGCATCGACAATGTTGGGCGCTGAGGTCCACTTGGCGCTGCCGTCGATGAAGGCGAAGTTGGTGCCTTCCTCGCCGTGGTTGTTCCATTCGTCCGGGTAGCTGTTGATGCCGTTGTCGTTGCCGATACCGAGGAAGGCGACCTGCGGGTCGCGGTCGTCATGGTCGGCATCGCCGAGGATGATGGTCTTGGAAGGAAACTCAACCGTCTTGGCGGACTTGGCGACGCCCGGCACGTTGTCGAGGTCGTTGAAGATGTCGTCGAACGAGGAGCCGGGAGACTTCCAGTCGAGCTGGTGTCCGAGCGTGCCCCGGAGCCTGCCCAGGTGGCGCTGGCCATCGGGGTACTGCCCGTCATCGAAGAAGGGGTAGGGCTCGTAGCTGTGACCCGCGAGGCCCTGATCGAAGCCTGAAAACTCGATGATTTCGATGTCCCGACCCCCAACGGAGAGGAAGAGGTCGGCGAGAAAGTCCCGGCCGTACAGCGCATCGAACCCGTCGAAGAAGCTGATCTGGGTGAGGTTGACATTGGGGCGCACGACATTGCGCGTCGAGGGGCAGATGGCGACCTGCGGCGCGGAGATGTACTCGGGGTAGAGCCAGCCGAGGTTGTCCTCGAAGCCGAAGATCGAGGGCAGGTAGACACCCGAAGAGGAGTCGTTGGCGTACATCTGCGCCGCCATGCCGAGCTGACGGACGTTGGAAAGGCACACGGTCTGGCGGGCAGCCTCCCGGGCCTTGCCGAGCGACGGCAGCAGGATGCCGATGAGCAGCGAGATGATCGCGATGACGACCAACAGTTCGATGAGCGTGAACGCCCGCTGGCCCATGGAGCGTGGCTTCGCGGTAGTTGGGGCTGGGATCATCGGTGCTGGGTCCGTGTGGTGACTGCGAAGGAGGTGCCCGCATCGCTAGGGGGACCACAGATAGTAGTGAATTGGCCCGTCGATGGGGTGTGGAAAACAGGCCCTTTGGGGTATGGTACTGGTTCGCCGAACCGGGCAAGCCGGGGTGATCGACCGGGCTCCAGAGACGGTGAGTGCATGAACCAAGACCGGCCCAGGGCCGGAGAGAGAGCGGATATGCGGACCAGCAACATGCGGACGAGCGATGAGCGGGCAGCGAACATGCGGACCGTCAACCCGGTCACGTTGGTGTGCGCGACGGCGCTGCTGAGCGCTGCGGGTGCGAGCCATGGGCAGATCATCGACAACGACGCGGTGATGGACATGACCGGCATGGAAATCCGGTGCGTCGGGACCGTCTTCAGCTGCAACTTCTTCGACCAGTCCAGAGACTCGTTTGCAGACCCGCTGCCCATCGGCCAGCCCAACGGCATCGTGCCCGCCGACGGGTACCGCTACACGATCGCGGGCACGGTGCAGTCGTCGGGCCTGCTGGGCAACTTCGTGATGGACGGCGACTCGTTCGCGGGCCTGCTCGAGCTGTTTGATCCGGGCCAGTCCGTGCTGCTCGCGGGGTACACGCGGAACATCTCGGGCGGCTTGCCCAGCGCGAAGAACACGATGTTCGGCCAGCGGTTCGACGGCGAGTTCTTCGGGCTCAGCCTGGGCATTAACCTCGAGGTGTCGGTATCAGACCAAGGCGCGGGCCGGTTCGAGATCCGCAACATCGATATCCCGCTGGGCTCGCTCGTCGGTTCGATCGAGGTCGATCAGGGCGCGGTGACCATCGAGACGTGGACGCCGTCTGCACCCGTCGAGACCGAGTGGCGCATGAACGGCGACCTGAGCCCCGCGTTCGGCGCTTCTTCGCTGCGCTACATGGACGAGCCGGTGTTCGGCGACATCCTCCGGTTCGATGGCACCAACGACCTACCCGATGCCAGCATCCCCAAGGGGATTACGCAGGCGCAGTCCTCGTTCGCCACCACGACCTCGCTGGGCATCGCGGGCCCGGGCGGCAACGAGGACACGGTGTACGTCACCAGCCCCGCGCGGAACCTGAGCGATCCCAACAACGTGGACTGGTACCGCGGCCTCGGGCTGAGCCTGTACCCCAACAACCGGCCCGACTTCCCGGGCGGCTTCCTTGGCCAGTGGTCGATGGTGATGGATGTGTACGTGCCAGCGGCCGCGTGGAACGCCGACACCAACGGCGGGTACGTGCTGAGCCTTATTCAGGACAACCACAACAACGAGGACGAGGGCGAGCTGTACCTTCGCAACCCGGCGTTCGGCGGCGGGGGCCACATCGGCTACGACACCGAGCCTGTGAACTATCTCTCGTCGGGCCTGTTCGGCCCGGACCGCTGGATGCGCATCGCGTTCGTCAGCGACCTCATGCAGTCAGGCGCGGGCGACGTGTACGTCGATGGTCAGTACATCGGCACCACCAACTCGGACTGGGTGTTCGACCTGACCGACTCGACCGATCCGCGCTACGCCGACGGCGAGGCCGTGGACCCGGGCGACTGGGCCGCGTGGGGCCAGCACCCGAGCCCTTGGGCGCAGTCGAGCAACGACGCGGCGATGAAGGGCACGTTCAGCCTGTTCGCCGATGGGCTGTTCGGCCGGAGCGAGAGCGTGTACATCGCCAACGTGCTGTTCACTGACACGCTGCTCGGTGCGCCAGAGATCATGGGCTTCGGCGGCTCCGATGCCGCGGGCATCCGCGTCTCGGCTCCGGTGTGCGTTGGCGACATCGCGGACGACTTCGGCACGCTCGGCGCTGACGGCATGGTTTCCTTCGGTGACTTCCTCGCGCTGCTCGGGTTGATCGGGCCTTGCCCCGCGACACCCGAGTGCCCGGGCGACATCGCTGACGACTTCGGCACGCTGGGCAATGACGGCATGGTGAGCTTCGGTGACTTCCTGGCGCTGCTCGGCCTGATCGGGCCGTGCCCGTAAGCGGGCATGTAGAAACGGGCAACAGGCAACCGGGTACATCAAGACCGCCAAGACCGCCAACACCCCGGGGGGCCGGTGTTGGCGGTCTTGTGCTGGGCTGTGCCACGGGATGCGACGGGAGAGGCGGTCCGAATGCAGCATCAAAGATAGAGAAAGATCCTTGAGGCGGGTACGTCGCGTCGGGTAAGCTGGGGGCTCCCAAGGAGGAGATCCCGAATGCCGCATGCAAGTCAGGTCTGTGTAGTCGTCGTTGGCAGCATGCTCTGCAGCCATGTAGCTGCACAAACCAGTATCGGACCACTTCCGTTCCGCTTCGCCGGTGAATTCACCGAGCGTTTCGTGAGTATCAACTCAACCGCTAGTGCCGAGCATGTGGGCGATGATGATAATGGATTCGGGCCAGGAGGGTTTGTGCGCGAGGATGACGGCGGTGTGCAGTCGGTCAGCGCATACGACGACCCTTCCGTCGGAGGCAAAGACTTGTTTGAAGATGTCGTTGTGGATGTCGATGGCAGGCTCTCAAGTGCAGAGGCCGATTCTGGGCTTGGAATCTATCTCAGGGTCAACGGTTCAAGGCAAGATGCGATCTTGATCTACTTCAATTTCCAAGACGGCGGGGAGAGCAGAATACGCATTATCAATCAAGCCGATCCCACGCCGGGAGATGGCTCCGCCGGGGGTGTAACGCTCGTCTCGCTACAAGAAGAGACTACGCTCTCTGCGGGCTTGTGGTTTCACCTGAGAGCAGAGGTCGTCAACGAGCCTGGCGGAACAATCCGTGTTGTAGCGCAGGCATTTAGGTCGCAGCAACAATTCGATGAGTCAACACTGGCAATTGAAGCCACATCCGTTCTGACACCCTCGCAAAGCGTTGGACTTACGGCTCCAGGTGAGCTAGCGATCCGGACGTTCAACGGTTTCTTTTCCAACACAGTTTCTGATTTCGACAATTTCGCAGTCTACCCGGCAGGCCAGGCACCATCAGCCATCATGGAGCCGTGTTCGTCGGACATTGCCGACGACTTCGGCACGCCTGGTCCTGACGGATACGTCAGCTTCGGCGACTTCCTCGCGCTGCTGGGCTTGATCGGTCCTTGCCCCGGTGGCACACCGGGCTGCGCTGGCGACATCGCGGACGACTTCGGCAACCTCGGCGGTGACGGCATGGTCAGCTTCGGCGACTTCCTGGCCCTGCTCGGGCTGATCGGGCCGTGCCCGTAAGGCACGGAGGCGAGCCTCAAAGCACGCTAGCTGCCCGATAAGGCCTGTTTGGCCCTTTTTGCTTCTATTGCGGGGCACATTGGGTCACACTGGTAGGGCAGCTGTCTTCGTTGAGAGGAGTCCTCCATGCGTCTGGCGTGTGTGCTCGTTGCGTTGTTCGTTGGATCGCCCGCTTGGTCGGCTGATCTGTTGGTGCCCGCGCAGTTTGCGACGATCCAGGCCGCCATCGATGCGGCGTCCGACGGCGACACCGTGATCGTCGCGCCAGGCACGTACGTCGAGAGCATCAACCTGCTCGGCAAGCAGATCACCGTGCGGTCCTCGGGCGGCCGGGGCGTGACGTTTATTGACGGGGCGGGCGCGAACCGTCCGGTGACCGCCAGCGGCTCGGAAACGTTCTCGGGCACGCTGATCGAGGGCTTCACGCTCCAGAACGGTGTTGCGGGCGACGGCGGTGGGATGCTCATCGAGACGCCCGCGAGCATGACCGTCCGCGACTGCTGGTTCGTGAACAACCGTGCGACGAACCAGGGCGGCGGGCTTCACCTGCAGTCGGTGGGGTTCAACACACTCATCGAGGATTGCACGTTCTTCGACAACGAAGCCACGCAGGGCGGCGGGGTTTCGATCTTCAGCGGCTTTCCGATCGTGCGCGACTGCGAGATCATCGGCAACATCGCCAACGCACCGGGCGGCGGGCGCGGCGCGGGCATGACGATTCTCAACTTCAGCCAGGCGCAGGTCATCGGCTGCTTCTTCAGCGGCAACGCCTTTGAGAGCACCTTCGCCAACGGTGGCCGGGGCGGGGGCATCTTCATCGAGCAGGCCTCGCCCAAGATCGAGGGCTGCACGTTCAGGAACCACAACGCGTTCGCGGGCGGCGGTGTCGGCGGCCAGGGCGGGGGCATCTGGATGCGCACCATCCCGGGCCAGTCCACACGCACGCTCACGCTCCGCGACAGCGTGTTCGAGTTCAACACCGCGGGAACCAGCGGCGGCGGGCTGCACGTGCAGGGCGTGGCATCGACGGTGGTCGGCTGCCGGTTCGTGGGCAATCAGACCACCAACACCACCGGCGGTGGTGGGGGCGGCATCGACGCCGTCTTCGAGCAAGGCGGCCGGTTCGACGGCTGCGAGTTCATCGCCAACACCTCGGCCAACGGCGGAGGCATGGCGGTCTCGCTGCTGTCCTCGTTTACCCTGACCAACAGCCTGTTCGTCGGCAACAACGCCACGCTCTCGCCCACGGGTTCGGGCGGCGGGCTCCACACCTCCAACGCGAACGTCAACATGGTCGCCTGCACGTTCGTGCAGAACACCGCCGCCAGCGCGAACGGGGGGGCGGTCCAGGGCACCTACAACGGATCGGCGAACGCCTCCAACGTCATCGCCTGGGGCAACGCACCAGGGCAGATCACGCCGGCCTTCGGGCAGGTCATCAACGTCACGCACTCGCTCGTGCAGGGCGGATTCGCCGGGGCTGGCAACATCTCCAGCGACCCGATGTTCGCCGATGCCGACGGCCCCGACGACGACCCGCTGACCCTGCTCGACAACGACTACTCGCTGGCGATGGGCTCGCCCGCGATCGATTCGGGCGACACCACCAAGATGCCCAGCGACAGCATCGACCGCGACAACGACGGCATCTTCGCCGAGGTCACGCCGTGGGACGTGCGCGGCAATGTGCGGCTCGTCGATGACCCGGTCACCGCCGACACGGGCATCGGCCCGGCCCCGGTGATCGACATGGGCGCGATCGAGTTCCAACTCGCTCCAGCGCCGTGCCCGGGCGATATCGCGGACGACTTCGGCACGCTCGGCGCAGACGGCATGGTGAGCTTCGGTGATTTCCTCGCGCTGCTGGGCTTGATCGGGCCGTGTCCCGGCGGAACGCCCGGCTGCACGGGTGACATCGCCGACGACTTCGGCACGCTCGGCGCAGACGGCATGGTCAGCTTCGGCGACTTCCTCGCGATGCTTGGCTTGATCGGGCCTTGCCCGTAAGCGGGCATGTAGGAACGATCATCAGGCAACCGGGTACACCAACACCGCCAACACCGCCAACACCGCCAAGACCGCCCCACCGGGGTGTTGGCGGTGTTGGAGGTCGGGGTGTGCGCGCAAGGGGCAAGGGGGGGGTGCGTCGATTGGAGGCATCCCAGCGGGGCCAGGGCAGAAGCTCTCGGCTCATCTTCTGGCGGGCCAAGCCGTTGCCGCGGTAGACTCCTTGCGAGTCGGGGACCGCCCGCTTTCAAGGAGCCGGTGATGCAGCGAACAACCCGTGCGGTGGTGGTGGGGGTGCTCACGCTTACCGCGTTCGGCTCGATGGCCAACGCGCAAGAGCTGGCGCGGTCCATCAAGGTGCTGAACAACAAACGGGCCATGTATGAGCGCCAGATGGAGACGCTGCGCGCGCAGATAGACAGGGCTATCGAGAGCGAGCAGCCCGAAGCCGGCATCGACGAATGGCACAGCCAAGGCAAGGTCCCCGAGCTGGCGCGAACCGAGCAATACCAAGCAGACCACGCCCGGCTAGCCGAGACGATGCGTCGTGGTTTCGACTCGGCCCGTAAGCAGCTCAGCGCCGATGGCGACGAGTCGCTCGGCGCCGCGGTCGAGGCGATGCAAGAACGGTTCGATACCCACGCGGACCTGCTGGCCTGGGGCGAGAACATCATCGTACCAAGCAACGCGGTGCTCTCGCCCGGTCGGTTCATGTACATCGGCCTGGAAACGTACACCGACTACCGCCTTGAGGTCGTCGCCAAGCGGCTCGAAGGCGATGGCGTGCTCGAACTCGGCGTGCCGGGCAGCGAGGGCACGCTGATCGTCTTCAACACCACGCCCGACTCCAACAACGAGGTGCACCTGATCTTCTCGGCCGCGGGCGGCGTGCCGATGATCGAACTGGGCGACCCTGCAACGGTCTTCGATGATTCGGGAAGAATGGAACAGCAAGCGCCGGGCATGCTCCGCGTCTACGGCGGCGACTGGCTGCTCGAAAGCATCCGGGCCAAGCCGCTTATCAAGGGCGAACAACCGGGGATTGATCGCAGGGCGGAGCGGGACGCCGGGGGAGGAGACAAGCAGGACGCAAGAGACCTCATGCCCGTCGGCAGCACATGGCGTGGAGACGTCGATCACAACCATAGGAACAGGTTCGGTATCACCCTCAAGGTCGTAGAGGTCACCGATAGCATTGTGAAACTGCGAGGATCGTGGATCGCAGATTCTGTTATCACGCTCGAATATCGATACCGCGGCGGCGACCTGTCGTTGGTCGCGGTTCGCACGAATGACAACACGACACGAGCCGGTATCTCGGGTGCTGCAGAGGTTCGTGGCGATAGGTTCGGCTCCTCGCTCGGTTGGCGCGTCGACTATGGGGACACGCGAGGGTCACCCGTAGAGGCGACATTTGTCCTCCGCCGCGACTAGCTCGCCTTCCGCTCCAACGCTGTGCTCTCTGTGCCTCTGTGGTGAACTCTTCAAGACCGCTCCCTCACAGTCGCGGCTCGTTCTGAGAGTTTTCGTCCAAACTTTGCTACGCTTGCACCATGCACCACACACTGCAACGCGCAACCCTTGGCCTGCTTCTGATCGCGGTCTTGGTGTCCCTCACCGGCTGCTCGGTCACGCGCAAGCAGGAGATCAAACGGCTCTCGAACCGCGTCGAGAGCGACCTCAAGAGCGAGCAGCGTGCTGTGCTCAAGCGGCCGACCACCGACCCCGAGCGGTCGCAACGGCTCGACCACCTGACCACGCTCAAGACCACGCACTCGGTGGCGAACGTCGGCCTTGCTACCGCACCGCGTTTGCTCGCGGGCGACGACCTGCTGCTCGCGTACGATGTGCTCGAAGAGGTGTTCGGCGTGATCGACTGGAACATCCCGCTGATGCCCGGCGAGGGCACCAAGCCGCTGCCGACGATGTTCGGGCCGGGCGGGCTGAACTTCTCAGCGCTGCAAGCGGACAGCGTGCGAAGCCCATCGACGCCGTCGGGCTACTCGCGGTAAACCAAGCCATCCGGAACACCCCCGCCAGGGCTCGAACCTGGGACCTCTGCTTTAGGAAAGCAATGCTCTATCCAACTGAGCTACGGGGGCTTGTGCGGTCAGGGTGCGTGCGCATGGTAGGGGATCAGCCCTCCTGCGGGCCATCGCTCGCGGGCTCTGAGCGCAGAAGAAAGCCACCCAACTGATAGGCAGCAGGGTGGCGGGTGCGTGGTTCCTATAGGGCTCTGATCACTGCACGGGGCTACGGGCAGGCACCGATCAGGCCGAGCAGCGCGAGGAAGTCCCCGAAGCTGACCAAGGCATCACCGCCGAGGTTGCCAAAGTCGTCGGCGATATCGCCCGTGCAGCCGAACACGCCGCCGGGGCAAGGCCCGATCAGGCCCAGCAGAGCAAGGAAGTCCCCGAAGCTGACCATGGCGTCACCGCCGAGATTGCCAAACTCGTCGGCGATGTCGCCCGGACAGCCAGGCGCAAGGCGCAGCTCGTAGCCAGGATCGCTCATCAGCGGCCCGACCGCGCCAAAATCACCGCTGCCGGTGAGCCGGCCATCAAAGGCCACGGCCACGTTCGTGCCCGGGCAGTTGTTGATGATCTCCTGAGCGATCATGTTCATGTACGCGGTGCCGTCGGCCCCGGGCGGCAGTTGGAAGGGCAGCTCCATCTCGCACACGCCCCAGGCGTTCGGCGCGCCGGTGCTCATGCCCACGGCATACACGCCGCCCACGGGCGGCAGTTCATCAGCGTAGTAGGGGATGCTGTCGGGTGATGAGCGGTAGTCGATCGACTTCATGTCGGTCGGCTGGTCGTTGTCCTCGTAGCCGATGTGGATGCGGTCGCCGTCGTTGGCCTCGATCACGCCGTTCATCGGATTGCCCATGCCCCCCGCGAAGATGTTGGCGGCGTTGATGGGGATCTGCGCTTCGAACAGGCCCGGGCCGACCTGCTGGAGCATCAGGCTCATGCCGTCCTCGCCGTCGGTCGGCTGCTCGGGCAGCACGAACGTGCTCACGACCATCGCCTGCAGCCTCTGGGAGACGGTGAACAGGTCCGCGTCGGGCGACTGGTCATCGATGAGCACCTGGATCATCGAGCCGGGCTCGACCGAGCCGTCGGGGTTGGGCGGCAGGATCTGCACAATCGGATTCTGAGGCGGGGCGATGACGTTGAGTGTCTTGTCCAGCAGGAACAGGCCGCCAACCGCGTTGAAGAGCGCGATCTCAACCTCAACCACATCGTCGGAATAGTCCGCGGGCACGTTGATGAAGACCTCGAACATGCAGCCCGTGTCGCACGGCGCACCGATGGTGATGATCTGGCTGTCGACCTGCAGGCGGTCTCCGTCGGGCGCGCGAGGAGTGATGATCGCCTGTTCGATGTTGTTGCCCGTCACGGTGATCTTGGCGTTGCCTCCGGGGTTCACGTTGTTGTTGGTGCCGCTCGGATCGATGGAGCCCGACGGATCGGGGCTCGGTGTGACGGCCGGCAACGGGCACCACGTGTTGGTGGGGATGCAGTCGCCCGGCGGCTTGAACGTCACGACGTGGTTCTTGCCAGTAGGGTCATTGAGCTGCTTGGTCCAGCAGTGCTCGCTCGTGCCGTCGACGGTGCCGCTGATGCTCACGCTCCAGGGGAAGCCAACCGAGACCCCGACCGCCGTGTCGGCCCAGAAGTGGTAGTCGTCGTTGTAGCTGTGCATGTACCACCCGCGGATGGGCAGGCCGTACACCTCGCATTGGTCGCCCGGCTGGGGCGTGTAAGACCAGATCATGACGTACGTCACCGGGTTGGGCTTGCCGTTCTCGAAGCCAGAGGGCGGGGTGACGCGCGCGCCGTCCCAGGTGCCGTTGCCTCCCTGAGCGCCCTCGGGATTGGCGCCGGCGAACACGCCCACGCCGTTGCGGGTCATGCTCTGGAGTGTCCAGCGGTTCGCGCCCTTCCACTGGATCGTGAAGAAGTCGTCGCCGTCTTCGTTGCCCTTGGACTCGGCTTGCACCGACTGAGCGCCCATGAAGCCCGTTGCGGTCACCCACTTGATCTCGACCTCCGCCATCAGGCCCGTGAGGATCTTCTTGTTCGGGTCGTTTGGGCAGGGCGTCTTGAGGAACTGGGCCTTATGGATCTTGAACTCAAGATCCGACCGCTGCCCGGGGAGGATCGGGTTCTGCTTCGTGGCGCTCGCGCGGCCGTTGGTCGTTCGGAGCGACTTCTGGGCCGTCGCGCTCTCAGTGGCCAGCACCAACGTGCACATGAACGCAAGCAGCGTGGCGACGCTTCTGATACTCGAACCTCTCACAGCGAGCTCCTTGGATAGGTTTCGCGGGTCTTTCGGGCAGAGCCGATAACCGCAGTGTCCGTGATCCGGGCTCCGCGTGCAAAGGAAAACTCGGGGGAGCGGCGCAGGCCTACGAACAGCGAGCGATCATGAGCGAACCCAGAGGGTTCCTCAGGCGCCCGTACCGTTGTCGAACCGTTTAAGTCCGAGCAGGTGTTTTTTTTAAACCAACGCCCGGTGTGCGAAGGTCACGCCCGCCGATTACGCCCCGGAAGGGTGCCAGATCGTCTTCGTCTCGACGAACGGCTCGATCGACCAGGGGCTCTCGAACCCGCTGTCATCGGTGAAATCAGGCTCAACCAGCACGCGCACTCGCTTGAGATTCTCGGCAGCGCCCGCTTCGAGCGTGGCCCGGTGCGCCTGGCTCACGCCCGCTGCCGACAGCCCGTTGATCTCCCGGTGCGAAGCGAAATGCTCGACCAGTTCATCGCGTTGCCCGGTCAGCAGGTTGAACACACCGCCGGGCAGGTCACTCGTCGCCAGCGCCTCGGCCAGCACGCACGCGGGGATCGGGTTGGTCTCGCTCGCGAGCACGACCACCGCGTTGCCGCTGCAGAGCACCGGAGCGATCAGCGAGATCAGCCCGAGCAGGCTCGGGGAGTCCGGCGCCAGCACCCCGACGATGCCCGTCGCCTCGGGCACGCTGAAGTTGTAGTAAGGCCCCGTCACCGGGTTGTGGCAGCCGAGCACCTGCGGGTACTTGTCGGTCCAGCCCGCAAAGCACGCCAGCCGATCCGTGCACCGGTCCACCTCCGTGCGTGCATCCTCGGTGGTGGTGGCACCGGTGGCGCTGATCGCCTCAGCCAGCTCGGTGCGTTTGCCCTCGACCATCTCCGCCATGCGGTACAGGATCTGCCCGCGCAGGTACGCGCTTGCGCCAGCCCACTTGGGCTGCACAGTGAGGGCGGCCTCGACCGCGTTGCGCAGGTCCTTGCGGCTCGCGTGGCAGGTGTGGGCGATCACTTCGCCGGCGGGGTTCTTGATCGCGATGGATCGGCCGCTCTCGGTGCGGGGGAACGCCCCGCCGATGGCGAGCTTGTACGTCTTGAGAATGGGCAGGCGATCGTTCACTTCGCACCTCCGTCAAGCCGCACATACCCCCGCAGCCCCTGCATGCCGCCCTCGCGGCCGAAGCCAGACTCCTTGTACCCGCCGAACGGCGAAGCCGGGTCGAACCGGTTGTACGTGTTCAGCCACACGATGCCCGCCTTGAGCTGCCCCGCGACCTCAAAGATCTTCGAGCCCTTGTCCGTCCACACGCCCGCAGCCAGCCCATACGGCGAGTTGTTCGCCCGGCTGATCGCTTCCTCGGGCGTCCGGAACGTCTGCACGGCGAGCACCGGGCCGAACACCTCCTCGCGCGAGAGCGTGTGGCTCTGCTGAACGCCCGTAAAGAAGCACGGCTTGCACCAGTAGCCGTTCTTGGGGAGTGCGCTTGTTGAGGGCGAGTGGCATTGCAGGCCCTCCTCGCGCGCACGGCCGAGGTAGTTGTTGATGGTGTCGAGCTGCGGCCGCGAGTTGATCGCGCCCACATCCGTGTTCTTATCCAGCGGGTCGCCCACGCGAAGCGTCTGGAGGCGGTGCGTGAGCCGCTTGGTGACCTCGTCCGCGATCGACTCCTGCACCAGCAGCCGACTGCCCGCACAGCACACATGCCCCTGGTTGAAGTAGATGCCCGCGACCACGCCCTCGATCGCCTGGTCGAGGCTCGCATCCTCAAAGATGATGTTCGGGCTCTTGCCGCCGAGTTCGAGCGTCAGCTTCTTGCCCGTGCCAGCGGTCGCCCTGGCGATGCGCTTGCCCACCTCGGTCGAGCCGGTGAACGCGATCTTGTCGATGCCCGGGTGCTTGACGAGCGCTTCGCCCGCCTCCCCGTCGCCCGTGACGATGTTCACCACGCCCTCGGGCAGGCCGACCTCGGCGCAGATCTCCGCGAGCCGCAGCGCCGTTAGCGGCGTGGTCTCCGCGGGCTTGAGCACGCACGTGTTGCCGCAGGCGAGCGCCGGCGCGAGCTTCCACGCGGCCATCAGCAGCGGGAAGTTCCAAGGGATGATCTGCCCGCACACGCCGACCGGCTCGGGCGTGCGCCCGGCAAAGGCGTACTGCAGCTTGTCCGCCCAGCCAGCGTGGTAGAAGAAGTGCGCCGCAGCGAGCGGGATATCGACGTCCCGGCTCTCCTTGATCGGCTTGCCGTTGTCCATCGTTTCGAGGACCGCCAGCTCGCGTGCGCGCTCCTGCATCCGCCTGGCGATGCGGAACAGATACTTGCCGCGTTCCTTGGCGGGCAGGGCGGCCCACTTGGGCTGGGCCTCGCGGGCGGCCTTGACCGCCGCATCCACGTCCGCTGCATCGCCTCGTGCGAACTGCGCCAGCTCGGCTTCGGTGGCTGGGTTGATAGTCGCCATCGTGCGTGCGGGCCCACCATCAGGTTGGGTGAACGCGCCGTTGATGAAGTGGCCGTAGACCTTGGCGATCTCGACCTTGACGCTCTCGGGCGCTGGCGCGTAGTCCCAGGCGCTGGCGAACTCGAGCGCGGGCGAACGGCCCGGCCCCGCAGCGGAGGTGCGGCGAACGGTTTCGGTGTGCGATTGCGGGTCGAGTGTGGTCATGCCGTGGTCTCGTTCCTTCAAGCAAGTCCAAAGTCGTAGCTCGCCGCGTAGTGGCCGGTCTTGCGTTTGACAATCTGCCGGAGAATGTCGTCGAGCAGGCTCGACGCGCCGAAGCGGAACAGGTCGGGCGTGAGCCATTCGTCGCCGAGCGTTTCCTTGAGCATCACGAGGTAATGCAGGCTCTGCTTGGCGGTGCGGATTCCGCCGGCGGGCTTCATGCCGATTCGTTTGCCGTCCCTGAGCCAGCTCTCGCGGATCGCTTCGAGCATCACCAGCGTGATGGGCATCGTCGCAGCGGGGCTGACCTTGCCGGTTGAGGTCTTGATGAAGTCGCCCGGCCTGATGTGCTCGATCGCAAGATCGCTGGCGCGCCGAACATTGTCGTATGTTTCGAGCTCGCCCGTCTCGAGAATGACCTTGAGGTGCACGCCCCGGCCTTGCGGCCCGCCATCGGCGCACACAGCGGTTACCTCGCGGATTTCTTCTGCGACAATGTCGTACCGGCCCGAGAGAAACGCCCCGCGGTTGATGACCATGTCGATCTCGTCGGCGCCGTCGTCGATGGCCCGCTGGGTGTCGCGGAGGCGCACGTCCAGCGGGTACTGCCCGCTGGGGAAGCCGGTCGCGACCGAGGCGACCTTCACGCCGCTGGTGCCGAGTGCTTCGCGGGCGACGGGTACCATCGAGGGGTACACGCACACCGCCGCCACGCTGGGCAGCCGTTCGCCGAGCACCCGCTCGTCATCGGGCATCGGCCGGATGGCCTTGGCGCACAATGAGCGGACCTTCTCGGGCGAGTCCTTGCCTTCGAGCGTGGTGAGATCGACCATCGACATGGCCAGCCGAAGGCCCGCATCCTTGGCGGCGGTCTTGATCGACCGAGTCGCAAACGAGGCAGCCCGAGCATCGGCCATGACGCGGTCAACGGTGGTGACAGAACCCATACGCCTAGTTTAGGGCTTCTGAGCGAGGGAGCCAGCGCGAATTTGAGGGGTTAGGCCGGCCGTTCAAAGAGAAGAACCCTCCTTGGCGTACCGCCATCGCCCGGTGACCAGCCCGGACAGGTTCAGCACCGCTGCCGCGCCTGGTGTCGGAACTTCCAGCGTGAAAACGCCGGGGACGCACGAGACCACCGGCGAGCAGCGGGAGGAACACTCAAATGAACTGTGGAGCCTCTACCGGGGAGAGTCAGGCTGGTGCCAGAAAAGATCCACGCACGATGACAACCCCCTAGGTACGGGCGATTCAGCCTGTATCCATCAAGAATCGGATCAACTCGCTCGATTTCGCGCGGGGGATTGCGCTCTTCGGCATGGGGTCGATGTTCCTGCGGGAGCGAGCGATTGAGGCGGGGTGCTCAAGGTGTTCCACGGCGGCTCCATTGCATCTGCTCCCGAACATCAGCGCCTTACTCGACATATGCGCCTTGATTAGCAGTTCTGTTGTGGCGGTGATGAGCAGCAGCACCGACCATCCCGCCGATCGGCATCGGGTACTCCATTTGCGGTGCTCTGCTCGCTGGGCGTCATGCTGTTCGGCCTGCTGCTCAGACCGCTGATTCCAACGACTTGGGTCGGCGATCTTCTAAGCGCCCCTGCGCGCCTTGTGGCCCAAGCGATCGCATGGCTTCTCAGATCGTCTGCCTTTGCGTGCAGGCTGCTCTTCGGGTTGTTGGCTGTCGAATCGGCTGTCCAGCGTATATCTGACACCATCGACAATCGATTTGGCATTTCGTGTTGCAGCGGCACGGGCTACCGCTCGGCTCGGTGGCGCGGCTCAGTGGGGCTTGGAGCCGCACCAGTTGCGCCATGGCGCCATGCCGGCCGTCTGTTCCGACGAATCCGAGAGCGGGGGTGCGCTGGTCTGTTCATTGGTGCACCGATAGTTCGCCCGCTCAGCGCCGTGCTTGGTGGGCTGAAGCACTCTCGTAGTTACCCGGAGGCATTCCACCAGTGCGCCCGGCCTTAGCCGAGGCGGGATTCCGCCTCGATGCCCGCGGGGAACAGGATGTTGTTCTCCTTGTGGATGTGCAGGTGGGTGTCGCGTTCAAAGTCGGCGAGCACGCGGTAGCACTCCTTCCACGTCGAGCACGCGCCCTCGGGCGCGTGGAGATCATCGGTCAGCTCGTGAATCCGCGTAAACGCATCGCCCACATCGTCATGATCGTGGACCATGCAGTCGATGGGCCTGCGGACACTCCACGGCGGACCGCCCTGGATCTCGGACTTGCGTTCCAGCCGACGAAGCCACGGGAAGAGCACGCGTTCCTCGCGAACAAAGTGGTCGTGCATGTCCTCGGTCAGCGAAGCCATGGTGCGTCGCAACTCGATGAGCCTCGGGTCCTCCTTGCCGTGGGCCGCGACGCATTTGGCGACCAGCTGTTCGAGGCGTTCCAGCGATTGTCGTGCGAACAGATGGTGCGTCTGTTCGATGTGGTCGGCCAGCTCCGTCATCGACATGGCCTTGCAGTCGACCGAATCGCGGGTGTCTGATCGCTCGGCTTCGTGCGCGGTAAGTTGGTCGACCATCGCTGTGGGTTCGAGTCCGATCGCAGCCGCGGCATCGCCGAGTGTTCGTGTGCCGCCGCAGCAGTAGTCGATGCCCAGGCGTTCGAACTCCACGATCAAGCCGGGGTAGTTGGCGGCAATCTGTCCGACCGTCATGGCGGGCGTGAGCTCACGGGCCATTGGTGTGCTCCTGTTCGGCCGGTAGGGCCATAACTCCATCCGTGTGGATGCGGGCCTCAACAAAGCCGAGACGCTTCCACGCGGCCTCGAAGGTCAGCACCTCGCCGGGCCACTCAAGGCTCGCTGCCTCTGCTCCCGGTTCTGAGGTGAACGCGGCCACCATCGAGCCCATGGGAGTGCGCAGTTCTCCCGAAATCAAGAAGAACGCCTGCTCGGTGCTCACCCATTCGCCGGTCGCGTGGTCGTGCGACCATCGGGCCAAGATCTCGGTATTGGTGTGCTCGACCTCGTAACCGACCTGGCAGTTGAAATCGTCGAACAGCCGTGGCTCGGAGCCCCGTGGGCCGGCGACGATCGTCGCTGTGGCCCACCGCTCGTCGCTGATGATCATGTTGCACTCGTCGCAGACGGAGTCGCCCAGCCGAATAGTGGGGGGGCCTGCATCGTTCCGCTCGCCGCAGCCACTCAGCGACACGACGCCCGCGACGACCAATGGAACACAGATCGCTTTCATACGGTGCCCCTCCGAGCAAAGAGCAGGGTCGCAAGCCCGAGCGGCACGACCATCCAGAGCACAAGGGTCGACGCGAGGATCCACGCAAGCGAGCCACCGAACGTGAGAGAGGCGTACGCCCCGACGGGGCCGAGCACATCGAGCGACGCGTTCATGTTGACGATGACCGCCATCTTGAACGCCTGGAGCGGGTTCAACAGGGCCAGCCCGAAGACCTCTTGCACGCGCAGCTTGAACAGAATCGAGCTGGCCATCAGACCCAGATCGCTCACGAATACGAGCGACAACCAGATGAACAAGGCCAGGCCGGTGGCAACCGTTGTCTTCCGCGACACGACAGAAATCAGCATGCCCACCGAGAGCATGGCCAGTGCGAGCAGCACGGTGAACGCGACGAGCATCGCGTACGCCCCCACGCCGACGCCGCCGGCCTTCCACGCGAGCACCCCGGCGCTCACACCGAAGCCGATGCACAGCGAGCACACCAGCGTGCCAGCGAGCCCGAGGTACTTGCCCAGCAGCACCTGCGTGCGGGAGACGGGCTGGGCGAGCAGGTAGAGCAGCGTGCCGCGCTCTCGCTCGCCCGCGATCGAGCCGGCGCCAGCGGTCAGCGCCATGAGCGGCACGACGAGCATGATGAGGTTCAGCAGGCCCGCCGCCGTGCGTCCAAAGCCCGCGAATCCCTGCGACCCGACGCCGCTCAGCGATAAGAACGAAACGCCAACGGCGAGCACGGTGAACGCGAGTGTGTACAGCACGAACCACTTGCTCGCGATCGCATCGCGGAACTCTCGGCGGGCGAACGAGATCATCCCGCCAGTGAACGACCGTGCCAATGCCGAGCTCTCAATTGAATTTAATTCAGCGGTGGCCGCGAGCGTGGTCATAGCTTCTCTCCAGGCGCGGGCACGTCGTCGAGGACTTCGATGTCCCGCACTTCTATCTGCTGCATGGCCAGCGCATGGATCGGCTCGGCCTTGCGGTCCCTGGGCACAGCGACACACAGTCCCTGCCCGTTGAGGTGGACAGCGTGCCCCGCCTCGCGGAGTACTTGGGCCGCGTGTTCTTCGCTCGCCATCGTCAGGTAGAGACGCACGACCTGCACGGGCTTCTCCGTGGGCCAGAGATCCAGCGGTGTGGTGTCCCGCTGGATCTTGCCGCCCTCGAGAATGAGCACGCGATCGGCAAGCGAAATGACCTCATCGGGACGGTGCGAAGCGAACAGGAGCGTCTTGCCGGCGCGTCGAAGCCGTTGGAGCATCTCGACGACCTCGCCCCGGCCAGCGGCATCGAGGTTCGAGGTCGGCTCGTCCAGAATGATCAACGGAGGGTCGCTCAGCAGCGCGATGGCCAGCGCGAGCCGTTGTTTCATCCCGCCCGAGAGATCCCGGACGCGTTTGCGTTCGTGGCCGGTGAGCCCGACCGTATCGAGGGTCTCCGCGGCACGAGCGCGAGATACGCAGCGGAGGGACGCGAAGAACACCATCGCCGACCCGAGGCGCGCATCGTCGTGGAAGGCGAGTTCCTGTGGCACGTACCCGGCCAGAGCGCGGGCGTTCCGCCCCCGGCGTCGCACATCGGTGCCGCCGAGGCTCGCGCGGCCGCGGAACCGGATGACACCCAGCAGGCACCGGATCAGCGTGGTCTTGCCCGCGCCGTTGCTGCCCCACAGCGCCAGCGCTTCGCCCGGTTCGATCTCGAACGAGACATTGGACACCGCACGCACTCGGCCGAACCGCTTGGTGATGTTCGTAGCGTGGATCACGCCCCGCCTCCTGTGTGCTGAGCCGTCAGACGGCGATCGCTGCCCATCGCCGCGACAAGACCGAAAGCGGCTGACAGCAGCGCGACCGCGAGCACGCCCATGCGAGCCCCGCCGATCCCGCTGTCGACGATGGCCAGTTCGATCGTGGGCGGCAAGGCCAGCGGCGACGAATCAACGAGCGTCGGTTCGGGTCTGAGCTCGGGTAGCGCCCGGGCAGTGAACTCGATTGCCTGCTGGGCTGGGCTGTGGACAAACAGCCGCAGGTTGGGTTCGTTGGCGAGCATCGCGCCGAACAGGCTTCGCGGCTCGTAGGCCACATCACCGAAGCCATCGCCATCGAGATCGAAACCGGCGTAGTCGGACCAGTAGTTCCCGGCCCCGTCGCGGGCGAAAGTGTTGCTGACGAGCCGGCCCCGCCCGTGGGTGGCCGCGGGCTGCTCGTTCTCGATGAACGCATTGCGGGTAAACACGTTGTCGTGCGTGTTGGGCGTCGCAAGCAGGCCGACCTCGTTGAACGCGATCATGTTGGACTCAAACAGGCCGGTCGATCCGATCGATGATGGGCTGTTGTCGAGGTAGACGCCAACCCTGTTGGCGAGCAGGGCGTTGCCGGTGATCGTGATGTCGTCGCAGTCCTTGAGCCCGATTCCGTAGCCGCTCGCGCCGCGGTTGTTGCGCATTCGGTTGCCGCGGAGCGTGATGCCGTTGCTGTACATGAGGTAGATGCCCACGGAATTGTCATAGAGGTCATTGCCTTCGAGCACAGTGTTGTGGCTGTACATGAAGTGCAGGCCGTACCGACTGTCGGCGACCGTATTCCGGGTGATGCGGAGGTCCTCGGAGTACCAGAACACCATGTCGCGTGAGCCACGGATGGTGTTGCCCTCGACGGTACAACCGTGGCTCCACCAGAGCCGGATGCCGTCGCCGCGCCTGCCCGCGTCGAGATCCTTGCTGGTGATCGTGTTGTTCCGGATGACCGCATTGGGCGCCTCCTGCAGGTCAATCCCGAACAGCGCGTCCTCGATGGTGTTGGAGTCGATAGTCGCGTTGGCTGCGGTCACGCGGATCGCTGATGGCTCGCCCGTGACGTCCTCGCCCGACCCACGGATGGTGCACCCGCGGATTGTGACCCCGTCTGCGATGACCTCGATCACGGTAGCTTTGCCGAGCCCGTCGAAGACGGCGGCACCATTGCCATCCAGCACGATCGGCTTGCTGATGACCAAGTTGCCCTCGTAGACGCCCGGTGGCACGCGGATTTCATCACCCGGCGCGGCCCGCTCGATCAGATCTGCGACGACCGAAACCGATGCCCGCTGGGTCGCACCGCCAGCGACGGGCGCTACAGCGGCGAGCAAGCCGATCAGGATGGCAAGAATCGCGGGGCGCATGGGGGGAACTGCTCTCAGTTGCTTTCAGTTGGCGGCAGGGGTTTCCGCGGCCGCACGCTTCTGCTTGACGAGCGGCAGGTACGCGCGGCGGTGGAAAAACAGAGCCACGACCAACATGATCGAGGCGACGGCCGCCATGATCAGCCCGGTGCCAGGCGTGGCGATAGTCACGAACTGCCCGATCCCGCCCTTGCCTATCGCCGTCGGCACAAACGGCTTGACAGCATTGGACAGCGGCGCGTGAGGATCCAAGTTGAGCCCGAAATGCCGCATCCAAAGGTGCAAATCCACCAAGAACACAACCGGAAAGAACACGACAGGTGCCACTAGCAGCACCGTCCACCGGGTATGGATGTACGCGGCGAACTCGAGCATCACGACAAACGCGATCATGATGAACACACCGACGGTGCGCTCGAGTTGGGCCGCCTCAAACAGCGACCGCATCCCGATGTAGTGGTTGAGCCCGTCGATCTCGGCGACATCGCCCGTTAGGTGGTTCAGGAATGCCGTCATGTGCAGTCCGTCGGGGTACTGCGGGGCTTGGAGTTCCATCTGCCAGTACGGGAAGAACAACGATACCAGTAGGAGCACCCGAGCGACCAGCAGCATGAAGCCCGGAGTCCCGTAGCGGAACGAGTGCTTCGCTGACTCTTCGGGGCTGACGCGGGGTCCGATGATCTTCTCAATGATGCCTGCGCTCACATCCGACTCCTTCATGTTCTCGCGGGCCGTCTCGGCGGCATGATCGAACTTGTAAATCGCGTCGGGCGCTCTCGTGCCCGACGCGGTTGCGGGTCATTTACTCTGCGGGCTCGACCATCAGGTAGCCCATCATTTCGAGGTGCAGCGCCGAGCAGAACTCGGAGCAGTAGAACGGGAATGTGCCGGGAGTGTCGGCGTCAAACTTGATCGTCACGGTCTCGCCCGGTTCGAGCGACGCGGTGATGTTATAGACAGGCACGGCAAACCCATGGGTTGCGTCGACGGCACGCTCGGTGTTGGTGATGTGCCAGCGGACCGTGTCGCCCTGTTTCAGATAGATGTGCTCGGGGTTGAAGTGGCTACGGATCGCAGTCATGTAGATGTCAACGGACCCATCATCGTTGCGTTGAACGCGCTCCATGCCCTTCTTGGGTGCCATCGGCTCGATGTTTTGGACGTGCGGATCCCAGCCCGTCTCCGGATAGACCGCCCAAGAGTTCAACTTGTCGGCCTTGATGATCTGCGCGTAGTGCGGTTCGCCCACCCCCATCGCCATGTCGTAGAGAACGGGCATCGTCGTGCCCTGCTCAGAGATATCTAGGAGCTGGAGGTTTTGCGGCATCAGTGGACCGGTCTGAACAAACCGATCGACCGACCACTTGTTGAGCGAGACCAGGTACTTGCCATCGGGGCTGACGGTGTCACCCTCGGCGGCGGCGATGTGCCCCACGTTGTAGTGCACCGGGGTCTTCTGGACGAGTGTCCAGTCCGGCTCGGGCGTGAGCGAGCCGTACGTGCCGCCCATTGTCCAGCGGGCGACCGCCGAGTCGAGGTAAAGTGACGTGTAGGCGTAGCCGTCGGGGCCGTACTGCGTATGAAGCGGCCCGAGACCGACCTCGATCCGGGCTTCGACCACGGAGTCGAAGTCGAGAATCGGCACACCAAACTCGTCATTCCCTGAGAACGTCTTGTTCGCGATCGCTTTCTTGATCTTGTCCATCGAGTAGATGGTCACATGCGGGTCGAGCTTGCCTGACACGACGATGAAGTCGCCCTTGGGCGCGACATCGACGCCGTGCGGACTGCGCGGCTCGGGCGTGACATGCAACAGCCCCTCGGCGATCGCGGTCTTGAGCGTGATGACCGGGAAGCCCTTGATCTGTTCGACTTTGCCGGCCTTGTAGACCTCCTCGGCCTTGCGCCAGTCGATGATGTGTAGGAAGTCTGTTGCGTTGCGGCTCGCGCCAGCCTCAAACGGGGGCTTCTTGTCCTGTATGCCGCCGGTCGCCAGTTCGGTGTTCAGCGAGTTCATGAAGAAGAACCCGTCGCTGGCCAGTTTGCCCGCGTCGGACAGATCCTGCCAGTACGGGGGCAGTTCAATCGCGAACGACTGGTCCTTGTCGATCCGTCCGCGGTTGCGGTCGAACTTCCAGAGCGTGACCGAGCCCTTGTACTCTTCCTTGTAATCGGAGATCGGGGCGTAGTCAGAACCCCAAGGCACGGCGTACTGCCCGCCCTCGATGACGTACTCCGTGTTGGGCGTCACAAACGTGCCGCCGTGATCGCTGAGCGTCAGCGGGTTCTTGATGATCTGCTTGGTTTCCCAGTCGCGAAGATCGATGACCGCCACGCGGGCATTGATCTTGTCGTTGATGAACAGCCACTCGCCGTCGTAGTCGCCCTTGGTCTCAGAGAGCGCCGGGTGGTGCGTGTCGCCCCACAGGTTGGCCTTGCCCTCGGGAAAGCCCTCCTCCAGGATCTCGTTGCCCACGCCAAAGCCCCAGCCCTGCCAGGATTCCGGAGTGAACACCGCGATCGAGCGAAGCAGCCGCATGCTCGGCAGCCCCACGACGAACACCTGGCCCGCGTGCCCGCCCGAGGCGAACATCAGGTACTCGTCAAGCTCGCCGCTAGGCAGATAGGTCTTTGCGGCGGCCATCAGGTCGGCCGTGGTAAGTCCCCGCTCCTTGGCGAGCGATTCCACGTCCCGCATCGATTGGGACTGGGCGGTGGTCGCCAGCCCGCACATCATCAGGGTCGCGAGCGAAACCGAAAGCGGATGAAGACGGCTGCGTTTCATAGTCATCGGGAGTCCTCTGCTCTGCGCCGCCTCGGGTTGCCTCCGAGAATCGGCATACTGTGCGACTGCGATGGTCTCACGGTCCCATCGCCTCTTTCTGCAACGCACGGAGATAGTCAACGATCGATTGCAACTGCTCTTCAGTAATCGCCGGGTTGCCACCCTTGGGGGGCATGTCCATCCCGGTCGAGTTGTTCTCGTCCCAACTCGCCCGCCCCATCTTGATGAACGTGATCAAATCCTTGTCGCTCTTGCCCAGCACAAACCCACTGGTCGTGAGCGGCAGGCCGATCCCCTCGACGCCCTCGGCGCCCTGGCCGTGGCACGCCGCGCACGACGAGACATAAACCTCGTAGCCAGGATGCTCGGTCAGTTCCAAGGCGAGCGACGACGCAGCCCCATCGCCCGCTCCGACCACGTTCCAAGCGTCAACATTTACGGCGGGCTGGCTCGTGTCCTGCATCTCGCGAAGGAACCCGAGCACCGCGAAAATCTTCTCATCGCTGAGAGACTGCGCGCCGCGAGGGGGCATCAGGGCGCCCGAGGTGTTTGCCGGGTCATCCGGTGCCCGGCCTAGAGCTACGAGGTCGAACAACTCGCCATCAGTTTGAGACTGAACAAACGCGCTGTTGCGCAGCGGCTTGCCAAGCCTGGGCACACCCTGACCGTCGGCCCCGTGGCAGACCGCACAGCTGCTCGAGTACACCATCTGGCCCTCGCTCGCACCGCCGGCGAGCGGGCTGTTGACCGCGACCGTCTGCAAAGCTGGGGAGGGGGGTTGCCTCGTGTCGGTCAGCAGGATTACCGCGACGAGCGAAGGGAGCGTGAGCACGAACATCGCTGAGGCGGCGAACAGGTACCAACGGTAAGGGTCGGGATGAACTGCTCCCCAAGGGCCCGCTGAAGGCATAGAGGCTGGCTCGGTATTCGATCTGGTCATGGTCGGTCTTCTTGCTCAGTCCAGCGTGATTGATCAATTATGGATGCCCATATACACATATAGACTAGGCCACTGTTCGAAAGTGGTCAAGCCGATCCACATTCTCAGTTGGTCGTTGAATCAGGTCGTCGCGGAGAGCGATCGATCGTCAGTCTGATGCCCGATGGGAATCGGCCCGTCGGGTCACAGAGCGGACGGACCCCGCCGTCGCCGTCGAGCAGATCTGCAAGCGAGGTGGAGGCGAATATCTGTTCGCTCCGCGCTATCTCCGCATCGAGCAACTTGTGCAGAGAGCAAAGGCTGGTGTGTCCTTCGATGCCAAGCGGGCAACGCTCGATACGCTGAATCTGGGTTTCAGATGCGATCAGAATGTCGAGAACGCTGATCGCGGTCGAGACCCTGGCGAGAGCGAACCCGCCATTGGTTCCTCGGCGCGCCGTCAAGATGCCGTGCCGAGACAACATCCGAAGGACTTTTTGAAGGTAGCCCACGGGGACCCGTGTCGCCGCAGAGATGTCGCTTGCCGAAGCCGGCGTGCTATCGGTCCGTGCCGCCAGATAGACGACCGCTCGTAGGGCGTATTCAGAAGTCTGGGAGATCATGCTTGAGACAGCCTTTCAGCTGAAAATGGATCAAGAAATCCACTATCTGGCTAAATGGACCGGAGATCAAGTCCCTTTTGCACCAGGAATCGAACGAATTTGTTTGGAATACGATCGGCAACGCTCGATTGGGACTCGAGGAATGCTTGTCTCGGGTGATCGACCCGCTGAGTTGTTTGAGTCCGCGAGGGCCGGCGTGAGGCCGCTGTACTTGAGCCGGGAACGCTCTGTGAGAATGGGAGTAGCGAGCGTTTCACCGGACTGGCGAGCGAGACGTTGCTACGCGGCGAAGTAACTACCACGCAACAGAGAGGAAGGTACTCAATGGGGGATGGCGGGTGAACCAGCGCCGCGTGTGTCCGTGCCGTCACTTGAGTAGGTGCGATCAACACCCGCGACGATTTTATCGCAGCGCAACCTCGCGAGGCTCCCTAGCTCACTCATGAATCGGAAAATGGCATTGCGAGAAACATGCGCAAGGGTGCCGAGGAGAGGGGCAGGTCAGCGGGGCCCTGCTACGGATCGTGGCTGCAACAACTTGTGCTTATCCCGAACGTGCGATGTTCTAGAACCAGGTTCGGTCGGTCAAAACAACATCGTGCGCATTGACGATGTTTGAAGAAGCCGTTGGTCCTTCTCTACTCCGGGGCCTTGCGTAGAACACCCGGCGACCGTCCGCTCTATGACCATGCCTGCAACATGGTCATAGAGCGGTCAGTGCAGCGTAGATAATCGGATTGATTCTCGTGGGATGTGACGAGTGCGGTAAGCACAGAGGGCTTCGATCGTCGAGCGGATCAGCCAACAGGTCAGGCGTCATTCTTGTCTAAATCGGCTTCAACCAGATGTCTGCTGGTGCCGGTACATTTCTGATGCCGATCGCGTGTGCTGGTAGAGCAATCGGGCACCCGGCGGGTTGGTGGAATCGTTCACGGACTACCCTTAGTCCTGGGCACGATGACTTGAGATGTGGGGGCTCCCTTCTCCGGTTTGGAGCGACCTCGCCTGGTTCCGAAAAGGGAGCATTGAGTCAGTTGCGGCGGCGACGGCTGAGCACGGGGAGGGTGGCGATCATCAGCAGGCCAGTGGCTGGTGCGGGAACGACGTTAACGGTGGTGATGCCGAACGACTCCTCGGCGATGCCGGCCCCCTGGGTGCGGCCGACGTCGATGTGCGTGCCTGGGATGAGTTGGTCGAAGGGCAACTCACTCACGCTGAAGGTCGCGCTGAGGGTGAGGGTGAACACGTCTTCGAAATCGAACGACAGGACGTTTGCGGTGTCGAAGTCCAGGTCGTTGTCGCTGCTGAGGCCGCCGTCGCGATCGACGTCGAAGCTGATGATGGTTTCAGAGACGCCGGACGTGACGTTGGTGAAGGAGCCGCTGACGGTGCCAGCCCCGGTCTGGACGTCGGTGTAGGTCTCTCGGAGGAAGTTGGTTAGAAAGTCCTGAACGTCCCAATCGGAGCTGGCGATGCCCGCTTCGCGGTTGACCATGCCGCTGCCGGTACCGGCGACGAGGGTGCCGCCATCGGGGGCTGGGGTGAAGAGGAACTCAATATCCGCGAACGCGGAGACGTTGAACACGGACAAGGCGATCGCCGCCGCGAGGGCGGCGGATGTCGAGGGGGTCGATGGCATGGGGTCTCTCTCCTGATTCAGGTATTCCGGTTCTCAACAGTCCCGCGAACGCTAGCGGGGGTTTCCCAACACAAAACGATACCACACGTGGGAGCGGATTAGAAAGGGAATTGGTCAGAACAGTTCATTTCAGCGAAACGCGTTAGGTTGGTTCCCGACTTGGGCGTAACGGAATTGTGAAGCTCAAGCGGGTCAACTCCTAGACGAGCCCATTCCCTCATCCCATAAAAAACGCCCCCAGCATGATGCCGGGGGCGTTTGCGTCGAAGTGGAGGCGACGTGAGTCGAACACGCGACCTCTTCCATGCCATGGAAGCGCTCTACCAACTGAGCTACGCCCCCGACGGGTCAATTTGTCGCTCGGCTAGGACTTGGCCCCAGACGTGCGTGCTGATGGTAGGAGGGGCCATCGGTCGGTCAAGGAGCCGAGTTGAGCGTCTCTGGGTGGCACAGGCTTGTAGCCACGGGAAGAGGTCAAGCAGTCGTCGCGGCCAGCAGCCGATCGCTCGCTTCGACCACCGACGCCAGCTCGATCCGGTCGATTCGGCAGCGCTGCGGGTGGTCGTTGGCAAGCTCATTCTCAGGCAGGTCCGGATCGGCCAGCAGTATCACCTCCGAGCCTGAGCCGTCCGCCAGAGGCCGGGTCGGGATCGTCGTCCAGCGGTGGTCGGTCGGGCCGAACAGGCTGACCGCGGGCGTGCCGAACGCTGCCGCGATGTGCCTCGGACCCGTGTCGTTGGTCACCAGCAGGCTCGCTCGGCTGAGCAAGGCTTTGAGGCCGGGGATCGAGCCGCCGATTGCGGGCAGGCTGATCGCCCCCGACGCACGGGCGATGCTGCCGGTGAGGACCGATTCTGCGGGCGAGCCGTTGATGAGCACCGCTAGGCCGTGGGCGGTGGCGAGATGCCTGGCGAGCTGGGCGAAGCGCTCTGCGGGCCAGCGCTTGGCCTCGTTGTTGCCGCCGGGGTTGAGCACAGCGAACCCCTGATCCGGGCGAACGCTAGCTTGGTGCAACAGCCTGCGGGCCTCGGCCTCGTCGGTGGGGGTGACGGCGAGTTCCATCAACGGAACGATGTTGGGCGGCTCGATACAGAGCAGTGCGGCGGCTGCGTCGAGGTAGTACCGAGCTGCCGGGATCAGCGCCCACTTGGGTTTGAAGAGTGTCGAGCCCGGGCGCTTGGGCGCGATGAGCCGATCGGTGAGCAGGGCGGATCGGCTGTCGCGGGCGTAGCCCACGCGCCTTGGAATGCGAGCGAGTGCTGCGTACGCGGCTGAGCTAAAGCCGTTGGAGAGCAGCAGGGCTGCGTCGTAGTCCTTGTTGCGGAGCAAGCTTGCAAGCGAGAGACGCTGGCGCACGGTTCTGGGCTTAGAGGTGCGCACCCTATTGATGGTGCTCAGCCCGTCGAGCACCTGATCGACGGGCGGCTTGGTCAGCACATCGATGGTCGTTCGCGGCAGATTGTCTCGCAGCAGACGAAGCGCTGGAGTGGCCATCACCGCATCGCCCACCCAAGATGGCCCGATCACAAGGATCCGATTGGGAGCGCTCAACCGCCACCCGCCTTGGAGATGCAAGTTGCGATGTGGTCTGCTGCTTGGGCAAGGTCCGCGAACCGTGCGCCGGGTGCATCCCCGATCAGCAGCGAGCGCTCGGCTGCGATGCCAGCAGCCATGGCTGCCTCGATGTCGCGCGATGCGTCGCCCACCATCCAAGACTGCGACAGATCAAGCTCATGGTCCTCGGCGGCCTGCAAAAACATGCCCGGCTGGGGCTTGCGCCACGGGTGCTCGAGGTTGAACGGCTCGACCGTGCCCTTCGGGTGGTACGGGCAGGCGTAGAGCGCGGTCAGCAGCGGGGTGCCGTCGCCAAGAACCAGAAGGTCGTCGAGCCGATCGTGGATGGCTTCGAGCCCATCGAGTGTCAGCCCGCCGCGCGCTACCACGCCCTGGTTGGTCACCACGATCAATGGCAAACCGAGGCTCGCGAGCTGTGCACATGCCTTGAGCGCCCCGGGCAGCACCTCCACGAGCGCCGCGTCGACCAAATCGCCCGGCGCAGCTGGCAGCGGTGGGGGTGGCAGCGTGCGATTGCGTATCAGGGTGTCGTCGCGGTCGAGAAAGACCGCTGGCCTCGGCATGCGCTCAGGATACGGCCCCCGCGGCGAACGAGCGGTTCAGCTCTCGTCGGTGTCCGAGATCACCGGGGCGGGCGTGTCGAGCGTGATGATGCCACACCGCAGGGCGATCCGCGCGAGTTCCACGCGGTTGGTGACCTTGAGCTTGGCTCCCAGGCTTACGCGGTGACCCTCAACGGTCTTGACCGAGCGGAACAGCACCTTGGCAATGTCGTTGGTGGACAGGCCCAGGGCGATGAGTCGCAGGATTTCGAGCTCGCGTGGCGTGAGCGCTCCAAGGTCGCCCAGATCGTCGTTGGTGGTGCGGATTCTGCGCAGGCTCGGGTCTGCTTGGCTGTCATGCCCGAGCGAGGCGACCGCGAGGACCGCCCGCGCGCCGCCGTAGTCGCAAGGCCTGAGCGTAAGCCTGAGCCAGCGCCCCTTGAGCACGGTCTCGACGAGCAGCGGCGTGTCTGTTTCGCTGGAGGAACGGGCCGCTTTGGACAACTCGCCTGCCAGCGGGCTTGGCATAACCGAGTCGAGCCTCGTGGCGGCACCCAACGATCCATCGTCGAGCGAGAGGAGTTCTTTGGCGGGCGCATTGGCGGCACTGATTATGCCCGCTGGGTCGAGCACGAGTACCATCGAGTCGGTCGTGCCGAGCAGGGCGTGCCATAGAACGTCGGACTCGTGGTCGGTGTCGGCCATGGGGTGTGTCAGCGTGAGCGGTTGCATGCGTGGGATCTCGTTATCGGGTTCCGGGCCGATCGGTTGGGCATCGCTTGCTCTCTGTGGAGGCTCCGAAGCCCGTTGGCTGGGGTGCTTCGCAGGGTTTGTGCGCTTGGCTGCCCGCGTCCCACCCTCCGCCCCAGATGAGAAGCCGAGCATCGGGCCATTGGGCGGCCCACGCCGGTGGTGCCGCCAACGAGAGTTACACCCGGTATCAACAGTGTGTTCCCTACGCGGGGAACTATCTGTACTTCTTTGCCGATAATCCGCATCGGGGCGCGCTCTCCCGAGACTGTCGCACTTTGATCGTGGTTTGGTCGGAACTCAGATGATGCTCAGAACCGCTCGCCGGGCTAAGCCCGCTGGCGGTCGAGCCACCAACTCAGCAGTTCGTCGCGATCGGCATCACGAACACCCGAAGCTTCGAGCATGTGCCGAGCGCACTCGGTGAGCTTGGCTCGGCGGTCGGCGGCTGAATGGCTCGCTCCGCGGAACGCCTCGGCGGCCGCGTCCCACGGCTCACCGGGCATCGGGCAAGGCAGGTCCATCGCCTGGCGAGCACTGAGCTTGATCGCGCCCGCCGAGAGCGCCGTGCCCTCATGCCGTTCGACCGCGAAGGCGCACGCTAGGGGCGAGGCCAGCGCCGCTGCGACATGCCAGAGCCTTGATGGCTCTATCGGCGTGACGGTGATCACGGGCACACTGGGGGCGAGCACGCCCGCCTCATCGACAATCAGCTCGATTACGCGCGTCTGCGTCGCAAGAAGAATCTTGGGAACCAGCCTTGATGCGAGCCACGGGCCGAGATCGGTCTCGCGCTCGAGTCTGGCCCGATCGATGCGGGGTGCCTCCCATCGCTGCTTGTGGACGCGAGTTGGCACAGACCCCCACTTGCAGGTAGCGAGGTCGATGAGCCCCGACGTGACCAACGACGGGAATCGGCGGTCTTGGGCCGGCGTGCCAGCTGGCAACGACGAATCTTCGAGGAGCACCCCAACAAGGCCGTAGTACTGGTCGCGGAAGTCAGCGGTCGCGCGGGCGTAGTCGCCAAGCGTCTGCAGGCCGCTGCGAGAGGCGGCGAGCCGAACAGCTCCGGGCTCGATCAGGTGCGACCAGGTCGGCGATGTTCTGAGGGCGGTGCGTGTGATCCTCACAGGTCTCATCGGTTCGAACTTCTCACCGAACGAACGCGCGAGAGCCGTGCTGTTGGAGCTGCCTATGCGGACTGATGGTGCGCACACCCGCGTGCCAACACCAGCGAACGGCTGACCGCCCGAGACCCAGAGCGATTCCAGCGATCCCATCGCCAGCAGTGCGCTGCGTACCGGGCGGGCATCGCGCGCTGCGAGCAGCGATTGCGGCTGAATGAGGCACGCCCGACCTCCCGGTCGCGCCAGCTTCGCCGCGAGCAGCATGAACGCTGCCGACGTATCGGTATAGCTCCCGAGATCTTCGCCGAGCCGTTCTCGAACGAGCATCGCCCAGGCGCGATCGGTCGTGGTCGAGGTGCGAAGCTGGTTCAGAAACGGCGGGTTTCCGACAACCACATCGAAGCCAGCTCGGTCGGCGAACACCGAGGCAAACTCGATCCCCCAGTGGAACAGGGGGCGGCGATCCCCGGTGCCCAAACGTGCGTGACACCAGCCATCGGCGCTGGTCGGGTCTCGCAGGCTTGGGTCATCATGCGGCGCGCCAAGCAGGGCATCGCCCGTGCGAAGGTGCATCCGCAGCGAGTCAGCCAGCGCAGGATTCGCGGCCGGACCGCAGGCGAGGCAGACCGACGCGACCGCCAGCTCGACCGCGATCGGGTCGAGGTCCACGCCGAACAGGCAATCTTTGCAGACCCGTTCCATCGTCTGCGGCATGCGGGGAAGGCCCGGCGATCCGGGTTCAAGGACCGCTAGGCGCTCGGCAATCCGCAGCCCCGCAGCCAACAAGAACCGGCCGTCGCCGCACGCGGGGTCGCACACCCGAATCGCGCGTAGTGACGCTACCGGATCCTGAGAACTGCAGGCCTGGTCCAAGACAGGCTCCAGAGCGATGTCGAGTAGGTGCTGGACGATGGGCAAGGGCGTGTAGAACGCCCCCAGCCTGCGCCTCTGGCTATCGCGCGCCGGCAACAGACGCAGCGCCCTTGCGACCGGATCGATGCGGGTCACCCGCCCGAGCACCGTCTGATGCGCCGACGCGAGCGACGCCATGACCTCAGTGCCTTCAGGTCCATCAAGACTCCTAACGATGGGTTCGCAAGCTTCGCAACTCAGCGAGCAGGCGGTTGATTCTTCGCCTCGAACAAACACCCCACCGGTCCACGCAGCGCAGCTGTGCGATCTCAGCACGCTGCCCAATACGAGCCACTCCGCCCTGGCCGACATCGCGGCCGGCTTGGCGCAGGCCGCTTCAAGCTCGCGGTCGTCAGCCCGTGAGAGCCAGCGGCTGGCCTCGGACTCGACCGCTGCAATAAACGCTCTGCCGAACGGAACGGAGAGCTGGCGCGGCACCCGTTCGAGCGCCGGCGTGCTCGGATTCGGTCTGGCGTTGGCGGCGGGCATCACTCGCACGATACCATGGTCCCTCTCGGCTGTCGGCGGGCTAAGAGCGGGAGGATCGCGTGCATTGGCGGCAGCGACTGCGTACAACACTTCAGAGCACGGCGCCGTCGCTTGCGCGATGGATCGACGGCATCTGGATCAACTCGGCGGCACGCTCCGCGAACGCCCGCCCGCTGGTCAGCGTCTTGGTCGCGCACCGCGATCAGCCGGTGTTTGCCGCGAAGACCTCCCGTTCCGCGCTCGGTCAGCGTTACCCATCGATTGAGTGCATTGTCATCGACGACGGCTCGCGGCCCGAAGAACGAGCCCGGCTGGATGGGTTGCTACCGAAATCTGAGAGGCTTCGGGTCCTCCATCGCCCATGGCCGCAAGGCACCGGCTCGGCATTCAACGCAGCATTGACCGAGGCTCGCGGGGTCTGGATCGTGCCGATGCTCCTTGGCGAAGAGCTTGAGCCCCACGCTATCTGGCGGCTGGTCCGCGCCGCCGAGCAGGCCCGTGTGGCTGGAACGGTGGCAACTCCAGATGGGCCACGGCTGTTGGGCACGACAGTTCTCAAGTCGGTGGGGGGGTTCGCCGTCGACCTTGAGCCGCCCGAGTTGTTTACCGACCTTCTGGGCCGATGGCGACTTGCGGGGCACGCGTTAGCCGGGGCTTCTGACGTTCGAGCCAAGGGCGAGGCGCCCGAACGCGAAGCGTTGCCCAAGGCCGATGTGCTCTTCATGCCGCACAACGCTTACCACACGCGGGAGATGGCCGCGGTGGCGAGCGAACTGAGCAAGCGCGGCATCAGCTCGCTGTTCGTGGACATCACCAACTGCTACGCGGACGAGGGCTCGGGTCAGGTGATGCGGGAGCTGGGCTTGCCCCACACGCACGCGGTGCGTGACATCTTGGACCGCGTCGAGCCGGGCGTGCTATTCGTGATGAATGACTGGAGCCCGCCGGTACACGACCGAGTGGTCGAGTGTCGATCGCGGCGGACCACGAGCATGGCTCTGGTCGAAGGCGTACAAGATTACGAGGATACGCACGTCGAGCACCTCGGCGTGGGCGTGCATCGCGGCGCTTACCAGCACGCAGGCATCGCGCTGCTCGTGGGCGAACACGACCAAAAGTTCTTTGCGGGTCGGGACGCACGGCTCACAGGCTCGACTCGCATCGAACAGCTCGCGGGTGAGCCGAGGCCATCGAGCCGTTCTAAGCGTGTCGTCATCAACTCCAACTTTACTTACGGCCTGTACACCCAAGACCAGCCAGCGTGGCTCGCGTCGGCTGTGGGTGCGTGCAAAGAGCTCAGCGTCGATCACATCGTGAGCCGCCACCACGCCGACGAGGGCGACTTCAGCGGCGTACCCGTTTCAGATCGCCCGCTCTACGACGACCTGCGCGAATGCCGGGTGCTTGTGAGTCGGTTCAGCGGCGTGCTGCTCGAAGCCATGGCGCTTGGCGTTGGAGTGGTCTACCACAACCCGCACGGCGAGCGCATCGACAAGTTCCTCAAACCCGACGGCGCTTACCCGATCACCACGAATCAGCAGGAACTCGTTGGTGCGATCGAGGGGCTGCTTGCAGAAAGCCCCGCGTCGGTCGTCCAGCGCCAGCAGGCGTTCTTCGATCGTCACGTCTCGATCACGCCGGGTCAGCCGTCATGGGTGCGGATCGCCGACGAGATCGAGCGGGAGCTCTCGGCCCTCGGCCGGGCGGCCAGCGAGTAGCGATCGCAACAAAAAAGCCCGGCCGCCAAGGGGCGACCGGGCTCGGAATTCGGGAGCACGTTAGTTGCTCGGCCGCGTTACTGGCAGGGCCCGATGAGGCCGAGCAGCGCGAGGAAGTCGCCAAAGCTCACCTGCGCATCGCCGCCGATGGTGCCGAAGTCATCGGCGATATCGCCTGTGCAGCCGGGCAAGCCGCCGGGACAGGGTCCGATGAGGCCGAGCAGCGCGAGGAAGTCGCCAAAGCTCACCATACCGTCGGGGCCGATCGAGCCAAAGTCGTTGGCGATGTCGCCCGTGCAGTGGTCATAGAACGTGACGGTGCCGTCCGACCATTCACCGCCAAGGGTGCCGCCGTCGGTGATTTCGACGTAGAACCAGTAGGACTGATCGGGCGCGAGCTCGGCGGAGTTGACGATGTACGCGCCCAAGCCCGCAGGCGTGTTGATGCTCGTGGGCAGCAGCACCTCGTTGCCGTCGAACGCGGCACTCGTGTTGGCGTACACGTTTACCCATGTCTCGTTGCCCTCGGGGTCGTTCGAGGTCCAGGTCACGGTGTAGTTCTCATTGCCGTGCTCGCGGCGGATGTCGCCGGCCGGCGGGTTGACGACATCGATCGTCGGCGCTTGGTTGGCCGACGGGTTGATGGTCAGGTCGATCGACGGGCTCGTAGCGCCCGAGTAGCCGTAGACCTCGACCACGTACCAGCCCGCGGAGTAACCCTGCAGCGAGATCTCCTCAGAGTTAGACGTGCCCTGGCTCGTTTCGAGCGAGTTGCCTGTGTCCCTGCGGAGCCGCATGTCGATGTCGCCAGCTGAGTGCGGGAACTCGATGCGGACGAAGTCGCCGCTGCCGCCTGTGGCGGGCATGTAGAAGCGGTAGAAATCGTCGTCGCCCGAGGACTCGATGGTGAGGTCCGTGATGGTGGTCTCGGGCCCAACGGGTCCGAGGTTGGGGCTGTTGATCGCGCCGACAGTTCGGCCGATGGTCTCGGAGCGCGAGTCGTTGGGCTCGTAGGCATCGGGATCGATCGAGCCGCCGCCGCCGCCGATCGTGACCATGATCCGCGTAGCGTTGTTGGTCTCGTCGGCCTCAAGGAAGCTGTTGTCGGGGTCAACGACCGACTCGAGCCAGTACTCGCCCGCAGCCACGCCCGTGATGTCGATGGACTGGCCCGTTAAGCCAGAGGAATAGACATCCACCCAGCCGACGCTCAGCCCTTGGATGGTCGAGCCGCAACTGAAGAACTCGCCGCTGGGGTTGTAGTTCGGCAGGGTTGTGTCGTGCACGCCCAGATCGATGATGCAAAAGCTGGTCTTGGCACCCTCCGCAACGATCGGGCCCACGCCGTTGCCCGGCTGGGTGATCTCCCGCAGGCGATAGCTGGCCCACGATTCCACGTGGATGTGGTTGTGCTGGGAGTGGAACACGAAGTTGCCCGCAGCCCGGTCGGTGAAGGAGCCATCGGTCTTGAAGACGCGCTGGATTACCTGCTGAGTCCCGTCGCCGTTGTCCGGCCCGCCGTAGAGATGGAACTTTCCTTCGCCGACGTTCGCGGTGCCGTTGGAGAGACGAAGCTCGTTGCCCTGTACGTAGTGATCAAAGAGGTTGTCTTTGACGACCACGATGTCAGGCAGCAAGTCTGTCTGGGCGGCTGCGTTGCCAGCGATAGCGAGAATGACGGCCGCCGCACTGATGTTCTTTTGCACGAAGCTGCTCCCTGGGTTGGGGCCAAAAAAAGAAGGCCCGAAGATGGACAATGCTCTCGATCTCAACCAGCACGCGCACGCCGCGACGACATGACCGCGCCCGAAGCCCGCCGACGACGCGCCGGGCTGAGACTCGACCATACCGCCAGCGGCGGAAAGCGTCAAAGAAAGAACCCTTGAGAGTCCGCAAACAGGCCGGAGAACCGATCATAATCCTATCATAATACCGAACTTTCCACTCTCTTCGGCCCCAACTGGCCCGCACGTGCCATGAGTACACTCGCACAATGCTGCTTCGCTGGCCTGCCAACCTCGTTCGCGGGCTCTCGCTCGCTGACAAGTGCCTCATCCTATTCGGTGGCACAGTGGTGCTTATCGTCGCCAGCGCGCTGACGTTCCCATGGCTGCGGATGCAGTCGTTGGTCGACGCGGGCGAGCTTGAATTCTCGACGTACCTCGCGGACGTTCAGGAAGCCCGAGAAGCGGAACGGCCGCTGCACGAGCCCACGCTCGGTGATCATGCTTCGCTTGATGCCAAGGCTCCCGACCCGCCCGGTATGACCGCCCGCCGGCTCACTCCAGAGGAAGCCCGCAACCCCGCGACCGGCTCGCCCCAGCTCGCTCGCGAACTCGAACGCTTCGAGGCCGACCCGATGAAGCGGCACAGCCAGCGCGTGATCCGCACGGAGGCGGGCCGAACCTACCGCTATTTGAGGCCACACCGAGAAGGCGGCCTTGTTAACAGCCTGCTCGTCATCGAGCGGCCTAGCCCCAACGCGGGCCGGCTCATCGTGGTTAACACGCTGTACATCCTTTCCGCCGCATCGTTTGTGCTCGGGCTTGCCATTCTGGTTTTCTATCTGATCACGCACCGCATCATCCTCGCGCCGGTGCGTGAGCTGACGGGAACCGCAGAGCGCGTCCGTCAAGGCGACGCGGATGCGCGCTCCGATATCCAGACCGGCGACGAGTTCGAAGTGCTCGCCGAGACGTTCAACGAGATGCTCGAGACACTCTCGTCGGCAAACGAACGGCTGCGCGGCTCGAATGCCGCGATGGACGTCAAGATCAGCGAACTCGCGGAGGCAAACCTGCGTCTCTACGAGGCGATGAGTCTCAAGAGCGAGTTTCTCGCGAGCGTGAGTCACGAGCTGCGCACCCCGCTCAACGCGATCATCGGATTTGCCGAGCTACTTCTGGCTATCGCCGACCGCGACGACCAGCTCGATGAACCACCCGGGCAGGCTTCGCTCGCCAAACGCAAGCGGTACCTCGACAACATTGTCTCGGCGGGTCGCAACCTACTGGACATGATCGAGGACCTGCTCGAGATGGCCAAGATCGAGGCCGGGCGGGTGAGCGTGGAGGTTAATCCCGTCGAGCCGCGCGACCTCTGCGAGGGGCTCATGGGCCTGATCTATCCGCTTGCCGAACGCGCTGGCATTCGCGCACGCATGGAGATCGACGACCGCCTGCCGATGCTGCGCACCGACCCCCGCAAGCTCCGACAGATCGTCTTCAACCTGCTCGCCAACGCCATCAAGTTCACGGGCGAAATAGGCAGCGACGGCCGTCCGGGCGAGGTGCTCTTGCGCGCTGAGAGACTCCCGGACACCGATCCCCACGGCATCGAACGCGTCAGGTTCAGCGTCATCGATAACGGACCAGGCATAGCTACCGAGGAACACGAAGCGGTCTTTGAGAAGTTTCGTCAGATCGATGCGAGCCACACCCGGGGGCACGCGGGCACTGGCCTCGGGCTCGCAATCGCTCGCGAGTTCAGCCAACTCTTGCAAGGCGAACTCAGGCTCGAATCGGACCTGGGTGAGGGCGCGATGTTCACGCTCGTCATTCCAGTCGAACTCGACACGACACGGATAGCCGAACAGGCCCTCGAGAGTCGTTTCCGGGCCACGCTCTCGCCCCGCCGAGCCAACGCCGACGACCCCGTCCCCGACGCAACCAGTCCCGAGCCAGATCCGGCACTTCAGCCCGACTCACCGCCCGCTGGCTGACACCGCGTTGATGAAGTGCCGAATCTCGGGCCGCTCCTCAGTTTCGCGCCACCACACCGTGACCACGTCCACCCGTCCCGGCCTGTCCCGCCAGCCATGTTTGGCGCGCAACGCGCTGAGCGTTCGCACGAGCCTCGCTTGCTTGTCTCGGCCGATCGACGACTGCGGATTGAGAGTACCGCCGACCCGGCTCTTGACCTCGACGAGCACAATGGACCGTCCATCTGGATCGAGCATGACCAGATCAGCCTCACCACCACTTGTGCGCACATTGCGACCCAATACGCGGTACCCCAGCTTGCGAAGGTGCGCCGCTGCCAGCCTCTCACCACGTGCGCCTAGCCGCATATGAGGGGCCTGGGAGCCGCCGCCAAGTCCTAGTCGCGTCAGTAACCTGGCGACGGGGCCTCGCATCACAAACCGGTCAGTTCTCGTTGAGTTCCCCGGCCGCTGCGGGCGGTCCGGTGTAGTACCACAGCTCGGCGATGTCCGTCAGGTTGCTGATGATCTCGTCGAATTCGGCCAATCCGGCTCGGCGGATCAGTTTGAAGATGTACCGCTGCTCAAGCTCACGACGCTGGCTTGCCTTCAACTGGTTCTCAATCGCTAGCTGCGAGTCGTACAGCGAAACGGAACTGTCCACCATCGACGACAGATGAAGCCACGACACGCTCGACCCGTGCTCGATCGGTCCCGCGGTTCGGCCCAGGGTCAGCGTTCGCGCAGCCTCGTTAAGAGGCTCGATGCTGTAGAACTCGAACTCGCTGAACTCGCCCACGATCTCGCGCTCACTGAACGGCTCGCTCATCGTGTTGGCCTCAATCATCGCCACTGCCTCGAAGGCCTCTCCCGCTGCGAGCCTGCGCGTGACTTCGGCGATGCCCGCCGCGTCGTCGTTGGGTACGCGAATCCGGTAGATCGTTGCCACAGGCGGCGGGTTGAACTGATCGCGGTTGCGCTCATAGAACAGCTTGATGTCTCGTTGAGAGACCTGCACTTTGTCGTCGATCTCTCGGCGGTACTTCTCGGCCACCAAGATCTGCCGCTCGCGGTCGCGCACGAACGTATCAATTGTTTGGTCGTTCGCGTCTTTCAGAGCTTGGTTTGCCACGGTTACGCTGCCGCCCGCTCGGCGCACCTGCTCCCGCTGCGCGCCAGCGAGAACGGCCCGAAGCCCCGCTTTCTCCTGAGCTGTCAACTCAGCCTGGATCTCCGCGTACAGCAGCTCGTCCTTCAACTCGCCAGCCAATCGGTCGCGAATCAGGTTGCTGGCAAACGCTCTAAACTCATCGCGGTCCAAGCGCTCGCCTTCGGCTTTCAGCCTGCCGCTGATGGGCTTGAGCCATGCCTTGGCGAACACCGGAGCGCCGTTCAGGTCACCCACCTTGGCATCGATCAGCGGCGACGGGTTCGATGTCAGCACCGCCATCCCACCTTCACTCGGCTCGCCCGGATCGGCAGCGCCTACGGACTCGGCCGAGCGGGCCTGTTCAACGGACACCACACGTACCGGGATCGCGGACTGTTCGGTGGGGCTCGCAGTGGATGTGCCCTCGAACTCACCAGCCTGCACCGTTCGGCCAGAGGGCGCCTTGTAACTCGATCGCTCTCCGAAGGAGCACCCCGCCAGGGCCAGGCCTGCCGAGGCCACGAGGATCGCGGCAAGTCCGTTTCGTACCAACCTGTGGTCTACCATGCCGAAAGCGTAGCGAACATGACCAGCGCGCAGTGAACCGTGGATTTGAGAGCCGAGAAAGGCCCTGAGCATGTCCCCAGACCCGGCCGATGGCCAATCCCCCAAGCTGATTGTGGATGACGACTGGAAGCGCGAGGCCCAGGCCGAGAAGGCCAAACTGGCTGAGCAGGAGAAGGCCAAGCAGGCCAAGGCTCAGGAGGCCGCTCTAGGGGGGGAGGGCGATGAAGGCCCTGTGGGCTTCGACGACCTCATCAAGACCCTCGCAAGCCAGGCCATGATGTACCTCGGCTACGTTCCAGACCCGCAGACCGGCAAGGCCATCGTCGCGCCCGAATACGCCCGGCTCTACATCGATTTCATGGGGGTGCTCGACGAGAAGACCAAGGGCAACCTGACCGACGAAGAATCCAAGATGCTTACCGCGATGCTCTCTGAACTCCGGATGGCGTTTGTCGAGGTTTCCAAGGCGGTCGCCCAGGCGGTTAAGGAAGGCAAGATCAAGCCTTCTGACATGGCAGGCGGCATGATGCAAGCCCCACCGCCGCCGCCGATGGCCTGAGCACGTCGATGGCTCGAGCACGCTGGCCCGGTTCGAGTTGTTAGGATGACCACCCGTGTGCGGTCAGCACAGGACGAGCCAACACCGGAGGATCGGGCGTGACGGAGAGCAACCCAGTAGCCGGGGCCACAGGGCTTCACTTCCTACTCCGTCGACTGCACTCTCTGAGCGGCATCCTGCCCATCGGCGTGTTTCTCATCGCCCACCTCACGACGAACTCATCGGTGCTCTGGGGAGGCATCGCCCTCCACGGCGACGGCGGGCTCGGGCCCAACGCCTCGATGCTCGAGCGCGGCATCGCCTACTTCCAAAAAGAAGTCACATGGATCAACGAGCAGGTCCCGCACTTGCTGCTCATCGAAATCACGCTCTGGGTTTCCATTGGGTTTCACTCGATTCTCGGCGTGTACTACGCCCGCACCGGCAAATCCAACACCGCCCGCTACGCCTACCAGGACAACTGGCGGTACTCGCTCCAACGAATCAGCGGGTACATCGGCGTCCTGTTCATTTTCTACCACGTCGCGACGCTCCGCTGGGGCTGGACGTGGCTCGTGCCGGGCGGTGCCGACTGGGGCTACTCCGCAGCCTCCAGCACGCTCGCGCTCGCGCTTCGTGGTGCGGAAGACGGCTGGACCCCGCTGGGCATCGTCGTATCGCTGGGTTACTTCGTCGGCATCACGCTGTTGGTGTTCCACTTCGCCAATGGCTTATGGACCGCTGCGATCACATGGGGCTTGACCATCTCCGCCAAGGCCCAGCGGCGTTGGGGCGTGGTCTGCGCCATGCTGGGCGTCGGGCTGATGGGCATGGCGTGGTCGGCGCTGATCGCCTTCACGTTCTTCGTGGACATCCAAACTGCCGAAAACGTCGAAGCAGCGCTCGGAGGCTCAAACCATGGGGCTCACGTCGAGCCCGCAACGCCGACCGGATCCGCTAGCCAGTTTGAGTGAGCCCCGCGTCACAACAAGCCCCGAGCTTGAGCCAGGGAGTTGAGCCAGATGGTCATGCCGAACGCGCAACGGGTCATCGTCGTCGGGGGCGGCCTCGCCGGGCTTGCAGCCACCGTCCGCATCGCTGAACAGGGCCTGCCGGTCGATCTCTTCAGCATGGTGCCTGTTAAGCGTTCACACAGCGTGTGCGCGCAGGGAGGCATCAACGCCTGCAACGAGGTCGCACGCCAGCAGGGCTACAGCGAGTACCAGCACTTCGACGAGACGATCTATGGCGGGGACTACCTCGCCGACCAGGGCCCCGTGCTCGAGATGGCCAACTGGGCCCCGCGCGTCATCGACCTGCTCGATCGCATGGGCGTGCCCTTCAACCGCACCAGTGAGGGCCGGCGCGACCTTCGGCTCTTCGGCGGCAGCCTGTTTAAGCGCACGCACTTCTCCGGCGCGACCACCGGCCAGCAGCTTCTTTACGCGCTCGATGAACAGACCCGCCGATACGAGGCTCAGGGCGAGGTCACCAAGTACGAGTCGTGGGAGTTTCTCGCACCGATCATGGCGGGCGAGGGCGACGACCGCCGCTGCGTGGGCATCGTGGCCCAGGACATGCGCACGATGCAGATCCGAAGCTTCCGCGCTGACGCGGTCATCATGGCCACCGGCGGCTGCGGGCTGGTCTACGGCAAGAGCACCAATTCGGTCATCTGCACGGGCGGTGCTGCCAGCCGCTGCTATCAGGCTGGCGCGTGGTACGCCAACGGCGAGATGATCCAGGTCCACCCGACCGCGATTCCCGGCGCCGACAAGTGCCGGCTCATGAGTGAATCAGCCCGCGGCGAGGGCGGCCGGGTCTGGGTCCCGCGCAAGCAGGGCGACGACCGCAAGCCCAGCGACATACCCGAGGGTGAACGCTGGTACTTCCTTGAAGAGAAGTACCCCAAGTACGGCAACCTCGTGCCACGCGATATCGCGACGCGCGAGATCTTCGATGTCTGTGTTAACCAGCACATGGGCGTCGATGGCGAGAACCAAGTCTACCTCGATCTCACGCACATGGACCCCGAGTACCTCACCCGCAAGCTCGGCGGCATCCTTGAGATCTACGAGAAGTTTGTGGGCGACGACCCCCGTTTCACGCCCATGCGTATCTTCCCGACCGTCCACTACTCGATGGGCGGGCTCTGGACTCAGCACACGCCGGGTAGCTACCGGCCCGACACGCAGCACGGCGACCACCAGCCGGGCTGGCAGGCACCCATCGGCACCGAGCCCGGCATGGGCATGCAGGTCGGCGCACCCAACAACATGATGACCAACATCAAGGGCCTCTACGCCTTTGGCGAAGTCAACTTCGCGTACCACGGCGCGACGCGGCTTGGCGCCAACGCCTTGCTGAGTTGCATCTTTGACGGCCTTTTCTGCGGCCAGGGCGTTGCACGCTACGTCAAGGAACACGAGCCCGCCGAGAAGCCCAGCACCGCGATGGAAGCGAGCCTGTTTGACAGCGCCGCGAGCGCCGAGCAGACAAAGGCCGACAACCTGCTCGCCACCGTTGGCAAGGGCAAGGAATCGCCTGAGACCAACCCGTATGTCATTGGACGTGAGCTCGGCGAAGAGATGACCGCGGCGTGCACCGTCGTAAAGACCGGCGAGCGGCTGGGCACGTGCACCAGCAAGCTCGCAGAGCTGCGCGAGCGCTTTGAGCGAGTGCGCCTTGGCGATGCCGCCACCTGGACCAACCAGAGCCTCAGCTATACGCGAAGCGTGGGCGACATGATTCTGCTCGCGCAGGTCATCGCCAAGGGCTCGCTCGAACGTCAGGAATCGCGAGGCAGCCACTACCGGCTCGACTTCCCCGACCGCGACGATTCGCGGTTCCTCAAGACCACCATCGTTGAGTACCACCAGGGCGACGCCGACGAGCACCGCCTGTCGTGGGGCGATGTCGACACGTCGCTTGTCAAACCCAGGCCCCGAACCTACGGCAAGGTGGACGCCAAAGCCGACACCAAACCCGACAAAGAGGCCGAGCCCGCCAGCACGACATGAAGCAGTCCGTCGTTGCCAACCCGGAGGCCTACGGCGACTTCGCGGCGCTCGACGCCGACCGCTCGAGCTGGATCCGTGCGTTCAGCGACCGGATCCTCACCGACGATCTCGCTCAAGGCCGGATGCTCGACGTGGGCTGCGCCAAGCTGCCCCACGAGCTGTTCCGGCGCATCTTTGAGCGCGCCACGCAGGTCGACGGCGTGGACCCGAACCCGCGCATGAAGCTCAACTCCACCCTCACCGAGAAGTGGATCGGCCTGATCGAAGAGGTCGAAGAGATTCCCCCCGCCGCGTACGACGCGGTGTTCGCGTTCTTTGTCGCTGAGCATCTCGATGATCCCCAGCCGTTTTTGAAGGCGGTTTATCGCGCGATGAAGCCGGGGGCGGTGTTCTACGCGACCACGCCCCACGGCAAGCACCCGTTCCCTATTGCGGTGCGCATGGTCGAGGCCTTGGGGCTCAAGAAACTGATGGCGTCGAAGTCGGACAACATCAACGACTACCCCGCGTACTACCACATGAACACAACCGATGCGGTCGTGCGCGCGGTCGAAGGCTTCGGGTTCGACGATCTCGAGTTTATGTTCTATCCGTGCGTGCAGTGGGACACGTTTTTCCCAAAGCCCTTGCGGTTCATCCCGCATCTGTACGACAAGTTCTACGGCATCCACAAACCCGAGCGTGCCCAGCTCATGATGTTCCGTTTGCACAAGCCCACCGAAAATGACCAACACTCCGGCGCCGCCTGATCGCGCCTGCAGTCGAACGAGGTACCGACCATGACCACCCAAGCCAGCTCAGCCCCAGTTGTCAAGGCCGCCAAGACGCGGACCATTCGCGTGCGCATCAAGCGCTGCGATGGCCCTGCTAAGGCCCAGCGTTGGGAGACCTTCAAGGTTCCTGTGGGCGCGGGTGCCAACGTCATCAGCGTGCTGCAAACCATCGGTGCCAACCCCGTGACCGTTGACGGCACGCCGACCACGCCAGTTGTGTGGGATTCGGGCTGCCTCGAAGAAGTCTGCGGCGCGTGCACCATGGTCATCAACGGCAAGACCCGCCAGTCCTGCTCATGCCTTATGGATGTCTTCTGCCCCAACGAGGGCGACGAGATCACGCTCGAACCTATGAGCAAATTCCCGATCATCCGCGACCTGTGGGTCGACCGCTCCCGGCTGTTCGACAGCCTCAAGCGGGTCAAGGCGTGGGTGCCCATCGACGGCACGTACGACCTCGGGGCAGGGCCCACCGAGGGGCCCAAGCAGTCGGAGCTGCGCTACACACTTTCCACCTGCATGTCTTGCGGCTGCTGCCTCGAAGCATGCCCGCAGTTCAACCTCGAAACCGATGAACGCGAGTGGGACACCGCCTTTATCGGCGCGCACGCGATCAGTCAGGCCCGCCTGTTCAACGACCACGGCACCGGCAAGCAGCTAAAGGGCGACCGACTCGATGCGCTCATGGGCGAGGGCGGGGTCAGCGACTGCGGCAACGCTCAGAACTGCGTCAAGGTCTGCCCCAAGGAGATCCCGCTCACCGAGTCCATCGCGGCAATGGGACGGGCGACCACGTTCCACGCGATCGCCCGCTGGTTCCAGAGCAATGACTAGCCGGGCTCCGCACGCCCGTTCTCGGACGCTCATTACCTGGTAAGCCGAGTCGGTGAGCACGACTGGAAGGCAGCGCTTCGGGTGCTGGCCTGAACAGCCGATGCACAGCGGGTATGGCCCACTCCACCACACCTAGCCGTCGTCCCCTCGCTGCCTGGCAGTGGGGTGTCTGGACCCTCGCCGTCAGCGTTCTGGTACTGACCTCTTGGTCGCTTGGCATGGCGTGGCTCGCTGCGCCCGTGCTAGGGCTTCCGCTGGGCCTTTGGGCAGCGGGGCTGGGGCTGGGAATCGCAGCGGTGCTCAGCCGACGGTGGCCGGGGCTGACGACCGCCGATCTGGCCGCGTGGCTCACGCCCGTAACTTGGCGGATGGCCGAGGCGTTCAGTTGGATGCTCGAAGGCTGCGCCTCGGTGCTCATGGGCAGCGATCGCTCGCAGCGGTGGATGCGTTCGCTCGCTTTTGCGCACGACCGCCTGCCTTGGTGGGAAAGCCCGCTGCGGATAGGGATTGATGCGCCGCAGGCCGTTAGCGCCGAACTGGCCGAAGTGCAAGGCGTTGCCAAGGTGAAGTGGTTCGAGATCACTTCGACCGAGGCCCAGGACAACCCCAACGCCTTCTGCGAGTACCACGGCCTCGACGCTATCGTGTTCGCCCAGCCGGGCGGCTCGCTGCGGGTCGCCACTCTTCGGCGCGACCAGTGCGATGCCTCGATGCCCGACTGGTCGTTTGACAGGCCAATCAATCTGGGCACGCTTTTCCCGCTCGGCGCTGATCCCGCAGCCGTCGAACTCGCGAAGGCTCCGGCGGCCGTTCACCGGGCCGCGATCGAGTTGGTGTCGGCACTCGCCCGTTCGCCGCGCCGGCTCGGTCTTGCCGATCGGCTCTCGGGCCGGCGGCCCATGCCCCGGACCACGCGCCTTCGCGCGATCAGGCCGATCGATCAGGCCCGCAGCGACACCCCCAGCCAGCTCGCATCGGCCCTTATGGCAGCTCTGGAAACCGCCGAAGTTCCCGTTACATCCGGCCCCTTTGCGGGCGCGGTGAGCGCCTGGGCTGCCAGCGAGCCCGGCCGGGTTCCGGGCTTCGAGGACCACGCCCGGCGCGACCTGCTCGAGCGGGTCGCCTTGCGGAATCCGTCGTGCGTGCGCACGCAGCTTCGGCTCGCGTCAGCCAGATTCGTCGCGCGCGATGACCACGGCGGGCTCGATGCGCTCGCCTCGGCGTACGACCTGCTCCGCGCGCGCGAGCACCTTCAGGACGCCTCGATCCACGCGGCGTTTCTCGATGAAGCCCTGATGCAAAGCCCGGACGAGCCCGCGAGCGTTGGACGCGTCGCGACCGGCGTGGCGATGTTGATGGTGTCCACGCCCGTCGACCAGCTCGACTACCTGCGTGACGATCTGCTTGATGAAGCCCGCTACGCCGACTGGCTGATCGGGCGCGACCCGGACACCACGCTGCTGGATCAGGTGTTCCGTCGCTTGGCGGGCATCAGTGCTGCCAAGCCCAGCGTTGGCCCCGAGCAGTTCCCCCGCCGTGCTGCGTGAGTATTTGATGCAAATCGCTCAGCCGCTGAGATCGATGGAGCGAGCCTTGCCTTGGCCGCGCACAAGCCCGTCGGGCGTGTAGTACGCAGGGTGCTCTTGGTGGTCCTCCGCAGCGTCCTGGTCCGTGTTGTTGTGGATCGCTCGGGTGGCCTCGGCCCGCTCGATCTGGTGCAGCTCGACCTCGTCGTCAGCCTGCGACCGGCCCTTGGGACGGGCCCGCTCGACACGCTGCTGTTCGCGCTTGGCCACCTGCTCAGCGGAAGTGGTTCCCGCGACGGAGGAGGCGATCGAGGCAGCGCTAAAGGCGGTCATGATGAGAACTTCGGCACTTTGCCGCCAACGTCTTGAGCATCAGGGCGTTGGTGGCCCGATATCCACGTTCGGACGTGCATTCGGTGTGTCAACCCGCCGTCCAAACCGGGGTTACACCCCGATGGTGTTCACGCCGCAATCAACATAGATGTTCTCGCCCGTGACCCCGCTGGAGAGATCACTGGCCAGATAGACCGCGGTCTTGCCGACCTCGTCGCCCTCGACGTTCCGACGGAGCGGGGCGCGGGTCGCGTTGTGCTTCTCGATGTCGTCCGCTCCGCCCACCGCAGAGCTGGCCAGCGTGCGGAGGTATCCGCCCGAGATCGTGTTGACCCGGATGTTCCGCTCGCCGAGTTCGGCAGCCAGGTACCGCGACGTGCTCTCGAGGCACGACTTAGCGACGCCCATGATGTTGTAGCCCGGCACGACCTTCTCAGCGCCGTAGTAGCTCATGGCCATGACCGACCCGCCGCCTGATTGCTCCATCAGCGGCACGGCGCCCCGTACCAACCCGAGCAGCGTGTACGCCGAGATGTCGATCGCCGACAGGTACGCCTCGCGCGGCGTCGTGTGGAACGAGCCCGGCGCGAGGTACGCGCGATCGGCAAACGCGATCGAGTGCACCAGCACGTCGAGCCGATCAAATGACTCGCTGTACCGGCTGAATACCGCGTCGATGTCTTTGTCGAGGCTCGCGTCCATCGGGGTGACCCAAGGGTCGGTCAATTCGAGGTTGTTGAGCGTGCGGAGCAGGCGGCGTTCGTTCTTCTCGCCTGGCAAGTGGGTGAACGCGCACTGGCAGCCGTGGGCGATCAGCGAGCGGGCGATGTGGGTGGCGTAGGACCGCTCGTTGGCGATCCCGACGATCAAGGCTCGTTTGCCTTCGAGAAGATTCATAAGGGCTCCTGCTGAGCGGGCTGTGGATTTGTGCCCGAGCAGCCAGTGTAGCGTGGCGGGCGGGTACGCTTAGCTGATGACAGACCTGCCAGCATTCGCCGACCAACTCGTGCGCACGGGCCTGCCCCGCAGGCTCTTTGAGATCGCTCGCGACGAGGACCTTGGCGAGCGTGGCGACATGAGCAGCCTGGTGAGCATCGCGTCCGAGACGGTGCTGATGGCCCAAATCGGGTCGAGGCAAGCGGGCGTGCTCGCGGGGCTCGCGTTCGCACAGCTCTTGGCCGATGCGGTCGCCCCGGGTGTGGTCATCGAGCCCGTAGCGAAAGACGGCCAGCGGGTGAGCCCGGGCGACGTGATCGGAGTAGTTCGCGGCCCGGTGCGGTCCGTGCTCGCAGTCGAGCGGCCGATGCTCAACCTGCTCGGCAGGCTTAGCGGGATCGCTACGCTGACCCGCCAAGCAGTGGCGCAGACCGAGGGCACGCGCGCGCAGGTCTGCGATACACGCAAGACCACGCCCGGCCTGCGCGTGCTGGAGAAGTACGCGGTCGCCTGCGGCGGGGGCACCTCGCACCGTATGGGGCTGCACGATGCGGTCATGCTCAAAGACAACCACCTTGCTGCGATGCGGCGCGAGGGCGAGCCGCTCGCCTCAGCCATCGAGCGCGCAGCGAACGACGCGCGCACGCGGTTCGCTGACGTGCTGCAGTTCGTGCAGATCGAGTGCGACACGCTCGAACAGTTCAGCGAGGTGCTGAAGGTGCGAGCGGGTCTGGTGGACATGGTGCTGCTGGACAACATGGACTGCGACACGCTGCGGCAAGCCGTGGCGATGCGTGGCGATCGGGCCATCGGGCTCGAAGCTTCGGGCGGCATCACCATCAACACCCTCGCCGAGGTGGCCCGAACGGGCATCGACCGCGTGAGCCTGGGCCAACTCACCACGCAGGCAACGGGGCTGGACTTCGGGCTCGACCACACCGCGACCATCCCGGCGCGCGCGCCGGAGCCGCCTCTGAACCAATGGGCCGATGCGCTCGAAGCCGAGTTGGGCGTGGGCTGGAAGGTCGCGGTGGTGGCGCAGACCGCAAGCACGCAGGACGCGGCGCGCAAGATGGCCTCCGCCGATCACCGGTTGCTGGTCATCGCTGGCGAACAGACCGCGGGCCGAGGCAGGCTCGGACGGGCTTGGCGCGATTCGCGCGGCTGCTCGCTTGCGATGTCGATCGCTTTGGCAGCGAACGGCGACACTGACGACCTGCTCGGGATCGTCGGCGGTCTGGCGCTGTGTGCCGCGGCGCACAGGCTGGTGCCCGGGTACGACGAGTCAGCGTGGGCATCGGTCGCCCTCCGCTGGCCCAACGACGCGGTGCACGTAGCCTCGGGACGCAAGCTTGGCGGGGTGCTGGTGGAGTCAGCTAATGGGGTTGCGGTGGTGGGGCTCGGGCTCAACGTGGGGCAGCTCGCCACCCTCGGCGATTGGCCCAAAGCCATCGCCGGCCGAGCTACGTCACTCGCGGAACTGGGCTCGACCGCAACCCGGCTGGATGCAGCTACCGCGGTGCTCGATGAGCTTGCGCGCCTGCTAGAGCTGCCAAGAGAAGAACTTCTCAAGCTGGCGAGGCAGGCCAACGCGATGCGCGGCAAGCGGCACGCGTTCACGCACAACGGCAAGCGGCACGAGGGTGTCGTTGGCGTGATCGACCACGACGGCGCGATCGAGTTGATGCTGGATGATGGCCGCGGCCTCCACCTGCCCGCAGCGACCACCTCGCTTGTGCACGAAGGCTAGAACATCAGAGCAGTCGGGCGATGTGCCTGCCGAGGTCGGCCAGTGCTTCGGGCTCAGCGGGCGAGGCGTCCCACACCAGTTCCACGCCGCCCGCGTGCGGGCGATTCTCGAAGCGGGGGATGATGTGGACATGCACGTGGAGCACGCTCTGGCCCGCCGCAGGGCCGTTGTTCTGGACCAGGTTGTACTGTTCGGCCCCGACCGCAGCACAAACAGCCCGGCTGATGCGGGGCAGCACCCGGCCCAGAGCACCGGCGGCCTCGTCGCTCAGTTCGCCCATCGTCGCAGCGGGCTCCTTGGGGATCACCAGTGTGTGACCCGCAGCAAGCGGGTTGATGTCGAGAATCGCGATGACGTGGTCGTCCTCATAGACCCGGTGGCACGGAATCTCGCCGCGGATCATGCGGCTGAAGAGCGTGTCGGCGGGGTCCTGGCCAGCGGTGTAAGAGGGCGGCGAAAACTGCTTAGGCGTAGGGCTCATGGCCAGCAGTGTAGAGAAGCCAGGCGCTGGCGGTAGGATGCCCCCATGGCGACCGATGCACCCACAACCCGCAGGCCCATCCGCGCCCTGCCGACGCTGGTCGCTAACCAGATCGCAGCGGGCGAGGTCGTCGAGCGGCCGGCATCGGTCGTCAAGGAACTCGTCGAGAACGCGCTCGACGCGGGCGCTTCACGCATCGCGGTCGATCTCGAAGCGGGCGGCGCGGACCTGATCCGCGTGACCGACGACGGCATCGGCATCAGAGCGAGCGAATTGCTGCTCGCGGTCGCGCCGCACGCGACCAGCAAGATCGACCGGGCGGAGGACCTGACGGGTGTCGCCACGCTCGGTTTCCGTGGCGAGGCGCTGGCGTCGATCGCATCCGTCAGCCGGCTGACCATCGTGACGCGCACAGCGGACGACGAAGCGTCGTGGTCGCTCTCGGCTCAAGGGCAAGAGATCGGTGAGCCCAGGCCCGCAGCGGGCCCGGTGGGCACCACGATCGAGGCGCGGGACTTGTTCTTCAATACGCCAGCAAGGAGAGCGTTCCTGCGAGCGACCACCGCCGAGCAGACGCGCTGCGTGGAGGTCGTGCGCGAGATCGCGCTGGCGCACATGGGCGTGGGCTTTGTGGTGCGCACCGCGGGCCGGGTGCTGCTCGAACTGCCCGCGACCGTCAGCCCTCGCCAGCGGGTGCTGGATGTCATCGGCAAGGAACTGGAAGTCCATTTGATCGAGGTCCATGCGGATCGACAAGAGGGCGATCAGGGCGCTGCGGTCTGGGGGCTAGCGGGGCTGCCAGCGATCGCGCGGGCGAACCACAAGGCGCTCCGCACGCTGGTCAATGGCCGAAGCGTTCGCGATAAGACCCTTCAGCACGCGGTGCGAGAGGCGTACCGCGGACTGATCGAGCCCGGGCGGTATCCGACCGCAGTGCTGATGATCGAGATGCCTCCCAGCGGGGTCGATGTGAACGTGCATCCTGCGAAAGCTGAGGTTCGGTTTCGCGATCAGGGCTTGGTGCACAGCGTGGTGTTCCACGCGGTGCGCGATGCGCTTCAGCGGGCGGACCTGACGCCCGGTCTGGCGGCCAGACCAACCTTTCGGGCGTTCGGGCCGGGGACCATCGCGGACGGTGAACACGAGAGGGAGAACGAGGGCTACGCCCTGCGCGAGCAGGCGGAAGCGCATCAGCCGGGCCTTGGGTTTGCAGAGCCAAAGGCGGCGATGCCCGCAGAACCGTGGTCGATCGGCACGCGAACGAATGAAATGCCCCCGCATGGTGCTCACACGGCGCCACTCAACGGAGCGTTGGCGTCGCGCGCGATGCAGGTGCATGATTCGTACCTCGTGACCGAGGACGAGCAGGGGTTGGTGCTGATCGATCAGCACGCGCTGCACGAGCGAGTGATGTTCGAGTCGCTGCTGGCTCGGGTGTCGGCAAGACCGCTCGAATCGCAACGGCTGATCACGCCGATTTCGATCGAAGTATCTTCCGATCAGCGCGAGTTGCTCGATGGTCTGAACGAGCTCTGCGAGCGAATCGGTTTGGAGCTTTCTCCACTGGGCGCGCGCACGGTGGGGGTGATGGCGTTCCCGTCGCTGCTGTTCGAGCGGAACGTGGACCCATCGGAGTTCGCACGCGATCTCTTGGATGCGGCGCAAGGCAGCGAGCTTTCGGCGGGTTCTGAGGAGGCCCTGCACGAGGTGCTGGACATGATGGCGTGCAAGGCTGCGGTCAAAGCGGGCGACCCGCTGACGCAGACCGAGATCGACGAGTTGATGCGCTTTCGGGGCACGGTGTCGCGGAGCGGTTCGTGCCCGCATGGCCGGGCGACGACAGTTCGCCTCACCCACCGGGACCTAGAGCGGCTGTTCGATCGACGGTGAGCCGGAAGGCACGGACGCGGGTGCGAAGGCTGTCGATGAGAAAGCCGGACTCGGTCTCAATGGGCTCGACGGTGAACCCTTGCGCGAGAAGCAGATCAATCGGGGGAGCAAACTCGGCGAGTTCCGGCGGCTGGCGCTCACGCATCAGAGCGATGACAGGCCCGCTCGCGGCGAGCGCACGGAGCTGGTTGATCGGTCTGGAGTGACCGATGGTGAAGCTTGTCTCCGGGCCGCAAAGCTGGTACGGCTCGACGAAACGGCCCGCGTAGACGTCGACCGCGGGGTGCCAGAAGTCGATGGCAACGAGGTCAGCTTGCTCGCCCGCCAACATCGGCCCGAGTTCAGTGATGAGGTGTTTGGGCGAGCGCTCGGGGTGGGTGATCTCTCGGCCAACGCCGTACCAGAGGCCCTGGCCGATGGCGAGCAGCACGACGATGAGGCCGACGGCGCGCGCGAGCCTGGGGCCTGCACGCAGGTCTCGGATCGCGCCGGCCAGCCACATGCCGCCGAGCAGAGCAATCGAAGGCCACACGGGCGTGAGGTACCGGGGCACGCCCTTGCCCAGCACGCTCATGGCGATGAGTGAGAGCCCGAGCCAGGCCGCGATGGACCACGCGCCGAGCGGCAGCCTCGGGCGGTCTTTAACGAGCCAGACCAGCGCGATGATCGCGCACACCGAGCCGAGGCCAACGCCGTAGGCGCAGGCTTCGAGGTTGTTGAGCGGTGCCTCAGCGACAAAGAGGCGTAGGTTGTCGGCGGCCTCGGCGCCCGCGGCCTGAGCGACAGCGTCGGCGCCGATGTCGCGCGCGACGAGCTTGCCCCAGCCCCACAGTGAGCCGGCTGCGACGATGGCCAGGACGACCGGGTGCATGCGCGACCACGCGACAAACAACTCCTTGAACGGGGCGACACCCGGCGTGCGCACAAAGCGGGCGGCCTGCTGAAGCATCGGTCCCATGCACGAGGCAAAGAGCAGAACCATCGCGCCGGGCGGGCCTTTGGTGAGCGAGGCCCCGGCGGCGCAGGCCATGAGCGCTGCGATCGAGGGCCAGTGCGTGCGTTTGCGTTCGCGGTGCGATTGCCAAGCGGCTTGTCCTGCCCATGCACCGGCGACGACGAACGGCACGAGGATGATGTCGAGTTCGCCGATGCGGCCAGAGCGGGCGTAGAGGATGCCGGTTGCGAGCATCGCAGCAGCCCAGAATGCAGCATGGTCGGCCCAGGCGCGCGTGCCGGTGCCGTCCTGCGGCTCTTCCGGGCCGGCGAGCAGTTCGTCGCGGAGGAGGTGGCGGCCTGCCAGGCACGTGAGTGCCACGCCAAGCGTCGCAGCGAGCGCCACGACCATGCGGAGATGCAGGATGCCGACGTTCGTTCCCGTGACCACAGCGAGCGCACGGGTGAGCCAGTAGACCATCGGGGGCTTGGCGAGGTAGGGCTGACCGTGGACGGTGGGGGTGATCCACGCGCCTCGTTGGTCCATCTCGATGGCGACGAGGGCGCGGATGCCCTCTTGCCAGTTGGTGAGGCCGTGGGCGGTGGGCCAGATGAAGAAGAGCACGGCGCACAGGGCGCCGAGCTTGAGAAGGTCGGTGGTAACGCGCCGAGATTTGAGCGGCGCGGGCTCGGGGTGCATCAGGCGTTATCGAGCAGGTCGACGGCCTCGAAGGGCTTGCCTTCGAGCATGGCGACGCTGGCCCCGCCACCGGTCGAAACGTGGGTCATCTGGTCAGCCATGTTGAAGCGCTCGACGGCCGCTGCGGAATCTCCTCCGCCGACGATGCAGGTGGCGCCGTTCTTGGCGGCAGTGGCCATCGCGCGGGCGATGGACTTGGTGCCCACGCTGAAGGGCGCCCACTCAAAGACGCCCATCGGCCCGTTCCAAATGACGGTCTTGGACTTGCCGATGACGCCCGCGAAGATGCCCTGGGTTTTGAGCCCGATATCGAGGCCGATGTACCCGTCCTTTATGTGGTCCTCGGAGGTGTCGATGTCTCCCGAGGTGGCGGAGAACTGCGTCGAGCAGATGTGGTCGACGGGCAGGTGCAGATCGGTAGCGAGCTTGGCGGCCTCGTCGATGATCTTCTTGGCCTCAGGGACCATGTCTTCCTCGACTCGGCTGGCGCCGACCTTGTGGCCTAGCGCCTTGAGGAAGGTGTAGGCCATCGCGCCGCCGATGAGCACGCTGTCTGACTTGGGCAGCAGCGCGTGAATAGCGGGAAGCTTGTCGGAAACTTTGGCCCCGCCGAGGATGACACAGAAGGGCTTGGCGGGCTGATCAATGGCATGGGAGAGGAACCTGATTTCCTTCTCGACGAGCATGCCGACGACCTTGGGACCGGTGACGAGCTTGGGGACAGCGACCATCGAGGCATCGGTGCGGTGGCAGGTGCCGAAGGCGTCGTTGACATAGACCTCGGCGAGCTTGGCGAGATGGGCTGCGAACGACGGGTCGCCCGCTTTTTCGCCCTTGTGGAAGCGGAGATTTTCGAGCAGGATGACCCCGCCGCCCGCGAGGCTGTGGGCCGCCTGCGATGCGGCCTCATCGGTGCAATCTTGGCTCGGGAAGCCGACATCGATTCCGAGCAGTTCGCCGAGCCGCTTGGCGACGGGTCGGAGGCTGAATTGCTCTTCATAGCCTTTGGCCTCGGGCCTGCCGAGGTGGCTGATGAGAACGGCCTTGCCGCCTCGATCGATGACGCTCTTGATGGTGGGCATCGCAGCACGGATGCGCTGGTCGTCGGTGATTTTGCCGCCATCGAGCGGGACGTTGAAGTCCACGCGGATGAGCACGCGCTTGCCCGCAACTTCGGTGGCTTGGATGGCTTTCTTGGGCGTTGCTGGCATGGCTGATCCCCTGTTGTGGCCTTGGCTCGCGCGATGATGGCGCGCGGAGCGGGAGTCTGGATGGGCAGGGGCTGGACCGGCCGACGGATCAGTCGATTCAGTTGAATCGTTCGGATCAGTCGGTGCTGTCGAGCAGCCTGCCCGCGCGGGTCTTGATCTCGGCGGCACCGTGGTCGGCGAGCTGGTCTCGCATGCGGCGAAGCCGGGTGGCGACGGATGCGTCTACGAGTCGGTCGCCGATGCGGAACCTCACGCCCCCGATAATGGACGGGTCTACCGAGGGACGGGCGATAACGTCCTTGGTGAGCGCCGTGGAGAGACGCTCGCGAATGGATTCGACCTCTTCGGCGCTGAGTGGCTCGGCGGTGATGACGTCGACCTCGACGCGGCCGAACTTGTCCTGGGCCATCATGTCGAAGGCGGCGTAGATTGGGCTGAGGTGGCCCAGGCGGTCCTTGTTGTTGAGCACGAGCATGAACTTGAGCACAAGGTCATCGACACGGCCATCGAGCATTTTCTTGAGCGAGGCCTCGCGTTTGTCGGCGCTGAGCACGCGGGAGGCGAGGAACTCGCTGAACTGCTTGTCGCTGCGGGCGAGCTCAAGGATGGCTTCGAGCGAGCCGAGGGTGTCCTCGACCTGCGACTGCCCGCCCTGCTTGTCGGCGAGCTCGTAGAGGCTCTGGGCGTACACCTGGGCAACGGCGTCGGGCTGGGCATCGATGAGCGGCACGGGCGGTCTCCGGCGGTTGCTTGGTCCGTAGCGGGGTCGGCTTGGTCGTTTGGTCAGTTGCGGCTGGCGGAGAGCTCGGCGAGAGACTCGTCGACGAGCCGCTGCTGGTCGCCGGGGTTGATCTCACGCTGAAGGATCTTGCCCGCAGCGAGGGTCGCCAGCGAGGCGGCCTCGGTGTAAATCTCGTTGAGCGCGGACCGCTTGGCGGCCTCGATGTCACGCTGGGCCTTCTCACGCATGTCGGTGAGCTGGGCGTCGGCCTTGGTGCGGAGGTCGGCGGCCATTTCGGCCTGCTGGGCTCGGGTGTTGTCGAGCATCTCCTGTGCTTCGGCGCGGGCTTGGGCCAGGCTCCGCTCGTACTCTTCCAGTGCGTCGCGGGCCTGCTGGCGTGCAAGCTCAGCGGCCTGAATCTCATCACGGATCTTGTTCTCGCGCTCGGTCAGCGAGCCCTGAATCTTGGGCCAGACCTGCGTCCCGAGGACGAACAGGACGGCGACGAAGACGATGAGCGTCATGACGCCCGTCATGAGGCCTTCCTTGACGGTCGGGATGACGTTCTTGCCGCCGCCAGCGTGCGAGCCTCCGTGGTCGTCGCCGTGGGCGGCGTCGGAATGGGCATCATCGGCGGCGTGGGCTGCGGGGTCGGCGGCGTGGTCTGCCTGAGCGGCGGTCGGCATGGCGACGGCGCCAAGGACAGCGAGCATGACGACGGCGAGCCAGCGGTGCAGGTTGATGGTCATTACGAGAAGCTCTCCGGCCCGTTGGGCTCTCGGTGGCGGTAGTCAGACCCGCCGCCGGCGAGGGTCATGAATGGGGGCAAAGCGGCCCGGCTGCCTGTTCAACAGCCGGGCCGGGATTTTCAGGCAATCGGATCAGGCACCGAGGGCGACGACGAGGGCGAACAGAGCCACGCCTTCGACGAATGCCGCGGTGATGAGCGCGAGCGTAAAGATCGCACGTCCGGCCTCGGGCTGACGGGCTGTGGCTTCGGCACCGCCGCGGCCGATTTGGCCAATGCCGATGCCGGCACCGACGACGGCGAGGCCGCCGCCGACAGCGGCGAGGCCCTTGCTGAAGCCCAGGGCCTTGTACTGGGTGACTGCAGCGTCGAGCTGCGCACCGGTGAGGGAGGCATCCACATCCTGGGCGTAGGTCGCGGCAGGGGTGAGGATGGCGAGGAAGAGTGCGGCGAACAGGGCGGTCTTGATGATCTTGGTCATGGTCCGTTCCAGCAAAAAAGGCGGTCTCGGTTGGGTCGGCCCGCCGCGCGGGCTTCGGATTCTTGAGGCTTTTGCCCGCAGGGGGCACGGGTGCGAACGGCTCGGTTCAGAGGCGTCCGCCAAACGGGGTCGATGATAGGCCCAAACGCCTCGAGGGCGAGCGGGCGAAAGGCACTTAGGGGACGTTCTTATGCGGCTGCGGCCGTGGTGACCGCGTCGAGCAGTTCGGCGTGTTCGTCCTCGTGTTCGTCGTCGTGGTGAGCGAGCAGCGAGGTGAAGACAGCCGTGAGGAACATGAAGATGAAGGCCTGGAGGAAGCCCACGAAGATCTCCAGCAGGTAAACGGCGAAAGAGCCGAAAGTCGCCGACAGCCACACCACGACCCCGATACCGATGCCTGCAGCGAACCCGGCACCGGTGAACGCGAGGAGCTGGGCAAGCAGGATGTGGCCCGCGGTCATATTGGCGAACAGACGGATGGCCAGGGCCGCCGGCTTGATCAGCGTGCCGATGATCTCAAGTGGGATCATGAGCGGCCAGAGCAGGATGGGGGCTCCCGCGGTGAGGTGGTGCAGGTAGCCCTTAACGCCGAGCTCTTTGATGCCGTTGAGGTTGATGAACAAGGCGGCGCACATCGCCAGCACGCCGGTGACGAAGATGCTCTGGGTGGCGGTGCCGCCGAGGGGGCTCTCGTGAGCGGCTTTGAGCCCCGGAAACAGCATGTGCGTGAGGTCGAGCAGCGGGATGAGGCCCAGCATGTTGTTGACGAGAATGAAGAAGAAGAGCGACCAAAAGAAGGGCATCAGCGCGTCGGTGCGCTTGCCCAATATGGGCCGGCAGACCTCGTCCCGCAGGTAGACGCAGATGACCTCGATGAGGTGGGCGAACTTGTTGCGGGGGATGTAGCGGTCCGCGCCTTCGATGTTGGGATCAGTATGCAGATGGGTGGTGACCCAGCGGAGCCCGAAGACAGTGATGAGGCCCGAGAGCACGAGCTGGGTGGCGTACGCCGACCAGAGCCACACGCCGTCGTCCGTGACCCACGACGGGTGGTTGAGGGAGTGAGAGACAGGATCGGCGGCCAAGGTGAGCAGCGACATACAGCGCTCCGGTTCAGGCGTTGGCGGGGCATACCGCGACGCGCGATGTGCTGAGGATGATGAGCTTCTCGGAGGCCAGGGCAACCCCGGCCACGATCAAGAACACCCATACGAATGGATCAAAGGGGGCATCGGTCAGCAAGAGCAGCACGCCGGCGCCTGCAACAGACGCGAGCATTCGCACCAGGCTTGCGGTGAGGGCGTACTGCCAGAGCTCGAACGCAGGTCGTCGGCCGCGGAGCCTCGAGAGAATCAGGGTCGTTGGGAGCATCGGCACAACGGCCGCTGCGAGACCCAGAAGGGCCCACCGGCTCATGGCCTCGGGCACCAGTGATACGACGATGAGCCCCACGCCGACCGTCGCGAGCACAGCGAGCCATGCTTTCGCGCCTGGCCCTTGGGCGAGGGCTTCGCCGCTGGGCTGATCCCCGGTGCGGGCATCGGTCATGGGCTCAGCGGCGGCGATCGGCAAGACGGCAATCTCCGGGGTGCGGGCAGTCTCGAGAGGCCGCCAACGCGGGCTCAGCAGGCCGGTGCGGTCGAAAGTCCCGAGCGCATCGCCGGGAGGGCTGGACGATAGACGCGGCGGCGAGGAGTCTCCACCGATTTGAGCGTCTCAGAGCGTGCCTGCAGGCGGGTCTGGAGGGGAGTCTTGGCTTAGATCTGGGCGATTTGCAGACGGGTGAAGGCTGGTTGGGGGCGCGGACGTTGGTTTGGTGTTCTGAGGGGCTTTGGTGCCGTGGAGCGTGTCGCTGAGGCGGCGGGCCCCTTTGAAGAAATGCCAGCCCGCGACGACCAGGCCGACGCCGAGGCCGATGAGGATGCCGCGGGTGGTACCGAAAAAGCGGTCGGCACCCCAGCCGAGCAAAACGGAGGCCCCGACCATGGCGGCGAAATCGAGTCCGAGGCCGATGGCTCGCATGTCCGTGCCAGAGGTCTCGGGGATGAGTTGCAACCGTCGGCGGGGCTTGGCAGCGGGCTTAGGGGCGGGCGGGTTGCGGAGGACTTCTGGTATTTCGGGCGCGGGCCGGTGCCAGACCGGGCTGCCGCTCGGCTGCTGCTCGGACTTGGGCTCGGGTTTTGGCTCGGAGCCATCGGGTTGTTGGTTTTGTTCAGGCACTGAGGATCTTCATGGCAAAGGTGCGGGCTGTGTTGACGGCCTCACGGAGCTTGGAGGTGTCGGTACCGCCGCCCTGGGCTTGCTCGGGCCGGCCGCCGCCCTTGCCGCCGACGACGGCTGCTGCTTCGCGGACCCAGTCGCCGGCCTTGATGCCGCGCGAGATCAGTTCCTTCGGGCAGGCCGCGATGATGGAGACACCCGGCTTGTCGCCGGTCTCGACGACGCTCATGAGCATGATCGCCTTGCGCGGCAGCATCGAGGTGATGACTTGCAGCGCCGCTTGCAACGCCTGGCGGTCGTCGCCCGCGTCGATGGTGGCGACCGCCACCGGATCGTTGCTTCCTTCGAGCCCCTTTGCGATCGACCTCGCCTCGCGTTCGACCTGCTCTCGGCGTTCGCCGGCTTGAGCCTTGCTCGCGGCCTTGAGCGTTTCTTGCAGCGTTTCGATGCGGGTGCGCATGGCCTTCTTCGCCACGAGCGAGAGCGTGAGCTGATCGATCTGCGACGAGAGCGAAGCGATGGCCTCGGCGAGTTGGTCCGTCGGTAGTTTGGCGGCGTCGGTGAGCTTCTGGTTCAACCCGGCGGCGGCGTTGTGGGCCGCGATGGCGGCCACGCCTGTGACGGCTTCGATTCGGCGCACGCCCTTGGCGATGCCGGTCTCGCTGACGAGCGCGAAGGCCTTGGCCTCGGCGGTGGAGGCGAGGTGCGTGCCGCCGCAGAATTCAATGGATTGCTGCTGCCAGCGGGCATTGGCGGGGTCGGCGAGCAGATCGTGAACGGTCGAGCCGATGCTGACCACGCGGACGGGGTCAGGGTACTTCTCGCCAAAGACAGCGCGCAGGCCGCTGATGGCCTTGGCCTCGGCGAGTTTGGCGATGTCCGCCGACACGACCAAGTCAGCGGTGACGAGTTCCTGCACGCGGGTTTCGGCCTTGGCGACTTCGTCGTCGGTCATGGGGCCTTTGTGCGCAAAATCGAAGCGCAGGCGGTCGGGCTCGACGAGCGAGCCCTTTTGCTCGACGTGGTTGCCGAGGGCCTCGCGCAGCGCGAGGTTGAGCAGGTGGGTCGCGGTGTGGTTGGCTGCGGTGGCGGTGCGTTTGGCGCGGTCGACCTGCGCTTCGGTTTCGTCGCCGACTCTGATCTCGCCCTTGGCGATTCGGCCGATGTGCAGGATGTACCCGCCGAAGCTGCGCACGTCTTCGATGCGGAACTCGCCGCCGCCCGAGTGGCTTCCGGTGCGGTTCTCGCGGGTAACGGTGAGCTTGCCGGTGTCGGCGATCTGCCCGCCGGCCTCGGCGTAGAAGGGCGTGCGGTCGAGCAGCACGCCTACACGCTTGTCGCGGCCGATGGCCTCGGCGTGCTCGTCGAAGTCCGTGCCGTTCCAGATGGAGACTACGCGCGAACGCACGGTTCGGCCGTGGTGCTTGTCGGAATCGTCGGTGGGCTTGATCTTCTTGTATTGCAGCTTGGCGAGCGCTTCGGGGTCGAGCACGATGGCATCGCCGTCGGCGCCCTTGGCGCCGGCCCGGCTGCGTTCGCGTTGTTCTTCCATGCACCTCTCGAAGCCATCGACATCAACCGTCAGGCCGCGCTCGCTCGCCATGATCTGGGTGAGATCAAGCGGAAAGCCGAACGTGTCGTAGAGCTGGAAGGCATCCTCGCCTGAGACAGCACCGTCGCTCGCGAGCTCATCGAACTTCTTGAGCCCCTTATCGAGCGTCCTGCCGAAGCTTTCTTCTTCTTCGAGGAGCACCTCTTGGATGTGCGTTTGGTGCTTGCGCAGCTCGGGCCACGCCTCGCCCATGACTTCGACGAGCGTCGGCACGAGGCTCGAGAAGAAGCCGGTCTCCGCGCCGAGCATCTGGCGACCGAAGCGAGCGGCCCTCCTGAGCACCCGCCGGAGGACGTAGCCCCGGCCTTCGTTGCTGGGCACCGCGCCGTCGGCGATAGCAAAGCACAGCGTGCGAAGGTGGTCGGCGATCACGCGGTAGGCGGTATCGACCTGCTGGGGGTCTTGCTTGCCGAGCTTGCCTCGGTAGTCGTGGGGGGCCTTGGTGTGCTTGTTGATGGCCTCAAAGAGCGGGGCGAAAAGGTCGGTGTCGTAGTTGCTCGTGGTGTTCTGGAGGATGCTGACGAGGCGTTCGAGCCCCATGCCGGTATCGACGTGCTTGGCAGGCAGGCTCTTGAGGGACTTGTCCTGCTGACGGTCGTACTGGATGAAGACGAGGTTCCAGACCTCGATCACGTTGGGATCGTCGGCGTTGACAAGCTCGCGCGCGTCGCGCCCGCCAATGCGGTCGTAGTGCAGCTCGGAGCACGGACCGCAAGGCCCGCTCTCGCCCATCTCCCAAAAGTTGTCCTTGAAGGAGCCGGGGATGATCTGCTCGGGTGTGAGGTGTCGCATCCAGAGCTGGCGTGCTTCTTCGTCGGGCTTGAGGCCTGCGGCTTCGTCGCCTCCGAAGTAGGTAGCGTAGAGGCGTTTGGGGTCGATCTGGAAGCCGCCGCTGGTTTGGGGGCTGGTGAGCAGGTCGAAGGCCCAGGCGATGGCCTCGGCCTTGAAGTAGTTGCCGAAGGACCAGTTGCCGAGCATCTCGAAGAAGGTGTGGTGGTAGGTGTCGAGGCCGACGTCTTCGAGGTCGTTGTGCTTGCCGCCTGCTCGAATGCACTTCTGGCTGTTTACGGCGCGCGTAAGGCCTTGGAGGTCGCTGCCCGGTTCGACTCGGCCCAAGAAGCAGGCCTTGTACTGGTTCATGCCTGCGTTGGTGAACAGCAGGGTGGGGTCGTCGTGGGGCACGACGGGGCTGGAGGCATGGAAGGTGTGGGTGCGCGCGGGATCGGTGAAGTAGGCGATGAACCGGCTGCGGACCTCGGCGGCCGACAGGCGGCCCTTTCGCGGGCTGGGGGCGGCGCTCGACTTGGATTGAGGGGGAGGGGTCATTGCAATGACTGTACGGGGCCATATGGTCTTTAGGCGGCTGGCCGGTTCACCCGATGAGGGGTAGGCGGCGTTGGCCGCGGCCAAGTCGATCGCTTTAGCGGAGAGCCAGCAGCATGCGCCAGTACGACCTTTGCGTGATCGGGAGCGGGCCTGCGGGCCAACGGGCCGCGATTCAGGCTGCCAAGCTTGGCAAGCGGGTGGCGGTGATCGAGGCCAAGCAGGTGGTCGGCGGGGCTGCCATCAACACGGGGACCATCCCGTCCAAGGCGCTGCGGGAGGCGATTTTGCTCGCGGGCGAGCATTCGATCGCGATGCCGACGATGGAGGATTTTTCGTCTTGTCGGGCTACGACGTTTGAGAAGGTGCGGGCCAGCGCCCAGCGGGTGATCACCGCGGAGCTTCGGATCGCTTACGAGCACCTGATGTCGAACGGGATCGACCTGATCAACGGGTTTGCATCGTTCGCTGAGCCAAAGGTGCTGGACGTGGTGGGTCCTAACGGCTCCAAGCAGGTGGGGGCGGAGAACATCCTGATCTCGGTGGGGTCGAAGCCGGCCAAGCCGGAGAACATCCCGTTCGGCGCCCCGACGATCGTGACCTCGGACGAGCTGCTCGATATGACGGTGCTGCCCAAGTCGATGCTGATCGTGGGCGGCGGCGTGATCGGGACCGAGTACGCATCCATGATGCAGGCGCTGGGCGTGAAGGTGACGCTGGTCGAGGGCCGAGACCGGCTGCTGGATTTCTGCGACAGCGAGATCATCGAGGCGTTGCAGTACCACCTGCGCCAGGGCGGGATGACGCTGAGGCTGGGCGAGAAGGTTGTGAAGATCTCGACGACCGAGGCGACGCGCGAGGGCGTCTCGTGCGACGGGATTCTCGCGGAGGCGACGCTCGAGAGCGGCAAGGTGCTGCACGCGGACTGTTTGCTCTACTGCATCGGTCGGCAGGGCTCGACGGACAAGCTGGGGCTCGAGAACGCGGGCGTTGAAGCGGACAAGCGCGGGCGCATCGAGGTGGACAAACAGTACCAGACCAAGGTGCCGGGCATCTACGCAGCGGGCGACGTGATCGGGTTCCCGGCGCTGGCGAGCACGAGCATGGAACAAGGCCGGCTTGCGGCGCTGCACATGTTCGGCAAGACGACCGAGGCCGTGCCCGAGCTGTTCCCTTATGGCATCTACGCGGTGCCTGAAATCTCGATGGTCGGCTGGACCGAAGAGAAGCTGACCGACGAGGGGATCCCGTTCGAGACGGGCGTGGCGCACTATCGAGAGATCGCGCGCGGGCAGCTCTTGGGCGATGAGCTCGGCATGCTCAAGATGCTGATTCACCAGGACAGCCACGCGATCCTGGGCGTTCACGCCATTGGTACGGGTGCGACCGAGCTGATCCACATCGGGCAGTGCGCGATGGCGTTCGGCGCGACGGTGGAGTACTTCGTCAACGCGGTGTTCAACTACCCGACGTTGGCCGAGTGCTACAAGAACGCGGCCCACAACGGGCTAAACAAGCTTCACAGCGCCTGACCTCCTCCTCTTTGCTCGTTCCAACTTGGGCCGTTTGGCGGCGGTATCCTGCCCGCAGCGATGGCAAAGAAAGCAACACGCAAGCGGGCTCCCAAGAAGGCTGCTCAGGCCGAGGTGACCGATGCGCCGTCGGCCTCGGCGGTCGAGACGCTGATGGACGGCGTGGTCGGTCAGGAGCGGGCCGTCGGCGTGCTGCGCAGTGCGATGGACTCGCAGCGGGTGCATCACGCGTGGATCTTCACTGGCCCCAAGGGCGTGGGCAAGCGGACGACGGCGCTGGCGTTTGCGCGTGAGCTGCTCTTGCCTGCAGAGGGCGACGTGCAGCGGGCGTCCATCGATGCCCAGCTCAGGCGCGGGCACCACCCGGACTTGCACCCAGTGAGCGCCTCGCTTGCGAGCGTGAGCCGGGACGCGGAGATCCGCAAGCGCAAGCAGACGACGCTGCCCAGAGACGTGGTCGCCGAGTTTCTGGTAGAGCCCGCGGTGCGCACGCGAGTGGTTACCGCGAATACGGTGGCATCGAAGGTGTTCATCGTGCTCGATGCGCACATGATGGGTGATGCCGCTCAGAACCTGCTGCTCAAAACGCTTGAGGAGCCGCCTGCGGGAACGGTGATCCTGCTGGTGACGCAGAGCGAGGATCGCTTGCTCGCGACGATTCGCAGCCGGTGCCAGCGTGTGGCGTTCGGAACGCTTGGCATTGATGAGATGGCGGGCTTCGCGGGCGCGCTCGCGGGGGGGTTGAGTGACAACGAGAGACGGATGGCGCTGATTCTGTCGGGCGGTTCGCCCGGCCGGCTGGCGCAGGTAATCGCGGGCGGGCTGGTGGGCTGGGCGAACGCGCTCGACGGGATGTTTCGCGCCGCCGAGGCGGGCAAAGCGGTGCCCGAGCTAGGCCCAGAGATGACCCGGCTGGTCAACGAAGAAGCCGAGCGGCAGGTCGCTGGCAACAAGCTTGCGAGTAAAGAGGCAGCCAACCGCAGGGCCGCGGCCGACATGCTCGGTTTGGTGGCCGAGCGCAACCGCAGGCTGCTCGAACGGTCGAGTGGCGACGAGGCCTTAGCGATGCGGCGGGTGCTCGCGATCGAGGCGGTCGCGGAGACCGAACGGCTGCTCGCGTCGAACGTTCCGATGCAGCTCGCGTTCGGGTTGTTGTCAGCGGAACTCACCGGAGCAGCGAACGAGCCAGCGGTTTAGCGCTGGTGTTGTGCGAACTTCAGGCCTGCAGACTGATGGACGAGGTCTGTCCCTCGCTCTGCTGGGTGGGCCTTGCTGAGGGGTCGATCGTGGCGATCGGGTTGGAACATGCCTGTGCGTTCGTGCCGCGCTCTTTGGCGGCCTGTTCCACGGCGAGCACCCAGGTCTCCCGTTCGTACTCGAGCAGGCGGATGGCGTCGCTCGCGAGCTTGGGGTCCTTCTGGAAGCTGGCGCTGACGATCTGCTGGAAGATGAACAGGTAGAGGTTGCGGACCTGCGCCGCGAGTTCGGGATTGGGCTCGGCCTTTACAGACGTAGCAAGCTCGAGCACGATCTCGCGTGCTTGGCTGAAGCCGTTGAACACGCCCTCAAAGTCCTTGCGGATCAGCGCGTCGCGGCCCTGGGTCGCAAAGCGGATGGCCCCATCGAGGAGCATGAGCCTGAGCTGCTCGGGCGGCGCGGTGAGGACCTTGGTGCGCAGGTAAGCATCGGCGGTTTCGTTAGGCATCAAGGCATGTATCGGTCCACGAGCCAGCGATCGTGAGCGTGAATCGCCGCGCAGGATCAGCCGATCAAGGAGGACAGCGCGCTCTGCTGGCCCTGGAGGGAGAGCAGGGCCTGTTCCATGGCGAGAAACTGCTGGGTGAGCTGGGCACGCCGGCGGTCGAGCTGGCGGTCGAAATTCTCGACCCGCCGCTCTTGGGACTCGATCTGCGCCTTGACGGTGCTATCGCGACGGGTAAGCACGCCGTCGATGGAGTCGACGTAGGTCTGGACGAGCTCTTCGATCTGGAACACGACACCGAGCTTGCTGAAGCTCTCGGAGGTGTCGGTGTTCGTGACACTGGCTCCGTCGCCGAGGTCGATGTCGGTCTCGCGGGGGATGAGCTTGCGGGCGGCGAAGACTTCCGCGACGGCATCGGGATCGTCGTTGAGTGCTTCGCGGAAACGGTCGCGGTCAAATTCAAGTTTGCCGCCCTCGCCGAGGGTGACGCCGACTTCGCCGAGCCTGGAGAACGCGCCGTCGACGCCGTCGGCGCGTCCGAGCGCGACGCTGGCGAGGCGCTGGCGGAGGGAGTTGGTGGTGCTGTCGCCCAGCAGGGCGCCGCGCCGCTCGGTCTCGCTGTCGAACCCGGTAAGGCCCGTGATGCGTGTGATGACGCTGTTGTACGCCTCGACAAACGCATTGATGGTTGTTTCGATGGACTCGGTGTTGCGCGAGACTGTGATGCTGACGACTTCATCGGACGCGGAGACGAGATCGAGCGAGAGCCCGGTGATGACATCGTCGAGCGTGTTGTCGCTGCTGGTGAGGAGCACGGCCTTAGAAGGGTCGTCCGAGCCGAAGAACACGCGGGCGTCCTCGCCCTTTTCGAGCGTGTCGAGGCCGAGGTTGAAGCCGAGGTCGTCGATGAGGAATCGACCGGCGCTGCCCGAGTCCTTGGAGACGAGGCTGATTCGGAATGGTGCTACGCCTGAGCCGTCGTTGATGATGGTTGCCTGCACGCCCGCGCCGGCGTCGTTGATCTTGGTGAGCGCATCGTCGAGTGTGTCGGTCGGATCGAACGTGACGGTGACCTCTTGGGATGCGACGATCTGGTTGATCTCGCCTACTTCGCCGGGCTTACCGCCTTCACCTTCGAGGCGGAGGGCTGACGCGACCGAGCCTTCAACGTCCTCGACGCGGATGGCCTGGGTACCAGCTGGCTGGCCGTCTTTCTCGCGTATGACGAGCCCGTCGCCTGTTTCGTTGATGTCGATCTCGAGGTTGAGGCCTGCTGAGCTAGCTTGACCATTGATCTCTCGGATCAGGTCATAGACGGTCTGCGAGTCCTCGCCGAAGTTGATGGTGGTGGAGGCGCCGAAGCCGTCGGTCAGACGGAAGGTGCCGGTGCCCAAGGCGTTACCGCCATTGAGGTCCTTGAGCAGGGTGCCCGTCGCGACGTACTTGCGCTGAAGGTTGGTGCCGCGAACGTTGTTAGCGGCGACTCCGATTTCTTCTGTTGCGAGCCCGAGCGAGTTGGCTGCTTCACCCGCGATAATCAGATTGTTGGTGGTCTGGCCCGTGGTGTCGGTGACGGCAAGCCCGCTGCCCGCGCTGTTGAGCGAGAGCTGGATGCGGCCAGCGTTGCCCGCATCGCTGTTGACGAGGTCGATGACCTGTTCGATGGTCTCGGCGGCCGAGAGGTCGACGCTGAACACCGTGCCGTCCCGGCTGGTGAACTGGATATTGCCGTCGCCCTGCAGGCCCGAGCCGCCGTTGATATTGCTGAGCAGCACCGTGCCCAAGCCCGCGACGAGCCGGCGCCCGGAGATGGTGCCGCCCGCGTCAGATCCGAGCAGGCCCAGGTGGGCTGCGGTGTTCGAGGTGGCGTTCTTGTCGCTGACGCTGATGGCCCTGCTGGAGGAGTCCTGAAGTTGGAGGCCTTGCCCGACGATCGAGGCGGTGACCTCGCCAAAGCCCGCGTCGGCAAGCTGCGTGTTGATGCGGTCGAGGATGCCCGCGACGTTGGTAGGCGCGGCCTCGACCTCTTCGATGGTGGTCTCGTCGTCGACGGTGACTTCTTCGAAGACAGCGCCGAGGTTAATGTTGACGTCGGTGCCGCCGACGTTGATGACGATGTCGTAGCGGTTGGTTCCGGATTCAGTGCCGATGAACACGCCGTTGCCGTCGTTGAGTCGACTCAGCAGGGTGCTGGCCGAGAGCCCGCTGAGCGCAGTGCCAGCGAGGGTGCCTGCCGTGGATGTGCCCACGATGCCCAGATCCTCGGCGGTCCCGGTGGAGCCGCTTGCCGTAGAGACGGTGAAATCGGCACCCGTGGTCGAGAGTACGAGCGCGCCGTCCTTGATCGATGCGGTGACGTCCACATCCTCGGATTGGTTGATGGCCTCAACGACTTCACTGATGGTCGCGGCCCGTCCAAGGTCAATGCGGGCGGTGTCGCCGCCCTGGGTGATCTTGATGGTGCCACGCCGAACGCCCGAGCCGCTGTTGAGGTCGGCGAGCAGGGCGTCGCGATCAAGCCGGCCCTGCTCGCTCTCGAACGTGAGAGAGGTTGCGCCAAAGGGAGACTGATCTCGGTCGGCAAAGCCCCGGCTGAGCATCTGCTGGGTGGTGACGAGGCGGTCAACGACGAAGTTGTACGTGCCCTCGGGGGTTCCATTGGACGCGGTCGCGCGGATCGAGTCGGCGAGCGAACTGGTCGCGCTCTTGGACTGGAAGATGTTTCCGGCACTGCGGAAGGCGGCGGCGGCGGTCTCGAGCCCGCGCATGCGCGAGGCGATATCGAGGTAGCTGGTCTGAATGACCTGCAGGTTGATGATGCGCTGATTGGCGAGGAACTTGGGCCGCGCCTCGACCTGAAGGAGCTGCTCGATGAGCGTCGCCGTGTCGATGCCGCTGATGAGGCCGATGCCTGAGGTGATGCCGCTCATGCTGCACGCCTTTCTGACCCAGGCGATACCCCGGGGAGTTCTGTCATGGGTCCAGCGTCTGGGATCCATCCCTCATCGACGTTCAACCTCGACCGCCAGCACGCGCGTCGCAAGATGTGGACCAACCGCAGGAGCATCGGTCAGCGGGCCCTCCGGCTTTGGTGGAGTCGGCAAGAACGCGCAGAATGTGCCTGTTTGTGAGGCCACTACTCAGTACGACAAGAAGTCCCGGTGGAAGTGCGGGCCATCGTGTTCGTACGATGGGTGGGTACACGAACCCAGCGAGCTTCGACCGCGTATTTGTCGTAAGCCGGCACCAGGTCCGGCGGCTCAGCGGAGCGAAAGATCCCAACGTCCGATCAGTCGCGAGGTCCAGAAGCCGATGGTGTCAGCACGATGAACATGTTCTCACGACCGATGGCATTGGCGCTCGCTGGCATCATGGGGGCGGTGGCTGTGTCGGGCGGCACCGCTGGAGTGATTGCAGCCACCAACGAGACCCCGGTGCTCGCCTCGCTCGGCTTTGAGGTGGTGGTGCTTGTGACCGGCATCGCGGGCTTGCTGTTCGCGCTTCGGCGCGACGAGACAGGCCGAGCGGTTGGCCTACTCAACCTCGGCGGGGTGTTGCTGGTTGCGTCGCTGACAGCCCGGTTCGCTTGGCACACCACGGTGAATCCTGATGCGATTGGCGTGGGCAAGTCGGCGCGGTTCGCGCTGTCTGACCCGTGGTTCGTGGTTCGAGGGCTGATCGGTGCGGCGCTGATGGCGTGGTCGGTGCTGGTCGCGCTGGGCACGCAGGCGGTCGGCTGGCGCAGGCTTGTCTCGGGCGGTCTGCTGGCAACTCCGCTGCTGGCCGTGCTCGCGTACGGGCTCAAGAGCGGCTTTGGCGGATTTTTCCCCGCGATGGTGGACACAGCGTCAGCGATTCGCGCGGTGGGGGCGGTGATCGCCACGCTCGTGCTGAGCGTGATGTTTGCAGCGGGCGTGCACCTCGTCATCAAGGCGTTCGAGATGGCCGTGCCGCACCACGCCCGACAGGATCCCTCCCAGCAGAACCACCGGCAGGGCTCTGCTGCCGCCTGAAAGGGCCCTCTCGCACTCCTCACCGGCTGTTCGGCCCACGGACCGCAATTCCTCGTCGGGCATTCCCAAGGAAGCTGGCATCATGCTCGGACTTTCATTCTTCGACACCGTGCTGCTCATTGGCGGCCCCATCGTGGGCATCGTGGGAACCGTCCTGGTGCTCAGGGTGTTCACGGGCAAAGCGGCCAAGACGACCATCGAGACAGACACCATCGCTGAGCGCGTGCGTTCGGTGGGCAAGCTGGTCGGGCTCGAGGTCTGCGCCAAGGAGATCGCGACGGCGACCAGCGGGCTGTCGTGGGTGCCGCCGTTGTTGTTGAGCCAGGCGAAGATGGCGATGATCTTCCACTTCGAGCGGCAGTACTACGTTGACCTGAGCGTGGTCGGCCAGAGCGATGTGAAGAGGCTGGCTACGGGCCGCTTCCGGCTGACCTTGCCGCCCGTGCAGGGCGATCTTCGGCTGACGGATGTCGCTCCGTATGACATCCAGTCAGGCCGGGTGCTCGGCCTTCTGGACGTGATCCAGATGAACGCGGCACGCCAAAAAGACCTGATGGCCAAGGCCCAGGAGCAGGCGGCCAACCTGTATACAGCGGGCGATTCGCGGTACAAGACCGAGGCCCGTGCGAGCATCGAGCGTCAGCTCCGCACGCTGTTCTCGCTGCTTGGCTCGGAAGTGGACATCGTGTGGCCCGATGCCAAGAGCCAGCCCCAGGCCGACAAGGCGTTGGAGCTTGAGTCTGCGACTCAGGTCGCGCCGGTCGTGAGCTGAGCGCACCCCTCTAGAAACTCGGTAGTTGCCTGCGAGCATCGTGCACGCCAGGCTGGTTCCAGCCAGAGCCTGTGATGGTCGCCGCCTTCAAACTCGATGATCGTGCCGTTGCTTGCGGCTTGTGCGATGGCCCGCCCGTCTTCGATGGGGCAGACGTTGTCGTCTGAGCCGTGGAGGACGAGCAGCGGGCACATGAGGTTGGCCGCGTGCACGGCTCGATCGAAGCTGGTCCACCTGGACCCCGCGCCCGACCGCACGCCGACCCACGCGAGCGCCGGCCGAAGGCTGAGCGCTGACGGCAGGTTGGCTGCGGTGAGCACGCCCTTGGCGGGCGTGAACGGCACGCGGTAGGGGGCCTCGGCTATGACGCCCGCGATCTCGCTTCGGCCAGCTGCGACGTGTCTTGCTGCGACCTGAATCGATACGCCCGCGCCCATCGAGGCGCCCATGAGCACGATCGGCCGATCGCTCTGCGCGCGATCGATCAGCTCTGTAAGCATGATGGCTTCGTGCGCACCAAGCGTGCATCGGCCCTTGGCTTCGCCGGTGGCGGGGGTGTCCCAAACGAGCACCCGGCTTGCGGCGTCGAGTACGCCGCTGACGCGGTCGAGGCAGCCGACGCGGCCCTGCCCCCAGCCGGGCGTGAGAATCACGCACGTGCCTGAGGGGCTGCGCCCCTCGATGTCCCACACGGGCAGGTCGACGCCCAGGCTCTTGAAGGTCCACTCGGTGAACGCGGGTGGATCGCCTTCGAGTTCGCCGGGATTGCTCGGGCGGTTGTGCGCGATAGCCCAGCCGTAGCCCCGGCGTGGCGGGCGGGTGAGCATGCGCACGGTCCACACGAACAGCGCCAGCGCGAACACCGCGCCGCCCGCAGCGAGGAGTACGAGCAGGCCGAGCTGGCTGAACGGGCCGAGCATGGTGGCGAGTGGTGCGGGTGGCACGAAGGGCTAGCGTCCGAGCAGGTTGGAGATGTCGTTGAAGGTGACGACGAGGAACACGACCCCGACCAGCGCGAGCCCGCCGAGCGTGAGCGCGCCCTGAAGAGCGATGGGCACGGGCTTACCGCGAAGCTGCTCGTAGATGAGCATAAGGAACTGCCCGCCGTCGACGATGGGCAGCGGCAGGAAGTTGACGACCGCGAGGTTGATGCTGATCAGGGCCATGTAGAAAAGCAGCCAGACGATGCCGCGGTCGGCGATGATGGTGCCGATGTGCGCGATACCCACCGGGCCGCGGAGGTGTTCGACCTTCACCGAGCCCTGGAAAAGGCGCAGGAACGTGAGGTATGTCTGTTGAGCGATTCGGCGGGTCTCGCCTAGCCCAAGGACGATCGCGTCCGCCGGGCCCTCGGCCTTGAGGGTGAACCGCTCGGGCTCGAAGAGCGAGCCGACCGCTCCGAGCGAGTAACCGAGGCTGTGGAGCCTGTCGAGGTCGCCTCGGCTAAGCGTCCACTGCGTGGTCGTGCGATCAGGCTCACCGCCGGCGAAGGTGCTGAGCGATGTGATTTCGACCGTTGCGGGATCGCTGCCTTGTGCGTATGCGCTGGAGGTGGAGGCGATGAGCTGGGAGCGGATCTGTTCGAACGAATCGGTGGGCACGCCGTCGACCGCGACGATGCGCACGCCGGGCCGATCGATTAGAGAGACCGCAGCAGGTGTGAACGCCTCGCCAGCGGGCATGGTCCACAGGCTTGGCGGTGGGAGCGCAAAGAGGTTGGAATCGGTGTTGGCGGCGACGTAACTGAACCCGATGGTGCCATCGCGTCGGACGCTGAGCTCGAGCTCGACCTCGTGGGGCTCGACGCGCGGGGCGTCGCTTGCATCGCTCGCATAGGTGCGAAGCACGGTGGCTCGAATGGGCCGGCCCGCGTGGCGTTTGATCTCGCGCACGCCGGTGAGCACGCTCGGGAACTCGACCTCGCCGAGCCGGAGGAACACATCGCCCTGAACGAGACCGAGCTTGGCGCCGCGCTCGGCGGTGGCCGAGACGCTGAGCACGGGCATGAGCCCGAGCAAATGATCAATTGGCGTGAGCGTTCCGGGATCGGGGTTGGCATCGTCGAGCTCGAACTCGGCGAGCGGCTTGATGGAGGCGGCGACCCGGTGGCCCGAAGCATCGGTGAACGTGGCGTTCATCCGCTGGCCGCCCGAGGCGCGAACGATGGCGAGCACATCTGCACGGTTGGTGACGGGCTTGCCGTCGACGGATTCGAGCGTCATGCCGGGCGTGACGCTGGCCAGGCCCATGCGGTCGAATGCCACGCGCCAGTCGGGGCTGTCGGCGAACTGCGGGTCGATGCGCGAAGTGAAGGGTGGGGCGACCCCGATCTCGCGCAGGCCGGAGGTCTGGCCCGCGCGCGGTTCGAGCTCGAACTCGATCGGCTTAGCCACGCCGGCACGGGCGACAGTGATCCGCAGCGAGCGGTTGGGATCGCTCATCGCGACGCGGGTGCCGAGGTCGTTGAAGTGGCGGGGCGAGTCGCCGTCGACCGAGAGCACAGCATCGCCCGGCTTGAGCCCGGGTCCGATGGCGGATTCGCCAGAGGGGAGGTCCGTGCTAACGAGCCGGGCGGTGGCAGCGGGGCTGGTCGGGTCAACGAGCCCGATGACCGCTGGCTCCGTGCGCAGGCCGACCATGAAGACCACGACGAACAGCACGAGCGCCGTGATGATGTTGGCGATCACACCGGCGGAGATGACGACCATGCGTTTGAGGGGCGGGCAAGACTGGTAGCTGTCGGGCGCGGTCGAGACGGCAGCGGGGTTGGCGTCTTCTTGGCCGAGCATCTTGACGTAGCCACCGAAAGGCAGGGCGTTGAAGCGGTACTCGGTAGTCGAGATGGGTTTGTTGACGCCGGTCTCGCCGGCGAGTTTTCGGCGGGCCGCTTCGCGTTCAGACTGATCCTTGGATTTGGCTTGTGCGATCAGCGACAGGTACTCGCCCTCGCTTGAGCCAGCGCGGAAGCCGAGGCCCGTGCGGTAACTGACGAGCGCCGGCCCAAAGCCGATGGCAAACGCGAGCACGCGGATGCCCGCCCAGCGTGCTGCCAGAAAGTGCCCGAGCTCGTGCAGGAAGATCAAGAGCCCGAAGCCGAACACGACCAGCGCGAGATCGAAGACGGTGTTGAAGATCGCGGGCATGGGTGTAGGTGGTTCCTGGTGGGAGCGGTCGGTCTGAGCTGGCGATGGTACGGGCGGGGACGCGGGAGCGAGGGGCGGGGCCAGTGGCAGGATCGGGTGTTGGGGACCGGGACGACACAAAAAAGCCCGGGCGCGTGGGCCCGGGCCATGAACTGCCAGTCGCCAGCGGTTTAGTACTTCACGCCGCAGCCGTAGGGCTTGTTGTACGTGACTTCGACGGTCTCGCCTGCGAGCACCGAGTTGAGGGCCTCACGGACGTAGTTCGTGACTTCGGTCTTGCGGCCGCGAGAGTTGTCGTCGATCGAGCCTGCGTAGCGGAGCACGCCTTCCGCGTCGATGACGTACATGTTGGGGGTGGTCATCGCGCCGTAGGCCTTGCCGACTTCGCCGTCAGTGTCGCGCAAGATTGTGTGGTTCATCTCCCATTTCTTGTGCGTCTTGGAGTTGAGATCGGCTGCGCCGGAAGCGTCGCTGCCGGAGTTGATCGCGAGCCAGACCACGTCACGGTCCTTGTATTCTTTAGCCAGCTTGTCCATTGTGTCGGTTTCGGTGGCGTAATGCCTGACAACGACCGGGCAGGTGGGGTTGAACCACTCGAGCACGACGGTCTTGCCCTCTTTGGCGTAGTCGCTGAGGACGTGCTTGTTGCCTTCAAGGTCAACGAGGGTGAACTCCGGGGCCTTCTTGCCGACGAGGTCCTGTTGATCGACGCCCTTGTTCGTGGCAGCCGTCGTGCCGACTCCAACGATGCCCGCAAGGGCGAGGGCCATGAGTGAGCCGAGAATCGCTCCGCCGCGACGAGTTACGAGTTGCATTTCAGGTCTCCACTGGTTTGGCACCCGCTGGTGGGGCCGGATTGTTTCAGGCGGATCGGCAGGTACCGCCGCCTCTTGGAATCACAACGCACAACGCGCTATGGCGTTGCATGAACTTGATACACGCTCGATTGGTCGCGAGTTTCATTCCAGACCTCGAGGACGCCTTTGACGGGCTTGTCGCCTTGGCGGAAGCCAATGGAAAGCACCCGTCCCTCAGCCTCGCCCACGTCGAGCAGATCGAGTGGGGCTCGGCTGTCCGCGAATGGGTAGAACGCGAGTTTGGTGGCCGAGTTCGCGCGGAGAGTGAGGACATCGCCCGTCCAGATTGCCTGGATCGAGCCGTCTTTCGGCCATGGCTGGGCGTGCCGATCTCGGGCACGGCTGAAAGCCGGAGCATCCTCAGAGGGCGAGGGCTCTGAGCCAGCTAGCGCGATGGGCAGGGTGAGGCTGAGTTTGGCGTACTCGGGCACGCATTCGACCTCGCAGACGAGCCAGTCGCCGGTGGCCTCAATCGTGACGCTTGTGGCTGTGGATCCTGCTTCGAGCGTGACGGGGAACATGACAGTCACCTCGTGCTCGAACACGTGGTCGAGCAGGCCGCCCTCGGCTGGGTAGCGGTGGGGGGCGGGCCAGACGGCTTGGCCGATCTCGGCCATAGCCGAAGTTGTGAACTCAAACTCGGCGGGGAATCCGCTGTCGTTGAAGCCGGGCCAGTAGGTGTGCCAGCCGTCTTCGATGGCGAATTTGACACCGATCCAGTTCGGCCGGCCCGGAACCAGTTTGGAGTGCTCGCTGATGAGCGTGGGCCGGGCGTGGTATTCCTCATCAGCGGGCGGCTCAGCTGGCAAATGAGAGGGCCATTTGGAAGTGTGGACTGGGCCTGCAGCTCCGATGAGAGCCAGCAGCAACGGGATGGCGGGAAAGAGGGTCATCTTCATGGTCCTACTGCGGTGGAGGGGGCACGGATCGTCCGTGGTTCGTACTCCGCGAACAAACCCACTATTCTGCGGGCATGATCCAGAGACTTCATACCGATCGTTGCCTTGCCGCCCCCAGAATACCCATGGCGAGACCCGGGCCAATCCTACGGCAAGCCCTCGGGCTGGCTGCGGGTTCGACGTTGCTGCTGACTGGATGCAGCACCAACGTTACAGACCGGGACATCTCAGAGGTTTCCATTGCCCGGACACACGAACTGGGCCGGGCTTCCATCAAGGACGACTCAGATGTCCTGATGATCGACACTCGGTCGTCCGAAGCCTTCGCTCAGGGACACATTCCAGGGGCGCGGAACCTGCGGCTGGGGGATCTGGCCGACACACGGACGCTGGAATCGCTCAGGCGTTACGACACGCTGGTGGTGTACGGGCGAGACCCGGGCGACAGCGCAGCCAAGGCTGTGGCCAAGAGCCTCATCGCGGAGAAGAAGCTCGGCAAGGTGTACCACTTCTCAGGAGGGATGAACGAGTGGAGCGCCTCGGGCTACGGGATCGAGACCAAGCCCTAAGGGATTGGTGTTGGCGGCGTCGTGCTGGTGTCTAGCCGATGGCTCAGCGACTGCGGGCGCGGCCAACTTCGAGCGGGGGTGTGAAGCTGAGGATTTCTTTACCGCCCATTCCGAAGGACGTCAGGTTGACGTTCTCGGTGACCTCGAAGAGCAGCACGAGTTCCTGGTCGGGCCTGCTGCGCGAGATGGATACACCCTTGTCCTGCAACTCGCTGAGGCCCCGGATTGGCTGGTCGGGGGTATAGCGGAAGTAGCCGAGGTCGCGGTCCCTGTAGACCCATCCGATTGCTTGGTATTGCGTGCCACGTTCGTCGACGACCACAGGAGGAAGGACATTCTCGGCCGCGGCCATGGCTCCGCCGAGTAGGCTGCCGGGCTTGGTCTGGGAGACCTCGATCTGCACCATCACGGTGCCCTTGCGGAGCCCGAACTGGTTGACGCGAAGCTCCTTGGACATGCCCCTGATGACCATCTGTTCTTTGGAGAACTTGTTCTCGCCTCCGATGACGTTGTTGTCTTCATCGAGGATGAGGCCGCCGTGCGTGCCTTTCTGGATCGCCATCCGCAGCGGGAACGTGCTTCCGACGATGATGCCGTCATCGCGGAGGTCGTTGCGGTCGGTTTGGCCTCTGCCGTTGCCGAGGGCCTGGGCCTGGCTCGCATCGAGAGGCGTGGACGAGATGCCCTTAGGCAGGATGGAACCGCCGGCGATGGCGGTATCGCGTGCTGAGGTAGTGGCGAACTCGCGTGGCTGGAGCGTGTCGAGGTTCTCGCGTACGCCCTTGACGAAGATGGCGACAGGAGTGGCATCGGGCGGCGTGATGAACTCGAAGGCCATCGGGCTGACCGCTGCGCCCGGCAGGGCGACGAAGACCTTGGCGTCGTAGCGCCACCGGCCGTACTTGCCCTCGCTGGCGGGCTCTGCGGGCGAGACGATGGCGACGGGGTGGCGGATGATGCGTTCCAGAACCGTGCCAGCGGTATCACGCCGTTCAGCGACAAGAAAGACCTGGCCCTCGCCGAAGATGATGTCCCCGCCGCGTTCCTTCATAGAGGCCTTGGGATCGATCCACACGCCGAGCAGCTTCTGTGGGCCTGAGTAGGCATCGCCCTTGAGGTTTGTGGCGTTGTGGGTCGCAGGGTTCCACTGGTCCTTGAGCAGATCGTTGCCCGGCAGACCAGCGCCAGCGCCGATGATGTAGCTGCCAGCGATCGAGTAGTCGCCGGGCTTGGCGGTGTTGCGGGCTTTGCCCTCGCCGTCTGTCATACGGAGCGATGCGCCCATGTGCGAGGGGTCGGGGTAGTACCTTGCGAGTGGCTCGCCGGTGCTGAAGGCGGCCTCGGAAGTGTGGCCGTAGAACGCGCCGACCATGCGGTCGACGGGCAGCAGCAGGCCGCCGGTGCGTGCGAGGCTTCCGCTTTGGTAGTTCAAGGGTTGGTAGCCAAGGAAGTCGCTACCTACGCGGGTCGTGCCGATGCCGATCACCAAGATGCCTGCGGTGATGGTGCCCGTGATGAGCCCGCAGACGCCCGCACCGACGTAATCGATCGGGCCGGGAGCTTGCGCGTTGTTGCGAACAACCGCATCGGCGGCGAGACGTAGCAGAACGGTGACGACGGCGAAGGGCACGATCAGCGCGATGGCCCATGCAGCGCCGGTGAGCGCGGCGTTCGAGGTCTTACCGAGGATGAAGTAGGCCGAGGTCTCCCACACGCCAAAGGCGACCGCACCCGCAAGCACCACGCAGATCATGTGCAGCAGCGAAGAGAGGAAGCCTCGGGTGACCCAGACGTAGGCGAGGCCGAGAATGACGACCATCACGACAGCGAACATGATCATGGTGAACTCCTGCGGGCTTCACGGCTTCATGCCGTGTTCAATCTCGATCGGGCCGGGTGTCGTAAGGGTTTACCGAGGGGCGGCCAGCGGGTTCCCCAGTGATTCCGGCTGGCTCGGTGGTCTGGCTAGGCGGGCTGGGTAGTGGCCTTGTCTGATGGCTTGGTCTTATCCGAGGGGCCGTCGCCTGTGACTCGGAGGATTTCTTCGATGCTGGTAACGCCGTCCACGGCCTTGCGGAGAGCGACCTGCTGCATGGTGGGGTAGCCCTTTTTGCGGAAGGCGGCCTTGAGACCTGAGACGTCGTCGTTCTTGGCGAGTTCCCTTTCTTCGGGGTCGAGCAGGAAGATCTCGAAGAGAGCGTCCACGCCGCGGTACCCGCTGCCCTGGCACTGGGGGCAGACCTCGGGCTCGTTCTTGTTCTTGGCCTGGACCTGGCCGCTCTTCTTGAAGAGCTGCTTGACCTTGTCGGCGGGCAGCCCGAGCTTGCGGAGCATGTCGGGCGTGGGCTGGTAGGCCAGCCGGCAATTCGTGCAGAGCACGCGGATCGTGCGGCAGGAAATCGCCGCTTGCATGTGCGCGGTCGCGGTCTCGGGGTTGCCGACCGCCTTGATAAACGTGCGGAGGCCTTTGATGGCATCGGTTGCTTTGAGCAGCGCGTAGACCCTTGTGCGCTCGAGGTCGCCGTTGATGCACTCCTTGGCGGTTTGCTCGTCAGGGACTTCCAGCACAGAGACGATGTCCGGGTCGCGGCGGAGCGTCGAACGCACGAGCGTTGCGAACTCCTGGCCATCTTTGGCTACATCAAACGGGTTCTGCCGAGCACCTTCGAGCTTGTCCTCGACGACGTACTCGATGGTCTGCACGTTCTGCGTGTAGGCATCGTGCATCTTGGTGAGCGTGTACACGGCGGTGGTGCCGCCCTGGCCCGCGGGCACGGAGACGACGACGATACCGCCGTCACGCGCGATGAGCTCATTGAGCGTCTCAAGCTGGGCGGGCAGCAAGCCCAGGTCCTCGGGCTTGCGTCTGACGGCAACTCCGGGGTTGATGGCCATGTTGAGCGACATGCCGCCTTGCGCACCCGCGGACTTGATCGAGAGGTTGGTTTTCTGCTCGCCCAACAGCACGCTGGCCATGCCGGACTGCTTGCGTCGGCGATCCTCGACGTTGAGCTTGGCCGCGGATTTCCAGAGATCGATGATCGGCAGCGCTTCTTGGGCGGGCATGGTCGCGCCCGGCGCTCGCACGTTGTCGATCGTGAGCACGGTGCCGTAGACACCTTCCTTTACGGGCCTCAGCTCGATACGGCTCGCGCGGGCGGTCATGGCCTCGATGAGCAGTACCTCGGCGGAAACCCGTACGTTGAACTCAGGCGATTCCTTATCGGGTACCGCCAGAGCCTGCTTGTCAGGGCCCATGATCCGAAGCTGGGAGCTGCCAGCCTGCTTGGCGTCTTTCTTTTCCTTCTGAGCCTCCATGTAGGCGGCGAAGTTGAGCGTCAGCCGGTGGGCCTCGGGCACTCGCTCGTCGCGGTTGGCCATGGCCGGGTAGATCACCAGATCGATCGCCAGGATGGCGACGACGGCGAGCACCGAGATGGCCACGGCCCATGGGGCCTGGATGGGCATGAGCACGCCGACCAGAAACGCGACCAGCCCGAGCGACAGGTGCACCAGATTCCACTGCGCACGAGGGAGGTGGAATCGCTGGGCGTGCTTGTCGTAGACCACGGTGATGAGCCATGCCCAGGGAAGGAACGGCAAGAACAACAGAACCGGCTTCCATGGCGAAACGAGAATCGCCGAGTCTGCCAGCGTCAAGACCATCGAGTTCGACGCCACGCGCCCCGTCCTTTCCACGCCCACACGCCGTCTCGGCGTCCCTCTGGGCGTCAGTCAATCTACGAGCCAGCGGGCGAGAATCCGCCCTGACAGAGACCCGCAAGCGTATCCCTGCCGGGACTAGCCGAGCTTCTTGAGCTTCATCATCAGTTCATCGACGTTGGGCGAGGCCTCGGTGGCGGTCCGCACGTGGATGAACTCCTTCTCGACCAGCTCGACAAGCGACTGGTTGAAGTCGACCATGCCTATCTGGCGGGCCTCGATTGCGCTGAGGTAGGGCCGCAGCTCCCCCTCTCGGCCTTCCAGCACGTGCTTCTGGACGACCGTGTTGTTGACGAGGATTTCGAGTGCCGGGATGCGGTGGACGTCAGGGTGGAGCGTCGGCAGCAGCTTCTGGTAGACGAACGACCGCATCTGGTAGCCGAGAATCTTGCGGACCTGGGGCACGTCCTCGGCGGGGAACAGGCCGTAGATTCGACTGAAGGTCTGCGTGGTACTTGAGGCGTGGATGGTTCCGAACACGAGGTGGCCGGTCTCGGCGGCCATCAGGGCAGCCTCGAAGGTCTCGGAGTCGCGCATCTCGCCGATCAGCACGATGTCCGGGTTCTCGCGGACGAGGGCTCGAAGGCCGGTCTTGAAGTCCAAGCAATCGATCCCGATCTCCCGCTGATTGATCGTCGCAGTCTTGTCCTGGAAGATGTACTCGATCGGGTCTTCGAGCGTCAGGATGTGGACCGGCTTGCGTGCGTTGACGTAGTCGAGCATCGAGGCGATGGTCGTGGACTTGCCCGAGCCCGTCACGCCGCAGAGCAGCACGATGCCCTGCGGCTGCATCGCGATCTCACTCATCACCGGCGGCAGGTGGAGGCCCTCGAAGGGGAGAATGTCGCTGGTGATTCGGCGTGCCGCGATCGAGAGCTTGCCGCGGGCCATGAACAGGTTGACGCGGAATCGGCAGGTGTCGTCGTAGTCGTACGCGAGGTCGACCGAGCCGAACTTGTGCAGGTCTTCCATCTGCTCGACGCTGAGCATGTGCTTGGCGATGGCCCAGAAGTCGTCGTTGGACACAACCTCGGTGTCAAGTGCCTTGAGCGAGCCTTTGACGCGGACCTTGGGCTTGAAGCCGGTCTTCATGATGAGGTCGGAGGCCTCGAACCGCATCGTCGCTTCGAGGAATTTGCCCCAACGGGTGTCGTGGGGGTTCTTGGGCTTGGTCGTCGGCAGGGCGACATGCCCGGTTTGTTCTGCGGCGCTGTGTGGGGTGTCGGTCGCAACGGTCATGGTTGCTCGCTCTCTCAGTACAGATGGAGGACAGATGAAGCAGGAGGAAAGGCACAAGGGGTGCGTATCACGGCCGATTCGGATCAGCTGCTGCGAAGGATCCCTCGACCATTCGCGCTGGCAGCATGTCGGTTGGCTGCGCAGGCATTAAGCAGGACGCGGACCCTGTTACAGCGTAGCGAGAGTTGCCCGTTGACTCCATGCTCAATGCCCGATGAGGGCAGGATGCGGTGACTTTCTCGGACGTGAGCACCGATCGACAGGACTCTGGTCCGGAGCCATGGCCTCCTCGGCCCAGCCATCGCAATGGACAAAAACGAAGCCGGCCCCCGAGGTGGGGGCCGGCGAGGATTGCTTGGGTTTGTAGCCAGCAGGAACTAGCGGCTGGTGGCAGGCTCGGGCTTGCCGTTGGCTTCGCCCTCCGACTCACCCATGAAGTTGGCCTCCAGCTTGACGCGGATCTTCTCCATCGCCTTGTTCTGGATCTGGCGAACCCGCTCCTTGGTCACACCGATAATCTGGCCGACCTGTTCGAGCGTCATGGGCTTTTCCGTCTCGGTCGATTCAAGCCCGAAGCGGTGCTCAATGACCGTTCTCTCGACAGAGGTCAGTTCGGCGCGGTTGTCCACGACGATCCGTTTGACCTCTTCGGCGGCATCCTTCTCAAGGTTCGCCCGCTTTGACTCTACGAAGTTGGACTTCTCGAGCTTGGGGTCGAAGTCGGTCGGGAACCGCTGACGGTACTTGCTGAGCTTCATCCCCTGGCGGCTAAACGCCTTGAGAATCGCCCGACAGGCGTAGGTCGAAAACTTGTAGCCACGGCCCGCGTCGAACTTATCCACCGCGCGGAGCAGCGCCATGTTGCCCTCGCTGACGAGGTCGGCAAAGTCCACTTCGCTCATGCGGGTGCGCTTAGCCATCGCGAGCACCAGCGCGAGGTTGGTGTTGGCGATCTGCTGGCGGATCTCGTCGCCCTTGCGGTGCCAGCCGAGAATCTCGGTGACCTGCTCGGGCGTGGGACGCTTGCTGGCCCGGGCCCAGATCTCCTGCTGGAGCTTCCAGATCCGGTAGCGGGCGTAGTTGAACTTGTGGAAGAGGATCTTCTCTTGGGCACCCGTCAGGATGACCTGCTGACCGCTCTTGACGGTGCGGGTCCGGGAGGTGGCGGAGATGTCGTCCATCACCGGGTGGTACCAGCTCGTATCGGGGAGCTGAATCTCATCGCCCAGCGCGTAGATGTCCTTCTCGGCATCGGCCTCGTAGAAGGCGGGGCTGTCGATGAAGTCCTGCTCGTGCTCGAGCATGTACTTGAGCAGCCGCTCATCCTCGGAGCTGAGCCGGCGCACGGATTCTCCGCTACCGACCGCTGCCTCGGTCGAACGCGCGCCGACGCGGTGCCTGCTACGCACCTGATCGAGCGGGCTGAGCTTCCGTTTTCCAGTCGCGTGTCGCATCACTGCTGTCCTCACGCGGGTATCCTCGTTTCGCATCATGCGGCCTCCACCCGAGCGGGTCGCATGTCGGGCCGCTGTCGCCAGGGGCCGATTTCCGCACTGTCTCGCCGGCGAGTGTTCTCGCTCTCGGCTGCCCAAACACCCTTACAGCGTGCAGCGTTCCATCCGGGTGCTTCTTCGCACGCCGAAACAAGATGGAACCCTCGGATCGTCCTCGAATCGTGTCCGAGCGTCAAGACGCTTGGACGCAAGACCTTGGAAACTACGCGGGCCTGCGTTTATACGATTCAAACAACTGTTTGTTCCAGATTCATAGACCGATCCAGAAAAAACGTTTTGCCGAGCAATAAATCCGCGTTTTCCGCACGTTTGAGCTCGCCTTGGGAAACCCTTGGCTAGGCCCGGTGCTCACTCGTGGGCTGGGCCGGGCATCCGCCGATCCAACCCGCTTGAAGATGGGCCCCGGGCTCCGCCCGACGCAGGTAAGTCCCGGCCCAAGTTTGGCGTTGCCAACATCCGGGCGGGATCGCCAGACTAACCAGTTTTCCGCCCAAGGCAACCTCAGTTCGGTTTGATTTTTCAACGCGGCTGCACTTTATCTTGTGTTTGGTATTTGATAGCTGTACAACTTGCCGAGATGGCACGGTCCAGCGCTACAGTCAGGGCTCATCACACGCACCCGCTGCGCCCGGCGTAGCTCAAATGGAGGCTTCCATGCCCTTCACCTTGCCTGAACTGCCGTTTGCCCTGAACGCCCTTGAGCCGCACATCGATGCCAAGACCATGGAGATCCACCACGGCAAGCACCACGCGGCGTACGTCTCCAAGGCCAACGACGCCCTCAAGGGCACCAAGCTCGAGTCGTCAGCCTGCCCCTGGGAGGTCTGTGCCCGGCTCGCCGAGTTGCCAGAGGACAAGCAGACCGCCGTCCGCAACAACGCGGGCGGGCACGCCAACCACAGCATGTTCTGGCAGACGCTCGCTCCTGCGGGCAAGGGCGGAGCGCCATCGGCTGGCCTGGCCAAAGCCATCGACGAGGCGTTCGGCTCGATGGACGGCTTCAAAGAGAAATTCGCCAATGCCGGGGCCACCCGATTCGGCTCTGGCTGGGCGTGGCTCTGTGTGAACTCGGACAAGAAGCTGTGCGTCGGCTCGACCGCCAACCAGGACAACCCGGCGATGCCCGGCCAGTGCTCCAGCGCGAGCTGCTCGTGCAAGGGGGCCACGCCGGTGCTCGGGCTCGATGTGTGGGAGCACGCGTACTACCTGCATTACCAGAACCGCCGTCCCGATTACATCGCGGCGTTCTTCAACGTGGTGAACTGGGCGAAAGTCAACGAGTACTACGACCGGGCGATGAGCTAACGGGGCTCTGCCGAGAAGGACAAGCCGTGGCCGAACCAGCTGTGACCGAACCAGTCGTGGCCAGTAGGAACCGCGCTGCGATGCCGAGGCGAAGGCTCGTCTCGGGCAAGCTGGTTGTGGCGATGTTGCTGATTGCGCCGGTGCTGGCGATAGCGTGGATTCTGTTCGCGGTGGGCGGCTCTCTTGAAGCGGGCACTCAGCTTGCTGCGCCCGCCAAGGGCGCGGGCGCTGGCGAGACAGGCGGAGCCAACGCCATCGGCGAGATGCTGGCGAGGCCCAAGGACTGAACGCGCATCGCCTAGCGGCGGTGTGCTGGTAAGCTGGGCGCATGCGGCTATTCGTCGACAAGATCTACCGCGCGTTCCCGGAGCTAGACCCGTTCGACGACGATCAGTGCAAGCGGATGATGCACGGCGTACGGAAGGCGAAGCCGTGGGGGACCATCGCGACGCTCGCCTGGATCGGTGTTTCCGTTCTCATCAGTGCGTTCATGTCGGTCGTCGCGATGATGATCGTAGTGGAGACGGTCTTCGATCAAACACGATCCGATGGCCTGGTCATAGTGTCCACGATCCTCACCATTGCTGTCTCGGCCGGCCTGCCAATGCTGTTCGCATTTCTCGCTAGGCATCGGTGGCTACGCAAGGCCCTCGTTGCCCATCTCAAACAAGCGAAGAGTGTGTGTGGCTACAGCCTGCTGGGCCTGACGATCGAGGACGGCGCGGTGCAGTGCCCCGAGTGCGGCGAGCGGATCAGGCTTGTCGATCGCGGCCTCACGCCGGAGATGCTGCTGGCGGGGGAGTCCGCGAGGGAGTCACGCTGATGTTGACGACATGGATTCAAAAAATCGTGTCGCCGCAGTTGCAATCGATGCCAAAGCGCCAGCGTCGGCGTTACATTGCCGGAGCTTGTCGCCTGCGATGGCCGCTGTGCTTTGTTCTCGTCATCTCGACGCTGCCCGTCGCTCTGGCTTCTTTCGTCTTGGGAGTCGCCTACATGGACATGCCAGTACTCTCCCGCGAAGTGGAGAGCATGCCGATTCCTACAAAAATCACGAGATTCGCAATCGGCTTTGGACTCCCAGCGGGTCTCTGGCTGTTGTACTGCGTGTTTGTGGTCAAGAGAAGCGTGGTAGCGTTGCTCTCAAGAGAGGAGTGCTTGTGCGGATATGCACTGTCCGACCTTGTGGTTGAGCAGGGGGCGATTCAGTGCCCAGAGTGTGGCGAACAACTAGTGTTAGCGCACCGCGGCCTGACGCCGGAGATGCTGTTGGCGGGAGACCTTGGAGATAGTGGTCGCGACCAGTAAGCTGAGAAGATGGCCGATACTGAATATCGCCAACTCAAGCGACGCAGCGGCTGGCTATGGAGCGAGCCGTTCGAAAGACACCGGCATGTCAGCGCCGATGCTCAAGATGCAATTCGAACGAGCACTTCCGGGCATGAAATCGCCCCTATTCATCGGGCACATGATGTTCATGGCGGGACTGGCCATCCGCTGGATGGGAACACCCAACCGTGCCGAATCAAAGTCCGAGGTGGTCATTGCGGGTGGAATGGTCGCTTTCGATCCGATGGCGATCATGGGGATACTCATGGTCATCCTCATGTCGGTGGGGGTGCTCTTGATGTGCGCCGGCATTCTGGGACTCAATGGCAGAATCAACAGAAGGTTCTGGGCCCGCATCGACGGCTGCCTATGCCCGATATGCGACACGACACTGCGCACTGCACCAGCGAACGAATCCGGCCTCGTCGAGTGCCCCAAGTGCCGCAACACCTTCGCCGAGACCGACGTTCGGCCTAGGCCTTCTTCAGCAGGCTGATCTTGCGGTAGGTGCGTTCGAGCACTTCGCGCGAGTCGGCGCTGAGCCAGTCTTCGAGCACGGTCGAGTAGACGCTTCGGAAGTCGAGGCTGTGCTTGAGGTCGCCATTGTCAAGGTCTTGCAGCGAGGGGTGGGTGTTGATGATGCCCGGCTTGACCATGGGGCCAAAGAAGAACATGGGCGCTGCGGTGCCGTGGTCGGTTCCGCCGCTGGCGTTCTGCCCGACTCGGCGGCCGAACTCGCTGAAGGTCATGGTGAGGACTCGTTTGTCTTGTTCTTGCTGCTTGAGGTCGGCGTAGAAGGCGCTGACCGCCTCGCTGAACTGGCGGAGCAGGTTGGCGTGCTGGCCGTTGGGTCCGCCCTGGCCGGCGTGTGTATCGAAGCTGCCGTGGGTCGCGTAGAACACGCGGGTCTTGAGCCCGGCTGCGATCATGCTGGCGATCATGGAGAGGTCTTGTCCAAGCTTGGTCTGCGGGTACGCCACGCCCGGCTGGCGTGCGACGGCCTTGCGGATCTGTTCGCTGGATACTTGCGCATCGAGGGCGGTACGTACGAGGAACGAAGCGGTGGAGTGTTCGTGGTCGCCATCGGCTGCGTGATGCACAGCCTCGCGGTTGAGCGCCGCATAGGGGCTTGCGAGCGAATCGTGTACGTCCTCACCGATCCAGCGGAACAGATCGGCGGTCTCGAAGCTGATGGGCTTTGACTTGCGGCCTTGCAGCGCGAGCGGGGCCTCGCGGCCGAGGGCGATGGCAAGCTGGCCCGCGGCTTCGTCAGGGCTCTCAACTTGGCCGCTCTCGCCCTTGCCGAAGCCGCAGCACTGGGCATCGACGTAGCGGCCGAGCCATCCGTCGCCCGTGCCGCTGGTGTCGGCGGTGTGCCAGATATCCATCGATTTGAAGTGGCTTCGGTTGGGGTTGGGGTAGCCCACGCCCTGCACGATGCTCATGAGGCCTTCGTCGTAGAGCTCTCGCACGGAGTCGAGCGCGGGGTGGAGGCCGATGCCGCCCGCGCCGCGGCCGCTGAGCTTGCCGACCTGATTCTGGGGGATGGCGATGCCGCCGCGGCTGCGGTAGTACTGGTCGTCGCCGAAGGGCACGACGGTGTTGAGCCCGTCGTTGCCGCCGCTGAGCTGGATGATGACGAGCACGCGGTCTTCATCAACGCCCGGGATCGAGCTCATGCCCCAACCCGGCATGGGAAGGCCGAGCGCCGACGCGTTGACGAACGACGGCACGGTCATGGCGGCGGACGCCATCGCGATTGACGAACCGAGGAATTCACGCCGGGTGTACGCGGGCTTGTTGTGCAGGTCCATGGTGGAGCTCTCTTTGGAAACGGCTTGGAATCGGCAGGCTCAGTTGAGCTGGTACTCGGGCATGGCCGTGATGAGCAGGAGCAGCGCGGTGACGATGGGGGTGGTCAGTTCGCCGCCGTGCTTGTTGACGAAGTCGGTGAGCGTGTGGGTGGCAAGCTCGGTGGGCTCGCCGAGCGTGAGCGCTTGCAGGTGTTCGACGCACGCGCGGATGTCGCCGAGGGCCTCTGGGTTGTCGCGCACGAGGTCGTCGAGGAGTTGCAAGCCGTCGTAACGCTTGCTGTCGCCTGCGCCGTCGTAGCCCTGTGGCTTCTTGCCGGTGAGCAGGTACGCGAGGACGTTCTGACGGACGAACAGCGTGGAGGTGTTGATCCAGCTGCGCCCGCCGTCCCACCCCGCGACGCTCGGCGGAAAGAACAGATTCTGGCCCATGAGTGCCATGGCGTCGAGCAGGACGGACAGATCGCGCACAGGCGTGAGCAGCGAGCGGGTCGCGCTGACGACCAGCTCGGTGGGGCTCTTGATCTGCTGGCGGACGACCGAGGCCGAATAGAAGTGCTCGCTCATGAACAGGCGTTGGAGCACGGGCTTCATCCAGTACTTGCTGCGGAGCATCGCGGCGCTGATGTCGCGGACCGCTTTGTCATGTTCTCGGCCGCGAGCGCGGGCTTCGAAGGGCGTGTCGGCGGCAAAGAAACGGTAGAACTTCCAAGCCATGTACTGCGAGACCGCGCGCTGCCCGAGGATGGCCATAACAAAGCCGTCGCCGTCGAGGTTGCCCTTGGTGCCGAGGATGACCTTGGCACCGGTGTCGTGGTTGCGTTCCTGGAAGACGAACTCGTCGTCGTCGAAGGTGTAGCCGGTGAGGGCTCGGGCGCCCTCTTTGATGTCGTTCTCGGTGTAGTGGCCCACGCCTAGGCTGAAGAGCTCCATGAGTTCGCGAGCGAGGTTCTCGTTTGGCTTGCCTTTGCGACTGTCGTTGTTGTCAAGGTACGCGAGCATCGCGGGGTCGCGGATGATCTGGAGCATCAGCTCGCCGAAATTGCCCAGCGCGTGCTTACGGAACAGCTGGTTCTGGCGGAACATGTGGTAGCTGTTCTCGATCGTGCGGTAGCTGGTGGCAAAGTGCCCGTGCCAGAAGAGCGTCATCTTCTCTTCGAGCGGCTTGGGCGTCTCGATCATGCGCGTCAGCCACCATCGCTGGAGTTCACGCATCTGCCTGCGATCGTCGCGCTGGCGCTGCTGACGCTGGAGGCGTTGCTGGCTGAGGGTGTCCTCATCGCCTCGCTGCTGGGCGGCGCGGTACATCGCCCGCTGGTCAGCGGTGTAGGGGCGCATGATGTTCGGATCGAATAGGTCGGCCTCGACCCGGCCATCCTCGATCTCATCGGGTTCGAGGAGGTAGTCCACCGAGCGTTCGAGCCCCCAGCCCGCGAGCGTGCGGACCTGTGCGGGCGTGCCACCGAAACCCGCGCGAGCGAGCAGGTGGCGGGCCTGGGCTTCTCCGAAGAGTTCGGAGTCGAGGGCGGTCATCACGCCCGGCCGGATGTCGCCCGTCCGCGTTTGGCCGATGGTTCTGCTCACGGGGCTGCCTCCTGCTCGCTGTCTGTCCAGGGCCCTCTGCCTGATGCACGCCTAACGCGGGCCGCCACGCTGGATTGCACCTGCGGGGCCCTCGCGTTCACGCTCAGCGACCACTGTCGCCGGTTTGGGCTCCGGGTGCAAGGCCAAACAGGTTGTTCACCCGGTGCTTTGTTGGAAACACGGGCTCGGGCGTGTCAGGCCGGGCCCCGCCGCATCCGCCAGGCCCACGCCAAGGCCATGACCGCAAAGACAGCGAGCAGCGCGCCGTTGGCCTGATGAGCGGTGGCGACCAGCGCCTCCCACCAGGGCACGACCGGGGCGGTCGAGAGCTGATCGGCGGTCGGGATGCCTGCTCGCGCGTCTGCGGTGTGGATCACCCCGAAGGCGAGCCATCCGAGGATGAACTGCAGCCCGACGATGTGGCTCAGCCCTTTACCCACCCGCACCGCGCCGCGGGGCCTGCTGGCTCGATCGGCCTTGGGTCCGGCCAGCATCGCGCCCGCGATCACCGCGAGCACCACAACGACAATGCTCAGCGCGATGTGCGACATGAGCGCGTGCGAAGCGCCGGGCGAGTCGCCCCGGCGGAGGTGCCGATACGCGGCCCCGAACGCGAGTTGCATCAGCAGCACTACCACCAGCGCGATCGTGGTCCGCAGCGGGGCTTTGTCGCTCTTGGGCGTGGTCTGATAGCCGGCGCCGGCGCACAGCGCGAGGGAGGCAGCGAGCGCGACGAGGACCTGGCCCATGATGCCGTGCACGATCGCTAGCCCGGTGCTGGATTCGGTGACGCGGGTGCCGCCGAGCATGCCTTGTGCAACCACCAGCACGAGCAGCCCGCCCGCAGCCGCGGTGAGTCGGCATCGGAACAGGGCGGTTGCCGTCCACGCGATGGCAGCGAATGAGACCCCGGCCCCGATCATGCCGAGCGTGGTGCCTCCCGCCGAGAACCCTGCTCCGATGGTGCCGAGTCCTATCGCTACACCGACGACCGATTCGATCCATCCCTTGCGGATCGCGGCCAGAGCCATCGTCCATTGCACGAGTATGGCGAGCCCGACCATCGCGCCCATGAGCCGATGCGTGTGCTCCATGTACACGCGGGGCTCACTCATGAGGCTGATGGGGTAGAGGAACATGTTGCCGCCAAAGGTGTCGGGCCAGCCGGTGACCGCGAGCCCGCTCTCGGTGCTGGTGACCGCGCCGCCCAGCAGCAGCAGTGGGGCGGTCGCGACCGCAGCGACGATCGCGAAGCGCGCGAACCAGCCGTGGGCGTCCGCTGGCCGAGCAGTCGGACCAGCCCGGCCAACGACCGAGCCGATCCCGCCGATCAGGCAGCCTGCGACGAAGAATCCGAGCACCGCCCAAAGGGCATCGGGATGGGGCACACCCTCGCCTTGAGTGATGTCCGAAGGGTCGGCGGCTTCCACGAGTTTGGAGCCCAGCGCGAGCACGTTGACGCCGGCGGTGACGAGACCAGCGAGCACACCGGTCAGGGCGGCCCGGGTCCAGTCGCGGTCACCCAGGAATCGACCCGCCCATGCCGCGGCGAGCATCCAGACGCCGATGACGCCCACTCCCACGCCCATCGGAGAGAGGGAAACCCATGGCGACGCCAACACAAGCCATGCGGACCACGTGGCAACCGAGCACCCAAACCCAATGGTGACAGCGGGTTGGAGAATGGGCTGGGGGAGCACGTAAGACCCGGATGCCGGATCGGCGGAAGAGGAGTCGGAAGACAGGGACGCATTGGCGGTGAGGCGCGGATTCATGGGAGCCTCCGAAGCTGGGTTGCGAACGAGTCTCAACTCTGAAACTGCTGGCACCACGGCTTGACAGAATAGGGTCAACACGCCCATATTTCTGTCCCGCAAGAACGTCGACGGCCTGACAGAAATTATCGTTTGTATTTTGTCAGGTTATCGTGCGGCGGTACGGGTTCAGACGAGACATCGCATCCGGGAGTCGCGTGAGCTCCGGTGCAAGATGGTCTCGGCCCAAAGGCCCGGAGGTGCACACGGTGCTCTTTCCTAAATGGATGAACGCGCTGCCGACCGTGGCAGCGATCGGCGGATTGGGCGCGGCGGTCACCGTCGTGGCTGGCACGTGGTACTGGGCCACGCCCGACTTCTTTGAGGTTGGCTACATGCCCACCCAGCCGGGCGGCGGGTTCAATCACGCGATCCACGCCGGCAGGCTCGGTATGGACTGCCGGTACTGCCACTACCAGATCGAAGAGTCACCCGAGGCGAACATTCCGCCCGTCAAGGTCTGCTGGGGCTGCCACTCCGAGAACAAAGTGAAGGTCGCCGACGACACGAAGGTCCAGTTCGTTCTCGAGGCGTACGCGCAGGACACTTCGATCGAGTGGCGCCGCGTTCACAAGCTGCCTGATTACGTGCGCAACTTCCCGCACCACGTCCATCTGAATGCGGGCGTGAGCTGCTATTCATGTCACGGCCAGATCACGGGCATGGAAATCGTGCATCAAGTTGAAAGCCTGAGCATGGGCTTCTGCCTGGAGTGCCACCGCAACCCGGAAGAGCACCTTGTGCCGCCGGAGAAAGTCACGCGCCTGATCGAAGTGCAGCAAGAACTCGCCGACCGCGCCCAAGGTCAAGGCAAGTGGGACGCCGAAGCCCTCCGCGCCAGCCTCCGCAAAGACCCTCCCCAGCAGTGCGGCGCCTGCCACCACTGATCGAGCCCGGCTTTTCACGCCATCGAGCTAAGCCTTCGAGGACCCTATGACCACCGACCAATGCCCCTCGACCCTCGGCAAGATTGACATCGACGCCGTCGCTCAAGAAGACAAGCCCGTTCCATCGGGCGAGCGCGTCTGGCGTTCGCTCGATGAATACTCGGCGACGCCGAACTTCCGCGAGTTTGTCGAGCGAGAGTTCCCCAAAGGCGCGAGCGAGCTGCTCGAGCAAAGCCGGCGCACGTTCGTCAAGCTGATGGGCGCTTCGCTCGCGGTGGCGGGCGCTGCGGCGCTGCCCGGCTGCCGCCGGCCCGACCACAAGATTCTGACGTACTCGAGCGATGTGCCCGAGGAAGTCGTGATCGGTCAGCCGCTGTACTACGCGACGAGCGTGCCTGTGACCGGCGGCGGTGCTCTGGGCCTGCTCGTCGAGACGCACGAAGGCCGGCCCACCAAAATCGAGGGCAACCCGCTCCACCCGGTCAGCCGTGGCAAGGCCGATGCTTCGACGCTCGCGTCGATTCTGGCGATGTACGACCCGGACCGGCTCAAGTACCCGGTGTTCCACCACGCCGAGCAGCACCGCCACGTCGAGGCCACGTGGGACGATTTCCGCAAGTGGGCCGAGTCCAACTTCACAGCGCTCCACGAAGCCGACCGTGGCGCGGGGCTGGTGATCGTCTCGGACGACATCGACAGCCCGACAAGGCGGTTCGTGCGCGCCAAGCTGATGGACAAGTTCCCGCAAGCGACTTGGGCCTTCCATAACGCTGCGGCGGATCGCAACGCGATCGAGGGCAGCACCATCGCGTTCAACGAACCGAAGCACGAACTGATTAGCGCTGACAAGGCGAAGGTGATCGTGAGCTTCGACCGCGTGCTGATCGACCGCGAGAGCGAGTCGGTCGCCAACGCTCGCGGCGTGAGCGCCAAGCGCCGGCCGATGAAGTCGACCGACGCGATGAGCCGAATCTATTGCTTCGAGAGCGGCTTCTCGACGCTCGGCGGCATCGCGGACCACAGGCTGGCGCTCTCGCCTCAGCGGATCAGCGCGATGGTCGTGCTGCTCGCGCGGACGCTCATGGGCATGCGCACGGCGCGCAGCGGGCAGGTCATCGCCGACGCGCTCGCAGCGGTCGATGTGCCCGACGCCACTGCGTTCGATCAGATCCAGACAGCGAGCGGCCGCAGCTTCATCGAGGAACTGGCCAAGGACCTCATGGCCGAGGGCCACCGTGGCCACAGCCTGCTGGTCGCGGGACCGACCCAGCCGCCGGCGATCCACGCGCTGGTCCACGCGATGAACGACATGCTCGGCAACGTCGGCACGACCGTGCGTTACGCCAAGCGGCAGTCGGCTGGAGCATCTGATCTTGCTGCGGTCGCCGACAAGATCCGAGCAGGCAGCGTCAAGACGCTCGTCTGCCTGAACACCAACCCGGTGTACGACGCGCCCGCTTCACTCGTGTTTGCTGAGCTGTTCGCTTCGGTGCCCAGCACGATCACACTCTCGGTCGGGCAAAGCGAGACCGCGGCCGCGAGCACTTGGTCGCTCAACGCGGCCCACGCGCTCGAAAGCTGGGGCGACAGCGAATCGCTCGACGGCACCGTCTCGCCGACGCAGCCGATGATCGCGCCGCTCTACGAGCCGTCGATGAGCGACATCGAGCTCGTTTCCATGCTTGCCGGCGAGGAGCAGACAGACGGCTACGAGATCGTCCGCGCCGCGTGGACCCAACAACTCAGCATGCGAAGCGGGGATGAACGCTTCGAGAAGGCCTGGCGACGGGCGCTGCACGACGGCGTGCTCGCAAACACCGGCCGTGACGCGGCACGCACCGACATCAACGGCGGCGGCGTGGCGCAAGCGATCGGCCGACTGAAGCTCGCGGCCGCGCCAACGTCCGCGTCGCTCGCGGTTTCCTTCCATGTGGGCAACCTTGGCGACGGGCGCGACGCCAACAACGCGTGGCTGCAGGAGCTACCTGACCCCATCACCAAGGTCGTGTGGGACAACCCCGCATTGGTCAGCCCGAACACAGCCAAAGCCTTGGGCCTCTCGGCGTACGCCGACAACCCGTCGGAGGTCTACACCAAGGGCCAGGAACCGCAGGCACGCATGGCCCGCATCACCATCGGCGAGCGTTCGATGGACGTACCCGTGTGGGTCTGCCCGGGCATGGCAGACAACACCGTGTCGCTCACGCTCGGCTACGGCCGAACGCACGCGGGTCTGGTGGGTAATCAGGTTGGCTTTGATGTCGGCGCGGTGCGACCCGGGTTTGGTTTCGCAGCAACCGGCGCGAAACTGGAGCGCGTCAAAGGCAGCCATCCGATATCGAGCACGCAGAACCACTGGTCGCTCGAGGGCCGAACCGCGGTGGCTCGATCGCTTGACCACCAGACCTACTCCGATTTCGCGGGCAAGGCCGAGAAAGCCGGTCACGCGAAGGTCGAAGACCCGTTTGTGGCCTCCACCGCCTCTTACAAGGGCAAACTCCACCTTGGCGAAAAGCTCGGCGAGCTCGCTCACACACCTGCGAGCATCAGCGCGTACGAGAACCCGCAGAACAAGTCCGCTGGCAACGCGGCAGCGGGTTCCGCCTTCAGCAAGGGCCCGCAGTGGGGCATGGTCATCGACATGGCCGCCTGCACCGGGTGCAACGCCTGCACCATCGCGTGCCAGAGCGAGAACAACATCCCCGTCGTCGGCAAGGACGAGGTCGCCAAGGGCCGGGAGATGCAGTGGATCCGCGTGGACCGCTACTTCGTGGGCGACGACATGAACGCGCCATCGAAGATGATGAACCAGCCGATGGCGTGCGTGCACTGCGAGAACGCACCGTGCGAGACGGTCTGCCCGTTCAACGCGACGGTGCACGACGACGAGGGGCTGAACGTCATCGCGTACAACCGCTGCGTCGGCACGCGGTACTGCATGAACAACTGTCCTTACAAGGTGCGGCGGTTCAACTTCTTCGACTGGGGCCAGAGCAAGTACAACGGCGGGCTCGACCCGCGTTTCGCCACCGAAGAGATCGCAGAAGAGCTGACCCCCAAGCTGCAAGAGAACAAGCAGTCGTTCAACCAAAACTTCATCCCGCCGAGGCTCCGCGCCAAGCTCGATGAGATCACCAAGATGCAGATGAACCCGGACGTCACCGTTCGGCCGCGCGGCGTTATCGAGAAGTGCACCTACTGCATCCAGCGCATCAACCGAGCCCGCTACGAGTCCAAGCTCCAGGACCTGAAAAACATCCCCGACGGGTTCTTCCAGGTCGCCTGCCAGCAGGCGTGCCCCAGCGAAGCGATTGTGTTCGGCGACATCCTCGACGAGACAAGCAAGGTCTACGAGCAGCGGCACAACCAGCGCGGCTACCTGCTGCTGCAGTACCTCAACACCCGCCCTCGCACCACCCACCTCATCCACGTTACCAACCCCAACGAGCACATCCGTGTGCCCGAAGTTCCCACGGCACTCAGCCATGACGAGGCGCCGGACGACCACGATGGTGTGGAGCATGGAGACGGCCACGCCGGTCTGTTCCGCAACGACCCGGCCAAGCGAGTTGAAGACCCCGGCTACGCCCTCAGCCTGAACATCCTCGGAGCCCACGCATGAGCCCGATCCACCCGGACCAGAAGAACACCGAGCGGCTCGCGGGGCTCCGGCCACAGGCGGCCGCGGGCACCGCGACCGATATCGGCGACGGGTCGCTCATTGAGGACCCTGCATCCGAGCCGCCGCTCGTGCTCGGTGGACGTTCCATCCAGGACGTCACCGAGATCGTCTGCGGCTACCAAGAAAAGGGCCCGGGCAAGTGGTGGCTGCCAGCGATCATGACCTCTGCGTCGGTCGCGGGCATCGGTCAGTTGATGATCCTCTACCTCATCATCACGGGTGTGGGCACGTGGGGCCTGAACAACCAAGTCGGCTGGGCGTGGGACATCACCAACTTCGTGTTCTGGATCGGTATCGGCCACGCGGGCACGCTGATTTCCGCGATCCTCTGCCTGCTGAAGCAGAAGTGGCGCACCGCTGTCAACCGCTCTGCTGAGGCGATGACGATCTTTGCTGTTATGTGTGCGGGCATCTTCCCCGGCATCCACGTCGGGCGCATCTGGTTCATCTGGATGATCTTCCCGATCCCCAACTCTAACTGGATCTGGCCCAACTTCCGCTCGCCTTTGCTGTGGGACGTGTTCGCGGTCAGCACCTACGCGACGGTTTCGTTCCTGTTCTGGTACATGGGCATGATCCCGGACTTCGCGACGCTCCGCGACCGCGCCGACAAGCGGCTGCGTCAGGGCATCAGCGGTCTCATGCGGCTCGAAGCCCCGGAACTGCCGTTCATGCCCCGGCTGGGTTTCAATCTGCCGGTTAGGAGCGACACGCTACGGGCTTACATCTACGGGTTTCTCGCCCTCGGCTGGCGAGCCTCAAGCCGGCACTGGCACCGCTACGAGAACGCGTACCTCATCCTCGCGGGCATCTCGACGCCGCTGGTGCTTAGCGTGCACTCGATCGTTTCGTTCGACTTCGCGACCTCGATCGTGCCCGGCTGGCACACCACGATCTTCCCGCCATACTTCGTTGCGGGTGCGATCTTCGGCGGTTTCGCGATGGTGCTGCTGCTGCTGATCCCGGCTCGCGAGCTATTCGCGAACATGAAGGACCTGCTCACGCTGCGCCACCTCGAGAACATGGCCAAGATCCTGCTCGCCACGGGCACGATGGTCGGCTTCGCGTACTCGATGGAGTTCTTCATCGCTTGGTACTCGGGCAACCAGTACGAGTTCGAGGTGTTCGCGTTCAACCGCGTGATTCCGGACTGGATGAGCGACCGCGGCGCGCCGTACTGGTGGGCCTACTGGACGATGATCGGCTGCAACGTCATCAGCCCACAGGTGTTCTGGTTCCGCGCGATGCGCACCAACCCGATGGTGATCTGGAGCGTTGCACTGCTGGTCACGATCGGCATGTGGTTCGAACGCTTCGTCATCATCGTCACGAGCCTCCACCGCGCGTTCCTGCCAGGCGAGTGGCAGATGTTCTTCCCGACCTGGGTCGACATCCTGACCTTCGTCGGCACGCTCGGTTTGTTCCTCACCTTGTTCTTGCTGTTCATGCGGTTCCTGCCCATGTTCCCCATCGCTGAGATCAAGGCGGTCATGCCCGAGGGCGATCCGCACGATCCGCGAGGCGGCGCCAAGCACGACGACGAGGGGAGCCACTAACCCATGGCCATCAGCGATTACATCCCGTTCTTCCCCGTCAAGCCCGCGCCGTTCTTTACTGAAGACGGCGCACCGATCCACGGCTTGCTCGCCCAGTTTGATACGCCCGCCGACGTCTACCACGCCGCCGAGGCCGTCCGCGACGCGGGCTACAAGCACTGGGACGTCCATGCCCCGTTCCCGATCCACGGCATCGAAGAGGCCATGGGCAGCCGCCGCACCATCCTGCCGTTCATCATCGGTGGCGGTGCGATCACTGGCGTTTGCACAGCGATCGGCATGCAGTATTTCATGAACGCGATCGACTACGTGTTCGTTGTGCAGGGCAAGAACCCCTGGGCGTGGGAGGCGTACGTCCCGATTACGTTCGAGCTGGGCGTGCTGCTCAGCGCGTTCGCGGCCCTCTTCGGCATGCTCGCGCTCAACGGACTGCCCCGCTTCAACCACCCATTGTTTCAGTCCGAGCGGTTCCTGGATTCGACGGATCACTGTTACTTCATCTGTATCGAGGCCCGCGACCCGGCGTTCGATCCGACCAAGACCATCGCTGCGCTACGCGAAGCCGGCGCGAGCAACATAGAGCTCATCGAGGAGTCCCAGGCATGAACAGCCGACTCGTTCGATCCATCCTGATCGGTTCGGTTGCGTTCCTCGCCGCGGCGGGCATGACCGCGTGCCGGGGTGAACGTACCGACAAACCGCCACGCCAGTTCTTCCCGGACATGGACGACCAGCCGAGATTCAAGCCGCAGAGCCAGACGCAGTTCTTCGAGGACGGCAGAACCATGCGCCAGCCGCCCGAGGGCTCGGTTGCGTTCGGCTACTCGGCCTCGATCATGGAAGCGGACTGGAACGCGACGAACCTGTTGAGTCGGGCTGCCCTGCTTAAGGACGAGGCCGACATCTACTTCGGGAACAACCCTGACGGCACGCCCGTGGCGCGCGTCCCCGTCGAGGTCACTCCCGAACTGCTTGCGCGAGGGGCCGAGCGCTTCGGCATCTTCTGTTCAGCCTGCCACGGGTTCAACGCCGAGGGCGCAACGCCCAATGCAGGCGGCATGGCCGGCCGCAAGTGGGCCGCTCCGGTGCCCAGCCTGCACGGCGAGCAGTATCAGATTGGCGGCGAAAAAGGGGCAGACGGCTACCTCTTTAGTGTGATCCGTAACGGCGTCTGGGGTGTCGATGGCGCCAACCGTATGCCCGGTTACGCACACGCTGTCGATGAGCACGATGCTTGGGCCATCGTCGCCCACCTCCGCGTGCTGCAGGCCGCCCGCAAGGGCTCACTCGATGTGCTCGATGTTGAAACCCGTCAGCACCTTGAAAGCACCCGCGTGGTTGTGCCGGGATCCGGCGCAGCGCCCGCCGCCTCTTCAGACGGGAACACACCATGACCACCTACACCCCGGCTATCAGTGACGAGGCCTACGGGCATCGGCTCGACCATGTTGCATCCGACAAGCGGATGCGACCCGACAACATCGAGCTTCCACAGGGTGCGTGGAGCGGGCTCTCCCGCGTCTGCATGTTCGCGGGCGGCGCTGGCCTGATTCTGACCATCATCGGCGGGCTGGCCATCGGGCCCAAGCACGCGATCGCTTCGTACCACGCCGCGGTGATGGCCGCCCTCGCGCCGTGCATCGGCGCGCTGATGCTCATCATGATCTTCCAGCTCCTCAACACGCACTGGAGCATCACCGTTCGCAGGCAGTTCGAGCACCTCGCCCGCCTTGCCCCGTGGATCATGCTGCTTCTCATCCCTACGGCGGTGATCGAGCTCTTCACCGGCGGCACCCTCTTTGCTTGGATTGGCTCAGAGGGCCATCTTGCTGAGATGAAAGAGCCGTTTCTCAACGTGCCGTTCTGGCTCCTGCGCGGCGTGATTTACTGGCTCATTATCTTCGTGCTCAGCCAGCGACTCACCGGCGCGAGTCTCGAGCAGGACCGCACGGGCGACCGCTGGCTCACGGCCAAGATGCGCCGTACCAGCGCGTGGGGCATTCCCGCGCTCGCGCTGACGCTCGCGTTCCTCAGCTTCGACTGGCTGATGGCCGTGGACTACCACTTCTTCAGCACCATGTGGGGCGTGTATTACTTCGCGGCGTGTGCGTTCAGCGCGCTGGCCATCGTCATGCTCATCACCGCGGGTCTCCGCGCTTCGGGCCGGCTCACAGGCATCGTGACCCCCGAGCACGACCACGATCACGCCAAGCTGCTCTTCAGCTTCATCGTCTTCTGGGCATACATCTTCTATAGCCAGTACTTCCTGATTTGGTACTCCAACATCCCCGAAGAAACTGCGTTCATGAACATCCGCAAGAGCGGCGGATGGGAGATCGCGTTCTACGCGCTCATCGCAGGGCACTTCATCCTGCCCTTCCTGCTCATCCTCCCACGTACCGTCAAGCGTTCGACGCCTCTGATCGGCGCGCTGGCAGCGGGTCTCTTGCTCGTCCACATCTTCGACCTGTTCTGGATCGTGCGACCCGAGGTCTACGCCCACGACGCGTGGAAAGCATCGCTCGCACCGGGACTCTCGCCCGAGCAGTCCACCGAGGCGTACAACGCCGTGATGGCCGAGGGCCCCGGGGTGTTCGGCTGGTGGGTCGATATCGCGGCGGTGGTGGGGGTAATGGGCGTGTTCTTTGCCATGCTCCTTCGCCGAGTCGCGTCAGGCCCGCTCATCCCGATTAAGGACCCGCGTCTGCCCAAAGCGCTCAACCACCGAAACTACGTCTGAGGTTTCAGCGAACCCAGCGATAGACAGCCAAGCAGGACTCAACCCATGGCCGACCAACACACCACACCAGACCAGCTCGACCAGTGGTTCCGCCACGCCAAGACCGAGGGGCAGCCCCAGCACGAGCACGGCCAGCGCGTCAACATCGGGCTCATCTTCAGCGTGCTTGTCGTGCTCTCAACAAGCGTGCTCGTCGTGACCTTCGGCGTGCAGGTTTATGCCGAGGGACAGATCACCCGAATCAAGGGCGAGCGCGACATGAACTTCGCGGGCTCCGAGGCCTCGCTCGCGTATCGAGCCACAGCCCTTGAGGGCCAGACCAGCGCCCAATGGATCGACCGAGCCACAGGCACCATTCAGCTCCCGCTTTCGCAGGCCCAGCAAGCCGTCATCGAGGATTACGCCCGCTAAGAGCACAACGACGACATGACCATGCGCACGCCATCGCTAACCCGCTCCGCTCGCTTCGGCTCCCTGAGCCTGCTGGCGGTGGCCGTGGTCGCGGTAACGTTCGGTGCTTCGGTCTCGTCCGCCCAGCGGTCCTCCCCGATGGCGCCCGGAGCGGGCGGCATCTCCCAGCGGCTCCAGGATAACGCAAGCCAGGATCCCGATCAGCTCATCGATGTCACCGTGGCTGACCACCTTGGCAACAAGGTCGATGGCTCGATCACGATGACAAACTCGCTCGGTGAGACGGTCCGCCTCAGCGAGTACCTCGACGGGTCCAAGCCCGTCGTGCTCGCGATGGTCTATTACAGCTGCCCGGTCGTCTGCCCGACCACGCTCGCCAAGCTTCAGCAGTGCTTCAACGAGATCGAGTTCACTATCGGCGATGAGTTTCGCGTGCTCGTCGTGAGCTTCAACCCCGACGAGACTTCCCAGCTCGCGGCCTCTGTCAAAGAGAACGAGCTGATGCAGTACCGCCGGGGCGCGACCCAAGGGGTCCGCGAGAACTGGAGCTTCTGTGTCGCGACCGAGGCCAACTCCATGGCGCTCGGTGAGCAAGTCGGCTTCCGGTTCAAGCGGCTCTACAACGGCGAGTATTCCCACCCTGTCTCGACCATCTTCCTCACGCCCGACGGCACGGTCTCTCGCTACATCCACGGCTTCGAGCTGCCCAAACGCGACGTCGAACTCGCCCTGCTCGAAGCATCCAACGGCTCGATCTCCAAAGACTTTGGCCACATGGTCGCGACGTTCTGCTACCGATTCGATCCCGCGAGCGGCAGCTACGCGCTGTCTGCGTTTAGGGTGATGCAGCTCGGCGGCATCCTCACCGTGCTGTTCCTCGTCGCGCTCATCGGCGGGCTGTTCTTCCGCGAGCGGTTGGTTCGCAGCCGCACCGCGGTGAACGCGTCGTCGGCCGACCGCTCATCTGTTGCTCCATTGGCCGCACCCGCAGCCGGATCCCACTCATGACTCCCCAAGCGCCCATCCCAGCCGCGATCGCTGAGCCCGTCTCCACCCTGACCGAGGGGCTGGTCGCGTTCGAGCCGGCCGTCAACGACGCGGGCTGGCTGCAACGCCTGTTCTTCAGGGCCAACACGGTGTGGGAGCCCGCTGTTGACAGCGATTTCTTGTTCATGGCCATCTGGTGGTTCAGCGTGTTCTGGTTCGTTGTGCTCATCGGCCTGAGCATCTTCTGGACCATCCGATACCGACGCCGGCCGGGCGTGCCCGCCCCGGTCAGCCCGTCGCACAACACCAAGCTCGAAATCGCCTGGACCGTGATCCCGTCGCTGTTCCTCATCTACCTCTTCTTCGCGGGCTTTGAGCCCTATCTCCAGAAACTCGTCGCCCCCAAAGACGCGCTCGAGTTCCAAGTCTCCGGCCAGAAGTGGAGCTGGAACGTTGTCTATCCCAACGGGCGTAAGCCCACCGAGGTTGTCCGAATCGGTACGCAGGACATCAAGGTCGTCTACGTCCCAGCGGACAGGCCTACGAAGTTCCGGCTGACCAGTTCCGACGTGATCCACGCCTGGTGGATTCCTGATTTCCGCACCAAGATCGATTGCATCCCCAATCGCTATACCAGCATCTGGATCGAGCCCGAGCCACTCGGCGGCAAGGACTACACACACGAAGAGGGATACCTCTACCGCGAGCACTGGGTCTTCTGCGCCGAGTACTGCGGCCAGGATCACTCCGAGATGGCCGCTCTCATCCGTGTAGTCCCTTACGACGTCTGGCTCACGAAGATCCAAGGCAAGCTCGAGGGCGAGCCGTGGGAGATCGGCCGCCAGATAGCGCAGATCAACGGCTGCTTCGGCTGTCATTCAGTTGATGGTGCCGCCAGCACCGGCCCGACGTGGCTGAACACCTATGGCTACCCGCGTGAGTTCTCCAACGCACCCGCGATGACGCAGGCCGACATCGATGGCGACGCGGTCCTAATGGACAATTACATTCGTGAGTCCATCTACGTACCCAGCGCCAAGGTCCGCCAGGGCTTCACCAACGGCATGACCCCTTACGCGGGCGTGCTGAGCGAAGAAGAAGTCAGCTCCATCACAGCGTACTTCAAGCACCTCTCCGATCGCGGCGGCAGCTTCGAGCCCGAGCCGCCCGGCGACGATCCAGAGACCGACACCAACGAACAGCCCGCCGACGAGGCTGATGCCCAGCCCGCGAGTCAACAGCCATGAGCAGCAACCACGACCACGACCATGACGACGGCCACCACGACGAGGGCAGCTACCTGACCCCCCGCGGCACGCTCTTTGAGACCGTTCTCAGCTGGGTCTACACCATCGATCATAAGAAGATCGGTGTCATGTACCTCACCGCGGTGCTCACCATGTTCTTCCTCGGCGGCGTTTCTGCACTGGCTGTGCGCCTCGAACTGCTCGAACCCAACCGCATCGATTCGGTGCTCACCATCGATCCCACGACCGGCGCCGAGAGCATCGAGACCATCGAGAAGGGCAGCTTCTTCAAGTCCATCGGGTTGGCCGACAACCTCGCCGAGGCCAACATCGTCTATAACCGCGCCTTCACCCTGCACGGCGCGATCATGGTCTTCATGGTCATCGTGCCGGGCATCCCGGCCACGCTCGGCAACTTCATGCTGCCGCTCATGCTTGGCGCGAAAGACGTCGCGTTCCCAAGGCTCAACCTGCTGAGCTGGTACATCTACGTCTTCGGCTCGTTGCTCGCGATCCTGGTGATCCTGTATATGGGCGTCGAAACGGGGTGGACCTTCTACACGCCCTACTCAACCACCGGCGACATATCCCAGTGGCGTACGACCGTGATGGTCGCATCGGTGTTCGTCATTGGGTTCAGTTCGATCCTGACCGGGCTCAACTTCATCGTCACCGTCCACAAGCTCCGTGCGCCGGGCATGGGCTGGTTCGATATGCCCCTGTTCATCTGGGCTATCTACGCCACCAGCATCATCCAGGTGCTCGCCACGCCCGTCATCGGCATCACCCTGTTGCTGCTCATGTTCGAGCGCATCTTCCACATCGGCATCTTCGATCCCGGCATGGGCGGCGACCCCGTGCTCTACCAGCACTTCTTCTGGTTCTACTCCCACCCCGTGGTGTACGTGATGATCCTGCCCGCGTTCGGCGTCATCAACGAGCTCATCCCCGTCCACGCCCGCAAGCACATCTTCGGCTACAACGCCATGGCATTCGCATCGCTGGGCATCGCCGCGGTGTCGTTCATGGTGTGGGGCCACCACATGTTCGCCTCGATGGGCGAGATCGCCGCAGCGGTCTTCAGTGCGTTGACGTTCCTCGTCGCCATCCCGACCGCGGTCAAGATCTTCAACTGGGTCGCCACGCTCTACAAGGGCTCGATCGCGTTTAACACGCCGATGCTCTACGCCCTGTCGTTCATCTTCATCTTCCTCATCGGCGGGCTCACCGGCCTGCCTCTGGCGACGCTCGCTACCGACCTCCACCTGCACGACTCCTACTTCATCGTCGCCCACTTCCACTACGTCATGATGGGCGGCACCATCATCGCGCTCACGGGCGGGCTCCACCACTGGTGGCCCAAGATGTTCGGCCGCATGTACAACGAGCCCGTCGGCCTGCTTGGCGGGTCGTTCGTCTTCATTGGCTTCAATGTCACGTTCTTCACGCAGTTCTTCCTGGGCACCCAGGGCATGCCCCGCCGCTACGCCAGCTACGTCGACGAGTTCCAGACCCTGCACATCATCTCGACTGTTGGCTCGTGGCTGCTGCTCATCGGCTTCCTGATCCATCTCTTCAACTTCCTCTTCTCGCTTGTCGCAGGGCCTAAAGCACCGCCCAATCCGTGGGGCGGGCTCAGCCTGGAATGGGAGACCGAGTCGCCCCCGACCGCCCACAACTTCCACCACGAGCCGCTGGTCACCCACGGCCCGTACGACTTCGACCGCGTCCTCCCACCGCACTGCGACCCCGAGGACTTCCCGCTTCCCGACAAGCCTCTCGACCACTAACGGGCCACTGACTCCAGACGCATCGCCGTTCGCTGATAGACCAATATCAGCCACCACAGCCGGAGCCTCCGCATGACCGCCATCGACCCAGGCACAGCCGGGGAAAACAAGCTCAGCTCAAACGCACCCGGCTGGGAGCGTTACAAGCAGGCCGAGCACTTCCGCACACAGGAAGACGAGTTCGATGCCTGCACCCAGGGCTTCTGGTTATTCCTCGCCACCGAGGTGCTGCTGTTCGCGGGCCTTTTCTGCTTCTACGCCATCTACCGCCTCAAGTACCCTGAGGCCTTCGCCAACGGATCGCACTACCTCGACCCGTTCTACGGCGGGCTCAACACCGTCGTGCTGCTGGTTTCCTCGTTTACCGTCGCGATGGCCATCCGCTGCGCTCAGATCAACAACCAACGCTGGCTCAACATCAATCTGGTCATCACGCTCATTTGCGCGTTCCTCTTCTTCTTCATCAAGCTCACCTTCGAGTACATCCCCAAGCTCTCACAGGGCAAGGCCCCAGGTGCATTCTTCAGCTATCCCTACGCGCACGACCCGCACGAGCCGCTCTGGTGGTCCATGTACTACATGGCCACCGGCGTTCACGCCTTGCACGTGCTCATCGGTGCAAGCCTGCTCGGATTCGTGCTCTTCCGCTCGGTCACCAAGCAGGCCTACGGCCCCAAGCACTTCACCCTGCTCGAAAACGCAGGCCTCTACTGGCACCTCGTCGATCTCATCTGGATCTTCCTCTTCCCGCTCCTCTACCTCATCCACTAAGTCCACTACACCCCCGCCCCACGCCGGAGCCCGACCATGGCACACGACCACGCAGCACAGCCAGACGCGGACCAAGAGTTCAACCCCGTCGATCCGCACGGCCACCACGAACGCATCCACCACCACGTCTACTCGTGGCAGTTTCTCACCGTCGTGCTGTTCATCCTGCTGTTCTTCACGTTCCTCACCATCGTTGTGTCGGACGCTGAGTCGTGGCTCGTGAAGTCGATCGCCATCACCATCCCCGACTACGTCAACGCGCTCATCGCGATGTTCATCGCGACCATCAAGGCCACGTTCGTCTTGCTCTTCTTCATGGGCCTCCGCCGGGGCAACCCCATGAACGGCATGATCTTCCTCTTCACGCTCTTCGCGTTCGCCATGTTCCTCGGCTTTACTGCTCTGGATCTTCTGAACCGGGGCCACGTCTACGAGTACAAGGCGCACTCCATCGTCGCGGGCGGCACGGGCGTGGGCATCACGCTCCCTAGCGGCGCCTCGTTCCAGGGGCCCATCACCGCCAGTGCCCGCGAGCGAGAGATCGAGCGACTCATGGCCGAGGGCAGCCCAGACCATCCCGGCCCACTGTCGCGTGAAGGCGCCGAGCACATTTGGGAACTCCACTTCCACGAGGGCCACGAAGAGCACCACGCCACGCTCTCGACCGCCAATCAACACATCCGCCGTACCGGCCTGACACCGGGTCTGTTCATTCCCGCCGAACACGGCGACGTCAGCCACGCCGCCGATCCCGAACATGCCGATCCAGAACACGCTGAACCTGCAAATGACCAGCCCGCAGCCAACCCGCACTAAGCGGACCCAGTTCTTCGCCGCCGCGATCGTCCTCGCCTTGATCGGTGTAGGTATCACGGGCCTTGTCGCCAAGCGACTCGGCGACCACCAACGCGATCACGGCCGGACGATCTACGTCTTCTCCCCCGTCACCGAGCCCGCCTTCGAGTTCGCGGGCCAGCGCGTCGACATCATCGGTAAGCCCGCGACCGATGCCAAGCCGCTTGGCAGCGTGAGCGTTACCTACGGCGATGAGTCGTTCGACCTGCTCGTGCCGTTCCAGCGCCGTGCGCACACCGACAGCTTTCCGGGCCTCGTCGAGTACGAGGACTGGCTCCGCGTCATGCGCTTCGCGCCCATCACCGGCAAGACGCCAGAGCAGTTCGTCTCCGGCATCGAATCGGGCGAGATACCCGACCGGCTCTGCATCGTCGCGCGCATCCCTCGCCAGGGTGTCGATGCCGAGACATGGGGCCGGGTTTGGAAACGCGACTGGACGTTCGCCATCCACGAGCTCATGCCCGACGGCACGATCAACGCCGAGCGGTTCGCCTACCCGCAGGGCCGACCTTACGACGAAGCCCCGCCCACCGAGGTCGCCGGCGTCGCCACGCTTCAGCCCGACACCTGGCAGTACGACGCGGCGCTCTACGTCATGCCCACCGGCAGCACGCCCAAGATCCGCATTATCGACTCGGCGCTGCGCAGCGTCGGCTGGCCTTTCGCCGCTGCGATCGTGGCTTTCATTCTCGCTACTGCCTGCGTCGTCGTAGCGTTCATGCCCACGCGCGAAGAAGTAGACCGCAGACTCGCGACCAAGCCATCGAATTGACCTCACAGCACGCGTTGTAGCTCATGGACTCATTGACCGGTCTACGCCCAGAGTGATCGAGTCCGCACCCGCGAGACAAGCAAAACCCGGACCCACTGAGGGTCCGGGCTCGGTTGATGGCCATGGCTGGGATCGAGTTCTTACTTCGTCGGGTCGGGCTGTCGGCTCGGGGTCGCGCGGTTGACATCAACCATGCCGCCGCTGCCACCCGCCGCTGCCGGGGCGTTCCCGCTGCCCGTGTCAGCGACCAAGAAGATCTCAACCCTGCGGTTCTGTGCTGTGCCGCCGCCAGCGTTATTGGCAACAGCTGGCCTGAACTCGCCCCAGCCCGCTGCCTGGATCTTCGCTGCCTGCACGCCCATGCCCACCAGCGCGTTGCGGACCGAGATCGCCCTGTGCGCCGAGAGGTGCATGTTGGTCGGGTGACGCTGGGCCGTGCCCGAGCTAACCCGCTGGTTGTCGGTGTGCCCGACGACGATCAGCTCATAGCCCGAGGCCTCGCCGCTCTTGAGCACGCTCGCCAGCGCCGCAAGGCTCTGCTGGGCCGACGGCTTGACCACGTCCGAGCCCGAGTCGAACGTCAGGTCGCTCGAGAACCGCAGCATGCCGCGCTGCGAGTCGTACGTCACAAGGTTCGGGTTCTGCGCTGCGAGCTGCTGGAGCCTGCGGTCCGTGGTCGCATCAAGCGGGCTGAAACCAAGCCCCGCGATCCGGCCCTCGAACTCGGCGATGGTCGCGGCCTGCGCGTCCACCAGCCGCTGCAACTCGCCGTTGCGGGTCTGCAGCGTCGTGATCGTCGCCGAACGCGAGTCGCCGCTGCCCGACATGGCCGCGTTGGTGCGCCTGCAGTCGTCGAGCGCCGCCTGCAACTCCTGGTTGCGAGCCGTCAGCACCTTGTTGGAGTCACCCAGCCGGCTGTTCTCAGCCGTCGTCGAGCAGCCGCCAAGGCCTCCGAGTCCGACCAACAGTCCTGCTGCCAGCACCACGCCGCGTGTCGATCGCTTGAGCATCGAAGGCTCTCCTTACTTGCGGGCGGCGTGCCGCCCAGGTCATTGCGTCACCAGTTTGTTCGTGCCGGGCACAAGCCCCGATAAGAACGGATCCTATCGTCGCCCAACGCTCAAGGTCATCGGAACCCCGGCGTTCTCCGCATGAATCAGCCAAGCCCCAACAACTCGACGCGCGGAATCCACGCACCCACCCCGCCGGTTACCGCCTCAAGCCGCGTCCTGCTCCGGATCGATGCCGCCGGGCTCAACGCCGATGCTGCTCCGGCCTCGATTCTGCTGGAGTTTGCATCAGCCGTCGATCTCAGCCAGCTTGGGCCCAAGCCGCTCAACGCCAGCTTCAGGGTGCTTGCCTCCGCCCCGCTCAGCGAGCTTGACGCCCACCCGTCCACAACGCACGCCCACCGCCTCGCGCTGCCCGGCTTCGCGCTCGTGCCCGGGCTCGTCAACGCCCACACCCATCTCGACCTGACGGCTGTTGGGCCGAAGCTCTTTGACCCTCTGGCTCCGTTCGCCGACTGGCTCAAGGACGTGATGGCGGGTCGAAAGACCTCGCCCGAGGACATCGCAGCCGCTGTGCGCACGGGTGCAGCCCTCTCGCTCGCTGGCGGCGTGGTCGCGGTGGGGGACATCGCCGGCTGCCCGCCGACCGGGCTCTGCGATGCTGCTCCGCTCGCATTCGCAGCCTCCGGCCTGCGGGGCACTTCGTTCACTGAGTTCTTCGCCATCGGCCCGCGCGAGGCTGAAAGCATCGCCAGGTTCACCACCTTCATCGAGTCGCTCAACGAGCGATGGCCCACTGATTCCCTTGCGTCGCTAGGGATTTCGCCCCACGCGCCCTACAGCGTGGGGCCCGCTGCCTACCGCGTTGCCCGCGAGCTCTCGGCCCGGCTGGGTCTGCAAGTCTGCACGCACCTCGCTGAGTCCATCGAAGAACGCCGATTCATATCCAGCGCCCAAGGCCCACAGCGCGACATGCTCGAGGCGTGGGGCATGTGGCATGACGACCTGAACGCCGTAGTGGGTCAGGGCCTCCACCCCATCGACCACACGCTGGACGCATGGTCAGACGTGGGCTCATCCCACCGGGTCCCGGCCCAGCCTCTGCTCGCGGTCCACATCAACGATCTGGGCAAGCCAGCCGACCGCGACAGGCTCATCGCGCGCCTCCGCGACACCGGCACCGGCGTCGTCTATTGCCCGCGCGCCAGCGAGTACTTCGGGGCGTCCACTGCCCTCGGGTCGCACGGCTACCGCGAACTCATCGCTGCAGGCGTACCCGTCGCGCTGGGCACCGATTCCATCATCAACCTCCCGCCCGAGCAGGCAGCGATGGGCATCACTCCGTGGCACGATGCCCGCCGACTCGTCGAGCGAGACGGCCTGCCCGTAGCCGAGGCGTTGGCTGCCATCACGACCTCCGGTGCGCACGCCTTGGGACTCGACCCGAATCAGTACACCCTCGCGCCGGGCACCTCGCCAGCAGGTCTGGGAATCGTTCGCGTCGGGCCGAAACCCGGTCCGCTCGGCGTGTTCGGAGGCCTTGAGCCACCTACGCTCCTGCTGAACGGGTGATTGTCTTGTTTCACAAGAATTCTGGCTGTCGATTTCAAGGGGTCGAGGCCGGTCAGGCAGGCTCATGAGCGCAAAGTGGCGGCGATCGCTCGCCTGGGATGACAAGCACTTTCCAGCTTGGGCCGGGCCCATCAAGTTCCTGCTGCGCGCCTTCAGCTCGATCACCCTCGCGGTCATCCTGCTCTCGCTGGTCTGCGTCTACAGCATCCTGGCCAGCATCCCGCTCGGCCTTCTCGTGCAAGGCTTGCAATGGGTCAACGCGCTGGCGGTCGTCTTGGTGCCCGCGCTTGTCGTAGGCACGGTGGTGCGCGCGCTTAGCAAGAAGCCCGCCGCGGCCTGGCTCTCCGCGCTCGCAGTGGGTGGGCTCGCGTGGTTCGCCACCTGGGCCAAGCTCAGCCCGCTCGCCCACGAGGGCGCCACATGGCGGCTGTTCGATGCACTCGCCGCCGACTACGCCTCGGTGACGATTCGCAGGCTTCCATCCGTCGAGCTGACCGAGCTCGAGTTCTACTCGGCGTGGCCCATGCAGCTCATCCTCGGGCTGTTCGTCGTCAACATGGTCACCGCCACGCTCCGCCGAATCGAGTTCAACTTCCTCAACCTCGGCGTGCTCACCGTCCACACCGGCATCGTCCTGCTCGCCCTGGGCAGCGTGTACTACCAGGGCCTTAAGAAAGAGGGCGACGTGTTGCTGCATGCCTCGCCCTCGGCCACCGGCCAACTCCAGCCCGGACCGATGGCCACCACTTTTTACGACAACACCTACCTCACGCTTTACGTTCAGCAGTTCCGCAGCTGGGAGCAGCGGCCTATCACCAAAGTGCCGCGCTACAACGATGTCTCGCTCGACATGCTGCCCCCAATTGGAGGCGAGCCACAAAGCCAATCAGCGCTCGATCTAGCGCGCAGACCCCTGCTCACACAGGCCCAGCGAAACACCGACCGCACGATCAATCTTGTTGTTCCCGACTCAACCCTCGGCATGGTCGACGCGGACATCCGCATGCGCCTCGTGGGCTATGCGACCTACGCCCAGAGTAAGCAGGACTGGGTGCAGGCCGAGCCGCCGTTGTTTGCTTCGCCAGCCGACCTCAACCCGTTGCGGATCGTGTACCTGACCATCGGCGACCAGAGCCAGCCCGACTTCTCGTTCATTCTGCTGCCCGGCAAACCAGCGCACCGCGTGAGCGAATCCGACCTCATCGGGGTCGAACTCACCCGGGGCATGAGTAACCGGCGATTCAGCGCCCTTAGCGAAGTCATCCCCGATGCAGCCAACCACGGCATCGTCGTCGAAGTACCCCAAGCGGGCGTGCGAACCGTTTTGCCCGCACGCGAGGGCGCGACCCACGAGGTCGCGGGCTACACGCTCACCGTCGAGAGCCTGCTTGCGCAGCCGCCCTTCCCGATCATCACCGAGGGCTACCAGGGCGCGACGAGCAGTGTGGCGCTGATCAGAGTCGTGCCACCCGATGGTGAGGCGTTCACGCGCTACGCCTACCACCGGTTCCCAGCGATCGATCAGGACATCTTGTCCGTAGCCGAGGACGGCCGGCCCAACCGCCGAGACGCGGACCCATCGATTCTGATCTCGTACATCGACGCGGACAGGTTGCAGATATACCTCGATGAGAACCCCGCCGACGACACCGTTCGCGCCATCGTCCGCCTGCCCGACGGCCGCGTGCGCACGATGCTGGACCTGCCTGCTGAGGCGCGCCTCGACGACATTTTCGCCGGCTTTGAGAGCGAGCGAGCGCTGCCCGACGGCGCGCCCAAGCCGCCCGTGATGTCGGTCGCCATCGGTGAGCGATGGTCGCACGCGGCCACATTTGATCGACCCGTACCAACGCCCGAACTCGAACGCATCGGGCGCTTCATCGGCACGCACGACAACGCCTTTCTCGCGGTTGAGGTCTCCGCTGACCGCCCTGCGACCGACCCAACTCCCGGGCGGTGGTCGACCGTCGTCTGGCTGCCATTCACCCGGTACCTTGGCAGCGAGCTTGAGAAAGTGCGCACGGTTGAGATCCCGGGCAGCACCAAGCGCAGCATCAAGCTCGCGTTCGGCCGACGTCAGCACCCGCTCTCCGGGTTCTCGCTCGGGCTCGAAGACTTCGAGATGATCCCGTACGAGCACGGCGGGCCGCCACGCGACTTCCGTTCGGTGGTGCGCATCATGCCCATAGACCCCGACCTCGAGCCCTTCACCGCAGAAGTGAGCCTCAACAGCCCGCTGCGCGCGCCCCACCGCGAGCACACCGAGGCACCGGAGATCGTCGATTTCTTCCGCCGGCTGGTGCTGGGCCTGAGCCCGAGCCAACTCAAGCTCTCGCAGGCCGGCTGGGACGCGACCACGTGGCGCGAGTCCGAGGCCCAGATCGGCAGGCCCGGGTCGGCCATCGAGAAGCCGTACGTCTTGTTCACCATTCTGGGTGTGGGCAACAACCCGGGCATCACCATCATCGCACTCGGCGGCGTGCTCATCGCGCTGGGAACGCCGTGGGCGTTCTACGTCAAGCCGATGCTACTCAAGCGCCGCAAATCCAAGCTTGCGGCACAGGCCCAAGCCGGATGAGTCTTGCTCCACGCAATCCACCACAGGAACCCACCATGTTCATCCGCAACCCGATCGTGCTGCTTGTGGCCGTCATCGCGGCGTGGCTCGTGCTCGTTCCCGCGGCGCGCGCGCAGGACGGCCCGGCGGGCAACACCCACCCCGAGTCGCAAGCGGTCTCGCTCGCCGCCGACGACCTGCCAGCGCCGTTCGGTGAGCCCAGCTTCAACATGGCCAGTCGGGCGAGTATTCAGCAGAAGCTCGTCTTCGCAGAATCGGTTGACCTTGGGCCGCTCAAAGGGCTTGCGATCTTCCACAACGGCCGGGTCAAGATCCTTGACACGCTCGCGCTGGAAACCGTCACCGCGATCACCGGCCGCCATTCGCTGACGCTCATGCCTGAGATCGACGGCAAGCCGACCAAGGTCAGGTTTGATCCAGTCTTCACGCTGCTCGACCTGACGATCGATCCGGTGTTCTACCTCGACAAGCCGCTGCTGCACATCAACTTTCTGCCGCTGCGAGAGGCGTTCCTCGAAGCCGCCTTCCCGGGCGATGAGCTGCAGGTCAAGCGCTGGAACGCGCTGACGCGCATCAGCCCGATGATGGCCGAGCGCTTCGGCCCCGAGATCAATGAGTCCACCATGTTCGACCCCGCGTACCGCGAGGGGTTCGACGGCCTCCGCGCGGGAATCGCGCTGTGGGAGAAGAGCGGCGACAACATGCTGTTCATCGCGCCCGTCTCCAAGGCCGACCGCTGGCACCACATCAGCGAAGGCGATTCGCTGCCCGGCGTTGATCTAGCGCTGCTTCAGACGAGCACCGAGGCCAAGGCCGCGGCTCTCGACCTGGGAAAGGCCTGGCGTTCGCTTGATGCCGGCGCAGCCAACGCCGCGATCGCTCGCCTCGCCGAGGCGTTGCCAGCGATCAACGCCGAGCTCTATCCCTCGACGCGCGCGCAACTCGAGTACACCTACAACCGCACCCGCGCGTTCGACTGGGGCATGTGGGTCTACTTCGTTTCAGCGGTCGCGCTCGTGCTGGCGTTCGCTACAGGTCGCGGCTGGCTGGTCACGGTCGGCATCTCGCTGCTGGTGGTCGCGATCGCGTTGCATGCCTTCGGCTTTACGATGCGCTGCATCATCGCTGAGCGCTTCGCGATCCAGAACCAGTTCGAATCCATGACCGGCGTGTCGCTGTTCGCGTCGCTTGTCGGCACCGGCTTGATGATTGCACGCAAGCAGTGGCTCTTTGGCGCCGCCGCTGCCGCAACGGGCTTTCTCATTCTCACCGCCGCCACGCAGACGGGCATCCCGGGCGTTCACATCGAGCGAGAGGCCGCGATCCTCAACACCTCCGTGCTGCTCAAGTACCACGTGACCACCGTGCTCACGAGCTACGGGCTGATCACGCTCGGGTTCATCATCAGCCTGTTCCTGCTCGGCACGCATTTCGTCGCCAAGAAGGCCCCGACCGGCACGGCGCTCGATGCGAGCGCTAGCCCCGCGCCGTCCAAGGCCAAGCTGCTCGCCGACCTCGACAAGGCGCAGATGACGGTGCTCCAACTCGCGTTCTGGACGCTCGCCGTGGGCATCCTGCTGGGCGCGTGGTGGGCCGACCACTCATGGGGCCGGTGGTGGGCGTTCGACCCCAAAGAGACCTGGGCCCTGCTCACGTGGATCATCTACCTGATCGTCATCCACGTTCGGCAGGTCATAGGCGGCACGCGCAAGTCAGTCGTCACCGCGTGGCTGAGCGTGCTCGGCTTTGTCGTGATGCTCTGGACCTACTTCGGCGTGAACCTGTTGCTGCCGGGCTTGCACGCGTATGCGTGAGGCGTTACTTGCAGTTGCCGCGCCGCATGATCGTGATGTTGATTGAGAGCATCGCAGCTCCTGCGAGGAACAAGATCAGGAAGCTCAAGAGCACACGCCAGAGTGAGTCGTGGTCTTCCGTGATCCAGACCATCGCCATGCTGGTGGCCGCGGCTCCGCAGATGCTCACGGCGCACAGCGTGTAACACACTCGGTTGAAGACGATCATGGACATCCACCACCTCCGTTCGCGGGCCTCGGGATTGGCATCCATGTCATTCTATCTGTTGGGCTCGGGTATGCTGGGGAAAGCATGATTTCCTGCCTCTCCCGCCGATCGCTTGCTAGGCCCGCCGATGAGGCCGCTCAGTACCTCCTCGGCTGCGTGCTGGTACGTGTGCTGCCAGGCGGCACTCGGCTGAGCGGCCGAATCGTCGAGACCGAGGCGTACATGGGCGTCGATGACCTCGCCTCCCATGCGCGGGGCGGCCGGCGCACGCCCAAGACCGAGCAGATGTACGCGGCGGCGGGCACGGCGTACCTCTACTTCACCTACGGCATGCACCACTGCATGAACGTGGTCTGCGCGGGCAAGGACGACCCGCAAGCGGTGCTCATTCGTGCGCTCGAACCGATCGAGGGCCTTGGCCGCATGCACGCATTCCGCACCGCTGGCCGAACCCTCAAGAAGCCGTTCAAAGACCGCGACCTGTGCAGCGGGCCGGGCAAGCTCTGCCAGGCGATGGCACTCGACCGTGACCTCAACGGCCACGACCTGAGCGCGGGCGAGACGCTCTGGCTCGAGCCCGGCAAGCCGAGTGGCGAGATAGTGGTCTCGACTCGGGTGGGTATCGGCGACTGCGGCGAGTGGACCCAGGCCCCGCTGAGGTGGTACGAGGCAGGCAATCCCCACGTAAGCAAAAAGGGCTGAGCGGGGGTTGTAACTGTGCAAATGCTGGATTCCTTGTGGGCCGGGCTGCCCAGAACTGCATCCTCGAGGGGGGTTGAGCCGAATACCATGCAGGCCTCCGGCGTTGGTCCGCCAGCCCCGTAGGCCGATAGGAAGGAAGCTCCGTGAGTCAGCCCAAGCCCGTCAACTGGAAGACCATGCAAGAGCGTTCGGGCGGCAGCTTTCCGCCCGAGGCGTTCCAGTTCGTGCGTGAGGGGCTCAACCACACGGTGACCATGCTCCACGGCATCGACGGCAACAGCGAGGCTGCGGCCGACGAGTCCAACCACGTTGACGGTCAGCAGCTCTGCCTTGGCCTGCGGGACTACGCCATCGAGCAGTACGGCAAGCTCGCGCTAACCGTGCTCAGACGGTGGGGGGTCATCGGCACTGCGGACTTCGGCAAGATCGTCTTCGCGATGATCGATGTGGGCCTCATGCGCAAAACCGATGAGGACTCGATGGACGACTTTGTCGATGTCTACGACTTCGGCGAGGCGTTCGAGACGCTGCAAGCCTCCTGAGCCGACTACGCCGCTTTCGCCGAGCCCGCCGAACTGATGCTCGCGGTATCCTTGCGGCGCCATGACCGACCTCTCCACAACCAAGCCAAACGACGACGCAGCCACCGATCCGAGTGGACCACGCAAGCTGTGGCGCGATCTGCACCTCTGGCAGATCCAGCCAGTCCGCGATGTGCTGGTCGTGCTGCTCATCGTGGGCGTCTTCTGGCTCGGCTCGGCTCTGAGCCTGGTGACCGTGCCGCTGCTGCTGGCGATCCTGCTGGCGTACCTGCTGGAGCCGGTGATCGGGCTGCTCACGCGCTCCGAGCGCATCAACCGATCGACCGCCGCCGGCGGGCTGATCGTCGCTGCGGGTCTGGTCGTCGTCGTGCCGGTGGTGCTGGCGCTTGCGTTCGGCATCAAGCAGGGCGCCGAGTCTGTTGGCAAGGTGCGTAGCGACATCGAGCTGGTGTACGTCGCGATCCAGAACCCGGAGGACGAGGCCGCCGCCGAACGCGTGCCCAACCAGTGGAAGTGGGTCACCGAACAGATCAAGCGCGAGTTTGATCTCAAGGGCAACGCTCCCGAACAGCGCGAGCCCAGCGACGACCAGCCAGAACCCACCGACGCTTCTACGGACGACCAGCCGTCGACAGACGCGATCGGCTCATCGCATCGCACCACGCTCTCGGCCCGGGTGCTCGGCTGGGTGCGTGCCAACGCGGACGCAATCTCCACGAGCATCTTTCAAACCAGCCGCGATGCGCTGTCTGCGACCATCAACGCGATCACGGGCGTTGGCATGCTCGGCTTTGGCGCGTTCCTGACCGCGTTCTTCTTCTTCTTCGTGAGCACGAAGTGGTCGGCGGTCATCGGGTTCGGTGACAAGCTCATCCCCGATGACCAACGCGAGCTCGCCCACCGCCTCATCGGCCAGTTCGATCAGGTCGTCGCCGGCTTCGTGCGCGGCAGGCTCACCATCGCGTTCATCCAGGCCATCATCTTCTCGATCCTCTATTGGATCATTGGCACGCCTGCAGCCATCCTGTTCGGCTTGGCGATCGGGCTGCTGTCGATCGTGCCGTACCTCGCGATCATCGGCATACCCGCGACAATCATCGCGATGTGGCTCGACCCGGCCGACGGCTTCCGCGGCGCGTGGTGGTGGATCGTTATCGCGCCGCTCGTTGTGTACCAGCTAGGCCAGGCCGCCGACGACTACTTCCTAACGCCAAGAATCCAGGGCAAGAGCACCAACCTCGACACGCCGACGATTCTGTTCGCGTCGCTCGCGGGCGGCATCCTCTTCGGGTTCTACGGCCTGCTCATCGCGATCCCGCTTGCGGCGTGCCTTAAGATCGCACTGCGTGAGCTCTTCTGGCCCCGGTTCAAGGCATGGGCCGAGGGCGAAGAAGCGGACTTCCTACCCATCAAGCGTGGGTAGAGCGCAATAGGTTGGCCCGGCGCGCTCCGCTCGCACCGGGCCGAACCGAGAGTTCAGTTGTCCGAGCCTCGGCGCCGAGACAGGTGCGCTCAGTCCAGGTACTTCGCCGGGATTGGGCCAGCGGTGTCGGTCGACTCCCACTGGATGCTCGTGACCCGCCACTGCCCGCCCTGCTTGATGAGCTGGATCGAGTTGATGCCCGTTACTTCACCCGCGTCGCCGTTCTGGCGGACAAACGTGCCGTGGTAACTGCTCCAGGCGTGTGCCACGGTGCCGTAGACCTCGAGCACGCGGTGCGTCTCTCTTTCGGTAAATCCCGCCGTGACGAGGAACGGCCCCGACTGAGCCTTGTATTCAGCGGGTGTCATCTCGATGAGCTGGCTCTCGCCGTCGGCTGCGCCCACGACCGCGCCCATCCGGGCTGTATCGGTGAACACCGCGTCGTACATTTCCCAGTCCCGCTCCTGCCCCTTGGGTCCGGAAATCGAGGCGTACAGGCCCTCGATGGCGGCATCGATGGTCGAGAGATCAGGACCCGTTCCCTCGCCGAGGGCCGCCTGAGGCAAGCTCACGCCCGCGCTTCCCAACATGCCAGCAATGATCGAGACACACAAGCTCATTGTTCCAGTCATCAGTAAGCTCCCTGGCCGGTGGTCCATAGACGGTCGAGCCATCGGCCAGCCAGCGCACGCGCCGTCCAGCTCCGGCTATGCTGGCCCCGTGAGCCAGCCACCCAGTTCAGAACCGGCGGTCGTGGTCGTGGTTGCAACCAGCCAGGACCTCACGGGCCTGCGCGAGCGGCCCGAGATCGCCGCATTGCTCGACCTCCCCGAGGCGCAGCGTGCGCGCGCCGGGGTCATCATCGACGCCAGCGGCCTCAAACTCATCTCGTCCCGGGGATTGGCCGAACTCATCATGCTCCGCCGAGAACTCGCGAGTGGTGACGGTCGAATCCGCATCGCCGCCGCCTGCGAGCAAGTCCGCAAGGTCGTGACCGTCTGCCACCTCGACGAGTTCTTCGAGCTCGACGAGAGCGTCAGCGACGCACGCGAGCAGTTAGCGGTGTCTTGATTTGACACGCCGGTGGCACTTAGAAGTCCGGCCCGCACGCACCGGCGCACCCTTTCAGCCACTCTGCATCCATGCGTTGTCGGAGATCCACGCAATCGCGACTGCCCGCCGTTACGGCCTAGAAGTCAGCCAGGACTCAGTCACACTCGCCGACGAGAGCGAGCCCTCGAACCCGCACTTGTTGATGGCCTCGTTCGAGCCGCTCAATTGCGAAGCCTGCGACTACACACTCAACGACATCATTGTCACGAACTCAATCGTTGAATGCCCCGAATGCGGCTTTCCCCAAGTTGTGCAAACAGCCACAAACCGAACCCGTGCTCACCGATTCGATCTTTGGATTCCCAAGAGCCCAGCCCAGCTGCTCTACGCAACGTTTGGGCTATTGGTGCTCGCGACGGTCTATGTGCTGGCTCGCTTGCTGCTGGCCCTCTTGTGATGCTCACCGCCGCTTCTTCTTGAAGCCGCCCCCGCCTGCGCGGGTGCCCTTCTTCATCTTGCCGCCCATGCTCGCACGAGCCATCTGTTTGGCCGCAGCCATCTGGTCGCCCGAGCCCATGCCGCCGAGCTGCTTGGTCAGCTTGTTGATCGCATCAAACTGCTTGACGAGCTGGCCAACCTCGTGCTGCTGCATGCCCGAGCCCGCGGCGATGCGCCGCCTCCGGCCCGAGTCGATCAGCGAGGGCTTCGTCCGCTCGGCTTGGGTCATCGAGTGGATCTGCGCTTCGACGCGGTCGAACTGCTTGTCGTCCACATCAACGTCTTTGAGCAGTTGCCCCGCGCCGGGCAGCATGCCCATGATCTGCTTGAGCGGGCCCATGCGGCGCATCATCTTCATCTGCTTGAGAAAGTCGTCCATCCCAAGCTCGCCCTTGGCCATCTTCGCTTGCAGCGCCTCGGCCTCTTCCTCGCTGACCTCCGCCTGCGCCTTCTCTACAAGGCTCAGAACGTCGCCCATGCCCAGGATCCGCCCGGCCATCCGCTCGGCGTGGAACGGCTCGATCGCGTCGACTTTCTCGCCGATGCCCACGAACTTGATCGGTGCGCCCGTGATCGTCTTAACGCTCAGCGCCGCCCCGCCGCGGGTGTCGCTATCAAACTTGGTGAGGATGATCCCGTCAACGCTCAGCCGCTCGTGGAACTCCCGCGCAGAGTTCACCGCGTCCTGGCCCGTCATCGCATCGGTCACAAGAAAGATGTGGTGCGGCGAGAGCGACTTATTGATCCGCTGCAACTCGCCCATCAGCTCGTCGTTGATGTGCAGGCGGCCCGCGGTATCCAGGATCAGCACGTCCGTGCGGTCGGACTGTGCGGCCTTGAGCGCTCGCTTGCAGACATCGACGGCTACGCCCACCGCCTTGCCGTACTCGGCGCACTGTTCGGGTTCCCCGTAGAAGGTGATCGAAGCCTTGTCCTTGGCAAACTCTGCAGCGCCCTTGGCGACGGTTTCGAGCTGCTCGACCGCAGCGGGCCGCTGCAAGTCCGCCGCGCACAGCTTGACGCTTCGGCCCTGCTTGGCGAGGTGCGCTGCGAGCTTGCCGCAGGTGGTTGTCTTGCCGCTGCCCTGCAGGCCGCACATCATCACGACCGTCGGCCCCGGGGTGACGCGGAGAATCGCCTCGGGCGTGCCCGCTTGCTTGGGCGCGGTCTTGACACCCGCCGCGGCGAGCGCAGCAGAGTCGTCCGCGCTCGTGTCCGCTCCGCCGAGCAGCCCGACCAGCCGCTCGTGCACGATCCCGATCATTTCCTGGCCGGGCTTGAGGCTCTCGGTGACCCTCTGGCCGACCGCGTCGTTCAGCACGTCCTCGCAGAACTGCTGCACCACCTCGTAGTGGACGTCGGCCTCGAGCAGGGCCGAGCGGACCTCGTCCATCGCCTCGCGGACGTTGGTCTCGGTGATCTTGCCCTTGCCGCTGAGATTGCGGAAAACGGAGTTGAAACCATCGCTGAGTCGGTCGAACATGGGAGCAGAGTGTAGGGGGCTGGGCCAGCCCGCCAACACCTGAACCCAGCCCTTGGCCGTTGCGAATAATCACCTGTGAGCAATGAACCATCACCCCTGCCAAAGTGGACGATGATTGCCCGGCCGTCTCCTGACCAGGTCGGCTGGGACACCATCGAAATCGAGGCAACGTCGGCGGTACAGGCCGCAGCAATCGCCCGTCGCCAGGGCATGACGGTGCTCGAAGAGTCGGTCCGCCATGCGGGGCATAACGACGGAGCCGGTCGGGGCGGGTTGAAGAGCGCCGACCTGTACTGCACTTACTGCGGTTACCTGCTCGAAGGACTTTCGCTTGAGGCACGCGGCGTGACCTGCACCGAGTGCGGGCAGTTTCAGTTGCTCTTTACTGGCCCGCCAAGAAGCACAGACCCATTGCCCGAGTCGGCAATCGCCAAAGGCTGCTTGCAAGCAGTGGTGATCTGCTTCGCGTTAGTCGGGCTGCTGACGGTCGCACTGATCGCATTGGCCATCTTCTGATCGAACCCACGGCCCCGCTAAAGCGAACAACCCACGATGGCATCGCACGAAGAGCCCATGCATCGTTGGACCCTGCTCGTCCGCCCGGTTGGCACCGATGAGCCATGGCACACACTCATTGTTTCGGCGACATCGGTCGTGCAGGCCGAGGCCATCGCTCGGCGGATGCCGCTGGAGGTATGGGCGCACTCTCCGAGTCTCGCCGAGGCAAAGGGCCACGCGAGGTTCCTGCAGCCAGCGACGATGCCCCTGCTTTGCGAGCAGTGCCGCTACCCGCTCGATGGGCTCGTCATAAGCCGAAGCCAGACTGAGTGCCCCGAGTGCGGCTGCTCGCAACTTCTTTTCAACTGCCACCAAGTATCTGAGACCAAGTGGTTTAACTCCGGATGCGCCATGTTTGCTGTCTTAGGGCTCGCCATCATCGGGGGCATAGTCGTGACCTTGGTCTTGACTGTGATCCTCGCGAGCAACCTATAGGCGTACGTGTCAGCGCCCCGTCCGCTCCGGGTCGTGCCCCTTGCCGTTCCACAGCCCGTTGTCTCCCGCATTGTGTTCGACCTGGTTCAGCGCCCGGTCCTCGACCACATAGCCGAGGTCTTCGAGCGTCTCCGAGCTGCCGTGCCCGTCGAGCCAGCCGACGTTGACCTTGCCGCCGTGGCGTGCCGAGGCGGGCGACTTGCCCGAGTCCTCAGCGAACGTCACCGCCCCGTTGTGCTCGGTGTCCAATCGCGGCGGGTCCATCGTGTAGGCGTGCTCGCGAAGTCCCTCGGTCCGGGTCAGGAACTGATTGCCGTTGCTGTCGGCGAACGCGATGGTGCGAGAGGTGTGACCGATCCTTGATGCGCGCACCGGGTAGTTGGCCGCCGAGCCGCCCGGGCCTTCACCTCGGGAGTTGCCCAGGTAGTGGTAGTTGTACCCGTAGCTCCCGTTGCGCAGCGCCATGATGTCGCCCGACTTCTTCGAGCGAAAGTCCTCCAGCGTGTGGCTGGGGTCCATGAAGACCTCGTTGTCGATCCGCCGCATGTCGTCGCTGAGCGTGCCCCCTACGCCGGTAAACTCGCCGAGCTCGCCAACCTCCTTGGGCACGAACGGCTGGCCCACGTAGTCACCCATCGCAAAGTGCCACCGGGCTCGGGGCCGACCCGTGCTCTGGTGGACCTCTCCGCTCGGCAGCCGAAGGGCCGGGAAGCTGTCGTGGTCGTTCGAGTACAGCGCGAGCGCCTGACCGAGCGACCGCAGATTGGCCTGGTCTTTGACCGCCCGGGCGGCGTCCCTCGCCTTGCCGAGTGAGGGCAGCAGAATGCCGATCAGCAGCGCGATGATCGCGATGACCACAAGCAGTTCGATCAGCGTGAAGCCTCGGCGGGGGTTGGTCGGCATGGTAGATTGTTATTGCGACTGAGTCTCAGTGTCAATCAAGACAGGCGTGGAATCAGTTCAAGGGCGGTTCGAGCCGCCTCACCGCTTGCTCTTGAGCCAGTCGCTCTGCCGATCCGCGGGCCAGCAGTTCACGCACTGCTCGGCCGTCAGCCATCCACGCCGGCCCGTCAGCACCCCGTAGCGGGCGTTGTCGAAGTCGCCCAGCGAATGCACATCGCAGTCGATCGCCAGCAGGCAGCCCGCCTCGACCGCTGCGCGCACGTGCGTGTCTCTCAGGTCGAGCCGCATCCAGTGCGCGTTGATCTCGAGCGCCACGCTGTGCTCCTTGGCCGCCGCGAACAGCTCGTCCATCGCCGGCTCCAGCCCGCCGCGCGCGTTGATGAGTCGGCCCGTCGGGTGGCCCAGAATGTGCACCATCGGGTGCTCGATCGCCCTCAGCAGCCGCTTGGTCGCCGCCGCGGGTTCTTGCGACAGCGCTGTGTGCGGGCTCGCCACCACCACATCCAGCGAGGCGAGCGTGTCGTCGTCAAAGTCGAGCGAGCCGTCGGCGAGGATGTCCACCTCCGAGCCCTTGAGGATGCGCATGCGATCGCCGAACCGCTCTTGGGCTTCGTCGATCTGTTTGGCTTGCGCGCGCAGCCGCTTCTCATCGAGCCCGCCCGCCTGGGCCGAGCTCTTGGAGTGATCGGTCACCGCGATCGTGTGGAAGCCTCGCGCGATCGCGCCCTCGACCAGCTCATCGAGCGAGAGCTTGCCGTCGGACTCGGTCGTGTGCCCGTGCAGTTCGGCTTTCAAATCACCAAGCTGGATCAGCTCCGGGAGCTTCTTGGCTGAGAGTTCGCCGCGATCTTCTCGCAACTCGGGCTCGGGAAACACCACCTTGAGCGCGCGGTAGATGTCTTCTTCGCTTTCCGAAGCGACCGGTTCGATACCTCTTGATTGCGGCGGGCCATTCTCGCCGTCATCCTTGAACAAGCCGTACTCATTGAGCGTGAGCCCCTGCTTGACGGCCCGCTCGCGCAGCTTGAGGTTGTGCTCCTTGGAACCCGTGAAGTACTGCATCGCCGCGCCCCACGACTCCGCTGGTACGACCCGCAGATCCACCTGCACAGCGGGCTCTGCATCACTCCCGAGGGCTCGGCCCCATCGGCCGAGCGACACGGACAGTTTCATGAGCACCGACGACTTGCTCTCGCCGCGCGCGATCACGCTGGCCACGTCCTCGTGCGCACAGAACGCCTCATGTACGGCTGCGGCGTCCATTGCCACGACCAGAATGTCCAGATCGCCGATGGTGTCCTTGCCCCTGCGCAGCGAGCCGGCAAACGCAGCCCGTTCGACGCCGTCGAGGGTGCTTAGGAACGCGACGATGCCCTCGGCCATCGGCATCGCGATGCCCAGAGGCAGCCGGCCCGCTGAGCGTTCGAGCTGGTCGAGGCCCTTGCGGATCTTCTCGACTGCTTTCGCCCCCAGCCTTGGCAGGCCCGCGAGAGAGCCGTCATCCATCGCGGCCTTTAGAGCGGCCACATCTTCGATGCCCAGCTCCTGCCAGGCCCTTCGCACGGTCTTTGGGCCAAGGCCCGGCACGTTCAGCAGTGCGGGCAGGCCTGCGGGCACGCGGGCTGCCAGTTCATCGAACTCCTCGACTTTGCCCGTGCGAACAAGCTCAGTGATCTTGGCCGCGGTCTTGGCGCCGATGCCTTCGATCGCGGTCAGCGCCTTTGGGTCGCCCGCGATGCTCGCAAGATCGGTGGTGAGGTCATTGACCGCACGGGCCACGCGAGCGTGCGCGTTGATGCGGAACTTGTCCTCGCCCAGCAGTTCCATCAGGGCGGCGGCGTGCTCGAAGGCCGACGCGATCGAGGCGTTGGTGCTCATGGAAGCATGGTATTCGCCGGGTCCGGGCCCAGGACCTAACCCACGTCGCCGAGCTGGAATCGCTCGCCGTGGGTCTTGAGGACGCGCCTCCTCAGCACCGCCTCCCCAGCGCTGCCCAGTCTGGGCGAGCGCTCGATCCACCTCTGCGCGTCACGCCGAGCGAGTTCGAGCAGCTCGCGGTCGGCGAACAGGTCCGCCACCCGCAGCGGGGCGGCGCCGTCCTGCTTGGTGTCGAACAGATCGCCCGGTCCACGGAGCTGCAAGTCGAGCTCCGCGAGTTCGAAGCCGTCGGTGGTGCGGGTCATCGCGGCGATCCGCTCGCGGGCGGTGTCGGTGGGCGGGTCGCTCACGAGCAGGCACACGCCAGGCTTGTCGCCCCGGCCTATGCGGCCTCGCAGCTGGTGAAGTTGGGCAAGCCCAAAGCGGTCGGCATCTTCGACGACCATCGCGGTGGCGTTGGGCACATCGACGCCGACCTCGATAACCGTCGTCGCGATCAGCACGTCGATCTTGCCCTTGCGAAACCGGTCCATGATGCGTTCGCGAGAGTCACGCTTAAGCCTGCCGTGAAGCACCGCGATGCGCGCGCCCTCGAGCCAGCCCGTGGTAAGTTCCTCGGCCACGGTCTTCACATCGCGCATGGGCCTTGGCGGGGGAACATCGTCGGTCGACTGATTGGTCGAGGCGATAAGCATTGGTTCCTGCTGTCCCGCGTCGATGGCGGGCACCACGACGTAGGCCTGTTCGCCGCGCTCGACGCACGCGCGCACCTGCGCGTAGACATCGGCGCGGTCCTGCGGGTGGGCGTGGATGGTGCGCACGCCAGCTCGCCCCGGAGGCAGGCCCTGAATCGCGCACACGTCGAGGTCGCCGAACACCGTCATCGCGAGCGTTCGCGGGATCGGAGTGGCGGTCATGACGAGCACATGGGGCCATAGAGTCGAATCAGCACCCGCAGACTTGGCGCGGATCTTGGCGCGTTGCTCGACGCCGAACCGGTGCTGCTCATCGATCACCGCCACCGCGAGCGACTCGAAACGAACACGGTCGGTAAGCACGGCGTGCGTGCCCACAGCGATGTCAATCTCGCCCGAAGCAAGTCGGCGTTCGATGGACGCACGCTCGGGTTCACCCAGGGAACCGGTGAGCAGCGCGATCGAGACTTTGGAGCCCGCGAGCATCTTGGTGAGCGACTGGGCGTGCTGCTCGGCGAGCAGTTCGGTCGGCGCGAGCATGACGGATTGATGCCCGCTGGCGGCCGCCTGGAGCATGGCGTACGCCGCGACGACAGTCTTGCCGCTGCCCACATCGCCCTGGACGAGCCGGTTCGCGGGCCGATCGCGTTGCAGATCGTCGGCAATCGTGCGCACAACCTGGTCCTGGCTGGGCGTGAGTTCGAAGGGGAACCGCGAGCGGATGCGCTGGTCGAGCTGCTCGCTCCACGCAAGCGGCAAGGCCCGTTCGTGCGCATCACGCGCCGCTCGGCGCATGAACACCGCGAGTTGGAGCAGCAGCAATTCGTCGAAGGCGAGCCGGCGCCGGCCCTCACGCACCTCTTGCTCGTCCTGCGGCGCATGGAGCATCCGGTACGCCTCGGCGAGCGTGGGCAGTTCTCGGGACCGGCGATAGTCGCCCGGCAGGTGGTCTTCGATGAGCGGCAGGGCCGAAGGCAACGCCGACTCGACCGCCTTGGCGATCTGCCAGCTCTTGGCGCGCTCGCTCGCTGGATAGACAGGCCTGAGCCGATCTGCGCGCGCCGTGTCAGGCTCGGTTTCACCCAGTACCTGCCAGCGCGGGTTGACCATCTGCGGGCGGGCGTTGCCCGCCGATCCACGGTCGCTGACCTTGCCCGTCACCAGCAGCCTCATGCCGGGATGGATCCGCTTGGCGAGGTACGTCTGATTGAACCACACGAGTTCGAGCCGATCGGTGCCATCATGGAGCACGGCCTCGAACCGTTTGCGCCCGAAGTTCACGGGCCGGCAGCTCGTCACCTCGGCGCGGGTGGTTCCGATGGCCTGCGGCTCAAGCTGAGCGATCGTTGTCTCGCCCTGTTCTTTCTCGTGGCGGAACGGAAGATGCCAGATGAGCTTGGCAACGTTGCTGATGCCCAGGGCGAATAGCGCGGACGCCAGCTTGCGATCGACGCCCGGTACAGCTTCCAGCGGGCTAGTCAGCGTGAGCGGCGGTTCAGTCATCTCGCGATGGCTCGCTCGATGAACGCGCGCTTGCGTTTGGGTCGATCTCGTGGAGGTACGCCCAAGAGTAGATACCGGTGTCGTGCCCGTCGCTGAAGCTGATCTTGAGGGCGTACGTGCCAACCATCTGGGCATCCACGATGGTCAGGGGCGAGCCAACCGGTCCGCCTCTCGATGGCAGCACGGTGAGCGGGTTGCGCCCGAGCTGCTCGCGGAGCTGCTTCTGGTCGGCAGAAGGGGAGTTCCTGCGCAAGTACGCGACCGGGTAGAACGAGCTTGAGCCGTCGGCCCAGCGGAGCGTCACGCCGAGCTCGCGCTTCACATCGACTGCTTCTGGCTGGAGCGCATCAGCTCGCACGGCGTACCCTACGCCCAACTCTCGCGAAAGGCTCGCAGCGATGAACACGACCCCCTCTGGCTCAGCACCGAAAGCCGCCAAGATCCCTCCGGCCGCGGCTGCAATGGACCGGCTGGTAGCGCGGATGGATGCGATGGGTACACCCGCGTGCGTGGGCCTGGACCCGGTGTTCGAGCGATTGCCCGACGCTTGCACGGAGGGGAGCGAAGTCGAGGCCATTGAGCGGTTCTCGCTGGGCGTGATCGAGGCGGTTGCGGGCGTCGTGCCGGTGGTGAAGCCACAGTCGGCGTGCTTCGAGCGCTACGGCTCAGCCGGATGGGCGGCATTGGAACTGGTCGTCAACGCTGCACGCGAAGCCGGGCTGTTCGTGATGCTCGATGCCAAACGAGGTGATATCTCGACCTCGGCCCAGCACTACGCGCGATCAGCAGCGAGGCTCGGCGCGGATGCGGTAACCGTCAGTCCGTACCTGGGAATGAGTGCGGTCGAGCCATTTCTTGAGTCGGGCTTGGTCGTGTTCGCGCTGTGCCGAACGTCGAACCCGGACAGCAACGTGATTCAGGCCGAGCGGCTGGCCTGCGGGGATACGGTCGCTGAGCACGTGGCGACGATGCTCAATGAGCTGGGCTCGCGTTGGATGGGTGAGCGCGGCATCTCGGCGGTGGGGGCGGTCGTGGGCGCTACGAAGGCAGAGGAGTGTGCCTCGCTCCGTAAGCGGATGCCAGACACGATGTTCCTGGCCCCTGGCATCGGGGCGCAGGGTGCATCGGCGGCGGACATCGCTCCGCTCAGCCGGTCGGATCGAAGCTCGATCGGCAGCGCCGGACTGATGCCCTCCGCCAGTCGATCGGTGATCTACCCCGGAATCGATTCAGCTAATGACGGCAGCTGGACGCAGTCCATAACGGATGCCGCGAGCGCCTTCGCTCAGGACGCAAAGGCTGCGGCTCTCGGTTGAACCCGATTCGAACGGGATATCGCGCTCATACGAACAGGTAGCGCACAGGCCCAAAAGACAAAGCTGGGCGTCCTAAGGACGCCCAGCCTTGGTGCTGTGCAAGCGAAGAGGCCGCGACAGAAAGTTGTCGCGGATTAGAAACAGAGTGCTTAGCCGCGACGGCGACCAGCAGCAGCGAACAGACCCATGCCAGCGAGGGCAAGAACGCCCGGAGCCGGAACGAGGACGGCATCAGCCTGCGTCGAGCGGGGGCCGAAGTCGCTATCGAAACCCATGCCACCGTTATCGGGGCGGAGCAGCAGCGAGAAGGCACCGTCGAGGAAGGGGAAGTCCGCGTACTCGAACTCGCCACCGGAGGGGCCGTCAAAGTTTCCATCGCCAAGCTCGGTGCTGAACGAGGCAGCGTCGATCACGGCGTTGAAGAACAGGAAGGGGCCCGTGGCGAACCAAGTGCCCTCGAAGGTGGCGGTGAAGGTGTCGCCGTCGGCGTCGATGATCTCGACGTCGCCAACGCCCTTGGCGGTCATGCCGTCGAAGTTAGCGGTGGTGATCGTGATGGTCACGTCACCGAAGCCGCCGGCTTCAAAGCCGCTGTCGAACTCGGCCGTGCCCTCGGGGCCGACGAGTCGGCTGAAGTCACCACCAGTATCGAAGCCGCCGCCGCTTGTCGCCATCGCGATGAACACGCCGTCGAAGACGTCGGTCATGTCGAGGGTGTGAGCCGGCATCGCGCCGGTGTCAAACTCGCCAGCCAAGTCGGTGAATCCAAACGACATGACGTCGAACGCCATGGCGGAGCCGCTCATCAGAGCGAGTCCGGCGATTGCAGTGATGCACTTCTTCATAGTTCCACTCCCTCATGCCCGGTTACGAGCACAATCTCCAAAGCGGGGGTCAAAACGGACCGCCGCCAAAACTCCAGGTACGCCCCACCAAGAGGCCACATGGAATCCGCAATGCCAGCTTTCCACTCAAGTTTTCTTTTTTGTGCTCAAACCGTGTAGGTGCCCCTCCAGACCCCCTCGGTGAACCACCGGGTATTTCCGGTAACGGCTGCAGAGAATGGTCGAGGACGCCGTTCATGTCCCTATCAAACAAACGAGCCGGGCACTAGGCCCGGCTCATGGTCTGAGAACATCTTTGAAAAATCTGAGGCCGAATCTACCTGGAGAAGCCAGGTAAAAACCTTACATCGGCTTGCGGTCGATGGTGACGTCGTACACCTCGAGCAGCTTGTTCTTGTCAAACACCATTTCCTGACGGCTCAAGCCCACGATGTCGTACTCGGTCGTGAGCTCGATCGCGTCCACCGGACAGGCTTCTTCGCACATGCCGCAAAAAATGCACCGCAGCTCGTCGATCTCAAACTTGGCTGGGTACTTCTCGCGGTCGTCCCAAGGGCTCTCGGCGGCCGTGATGTGGATGCAGTTGGCGGGGCAGATGGTCGGGCACATCATACAGGCCACGCACTTCACCCTGCCGTCCTCATCGCGATTCAGGCGATGGACGCCTCGAAACGTGCTCGGCTCCATGCCTCCGTCTTCGGGCTTGTAGTGCTCACGGCGCTGCTCGGGGTATTGGATGGTCCTGCTGGTCCTGCCCTGGCCCCAAGAGGTGAACATGTGGCGGATGGTCGTTCCGAAGCCCTTAACCACTTCGGGCAGAAAGACCCGCTCGAAGCGGTTCATGGGGTCAACGGTGATGGTCAGGATGTCTTCATCGCGGATGGCCATATGGCCCTGAGTGTAGGGCTTGGGCGGGCGTGTGGCTTGTTCTCCGCCGAGCCGTACAATGCGCATCGATGAGCCATCGCAGATCCACTACCCCCCTGTTCGAGTTGCTCGACAAGAGCCGGCCCATCGAGCCCTTGCCTGAGCCCAAGCCGATCGTGGATTCCCAGTCTTCCGCGCCGTCTGAGCCTGTGACACGCGAGGCGAAGGTTTCGCCGTCACGAGCCAGCCCTGCTCAAGCCGCCAGACCCGTGCGTCCATCGCTGGCGAAGCCCAACCCGACCGCAGAGCCCAGGCTCATGGCTGGCGGATACGGCAGACCAGCGCTGGCGGGGGGGCTGCTCATTGTTCCCGTGCCATTTGCGTTGATAGGCCTCGGCATTCTGTTTGTGCTGGGGGCTGTCCTTTGGGCAACCGCCTGGCACTTCGGCGATAACCGGGCAAGGACGGAGGAGCAGGCCAAGTTCGCGGCTCTCGGCGGGTCGAACATCGTGGATCCAATCGCGGACCCTGGCCGGGGGACCGGTGAGCCCGGTTCTGGTTCGGCGCCGACCAACCAAGCGGGGAGCCCGCCGACCCGGCCCTCGAATCAGCCTTCCAACCAACCCGCTAACCAACCGGGGCGTCAACCAGCCGCTTCGAGCAGCGATAGCCGGCAGGCGGGATTCAACTATCTGCGGCTGGCGACGCTCGACCGCGACCAGGCTGTCGAGGCGGTGGATCGACTGAAGGCTGGCGGTGTCGATGCCTTCATGATCCCGCTGGAAACCGGGGCTCGTCGGGGCAACAATCCAGCCCGATACGTGGTGTACCTCTCTAAGGGCTTTGCGGGCGGCGGCGCGTTCTCTGCGAGCCGAAGCCAGCGTGAGCAGCTCACGGCGAGTGCGAGGCGTATCGGCGAGGCCTGGGCCAAAGAAGGCGGGCCGACGGCGTTCCAAGAACCTTTCTGGGATAAGTACGTTCCCTGAACCAGACCAACAGCCAGACTCGCAATCCAGACACACGAGATCGAACCCGATCGATGATCCGCGGAGCACGACCATGAGCATGCATACTTCCCTAAAGGTTCGCAGCAACCTTACCGGCTCGCGGTCGGTCCTTACCCGCGCGGAACGCATCGCGAAGAAACTCGCCGCGACCAAGGCTGATGCAAAGAAGCTCTCGGCTCTGGGTCTGGCCAAGACCCGTGTCAACTAAGGCCGGTTCGGGACCAACCACATGATGGACATCACCGGCATGCTCGCGTCACGCGCGACGGGTATCTCTGTGTCGGGCATCCGCCGAATCTTCGATCTCGGGGCGACGCTCAAGGACCCGATCAACCTGTCGATCGGTCAGCCCGACTTTGACGTGCCCGAGCCCATCAAGGCCGCAGCGATCGATGCGATAAAGAACCGTCGCAACGGGTACTCGCTCACGCAGGGTGTGAAAGAGCTGCGAGCCGCGATCAAAGACCGGCTGCGCGAGGACCTCGGCTGGGATACCTCTGACAACGAGACTGGGCTGGGCGCTCTGGTCACCACGGGCACGAGCGGCGGGCTGCATCTGGCGATGATGGCGCTGCTCGAACCGGGCGACGAGGCGATTCTCGCGGACCCGTACTTCGTGGCCTACCCAAACCTCGTTTCGCTCGCGGGGGCCACGCCCGTGTACTGCGATACCTACCCCGACGGCAAGATGACGGCAGCGCGGGTCGAGCCGCTCATGACCGCGCGTACCAAGTGCGTGCTGCTCAACACGCCGGCGAACCCGACGGGTGTAGTGCTCTCGCAGGTCGAGTGCGACGAGCTGGCCGAGCTGTGCGCGCGCAGGGGCGTGCTGCTCATCAGCGACGAGATCTACGACGAGTTCCTCTTCCCAGAGTCGCGCACCTCGCTGGCCGCCGACGGCAAGACGATGGCGCTGCCCAGCCCGTGCCGGGGCGCGGGCACGCAAGACAGCGTGCTGCTCATCCGGGGCTTCGGCAAGACCTTTGGCCTGACCGGGTGGCGCTTGGGGTACGCAGCCGGGCCGCGCCCTCTGCTCCGCGAGATGGCCAAGCTTCAGCAGTTCACATTCGTGTGCGCGCCGACGCCGCTGCAATACGGCTGCGCTGCGGTCGCGCAGGCAGACATGCAGCCGATCATCGCCGACTACGCCAATCGGCGGGACATGGTCGTCGACCGTCTGAGCAAGCTGACCGATCTGCCCACGCCGGGCGGCGCTTTCTACGCCTTCGCCCGCGTGCCTGAGAAACTCGGTATGACCGGCACGCAGTTCTGCGAGGCTTGCATCGAACGCAACCTGCTCATGATCCCGGGCGGCGCGTTCAGCAAGCGCGACACGCACTTTCGGCTGAGCTTCGCCTCGCCGCCCGATCAGATCGCGCGCGGGCTTGATGTCATCGAAGAGATGATCGGCTAGGTACGATTCGGATCCTTGAGGCCCGAAATCGTTACTGACTGGCGCAGTGCGCGCACCATTCGCTGACCGCAAGCGTCGTGAACTCGGCGTCCGCTGGTGGGGGCAGCACCGAGACCCGGCTCAGGAACACCTGCTTGAACCGGTCCGCGTAGAGCTGGTACTCAGCGTTGTTCTTCGTAAATGCGTACTCGTCGTTGATGTGATTCTGCAGGTTTGTGATTCGGCTCTCGGGCAGCGGGTGTGTGCTCATGATCTCCGGGGGCCGGGGGCCATCGGACGCAGCCTTGAGAATCTGCTGAACCTGCACCGCGCCGAGAGGGTCGTACCCGGCGCGGACCATGTAGCGCACGCCGAGTTCGTCGGCCTCGTGCTCTTGGTCGCGGTTGAACTTGAGCAGGTAGCCCTGCCCGCCTGCACCGACGATCTGCTGGGTCGCGGCGTTGAGCAGCCCTGAATCGCTCGCAGTCCCGAGCACGCTCACGCCGACTGTGAGAATGCCCGTGACCACGTTGCTGCGGGTTATGCGGTCGTTGACGTGGCGTGCGGTCACGTGCCCGATCTCGTGGCCGAGCACGGAAGCCAATTGCGCCTCATTGGTCATGCGCGCTGCGAGGCCGCGCGACATGAACACCTTGCCGCCCGGAAGCGCAAAGGCGTTGATCACGTCCGAGTCGAGCAGCACAAACTCCCACGGCAGACTCGGAGCGTCGCCCTCGGTGTAGGGCACCATCCGTTGAGCGACCTGCGAGACGTACCCGCGAAGGTTGGGGTCGGTGACCTCTCCGCCGTACTCGGCAGTGAGTTCGGGCGCTGCCTGATTTCCGAGCGCGATTTCCTGTTCCGGGCTGAGCGAGTCGTACTGCGATCGGCCCGTGGTTGGGTTGGTCGAGCAGCCCACGAGCGACAGGGCCGCCGCCAGACTGGCGACAGCAACGAGCCCTCGGCGGGCGATCGAGCGGCGTGTAGATAGAGCGTGCATGATTCGTGTTCCCCACTTGGTGGCTCGACCAAGCCGCGCGGGGCATCCGGGCGGGCAATGATCCGAACTCACAGCATGAAGCCTACACGCGAGCCATCCCGAGACCAACCCCCCGTTCCCCCCGTTCCTGCTGCTTCGTCTCAGGGGGTGGCCGCCTGGACCGATGAGAACCTGAACGACCCGCACGCCAAAGGCGACAAAGCTCAGCGGGTCCAGAGCATGTTCGCGGCCATCGCCCCGTCGTACGACCTCAACAACCACCTGCACGCACTTGGCATCGACCATCTGTGGCGGCGGGCGGCGGTCAGGGCGGCGGGTGTCATGCCGGGCGACCGCGTGGTGGACCTGGCCTGCGGCACGGGCGATCTGACGCAAGCATTCGCCAAACACACCAAGGCGGCATCGGTGCTGGGGATCGACTTCACGCCCGAGATGCTCGATGTGGCTCGCGAGAAGAAACGCTCGCTCGATGGCTCCCGTGGGGCACGCATCGAGTACCAGCAGGGCGACGCGATGGATCTGCCATTGCCGAGCGAATCGGCCGAAGTGGTCTCGATGGCGTTTGGCATCCGCAACGTCCAAGAGCCGGCACGGGCGATCGCCGAGTGCTTCCGAATCCTCACGCCCGGAGGCCGGCTGGTGATCTTGGAGTTCGATCAGCCGAGGTTCGCGCCGGTGCGGTGGTTCAACCGGCTGTACTGCGAGACGGTCATGCCACGCACTGCGACGATGATCTCGGGCGACCGTTCCGGGGCCTACCGCTACCTGCCCAAGAGCGTGGCATCCTTCAAAACGCGCACAGAAATGCTCGCGATGTTGGATGCTGAGGCGGGCCGCGGCGCCGAGCCGGCGACCGTGCGGGAATTATCGCTTGGGCTGGCAGCCTGTTATCGGGCGATGAAACCAGCGTGAAGTCTGCATAAACGATGATTTGGTCCTATAAAACAGTATATTTCTGGTTGCCATGGTCCGTTTTCTGCGCGATCGAACGCGCGTGGCGGAAAGCCGGTGGAAGTCCCGATCGTGTGCTCGGCCCGTTGTGAACGGGCCACGTCGGCGGAGGCCCGGCACGAAGTACCCAGCACGCACCCGCGGCAGGCAGGAGCCCACCCGCGGATCGCCGGACCTTCAGCGGAGGATCTCCCCCAATGGCCCACAAGGATCTCGAGAGCACGATTGAGCGTCTGTTTGAACTGCTGACCGCGGGCGACCGCAGCGGCGCACGAGCCGCGATGGAAGAGGCGCGCCATGACGGCATCTCGTCGCGAGAGTTGGCCGCTGACGTCTTCTGGCCCACCTATGAGCGCATCGATCGGCTGTTCCGCGCCGACCAACTCTCGGTGGTCGCCCACCGCATGGCCACCCGGCTGCTCCGCGTGCTCGTGGACCAGAACGCGGCGCACATGCACGCCCCCAAGGCCAAGACGCACTCGGTGCTCGCGTTCTGCGGGCCCAACGAGGCCGACGAGATCGGCGCTCAGATCGCGGTCGATCTGCTCGAAACAGAAGGCTTTGAGGTGACGTTCGGCGGCGGCGGGGTGCCCCGCGACGAGATCCTCGGGCAGATGCACAGCCGACGCCCCGACTTTCTGCTGACCTTCTGCTCCGCTCCGGCGGACCTGCCCGCAATCCGGCAGATGATCGATTCGATCCGTAGCATCAACGCCTGTCCTGACACGCGGTTCGCAGTGGGCGGCGGGGTCTTCAACCGGGCCGAGGGCCTGGCTGAAGAAATCGGGGCCGATGTCTGGGCGAACGACCCGATCGAGTTGGTGATGGCGATGATCGACGAAACCGGCAGTTCGATGTCCACCCAGCGGGCCATCGAAAAGCAGGCCACCAGCCGATCACGTCGCAAGGCTGCCTGAGCCTCCCGGCCGTTTATTCTCCATGTTCCCAAACAACAACCGTCCTTTCGGGCGGTTGTTGTGCTTTTTGGCATGCGTTCGGACCTGAAAGGCAAACAAAGCGTCTGAACTCGGAGTAACCCGTGTGTGGACGTAGAGAAGCCGTGACCCGCTCGTAACAGCTCGTAACAAGAGGGTCACTCGGCACAAAATCAGGGCAACCCCGCCGCCGGGGTGTGGTACCTTGGTGGTCAGCGGAGGCAAAGCCATGGAACGCATCGAGGAACGCAATCTTATTCGCAAGGCCGCCAAGGGCGACAAGGACGCTGCGGGTGCCCTGATCAGGGCGCACCAGCCGTCGCTCTACGCCTACATGCTTCGGATGTGTGGCCGTCCCGAAGTCGCCGAGGACACGGTTCAGGAGGCGTTCGTGCGTGCGCTCACGCACCTCGACCGCTTCGATGAGCGGTACCGCTTCAGCACGTGGCTGTTCACGATCGCACGCCGGCTGTATGTGAACGCTTGCCAGAAGCTCAAGCCCGCGTATGACACCGACATCGTGGCAAGCCGAAGCGGCAAGTGGGAGCGGCCTGAGGACGGTGTCGCTGCGGATGATGCGCTGGACTGCGCCAAGGTCGATCTTCTGGGCGCGTTACAGACGCTCTCACCTGAGCAGCGTGAGGTGGTGGTGCTGTTCCATCAGATGGATTGGTCGATCGCGCTGATCGCTCGTCACATGTCGATGCCCGAGGGCACGGTCAAGAGCCACCTGCATCGCGGGCGGCGGAGGCTGCGGAGCGTGCTCGAGTCTGAGCGTGCATCGCGCGGTCATGTCTCCGCGACGATGGGCGAGCACATTATGGCCGATCCACACTTTGATACAGACGGCGGGGCAAGTCATAGGTCAGGCGAAAGGCAACAGGGGTAACGCAGCGTGAGTCAGCCGCTGGAACCACATTCCGATGAACCGATGAACGAATCGTCGCAGGATTCGATCGCCGATCTCGATCGGCTGATCGATGCGATTCTCGATGGCGATGAGCCCGCGGAGCGCCTTGGCGAGGCAGATGCACCGGGCGAATCGTGGCGTGAGCTTGCGATGCTTCGGCACACGACCGAGCAGTTCCGCGAGGACCTCGATGTGCCGGACCAGACGAGCGAGATTCTCGTTCGGGTACACGCCAAGCGAGGGTTCGCTTCCAGGCGCACGCGCGGCCGGGTGTCGGCGGTGCGTGGCTCGCTCGCAGCTGGGCTCATGGTCACGTTGGGGCTGTTCGCGTTTGCCGAGCACACGGGCCTTGGCGTATCGATCCGCGGCGACAGCGAGCCGGTTACCAGGCTGACAGCCTCGACGACGAACGATGTTGAGCGTGTCACGACCGCGGTCAGGGAAACACTTCGCACCTGGGTTGCTGCACCACAAGCCGAGGACAACGTCGAGACCGAATTGGCGTACGGCCGTATGGAACTCGCGCCGCGTGTAAGCGGCCAGTGGGCGGCCTCGCAGTCCGGCGAGCCCTCAGAAGCCGAGCTCCGTGCCAAGCTGGCTGCGATCAAGGGGGGCTTGCAGGCACCCGCGCAGGCGAGGTACCTCACCGCAGTCGCGGCTGGTCCGAATCAGCCGATGCCGCTCAATATTCAGATCACGATCACCCGACGTGACGCAGCGAGCCTTCCTCAGCCAGAGGCCCGCGCGTTCCGCACTGACAGCGTGGGGATAGGGGCTTCGTTCGCCTCGCCCGGGTTCGTTTCGATGGGCCGATTCCCGGTCCCCGATCCATGGGCTTTGGAAAGCAGCCGAAACGTGCAGCGGTTCGAGTGGACTCCCGCGGCACCCGAGCCGGCGCGTTTTCCTACGGACCTGCCCCGCTAGGCCCGTCGAGCGGGTACAACTCGCCGAGTGACCGTACGTTCTCTTCATCATGTGCTCTGCTGGCTGACGCTCGTGCTCGCGTCGTCGCCGTCTCTTGCGCTCGGTCAGCAGGCGGTGCGGAACATCGCGTTGCTGCCCGAGACGGTGCAGATGGCGTTGAGTGTCGAAGGTGCCACGCCACTGTTGCGCGGGGAGAGCCCGCTGGTGCAGGCGCTGCAGGAGTGGGGCTGGGCGCAGGAGACAAGGCCCGCGTTCGACGAATTGGCAGCCAGGCTCGGCGAGCCGGCGGAGGTCGCGTTCGATCGGTTGCTTGGCCGTCGCGCGACACTGGTGATCCGCGAGCGGGAGGGCGCACCGCACTGGGTGGTGCTCAGCGAGGTCGACCGCGAAACAGCCAAGCAGCTGCCAAGCCAGCTCGATGCCAAGCCGCTGCGGATTAGCTCGACGTTGCCCGTACAGGGGCTCGAACGCCGATCGTTTGAGTTTACTGTTTCACCGATCAACCCGAACACGGGAACCGCGTGGGCCCTGCTTGGCCCGGCCCGTGCCAGCGAACTGTTCGATGTGATGGTCGGGACGATCATGGGCGCTCCCGACGGGCCGCTGCCGCTCATCAAGAGCAAGCACAGCGGGCTGTTCAAGGGCGCGGCTATGGGCTCGATCGCGGTGTTTGTGCAACAGCCCGAGCGCTCTCGGGCGGTGCTCGCGTGGGCGAACTCGGATGCAGCCGGCTGGGACGTGGAGGCTCGGGCCGAGCCCGCGACGGCGTGGCTCTCAGGAATCGCAGACGCTGAGGGCGGCGCGACGCTTCCCGCGCTGATCGAACCAAGACCAGAAGGCGAGCTCGCGGTCGTGTGGGCTCTGCCGTGGCGTGACCAGCCCTTGCTGGAAGCGTTTACCGGTAGCGCTGTCGGCGCGGCGCTGTGGAGCTGCGTGACGCCCTTGGATTCACCGCGTGGCGTTGCGGTGTATCGCGAGGGAGATGCGATCGGAGTCATCGTGTCAGCGCAGACTGAGCGGCCTCCATCGGCCCTCGAACGGGCCGACGCGGTGCTTGAATCGAAGGCTGGGGCGACAGCGTTTGCGGGCGAACTGCCCGATGCGGTGCGCACGTCAGGCTGCAAGACGGCCGCCGCCTTCGGCCGGGTGCCGCTGGAATCGGTCGCTTGGGCTACCCCGCCGGCCGAAGTCGATGAGCGGCGGTGGCTCGTGATCGCGGCATCGAGCGATGCGGATGCTCGGCTCGCGCCACTCGTGCTCGAACACGCGGCGATGGCTTCGTTACTCGGTGCAGTCGAGGGCGAACGCTTGCTAACCCACGGCCGACTCAGGCCTCGCGAGTTGCTCGCCTCGTTCTTGCGCGAACTCGCCCCGGTGCCCGAGTCTATTGGGGTTGCCGGCGCGATCGAGAGTCTGGCGTGGCGCGTTGCTCAGCACGGCGAACAACTGCGCGCACGCCTGCGGCTGGATCTGGCTGAGCCCGCCGCCGACTGACCGTTACGGCCGGCGTCTGCCAGCACCCAGACCCGCAGCGGCAAGCCCGAGCATCGCGGCACCCGGTGCGGGCACGGCCATTACGCTGATGTTGTCGATGCCGAACGACTCGTCGACGAAGCCCTGCAGGTCGATGCCTCGGAACTCGATCTTGAGCCGGTCCTCGCCTTCGAGCAGTTCGAGCGGCACGCGGATGTCGCGGTAGATCGCGTCGGTAAACATATGGTGGTAGCCGAGGTGGCCAGCGACATCAGGTGCGCGGAATGTCTGCGGCCCGCCGTGGTTGTCAAAGGTCTCAAGAAACGCGACACGGTCGTTGATGGTGACCTCGAAGAAGTCGGCGCCGTGGGGTGCGTTGCCGTCCCATGAGTCGAGGATGTAGAGGTCGAACTCGATCCAGAAGCTTGTCTTGGGGCCGTTGTTCCCGCCTCCGCTGTTGCCTCCGCCCCCATCGCCTCCTCCGCCGCCGGAGCCACCCCCGCCGCCACTTCCACCGCCTCCGCCTGTGTCACCACCACCTCCGCCGCCGGTGTCACCCCCCGAGTCTTTGTTGGGCGTGATGAGGGCCTTGTCGAGCGGGATGACGATGGCGATCTGTTCGAGGCTGTGCCGACCGTTGAAGGTGGTGAAGCTCGAGTGCGTCGTGAGCTTGGCGTTGTGGCTCCATACGCTTTTGATGGGCCCGGTCTCGAAATCGTCCTCGTAGAGCACGATGTCCGCCTGGGCGGCCGAGGTGGTGAGCAGACCCGCAGCGAGCGCTAGAGCACCAGCTGCCCGGCGAAGGGCGATATCCATAGTTCTTCTCATTTCGTGGTGGCAGCGATGGGCGCTGCCGAGCATCGAGTGAGCGGGCCAACCATGGCCCCGCCGATGGACACCATGCGCGGCGCGGACCGGGTCTCCAGCCGATGGGTCTCACGATTTCTGCCGGCCGGTCTGCTGTAGGTCTTGGCGGGTTGGTGCGGGCGGCAGGCGGGCTTCTCGGGCGTTGCTGGGTCCGAGAGGCTCTGACCGCCAGGAGTCGAGCCAGCGGCGGTGGATCGGGGCTAGCTACAGTCAGGGGTCTGGCAATGCCGCCGGGCCAACCCAGTCCAAGCCCGCAGCCTTGCCGAGCCGCTCAAACGATGCGGCTTCAGGAGTCCGAGACCATGCCCCCTTCGAGCGAGACCAGCCCCATCCGCAACGTGGCGATCATCGCACACGTAGACCACGGCAAGACCACGCTCGTGGACCAACTGCTCAAGCAGTCGGGCAACTTCCGTGTGGGCGAACTCGAGAAGCTCGAGGGCGGCCAGCACGGGCTCATCATGGATTCCAACCCGCTCGAACGCGAGCGCGGCATCACGATCCTGTCGAAGAACTGCGCGATCAACTACGCGGACGAGGCGGGCAAGCACTACCGCATCAACGTGATTGACACGCCGGGCCACGCGGACTTCGGCGGTGAGGTCGAGCGCGTGCTACGCATGGCCGATGGGTGCCTGCTGATTGTTGATGCGTTCGAAGGGCCGATGCCACAGACGCGATTCGTGCTGGGCAAGGCGCTCGAAGCGGGATTGCTTCCGGTGGTCGTGCTCAACAAGTGCGACCGGCCCGATGCCGAGCCCAAGCGTGTGATCAACCAGGTGTTCGACCTGCTCGTGGACTTGGGTGCAGAAGACCACGCGCTGGAGTTCCCTGTGGTGTACGCCTCGGCCAAGGCCGGCTGGTCGAGCCGGGAGACCGCCGACACCAGCACACCGGGAACGCTCCGCCCCGTGTTCGAAGCGATCATCGAGCACGTGCCCGAGCCCAAGGACGACGACCAGAAGCCGCTGCAGATGCTGGTGACGACGCTCGATTACTCCGACTACACGGGACGCATCGGCATCGGGCGTGTGTACGCGGGCGTGCTGCGCTCGGGGCAGACGGTGGTGCTGATGAAGCGTGACGGCTCGCGGAAGACTTCGCGCGTCACCAAGCTCCAGCGATTCGAGGGCCTGGGCCGAGTGGATACTCCCGAGGTGCGCGCGGGCGACCTGTGCGCGGTGCCCGGGCTCGAGGGCGTGGACATCGGCGACACGATCGCCGACCCGGATTCACCGGTCGCGCTGCCATCGGTGACGATCGACGAGCCGACGATCTCGATGACGTTCCGAGTGAACGACTCGCCATTCGCGGGCCAGGAGGGCAAGTTCGTCACGAGCCGGCAGATCAAGGATCGGCTCACCAAGGAGCTTGAACGCAACGTCGCGCTGCGTGTGGCGCCGGGCGGCTCGACGGATGAATCGATTGTCTCGGGGCGCGGCATCCTGCACCTTGGCATCCTGCTGGAGACCATGCGGCGAGAAGGCTACGAGCTAGCAGTCGGACGGCCGATCGTGATTCTCAAGGACATCGACGGCGTGGTCCACGAGCCGATCGAGGAACTGGTTGTGGAAGCACCCGAGAGCGCGGTTGGCCCGGTGATGGAGATGGTCGGCGCGCGCAAGGGCGAACTGGTCAATATGGAGCCGCGCGGCACCGATACCTCGCACATGGTCTTCCGCATCGCCAGCCGGGCGTTGATCGGCCTTCGGAGCCGGCTGATGACCGCCACTCAAGGCCAGGCCATTCTGCACCACAGCTTCGACAAATACGTGCCCGTCAGCGGCGAGCGGCTGGCCCGCAACAACGGCGTGCTCATCGCCATCGAGTCCGGACAGGTCACGGGCCACGCGGTCGAGGGCTTGGCCGACCGTGGCATTTTGTATGTGAAGCCGGGCGACCGGGTCTACGCCGGTCAGGTAGTGGGGGAGAACAGCCGGGACAATGACCTCGTGGTAAACATCACCCGCGAGAAGCAGCTGAACAACATCCGCAGCGCCAACAAGGAATCGTTCGTGACCCTCAAGGCCCCCCGGCAGATCGGGCTGGAGTCGGCTCTCGAGTACATCGAGGACGACGAGGCGGTTGAGATCACGCCCAAGAGCATCCGCATCCGTAAACGGGTGCTTGACCACGGGGCTCGCAGGCGGGACGAACGCCAGTCCAAGGACAAGGCCCCCGCGGGGGTCTGATCGCAGGGTTCAAAAGCGAGACCAGGCCTCCTGGCCCGGCCTACCATGCTGGCCCGACTGCGGACCGGGTCTTGAAAGCCCGGGGTGCCCGATGCACCCCGCCCCGTCCATCCGCGCGGCATTGGAGCAGCCACATGGCCCAGTACGCCATCATCGAAGAGTCCGGCGGCCAGCGCAAGGTTCTCGCCGACGAGACCATCCTCATCGATCTTTACAAGGGCGGCGAGGCCAGCGAAGGCGAAGCCATCACCTTCGACCGCGTGCTGCTCGTGGGTGATACCGCAGCGGACGCCTCGGGCAAGGCCAACATCGGCCTGCCCTACCTTGCTGGCGCTTCGGTGACCGCTGAGGTCGTCGAGCCGATGACCAAGGGCGACAAGCTCTACATCCACAAGTTCCGGGCCAAGAAGGGCTACCGCCGCAAGACGGGCCACCGCCAGCGCTACACGACAGTGAAGATCACCGCCATCACGGGCTGATTCGGCGGAGCCCGGGCTCGTTCACGATAAACTCTCGGCATGCGGTGCAAGACACACTGGATGCGAGCTCTGGCGTGTGTGCTGCTCTCGGGAGTAGGCACGACGCTGGCTCTAAGTGCAGTCGCGGCTTCCATTCTGGAACCCGTGCAGCAATGGCGCGATGGCCAGTCCAGCCATCGGACTCCGCGTGCTGCTTGGAACACTGGCGAAGGGTGGGAAGAACGCTGGTCCTGTCGTTCAACGCCGCTCATGGATTTTGCGTCTTGGACCTCCGTCAATCCCGGTAACACGAGGATGCGATGGAGCGAGTCGGCACGGCAGCCTGCGGGCGAACCGCTGTGGTGGTCTCAGCTTCCGTCAGACCGGCCTAACGGCAAGAGCATGCGAGTCGTGAGAGTCGGTTAGCCGATGCCCGCGATGTCGTGGAGTAGCATCCGTTGGTACGCGCCGATTGACGATGGCGTTGTGCTGCCGTGGGGACATCAGCGCGTGCTGCCGCTCAAGCTGATGTGGCTCGGCCTTGCATGCAACTCGATCGCTTTCGGAGCCGTTTGGTTCGCGCTGCTCATCGGGGCCGGCGCGATTCGCAGATCTATTCGCAGGCATCGTGGGCAGTGCGAGGCATGTGGCTACTTCGCATCCGGCCTCGCACGTTGTCCTGAGTGCGGCCTAGGACCAATCAAGGCTTCATGAACGTGTACCGCTCGCGGTCCTTGACCACGCCGGGGAACCGGAGTGATCGGCCGTGGAACGCGCAGTACACGCCGGGCTCGAGCGCGGAGGTCGCGAACATCGCCTCGGTCAGATTCTGCAGAGCGTCGGAGCGCTTCATCTCGTAGGGCCTCATCGCGCCGGTGAGCACAACGGGTAGCGTGGGCCTCGGGAGCGCCTTGTGCAACGCCTCGCCGGTCAGGTGCAGCGTGTCCGTGCCGTGGAGGATCACGACGCCCTTGCAGTCGGCATCCTCGGCCCCGTACGTGCGCACGCACTCGATGATCCGCTCTCGGTCGCGGTCGTCGAACTCGAGGCTGTCCTTGCTCATCAGCTCGACGATGTTGGTCTCGGTACCTTCGAGGCGCAGGCGGTTGAGCATGGAGCGGATGATGGAACGCTTGTTGGCGAGCCCGCCTGTGGACTCGTCGTAGACCTTCTCGATCGTGCCGCCGGTTGTAATGATGGTGACGCGGCGCACAGCGGTTTCCTCGTAAGCGGGAGCGGGCTTGGCCTCGGTGATGGAAGTCATGGCGGGAGCCGGTGAGAGCGGTGGGGCTACTGCGCGAGTCTGCTTCTGACGAGGTCGTCGAAGTTGACGATCACGCGAACCTCGCTGCGCGATTGGTCGTCGGCGACGGGCAGCAGAAGCCACGAGCCGTCGGGTGCGGCGTCGAACTCGCGGGGGCTGCCCGGGGATGTGGTCATGGGCGCGATCAGCGTGCTCTCACCAAACGGTGCGCTGGAGTCATTGGTCATGGCGACGGCGTGCAGCCCATCGGGGCGCAGGACCAGCAGCGTGCCCGGGTCTGAGCCTTCCGCCGAGGCCTTGATCCACAGGGGCGACCAGCTTGGCTCGCCCGGCAGCACGAGCGCATCGGCGTTATCGATCCGACCCTTCACATGAACACGTGGCACACCCTCGTCGCGCAGCACGAACGCGAAAGACTTGTCGTCGGGCGAGGGCGTCGAATCGAACTCGTCACCCTCGATTGTCGAGGTGCGATTATGGGTGGAATCGCTTATCTCGAATAGATCGCGGCCAGTAACGCCCGTCTCACCAGAGAGGTAGAGCCTCGATCCGTCGGCGTTCCAGCCGTGGAGCCGAGGGCCGATAATTTTGTCGGAGTGCGGCAGATCATTGAGCTGGCCCGTGGCCTCGTCCCACTCGCGGACCATGCTCTGGCCGCCCTCGTGGATGCTCATGGTGAGGGTGGACCGCTTGCCCGGTCGCGGCCGCCAGACGATGCTTGTCACTCGGCCCCTTACACCACGGATCTGCGAGGGCCTGCCGTCGCGGAGCACCTTGACCGGCGCAGCGGGATCGTTGCTGATGAAAGCGAATCGTGTGGCGTCGTTGGGATCGATCTGCACCGCACCCCCTACGCCCGCTACACCCGACATACCTGCTGCGGCAGCGGTGGCTGTATTCGCCGCGGCGGGATCTTGCGCGAGCGCGATGCCGCGAACCTGCCGCTGCGCCTGGCCTTGTGGCAGGTAAGTCAGCAGCCCGTCGTCGGAGACGGCGTACTGCGAGACCTCGCTTTCAGAGGCGAGCCCTTCGGCAATGGTCTGCACCCCGCCGCTTGCGGAGATACCCGAGGAACTGTTGACTCGCACGGCCTGCGCCAGGAGCGAGTTGCCGACGGCGTACACCATGAAACGCTCGGTGCCCTTGCCGATGACGTAGCCCGTCGAGCCGCGTTCGAGAACGGTCCCGCCCTTAGCCGGGTCGTCAAGCGACAGCCAGCGCACAGACGGTCCGGCTGGGGTGCGGACGGTGTAGACCAGCAGGTCAGGACTCCCGCGCACGGCGTGTGGGCTGACGAACTCCTCTTCTTGGCCGGCGGCGAGCACGAGCACCCCGCCTCGGGTGCTGCTTTCGGCAGCAGCGCGGTAGAGCCCCTTGGCGCTGCCCGTGGTAACGGCGAAGACGACCGCGCCTGCGTCAGTCCAGGTGGCACCGGCGATTTCGCCGCGGATGCCGTCGACGATCGAGGTCGCCCCGCCAGGGCCGCCCCGCTCGAGAGCACCGATCGGAACGCGCGCAATCGATCCGGGACGAATCAGCCCGAGCTGCTGGCTATCGGGTGAGAAGAATGGGCTCGTGGCCGAGGTCAGGCCATCGATGGGCTCGAAGGTATCGCGGTCGAAGGCTCGCGCAAAGAGCTGTCGCCGGCCGTCTTGTTCTGCTGAGACCACGAGCCAGCGTTCATCGTCCGAGACACCGACGAGCGGCGCGATGTCGCGCGATGTCGCAGCCACACCAGCGGGCAGCGATGTCGAGAATCGGATGACACCCGCGACGCTCGCGCTGCCCGAGTTGGTCGGGCTGTCCTTCTGCATGACGAGGGCTGCCGTAACCATCGCAGCGACGGCGACCGAAAGGCCCGCCATCGCCCAGGGCACGTACTGCCACCACGATTCGATGCCAGCGCCACCAGCTACGGTGGTCGCACGCGAGGGCGCAGCCTGCGCAACCGCGGTACCGCTGGCTGTGCTGGTCGTGCCGCCGAAGGATGAAAGCGATTCGTGCGCCTGCTGGAGCTCGATCCGGGCCTCGCCCAGATCTCGGAGCCGACGCTTTGGGTCCTTGATGAAGCACCGCTGAAGCAATTCGCGGACCCGGTCGGGTACCTCGGGCGGGAGCACGGACCACTCAGGATCGGTCCGCAGGATCAACGCGATCGTGTCGCTGATCGTGTCGGATGAGAACGGTGACCGGCCCGTGAGGCACTCGAAGAGCACGCAACCGAAGCTCCAGACATCGGTGCGCTTGTCGAGCGCACGTCCTCGGGCCTGCTCGGGGCTCATGTAGCCCGCGGTGCCCAGGATCATGCCCTCTTGCGTGTCACCGATGGAGCCGGTGGGCGAATCGGGCGGCGCGTCGGCCGAGCTGTCCGGGCCGGAGGATTTGGCGAGTCCAAAGTCGAGCACCTTGACGATGCCTTCGGGCGTGATCTTCACGTTGCCGGGCTTGAGATCGCGGTGGATGACACCCTTTTCGTGCGCCGCTTCAAGGCCCTCGGCGATCTGCGCACAGATGTGCATCGCCTCGTCCATCGGAAGGGCACCGGCTTGCAGGCGTTCACTCAGAGTCAGACCCGGGACGTATTCGAGGGTCAGGTACCGCGAGCCGTTGTCTTCGCCTAGCTCGTAGATCGATGCGATGTTCGCGTGGTTGAGCGAAGCGAGCAGCCGGGCCTCGCGCTCGAAGCGTGCCAGCCGCTCTGGGTGCTGGGCGAACATGTCGGGCAGGACTTTGATGGCGACTGGCCTGCCGAGCTTTTCGTCCCGGCCCAGGTAGACCACGCCCATGCCGCCTCGACCCACCTCACGCTCGAGTGGGTAGGGACCGATGCGGCCACGGTCGAGCGTGCCCACCGTGCCGAAACCGCTGTCGGCTCGGCCGCCCGGGGGGACGGTCTCTGCATTGGCGCTCTGGTCCCAGCTGTCCGAGATGGTGCCGCCGGGTTTCTTGCCGCCCCCTTTACCACCGACGATGGTCGAGCCGGTGCTACTCCATGCACCCGGCTTGCCGGGGGCTGCAGATGCGGGCACGGTGGCCTGGTTGGGAGGCTTGGTTGGCGAAGGTGGTTTGGGCGGTGGCGTGCTGCCAGCGCCCGGAGCGGGACCGATGTAGGTCTCGGCCTCAAAGTCGCTCTCGCTGTGCGCAGGGCGCGGCGGTGGGGTCGGCGGGTCGCCTTGGCTGCCCCATGCGGGCTTCTTCTCGTTCGGTCGATCTTCGCTGCTCATAGCAAATCCAGCGGTCCGAGTGGCTTCGGGCCGAAGGCGTCAGTTGGCAACCCAGGGCGGTCACCGGTGAGAGGCCCAGCCTAGCACATTCAGCGGGGGTAGGCCTCGATCCGCTGCTCACTCATGAGCGCGTGGGGTTGGCGGCTTGGTGCGGTGCGTGGCGGTCGCCAGCGGATTCCGGCAGACACCGCGCCCGGTTACGGCCCTGCGACTTGGCAAGATACATCGCCCGGTCGGCCGCCTCGGTCAGGGTACCCGACCGGTTGGGCTTCCTTGCGACGGAGGCCGATGCACCGGCGCTCACCGTGACCACGGCGCTTTGGCGGTCCGGCCGTGGGAGTCCGAGACTCTCGATCGCGCTTCTGAGCTGCTCTGCGACTTCGAGTGCCCCTGCGGCATCGGTGCCCGGGAGCAGGACTACGAACTCTTCGCCGCCGAACCGAGCGACAAGATCGCTCGGGCGATGGACGGCGGATCGCATGGCTGCGGCCACTCGTCGCAGGCACTCGTCGCCCGCGGGGTGGCCGCCAGCATCGTTGTAAGCCTTGAACTTGTCGATATCGAGCATGACCAGGCCGACGGGTTCGCCGCTGCGTTCCGATCGGAGCCATTCGATTTCGAGTCGCTCGTCGAACTCACGGCGGTTGGCCAGCCCGGTGAGGGCATCGGTCCTGCTTAGTACCTCGATGCGGTGGTTGGCCTTAGCGAGCGCGTTGACCGCGGCTTGCTGATCGAACTGCATCTTGATCTCGGCGGTGTCCGCTGCGTGCGAGTGCAGGTACGCGAGCATGAGGTTGAGCCCGAACAGCACAACCATCGCGCCCACGCTTGCGCCCTCCTCCCGGTCGAGCAGGCCAAGCGTGACGAGCACAGGCAACGCCAAGCATCCCAGGAAGACGGGGAACGCGGCCCGGCCGGCGGCCATGGTGGTCAGTGCCGCGACGCTGATCCCGGCGACGGCGCAGCCCATGAACACCGTGGCGCGGTCACCGATCGAGACCGCCACCAGCATGAACGAGACGCCCCACATGAGGCCCTCGAACCCGACGCCGAACGTGAACCACGCGGAGAGCTTGGCGGCGTTGGCCTCGGTGATGGGTCCGCTGAGCACTCGCCGTGCGTGGTTGTGCCTGAACAGCGTGAGCACCGCAAGGGCTGCCCACCACCAGATGAGATCGATTGACCCGCGCGCTGATTCCAGGCCCGCGACGACCATGCCGCCGACCATGAAGCTGAACGGCATGCCCCGCAGCGACTGCTCGTAGACCCGCCGCGTGCGCTCGATCAGGAGCGACTGGCGAAACTTGTGATGGGCGAGCGCGGTTAAAGCCACGCCATGGGTATCGGACACCTCGAGTGCTGGCTGAGCGCCGGGCGACAACTCCCCCGATGAACGCACAATCACACGGCATGTTCGCACATTCTCGGACGCAAGAATCGTGTTCGCCCAAGCGTCCGAGGCTCGGATCAGCCTGCGGTCATCGAGCTGATAAAGGCATCGGCCTCAGCGATCGAGGCCTCCATCTCGGCGATTAGCCGGGCGATGTCCGCTTCAAGCTTGGGCAGTACCGAGCTCTCAAGCGAAGCGATGGCGCTAGCGTTGAGGTTGTGCTTGAGGAACAGCACTTGGTCGCCCAGAGCGGTCAGCACAGGCTGCATCGAGCCCTCGGCCCGGCGCATCGCGGCCAGCATGTCGGAGTATCGGTCGCGGGAATCGATGAGCTGGCGCTCGGCCGCACGGCGGAGATCGGCGCTGGCGTACTGCTCAAGCTCCCGCTCCCACTCCTTGAACAGCGAGTCTGCGACCTGCTCGACATCGCGGATTTTCTTGCTCACGTCGTCGGCCTGGTCTTGGCTGCGGTCGAGCTCCTTGTCCAGCCTCCGGTAGAGCTTCTCGAGGCTGCCCCCGTCGTGCTCGGTGAGGGCCTGGAACTCCTCGAGCGTGCTGGCGAACTGTTCTTTGGCTTCGGTCTGTTCGCCGCGTGCTTCCTGCACCCGATCGACGAGCTGCTCTCGCTTGGCCGTACCGAGCGACTCGCGGACCGCGATGCCGGTCGAGGCGCATCCCGGCAGCAGGATTGAAACAGCGAGAGCGACCAGCAGCGTGCGCAGCATGAGAACCTCCGTAGTGAGCGCAGGATAGCCGGTGGGGTTGGCTTGGGGCCAGTCGCACGGATGGAGCGGGCACTACGATCGCCCCATGGCATCGCCCGGAGCATCAAAGCCAGCTGTGGACCGTCCGAGTGATCGTCCCGGGAGTTTGGCTCGCGAGCTTCGGCTCGTCGGAATGATCGGCTTCCCGCTGTTGGCGGCACTGACGAGCCAGACGCAACTCTGGCCTTGGCTGGCCGTGCCCTTGCCGCCGTTCGGGGTGCCTCAAACGTTGCAAACGCTTTGGGTGATTCTCGCGGCGATCAGCATCGGGCCTAGGTTCGGGTTGATCGCGTTCGGCGGGTACATGCTGGTGGGGTTGCTCGGCGTGCCTGTCTTTGCCGAAGGGAACTTCGGGCCAGCCACATTGTTCGGGCAGACAGGCGGGTACCTGGTGGGCTTCGTCGCGTGCCAGCCGGTAGTAGCGTGGATTGTGCGCCGGCGGGATGGCAGCATCCGGGGTTGGCTGGCATTGATCGCGGCGAGCTTTGCGGCGCACGCGGTAATCTTTCTCGTCGGTGTGCCTTGGCTGTGGGTAGCGCACGCGATCGATGGGCTCGGGACCACGCCCTGGCAAGCGATTGGGGGCGGGCTATTGCCGTTTGTGCCGGGCATGCTCATCAAGACGGCAATCGCAGTGCTCATCGGGCGGGCCGTCGTGCCTTACGCAGCCAGGCATATCTGGTAGTAAAGACCGGAGGTAGCTACGAGCCGGGCCTGTGCGCACGGGCGATGAGCGTGCTGTTCTTGGCGCCAAAGGCCAGGCAGTTTACGAGAAACGGCATGATCGCTTCATCGGCGCTGACTTGGCGTGGAGCAAGCGGCGTGTAGTCGAGCGGGCAGTCGGGGTCTGCTTGTTCGAGGTGGAGCGTCGGTGGGATGAACGGCTCGCGATGGCCGAGCGAGCCCAGCATGGCCACGAGCGACGCGAGTCCGCACGCCCCCTGCGGGTGGCCTATTGCGCCCTTGATGCTCGATCCGGGGATGGCGCGGGCACGATCGCCGAGGGCCTCGATCAAGGCGAGGGATTCTTGCCGGTCGTTGATGGGTGTGGCGGTGCCGTGGTACTGGACGGCTCCAAGCTTGTCGGGCGTGAGGTGCGCATCGAGCAGTGCTTCACGAATAGCGCGGACGGCTTCTGTCGGGTTAGGGTCCGGGCGCACGCGGTGGTAGGCGTCGCAGGTTGAGCCGTAGCCGAGGATCTCGCCGACGGGCTCAGGTCCGGCTCGGCTCTGGTGGAATGCCGGCCGTTCAAGGACCACGGCCCAGGCGCCCTCGCCAAGCACAAAGCCGTCGCGTCGGCGGTCGAAGGGCTTGCACGCCGCGTGCCCTGACGCGGGGTCATCGCGGTAGTCGCGCGTCGAGATCACCCCGAGCCATTCCATCCCGGCGAGGGTCTCCCAGCGGATGTGGGCATCGGCGCCGACGACGACCATCGCGTCGGGCGAACCGGGCCGGTTTGAGCGGAGCAAGTCGGCGGCCAGACCGATGGCGTCGGAAGACGAGGCGCAGCCTGTGGAGACGCAGAGCGACGGGCCTCGAAGGCCGAGGCGGATGGAGAGTTCGCCCGCGAGGTTGCCGTGGGTGGCATTGGTCACGCTCCAGAGGCTGGCGCGCTGGCTGACGTTCATCTTGCGGACTTGATCGAGGGTGAAATCGATCCCCCCGCCTCCCGTGCCCAGGACGAGGCCGACTCGCTGGGATCGTGAGCCGCGTAGGGGTACATCGAGGGCGGCGTGGGCCGTGGCCTCGGTAGCGGCGGCCAGAGCCATGGGGATGAGGCGGGGCAGTCGGCGTTGATCGGCAGGGTCGAGCCAGAGGCCGGGATCGAAGCCAACAGCGTGGGCAGCGACGGTCGATGCCATGGCGGGGTGCTCAAAGCCGAGGAGCTTGATGCCCGAGTGGGCCTCGCGAAGGCCACGGATGTAGCTCGTCAGCCCGGTGCCTAGTGGAGACACCGCGCCCAGGCCGGTTACGAGCGGCGGAGCGTTGGGGTGATCGTCACGATCGGAGGGTTGACAGAGAACCGGCTTGGTCGACACGCGAGACTGTAGCGGCGGGGGTCGGAAAGCTGTTGAGGCGACAATTGGGGTGAATGCCTCATTCATTGCCCATCGGTGGGAGCTGGGCCACACGAAGCTCCGATAACATTCGGGTCAGTATTCCGATCTGTTTGTTTGTAGTTTAAACGGGCACAAGGCCCATACATTCAGCATAATCGGCCGGTTTTGTGGTTTCCTGACGTTGGTGGCGCATGTTTCGAGTTGAGCGGACTCAGGAAGAGTCCCCGCGTGAGTCGCTGCGCTGGATGCGTGGCTTGCAAGAGAGGTATGGGGAACCATGCGAAGCCGAACAGGAGCGATATGTGCCGCTCTGATCGTGTCCGCCGCGGGCACGGCCGTTGCGGACATCACGGGGGCGGGCTCGGTGGTTGATCTGACCATCGAGGGGTTCAGCGCGGCTGGCTCTGCAAGCACGGTGAGCCTCATCAACGGCGGCGAGACCCGCAAGGGCTCGGGACCGGACAACACATTCCCGAACATCTTGGGCACCAACTCGTTCGGCAAAGAAGTGATCGGTGAGTGGTACGAGCAGGAGCGAACGGATGGCGGCACCGGCTCGCTGGTCGTGATCCGTATGCACACCGAGGACCTCAGCCCGCTGGTTCCGGATGGCCAACTCGTTCTGGGTCGCTCGGCGAGCCACTTCTCGATCCGCGTTGGCTCTGCCAATAACGGCGGGCTGCCCTTCCAGAACTGGGTCGAGCGTGTTCGCCTGACCGGCTTCTCGATGTCCGCATCCAACGACAGCCAGACTCTCTTCCGCAGAGCCACCGATGATCCCAACGACGTTATCAAGGGCCAGGCCCAAGCGACGATCGACACCATTGAAGAATGGGACGGCATCATCCAGGGCGGTTTCTGGTCGGACGTGTTCGGTGACCCGTTCTTCATCGGGTCCATTGGCGGACTCGGTGATTGGCACACGATGACGATGGTGCTAGAGGTGGAAGCAATCCCGGCTCCGGCATCAGCGGCTTGTTTGGGGCTTGCGGGCCTCGTCGCGTCGCGTCGCCGCCGGAGTTGAACGTCCTGCTGGTCTCGATGCGCTGATCTCAGATCACCGAGAATATCCAAACCCATCTCCGAGCCGGCCCCGCGAAGTCGCGAGGTCGGCTTGTTGTTCATGGGGGCCACAGCCACCGAGCGGGTCGCTACGCTGTGGGCATGGTAATTCCACGTCTTATGGCGGCGGTGCTGGTCACGGCGGCTGCCGGGTTGAGCGCACAGGACTCAGGCTCGGGCAACGGCGCTGACACCGCGGCGGACACCGAACTCACGATCGGTGCCGATGGGCAGTGGACGCAGGCATCAGCACCCGAACCAGGGTCGGATGCCGCGGTCCTGGCGGAGGCTCGGTCGCTCTTGGCAGCGGACAAGCCCGGGCGGGCGTTCAACGTGATCGACAACTGGCTCGATGCAAACGAGACGAGCCGAAGTCCGCTGCTGTCGCAGGCGTACCTGCTCCGCGCCGATGCGCGCACGGCCAACGGCAACGAGTACAAGGCGCTTTACGACTACGAAACGGTTATCAACGACTTCCCGGCGGACCGGGCGTTTGTGGATGCGGTGGAGCGGGAGCTTGAGATAGGCACGCGGTACTTGCACGGGCTTCGTCGCAAGTGGCTGGGTCTGGCGCGGCTCGAGGGTGCCAAGCCGCTTGGCACGGAGCTGCTCATGCGCGTGCAAGAGCGGCTTCCCGGCTCGCGGCTTGCGGAGACAGCGGCGGTCGAGCTCGCGGATTTCTTCTACCGCGAGGGCGAGCTTGATTTGGCGGCGGACATGTACGACATCTTGCTGCGGAACTTCCCGGATACCGAGTACCGGGTGCACGCGACCGAGCGACGGATCTACTCGAACATCGGCAAGTTCAAGGGTCCGAAGTACTCGGCCGCGGGACTTGTGGAATCGCGGGCGCTGATCGAGGAGTACCGCAGCCGATACCCAGCAGAGTCGAGTCAGTCTGGCATCGGTGATGCGCTGACGGCGCGCATCGACCACTCGCAGGCGGCTCAGATGCTCGAAACGTCGCGTTGGTACATGAAGCGCAAGGACACGGTGTCGGCGCGGTTCACTCTGCAACGTTTGGTGCGTCGTCACCCGGCGACTTCTGCTGCAGTGGAGGCGGCGGCGATCCTGAGAGAGAACGGCTGGTGGGAGGAGAGCCCGGCTGACGACGATGGCCCGATGGGCGAGATCGGCCAGGTTCCTGACCAGGTCGAAGTGGTGAGCGGAGCAGCTGAGGCACCCAACCAACCAGCCCCCGTAGTCCCCCCGAGCAGCACACCTGAGACCCGGCCCGCAGTCGGGCAGATGACGCCGGTTGAGAACGGCGGCGGGCGATGAGGCGGGTGCGTTCCTGTGTAACAGCGGCAGCGCTCGGTGTCTGCCTGGTGTCGTTCGGCGCTGGCTGCTCGGGCTCTGGCGAGGGGTACCGGATCGGCTCGCTGCACGACACGTCGGTGCGGACCATCGCGGTGCCGATGTTCGAGAACTTGACGTACGCCAACGGGCTCGAGGCTCGGCTAACCGAAGCGATAATCACGGAGATACACCACAAGACGCCCTGGCGTGTGGTGCCGACGGCTCAGGCCCAGACGACGCTCGAAGGGACGATCACGGACTCCTCGCTCCGCACGCTCTCGACCGAGCGCGGGTACGTGGAGCAGAACGCGTACGTGATAACGGTAGATTTTTCGTGGTCGGACAACGCGCGCGGCGAGGCGAAGGTGGTCCGCCACGGGTTTAGGGGTGTCGGTTCTTTCGTGCCTGCACAAGGAGTGGGTGAGCCGATCGAGATCGGTGAGCGCGAGGCGATTGCGGAACTGGCGCGGGACATCGTTGCGGAACTTGCGTCCGACTGGTGAGAACTTGCGTCCGACTGGTGAGAACAGGCGAACGGCTGGTGAACAGCCGCGCGGGCCTATCATGGCGATTGGCGGGTTATTGGGGCGGGAGCGGTGGCGAGAGCGGATACCGCTCAAGGGACCGATTCCAATCGCCGACCGAACAAACAGGCCGATGTCGCGGTACGAACGACTGAATGCAGAACCTAGAAGTCCACGATTGGTAACAGCCAGCAAGCACGCATGAAGCAGAGCCACGAACCCATCAGCGATCTACGAGCAGCCATGGCCAGGCGCGGCAAGCCAGATGACCATGCCCCGATGTCGGACCAGCCCGGCGGCAAGCCGTCGGCGGAATCGGACGGCTCGGCCGAGCCCGGCACCAAGACGGGCGCGATGCCTCCGGGGCGAGGGCTGTTTGGCCTTGTCGGGGTGATGCTGATCGTGCTGCTCGCGGTCATGTTCTTCAACTCTGCGGGCACGGGCAAGACGATCACGCTCAGCGCGTTTGAGGCTCTATGGGCGGAGGACTCGCTCGAGCGCGATTCGGTGGTGATCCAGGACCACTCGGTGGTGGCGCGTGTCAAGGAAACCTCGCCTGATACAGCGGGCGGTCGCACGGTCGCGGTGCCGTTCAACACCGCGACGGCCGAGGCAGTGACCAAACGTATCTTGGAGATCACGGACAATCGCGCGACCATCCGTCAGCCTTCGGCGTGGATGCCGGTGCTGCTGACGTTCGGGCCGTTCATTCTGCTGATCTTCCTGATCTGGTTCTTTGTAGCACGCGGACTTCGCAGCGCGGGCGGCGGGCCGGGCGGCATGCTCGGTTCGTTCGGCAAGAGCCGCCACCGGATGATGTCCAAGGAGATGACAGGCGTGACGTTCAACGACGTTGCGGGCATCGCCGAGGCCAAGGAAGAAGTCCACGAGATCATCGAGTTCCTGCGCGACCCCAAGCGGTTCACCCGGCTGGGTGGGCGCATTCCCCGGGGTGTGCTGCTCATCGGCGATCCGGGTTGTGGCAAAACGCTGCTGGCCAAGGCGATCGCTGGCGAGGCGGATGTGCCGTTCTTCTCGATCAGCGGCAGCGACTTCGTCGAGATGTTCGTGGGCGTGGGCGCCTCGCGCGTGCGCGACCTGTTTAAGCAGGCGAAGGAATCATCGCCCTGCATCGTGTTTCTCGATGAGATCGATGCGGTCGGACGTCGCCGAGGCTCGGGCTTCAGTTCAGGCGGCAACGACGAACGCGAGCAGACGCTCAACGCGATTCTCGTCGAGATGGACGGGTTTAACCCATCCGATGGCGTGATCGTGATTGCGGCGACGAACCGATCGGACGTGCTCGACCCGGCGCTGGTCCGTCCGGGCCGATTCGATCGGCAGATCACCGTGCCGCTGCCCGATGTGAAGGGCCGGCTGGAGATTTTGCAGGTCCATGCGAAGAAGGTGAAGCTGGGGCCGGACGTCGATCTGGAACGGGTGGCGCGCGCGACCCCGATGTTCAGCGGCGCTGATCTGGCGGCGGCGATCAACGAGGCCGCGATCTCGGCGACGCTCGCCAACAAGGACTTTATTGAGCAGGAAGACCTCGAAGAGGCACGCGATAAGGTGCGCTACGGGCGGAGCAGGCCGAGCCGCCGCATCGAAGAGAAAGAACGCGCCGCCACGGCGTACCACGAGGCGGGCCACGCGATTCTGCAGGCTGCGCTCGAGGACGCGGACCCGCTGCACAAGGTGACGATCATCCCGCGCGGTCAATCGCTGGGCGCGACGTTCAGTCTGCCGGAGAAGGACCGCACGGGCTACGGGCTGCGGTACGTCAAGGCCACCATGGTCGTGCTCTGCGGTGGTCGGATCGCCGAGCAGCGTTTCACGGGCGATGTGACATCGGGCGCCGCGATGGACATCCAGATGGCCACGCGGTTTGCACGCACGATGATCCTTGAGTGGGGCATGAGTAAGAAGCTCGGCTTTGTGCGGTACGCGCCGAGCGATTCGAGCGAGTTTTTCCAGGCCGACAAGGACTACTCCGACGAGACAGCCCGCGTGATCGACGACGAGATCAAGGGTGTCGTGGACGAGGCGTACCAGCAGGCGGAGCAACTGCTCGTAGCGCGTTGGGACCAGGTGGTTCGCGTGGCCGAGGCCCTGCTGAAGTTTGAGACGCTGACCGCGGACGAAGTGTTCACGCTGATCCGTGGCGAGAAGCTCGACAAGGTTTCGACATCGGACCTGCTCGCTGCCGAGCGGCGCACACCGCCGCCCGCGCCCAAGGCGCCGCCAGCTGGAGGCGAAGAGCCCGACCTGCCGCCCGGTGCTATGCCCAGTCCGGCGTAAGCCTCAGCAAATGATGGCCGCATACCGGTGGTTTGCCCGTGGCGTCAGTCGTGGGCCGCTGTAGCATGAAATCAGGTAGCTGATTGGAGGATGGCGATGCTCAAGAGCTTCACGGCAGTTGTTGGTTGCATCGGTGTCATGGGGCCGTCGGCGGCGGAGGCCCAGCCGCAACTGGACGTTCTCGTGTTCACAAAGACGGCGGGCTTTCGTCACGGGTCGATCGCGGCGGGTGTAACGGCGATCAACACGCTGGGCACAGCCAACGGCTTCACCGTGACGCAGTCGGAAGATGCCTCGATCATGACGGATCAGGGGCTCGAGCCGTTTGAGGTGGTGGTGTTCTTATCCACGACGGGTGATATTCTCGACTTGGCGCAGCAGAATGCCTTCGAGCGGTACATCCAGAGCGGAGGCGGCTTTGTGGGCATCCACGCTGCGACGGACACCGAGTACAATTGGCCTTGGTACCGGCGGCTGGTGGGGGCTTATTTCGCCAACCATCCGTCCATCCAGGATGCCGAGATTAACATCGAAGTCGCTGACCACCCGTCGACCGATTCGCTGCCCAAGACGTGGCCGCGTCGAGACGAGTGGTACAACTTTCGCACGAATCCACGCACCGACCCCCAGGTAAAGGCGAGAGTGCTCGCGACGCTCGACGAGAGCACGTACAGCGGCGGGAACATGGGTGATGACCACCCGATCATGTGGTGCCACGAGTTCGACGGTGGGCGGTCGTGGTACTTCGCTGGCGGGCACACGAGCGAGTCGTTCTCCGAGCCATTGGTGCTCGATGCGATCCTCGGCGGTATCCGTTGGGCAGCCCGCAAACCGGATAAGGCCGCACAGGTGCCCTGATCGATGCTGCATTTCGCTATGCTGCGGCCATGAATGCAGAGCCTTGCGTCGTTGACTTTGCTTTGTTGGCCGCAGACCAGCCGATGCCGCTGATCGATCGTCAGCGGATCATCGGCGAGCGGATGATGGTATCGCGCGTCGTGCTGCACAAGGGCTTCAAGGTGGATCGGCACCGCCACGCCAACGAGCAGTTCGCAGTGGTGGTATCGGGCGAGATCCGGTTCATGCTGGGCGAAGCCGGCGCGCCGAGCGAGCGGGACGTGGTGCTGACCGCTGGCCAGGTGCTGGTGATACCCGCGAACGCGCCGCACGGGGCGGAGGCGATCGAGACGACCGAGGTGCTGGACATGTTCAGCCCGCCGAGCGAGACGACGGGTGTAGATACGGGCTGATTGAGCAACTCGCAATGGGCGTCTGGTAGTGGGGCTCAGTTCTTGAGCGTTCGGACAGGCTTGGCCGGCACGCCCACCGCCACTGTGTCTGGCGGGATGTGTTTGGTCACCACCGCACCCGCGCCGATGACCGAGCGGTCGCCGATCTTCACGCCTGGGCAGACGATGACGCCCGCGCCGAGCCAGACGTCTTGGCCGATGGTAATGGGCTTTCCAAACTCGCCTTCGAGCGCACGGGCGCGGGCCTCCATCGGGTGCGTCGCGGCGAGCAGTTGCACGCGTGGGCCGATCTTGGTTCGGTCGCCGATGCGGATGGCGCAGACATCGAGCATGATGCAGTCGAAGTTGATGAAGACGCGGTCGCCGAGATGGATGTTGGTGCCGTAGTCGACGCGGAGCGTCGGCTCGATCTCGACGTCTTCGCCGACAGACCCGAGCAGCTTGCCGAGGATCCACTGGCGGGCATCGGCGTCGTCGGGGCCGGTCTGGTTGAAGCGGTCGGTGAGCAGCCGCGCTGCCCGGCGGAGCCCGATCAGTTGGGGGTCGCTCGGGATGTACATCTTGCCCGCGAGCATTTTTTGCAGGTTCGACTCGGCAGGGGCGGGAGGGCTCAAATCTGGTTCCTCAGCTGCGACAGAACAGCCAACACAGCAAGCAGGGCTACGCCCGCGGTCGTGGCGGCGGCGATGAGCGCGATCATCCGAACCGCTCCCAAGGCGGCGGACCAGCCTTGTACCGAACCGTGAAACCCGAATCGACTGGCCACGGCCTGGGCGCGACATCGCATCACGATCGACGCGCCGATAGCGACGACCATCAGCGGAGCCAACGCGACTGCGCTGAAGAATGCCTGCTTTTCGCGGACGAACCTGAACCTGGGCGCGGAAGTGCCGAATGCGTCTTGGATCGGCAATGCGAGAAAGCTGGCCGCTGCCATCAGGAGCGGCACCCACAGCAACCACTGCATCGAGTCTGCCACGAAGCACATGACGGGCGTTCGGAGCAGCTTTGGCGCTGAGCGGCTGACCCCAAACCCGACCGCCAGGGACGACACACCGATCGCGCACGCGATGAACACCGCGAGCTGCCAGGACCCACCGAGGTGGACATCCGACCAGTAGAACCTGTCGCCAAGCCAGAGAAGCACACCCGGAACGACGGCGATGCGGCCATATCGCCAAGCCCCGCCAAACCGGGCCACCGCAGCCCGCATGCCCGCAGCGTCGGCTGGCTCGTGCTCGGGTACCTTGCCGCACTCGGGACATGGTCCCGTGTCCACGCCCTCGAGGCTGTACCCGCAATGCAGGCAGGCGGGGGGACGACGCAGCGGGCGATCGTCGGTCATGATCGGCCCTTCTCATTCTGCTGAGCGTCTTGGCTAGTGGGCAGACTCTTGGTCTTGACAACAACCTCGGTCTCGAGCTCTCGCGCAGTCTGCTCGATCTGCGGGGCGCTGGCGAGCTTCTTGGTGCTCTGCATGTCCATCTCTTCGAACTTGCGGAGCTGGGGCATGAGCATGCGGTCGGTCGAGCCGACGAACTTGTTGTAGTGGCCGACGGCGTTGTTGAGCGATTTGCCGAGTTGGTTGACGTGCTCGAACGCGGTGGCGGCCCGGCGGTGCAACTCGCGGCCGGCCTCGAGCAGTTCGTGTGCTTCTTCAGCGAGGCGGTGCTCACGCCAGCCCACATGGACAGCGCGCAGCAGACCGATGAGTGTGCTGGGGCTTGCAAGGATCACGCCGTTGGTCGCGGCGTGTTCGAGCAACTCGGGCTGACGGCTGAGCGCGGCATCGATGAAGTGGTCACCCGGGATGAACATGACGACGAACTCGGGCGAGCCGTCGTACTGGCTCCAGTACCGCTTGGCACCAAGGGCCTTGGCTTGTTTGGCGACGGTGCTTGCAAAGTGGACGAGATGGCGTTCTTGCTCATCGGCGTCGTCGGTTCGGGTGGCCTGGAGGTACGGGTCGATGTTGCACTTGGCATCGACGACAATCTGACGGTCGTTGGGAAGGCTGACGACCATATCTGGCCGCATCAGCCTGCCGTCCGAATCACGAGTGGAGTGCTGCTCGGAGAAATCGCAGTAGTTGGCGAGGCCCGCAAGCTCGGCGACGCGCCGGAGCTGAATTTCGCCGTAGCCGCCGCGGACTTCCGGGCGTGAGAGCGCGCGTGCGAGCTTCTGCGTCTCATCGCGCAGGTTCTTGCTGGACTCGGCGGAGAGGGCGATGCGTTCGTCGAGCTTGAGCAGGCGTTCTTGGGTCTTGCCGAGCGTCTCGCTGATGGGCTTGAGGAGTTGGTCGAAGGACTCTCGCCGCTGCTTGTATTCGAGCGTGGACTTCTCGTGCTGGGCGTTGAACGAGTGCTCCGCCCGCTTGAGGAACTCGTCGCTGGCGGCCTTGAGGGTTTCGCCCGCGAGGTTCTTGAAGACCTGCTGACTGTTGGCGGAAAGCTCGGCGAGTTTCTCGCTGAGCAGGCGTTCCTTCTCGGCGTGGGCGGTGCGTAGGGCCTCAACCTCTTGGGAATAGAGCGCTTTGGTTTTGTCGAGTTGAGCCGCCGTCTGGTCCGCTTGGCGGTGAAGGCCTTCGGCCTGCCCTCGCAGGCGTTCGATGGTCTCGTCGGCTTGGGCCAATTCGGCGCGGGCCTCTTGGTGGTTGGCCCGAGCGGACTCGGCTTCGCTGAGCGCCGCTGCGGTGCGGGCGGTCTGGGCCATCTTGTCCTTGGCGAGCACGAACACCATGACGAGCGACGCCAGAGCGATCAGTGCCAGCACGCCGGTGAAGATGAGGCTTGGGTCCATACTCAGACTGTACCTCGCGGCAGCGGACCAAACGAGACCCGAGCACACGGCAGGGCCGGATGCAGACGGAGGCCGGCGCGCGGCGTCTGCCAAATCGGCACACAACGCGAGACACAGGGGCCAGCCGTGTCACGCTCGATGGCCCCGATGGGCGGTTTTGAGGGTGTCAATGGCTCGCTCGGGGCGCGGGCGCGGCTTGCGGACAGGCACGGCTGTTGCAATCCAGACTTGTCGATGGTCACGGTCCACCCACAGCACGAAGCGAATCAAGGCCCAGCGGGCGACCGCCTCGGGCTGCTGATCGGTTACGCGGGCTGGCGGGAGCACTCGTGGGCGGATGCCCTGCCCACGCTGCTCGCCCCGATGGGGATCACGGCTCACCGGGCCACCAGCGGCAAGCAGGCCTCGACCATCATCAGCTCGACCCCGATCCACATCGCGGTGGTAGACCTCGGTCTGCCCCTCGAAGACGCTCCGGCCGGGCAGACGCCCAGCGACGCCGCTCTCGCCCAAGGCGGCCCCCGCCTGCTTGAGATGCTCCGCCGGCTGGCCCAGCCGCCGCACACGGTTGTGATCAAGCGGATGCGCGGCGCACGCGATGAACGGCGAGAAGTGGCTGCGGCCCTCAAGCTCGGGGCGTTCGCGGTGATCGACCCGCCAAGACCAGCCGCGGCCAAGACCGCCACCAGCCAGGCCACTGGCCAAGCTTCCACCGGCGAGATCGAGGTCCTGCTCGAAGTGCTTCGCCGGATCCTGTACCGCCACTACCAGGGCCGATGGCCCCAAGGCAGCGGGGGAGTGCCTCCCACAGTTGTTTGAGAGAGTTGTCTGAGTGAGTTGTTTGACCGTGTCCGAGAGTGAACGTGTCAGTAATTGAACGTCTTGTAAAACGCGGGGCGTGCAAGCCCCGCGAAGCTAGAAAGGAACGCAGAGATATGGCGACCAAAGCCCCCGTGAAGACCCCGACCCCGACGAAGACCAAGTCCACGACGAAGAAGTCCAAGACCGACATCCGTCCGCTGCACGACAAGATCATCGTGCGGCGCGACGAGGCAGCCGACCGCACCGATGCGGGCATCTTCATCCCCGAGGCCGGCAAGGAGCGCCCCAAGACGGGCATCGTGCTCGCGATTGGTGATGGCCAGCTCAACACCGAGACCGGCGAGCGCATCCCGCTGACGGTCGCCAAGGGCGAGCGCGTGATCTTCACGAGCTACGCGGGCACCGAGATCAAGATCGACGACGAAGAACTGCTCATCATGAGCGAGAGCGACATCCTCGGCATTGTGGAGTAAGCACGCGAGCCTTGTGTTGGGCGCGTTCGGCGGCCCATTGCCTACTGCCTATTCACCATTGCCCTTGGATCGCCCATGACCTCCCAACAGCTCCGACAAGCCATGAGCAACCTCAACGGCGAACGCGACGTCGTGTTCTATTTCGACGGCGTGGATGAGTGCCTGGTGCCCAGAGCCATGCTCATCCCCGATGAGGAGGACCATCTGGTGAAGCTCACCGATGGTCGCCACGAGTACTGCATCGATGCCGAGCGAGTGGCGTGGGTGCGGATCGGATAAAGCATCCGGACGAGCCGCGACCGTGAGGGAGCGGGCAAAGACAGCGACAGGCCCCGCTGGGGCGTAGAGAGAGATGTTCACGGGCGAGACGCCTGTGCGACCAAAGATCAAGAGAAGTTCCCGATTAGAAAACGGAGATTTAGATATGGCTGCTAAACAAATCGCATTCAACACCGACGCGCGCGAGCGCATTCTCAAGGGCGTGCAGAAGCTCGCCCACGCCGTCAAGGTCACGCTCGGTCCCTCGGGCCGCGTCGTTGTCCTTGAGAAGTCCTTCGGCGCACCGACCGTCACCAAAGACGGCGTGACCGTGGCCAAGGAGATCACCCTCGACGACCCCTACGAGAACCTGGGCGCGCAGATGGTCAAGGAAGTCGCCTCCAAGTCCTCCAAGGACGCGGGCGACGGCACGACCACCGCGACCGTCTATGCCGAGGCGATCTTCGCTGAGGGCCTGAAGAACACGACCGCAGGCGGCAACCCCAACGCCATCAAGCGCGGCATCGACCAGGCCGTCGAGGCGCTCGTCGGCGAGCTGCACAAGATGTCCAAGAAGGTCAGCTCTTCCAAGGAGATCGCACAGGTCGGCACCTGCAGCGCCAACCAGGACGAGCAGATCGGCAAGATCATCTCCGAGGCGATGGACAAGGTCGGCAAGGACGGCGTTATCACCGTCGAAGAGGGCAAGAGCCTCGAGACCGAGGTCGAGCTCGTCGAGGGCATGCAGTTCGATAAGGGCTACCTGTCGCCCCACTTCGTGACCGACACGGCCGCGATGGAAGTCCAGCTCGATAAGCCCTACATCCTCATCCACGAGAAGAAGCTCTCCTCGGCCAAGGACCTGCTGCCCCTGCTGGGCAAGGTCGCCGAGAGCGGCAGCTCCCTGCTCATCATCGCCGAGGACATCGACTCCGAGGCCCTCGCCACCCTCGTCGTCAACAAGCTCCGCGGCGTGCTCAAGATCGCCGCCGTCAAGGCCCCGAGCTTTGGCGACCGCCGCAAGGAGATGCTCGGCGATATCGCCACCCTCACCGGCGGCACAGCGGTCATGGACGAGCTGGGCATCGACCTTGAGAAGCTCGAACTCAAGGAGCTCGGCCGGGCCAAGAAGGTCACCATCAGCAAGGACAACACCATCATCGTCGAGGGCGCAGGCGCTTCGAGCGACATCAAGGGCCGCATCGATCAGATCCGCCACCAGGCCGAGAACGCCTCCAGCGATTACGACCGCGAGAAGCTCGAAGAGCGCCTCGCCAAGCTCGCCGGCGGCGTCGCGCAGATCAACGTCGGTGCCGCCACCGAGGTAGAGATGAAGGAGAAGAAGGCCCGCGTCGAGGACGCCCTGCACGCCTGCCGTGCAGCGGTCGAAGAGGGCATCCTCCCCGGCGGCGGTACCGCCATCCTCCGCGCTCGCAAGGTGCTCGATGGTCTCCGCAAGAAGGCCTCGGGCGAGGAGCGCATCGGTATCGACATCGTCGCTCGCGCCGTCACGGCCCCCATCAAGCAGATCGCGGCCAACTGCGGGCTCGATGGCTCGGTCATCGCGTCCAAGGTCGAGGAATCCACCGACCCCACGTTCGGCTACAACGCCCTCACCCACGAGTACGGCGACCTCGTCAAGATGGGCGTCATCGTCCCGACCAAGGTCGAGCGCATCGCCCTGCAGAACGCCGCGAGCATCGCCGGGCTGCTGTTGACGACCGAGTGCGCGATCGTCGAGATCAAGGACAAGAAGAAGCCCGCCCTGCCGAGTGGTGGGGATGACTTCGATTATTGATAAAACACTGACCACTGACCGAGGGGTAGAAATGCCCCTCGGTCGATTCATGCCTTATCAAGCAACAGTCTTTCGGGTCATGATCGCGTCGCCCGCCGATTGCTCGGAAGAATTTGCGGCAGCTCAAGAAGTGATCAGCCGGTGGAATGCTGCGCACTCGGCTTCGGGCGGCATTCATTTGGAGACCGTCAGCTGGATGACCCACGCGCGGCCAGCGACGGGCCTCAGTGCACAATCCATTATCAATGACCAGGTTCTTCGTGACGCCGATATTTTGGTGGCGACGTTCTGGACAAGGCTGGGAACTCCAACTGAAACCGCCCCGAGTGGAACGGCAGAAGAGATCAACGAGCATGCTGGCCGCGGCAAGCCGGTTCTGGTCTATAAGTGTGGGAAAGAAATTGACCCCAATCGCATCGACTCCGCTGAGCACGAGAGGCTGAAGTTATTTCTGTCCAAGCTTCAAGAGAGCGCGTTGACTGGCCAATACAGCTCTACGGAGGACTTTAAGGCGCAATTCAGTACCCACCTTGCGAAGACTGTGAACTCGGATTTACTGCCTCAAATTCGAACTCGGTCATCTCACGACGGTCGCCTTGCCGTTGTTGAGCCTGAGATCTCGCTCAGCGATGAGGGGAAGCAGTTGCTGCTTGAAGCATCAAGAGACCCGCACGGTTCGATCATCCATGTGAAGACATTTGGAGCCGAGCACATTCAAACGAATGGGCGTCAGATGATCAGTCAGCAGGACGCCAGGACAGTGGCCCGATGGGTGGCAGCCCTGGAAGAACTCTCTCGATTGCGGCTCATAAAGGACGAGAGCTTTAAAGGGGAAGTCTTCAGGATCACGGATCTCGGGTACAAGACTGCAGAGAAGCTTGTTGAGACCCCTGTCTAGTCAACGTAGCCGTCGAAAAACAACGACTCCCTCGTGGAGTTGGAACGACACGACTTGGTACCCCGCATTTAGCCAAGACTCCGCGTGAGTGTGACCCATCGGGTTGTTTGCCCACCATTCTGGGTACTGATGTGCAGACTTGGGGAGTGCGAAGCCCAACACCCCCTCGATCTGACGGAAGGTCATCGAGATGGACTGGCCGCCGTGGTTGCGAAGGTGCGCGCGGAGGGGATCGTACTTGCCCATCGTGGCAGGATACCTCAAGATGGGCGGATGGCTTTCTCTAAATGGCGACCCTTCCCCGATCCTCGCAACTGTGACACCTTGACTGCCCCGTTCGGGCCGGGCGTGTACGAACTGTGTGATGCGAGAGACAATCGCCTCATTCTTGTGGGGATCGGCAAGAACTGTGCGAAGCGGATGACCTCGCTGCTGCCCTCTAAGCGGGGCGGCTGCGGCACACGTAACAACTCGGCCAAGCGGAACTACATTGCCCGGCACCTGAAGCACATCGAGTACCGCACGCGGGCGACCAAGACCCGCGCCGACGCCCGGCAGATCGAGAAGCGGATGCTGGCGGAGTTCGACTACCTGTACGGGACGTGAAGGAGGTGAAACGGCGCCAGCCCAGCCATTGCTTTCAGGCGGGGTCGTTCGTCTTTGTTCTGTAGACGTGCCTGTGGTTGGGCGGCACGTGATCGCCGTAGTCGCGGCACCTTGTTGCTCGGCACGGCAGCCAGTGCTTGTGCCCCGGGCTGACGTGCTTGGCGTAGTCTCGGCAATCGGTCTTGCGGCACGGGAGCCAGTGCCTGTGGTTGTTGGGCACCTTCTTGTTGTAGTACTTGCAGTCTGTCTTCCTGCAGTAGTAGTCGAGCGCCTGGTCGCGTTCGGCGTCGCTTGCGAACCAAGGCACATAAGCGCAGCCAGCGCACATGTGTCGATCGCAGTTGTGCCGGTTCGCGGACCGCTCCGCCTGATCCTGGTATCGAAACGGGCCGGATTGCCAATCGCAACAAGCGCAGACCGCGTACCAGTCTTCGGAGGTGGCCGCCTCCGAGGCGTACGAACCCTCGGCGCCGATGTTGGCTTGTCGGCCTGGTCTGTATTGCATGCGGGACTCTGGATCGAATCCGATGAGGTCCTTGTCCTGCAGTTCGACGCCGACGGCCTGTGCCGAAGGCAAGGTGCAAGCTGGCGCCAATAGCAAGACCATCCCGCCGAACAACGATGCGATCGCGAGGAATATCCGATGGTGCTGGGTGGTGTGTCTGGACATGTTCGCAGGATACGAAATCATGCACGACTAGAAAAGTCGGGCCAAGTTCGGAATCGGGCACTCGGCAACGGATGCCACATGTCTATGAACAGTTAAGACTGCGCGAATGCGCTTAGATGTGTAAAAGCCGCTTGGCGAGAGTCCGTGGGGGCGAGTATTTGTGTCGCTCTTGGGCAAATCGACACACATTTGTGGTCATTTGGATGGAGCACCCAGCAGGCGGATGCTGGCGGAGTTCGACTACCTGTACGGGACGTGAGGGTGTCGGTAAGCTCCGGCCATGGAACGACCAAGCCCCAGCGAAGCCATCATCGACCTCTTTGAGTTTGCGTTTGATCACGCCTTCGGCTCGATCGAGAAGGGCGGGCCGTTGGTTCCGTTCGGCATCATTGAGACGGGTGAGGAGCGATCGCTTGCCCGTTACATGGATGAGGAACTGAGCGCGGCGGTCGAATCCGGTTTGACGGCGCTGCGGACTCACGAGCCACGGCCAGATCGTGCGGTCATGGTCTTTGAGTCGTACATCAATCTCGAAGATGAGCACGGGCGATGCGATGCGATCAGCGTGTTCGCGCAGGAGGGCGGGGAAGGGTTCCGGCTCGGGATGCGGTTCAAGTACGTGAAGAAACTGCTGGGCACACGGATCAAGCTGATCGACGACATGCCCCATCTGTTCGAGGCGACCCGTGAGCCTGTTCTGTGGTGAGTGGGCCGTGACAGAGGTGGGGGCTCAGATCATCCCGTCGCCGCCGAAACGTTTGATGGCCCACAGGCCTCCGAGCACCGCGAAGCTCAGCCCCCAAAGGAGCAGCAGCGAGTGGACCGCGATGGGCAGGATGCCCAGGGCCATGCCGCCCGCCAGGGTGCTCCAGTCCGCGTCCTGTTTGCCTCGCTTGAATAGCACAATCCCGAGCGTGCCGAGGATCAGGCCGGAGATCAGCAGTCCGATTGATAGGTCGAGCATGGGCGTGCCTCCATCAGGGCATCGGCCGATCGGGCGCCCCGGCTCTTCCAAGATCGCGAGGACTGCCATCAGCTCTTGCGGCTCGGCTGCGTAGGACGGCTGCGAGGTCCGAACTGGCGGCCACCAAGCCCGATAGCAAGAGCCCAATAGCAACGCCCCGCCTTGCGGGGCGGGGCGCTGCGAGTAGCTTGAGAAACCTGAACGAGCCAGCTTAGCGGCGGCAGATCGAGAAGCGGATGCTGGCGGAGTTTGAGTACCTGTACGGGACGTAAATAAGCACTTCCGAGCGGCTTCTGGGCCCAAAGACGGTGTTCGCGTTGGCAATTCTCGGACCGGGGTGCAGACTTGTAACGGACGCCGTGTGCCCGGTGTGGCCGCGCCGACGGGCCGAGGCGAAACGAGAGAGGACCCTCATCATGCGATGTGTTCCGTTTGTGATCGTGCTTTGCGCTGGCGTTGCGTCGGCAACAGATTTCACTCAGATCGATGAGAGCTACTTCGCTGGCTCGGCGGTGGTGGGGGTGGACGCGATTGGAGACGTGTTGGGCACGCCGTTGACGGTCGGGTTCGACTTCGCGCCCGACGGCACGCCGATCGACACGCCTACACAGATCCCCGGCTCGAGCCTTTTCGCGTCTGGTTCGCTTGCCAGCGTGTTCGCTCCGGTGGGGTTGCAGATCGACTCCATCTCGGTCGCGGTCTCTCAGCCAAGCAACCCTTCGGGGATTGGCGCGATGTCCGGTCCCAATACGCTCGCTTCAGAAGCCAGCAGGACCCCGGATGGCACGATCGAGTTCACCTTTGCCAACGGCGCACTCGCTGCCGGCTTCTGGGCGGTTGACGGGCCCGTCAACAACGTGTCGGCCAGTTTCTATGACGTTGGTGGCAACCTCATTACCACCCTCGATGGATCCACGATCGTGGCCTATCTGGGGATCGAATCCGACACGCCGATCGGCAGGATTGAGATCTCGACGAGTGCGGCGGACGACTACTTTGTCGAGGATCTGTCGTTCGTAAACGTGCCCGCGCCCGCGGCGGCCGGTGCGTTCGCGCTGGCAGGGCTGGCCTGTGTGCGTCGCAGGCGTTGATTCAGCCAGAAGACCGAGGCGTCTGCGCACAACAACGCCCCGCTCTGGAGGGGCGGGGCGTTGCGAGTAGCTGGAGATATCTGAACGAGCCGGCCTAGCGGCGGCGACGGGCCGAGCACAGGCCCGCGATGCCGAGCAGGGCCGCGGCGCCCGGCGCGGGGGTCGGGAACTCGTAGATGCGCACGGGGTCGAACATGGGCTGCATGCCGACGAACTGGAACTCCTTCCAGATATCGAGCGTGATGCCTGCCGGCCCGATATCGATCGGGTCAAAGAGGAACCAGATATCCGTCTTGGAGGGGTTGAGCATCGTCATGAGCCCGGGGGCGGGTGTGCCGTTGATGTTGAACATCGAGCCGCCATCGACCCAGATGTCCCAGATGTTGCCATCGGAGCCGAGCTCGATGTGTTCGTGCCAGTCGGATAGCGGCTGGGTGGGCACACCGGTGGGATCGGGGAAGAGAGTGATGGTCTCGTGGACGACGTAGACGCCCCCGGGCAGCCAGCCGCCGGGGGGCGCGAAGAGATTCTTGAGCCACCCTCCCGCACCCGGGTCGAACGCGAACTGTCCGTCGATGCGGTACTCGTTTGTCCCGGGTACAGCATCGTGGAAGGACTCGAACGCGACGCCGCCGCCGTAGCCCAGGCCGATCTGCGCGCATGCGGTGGACGCCGCGGCGCTGGCGATGATCACGCTTAAGGAATGGAGTTTGTTGTCTCTCACGGGATGCCTCCTGTCTTGCGTGCCGGAACGGAGCACTTGTTGGTGAGCCGGCCCGATGCCGGCGCTCAGTAAGCCAGCGTACTTGGTTGCGCGCGCACATCGCTACGAATGCAAGAAAAGTATCAATATTTTATGTTCGTACGAACACGATGCGTATGTAAATAAGATGTAAGTAACACAAGCTCTTGCCTACGAACGGGTGTTTGGTGGTGGGGTGTTTGCACTAGTTGCCGCTGTGACGCTGCGTGATTGATGGTTCGGCGGCGGATCGCGGTGGGGCCACGGCAATTCGGATAGGCGCTGCGCCATGCGAACAGAGTGTGATCGGAACAGCAACAGCGGCGCGCAGGATTCCACTCGTGCCACTCAGAACGAAGGCTCGGCAATCCGGATGGCACTGGGCGCAAGCTGCCAGGCCCCCCGACAAGCTGCCAGGCCCCCGGAGTAGCGGCCTACGTGCGCACAGCAACGCCCCACCGAGGGCGGCGGGGCGTTGCAAGCGTCTGGAGATATCGAACGGCAGGGCCTAGCGGCGGCGGCGGGCGGTGCACAGGCCCGCGATGCCGAGCAGAGCCGCAGCACCCGGCGCCGGGGTGGGGTACTCGTAGATGCGCACGGGGTTGTGCATGGGCATGGTGCCGACGTAGCGGAACTCTTTCCAGATGTCGAGACGGATGCCCGCGGGTCCGAAGTCGATCGGGTCAAAGAGGAACCAGACGTCGGTCTTCTCCATGTTGAACATGGTCATCAGGCCCGAGGGCGTGGTGCCGTTGGCCATGAACATGGGGTTTTCCTGCCAGATGTCCCAGATGTTGCCGTCGGAGCCGAGCTCGATGTGCTCGTGCCAGTCGCTAAGAGGCTGACCGGGCGTGCCGTCGGAGGGCGGGAAGAACGTGATGGTCTCGTGGACGGCGTAGACCTGGTCGGGGACCCAGCCGCCCGCGGGTGCGTTGAGGTTCTTCATCCAGCCGCCCGCACCCGGAACGAACTCGAACTGGCCATCGATGTGGAACGCGTTGGAGCCGGGCTGGATGTTGTGGAACGTTTCGAAAGAGATTCCACCGCCGTAGCCGAGCCCGATTTGGGCGAAGGCGACCGACCCGGTGGTGAGTGAGATGAGCAGGCCAGCACGCAGGATCATGTTCTGAGTCACGATGCACCTCCAAGGCCTGTGGGCCGCGGGTATCGCGGCTCTCCCGTCCAGCCCCAAGCTGGCGCCGAGTTGGTCAGGCCGTAGAGATTGCGGGCGGAGCCCGTCGGCCTTGCGCCACATGGTGCAAAATTCGAAGATTCCAGCGCAGCAACTGGCTGCGGGTTAATCGTCGTGCGGGTCTTCGCCCTCGTGGCTCTCTCCCATTTCATGGCCCACAGCGAGGCCCGCGCCGGCGCCAGCTGCTGCTGCGGCCGCAACGCACCCACTCAGGCCCAAACACAGGCACGCCCCAGTAAGAACCGCGATTCGTCGGGCAATCTTGAGCATGACAAGCTCCTTCCGATACACCCTGCGTCGTCGTGGTGTCCCACGGGTGAAAGAGTCATGAAACATTGTTCAGGAGCTCTCAAAGCTCGCCAACGGCTCGCGGAGGCGGCATTGGTAGACTGGCCGCATGGCTGTCGTCGTCCAGAACAAGCAGACGGGCAAGCTGTATGTGGTGCTCGGGGCTGGCTACGGCATGTGGGCGCATTCGCGTCCCAACAGCGTGCTGGGCGATCTGTTCGCGAAAGACCGTGGCGGCTCGTCGACATCGCTGTGCGTGTGCGATGCCTCTGGACGCATCGGCTGGGTTCAGCCGGACTTGGTCGCGGTTGTCTCGGTGGACGGGATGAAGCCGGACGAACTGCTGCAGTGAGTCTTGCTGGCTGAGCGGGCTTCTATTCCGAAACATCCTGCCCTGGCTTGCGGCGGGCGGAGATCACGACGGCGCCCGTCACGCCGCCCGCGATACCCGCCACCACCGCTGGGTTGGTGTCGAATCCGAAGAGGACCAGGGCTCCGGTCGCTGCCAGGGCGGCGATGAGCGCGGTAACAGCGGCGGTCAGGAGCACTTCATGCTGGCGATTCTACCGCCAGCGGTGGGTTTCCCGAAGCGGATCGCTCTTGGCCGGGACGTGACGCGATCGGTTGAGCGGTCGGATGGCTGCCGTGGAGTGCTCGGCGCCCATTTGGTGCAGCGGAGGGGTGCAAGACGGGCTCGCAAAACACCCGAATCGCGCCAGAGTTTGCACCAGAACGCATCAGGCTTGGTTGCCAAACGGGTCGGCATCAGCCTGATTTGTTCCGTTTGAACTCCGAACACATTCGAGTGCAGCCCGGTGAAATTCCCCTAAATCAAGCTATGGAAAGGGGTTGGATGTGTGTCGAAGAGATTTGGTACCCTAACAAATTTATAGCCTATGAATGGGCCACAAAAAGGGGCTGAAAATGTGCGATTGTATCTTGATGCCCAGCAGGGTCTTGCTATTCTTGACTCAGAGAGACGGTTCACGGGTCCGTTGGCCCAGTGCATCGAGCAAGACCTTTTCGCACGTCAAGTGCATAGTGGGAGAGAGAAACCATGCAGATCAAGACGACCATCGGTGCTGTAATCGCTACAGCCGGAGTTGCGGCGGCTCAGCCGGCGATCATCTCCTTCACGTACAGCGATCTTTCCGCCTCCTTCGACAGCGGCAGCGCGGCGTACTCCGCCGTCGCCGATGCCGACACCTCGGGCGACGTAACCCGCCTGGATGGCTCACCCGGCTCGGCCGAGTTTGACTCCGGCTCCCTGCCCGGCGCGTTTGCCGACGTCCAGATCGCTATGACGATCTCGAACATCGGGCCGCTCACGGCCGACGGCAACGGCACGATCACGCTGACCGATGCCAACGGCGACTTCATCCTCGCCGATGTTGACGGCATCTTCCGCAAGATCGGCGGTTCGATCTTCTACGAGGGTGCCCTGTCCAACGCCTTCTTCATCGATGTCACGGGCGATAACCTGTTCGACGGTACGACCGCGGGCTCGTTCATCACGCCTTACACCGGCCCGTACTCGGGTTCGGTCGTTGAGCTGTTCTTCAACCCGGGCAGCTTCTTCTCGGCCAGCTTCTCCGATCAAGTCACGCTGGCCAGCGGCCTGCTTGTGCCCGCTCCCGGCGCGACCGCGATCCTGGCACTCGGCGGTTTGATCGCCGCTGGTCGTCGCCGCAGCCGATAAGCCATACACAGCGGGGGCTCGATCTGGCGGTTTGCCGCCAACCCTCTCTCTCAGTCGACCTCCCGGCATCCCGCCTTCGTGGCGGGATGTCTTTTGCGCGCAATGACCCGGACGCAGCAGGGGGCATGTTCTCAAGGCTGCAGAGGGCCGAAACAGAATGCTCGATTGGTTGAGCGCCCCGATAACGCGGGTTCGGACCCGCGCGGCACGTTATCGCTCGGTCCAGCCCCTCTCGCGAACCGAAATTCCTGTGATTCCACCTATTGACAGCTGGCGAGCGTTCAAATCGTGTGGCCCACTGTATTTACAGGCAGCCGAAAGGTTGTAGATCCATCGTGATCCCGAGTGAACAGACAAGACACGTGCAAGCAGGAGAGCTTCTAAGATGACCAAGACCAAGCTGATGATCGGGGCCATTGCGGCCATCGCCGGAACCGCCGCGGCCCAGCCCGCGATCGTTTCCTTCACCTACAGCGATCTCCACGGCTCATACAACGCCGGTGCGGGCACGTACACGGCCATGGCCGGCGCGATGACCGCGGGCGACGTGACCCGCCTGGACGCGAACCCCGGCTCGGCCGAGTTCGACACGGGCTCCTTGCCCGGCGCGTTCGCTGACATGCAGATCGCGATGACCGTGTCCAACGTCGGCGCGAACAGCGCCGACGGCAACGGCACGATCACGCTGACTGACATCAACGGCGACACGATCGCGGGTGACGTTGACGGGCAGTTCGTGCTGTTTATGGGCTCGATCTTCTTCGAGGGCATGCTGTCCAACGTGTTCATCAACGACAACTCGTCTGACGGCACGTTCGACGGCACCTCTTCAGGCGCCTTCTCGACCGCTTTCGGCAGCCCCGGCCCGTACTCGGGTTCGGTCGTCGAGCTGTTCTTCAACCCCGGCAACTTCTTCGGGTCGAGTTTCAGCAACCAGACCACGCTCGCCAGCGGCCTGCTCGTGCCCGGCCCGGGTACCGCGGCTTTGGCCAGCTTTGGCGGCCTGCTCGCAGTCCGTCGCCGTCGCGCCTGAATGTTGACACTTCCACTCTCCGCCCCATAGGGAGCGGTTCCACAAACATCCTCCGAGCCTCATCCAGAAATGGGTGAGGTTTCTCTTTTGCGCACAGCCGAGGCTGCTCACGGGCAGCGGTCGCGGGCGAGCCCGGTGGAGGGACGGACTCGGCGATTGCTCAGTAGGTCGGCTCGTCGCGGAAATCGGTTGGGTTGGAGATGTTGCGTTTCTCGGCCTGGCGCTCTGCGGAGGGCACCCGCAGCTTGCGGGCGAGGCCGACCTTGGACGCGGCCCAGATGACGATCCAACTGATGTCGAACTGCCACCACGCGAGCCCGTGGCGGGCGGATGTCGGGAAGGCGTGGTGGTTGTTGTGCCAGCCCTCGCCGAGGGCGAGCACGCCCACGATCGGGTTGTTGCGGCTCTCGTCGTGGCTGCGGAACGGCTGGCTGCCCCAGACGTGGCAGATCGAGTTGACGCTCCAGGTGATGTGGTGGACAAACACCACGCGGACCAGCCCGCCCCAGATGAAGCCGAGCAGCGCGCCCATCCAGCTCAGCGTGATCAGGCCGCCGAGCAATGAGGGGATCAGCATCGAGAGCACGACCCACAGCGGGAACAGGCGGTCGATCGCGACGATCAGCTTGTCCTTGTTGAGGTCGGGCACGAACTTGGCCTCGGGCACGCGTTTGGGCTCAAAGATCCATCCGATCTGCGAGCGCCAGAGTCCCTTAAGGAGGCCCTTGATCCCACCGCCGTAACCATGCGGGGAGTGCGGGTCTTCTTCGTGGTCGCTGTGCTTGTGGTGGCAGCGGTGGTAGGCGACCCAGCGGATCACCGGTCCCTCGACGGCCATGGAGCCGGCGATGCCCATGAGCGCAACCATCCAGCGGTTCGTCTCGAACGACTTGTGCGTGAAGAACCGGTGGTACCCGATGGTGATGCCCAGGCCCGTCACCAGGTACATGCCGAAGAACAGCACGACATCGACCCAGCTGATGCCCCAGCCCCAGGTGTAAACAGCTGCTGAAATCAGCGCGACGAACGGCATGAGAATCACAATGATGTTGGCGATCCGCTGACTCACCGGGAGCTCGTCGTCGTGGTCGTGATGCACGGCTTCGGAGTTTTGGATGGAGTTGGTCAAAGCAGCGCTCCCGGCTTCCACCGAGAGCGCTGATGAATCTTGGGTGTGTCACGCGGCTGTGCGTGGCACGAGCAGTTTACCAGCGGCCGCCGCCGCCGCCGCCGCCACCGCCGCTACGACCGCCGCCGCCGCCGAAGCCGCCTCGACCACCGCCGCCGCCGCCGCCGCCAGCTTCGCGTGCGCGAGCCTCGTTAACGGTGAGCGGGCGGCCGCCGCAATCTTGGCCGTTCATTGACTCGATCGCCGCGTCTGCTGCGGATGCATCGGCCATCTCGACGAAGCCGAAGCCGCGGCTGCGGCCGGTCTCGCGATCAGTGATGATCGAGGCGGATGCGACTTCGCCATGGCCAGCGAACAGGTCTTTAAGACCCTGCTCGCTGATGTCGAAGGGGAGGTTACCAACATAGAGCTTCTTCATGTTCACGTTCCGATTTCTGAACCCGAGAGGAGACAAGGAACTGGACTGATCACGACTCGGGGATCGGAATCAGGCCGCGCGGCCGGGACTTGGTTGCCTGCCGCGTACCACATGATAGGGAACCCGGTCGGCCCGGGCATGATTAGGATATCGGGCATCTGTCGTTCGCTCGAATTTTTGCTTCCTCGCGCGGCCCGAGCCCCCCCTCTGCCACGCCCCCGAACGCTGTTGCGGGGCCCGAGCCGGGTCAGGTATCCTCGCTGACCATGCCTACGAAGCCCACAACCGTCACGGAATACCTCGCCAGCCTGCCCGCCGATCGCAGCAAGGCCATCAGAACGATCCGCTCGGTCATCCGTAAAAACCTACCCAAGGGCTACGAAGAGGGCCTCCAGTACGGCATGCTCGGGTATTTCGTTCCCCATTCTGTCTACCCCGGGGGGTACCACTGCGACCCCGAGCAGCCATTGCCGTTTCTTAGCGTAGCGAGCCAAAAAAACCACATCGGGCTGTACCTCTTCTGCGTGTACATGGATACCGACCTCCAGCAGTGGTTCGTCAAGGCTTGGAAAGCGACCGGCAAAAAGCTGGACATGGGCAAGGCCTGCGTGCGGGTCAAGCACGTGGACGACATTCCGCTGGAACTGCTGGGCGAGCTGGTCAGGCGGTGCCCCGTTGACGCGTTCATCGCTCAGTACGAGTCGAAGCTCCCGGCAGCGGTCAAGGCCAAGCGGGGTGTCGCTCCGGCCAATGCTTCGGGTAGCAAGAAGAAGGCTGCAAAGAAGGCGGCCAGCAAGAAGGTCGCAGCCAAGCCTGCGACCCAAAAGGTCACCAAGAAAGCGGCCAAGAAAGCGGCCAAGAAGACGGCCAAAAAGACGACCAAGAAAGCCTCGGCCAATCGGTCAGCAAAATAGACGGCTCATCGGCTCCGGCAGGCGAACGAGATCATGGCGGTGCAAGGGCTTGCAACGCGTGGGCCTACTGGGCTGTCCCGTTCGCGTTGATGAAGGCAGCGACACCATGGCGAGCGTTCGACAGCTCAACGCCGAAGATGCGAAAGCGTACATGGCGTTTCGCAGCGAAATGCTGCTCGATTCCCCCTCGTCATTCATGAGCGCTCCGGGTGACGACCGCATGGAGGACTTCGAGGAGGTTACCGAGTCGCTCAGTTCTGGCGAGCATGCGATCTTTGCTGCGGAGGATGGCGCGCTGCTGGTGGCATCAGCGGGCGTGATGCGCGTGCCGAGGCTCAAGTGCCGCCACCGTGCGGGCATCTGGGGCGTGTTCACCTCGCCTAGCCATCGGGGCCGAGGGCTGGCTCGGGCGGTAGTGGGGGCTGCGATCGAGCACGCCCGGCGCTGGGAGGGCGTGAGGGTGGTCGGCTTGAGCGTGTCCGTAGAGGCACCGGCGGCTCGGAGGCTGTACGAATCACTGGGGTTCGTGGCGTGGGGCACTGAGCCCGCGGCGATGTGCATCGACGGGCAAGAACTCGACGAGATCTACATGGCGCTCCGGCTCTGAGCGGGTACGCTGCACCTGACCTGATGAGCGTGCAAGGAGCATTTGTGAACACACCCCAAAGAACCGGGATCGTTCTGGCAGCCTGCGCGGCGATTTCAGTTGGTAGTGGCTGTCGAACGCAGAAGGCTCTCAATTCGGCTTTATCCCGTGGAATTGGGGCGACGACGACGGTCGCTCATTGGCACAATGCCGCCGCCAGGGGCGACCTTGAGGTTTACCAGAGCCTGATGACCGACGACGTGGTCTTTCTCGGCACGGACAAGACCGAGCGATGGGTCGGCGACGAGTTCATCGAGTTCTGCAGGCCCTACTTCAACGGCCCGACCGAGTACGGCGAAGGGGCTTGGACGTATAGGCCGGTCGAGTGGCATATTTCTTTCTCAGATGATGGACGCACCGCGTGGATCGATGAGTCGCTCATCAACGAGTCTTACGGCAACTGCCGGGGCACGGGCGTGCTGGTGCTGGGCGACGATGACCGATGGCGTATCGCGCACTACAGCCTGACGTTCCCGGTGCCCAACGAGATTGCCAAGAGCGTGGTCGAACAGATCAAAGCACAGGAAGCCCGCGACGCCGCAGGGCTCATGGAATCACCGGGCGAGTGAACCAACGTAAGGTCAGACGGAGATCAACGATGGGCGATGTGAAGTGCGAAGTATCGATCCATGCACCAGTGGACGAGGTGTTTCGCCGGCTCACCGACTTTGGTTCACTGGCCGAGATAGTCAGCGGAATCACCAAGGTGGACGTGCTGACCGAGGGGCCGACCGCAATCGGCACTCGGTTCTGTGAGACCCGCGTGATCTTCGGCAAGACGGCAACCGAGACCATGGAGGTCACGGCCATGGAGGCGCCTCGGATGATCGAACTCAGCGCCGAGAGCTGCGGCAACCACTACCGCACGGTGCACACCTTCGAGCCGACAGGCGAGGGTGAAACGCTCGTCAAGCTCAACATGCACAGCACGCCGATGACCACGGGAGCCAAGATCATGGGCGCGGTGATGACGCCATTGATGAAGGGCACGATGCGCAAGCTGCTCGAGAACGACATGGCCGACCTCAAGCGGGCTTGCGAGCGAAGCGCCGGCGGGGACGATTGAGCGTGGCCACGGTCCCAGTGCCAGAATCAGTGTCAGGATCACCACGCTCGGGCCGCATCGGTGCTGGCCGAGCCGCAGCGGGCAAGCTTCGGCGAGGGGCCGAGGACCGGGGCATCGCGGCGGCGCTGATCGACCAAACCCCCATCGCGGTTGTCGATGTCGAGACCACCGGGCTCAAAGCAGGCGACGACCGCGTGGTCGAGCTGTGCGTGGTCCGGCTTGAACCGACATGCACGGGTCAATGGCGGCGAGAGACGGTGCTGAGCACGCTCGTGAATCCCGGCCGAGCAATGGGCGCGAGCCACGTCCACGGCATCACAGCAGAACACGTGGCCAGTGCCCCGAGCTTCGGAGGCATCTCGCGTGAGCTGCTCGGGGCGATCAGCGGCGCGGTGGTCGCGGGCTGGAACGCGCACTTCGATGTGCGGTTTTTGCAAGCGGAACTGGCCGCAATCGGGCTGGAAGTGGAACTGCCGTTTGTTTGTTCGATGCGGCTTCGCCCGATGGCGGGCCTCGGGCCTGCGATCTCGCTCAAGCGCGCGTGCGCGGCGCACGACATCGCGCTTGAAGGCCACCACAGCGCCGAGGCGGACACCGTCGCCACCGCCAGGCTCACCGAACTGGCTCTTGTTAAAATCCGCGAGAAGGGTGCCGAGCGCTTTAAAGACCTTCGCAAGCTGCACGGGTACTCGTTCGTGAAGAGCCTCCGCCACCATCCGATGCGCGGCGACGAGGCGCTGTTCCTTCCGGAACAAGAGCCGCTGCTCAGGCGTTCGGATGAACAGATGCCCCAAGCCGAGAGAGGAGCCTCAACATGAGCACCAACACCGATCCCAAGCCCGACCCAAAGTCGCTCACGCCCGAGCAATGGAAACAGAAACTTGACCCGGACGCGTACCGAGTGCTGCGAGAGGCTGGCACCGAGCGGGCGTTCACCGGCAAGCACTTGGCGGAGAAGCGGCTCGGCACGTTCTCGTGCGCTGCGTGCGAGGCCAAGCTCTTCAAGTCGGATGCCAAATTCGAGAGCGGGTGCGGCTGGCCGAGTTTCTTTGAGCCGTTCGATGGCGCGATCGATGAACGTGAAGACACCACCCATGGCATGGTCCGCACCGAGGTTCGATGCGCTGCCTGCGGCTCGCACCTGGGCCACGTCTTTCCCGACGGCCCGCCACCAACGGGCATCCGGTACTGCATCAATTCTGTTTGTCTGGCGTTTGACCCCGCTGAATAGCCCCTAAGCGATCACTCAATCCCGATCGCTGACTTTTCGGACCCGTTTTTCGGACCCTGGCTGAAGTCGTCCGAGAAGCAAGCCGATCTCCGCTGCGAACCCGGCCAGCCGCCGCACCCTGCGACGACCCCGGTAACCAACCAGCGCGGAGGTGCCCGATGGCTCGTTGTGGCGTAACGATCGTGACCGGTTCTCTCGGTGCGGGCAAGACTCGCGTGGTCTGTTCGCTCGCAGAGCAGTTCGGCGCCGAGCGAGTGTCCGTGGTCTCCAATGAGCTGACGCGCCTCGACCATGACGCGGCGCGCTTCAAGCGCGACGGCCTGCGCGTGGTCAGCCTCACTGGCGAGTGCGCTTCCCAGCGGCCGGGAGCGCTGGCCGACTGCATCGATCGGGCGGTCGACCTCCTCGGCTCGGGCTCGAGCACGGGACGCGTAATCGTCGAGCTTGCTGGCACGGGCACGATCGAGGCCATGCTCGGTGCGCTCGAAAGTGCCGGAGATGACCGTTGGGCGGTCGATGGTGTGGTGAGCGTATTTGATGCGCGCACGCTGCTTGATGACCGGCTTGATGTCGACCCAGATCCCCAGGGCCCCGGAACGCTAGGACCTGGAGCGCTGATCGAGTCGCACATAGCCGCTTCGACCGCGGTGATCCTGAATTTCGCGCGCGGACTGCCTGACGACCACATCGATGAGTCGCTGCGGTTCGTCGACCGGATCAACCCGGACGCCATGATCGAAACATCCACCGACGGTCAGGTCCGTGCGGGAACCGTGATCGACCCGGTTTGGGCCCCGCCCGCGAGGCGCGCGCGAGCCTCGATGCAGGTTCCCATGCACGCGGTAGTGTTCGATGCGCGTAGGCCGCTGCATCCCGGCAGATTGAGAGAGGCCATCGAAGGCGGCGCGCTACTCGGCGGACGGTCGAAGGGCACCGCATGGCTCGCCACCCAGCACGAAACCAGCACCCGATGGGACCACCGAGGGCTCGATCTCGACCTGTCGCCCGGAGAGGCTTGGTGGGCGAGCACACCCCCCGCGTCGTGGCCAGCCGATCGCACGCAGTGGGCCGAGATCTTCGAGTGCTGGAACGAGCCCTGGGGCGACCGCCGGCAGATGCTCACCATCCTCGGCCCTTCGCTCGACAAGGCCAGCACGCTCCGCGCGCTCGGGGCGTGTCTGCTGACTGATCAGGAGCTGGCCCTCGGGCCGGTCGCGTGGTCGCGGTGGGGCGATGCCTTGCCCGCGACGGCGAGGCTGCATCTGGCGGCCTGAAGATTGGATCCGTAGACGTTAGGGGAACGCCCGAGGTTCCCAGCTGAGCAGGTGGTACTCGTCCGCCCAAGCGAAAAACCGGCCCGGGCTTAAGCCCGGGCCGGTTGAGAGTGCTTCAGATACCGATCGCGCTGAGCCGATCGGTTCGCCCGCTTACGGGCAGGGGCCGATGAGTCCGAGCAGTGCAAGGAAGTCACCGAAGCTGACCATGCCGTCGCCGCCGAGGAAGCCGAAGTCGTCGGCGATGTCACCGGTGCAGCCGGGTATGCCGCCGGGGCAGGGGCCGATGAGACCGAGCAGTGCGAGGAAGTCACCGAAGCTGACCATGCCGTCACTGCCGAGGAAGCCGAAGTCGTCAGCGATGTCGCCGATGCACCCTGCCGTGTCTTCCACGCGGTCGAACACGGGGAACGTACCACCGTCGTTCGTCACATGGATGACGCCGTAGCGGGCGGTGACGCTGCCCCCGATTGGGAGTGCCTCGATGACCATGTCGTTCCCAGTCTGTAGATCAGTCTGGTTGGTGTTTCCGACTTGGTTTGGCCATGCACCGGGGGCGTAGGTGGGGCGCTGCACAAACCGCACGGGGTCGGGCTCGCCGACCTCCTCGCCCGCGATCATGGCGGTGCCGTAGCCGAGCGCCGCCGAGACATCCAGGTTGAAGTAATTCAACGAAGGCGCGGGGAAGATGCCGGTGCCGATGTTGTATGACGTGCCGCCGTTGTAGGAAATGTGGTAAATGGCGTCGGCGGGAGCCGGTGCGGTCTCGTAGGCCACAATGATCGTGTCTTGGTACGCGGAGATGTTGACGTCGTTGCCGACCCCAGTGGCCGAAGCGACGACAGTGCTTGCCCACGCTCCCGTGTTGGCGGTGACCACCGCGTCACCCGCGGCGTTGCGGTGGGACATGACGAGGAATGGCGTGGAACCGTTCGTGAAGTCCTGGTTCCAATGGAAATCTAGAGGCCCAACGCCGTCCACAATACCCGTCGAGACCGTACCGAAGGTCGTGCCGTCAGCGGAATCGTCGAAGAAGTACTCGATGATGCCGTTGGCGGTCAGGCACGTCCAGTAGATGCGGTTCTGGAAGTTGTCCTCGTTGGACTCAACAGCGATCTCGGCGACCGAGTCACCTACGCCGGGCGTGAAGACAGTGTGAAAGAAGTAGCCACCATCCACGGCACCGGTCGCGGGATCGAAGCGGCGCATGCGGCCCTCGCCAGCGGATGAGTACCCAACGTAGACGAAGCCGTTGATGTACGCCAGGTCCACGTCTGGGGAATTCGCACCGAAGGTGAACGTTTCGTGCCACGTCGAACCGCCGTTGGTGGAGATGTTGAACGTCCAGGTGTCGCCCCAGCCGGTCACGGCGAACAGGTTGTCGTTGGGCGCGGAGTCGAGATCGAACGACACGATGCCGATGCGGGCGCCACCGATCCGGCGTTCGCCAGCGAAGACGTCGTCGAAGGCCTTGCCCGAGGGCTGGATGTCGGTGTCGGTGTACGCATAAGTCAGTGAGCCATCGAAGCCGGTGGCGTCGAGCTGAGCCATGAAGTCGCGGCCGGTCTCGAAGTCGCCGGTCTGCCAGGCGGCATCGATCTGGGCGACCAAACCCTGCTGTTGCTTGGTGAGTTCGCCGGTGGTTTCGGCCTGCACGACTGCGGTGCGGTCGAGCGCACCGAGGCCCTGGCCGGTCGGGGCGGGATTGGTGACCGTGTCGGGCATTGCGAAGGGTCCAGAGCCGGGGGTGGCCGCACCATTGAACGCATCGAACGGGGCGACCTGGACATCCCGCAGCCCGATGCCCTGGTAGCCAGCGGGAGCTCCGCTTTGTTCATCAGGCGTGGCGGCGAAGGTGCTGCCCGCGGCGGCAAAGCCAGCGACGGCGAGAAGTCGGGTAACGTTGCTCTTGGTCATCTGCATCTATTGGTCTCCTCTGGGGTTCACGATCGGGCACGGAGAGAATCCCCGGTGCCCATAACGTCAGTGTAAAGCTAACGAGCGGATTCTCGGATGTAGACCGGCCACGATTCAAGCAATTTCGTCGCAAATTCTGGATCACGCTTGTGTTAGCGATGACCAACCACCCGTAGACAGATGCCGCGATTGCCCGGGCTCGCCCGGCCGGTCGGGCCACACGCATGGTGGCCGGTGGCTCCACCCTGCTCGCTCGGGCGCGCCTGGGTCTGGCGAGAAGCAAGCGTTGCAGCCAGCGCAGAAAACAACGGCCGCCCTTTGAGGGGCGGCCGCTGCGATGAAGCCAACTTGAAGGTGCGCGGATCTGCTTACGGGCAGGGGCCGATGAGTCCGAGCAGTGCAAGGAAGTCACCGAAGCTGACCATGCCGTCGCCGCCGAGGAAGCCGAAGTCGTCGGCGATATCGCCGGTGCAGCCGGGTATGCCGCCGGGGCAGGGGCCGATGAGACCGAGCAGGGCGAGGAAGTCACCGAAGCTGACCATGCCGTCGCCGCCGAGGAAGCCGAAGTCGTCAGCAATGTCGCCAATGCACGAGCCAGTGTCATCGATGCGATCGAAGTAAGGCACGCCGCCAATGGCCATGTGCATCACGCCGTAGCTGTACGCACCGCCGCCGAAAGCGGGCAGCGCCTCGATGGCGACCTTGCTGCCGGTTAGGACATCGATCTGGTTGGAGTCAACATTGTTGGTCCACGCACCCGGCGCGTAGGTCGGGCGGTGTACGACGCGGAGGATGTCGGGCTCGCCGACCTCGACACCGGTGAGTTGGGCTGTCCCGTAGCCGAGGGAGGCGGCTACATCGGTTTTGTTGTTCAAGGCGGTCGGGAAGTTGGCACCGAAGCCGTAGCTGTCGCCTCCATTGTACGAGATGTCGTACTGCACGGCAGTGCCGGGGAGCTGGTACCCCACAATAATCGTGTCCTGGTAGCCGGAGATGGCGATGTCAGCGCCCGCAGCGAGCCCGGGCTGAACGGTCGTCAGCGGCCAGCTGAATCCGTCCCACCGCGACACGCCAGCGTCACCAGTCGCGGTACCGTACGACATGAACACGCCGTACGTCGCGAAGTCAGCGTTCCACGCCATGTCGAGCGGGGGAGTAGCGTTAGCGATCAGCGGGGACAGTTCCGTCGGGGTAAGGCCGTCGCTGGATTCGTCCCATGAGAAGAAGATCGTGCCGTCTGACTTCAGCGTGCCAAAGAAGATGCGGTTGTTGAACGTATCGGCGTTGCCCTCGATGGCGACATCCAGCAGCGGGAGTTCGCCGCCGGTGCCTGTAAAGAGGAATGGCGAGCCATAGGCGGCATCGCTCGCTCCGGTCCCAGCGTCGAAGCGTCGCATTCGACCGGTGTTGCTGAACAGATAGCCCACATAGACAAAGCCGTCGACCACCGCGATGTCCACGTCGCCGGGCTGGGCTCCCCACGAGTATGTTTCGGTCCAAGTGTTGCCGCCGTCAGCGGAACGGTTGAGTGTCCAAGTGTCAGGCCAGCTTACGACCGCGTAGAGCGTTCCGTTGGGCGCGAAGTCCATCTCGTACGTGGTCGCGCCGGTGCGCGTGCCGCCGACGCGGCGCTCGGGGCTGAACGCATCGAAGAACTTGCCGGCGGGCTGATCGTCGTAGATGTAGCTGAAGCCGATGCCGCCGTCGAAGCCGGTGTCGCGCAGCTGATCGATCAGGTCACGGCCAAGCGTGTAGTCGCCGGCCTGCCATGCGGCATTGATCGCTGCAGCAAGGCTCTCTTGCTGCTTGGTGGGCGCGGTCTCGAACTCGACCTGGACCGACGCGGGGTGTTCGAGCGGGCCCTGGCCCTCGCCCGGTGTGGCGGGTTGGGTGAGCGTGTCGGGCAGCCGCATGGGCACGATGCCCTGCTGGCCGCCGCCTGCGAAGGCATCATTCACCAGGTCGGCGGTGTCGATGGCGGGCTTGTTCACACCCTGGTAGCCCGCGGGGCGGCCCATCGGGTCGTCCGGGGTGGCGGCTAAGGTGCTGCCAGCGGTGGCGAGGCCAGCGACAACAACGAGACGGGTAACGGCGCGCTTGTTCAGATTCATAAAGGGTCTCCTCTGGGTCACGAGTGCGGGCACGGGGCGAATCCCCTGTGCCCATGACGTCAATGTAGAGGAAACCAGCGCATTCTCGGTCGTGCAACGGCCACAATCTGCCTGTTTTTTCAGCAAACAATGGAACAAGCGTGCGTTAGCAGGGACCAACCAGCCCTAGCAGGGCGAGGAAGTCGCCGAAGCTCACCTGGCCATCGGGGGCAAGCGAGCCGAAGTCGTCCGCGATGTCGCCCATGCAGCCGGGGATGCCGCCGGGGCACGGCCCGACAAGTCCGAGCAGGGCGAGGAAGTCGCCGAAGCTGACCATGCTGTCGGGCACCGGCGATCCGAAATCGTCAGCGATGTCACCAACGCACGGCGCATCGTGCACGAACGTATCAACCGAAACTCTGTCCAGACTCACCGATGGTTCAGCGGTTCTAAACTCGATCGTGTACTCGCTGGCGTTACCCGCGAGCTCCCACCGGAACAGCCGCTCGACGATAAACCCGACAACGAACCCACCGCCGAAGTCACCTTCGAGATCTTCGCGGAACAACTCGACGATCTCGACCGGTGCTTGCCCGTCGATGAGCACGGTGGAGTAGTCAATCTCGCGACCAAGGGTGCGCACCTGCAACAGCACCGTTGTCGCGGCGCTCGGCGAAGTATCGCCCGCGTTGGGGACGCTCACCTCGAACTCCATGACATCGGTGAACGAGTACATGTTGCCCGTCGAGGTCAGGAAGGCGGCACCTGTGGTCTCGGCCACGTCGGGCACCGACCACCCAACGGGCAGCGGGTCAGGGAACATGCCCACGTCGGGCAGGTTGCCCCCGCTGCTCAAGAAGAAAAAGTCCCACTCGAAGTACGCCGAGCCATCGTCCTCTCGCTCCCAACCGTACGCCGAGGGCGTGGTGAGATCGGCGTTGGCCACGGGGCCCAGAGCGAGCATCGCCGCAGCGGCAAGCAGGACAGGCATGAGGCGTGAAGCGGTCATCGGCGGAGCTCCAATTGGCAAGTAGTGTCTGAGACCCCGTCTCAACGGAGTCTAGGTCCCTGTCCATAGCACTTGCCAGCGGCGCTGCTAGCGCCGGGACGCTTGCGTTCGAAAACGAAAGACGCCCGCCGGCGAGCTGCCAGCGGGCGCGAGAGACGACGCGGATAACGGGGTGGGGTGTGGAGGTTGTTGCCCGTCGGCGTCTTGCTTGTGGACCTCGGATCCGGGCGGGTCAGCCCGAGCGAGGCCAGGAAAGCCGCGACAGCCGGGTGGGGCTGCCGCAGCGGGGCCGGGGGTGGGTCGACGCGTCCTTGCGTCCGGGGCCGAGTCCGATTCGGCGATCCGCTTGACCCGATGTTCGGGCGCTCAGTCCTGAGCGCGTGCTCCGGCGTAACGAAAGTCCTGTGCAGCCCGCGGGCGGCTGCGTGTCGCGATTCGTTCGGTCAACCGGTAGGCTGACTTCGGTTCTGTGCGGCCAGTCGGGCCGAGAGATCGGGCAACCGAGCCAGCCGATCGGCCTCGCGGCTCAGCCAGTCTTCCCGGTCGTGAACTTCCAGATGATTCAACGTGCCCACGAGGGTCACGTCCTTGGGCAGCCCGACCAGCTCGAGGTGCTTGCGGGGCAGGGTGAGCCGATGGGCCGAGTCTTCCGTAATCCGCTCCGAATAGCCGAAGAGAACCCTGTTCAGCTCGGCCAAGTCCGCGTCGGGGCTCAGGGGCTGCTCGACGCTCGTCGCTAATGCGTGAAAGGTGGCGCTCGGAAACAACCAAAGCGTGCCATCGGCCCTGGGAGTCGAGATCCAGACCTGCCGAGGGGCCTCCGAATCCGCAGCCGACTCGGTGCGGAACTTGGCGGGGATCGGCAGCCGAGACTTCGAGTCGATCGAGACTTCTGCTTGGCCGATCAATGACACGTTGGCACCCCTCGCTGGTCATGAGTGGGATGATGCTACACAAATCAACACTTGTCAACACATTGAGCCCATGATCGGCCCCATTCGTTCAGAATGTGAGCCGCTTGTGGACAAGTTCGATATGTTCGTATTATATTCGGTTAGTCTCTGCCGATGTACACTCCGGCGGGCCACAGCGTTGTGGGGGATTCGACGATCGGCAGGCTTTTGTCCCCAAAGCTGGACAAGCCAGCGCAGCCGCGAGGACGGACCTCGATGAGCGAACAAGCCAGCGACATCCAGAGAGCCGTGGACTCGCTGACGCGCGGCACGTTCGTCATGACATCGCATCACGATGACCTGCGCTCAGGTGTGATCGTGCATTCCGTGCAGGCGTGTGCCACCGAGCCACAGCTGATCTGCGTCGCCGCACGCAAGGGTCACTGGATCGCACCCGTGATACGCGACAGCCGTGTGTTCGCGGTCTGCGAGCTCGGCCCCAACAGTCAACTCGCCCGCAAGCTCTTCGCCCAGGACCTCACCGAGGAAGAGCAGGGCGACCCATTCGCCGGTGTGCCCGTGATCAAACTCGTGACTGGTTCGCCCGTGCTGCAGAAGTGCGTTCGTGCGATGGACTGCGAGGTGGTCCGCCACTTCGACCTCGAAGCGGACCACGAGCTGTACATTGGGCAGGTGCTCGCGGTCTTCGGTGAGCCCCCATCGGAGTAGGCCTCATGACAAGCCAGCTTGATCTGCCATTCACATTGCTGCTCGCGTGCCTCACGGTCGCAGGGCTCTCGGGCTGCCAGAGTGCGCCGAGCAGCGGATCCTACTTCCGCCCCGAGCCGGTCGCCGCGGGCATGGGCATGGTCTACGTCTATCGCGTGGACGGATCGGGCGGCGAAGCGCTCGAGGTGGTGGTCGACGGTGCAAGCCGGGGATTCGTTAGGCGGGGCGAGTATGTAGCGATGCCCGTTGAGCCGGGCGAGCGGTTCATCCGCGTGCAGGCCGAGAGCAGCGCGGTGCGCAGCGTGAGCGTGGCACCGGGCGAGTCGCGGTTCCTTGAAGCCGTGGTCGAGCGGTGGGGCGGGCGCGTAGCGCTGGATGTTCCGGGCATCGAGGCGGGCCGCGAGCGGATCGTGCGCGCCAAGCAGGTCGCTCCGATCGAGTGAGCCGAGCTATACGTCCGCAAGCGTGCGAGCATGCATCAGGAACCGTTGGGCAAACCGATCCTCGCTGAAGCGCAGTGCGTTCGCTCGGCAGGCAGCGGGGTTGTGCGTCACCCGGTTCATCGCTGACGGGAATGCCTCAAGCGTTGGCACGAGCAGGCCGGTTGCGGGGTCATCGACGGTATCGAGCGCGCCGCCCCGTGCGAGTGCGACCACCGGCGTTCCGCACGCTTGGGCTTCGACGGCGGTGATGCCGAAGTCCTCGGTTTGCGGATACAGCAGGCAGTGCGCTCGGCGGAGGTAGTCTCGAAGCCGATCGTCGTCGATCCGCCCGACGAACCGAACTAAGTGCGCGGCGCTGGCTTGCTTCGCGTGCGCGCGCAAGCGGGGCTCGTCCGAGCCCGTGCCCGCGATGATGAGCGGTCGGCCTGCGCGCACAGCGGCCTCGATCGCTGCATCCACGCGCTTGTAGGGTTCGAGGGCCGAGACGATGAACACGAACGGCTCGCGCCGCACCGACGCGTCGGGAGTGAAGTACTCCGTGCGCACAGGCGGATGTACAACCGGAGCTTCTCGGCCATAACAGCGTGCGATGCGCGTGGCGATATGCGCCGAGTTGGCGAGCATGAGCGTCGCCCGGTTTGCGGTCCTGCGGTCCCAGTTTTTGAACCAAGGCGAGTACGCTGCGAGCCCAAGCCGGCGGAGCAGCGAGCCCTGCGCGTAGTCGGCGCGTTGCGCCCAGGCATACCGCGCCGGGCTGTGGCAATAGCAGAGGTGGGGGACTCCCGGCGGCGCTCGCAGGCTCTTGATGGCTGCGGAACTTGTTGAGACGACAAGGTCGATCGGCGCGCGGTGGTGGTCCTCGGCGAGCCGGCTTGAGAGCTGCCCGACCGCGAGCGGGTACAGGGGAAACATCCACCGCCGAAGTGGGCCCGACGCACCGGGCAGCCGACCGATCGCGGGCGTGATGCGCGGGATGGCATCAACGCAAGTCCCGATGTCGCAGCCGTTGTCGGCCATGGTGTAGAGCGCCGTGAGCGCGTGGCCTCGGCTGGCGAGCGCACGGGCTATGGCTTCGAGCACCTGCTCGCCGCCTCGTGCTACGACCGCCCAGTCGTGCGCCAGCGCGACGCGAAGCGGGCGAGCGGGTCGGTCGGTCTCAGGGCGTGGTGCGGGTGGCATGGAGTGCGGGGGGGTCAGGGGGGTGGATCGGTCGGCGGCATAGCATCGGCGATGCATCGCCCACCGCAGCAGGGAAGCGCAGGCCACAGCGTATCGCTCGCGTCCATGCGCGATGGCGCTCATCCCAAGTGGGCGGAGAATCGCCTCGGGATCGACTACCTCGCGGTCGCTCGCGAGCTTGGCCCGCCGGTCGTGCCGATCATCGACACGCACGCGCACATCATGGGTTCGCGGGCCGCCGAGGTGTACGGCGAGGTGGCTGAGACTTTCGGCATCGAGCGTGTGTACTCGCAGAGCCGCTTGGCGGGGGCCGAAGAAGTGCGCACGGTGCTCGACGACCGGGTGCGATTCATCGCATTTCCCGATTGGGGCGTGGGCGATCCCAAGGCGGTGCACCGAGGGGCGTATCTGGATGTCATGCGCCGGTGGCACGGCGAGTTCGGCGCACGGTGCGTGAAGTTCTGGGGGGGGCCGGCGCTGTGGGACATGGCCGCGGTCGATGGCGCGGACCCGGCTGATGTCGTGCCGTTTGATTCACCTTGGCGTGTCAAGCAAGCGGAGCTGGCCTGCGAGCTGGGCATGATGTTCATGGTGCACATCGCTGACCCTGATACGTGGTTCGCGAGCAAGTGGTCGGACGCGGCCCGCTACCGCAGCAAGCTCGAGCAGTACGCGAGCCTTGAAGTGATGGTGGCGCGGTACAACGACCGGCCGTGGATCGCGGCGCACATGGGCGGCTGGCCTGAGAATCTTGAGTTCTTGGATGGCTTGCTGGGCCGGCACTCGAACCTGTACCTGGATACGTCCGCGACCAAGTGGATGCTGCGGGCGCTGAGCGCGCACGATCGGCCCGTGGTGCGGGGTTTCTTTGAGCGGTGGCGCGGCAGGCTGCTCTTCGGGTCAGACATCGTGACCACCGATGAGCACCTGCTCGCCAACGACTCGGCACACCCGCGCGGCCGTCAGGCGACCAGCGAGGCCGAGGCCCGCCAGCTCTACGCCAGTCGGTACGCCAGCCTGCGGGTTATGTTCGAGACTGCGTACGACGGCGAATCACCGATCGCCGACCCCGACCTTGCGATGCTCGAACCCGAGCGGTTCGATGCGATGAGCGCACCAACCCTGCGCGGCATGAGCTTGAGCGCGGACGACCTGCGCGTGCTCTACCGCGGCGCGCACGAGAGCGTCGTCGATACGTGGGCGCGTGGCGAGTGGCGGGCGGCGGACCTCTCCTAACGATCCCGACTCGCGAGCGAGGGCACGGGACCGCTTCTGCAACCTATCGACTCTGTTGACAACTTGAGCGAGGTCTTGCCCTTGCTCAGGCTGCGGGCTCATATTGTTACTAATTCTACCCTCGTTCCTATTGCATCGGTTGCCGAATTCTAAGTAACCTCTACACGGACATAAGAGGAGCCTTCGCTATGAGCACAGATACCAAGCTTGAACGAATCGACGTGCAAGAGTTCATACAGCGTTGTGTCGCGGAACTCAAGGAGGCGATCGGCGAGCCCACTGACCCCGGCGATTCGGATGCTGCGGCTGAGTCACTAGAAGAACAACTCGAACACGTCCGCGGCGTGCTCGCTTCCTCCAAATCTGCTGGCAAGGGCTTGGACACTTCATCGCTTCAACAACAAGAGAAGCATCTCGCCGAGCAGCTCGAACAACTCCGCGGCAAGAAGGAAAAAAGGCGATCCGAAGCCCGGCAGAGGATCGAATCCGCCGCGTGGGGTAAGCAGTACTTGAGTGAACTGGAATCTGAGACACGCAGCTGGTCCCAATTCGGTGGACTGGAGCACGATGAGTTCTACGAGGAGTTTGTTTCCTCGCTCGATTCAACCATCAAGGCGTTAGGGAGCGCTGATTTCAGCGCCGCGACAGTGATTGAGTCAGAGCACGACTTCTGGTCGCGCGATGTTGCCGGGGAGTACATGGATGTCGTTCCGATTGGCAACGACGAGGGCAAACTGGTTGGCTGCGATCTCAAGCGGCGGTGGCATCGTAATGGTGACCGGTCATGGTTGTCAGAAGACAACCTCGCTGAGTTGCGATTCTCCGCGGCTGGGGCTCGTTACTCCGAGGCGATCGTGCCCGCGGAACTGCGATGGGCGGTTTCATCTGCCAACGCAAGTAAGCCGGAAACGCCCCACGACGCATCACCGATTGCTATCAGGTCTACCGGCTCTTTGCTACTCACCGAGGGCGAGAAACCTCGGTTCGACGACCACAGCCACAATCCGAGATGCTTGGAGCTCTGGGAACTTGTAGACCGCGCATTCGCTGGTTTAGCTTCCAAGAGCGAGCCGCTCTGTATCGACGAGGCCCACGACGAGAACCCCGCCGTAGCGTGGCTCTGCCGGCAACTCAGGGAGTTGACGAGTGCCGAGCCGATCTATCCGCTCACCCCGAAGCCGCTCGACTCGCGGGCTACTTATGAGCGGGTCAAGGCTCATTGGGACGCGTTCGTCAACGCTCCTTGGTCCAGTGCCGTCGATCACTCGCTCGCCAAGTTCAAGTACTTGTTGGAGAGCGGTGATCGGCCTCGGTTTTGGTGCGAAGCCCATCACAACCACTATGGCTTTCGGCTGCGGACTCGGGATCATACTTGGATCACGGGGTATGCCTATATCAACACGAAGCACGAGCCCAACGAGTCGGATAACGAGATTACGAACGTGTGGTTCCCCGACGAGCAGAACAACAGCCAGCCATCAAGTGCGCGGGTCGGTGCGATGCGGCTGAAGTTGTACGAGCTCCGTGACCGCAAGGATAATTACGGTCGCCGATATTGAGACGGCGATGGTGGGTGACTTCTGAGAGGACCGCCCGCTGTCGGGTTCGCTACTCGTGACAGCCCCACAGCGCCCCTCAGGATCGTGGCGTGGGCATGCCTCTAGGTGTCTACGGCCCGTTGCCCGCGTGGGCGGTCTCCGCGAAGACTGGCTCTACTCGCTGCGTGTAGCTCTCGGCATCGATAAGCAAAGCCTCGATGGACTCGGCGGTCTCGGAATCGAGGCGCGCGCTGAAGCTACCGCTGAGCAGCGCTGCGCCGAGCTGGTCGGCAAAGTCGGGCGTCGAGCGCACGAGCTTCATGGAAGCATCGGCGAGCGAGCCTCCGACGGCGCGGTCGCCTGCCTTGCCGCGCTGGAAGACGAATCCGCCGCCGCCGTAGATGCCGATCGCGCCGTTGGCGAGCACGAGATGGCGAACGACCGCGGAGGTGGCGGTCTGCTCGATGGGGGTCTGGCCCGCGTTGGGCTTGAGGAAGAGCTTGATGTGGACGACCGAGCCGGCAAGCTCGTCGATCGGGGTGTCTTCACCCAGTTGAGCGGGGGTAAGGTCGGTGAGGTAGACATCGGCCTCGCCCTTGCCGCGATCGATGTACGCGATGGTGGTGAGGCTCGGGCTGAGGGTGTTGCCGGTGGTCTGGCTGGTGGCGCGGAGGCTTCCGCCCGAGGGACCGACCAGCCCGAGCGAGCGCGAGCAGCCGGGGAGGGTGCCAGCGGCCAAGGCGACTGCGAGGATCGCGGGAGGGAAGATACGATGGGCCGAGCGAGCAGGGAGGAATGGCATGGCGGGCACGATACCGGGCTCGGGCGGGCGGCGGAGGCCCTTGGCTGGGCCACAATCCGCAGGGTTGTTCGGGGTGTGAGGGCTGAAATCAGCCCAGAGCCGTAAGAACGGGTGGTTTTCCTGGAATCGCGGGCCGCTTGGTGTTGTATAAACAGTTGATTGAAACAGTCTGGCCGGGCGCACAGCGGCCCGGGGGCACCAAGAACAGAACAGGAGTCGGGCCATGTCGGCAACCAGCAAGCACTCGGATGAACGCACTTCGCGTCGAGGCGGGGTGGCACGGGCAACGTTGATCGCGCTAGGCGTGATCGCGGCGGCGGGCATCGCGGCCCCGGCTTCGGGCCAAGTCAGCATCTCCATCGGCGCTGGCTACCACGACGGCTACCACCATTACGACCGCCCAGGGTACCGCACCATTTCGGGCCATCACGGCACGGTTGTCTACGACCGGGGCCACTCGTCTGGTCACAGTGGCGTGCGCACGTACAGCAAGCCGGGCTTCTTCTCGTCCCATGGCATCGGGACGCGGAACTACCGCAGCAACACCTACTACCGGCACACCACGGTGCTGCCTTCGACTGGGTATTCGGTTATCACGCCGGGCTACGCCTCGAGGTATCAGTCACGCACACCGGTATACGTCAACACCATCGCTCCGTGCCCGCCTCCAGTCGTGCAGCAGCGGGTCTACGTGCAGCCGCAGGTGGTAGAGCGGACCGTGGTGGTTCAGCGCGACGACCCGTACCGGTACGGCCGCGATGATTCAAACTACGGACGCGATGCGCGGAGCCTGATCGAGGACGCCGAACGTGCGCACGCCGCGGGCGACTGGCACACGGCGATCCGGCTGTACGAGCAGTCGATCTCGCACCGCAGCAACGTGGCGGCGGCTCGGCGGGGCCTAGCGATTGTGTACCTCGAAACCGACCATGTGAACGACGGCCTTCGGCTGCTCGAAAGGGCGTACGAGGAGGAGCCAACGCTCGCTGTGCGGGTGTTTGACGACCGGATACTTGTAGGAGCGCGTCTGGGTCAACTGATCGAGGACGCTCAGCGGACGGCCCACCGGCAGTCCTCGGCCCGAGGTTGGTTGGCTTTAGCGGTGCTGCGCCAGTCCGCGGGCGACCGCCAAGGCGCACGCGAGGCGATCGGCGAGGCCGCTCGGTTTGGCATGAACAGCCGGGTGGTGGACTCCTGGTACCACGCGACTGATCGATAGGACACAAGCCAGCACTCCGCGTGCTGCTCGAACGATGCTCTCTCTCGGCCCCCGCTCGGCGGGGGCTTTTTCGTTGGTACGAGATCAATGCGGTTGTGCGCGTGAAAGAGCCCCGACCCAAGGGGGCCGGGGCTCTGCGTGTTAGCACAACGTGTCTGCCGTGTTACGGGCAGGGCCCGATGAGACCGAGCAGGGCGAGGAAGTCACCGAAGCTGACCATGCCGTCGCCGCCGAGGAAGCCGAAGTCGTCGGCGATGTCACCGGTGCAGCCGGGTATGCCGCCGGGGCAGGGGCCGATGAGACCGAGCAGTGCGAGGAAGTCGCCGAAGCTGACCATGCCGTCGCCGCCGAGGAAGCCGAAGTCGTCGGCAATGTCGCCGGGGCAGGGCAAGGCGGTGGGCTGGAACTCGTACGCGCCCATGTCGACGAGCGGGGCACCGCCGGTGCCGGTATCGGCCGTGGCGGGGTCATCGAGCCTGCGAGCATCGCCCGCGAGGTCGAGGGTGAACGCCGCGATGGGGGCGTTGTCGCCCGCGTCGATCGCGGGGGAGGAAGCCGAGAGGGTGTAGTCACCGGTGCCGGGCGAGGTGAGCAGGGGGTCGGTGTTGAGGTTGTTGGTGCCCGCGAAGCCGCCCTCGATGATGGAGTGCGAGACGGTGGCCATGACAAGGTCAGTGAAGGTGGCACCGTCGTTGTTCCAGAAGATGGAGTTGGCGACATCGAGTGTGCCGTCGAGGGAGACAGCGGCTGAGGCATCGGGGTTGATGTTGCCGTAGAGCGTGGAGTTGGTGATGTTGACGATCGCCGTTCCGCTGATGCTGACAGCGGATCCGCCGAACACGGCGCCCGTGTTGTTGGTCACGAGCGAGTTGGTGAGGTTGAGCGTGCCGCCGGTGGCGGAGATACCGCCAGACTCGAACGCCGAGTCGTTGCCATCGATGATCACGCGGTCAGCGTTGACCACGGTGTTGGTGCCGCTGACGCGAAGGCCAGCGCCTTCTTGCTGGGCGGTGTTTCCGCTGATGGTGGTATTGGTGATAGTGACAGTGGAGGGGCCGGAGGTAGAGGCAAAGACACCTACACCAACGGAGCGAATGGACTCGTTGCCGCTGATGGTGCAGCCGTCCAGGGTGAGGATGCCGCGCAGGTTGTAGAGCCCGCCTCCGCCGTCGATGCAGAACCCGTTGAGGATGCTGACGTTGGTGAAGACCATCTCGCTGGGGCCGGCGGTGGACGAGAAGGAGCCGATGTTGCCTCCGTCATCGGAGGACGAGTTGCCGTCGAACGTGGAGTTCTCGATGGTGGCCACGCCGCGGAGGGTGCAGATCGCACCGCCGTCGTCATCGGCGGTGTTGCTGGTGAAGGTGCAGCCGGTGAAGAGGCCGCCGCCGCCGGAGGAGAAGTAGACCGCGCCGCCGTCGACGTCGGCCGTGTTGGCGTTGAAGGTGCAGGTATCGAAGGTGATGTTCTGCGTGTTGAGGATGTAGACCGCGCCGCCGTGCTCGGTGGCAGAGTTGGAATCAAAGTCGCAGTTGGAGACGTTCGCGACCGACGGGCCCGTGGTAGCGCCCTGCGTCAGGTACATCGCGCCGGCTCGGCCTGCGAGGTCGCCCGCGGCGTTGTTGGTGAACGTGCAGTCGCTGATGATGATCTCACCCAGCGGGTCGGTGAAGGCGGTGCCGAGGGCGTAGACCGCGCCGCCGCGGGCGGCAGCCGAGGTCGCGGAGTTGCCATCGAAGTCGGAGTTGGTGATCGAGCCGGTGCCGTCGGTGTTGAAGTGCACCGCCCCGCCCTCGGCGGACGTGTTGCCCGTGAAGGTGCAGCCGTTGACGCTGATGTCGGCCGCGAGCACCTGGATGGCGCCGCCGTCGCTGTCGGCGTTGTTGCTGGTGAACGCGCAGGTGTCGAAGTCGGCCGAGGCCGAGACCACCGAGACGCCGCCGCCGGTGTGGCCCGTGGAGTTGTTCGAGAAGGTGGTGTTCGAGAACGTGACGTTGGGCGTGATGTTGATGCCCGAGATCGCGACACCGCCGCCGCGTGCGCCGGCCAGGTTGAGGGGATCGGCGGTGTTGTTGTTGAACTGGGAGCTGGTGACGGTGACGGTAGAGTCGATGAAGTGCGCGCCGCCGCCGCGACCGGTGGTGGTGCCGTCGCGGATGATGCACTCGTCGATGTCAACGACCGAGTCCCGGACGAACAGGCCGCCGCCGCTGGTGGAGAGCAGGTCGAAGGGGTCGATCTGGCCGGGGCCGGCGATGATGGTGAACCCGGAGATGGAGGTGTCGACGCCCGAGCCGATGATGGTCACGGCCGAAAAGAGGCCGCCCGAGCCGTTGATGGTGGTCGAGCCGCTTCCGCCGGAGCTGGACAGAGCGATGGACTTGCCTAGAAAGTCGAGGCTCTCGGCGTAGGTGCCGGGCGCGACGATGATGTTGTCGCCCGCGGGCGCGGCGGCGTTGATCGCGGCCTGGATCGTGGCGAAGTCCGCCGGGACGTTGATATCCGCTGCCAGCGCGGCCTGGGTGCACAGCCCGCCGGCAGCCAGGGACAGAAGAACAGCGCGATTGGGAAGCTTCATGAGCGATCTCTCCGAAAAAGGGGGCGGTTTGGGGTTTCTGGGGTGGTGCCTACTCCGCGCTCCACCGGCAGAGGTACCGCCTGTCCTCTGCCTGCGATGCACAGAATACCGCGCGGCGAGCCGGCCACAAACACCAATCTTGATGAAAAGAGTGTCCGAGTCGTGATTGGTGGGCCGGTAACCCCCCGTTGGCACCGTCGGGAAAAGGCCGTGAGGCAGAGCGGACGCGAGGCAACCCGGATGGAGCTATCGGTCGATCCGATGGAGCATCAGGGGCACCGGATAGAGCATTCGGTTGACCTGACAGAGCATCCGGCTGACCTGATAGAGCATCAGGTCCACCGGACGGAGCATCCGGTTGGCCTGACAGAGCGTCAGAGGCATCTGATGGTGCCTCAGGCTGGCCTGATAGAGCATCAGAGGCATCGGATGATGCACCAGAGTCGCCGGATGGAACAGCCGATCGACCCAATTGAAGCATGGGCGGCCCATATGAAGCGTCGCACGACCCAGTCGGGGCGGGCGTGAACCCGCATGCCATCGAGCACTATCAGGGGCCTCGGGTATTGCTGATGATGAAGATCGCGAGCACGACGAGGATCGGTGGGGCGAGACCCAGTATGACAGCTAGGTAGCTCTGTATCAGGCCGGTGATGGCGAGCCTTGCCGTGCGTCCGCCCCGGATTCCGCGTCGTACCTGCGCGCGGGCGGTATGACCTGTGACGATCCCGACCAAAGCCATCAGAATCGCTATCCCGAACGCAAACACCACTATTACGGCACTGGCACCGGTACCTGTATGCGTTAAGACAATCCCAACTAGAGCCAGCAAGATCGCAAGTCCCCCGGTGAATTGCGAGGCGACCGCAAAGCCCGAGAGGGGTTGCTCGCTCTGAGGTGATGAACGAGCGGTTCCGCACTCGGGGCAGTTGTCATCAACGCCGAGCCCTGTGAGTTCGTAGCCGCACTTCGAGCAGGTGGGAGTAGTGGGAGTGGGCATGTCTCGCAGCTTACTGGGAGTGGGTGCCGCGAACTGCTTTGGTCGCGCCGATCGCTGCCGGTAGTGCTGCTCACTAGAAACTCAGCATCACCCATCCCATGTACAACAGCAAGCCGACCGTACAAACGATGAGGTGCGCTGCGACGATCACGACACACCACCCCGCCGTTGTGGCGTTGATTCCGAGAAACTCTCGGCCTCGGCGCCCCTTGGCGATCGTGCGACTGATCTCAAGTCCGCACTCGGGGCAGACGTCATCAACGCCGAGCCCTGTGAGTTCGTAGCCGCACTTCGCGCAGGTGGGAGTGGGGGGAGTGGGCATGGTTCGGTCAGGTTACTGGGTAGTGCGGCGCAGACGTTGCACGCTCACGGCCCCGCCGGAGCAGGCGTGAAGCCGCCGCCCGGAGCCGGTGCGAAGTTGCCGCCGCCGGACGAGACCATCATGCCGACAAAGAAGAGCATGTACAGCAAGAACCCGCCCATGACCAACCAGTTCATGACGAGGCCGGCGATGGCCATCCCCCGGCCCGCGTGCCGCTTTCTGTTGAGGGCGAGGTGCCCGAAGATGAGCCCGGGGATCGCGGTCAATAGGGCGAACGGGCCCGTGATGATGCAGATAAAGCCGGTCGAGCACGTCACCAGCGAGACGATGCCGAGGACCATCGAGGTGATCGCGAAGCCCTGGGACTGTGGCGCGTTGCGGCTGCCCCAGATCTCGGCATTGCATTCTGGACAGCAGCCCTGGACTTGCAGCCCGGTCAGCTCGTAGCCGCAGAACGCGCAGCGGGGCGTCTTGCCGGGGGGCGGAGTGCCGGTGGGTGGAGGCAGGTCCATCGTGCGAGCATAACCGGACGGGCTACCGTCCCGCGACCAGCACGATGAAGCTCTCATCGAGCTCGTCGGGGTCGGTCACGGGGTTGATGTACGCGTTGCCCTCGCCATCGACGGCGTCTGGCAGCTTGGCGTAGACATCCGTGCGCGCAAAGCCGGCTTCGAGCATGGCATCACGAAGCTCGGGCACGCTCCACAGCCGCCATCGGTAGGTGAAGGCGTCGAAGTATTCTTCTTCGATCACGCCTCGATGCTCGATGCGAAAGTGCAGCACGTTGGTGACCATGCCGGTGAGCGGGTCGGCGTCTCGCTGTTCCCAGGTGTAGCGGACGCGCTTGCCCTTGTGCGGGCCGTCGGGGATGGGGTGGTCGCGGTGAACGGTGCCGGTGATGAAGGTGGACTCGCCGCCGTAGGTGTCGCAGAGGAACACGCCGCCCTCGGCCAGTCGCTTGCGGGCGAGGGTCATGTAGCGGACGAGGTCGGCCCGTGTGTGCATGTAGCCGATGGAGAAGTTGCCGGCGTGGACGATGTCGGCCTTGGGCTGTTCGAGATCGGCGGCCTCCAGCACATCGCCGACGATTTTGGCCACGCCCTCGATCGGCGGGTGGTAGTGGAGAGCGTTGGTGTCAAGATCGATGCCCGTGGAGGTGCCGCCGGGCACATCGCTCACCCAGCGGTTGCACAGGCACGCGGTTCCCGCGAAGTCCTCGGCGAGGTGCTTAGGGGCGCGGTCTCCTTCTCCGCCGTGGACCGCGATCAGCAGCGGCACCAGGTGCGCAGGGCTGACGACGCACAACTCGTAGAGGTCGTGATGGGAGAGCGGCGCGGCTGGCTTAGGCGAGGGAGTGGATGGGGAAGGGGGGGTTGAGGGGGTCATGCCATTCGGATCCACTTGATGAGCGTGGCGAGGTTTGGGGGCTTACCGAACATGAGCAGCCCGACGCGGAAGACTTTGGCCGCGATCCACAGGCAGAACCACGCGCCGAGGGTGGCGGTGACGAGGCTGCCGACGATCTGCCACATCGGGGGCGGGGCGGTGGATGTGACGCGCATGATCATCACGAAAGGGTTGATCGGGGGGATGAAGCTCAGCACGACCGCGAGCGTGGAGTTGGGGTCGCGGCTGATGGGCATCCAGAACAGGTAAGGCAGCATCGTGAACATCATCACGGGTGTCTGCAGGGCCTGGGCCTCACGGAGATCGTTGACCGCGCTTCCGACGGCGGCGAGCAGCGACGCGATCATGGAGTACGCGAGCACGAAGTAGACGACCAGCAGCACAACGCTCTGCACGCTGAGCACGTCGCCGAGGCCGAAGACCAGCAGCGCCCCGCCCGAGAGCCCGCCGTAGATGAGCATGATGGTGAATCCGACGCCCATCTGCCCGAGGATTTTGCCGCTCATGAGCTGCATCGGCGAGATCGCGCTGAGCAGGATCTCGACCACCCGGCTGGATTTCTCCTCGACGGTCGTGGTCAGCAGGTACTGTCCGCCGATCATGACCGAGATCATGATGAGCAGCATGAACGCGAAAGGCAGCATGAGGCGGAGCACCTCGGTGCCCTCGCGCTCGCCCGTGGCGGTGACTTCCTGCGTGTCTTGGCCGATGACGGTGACGAGGGCTTCGATCTCAGATGCCGTCACGCCGTTTTCGGCGTAGCGGGCGGTCTTGATCGAGCCGCGTATGGCATCGCGGATGAAACTGATGTTGCGGTCGTCGAGGCCCGGCTTGACGTAGATCGAGTAGCCGCCGAACTGCTCTTGGTCTTGGGGCTTAGCGACGGCGTCGGCGTCCACCTCGATGACGGCGACGAGCGAGTCGTCACCCGACGAGTCGTCGTTACGGATCAGATCTTTGGCCTCGTCGTCGGTGGTCGCTTGGTCGATGGTTTCGAGCGTGAGGATCGCGGTGCTGGCGGCGACCCGTTGGAGCTGTTTCTGCTTCATCCTCTCGAAAAAGTCGCCCCCGGCCTCGGCGGCGGTCTCGGCCTCAATGGTCTTCTTGTTGGCCTCCGCGCGCTCCAGGTCCAGCCGCTTTCCCACCTCGACCGCGACCATCTGGCTGCGGTCGATCAGCGCGATTCGGCCTTTGACCTGCGGCGCGACGGCCTGGTTGGTCAGGATCACAATCAGCGGGATGGCCGCGGTCACGATCGCCGGCACGACGAACGCGCCGATGATGAACCCCTTGGTGAGCACGGTCGATGCGTACTCGCGCGTGGCGACTCGAAGAATGCGTTTCATGAGCCGGCCTCCTCGGTGATTTCTTCTCGCTGGCCTTCGCCCCGTAGCTCGGCACGCAGGGCTGATTCGTCCTTCACGCCGCCGCTGTTGGTCGTGACGATCTCCACGAACACATCCTCTAGCGTCGGCCGGCGCACCGCGATGGTCCTCGATGGCACAGCGGTCAGCAGCTTGAGCATGACCTGCTGGGGGTCGGTATCGGGGTGGACGGTCGCTTCGAACGTCGCGTCGCGCGGCTCGACGGATTCGATCTCGGGCAATGCACGCGCGGCATCGAGACCACTGGCTTCATCGAGCGGGTTGAACAGGATGGAACGCGCGGTGTACTGGGCGCGGATCTCGTCCATCGTGCCGTCGAGGACCTTTTTGCCCTGGTTGATCATCACGATGCGGTCACAAAGCTCCTCGGCGTGGGCCATCACGTGCGTCGAGAAAATGATCGTTCGGCCCTGTGCGTGTTGCTCGGTGATGAGTGAACGCAGCAGCCTCGTGCTGACCGGGTCGAGGCCGCTGAAGGGTTCATCGAGGATGATCAGCTCGGGCTCGTGCAGCACGGACGCGATGAACTGGACCTTCTGCTGCATGCCCTTGCTGAGCTCTTCGCATTTTTTTTTGGCGACGCTGGCGAGCTCGACGCGCTCAAGCCAGTCGTCCACGCGGGTCTTGAGCGTCTGGCCCGTGACGCCCTTGAGCGTTCCCATGTGGCGGAGGAAGGCCGAAACCTTCATCTTGCGGTAGACGCCGCGCTCTTCGGGCAGGTACCCGATGCGGTCCTTGCTCTCGGTGGCGCTCGCCTTGCCCAGCACGCTGAGCCTGCCAGCGTCCGGGAAGAGGATGGACATGATCATGCGGATGGTGGTCGTCTTGCCCGCGCCATTGGGGCCGATGAAGCCGTAGAGAGCCCCGGTGGGCAGCGTCAGGTCCATCGCGTCGACCGCGGTCTTGGCCCCGAAGCGTTTGGTGAGTTGTTCCATCACGATGGCGTCAGACAAGGGCAACTCCGTTCGGCTGCGGGTCGTTGTGAAGGCCGAGCGTAGCGGCGCCCGGGGCTTGGTCGGAATCGAGCCATTGAATCAGGCCCCAGAAGATGCGACCGCGAGGCGGCATCAGCAGGGTATGGTTAGCCGATGCCTGACGCTTGGTTGCTCTCTGATGCGGTGGTTCTTCGACTGGGAGCGATGCGCGACCAGCGCGATGCCCTCGAACGCGAGCTGGCCGAGCCCGAGGTGATGGCCGACCACCGGGTGTCGCGGGACCTCGCGATCCGCAAGGCGGCGCTCGATGGACCAGTGGGGCAGTTTGAGCGGTGGCAAGCGCTGCTCGCTGAGCTTGAGGAACTTGAGCAGGCCGCCTCGGGGGATGATGCCGAGCTGCGCGAGCTTGCGAGCGAAGAATTGCCCGGGGCGAAGGCGGCGCTGATCGCGAGCGTGGAGTCGTTGCAGCGCCGGCTGGTGAACTCGAGCGATGAGCAGATCGGTTCGGTGATTCTCGAACTCCGCGCCGGCACCGGCGGCGACGAGGCCGGGCTCTGGGCACGCGACCTGACCGCAATGTACGAGCGTTACGCGCAATCGCGCAGCTGGGCGTGGGAGGTGCTCTCGGTGAGCGCCGATGCCTCGCTCGGTGGGGTCCGCCACGCGGTCGTGAGCGTCAAGGGCGAGGGCGTGTGGTCGGCGCTCGCGTTTGAGGCCGGCGTGCACTCGGTCAAGCGCGTGCCCGCGACCGAGACGCAGGGGCGGATCCACACCTCGACAGCAACCGTCGCGGTGCTGCCCGAGGCCGAGGACGTGGAGGTCAAAATCGATTGGAACAAGGACGTGGTCGAGCACGTGACGACCAGCCAGGGCCCCGGCGGGCAGAACGTCAACAAGGTGGCCACCGCGGTCCACATGGTGCATACGCCCACAGGCGTGGAAGTGCGGATGCAAGAATCCAAGAGCCAGGCCCAAAACAGGGAGAAGGCCCGCCGACTGCTCAAGGCCCGGGTCGCGGAACTTGAGCGGGAACGGGCCGAGAGCGAGCGGTCCGCCGACCGCAACGCGCAGATCGGCTCAGCTTCACGGAGCGAGAAAATCAGGGTGTACCGGTACCAGGACGACATCACCGCGGACCAGCGGCTCGACCAGAAGTTCAAGACTTCACAGATCGTCGCGGGCGACCTCGCCAGCATGTTCGAGGCGCTCCGCGATCAGGAAACCCAGCGGCGGCTCGAAGCGCTGTAGGCTCGCGACGACCACCTCGTGCCGAACAACGGAGGCTGACCATGAGCATCACGACACCTGAGGAGCTGAGACCAACCGCGCCGACCGAACGCATCGCGGCGCTCGATGTCGCTCGCGGGATCGCGCTGTTCGGTATCTTCATGGTCAATATCCAGATGATGGTCCAGCCCATGAAGTGGATGTTCGAGGGCGGCGGGGGCAACGAAGGTCTCGCGGGCCAGATCGCCCATTACGCTACTCGCATCTTCTTTGAGTCGAAGTCGTACCCGCTGTTCTCCATGCTGTTCGGCATGGGCATGGTGCTGATGTACGACCGGGCCAAGGCCGCGGGCCGGGAGTTCGCTCCGGCGTACCTGCGGCGGGTCGCGCTGCTGCTCGCGTTCGGCATCGCGCACGCGTTTTTCATATGGTACGGCGACATTCTGATCTACTACGCGTGCTTCGCGCTGGTGCTCATGTGGTTCGCCCCTCGGCTATCGACGCGAACCATGCTCACGGTCGCGCTGTCGCTCATGGCCGTCGCGGCGCTATGGGGTGCGGGCCTGGGCTACGGGTTTGCGCAAATGACCCCGCCTGACCGGTCCGTGGCCGAGGTAACCACGTTTACTGGCTTCTGGGAGGCCATGCAGGCAGGCGAGATTCAGGGCGGGCCAGAGCTTCCCGCGTGGGCGGCAGCCGAGACCGACGCCTTCGGCAATGGGCCGTACGCGCACGCGGTCGGCATGCGCGCCATCAACTGGTTCATGGGCACCATCTTCTGGATGGTCCTGTTCGGCGTGGTGCTGCACGTGCCGGCGATGTTTTTCCTCGGCGGGGCGATCATGCGTTCCGGCGCCCTCACCGCTTCTCGTTCTCAGTGGCCGCGCCGGTTCCTGCTCATCGGGCTCACGGTCGGATTGCCCGGTGCGGTCGCGGCGACGGTATTGAGCGAGGCCTTCGGCCCGATGTCCGCGATGGGCGCGGTCGCAACCGGGCTCACCCACCTCACCGGCCCAGCGGTCAGCATCGGCTACATCGGGCTCGCGGTCTGGCTCGCCCGATGCGGCGCGATGGCGTGGCTCGCGCGGGCCATCGCCTCGGCGGGACGAATGGCGCTGACCAACTACCTCATGCAGTCGGTGCTGGTCGCGTTCATCGCCCAGCACTGGGGTCTCGGAATGTACGGCGAGATTACGCGCGTGCCAATGGTCGGGATCGTCTTCGGCATCTATGTGGGCCAGCTCGTGTTCAGTTCGCTGTGGCTCAAAGCGTTCACGATGGGGCCGTTCGAGTACCTGTGGCGGTGCGGCACGTACCTCAAGCTCCCCCGGCTCACCCGATTGCCTGCCAGAGCCGACTGAGCCAACCAAACATCACCGCTAGACTCGCTGCATGACACTGGTCTGTGTGCCCATCATGGTGGAGAGCGTCGAGCAGGCCCTCGCTGAGGCGGCGTTGTCCGCTGAGCACGGCGCGGACCTCGTCGAGCTTCGCATCGACGGCTTCATCCATGCGGGCTCTGATGCCAAGCGGGCGGACGACCTGTCGCACCTTGTTACCGATTGTGCCCTGCCGACGATTGTGACGTGCCGGCATTCGAGCGAGGGCGGCGAGAGCGAGCTTGATGCCGCGGGCGTGGTCGCGCTGTACAGCAGGCTCGCGGGCCTGCCCAGGCCGCCGCGGTACGTGGACATTGAACTCGCGCGGACGGCCGGCCACGAGCGTGCGCTCAAAGCCATCGCGTCGCGTGACACGGGCGTGATCGTCTCGATGCACGATTTCGAAGGCCGGCCGGCCGACCTGACACGCCGGCTGAGCCAGGCGTACCAGGCCGACTTTGCGACCGTGGTGAAGGTCGCGTACCGCGCGCGGAGCCTGCGGGACAACCTAGAGCTATTCGAGATTCTGCGCGATGCACCCAAGCCGACGATCGCGCTTGGCATGGGCGAGTTCGGACTGATGAGCCGGGTGCTCGCGCCCAAGTTCGGAGGCCTGCTCACGTTCGCAGCATTGCGTGACAGCGCGACGACCGCGCCGGGTCAGCCCACGCTCGAGGAGCTGTTCAACCTGTACCGGTTCCGCAAGATCGGCCAAGCCACCAAGGTCTACGGCGTGATCGGGTGGCCGGTGACGCACAGCATGTCGCCGCTCGTTCACAACGCGGGGTTCGGGGCCATCGGCTGGGACGGCGTGTACCTGCCGATGCCGGTGGCGGCGGATGAGAAGGACGACGAGGCGAGCTACGCGAGCTTCAAGGCGACGTTTGCGGCGCTGGTCAATGACGACGGGGTAGCGTTGTCTGGAGCGAGTATCACTCTTCCGCACAAGCAGAACGCAGCCTCATTGTATGAGCGAGAGAGTGTTGCAAGCGATGGTCAAGATCGCGTGCTGAATCTCTATTTGGTTGAACACAGCCCCTCTGTTGCCGTAATTGGCGCTGCAAACACATTCGCACGAGACATCGACTGCGGAGGAGATCCGTTTAGCTTCTTCATCAATACGGATGTCGCTGCCGTCGAGCTCTTGGGAAACGATGACACAGTTTGGCGAGACCTCAGTATTAGGGTAGTTGGTGCAGGTGGCGTATCACGGGCAATCGTCTCTTGGCTCCTTCAACGCGGCTCCAGCGTAAACCTACACAACAGATCAAGAGATCGTGCGGAAGATCTTGTCACGACAATCGCCAAGGCGGATTGGGAGAGTTCCGGCTTATCCAAGCCAGAGGGTGTCATTACGGTTCACTCACTGGATGATCTGCCAGGCACGAGATGTGATATCTATATCAACTGCACGCCCGTCGGCATGAAGGATGGCCCGGAGCCTGACGGCATGTCCATCCCGGTCCACGAACTCGCGGGCAAGCTGCCGCCGGAAACGGTGTTCTTCGATACGGTCTACAACCCGATCGAGACGCCGATGCTCAAGGCAGCCAAAGAACACGGCTTTCGCACCATAGACGGCGTGCAGATGTTCGTCGCTCAAGCTGAGTTGCAGTTTCACATGTGGACCGGCCAGAAGCCGCCCGAAGGGCTGTTTGATCGGCTGGTGCGGGAAAAGCTCAGCGCTGAGTGACCGCTCTCGTGCGCTCAGGCCTCGATCGGTAGCGGCTCGACCTTGTCGGGGTCGATCCCGCTGTTGCGCAGCAGGTTCTTGAACGTCTCGCCGAACACGAAGTTGTGCTCGGGAAACGCCTCGCCCGCACCGTTGTGATCGAGATGGCTGAACACGAGGTTGATCGCGCCGATCTCGGTGAAGGCGTCATCGGCTGGGCCGCGCAGCTCGACCTTGCCCTCGGTCGCGGCGCCCTGGTGCGTGCGCTGCGTGAGGTTCGCGGTATAGCGAAGCGTGCAGCCCGGAGTTGCGTCGGCGGTCAACTCAGCTTTGGACACCTTGGCGAGAACGACTTTTTCCTTGAACGCTCCGGCGTGGCCCACGAGGATGCCCGCGGTCTGCGCCATCCCCTCGATCACCAATGAGCCGGGCATGATCGGCAGCACCCGCTCAGAGCCCTCTGCTGGGAAGTGCTGGTGAAGGTGATCTTCGGCGGCGCTGACGTTCTTGACCGCGACCAGCCGTCGGCCTGGTTCGAGCGAAATGATGCGGTCGATCCACAGCCAGCGCACAGCAGGTTCTCCGGTGAGCTTTGGCGACTTAGGCCGCTGCGAGCTTGCGCTGGCAGAACGACACGATCGCGTCGACGGTGAAGATCTTGGCGACGCTCTCGATTTTGCGATCGGCCTCGACGGGCGCGAAATCAAAGTGGGGCATCTTGGCCTTGAGGTCGGCGATGCCCCTGTCGGTCACCTTGCCGTCTTGGACGTACTCGGGGTCGCTCGCGACGCCCTCGGGGAAGAGCTCGCCCTGAGCGATCTTGAAGCCGAACGCCTGTTCAAGTTGGAAGACAATATCGAGAAAGTCGATCGACTCGGCTCCGAGGTCGGAGGTGATGATCGCCTTGGGCGTGACCTCGTCGTCGTCCACGCCGAGCGCTTCAACGAGGACTTCCTTGACCGATTCGTAGATCTCTTCGCGTGTCATCAGCCGCTCCGGCAACCGCAAGTCTTGGATAGGCCCCGATTCAAGCGGGGCGGGCCAAGAGTCTAGGCGTCTGTGAGGGGTGTTTCAGTTGGCGCGGGCTCGGGCGCTCGGAGCGTAAAACGCCCGCTGCACGCCGTGGCGGGGCCCGCGTCTGTGCTGGTCACACCAGCATCGAGCACCTCGCCCCGGCCCTTGTAGTCGTGGGGGGCGACACGCTCGATCGTGACCCGCAACACCTGACCCGGGCGAACAAACGAGCCATACTTGAGCGCACGGACGGTGCCCAGACAGAGCCTGGCGCTCTGGCCAGGGGCAACGCCCTCGAGCCGGCGCGCGGCTTGGACCATCGCTTCGAGCATGAACACGCCCGGCAGCACGGGGTAGCCCGCGAAATGGTCCTGCAAGTACTCTTCGGCCGCCGTCACGAGCTTGATCGTTACGATCCGGTCGTTAGAGCGTTCGAGAACAGAGTCGATCAGGTCGAAGTGCATCGCTCGCAGGATAGTCTGTGGGTATGCGTCTGTGGCAGGGGCTCGATCGGCGCGAGGAGCAGTTTGAAGCGATTCGAAGACATGGCGATCTGCGTACGCGTCTGGGAGTGGTCCGAGACCAGCCAAACGGTGTGCGTGCTGACGCGCGAGCACGGGCTTGTTCGCGGGCTGGCCAAGGGCTCGCGCCGTCCCAAGGCCGCGTTTAGTGGAGGGTTCGAGCCCATCACGCGCGGCGAGATCGGGCTCATCACCAAACCGGGCCGAGAGCTGGCCATCGTGACCCACTGGGATCTCACCTGGGTGCTGGCTGAGGCAAGGCGGTCACTCGATGTGTTCTACGGCGGGCTGTATGCGGCGGACCTCGCGGGCAGGCTGATCCAGGACCACGACCCGCATCCGGGGTTGTACGGAGCGTTGAGCGATTGCCTGGCCCGGCTTCCATTGGGCGTGGACTCGGCGGTGCTCGGGTTCCAGTGGGCGGCTCTCGATGAAACGGGCCATCGCCCCGAGCTGTGGGCCGACGTGCGCACGGGCGAGGCGATCGAGCTTGCCGAAGTCATGGGGTTCGATCCCCACCTCGGCGGGCTGGTCAGCGATCCGGGCAGCGGATCGAACGCGAGCGTGTGGCGCGTGCGGGGCGAGACCATCGGCCTGCTCAGGGCGCTGGCTCGAAGCGAGAAGGGGCACACCGGGGACGACTCACGCGCGGCGCGCTTGCTGCACGCCTACTCAAGCTACCTGATCGGTAAGCCGATCGCGTCCGGTAACGCGCTATGGGGGCCACTCGATGGTCTCGTGGGCGCTGGCGATGAGCGTGCGACTGCGCGCGGCTTGCGGCGCTCGTTCCGATAAGCGAGCGATCGTCTAAGGCGATGCTCGTCGTACCCCCGGTGGGGCTGGATCGGCAGGCCTCAACCGCCGATACCCCCGCAGATGGGAACCGATACCACCCGGCCCCGAGGGTCGATCGAGACAGGTACGCTATGAACACGACGCTCCTTGAAGAGATCCTTGCGTGCCCTCGGCTGCCGTCGCTGCCCGCGATCGCGGCCAAGGTCATCGAGATGACGAGCGACCCGGACGTGTCCATCAAGGAACTCGCGGGTGTCATCCAGCAGGATCAGGCGATGGCTGCCAAGATTCTGCGCACGGTCAACTCCAGCTTCTATGGCCTGCGCGAGCGGTGCGGCACGATCGACAAAGCACTGGTCATGCTGGGCCTCTCTCCCGTCAAAAGCCTCGTGCTCGGGTTCTCGCTTGTATCGGCGCTGCCCAAGCCGACCGACGACGACGGCTTCGATTACCAGGCGTACTGGCGGCGCTCGCTGTATTGCGGTGTGGCGGCCCGCGATCTGGCCCTGCACATCAAGACGGTGGACCCCGACGAGGCGTTCCTTTCGGCGCTGTTTCAGGACGTGGGCCAAATGGCTCTACACATGGCGATCCCGGATAAGTACGCGCCGGTGCTGGTCGAGGCCGACGGCAAGCACACCGAGTTGCTGCGCGCCGAACTGAGCATCCTTGAGATCTCGCACGCCGATATTGGCGGCATGCTCTGCGAACGCTGGAAGCTGCCCGAGCAGCTCATCCACCCCGTTCGTTTCCACGAGCGTCCCTCGGCTGCGCCCACCTCAGCGGTCGATGCGGCGAGAATTGTCGCGCTGGCCAACTTGATTCATGATGTGCTCTCAGAGAGCACAGGCATTGAAGCCCTCCGCATGGCCTATCGGCGCGGCAAAGAGTGGTTCCGCATGGAGGCGTCCGCGATCGATGAACTCGTCGCGCGCACCAGCACCGTCGCCAAAGAGATGGGTAAGGTGCTCGAGTTGGACACCGGTCCGAGCGCCGACGCAGATGCGTTGCTGAAGGCGGCCAATGAGCACCTCGTTGAACTCAACCGTACCGATCCGGGCGGCTCTTCTGTTGTGACTGGCTCATCGGATTCAGGCTTCAGACTTTCAGCGGTCGACGAACTCGACCCGCTGACGGGCCTCCTTGCGGCGGCCGGTCTCAAAGCGGCGCTCGTTCGGAGCTTCGAGCATTCTGCTGAGACGGGCGAGCCGCTCGGTCTTGCGAATATCGAACTCGGCGGGATGGATGCGATCGAGGCTTCGGGCCGTCTCGAACTCGGTGATGAAGCCGTGCTGCTGGTCTCGGTGTACCTGAAGAAAGTATTCGAGCCGCTTGGCGGGTTCGTCGGTCGCTCCGGCGAGGGCGCGTTCATGGTCTTTGTGCCGGGCATGAGCCGGGTCCCGATGGTCAAGGCCTCAGAGATCGCGCTCAACGAGATCCGCAACGCGCTCGAGATCATGCACCAGCAGGACGACTGGCCCGAGATCGAGGTCGACCTCAACATCGGGATCGCGGCATGGGAGAGCAAGGTCGCGAGTGTGCTCAGCACGCCGCAGCATGTGGTCGCCGCGTCGGTCAAGGCTTCGCGTGCTGCCAAGCAGGCGGGCGGGAACTGCCTGCGGGCGTTCGTGCCCAAAGCCGCCGCCTAACCACGCTTGAGCCTTTCTACCTCTTGGGCAGCAGCCTGCCGCACGTTCGCAGCAGCGGGGCGCTCTCGTCGATGACCGCACGCACGGCGGTCAGGTCCACCGCCTCGATGGCGGCAAGCTCTTCATCGAGCGATCGGTAAACGCCTAGCGCGAGCCACTGACGCCCCAACCGTTGCATGCGGTCCATCGGTCGCTCCGCACCGATGGTGACCGCGGTGGCGACTTTGGCCCGGAGGCGCTGGAGGTCCGCCTCGTCAATGTTCGCTGCGAGGCCAGCAACCTCCTGCTCAACCACGCCCCAGACCTCGTCGGCCTTCGCCGGATCGCACGAGCAGTAGACGAAGAACTCGCCGATGCCGTCGTGAGGCTCGTACGCGGCCTGCGCCTCGTCGGCCAGACCAGTCTCGACCAGCGCCCAGTGCAGGCGGGAGTTCTCCGGCTTGCCCAAGAGTTGGGCAGCGATCGACGCCGCGTACCGGCGATCGTCCTGTGCACCCGGTCCGATGCCCAGCCCGAGCAGGTACGCCCGGTGGACCTGCTCGTCGCGGAGCTCGAAGCTGACGGCGTTGGTTGGCGGGGTTGCAACATCCCGCTTGGGCGCGGTCGAGGCCCACGAACCGCACGCGTCCTCGACGAGCGCGACGCAGCGGTCGAAATCGATTCGGCCAGACAACGCGAGTGTGGTATTGTCCGCGGAGTACCGGGAATCGAAGTAGCCGGCCATCGCATCGCGCTGCAGGGCGGTGATGGTCTCGTCAGTGCCGAGCACGCGGTGGGCCATCGCGTGGGGCTCGAACAGCCGCTGGGTGGTTTCTTCGTAGAGCACCCAGAACGGGTTGTCGCGGTACATCGCGATCTCTTCGAGGATGACCTGCTTCTCGGTGGTGAAGTCGTCGTTGCGGAGCGCTGGCCGCATCATTCGGCTCAGCAGCGTGAGCGCCTCATCGAGCACATCAGGCAGCACCTGCGCGTAGAAGCAGGTCATCTCGTTGGAGGTAAAGGCGTTGTGCCGGGCGCCGAGCGCATCGAATCCCTGGTTGATCGCCTCGGCGGAGAGATCTTCGGTGCCCTTGAACATCATGTGCTCAAGAAAGTGGCTCACGCCCATGACCTCGGCCTGCTCGTCGCGGGCACCGGTCTTGACGAAGAACCCCGCTGAAGCGGAGTGGGCGTCGTCCATGACCTCGGCGATGATGGTCAGGCCGTTGGAGAGCGTGTGGTGTCGGAACTCAACTGTCATCGGCGGAGTCTATCGGGCATCGGGCGCGGCGTGCGCTGGTCTCATCGCCGTTCGCAGTTCGCTCGCGGCGGCCCTTGGGTCCGATGAGCCGCATACCTGTGCGCACACCGCAATGCCCAAGCACCCCGCCTCCGCGAGCAAGCCTGCGTTCGTGCGTGTGATCCCGCTGATGGCCAGGTGGGGCACCCTGCTCAGCGAAGGGTCCGCGAGGTACGTTTGCAGGTAGCCGATGCCCGCGAGCTTGGGCTTGGGCTTGGTGGTGCTTGCGAACATCGGGCCGAGGCCGCAGACGTCTGCACCGTCGCGGGCTGCCTGCTGGGCCTGTTCGATGTTGGCGGTGGAGACACCCACCAGTAGTGAGCTTCCCGCCAGCTTCCTCACCGCGGGCACCGGCAGGTCGGCCTGGCCAACGTGAACGCCGTCGGCACCAGCGAGCAAAGCGACGTCGGGCCGGTTGTTGATGATGGAGGCTGAGCGATGCTCCCGGCAGAGCGCGACAAGCGCGTGCGCTCGCCGGAGCAACTCGGCATCGGGCCGGTCGGGCTCGCGGAGCTGCAGGCAGTCAGCCCCTCCTTCGCAGGCGAGTTCGGCGACCCGCTGCCAAGAGTGGTGGGTGCAGGCAGCCTCGGTGATGAGCACACAGAGGGACCACTGCCGGGCTCGTCCTGTGCCCAGAGCCAGCACAACCGAGCGGGCCGAGTCGTAGAGCCGATATCTGTGTTGCTCGATTCCGTGGGCGAGGGTGGGGGCGGCTAGCTTGGCGGCTTCTTCGAGCACGCGGAGCGCTTGGGCGGCTCGGGACGACGCAGCGGACGCGATGGCTGAGAGCGACTCTCGGCGGGACTCCGCCTCCGTGGTTTGGGTCGTTCCGGGATCACCCGGCGTATCGCGGTGGGCGGTGAGCCGCAGCGTGTCCCAGCCGACGCGAACTGCAATAGAGGTAAGCCCGTGGCGGATGCGCTTGAGCTCGGCGGCGAGGTCGCCCATCTGCAAGGTGAACCGGGCGAGGTCCTCTAGTGTGCGCAAAGCCTCGCTCGCGCGGTTCAGGTTCGCGTCGATCATGCGCACCGCTGCGAACGGAGTGCTCATTGGTTGGTCTGGCTCGGTGCCCATCGCGGGAGACGGTAGGGCCCGATAGCATGTCGGCCATGAAGGAACGACCCGAGCCTGAATCCTGCGTGCTGGTCATCTTCGGAGCGTCGGGCGACCTGACGAGCCGCAAGCTCATTCCGGCGCTGTACGAGATGAACCAGCGTGGCCTATTACCCAAGGGGCTGCGAGTGCTGGGCGTCTCGCGGACGGAACTGAGCGATGATGCCTACCGCGACCGCTTGACACCCAAGGCCGCTGAGCACGCTCATAGCTACGAACAGTCGAGCTGGGCCGAGTTTGCAAAGCGGATTCACTACCACGCAGCAGACGCCTCGGAGGCGGGCTCCATCGACGGCATCCACCAGCGAGTGCGAACGCTGGGGGACGAGGGGGGCATCAGTCGATCGGGCGGCGAGCCCAACACGCTGTTCTACTTGTCCGTCTCGCCGAACCTGTACGAGCCGATCATCGATGCGATCGGCGCTTCGGGCTGGGTCGCAGAGGGCAAGCGTTGGTGCTCGCTCCACCCCGAGCAGACGGCGTGGCAACGGATCGTGGTCGAGAAGCCGTTCGGGCACGATGTGGCTTCGGCTGAGTCGCTCAACCGAGCGCTGGGCCGGGTATTCGAGGAGGATTCGGTCTTCCGCATCGATCACTACCTGGGCAAGGAACTGGTGCAGAACATCCTGGTGATGCGGTTTGCCAATGCGATCTTCGAGCCTGTGTGGAACAGCCAGTCGATCCAGCACGTGCAGGTGACCGCTGCGGAATCGATCGGTGTCGGCAGCCGGGCCGGTGGGTTCTACGACGGCGCGGGCGCGGTGCGGGACATGATCCAGAGCCACCTGCTGCAGGTCGTGGCAATGGTCGCGATGGAGCCGCCATCGGGCTACGAGGGCGACGCGATCATGCGGGAGAAGATACGGCTGTTCAAGACCGCCCGGCTCGCCCATAGCGCCGGCGGCCAGCCATGTGCGGTGCTCGGGCGCTACGGCCAAGGGCCTGATGGTCCCGCGTATGTGGACGAGCAGGGCGTAGATCCGAACAAGCGAACGGAGACGTACGGCGCGATCCAGATCGGGTTCGATACGTGGCGGTGGGCGGGCGTGCCGTTCTTCATCCGCTCGGGCAAGCGGATGGCCAGCAAGGTCACGGAAGTGGTGGTGCAGTTCAAGAACCCGCCGGTGAACCTGTTCGGGCTGCCTGAGGATCAGATGGGGGCCTCAAATCGGCTCGTGCTGGCGATCGCGCCCAATGAAGAACTGCGGCTGGAACTGCGGGGCAAGGTGCCCGGTCTGGCGTTCAAGATCGACTCAGCGGCACTTGATCTCGATTATCTCAAACACTTTGGCGGCGAGGCGGTCGAGGCGTATGGTCCGCTGCTGGTCGATGCGATGCAGGGCGACCGTACCCTTTACAAGCACCGTGACGAAGTGGAACTGGGCTGGAAGCTCGTGCAGCCGGTGCTCGACAGTGAACAGGTTCGCGGAGCGATCGAGACGTACGAGCCCGGCTCGTGGGGCCCCAAGGCAGCCGACGGGATGATCGCCAGCGCCATCAATGGCGGCGCCTGGCACAACCGGGCGTGAAGCGGAGCGGGCTGGTTCGGAGTTGAACGAACGAGGGAGCAGGCGGCTGCATGAGAGATGGACCCATTGAACTCGTGCCAGAGCCCCCGACGCCGAGCCTTTCGGGGACCGTGGTGGTGCGCCGGGATGTGGACGCTGTGTTGACCGCCCTCGCGACCGATCTGGTTCAGCAGGCCAAGGCGTGTGCGCGCCAGTTTGGGAGCTTCCACCTCGCGTTGTCAGGCGGTTCAACCCCGATGCCGCTGTACCGGAGACTGATGTACGACCCGGTGTTTCGAGATTTGCCTTGGCGGCAGACGCACGTGTGGATGGTGGACGACCGCCGAGTGCCGCATGAGAATCCGCAGAGCAACTTCGGGCACATAGGGGGCCTTTTGCGGCACCACTCAGGGATCCCCGCTGAGCAGCTCCACGCGATGCCCATCGGTGACGACGGCGATGTGCTGTACGAAAAGGAACTGAAGTCGGTGCTGGAGTGGCGCGAGAAGGGCCACGACCGGCTTGATTTCGTGCTGCTGGGCATGGGCGGGGATTTGCATACCGCGAGCCTCTTTCCCGGCTCTCGCGCCCTCGACGCGCCGGGCGACCGGCTGGTCGTACTGAACGATGGGGACGGCGTAACGCCCCCGGCGAGGATCACCATGACCTTCGGCCTGCTGAACGCCTCGCGGTTTCTCGCGGTGCTGGTCACCGGCAAGGGCAAGCGGGACGCGATCGAGAAGCTGAGCGCGGGCGGTCTGAGTGTTCGCGAAGCGCCGATCACGGGCATCGAGCCGATGGGGGGCGAGCTGCGGTGGTACCTCGACCACGCGGCGTGTCCTGGAGCAGACACTGATTCGGCTGGAGCAGGACCATGAGCGGCGGGGTGCCCAGCGTCAATTCGCGGATCACGAGTAGGACGCTTTACGCGGACGAGCACCTGATGGTCGTCGAAAAGCCCTCGCGGATCGTGACCTTGCCGGGCAAGGGGCACGAGAGCGACACGCTGCTCAACGGGCTGATGGCGACGCACGGGCATGCGCTTCGCCAGCTCGGCGCGGACCGGTCGTTTGGTCTGCTGCACAGGCTTGATAAGGGCACGAGCGGGGCGTTGATCGTGGCGTTGACGCGCGACGCCTACGACGGGCTGCGCGCACAGTTCGAGAAGCGGCTGATCGAAAAATACTACTGGGCGGTGTGCCACAAGGCGCCAGCCTCGGGCAAGGGCGTGATTACCAAGCCGATAGCTGAGCGGGAAGTTAGGCTCAGCGCGTACTCGACGCGCAAGGAAGCTAGGCTCGTATCGACGGGCAATCAGGCGGTCACGGCGTACCGCGTGCTGCAAGACAGCTCGATCGCGGCGCTGCTCGAGGCAAGGGCGGTCACCGGCCGGCTGCACCAGGTTCGGCTGCATCTGGACTACATCGGCTCGGCGATTCTCGGTGATTCGTTGTACGGGCCTAAGACGGTTCGGCGGGCCTCGCCCAGGCTCGCGCTGCACGCGCACAGGGTCGTCTTTGAGCACCCGATCACGGGCGACAAAGTTGATGCGAGGTCGTCGTGGCCCAAGGACCTCAAGGCCCTGCTCGTGCGCATGAAGCTGGACACCCCGAGGCACGGCCCGCCGCCGAAGGCGAGCGCCCTAGAGGACCGCGGCCATGAGATCGCTGGCGATACCGTCGGCGAAGAGCAGGCCTGAATCGGATAGCACCCATCGGCCAGCATCAACGACCAGCATGCCTGAGTCTTCGTGCTCTTTGGCGGCTTGGCGCAGCGCTTCGGCGAGCCCCAAAGCCTCGGTCCGTGCGAGCAGGCCGGTGCGGTCGACGCCCTCTCGGAGCCGAAGCCCGGTCATGAGCGTCTCGGCGATCAGGCGCGGTGGCTCGGGCGGCTCGTGGTCGTTGACGGGCGCGAACCCGCGATGGCTGTGGTCGAGGTAGGTATCGAGCCGCGGCGTGTTCTTCCAGCGATGGCTGCCCGCAGCTAGCCCGCCCGGGGCGAGCAGGTGGCCCGATGCGGACGGCCCGGCGGCGAGCCAGGGGTCTTGGCGCCAGTACGCGAGGTTGTGCCGGCACTCTTGGCCCTCGGCCGCGAAGTTGCTGACCTCGTATCGGGGCAGGCCCGCGCCAGCGAGCACTCGGCCCGCGTGCTCGAACATCTCGACCTCGGTGTCTTCGGCCGCGGGCTCGAACTCGCCGCGGCGAAGGCGTGCGGTCAACGGGGTGTTGGGCTCGTAGGTGAGAGCGTACGCCGACAGGTGCGTGGTCCCGAGATCGAGGGCCGTGCGGATGTCGGCGTCCCACTGTTCGAGCGTCTGACCCGGGATCGCAAAGATCAGATCGATCGAGGTCCGCTCGATGCCCGCCTGTTTGGCCAGATCGAGGGCGCGATAGACGTTGTCGGGGTTGTGCCGGCGGTCGAGCTTATCGAGCAGGGTCTGGTTAAAGGACTGGGCGCCCATGCTCAGGCGGTTGATGCCGCCGCGCGCCAGCCGGTCGAACAGCTCGGCTGTTGCGGTTTCGGGGTTGCACTCGACGGTCCATTCGCCCATGCCCGTGCGCATGAGCGAGAGGTCGTAGAGGCTGTCGAGCGCGGTGAGCAGGCGATCCCAGAGCGGCACGGGCAGCAGGGTTGGGGTGCCACCGCCGATGAAGATGGTTTCGAGCGGCTGGCCCTGAGCCGCCGGGGCCTGAGCGCGGAGTTCTTCGATGAGGCGGGAGATGAAGGGCTCGGCTCGGTCGCGGGTGTCCACGATCGAGTAGAAATCGCAGTAGTGGCAGCGATGGGCGCAGAACGGGATGTGGATGTAGAGCGACCGCACCGGTGCTGGCGAGCGGGTGAAAGCCTCGGCGAGTGGCTCGGGCGTCGTCCGGGCCTGGCTCGTGAACACGGGTAGGCCGGTGACAGCGGTAGGGCCAGAGGGGGCTGAGGGGGGAAAGGGGGGGCGTTGCCCCTGGGGTGGTGAGGGGTTATTGTGATCGGCTGTCACGGTTCGGCACGTCCTGGCCCCATAGGATGAGCCTTGTTCGGTGGGATCGGTGCCGGGGTACGGCACCGTGGTATCGGCTGGCAAGCTGGCTTTCTGGGCCGGTGCCAGGGAAGGGTAGAGCCAGCGTGGACGTGGTGCTTGTCAATGTGCGGTCCGACGGCAGGGAGGTGGAAGTCCCTGTTCGGTGGAAGCACGCCGTCATCGGACGCCGCGAGGACTGCCAGGTCCGAATCCCGCTGGCCAACGTTTCGCGTCAGCACTGCGAGATCGTGCTTGAACCAAACGGGCTGATGGTCCGCGATCTGGGCTCGAGCAACGGGACATTCGTCAACGGGGAGCGGGTCGAGCAGCACGAGGTCAAGCCGGGCGACATGCTCACGGTGGGCTCGGTGGTGTTCGTGTTCCGTATCGACGGTCAACCCGAAACGATCGACACCGCGAGCATTACCAACAACGGGAGCCGGTCTTCGGCCACGGACCCGACGCCCTCAGCGGTGGCCTCTCGCGAGGACGAGCTGAGGCCCTTTACGCCGTCGAGTGACGACAGCAGCGTTGACTTTGATTTCGACGAGCTCGCACTCGATGACGATGAAGAAGAACAGCCAGAACTCTGAGCACCGAGCCCTTGGACCATTCGTTCACGCGGCGGGCGCGGAATCGCCGGTGCCCGCTGGGATGCGGATGTGCGTGGCGCACGCCCGGCATCGGACGGTCTTGCCGCGCGCGACGGTGGGGACTGCCAAGACCTTTCGGCACCGCAAGTTCGGGCACATGATTTTGATCGAAGCTGGTTTCGCGTCGGCCATAGGCGGGCTCCCTGAGCGGTACATCGGCCGCAGGGAGACGGGGCATCACGCGCGGGCGATTCCAGCACGCGGCGAAGGCTCGGGAGGTTGCTCGTGACGGATGGTCGTGCCGTAAGCCGGGCTTATCGGGCGTCTGCTGATTCTGCTGCCTGCACCGCTGTGGTGGGCATGCAGTGGGGCGACGAGGGCAAGGGCAAGGTCGTCGATCTGCTTGCGGCGGAGCATGACGCGACGGTTCGTTACAACGGCGGGGCCAATGCGGGCCATTCGGTAGTGGTCGGGGGTGAGCGGTTCGCGCTGCATCTGGTTCCATCGGGCATCTTGCACCCCGGCTGCCGAGCGATCATCGGCAACGGCGTAGCGGTCGACCCGTTCAAGCTGAGCGAGGAACTCGATGGGCTGAGCGCTCGTGGTGTCGATACCAGCAGGCTGGTGCTATCGAGCCGTGCGCACGTGGTCACGCCTTATCACAAGGTGATTGACGAGTATCGGGAAGACCGGCTTGCGGGCGACGGCGGGCGGGCTATTGGAACGACCAAACGCGGCATCGGGCCGTGCTACTCGGACAAGGCCCAGCGGTCGTCGGCGATCCGGGCGGGCGACCTTGTAAACCGCGATCGGCTCGTGGGCAAGCTCGAACTGGCGAGGCGGTTTGATACGGCGCTCGCGGATGCGGAGCCGGTGGAGGCTGTGGCGTCGAAGCTGCACGAGGTCGGCCAGCGGCTTGAAGCGCACATCGAAGACACGACGTACCTGATCCACGGCATGCTCGGCGAGGGCAAGAGCGTGCTGTTCGAGGGAGGCAACGCGACGCTGCTGGATGTGGACCACGGGACGTACCCGTACGTCACCTCTTCGGTGTGTTCGGTGCTCGGCATTCCGGCCGGGACGGGCGTTCCGGGCGCGATGCTCACGCGGGTGGTGGGGGTGGTCAAGGCGTACAGCACACGGGTGGGCGCGGGGCCGATGCCCACCGAGTTGCACGACCAGACGGGCGAGCTGATTCGCAAGCGAGGTCGAGAGTTCGGCACGACCACGGGCAGGCCTAGGCGGTGCGGCTGGCTTGATCTGGTGGCGTTGCGGTACTCGGCGATGATCAACGGGGTTACGGAACTCGCGGTCATGCTGCTTGATGTATTGGAAACGGTCGAACCGTTGAAGGTGTGTGTAGCGTACGAGATCGACGGCGAGCGAACGGATCGGTTCGTGCCCGATGCTGCTGAGCTGGAACGGGCGGTGCCGGTGTACGAGACGCTTGAACCGCTCGGCGATGGGGTCGCGGAGGCGCGCACACTGGAGGCACTTCCCAAGGCGGCGCGGGCGTACCTCGACCGGATCTGCGAGGTAGCGCAGGCGCCGCTGGGGCTGGTGAGCGTGGGGCCTGATCGCAGCCAGACGCTGAGATTGACGGAGCGTGCGCACGTTTGATGGGCTGGTTTGTGGGTTGGTCGAACGCTTGATGACCGCTGAGGAGTGCTGATGAGTGACGGGCAAGGCGGAGTCTCGGTAGTCGCGGACGCGAGCGTCCAAGAGGCGGTCGATCGGCTCAAGCGGATTCATCCCAAGGCGGACCCGATCGCACGGCTGCCCGACGTGCATCCGAGTCGGATCCCGCGGCACATCGCGGTGATCATGGATGGCAACGGCCGGTGGGCGCAAGAGCGGGGCTTTCCGAGGATATTCGGGCACCGCAACGGGGCGGCGGCGGTGCGCGCGACTATCGAAGAGTGCGGAAGGCTGGGCGTCGAAGTGCTCACGCTGTACTCGTTCAGCACGGAGAACTGGCGGCGGCCCACCGACGAGGTGGACGCGCTGATGGCGATGGCGGTGCTGTACATGGAAGGCGAACGCGAAGCGATGGTCGCTGAGAACATGCGGTTTAGGCTCATCGGGCGGACGGCGGAGCTGCCCGAAGAAGTGCGCAATGCGGTCGAGAGCCTGGAAGCAGCGACCGCGAGTTGCACCGGTCCGATGCTGTGCATCGCGATGAACTATGGCAGTCGCCAGGAGATCGCCGATGCCTGCCAGAAGCTGGCCCAGCGGGTGGCCAAGGGAGAGATCGACGCGGACTCGATCGATCCTGCGATGGTCGAGAGTGAGCTCTACACGGCGGGGATCCCTGACCCGGACCTGCTCATCAGGACAGCGGGCGAGCGCCGTTTAAGCAACTATTTGCTTTGGCAGCTGAGTTACGCGGAGTTGCACGTGACCGAGGTGCTCTGGCCTGACTTTGGCATCGAGCACTTGCACGAGGCGGTCCGCGACTACGCTAGCCGAGATCGGCGGTTCGGCGCGCTGAGCGCGGACGCGGGCGAGTCCACCACCTCTTGAGCGGGCTGAACTACGAGTGCTGCGAACCCGGCTCATCTTTGGCGTGCTGCTGATCGCGACGTTGGTCGGCGCGATTTGGCTCGATGACACCATCGAGGGGCTCAAGTGGCCGTTTGGCGACGGGACCGCCCCGCCGGGGGTAGTTGCGGCGGTGGTAGTCGCGTTCCTGAGCGCGATGGGCAGTATCGAGCTGTGCGCGATGTACCGCGCCAAGGGCATCGTCTCGTCCCCGGTGCTGATGGCGCTGTCGGGCTGGGCGGGGTTGGTGGTCTGTGGATTCGTGCCGTCGAGTTCGATGGGAGTAGAGGCCGTGGGCATGGCGGGTTCGGCCGCACTGGCCGTGCTGGTGAGCTCGATGGTGTATTCGGCGAGGAACGAGCGGCCCGAGGGCGTGGTGGCTTCGACGGGAGCAGCACTACTCGCGTTCGTGTATCTAGGCATGGCGCTCGGGTTCGTGCTGCTGGTGCGGCGTGAGCACGAGGCATGGATGCTGCTTTGGGTGCTCGTGACGACCAAGAGCTGCGACATCGGGGCGTATTTTACGGGGCGACTGATCGGGCGCACAAAGCTGATCGAGTGGCTGAGCCCGGGCAAGACGTGGGAGGGCCTGGCGGGAGGGCTCGTGCTCAGCGGCGTGGTAGGCGGATTCGGTAGTCAATGGGCGAGTCAGCTCTCGTTGGCCTGGGGCGTGGGCATCGGGGTGGCGCTGGGGCTGGTGGGGCAGGTCGGAGACCTGCTGGCGAGCCTTCTCAAGCGGGACGCAGGGCTCAAGGACTCGGGCAGCGGTTTGCCCGGGTTCGGTGGCTGGCTGGACGTGCTGGACTCGCCGCTGCTGGCGATGCCGGTGGCTTATTGGCTTCTGAAGTTTGCGACAGGCTCGTGACGGCGGACGACTCGGCGGGGGCCGGGGCGTATGCTCGGTATTGAACCGCGCCTCGCGCGACCCGGAGGATTGCTTCCCGATGGATGTCACTGCCAAGCTGCTCAAGGTGTACCAGGTGGACCGCCAGCTCGCAGGACTGGAGGGCCGGCTGCGAAAGGCCGAGCGGTTCTTGGGCGAGCAGTCACGCCAGCTTGAGGCTCTCGCCACGCAGATGCAGGCGATCGCAGGACAGATTCGCCAGCTCAAGGCGACTTCGGGCAACCTCGAAAACGAGATTCGCGAGTTCGATGAGCACATCGAGCACCATCGCACGCTGATGGGCAACGCGCAGACGAACAAAGAATACAAAGCGCTGCTGGTCGAGGTGAACACCTTCAAGGCCGAACGCGACAAGCGCGAAGAAGAGGCGCTGGGGCTCTTGAGCAAAATCGACGAGCTGACGGCTCAGTCTGAAGAGCTCGCTGCGGCGCACGCCGAGCGCGAGAAGATGCGTAAGGTCGCCGAGGGCGAGCGGACCGAACGGCAGGGCGAGATCAAGGACCGCGTCGAGGAACTGCACGCCAAGCGAGAGCTGCTGCTCAAGGAAGTGCCCGCAGAGGTGTTGCTGGTTTACGACGAGCTGGTGGTCCAGCTCGACGAAGACGCCATGGCCGAGCTCGAGATCGCCGACCGCAGACGGCACGAGTACACCTGCGGGTCGTGCATGATGGGCATCCCGATGGAGGCAGCCATCTCGCTCCTCAGCGGCAAGATCACTCGCTGCCCGAGCTGCGGGTGCATCTTGTACCTGACGGCCGAAACCGCGGACGTGATTACTCCCGCTGAGAAGCGATAGGGCCGAGCGGAGCCGTGACCATGCGAGCAGCCAGGGCGTGGTGCCGGGCGCGGGTGTGGCTGGTTCCAGTTGTGCTGTTGCTGTGCGTGACGCTGCCGCACCTTGGGCAGGGCGACTGGATGCGCACGGACGGGGCGTGGTACGGAGCCATCGCGGTGCAGGGCTGGCGGTCGGGCGAACTGTGGACGCTGCACGCGGAACCGGGAACTGCCTACTTCAACAAGCCGCCCTTAGCGTTGTGGATTCACGGCTTGGTGCTCGCTGTCTTTGGTGTCGGGCCTTGGCAGGCGCGACTGCCGAGCGTGCTGGCGGCGGGGTTGTGTGTCGTGTCGGCGGTCGGGCTTTGCCGAGCGCGCAGCGGAGAGGGTGGGTGGGGCCTGACGAGGCACGGGGCCGCGAGCGTGGGCGTGGTGCTCGCGTTGACGATCGAGTTCTTTCGGCGGACGCGGGAGATATCGCTCGATCTGTGGCAGGCGGCGTTCTTGATGCTGGCGGCGTGGGCGGTGGCGCGGGGGCTCGCAAGCCAGCGGGGGCGGTGGGTCGTGCTGGCCGGCGCGGCCGTGGGGCTTGCGCTGCTGTGCAAGCCGTTCATGGCGATGGCCGGCCTCGGGCTGCTCACGGTTTGGGTGGTCTGGGAAGGGGGTTGGCAGGGATGCTGGAAGCGCGGGCTTTGGTGCTTGGGGTCGCTTGCTGCGGCGATTGCGGTCGCGGCTCCCTGGCATGTGGGCATGATGATCGAGCACGGGGATGCATTCACGGCCCAGTACTTCGGCGCTGAAGTGGGCGCACGGGCAAGCGGGGAGTTCACCGCGAACTCGGCGTGGGCCAAGCCTTGGTGGTTCTACTTCGAGCAGATCGCTACGAGCTACTGGCCTTGGCTTGTCGCGGTGGTGCTGGCCTGCGTGAGTTGGGCGCGCGGCCAACGCCTGAGTCGTAGCGGAGCAATCGAGCGGTGGGCGCTGGTATGGGTGGTCGGTTGGCTGGTGGTGCTGACGGTGTTCCCGGATCGACGCGACCGGTACGCGCTGCCCGTGTGGCCGGGGCTTGCGGTGTTCGGTGGCATGTGGATCGCGCGATGGCCCTGGGGCTGGCTGAGGAGTGTCCAGCGGTGGCTGCTCTGCTGGGGCTGGGCCGTCGTGGCAGCGGGGGCGGTGGTGTTCTCTCTGCTGCCCGTTCAGGTTCAGCGGCCAGTGAACCCCCAGTGGCCCGAAGCGATTGCGTGGCTCGAAGCTGAGCGGCCCGAGGAACTGTGGGTGGCAGGCCGGCAGACGGGTCGGATGGCCCGGCTGTACTTGGAGCTTGGCGAGTGGCCCCGCGCGACGCACGACCGTTGGAACCAGCCGACTTCGAGCCCGACCGTCGGGGCGGTGATCCTGTACCACACGCCCGACGGCGTGGTACCGGGCGCGAACGAGCGAGAGGTGTTCCGGTCGGGCAACCTGCTGATGATGAGGCTTGAAGCGGAGCCGTGGAAACCGGCTTGGCCCTGAGTCTCATCGTCAGACCGAGGACCGCTTAGAACAGGGCTTGTTCGGTCGTCGCTGTTGGCAGCACGAGCGTGAGGCCGAGGTGGTCGGCGGATGCCTGGGTGAGGCTGCGTCCTCGCCGGGTGCGTGCCAGAAAACCGATCTGGAGCAGGTAGGGCTCGACGACGTCTTCGAGCGTGCCCGAGTCCTCATTCATGGTGGCTGCAATGGTTTCGAGCCCAACCGGGCCGCCCTTGTAGGTGGCGGCGATGGTGCGGAGGTAGTTGCGGTCGAGTTCGTCGAGCCCTAGGTGGTCGACGCCTTCAAGCTCCAGGGCCTCGGTGACCGCCGATGTCGTAACCGTGCCCCCTGCGCGGACCTGCGCGTAGTCGCGGACCCTGCGGAGCAGGCGATTGGCGATGCGGGGCGTGCCCCGACTTCGGCGGGCGATGGCATCGATGGCATCAGTGGAATCGATCCTCAGTCCGAGCAACGAGGCCGACCGCGTGAGGATGAGAGCGAGATCAGAGTGGTCGTAGTACCGAAGGTGGTGGTTGAGCCCGAAGCGCGACCGAAGCGGGCTTGAGAGCAGGCCCGCGCGGGTGGTGGCACCGATGAGGGTGAACGGCTTGCAAGGGATCTGGACCGTACGTGCGTGGAGGCCGGCATCAACGGTGACATCGATGCGGAAGTCTTCCATCGCTGGGTAGATGAACTCTTCGACGGGGGTGGGCAGGCGGTGGATCTCATCGATGAAGAGCACGTCGCCCGGCTGGAGGCGGGTGAGGTGGCTGACAAGATCGGTGCCGCGGGCGAGGGCTGGCCCGGAGGTGGTGTAGAGGTTCGAGCCCAGTTCCTTGGCGACGACGTGGGCGAGGGTGGTCTTGCCCAGACCCGGCGGGCCGTGGAGGAGCGTGTGTTCGAGGGGTTCCGGCGGGCCGCCAGCCTTGGATGTGCGCATTTTGGCCGCATCAATGGCGATGGTGAGTCGTTCGATGAGGTCCCGCTGGCCTATGTACTCGCCGATGGTCTCTGGGCGGAGCGCGTGGTTGGCGAGGTCTTCCGTGGGGGCAGCGGGCTTTGGGGAGAGGAGCCGTTCCGTGGCCATGCGCAGAGTCTACACCGGTTTAGGGCGGGCGGAGTCGTGGGCTGTTCGGGAGCGACATACCATGGTGCATGGAGTGGATGAGCGCATGGTGGTGGGCATTCTGGGCGATTCTGGTTGAGTCCGGGGTGTGGCTGCTGGCTGGTTTTTTGATCGCTGGCGTGCTGCACGTGCTGGTGCCCCGGTCGGTGCTGGAGCGTGCGCTGGGGGGCAAGGGCATAGGCCCGGTGGTGCGAGGGGCGCTGATTGGGGCGCCGCTGCCATTATGCTCGTGCTCGGTGATTCCGACAGCTGCGGGCCTCAAACGGAGCGGCGCCTCGCGGGGCGCTTCGGCTGCGTTTGCGGTGGCGTCGCCCGAGGTGGATGTGCCGGCCGTTGGGCTGACGTGGGGCCTGCTAGGGCCTTGGTTCGCGGTGACCAGGCCGATCGTGGCGGTGGCGATCGCGGTGGCCACCGGCTTGAGCTTGGACCGGATGGGCGAGAAGAAAGAGCGGCAGTCGAAGTCGGTATCGCTGAGCGTGCTGGGTGGAAATGCGGCGTCGATGGGCTCGATGCCCGCTCAGGAAGAGCGGTCGTGCTGCGGGGGCGAGTCAGAATCGAAGGCTGCGCCATCGAGCATGGCGAGCAAGCTGGTCGAGTCTGTGCGGTTTGCGCTGGTGACGTTGCCTGCATCACTCGCAGGATGGATGCTGATCGGTCTTGCGCTCGCGGCCTTGATCACCGTGCTTGTGCCGAGCGAATGGTCGAGCGGATCCGGGCTGCCCGGCGGCGTGGTGGTGCAGTCATTGGTGGCCTTGGTGGTGGGGATCCCGCTGTATGTGTGCGCGACGAGTTCGACCCCGATGGCACTCGCGATGATCGTTGCGGGTGTAGAGCCCGGCGCAGCGCTCGTGTTCCTGCTGGCGGGCCCAGCGACGAATCCGGCGACGATCGCGTGGGTGGTCAAGGACTTTGGGGTGCGCAGCGCTGCGGTGTATGTGGGCGTGATCGCTGGGGGGTCGTTCGTGGCGGGAGTAACACTCAACGGGCTGCTCGCTCGGCACATGACGCTCGCTCCGCTTGAGCTCGCGCATGAGCACGGCAGTTCGTACGCAGGCCAGATCGCGGGGGGCGTGCTGCTGGCGGTGCTGATGTGGGCAGTCGTGGGTTGGCTGGTGCGCCGGGTTCGATCCAAGCCCGCGGCGAGTTGCTGCGCGAGCTAGCGCGATTTCATGTTTGGACCGCTCCCTGACGGTCGCGATTGGTCCGCACAAACAATCAGTTCATGGGGAGGCGCTTGGCGCGCCAAAGTCTGCCGAGCTTGGCGAGCTCGATAGGTTCCCAACGCGCGCCGTCTGAGAGGCGTGTGAGCAGCATCGCGCCCGCTTTGTCAAGGATGGCCACCTGCGGCTCGTCGTCCTGGCTGAGTCGAGTCGTGAGCGTCCAGGCCCCGTTCTGCTGGTCGTTTCGTGTTTCGAGCGAATCGGCTCGCATCTGGATTCGGCCGCTCTGGGACTGGAAGCAGTAAAAACGGTACTCGGTGGGCAAGCCGGTTTGAACGAGCAGGTAAGGGAGCAGGAAAGACTCGACGCGGGAGATGTAGCCGGGGCCTTCGATCTGCGGCTTTGATGTTTGGAGCGGTTGATCGCCGAGGCGCGTCGAGACGGTGACGTCGTTGTCGAGACGGATACCGATCTCGGAAGAGCGTTGGAGCTGACCGGTTTTCTGATCGCGGATAGCCATCTCGACAGACCATGCTTCTTCTTTCTTGTCGAGAGAGAGAAAGAACACTGCGGAGCTGTCGATGATGAGACTCTGGTGCAGTGTTCGGCTCTCGATGCGCACGACGTAGCCGCGTTGGTTGTCGATCCCGTTGTTGCGGATGTTGTCTTTGCGGAGGTCGCCGCGCCTACCGATGCGAGCGCTGATTCGGCGGTAACCGATTTCTTCTGCCGCATCGTCGCCTCCGCCGGCGAGGCTGGGCTTGGAGAGCCGCTGCCAGTTCCAGTTTTCGCCAATGGATTGGACGGCCGTGGTGAGTCGGTCCTGGTTGACGTCTTGCAGCCATCGGACGCCGGTCTCGATGCCCAGGCGTCGTTTCTCTGCGATGTTCGTGGGGTCTTCGATGGTGGCTGAGGCGACGGTGAGCTCGTACATGTTGCGAGCTTCGGCGTACCGGTTGGGGTCGGTGATGAGCTCGAAAGTGAGCACGCGGGTCGGGGTGGGCTTGATGACGGTGTAGCCCATGACCGCGGCGGAGCTTGAGCTGTCCTCGATGGCGAGGTAGAGGCGCTCAGCGAGGTGGCTCGGGCCGTGGGCCTGGGCAATGGTGAGGTTTGGAGCGCGGGAAAGCAAGGCGCCGCGTCCCATGCGCTGGTTGGGCTTTGGGAGCTGGCGGGGCGGATCGATGGACAGCCGGCTGCGGATAATGCCGTCGCAGATGGAAGAAAGTGTGGCCTCGGGCGCGGAGGCGGAGTCCTGGATGTTGATGACCCCGAGGCTGTTCGGAAGGAGCACGGTGAGGCTTGAGCGGTCGCCGAGCTCGTAGGTCTGGGCCTCGGCCCCGATGGGCAGGAAGAGTCGCAGGCCGAGAGATTCGCGGACGACGGGGCGATCGGAGAGCTCGACGACGGCGGTGGAGGTCTGGGCTGGGGCTGGAGTTGCGGTCAGTAGACTGGCGGTGACGAGGGCGAGCAGTTGGGGTAGGCAGCGGGGTGGCATGGCGGTCTCCGGAGGGGTGGCGGCCGAGGCTTTGAATTCGCTGGAAAGGGCCCGGCGGGGGAAGGGGGGTCATCGGTTCGCGCGGCGGCATGGCTGCACCGCGCGGGTTCGTTCGATGGTAAGGCCCCGGGCAGGTGACAAAAATGTTTGGTGATCGGGGGGGTGCGATTGACTCGGCAAGCGGGAGACGTACCCTCTGGGGCTCGCCTCGGCGCGGACAGGTGTCGTCCCGGATGGACCCGGGTTGGTTCGCTGGCCTTGATGGCCGAATTGGGGCGTGTGCACGCGGCTGCGGGAGCGGCCACCGTCGCACAAAGCGTGTTGGTTCTTTCTCGGATGCGAGAGCATCCGATGGGGTATTGTCGCCGCCGAGTGTTTCGGTTGCGAGTGAATGAACGGAGCGATGTCGAGCATGAGCGGCCCGAAGATCCGAATTCGTATGGAGGCGTACGACCACATCGCTCTCGATGCTTCGGCACGCGAGATTGTGGACCACGCCAAACGGACCAACGCCAAGGTCAAGGGCCCGGTGCCGCTGCCGACGCGCATCGAGCGCTACACGGTGCTGCGTTCGCCGTTCGTTGATAAGAAGAGCCGCGAGCAGTTCGAGATCAGAACGCATAAGCGGATCATCGATATTGTCGAGCCCAACGCTAGGACGGTGGAGGCGCTCAACCGTCTCGTTGTACCGGCGGGTGTGTTCGTGAAGATCAAGGCGTAGAGAAGAGGTTGGACCGGCGCGTCGAGAGGCGGGCCGGTTGTCATTCAAGGGCCGGGCGTTTGGCTCGGCGAGCCGATAGGCAAGTAGAAACGAAGTCTTCCTCTGGTGCGGCGGCATAAGCGAGCCGGGATCAAGAAGCAATGAAGAGGCTGGATTATGTCCTTTGTGATCGCAGGCAAAAAGATCGGAATGACCCGGGTGTTCTCGGAGACGAACCAGTCGATCCCGGTGACGGTGATCGAGCTGTTCGACAACGTGGTCACGCAGCTTCGTAGCGCGGAGAAGGACGGCTACACGGCGGTCCAGGTCGGCTACGACGAAGTCAAGCCGAGGCGGTCGACAATGTCGATGATCGCCCACGATCACAAGGCTGGCACGACTCCCAAGCGGCACCACAGCGAGTTCCGCATCGCGGATACCTCCGAGTACACCGTCGGCGACTCGCTCGGGGTCGACAAGCTCGATGGCGTTCACTTTGTGGATGTGATCGGGACGAGCAAGGGCAAGGGCTTCCAGGGCGGTATGAAGCGGCACGGCTTCAAGGGCCAGCAGGCCACGCACGGCGTGGAACGCAAGCACCGTTCGCCCGGCTCGATCGCGGGCCACGGGTCCAACGCGGGTAAGTCCGGCCGGCCCAAAAAGGGCAAGAAGATGTCCGGTCACATGGGCGACGAGCGCGTCACGATGCGTAGCCTTGATGTGATTCGTGTGGTAGCAGACAAAAACATGGTGCTGGTCAAGGGGCCGGTACCGGGAGCGAACGGTTCGGTAGTTCTGATGCGTCCGGCTGTGAGGCTGTACAGGTCGAAGGCTGCCAAGGCGGCGGGCTAAGGAGCCTGTCGAGATTGAGAAACGTTGAGTCTCGGTGGAGGCGGATAAGTCCTTCCCCGGGGCCCGGCACGTTCGGTGAATGCCACAAGGCGTTCGAAGAATACGGCCGGGCATCGACAGCATGTGCGATCGGGATGGTCCCGATCGAATCGACGGCCGAGTCCGAATCGGCCCGACCCCACCGCAGCGATGCGGGGCCCGCTCAGCGGGCGACAGGTGGCGGGCGATGAAGGCGAAGCAGGTTGGCCCAGCGGATTCCGCGGGCCCTAAGGCGTCTGGACGGAAATGACCATGAAAGTCCCCGTCTACAACATGGCAGGCGATGAAGTCGCGGCCTTCAATATTGATGAAGAGAGCTTGGGCGGGGTGGTCAATGCGCCGCTGCTCAAGCAAGCCTTCGTGATGTACCACGCGAATCTGCGTCAGGGCTCAGCCCGGCAAAAGAACCGCGCGGCGGTCGAAGGTTCGACCCGCAAGATCTACCGGCAGAAGGGCACCGGCAACGCGCGGCACGGCGACCGCAAGGTGCCCCAGTTCCGCGGCGGCGGTCGGGCGTTCCCGTCCGTTCGGACCCGCGAGGACTTCCGGATGGCGATGCCCAAGAAGATGCGTCGCAAGGCCAACCGCAACGCGCTGCTGGCCAAGCTCATCGACAACGAGGTGCGGGTCATCGATTCGATGGCGTTCGACAAGCCCCGCACGCGGGCGTTCGTTGACCTGATGTCGGCTCTCAAGATCGACCGCACGGTGCTGGTGGCTCTGCCCGGCGACGACAGCGTGGAGTCGACGCGTAACGCCAAGCTCTCGGCCCGCAACGTGGACGACGTAACGATCTGCAAGGCGGACCAGCTCACGTGCTACGAGATGCTCAACCACCGCTACCTCATCATCGAAAAGGCGGAGCTTGAGGCATGGCTGAGCGGCCCGAGTTCGCAGACCGACAAGTCGGCTCGCGTCAGCCCGATGGGCAAGGGCGCTGGCCAGCGAGAGCCCCGGTCGGCTCGCCCCAAGCGTGGGTCTGAGATCAAGGGCGGCTGGAAGACCGCCGGTGCAGCGAAGGAGAACGCCTGATGGATTCGACTTACATCATCAGGAAGCCGTTGCTCACCGAGAAGACCACGGCTGCGATGAACGAGCACGGGCAGTACGCCTTTGAGGTGGACCGCCGGGCCGACAAGACTTCGATCAAGGCAGCGATCGAGGAGCTTTATGGCGTGCGTGTAGTGGGCGTGAACACGGTATCCACGCGTAGTGCGCACAGACGCATGAAGTACGGCGTGGTGGGGCCCAAGACCACCAAGAAGGCGTTGGTTCGGCTGCACCCCGAGGACACGATCGAACTGTTCTGATTCGGGCGTTGCCCATGAGGCACGCTAGCTGAGACCAAGACTGTAAGCGAGACCGCGAGCAAGACCCGAGGATACTTCTGATGGCGATTCGAGTTTACAAACCAACGAGCGCGGGCCGGCGCAACGCCTCCGTGAACCTGCACGAAGAGGTCACCCGGAGCAAGCCGGAGAAGTCGCTCACGAGGCCGCTCAAGAAGAACGGCGGGCGGAACAACCAGGGCAAGATCACGGTGCGTGGTCGCGGCGGCGGCGCGAAGCGCATGTACCGTGTCATCGATTTCCGTAGGCGTGACCGCGATGGGATCGTCGGCAAGGTAACGGCGATCGAGTACGACCCGAACCGCTCGAGCCACATCGCGTTGCTCGAATACGCCGACGGCGTGAAGCGCTACATTCCCGCGCCCAAAAACCTGACCGTCGATCGCGAGGTTATCGCATCATCGACGGCAGCCGTCGAGCCCGAGGTCGGCAACGTGATGCCGCTGCGGTTCATTCCGCTGGGTTTGAGCGTTCACTGTGTCGAGATGAGCCCCGGCCGTGGCGGTCAGATGTGCCGATCGGCTGGCTGCTCGGCTCGGCTGACGAACCGCGATGGTGACTACGTGACGCTCGTGCTGCCCAGCGGCGAGACCCGCCGAATCCACGGCGACTGCAAGGCGACGGTGGGTGAGGTCGGGAACTCCGATCATCAGAACCGCCGCATCGGCAAGGCGGGTACGAACCGGCTTCTGGGGCGTCGTCCCAAGACACGCGGCATGGCGATGAGCCACCATGCTCACCCGATGGGCGGCGGTGAGGGTCGGTCCAAGGGCGGACGCGCACCGGTTAACCGGGCGGGCACTCCGGCCAAGGGCGGCGGCACGCGTGACCGCAAGAAGCCGAGCCAGAAGCTCATCATCCGTCGCCGCAAGAGCAAGCGTTACGGGCAGCTCCGCTGATCTGGATTGGTTGGAAGGCCCGCGATCGGGCAGCAGGAAGACGAGGAACTGATTCATGGGACGCAGTCTGAAAAAAGGCCCCTTCGTTGAAGAGAAGGTCTATCTCAAGGTGATGGCGCAGGCCGAGAGCGGCGAGCGCAAACCGATCAAGACCTGGGCTCGCCGGTGCACGATCGTGCCGGAGTTCGTGGGCCACACGTTCAGCGTTCACAACGGGCGTGCGTTCATGGAGGTGTTCGTGACCGAGGACATGGTGGGGCACAAGCTCGGCGAATTCAGCCCGACGCGCATGTTCCGGGGCCACACGAACAAGAAGGAAGGCATCAAGTCCAGGTGATCCAGTGGGGCGTGCTGCGATAGCGGTGGCCCGAGGCTGGTAGCAGGATTGGAACGAGGATTCTCATGCGGATTCGAAACGATCAACTTAAAGCACGGGCTGCCGAAGCGGGTCTTACCACCGAGCAGCTGGGCGAGGCAGTCTCTCGCACAGGGCTTGAGGGCCCTAAGGCGGAGCGTGCGGTACGCAACTGGATGGCTGGCCGGGACACTCCCAGGTGCAAGGCCTCGGACATCCGCCGATTGGCGTCAACGATTGGCTGCGAGGTCCGGGACATTGCTCGCTTTGACAGCAGCGTGAACCAGCACCGCGGCAGCACGCAGAAGGCCCGGCTGGTCGTGGACATGATCCGCGGCCGGACTTACAGCGAGGCAGACCAGATTCTGCGGTTCACGCACAAGCGTGCAGCGGAGAACGTCCGCAAAGCGTTGAATGCGGCGGCAAGCGATGCTGAGATGGCTGGAGCTGATTTGAACTCGTTGTACGTTGCCAAAATCACGGTGGACGAGGGCCAGGTCATCAAGCGGTTCAAGGCGAAGGATCGCGGCCGGGCACATCCGATTCTGAAGCAGACCAGTCACATCACCGTCGGTGTGCAGGAGAGCGTCTAAATGGGACAGAAAGTTCACCCGTTCGGATTCCGGCTCGGGATCACCGAGGCCCACCGCAGCCGGTGGTACGCGCCCAAGGCGCTGTACGGCGAGTTGCTGGTCGAGGACGAGAAGATCCGCGTGTACCTGGATCGCAGGCTCAATAAGATGCCGCCCAACGCCGCGGTGTCGGACATCCACATCGAGCGGACCCGCGAGGAACTCAAGGTCATCATCAAGACGGCCCGTCCGGGTCTGGTCATCGGCCCCAAGGGCGCCGAGGTGGACCGGATCACGCAGGAACTGAGCTACATGACGGGTCGCAAGGTGGCGATCTCGATCATGGAAGTAAAGCAGCCTGACCTGGACGCGCAGCTCGTGGCCGACGGCATTGCCGAGGGTCTCAAGAAGCGGATGGCTTTCCGCCGGGTGCTCAAAAACCGAGCCGAGGCCGTGATGCAGGCTGGTGCTCAGGGTGTGAAGCTCGCGGTGGCCGGTCGGTTGGGCGGTGCTGACATGAGCCGAACGCTGGATGTTCGGCTCGGAGCGCTGCCGCTTTCTACTCTGCAGGCGAACATCGACTACGGGTTCAGCGAGTCGAACACGACATACGGTGTGATCGGTTGCAAGGTGTGGATTTACAAGGGCGAGTACGAAAAAGCGACCGGCGACACCGAGGAGACCGGGCTGCGTGCGGCTGGGGCGACGCCTCGGGCACGGGGCCGGCACTGATCGAGTCGGCGTCGGCCGGAGTGGAATGAGTTTCCGCGGCGAGACGCCGTGATAAGAAGATGCGATTGAACGGTCCCGCGGGGACTGGAGCGAAGGAGCGGTCGGATGCCTCCCTATAAGATTCCCAAGCGTGTGAAGTACCGCAAAGAGTTCCGCCGGGTGCGTGACCGCAAGGCCACCAGGGGCAACTACGTTGCGTTCGGTGACTACGGGCTGCAGTCGATCGAGGGCTGCTGGCTTCCTTCGAACGTGATCGAGGCGGGTCGTATCGCGGCTCAGCGCGTGCTCAAGCGCGAGGGCAAGATTTTCATCCGCGTGTTCCCGGACAAGCCGGTCAGCAAGAAGCCGATCGAGACTCGAATGGGTAAGGGCAAGGCGGACGTGGACTACTGGGCGGCCCGTGTGCGTCCCGGAACGATGCTGTTCGAGCTTTCGGGCGTGACCGAGGACGCGGCGCGTTTGGCGTTTTCCCGCGTGGCCATGAAGATGCCGGTTCGCTGCCGATTCGTCGGCCGCCGGGTGGAGGTCTGAACCGATGGCCAAGAAAGAAGCCGACCCCAAGAAGCTGACCGCTGAAGAAGTGCGCAAGCTGCATGACGAGGAAATCCCGGTGGTCTTGGACCAGCTGCGGGCCCGGATGTTCTCGCTGCGGAACCAGGCGGTGAGCGAGAAGATCGAGGACACGACGCAGTTCGGCACGGTTCGTCGCGCAGTGGCTCGGGTCAAGACCGAGCGTCGCAGGCGACAGATCGATCGTGCGGCGGCGAGAGGGTAACCCAGTGACGACGATTGCATGCGGGACCGACGCGTCCCGAAAGGCTCCGGAGCAAGCATGACTAAGCAGAACATCGAACTGAAGAGCCCGCTGACCGAGTCCGGTCAGCCCAAGGGTGCCCGAGTGGGCGTCGTCGAGAGCGACGGCCGCGACAAGACCCGCACGGTCGTGGTGCGGTACGTGGCCAAGCACCCGAAGTACGGCAAGTATGTACAGCGTCGCACGGTGCTCCATGTGCACGATGAGACGAACGACTCGCATAAGGGCGACACTGTTGAGGTGGCGCCGTGCAGGCCGGTGAGCAAGTCCAAGAGTTGGCGTCTGGTGCGGGTGATGACCCGCTCGGAAAGCTGAGCCCCGGCTCCATTAGGAAGGCAGATCAGCAGTGCTCCAGCAAGAATCACGATGTGTCGTAGCGGATAACTCCGGCGCCAAAGAGGCGTACGTGATCCGTGTGTACGGCGGGTCGACAAGCCGCGGTAATTTCTCGCGCAAGACCGCGTCGGTCGGCGACCGAGTCATGGTCAGCATCAAGAAGTCGCTGCCGGGTTCGGACATCAAGTCGGGCGACAAGTCCAAAGCCGTGGTTGTTCGTACGGCCAAGTCCGTACGCAGGCCCGACGGCTCGTACGTGAAGTTCGATCAGAGCGCGGTGGTGCTCATCACCGATGAGAATGCGCCCAAGGGCACTCGCATCTTTGGTCCCGTGGCCCGCGAACTGCGTGAACGGAACTTTATGAAGATCGTCTCGCTCGCTTCGGAGGTGGTGTGACATGCCCAGCAATATCCGCAAGCACGACTCCGTGATGGTGATCTCCGGAGCCCACAAGGGCAAGACCGGCGAGGTCGTCCGAGTTCTGCCCGACAAGGACCAAGTGGTGGTGCAGGGTGTGAACCTGCGTACGAAGCACGTCAAGCCGACGCGCATGAGCCCACGGGGCGGGATTATCACCAAGGAGGCCCCGCTGCACGTCAGCAAGGTGAGCCTTGTCGACGACGGCAAGCCCACCCGCGTGCGGTTCCAGATCCGTGATGACGGCTCGAAGGTCCGCGTCTCGGCCCGCAGCGGCAAGGTGATCCCGGTGAAGTTCTGGGACAGCCGAACCAAGTCAGTCAAATCCCGCGAGGCGCTTTAGCGCTCGGCGAAGCCAGCAGTAAGGAAGCCTGACGATGGCAAAGAAGAAAGACAAAGCGATTGCCGCCGACGCGGAGAAGTCGAAGCCCTCACGGCTCAAGACGCAGTACAACGAGGATGTCCGCGCGGGCTTGACCACCGAATTCGGTCTGGACAACCCGATGCAGATGCCCCGCCTTGAGAAAATCACGATCAACGTGAACGTCGGTCGGCATCTCGACGGGACCAAAATCCCTGTGCAGGTGCGCGAGGCTGTGATCCACACGCTGACCACGATCTCCGGCCAGAAACCCGTGATGATCAAAGCGAAGAAGTCCGTGTCGAACTTCAAGGTTCGCGAGGGCTACGAGACAGCGTTCATGGTGACAATCCGTCGCGATCAGATGTGGCACTTCTTGGATCGTTTGGTCAACCTAGCGGCGCCGCGCGTGAAGGACTTCCGAGGTCTGAGCCGCAAGTCGTTCGACCGGCAGGGCAACTACTCGATGGGTCTGAACGAGCAGGGCGTGTTCCCAGAGATCAACATGGCCGAGCAGACGTTCACGCACGGCATGAACATCAACATGGTGTTCAGCAACTCGGATGAGAAGAAGAGCGAGTACGTCCTCGAGGCGTTGGGCATGCCGTTCAAGAAAAAGGCTGAGGCCAAAGCCGGCTCGTAAGCCAGGAGAGGATTTCGATGTCGACCAAGGCACTCATAGCCAAGGCCAAGAGGCCGCCCAAGTTCAAGAGCCGTGTGGTTCGGCGCTGCGAGTTGAGTGGACGCTCGCGGAGCGTGTACCGCAAGTTCAGAATCAATCGGAACATGCTGCGGAAGCTGGCGCTCGAGGGCAAGATCCCGGGCATGCGCAAGGCGAGCTGGTGAGGAACGAACTATGACGATGAGCGATCCCATCGCGGACATGCTGACACGCATCCGCAACGCCGTGAGGAACCGAGCCAAGAAGGTGACCGTGCTGAACAGCAAGGTCAACCGAGGCATCGCGGAGGTTCTGCAATCCGAGGGCTACATCAACGGCTTCGACGTTGTGGAAGACGGCCGCCAGGGCCTGATCCACGTCGAGCTGCGGTACGGGCCGCGCGGTGAGCGCGTGATTCAGAGCATCCAGCGGGCGAGCAAGCCCGGACGCCGGGTCTACACCAAGGTTGATGGCCTGCCCCGCCCTGTGCAGGGACTCGGCATTGGCATTGTGTCGACCTCGCGCGGCGTGCTGAGTGACCGCAGGTGCCGAACCGACCGCGTCGGCGGCGAGCTGCTCTGCACGGTTGTGTAAGCGAACGAGTGTTGTGAACCAATGAGGCCTGGAATCCCCCGGCCAACAGACCGGGACGAAGAGGACAGCAGCCATGTCGAGAATCGGTAAGAAAGCAGTCGCGATGCCCAAGGGCGCGAAGTTCAGCATGAACGGACGCGTCGTGACGCTCGAAGGGCCCAAGGGCACGCTCAGCTACGAGCACCGCCCCGAGGTCAACGTGAGCTGGGACGAGGATGCTAAGAGCGTCTCGTTCGGCATCGACGACAAGAACGCGTCCAACCGCAAGGTTCGGGCTTACTGGGGCCTGACCAGGGCATTGGTGCAGAACATGGCCGTCGGCGTGACGCAGGGTTACGAGCGGAAGCTCGAGATCGTCGGCGTTGGTTGGGCGGCTTCCATGAATGGCCCGAAGCTCAAGCTTCAGGTCGGGTACGCCAACCCGGTCGAGTTTGCTGTGCCCCAGGGGCTCACCGTGACGGCAGAGAAGCAGGCTGTTTCGATCAGCGGCCCGGACAAGCAACTCGTCGGGCAGTTCGCGGCGAAGGTGCGTAGTTGCAGGCCGCCCGAGCCCTACAACGGCAAGGGTGTGAAGTACTCCGACGAGGTCGTGGTGCGCAAGGAAGGCAAGAAGGCCGGCGGCTAAGCCGCTGGGCAAGGTGACCCATGAACAAGAACAAGACCAAAGACCTTCGTCGCAGCCGGCGCCGCACGGGCATCCGCAAGCGGGTGATGGGCACTCCTACGAGGCCCCGCCTGTCGGTGTACCGCTCGCTGAACCACATGTACGCGCAGATCGTCGACGACCTGCAGGGCGTGACGCTTGTCTCGGCTTCGACGCGGGACAAGACCATCTCGGTCGACGCGAGTGGCAACTCCAAGGCGGCCGAGGCGATTGGCCAGGCCATCGCCGAGCGGGCCAAGGCCAAGGGCATCACGAGCGTGGTGTTCGATCGCGGCGGCTTCCTATACCACGGCCGCATCAAGGCTCTGGCTGACGCGGCCCGCAAGGGCGGACTGGAATTCTGAACGGTCTGGCTAAGCCAGGCCCGAGAGGTATCGCATGACGGACGTAATGGAACAGAGTTCACAGGTCGAGTGCAAGACACTCGGCATCTTCCGCACCGCCGCGACGGTCAAAGGTGGCCGGCGTTTTAGCTTCGGTGCGCTCGTGGTCGCGGGTGATCACAACGGCAAGGTGGGCTACGGCTACGCCAAGTCCAACGAGGTTCCCGTCGCGATCGAGAAAGCGGAGAAGCAGGCCAAACGGTCGCTCGTCAGCATCCCGCGTTCAGGCAAGACGCTCCCGCACGAGGTGCAGGGCCGGTTCAACGCCTCGCAGGTTCGCATGTTGCCGGCTTCGCCCGGTACGGGTGTCGTCGCGGGAGCGACGGTCCGCACGGTACTGGAACTTGCAGGCCTGACAGATTGTCTGAGCAAGTCGTTCGGCTCGACCAACGCGATGAACGTGGTGAAGGCTGTGTTCGATGGCCTGGCCCAGCTTCGTACGCCCGAACTGATTGCTGAGCTTCGCGGCGTCGAGCTTGGATCGACGGCGATCGAAGAGAAGATCGAGGCCGGCCAGCGGTTCATGCCATCGAGTGCCGAGGGCGAGCGGATGCGCGCCCCGGTCAACACGATCGGCCAAGAGCGTCGCGGCGGCCGAGGTGGTCGTGGCGGCGGCGGCGGTCGAGGTGGTCGTGGCGGCGGCGGCGGAGGTGGCGGGCGGGGTGGCTACGGCGGTGGCGGTGGCGGAGCGCCGCAGGTCGCACCCGGAGCGGCTCCTGCGAACACGGACAACAACGGCTGAGCAACTCGGCTTGTGGATTGGTCGCGCGGCGACCGGAGTGCAGTTCCCATGATGATTCACGATGTAACAGCTGAGGCCGGCAAGTACAAGGCCCGCAAGCGGGTCGGTCGCGGCCACGGCAGCGGCCAAGGCAAGCAGGCTGGCCGGGGCCACAAGGGTGCCGGCAGCCGCCGGGGCCATTCGGTTCTCCACCAGTTCGAGGGTGGCCAGATGCCCTACTTCCGGCGCATGCCCAAGTTTGGCTTCACCAACGTGCAGTTCAAGACCCGCTTCTGGGTGGTCAACCTCCGCGACATCGTTGCGCAGGATGCGTTCGCCAAGGGCGGCGACGTGACCCCCGAGTCGCTGATCGCTGCGGGCCTGGTCCGTGACCTCAGCCGGGACGTCAAGGTGCTGGGCGATCTGGGCGAGGCTGGCAAGCTGGGCGTGAAGCTCGATGTCAAGGTCAGCCGGGTCTCCAACTCAGCGGTTGCGGCGATCACAGAAGCTGGCGGCAGCGTCGAGCAATCTGGTACCCGCCGAGACCGCGTACGTGGTGTTGACCGCAACAGCGACGACCTGACGCCTAAGAACCTGACCAAGAAACTCCGCCGAGGCGGCGCCAAGAAGAAGAGCTGAGCCCAAACCGATGCTGACGACCCTGGTCAATGTGTTCAAAATCGACGAGCTGCGGAACAAGATTCTGTTCACGCTGGGCATGCTCGCGGTCTATCGCATTGGCTTCTGGATCCCGCTTCCCGGCGTGAACCAGGAGCGGCTCGCGGACTACTTCACGTCGGCCTCCGAGAGCGGTTCGGCTGCGGGCAGGCTCGCGGAATACGTGGCGGTGTTCAGTGGAGGTTCGTTTAGTCAGTCGACCATCTTCGGTCTTGGGATCATGCCGTACATCACGGCGGCGATCATCTTCCAGCTGCTGCAGTCGGTCTCGCCGACGCTTCAGCGACTGCAGCGAGAGGGCCCCACGGGTCGAACCAAGATCCAGGAGTGGACGCGCTACACCACCGTTGGGCTCTGCGTAGTGCAGGGGTTCGGCTGGTTGAGCTTTATCACGCAGTCGGGCCTCGTCTACCAGGAGCAGGCGGGCAACCCCGTGTGGTGGTTGACCGCTGTTGCAGCGCTGACCGCTGGCACCGTCTTTCTAATGTGGCTGGGCGAGCAGATCGACCGGTACGGCATTGGCAACGGCGTGTCCATGATTATCACCGCGGGCATTCTCACTTCGATGCCTGGTGCGATCAGTTGGGTCATCAACAACTTCGATCCACGCGACCCCGACAAGCAGAATTGGATGAGCGTTATTCTGCTCGCGGGGGGGTTCGTGCTGGTGGTTGCGGGCTCGGTCATCATGACTGTGGCTCAGCGGCGAATTCCGATTCAGCAGGCCAAGCACACTCGTGGCAAGAGGGTGTTCGGCGGTCAGAAAAGCTTCCTACCGCTTCGGATCAACCACGGCGGCGTGATGCCGATCATCTTCGCCAGCTCGCTGATGATCTTCCCGTCGGTGATCTTCGAGGCCCTGTCGAACATGGCCCGCGCAGGCGAAGCCGATTCGGGCGGTCTGTACCTCTCGACGATCACGTGGATGGGTGATGCGCTGCGGATGGGTGAGTTCCCATACGTGCTGCTCTACATCATCATGGTGTACTTCTTTAGCTACTTTTGGATAACGGTGCAGTTCAACCCGGAAGAGATGTCCCGCCAGCTCCGTGATAACGGATCGTTTATCCCGGGTCTGAGGCCCGGGCCCCGAACGGCTGAGTACCTCGAGACCGTCATGGAACGCGTGACGTACGTCGGGGCGGCGTTTCTTGCTCTCATCGCGGTGATCCCGATGGTGGTGAATCGGGCGTTGAACATCGACTATTCGGTGACTCAGTTTCTTGGTGGAACGGGGCTGCTGATCGTGGTGTCTGTGACACTCGATTTCTTGCAGCGAGTTGAAGCCGCTCTATTGATGCGGAACTACTCAGGATTTCTTGGCGGCCAGGACGGCGGCGGACAGAAAATCAGGGGGCCTCGGAACTGAGGCGACCGGTCGCGGGTTCGCGGCGAGGGGTCTGGGGCTGGCCGAGAACATCGGCCTATCATCCAGACCGGGCGAATTGAAGGTTAGATGGACGATCTCGGGCAGAGGCCCGGGACGGACCAACGGAGGTGCGGCGTGAAAGTTCGAGCAAGTGTCAAGCGGATCTGTGCGAGCTGCCAGATCGTCCGCCGCAAGGGCAAGGTGCGGGTAATCTGCAAAGCGGACCCCAAGCACAAGCAGGTTCAGGGATAACCAGTCCCGGGTCGCCATCGCGGCCTCGGGCTTGTAGTACGAGCAAGATGCCGCGTTGGCCAAAGCGCCAGCGGCGAAGGGAGTTGATCGGTGCCACGTATTGCCGGAACAGACGTTCCTGAGCGTAAGAAAGTCCTTTATGCCCTGCAGTACGTGCACGGCATCGGCGCGAAGTTCGCCAAGGACATCCTCTCTGAGGCGGGTATTGACCCTGATGTGCGCGCAAAGGACCTGACAGAACAAGACGTCGCGACGATCAACACGATCATCGACAACGGCTTTATCGTCGAGGGTGCGCTCCGCCGGCAGGTGAACCAGAACATCCAGCGGCTCAAGGACACGCGGAGCTACCGCGGCGAGCGCCACCGCCGGGGCCTGCCCACGCGGGGCCAGCGCACGCGTTGCAACGCACGAACACGCAAGGGACGCAAGAAGACCGTCGCCGGCAAGAAGGGCGTCAAGGGATAAACAACCCGGCATGCGGGGCGGGGGCATTGGCCCCAGCCCATCGGGCTTGGTTTCATGGAACCGACAACACGCCAGGCACCCGCCCGGGCTCAAAAGGTCTGCGGGAGAGCGGTGCCGAGAGGAGCGTAAAGACAGATGGCAAAGCAGAAGAAGATTCGCAAGAACGTGGGGCGCGGCATCGCGCACGTCAAGGCCACTTCGAACAACACGATGGTCACCGTCACCGACATGAACGGCGAGACCCTTGCCTGGGACTCCGCGGGCACTATCGGCTTCAAGGGTGCTCGCAAGGCCACGCCGTTCGCGGCGACCCGCGCGGGTGAGCAGGTTGGCCAGAAGGTTCGCAAGATGGGCCTCAACGAGGTCGAGATCCGTATCCGTGGCACGGGCGGCGGCCGAGAGGCTGCGGTCAACGGGCTGGTTTCGACCGGCATCCGCGTGCTCGCGATCGAGGACCACACCCCGGTGCCGCACAACGGCTGCCGGCCCCGCAAGAAGCGCCGCGTCTAGGCGGCTCCGTCCCGATCGGCAACGAGAGGGGACCGGTTGGTTGGATTCAGTTTCGTTGCGTCGAGCAGAAGAGAGCCCGTCCCAGTCAGCGGGGGCGTGAGCGACTCGCAGCCGGCGCACCGCGTATTGAGAGCAACGCTGACAAACGGTGGATGAACTAATGGCGACCCGAGTAAGATGGCGCGGCCTGGAACTTCCGAGCAAGGTTGAATCGGACCCGAAGCACATCTCGGCCGAATTTGGCCGGTTTGTTGTTGAGCCGTTCGAGCGTGGTTTCGGTACGACCGTGGGCAACAGCCTGCGCAGGATCCTGCTGAGCTCCCTCGAGGGCGCAGCGGTGCGAAGTGTCAAGATCAAGGGCGCGGAACACGAGTTCACGACCATTCCCGGTGTGCTCGAAGACGTTACCGACATCATCTTGAACATCAAGAGCCTCGTGGTGAAGCTGGACTCCGATGAGCCCAAGACCATGCGTCTGGCCGCCCGTGGCCCGGGCGAGGTGACGGCGGACCTGATCGAGGCGGACGCCGCGATCACGGTGGTCAACAAGGACCTGGTCATCGCGACGCTCACCGAAGAGGTGGACATCGAGATCGAGTTCGAGGTGGCTGCGGGGCGTGGCTATGTGCCCGCCGCCGAGCACATGGCCGAAGCCGATGAGCAGGAGGTCGGGCGGATCTACGTCGATTCGATCTTCTCGCCCGTGCAGCGCGTTCGGTACAACGTCGAGGACACCCGCGTTGGCCAGCGAACCAACTTCGATAAGCTCACGCTCGAGATATGGACCGACGGCACGGTCACGCCCGAGATGGGGCTGGTCGAGGCCGCCAAGATTCTCCGCAAGCATCTCAACCCGTTCGTGCAGTTCTTTGATGTCGGCCAGCAGCGCGTCAGCGAAGAAGCAGCGGCTGCTGCGGGCGTTGATGAAGAACTGCTGCGCAAGCTCTCCATGCCGATCTCCGATCTGGAGCTTTCGGTGCGAGCGGGCAACTGCCTGGAATCGGCCCGCATTGATCGGGTTGCCGACCTGGTTGTGATGACGGATCAGGAACTGCTGAAGCTGCGTTCGTTTGGACGGACGAGCCTCCGCGAGATCAAGCGCAAGCTGCAGGACGTCGGGCTGAATCTTGGCATGCAGCTTCCTGAGGGATACAAGGCGCCGACCGCTGGCGCTTGAGTGATAAGATAGAGACCGGATTCGCCGGTCAGGAGTTGGAACGATGCGTCACCGTAAAGCAGGCTTCAAACTCGGCCGAACCGCCTCTCACCGCAAAGCGATGCTGCGCAACCTCAGCGCGAGCGTGCTGCAGCACGGGCAGGTGGTCACGAGTGTGCCCAAGGCCAAGGCTGTGCAGCCGATCGTTGAGAAGATCATCACCAAGGCGAAGAGGGGCGATTTGCACTCTCGGCGTCAGGTGATCTCGATGCTCGGCGGTGACCGCCGGGCGTTCGACTGGCTGTACCTTCCCAAGGATGCCAGCGAAGAAGAGAAGACCCGCGTTGGGCAGATGCGTGAGGACGCCTCGGCGTTCTTCGATGTGCCTGAATCGAGCGAGGTCGAGCGCAACCGCTACGGCAAGCTTCGCAAGGCGCCGTGGCTCGTGCGCCATGTCTTCGAGAACATCGCACCGCGTTACGCCGACCGCCAGGGCGGCTGCACTCGGATCGTCAAAATCGGCTATCGCCGGCTTGGCGATGCGACGCCGCTGTGCGTGCTGCAGTTCGTTGGTGCGGAGGAAGGCCCGGAGATCGGCGGCAAGCCCAGCTCGCGTCGTCGCACCGCGGACAAGCGCACCGCGTACGCGGCCAAGCTCCGCAAGGGCGGCGCCGCCAAGGCCGAGAAGGCCGCTGCGAGCGAGCCCGCCACTGAAGCGGGCGGCAACGCCAGCGATGGGGCCAGCGCCGCGGAGTAATCCTCGGTCTTGGTCATCCAGTGAGTTTCACAGGGGTGGTCTTTGGGCCACCCCTGTTTGTTTCAAGCGGGCCGGTTTTTGCCGCGTGCACCCGGGCTAACCACCCAGCGTTGCAAGCGACGGGGTAGAGTTGGCAGACATGCTCGATCAACTTGAAACACTGCAGGCCGAGGCACTCTCGTCACTCGGGACCGCCGCGACCGCCGACGATCTGGAGTCGTTCCGCGTGACGTTCTTGGGCAGCAAGGGTCGTCTCAAGGCCGCGATGGGCTGGATCAAGGATGTCGCACCCGAGCAGCGCAAAGAGTTCGGCCAGCAAGCCAACAAGGCCAAGCAGACCATCGAACAGGCGTTCGCCGAGAAAAAAGCCGGCCTGAGCGGTGCCGCTCCTGCCGATTCGAGTGCGCCGTGCTTGGATATCACCGAGCCTGGAGTGTTGGAGTCGCGCGCTGTAGGTCGTCGGCACATCATCACTCGCGTGACCGAGGACCTGCTCGAAGTGTGCAGCAGGCTCGGATTCGAGGTAGTGCGCGGCCCGGAGCTTGAGGATGACGAGCACAACTTCGTCAAGCTGAACATCCCACCCGAGCACCCCGCGCGCGATCCGATCGACAATTTCTATGTGGACGATCCAGCGAGCACGGGCACCCCGAGGATGCTGCGCAGCCAGACCTCCACGGTGCAGATCAGAATCATGGAGCAGGTGACCGCCGACGGCAGCGGACCGCCGATCAAGATCGTGAGCCCGGGCCGGGTCTACAGGCCCGACACGGTCGACGCGACGCACTCATTCATGTTCCATCAGCTTGAGGCGCTGTACATCGATCGCGGCGTGTCGATGGTCGATCTCAAAACCACCCTGCTGCAATTCGCGCGAGCATACTTCGGCGAGCAGGCCGAGGTCCGGCTCAGGCCCAGCTTCTTCCCGTTCACGGAACCGTCGGCCGAGTTCGATATGAAGATCAAACTGCGACCTGACGAGCCGGCCAAGTGGGTCGAGCTCGGCGGCTGTGGCATGGTTGACCCGGCCGTGCTCGAAGCGTGCGGGCTCGACCCCGAGGAGTGGACGGGCTTTGCGTGGGGCATGGGCATCGAGCGGCTGGCGATGGGCAAGTACGGCATACCGGATATCAGGCTGCTGTTCGATAACGACGTGCGATTCCTCCAGCAGCTCTGAGCGAGTGGAACCGTTCGATCTGCAATCGTCCGAGAACTCCGCACGTGCGATTCATCGCTGGTGAAAGCGACGGGATGATCGATTGCGCCGCTGACGAATGAACGAGGTTGCCTGACTCAACGAGTCGGGCGGAACCAGCAGGCCAAAACAGCCGCATGTATGAGCATTCCAGAGGGGCCCTTTCGGGCTCAGCAGCGGGTATGCCCTCGTCGACGAGAGTAGAGACCGGCCCACGTGGCGCCGGTGGCGACTGCCTCTCCCGCTGAGATAACACACTTTGAAGAGGTGATTCGATGACAAAGCAGAGTGCAATGACCCTCCTGCTGGCCTGCGGCCTTGCAGCCCCCCTTACCGCTGGCCCGGAGGTCACTCCGTCGTGCGAGTTCGGTTCAGCCGAATGCCACGCAACCGAAGCACAGCTTGAGGCCCAGATCGAAGCCCAGCAGCGTGCTTTCAAGCTGATTGAGGCCCAGACGTTCTTCTCGCTTCCAGAGTCGCACCAAGCGATCATCGCCGAGAAGCTCGAAGCGATGGGCGAGGCTGTGCCGACCCTGTCGGATGATGCGCCCGCCGACCTCGTCGCGAGGCACGCTCCGCTGAGCGAGATCGAGTTCGATGCCGCCTGGGACAAGGTCCAGAATGTGACCACCCGCGAGGCGTTCGCAAGCTTTGCGCCCGTGCACCAGCGCATGCTGGCCAGCTTTGTGGATACCGCCAAGACGCACGCTGTTCCGGTGGCGCCGTGTTTCGCGCCCGGCACCGACCAGGCCGTGATCGAAGCGTTTGAGGCCGCGATGTTCGGTCACTTGCAGATCGCCTTCCAGCAGACCAGTCGTTGGAACGGCACGGCGATGGATCCCGGGGGCGCATCGCAGGGCGATCCGACCATTCTGACGTACTCGTTCCCCATCGACGGGATCACCATTCCCGACGGCGTCGGCGAGGGCAGTGGGCCCAACGCGCTCAACGGATTCCTCGACGGCATCTACGGCAGCCGAGCCACGTGGCGTGCGCTCTACGACCAAATCTTCGCTCGTTGGGGCGACCTCTGCGGAGCTACTTACATCCTCGAGCCCAACGACGACAACGTCACGCTGTTCAACTCTTCTGGCGTGACCGGTGTACGCGGCGACCTCCGCATGGGCGGCAAGACGATCGACGGCAACTCGGGCATCCTCGCCTACAACTTCTTCCCGCAAAACGGTGACATGGTCATCGACACCGCCGACAACTACTACGCCTCTACGGGCAGCAACTCAATCCGCCTCCGCAACATCCTCGCTCACGAGCACGGCCACGGCATGGGCCAACTCCACGTCTGCCCGCTCGGCAGCATCCTGATGAACCCGTTCATTAATACCGGGTTCGACGGCCCACAGATGGACGACGTGCTCAATGCCCAGCGCCACTACGGCGACCCCATGGAACCCAACGACTCCATCGGTGCCGCGTCCGACCTCGGGTCGGTTGGCGTGGGCGGTTCGCTCAACATCGGCGGCAGCGGGGCGAGCAACGCCAACCGCACCGATTTCATGTCGGTCGATGACAACACGGACAGCGACTTCTACCGCATCCAGGTCACCGGTAACGGCGCCATCCAGGCCGTTGCCAGCCCGGTCGGGTACACCTACCTTGATGGCCCGCAGACCAACCAGTGCAACACGGGCACCGACTACAGCCCGCAGTCGCAGGGCAACCTCCGCGTCACGATCTACAACAGCGGCGGCGGCGTGCTGGTACAGGCCAACGACACCGGCACCGGCGGCATCGAGACCGCGCTGGCCAACACCGCCCCGGGCACTTACTACGTCGAGGTCGACAACACCGGCCAGAACGCTATTCAGGCATACGCTCTGGATATAGATATCCTCCCGCCCCAGCAGCTCCCGCTGAACCTGGCGCTCGATGGCGCGGTGCCCACGATCTTCGATTCCGGTGATACCGCCGATTTCGATGTCCAGGTCACGCTCAACGACGACACCATCCTGACCGGTCCGCTGCTCAACGTCCGGCCCAGCGGTGCTGGCTCGTTCACCGCGTTCGCCATGGCTGACAACGGCGGTGGCTCTTACACCGCGAACATCCCCGCGCAGATGTGCGGCGATGACCCGGACTTCTTCGTCTCGGTCACTGGCGATCTGGCAGGCGCGCAGACCCTGCCCGCCTCGGGCTTCTACAGCGCCGTGATCGGTACGGGCGTGAGCGCGACCGATTCGGGTGAGGGCAGCATCGCCTTCACCATCGGCGGCAACATCACGACTCAAGAGGCTGGCCGTTGGACCAACGGCACGCCTCAGAACAACGGCCGGGATGACCCAGCGACCGATGCCGACGGCACCAACGAGGCGTACCTCACCGGGCAGTCTGCCACCACCGACAATTCCGACGTTGACGGCGGCTCGACGATCCTGACCAGTCCGGTCTTTGACTTCTCCACCGGCGGAACGGTCTCCTACTCCTACTGGATGCAGGACACGGTCAACACCATCGGACCCGAGGACGGATTCACGTTCGAGGTCTCGCTCAACGGTGGCAGCACTTGGAGTGTCGCTCGGGACTACGCAACCGCGGGCACTTGGCGCGACGATACCGTGGACATCGGCTCCGAGTTTGGCAACTCCAGCACGTTCCGTTTCCGGTTCGTGGCCACCGATGCCGATCCGGGCGACGTGCTCGAGTGCGGTGTGGACGCCATTGTGGTGACGTCGCTTTCCTGTGAGGATGCGGGTTCGTGCGTTGGCGACATCGCCGATGACTTTGGCAACATCGGTGCTGACGGCATGGTGAGCTTCGGCGACTTCCTCGCCCTGCTCGGCCTCATCGGCCCCTGCCCCGGTGGCACGCCCGGCTGCACGGGCGATATCGCCGATGACTTTGGCAACCTTGGCGGCGACGGCATGGTCAGCTTCGGCGACTTCCTCGCCCTGCTCGGCCTCATCGGCCCCTGCCCGTGAGCCGATAGTCGCTCATTGAGAGCATTCAATCCGACGCCCCGGTCATTGCTGGCCGGGGTGTTTTTTTTTGAGGTACCCGAGCCAGCGGCACCTGCAGCGGCGGGTCAGGGCAGTGTCAGGGAGAAACGTGGAACTCGCGCCATGAGATGACCGAATGGACAGTACCCTGACGCGGTGGCAGTTCTTGCCGCCCCGTGGCTGTGTTCTTAGATATCGGACCCTTCGGACCAAGGAGAAAGAATGACCATTCGCACTACTGCGCTCGCGCTGGCACTGCTCGCCGGGCTCTGTCAGCCAGCTGTCGTCACGGCAGCACAAGCCGACGAGCAGCTCTTCGTCGAAACGCCAGGTGTTCTTGAGTTCACGGGCCAGATGATCGTCCGCCCAAGGCAGGACCTCTACGCCGCCACCAACCCGCGGCCCGACGCCTCGCCCGCAAGGTCGTGGATGCCCGTTGCGGGCCAGAAGGCCGCCGCAGGGGAAGCCACAGACCCGGCGCGTGCGCGAATCATCGATCAGGTCATCGAGCACTTCGGCGAGGTCGACGAGTACATCGTTCACGTGCCGGCCGGACAGAATGAGAACACCTACGCACAATTGCTGATGGCGACAGGCGACTACGAGTACGTCACCCCCAACTGGCTGTGCTACACGACCGATACCGTGCCCAACGATCCGAACTTTAGTGACTCATGGCAGCACACCAACGTGGAGTCGGCCAGGGCCTGGGATATCTTCACCGGCAATTCTGGAACGATCATCGCCGTCTGCGACACAGGAGCGGACCTCGATCACCCCGATCTGGTCGACCGGTGGATCTCGGGCTTCAACTCGGAGCAAGACCTAGCGCAGGTCGACGGCGGTAACGTCCAGGACCAGCACGGGCACGGCACATTTGTCGCTGGCTGCGCCGCTGCGACTGGCAACAACGGCACGCAGGTCGTTGGTATGGGCTGGAACTTCAGCGTGATGCCGATCCGTGTCACGCCTTCCGGCACCAGCGGCTCGGCCTCGTCGGCGAACCTTGACCAGGCCGCCCGCTGGGCAGCGGACAACGGGGCAACAGTCGTCAACACGTCGTTCTCGGGCGTCGACGGCTCCAACGTCCAGACCACTGGCGCATACTGCAAGGCGAGGGACTGCTTGTCATTCCGCTCCGCGGGCAACGATAACCGCAACCTCAGCGGCTTCGACCATGCGGACGTGGTCGTTGTCGGGGCGAGCACGCCGTCCGACGCCAAGGCCAGCTTCAGCGCGTACGGGCTCGGTGTCGATCTGACGGCTCCGGGCGAGAGTGTGCGATCCAGTCAGAACGGTGGCGGTCAGGGAACCGGTAGCGGCACGAGTTTCTCTTCGCCGATCGCGGCGGGCGTTGGCGCCATGATCGCGGCGTCCAACCCGACGCTCGACATCGATGACGTCGAGCAGATCCTGTTCGATTCGTGCGACGACATCGGTGCTCCCGGCGAGGACAACACGTTTGGCCACGGTCGAGTGAACCTCTTCCAGGCGATGCTCGCTGCAGCCAACCCCATCGACATCACGTTCACCCCGCTCGCGGGCATCCCAGATGAACTCGTCCCCGCCACTACTACGACCTTCGATGTGCGCATCGAGATCGACAACGACACCATGATCGGTGTCCCGACGCTGAACTACCAGGAAGACGGCGGTTCTGCGATGACCGCTGCCATGACCGACCAGGGCGGCGACGTCTGGCGGGCCACGCTGCCCGCGTTCGCTTGCGGCGGCGATCCCGAGTTCTTCCTGAGCGTTGACCTGACCACTCTGGGAATGGTGAACTTCCCCGACACCGGCGCGTTTGGGGCCGTGGTTGGGACCGCCGTTGTGTCATTCACTGATACTTCTGAGATCAACACGGGTTGGGTCGTCAGCGGTATTACCGCAGGTACAGCCGGCGGGTGGGCTCGCGGCCTGCCACAAGGTTTCAGCCGGGGTGATCCTTCGGTCGACTCTGCCGACGCTGGTTCGCAGGCCTGGCTCACGGGCATCGTCGCGGGCGTCGACAACAGCGACGTCGATAACGGCACCACGACGATTACCAGCGCGGCCTTCGAGGCTGGCAACGGCTCGACCATCAGTTACGACTACTGGTTCAATGACGTGGCCGGTGGCCCGCTCCAGGGCGGCGATGCGTTCACGGTCGAAGTCTCAAGCAACAACGGCGCGAGCTACTCGGCTGTCCGTTCCTACACCACGGCCTTCGGCTCGTGGCGCTCTGACACGCTTGTCGAGGGCATCGATTACGCGGCTTCGGCGAACGTGCGGCTGCGTATCTCGGCGAGCGACCTCGGCACGCAGAACGTCGTCGAAGGCGGCATCGATAACATCTCCGTGACGGCGGTCGACTGCACCAACCCGGGTGCTTGCACGGGCGACATCGCCGACGACTTTGGCAACATCGGCGCTGACGGCATGGTGAGCTTCGGCGACTTCCTCGCCCTGCTCGGCCTCATCGGACCTTGCCCAGGCGGCACGCCCGGCTGCACGGGCGACATCGCCGATGACTTTGGCAACCTTGGCGGCGACGGCATGGTGAGCTTCGGCGACTTCCTCGCCCTGCTCGGCCTCATCGGCCCCTGCCCGTAAGCCCGTTTGAGGCGTCAACGCCTCGCAATATTCGGTAACACACAGGGCCCGGAGTTTGCTCCGGGCCTTGTTTCATTCTTGGATGCGCATTGGGGAGTGCTGACTTAGCCTGCTGGGCAGCGATCAGTCCCGCTCACTCACCAGGGGTTCTTCGCGTGGCAGGCCCGGCCCGTGCGAACAATGAAGTCCTGGTGGTAGTCCTCGGCGGAGAAAAACTTCTTCGCGGGTTCGATCTGAGTAACGATGTCGCGCTTGTACGAGCCTTCGGCCCGCAGTTTGTCGACGTACCCGCGAGCGACCTTCTCCTGCTCTTCACCAACGAACCAGATACCCGAGCGGTACTCCGCGCCAACGTCTGGTCCCTGGCGGTTGAGCTGCGTCGGGTCGTGCAGCACGAAGAACGCCTCGACGAGCCTCTGGTAGCTCACCCGCTTGGGATCGAAAACGACTTTGACCGTTTCCGCGTGGCCCGTATCGCCCGTGATCGACTGCTCGTAGCTCGGGTCTTTCACGTGGCCCTGCATGAAACCGCTGACCACATCCAGCACGCCGGGACCGCGCTCGAGTTGGTACTCCACGCCCCAGAAACAGCCGCCCGCGAAGTAAGCGATCTCGGTCTCGACGGGCCTGCTCCGCTCGGGGAGTTCCTGGCCCTTCTCGAAGAACTCGAGCGAGGCGGAGTTCACGCAGTGCCGCGCGTTGGAGGGGGCCGGGCCGTCGTCGAAGAGATGCCCCATGTGCGCATCGCAGCGCGCGCACGAGATCTCGACACGCGGCATCAGCGGGATCGAGTTGTCGGCCTTCATCGAAAGGTGGGCGTCGTCCACTGGCTGAAAGAAGCTCGGCCAGCCCGTGCCAGATGTAAACTTGTGCTCGCTTGAGAACAGCGGCAGACCGCAGACCACGCACGCGTACACGCCCTCTGTTTTGTTGTCGAGCAGGTTGCCGCAGAACGCAAGCTCGGTGCCTGCTTTCTGGGTGATGCGGAAGGTCTCCTCATCAAGCTTGCTGGCGAGTTTGTCGACCTCGTCCCTGGGTAGCGGCGTCACGTCATAGCCTGCTTCGCTGTATGTGGTAGTGCTGGGGTCAGGGGCCCGTGCGGATAGGCGGACCGGGGCAGCGCTCACGAGCGAGTAGTAGCCCCAGCCGCCAAGCACAGCACTGACAGCGAAGAGGGAGCACAGTCGAACAGTCGGCATCATGGGGGATCCTCCTTGGGGCAGCGTTCTGAGCCTATCCGGGCCTCGTCGAGGTCGCCTCGCGGGCCAATCGCTGCCACGCAGTTGCTATTCCGAGGAAGGGTAAGGCTTGGATGCAGCAGTTCTACGGACCCCGCCACAGAGTGTTCTCGGGCGGCCAGCCAGCACAGCCAGTCGCTGGCCTTGTTATTATACCGAACATAATACAATCATGCACTCTCGCAAACGGAATCTCTAAAAAAGTAGCCAAATACCATTGACGCGGGGCCACCACCGGCGCAAACTACTGGGAGACAGGCGCTAATCCGTCTGAGGAGAGTACTTGAGGTCGCCGAGCTGTTCGGGGGCCTCTGGAGAGAGACCCCGATCCAGAACTCGTACGTCATTCTTTCGACTGCCCGGCTCGCCGGGAAGCACGAGGCTGACACTCTGGACCGAGTCAGGACAAGTCTTTAGAGGAGACAGACATGATGAAGACCGCACTCGTTCTTACCGTTGCCGGCCTGGCCACCGCTGCCAGCGCCGATCTCATCACCGCATCGGCCTTCGGCCCCCACGCCGTCACGGCTCCCACCTACGGCGAAGCCGCCGGTGACGTCACCAACACCGTCAACGCTATCTTCGACGCTGGCGGTGGCATAATCCTCAACAGCCTCGCTCACACTGTTGACTCGTCCGAGGCTATGACCGCTGGTTTCCGTCCGACGACCATGACGACCACTGTCACAACGGTCGGCTCCACCCGCACGATTACGATGGAATGGCTCACCGACGGCGGCGCCTTCATGGTTGAGCCCGGCGATTCCGCTACTGGCGCCGGTCCCGTGACCACGCTCTCCTTCGAGCACGGCTCAGCCAACGCTGCCGGCAACGGCATCGATGATCCCGACTTCGTGGCTTACAACCATCCGTTCGATGGCACCAGCTACCTGGGCGCGTTCGACCTGCTCGGTGCCGGTGGTGCGGTCCTCTTCAGCGGCAGCTACTTCCTGCAGCTTCCCAGCGCCACCGAGATGGACGGCCGCACGTTCATCAGCGCTGGTGGCGGTGACCTCTCGGGCTTCGGCATCACCGGTGGCCGGTCCACTTGGTCCTACGAGATCGTTCCCGCGCCGGCCTCGGCCGCGCTGCTCGGCCTCGGTGGCTTCGCTGCTGCCCGTCGCCGTCGCTAATCCGCGATTGCTTCATACGATCCCTCTCGCAGACCCCCGCCTATCGGCGGGGGTCTGTCTTTTTCGAAACGCGCCTTCTAAGTGAGCCGACGGGTATCCTCCGTGCGCATGGCCAGCGTCACACTCAGGCAGGTCGCAAAGCGCTTCGGCAAGGCCGAGCCAGTGCTCGATGGGCTCGATCTCGACGTGCGCACAGGCGAACTGCTCGTGCTGCTCGGGGCCTCTGGCTGCGGCAAGTCCACGACGCTCCGCATGGTCGCGGGCCTTGAAGCACCGACCTCGGGCGACATCGAGATCGACGGCCGCTCGGTGCTGCGTGTGGCTCCTAGCGAGCGAGGCGTGGCGATGGTGGGGCAGGCCTCGACGCTCTACCCGCACCTGACGGTGCGCGAGAACCTGGCGTTCGCGCTACGCGCGCGCAAGATGCCCAAGGGCGAACTCGCGGCCCGGGTCGCTGAGGCTTCGGACCTGCTCGGGCTGGGCACATGGCTTGAACGCAAGCCGGGCGAGCTCTCGGGCGGTCAGAGGCAGCGGGTAGCCCTGGGCCGGGCGGTGGCGCTCAGGCCCGCTGTGTGGCTGCTGGACGAGCCGCTGAGCCACCTGGATGCCCCGGTCAGGTATTCGCTCCGCAGCGAGCTTCGGGGGCTGCACGACTCGCTGGGCATCACGACGATCTATGAGACGCACGACCAGGAGGAGGCGATGAGCTTGGGGGATCGCATGGCGGTGATGGCGGGCGGCAAGGTTCAGCAGGTCTGCCCGCCGATGGAGGTCTACGCGAAACCTCAGAATCGGGCTGTCGCGGTATTGGTTGGTAGCCCGCCGATGAACTTCCTCGAAGGTTCGGTCAGCGAGAGCGTCCGATGGGAGTGGGAACGCAATGGCGCGATCTCATCGGATGTGCCGGGCTCGTCCGCGCAGACCAATTTCGTGTTGGGATTCCGCCCCCAAGCGGCGACGCTGGTTCGTGAAGCCGCAACGGAAATCGACTGGCCCGCGCGTGTCGCCTCGGTCGGGCTGCTCGGCGAGGTCGCCGACGTGGGCGTGGCGCTGGGCTCCGCCGATGGTAGAGACTGCGTGCGCACCGATGCGGTCGTTCGCATGCCCGCAGCCGACGCACAAGGACTGGTAAAAGGGGATCCCGTCAGCGTTCGGCTCGATGCGGATCGCGTTTGCTTCTTCGAGCCGGGCGAGTTCGGCCGTCGGCTTGCTTCAGAGCCCTAGCCGGGTGCGCTTGTCTTGCCATTCGCGGTTCTCGCGTTTGTTATCGCCGGCGAGCTCGCCCTTGCCGCCTGAGCCGATGTCCCGGATGGCCTCGATCTCCAAGCGTGTAAGTGGCATGGCGCCTGTGTCGTAGTCCCGCCACGCCTCCATGGTGATGGGCACGATCGGCTCGATCAGGTCGTGCATTGCTTGGGCGAAATCGCGGATCTCCTGCTGGGCGTGCGAATCCATACGAAGCGACAAGAACCGCAGCAGGTTGTGCAGGTCGCACTTCCAGTACCACTCGGTGTACATGTTGACGGGCAGGGCCGTGCGCGCCAGTTCCCGGCTTACGCCCCGCTCGGTGAGTTCGAGGTACCGCGGGTACAACGCCTCGACATCTTTCAGCAGCGCGAGGAAGTCCTCCGCCGTGCGCACCTCGTTGGCATCATCGGGGCTAAAGGTCTCCTCGCCACCCTGGCGGTTGGAGGCGGACTGCTTGCGCACGCTGTCGGCGGTTGGCACATAGAACCGGTCGGGCAGGATGGAGTACCGGGCCGAGTATTCGTTGACGTTGGCGGTGCGGTGACGGATCCACTGGCGCGCGACGAAGATCGGCATCGCGATGTGGAACTTGAACTCGATCATCTCGAACGGCGTGGTGTGCCGATGCCTGAGCAGATAGCGGATGAGCCCCCGGTCCTCGTTCACCTTCTTGGTGCCCTGGCCGTATGAGACGCGGGCGGCCTGCACGATCGCGCTGTCGGCGGTCTGGCCCTCGGGCACGAGCCGGGGCATGGCATCGACGAGGGCAACGAAGCCGTGCTCGTGGACGCGGATCTCTCGGCGAATCTCGCCAGCCATCACATCGACCAGCGGCGACTCGGAACGAACGCCCTTGGCGGCCCCCAGAGCGGTGTTGGAGGAGGGGGTTCTGGGCTTGGACTCTGCGATGGGAGTGGTGTCGGCCATGAGGGCAAGGTAGCGGCCCCGAGCGCGTCTCTCAACGTACCTCACGCAGGGTGAGCGTTGCGGTGCCGTGGGCGGTCCGCCGGCGGTATCGGACCTCCACTTCATCGCCCGGAGTGTGCTCGGAAACGACACGGACCAGCTCGTAGTAGTCGCGGGTGGGCCTGCCATCGACGTGGGTGATGATGTCGCCCAGCCGGAGGCCCTCGGACCTTCGGCCTACGAAACCAATGATCTCGAGCCCTTCGCCCGTGGACGCTGGGTCGATGCGAACGCCCATGGCGGCGTCTCCGGGGCCGAGATCCAGCGGGACCTCGGGCAGCCCCAGCGCCCAGGAGCGGAGGTCGGCGTCGAATCCGGCTGCGTCTGTCCCGGCTGTAGCGAGCAGCGCGGCGAGGCCGGTCGGGTCGTCGCGGTAGTGACCGGTGTAGTGCGCATAAAACTTACCGAGCAGCCCGCGTTCCAATAGGTATAGGAACACGGCTCGTGCTTGTGCGTAGAACCGCAGCGGCTGATCGCGGTGGAGACGCTGGCCGATTGGGCCGGTGAACTGCTCGATGGCGACGAGGCTTGCGGTCTTGGCATGCCGACGGATGAGGTTGGTGCGGTAGCAGGGCGTTGGGTTGCCCGAAGGGTCCACGGTTTCGACGATCGCGGCGAGGCCCTCTTGAATCCACATGGGGTGGCGCTGGCCAAGCGCGTTCATGCTGCGCCAGTGGAGCACATGGAAGGACTCGTGTCGTAGCGTGCCACCGAGATCGGCGGCCCAGAGCTCTTTGACGTCATGGTCGTACATGCCGCCGATCTGCGAGGTGCCTTGCATACTGGCGGGCCCCAGCGTGCGCGCCGCCCACTGGCGGAAGTGCTCGGGTTTGGGCAATACGACAGCGACCCAGGCATCCGGCGGGGCATCCGCTGGAAGTAAGGCATGAGCGAACACCGCTCGCTGCGACCATTCGGCCACGCGGGCGATCTCGTGGCGGGCATCCTCGAACGACTGGGGCGTGAACGCGGTGGCGTAAAGCAGGCGGAGCGGCTCGTCGCGATCAAAGAGGTACGACCGGCCGAATGTCTTGCGGAGGGAAGCTTCCTTGGCTTGGGCGCGGGCATCGAGCACGTCGTTCCACCGGGCAAGCAGCGCCACGAACGCGGGCAGTTCGCGGAGGTTGGCAAGGTGTGGGTCGCGTTCGATCTGCTTGCGGTCGGCGAACCCAAGCTCGATCGAACGCATGAGCGATTCCATCGCGGGCTCGCGGTCGTTGCGCGAAGCCAGCACGCAGGCGAGGTTGTAGTGGGGGACCGGGTTGTCGGGATCGGCCTTTGCATGCTCGCGGAGCAGGCGTTCAGCGGTATCGAGGTCGCCCGCGTAAAAGGCCGCGATGGCGTCGGCTTCCAGTGCGGCGGCGCGTTCAGCGGGGCTCTGCGCGATCACGGGGAAAGCCAGCGCAAAGGTGACCAGCCATGCGACGATCAGACCGGGAAGACGTTCGATGTTGAAGCAAGTCATTGGCACGATCACACTGTACCAGCGGCGAGAAGGGGCGGAGTGGTTGCCGGCAAGTCGCAGCTCTCAGTCCGCCCGATAGAGTGCGACCGCGAACCAATCCTGGGGATCGGTCCAGAGTTGCCTTCTTGAGAATCCCGCTAAGCCAGCTTCGATATCGAAGGATGCTGTAGTGAACTTGTGAGAGTTCTCGGTATGGAGCCGCTCGTGGTGGGCGAACTCGAACATCTGGTCCTCCACACGCACGCCTTGAGGAGCCTCGCTCACCAGATGCATCTCGATTCGAGAATGCTCGTCGTTCCATACGGCATCGTGTCGAAACATCGAGAGGTCAAAGTCGCCCCCGAGTTCGGCGTTGATCCGGCGCAACAGGTTGAGGTTGAACGCCGCCGTGACACCAGCGGAGTCGTTGTACGCATCGAGCAGCACCGAACGGTCTTTGGCCAGATCAAATCCTATGAGCAGTTGGCCCCCCGGCTGGGCAAGATCGGAAAGACGCTTGAGCAGACCCTCGCGTTCTTTACGATTAAAGTTGCTGACGGTGGAACCGGGGAAGAATACGACCCTGTTGTCGCCGCCAGAAGTGAGAGGAAGCTCGGTCGTGAAGTCCGTACAGATCGGATGGACCTCAACATGGGGGAATCGCTCGGCGATGCGATGAGAGCCCGCTTCCAGAGCGGTGAGCGAAATCTCAATGGGCACGTACGAACGGGGTTGTTCGAGCGTGGCGAGCAAGGCCTGTGCCTTCTCGCATGAGCCAGCGCCGGGTTCGATGAGCGTCGCTCCAGGTCCGAGGGCACCTGCGATGGATTCTGCATGGCTATCGAGGATGTTTCGCTCGGTACGGGTGGGGTAGTACTCGTTCAGCCCGGTGATGGCGTCGAAGAGCTTGCTGCCGCGCGCGTCGTACAGGTGCTTGGGAGGAATGGATTTGTGAGGCAAGGAAAGACCATGGAGCACGTCTTCGCGGAACGTGTCGCGGAGTTCCTTTCCATCGAGAACGGTCGCATGGAGGTTGGGCGCGCGCACGTGGCTGGTCACCGGAGACTCCGTGCAAGACGCAAGCCCGTGCATTGCCATTGGGCGGCCGGGTCAAAGAAATTGCGGTAGGTGAGCCTGATATGTGATTCGCTGGTCAGACAGGACCCGCCCCGAAGCACGAACGATCCGCACATGAACTTGCCGTTGTACTCACCGATCGCGCCCGCGGGGGGCGAGTACCCTGGGTACGGCTCGTGGGCGGAGCGGGTCCATTCCCATGCGCTGCCGAAGAACGAACCGGTATCGCCATCGTCATTTGCGGCGGTGCCGGGATGCAACCGACCCGATTCAACGAAGTTGCCACGAACGGGCATCGTCGAAGCCGCGTGTTCCCATTCGACTTCCGTCGGCAGCCTTGCTTCCGCCCATCTCGCGTAGGCGTCGGCCTCGAAGAAGTTGACATGGCTAACGGGGGCGCTCAGGTCGAGCGGACGCATGCCACCGAGCGTGAACTCCTGCCACTCGCCCGCGGCGGACTTGCACCAGTAGATCGGGTGCGCATGGCCCTCGTTGACCCATGTCCATCCCGCGTAAAGCCATAACTCGTGACGCCGGTACCCACCGTCGTTTACAAACGCCAAGTATTCAGCATTGGACACAGGGCGTTGAGCAATTTCAAAGGGTTCGAGGAAGCGCCGGTGACGGGGGCCCTCGTTGTCGTATGCAAACCCTTCGCCCGCGTGCCCCATCTCGACGATGCCGCCATCGAATTGCCGCCAGCCATGATCGCAAGGCGCCGGAGCAGCAGCATCGGCACTCTCGAGGTCGTCCCGGTATGCGGGTTTGAGGGGGTTCGTGTTGAAGAGGAGCTTGATATCAGTGAGAAGCAGTTCCTGGTGCTGCTGCTCATGGTTGAGGCCGAGCATGAGAAGCTCACGGATATGTTCGAGCACCCGTTCTGAGAGCCTGCTGCCGAGGAGTGCTGTGATGCGGTCATCGACGACATCGCGATAGGCCATGACCTCGCCCAGCCCGGGGCGTGTAAGCACGCCTCGCCAAGCGCGGGGATGCTGGGGTCCGATACCTTGGTAGTAAGAGTTGAAGAGCTCGCAGAACCCTTCGCTGTACGGTGCGAAGTTGTTCTCATGCTCGCAAAGGATGAACGTTTCGTAGAACCACGTGGTGTGCGCAAGATGCCACTTCGTGGGGCTCGCGCAAGGCTGAACCTGCACAGTCATGTCTTCAACACTGAGTGGGTCACAGAGTCGCACGGTAAGATCGCGAACCGCGCGGTAGCGTTCAATGAGATGCTGATGGATGCTAGAAGAGAACGATGCGTGGGAGGGGGCCATGGGATCCTCCGATGTATGGGCTGCTGGTGTGCGCACGCATGTTAGCAGAGCACCCATGCTTGGTCGATCAGGATTATGGTGAGGTGGACTGGTGAATTGGTGTACTGGGTTTCCGATTTAACCGCTCGATTGGTGCATCGGAATCCACTTCGCCCGCTCCTCGCGGGGCACGCACTTGCGCCCGGATGAACCCGCTGGTAAGACCCGTTCGCCGCTATCATGCCCGCCATGATGGAACGGATCGGTGCATTTACGATTCAGCGAGAGCTCGGCCGTGGCGGCATGGGGGTGGTGTACCTTGCCACCGACACCCGGCTCGATCGGCAGGTCGCCATCAAGGCTCTGCCAGCCGAGTTGGCGTCTGACCCCGCTCGGCTCGAGCGCTTCGAGCGCGAGGCCAAGACGCTGGCGAGCCTGAGCCATCCGAACCTTGCGGGCATCCACGGCGTCGAAGAACAGGACGGTGCGAAGTACCTGGTCCTCGAGTACGTCGAGGGTGAGAGCCTCGCCGATCGGCTCGATCGGGGACCGCTTGCGATCGATGACGCGGTCGAGTTGGCGATCGGCATCGCCTCGGGCCTCGAAGCCGCCCACGCCGCGGGCGTGGTCCACCGTGATGTCAAACCAGCCAACATCAATATCACCCCTGACGGCATCGCCAAAGTGCTCGACTTCGGTCTCGCACGAGGCGAGAACACGAGCCACTTCTCCGCCGGTGGGCTCGACAGCCCCACACTCACCACGCCCCAGCCTCAGCACTCGCCCACGATCGAAGGTGCGATCCTCGGTACCGCGGCATACATGTCACCCGAGCAAGCCAGAGGCCGACGCGTAGACACCCGTACGGACACTTGGTCGTTCGGTGTCGTGCTCTATGAGATGCTCGTCGGGATCGGGCCCTTCCACGGCGAGACCGCGACCGACTCCATCGGAGCGATCCTCCACAAGGAGATCGATGTGTCGCTTCTGCCGGCGAACACGCCCAAGATGCTGTTGCACGTGATCCGCCGTTGCCTGGAACGCGATAAGATTAAACGCCTTCAGGCCATCGGCGATGCGCGCGTCGAACTCGAAGAGATCGCACGCAGGCTTGAGGCGGGCGAGGTGGACACAGTGGACACAGCCCCGGTCGGCCGTACAAGCCGGTTCTGGCCCGCGTTGTGCGCTCTGCTCGCTCTGGGCTTGGTTGCCGCGATCGGATGGATCGTGCGCCCGGTGCCCAACATCAATGGCGCCATCGAGGTTCCGGGAGCCACCAAACGGCTAGTGGTTGGTTCCGTGGCTCAAGTCTCGGATCTCACGGGCATGGAGCAGGACCCGGCTCTCTCACCAGACGGCAAGACGATGCTGTTCGTCGCTTCGGAAGGCGGTGACCTCGACATCTTCCGAATGCGCGTCGGCGGCTCCAACCCCGTCAACCTCACGCCGGACTCGCCCGAGGACGACTTCGACCCCGCGTTCAGCCCCGATGGCGAGCGGATCGTCTTCGCATCCACCCGTGAAGGCGGCGGGCTGTTCCTCATGGGCGCGACCGGCGAGAACCCGAGGCGCGTGAGCGACGATGGGTACGATCCAGCTTGGTCGCCCGATGGCAGATCGCTCGTGCTCACGACCGAGCGTGTCGTCAATCCGTACGGCAGAACAGGCCTCGGCGAGCTGTGGGTGCTTGATCTTGATTCCAAGCAGAAACGCCACATCGAAACGAATGACCCAGCCAAGCCCACGGACGGCTCGGCCGACCAGAACGATGCCGTTGAGCCCGCCTGGTCGCCTGACGGAAAGCGCATCGCGTTTTGGCGTGTCACCGGCGGCCAGCGCGACCTGTTCTCCGTTTCCGCGCAGGGCGGGGATCACGTGGCCGTCACCTCGGATGCCTTCACCGACTGGAACCCCGTGTGGAGTTCCGATAGCAGGACCATCTTGTTTGCGAGCGATCGCGGGGGCCAGCCAGGCCTGTGGTCCATCGCGATCGACGCCGAGGGGCGGCCTGAGGGCGAGCCTGTCGCTGTGATGCCCGGCCCGTTTCTTGCCGGCGAGTTCGCGATCGCTTCGCAGACTGACCAGCTTCTAACAGCGGTTGTCTCAGTCCGAGCTTCCGTTGATCGCACCGCGTTTGACGCCGAGGCAGAGCGGTTCACCGGCGTGCCGGAAATCGTGTTCGCCAGTTCGTCCTACATCATTCAGCCCAGTGTGGACCCGGCCGGCAAGTGGATCGCGTTCCGCGACAACGCGCCAGCCGAAGACATCTACATCATCCGGACGGACGGCACGGGCAAGCGCCGCCTCACCGAGGGCCTTTCCAAGGACCGTGGGCCGACCTGGAGTGCAGATGGTGAATCCATCACGTTCTACTCCAATCGGAACGGCAACTACGAAGTGTGGCAGATGCGCCGTGACGGCTCCGGATCGCGAGTGGTCTCGGGCGAGAGTTCCCAGAGTCTCGCCACGCCAGTGTGGACTCCAGACGGCAAGATCATGGCCGCTTCGTGGATGATCGCGGGGACCCACACGGTGCTATTCGATTGCAGCGAAGACGGCACGCTCACTCGGCGCGGCGAGTTGATCGACGGGTTTACCAATCCGGTGAGTTGCTCGCCGGACGGTAAGCGATTGCTCGGGCTGATGCGCAAGTCCGATGGCGGGCTTGCCCTGGCTACCTGCGAGATTGACGGCGGCGCGATCGTCCCTCTCGCTTCACCGATCGCCAATGAGATACTTTCGGGGAACTACTTTGGCTCGTGCTGGCTCGATGGGACCCGACTCATCGCGTGGGATACGGATGAGCAGCGTGCGTTCATCACCGATGTGGCTCTCAGCGAAGCGCGTTGGATCGATTGCCCACTGCGCGGCACGATCGGATTCTTCAGCTACACCGGCGAGGGCGAACTCTACATCCTCCGGAACAACGAAGATGCCGACCTCTGGCTCGTGGACCTTGACACCGAAGCCGAGTGATCAGCCCGAGAGCGCCGGTCCTCTTGTCTTGGTAGGGTCGTCGCGCACGGCTTCATCAAATTGCAAGAAAAGCCAGATAATAATTAACGACGAATGCATGATGGCACTGGCTCAAATTGTCATCGGTCGCTCCGAAAGCACCTTGTGCCGTCCTCTCCTTTCGATACGCTTACGAGACGGCTTCCGCGCTAGCTGTGTGTGACGGCGCGCGCCGGACCACGCCGCGCCACGCGCTCGGCAAGGAGATGAAGATGCTGAAGAGTTCAACGGTGTTGTCCCGTTCCGCCAAGGCTGCGATCGCGGCTGCCGCTGCACTGGTTACCGGTGGGCTTGCTACCGCTGTCCATGCCCAGCCCCTGTACGACATCTTCGCGGTCTCGCTTGCCGGGCAGGCCAACAGCAACGGCCAAGGCATCTCCGCGAGCGGCAACTTTGCCACCGGCACGTCCAACGCGACCGCTGTGCAGTGGACCCAGTCTGGCGGGACCGTTGCACTGTCGGCTCTGGGCTCGCGTCCGTTCAGTCTGCCGCAGTCCGTCAATGACTTTGGCGTGGTGGTCGGCACCGGCGCGACGACCTTCTTCGGCTCCAGCCCGCTGCCGCTGATGTGGGACGCGGGCGGTGCGGTCTCGCAGCTCCCGCTGCCCGCCGGGGAGACCCTCGGCCGAGCGTTCGGCGTCAACAACGCAGGCCTCGCGGTCGGCTCGGTCAACGGCGGAAGCCTCGAACGCGCCGCCACCTACACCACAGGCGCAGGAGCCATCATCACCCAGACCATGCCCAACGGCGGGATTCTCAGGACCGCTTACGGCGTCAACGGCAGCGGCCGAATCGTGGGTCAGGCTCTCAACCCCAACAACGCCGCGGTTACCAATGGATTTGTGCTCGACCCGGGTGATGGCACCGCGATCGATATCGGCGCGCTCGCCGGCCTCGGGCACAACAGCGCGATCGCGTTTGCTGTGAGCAGCGCGGGCCACGTCGCCGGCTCCAGTTCGCTCAACAGCGGCGCCGACGGTCGAGCCATGATCTGGACCGATGCCGATGGCATGTCGGAGATCCCGCTGCTTGCGGGCACCTCGACCGGTTCGGCACGCGGCGTCAATGCCGATGGCTGGGCTGTCGGGACCATGGCCTCGGCTACTTCTATCGCGTTCCTCTTTGACGGAACTGATACATATCGACTTCAGGATCTCATCCCCATGGGCTCGGGCTGGGACCTCGTTGGTGGCACCTCCAACGGGGCGTTCGGGATTGCCGATGACGGCTCCATCGTCGGGCGAGGCCTGCTCAACGGCCAGATCACTGGCTTTATCATGGTCCCTGTTCCAGCCCCCGCCGCAGCGAGCGTGATGGGCGTGCTTACTCTCTTTGCCAGCCGCCGAAGGAGGTAAAGAGGCTGGCTCGTTCAATACGAAATGGATGGGATCGATCTAATAATCCGCATTTTTCTTGGTTTCTGAGTACGGTGGCGCATCATCATGCTGGCAATTTTCGCAGCGGGTGTCCACGCGAGGAGTCTCGCGCCATTTCTCCGTGATTGAGGTGAGTCCATGCGTTACTCTGATGTATTCGTCTCTGTCGGTTTGGCCTTGGCCTCGGGCACAGCGTCCGCTCAGGTGCTCTACTTCGACTTCGGTCGAACGGACACGCAGTCCGATGCCATGCGGTTCAACAACTTCGTCCCCGGCGTGACCACCATCGGCAACTCGATCGACCAGAACGGTAATCTAACCGGAATCGCAACGGAGATCGTGGACCCGTTCTTCGATTCGGGTGAGCCCTCGTCACTCGGCACAGGGACTCCGAGCGGTGCCGCTTCTCTGTTCGAAGCCGCCGCCACGGTCGATTACTACTTCGGCCACACCACCCCGTTTGCTGGCGCGGATGCCAATCCGCTCGGCGTGATCGAGTTTCGTAACCTTGACGCGAACAGCACGTACACGTTTACGATCTTTGGGTCTCGCATGGGTGTCATGGACATCAGGGATGCACAGTACGACCTTGTTGGCGGGAACAACGAATCGGGAGTTCTCGATGCATCCAACAACGATTCCAACGTGCTCGTGCTCTCGGGCCTGATGGCCGATGGCTCGGGCATGATTTCGCTGAGTGTGTCGCCTGGCCCGAACAACGACAACACCAACGGCTTCTTCTACCTCGGGGCCGTCCAGATGATTGGGAGACCGGTGCCGGTGCCAAGCACCGCAGCCTTGCTCGCAGTCGGCGGTGCGTGCGCCGTTCGCCGTCGTCGGGCGCGGGCCTGACACCGAGGTAAAGCCTCGATAAGGCAGCTCGCTCTTGCTGATGGATCGCGTCAGCACGGACGGCAACGCCGTGCGCCGTTACCGACGGTATTCTGCTCCATCGTCGAGGTCGAGTTCACGCTTGTGGACGGTGGCGTTGCCGACCGGTTGGGTGGTATCGGGCAGGGCGGGCGAGGGCTCGGTGACCCTGTCGATGTGGTTGAGCACCTGACCCGTCTGGTGCCAGGTCTCGAAAACGTGCATGCCCGAGTTGCGACTGAGGTCTTCGAAGACCCGGATGCCCCGGACGCTGTTGCCCCGCTCGTCAACCGGTGGCGAGTAGACACAGATACCAAATTGCCCCGGCACCACCGCGATGATGCCTCCAGACACGCCCGACTTAGCAGGTAGACCGACCGTGTACGCCCACTCCCCGGCGTAGTTGTACATGCCGCAGGTGTGCATCACCGTGAGGACGTCACGGATGTATTCACGCTTTACCGCCCGCTCGCCGGTCTGAGGATTGACCCCCGCGTTTGCGAGCGTGGCGGCCATGGTTGCCATGTCGCGCGAAGTGACGAGAACGCTGCACTGTTTGAAGTACAGATCGAGAATATTCTCAACGTCTCGATCAAGGATGCCAAAGTTCAGCATGAGGTGGGCCATCGCGCGATTGCGGTGGCCGGTGGCGCGCTCAGACTCGAACACCGCCTGGTCGATCTCAGGCTGTCGGCCCATCGTCCCTCCGAACACCTCGAGCATGCGGCCGAGGCGTTCGCTCTGAGTGCCGCCTCGGATCATGGAAGTCACCGCGATGGCGCCCGCGTTCACCATCGGGTTATGGGGGCGGTTATTGGCATCGAGGCGGATGATGCTGTCGAAGGAGTCACCCGAAGGCTCGACGCCGACACGCTGCATGACATGCTCGCGGCCTCTGTCACTGAGCGCTAAGGCGTGCGTAAAGGGCTTGGAGAGCGACTGGATGGTAAAAGGGCACTCGTGGTCACCGACTTCGAAGACCTCGCCTCGAACGGTGACGATGCTGATCGCGAAACTTGCCGGGTCTGCTTTGGCCAGTTCGGGTATGTAGTCGGCGAGGCGTCCCGCGGCGCACGAGCTGTACCGCGCGTGCAGAGCTTGCAGGGCGCTCATGACCCGAGTTCGATCGGGGGTTTGGTACGTCTGCTGCTTTCCTTCGTCCTCGTGCATCCTCCAAGCCTAGACAAACGCCAGGTTCGGTACAGCCAGCATTCTCGAAGTTGTCCCCCGGCGGATATAGGCCTCATCGGGTTTGGAACAACTGAGGCGCTTGTCGTGCAGCCCTGACCGGTCGAAGCAGCAGGGGCACCGCTTGCCCTTGGCGAGCATGTCGCACGCCTTTCCGATGCGGAGGGGCCGGGTCTCGGCTCGCTTGCCAGAGGTGATCCATTGGATCCAGTCTCGCGTACGAGAGGCGTGATGTCCAACCACACCGACCTGGCGTTCGGCGCAGCAGCGAGAGCCTTTCTTAGATCCGCCGGCACAGCGGGCCCTGGCTCCGTGGTCATCGGCATGAGCTGCAACGTCGCAGCATCGCCCGCCGCTACGACCGCCTCTTCGCGCAGCTTCTTGGCCACTTGCAACCAGTGTCCGTCTGGCCATCCGGTTGCAGCGTTGCTTGGAAGGGATGGCGCTCGAAGGTACCTTCGGCCGAGACCATGGCACGCGCAGGGAGCTTCGCGCTGCCCTTCGTGGGTAGAGCCAGAGAGGTCCACGTGACTAGCTCCGACCCCGGAGCTGATTTCGTCCGGTAGAGCGTTGCGGTGAAGCGGATCAATTGCGAGGTAAGGCGTAACGCGATGGCATCCTGCGTGGACTCAATAGTCCAAAAATCGGGGTGACAGGACACCATTTGAACTCTTTGCGGACCAGATCTGCCACTGGAGGCTAGAAACGCGAATTCTGCTTTCACGGTGAAACCAACTCGTCGAGACCGGCCCGAAGCCGTACTTCCGGACGAACAGAAATCGGACGACGCAGGTTCGTGGCCACGGGGTCACCCAAGCTCGTCTCAAACTTTGCCTTTAGCGTGATTCACATGCTCCAGTGAAAACGCGCTCTATTCGGGTCGAGGGCTACGCATGAGGACGCCCTCGAGCACAGAGTGCGACCTGTCTTTTTGCCGCTGTTGACCTGTACTACTCAATCTCCCCTCTGCCTTTCACCCCTGCTGCGAGAACCTGATCGCCCACCTCCGCGGAACCCAAAAGTGCTCGCTGCCCGATCTTCCGCGATAAGTCGAATCAGGTACTCGTGCGTGAAGGGTTTGCAAAACTCTTCTGTGCACCCGTAGTAATGCAAGGCCAGCCTCATGGTCGCTCCGGGCTCAAGGTCCGAGACATCGATCATGAACTGACGAGGCTCGGTGTCCGTATCGCCCTCGCCCTGATGCGCCACAGCCTCGGCGGGAGTCACCGTGGATCCATCGGGTGCGCTGAGGACATACTTCATGGGGGGCGTCAGGTTGTTCCACTTCGAGCCATGGATCGGATCTGGGTAGAACCCGATGAACAGCTTTCCGGCCCCTGAGCGGAGTAGTTCTCGATCGGCTTCGGCTCGCAGTTTGACGTAGTAGGTGTCCTCAGGGGAAACGGGTTCAATCTCGAGAATCGTCATCCCGAGTGGGCGCTCGACGCGGACGTCGGTGGTCTCGTTGATCTGACGGTTTCGTTCCAGGCGAGGCAGGTCCGGGTCCTGGACGGACGTGCGCTGCTCGGGTTCACCGACCGCTTTGGTCAGCGCCTTGCGAAAGGCCTCGGCGTCATACTCTCCGGCGGCATACACGATCTCGCCTTCGGGAGAGATGAGGTACACGGAGTTCGAGCCGGAGCGGAGGCCGATTCTGACCGAGTCATCCATCGAATCGGCGATCCAGGGCACGCGGGTACCGAGCTTGACACGAGCCTCGGCGATGTGCAGCAAACGCTCCTCTAGATTCTGAGCTTCGACAAATCCGCCGAGTTCCGGATGCCGGAGGCTCTTATAGAAGTAGTAGAACGTGACGCCCATCGGCGCGTAGTCCACGGCCGCGGCTTCGACCTCTCGCGAACTCGCGTGGAACTTTGGGCACGTGAGGCAGCCCGATTTCAGGACGAGATAGCCTCCGGTGGCCAGCGCTCGCAGATCCACAGGTTCCCCGTCGTCAGAGAATGCCTGCAGATCGGGCAAACGACCAGAGTCGAGCACGCCTTCGGCAGAAACAGAGCCTCCCCGCTGCTGGGGGCCTCGTCTGCCCTCACGCTGCTGGGCTGTAGCCGAGGATGCCATGATCACGAGGCAGAGCAGTGATACGAGTCGATGCTGCATTCTAGAGTCCTTTTCGCGTGTGCCAACTGGGCGCCTCGGTGCTGAACGAGTCAGGCCGCGTGGCATTGCACGTGCCCCCAAGTCATTCGGGAGTGATCTGCATTGAGCCTGTCACTCGTTCCCTTGTGCGCTCAGCCAGTTCCGCACTGGGATGATCCGTGCGTCAAGGATCAACTTCGCGTTTCAGCCCGGAGACCGAGTTTTCTCGCAAGTTGACGATGGCGCCCGGGAAGGCGGGACGAGAACAAAACTCAGCTATCGATCAGCAATCCCTGCCGCACGGCCGCGTTGTGAGTGGTATGAACATCGGAACAAGACCACGGCTGAACGTCAATCTGTACACCTTCCCCCGTCAACTCGTCGGTGTCGGAATGATCCTCATCTGCCTGGCCGCGTTCGCTGATCAAAGCGTGGCCCATCCCGGTCAGGACGAGGCACCGCCGAACGCGAAGCGTCCGGCAGTCGTTTCCCCGCCGGGCGAATCAACCGCCACGATTGAAATGCGTCAGGGCTATCGCTACATCGAAGCCAACGGCTTGCCCGACCACAACACGGGCCGCTTCCCAGGCCCGGGCAACCCGAATGCTATTGTGGCTCAGGACTACCACTTACGCGTGCCCATTACGCCAAAATTGTCTGACAAGCCCATCCCCTACGAGCGCCAACCCTTCGGCATCGCGATCAACGGCGTGCTCTTCGACCCGTACACCGCCGGCTTCTGGAAGGATGACCCAAACTCCGGCTGGCGTGAAGCCGCGGACCCAAATCGTCGGAACCTCGGCCTTGACGCCAACCACGCACACGTCCAGCCCAACGGTGCGTACCACTACCACGGCGTTCCGGTCCCACTCGTCACCGACAAAGAACGCATGACGCTGATCGGGTGGGCGGCGGACGGCTTCCCAATCTACGGGCCGTACGGATACAAAGACGCCGACAGCACTGAGGGCGAGATCGTGCTGCTGCAATCGAGCTATCAGCTCAAAGAAGGCGACCGCCCGAACGACGCCCCGCCTGGTCAATTCGACGGAACATATGACGAGGACTTCGAGTATGCCGAAGGCACCGGTGAACTCGACGAGTTCAACGGCCGCACCGGACCCACACCCGAGTTCCCGATGGGAACCTATTACTATGTCGTGAGCAACGACTACCCGTTCGTTCCTCGCTTTTTCCGTGGTGAGCCTGACCCGAGCTTCGATATCCGCGGACACAACGGTCCCCGAAACAGACCACGCAATGGCCAGCGCGACAGAGTGCGAGACGGTGCACGCGACGGAACTCAAGACGAGCAGCGCCGCAACCGACGCGTGCAGCCGGACACTGATACGCCGTAACCCTGCGCTGTGAACTAGGAATGTACCCGAATGGCAAACCGGGCGGGGCACGAAATCTTCGAATGGCGACAATGTGTACGCTGTCACGCATTGAGTAAGCCCTCCGACGAGCTCGCCGAAGGGCTTGTTCTCCTGCAGAATCGGGGTGAGAGGATTTGAGCTTCCGGCTTCCTGACCCCCAGCTAAGTGGGGCAATCCATAGGAACTGATAGATCAGGAGTTCGTGAGAATGCGGTCGACGGCCCCCGCACAGTCACAAGCAGTCCGGCGTGCGACCCCGAGGTGGAGCGTCTGATCGAGGCCTGGCCGACGCTGCCCGCGGCCGTGCGAGCGGGCACCACGAAGATGGTGGGGGTGTCGAGGCAGAATGACAAGTGCGACCATGGCGAAGCCTGTTAGAGCGGGCCGAGCAAAAGAGGAGCAAGCAAGATGTGAGGTACTCCAACTCCTGAGACCCTGCTACGGAACGAGATGCAGCGGTGGGCATTAGCGTGCGGGCTCTCGCGGGCGCGACCTACTGCCATGCCTTCGTGCCGCACCTCACCAAGCTCCTCGGGGCCGTTGACATCCCAGTAACGCCCACCAGCTCATGGAAAGTCTCAAGCGGCAGATGGCACCACGCGTTCCCTGGAAGAGATGCGTGCCGTCCGAGCCTCGCTAGCCCACTTGCGGGTGCTCCAACTGGCTAGGCTGTCGGGCAGTCAGACCGCGATCTATGCCATCTAGAGCGTCGATGGTTCACCATTCGTGCCCGCAGCACGTTCCGGCGGCTCATGCAATTGCTTGTGCGCGTATCCTCAAGGGATGAAGGATGCGTTGCGGCTGAGAAGGATCAACGGACCACCCGACTCTGTGTTGGGCGAAGGATTCGAGGTCAGCGACGATCACGCGATGATCGGGCGACAGCCGAGTTCAACACACTGCTTGCCGCATGAATCAGTGAGCCGTGAGCATGCGACCGTCCGTTGGCGCGACGGTCGGTGGACGATCACAGACGAGGGCTCGACTTCGGGGACGTTCTTAAACGGTCTCCGGCTTGAAGCATCCGTGCCCGCTGTGTTGTCGATTGGCGATGAGCTGGGCATCGGTCCATGGACGTTCCGCGCCGGGGGCGACCAAGCAGAGCCAGAGCAGACCATCGCGCTCACCACCACCGCTCATGCGCTGCAGGTACGCGCGCCATCGCGAAGGCTATCGGCTTTGTCGGCATGCATCGGTCGGCTCGTACACGCGGATACTGAGCGAGACTTGGCGATTGCGGTTGTGCGTTCAGGGCTTGAGGGCACGGGTCTGCGACGAGGCGCTGTACTCAAGCCCACGAGCCAGACGGGGGCGATGAGCGTCATCGCGGCGTGCGAGCAGTTGTCCGGAAGCATCGTAGAGGTAGACGGTAAGACCTTTGAGGTGCCTGGCTCACTGGTCGAGCACGCGCTCAAAGGCGAGGCGGCTGTACTCTCCGGCGAGCGGGCTGGCATCGGCGGAGGGTTCGGGCAGTCGATCGCAGAAATGAAGGTCCATTCGGCGGTGTGCGTGCCGGTGCACCTCGACGGACGCGTGGTGTCAACGCTGTACTTTGATGCGCGTGATACGGAAGCGCTGGTCACGGATGTTGCATCATTCTGCGAAGACATCGCGCAGGTGTACGCCCTGTGCCTCGCTCACATGGCACGGGCGGAATTGCTCCGGCGCGAGGCCGCGATGCATGTAGAACTGGACCGGGCGCGGATGATGCGGGAGATGCTCGCTCCCGCCCAGAGTACCGCGGTTGGGGCCTATCGAGTCGCGCATCGGACGGTCGCAGGCATGTTTGTGTCGGGCGACCTATTCGATCTCATTGAACCGCGCACAGGCATGCCGGTTGTCCTATTTGGTGATGCAACAGGACACGGCATCGGGGCAGCGATGCTCATTGCGCTCGTCCACGCGCATCTCCATGCACTGATCAGCGCTGGAACGCCACACGCCGAAGCGATCGCACACACCAACGAGTATGTCGCCAGCCACGCGTCCGACGGCTCTTTTGTCTCGATATGGGCAGCATCGCTGCGCTCCGACGGCAAACTAGACGTGGTGGACGCGGGGCACGGCCATTGGTTTGTTGTGCGGGCATCGGGCGCGATTGAACCAGCGAATAAAGCGACATCTTTGCCGCTCGGCGTGACTCCCGAAGCGGAGTTCAGCGTCACAGGGATTGAGCTTGCAGAGGGCGATCGTGTGATCGTATACACAGACGGCGTGTCGGAACAACGGCGCCAAGGCGGCGGAGAGATCGGAGCAGACGGGGTGTATACAGCAGTTCGAGAATCCAGTTCGTGCGAGAACGATGTGCAGCGTGTAATCACTGAGGCGATGGCCGCGGCAGGGCAAAGGGGCGTCGATGATGACGCGACGGTGGCTTCGATCGAATATCTCGGCAGTTGATCTCGGATTAGAAATCGCCGAGGCGGTCAAGCTCGGCTCGGCGCTCGGTGCTGGTCTTTGTGCGAGCATGGTCCGGCCCGAATACGGACTCGATGACCGGGTGGCTCTCATCGAGCGCACGCCATGCTTCATCAAGCCGTCCGACACTCGTGAGGCTTACCGCGTAGTTGTTCTTGAAGAGCGCTGTGTAAACGTGATCGTCAGGTAACACCTCATCGCACATCGAAAGCAACTCTTCATAGAGCAAGAGCGCCTCCACGTGGTCGCCTGACTTCTCAAGAAGCATGGCGAGGTTGTTCATGGGCGACCATGTGTCGGGCGACCGTGAGCCAGAAGCGAGCTTCGTAACGTCGATAGTCTCCCGGTACAGATCTGCGGCTTCATCCAACCTGCCAAGATCCTCGAGGAGGTACGCAAGATTGCCCATGACAATGAGCGTCTTGGGATGATCGGAGCCAAGTCGGGTACGGAAGCCAGCAAGAGTTGCACGGACCAGACGCTCCGCCTCCTCGAACTCGCCAAGTCGAATCAACGGAACGGCGAGGCTCCCCATAGAGTTAAGCGTGGCGAAGTGATCAGGCCCCAAGGCAGCAAGGCGAGCCTGGTAGATATCGCGGAGCATGTCCGCAGCCTCTCGCTCACGTCCCTGTTTTTGGATTGCTCCCGCGAGCATGTTCCGTGAGGCAAGAGTCTGCGGATGGTCAAGGCCGTAAACACGAGTGCGGCGTTCGATCACCTCAAGGAAAAGCGGCTCAGCTTCGTCGAACCGGCTCATCCCCGCAAGTGCCGAAGCGTAGTTGTGCAGCACGACCAGAGACTTTTTGTGATCGGGCGGGAGTCTGTCCGTGATCGATTCACGAACGAGGCTCCAGATCCTCAGCGCTTCCTCCGGATAACCAGACTCATGCTTGATACGGGCGAGGTCGCTGCGCGCGAACTCGGCCTCCAACGGGTCAATCCGCTCGTACCCGGCAACAACTTCCTGGATCAATGACTCTGACTCGGCGTATTCACCGCGTTCGACTAGAACGGTTGCGAGCAGACGCCGAGTCTCGAGCGTGCGTGCATCGAGCATGCCAAACTGCTGGTCAGCGAGTTGGATTGCCGCTCGTGCGTGGACCTCTGCTTTCTCGAGCTCGCCGAGGCCAAAGTACGTGTTCGCGATGGCCTGCTGTACCGCGATCTCGACGATCGGTTCGTCCGCGAGGTCCGAGTCCAGGGATGCGGCTGTAGTATCGAGCAGATCGCGGACTGTGAGATCCACACCCAAAGCCCGCTCGGGGTCGGCCGATGCAAGCATGTTGACGAGGAAGTCACTCACAGCTTGAGCTCGGGCAGCTTCCTCGAGAGCGAGAGTGCGCTCGCGCGTTGCTTCGACCGCTTGCCAGGAAGTGCCCACAACTGCTGCTATCAGCAGCAGGCCTGCGGCGGCAACCGCCGCCACAAAGCCGCGGTGTCTTTGGGCGTACCGCGAAAGCACGTAGGCCGAGGTCTGCTGGCGTGCCAGTACCGGGCGCGTGTTGAGCCATCGCCGCAAGTCCTCGGCCAGTGCGCCTGCGGACTCGTATCGCTGCTCACGGTCGAAGGCGATGGCACGCGCTGCGATCGCGTTGAGGTCGCCCTTGAGAGAGTCGTCGATCTCGCGGAGCGCTTTGGGACGAGAATCGAAGACTACAGTTCTCGCTTCCTCAAGCCTCATGCCTGAAACCCGGTACGGGCGTTCGCCAGCGAAAAGCTCATACATGATCACGCCGAGGGCAAAGACGTCGGAGCGAATGTCGATGTCGGGATCGACGCTCAGTTGCTCGGGGCTCATGTAAGCGATCGTGCCGGCAAGGTCGGCGGGCTCATCGTCGCCATCAGCGTCGATGCCGCGAGCAACTCCGAAATCGAGAACCTTGGGTCGTCCGTCCTCATCTACGAGGATGTTCGCAGGCTTGAGATCTCGATGGACGATGCCTCGATGGTGAGCATGGGCGACAGCCTCGCATACCAGTACAAGGAGACGTGCTTTCGCCTGCCGATCAAGGTCCTTCGCGTACTGGTCCAGCGATGCGCCCTTCACAAGCTCCATCGCGAAATACGGACAGTCCACGTCTTCAAGACGAGCGACTCCAGATTGATAAACCTGGGCGATGCCCTGGTGCTTGAGCCGAGCAAGGGCGTCGGCCTCAAGTTCAAACCGACGGATCAGGTCCTCAGAGATCACATCCGGCCGGATGACCTTGAGAGCGACAAGTCGTCGTGGGCGTTGCTGTTCGGCAAGGTAAACGACGCCCATTGCTCCAGCACCGAGCCGCTCGATCACGCGGTAGCTGCCGATCCACGTAGCGTCATCGTGCTGGTTCGGATCTGGCGCCGGCGTGGAGGGTCGTCTCGCGTCGCCCGCGATCGTTACAGAGTCCTGAAGCGCGATGAGACGCTCAACGGAAGTGTGGAGATCAGAGTCCCCCGCGCACGACTCCTCGATAAATGAGGTCCGCTCACTCCCGAGGAGATGCATCGCGCGTGCAGCAATGTCCTGTGCCTTGCGACTCATGAACGACAAGTAGACACGAGATTCTGCCGGCCGTCCACCGGGAATCAGTAAGCCCGATGCATCTGCGGGCGATCTGGTCGGATTCGTGGCAGTCCGATAGCACCGAGAGGTCAGGCAGTCGCTCGCAACAGCTGACTTGCGCCGGTAGAGCGCATGGCTAACCCTCGTCGAATCGACTCGCACTTGGACGGGCCGTCAGACTTAGGCTTTAACTCGTGAGGGAGTAGTAGATCGTGCTTCGCGATCACTGAGAGCGTATGTGTTCGGCGTGAGCATTATCGACGCTGTGTGCTCGGGCTCGTTGGAGTGATGAGTTCGAGCATGATCAACGTAGCTCTCAGGAATCGATGACGGGACCGGTTTGCATCACTGTCGTCGCACCGGGTCGCGGACCGCCCGGTTCGCTGTCGAAGGAGCGAACTAGACTGCGTGAGTACTGAACAGGTGCAAGAACGGCTGAGCGCCTAGCCATCGGTTCTCAGAACACCACCGGGCACTCAGCGCGGCCGCCGCTCGCTCGGCCCGCGGGCTGCCCGATGGCGCGCCGATTCGGGTCGATGTCGTCGCGCACTCCATGGGCGGGCTGGTGCTGCGGTACTACCTACGGTACGGCGCCCAGCCGCTGCCCGAGGACGGGTCGATCCCCCGGCTCACCTGGGCGGGAGCCGCGAACGTCGCCAACGCGATCCTCGTTGCCACCCCCCTCTTACTGCTCGGCGTGGGTCTGTACCTGACGTTTCGAACAAACTTCGGCGTCTAGCGAGGTCCACGGAAGGCCAGCAGCCGCAGTGCATTGGCGAGTACGACAAGCGTGCTCCCCTCGTGCACGATAACCGTCGGGCCGATCCCGGACCAACCGCCAATCGATGCGGTCACGAGGACCGCGATCACGCCGAGCGCGATGAACAGGTTCTGGCGGATGACAGCCCGGACCTGCCGAGACAGAGCCAGCGCAAAGGGCAAGCGGGAAAGGTCGTCGCCCATCAGGGCCGCGTCCGCGGTCTCCAGTGCCACGGCGGATCCTGCGCCGCCCATGGCGATACCCACGGTCGCGTTCGCGAGCGCCGGGGCGTCATTCACGCCGTCGCCAACCATCGCGACGCTGCCGTACGTCTGAACCATCTGGCGGATGGCTGTGACCTTGTCCTCCGGCAACAGGCCCGCCTTGACCTCGTCCACACCCACGTCGCGGCCTACCGCCTCACCGACGCCCGCATTGTCGCCCGTGAGCATCACGATGCGTTTGATCCCCAGGCCGCGGAGCTGATCGAGCACCGCCCTGGCCCCTGTGCGTGGTTGGTCCGCGACACCGATGACGCCCAGCCAACGCTCGCCGTGCCGCACCACCACGATGCTGCGCCCGGCCTTCTGCAACGCATCGACGGTAGCGGAGATCGCCGCGGGGATCACGCCGTTGCCATCCCAGAGCCGCAGGCTCCCGATCTCCACGACCTGCCCTTCCACGTCCGAGCGCACGCCTTTGGCCGTCACGCTCTGCAACTCTCCGGCCTCTGGGAGCACGATGCCCGACGACTGTGCGCGCCGAACGATCGCGGCCGCGAGCGGGTGCTGCGAGCGCCGCTCCACCGCGGCCGACACCTTCAGCAACTCCTCCTCGCTCACGCCCTCTGCGGGCCGCAGGTCCGTTACCTCCGGCTTGCCGATGGTCAGCGTGCCGGTCTTGTCAAAGGCGATGGCGTTAATCGTTCCGAGGTTCTCCAGGTGCGCCCCACCCTTGATGAGCACGCCGCGTCGGGCTGCTTGCGCGATGCCCGCGAGCACCGTCGCGGGCGTTCCGATCGCCACAGCGCACGGCGAGCCCGCGACCAGCAGCGTCATCGCGCGATAGAAGCTCAGACTCCACGTCCACACGCCCAATAGGGGCGGCACGACGAACAGCAACGCGGCTGCGACGAGCGCGATGGGCACGAAGATCCGCTCGAACCGCTCGGTGAAAAGTTGCGTCGGGGCCTTGAGGGTCTGTGCCTCGGTCACGAGCCGGACCACGCGGTCGAGCGTGCGGTCCCCCGCGGCCCGCGTCGTCTCGACTTCCAGAGCGCCCTCGCCGTTGACTGTGCCGGCGAACACCTCAGCTCCCGGCTCCTTGTCCACGGGCACCGATTCGCCGGTTATCGGTGCCTGGTCCACCGCGCTGCGGCCAGCGCGGACCTTTCCATCCACCGCGATGCGGTCCCCGGGCCGCACGATGACGACCTCACCGACCGCGACCTCTCCCACGGGCACCTCATGCTCCGTGCCGCCGCGCATTACGCGGGCCATCGGCGGGGCGAGGTCCGCCAGCGCCTTGATAGCGTCGCGAGCCCGGCCCATCGCGTAGTGCTCCAGCGCGTGCGCGAGGGAGAAGAGGAAGAGCAGGAACGCACCCTCCGCCCACGCCCCGATGGCCGCCGCCCCGATCGCCGCCAGGAGCATCAAGAGGTCGATGTCAAAGGTGAACCTGCCCTTCCGGAGCTTCTTGATCGTGTGGCTCACCAGGTCGAACGCGCCGAAGCCGTAGGAAACCAGGTACAGCCCGACCGCAGCGATGTGTGGTAATCCAGCCCATCGTTCCAGCACCCACGCCGCGATGAGCAGCACCCCGGCCGCGAGACTCCACGCGAGTTCCGTGTTCCGCGCGTACCAGTTGGGCGTCAGCGCGGCTTCCACAGGCGCAGCGCTTCCATCCCCGAGCAATCGCCGGAGCGCCAGCGCCACCCGGTCTTCGGCGGTCAGCCGCTTGTCGAACTCGACGCGGGCGACCTGCGCGGCCACGTTCACCGACACCGCCAATACTCCCGGTTCCTTGCGCAGCCCATCCTCAATCCGCAGCCCGGCATCCTCACTATCGACGGAGTCGAAGCGCAGCACCGCGTGCCCGTACCGAGCGGTGATCCCGGCACCCGCCGCCCGCACCTGGGCCTCCACATGCGCCATAGTGACTCGCGTGGCGTCGTAGTGGATGCACAGTTGCGGTCCAGCGTCCTGCACTCCGCCGCCCGTCGGCGCACCCCTCACCACCACGCTCTCCGCCCCCCCCGCCCCTGCCTCCTCTGTGCCATCATCAATATGGGCCCGCTCGACGCCGGGCACCGTGGCGGCCAGGTCCAGCAGCCGCTGCACGCACGCATCCCGAACATCGGGCGCCTCGGGGAGCAGGATCGGCAGGTCGATGCGGAGGGGTTTGGTCATAGGTTGAGTCCGATGGCCTATGACGCAGGCCGCCGTCAATCGATGCGATCGTTATCCGCAGTAGGAATCCAACACCATACGGTCACCAAGAACGCCAAGCGTGGCGAGGCAGAGTGTGAGAATCTTCCAGTCCTTGAAGATGCGGGGCAGCTCTTCGTACCGGATCTTCGCCAGCGGCGGGTACATCATGAGGATGAGCCCAATGGCGATCGGGATTTTCGTGGTGCCGACCGTGACGCCGTCGATGGTGTCACGCACGCCGGGCACGAACCGACCAAACAGCACGCCAGCGGCCATCGCGAGGCAGATCCAGAGCGTCAGATACCTGTCGAGAAAGCTCAGGCGACTGGCGCGAACGGGCATACACGGCTCGCAGGCATCCGTGGTGTCCTCCGATGTCATTTGGTTGCGACCCCGATCAGTTGTTACAGCGAAGCCTCGCCCACCGGTGGCTCGGCCTGCCACGGGACGATAAGAGTCCGCACGGCACGTCGGTCACGTACGTCCTGCCGCTTTGACGGCGCAAACCTTGTACCCACAATGAGAAAGCCCTTCGACGTGCTCGTCGAAGGGCTTGATCTCTCGAAAAGTCGGAGTGACAGGACACCAGTTGAACTCTTCCACGCTGAGATCGGCCTTTGGAGTCTTGAAACACGGGTTATTCTTTCACGGTGAAACGCGTGAACTACATGAAATGCAACATCGAACTCATAGCGTTCAATCTACGGTTGCCATGGTCCCAGGAATGCCTCGGAACGCCTTGATGATCTGGTTCTCGCCAGCCGCGCCTGCGTGGTAGTGGTAGCCGCGGGTTGCATCCCAGTGGCCACCGCATTCATCAAGGCCAACTGGAACGGATCCGTCCTCGCTTTCCAGGGCGAACAGTGCGTACCCGTCCAACATGTAGCCGATCATCGGCGCGTGCCCGTCTGACTGGGCGATCTCTTTGGTGTGGCCGGTCACCGCGTGGTAGTGGTACCCCTCGTGCGGATTCAAGTGTCCGCCCGCGTCATCGAACGGCGCGATCGTGTGCGCGGCCAGGATTGCTTGCAACGGTGCCGGCGGCGCAAACTCCACGCCGTTGAACGCAACGCCGAGTGCAGCGAAGCCCGGCCCGCCTCTTTGGTCACCATCAGCGGCACCGCCATCGGGACGGGGCGGTCGGCCGCCATCCATGTTTGGTCGTAGCGGCGGAGGCCCGCCCTGCCCGCGAGGTGGTGGGGCATCATTGTGAGTCCCGCGGTCGGGACCACCCGCCCCCCCACCAATGGAGGTCGGCTGGTTCTGATAGATAGGCTGCACGGGGATCACAAACACCGAGACTTGTCGGTCGATCCACTCGGGCCGCCCTTCGACCACATGGTTGTAGTACTTCGGGTCGACATCGGGCCGTGCCGCGGCCTCGAATGCCTCCTTCGTGTCGGTCATAATGACCGAGCCGTCTTCGCGGTAGAGTTTCCACTCCGGATCGCCGTAGAACTCGGCGATATCGCGCACGAACGGGCCGTCGACGTCATAGACTTCGCCCTTGTCGAGCCATATGCCGCCTTTGTCCGCGCCGTCATCGATCGTGGTCGGTGCCCACGGCCCCATCGCGTGCTCCTGCGGCTCTGAGTATGTGCTGATGACATAGCAGAGCGCGACGGTACCGTCGGATAGCGCCCGTTCTTCTTGCACGATCGGAGCAGCTAAAGCCGATTCGATGAAGTGGGCTGGGTTCACCGGACGGGCATCGACTTCCGCGCTCTGCGCCTCAGAACTATTACTCGCATGGGATTCTTGCTGGGGCTGATCATCCAACGCACCACAGCCGATGACGGTCATGCACAGGGAACAGAGCCCCCCCGCATAGAAGTAGCGAATCCGTACAACATAACTCATTCAGCAGGCTCCGTGATGCAGGGCATCCCTGGGTAATCTGTCAGCCCTAATTTTCCCTGTTCCATTCATCCCTGAGGCGGTACATAGTCGGCAAGAGCCTGTAGTACGGTCGCGCGCTCCACGTATTGCCTCAAGCTTCAAACTTGAGGTGACACACAGGAATCTCAGGTTGGTAAAGAATCAGTGCCGCTGTTTGAAATGCCGCATTCCCCGCGTAAGCCTTGTTCCGCCAAGGTAATGCTGCTTCGGCGCGGCTGATGAAAGCAGCCCTTTAATGGGATGAGAAGACACGTTCGAACGGCACTTAAACACAGAAGGCTCCGGCAGTTGCCGGAGCCTTCGGGTCAACCAATCGGGGTGACAGGACACCAGTTGAACTTTTTGTGACCCAGATCGGTCTCTGGAGCCTGGAAACGCGGATTCTGATTTATCCGTGAAACACCCCGCCGGCCGATCCTTCCGGTGCAAGCGACAACGGATCCAACGGCACCCCCCGGGTCCTTCAGCGAAAGAGTGAGTGCGCTTTCCGATTCACTGGCGGGGCCGCCATCTCAGCAGCCGAAGTCCATTGAAGACAACGAACAAACTAGCCCCCACATCTGCGATCACCGCCATCCAAAGCGTGGCAACGCCTGCTATAGCAAGCACAAAGAACACGAATTTGATCCCGAGTGCCAGACCGATGTTCTGCTTGAGCACTCTCGCCGTGCGGCGCGAAAGCGAGATGAACTCCGGCAGCGCGAGGAGGTCGTCTCGCATGAATGCTACATCGGCGGTTTCGATCGCCGTGTCCGTACCCGCCGCACCCATCGCAAAGCCGATACTGGCCTTTGCCAGTGCCGGAGCATCATTGATCCCGTCTCCGACCATGCCGATGGCGGCATTGCCATGCTGCGCTAGAAGTTCATCGATCGCTTTGAGCTTGTCTTCCGGCAAAAGCTCACCGCGTGCGATATCGATACCGACATTCTTCGCGATCGCGTCTGCGGTCTTCTGATTGTCTCCGGTGAGCATCACCACGCGAATACCCGCCTCATGTAGGCCACTAATGGCCTGCACGCTCGTCTCACGTGGTGTGTCGGCCACAGCGAGCAAACCAAGTACCTCGCTCGACGAAGATAGGGTAATAGCTGTCTTGCCCTGAACCTCCAGCCTCTCCAACTCTGCTTCGACAAAAGGTGTACACACGCCGCGTTCGTGTATAAAACGGTGGTTGCCCACGAAGTACGTTTCTCCGTTGACAATACCCTGCACGCCTCGGCCGGTGACCGATTGGAATTCCTTGACCGGAAACAGTGGTTCCGTATTACCATCCCAGGCAGAACTGATCGCTCGTGCGATCGGGTGATCGGACAACGAGTCAATACTCGCGGCGATACGGAGGACTTCATTCGTCGTGACGATCGCCCCACTCTCATTGACCGGCGTCACATCCGTGAGTCTGGGTTTGCCCGCTGTGATCGTGCCAGTCTTGTCGAGTGCAACGACCGTGAGGCTCCGACCCTGTTCGAGATACACGCCGCCCTTGATGAGGATCCCTCGTTTGGCCGCCGCCGTCAGTCCGCTGACGATCGTCACGGGAGTTGAGATTACCAAAGCGCACGGGCAGGCGATGACCAGCATTACCAAAGCCTTGTAGAGCCACGATGAAAATGGCTGTTGGAACACCAGCCAAGGTACAACCGCTACCAGTGCCGCAAGCAGCACAACGATTGGTGTATAGACTTTCGCGAACGAGTCGACAAACCGCTGCGTCGGTGCTCGCTGACCCTGTGCTTCTTGCACTGAGCGGACAATCCGTGCAATGGTCGTCTGGTCCTTTCCGCCCGTGGTCTTGAACTCTAAAAGTCCATTTCCGTTGATGCTTCCGGCAAAAACCTGATCGTCCACGGCCTTGTCCACGGGGAGGCTCTCTCCGGTGATCGGGGCCTGATTCACGGCTGACGAGCCGGCCACGACGATGCCGTCAAGGGGTAGCCGCTCACCTGGCTTGACGCGCACGATTGACCCTACGGCTACCGCTTCCGCCGCGACTTGTTTCCAGCCGTCAGCACTATCCGCGCCGGATGCCCTTACGCTCGCGACATCGGGAGCCATAGCCATCAACCCGCGGACGGCATTCCTCGCCCGGTCAAGTGAGTGCGCTTCGATCAGTTCCGCAACAGCAAATAGAAACACGACCATCGCGGCTTCGGGCCACGCGCCGATGGCCGCCGCGCCGATTACTGCCACGGTCATTAGGAAGTTGATGTTGAGCGTGAGCGTCTTGAGTGCGATCATCCCCTTCTTGAGCGTGGGCAGTCCGCCCAAGAGCATCGATGCTACGGCGAGCGTAACCACGGGCCACGCTGTTTCCTTGATACCCGCGAAGTACAGCCCTTCGGCCGCGAACGCCAAAATACCCGAGATTCCCAGCAGAACCAGTTCCTTTCGTGTTGCGACGGGTTCTACCTGCTCTGTTCCAGGTCCGACATCGGTCCCGCAGGGGACGCCCGGATCGCACGCGGCCCCCTCCACCAACTGACCGGCTTCGCCTGATCCACGAATGCGCTTCTCGTGACCACCATCCGACTGGCCGCTCTTCACACTTCCAGAGCGAGGTTCCATGCCGACGCTCTTGAGCACTGCCACGATGGCCACGTCGTCCGAATGCGTGTGCGAGACAGTCAGCCGTCGGTTGAATAGGTCAAAGTGCAATCCATCGACACCCTTGACAGACTTGAGGCGGTTGCGGATGACGGCCTCCTCGGCAGGGCAGTCCATCGATGGGATCATGAAGGTGCTCTTGGGCATTGGATACTCTCGGGCATCCGCTCTACGCGGTCTGGGATGGGCTTGACAAGGAGCAACGATCCTATGGACTCAAGCCGTTTGAATCAGATGCGTTTCATCGCATGTCTCTTAGAGGCAGCCAATGGATTCGCGTTCCAGCAAAGCGCGAAACCTCGTAGCAAGCCATTCCCGTGTGTGGACTGCACCTCTGTTGACATGTCGGTCTTGGAGGTACGCGAGATGCCTTGACGCGGCCGGGGTTGCATGCTGCTTGCTCGGTCGGGACATCGCGGTCCGATTTCGGGTCAACGCGATCGCAGGCGGACGGACGCACAAGTTGGTAGTCAGAGCTAGAAAACCTCCGACGGCGACTCATGTGCACGGCTTTCCGAGTCGATCTTGCCCTGTACGGCCAAGGCCGTTCCCCCCGGCTCTCGCGGTGACCACTCCCGGCCCTGAAACAGGCTATACTCTGACTGATGTCTTCTCGCTCGTTTCATTTTGCTGTAGTTTGGCTGCTCTTCGTAGCCCAGGCGATGGTTGTGGCAAGTCCTGCGGGGCTGCTCATCTGCCGTGAATCGGACGGGTCGTCTCATATCGAGTGGGCAACGTCCCAGTGCTGCGCGGTCGGCGATCTCGGTCAGAACCCCGAGCGGTCCGAAACGAACGACCAACGTAGGGCATCAGAACTCGAATCTTGCCTAGAGAGTAGTTGCGTCGATGAGCCGATTGGGGTCAGCCCAGCGGTGACCGACCACCGCTCTCGTGAAGGCATGTCCGACACAGACTCGCCTGTTCCTCCGAGTTTTCTCCAGTTGGCTTCAACAGTCGTTTGGTCGCAAACCACGACTCCGGCAAGCTTGCCACACATTGAGGATGGCCCTCCCCGGCAGACGCGGCTGTCTCTGACCAGCATTGTTCTGATTCTCTAATTCCTGAGTTGATTCGAAAGCAGGATCGCTGCATCGTGCGGCGGTATTGACCTCCTCGAAACACTCAGGGATCACACATGAAAATCTTAATTGGCTTGACCCCGGGGCTGTGCCTCCTGCTTGGGGCGTGCGCTGGGCCTCTTGATCGTTCGTGGGACGATCCGACCTATCGCTCACTCCAGGATCGGTACGCGGACTCGGACCGGCGGCTGTCGGAGAACGCCGCCGAAAACTCTGGTGATCGCCCTTCATTGGGAATCGAAGCACTCGACGCGCTGACGGTCGATGACGCGATTCGCGTAGCGATCAACAACACGCCGCGGCTCCGCCGTGCGGGGTATCAGGTTGATGTCGCCGCAGGCCGTGTGACACAAGCGGGCCTGTACCCGAATCCTTCCTTCTCATTCGATGCCGAAGCCCTTGGTTCCGATGCTGGATCGGGCGGAGAGACCATCTACCGGCTGGAGCAGGAGATTGTTCTCGGAGGCAAACTGGGTCGCGCCCGAGATGTTGCCGATGCCGATCGAATGGCCGCACAAGCTGAGTTCGTGGCTGAGGAATACGCGGTGGCTTCGCGAGTGACAAGGTCGTATTTCGCGGCCGTTGCAGCACGCGAGCGACTTGCGAGCAGACAAGATCTGATCGGCCTCGCCGACCGCTTGCTCGAAGCGGCTACTGCCCGGGTTGATGCTGGCGCCGCCACCGAGCCGGACCAACTCCGCGCGGAAGTAGTCAAGGAGCAAGCCCAGATTGAGCTGGAAACCGCACGACTAGAAGCTGAGGTATCCATGCGACGGCTCGCTTCGGCTATGGGCCTCGATCGGCAGTCGGATCTGCCGCTCACGACGCTCGCCGATGATCTCCCTGAGTTTCCGAGCCAAGAAGACATCGCAACTCGGGTCATAGAGTCAAACAGCCGGATGGAGGTTGCACGCATCGGTATCGAGCGTGCTCGTCGGGCACATCAACTTGCCAAGGCGGAAGCGATCCCGAATCTAGTCGCATCGCTTGGACCGCGCTATTCCGACATTGACAACGAGACCACGCTCGATCTCGGCATCGGCATCGAGATCCCGCTCTTCGATCGCAATCAGGGTGGCATCCGATCAGCGCTGGCAGAGCGGCTCTCCGCAGCGGCGGATTTACGGACGGTTCAGCTCGAACTGCTCGCCGAAGTCTCTGAGGCGTGGTCCGCCTATGAAGCGGCCCGAATCGCGGCGACACGGTACCGAGAGCAACTGCTTCCCAAAGCCGAACGCACGCTCGACCTCACGCGACAAGCGTACGAGCGTGGTAAGACGGACTACCTGCGACTCTTGGATGCACAGCAGGTCGTGGTTGAATCACGTATCGCGTATGTCGACGCGCTCCAGCGACTCCAGGAGGCAGCGGCATTGCTGCGCGAACTTGCACAAAACGACGCCCCTTGGCGAGAACCCCGTGACGGCGATCAGCCCACGGAAGAGGTGAACCGATGAACACATTGACAAAGACGCTCCTGGCTCCAGCTCTTCTTGTCATCACCTTCGCTATGGCTGCTTGCGGCGATAGCACTGGGCACGATGACCATGCCGATGACTCAGGACACTCCGAGAGCGATGGACACGATCATGGCAGTGCTGAAGCGGATGATCATAGTGATGCCGGGGATGCACATGGTCACGACGACGGAAGCGAGGACGAGCACGAAGAGCATGGCGAAGATGTTGTCAAACTCTCAGCGCAGCAGCTAGAACGTGCGGGCGTTCTGATTGCACCACTCGGTGGCGGGACGATCACCACCCATCTCACCCTGCCCGCAGAGGTCGGCCTGAACCAAGACGCCTTGCTCCATGTAACGCCGCGCGTTCCGGGCATTGTGTCGGAGGTCAATGGCTTCCTTGGTCACCGCATTGAAAAGGGTGACGTGCTTGCCGTGCTCGAAAGCCCCGAGCTCGGTGAAACCAAGATCACCTATCTTCAGGCGGTGCAGTCAAAGGCGATTGCAGATGCAGAACTGAACCGGCAACTCACTATCAGCCGGAACACCCAGACGCTGCTTGAACTTCTGGGGTCCGAGCCCGAACTTGATGTGCTGCGAGCGGGCGTCGCAGATCTCCGTATAGGCGAAAACAAGGGCAGGCTGCTCTCTGCCTACGCCAGAGTACGGGCAGCCGAGGCGAACTACGCCCGCGAGCGAGAACTTCAGAAGAATAGTCTTTCCACGGAGTCAGATCTGCTGGCAGCGCAAGAGGCTTTCAACAGTACCCAAGCTGACTATTTTGCTGCCTTTGAGGACATCGACTTTACCTATCAACTCCGACTTCAAGAGGCAGAACGAGCGGCACGTGTCGCGTCATCTTCCGTTGACAACGCTGAGCGACGCCTCCATCTGCTCGGGTTGAGCGATGAACAGGTCGCTGGTATCACTGATGAGCCTGATGTCGCCGTTGCTCGATACTCGCTGACCGCTCCGATCAGCGGGCGCATCATCGCCAAGCACATTACGCCTGGTGAAAAAGTAGGCACCGACGAAGCGGTTTACACCATCGCAAACCTCGACACGGTTTGGCTGAATATTTCAGTCTATAGCCAATACGCGGGACAAATTACCGAGGGACTTCAGGTAGTAGTTCACGCCGGGGATCGAACCACCACCGGCGTGGTTGATTATGTCAGTGCGGTTGTATCGGAGTCAACCCGGACGGTCTCGGCACGTGTTGTTATTGACAATCAGGACCGGGCTTGGAAGCCGGGCGAGTTTGTCACGGCCCGAGTGGAAACAGGGCAGACACCTGTTGCACGCGTTGTCCCCTTGGACGCGATCCAGACATTCGAGGGGCAAGAAGTGGTCTTCGTGCAAGACGCTGATGGCGTCGAGCCAGTCGCGGTCCAACTGGGACGCCGAAATGACGTATCCGTCGAGCTACTTGGAGAAGACATCGCGATCGGGGCTCTGGTCGTTGTCCGTAACAGTTTCCTCATGAAGGCCGAGCTCGGAAAAAGCGCAGCCGGCCACGAGCACTAAGGAGCAACATATGCTTGGCAAACTTATCGATTTTTCGATCCGCCAGCGGACGTTGGTCCTGCTCGCGACACTCGCCCTTGTTGGCGTCGGTGTGTACAGCTTTACACGCCTACCCATCGACGCCGTGCCGGACATCACGAATGTACAAGTGCAAATCAACACCAATGTGCCGGCTTTGTCCCCGGTCGAGATCGAGCAGCAGGTCACATTCCCGATCGAATGGTCGATGGGTGGGCTACCGAACATCGACTACGTCCGCTCGATCTCTCGCTACGGACTGTCACAGGTCACGGTGGTATTCGAGGAAGGCACGGACATTTTCTGGGCAAGGCAACTCGTCGGCGAGCGCCTGACCGAAGCACGAGGCTCGCTCCCGCCCGGACTGGCCGAACCACAGATGGGACCGATCTCAACGGGACTGGGCGAGATCTACATGTGGTCAGTCGAGGCCACCGGACCGAAACCAGACGGGAGCGAATATTCGCCCCAGGATCTGCGAACAGTCCAGGATTGGGTTATCCGCCCGCAGCTTCGCACTGTGCCCGGCGTCACCGAGGTCAACAGCATCGGCGCATACGAAGAACAGTTTCATGTGACTCCCGACCCGGCGAAGCTCATGGCCTTTGGCTTGTCCTTCCGTGACATCATGCAGGCCATCGCGGAGAACAACGCCAACGCGGGCGGTGGCTACATCGAGCACGCCGGAGAAGCGTATCTCGTTCGGGCTACGGGCCTGATCCGGGACGTGGAAGACATCCGCAACATCATTGTCAAGAGCGATGACGGAGTTCCGGTCCATATCCGTGATGTGGCGGAGGTTGGCGTTGGTGACGAGCTGCGCACGGGTGCCGCCACACACGACGGCCAGGAGGTTGTCATCGGCACAGCCATGATGTTGCTCGGAGCCAATAGCCGGACAGTCTCCGAGGATGTTCATTCACGGATGGAGCAAATCCAGAAGACGCTGCCCGAGAACGTTACAGTCAAGACGCTCTACAACCGGACCTACCTCGTAGACGCAACTCTTCACACGATTGAGAAGAACCTCTTCGAGGGCGCCGTTCTCGTCATTGTTGTACTGCTACTGCTGCTCGGCAATCTGCGTGCAGCAGTCATCGTCGCTTGTGCTATTCCGCTGTCGATGCTGTTCGCAATCACCGGCATGGTGGAGAACAAGGTCAGCGCGAACCTTCTCAGCCTCGGTGCAATCGACTTCGGGATCATCGTGGATGGTGCCGTGGTTTTTGTCGAGAACATCGTGAGGCGCGCCTCGGAAGAGCAAGAGCACAAGAAGCGGCGGCTCACCAACGACGAACGGCTGTCGATCATCGGCGAGGCCGGCAAACAGGTCGCCAAACCAACACTCTTCGGCATCCTCATCATCATGATCGTGTACCTGCCGATCCTCACGCTCACGGGAATCGAGGGCAAGATGTTCCGCCCAATGGCTGGCGTTGTGCTGCTCGCGCTCGCCGGTGCCCTGATCCTGACGTTTACCTTCATCCCGGCAGCCTGCGCTCTCCTCCTTCGGGGCAAGTTCTCCGAGAAGGAAAGCTTCCTCATCCGATGGACCAAAGCGGCATATCGCCCGTCACTGAATACTGCGCTCAGACTTCGATGGCTCACCGTGGGATTCGCCGTTCTTCTGCTTCTGGTTTCGGGCCTGGTTGCCAGCAGACTTGGCAGCGAGTTTGTGCCCAAGCTTGGTGAGGGAGCTCTCGCCGTGCAGCCAGCTCGGATCCCCAGCATCGGAATCACGACGAGTGTTGAGATGCAGAAAGACCTCGAACGATCGCTCCGCGACGAGTTCCCCGATGAGATCGCCAGCATCTTCGCCCGGACGGGGACCGCCGAGGTCGCCACCGACCCGATGGGGCCGAATGTCAGTGATACCTACCTCATGCTGCATCCGCGTGAGGAGTGGACACGAGCATCCACACAAGAGGAACTGGCCGAGGAGATCGAGGAGTTCCTTGGCTCGATCCCCGGTCAGAACTACGAGATTTCGCAGCCCATCGAATTGCGCTTCAACGAGCTGATCAGTGGCGTGCGAAGTGATCTGGCCGTAAAGATCTTCGGGGATGATCTCGACTTATTGCTGAAGTCGGGCAACGAGATCGCCGCGGTGATGCAGACCATTCCAGGTGCGTCCGATGTCAAGGTTGAGCAGGTCTCCGGCCTCAGTGTGCTCACCATCGACATCGATCGAGAGAAGATTTCTCGTTACGGCCTCAATGTCAGCGATGTTCAAGAGGTCGTATCTATTGCTTTCGGTGGCGAGGAAGCTGGAACCTTGTATGACGGCGACAGACGCTTTCCGATTGTTGTTCGACTGCCGGAGAACTTGCGAGGCGAGGTCGATTTTGTGAGGCACCTCCCTATCCCTTTGCCTGTGGGCGAAGGCGTCCAGCTTGCCTCTGCTGATACCAGTATGCCTGGAATGGGTGCTGACATCCGGTACATTCCGCTCGAAGCGGTGGCTCGGGTCGATGTCGCCGAGGGCCCTAATCAAATCAGCCGGGAGAACGCCAAGCGTCGCCTGGTCGTACAAGCGAATATCCGCGGGCGTGATATGGGCTCCTTCGTCGCGGAGGCACAAGAGCGGCTTGACGCGGAGGTCACTCTGCCGGATGGCTACTACATCACCTGGGGCGGACAGTTCGAGAACCTCGCCCGCGCGAGACAACGACTGTTGATCGTCGTTCCGCTCGCGTTGTCGCTCATCTTCATCATGCTGTTCACCGCCTTCGGCAATGCGCGGCACGCGATTTTGGTCTATACCGGGGTGCCGCTCGCGCTCACCGGAGGCATCATCGCCCTCTGGCTACGGGGCATGCCGTTCAGCATCAGCGCGGGTGTGGGCTTTATTGCTCTCTCAGGCGTCGCGGTACTCAATGGCGTGGTGATGATCACGTTCATCAACCAGCTTCGCGATGAAGGCAAGACAATGCGAGATGCCGTTGTCGAGGGCAGTCTCTCCCGTCTCCGACCGGTCTTGATGACCGCGTTAGTAGCCAGTCTCGGCTTTGTGCCGATGGCTTTGAACACAGGGATGGGGGCCGAAGTTCAGCGCCCTCTAGCTACTGTTGTCATCGGCGGGCTCATCAGTTCGACCGTGCTTACTTTGTTCGTGCTTCCGACACTCTACCTCTGGTTCGGTGGGCGGAAACAAGAAGTAGTCATCTAACCGAAAAGAGATGTACCGATGAAAGAGATCAAGGCTTTTATTCGTCCCAATATGCTCAATGCGGTGCTTCAAGCCATGCACGAACATCCTGACTTTCCAGGCGTCACTGTGTCGGAAGTTCGAGGATTTGGAAAGGTTGCAAGTCGAAATCCATCACAACCGAGCAGCTTTGGGACGGTGGAGATGGTCAAGATCGAATGCATTGTCGAAGCGGGCCATGCCGCGGATGTGGTGCAGATTATTCAGGATCACGCAGCAACCGGTAAGCCGGGCGACGGAAAGATCGCTGTTCATGATGTGAACTCCGTGACACGTATCCGCACCGGCGAATCGAGCACGGATGTGATGATCTGAATGAGGGCGTTGCTCTGATGTCACGCACAAAGAGAAAAAAACGGAATCGACAACGTGCGTCGCAAGGACCATCGTACGGGCGGAGATCTCCGTCTGCGCTGCCAAAGCCTAGCCTGCGGCTCGCCCTTGGGCTGACCGTCGCTTTGAGTGTGCTAGTTGTGTTCACTGTGTCAGGAATCCTCGGATCGATCCGCGCTCACGGGCACGTCCATCTGAACATGCACTTGCTTCTGGCGGATGGCGTGGCCGGTTTGTTCACCATTCTCGAATGGATCTCTTGGCACAAACACCACTGAATCAGCGTCCAAGAGACACACATTGGTTTGCGAACACACGATTGCGGATTAGTTTCCGAGACTGTTTTCCTCCGTTCCTAGCCGGTTCTCCGCGAGTTCACTCGTAGCCCCTGCAGATGCCCAGGGTCTACGAGATGTCCGGGGTAGCCTCTGATCTCGAAGCACTAGCAGTGTTCTGAAACTACGTTCTCCGAAGTCTGAAGAGCCTTGATGATGTCTGCTGCAACGTGCTGGATTCGATCCAGAGATTCGGCGAGGGTCTCAGCCTTGCCGTTGTAGAGCTGGATGTAGTCGCTCGCGGCCGAGCCTGTCTCCAGCCCGATGGCCTGACAGACGACGAAGGCGACGGCTTCTGCCTCGGTCTCCCGCACGGTCTTGCTGGCGGGTCGCTGGTCGCCACGATGCAGCAGCTCGTGTGCGAGTTCATGGACGATGACTGAGAACTCGTTGGCCGGTTCAAGGTCAGCTCGGATGCTGATCCGTCCCCCGCGTGAGACGCCGTCGGCTCCGGGCGGCACGTC